>NZ_ATUE01000001.1 GCF_000420045.1 Perlucidibaca piscinae DSM 21586
CAGAAGTGAAACCACTCAGCGCCGATGATAGTGTGGCATTCGCCATGTGAAAGTAGGTCATTGCCAGGCACCTAATGCACGAACCCTCAACCGTAAAACGGTTGGGGGTTTTTGCTTTTCAAGGCCTGTGCTAGCGTGCACCGGCCTGTTGCCCGGACTGCCCCATGGATTTCACTCTGCTTTCGCGGTTGTCATCACAGCATTTCGTTTCCGGCCAGGAGCTGGCCGAGGAGGCGGGCTGTACGCGGGCAGCCATTGCCAAGCGGGTCGCCGCCTTGCGCGAGGCCGGCGTGCTTGTCGAGGCACGCTCGCGGCATGGCTATCGACTGCTGCATCCCTATGACTGGTGGTCTGCGCAAGCGCTGCAGGCCCGTGGCGCTCACAGTCACGAGATTCATGTCCTGCCCGCCATCGATTCGACCAATCTCTGGATGCGCACGCAGCTGCAGGGGGGCTCTCCAGGGGCCATGCTGACAGCCGTGACGGATTTTCAGCGTGCAGGCAGAGGTCGGCGCGGGCGCCAATGGCTCAGTCTGCCCGGACGCCAGATCACGGTGTCATGGGGCTGCTGCAGCGCCTCGGCGCCGTTTGTCTGGCTCGGCGCCGCCCTGGCCGTGGGTGTTGAAGTGGCGGAGGTGCTGCGTGCCCAGGGCTGGCCGGTCCAGCTGAAATGGCCCAATGATCTCTGGCTGGATGGTCGCAAGCTGGGCGGCATCCTGGTGGAAATGGATGCCATGGCCGAGGGGCCCACCCGTCTCGTGATAGGTCTCGGGATCAACGAGCATGTGCTGCCCGAGGAGGCCGCCAGTCTTGAGCGCGAGGTGGCGGCGCTGTCGGACTGCAAGCAATCGTGGGATCGCCATCAGCTTCTGCTGCTGCTCGATGAGCGCGTGCGTGCGCTGCTGCAGACGTTTCCGGTTGCCGGCCTGTCAGCCTGGCATGCGCGCTGGGGCCGTCTCGATGCCCTGGCCGGGCAGGCTGTGCGTTTCGAGCTGGACGGCGTCTGGCATGAAGGGGCGGCAGCAGGCATTGATGCGCAGGGCGCGTTGCAGGTTCGACTTGCCAATGGGCATCTGCATGCCTGCCATGCCGGTGAGGTCAGCGTGAGGCCGCAGTCATGAGGTTGTTCATCGATCAGGGCAACAGCCGGTGCAAGTTCTGGTGGCTGGATGCGGACAACGTGGTTGTGCGGGAGCTCACGGTGCCGGACCCGCAGATGCTGTCGCAGCAGTCGCCGACGGCGGTGGCGCAGGTCGCTATCAGCAGCGTGGCCCAGCCTGCGCAGCGCGAGGCCTTGCAGCGAGCGCTGGGCCAGCATTGTCCGGCGGCAGCCGTGCATTGGGCGCGTGTGGATTGCCGGCGCATGCCCACGCGCTACCGTCAGCCCGAGCGCCTCGGCGTGGATCGCTGGCTCGCGGCACTGGCATGCCGTGAGACCGGTGTCGCGACCGTGGTGGTCGACGCCGGCACGGCGCTCACGGTGGACGCCGTCAGTGTGGCGGGCGAGCATCTGGGGGGCTACATCCTTCCCGGTCTGGCCTTGCAGCGCAAGGCGCTGGCCGACCATACCGCGCAGGTGCAGTTCCCGGAGAGCGACTGGTCCGGCCCTGACTGGGGCATGGATACGGCGGCTGCCGTGGGGCATGGCAGCCTGCTGGCCATGGTGTCGCTGATCGCGGCCGCCCAGCAGCGTCTGGGTGCGGAGCAGGGCGTTGACGTCGAGCTGGTGCTGACTGGCGGTGATGCCGGCATCTTGCAGACGTGGTTGCCGGAGGCGCAACATCGACCCCACTTGCTGCTGCGGGGGCTGCAGCGTTATCTGGCGGCAGAGGAATCTGACGAGGTCGGCCTGCGGGCCAAGGATTGAGACATGAAGGCGCTGCTTGTGGTGGTGTGGCTGGGCGTGCTCTGGCTTGCGGGTCTGATCTGGATGGCGTCCGGGACGGTTGCCGTGCCGGAGTCGCGGGTCGCTGCCGAGGCGTCACTGGATCTCTGGCCGGGCCAGGATCAGGCGCTGACCGACGCACGGCCCGAGGCAGCGGACGAGGTGAGCCCCGAGCCCGTGGCGCAGCCGGTGGCGCAATCTGCTGACGCGGACGTGCCCGTCGTGCGCGGTCCGATGACGCCTCCTGCAGCGTCGGCGACGCCGGCTGACACGACGCCGACTACGGCTTCAGCTTCAGCCCCGAAGCAGCAGGATGCCCTTGCGGCAGCGGCGCAGGCCAAGATCGACAAGCTGCGTGCCTTGCAGGCGGCTCGCGCCGAGGTGGGCGCAGCCGTGGTCGCGCAAGAGGCAGCGCCGGCCGCGAAGGCAGTCGCGCCGGCATTGCGCGTGGTGCCCGGTACCTGCTCGCGGCTGGGCCTGTTCCCGGATGCGAACTGGGCGACGCGGGTTGTCGGTCTGCTGCTGCCGGGCGAAGTGCCCTCGGGTGTGCGCTGGCGCATCCTGCCGGTGCAGGGCAAGGGCTACTATCTGGTTGTGCGCGGGCTGTCCGTGGAGGCACTTTCCGAGCGTCTCGAGAGTCGGCGTCCGACCCTGGGCAAGCTGGTCTCGACCTCGGTTCGCCCGGAGTCGTGCGCATAATTCCGCAGTCGTGTCGGATCGATCAAATAAAGCCCAGTCCGCTGTTGTTCCTGCCGATGTTTTTCTCTAAACTTCGTCGCCTTGTTGACAAGCGCCGGTATAGCTCAGTTGGTAGAGCAACTGACTTGTAATCAGTAGGTCGTGAGTTCGAGTCCCACTGCCGGCACCAGCAGTGCCGCGTCTTCCTGAATATTTGTGAATAACAAGCAGGCAGGAAGTGTTGACAAGGAGCGTGCGCAAGGCAAGAATGCGCACCCTCGCGTGGGTGGGATTCCCGAGCGGTCAAAGGGATCAGACTGTAAATCTGACGCGAAAGCTTCGAAGGTTCGAATCCTTCTCCCACCACCATTTACGCCGTTCGCGGCAAAAGACGCGGGTATAGTTTAGTGGTAGAACCTCAGCCTTCCAAGCTGATGGTGCGGGTTCGATTCCCGCTACCCGCTCCAGCCGAGAGGCCGGAGTGAAACGACAGGCTCATATAGCTCAGTAGGTAGAGCACTTCCTTGGTAAGGAAGAGGTCACCGGTTCGAGTCCGGTTATGAGCTCCATATTTCAAGGCAATCGTCATGCGGCGGTTGCCTTCATTTATTGGCAAATGGGCGCTGATAGCGCGTGTAGGAGTGAGTCATGGCAAAGGCAAAGTTTGAACGCAACAAGCCGCACGTGAACGTCGGCACCATCGGTCACGTTGACCACGGCAAGACCACCCTGACCGCAGCAA
>NZ_ATUE01000002.1 GCF_000420045.1 Perlucidibaca piscinae DSM 21586
CCCCCACGCCGAAAGACCAAGGGTTCCTGCGCAACGTTAATCGGCGCAGGGTGAGTCGGCCCCTAAGGCGAGGCTGAGAAGCGTAGTCGATGGGAAATCGGTTAATATTCCGATACTACTCATTATTGCGATGGGGGGACGGAGAAGGCTAGGTATACCGCGCGTTGGTTGTCGCGGAGAAAGGTGGTAGGCAGAGATTCCAGGCAAATCCGGAGTCTTAATGCTGAGAACTGAGACCAGGCCCCATGTGGGCTGAAGTTACCGATGCCATGCTTCCAAGAAAAGCCTCTAAGCTTCAGATAGTGAGTAACCGTACCCGAAACCGACACAGGTGGTCAGGTCGAGAAGACCAAGGCGCTTGAGAGAACTCTGGTGAAGGAACTAGGCAAAATGGCACCGTAACTTCGGGAGAAGGTGCGCTGCTGCGCGTGAAGGGCTTGCCCCGTAAGCGCATGGCAGCCTCAGAAACCAGGCCGCTGCGACTGTTTATTAAAAACACAGCACTCTGCAAACACGAAAGTGGACGTATAGGGTGTGACGCCTGCCCGGTGCCGGAAGGTTAATTGATGGGGTTAGCGAAAGCGAAGCTCTTGATCGAAGCCCCGGTAAACGGCGGCCGTAACTATAACGGTCCTAAGGTAGCGAAATTCCTTGTCGGGTAAGTTCCGACCTGCACGAATGGCGTAACGATGGCGGCGCTGTCTCCACCAGAGACTCAGTGAAATCGAAATAGCGGTGAAGATGCCGTTTACCCGCGGCTAGACGGAAAGACCCCGTGAACCTTTACTGCAGCTTGACACTGAACTTTGACTTTACTTGTGTAGGATAGCTGGGAGGCTTTGAAGTGACGACGCTAGTTGTCATGGAGCCGACGTTGAAATACCAGCCTGGTAACGTTGAGGTTCTAACCTGGCCCCCTTATCGGGGGTGGGGACAGTGTCTGGTGGGTAGTTTGACTGGGGCGGTCTCCTCCTAAAGAGTAACGGAGGAGCACGAAGGTGCGCTAATCACGGTCGGAAATCGTGAGGTTAGTGTAATGGCACAAGCGCGCTTAACTGCGAGGCCGACAAGCCGAGCAGGTACGAAAGTAGGTCATAGTGATCCGGTGGTTCTGTATGGAAGGGCCATCGCTCAACGGATAAAAGGTACTCTGGGGATAACAGGCTGATACCGCCCAAGAGTTCATATCGACGGCGGTGTTTGGCACCTCGATGTCGGCTCATCTCATCCTGGGGCTGAAGCAGGTCCCAAGGGTATGGCTGTTCGCCATTTAAAGAGGTACGCGAGCTGGGTTTAGAACGTCGTGAGACAGTTCGGTCCCTATCTACCGTGGGCGTTTGAGACTTGAGAGGAGCTGCTTCTAGTACGAGAGGACCGAAGTGGACGTACCTCTGGTGTTCCGGTTGTCACGCCAGTGGCATTGCCGGGTAGCTATGTACGGAAGGGATAACCGCTGAAAGCATCTAAGCGGGAAGCCCACCTCAAGATGAGGTCTCACTGG
>NZ_ATUE01000003.1 GCF_000420045.1 Perlucidibaca piscinae DSM 21586
GTCACAACCCAGGCCATCACGCTTTGATGGTGGAGCCAGTCGGGATCGAACCGACGACATCCAGCTTGCAAAGCTGGCGCTCTCCCAGCTGAGCTATGGCCCCTCGTGCTGCAGCCCGTAACCCAACTTAGTGGTGGGCCTGACAAGATTTGAACTTGTGACCCCACGCTTATCAAGCGTGTGCTCTAACCAACTGAGCTACAGGCCCGCTAAGCTCGGGCTTACATTTGATCAGACAACTTGTTGTGGGTTCTTGCAGAATGAGGCATCGAAATCGATTAAGGAGGTGATCCAGCCGCAGGTTCCCCTACGGCTACCTTGTTACGACTTCACCCCAGTCATTGGCCACACCGTGGTAAGCGCCCTCCTTGCGGTTAAGCTACCTACTTCTGGTGCAACAAACTCCCATGGTGTGACGGGCGGTGTGTACAAGGCCCGGGAACGTATTCACCGCGGCATTCTGATCCGCGATTACTAGCGATTCCGACTTCATGGAGTCGAGTTGCAGACTCCAATCCGGACTACGATCGGCTTTTTGAGATTGGCGTACCCTCGCGGGCTAGCAACCCTTTGTACCGACCATTGTAGCACGTGTGTAGCCCTGGCCGTAAGGGCCATGATGACTTGACGTCGTCCCCGCCTTCCTCCGGTTTGTCACCGGCAGTCTCCCTAGAGTTCCCACCATTACGTGCTGGCAACTAAGGACAAGGGTTGCGCTCGTTGCGGGACTTAACCCAACATCTCACGACACGAGCTGACGACAGCCATGCAGCACCTGTGTTCTGATTCCCGAAGGCACTCCCGCATCTCTGCAGGATTCCAGACATGTCAAGGCCAGGTAAGGTTCTTCGCGTTGCATCGAATTAAACCACATGCTCCACCGCTTGTGCGGGCCCCCGTCAATTCATTTGAGTTTTAGTCTTGCGACCGTACTCCCCAGGCGGTCTACTTAATGCGTTAGCTGCGCCACTAAAGGATCAAGTCCCCCAACGGCTAGTAGACATCGTTTACGGCATGGACTACCAGGGTATCTAATCCTGTTTGCTCCCCATGCTTTCGCACCTCAGCGTCAGTGTTAGGCCAGAAGGCTGCCTTCGCCATCGGTATTCCTCCAGATATCTACGCATTTCACCGCTACACCTGGAATTCTACCTTCCTCTCCCACACTCTAGCCGCGCAGTTTTGAATGCAATTCCCAGGTTGAGCCCGGGGATTTCACATCCAACTTACGCAACCGCCTACGCGCGCTTTACGCCCAGTAATTCCGATTAACGCTTGCACCCTCTGTATTACCGCGGCTGCTGGCACAGAGTTAGCCGGTGCTTATTCTGCGAGTAACGTCACTGCTCAAGG
>NZ_ATUE01000004.1 GCF_000420045.1 Perlucidibaca piscinae DSM 21586
ACCCCCATTATCGTTACTCACGTCAGCATTCGCACTTCTGATACCTCCAGCGGACTTCTCAATCCACCTTCGCAGGCTTACAGAACGCTCCCCTACCACTTGCACTTAGTGCAAATCCGCAGCTTCGGCTCCTGGTTTGAGCCCCGTTACATCTTCCGCGCAGGCCGACTCGACTAGTGAGCTATTACGCTTTCTTTAAAGGGTGGCTGCTTCTAAGCCAACCTCCTAGCTGTCTATGCCTTCCCACATCGTTTCCCACTTAACCAGGAATTTGGGGCCTTAGCTGGCGGTCTGGGTTGTTGCCCTCTTGACGATGGACGTTAGCACCCACCGTCTGTCTCCCGGATAGTACTCCTGGGTATTCGGAGTTTGCATCGGGTTGCTAAGTCGAGATGACCCGCTAGCCGAAACAGTGCTCTACCCCCCAGGGTATTCGTCCGAGGCGCTACCTAAATAGCTTTCGGGGAGAACCAGCTATCACCGAGTTTGATTAGCCTTTCACCCCTATCCACAAGTCATCCCCTGGCTTTTCAACGACAGTGGGTTCGGACCTCCAGTGCCTGTTACGGCACCTTCATCCTGCTCATGGATAGATCACTCGGTTTCGGGTCTACTCCCAGCAACTAAACGCCCTATTCAGACTCGGTTTCCCTACGGCTCCCCTATACGGTTAACCTCGCTACTGAGAATAATTCGCTGACCCATTATACAAAAGGTACGCAGTCACCCCACGAAGGGGCTCCCACTGCTTGTATGCACACGGTTTCAGGATCTATTTCACTCCCTTCACCAGGGTTCTTTTCGCCTTTCCCTCACGGTACTAGTTCACTATCGGTCAGTCAGGAGTATTTAGCCTTGGAGGATGGTCCCCCCATATTCAGACAGGATGTCACGTGTCCCGCCCTACTTGTCCCAAACCTAGTTCCACCTCATCGTTTTCGTGTACGGGGCTATCACCCACTATGGCCAGACTTTCCAGACTGTTCCACTAACGCTGAGGCTAAAGATTGGAGGCTTGTCCGTGTTCGCTCGCCGCTACTGACGGAATCTCGGTTGATTTCTTTTCCTGCAGGTACTGAGATGTTTCACTTCCCTGCGTTCGCCTCACACACCTATGTATTCAGTGTGTGATACATGGGCATTGACCCCATGTGGGTTTCCCCATTCAGACATCTCCGGATCAAAGGTTGCTTGCCACCTCCCCGAAGCTTTTCGCAGGCTGCCACGTCTTTCATCGCCTCTGACTGCCAAGGCATCCACCGTGTGCACTTA
>NZ_ATUE01000005.1 GCF_000420045.1 Perlucidibaca piscinae DSM 21586
TACTGCTCACGGGTATATCAGCAGCTGCATGAGCGTCATGGCATACGCTGTTCGATGACAGACGGCTATGACTGTTACCAAAATGCCCTGGCGGAGCGGGTCAACGGCATCTTGAAGTGCGAGCTGCTGTTGCAGCGTCCACATGACCTGCTGGAGGCAAGGAAAATGGTCATGGAGTCGGTGACCATCTACAACCAGGAGCGTCCGCATCTGGCGCTGAAATACAAAACGCCCGATGCAATGCACCGGGCGTTTTGAGAGAAACAGGTGTCAACCTATTTCAGGACTGGACACAGACGCACACTTGCCAAGGTTGCGGCGGACAGTGACGATACCGCCATACGACTGCATCGAGGTGACAGATGAAACTGGTGATCGTCAGCGGGCGATCCGGATCCGGCAAGTCCACGGCGCTGCATCAGCTCGAGGACATCGGCTACTACTGTGTCGACAACCTGCCCGTGGCGCTGCTGCCGGAGCTGGTCGCAACCTTTCGTCCGTCCTCCGGCGAGCGACCCATGCGCCTCGCCGTGGGCATTGACGCGCGCAACCGCAGTCAGGATCTGTCACGCTTTGCCGACATCGCCGAGACCCTGCGCGAGCAGGGCTGCAATCCGGAAATCGTCTTTCTCGATGCCCGTGACGACGTTCTGCTGGCGCGCTTCAGCTCGACGCGCCGCCGCCACCCGCTGAGCAGCAGCCAGCGCTCGCTGTCCGAGGCCCTGGCCTACGAACGCGAGCTGCTGGGGGCGATTTCCGATCACGCCCACCTTCGCCTGGACAGCACGTCGCTGTCGGTGCATGACCTGCGCGAAACCCTCAAGTGCCGCCTCGGCGACCGCGAGCACCGCGCCATACGCACCATTCTCATCGAATCCTTTGCCTTCAAGCACGGCGTGCCGCTGGATGCCGACCTGGTCTTCGACGTGCGCTGCCTGCCCAACCCGCACTGGGAGGCCGCGCTGCGTGACCTGACCGGTCTCGATGAGCCCGTGGTGGAGTTCCTCGACGGCCAGACCATGGTCAATGCCCTGCATGCCGACCTGCTCGGCTTTCTGGGTCGCTGGCTGCCCTGCCTGCAGGCCAGCGACCGCAACTACGTCACCGTTGCCATCGGCTGCACGGGCGGGCAACATCGTTCGGTATACATGGTTGAGCGCCTGGCCGCCGATCTCGGCGACTCGCTGGGCGAGCTGCAGATCCGCCACCGCGAACTGAACCGCAAGGGGATCACGGCATGAGCCGACACGAGGTCGACGTCGACATCATCAATCGCCTGGGTCTGCATGCCCGCGCGGCGGCCAAGCTGGTCGAGACCGTGTCCGGCTACCGTTCCAGCATCCGCATCGGTCGTGGCGAACGCCTGGTCGATGCCCGCAGCATCATGGCGCTGCTCATGCTGGGCGCCGGCCAGGGCAGCCGTCTGCGCCTGGAGATCGACGGCGCCGACGCCGACGCCGCGCTGGCCGGGGTCACCGCATTGATCGCCAATCGCTTCGGCGAGGCCGACTGACACCACCCCGCAAGCGCGTGGCCGACAGCCGCTTTCTGCTATGATGCGCGCCCTTCACGCCTGCGCCGGAGACTGGCATGTGCCCCCGCCCACCCGCTGATGACGATCTGGATGACTTTGGTCCGAGCAAGTCTGACCAGAAGAAGTCCATGGAACGTCTGCAGGCGCTGGGAGAGCGTCTCGCCGAGCAGCGCGAAGATCAGCTGCGCAAGCTGCCGCTGGACGAGGTCCTGCTCGGCGCCCTGCTCGAGCTCAAGCGTCTGAAGGCACACGAGGCGATTCGCCGGCAGAAGCAGTTCATCGGCAAGCTGATGCGTCATGCCGATGAGGAAGCCTTGCTGAACGCGCTCAATCCGTTGCGCAATCCGGCCTTGCTGCGCCAGCTCGATCTGATCCTGGAGCGTCTGATGCAGCAGGGAGACGAGGCCCTGTCAGAGGTGCTGACGCGTTTCCCGGCCGCCGAGCGCCATACCCTGCGCCAGCATGTCCGGCTGGCACGCAAGGAACGCGAACGCGAGCAGGAAACCGGCGTCACCGCCGCCAATCCGGAAACCACCGCCCGCCACAAGCTCTGGCTGTATCTGCGCGAACTTGCCGCGCTGGCAAGCTAGGCCGGCTGATCACGCCGGTGCGCATGCACCGGCATCTGCAGACGCCAGCGCTGCTGCTGCTGGCGATCCCAGCAGGCCGTGACCAGGCCGGGACCGTTCTCGCTTCGCTCCGCCAGCACCTGCCCCCAGGCGTCCACGATCTGGCTGTGCCCCCAGGTGACACGTGTCGGCGAGTGCCGGCCGCCCTGCCCCGCGCCTATCACCAGACACTGGTTCTCGATGGCGCGGGCACGCAGCAGCACCTGCCAGTGCGCCTCGCCGGTCACTGCCGTGAAGGCGGCCGGGACCACCAGCAGATCGGCGCCGAGGTCGCGCAGCCTGGCTGCCTGCAGCGGAAAGCGCAGGTCGTAGCAGGTGAGCACGCCGATGGCACCGAACGGCGTCGCGATCACGTCGAGCGCGTCGCCCGGCTCGTAGGTCAGAGACTCCTGGTAGCGTCCCTGCGAATCCGCCACGTCAACGTCGAAAAGATGACGCTTGTCATAGCGACCGAGCACGCTGCCGTCAGCGGCGAAGACCCAGGTCGCGCTGCGCACGCGCCCGTTCGGAACCGGCGAACCGTCCGGCCGCAGTGGCGCCGGCAAGGTACCGGCGACCAGCACCAGACCATGCCGCTGCGCCTGCGCGGCCAGCCAGTCGACAATTTCAGGGGTCTGCGCAGCCACCTTCAGGGCCGCACCCGGACCGAAGGCGGCGACGTTTTCCGGCAGCACCAGCAGCTGCACCCCGTTGTCGGCCGCGTCGGCCATGGCCTCGGCCAGGGCCGGTCGGTTATGTTCCCAGAGATCCTGGCTGCAGGCCTGCCAGGCAGCGACCCGGATGCCGGTCATGGCGTGACCGCCTCGGCCGGCGCCTCTGGCACACGCTCGCCGGAGCCGGCCTCTGCCGGGGCCGGCGTGCTGACCGCCTCCGTGTCCCTGCCGTCCTTGCCCGACAGCAGATCCGTCGTCGGCAACGACTCCAGGGTCTCGTTGACAATGCGCGGATCTTCCCAGCGTCCGGACACGTGGTAACGCACCGAGGTCAGGCGGGCGAGTCGCTTGTCGAGCAGCAGATCGGCCGCCACCAGCGCGCCCCCGACCACGGGACCGGCGAGCAGCCCGGCCACCACCGGCACCGCACTGCTGACCGGGATGCCGATGCGCAGATGCTGGTCGATCTCATGTGTCTTCAGGTTCACCCAGCCCTTGCCGCGCACGGTCACGGACGGGCCATCGAGCTCGATTTCGGTGGAACGGATGACGCCCTGCTGCAGCTGGCCTTGCAGGGTCAGCCGGTCGAAGTTGATGCCCTTGCGGGTGACGTCGCTGAAATCCAGGCGCAGTCGCCGCAGGATGTTGCTGGCATTGAGCAGCCCGAACAGGCGGGTGGCCACGTTGATGCCCTTGACGTCGACCAGGCGTCCCTTCTGCATCGCCGCCTGCAGCGAGCCCTGCAGGGTGTCCAGACTCAGATTCTGCGGCGACCCGGGCCATTGCAGAACCAGCTTGCCGCTGACGTTCTCGCTGTGCAGCGCCGGATCCTGCCCCAGCTGGGACAGCAGACGACGCAGATCATTGCTGGCGACATCACCGCGCAGGGTGGTCTGCGTGCGCGTCCAGCCAAGGCTGCCGTTGAACTGGAATTGCGGCTGCCGCAGCTGCAGATCCTCCAGGCGCCAGAGCCCGGGCTCGGTCTGCAGGCGCGCACTGACTTCGGTCGCCGGCCAGGCTGGCAGCGACGGGCTGGTCAGCCCCTGGGCACGCAACATCCAGCCCGTGTTCTGGCGCGTGGCGCGGAAGCGTGTCGGACCCAGCGTCACGTCACCGGCCTGCACCGTCTCGGCCTGGATCAGCACCTGCTCCAGTGCCGGCGCGACAGGCGCGGCAGTCGACGCCGCTGCCGAGGCCGGCATCATGCCCGCCAGCGCCTTCTGCCAGCTGGTCAGATCCAGCGCAGCCAGCTTGGCGTCGATGAAAATGCCAGGCTGCTCGGGCCAGGCCGGTGTCGCGTAGCCACTGCGCAGCAAGGCGCGATGCAGACGCCCGTCCTTCCAGGCCAGTCCGGCCTGCAAGGCACCGGTCAGCGTGGCGCGGGCCAGGTGCTCGCCATCTCCAAGCTTGCCCTGGTAAAGCAGCGGCATGCGCCGTGCGGCCGGCTTGCCCAGCGGTGCCGGCAGCAGCACCTGGACGCCCTCCAGGGTCGAGCTGATGCGCAGGTCCGGCTGACCTGGCGCTGCCACCGGCCAGTCGACCTGCACGCTGGCCGGGGCGCTGCCACGCAGAAAGCTCGCCAAGGGCAGGCGCGACCATTCGGCCAGCGCCGTCATCGAGACCGGGGCATTGACCTGGATCTGCTGTCGCCACCAGCGTCCGCCACGTTGCTGACCACCCAGCACGACCTGCGCCGGCGCATCCCAGAGCTGGCCGCGAAGGGTCCCGCTGAGACCGGCATGGCGATCGAACACCAGCGGACCGTTGACCCCGGTGAACGTCAGCCCCGGACCGGGCAGCGTGAGCTCGGCATCCCGGGTCACCGCCTCGACGCGAACTCGGCTTTCACCCTGCTCGCGCCCCAGCGGTATCTCCAGCGCCAGATGCGCCTGACTCGGACCCTTCATCTGCAGCGCCTTGGCCACGCCTGCCGTGCGGGTGCGGATGGGCGACTCGGTGAGCAGGCGCTGCACCACCTGCAGATCGGTGTCGAGGTCGGCACTCACGCTCAGACGCGGCTTCTTGAGGTCGGCAACCTCGGCGCGCAGGTGAGTGGCACGGGCGCCCATCACCGTTGCGCGCTGGCCCGTCACCAGCAACTGCCGCCCGATGATGCTGATCTCGCCATCCAGCCCGGTCACCGCCGGCCACCCCGGGACATAGTCGAGATGAGCCTGACTCAGGCCCAGGCGCATGTCGAAGCGCCCGCTGTGGCCCTCACCGAAAAGCGTTCCGCTGTACAGGAAGGTGCCGTGCGGCACCTTGCCGCCCACCAGTGCCTTCTGAAGCCAGGCCAGCGTCTTGTCGCCAGCCGCGTGCCAGGGCACGTAACGCCACGCGCTGGCAACATCGGCATCCGCGATGCCGGCCAGCAGGTCGAGCCTGGCATCCTGACGCCGGTCCAGCGGCCATTGCACGGCCAGCTGGACATGGCCGCGGGCATCCGGGGTAGCCAGATCCAGGCGGCCGCTGTCGACATGCCAGACCCGGTCACGCAGATACCAGCGCAGTCCGCCCTGCAGACGCTGGATGCGCAGCGGCTCACGCAACGTGGTGTGCAGATCGATGACCGCCGTGCGGGTATCCAGGTACAGCAGCCCTCCCTCGGGCCCGGCCTGCAGCCAGCCACCGAGTCCGGAAAAGCCTGGCGAGGTGGCCGTGGGCTTGATCTGCAAGGCCTTGAATTCGGCACTGGCTTCGCGGAAGGACCAGGACGCCTCCGTGCGCGCCAGTCGCAGCTGCAGACGCGGCAGCACCCCGGCTGGCTCGCGTGCCAGCACCAGCTCACGCACCGCTGCCGGCAGCTGCGGATAGCGCAAGGCCAGGGCACGACCGGCCTGCAGATCGACACGGGCCAGATTGAGCAGCAGCCGCTCGCCATCGTAATCGGCGGCCGCGCGCTTGAACGGCAGCGGCAGGTCATTGAGACGGCCCTGCAGGTTGTCCGCGCCCAGGCGCCAGACATGGCGATCACGGGTCAGTGCCAGCGTGCCGCGAAAGGCCTTGATGCGTTGCTGCTGCCCTGCCGGCCACGGCACATCCGCGGCAAGGTCATTGATCTGCAGGGTGCTGCGACCAGGCAAGCCGCCCTCGCTGTCGAGCCAGAGCTGGCCACGCCCGGAACGCACGCGCAGCTCGGACAGCAGCGGCACGGCCTGCCACCAGGGCTGCCATGCCGCCAGGCTGGCGGCATCCAGGTGAAGCTGCCAGGGCGTGCTGCGCCAGGCCATGGGATCGCCGGCAACCACCAGCAAGGCCTGCTGCCAGTCCTTCTCCTGCCGCGGCTTGAGCAGCAGCTGCACGCGATAGTCACCGCTGCGGCGATACTGGGTGAGCTGGCGCACCAGCAGGGTCTGCGGCGACTGGTCGGGCAACAGCCAGTGCAGGCGGCTGTCGAGCACGGTCAGGCCCGGCTGCGCCAGAACCCACGCCAGGGTCTTGCGCGCCCGCGCCGGATCGCTGCGGCCGAGACCGGCCAGCTCGCGCACTTCAACCTTGCCCTCGGCAGACACGGACAGGGTCAGCTCCAGCCCTTCGATCCGGGTACGCAAACGCGGGCTGAGATCGCGCAGCGAGGCCCACCAGTCCGGTTCAAGGGTGAGTGCGGGCACGGTCAGCAGGGGCTGCCGCGGCGCCCTGGCATCGGCCAGGCTCAGGCCGCTGACGCGCAACACCGGGTTGAGACGATGCCAGTCGCCCTGCAGATCCTGCATGCGGACGGCAAATCCGGTACGCGCGGACAGAAGCTCCTCGATGTAGGGCTTGCGCTCCGCCACCAGCGGCATCAGTTCACGGCCGATGCCCACCAGCACGGCCAGCGGAATCAGCACCGCCGCCATGCACCAGAGCAGGCCGTGAATCAGGCGATCAAGCCGGGAGACAGGATGTGACATCGCTCATCCCGTCCGCTGCTGACTAGAGCAGAACGACATCGTACTGCTCCTGGCTGTACATGGCCTCGACCTGGAAGCGGATCGGATGACCGACGAAGTGCTCCAGATCCGCCACTGCCGCCGACTCCTCGCCCAGCAGGCGATCCACCACGCGCTGGTTGGCGATCACCGCGTAGCCGTTGGCGGCGTCATAGGCGCGCGCCTCGCGCAGGATCTCGCGGAAGATCTCGAAGCACACGGTCTCGGCAGTCTTCACCGTGCCACGGCCCTCGCACACCGGACAGGGCTCGCAGAGCAGCTGCTCCAGCGACTCGCGGGTGCGCTTGCGGGTCATCTCGACAAGACCGAGCTCGGAGACCTGGGTGATCTTGGTGCGGGCATGATCCCGCGCCAGCATCTTCTCCAGCGAACGCAGCACCTGGTTGCGATGCTCGGCCTCCTCCATGTCAATGAAGTCGATGATGATGATGCCGCCGAGATTGCGCAGACGCAGCTGGCGCGCGATCGCGTGCGTGGCCTCGAGGTTGGTCTTGAACACGGTGTCTTCAAGGGAGCGGGATCCCACGAACGACCCGGTGTTGACGTCGACCGTGGTCATCGCCTCGGTCTGGTCAATGATCAGGTAGCCGCCGGACTTGAGCAGCACCTTGCGCTGCAGGGCTTTCTGCAGGTCATCCTCGACATTGTAGAGATCGAACAGCGGGCGCTCGCCCGGATAGTGCTCGAGGCGCGCCGCCACGCCGGGCACGAAGGCCTGGGCGAACTCGCCGGCACGCGCCATGGTTTCGCGCGAATCGATCAGCACCTTGGCGACATGCGAGCCGACCAGATCACGCAGGGTGCGCAGCGACAGCGGCAGCTCCTCGGCAATCAGTGCCGGCCCCTCGGTGACGCGCGCGGTGTCACGGACATGCAGCCAGAGCTTGAGGAGAAAGTCCATGTCGTGACGCAGCGCCGCCTCGTCGACCGCCTCGGCCACGGTACGCACGATGAAGCCGCCACCCAGATCGGCCGCCATGTCGCCACGCAGTGCAAACACCAGCTGGCGCAGACGCTCGCGCTCGCCCTCCTCCTCGATCTTCTGCGACACCCCGATCTGCTCGCCAAACGGCATGTAGACCAGATAGCGCGACGGGATGGACAGCTCCATGGTCAGGCGCGCGCCCTTGCTGCCCATCATGTCCTTCATCACCTGCACGGTGATGGAGTTTCCCTCGTGCAGCTCGTGAATCGCGACCGGACGCCGCCCTGTCGGACCGAGACGGACCTCGTTGAGGTGGATGAAGGCGGTGCGGCTCAGGCCGATGTCGACAAAGGCCGCCTGCATGCCTGGCAGCACGCGCACGATGCGGCCGCGATAGATGTTGCCGACCAGTCCGCGACGGGCCGTGCGTTCGATGTAAAGCTCCTGCACCACCCCGTTCTCGACCAGGGCGACGCGGGACTCCATGGGCGTGACATTGATCAGCACTTCATCCGTGTTCGGTGAACGGACTTGCATGGGTCACTCCCGGAACGGAAATTGGTGCTGCGCGAGCAGATCCGCGGTCTCGCTCAGCGGCAGGCCGACCACATTGCTGTAACAGCCATGGATCGCCTTCACGTACAACGCCGCCCGTCCCTGGATGGCATAACCGCCGGCCTTGTCGGCGGGCTCTCCGGTCTGCCAGTAGGCCAGCCTGTCCGCCTCCGGAATCGGCAGAAAGGTCACCTGCGTCCTCACCACCCGGGTCTCGATGCGACCGTCATGCCAGAGCGCGACACCGGTCAGCACGCAGTGGTCCGGCGACGGCAGCAGCGACCATATGCGGCAGGCATCGGCGAAGTCCGCCGGCTTGCCGAGAATCTCGCCGCCTGCCGACACAGTGGTGTCCGCCGCCAGCACGTAGGCCGATGGCCGGCCTATCCCGGCGGCACCGGCCAGTGCCTTGCTGCGCGCCAGACGCTCGACATAGGCCTCGGGCGTCTCGCCCGCCTGCACCGACTCGTCGATGCTGACCGCATGCACCACCGGATGGATGCCGATCTGCTGCAGCAGCGCAAGCCGGCGCGGCGAGCTCGAGGCCAGGAACAGTGAGGCCATGATTCAGCGCTGGGTCCAGCGACGCAAGGACAAGAGGACGGTCGGCCAGACCAGGGCGCTGGCCAGCACCGGAAGCAGGTGCAGAGACGCCGGCGGCGAGGTGTCGACCAGACCCAGCAAGGTCAGCGTGATCAGCCGGCTGACCAGCACCAGGAACAGGATCAGCGCCGTGGTCTGGCGCACGGAGAAGATGCCTGCCCAGCGCTGCGTCATGCGCGCCAGTGCCACCACCGCGATCAGCGCCATGCCGTGAATGCCCAGCGGCGTGGCGAGCAGGATGTCGAGCAGCACGCCCAGCACCACGGCCGTCCATACGCCGACCCACATCGGCGCATGCATGACCCAGAACACCAGCACCAGCGTGACCCAGTCCGGCCGCCACGGCGCAAGCTCGGGCGGCAACGGCACGATGGCCAGCAGGAAGGCCGCGATGAAGCTGAGTACCAGCGGCAGGAACGGACTACGGCGACGGGACATGACGTGTCTCAGGAACAGCAGGGGCGACAGGTGGCTTGGCAGCCGGCAGGTTCGGCGCACGCGCAGCAGGCTGGGCAGTCGGTGCAGCCCGCACGGCCGGCGCCGGGGCGGAAGCAGGCCGGACAGCGGCCGAGGCGGTGGTCGTGGCGGCAGGGGTCGGGACGGCATGGGCCGGGGCTGCAACCGTGGCTGGCGTTGCCACGGCGCTGGCCGCAGCAGGCGTGGTGGCTGGCGTTGCCGCGCCGGCTTGAGCGGGCATCACGCCAGCGGATATCTGCGAGGCAGGCGCTGCGCCTGTCGCCGGCAGCGCGTCCGCCGGGGCGGCTTCGTCACCCGGCCCCATGCGCAGCGGCTGATCCACCGTGGCTGGCGCAAATGCCTGCGGGCGCTCGAACAGGGCCAGCACGTAGCGACTGCGATCCAGCGCGGCAATCGGACTGGCACTGATTTCGAGGAATTGTTCCCCGCCGCGATGGCGGATCTCGGTGACGCGCCCGACCGGGTACCCGGCCGGGAAGTCCTGGCCGAGACCGGAGGTCACCAGAAGATCGCCGCGCTTGATGTCGGACTTGACTGGCACATACTGCAGGCGCAGATCGGCGGCATCGCCGGTACCGCTGAGGATGGCCCGCATGCCGTTGCGGTTGATGCGCACCGGCACCGAATGCTGACGGTCACTGACCAGCATCAGGCGGGCCGTGTGCTGGCCGAGCTGAACCACGCGGCCGAGCACGCCACGCGCATCCAGTACCGGCTGCCCGAGGTAGAGCCCGTCACGCGCGCCCTGGTTGATGAGCAGGACATGGCGGCTGGGATCGGGATCGATGCCGATGACTTCGGCAACCAGCACCTTGCTCTCCAGACGCTGGGCAGCCTGCATGAGACCGCGCAGACGCGCATTGTCGCTGGCCAGATAGGACAGCTTCTGCACGTTCGCCGACAGCATCAGGTTCTGCTGACGCAGGCGCTCGTTGTCGGCGCGCAGCTGGGAGCCGAAGCGCAGGCTGTCACTGAGTTCGTCCCAGAGCTTGCCGGGCCAGGCAATGACCATGAAGACCGGCTCAAACAGGCTGTAGACGGCGGTGCGCATGGCCGCGGCCGGCGCCATGCGCTGGGCGTCGGCGACCAGCAGGACCAGCATCAGGGCCATCGCGGCAAACAGGTGCAGGGCCTCGCCCCGGCCACGCAAGAAAAGCGATTCGTTAATGGTGACACCCCCGCAAAAGTCGCCCTGTGTTTATACACCGGGGCGGCTGCCGTAACGACGGCCAGCCTGCTGTGCACACGAAAAAAAGCCGGCGATTGCCGGCTTTTTCCACACCGCCAGGATCAGTCCTGGAACAGCATGTCGTAGGCGATGTTGTCGATGAACTCGAGAGCACGGCCGCCGCCACGGGCAACGCAGGTCAGCGGATCTTCGGCGACGATCACCGGCAGGCCGGTTTCCTTGGCCAGCAGCTTGTCGAGGTCGCGCAGCAGCGCGCCGCCACCGGTCAGCACCATGCCACGCTCGGCGATGTCTGCGGAGAGTTCGGCCGGGGTCTGCTCGAGGGCGCTCTTGATGGCGGTGACGATGCCGGTCAGCGGATCCTGGATGGCACCGAGGATCTCGTCCGAGTTCAGGGTGAAGGTGCGCGGCACGCCCTCGGCCAGATTGCGGCCGCGGACTTCGATTTCACGCAGTTCGCCACCCGGGTAGGCGGTACCGATTTCCTGCTTGATGCGCTCGGCGGTGGCTTCACCGATCAGGCAGCCATGCTGGCGACGCACATAGGACACGATGCAGTCATCGAGCAGGTCGCCACCGATGCGCACGGAGTCGGAGTAGACCGAACCGGACAGCGAGATGACGGCGATCTCGGTGGTGCCGCCACCGATGTCGACGACCATGGAGCCGCAGGCCTGTTCGATGGGCAGGCCGGCACCGATGGCAGCGGCCATCGGCTCCTCAATCAGGCGCACTTCGCGGGCACCGGCACCGAGCACGGACTCGCGGATGGCGCGGCGCTCGACCAGGGTCGACTTGCAGGGCACGCAGACCAGGACGCGCGGACGCGGGGGCAGCATGCCCGACTCGTGCACCTTCTTGATGAAATACTGCAGCATCTTCTCGGTGACTTCGAAGTCGGCGATGACGCCGTCCTTGAGCGGACGGATGGCCGAGATGTTGCCAGGCGTGCGACCCAGCATGCGCTTGGCATCGGTGCCGACGGCAGCAACGGTCTTGGTGGCACCGGTGGTGCGGATGGCGACCACGGATGGCTCGTCGAGGACGATGCCGCGTTCCGGCACGTAGACGAGGGTGTTGGCCGTGCCAAGGTCGATGGCAAGGTCGGTCGAGAACAGGCCGAGAAGACGTTTGAACAGCATGGGAGACATCCGAATGGTGGAACGCGTCGGGCATGACGCAGACAGAGCCCGCGGAGTTGACATGAGACCCCGCTTTTGTGGGCGCTAGGTTAATCAAAAGGTCCATTTCGGACAAGTTAAGTTCTGTGATAAGTTGCTTGGTTTCCCCCTGTCACACCCGGGCGCTGGCCGCCCACGCCGTCTGCTTCGGAGCACTTTTCATGGCATTGACCGCCGATCAGGTCGGACGCATCGCGCATCTCGCACGCCTGCAGCTTCCCGCCGGGGAGCAGGCCCGCGTCACCGACAGCCTCAACAACATTCTCGGTCTCATCGATCAGCTGCAGGCCGCGGACACCACCGGCATCGCGCCCATGGCGCATCCGGTGGACGCCGTGCAGCCCCTGCGCGCCGACGAGGTCAGCGAAACCGACCACCGTGACGCCTACCAGCGCATCGCTCCGGCCGTGCAGGACGGCTGCTACCTCGTGCCACGCGTCGTCGAATAACAGGAAGCCATCATGAGCCTGCATACCCTGACCCTGGCCGAGCTGGCCGCCGGCCTGGATCGCCGGGACTACTCCAGCGTCGAGCTGACCCGTCACTTCCTGGATCGCATCTCCCGCTTCGACGCCGCCGCGACCGGCGGCCTCAACAGCTACATCACGGTGACACCGGAGCGCGCGCTGGCCCAGGCCGCCGCCGCCGATGCCGCCCGCGCCGCCGCCCGCTCCGGAACAGGGAGCGCCGGCCAGCTGACCGGCATCCCGCTGGCACAGAAGGACATCTTCTGCACCGAAGGCGTGAAGACCACCTGCGGCTCGAAGATGCTCGACAGCTTCATCTCGCCCTACAACGCCGAGGTCGTCACCCGCTGCGACGCCGCCGGTCTGGTCATGCTGGGCAAGACCAACATGGACGAGTTCGCCATGGGCTCGTCGAACGAGACCTCCTTCTACGGCGCGGTGAAGAACCCCTGGGATGTCACCCGCGTGCCCGGCGGCTCCTCCGGCGGCTCGGCCGCGGCCGTCGCCGCCCGCCTCGCACCGGCCGCCACCGGTACCGACACCGGCGGCTCCATCCGCCAGCCGGCCTCGCTGTGCAACCTGACCGGCCTCAAGCCCAGCTACGGACGCATCTCGCGCTGGGGCATGATCGCCTTCGCCTCCAGTCTCGACCAGGCCGGCCCGATGACGCAGACCGCCGAGGATGCCGCGCTGCTGCTGCAGGTCATGGCCGGGCATGACGCCAAGGACTCGACCAGCATCGACCATCCGGTGCCGGACTACCGCGCCACGCTCAACGACAGCCTGCAGGGGCTGCGCATCGGCCTGCCCAGGCAGTTCTTCGGCGAAGGCCTGAATGCCTCCACCGCCGCCCTTATCCAGGCCGCGATCAGGGAGCTTGAGAAACTGGGCGCCACCTGCGTCGAGGTCGACCTGCCCAACAGCGGCCTGTCGGTGCCGGCCTACTACGTGATCGCGCCGGCCGAATGCTCATCCAACCTGTCGCGTTTCGACGGCGTGCGCTTCGGCCACCGCTGCGACAACCCGAAGGATCTGGAAGACCTGTACAAGCGCTCGCGTGCCGAAGGCTTCGGCGAGGAAGTGCGTCGCCGCATCATGATCGGCACCTACGCCCTCTCGGCGGGCTACTACGATGCCTACTACCTGCAGGCACAGCGCGTTCGCCGCCTGATCAAGCAGGACTTCGACGCCGCCTTCGCGCACTGCGACGTGATTCTCGGCCCGACCGCGCCGGACACCGCATTCGCGCTGGGTGCCAAGCAGGAAGACCCGATCGCGATGTACCTGCAGGACATCTACACCATCGCCACCAACCTCGCCGGCCTGCCGGGCATGAGCATTCCTGCCGGCTTCAGCGCCGGCCTGCCGGTCGGTCTGCAGCTGATCGGCCCGTACTGGAGCGAGGCGCGTCTGCTCAATGTCGCGCACCGCTACCAGCAAGTCACCGACTGGCATCGCCAGCTGCCCGCCGCATTCGCCTGAGGAAGACCGAGAAATGACCTGGGAAGTTGTCATCGGGCTGGAAGTGCATGTCCAGCTCAACACCCGTTCGAAGATCTTTTCCGGCAGCGCCACCACCTTCGGCGCCGAGCCCAACACGCAGGCCAGCCTGATCGATCTCGGCATGCCGGGCGTGCTGCCGGTGCTCAATGCCGAGGCCGTCCGTCATGCCATCCGCTTCGGCCTCGGCATCGAGGCCGACATCGGCCGTCACTCGGTGTTCGCGCGCAAGAACTACTTCTACCCCGACCTGCCCAAGGGCTACCAGATCTCGCAGATGGACCATCCCATCGTGGGCAAGGGTCACATCGACATCACGCTCGATGACGGCACGGTGAAGCGCATCGGCATCACCCGCGCGCATCTCGAGGAGGACGCCGGCAAGTCGCTGCACGAGGACTTCTCGGGCATGACCGGCATCGACCTCAATCGCGCCGGCACGCCGCTGCTGGAAATCGTTTCCGAGCCCGACATGCGCTCGGCCAAGGAAGCCGTGGCCTATGCCAAGGCCATCCACGCGCTGATCCGCTACCTCGACATCTCCGACGGCAACATGGCCGAAGGCTCGATGCGCTGCGACTGCAACGTGTCGATCCGCCGACCCGGCCAGCCCTTCGGCACCCGCCGCGAAATCAAGAACGTGAACTCGTTCAAGTTCATCGAGAAGGCCATCCAGTCGGAAATCGCCTGGCAGATCGACGAGCTCGAATCGGGCCGCGCCATCACGCAGGCGACCGTGCTCTACGACGTCGCGAAGAACGAGACGCGCGCCATGCGCAGCAAGGAAGAAGCCAACGACTACCGCTACTTCCCCGACCCGGACCTGCTGCCGGTGGTAGTGGATGACGCCACGCTGGACGAGATCCGCGCCAGCCTGCCCGAACTGCCGGCCGCCAAGCGCCAGCGCTTCGAGAACGAGCTCGGCCTGTCCGCCTATGATGCCGGCGTGCTGGTCGCCAGCCGCGACCTCGCTGACTTCTTCGAGGGCACCCTGGCCGCGATTGGCGGGGCGGCAGCTGGTGGTGCCGCGGCGGCCAAGCCGGCTGCGAACTGGGTCACCGTGGAGCTGCTGGCCGCGCTCAACCGCTCGGAGCTCGACATCACTCAGTCACCGGTGTCGCCGGAGCAGCTCGGCGGACTGATCCGGCGCATCCTCGACAACACCATCTCCGGCAAGATCGCCAAGCAGGTGTTCGCCGCGCTGATGGCCGGTGAAGGCGCCAGCGCCGACGAGATCATCGAGAAGCAGGGTCTGAAGCAGGAAACCGATACCGGTGCCATCGAGGCCGTGCTGCAGGAGGTGATCGCCGCCAATGCCGCCCAGGTCGAGCAGTACCGTGCCTCGGACGAGGCCAAGCAGGCCAAGCTGTTCGGCTTCTTCGTCGGCCAGGCCATGAAGGCCTCGCGCGGCAAGGCCAACCCGGCCGTGGTCAACGAGCTGCTGAAGAAGCTGCTGGCGGGCTGACGCCAGCGCTGTTGACTACGCAGTCACTCTGGCTATAGTCGGGACCGGTCCACTGACAGGAATCCCGACTGATGAGCTGGCATTGTCTTGAACGCGGTCATGGCCGCCCGCTGGTGCTGCTGCATGGCATCGGCATGTCGCATACCGCGTGGTCGCCGGTGATCGAGCGGCTGGCGGAACAGCGCCGGGTGCTGGCGTTTGACATCCCCGGCTTCGGCCGCACGCCGCCGCTGACCGGTCAGGCGTCGCTGTCACGCCTGCTTGACGGCCTGCGTGACAGCCTGGCCGCTCATGGCATCCATGAGCCGGTGGCCATTGCCGGCAACTCCATGGGCGGCTGGCTGACCCTGGCGGCCGCCAGGGCCGGTCTGGCCAGCAGCGTCGCGGCAATCTCCCCGGCCGGGCTGTGCCCGTCCGATGCCGTGCCGGCGCATATCGCGCCCATCTTTGACATCACGCGCTGGTCGGTCAGGAATCTGCCCGGCCTGTCCAAGGCCCTGCTCTCGATCGCGCCCGTGCGCTCGCTGGCGCTGGCGGTTCCGGTCTCGGTGCGCGGCCATCGCATTCCGGCCGAGGCCACCAGCGGCTTCGTCGATGACATGCGCAACGCGCCCGGCTTCGACACCACCTACAACCTGATCGATGAAGTCGACGGGCTCGATGCCGTGACCATTCCGATGTCCATCGCCTTTGGCCGCAACGACTGGATCCTGACCGGACCGATGCGCTCGCGCAGCCTGCTGCCAGCACAGGCGCGCTGGCTGGAACCGCGCGGCTGGGGCCATGTGCCGATGTGGGATGACCCGCAAGGCGTGGCCGACTTCATTCTCGACAGCACGGCCTGAACGCCCCCATGAAGGCTGTCGGCTTCCTGCGCTGCGCCGAACTGTCCGAACCGGATGCCCTGCTCGACCTCGAGCTTCCGGAACCGGTGCCCGGTCCTGGTGATCTCCTGGTGGCCGTCGAGGCTGTCGGCATGAACCCGCTGGACACCAAGGTACGCCGCCTGCAGCCCCCCGCCGAGGGCCAGGCTCGCGTGCTGGGCTGGGATGTCGCCGGCACGGTGCTGGCCACGGGCCCGGCGGTTGACGGCTTCCAGCCCGGAGACCGGGTCTGGTATGCCGGCGCCCTGCATCGGGCGGGCGCGGCCAGCGAGCGCCATGTCGTTGATCATCGTCTGGTGTCACGACGCCCCGCCAGCTGGGACGCCGCACAGTGTGCCGCCCTGCCGCTGACCGCCATCACGGCCTGGGAACTGCTCTTCGACCGGCTCGGCGTCACCGCGACCAGCACGGGAGCGCTGCTGGTCACCGGAGCCGCCGGCGGAGTGGGCTCGATGCTGATTCAGCTCGCGCGTGCGCTCACGGGGCTGACCGTGGTGGCCACGGCATCACGGCCGGAAACCCGGGACTGGGCATCGGGCTTGGGAGCTCACCATGTCATCGATCATCACGAGGATCTGCTGGCTGCCTGGCAGGCACTGGGACTGGGCGAAGCCCCCTGGGTGGCCAGCCTGACCGCCACCGACCGGCATGCGCCGGCCCTGTCCGCACTGATGGCACCGCAGGGCCGGCTGGCCCTGATAGACGATCCGCAGCAGCTGGACATCCGCCTGTTCAAGCGCAAGAGCATTTCGCTGCACTGGGAGTACATGTTCACGCGCAGCCTGTTTGACACCACCGACGTGGCACGTCAGGGCGCCATTCTTGCCGAGGTCGCGGCACTGGCCGAGGCCGGTCGCCTGCGCAGCACCTTGCACACGCGGGGCGGCCCGATCACGGCCAACGCCATGCGGGCCGCGCAGGCCTGCCTGGAGCGCGGCGAGGCCATCGGCAAGATCGTGCTCGCCGGTTTCTAGCACGCACGACGCAGACGCAGCGACTCAGTGCAGACGGCGCGGCTTGCTCTCCGGCAGGGCCAGCAGCTCGATGCGGTCGTCGTCGAACACGTTCATGTCCGGAGCAAGGATGCGGATGTAGCGGTCGAAATACAGCATCTGCTTGAGCAGCAGCGCGAAGGCGCGCGGGAAGCGGATGCCGTGGCGCTCGCCGACCGCGACGATGTCGAGCATGAGCTTGTTGATCTCGTTGTCGTTGGCCATGGCATTGAGCACCGACTCCGGATCCACATGCGTGGCAGCGCCGTAGATGGTTTCCAGGTCACGAGCCAGATCGGCCTTGTTGACCGTGCGCCGGGTCATGCCGATCACCGACATGCTCTCGGCCATCTTCTCGAAGTCGCTCTCGCCCAGGGACTCGATGAAGGCCATGGTGGCGGCCCAGGTGTCCGGCGCGATGCGGCCTACGATGCCGAAGTCGATGAAGCCGAGGCGGCCGTCGGTGAGCACCATCAAGTTGCCGGCGTGCAGGTCGGCATGGAAGCTCTCGCACATCATCAGGCTGGAGAACCAGGTGTTGAGTGCGGTCACCAGCGTGCCGGCAGGGTCACGGGTGTACTTGCGGATGGTCTCGAGGTCGGTCAGCGGCACGCCGTGGAAACGCTCCATGGTCAGCACGCGCAGGCTGGACGCCTCCGGATAGATGCGCGGCGCAGCGGCCTGGGTGTTGCCGGTCTTTTCCAGGAAGGCGCGGAACTGCTCGACGTTGCGGGCCTCCTTGTAGAAGTCCACCTCTTCCATCATGCAGGCCTGGATCTCGCTGACGATGCCCGACAGCGAGGCAAACTTGAGCTTGGGCATGCTGCGCTCGAGCAGCACGGCGGTCACGTAGAGAAAGTTCAGGTCGGTGAGCAGGGTGTTCTCGACGCCCGGCTTCTGGATCTTGATCACCACGTCCTCGCCGGTGAGCAGACGCGCGGCATGCACCTGGGCAATGGAGGCCGAGGCCAGGGGCTTCTCGTCGATGCTGGCGAACACTTCCTGCCAGGGACGCTGCAGCTCGCTTTCAAGCACCTGCTTCATGATCGCGAAGGACAGCGGCTCGGTCTTGTCCAGGCAGTACTGGAACTCCTCGACGTACTCGGCCGGGAACAGCGACGGCGAACTGGCCACGAACTGGCCGAGCTTGACGTAGGTGGCACCGAGCTGCTCGAAGGTCTGGCGCAGCAGACGCGGCACCGGCGGCCGGTCGCCGGCGGCCCAGGCCATGCCGGTACGTGCCAGCACCGAGGTGGTCTGGCCGATGCGAAGCAGGCCCTTGAGGGCATTGCCCCAGTTCGCGTAATGATTCATGCCGAAATGACTCCCTGATTCCCACATACCGGACAGGCCGGATCCTGTGACGTGCGCACACGTCGAACACTGTTGTTGCTGCCCTGCCAGAGCAGCAGCTGCCCGCGCAGGGGCTCGCCGACCCCGGCCAGCAGCTTGAGCGCCTCCTGGGCCTGCCAGCTGCCCATCACCGCCACGGTCGACGCCATCACGCCCGCGTCGGCACAGGCCGGGGCATCCTCGTCTGCGGCCGGAAACACGCAGCGATAGCAGGCCGTGCCCGCAGCGCGCGCATCATAGACGGCGAGCTGACCATCCCAGCCCAGGGCCGCCGCCGACACCAGCGGAATGCGGGCCTGCCAGCACAGGCGCGCGACCTCGTCGCGGGTGGCGAAATTATCGCAGCAGTCCAGCACCAGATCGACCTCGGGCAACCACCGTGCCAGCAGATCGGCATCGACCGGATGCGGCTCGCGCAGCAGCGTGACCAGCGGATTGATCGCGGCCAGCTTGTCGGCTGCCGAGTCGACCTTGAGGCGTCCGATGTCAGCCTCGTGATGCAGACACTGACGCTGCAGGTTGCTCAGCTCGACGATATCGAAATCGCACAGCACCAGGGTGCCGACCCCGGCCGCCGCCAGCGTCTGCGCGGCCGGACAGCCGAGGCCGCCCAGCCCCACGATCAGCACGCGGGCAGCGCGTACGCGCTCCTGGGCAGCGATGTCCCAGCCCGGCAGCAGGATCTGGCGGCTGTAGCGCAGCAGTTCGGCATCAGTCAGCATCATTGTCTCTCTGCCAGCAGCCCCCGGTGACACGATCCTGGCCACCCCAGTCCTGCCAGTGACGAATCGCCGTGAAGCCACGTGCCTGCAGCAGCGCCGCCACATCGGCCGCCTGCGCGGCGCCATGCTCGACCAGCAGCCAGCCGCCCGCACGCAGATGCCCCGGCGCAGCCGCCACGATGCGGCGGAAATCATCCAGGCCATCGTCACCCGCCACCAGCGCCGTCAGCGGCTCCCAGGCCAGGCCGGGCAGATGCGGATCGCCAGCCGCCAGATAGGGCGGATTGCTCACCACCAGATCGAAGCGCCGGCCCGCCACCGGCGCAAACCAGTCGCCGGCCAGCCAGCACACCGGCAGACGCAGACGCTCGCCGTTGGCCGCCGCCACCGCCAGCGCCTGCGGGCAGCGATCCACTGCCGTGACCGAGGCCCGAGGGCGCTCACAGGCCAGCGCCAGCGCGATGGCACCGCTGCCGGTACCGAGATCAAGCACATCGCCGGTTTCCGGCAGCAGCGTCAGCGCGGCCGACACCAGGCATTCCGAATCCGGCCGGGGTATCAGGGTGGCAGGCGTGACCTGCAGCGACAATGACCAGAAGTCGCGGCGCCCCGTCAGATAGGCCAAGGGCTCGCCGGCACAGCGCCGGCTCAGCCAGGCATCAGCGCGTGCGACATCGCTCTCCGGCAGCTCGCGATCCGACCAGGTATAGAGCCAGGCCAGGTCCTTCTGCAGGCAGGCGCCGAGCAGCCAGAGCGCCTCCTGACGCGGCGAGCTCTCCGCCGCCAGCTGACGCCAGGCCGAGGCTGCCTGGAAAGCGGCGGCGGCATGATCCAGCCAGCCCTGCACGGTGATGCTCATGCCGTCTCTTCCGCCAGCGCCGCCAGCAGGTCGGCCTGGTGCTCGGTGCGCAGCGCCTGCAGCAGCTCGTCAAGATCACCATTCATGATCTCGTCGAGCCGGTAAAGCGTCAGGTTGATGCGGTGATCGGTAACCCGACCCTGGGGAAAGTTGTAGGTGCGGATGCGCTCCGAGCGATCCCCGGAGCCGACCAGGTCACGGCGCAGCGAGGCGGAGGCCTGCTGCTGCGCGGACTGGCGGGCGGCCAGCAGCTTGGCGCTCAGCAGCGACATCGCGCGGGCCTTGTTCTTGTGCTGGGAGCGCTCGTCCTGGCACTCGACCACCACGCCGGTCGGCAAGTGCACGATGCGCACGGCCGAATCGGTCTTGTTGACGTGCTGGCCGCCGGCGCCGCTGGAGCGGTAGGTATCGATGCGCAGGTCGGACGGATTGATCTCGACGGCGCTGATCTCCTCGGACTCGGGCAGGATGGCCACGGTGCAGGCCGAGGTGTGTATGCGGCCCTGCGACTCGGTGGCCGGCACCCGTTGCACGCGATGCACGCCCGACTCGAACTTGAGTGCGGCAAACACGCCCTCGCCCTCGACGCGCGCGATGACCTCCTTGTAGCCACCATGCTCGCCGAGGCTGCTGGACGCCACCTCGACCCGCCAACCCATGCGCTCGGCATGGCGGCTGTACATGCGGAACAGGTCACCGGCAAAGATCGCGGCTTCGTCGCCGCCGGTGCCGGCGCGCACCTCCAGCCAGATGCTGCACTCGTCATTGGGGTCGCGCGGCAGCATGAGCTGCTGCAGCTCGCCTTCCAGCTGCTGCAGCCGGGTCTCGCCCTCGGCGAGGTCCAGCTCGGCCAGCTCGCGGAAATCCGGATCGGCAAGCAGCGCCCTGGCCTCGCCCTGACCAGCCTGGATGCGACGGTACTGCGCCAATGCCTGCACCAGCGGATCCAGGGTGGCGTGTTCACGCGACAGGCGACGGAACTGCTGCTGATCGGCGATGACCTCGGACTCGCCGAGCAGCGCCGTGAGCTCCTCGTGACGCTCGGCGAGCCGGTCGAGACGTGCCAGCAGGGCCGGCTTGATCATGACCGCGTCCGGCGCGACGAACGCCTCGACGCATCGTCAGCGCCGGTGTCGACGCCGAGCTGCCGCGCCAGTGCCTGCAGCGCCTCGGCATCATCAGCAGCGGCCAGCTCACGCAGGCTGACGGTGGGGGCATGCAGCCACTTGTTGAGCAGGTTGTGCTGAAAGCGCGCCAGCACGTCCTCGACCGGCACCCCGCGACGCAGCCGGGCCAGCGCCTGGGCCTGCTCGGCATCCGCCAGGGCCAGGGCCTGCGCGCGGAAGCGCCGGATCAGCTCGCCCGCCTCCTGCTGCACGCGCCGGCCGGCATCGAAACGGGCAACACGCTGATCCACCAGCTGCTCGGCCGCCTCGGCAGCCACCTGACGCTGGCGCCAGCCGGCATCGACCACGGTTTGCAGGTCATCGACGCTGTAAAGGAAGACATCATCCAGTGCCGCCACGGCCGGCTCGATGTCGCGCGGCACGGCAATGTCGATCAGCAGCAGCGGACGATGGCGGCGCGAGGCCATGGCATGACGCACCATGGCGGCAGAAACCACCGGCATGGCACTGGCCGTGCAGCTGACCACCATGTCGGCCCGGGCCAGGGCCTCCGGCAGCGCCGACCACGGCAGCACGGCAGCACCCACCTCGTCGGCCAGCGCCTGTGCGCGACTAAGGGTCCGGTTGATCACCACCAGATCGCTGACACCCTGCTCGCGCAGGTGTCTGGCCACCAGCGTGTTCATCTCGCCGGCACCGATCAGCAGCACCGGCGTGCGCGCCAGCGACTCGAAGACCTGACGCGCCAGATTGACGGCGGCATAGCCTATGGACACCGGGCTGGCACCGATGGCGGTTTCCGAACGCACCTGCTTGGCGGCCGCAAAGGTTTCCTGGAACAGCTGTTCGAGATGATGCCCCAGCGTGCCGGCCTCGGCCGCGACATGGTAGGCGGACTTCATCTGTCCGAAGATCTGCGGCTCGCCCAGGATCATGGAGTCGAGACCGGCGGCCACGCGCATGGCATGACGCACCGCCTCGCCGCCTTCATGGCAGTACCAGACCGGATCGAGCTGCTCGGCGGCCAGGCCACGCTCGCGCGCAATCCACTCGAGCATGCGCTGACGCACCTGGGTGGCCGACTGTTCGGCTGCGCCATAGAACTCGGTGCGGTTGCAGGTGGAAAGGATGGCAAGCTCCTGCAGACCGGCGGCCTGGCTGGCGGCACGCAGGGCCGGCACCAGTGCCTCGGGCGTGAACGCCGCACGCTCGCGCAGATCGACCGAGGCCGTCTTGTGATTGATGCCGAATGCCAGCAGCGCCATGCCCAACTCGAGATTGCCCGCCAATCGCACGGGTGACAGGGAAAACAACCTGAAATTGTGCGGGATAGCGTCATTAAAGACAAACAGGCAGAGCGCACCGTGGCAGCCTGCACGCAGGCGCGCTAGGCTAATCGTGTTGCCGGGCTGCGCCCCGGCCCCGATATCCCGCACCACGTGGAGACCGCCACGGATGATGACGTTGTCCAGCCTGCATGACGCCCGCCCGCGTCCGACCTCGGTGCCCGCCGCCGCCACGCGGATCCTGGCGCTGAGCCTGGGCCTGCTGCTCGGCGGCTGCGCCAGCCTGCGCCCGGTCGAGACGCCTGCCACCCTGCCGGACGCCCGCAGCCTGAGCGCCTGGCAGGCCGATGGCAAGGCCGGCGTACGCTTTCTTGGCAACACCATCAGCGCCACCTACCGCTGGCAGCGCGAGGGCGACAACTACAGCGCCGAAGCCGCCGGTCCGCTCAACCAGGGCCGCACCACGCTGGTCAGCCGCAATGGCCAGGTGGTGCTGGAGAATGCCTGGCTGGGCCGACGTGAATCCGGCGATGCCGAGGGGCTGGCCGAAGCCATGACCAGCATCCGCATCCCGCTGTCACGCCTGAATGCCTGGCTGATGGGCTGGCCGGCCGACCCGGCGACAACGGTCGACACCCTGGGCGGAGATGCCGGCGTGCGCGAGTTCCGCGAATCCGGCTGGACCGTCCGCGTCATGGCCGAGCAGGATGCCGCCGGCTACCGCATCCCGTCCCGCCTGATCATGACCCGCGACGAGGACCGCATCGTGCTCAGCATCAGCAACTGGCAACCGGTCGCAAGCCTGCCATGAAGCCCCTGACCCTGCCGGCACCGGCCAAGCTCAACCTGTTCCTGCACATCACCGGTCGCCGGCCGGACGGCTACCATGACCTGCAGACCGTGTTCCAGTTCATCGACCGGGCCGACCTGCTGCATTTCTCGCCACGGGGTGACGGCGTCCTGACCCTGACGCCGTCACTGCCGGGCGTTGCCGACGACGACAACCTCATCCTGCGCGCCGCGCGCCTGCTGCAGCACCGGGGCGACGGTCGCGATGGCGCCGACATCCGCCTCGAGAAGCAGCTGCCCATGGGCGGCGGCCTCGGCGGCGGCTCGTCGGATGCCGCCACCACCCTGCTGGCCCTCAACACGCTGTGGGGACTGAACCTGGACCTGGACACGCTGGCCACGCTGGGCCTGCAGCTGGGTGCCGACGTGCCGGTGTTCGTGCGCGGCCACGCGGCCTGGGCAGAGGGCGTCGGCGAGCGCCTGACCCCGGTGGATCTGCCCGAACCCTGGTACCTGGTGCTGTGTCCGCCGGCCCATGTTTCCACGGCGGAAGCATTTGCACATCCGGAATTGACACGCGATACCCCCCCGATTACACTGCGCGCCTTCCTCGATGGGGCTGGTCGAAACGACTTCGAAAAAGTCGTCTGCGCACTCTCTCCCGCCGTGGAAACGGCACGAAACTGGCTTGCAGCGCAGGGTTCGGCGCGCATGACGGGTACTGGAGCGTGTTTGTTCAAAACATGCACATCCCGCAGTGAGGCTGAACAGTTATTGAGCAAAAGCCCAGTAGCCGGGTTCGTGACACGTGGATATAATGCGTCGCCAGCGCACACTGCGCTGCGTCAATATCTGCGGATGCATCATCTATAGGGGCGTCGCCAAGCGGTAAGGCAGCGGGTTTTGATCCCGCCATGCGTTGGTTCGAATCCAGCCGCCCCTGCCATTTTCTTCCAGTCCAGGCCAGGCTATCCGCATATGCCAAACCTCGTCGTCTTCACCGGCAACGCCAATCCAGAATTGGCTCGCAAGGTCGTCAGCCATCTCCACATTCCGCTCGGCGCTGCCCATGTCGGCACCTTTTCGGATGGCGAGATCGCGGTCGAGATCAATGACAACGTGCGTGGCAAGGATGTCTTCATCCTGCAGTCCACCTGTGCCCCGACCAATGACAACCTGATGGAACTGATCGTCATGGCGGACGCCCTGCGTCGCGCCAGTGCCGGTCGCATCACGGCGGTCATCCCCTACTTCGGCTATGCCCGCCAGGATCGCCGCGTGCGTTCGGCGCGCGTGCCCATCACCGCCAAGGTGGTTGCCGACATGCTGACCACGGTCGGTGTCGACCGCGTGCTCACCGTTGACCTGCATGCCGACCAGATCCAGGGCTTCTTCGACATTCCGGTCGACAACGTCTACGGCTCGCCGGTGCTGCTCGCCGACATCGAGCGTCAGGCCTACGACAACCTGGTCGTGGTGTCGCCGGACGTGGGTGGCGTGGTGCGTGCCCGCGCCGTCGCCAAGCAGCTCGATGACGCGGATCTCGCCATCATCGACAAGCGTCGCCCGAAGGCCAACGAATCCCAGGTCATGCACATCATCGGCGAAGTGAAGGGCCGTGACTGCATCATCGTCGACGACATGGTCGACACCGCCGGCACCCTGTGCAAGGCTGCTGCCGCGCTCAAGGAGCACGGCGCCCGTCGCGTGGTCGCCTACTGCACGCACGCCGTGCTGTCCGGTCCGGCCATCGAGAACATCCGCAACTCGCAGCTCGACGAGCTGGTGGTGACCGACACCATCCCGCTGTCCGATGATGCCAAGGCCTGCGGCAAGATTCGCCAGCTCTCGATGTCGGCACTGCTGGCCGAGACCCTGCGCCGGATCAACAACGAAGAATCCATCAGCGCGATGTTCGAACTGTTCTGACACCGCGCCGACCCTGAATTTGTCATCGCCCGTGGCGACGACAAGACCGCGAGCGAATGGTCGCTCGCTGAAACCCCACCCGGACTGGTCGCAGGTCCGGGAATCTGGAGAGATAAGATGTCCGCTGCAAACTTTACGCTCAATGCGCAAATCCGGACGAATGAAGGGAAAGGTGCGAGCCGCCGCCTTCGTCGTCTGGAAGCCCGTGTCCCGGCCGTCATCTACGGCGCCGGCAAGGAAGCCCAGTCGATCAGCCTCGAGCTGCGTGAACTGGTCAAGGCCATCGAAAGCGAAGCTTTCTTCTCGCACGTGCTGACCATCAGCATCGACGGCCAGCCGCAACAGGCCGTGATCAAGGCCATGCAGCGCCACCCGGTCAAGGGCGTTCCGCTGCACGCCGACTTCCTGCGTGTCGATGCCGCCCAGAAGCTGGTGCGCAAGGTGCCCCTGCACTTCACCAACCAGGACACCTGCGTTGGCGTCAAGGTCGGTGGCGGCGCCATCACCCACTACACCTCGGAAGTGGAAATCGCCTGCCTCCCGGCCGCCCTGCCGGAATACATCGAAGTCGACATGTCCGACATCGATGTCGGCACCACGCTGCACCTGTCGAACCTCAAGCTGCCGGCCGGCGTTGAAATCCCGGCTCTGGCCCTGGGTCACGACTACGACCAGCCCGTGGCCAACGTGCACGCCACCAAGGCCGACTGATCCGGCCCCGGTGACACCAGAAAAGCGGGGCTCAGGCCCCGCTTTTTTGTTTGAGATGACTTCATGACGCCTCTACGCCTGATTGTCGGCCTCGCCAACCCGGGCCCGCAGTACGCCGAAACCCGTCACAATGCCGGGGCCTGGTATGTCGCCACCCTCGCCGACCAGCTCGGCGTCCGCCTGACGCCGGACAGCAAGTCGCACGGCATGGTGGCGCGCGCCAGCGTGTCCGGACAGGATGTGCGCCTGCTGATCCCGACCACCTACATGAACCGCTCCGGCCAGGCCGTCGGCACTCTCGCCGGCTTCTACAAGATCAGTCCGGCCGAGATCCTGGTCGCCCACGACGAGCTGGATCTGGCACCCGGCCAGATCCGCCTCAAGACCGGCGGCGGCCACGGCGGTCACAACGGGCTGCGCGACATCATCAGCGCGCTCGGCAACCAGAACGGCTTTCATCGCCTGCGCATCGGCATCGGCCATCCCGGCGACAGGAGCCAGGTCACCGGCTTCGTGCTCGGCAAGGCCCCGGCCAGCGAGCAGACGCTGATGGATGACGCCATCGGCGAAGCCCTGCGCCACACCTCGACCCTGCTGGCAGGTGACCTGCAGCGCGTCATGAACCCCTTGAACGGCTTCCAGGCCAAGACATGAGATCGCCGCCCGAGGGCGGACGACAGGAGAACACAGATGGGATTCAACTGCGGCATCGTCGGTCTGCCCAACGTCGGCAAGTCCACCCTGTTCAATGCCCTCACCAAGGCCGGCATCGCGGCCGAGAACTTCCCGTTCTGCACCATCGAGCCGAACACGGGCGTGGTGCCCATGCCCGACCCGCGCCTCGACGCGCTGGCCGCCATCGTCAAGCCCGAGCGCGTGATCCCGACCAGCATGGAGTTCGTCGACATCGCCGGCCTCGTTGCCGGCGCCTCGCAGGGTGAAGGCCTGGGCAACAAGTTCCTCGCCAACATCCGCGAGACCGATGCCATCGCCCACGTCGTGCGCTGCTTCAACGATGACAACGTGATCCACGTCAACGGCCGCGTCAGTCCGCTCGACGACATCGCCGTGATCAACACCGAGCTGGCGCTGGCCGACCTCGACGCCGTCGAGAAGGCGCTGCTGCGCGTGACCAAGCTCGCCAAGGGCGGCGACAAGGACTCCCAGGCCATCAAGAGCGTGCTGGAAAAGCTCAAGCCGGCCCTCGACGAAGGCCACCCTGCGCGCAGCGTCGAGCTGTCGCCGGAAGAGCGTTTCGTCATCAAGTCCTACGGCCTGCTGACCCTGAAGCCGACCATGTACATCGCCAACGTTGACGAGAACGGCTTCGACAACAACCCCATGCTGGATCAGGTGCGCGAACTCGCCGCCAGCGAGAAGGCCATCGTGGTGCCGATCTGCAACAAGCTGGAAGCCGAGATCGCCGAACTCGACGAGGACGACAAGGTCGCCTTCCTCGCCGACCTCGGCATGGACGAGCCGGGCCTGAACCGCGTCATCCGCGCCGGTTACGGCCTGCTCAACCTGCACACCTACTTCACCGCCGGCGTCAAGGAAGTGCGCGCCTGGACCATCCCGGTCAACTGCACCGCGCCCAAGGCCGCCGCCGTCATCCACACCGACTTCGAGAAGGGCTTCATCCGTGCCGAGTGCATCGGCTACGACGACTTCATCCAGTACAAGGGAGAAGCCGGCGCCAAGGAAGCCGGCAAGTGGCGCCTGGAAGGCAAGGACTACATCGTCAAGGACGGTGACGTGCTGCACTTCCGCTTCAACGTCTGAGCCTCGCGCTCACCCCGCCAGCTGTCGCCGCCAGCCATCGAGCAGGATGCCGGTGGCGACAGCCGCGTTCAGCGACTCGGCCTGACCGAATCGCGGGATGCTAAGGCGCCGCGTCAGCTGCGCGGCCACTGCCGGCGACAGGCCCTGCGACTCGTTGCCGATCACCAGCACACCCTCCCGCCAGGGCTTGCCGGCGGCATGCGCGCTCTCCCCGTCCAGCACCGCGCCCAGCACCGGCGTGCCGGCCTGGCGCTGGCTGGCCAGCCACAGCGGCAGATCGACCTCGACCACCGGCACGCGCAGGAAGGAGCCCATGCTGGCGCTGATCACCTTGGGGTTGCTGCGCTCGCTGGTGGTTGCCGAACAGACGATCTGACGCACCCCGTACCAGTCGGCGAGACGCCAGATGGTTCCCAGGTTGCCGGGGTCACGGATGTCGTCCAGGGCCAGCGTGAGCTCGCCGGCGCGCAGGGGCTGCAGGCTGGCGGTGCGCTGTCCGGCAATGGCGAGAGCGTGCTCGTTGTGCTCGAAGGTGCTCAGGCTGGTGAGCAGGCCGGTGCTGACGCTGATGACCTCGAGGCCGCGCGCCGACGCCGCGGCATGAAAACCCGGCGCCGCATCATGAGTCGCATAGACCGCCAGCACCGGCCAGTCCGAGGCCAGCAGCTCGAGCACGCTCTTGCGGCCCTCGACCAGGAAGGCACCGTGCTCGCGCCGCCCCTTCTTGCTGTGCAGCTCGCGCACACGTTTCTGCTCGGCACGGGTCAGGGCATGGGCGTGGTCAGTCATGATGTCTCGAACAGGCAGTGAAGGCGGCACGGCCGACACCGGCAGGCCATGCGGCCCGGGTGCCCGGCAAACCCGCATGGTATCAGCTCGCGGTCTGCACCGGCAGCGTGCGCAGGCGCTCGACGCCTTCCACGAAGCGCGTGATGTGACGGAAGGCGCTGCGCGCCTCCGGCAGCACTGCCGCGAACAGCGGGAACACATGCGGCATGCGGTGCCACTCCTCGTACTGCACCATCACCCCGGCTTCACGGGCACGCACCGCGGTGCGGCGAGCGTCATCGCGCAGGATCTCGGTGCTGCCCGCCACCATGTACAGCGGCGGCAGCCCCCTGAAGTCGCCGTAGACCGGCGACAGCAGCGGATGACGCAGGTCACGCTCGCCCCCCAGGAAGCGCCCCAGCTGACGCACCACGTCCGGTGGCAGCATGGGGTCGCGCCAGTCGTTGCCGCGCCGTGACACGGACACCTCGCTGAGGTCGGTCCAGGGCGAGATGCACACCGCGCAGCCCGGCAGTGGTTCGCCGAGGTCACGCAGGGTCTGCAGCAGCACCAGGGTGAGATGGCCGCCAGCGGAGTCGCCGCCCACGGTGATGTCCTCGCCGCGATAGCCGCAGGCCAGCAGATAGCGATAGGAGGCCACCGCGTCCTGCTGCCAGTGCTCGAAGGTGTAGCGCGGCGCCATCCGGTAGTTGGCCGAGAACACGGGGCGCCCCAGACTGTCGGCCAGGCGCCAGGTGATGGGACGGTGCTGCGCAGCCGATCCGAAGAAGTAGCCACCGCCATGCAGGTAGAGAATGACTTTTCCGGGCGAACGCGTGTCCTCCGGGCAGATCCATTCGCCGCGCACATCAGCACGTCGCACCGGGGTGACCTGGACATGATCAGGCACCCCTCCCATGACCACGCCGGTGATGGGGTAGAGCTGACGGATGAGACGCATGCTCCACGGACCGCGCACGCCGGTGGCGATGGGGCGGACCGACAGCGACATGAGCCAGCCCAGGGCATGTGCCTGCAGGCTGTTGCGAACGCGGGGACGGAGAATGCGGGCATTGGGTGCGAACATGAAAAGCGGGACTCCGTCATGACCAGGCAGTCATGAATCCGACATTAGCCGCTTTTGCCGGCTTGTCAATCACGGGGCGACGCCCGGCCGGTGCGCAGCTGCGATCACGCACCGCTTTCGGTTACTATCGGTCAACGTTCCGCCACACGCAGCCCCGCCTTGACGAACACACCCGCCCAGACCCGCCGCACCCTTGAGCTGACACCGCAGGATCCGCGCCGCCTGTCCCTGCTCTGCGGACAGTTCCACGAGCACCTGAAACTGATCGAGCAGCGCCTGCAGGTGCAGATCCACATGCGCGGCCACAGCCTCACCGTGCACGGCCAGGCTGCCGCCGTGGCAGTCGCCGAACAGGTCATCGAGCGCCTCTACGTGGAGACCGAAGAGGCACATCTGCTGACCCCGGAGACCGTGCATCTGGTGCTGCAGATCGCGCTCGGCCAGGACAGCAGCGCCCCCCGTGCAGGCAGCGACAATGATGTCGACGGCCCGGTGCTGATGACCAAGAAGGGTGCCATCCGTCCGCGCGGCGACAACCAGCGTCGCTACGTCGAGCAGATCCTCAGCCACGACATCAGCTTCGGCATCGGCCCGGCCGGCACCGGCAAGAGCTACCTGGCCGTGGCCTGCGCCGTCGACCAGCTGGAAAAGGACGTGATTCGCCGCATCATCCTGGTCAGGCCGGCGGTCGAGGCCGGCGAGAAGCTCGGCTTCCTGCCCGGCGACCTGTCGGAGAAGATCAATCCCTACCTGCGCCCGCTCTACGACGCACTCTACGAGATGCTCGGTGCCGAGCGCGTGGCCAAGCTCATCGAGCGCCAGGTCATCGAAGTGGCGCCGCTGGCCTACATGCGCGGACGCACGCTGAACCATGCCTTCATCATTCTCGACGAAGGCCAGAACACCACGCCGGAACAGATGAAGATGTTCCTGACCCGCCTCGGCTACGGCTCGCGCGCGGTCATCACCGGCGACATCACCCAGGTCGACCTGCCGCGCGGCGTGCCCTCGGGCCTGGCCCAGGCCCTGCGCATCCTCGATGGCGTCGACGGCATTCACGTGACCCGCTTCCAGTCACGTGACGTGGTTCGTCATCCGCTGGTCATGCGCATCGTCGATGCTTACGAACGCTGGGATGCCGCCCAGGCCGCGAGCCGTCCGGACACGGTGCGTGCTGTCGGCAACGGAGCGGCGTCATGAGCCTGTCGCTGTGGCTGGAGGCCGACCCGGAGCTGGCTGCCGCCGACCTGCTGGACGAGACCCAGGTGCAGCGCTGGCTGGAGGACGCCCTGGACTGGCTGCGCGCCAACCCGCAGGCGGTGCCGGAAAGCGCCCTGCGTGCCGGCGTGCTGTCCGGGGCCGATCTCGACCTGGCCGTGCGCATTGTCGGTGACGAGGAAAGCCGCACGCTGAACCATGACTACCGCGGCATGGACAAGTCCACCAACGTGCTGTCCTTTCCCACCGATCTGCCGGCGGACATCCTGCCCGAGCTGGATGCCCTGCCGCTGGGCGACCTCGTCATCTGCGCCCCGGTGATGCGCCGCGAGGCCGACAGCCAGGGCAAGGCACTGCAGGCGCACTGGGCGCATCTGCTGCTGCACGGCCTGCTGCACCTGCTTGGCCATGACCACCTCGACGATGACGAGGCCGAGGTCATGGAGGCACTGGAAATAACCGTTCTCGCCCGCTGGGGCATAGAGAACCCGTATGATGAAACCGCCCCCGCACCGGGAGCGAATCAGGAGAGGAACACCACACCATGAGCGAGGGTCGATCGTCGGGCGACAGTCCGAAGTCCTGGCTGAGCCGTATCACCGATGCCTGGAGCGCCGAGCCGAACACGCGCGAGGAGCTCATCGCCATCATCCGCGAGGCCGCCAGCCGCGGCCTGATGGACGTCGAGGCCCAGCACATCATCGAATCCACGCTGCAGGTGTCCGAGCGCCAGGTGCGCGAGATCATGATTCCGCGCGCACAGATGGTCGCCATCCGTGCCGATGACGAACTCCGCGAGTTTCTTCCGGTGCTGATCGAGTCCGCGCACTCGCGCTTTCCGGTGCTCGCTGCCGACAACCCCGACGAGGTGCTCGGCATCCTCTTCGCCAAGGACCTGCTCAAGCTGCTGCTCGAGGACCGTGAACGCCTGGCCCTCAAGGATTATCTGCGTCCGGCATTCTTCGTGCCCGAATCGACCCACCTCGACAAGCTGATCCGCGAATTCCGCAGCAAGAAGAGCCACATGGCCATCGTGATCAACGAGTACGGCGGCATCGCCGGCCTGGTCACGCTGGAGGATGCGCTCGAGCAGATCGTCGGCGAGATCGACGACGAGCATGACTACGAGAACGACGAGGACGTGATGATCCGCGAGGTGGCGCCGCGCGAGTGGGTGGTCAAGGCGCTGACCCCCATCGCCGAGTTCAACGAGCACTTCGGCACCCACTTCGACAACGACGACGTCGACACCATCGCCGGCATCGTGCTCAACGCCTTCGAGCGCCTGCCCGAGAAGGACGAGAGCATCGAGCTGGAGCGCTGGCGCATCACCGTGCTCGCCGCCGATTCGCGCAGCTTGCGCCTGCTCAAGGTCGAACCCCGCACCCGCTGATCGTCAGGGCATTTCATGAACAGGCTTTTCTCCCTGCTGGCCGACTGGCGCCAACGTCGTGTCGCCCTGCCGCTGGCCTTCCTGCTCGGTGCCGCCATGCCGCTGGCACTGGCCCCGCTGACCTGGTGGCCGGTGGCCCTGCTCGCCCTGGGCGTGTTCAGTGAACTGCTGCGCGAGCAGACGCCACGCCGCGCCGCCCTGCTCAGCTACCTGTTCGGTGTCGGCCTCTGGCTGCATGGCGCGAGCTGGCTGGTGGTGTCCATGCACGACTACGGCGGCACCTCGTGGCCGCTGTCGCTGCTGCTGCTCGCCTTTGTCGCCGCCGTCATGGCCCTGCTGTACTGGCCGCTGGGCTGGCTGGCCGGCGTGCTGCGCAGCCCGCGCGGGCTCTGGCTGATCCTGCCGGCACTCTGGGTAGCGGGCGAGTGGCTGCGCAGCTGGGTCTTCACCGGTTTTCCCTGGCTGATGACCGGCTACGGCTTCATCGACACGCCGCTGGCCGGCTGGGCACCGCTGCTCGGCATCTACGGCGTCAGCTTTGCCGCCGGCGTCACCGCCGTCGCGCTGATGGCGATCTGGCGCGAGGGCAAGCAGGCACCCGCCGCCATCCTCATGCTTGGCCTGCTCTGGATTGGCGGCGGCCTGCTCAAGCCGGTGGCGTGGACGCAGATTGACCGCACCAAGCCGGTCAGTGTCAGCCTGGTGCAGGGCAACATCCCGCAGGAGTCCAAGTGGGCACTGGAGTGGCGTGACAAGACGGTGAAGATCTTCCGTGACATGACCGCCAGCGAATGGGGCCGCGATGTCGTGGTGTGGCCGGAGGCCGCCATCCCGATGTTCGCGCACGAGGCACAGCTGGAGCTGATGGAACTGGAAAGCGAGGCGCTCAAGCATCAGACCGCCTTTGTCACCGGCGTTCCCTACGCGACCTGGAATCCGTCACGCACCGGCGTGCTGTTCTACAACAGCATCGTCGCTCTGGGTGACGGCTTCGGTCTCTATCACAAGCAGCAGCTGGTGCCGATGGGCGAGTACGTGCCCTTCGAGCACCTGCTGCGCGGCCTGATTCCGTTCTTCAACCTGCCCATGTCCAGCTTCAGCTGGGGCCCGGCCGAGCAGCCGCCACTGGGGGTGAAGCAGTACCGCATGGCGCCGTTCATCTGCTACGAGATCGCCTACCCGTCGCTGGTGCAGCGCCTGTCGCAGGAGACCGCCTTTCTCGCCACCATCAGCAACGATGGCTGGTTCGGCCGCTCCATCGGTCCTGCCCAGCATCTGCAGATGGTACGCATGCGTGCGCTGGAAACCGGCCGCTACATTCTGCGCGGCACCAACAATGGCGCCACCGCCATCATCGACGAACAGGGCCGCATCACGGCCGCCATCCCCAGCTTCGAGCGCCGGGTGCTGCGCGGCGAGGTCTACCCGGCCTCAGGCCTGACCCCCTGGCAACGCCTCGGCGTGCTGCCGGTGCTGCTGCTGTGCGGACTGGTGCTGGTCATCGCCGGCGCCCTGCGCTGGCGCCAGCAGCGCCAGCAGTGAGGCTTCGTCGCCGGCCCAGTCACGCGGGTCGGGGCTGATCAGCTCGACCCGGTTGTCAGCGCGGTATTCGCTCGAGCGGATGCCGCAGTCAGCCGGCGTGATGTTGACGCTGATCCAGCCCCGGTCAGTGTGGAACACCCCCTTAAGACGCGCCAGCCCCTGCCAGGACAGCAGCAGCGTGAGCAGGTCGTCGTGGCGGAAGCACCAGTCGGCCGGCAGGATCCAGCCGCCGACCTCATGCTCCAGCGCCTGCTCGTGGTAGTGATAGGGAGGCGTCTGCGGCACCACCTCGACCGGTGCGGACATGGCGTGTGTCGGCGCCAGATGCAGCAGGCTGCGGCGGCGCACCGGCTGCGCGCGTGGCGCGACATCCAGCCAGGCGGCATCGACATGCGCCGGATCGGCAAACACGGTCAGCGCCTTCGCCGGCTGCAGGCTGCCGGCAAACGCCAGCGCCCGCTCCCTGTCGCCGGCATCGAGCAGGTCCGCCTTGCTGAACACCAGCACATCGGCCACGGCCACCTGCGCCTGGAAGGTGTCGTGGCTGGTCATCCGCTGATCCGTAAGCTGACGGGCATCGATGACGCAGACCGTGGCCCCGACCTGCAGCAGCGGCTGCCAGTGCGGCTCGCGCAGGGTCGCGAGAATCTGTGCCGGATGGCCGAGACCGGTCGGCTCGACCAGCAGACGGTCGATGCCGGCCATCTGCGCAATGCGCCCGAGCGCGATCTGCATGGGCAGATTCTGGGCGCAGCAGATGCAGCCGCCGGGCACCTCCTGCACCACCACGTCGTCACCCGCCCAGGCTGTCTGGTCGATGCCGATCTGGCCGAACTCGTTGACCAGCACGGCCCAGCGCTCGCCGGCCGGCCGCGCCCCCAGCAGTGCCGTGATCAGGGTGGTCTTGCCGGCGCCGAGAAAGCCGGTGATCACCTGGGTCAACAACGCCATGTCTGCACTCCTCATGATGGTGAACGGCGGCCGATGTTCGGTGCTGCCGTCTTGGAAAAACGTCGGCGAGCTGGCTAGACTGGGCGCCAATTAAAATAATGACATGAGGCACGTGACATGGACATCCTGATCACCGGCGGCACCGGTTTCATCGGCAGCCTGCTGGTCCCGACCCTGACCGGGACCGCGGAGGAGCCGCGCGATCACGTCACCCTGCTGACGCGCTTTCCGAGCCGGGTCAGTGCCGCACGCCGCGACCTGATCGAGGCCGGCCGCCTGCGTGTCATCGGCTCGCTGGACGAGCTCTCCCGCGAGACCCGCTTCGATGCCGTCATCAACCTCGCTGGCGAAGGCATTGCCGACCGGCCATGGACGCGCCAGCGCAAGCGCGAGCTGCACAGCAGCCGCATCATGACCACCGAGGCGCTGGTCGACTGGCTGCGCCTGGCGAAGCACAAGCCGGAAGTGCTGATCTCGGGATCGGCCGTGGGCTGGTACGGCAACCAGGGCGATCTGCTGCTCGAGGAGAGCAGCCCGCCGCATGAAGAGTTCGTGCATGAACTGTGTCGTGACTGGGAACAGGCGGCACTGGCCGCCAGCCGGCTCGGCATACGCGTCTGTCTGCTGCGCACCGGCGTGGTCATCGGTGCCGGCGGCGGCATGCTGCGTCGCCTGCTGCCGGTGTTCACCCTCGGCCTCGGCGGAGCTCTCGGCAGCGGCAACCAGTACCTGTCGTGGATCTCCCTGCCCGATGTCGTGCAGGTCATCCTGCGCCTGCTCTGCGACCGCGAGATGTCCGGGGTCTACAACCTCACCGGCCCGCGGCCGGTCACCAACCAGGAGTTCGCGCAGACCCTGGGACAGCTGCTGCGACGTCCGGCCGTGCTCAAGGTGCCGGCGTCGGTGATCAAGCTGGCCATGGGCGAGATGTCCACGCTGCTGCTCGATGGTCAGCGCGTCATCCCCAGCCGCCTGCTGCAGGCTCGCCACCACTTCGTTCATGCCACCCTGGAGACCGCGCTGCGCGCCGCCCTGTCGCGTCCGGGCTGAGAACGGCCACGGCGTGCCGTGTCGGCGAGCGGCCGTGCGCAGCGTTATGACTGGGCATGAACGCCTGCATCATCCCCGGGAGCCCGTGAACGTGCCCGAACACCGACTTGCCGATGACCTGTCACCGCCGCCTCGCTCACGAGGCCGGCGCACTGCCACCGGGCTCCTGGCCGCATGCCTGCTGATGGCCGGCACGCCGACCCTGGCGCGCACGGCTCCGGCATCGCCAGCGCCAACTCCTGCTGCCGCCTGCGTCGACCTGGGCACGGAACCGGTCACGCTGGCGGCGCTCATCGACCGTGCCCTGTGCGCCAATGTCGACACGCGCAGCGCCTGGCAGCGCATCCGGGGCCAGCAGGCGCAGGTCGGCGTGGCCCGCGCGGCCTTCCTGCCCAGCCTCGACGCCACCGCCAGCCAGCGTCGCCAGCTCGGCGACCGTGCGCCGGGCAGCGACCCGGACCAGACCGGCGTCAGTCTGTCCGCCAGCTGGCTGCTCTGGGACTTCGGCGGGCGCCGCGCCAACCTCGCGCAGGCCCGTCAGACCCTCGCTGCCTTGCAGGCCGGCCTGGACAGTCGCAGCCAGCAGATCGCACAGGCGGCCATTGCCGCCTACTTCCGTCAGCTGGCGGCAAGTGCCGCGCTTCAGGCGGCGGATGCCTCGGTGACCAGTGCCGCTGAGACCGTGCGCGCCGCCAGCCAGCGCCTGCGCGTCGGGCTGGGCACCCGGGCCGAACTGCTGCAGGCGGAAACCGCGCTGGCCCAGGCCAGGCTGCTGCAGATCCAGCGTGCCGGCGAGCTGGCGGCGGGTGCCGGTGCGCTCGCCGTGACCGCCGGCTACGAGGCCGATCGCGCCATCCGCCTGGTGGAGACGCTGCCGGAGCCCGCGCGCAGCCCGGCCCCGCCGGCGCTGGCAACGCTGCTGGCCGAAGCCCGGCAGCGTCATCCCGACCGCCTGGCCCAGCTCGCCAGCCGTGACGCCGCCGAATCGGAGCTGGATCGCCTGGCTGCCCAGCGCCTGCCCCAGCTCAGTGTCTCCGCCAGTCGCAGCGACACGCGTGACAGCGACGGACGCATCGACAGCGGACAGGTCGCGCTCACGGCCACCGTGCCCCTGTTCACCGGCGGTCGCCAGACCTGGCAGGAAGAGGCGGCGCGCAGCAGCATCGCGCTCGCCGACATCGCCATTCGCCAGACCGAGCAGCAGATAAGCCTCGCGGTATGGCAGGCCTGGCATGGCCTGGTCACGGCGCGCGCGCGCGTCGATGCCAGTGACCAGCTGCTGGCGTCGGCCAGCGAAGCCACGCGGGCCGCGCTGGCCCGTTACCAGGCCGGTCTTGGTGACCTGCTGACCCTGCTGCGTGCCCAGGACGACCTCGCCGACGCCCGCCAGCAGCAGGCGCGGGCACGTCATGACTGGGCTGCCGCCCGACTCGAACTGGCCCGTGCCAGCGGCCTGCTGATCCGCGACCCCGATCCGCTGCTGTCCCGGCCTGACCAGGAAACCACGCCATGAACCGCCCTACCCTGACCCGCCGACGCCTGCTCTGGGGCCTGCCCGTGCTGCTGCTGACCGTGCTGGCGCTGGTGCGCTGCCAGCAGGGTGATGACCTGCCCGCGCTGGAGGATGCCGTCGTCGACCGCGGCGACATCACGCGCAGCGTGGCGGCCAACGGCCAGCTCAATCCGGTCACGCTGGTGTCGGTGGGCACCCAGGTGTCCGGCATCGTCACCGCCTACACCGCCGACTTCAACGACCGGGTCGAGGCTGGCCAGGTACTGATGCAGCTGGACGACTCCCTGCTCCGGGCCCAGCTGCGCCAGTCCGAGGCCGGACTGGCAGCCGCGCGCTCGGCACTCGACCTGGCACAGGCCGGCTGGCGTCGCGTGCAGCCACTGGCCGGAGACGGCTTTGTCTCGCAGCAGGAGCTTGACCAGGCACGCCAGACCCTGGCCGATGCCCGCGCCCGCGTGGCCCAGGCCGAGGCCCAGGTCAGCCGTGACCGCGTCAACCTCGGCTATGCCGTGATCCGCTCGCCGGTATCCGGCGTGGTGGTGTCGCGCGCGGTCGATGTCGGCCAGACCGTGGCCGCCAGCTTCCAGACCCCGGAGCTGTACAAGATCGCCCGCGATCTGCGCGAGATGCAGATCAACGCCTACTTCACCGAGTCCGACATCGGCACGGTGCGGGTCGACCAGCCGGTGCGCTTCCGCGTCGATGCCTATCCCGAGCAGTCCTTCGAGGGCCGCGTGAAGCAGATTCGGCTGAACCCGAAAACCGAGCAGAACGTGGTGACCTACGACGTGGTGATCGGCGTCGACAATCCGGACCAGAAACTGCTGCCCGGCATGACCGCCTACGTCAGCATTGCCACCGAGACACGTCGTGACGTGTTGCGGGTGCCGACTGCCGCGCTGCGCTTCCGGCCGCCGGAGGGGGTGGCGAAACTGGCCGGTGCCGCCACGGAAAAAGCGGCGGACAACGCCGGCAAGCGCTCGCGCCGGGGTGCCGGCAGTGGCGCCGGCGCACAGCGCGGCACGGTCTGGATCCTCGACGACGACCGCCTGCGCGCGATCACCGTCATGGTCGGGCTCGGCGATCGCGAGTACAGCGAAGTCCTCTCCGGCGAGCTGCGCGAGGGCAGCCGCGTGATCGTCGGACTCGCCGGCGATGATGTGGCTGCCGCACAGAAGGGCCTGTCGTTCCGGATGGGACGCTGATGACCGCACCCATGCCGCCGGTGATCTCCCTGCAGGGCATCGCCAAGGACTTTCCCGGTGGCGACGGCCCGGTGCATGTCCTGCACGACATCCATCTCGAGATCGGCAGAGGCGAGTTCGTCGCCATCATGGGCCCGTCCGGCTCGGGCAAGTCCACGCTGATGAACATTCTCGGCGGACTCGACGCAGCCAGCGCCGGCAGCTACCGCCTCGCGGGACAGGCGGTGGAAGGCCTGCCGGTGAATGCCCTGGCGGACCTGCGCAACCGTGCCCTGGGCTTTGTCTTCCAGGGCTTCAACCTGCTGCCGCGCAGCTCCCTGCTCGACAACGTGGCATTGCCGCTGATCTATGCCGGCGTGCCCCTGCATGAACGCCGCCAGCGCGCCACCGAACTGCTGCAGCGGGTTGGTCTTGGCAACCGCCTGCAGGCCCTGCCGGGCCAGATTTCCGGTGGCCAGCAGCAACGGGTGGCGATCGCGCGCGCGCTGATCAACCGGCCGGCACTGATCCTCGCCGACGAGCCCACCGGCAACCTCGACACCCGCACCAGCCTGGACATCATGAGCCTGTTCGAGGAGCTCAATCGCGAGCAGGGCATCACCCTGGTGCTGGTCACGCACGAAGCCGACATCGCCAGCCACGCCAGCCGCCTGGTGCGTCTGGTCGATGGCCGCAAGGTCTGGGATGGTCCCGTTGCCGAGGGCCTGGCACAGGCCGGTCTGGCCTTCGGCACCGCAAGGATGCCGACATGATCCTGGAGATGTTTCGCGAGGCCCTGCTGGCCCTGCGCGCCAACCGCCTGCGCAGCATCCTGACCATGCTCGGCATGATCATCGGCGTGGGCTCGGTGATCGCCATGCTGGCCATCGGCCAGGGCGTGCAGGAGCGCGTGCAGACCTCGATCAGCAGCATGGGCGCCAACCTGTTCATTGTCGTCCCCGGCAGCACCAGTGCCAACGGCGTGCGCAGCAGTGCCGGCAGCGCCTCCAGCCTGACGCTGGAGGATGCCCGCGCCCTGCAGGAGGTGCCCGGCGCAAGTGCGGTCGCACCGGTGGTGCAGAGCAGCTCTCAGGTCATCTACGGCACCCAGAACTGGAACACCACCGTGCTCGGCACCACCAGCGACTACCTGACCGTGCGCGACTGGCGCGTGCGCCGCGGCTACGGCTTCGATCGCCAGGAACAGCAGGCCGCCGCGCAGGTCGTGCTGCTCGGCGCCAAGGTCGCGGAGAACCTGTTCGGCAATGCCGATCCGCTCGGCGAGACGCTGCGCATCCGCAACGTGCCGTTCCAGGTCATCGGCGTGCTGGCCGCCAAGGGCCAGAGCCTGGATGGCCGTGACCAGGATGACACCGTGGTGATTCCGGTCACCACCTCGCAGCGCAAGCTGGCCGGCAACCGCTTCCGCAGCTCGGTACGCATGATCATGGTGCAGGCCGTCAGCGAACAGGCCATGCCGGATGTCGAGATCGGGATCAAGGAGACCTTGCGACGTCAGCACCGGCTCAGCGGCGATGCCGAGGACGACTTCACGGTGCAGAACCTGACCGCGCTCGCCAACACCGCCGCCGAGACCACCGCCGTGCTCTCCCTGCTGCTCGGCGCCATCGCCGGCATCTCGCTGCTGGTGGGTGGCATAGGCATCATGAACATCATGCTGGTGTCGGTCACCGAGCGAACCCGCGAGATCGGCATACGCATGGCCATCGGCGCCCGGCCGCAGGCCATCCGCCTGCAGTTCCTGCTCGAGGCGGTGGTGATCTCGCTGGCCGGCTGCCTGCTGGGCGTGGGGCTAGGCATCGCGGGCGCCTATGCCGTGGCGCAGGCCGCCGACCTGCTGGTGATCGTGACCCTGGGCTCGCTGCTGCTGGCATTCACGGTGGCGGCCGGCATCGGCATCTTCTTCGGCTTCTACCCGGCCAACCGCGCCGCCGCGCTCAAGCCCATCGAGGCATTGCGCTTCCAGTGACGCCCCGGTGCCGGCGCCTGCTCAGGCCTCGTCGAGCTGGTAGCCGTCACGCGGGAAATGCACGTGCAGCAGACCGACCTCGGCATGTTCGCGCGCCAGGATCCAGCGTGTCGGCGTGGCCGCGACCAGCACGCCGAAGGTCGGCTCGCGGGCATAGTCGACGGGCGCGATGCGCACCTGACGGCCGACAAGGGAATCACCGACCTGATCGGCCGGCAACGCGCGTGGTCGTGCCAGCCGTGCAATCAGCAGTGTGTCCTCGGGCGCCAGCGGCTGCGCCCTGCCCTCGCCCTGCTGACGCAGGCGCTGCTGCCACTGGCGCACGCGCGGAAACTCGTTGACCAGCGTCGAGCCACCAACCTCGGTCAGGAACCACAGCGTGTGATAGACCGAGAAATCGGCATGGCAGGGGTGCTCGCCGAACAGGAACGGGCTCGCGTGCAGACGCTCCGACAGCTCGGCGAGAACGCCACGGATGCGCGCCGGCGCCCCCTGCGGCGAACGCGCCTTGATGCGGGCATGACGGCCGACGCGAATGCGGTCGACGAAGAAACGCGCGATGTCCAGCGCCGACATCGCCGCCCACATGCGACGCCCGGCCGTCAGCGTGCTGCCCGCCATCAGGCAGTCGACAAACAGCGCACTGTCGGCACGTGCCGCCAGCGCGCGGGCATCCGGCTCGCAACCGGCCAGCGCCAGCTGCGGCTGCCCGGAAAGCCGCGCGATCTCTTCGGCAATCACGCGGGTGTCGCAGAACACGTCAGCCCCGATCTGCGCCACCGGAATCTTGCGATAGCCACCGGCCAGCACCTCCAGCACCGGTCGTGGCGGCATCTCGCGGGTGATCGCCGAGCGCCAGTCCAGGCCGGCCTGGCCGAGCATGGCGCGAATCTTGGTCGAGAACGGCGACAGGGCGTAGTGATGCAGGATGAACTCGCTCATGACTCAGCCGCCCGTGGCACTGTCAGGATGCATGGGCAGGCGCATGTCGAGGTGATTGACGATGCGCTGGCGCTGCGCCTCGTCCAGGCTGCGCACCTGGTAGCCCTCGGCCAGCAGCTCCTTGATGTAGAGCTTGTTGTAGAAAAACATGAACACCAGATGCACCAGCCAGGAGCTGAACAGGCCGGCACTGAGCAGCCAGAACGCCAGCATGATCAGTCCCCACTTGATGTCGCCGCGAAACAGTGGCGGAAAGAAGCAGAAGAACAGCACCGTCCAGGACACGCCGACCGGCGCCTGCTTCTGGGCGCCGGTCACCGGGTGTTCGAGCAGCAGCGTGGTGAATGCCATCGTGAATCATCCTCTTCAAGTCATGCGGAAAACGGAAGCGCCATCACTGGGCGCGGAATCAGGGCAGCAGCGCCAGCACCCTGTCGCGTGCCAGGCCCAGCCATTCATGGCCGGCACGCCGGGTCGCGGCAAGACTTTCATGCTGCGGCAGCCAGCGCTCGCTGCGCGTTAGGCTGCCCGGGGCCAGGGTGTAGCCCGTAGGCGCCGGCAGCACGACAAACCCGACGGACTCGAAGTTGGCGCGTGCGCGCGGCAGGTGCACGGCATGGCTGACCAGCACGATGCGCTGCACGCCCTGGGCCTGCAGCAGCGGCGCTGACAGCTCGGCATTCTCGCGGGTGGTGCGTGACAGGCTTTCCTGCCAGCGCACCGGCACGCCGAAATCCTGACGCAGGCTGTCTGCCATCAGCTCCGACTCGGCCACCTGGCCGCCACGCGGCAGGCCGCCGGTGACCAGCAGCGGCAGACCGGACTGGCGCTGGACATGCGCGGCATAGCGCAGTCGCACCAGCAGCGTAGCATTGGCCACATCACGGCCGCCAAACTCCATGGCCTGCGGATCACGCCCGCCCCCGAGCACGACGATGGCCTGGTAGCCGGCACTGCGCAGCTGCTGCAGATCCTGCACCGGCAGCACCGAGGACTCCAGCGGCCGCGCCACCCAGGACGCCCCCATCGGGGTCGCGGCAAGATACAGGGCCAGACAGCTGAACAGGCCCAGCGCCAGACCGCTGCGCCGGCGGCCGCGCCAGAGCAGGCAGAGGGCGAACAGGCTCAGCCAGAGCATGGGGCCTGGCGGCAGCAGCAACAGCTCCATCCACGGTGTCAGACTCATTCAGCGCTCTCGATTGACGGGGCAGAGACCACGCGACGGCGGTACCGTGACGTCGGCGGCTGGAGTATCCTAGCGGGCATTTGCCGCGGTCGCACCCCGCCGTGGCCGTTATCGTCGATTCCCGCGTCAGACCTGCATGCTGCAGGCCGCGACGCCGTCCTTTCGCAGAGCGCTTGACCATGCAAGAACAGTATCAACCGGCCACCCTCGAGACCGCCGCCCGGAACGACTGGCAACAGGCCGACGCCTTCCGTGCCGATGACCACTCCGGCAAGCCCCGGTACTACTGCCTGTCCATGTTCCCCTACCCCAGCGGCAAGCTGCACATGGGGCATGTGCGCAACTACACCATCGGTGACGTTGTCAGCCGCTACAAGGCCATGAACGGCTTCAACGTGCTGCAGCCCATGGGCTGGGACGCCTTCGGCCTGCCTGCCGAGAACGCCGCCATGAAGAACGGCGTGGCACCGGCCGCGTGGACCTATTCCAACATCGACTACATGAAGGGCCAGCTCAAGTCACTGGGCCTTGCCATCGACTGGTCACGCGAGGTCACCACCTGCAAGCCGGACTACTACCGCTGGGAGCAGTGGCTGTTCACCCGCCTGTTCCGCAAGGGCGTGATCTACAAGAAGTCCGGCACGGTGAACTGGGATCCCATCGACCAGACCGTGCTCGCCAACGAACAGGTCATCGACGGCCGGGGCTGGCGCTCGGGGGCGGTGGTCGAGAAGCGCGAGATCCCGATGTACTACTTCGGCATCACGCAGTATGCCGAGCAGCTGCTCAATGACCTGGACCAGCTCGACGGCTGGCCGGAACAGGTCAAGACCATGCAGCGCAACTGGATCGGCAAGAGCCATGGCGCCGACATCGTGTTCGACTACGACGAGGCCAGCATCGGCAGCCCGGGACAGCTCACCGTCTACTCGACCCGCCCCGACACGCTGATGGGCGCGACCTATGTCGCCGTCGCCGCCGAGCACGCGCTGGCCGTACGCGCCGCAGAGAACAACCCGGCGCTGCAGGCCTTCATCGCCGAGTGCAAGGCCGGCTCCGTCGCCGAGGCCGACATGGCGACGATGGAGAAGAAGGGCATGGCCACCGGCCAGTTCGTCATCCATCCGCTCAACGGCCGCAAGCTGCCGGTCTACATCGCCAACTACGTGCTCGGCGGCTACGGCACCGGCGCGGTGATGGCGGTACCGGCCCATGACGAGCGCGACTTCGCCTTCGCCACCAAATACGCCCTGCCCATCGAGCCGGTCTATCGCAAGGCCGATGGCGCACGGGTCGACACCAGCGTCTGGCAGGACTGGTATGGCGACAAGACCGGTCTGGTCACCGCCAACGGCAGCGCCCAGGACGGCCTCGACGTCGGCGCCGCCTTCGACAGCATCGTGAGCGCCTTGGAGGCCTGCGGCCATGGCGTCCGCAAGACCCAGTTCCGCCTGCGCGACTGGGGCATCTCGCGTCAGCGCTACTGGGGCTGCCCCATCCCCATCATCCACTGCCCGAGCTGCGGCGACGTGCCGGTGCCGGATGACCAGCTCCCTGTCGTGCTGCCCGAGCACGTCGTGCCCGATGGCGCCGGCTCGCCGCTGGCGCGCATGACCGAGTTCTACGAGACCACCTGCCCGACCTGTGGTGGCGCCGCGAAGCGCGAGACCGACACCATGGACACCTTCGTGGAGTCGTCCTGGTACTACGCCCGCTATGCCTCACCGCAGTGCGACACCGGCATGGTGGACAAGGCCGCCGCGCAGCACTGGCTGCCGGTGGACCAGTACATCGGCGGCATCGAGCACGCCATCCTGCACCTGCTCTATGCGCGCTTCTTCCACAAGCTGATGCGCGATGAAGGCCTGGTGCAGGGCGACGAACCCTTCCGCAACCTGCTCACCCAGGGCATGGTGGTGGCCGACACCTTCTATCGCGAGCTCGACAACGGCGGCAAGGACTGGATCAACCCGGCCGATGTCACCCTGAGCCGCGACGACAAGGGCCGCATCACCGGTGCCGTGCTCACCGCCGACGGCCTGCCGGTCATCCACGGCGGCATGGAGAAGATGTCGAAGTCGAAGAACAACGGTGTCGATCCGCAGTCGCTGATCGACTCGCACGGCGCCGACACCGCCCGCCTGTTCATGATGTTCGCGGCACCGCCCGAGCAGTCGCTGGAATGGTCGGATGCCGGCGTCGACGGTGCCAGCCGCTTCCTGCGCCGCCTCTGGAAGCTGGTGCACACGCATCTGGCCAAGGGTGCCGTACCGGCCCTGGACAGGAACGCACTCGATGCCGACCAGAAGGCGCTGCGCCGCAAGCTGCACGAGACCATTGCCAAGGTCAGTGACGACTACGGCCGCCGCCTGACCTTCAACACCGCCATCGCTGCGGTCATGGAGCTGCTCAACGCGGTGCAGAAGCTGGACGCCGCGCCAGCCACGGACAGCGCCTCGGGCCAGGCCCTGGCGCTGGAGCGCGAAGCCCTGCACAGCGTGGTGCTGCTGCTCTCGCCCATCGTGCCGCACATCGGCCATCAGCTGCTGCGCGAGCTCGGCCATGATGGCGGCCTGGTCGGCGCCACCTGGCCGGTCGCCGATCCGGAAGCGCTGGCGCGTGATACCCTGACCCTGATGATCCAGGTCAACGGCAAGCTGCGCGGCCAGATCGAGGTGCCGGCAGACGCCGACCAGGCCAACATCGAGGCGGCAGCACTGGCCAATCCGGATGCCCGGCGCTTCATGGCTGGCGCCGCGCCGAAAAAGGTCATCGTGGTCAAGCAGAAGCTGGTCAACATCGTGGTGTGATTGCCGTCCGGACCATCAGGGTCCGGGCCGTCGAGGGGATAAGGCATGCGTGGTTCTTTGCGTTGGATTACCGTGGCACTCACCTGCCTGTCACTGTCGGCCTGCGGCTTCCAGCTGCGTGGCCAGTACCAGCTGCCGGCGGTACTCAACCCGGTGGTGCTGGACATGGCCAAGGGCACGCTGGAGCGTGACCTGAGCGCCGCCATCCAGCGCGCTGGCGGCCGCGTGGCCAGCGAGGCGCCGCTGCACCTGCATGTCGAGCAGGAGCGCATCAACCGCCAGACCAGCACCATCGACAGCCGCGCCAAGGCCGCTGAATACACCCTGTTCTACGAGCTCGACTACCAGCTGCGCCATGCCAGCGGCATCGCCGCCGAGCCGGTGCGCAGCATCCGTCTGCGCCGCACCTACCAGTTCGACAACACCCGCATCGTCGGCAAGTACGAGGAAGAGAACACCCTCATCGACGAACTGCGCCAGCAGGCCGTGGCCCAGATCCTGTCGCGCCTGGCACGGGTGCAGAGCAGCCAGCTTACCCCGGACATGCCGGCGTCTGACGCAGCGGCACCGGTCACCAGCACACAGGCACCCGCAGCGCCGGAACGCTTCAGCCCGGCAGCCCCCTGAGACGGCCGCCGCCATGAGATGTCGCCCGGAGCAGCTCGCGCGTCTGCTGGCAGAGCCCCTGCGCCCGCTCTGGGTGATCAGCGGCGACGAACCCCTGCTGGTGCTGGAATGCCATGATGCCATTCGCGCTGCCGCCACCCGGCAGGGCTTCGGCGAGCGCGAACGGCATCATGTCGACCGTGGTTTCGACTGGTCGTCGTGGCTCGGTGACAGCCAGGCGCTGTCACTGTTTGCCGAGCGCAAGCTGGTCGAGCTGCGCTTTCCGAACAAGCCCGACGCCGGCGCCACGGCCGCCCTGGTCGAATGGGCGGCACGCCCGCCGGAAGACACAGTGCTGGTGCTGGTGCTGCCCAAGCTGGATGCCAGTGCCCAGAAGGCGAAATGGCTGACCCAGCTTGATGAACACGGCGTGCTCGTCATGCTGGCAGGGGTTGACGCCGCGCAGCTACCGGACTGGCTGCAGCAACGTGCGCGCCAGCTCGGCCTGCGCCTGCAGCCGGATGCCTTGCAACTGCTCGCCGACCGCACCGAAGGCAATCTGCTGGCCGCCAGCCAGACCCTGGAAAAGCTGCGCCTGCTGCACGACGGCGAGGACATCGACATTGATGCCGTCGCTCGCCTGGTCAGCGACAGCGCGCGCTATTCGGTCTTCGATCTGGCTGACGCCATCCTGGCCGGCGATGCCAGTCGCACGGCACGCCTGCTGCTCGGCCTGGAGCGCGAAGGCCAGGCTGAATCCGTGGTGCTGTGGGCTCTGCAGAAAGACCTGCGCGCGCTGACACTGGCTGCCGAACAGGCGCAGCAGCAGGGGCGTCGACAGGTCAGCCCCGAGGCACTGGGCCAGTTCGGTTTCTGGTCACGCCGCCAGGGTCCGGCCCAGCAGGCCTTGCGCCGGCTGTCACTGACGCGGCTGCAGCGGCTGAGCAGCGGACTGGTGGACGTCGACAAGGCCATCAAGGGCCAGTCCGGCGAACGTGCCTGGGATGCCCTGCTGCGCTTCGGCCTCGCCATGGCGGGACGCCCGCTGTTCAGCGGACGCGCCTGAGCCACCGGCAGTCATGCCGGCAGCATTGCCATCTAGGGCATTTCCTGCACCTGAAGACGCGTCAGCACATGCGACTGACTGTCCAGCAGCTCCAGGGTCTGGCCACTGACCTGGTAGCGCATTGTCAACTTCAACGACTCCACCAGCGCCTGCTCCTGCACGGCGGCACTGCCCCGGCAACTCATGCGGGTCATGCCCAGGCGGCTGAACTGCAGCTGGTCATGCTGACGCAGGAAGCGGCCATGCAGACGATTGCAGCCGGTATGTCCCTGCACGCGTCCATCCTGGCGCAGACGCAACCAGGCCTGCTCCTGCACACCGCGACGCTCGACAGGCTGCGTGCCCAGCTGATGCACCCGCCAGGTGGTCTCGAGCAGCGGCTGCATGGGCGGCACCGCGTGGCAGCGGCTGTCGCGTACCGGCGCCACCGGCAGCACCGGACCGAGCACATCCGGCGCCGTCAGCAGCGGGCGTGATTCCGCCAGCAGCGCCGGTGGCCGCAGCCACCACGAGGTATCCAGCGCACAGGCCGTTATCCAGTTCATGACATCGGCATCGTCACGCTCGGGCTCCTCGCGCAGCGCCCAGCGCGGCGGATTCTCGCGCGTCAGCAGGTAGTCCTTGATCGAGCGCAGCGGCTCGCCATCCTGCCCCAGCAACTGCCAGGCGCCGTCATGCCAGCGGAAATAGCGCGGGGAAAGACCCGGGGTGTGCAGGATCAGCCGGCGCGAACCGGGCTGCCAGGTCCACTGGCCATCCCGGCCGAAGAGCTCGTCACGCCCCTGCGGCGCGGTACCGGAAAAGCGGTCGGTGCGGTAGAAGCGGCCGTCCGGCAGCAGGGTCAGCCGCGCGACCTGGGCCGTGCAGCCCGGGCAGGAAAGATCACCGCTCCAGCTGGCCGGCAAGGCCACCGGCAGGTCGGCGGAGCGCCATGACGGCAGCAGGCTGCAGCCGGCCAGCAACAGGACCGCCGTCGCCAGCAGCGGCGCGCGCCACGATTTCACGCCATCAGTCACGCCATTGCCTCATCGGCCACAGGACATCGCTATAATGCACAGGTTTTCGCCATTCCGTTGGAGTCGTCCGCATGGACATCACTGCGTACATGCATACCCTGGGCAGCGCCGCGCGCCAGGCATCCCGGGTCATTGCCCGCGCCAGCACCAGCACGAAAAATGCCGCCCTGCTAGCCATTTACCATGCTTTGCAGGCGCGTGAAAGCGAGATTCTCGCCGCCAACGCCCGCGACCTCGAAGCCGGCCGTGCCAACGGCCTCGAGGACGCCCTGCTCGACCGCCTGGCACTTGATGCCAAGCGCTTCGCCGGCATGCTTGACGGCCTGCAGCAGGTCATCGCCCTGCCCGACCCGGTCGGCGAGATGAGCGATTTCAGCTATCGTCCGTCCGGCATCCAGCTAGGCAAGATGCGGGTGCCGCTGGGCGTCATCGGCATCATCTACGAGTCGCGCCCCAACGTGACCCTGGAGGCCGCCGCGCTGTGCCTGAAGTCGGGCAATGCCACCATCCTGCGTGGCGGCAGCGAAGCCCTGCACAGCAACCAGGCCATCGCCGCCGGCATCCGTGCCGGTCTCGAGGCGGCCGGCCTGCCGGCAGCCGTGGTCCAGGTCGTCGACACCACCGACCGGGCCGCCGTCGGCCTGCTGATCACCATGCCGGAATTCGTTGATGTCATCGTGCCGCGCGGTGGCAAGGGCCTGATCGAACGCATCAGCCGCGAAGCCCGGGTGCCGGTGATCAAGCACCTCGACGGCAACTGCCATGTCTTTCTCGACCGCGCCGCCGATCCGGTCAAGGCCGAGCGCATTGCCATCAACGCCAAGACCCATCGCTATGGCGTCTGCAACGCCATGGAAACGCTGCTGGTCGATGCCCCGGTGGCGGCAGCGCTGCTGCCCGGGCTGGCTGCCGCCTACCGCGACAAGGGCGTCGAGCTGCGCGGCTGCGAACGCACGCGCGCCCTCGTTGACGACGTGATCGCGGCCACCGAAGAAGACTGGTTCACCGAGTACCTGGCACCGGTGCTGGCCATCAAGGTCGTCGACGGGCTCGACGAGGCGATCACGCACATCAACCACTACGGCTCGCACCATACCGACGCCATCGTCACCGAGGACTACGGCCGCGCCCGCCGCTTCCTCGCCGAAGTCGACTCCAGCTCGGTCATGGTCAATGCCTCGACGCGTTTCGCCGACGGCTTCGAGTACGGGCTGGGTGCCGAGATCGGCATCTCCACCGACAAGATCCACGCCCGCGGCCCGGTCGGCCTGCTCGGCCTGACATCGCAGAAGTGGGTGGTGCTGGGTGACGGCCAGATCCGCCAGTAAGCACGCGTGATCCTGCTCTTCGGCGGCTCCTTCGATCCCGTGCATCTCGGCCATGTCGAGACGGCACGGGCGGCGCAGCAGGCGCTGGCAGCCGATACCGTGGTCTGGCTGCCGGCCGCCCGCTCGCCGCTGAAGGACACGCCGGGCACCTCCGCCGCCGACCGCGGCGAGATGCTGCGACTGCAGCTGGCCAGCATGGCCGCGTGCGGCTGGCAGCTGTCACTGGAGGAGCTGGAGGCGCCGCCACCCAGCTACACCATCGACACCCTGCGGCGCTGGCGCCGGCGCATCGGCCCCGAGCAGCCGCTGGCCTTCCTCATCGGTCGCGACAGCCTGCAGACCCTGCCGGCCTGGCGCGACTGGGACCGCCTCACCGAGGTCGCCCATCTGGTGGTGGCCACCCGCCCCGGCCATGAGCAGCCGCTGCCGATGGCACTGGCAGACTGGTGGTCGGCACGCCAAACCGATCAGCCAAAGCTGCTACAATGCGCGCCGTCGGGGCGCATCCTGACGCTGACGACACCGCCCTGGCCGATTTCCAGCAGCATCCTGCGCCTTGCCCTGCACACCCGTGAACCCGTGGCCGACTGGCTCGCCCCCGCTGTTCAGGACTATATTGATCACCACGGCCTGTACCGCCCACCGGAGACCCCAGCGAACCCATGAACGCTCTCGACGCCGACACCCAACGCCTCTACGACACCGCACTCAACGCTCTCGCCGACCTCAAGGCGCAGCAGGTCACGACCCTGGATGTGCGCCCCCTGACCAGCCTGGCTGACCTCATGATCATCGCCAGCGGCACCTCCACCCGCCACGTCAAGGCTCTGGCCGACGAGGTCCAGGTCAAGGCCAAGGCCGCCGGCTTCATGCCGGTCGGCATCGAAGGCGAACGCGAAGGTGAATGGGTGCTGATCGACCTCGCCGGCGTCATCGTGCACGTCATGCTGCCCGCCACCCGCGTGTTCTACGACCTCGAGAAGCTCTGGACCGCCCAGGGCGCTGCCAGCTCGACCCAGGCGAACTGACCCTCCTTGAAGATACGCCTGCTCGCCGTCGGCACCCGCATGCCCTCCTGGATCTCCGAGGGCTACGAGGATTACGCCAAGCGCCTGACCGACGATGTCCGTCTGGAGCTGGTGGAAATTCCTGCCGGCAAGCGTGGCAAGCAGGTTGATCTGGTTCGTCTCACCGAGAAGGAAGGCGAGGCCCAGCTCGCGGCCATCGGCAACGGCGACCGGGTTATTGCGCTCAATGTCGGCGGCCGCTCGCTGAGCACCGAGGAATTGTCAGAAATGCTTGGCCGCTGGCTGCAGGAAGGCCGTAATATCAGCCTGCTGATTGGCGGGCCGGAGGGCCTGTCGCCTGCCGCCGTTGCGCGCGCCGATCAGCAATGGTCGCTGTCGCCGCTGACCCTGCCGCATCCGCTGGTGCGGGTTCTGCTGGCCGAGCAGCTCTATCGCGCCTGGACCTTGCTGAAGGGTCATCCCTATCACCGCTGAGCCATGAACCCACTCAACAAGCAGCCCTCCCGACTGACGCTGAAGGACCAGCAGCAAGACATCGAGCTGTTCCGCCAGCGTGCCACCTTTGCCGGCGGATTCGTGCTGGTCGCGCTCGGGCTGCTGCTGCTGCGCTATGGCTGGCTGCAGCTGTTCCAGCACGAGCAGTACGTCACGCAGTCGGAGAACAACCGCATCCAGCTCGAGGCCATCGCGCCGCCGCGCGGCTTCATCTACGACCGCAACGGCGTGCTGCTGGCCGACAACCGCCCGGTCTTCACGCTGGTGGTGAACCGCCAGCAGGCCGGCGATCTGGATGACCTGATCCGGCGCCTGACCCCCATTCTCGGCCTCACCGAGGAAGAGGTGGAGCGCTTCCAGAAGCGCCTGCGCATCGCCCGTCGCTACGAGCCGGTGATCATCCGCAGCCGCCTCAGCGAGGAGGATCTGGCGACTTTCTCCGAGGTCCGCTACGCCTTCCCCGGCGTCAATGCCGAAATCGAGATCTCGCGCTACTACCCGCAGGGCGAGCTGTTCGCGCACGTCATCGGCTATGTCTCGCGCATCTCCGAACAGGAGCAGAAAACCCTGGACCCGGCGGCCTACGCCGGCACCCACCTGATCGGCAAGCTCGGCATCGAGAAGTTCTACGAGCAGGCCCTGCACGGCGAGGTCGGCTACCAGCATGTCGAGACCAATGCCTACGGCAAGCAGATCCGCGTGCTCAAGCGCACGCCGCCGGTGCGCGGTGCCGACCTGACGCTGCACCTGGACAGCAAGCTGCAACAGATCGCGCATGAGCAGCTCGCCGGACGCCGTGGCGCGATTGTCGCGATCGATCCGCGCAACGGCGGCGTGCTCGCCTTCGTCAGCAACCCCGGCTTCGATCCCAACCTGTTCGTCGGCGGCATTCCCACGCCCCTCTACAAGGGCCTGCGTGATCACGAGGACCGCCCGCTCTACAACCGTGCCCTGCAGGGCATCTACCCGCCCGGTTCGACCATCAAGCCGCACGAGGGTCTGGGCGGCTTGCACTACGGCCTGACCAACTGGGAATACCGCATCGCCGACCCGGGCTTCTTCATGCTGCCCGGCGTCAACCACCGCTTCCGTGACTGGAAGAAGCAGGGCCACGGCATCGTTGACCTGTATCGCGCCATCGAGATCTCCTGCGACACCTATTTCTATCTGCTCTCGGACCGCATGGGCGTGGATCGTTTCCACGACTGGATGTCCGAGTTCGGCTTCGGCCACAAGACCGGCATCGACCTGGTCAACGAGAAGACCGGCACCCTGCCCTCGGTGGCCTGGAAGCGCAAGCGCCTGGGCGCGCCCTGGTATCGTGGCGAAATGATGTCGGTGGGCATCGGCCAGGGCTATTTCACCGCCTCGCCGCTGCAGATCGCGCTGTCCACCGCGATCATCGCCAACAAGGGCCACAAGATCCGTCCGGTGCTGCTGAAGAGCAGCACCGGCGCCAAGGCCGTGCAGCCCGCCCCGCAAGGCAACGACATGATCCGCTACAACGGCGACCCGGCCGACTGGGACCGCATGCACGAGGCCATGCGCCGCGTCGTGCACGGCAGCGGCACGGCCACCGGCCTGCAGCGCGGCCTGGTCAACTACGACATCGCCGGCAAGACCGGTACCGCGCAGGTCAAGGGCATCAAGCAGAACGAGAAGTACGACGAGTCCCGGCTTGACCCCCGGCACTGGGACCATGCCTGGTTCATGGGCTTCGCGCCGGTGGTGAACCCGCGCATCGCGGTGGCCGTGCTGGTGGAGAACGGCAAGCACGGCAGCACGGCGGCCGGCCCCATTGCCAAGGCCCTGTTCGACTACGAGATCAATGGCATCGTGGCGCCTGCCCCGGTGCACGACAGCGAAGCCGAGGGTGGCGAGTGATGAAGGAACAGCAGAACCGATTTCTCCGCCATGCCCCGCTCAGTGGTGCCGAGTTCCACAAGCGCGCCGACATCTGGGGCATGCTGCGTCTGGACCCGGCACTGTTCACCCTGCTCGCGATCGCCATCAGCATCGGCCTGATCGCGCTCTACAGCGCCAGCGGGGCGGATGCCGCCATGACCCTGAAGCAGGCCAGCAGCTTCTTCATCGGCCTGATCGTGCTGCTTGTGTTCGCTCGCATCCCGCCCAACACCTATGCCTACATCTCGCCCTGGTTCTACGGCTTCGGGGTCCTGCTGCTGATCGGCGTGGCGCTGTTCGGCGAGGTGCGCATGGGCGCCCAGCGCTGGCTGACCATTCCCGGCGTCACCAGCGTGCAGCCCTCGGAGTTCCTCAAGCTGGCGATGCCGATGATGACGGCCTGGTACCTGTCGCAGAAGGCACAGCCCATGAAGCTCAAGGACATAGCGGTCTGCCTGATGCTGATCCTGCTTCCGGCCGGCCTGGTCGCCGAGCAGCCCGATCTCGGCACCAGCATCCTGGTCTTTGCCAGCGGCTTCTTCGTGCTCTTCCTGGCCGGCCTGCCCTGGCGACTGATGGGCTACATGGCGGGCGCCTTCGCCGCCATCGCGCCGTTTGCCTGGCATTTCCTGCATGACTACCAGCGCCGCCGCATCCTGACCCTGTTCGATCCCGAGTCCGATCCGCTCGGCAACGGCTGGAACATCATCCAGTCGAAAACCGCCATCGGCTCCGGCGGCCTGTTCGGCAAGGGCTGGATGGACGGCTCGCAGTCACACCTGCACTTCCTGCCGGAAGGTCACACCGACTTCATCATCGCCGCCTACTCCGAGGAGTTCGGCTACATCGGCGTGCTGGTGCTGATCGGCCTCTACCTGGCCATCCTGGTGCGCGCCTTCCAGATCGCCACCCAGGCCCAGACCGCCTATGCCCGCCTGCTGGCCGGCGCCATCACGCTGTCGTTCTTTGTCTACGTCTTTGTCAACGCAGGCATGGTCAGCGGCATTCTTCCCGTGGTGGGCGTGCCGCTGCCCTTCATCAGCTATGGCGGCACCGCCATCATCACCCTGATGTCCGGCTTCGGCGTGCTCATGTCCATCCAGGCCCATCGCAAGCTGATGGGCTGACCCCAGGAGTCATTCATGTTCAAGAAGATGCGCACGGCAGGCATTGCTGCCCTGTCCCTGCTGGCCACCGGCGTACAGGCCCAGGACTTCAGCCAGTACGAGGAGCTGACCGCGATGATCGCCCAGCTCGAATCCGAGAAGATCTACGCTCCCGGCGAGCTGCAGGGCCTGTTCCAGCAGGTGAAGCGTCAGGACAGGATTCTCGAGCTGATCGCCCGTCCCGCCGAGAAGAGCAAGGAGTGGCGCGACTACCGGCCCATCTTCATGACCGAGACCCGTGTTCGCGACGGCCTCGTGTTCTGGGACCAGCACCGTGATGCCCTGGCACGTGCCGAGCAGCAGTTCGGCGTGCCGGCCAGCCAGATCGTGGCCATCATCGGCGTCGAGACCAAGTACGGCGGCAACAAGGGCAGCTGGAAGGTCATCGAGGCCCTGGCCACGCTGGGCCTGGACTACCCGCCGCGCGCGCCCTTCTTCCGCCGCGAACTGCGCGAGTTCCTGGTGCTCAGCAAGCAGAACGGACTCGATCCGCTCAACACGGTCGGCTCCTATGCCGGTGCCATGGGCTTCCCGCAATTCATGCCGTCAAGCTGGCGTCGTCTAGCCATCGACTTCGATGGTGACGGCCGCATCGATCTGCTCAACAACCCGGTCGATGCCATCGGCTCCATCGCCAACTACTTCAAGGCCAACGGCTGGCGTGCCGGCGAGCCGGTGACGGTGCGTGCGCGCATCAGCGGCAATGACTACGACAAGGCCACCAGCACCGAGCTGAAGACCACGTCGACGCTGGAGCAGCTGGCGAAGCAGGGTCTGCAGCCTCGCGACGCGCTGGCCATGGCGGCCACCACGCCGGCATCCGGTCTGCGCCTGCAAGGCGCCAACGGCGGCGAGTTCTGGCTGGCACTGAACAACTTCTATGTCATCACGACCTACAACCGCAGCATCCTCTACGCCATGGCGGCCTATCAGCTCGCCGATGCACTGGATGCCGCGCGCAAGGCACGTGACCAGGCCGCTGTCGCGCCGGCAACCAGCCTGCTGCCCTGAGCCCTGAACGACAACGCCCGTCAGACCGCGATGGCCTGACGGGCGTTGTCGTTTTCAGCCTGGATGCGCTGACGGAAAGGGCCGGGATGACTCAGGCGGCGCGAGCCGCCTGGGTGACGGCGACCTGGATCATGCCGTCCTGCTCGCGCACGGCATGCACCGGGATCGACACGCCGGCATCCTCCAGGCAGGCCCCGGTGAGCAGATCGAAGTGCTGCTTGTAGACCGGCGAGGCGACCACCTGGCGACCCTCCAGGCTGCCGACCAGCCCGCGCGAGATCACGTTGGCGCCCGAGAACGGATCATGGTTGCCGACCGCGTGCAGCGAGCCGTCACGGAGACGGAACACGGCAACCTGCTGGCCGTTGACCAGGGCGGCAACGCCGACCCCGGTGATGAGGCGCTCGGCGGCGCAGATGGTGACGAATTCACTCATGGTCTCTCTCCTCACACCGTCACGGTGTCGATCAGGTCGGCGCGCTTTTCGCTGGCCGTGGCCGGACGGATCTGGCCGCGCTCCTCGACGAAGACGATGTTGTCGTCGCGGGCATCGCTGTTGATGAAGCTGGCAAAGCGGGCACGCACTTCCGGCGTTTCCACGGCGGTCTTCCACTCGCACTGGTAGGTGTCGGCGACGTGCTGCATGTCGGCCTCCAGCTCGGCGGCCAGACCCAGCGAATCCTCGATCACGACCTGCTTCAGGTAGTCGAGACCACCCTCCAGGTTCTCGCGCCAGACGCTGGTGCGCTGCAGACGGTCGGCGGTGCGCACGTAGAACATCAGCACGCGGTCGATGTACTTGACCAGGGTCGCCTCGTCGAGGTCGCTGGCAAAGAGCTCGGCATGGCGCGGACGCATGCCGCCGTTGCCGCAGACATAGAGGTTCCAGCCGCGCTCGGTGGCGATCACGCCGATGTCCTTGCCCTGCGCTTCGGCGCACTCGCGGGTGCAACCGGACACGCCGAACTTGATCTTGTGCGGCGAGCGCAGGCCCTTGTAGCGGTTCTCCAGGCGCACGGCGAGGCCGACCGAATCGCCGACGCCGTAACGGCACCAGGTCGAGCCGACGCAGGACTTCACCGTGCGCAGCGACTTGCCGTAGGCATGACCGGTCTCGAAGCCGGCAGCCACCAGCTCTTCCCAGATCGAGGGCAGCTGCTCGACGCGGGCGCCGAACAGGTCGACGCGCTGACCGCCGGTGATCTTGGTGTAGAGGCCGTACTTCTTGGCCACGGTGCCGACGGCGATGAGGCCGTCGGGCGTGACTTCGCCACCGGCCATGCGCGGCACCACCGAGTAGGTGCCGTCCTTCTGCAGGTTGCCGAGGTAGTAGTCGTTGGTGTCCTGCAGACCGGCGAGCTCCGGCTTGAGGATGTGGTCGTTCCAGGTCGAGGCCAGGATGGACGCCGTGGTCGGCTTGCAGATGTCGCAGCCGTCACCCTTGCCATGCTTTTCCAGCAGCTCGTCGAAGGTGGTGATCTTCTCGACCTTGATCAGGTGGAACAGCTCCTGGCGCGAGTAGGCGAAGTGCTCGCAGAGATCCTTCTTGACCTCGATGCCCTGCTTGGCCAGCTCGCTCTTGAGAATCTGGCCGACCAGCGCGGTGCAGCCGCCACAGGAGGTGCCGGCCTTGGTGATGGCCTTGAGCTCGCCGAGGTCGCAGGTGCCGGCGGCAATCGTGCTGCAGATGGCGCCCTTGCTGACGCTGTTGCAGGAGCAGATCTGCGCCGTGTCCGGCAGCGCGTCGGCGCCCAGTGCCGGGGCTCCGCCTTCGCTGGCCGGCAGGATGAAGCTTTCCGGATTTGCCGGCAGCTCCATCTTGTTGAGCATGAGCTGCAGCAGCGTGCCGTAGGCCTCGGCCTCGCCCACCAGCACGGCACCCAGCAGATGCTTCCTGTCAGCGGAAACCACCAGCTTCTTGTAGGTTTCGGCGACGTCATCGACCCAGGTGTAGGACAGCGCGCCCGGCGTGCTGCCGTGGGCATCACCGATGGAGGCGACGTCGACGCCCATGAGCTTGAGCTTGGTCGACATGTCGGCACCCTGGAACAGGGTCTGGGCACGGCCGGTGATGTGGTCGGCCGCTGCCTGCGCCATCTGGTAGCCCGGGGCCACCAGACCGTAGATGCGACCGCTCCAGAGCGCGCACTCGCCAATGGCATAGATGTCCGGGTCCGAGGTCTGGCACTGGTCATTGATGATGATGCCGCCGCGCTCGCCCATACCCAGCCCGCACTGGCGCGCCAGCTCGTCACGCGGACGGATGCCGGCGGAGAACAGGATGAGGTCGGTTTCTAGGCTGCTGCCGTCGACGAAGTTCATGGCATGACGACCGGTCATGCCGTCGACGATCTCGCGGGTGTTCTTGCCGGTATGCACCTTGACGCCCAGATCCTCGATCTTCTTGCGCAGCAGGCGACCGCCGCCATCATCGACCTGCACCGCCATCAGGCGCGGCGCGAACTCGACGACATGGGTTTCCAGGCCGAGGTCACGCAGGGCCTTGGCAGCCTCCAGACCGAGCAGGCCGCCACCGACGACGACACCGACCTTGGACACGGCCGCACCGGCCTTGATGGCTTCCAGATCCTCGATGGTGCGGTAGACCAGGCAGTGCTCGCGATCCTTGCCTGGCAGCGGCGGCACGAAGGGATAGGAGCCGGTGGCCAGCACCAGCTTGTCGTAAGGCACGCGCTCGCCACCGGCGACCTCGACTTCGCGGGTGTCGCGGTGAATGGCGACGGCGCGGGTGTTCAGATGCAGATAGATGCCGGCGTCAGCGAAGAAGTCGCCCTTGACCAGGCTCAGGTCCTCGGCGGTCTTGCCGCTGAAATAGGCCGACAGGTAGACGCGATCGTAGGCCGCACGCGGTTCCTCGGCGAGCACGGTGACATCAATGCCGGCAAAACCGGCGCTGTCGGCAACAAGCTGCTCAAGGAACTTGTGACCCACCATGCCGTTACCGATGACGACGACACGCTGCTTGTGACTCATGAACTTTCTCCGCATGTGGCTAGAATCTGCTTCAGCTCTGGCTGGCAGGATCCGCAGTTGGTACCGGCCTTGAGACAGCGGCCGATGGCGGCGACGCTGTCCAGGCCTTCGGCCGCGATGGCACGGCGTATGGTTTTCTCACCGACCCCGAAGCAGGCACATACCGTGCGCCCGACATCGCTGGCCGGATCGGCAGGCCGGCCCGAGAGCAGACCGCGCCGGGTCTCGGCATCCAGCACCTGACCCATCTGGCTGGCAAGCCAGCCGCGCTCCGGCAGGGCCGCTGCATCACGCGCCAGCATCAGCACGCCGACCAGACGTCCATCTCGCAGACAAGCCCTGCGATACAAACCCCGTGCCAAGTCTGCATATTCCAACCATTCGCCATCCGTCACCGGCAGCCAGCGGTCCGCCAGCACCTGAGGATCGGCGGCTTCCAGACCCGCCAGCTCGTAGCGCCAGGCCGTGTCACCCCGCACGGCCACGGCATAGTCGGCCTCAGGCAGCTCAACCGCCTCGGCATTGAGCCAGAAGCCCTGCCAGGCCGGCTGCCAGGGGCTGAGTGCCACCGGGGTATGCTTGTTTTCGGGCTGTCCCGACACCGGGTCGGTGACCGGGTTGACCAGCGGACCCACCCGGCCCTGGCTGCTGAGCGCCCCAGTCCAGTGCATGGGCACAAAAACTGTGCCCCGTTGCTGACCACCACCTGCCTGCACTCGCGCCAGCATCTGACCCCAGCGCGAGCGCAGGGCGACCAGACCACCATCGACCAGGCCCTGTGCCGCCATGTCGTCCGGATGCAGCTCGGCGAAAGGCTCGCTCAGGTGCGCCAGCAGACGGGGCGTCAATCCGGTGCGTGTCATGGTGTGCCACTGGTCACGAATGCGGCCGGTGTTGAGCACGAAGGGGTATTCGGCACAGGTCGCGTTGCGCGGCGCCCGTGGCGTCACCGGCAGCAGCCGGGCCTTGCGATCGGCCGTGAAGAAGCCGCCGTCGGCGAACAGCCGGGCCTGACCGTCCGGGCGGCCGCGACGTACCGGCCACTGCACCGGCGCCAGCTGGTCATAGGCCTCGGCATCGAGCGTGGCGAGGGCGCTGATGTCAAAGTCGCGGCGCACGCTGTCGGCGTCGTTCTCGAAGCCGGACAAAGCCGCGTGTTCGGCAAAGATGGCGGCCGCGCTGCGGAAGTCGAACGCGTCGGTGAAGCCCAGCGCCTGGCCAACCCGGGCAATGATCCACCAGTCCGGCATGGCCTCGCCCGGCGCGGGCAGGAAGGCACGCTGACGCGAGATGCGACGCTCGGAATTGGTCACCGTGCCGTCCTTCTCGCCCCAGCCGCGCGCCGGCAGGCGGATGTGTGCCAGCCGGTTGGTGTCGGTATCGGCGATGCAATCCGAGATGATGACGCACTCGGCACCGGCCAGCGCCGCCTTGACGCGATCGGCATCCGGCAGCGACACCACCGGATTGGTGCCCATGATCCAGACCAGCTTGATGCGGCCGCTGTGCACGGCCTCGAACAGGTCGACCGCCTTGAGGCCGTTGTCAGCCGCCAGGGCCGGGGCCTGCCAGAAGCGCTGCACCAGATCGCGATGACGCGGATCGGTGATTTCCATGTGGGCGGCGAGCTGGTTGGCGAGACCGCCGACCTCGCGTCCGCCCATGGCATTGGGCTGCCCCGTGAGCGAGAACGGACCGCAGCCGGGCTTGCCGATGCGCCCGGTGGCCAGATGGCAGTTGAGCAGGCTGTTGACCTTGTCGGTACCGGCACTGGACTGGTTCACGCCCTGCGAATACAGGGTCATGGTGCGTGCCGTGTCCGCGAACCAGCGATAGAAGGTGAGCACATCCGCCTCGCTCAGCCCGGTGGCCTCGGCCACCTGCAGCACCGAACCGGCCGTCACGGCAGCCTCGGCGAGGGCAGCCTCAAAGCCGCTGGTGTGCCGGGACAGGTAGTCGTGATCGATGCTCCCCTGCGCCGCCAGCCACACCAGCAGGCCGTTGAAGAGCCAGACATCGCTGCCCGGCTTGAGCGCCAGATGCAGGTCGGCGATCTCGTTGGTGGCGGTCGCGCGCGGGTCGATGTTGACCACGCGCAGCTCGGGACGGCGCTGCTTCTCGGCCTTGATGCGCTGGAACAGGATGGGATGGCACCAGGCCGTGTTGGAACCGGTGAGCACGATGAGATCGGCCAGCTCCAGATCCTCGTAGCAGTTCGGTACCGTGTCGGAGCCGAAGGCGCGCTTGTGGCCGGCGACGCTGGACGACATGCACAGACGCGAGTTGGTGTCGATGTTGGCGCTGCCGAGGAAGCCCTTCATGAGCTTGTTGGCGACGTAGTAGTCCTCGGTGAGCAACTGGCCGGAGACATAGAAGGCGACGGCATCGCGACCATGCTCGGCCTGCACGCGACGGATCTCGGCCGCCACGGCGGCCAGCGCGTCATCCCAGCTGGTGCGCTGGCCATGCACTTCCGGATGCAGCAGTCGCCCTTCGAGATGCACGGTCTCGCCCAGCGACGAGCCCTTGGAGCAGAGCCGGCCGAGATTGGCCGGATGTTCGACATCGCCGGCAATGCGGACCTGGCGCGCGTCGACATCCTCGACCGTGGCCAGCACCCCGCAGCCCACGCCGCAGTAGGCGCAGGTGGTGTGCACGGTGTCACCGGCCGCGGCCACCAGGGGAATGCGCTCGACCGCCGGGGCGACCGGTGTGCCGTGAGTCTCAGGCTGCAATGGCATTGTCGACACCTTCCACCACCTTTCCGAACATGAGTTGATCTCGCCATGCCGAGACATCGCTGCCGGCACGAATCAGGTCGAAGTACCACGGCCCCTCGCGGGCATCGCCGTAAAGCACGGCTCCCACCAGGCGGCCCTCGTGCAGGCACAGCTTCTTGTAGATGCCGCGAGCCGGGTCACGGAACACCAGGATGTCGGCCTCGGCATGATTGAAGTCACCGGCCGAGAACAGCTCGACACCGCTGACCTTGAGCGTGGTGGCGGTCGGTTTCTGCACGAAGCGGCCGATGCCCATGCCGGCAAGATGGTTGGCACAGACCTTGGCCTGCTCATACAACGGTGCAACAAGGCCGAACAGTGCACCACGATGTTGCACGCACTCGCCCACCGCATAGATGCGCGGATCAAAGGTTTGCAACGTGTCGTTGACCAGGATGGCCTTGTCGACCTGAAGTCCCATGGCACGTGCAAGCGCCACATTGGGGCGAATGCCGACCGCCATGACCACGAGATCGCAGGCCAGGAAGCTGCCATCCTTGAAGTGCACGCCCTTGAGCTTGCCGGTGTCAGGATCACTCTCGATCGAGGCGCTCATCGCCGACACCTTGAAGGCGATGCCCTTGGCCTCCAGCGCCGAACGCAGCAGGCCGGCGGCCTCGGCATCAAGCTGGCGATTGAGCAGCCAGGCGGCATCGTGGATAACGGTCACGTCCACGCCCTGCCCGGCCAGGCCATTGGCGGCCTCCAGGCCCAGCAGGCCGCCACCGATCACCGCCACGCGCGGCTTGCCGGCAGCTGCACCGAGCAAGCGCTGAACGTCGGCGATATCACGGAAACTGACCACATCGGGATGATCATGACCGGGCATGGGAATGATGAACGGTACCGAACCGGTGGCCAGCAGCAGACGGTCATAGGGCACGGACACACCCTGGTCGGTATGCACGATGCGGCGCACGCGATCGACCTCATGCACGGTGTGACCGGCCAGCAGCGTGATGTCGCGCTCGGCATACCATTCACGCGGGTGGATGACGATGTCCTCGAAGCGCTTCTCGCCCGCCAGCACCGGGGACAGCATGACCCGGTTGTAGTTGCCGTGCGGCTCGCGGCCGATCACGGTGATGTCGTAGGAATCCGGCGCCAGCTGCAGCAGCTCCTCGACAGTGCGCATGCCCGCCATGCCGTTGCCGATGACCACCAGTTGCGTGCGGGACATCTGCCCACCCTCTGTCGAACCAAGTTGCCGAGCCTGAAGCAAGACTCATGCCACCATTTGGACAGACGTTGAACACATGGCATGGCTCTTGCTTCAGTGCGTCACCACACCGCAACCGCTTCGGAGCACCGCCATGGCCTTCCGCTTCCCCCTGCCACTGACAAACTGGCAGGAGCCGCGCATACGCACGCTGCACTTCACGTGGATGGCGTTCTTCATCACCTTCCTGATCTGGTTCGCGCACGTCTCGCTGATGCCGATGATCAAGGAAACCATGCATCTCACCGATGCCCAGGTGAAGGCCTTCCTCATCCTCAACGTGGCGCTGACCATTCCGGCGCGCATCCTGATCGGCATTCTGGTCGACAAGTACGGTCCGCGCCGCAGCTACAGCCTGCTGCTGCTGATCTGCGGCTTCCTCTGCCTGGGCTTCGCCGCCGCACAGACCTTCGAGCAGCTTGCGGTCATGCGCTTCCTGCTCGGCTTCACCGGTGCCGGCTTCGTCATCGGCATCCGTCTGGTCAGCGAATGGTTCCCGGCCCGCGAGGTCGGCATCGCCGAAGGCATCTACGGCGGCTGGGGCAACTTCGGTGCCGCCATCGCCAAGATCAGCATGCCCATCCTGGCGGTCAGCGTGTTCGGTGGCGAGTTCGGCTGGCGCTATGCCATCGGCCTGACCGGTGTCATCGCCATCGTCTACAGCGTGATCTTCTACCGCAACGTGCGTGACACGCCCAAGGGTGCCACCTACTTCAAGCCCAAGAAGACCGGCGGCCTGGAAGTCACCAGCAAGGGCGACCTCGCCTTCTACATGCTGGTCAACCTGCCCATCTACCTGATCCTCTACGTGCTGGCCTGGCGCCTGTCACCGGGCGGCCTCAACATCATCGGCCAGACCTTCACCGACATCTGCTACGCCATCATCACCTTCCTCATGGTCTGGCAGTCGTGGAAGATCTGGCAGGTCAACCGCCACCTGGTCCATGAAAGCGTGCCGGCCGCGCAGCGCTACAAGTTCAAGCAGGTCGCCATTCTCAACCTCGCCTACCTGGCCTGCTTCGGCTCCGAGATTGCCGTGGTGTCGATGCTGCCGATGTTCTTCGGCGAGACCTTCGGCCTGTCGCCGATGATGCTCGGCCTGATGGCCGGCTCGTTCACCATCATGAACCTGGTGGCACGCCCGGCGGGCGGCCTGCTCTCCGACAGCATGGGCCGTCGCAAAGTGCTGGCCGTCTGTCTCGCCGTGCAGACCCTGGGCTACGCCCTGCTGTCCCAGGTCAGCGCCGGCTGGGGTCTGGCCCTGGCGGTCGCCGTCACCCTGGCCACCTCGGTGTTCGTGCAGGCAGCCTGCGGCGCCGTGTACTCGGTGGTGCCGCTGATCCAGCGCCGCATGACCGGCCAGATCGCCGGCATGGCGGGTGCCTACGGCAACGTCGGTGGTGTTTTCTTCCTGACCGTGCTCTCCTTCGTCAGCCCGATGATCTTCTTCTACGTCATCGCCGGCGTGTCGGCACTGGCCTTTATCGCTGCCCAGTTCCTCGACGAGCCGCGCGGCCACATGGTGGAAATTGATGAACATGGCAATGTCCAGATGATCGCCGTTGAATGACATGAGCAACCTGCTCAGCATTGCCGTCGCACAACGCTCGCAGGCCGGCCGCAAGGCCGGCAACGAGGACGCCCTGGGCATACGCATGGCGGAAGCCGCCCTGCGTGGCAAGGGCGCCGTGCTGGTCATCGCCGATGGCGTCAGCAGTGCCGATGCCGGTCGCCAGGCCGCCGAGGCCGCTGTCCAGGGCTTTCTCAGCGACTACTACGCGACCCCGGACACCTGGTCGGTACAGACTTCCGGCGAACGCGTGATCACCGCCATCAACCGCTGGCTGCATGGTCGCGGTCAGCAGCACGCCGAGAACCAGGGCTGGCTGACCACCTTCACCGTACTCATCCTGCGTGGCCGCAGCGCCCACATCCTGCACATCGGCGACACCCGCGTGTACCGGCTGCGCGACGGCGTACTGGAGCCGCTAACCCAGGACCACTGCACCCGCATCAATGCCGACACCACCTACCTCAGCCGCGCGCTGGGCATGGACTGGCGCATCGACATCGACTACCGGCATACCGACCTGGCGCCGGGCGACCTGTTCCTGACCAGCAGTGACGGCGTTCATGGCGTCTTGCCGGCCGCCGAGATCAAGCGTCTGCTCAGCGCGGCAGCAGACGACCCGGAGTCCGGCTGCGACAGCCTGCTGCAGGCCGCGCTCGCCGCCGGCAGCACCGACAACGTGTCCTGCCAGATTGCCCGCATCGACAGCGTCGGTCTCGACGACCGCAGCGAGATGGGGCTGCATTCGTCACGCCTGCCGGTGCCACCGCCCTTGCGTCCAGGCCAGATCCTCGACGGCTACCAGATCGAGGCCGAGGTCCATGCCAGCCCGCGCAGCCAGCTCTACCGCGTGCGTGACATCCGCAGCGGCCAGATCTATGCGCTCAAGGCGCCGGCCCTGCAGTTCGAGAACGATGACGACTACCGCGCCCACTTCGCCATCGAGGGCTGGATAGGCCAGCGCATCGAGCATCCGCACATTGCCCGCATTCATGCCCCGGTACGTTCGCCGCACTGCCTCTACCACATCATGGAATGGGTCGAGGGCGAGTCCCTGTCGGGCTGGCATGCCCGCCAGGAGCATGTCGACATCGCCACCGTGGTCGGCTTTGCGCGCCAGATCGTCGCCGGCCTGCGCGCCCTGCATCGGCGAGACACCCTGCATCAGGATCTCAAGCCGGACAACATCCTGCTGCGCAAGGACGGCGTGCTCAAGCTCATCGACCTGGGTTCCGCCCGCGTCGCCAGCCTGCAGGAGCAGGGACCGCGCGATGTGCTCGACCGCCCCGGTGCCGCTGACTACGCCGCGCCCGAATACGCGCTGGGGCTGGCGCGTGACGAGCGCGCCGACCAGTTCTCGCTGGGCGTGACCCTGTACGAGCTGCTCACCGGCCAGCACCCCTATGGCGAGGATTACGACCAGGCACAGACCCCGAAGGACTTTCATCGCCTGCTCTACGTCAGCGCCTGTCGCCACAATCCGCATGTGCCGCTGTGGCTGGATGCCGCCCTGCGCAAGGCCTGCGCGATCCATCCGGAAAATCGCTACGAGGCGCTGAGCGAGCTTCTGCTCGACATCGAGCGCCCCAATCCGGCGCTCACGCCCAACCAGCGCCTGCCCTGGATGGAGCGCGATCCGGTGCGTTTCTGGCGCTGGCTGGCACTGCTGGCGCTGGCCGGTCACGTCGCCTGGCTGATCGCGCTGGCACCGCGCTGAGGCACCAGCATGGGATGAGTGGCGGAGATTTCAGGACAGACCCCACGCAAGCGGCAGCATCCCGCCCCGCAACCGCAGTATCCTCTAGGCCGTGAATGCCCGCCTGCCACCTCTGGCAGACGGGACGCAGCCAACAAGAACAGGACCGCTGCGGGGGCCATGCCTCCGCCCGAGGCCTGCAGGAGAATGCATCATGGGGCGTTGTTTTCGTGGCACGGTGTGTGCGCTGACCCTGCTGGCCAGCGCCCCGATCCTGGCTGACGAGCCCCCGATGCACATCCTCGACGCCCACGAAGCCATTCCCGAGCTGCCCCCCGAACTCCCGGACCTGCCCCTGACCAACCAGGTCAGCGAGCCAGCCATGATCACCGACTGGGAATCGTGGGCGGCCGCATCCAGCTCGGCACAGGCCACGGTCAACGCCCCCATTGGCGAGTTCGGCCTGCTGCCGGATGCCCAGCCCGCCAGCTACCCGGCCAATCCCTGGTTCTCCCTCGATGAGTCTGCCGCGCCCCATTACGGTGCCCGTGCGGTCTGGTGGGTGGAGGGCGAGCTCTACCAGATCCGCCACCTGCGCCTGGGCACGCGACAGGTCGGCGAGGCCTCCTGGTACGGGCCCGGCTTTCATGGCCGGCGCACCGCCAGCGGCGAGGTGTTCAACGCGAACGACATGACCGCTGCACACCGCACCCTGCCGTTGCCCAGCTACGTGCGCGTCACCCACCTGGCCTCTGATCAGTCGGTGATCGTGCGCATCAACGACCGCGGCCCCTACCATGGCGGCCGCATCATCGACCTGTCGCAGGCAGCCGCCAGACGGCTGGGGATCGTCGGCACGGCAATGGTGGCACTGGAGATGGTGGATCGCGGCCCGGTAGGCCATCTGCGCAAGGGTGCCAGTCTGCCGGCCGAGTCAGCCTACAGCCTGGTGCTGGGCAACTTCAGTGACGTCCGCAAGGCCGAGGCCCTGCAGGACAAGCTCCTCACCCTGCTGCCCGCCGGCGTGCCGGTCAACATCGAGAAGGTGCCGGAGCCGCTGCAGGTATACCGCGTGGAAGTCGGCCCGCTGGCCTCGGCGCAAGAGGCCAATGCCGTCATTCGCGGGCTGCGTGCCCGTCGCCTGAACCTGGATCAGCCCATGCCGGCACTGCGCGGCCCGCGACGCTGAGCGGGCAACCTGCCTCAGCGCTGCACGCGCCGAGGCAGAAAGGGGGTCTTGGCATCGCCTTGCACGCGCTTGACCGCGATGCGCTGGTTGCCGCCGAACAGCAGTGGCAGCTGGTAGCAGCGCTCGAGCAGAAACGCCTTGAACTCGCTGGCCGTCCAGGTCCGCTGCAGCAGAAACTTGGTGGCTGCCACCGAATCCGGGGAGCGTTCGCACAGGGTAGCCGCCATGGCATGTGCGGCCGCGAGCGGATCCGCATGCGTGGCCGTGATCAGGCCCAGGGTCTGGCCACGGCGGGCATCGAAGACCTCGGCCGTCATCGCCAGCCACTTGGCCTGATCCATGGGCATCAGTTCGCGCAGGCTGACCGTGCCGGACATGTCCGGAATCAGGCCCCAGCGCGCTTCCATCACGGACAGCTCGCAATCCGGCGTGGCCAGACGGAAGTCCGCCGCCAGCGCCAGCTGCATGCCGGCGCCATAGCAGCGGCCATGCAGCACGGCGATCACGGGTACCGGCAGACGGCGCCAGACCCAGGCCACTTCCTGGAAGTTGTTGGTGCTGCGCCACAGCGGCCGCAGGAAATGCCGAAGAATATGCCTGGGCTCACGCATGAAGGAGGGAATGTCGAGGCCGCTGCAAAAGCTTGGCCCGTCACCGCGAATGATCACCGCGCGCAGGTCGCGGTCACGGCGCAGGGCCTTGCCGATGCGGATCAGCTCGGTCAGCGTCTCCGGAATCACCGCGTTATGTTTCTCCGGACGCGACAGAATGACCTCTGCCACCTCGCCATGACGTACCAGCTGCACCACCGACATGATTCCGCTCCTGCTGCCTGAGGCGCACAGCCTAGCAGGCGTGGAGATTTTGCGGCAGTCGTCCGCCCCAATCGCCGCGTCTGCATTAGAATAGTGGCCATCCCGGCCAACCACCGTCTGCCTTGATTCAGGATTCATGATGAAACCCGCCCTGTCGCTGTCCCTGCTGCTTGCCGCTTCTTCCGCCTTCGCCTTCGTGGTGCCCAATCCTCCCGTGCTGGAGAACAAGGCCTACGTTCTGATGGACTTCGACTCCGGCAAGGTGCTCGCCGCCTCCAACGAGCATGTGCAGCTCGAGCCGGCCTCGCTGACCAAGATGATGACCAGCTACATCGTCGAGCACTCCCTGACCACCGGCCGCCTCAAGGAAACCGATCCGGTCAGCGTCAGCGAATACGCCTGGTGCCGCGGCACCAGCGCCGAGTCCTGCATGTACCTGCCGCTGCACAGCCAGGCCTCGGTGCTCGACATGCTGCGCGGCGTCATCATCCAGTCCGGCAACGATGCCTCCAAGGCCCTGGCCGAACACATCGGCGGCTCCGAGCCGGCATTCGCCGAGATCATGAACTCGGAAGCCAAGCGCCTGGGCATGAAGGACACCAACTTCATGAACGCCACCGGACTGCCCGATCCGGCGCACCTGACCTCGGCTCATGACATGGCCGTGCTGGCCCGAGCCATCATCAAGGACAACGCCAAGTACTACCCGATCTACTCGGAGAAGGAATTCACCTGGAACGGCATCAAGCAGGGCAACCGCAACGCCCTGCTCTACACCGATCCGACCGTGGACGGCCTCAAGACCGGTCACACCGAAAACGCCGGCTACTGCCTGGTCGCCTCCAGCAAGCGCGGCAAGATGCGTCTGATCTCGGTGGTCATGGGCACCACCAGCATGCAGGCTCGCGCCGACCAGACCCGCGCCCTGTTCAACTGGGGTTTCAGCAGCTTCGAGACCATCACGCCGCTGCAGGCCGGCAAGATCCTCGCCGACGCGCCGGTCTGGTTCGGCAGCGAGAGCACGGTGAAGGCCGGACTCGACCGCGACCTGTCAATCACCCTGCCGCGCGGCAAGAAGGATGGCATCCAGGCCGTGACCCGCATCCTGCCGGATCTGGAAGCACCGATCGCCAAGGGCCAGGCCATTGGCGAGGTGGTGGTGACCCTGAACGGCGAAACCATCGCCAAGCAGCCGGTGGTGGCCATGGCCGCTGTCGAGGAAACCAACTTCGTCGTGCGCCTGTGGCACTACCTGAAGCGCTTCCTGAGCCAGCTGTTCTGAGCATCCGCCCCCGGAGACCGGCATGAGCCATCCATCGCACATCAGCAACGAGGAGCTGTGGGAGTTCCCGCATGACTTCCCGCTGTCGGTGATGGGTCGCGCCAGCGACCCCATGCGCGACATCGTCGCCGACATCGTGCAGCGTCACGTGCCCGGCTTCGATGCCGGCAGCCTGACCCTGCACGCTTCCAGCAAGGGCACCTGGGTGTCGGTGCGCGGACTGGTGCGCATCGATACCAAGGACCAGATCAACGGCATCTACGCCGAACTGGCTGCCGACCGCCGCATCCGGATGGCGCTGTGACATCACGCCGACCGGTGCGGACCAGCTGGCTGGGACAGGCTGACTACGCACCGGTCTGGCAGGCCATGAAGACGCTGACAGACAGCCGTGATGCCGGCACCGGTGACCAGCTGTGGCTGCTCGAACACCCGCCGGTGTACACCCAGGGCCAGGCCGGCAAGCCCGAACACGTGTTCCTGCCCGGGACCATCCCGGTGGTGCAGACCGACCGTGGCGGCCAGGTCACCTACCACGGCCCAGGCCAGCTGGTCGGTTACCTGCTCTTTGACATTGATCGCGCCGGCCTCGGCCCGCGTGTCTTTGTCGAGCAGGTCGAGGATGCCCTGGTGCATGCCGTGCGTGCCTTCGGCATTCCTGCCGTGGCCGATCGCAAGGCCCATGGTGTCTATGTCGATGGCCGCAAGATCGCCTCGCTGGGCATGCGCATACGCCGCGGCTGCAGCTACCACGGCTTTGCCCTCAACGTGGACATGGACCTCGCGCCCTGGCGCGGCATCAACCCCTGCGGCTACGCCGGCCTCGAGATGTGCCAGATCCGAGACTTCCATGTTCTTCGCCCCAGCCTGATGGCCGAGGTGCGCGCCGCCGTGCTCGGCGGCCTGCAGCAGGCCCTGCCCGCCTTCGACTTTGGTCGCAGGGAATCCGGCCTGCCCGCCGAGCTCGCTGGACGCTGATCACGGCGTGCACCATAGTCTCGGCCAGGAAAGCTCGAGGGGAAGGGCATGCCGACCTGGCTGCTGCCGGCGATCACCGTCGCCTACATCATGGTGCTGTTCGCCGTCGCCTACTGGGGTGACCAGCACAGTCCGCAGCTGTCGCGACGCCAGCAGGGCCTGCTCTACAGCCTGACGCTGGCCGTCTACTGCACGTCGTGGACCTTCTTCGGGGCGGTCGGGGTCACCGTCACCGGTGGCTGGGCCTACCTGCCCATCTATCTCGGCCCGCTGATCTTCATCCTGCTCGGACGCCCGCTGCTGGAGCGCCTGGTGCTGATCAGCAAGGCACGCTCCATCACCAGCATCGCCGACTTCATTTCGGCCCGGTACGGCAAGGCCCAGCACCTGGCCGCCATGGTCACCGTGGTGGCCATCATCGGGGCACTTCCCTACATCGCCCTGCAGCTCAAGGCCGTGTCCATGAGCGTGGACGTGCTGACACGGGCCGGCCTCGGCAGCGTGTTTCCCACCGGGGACACGGCACTCTGGACCAGCCTGCTGCTGGCGGCGCTGGCCATCCTCTTCGGGACCCGGCAGATCAATGCCGCCGAACACCATCAGGGGCTGATGCTGGCCATTGCCCTCGAGTCGGCGGTCAAGCTGCTGGCGCTGATCGCGGTGGCGATCTTCGCCGCGCTGGCGCTGCATGAGCAGCCCGGCGACTGGATCAGCGATCCGCGCCTCGACAAGCTGCTGCGCCCGGAGAGCCTGCCCACCGGTTTCCTCGCCCAGGTGCTGCTGGCCTTTCTGGCCATGATCTGCCTGCCGCGCCAGTTCCACGTCGCGGTGGTGGAATGCAACGAGGTTGAACAGGTACGTCAGTCGCCGCTGTGGTTCGGTCTGTACATGGTGCTGATCATCGTCGCCGTGCTGCCGATCGCGGCCTGGGCCCTGCTCGATCCGCGCCTGGCCGGCAGCCACCCGGACAGCGCCGTGCTCGCGCTGCCGCTGGCACATGGCAACGAGCCACTGGCGATGATCGCCTTCCTGGGGGGCTTCTCGGCGGCCGCCGGCATGGTCATCGTGTCCACCGTCGCGCTCTCGACCATGATCTGCAACCACCTGGTGATGCCGCTGCTGATCCACCTGCGCAGCTTCGGCCGGCAGCCGGTGCCTCGCCTGCTGCAGCTGATCCGGCGCCTGGCCATCATCGCGCTGGCGCTGCTCGGCTACGGCTACTACCGCCTGATCGAGGAGTACGCCCAGCTTGCCGCCGTCGGCCTGCTGGCCTTCTCGGCCGTGGCCCAGTTCGCGCCGGCACTGATCGGCGGCCTGTTCTGGCGCGGCGGCAGCCGGCAGGGCGTGGCGGCCGGGCTGGCGGCCGGCTTCCTGGTCTGGGCCTACACCCTCATGCTGCCTGCCCTCCTGCCGGCACTGGGTCTGAGTGATCCCTGGCTGGCAGAGGGCCCCTTCGGCGTGGCCTGGCTGCACCCGCAGGCGCTGTTCCTGATGAGCAGCTGGGACCCGCTCACCCACGGCGTGTTCTGGTCGCTGCTGATCAACATCAGCCTCTACGTGGTGGTGTCGCTGCGCTTCCGGCCCGCCATCGGCGACAAGCTCGAGGCCAGCCAGTTCCTCGACCCCTACAGCGATCAGGACCCGGAACTGCAGGGTGCGGAATGGCAGCGACTGCCGCTGGGCGAGCTGCACGACCTGGTCGCGCGCCTGCTCGGTACCGACGCCACCCGCGAGGCCTTCGAGCAGTTCGCCCGCGGGCGCATGCAGTGGCTGGACCTGCGGCGTCCCGCCAGCCGGGCCTGGGTGCAGTTCTCCGAGCGCCTGCTGGCCGGTGCCATGGGCACGGCCTCGGCCCGCGCCCTGCTGACCACGGCACTGCGCGGCTCCGGTCTCGAGATCGGCCAGGTCGTCGCCCTGCTCGACCAGACCTCCCAGCAGCAGCGCTTCAACCGCGGCGTGCTCAGCACCACGCTGGAGCACATCGAGCAGGGCATCAGCGTGGTGGACGCCGACATGCGCCTGGTGGCCTGGAACCGCCGCTACCTGGAGCTCTTCGGCTATCCGGAAGGCATGGTCTACGAGGGCTGTCCGGTGGCCGACCTGATCCGCTACAACGCCGAGCGCGGCGAGTGCGGGCCCGGTGACATCGACACCCACGTTGCCAAGCGCATCGCCTTCATGCGTGAAGGCAGCCCGTATGTCTTCGAGCGCATACGCACCGACGGCCAGGTCCTGGAAATGCGTGGCCGGCCCATCCCCGGCGGCGGTTTCGTCACCACCTATGCCGACATCACCCACTTCAAGGAAGCCGAACGCCTGCTCGCCGATGCCAAGCTGCAATTGGAGGCGCAAGTGGCACGCCGGACTGCCGAGCTGGAAGCCGCGCTGGAGGCCCAGCGCCTGGCCAACCGGCAGGCGGAACAGGCCAACCAGTCCAAGACCCGCTTCCTGGCCGCGGCCAGTCATGACCTGCTGCAGCCCATGAATGCCGCCCGCCTGTTCTCCTCGGCACTCAGCCTGCACCCCGGCCTCGCCGACGATGCCCACCAGCTGGCGCGCCAGGTGGACAGCTCGCTGCGCGGCGCGGAGGAGCTGCTCTCGGCCCTGCTGGACATTTCGCGACTCGATGCCGGGGCGCTGCAGCCCAGCAACGGCGCCGTCTGCCTGAGCGAGCTGCTGCGTGAACTGTGCGACCAGCTCGCGCCGGTGGCCGCCGGGCGCCTGCTGGACCTGCGCCTGCACCTGCCGTCACGCCCGGTCTGGGTCATCAGTGACCGCCAGTGGCTGCGCCGCATCCTGCAGAACCTGCTCAACAACGCACTGCGCTACACCCGCGAGGGTGGCGTGCTGGTCGGCCTGCGCCGGCGCGGCACGGGCTGGCGCGTTGATGTCTGCGACACCGGCCCGGGCATCGCCCCCGGCAAGCAGGCCCAGATCTTCGAGGAATTCCAGCGCGGCGGAGAGGCCTCGCCGTGGGGCGAGAAAGGCATGGGCCTGGGGCTGGCCATCGTCGACCGCATGGCGCGCCTGCTCAATCACGAGATCGGCGTGCGCTCGCAACCCGGCCGCGGCTCCTGCTTCAGTGTCCGGCTGGCAGGGGCCAGCGCCAGCGCTCCCGCCAGCACCGTCACCAGCGAGCCCGGGAGCAGCAGCGGGGGCAGTCTCGAGGGCCTGCTGGTGCTCTGCGTCGACAACGAGCCGGACATCCTTGCCGGCATGCAGGCGCTGCTCGGGCGCTGGGGCTGCCAGGTGATCACGGCCGGCAACGGCGATCTGGCCCGCGAGCTGGTGCTGGCGCACCAGCCTGCCGTGGTGCTGGCCGACTACCACCTTGCCGATGACGAGGATGGCCTGGCGCTGCTCAAGGAGCTGGCGGCGGGACGCGCCGGGGCGCTGGTCACCGCCGACCACACCGACGAGGTGGCAAGCGCGGTCAAGGCCGCCGGACTCAGCCTGCTGCGCAAGCCGGTCAAGCCGGCGGCGCTGCGGGCGTTCCTGAGTGCGCAGCGGGGCTAGCGCGGGCAGGAGCGTAAATGGCTAAAAGCGGCTGGTAATTCATCATGACTGACGTTGGCTGAGCCAGCGCATGCGTTACAACACAAAGCATAATGCGCTGGACCAGATCGTGAATCGTGGTTGATCCTCTGCTCCAGTTTCAGGCACGGAGGCCTCATGCCATCACCAAAGAAGCTGGCTATGGCACGCCAGTGGGAGCTGCTGAAGCTGCTGCCAGAGCACGGTTCCGGCAAGTCGACACGTCAATTGGCTTCAGAGTTGGCCGCGATGGGCTTTGCCATCAGCAAGCGTCAGGTTGAACGTGACCTTGGAGAACTGTCGGAACAATTTGGCATTCACTGCAATGACGCCAGCATTCCTTACGGCTGGCGCTGGATGCCGGGCGCATCCACACGCCTATCCGGCCTTACGCTGGCAGATGCCCTGTCGCTCACGCTGATGGAGTCCACGCTGCAGGTTTTGCTGCCTTCGTCACTGATGAGCCCCATGTCCATACGCATGGCCCAGGCCCGGCAAAAGCTGGACAGCTTGTCTGACACGCAATCAGCGGCGAACTGGCGCAACAAGGTACGAACCATCTTGCCCATGCTGCCGATGCGCGCACCACAAATCGCCGACCATGCGCTGCACGCGGTTCAGGAGGCTTTGCTCAACAATCGTCAGATAGAGGTTCGCTACCGAGGCTTCCAGACAGAGGCAGCAATGGCCTATCGCCTGCATCCGCTTGGCTTAGTGCTGCGAGGAAACACCGCCTACCTGATCGCCATGCCGGAGCCCGATCGTGAGATACGTGTGCTGGCCATGCACAGACTGGAGGCCGCCGTTGTCACCGACCAACCTGCACTTTCGCCGGATGGCTTCAACATCGATGAATACCTAGGCACGGGGGCGTTGCATTTTGGCGCCGGCGGGATGCTGAAGATGGAGGCACGTATTGCGCCCGAGCTGGCAGGCACGCTGCAGGAAACGCCGCTATCCGACGACCAGGTGTTGCAACCAATGCCGGAAAGTAACGAATGGAAACTGCAAGCACGCGTTCGAGACAGCTGGCAGTTGACCTGGTGGATACTGTCGCAAGGTGACGCGATTACCGTCAATCAGCCGCCCGACTTGCGTCAGCGCATTCAGCAAAACCTGGCCGACGCCTTGCGTCGATATGCCTCCCCGACCAGCAACCTGGAACTGTCCTAATGAACTTTCCGGCATCCGTGATCTTTCCCCCCTGGGTTGGTCCCGCCTATTTGCAGCAGGATGAGAAGTGGCTGATTCTGGGAGAGTCGAACTATGGATGGACACCGGGAAATCCCGATGACAGCCTCAACACGCAGGTGAGCAGACATATTCTTGGGGAAGAAACCCCAGTATTCCGGAACATCCAGAAATTTCTTCGCGACGACAACATTGATTCGCAAGAAGCCAAGCGCGAATTCTGGAACACATGTTCATATTACAACTATGTCACCGAAAGCATGTCGGCAGCCTCAGCACGACCGACCGCCAATCAGTTCCATAACTCTCATCAAGCCTTTGTTGATGTCGTCAACGTGCTGAAACCGGACATCGTGTTGGTGCTTGGCTTCGAGCTGTGGGATCACCTGCCAGGCGCAAAGGATGGCTGGATGAGTTGCTGGAGCGACGAAAGCCAGCCGAGCTATCCCGTGCCGCAGATCACGCGTCGTCTTGAAGTGTGGTCCTCTGGCACCGGTCTAGGTATTGAAAAAACCTTCCACTGCTTTTCCGTGCCGCATCCTGCATATCGTTTCCTGGGAGATGCATGCAGGATGAGACAGGCACTGCTGCGTGCTCATGACGTGATTGCAGCGATCAAGAGGTGATTGGTGCGACACAGGCTGACGTGCTGGAACGCAAAGATGAGATCCCTGCCCGGCCACCACTCACGGAGCATCGATGAGCGCTCAACCTTCCAGCATGACCGATGCGAAAATAGGAGTCATCGAGTTATCTGATTCCAGACAAACCATTCAGCAGGTCACGTACACGCATTCTCACGCAGAAATCAGCCTGCGCATTCCTCTGGATGAGGAGGCATGGACATTGCTTTCCATCCATTTGCGCAAACTGGATGCCGTGATGTTGCTTGGAAAAAGCGATCAGAAAACCGCCATGGCCGCCCAAGAAATCGCTCGTTTCTCCAAGAATACGCAGCGAGTGCCTCTGGTGAGCGTCGTGACAGACAGGGAGCCGTCGGCATTCATCACGACACGGGCAGACAGCCCAGTCGATTTCTGGTTGATTGCCGCTGACATAAATGAGGGCAGAACATTCGCGCTTGCCATGTGGGCCGTCCTGATACAGGAGCCTCTCATGTACAACATGGACTTCACTGATATTGTCAGCACTGCTCGCAAAATGCGCACGGGATTCCCGGTCTTCATACCTGCCAGTCCGGACGAAGAAAAAACGCTTCAGGCAATCGAAAATCACCTGTCACTGGCAGGCTCCGCAGCAGCACTGTGCGCCATTCACACGCAGGAAGACGACGGGCCAAGTTTGAGCTTTTTCTCAAACATTGGTGATGCGATTGCGCCTTGGGTAAGTGACTGCATCGAGATATCCGTGACCAAAGGGCTGCTGCTGCAGTCCGGCATCTATCTGATCGCCGGCCCCCGAGGGATTCACAGAGACTCCTCCATGGTCGGCGACATGCTTAGCTGACGCCAGCCATGCTTCAGACTTCTTTTAACACCTCGACGTGTTTGCAGTCGCCACTCAAGGATGGCGATCAGCTGCGTTTTTATGGTGGGCTGCGATACTCCCTCTGGACAAGCGGTCTGCGCCTGGCCAGCAGCTGAGCAGGAACAGGGCACCGGCCACCGCCGCACCGAAGATGAGCCCTTGCGAGAGGATGCCGTCAAACTGGTACAGGGGATGATCGCTGAGCCGATGGTGGATGGCCGCATGCACCACCAGAAACCCGGCAAACACGGTTCGCGACGCGGAGCGAACCCGCGCGGACGCATGCCAGAGCAGCGCGATCAGCACGGCAAACAGCGGCACGTGCAGCACCACGAACAGGTCGCGTGCCAGCGGCTCCGGCAGCGCACGCAGCACGAACAGTAGTCGCCACTCGGACTGCGTCATGGCGTCCAGTTCATGGGTAGCAAGCAGGGAAAAACCCAGCAGAACAAGCCACTCGCGCATCGCGGCCCCCCACGATGTCATTCACCGGAAAGGTACGCGACCGGCATGCGGCGCGCGATGACCTCGGAGGTCAAGGGCAGGCACCTGCCCGGGAGCAGCGGCCCCGTCAGTCCTCTTCCACCACGTCGACGATGCGCATGCTGGGGTCGAGCTGCAGGCGCGCGGCGGCGACCACCGCCTGGGTGCGGTTGGAGGCGCCGAGCTTCTTCAGGATGGCGGTCATGTGCGCCTTGATGGTGGCTTCCGACACGCCCAGCTCGTAGGCGATCTGCTTGTTGAGCAGGCCGTCGGCCAGCATCATCAGCACACGGAACTGCTGCGGCGTGAGGTCGCGCACGCGTCGGGCGATGTCGGCCTCGTCCGGCGCCAGCGCCACCGATTGCGCGGCCCGCGCGGAGGGCGGCAGCCAGACGTCGCCATCCAGCACCTGCTGGATCGCGGCGGCCATGTCGGCCAGCGAGGTCGATTTGGGGATGTAGCCACTGGCACCGTGGGCGATGGCGCGGCGCATGACGCCAGGCTCCTCGTTGCCCGATACCACGATCACCGGCAGCGACGGGTAGTGCGCGCGCACATGCACCAGCCCTGAGAAACCCGAGGCCCCAGGCATATGCAGGTCCAGCAGCAGCAGGTCGGGGGTGTCGTGCGCGGTGAGCAGGGCCTGCAGGCTGCTGGTCGAATCCGCCTCGAGCAGCTCGGCATCCGGATAGTGGCTGGCCACGACCCGGCGCAGGGCATCGCGAAACAGCGGGTGATCATCGGCAATCACGAACTGCATGAGGTCACTCCCTGAGCCGAGGCTCGTGTCGGCGGACCGCCAGCGTCAGACCTGGCGTCCGTGGATCAGGTTGTCCACCACCGACGGATCCGCCAGCGTGGAGGTGTCGCCCAGCCCGTCGATCTCGTTGGCGGCGATCTTGCGCAGGATACGTCGCATGATCTTGCCGGAACGCGTTTTCGGCAAGCCTGGCGCCCACTGGATGACATCGGGTGCGGCGATCGGTCCGATCTCCTGACGCACATGGCGGATCAGGTCCTTGCGCAGCTCGTCGCTGGATTCGGCATCGGCCTGCAGGGTGACGTAGGCGTAGATGCCCTGGCCCTTGATGTCATGCGGGAAGCCGACCACGGCAGCCTCGGCCACGGCCGGGTGCGAGACCAGCGCGCTCTCGACCTCGGCTGTGCCCATGCGGTGCCCGGACACGTTGAGCACGTCATCGACGCGGCCGGTGATCCAGTAATAGCCGTCGGCATCGCGCTTGGCGCCGTCACCGGTGGTGTAGACGCCCTTGAAAGTCTTGAAGTAGGTGTCGATGAAGCGCTGGTGGTCGCCGTAGACGGTGCGCATCTGGCCAGGCCAGGAATCCTTGATGACCAGATTGCCCTCGCAGGCACCGCTGAGCTCGTTGCCCTCGTTGTCGAGGATGGCGGGCTGCACGCCGAAGTACGGCAGCGTGGCCGAGCCCGGCTTGAGGTCCGTGGCGCCCGGCAGCGGCGTGATCAGCACGCCACCGGTCTCGGTCTGCCACCAGGTGTCGACGATGGGGCAGCGATGCTCGCCGACCACGCGGTGGTACCACTCCCAGGCTTCCGGATTGATGGGCTCGCCGACCGACCCGAGCAGGCGCAGGCTCTTGCGCGAGCTGGCCAGCACCGGGGCGTCGCCTTCGCGCATGACGGCGCGGATCAGCGTGGGCGCGGTGTAGAGGATGGTGACCTGGTGCTTGTCGACGACCTGGCCGACGCGCGACCAGTCAGGATACTGCGGCACGCCTTCGAACATCAGCGTGGTGGCGCCGTTGGCGAGCGGGCCGTAGAGCAGGTAGCTGTGGCCGGTGACCCAGCCCACGTCGGCGGTGCACCAGTAAACGTCATCTTCGCGCAGGTCGAAGACATTGGCGTGGGTGCTGGCGGCATAGACCAGGTAACCGCCGCTGGTGTGCAGCACGCCCTTAGGCTTGCCGGTGGAACCGGAGGTGTAGAGGATGAACAGCGGATCTTCCGCGCCCATGACCACCGGCTCGTGCACGGCCGGCACGCCGCTCATCAGGTCGTGGTACCAGTGGTCGCGCTGACGGTCCCAGTTCACCGGACCGCCGGTGCGACGCACCACGATCACGGTCTTGACGCCGGCGCCGGCCGGGGTGCGCAGGGCGTTGTCGACGTTGGCCTTGAGTGGCACGGCCTTGCCGCCACGCAGGCCTTCGTCGGCAGTGATCACCACCGTCGACTGGCAGTCCTCGATGCGGCCGGCCAGCGAATCCGGCGAGAAGCCGCCGAACACCACGGAATGGATGGCGCCGATGCGGGCACAGGCCAGCATGGCCACGGCCGCTTCCGGAATCATCGGCATGTAGATGGTGACGCGATCGCCAAGCTTGACGCCCTGGGCCACCAGCACGTTGGCGAACTTGCACACCTCGGCATGCAGTTCGCGGTAGCTGATGCGACGGCTCTCGCTGGGGTGATCACCTTCCCAGATGATCGCGGTCTTGTCGCCACGCGTCGCCAGATGGCGATCCAGGCAGTTGGCGGCGACATTCAGGCAGCCATCCTCGAACCAGTGCACATACAGGTTGTCGACGTCGTAGCAGGTGTTCTTGACCTTGGTGAAAGGACGCATCCAGTCGATTATCTGCGCCTCTTCCGCCCAGAACGCGTCGGGATCGGTCACCGACTGCTGGTAGCGGCGCTGGTAGTCGGCGGCCGTGTTGCGGGTATTGGCGGCGACATCGGCCGGCACGGGATAGACGTGTACTTCGCTCATGAAAAAGTCCTCGACTCCGACTCGGGAATGGCAGCCAGTATGCGCCGCTGCCAGCTCGCCACGGCATTAGCCTTTGGTAGCGAGACCTGGGTCGTAGAGACCATTGGCTAATGGCGGCTGCCACTCCGCTCTCGTTATATCAATCCGACAGCACATCCGCCGGAGCCCGATGATGATAACGACAAAACGCTGCTTTGCACTCGCACCACTCGCCCTCGCCATGCTGGCCACACCGGCCATGGCGGACACGCGCCAGGAAATCGAGGCCCTCAAGGCCCGACTCGCCCAGCTTGAGGCCATGATCCAGGCCCAGGCCGATGCCGCCGCCCGACAGCAGGCTGACCTGTCCAGCGTCAAGGCACAGGTTGCCGCCGCGCCCGCCCCTGCCGCCGTCGCCACCACGACGGGACCGGATATTGCCGGCACCAAGGTCAGCTTCAAGGGCTACGTCAAGGTCGACGGCCTCAGCAGCCGCTTCTCCGAAGGTGAGGTCGGCCGCGTCACCGGCCGCGACTTCTACGTGCCTAACGCCATTCCGGTGTTCGGCAAGCGCGGCGGCAGCTCGACCGCTGCCGGCAGCACCGCCGGCGCCAATGGCAAGGCTCGCCAGGTCTTCGACATGCACGCCAAGCAGACCCGCCTGATCGTCAACACCGACACCCCCAATGCCGGAGGCCCGGCCCTCAAGGCCCATGTCGAGGTCGACTTCCTGAGTTCCATGCAGGGCAACGAGGCGGTCAGCAACGGCTACAGCCCGGAGCTTCGCCAGGCCTTCTTCAGCTACGGCAACTGGATGGCCGGCCAGGCCTGGACCACGTTCCAGGACCTCGGCGCCCTGCCCGAGACCGTCGATTTCGTCGGCTCCGCCGATGGCTCGGTGTTCGGTCGCCAGCCCCAGGTCCGCTACACCCGCGGCCCCTGGCAGATCGCCGTGGAGAACAGTCAGACGGTCACCAGCACGGTGGATGCGAACGCCACCACGCCAGGCAACCAGCCCTCGGCGGCCGGCGTGGAATCCAACGACACCAGCACGCCCGACCTGATCGCCCGCTACACCCACAAGGGCGACTTCGGCCATGTCTCGCTGGCCGCGCTGGGTCGGCAGATCCGGGTGCAGGACAACAACCTGTCTGATTCCGCCACCGGCTACGGCGTATCGCTGTCCGGCAAGGTCAAGGCTGTCGGTGACGATGACGTGCGCTTCATGCTCACCCATGGCGAGGGCATAGGCCGCTACGTCGCGCTCAACACCGCCAATGACGCCGTGCTGAGCGCCGCCGGCGAGCTCGACCTGATCGGCCTCACCGCCGGCTACGTGACCTACCGCCATGTCTGGAGCGAGGGCCTGCGCTCCAACTTCCAGGCGGCCGGCTTCTTCGCCGACAACCCGAACTCGGCCTCGCCGGATGCCACCAAGCAGGTGCATTCGGGTCTGGTCAACCTGATCTACAACGTCACGCCCAAGCTGGAGGTCGGCATCGAGGCCCTGCACGCCCAGCGCAAGGTTGAAGGCGGCGCGGAAGGCAGCATGGATCGCCTGCAGGTCATGGCCAAGCACAGCTTCTGAGGCGTCCGCGCACCACGCCGACAGGCACCCGACACGTGTTGCGGAGAGGATTTCCCGTTCTCTTCGCAACACGCGTTTCCAGGCTTACAAAAGCGCTACCAGCGAGCACTGGAAACGGCATCCCGACCCCGTCTACCCTAGACTGGTCTCCCTTGTCCTGCGGACCACTGCAATGCAACGTTTGCGCGAACAGGCCAGTGAAGGCCTGCGCCTCCTCGACCAGCTCGCGGATGGTCAGCGCACCGGCACACGCCCTGCGCTGACGCCACGTTCCGCCATCACCCGCCTGCAGCCTCTGCCAGCCCCGCAGCGCGCACAGATGCGTACCATGCACCACTCCAGCAGCGGTTCACCGGCCGTGGCCATGGTCTGGTGCCTGTGGCTGCTGCTCAGCGCCATCATGATCTCCCAGGGCGGCGGCGGCGGCTGGATTGCCGCACTCTGCCTGGGCCTGCTGGGCAGCCTGCGCCAGGCCTCGAACCAGCTCGACATCAGCAACTATCACATCACGCTGCGTGACGGCATGGCCGGCCACCGCTGCCGGCAGATCCCGCATCAGCAACTGGCTGCGGTCTGGGTCATCCGCCCGCTGTTCGGACGCTGGTTCAACTTCGGCCGGCTGGGCCTGCAGCTGCAGGATGGCGAGGTGGTCTGGAGCCCGGTGATTCACGCGCCCTATCTGGCCAAGCAGGCACTGATCGCCGCCGTCAGCGGCCAGCACAACCCCTTTCTGGCGCGCCAGGAAGACCTGCGTCTGGGCCCCAGGCCGGCGCACGGCGACCCGATCAGCGACGACTCGCTGCCGCACGCCCTGTAACGGCGGGCGCGCGGCAGGCAGGCATCACGCCGCTCAGAACAGACGGTTGAGGCCGTTCAACGCCGCCACACGGTAGGCTTCGGCCATGGTCGGGTAGTTGAAGGTGGTGTTGGCAAAGTAGTCGATGGAATTGCCCGGCTGATTCATCACCGCCTGACCGATGTGCACGATCTCGGACGAGTTGTTGCCGAAGCAATGGATGCCGAGAATCTCGCGCGTGTCGCGGTGGAACAGGATCTTCAGCATGCCGACCACATCCCCTGAGATCTGCGCACGCGCCAGATGCCGGAAGAAAGACTGCCCCACCTCGTAGGGAACGCGGGCATCGGTGAGCTGCTTCTCGGTACGCCCGATGCAGGAGATCTCGGGAATGGTGTAGATGCCGGTCGGCACCTCCGCCACGCGCGGCACGTCGGCGCTGCCGGCAATGTGCGCGGCGGCACAGCGGCCCTGGTCATAGGCGGCCGAGGCCAGTGCCGGCGGGCCGATGACATCGCCCACCGCGAACACGTGCGGCACCGCCGTGCGGTACTGCTCGTCGATGGCGATCTGGCCACGGCTGTTGGCCTGCAGGCCGACCGCCTCCAGATTCAGCGTCTCGGTGTTGCCAGCGCGGCCGTTGCACCAGAGGATGGCATCGGCCTTGATCTTCTTGCCTGACTTCAGGTGCAGGATGACGTGGTCGTCATGCGTCTCGACGCGCTCGTACTCCTCCTGGTTGCGGATCAGCACGCCGAGGTCGCGCAGGTAGTGCGAGAGCGCGTCGGCGATCTCGTCATCCAGGTAGGACAGCAGCTGCGGCTGCGTGTTGACGAGGTCGACCTTGTAGCCGAGCCCGACGAAGATCGACGCGTATTCGCAGCCGATGACCCCGGCCCCGTAGATGATCAGCTTGTGCACCGGATAGTCCAGCTGCAGGATCTTGTCGCTGTCGAACACGCGCGGGTGGCTGAAGTCGATGTCGCGCGGCTGGTAGGGCCGGCTGCCGGTGGCGATCACCGCATTGTCGAAGCCGATGCGCTCGACCACGCCCTCGTCGGTGAGCACGGCCAGGGTGTTGGCATCCTCGAAATGCGCCTTGCCGTAGTACAGGTCGACATCATTGCGTTCGAAGAAGCGCTGGTGCGTACCGACCTGGGTCTCGACGATCTTGTGCGCGCGCGCGAGGATCTGCGCCAGCGGAATGGTCTTGATCTCGGAGTGACGCGACAGCACCGGATCACGGCGGAAGCGGCTGAGGTTGTAGACGGTCTGACGCAGTGCCTTGGAGGGAATGGTGCCGACATGGGCACAGTTGCCGCCGACTTCGCCGAGGGCATCCACCACCGCCACCCGGCGACCTTCCTTGACCAGCTTCATGGCGGCACCCTCACCGCCGGGACCGGCACCGATCACCACCACATCGTAACGGGCATGCATCGACTCATCTCCTGTTCGCAGATCGCTAGCCTACGAAATTTGTTCGACGCTGTCCGTCGGCTGTCGACCAAAGGTGCAGCAATTCTGCTCGCAAAACGCAGCTGTCCCTGAAGCAGGCGAGCGCAGGAGTGCGCTACACTCGGGCCAACAGCGAGGTCAGCATGAGCGAACACAGCCAACACGCCGCCACCCCGGCCCGTCCGGCCCCCGTCGAGCAGGGCGTGAAACTGCGCGGCGCCGAGAAAATGGCGCGCATCCCGGTCAAGATCATTCCCGTCGAGGAACTGCCACGGAAGCCGGACTGGATCCGCGTGCGCATGAAGAATCCGGCCGAGGTCAGTCGCATCAAGGGCCTGCTGCGCGAGCAGAAGCTGCATACCGTGTGCGAGGAGGCGGCCTGCCCCAACCTCGCCGAATGCTTCGGCGGCGGCACCGCGACCTTCATGATCATGGGTGACATCTGCACCCGCCGCTGCCCGTTCTGCGACGTCGCCCACGGCCGCCCGAACGCGCTCGATCCCGACGAGCCGCGCCACCTCGCCGAAACGGTTGCCAACCTCAAGCTCAAGTATGTGGTGGTTACCTCGGTCGACCGCGACGACCTCAAGGACGGCGGCGCCCAGCACTTCGTCGACTGCATCACCGAAGTACGCAAGCTCAACCCGGCCACCAAGATGGAAATCCTGGTGCCGGACTTCCGCGGCCGCATGGACATCGCCCTGCGCCTGATCAGCGAATGCCCGCCGGATGTCTTCAACCACAACATCGAGACCGTGCCGCGCCTGTACAAAGCCATCCGCCCGGGCTCCGACTACCAGCACTCGCTGCAGCTGCTCAAGCGCTTCAAGCAGGAGCGCCCGGACATCGCCACCAAGTGCGGCCTCATGGTCGGCATCGGCGAGACCGAAGAGGAGGTCATGGCCCTGCTCGACGACCTCAAGGCGCATGACGTGGATCTGGTCACCATCGGCCAGTACCTGCAGCCGTCGAAGACGCATGCGCCGGTCGACCGCTTCGTGCATCCGGACGAGTTCGCGCGCTATGCCGAATACGGCCGCCAGCTCGGCTTCCGCAACATCGCCAGCGGACCGATGGTGCGCTCGTCCTATCATGCCGACCTGCAGTTCGCCGGCGTCGACGTGACACGCCCGCAGCCAGTCGTCAGCCCGGCATGATCGCAGCGCGGACAGCAGGGAAGCCGACCTGATGGATTGGCCGACCTGGACCGAGACACAGGCCTGGCTGCACGCCCACCCCGACTGGGTGCTGCTGATGGTATTCGGCCTGGCGGCGCTGGAAGCCCTGGCGGTGATCGGCTCCATCATCCCGGCCGTCCCCATCATGGTTGCGCTGACCCTGCTGGCCGGCAGCATGGACATCAATGTCTGGGCCGTGCTGACGGCCGCCGTGGCCGGCGCCATCGTCGGCGACGGCATCAGCTATGCCATAGGCCGGCGCTTCCAGCACGACATCGAGCATGTCTGGCCCTTCCGCACCCACCCGCACTGGCTGGAGGCGAGCGAGGCCTTCGTGCAGCGCCACGGCGGCAAAGGCCTGATCATCGGTCGATTCATCGGCCCCATACGCGCCTTCGTGCCACTGGCGGCAGGCATCTTCCAGATGCCACTGCGCCGCTTCCTGTGGTTCAACGTGATTTCGGCACTGCTGTGGGCGCCACCGAACATCCTGCCTGGATACTGGGCCGGCAGCCTGGTCACGCATCCGCTGATGCCGGGCCAGAACCAGGTCATCTTTGTCGGCAGCCTGCTGGTGGCCATCTCCCTGCTGCTCTGGTTCTACCCCTGGCTGAAGGGCAGCACGCGGCGCTGGCGCCAGGGCCATGCCCCGGTCAACCGGGGTATCTTCAAGGCGGCCGACGGCCATCCCGACAACCAGGTGCTGGCCGCCCTGTTCTGCCTCGGCGGACTGGCCGGCTTCACCCTGCTTTCGCTCAGCCTGCCCGCCCTCGCCAGCCTCGACCAGTGGCTGCTGACGCAGATGCAGGCCCTGCACCACCCCGGCATAGACCTGCTGTTTGCGGTCTTCAACGAAGCCGGCAGCTCACGTTTCCTGCTCACCTTCGGCGGCCTCTTCGGCATCTGGCTGCTGCTGCGCCAGCAGAGCCGCGCCCTGCTCTATCTGGTGCTGGTGCTTGCGCTCTGCCTGACCGTGCCCAACGGCCTCAAGCAGCTGTTCGCCATCCCCCGCCCCGAACTGGCGGCTGCCGTGCTCGACAGCTATGCCTACCCCAGCGGTCACACCTACTGGGGCATGGTTGTCTGGGGCTTCACTTATCTGCTGATCGGCCGGGCGCTGGGTGACAACGCCAGACTCTGGCTGCTCGGCGTGACCTTGACGCTGGTGGTCTTCGTGGCCACGGCACGCGTGTTTCTGGGCTGGCACTGGAGCAGTGACGTGGCCGCGAGCCTCTGCCTGGGCCTGGCCACGCTGGGCGCACTGCGCTGGGCCTGGTATCGCCACGACGGGCTCGCGGGCATGCCTGCCTGGGAGCCCGCCCTAGCCGCCGGCATCGCCCTGCTGATCAGTGCCTTCCTCTGGCTGCATCCGCTGCATGAGCTGACCACGCTGCCCGGCCTGGCCACCCGGAGCCTGGGCGCGTGAGCAGAGGCGTTGGCAGCGCCGCCCGCACGCTGCAGGAAGACGGCCTGGAGGTGCTGGCCGGAGCGCACACATGGACCGCCAGCCATCTTGATCTCGGCGAGGCCGCACGCTGGCAGATGCAGCAGAAAGCGCTGCGTGCGCTGCCACGTGGCGCCTGGCGACAGCGCCTGCTGCTGGCCGCCCGACATTGGCAGCAGAGCGGTCAGGAGCGTGTGCTGCTGCAGCTTGATGGCGTCTGGCATGTGGTCACCGGGGCACGCATCCTGCAACGTCAGGATCAGGGCCTGACCGTGCTGGTACAGCAGTGCGCCACGCCGGCATCGGCACTGCTGGCGTTCTGCCGGGGCTGGCTCAGCGGCCGTCGCGGGCTGCAGGCCGTGTTGCCGATGACCTGGCATGGACAGCGCGTGGCCCTGCAAGCGCTGCCCGGCAATCATGACGTGACGATAGCGCTGGATGGCCGCAGCGCGGTCGAACTGCCACTGATCGTCACGGCGCGTCAGGGACAGAGCGCCAGCCTCAGCGGGCAGGCGTGACCAGAGCCTTCTCCACCGCAGCAAGCGTTTCCTGCACCACGGCAGCATCACTCAGGCGACGAGCCTGCCTGGCCCAGGTCAGTGCCTCGGCCGGACGCCCCTGACGCAGCAGCACATCCGCCAGGTTGTTGAGCAGCCAGGGTTGCTCCGGCATCACTGCAACGGCATCACGCAGCACCAGCTCGGCGGCCGCCAGCCCTTCGCGCTGTCCGCTGAGGTCAGCCCAGGCCAGCCACAACGCAACCTCGGTCGGCCAGCGCCAGGCGGCACGACGCAATCCCGCCAGAGCGGCATCGGGCGCGACATGACGCATGGCCAGCAGAGCCGGCGTGACGTCGCTGGCACGCAGGCTGGCTGGCCAGTCCTGGCTGGTCGGCAGCAGGCGCATGGCCCAGTAGTCTCCACGCGCCCAGGTGCGCTCGAACTGCGACACGGTGAGCTCAAGCCGCCGCTCTGCCCCGGAGCGCAGGATGACGCGCTGACGCGCGCTGTCGACGCCAATCACCACCGCGTAGTGCCAGAGCGGCGCAAACGACAGACCGTTGTTCTGCCGCACGATGACCGGACTGCCCTCCTGCAGTGCCTGCACGAGTCCGGGCAGACGCCCGCCGACCGGCACCGGCAGGAATCCGTGACGACGCGACAGCGCCTGCATTTCCTCCGCCAGCGAGCCCTGGCGTCCGGGCAGATAGAGGTGTGGCGCCAGCGCCTCGGGGCTGACGTCGTGGCCGAGACTGCCCATGACCATGGCCAGCGTGGCCGGTCCGCAGTGATAGTCCTGCTGCGCGAAGTACGGCACCTGCGCCAGCTCGACCGCCACCGGCGTCTGCTGGCGCAGCTGCACGGCACCCGGCGTCATGCACGCGCTCAGCGACACCAGCAGCAGCGCCGGCAGGACGCCGCGCAGGATGCGCCGCCGCACGACTCAGCGCACGGAGCGGGTGAACGGGAAGACCTTGGTCAAGCCGAGCAGGTCGGTGACCAGCAGCAGCACGAAGATGAACACCAGGGCACCGACCACGCCATTGCCGGCAACACGGGCCTCGTCGAGACGACCATGCAGATCCTGCACTTCGGCATCGCTGAGTGCCGCCACACGCTCCTCGGCCAGGCGCGGATCAACGCCGAGCGCCTGCATCTGGCTGCGGATGTCGTCGCGTTGCAGCCACTGCGCCAGCTCGGCACGCTGGCTGTCGAGCGCACTGCGCGTGGTTTCCGCCAGCACGGCTTCCGGACTGATGGAGGCTGCGGAGGCGGTCACCGAGGTCAGGCTGGTGGTCAACATGAGCACGCCCGCCAGGGCGCGATGGAAACGACTGGTCATGATGGTTTTCCTCTCTATCTGGCTGCTGACGGCGGCCGCAGGCCTAGCCGCGATGATCTGCTACGAAGGGGTTGTGACGTCGCTCGTGGCCGATGGTTGACATGGGTCCGTGGCCCGGCACGAAACGCATCTCGTCCGGCAGACTCCAGAGCTCGCGCCGGATGGCATCGATCAGGGTCTGGTGATCGCCGAGCGGGAAGTCGGTGCGGCCGATGGAGCCGGCAAACAGCACATCCCCCACGAAGCTTACGCCTGCGGACTCGGAAATGAACACCACATGTCCGGGCGTATGTCCGGGGCAGTGGCGCACCTGCAAGGTCTCGGCGCCAACCGTGACTTCCTCGTCCTGGTTCAGCCAGCGCGTCGGCTCGAACGCACGCGACTCGGGGAAGCGGACCATGCGCGACTGGTCGGACAGGCGCTCGATCCAGAACAGGTCATCGACATGCGGCCCCTCGATGGGCAGGTGCAGCTGCTCGGCAAGATCGGCGACAGCGCCGGCATGATCAATGTGCGCGTGGGTGACCAGCAGCTTGGTCAGCGTCAGGCCCTCGAGCGCCACCTGCTCGAGCAGATGCTCGCGCTCGCCGCCGGCGTCTATCAGTGCCGCCTCGCGCGTGCTGTCGCACCAGATCAGGGTGCAGTTCTGCTGGAACTGGGTGACGGGAAGAATGCGGAATCGCAAGGCCATGGCGGCGTCCTGTGCAGGTCAGAGGGAATGATCGGGAGCGCTGATCTCGGCAGCGGCTGGCGGCCGCCGCGCCGGCTTGAGACGCACGTACAGGGTCTTGCGGGCGCGTGCGACGACCTCGCCCGCCTCGTCCAGCACCTCGACCACGTACTCGGGTCGCACGGCCCGGCCGGAGGCGGCTGCATCACGCAGCTGACGCAGCTGGTCGGCATCCAGGCGGAAGGCGGCGCGCACCCTGCCCCGCCCCGGGCGCAGGAAATCGATCTGCGCAGCCTGGTCCCAGACCAGGTAATCGGGGCCCAGCGCACGCATCAGCATGAGCATGTAGAACGGATCGACCATGCTGTACAGGCTGCCGCCGAAGTGGGTGCCGACGGCGTTGCGGTTCCAGGGTCGCAGACGCATGACGACATCGACCGCGAGAAAGTCCGGGCTGATGTGCTCGACCCGTATGCCGGCCCCCAGATAGGGTCCGTAAAGATTGAGTCGCCACCGTGTCAGACGGGAAATCAGCGTCGCTCGCACAGCCATGACCTCGGGTATCATGTGGGCAGGTTAGTCAGGGAGAGCAATTTACCATGCCGTCGTTTGATGTCGTCTCGGAACTCGAGGCCTTCGAAGTCAATCATGCCGTGCAGAACACCACCAAGGAGATCGCCACCCGCTTCGATTTCCGTGGCGCCGATGCCAAGGTCGAGCTGAACGAGAAGAACAAGGAAATCAAGATCAGCGCCGAAGCCGACTTCCAGGTCGACCAGGTACGCGCCATGCTCGAGGCCCACCTGATCAAGCGCAAGGTCGATCCGCAGGTGCTCGACGCGCAGAAGCTCGAGCCGTCGGGCAAGCACGTGAACCAGGTCATCAAGCTCAAGGACGGCCTGGACTCCGACACCGCCAAGAAGATCGTCAAGCTGCTCAAGGAAAACGGCTTCAAGGTGCAGGCCAGCATCCAGGGCGACAAGGTGCGCGTGACCGACAAGAAGCGCGACGCCCTGCAGGACGTCATGGCGTTCCTGCGCCAGCAGAGCCTGGGCCTGCCGCTGCAGTTCAACAACTTCAAGGATTGACCGTGCTATAAGAGGGCAACCCATCGCGCGGAGATCGCCATGCCTCCCGGCGTTGCCATCCAGGTGCTGCTGCCAGTTGCCCTCTTCGTCATCCTGTTCAGCCTCGGGCTTGCCCTGGTTCCCGATGACTTCCGGCGCGTCGTGCGCTACCCGCGCGGCGTCGCCATCGGCCTCGGCAACCTGCTGCTGGTGTCGCCGCTGCTGGCCTTCTCGCTCGCCATCGTGTTCCGGCTGCCGCCCGAGCTCGCGGTCGGCATGGTCCTGCTCGGCGCCTCGCCGGGGGGCACCACGGCCAACATGCTGACGCATCTGGCGCGCGGCGACACGGCGCTGTCGGTGACCCTGACCGCGATCAGCAGCCTCGCCGCAGTGCTCACCGTGCCGCTGATGCTGGGACTGGCGACCGGCTACTTCGGCGCCGATGACAGCCCCCTGTCGCTGTCCATGCTGCCCATCGTGATCAAGATCCTCGCCATCACCCTGCTGCCCCTGTCCCTGGGCATGCTGGTGCGGCAACGCGCCGGTACCTGGGCTGCGCGGCACGAGGCCGGAGCCAAGCGTCTCGCCATGGGTTTCTTCGTGCTGGTGGTGGTCGCCGCGATCTGGTCGGAGTGGCCGACCATCGCCGACAACCTCGCGCAGGTCGGTCCGGCCGTGCTCTGCCTTAACGTGCTGGCGATGACCGTGAGCTTCGCGCTGTCACGGGTGGGCGGCCTCGATGGCCCGCAGTCCACCGCCGTCAGCATCGAGCTGGGCGTGCACAACACCACGCTGGCGATGGCGGTGGGTGCCATGGTGGCGCCGGCAATGATCATCCCGGCGGCGGTCTACGGCCTGTTCATGTTCATCACCGCCGGGGTGTTCGCGCGCTGGATGCATCATCGCAACGCGTGAGCGCATGACGGTCGCCAGTGCTAGGATGACGGCTTTCCGAAACCCGAGCACCGGAGTCCCCGCATGCCCATCCAGAACGCCCTGACCCGCGCCATCGCCCCGCTAGCCTCCCTGCCGAACAGTCTGCGCGTACGCGCGGCATCACTGATGTTCGGCACCGTGGTGCCGTTCGTGGGCACCAGCGGACTGCGCTACGAGGAACTTGCCGCTCACCGCGTGGTGGTGTCGGTGCGCAACCGCCGCAAGGTGCAGAACCACATCAAGGGCGTTCATGCGGCAGCCATGGCCCTGCTCGCCGAAACCGCCACCGGCTTCGTGGTCGGCATGAACCTGAGTGACGACAAGCTGCCCCTGATCAAGTCCCTGCACGTGGATTACACGCGCCGCAGCGTCGGCGACATGCGCGCGGTCGCGACCCTGACCGACGAGCAGATCGCGCTGATCCATCGCGAGCCCAAGGGCGAGGTCACCGTGCCGGTCATCGTCACCGACGAGTCCGGGCAGGAGCCGGTGCAGTGCACCATGGTCTGGGCCTGGGTGCCCAAGAAGCGCGATCAGTAATGCGGCGGCGTCTCGTCGACAGGCTCCGCGGGCAGGCCGGTCGCCTGCAGTGACTTGATCTGCTGGTAGATCAGGCGCAACTCGTCCTGCAGCAGGTCGAGCTGGCGTTGCTGGCTGGCCACCGTCTGGTTCAGGGCCTCGAGCAGATCGTCCTGGAAGGCGACCTTGACCTCCAGTTCCGTGACGCGATCGTTCATGGCGGGTCTCCTGGCTGACGACAACAGGAACAGTGTAGCGTGTCGGCGACATGCGCGCCGCCCGGAAGCGTCGCGTGCATGGCAAACGCCTGCGCGCAGCCGGCATTTGCTAGACTGTGCGCCAGTTTTCGCGAGTACCCCGTGTCATGTCGCTGCTTTCCCTGCGTGATGTCTCCATCGCCTTCGGTGGTCCCAACCTGCTGCACAAGGCCCAGTTCAGTCTCGCACGCGGCGAACGCGTGTGCCTGATCGGACGCAACGGCGAGGGCAAGTCCACCCTGTTCAAGCTGATCGCGGGAGAGCTCAAGCCGGACAGTGGCGAGATCATCCGCCAGCAGGGACTGCGCATGGCCACCCTGGTGCAGGAAGTGCCGCAGGCCTGGACCGAAGGCACGGTCGGCGACCTGGTGGCCGGCGGCCTGCAGCAGTTCCCGGACCTGGCCGGCCAGCTCGAGGACTGGGAGATCCAGACCCGCGTGGCCAAGATCACCACGCGCCTGGAGCTGGATCCGGAGCAGGCGTTCGCCAGCCTGTCCGGCGGGCGCAAGCGTCGCGTGCTGCTGGCCCGCGCCCTGGTATCGGAGCCGGACATACTGCTCCTCGACGAGCCCACCAACCACCTCGACATCCGCTCCATCAGCTGGATCGAGCAGTTCCTGCTGGGCTGGAACGGCACCCTGCTCTTCATCACCCACGACCGCAGCTTTCTGGCGACCTTGGCCACGCGCATCGTTGAACTGGATCGCGGCCAGCTGCGCAGCTATCCCGGCAACTACGCGACCTACCTCGACACCAAGGCGGCCCAGCTCGCCGCCGAGGCGCACCAGAACGCCGTCTTCGACAAGAAGCTGGCCGAGGAGGAGGTCTGGATCCGCCAGGGCATCAAGGCCCGGCGCACCCGCAACGAAGGCCGCGTGCGCGCGCTCAAGCAGCTGCGCCTGGATCGCGCCGCACGGCGCGAGCGCGTCGGCAATGCCCGCCTCGCCATCAGCGATGCCGAGCGTTCGGGCAAGCTGGTGCTGGAAGCGACTGGCCTGTGCAAGCGGCTGGGTGGCCATGACCTGGTGCGTGACTTCGATGCCGTGGTCATGCGCGGCGACAAGATCGGCCTGATCGGTGACAACGGCGTCGGCAAGACCACGCTGATCCAGCTCCTGCTCGGCAACCTCGCGCCGGACAGCGGCAGCGTGCGTCACGGCACCCAGCTCCAGGTCGCCTACTTCGACCAGCTGCGCGCCCAGCTCGATCCCGAGGCCACGGTGATCGACAACGTCGTGCAGGGCTCCGACTTCATCGAGATCAACGGCCAGCGCAAGCACGCACTGGCCTATCTGCAGGACTTCCTGTTCTCGCCGCAGCGCGCCCGCACCCCGGTGAAGGCCCTGTCGGGCGGCGAACGCAACCGCCTGCTGCTGGCGCGCCTGTTCACCCGGCCAACCAACCTGCTCATCCTCGACGAACCCACCAATGACCTTGATGTCGAGACCCTGGAGCTGCTCGAGGAGCTGCTGGTGGACTATCAGGGCACGCTGCTGGTGATCAGTCACGACCGGGCCTTTCTCAATGCCGTGGTGACCAGCACCTGGGTGTTCGAGGGCCAGGGCCGCATCGTTGAATACGTTGGCGGCTACGATGACTGGCTGCGCCAGCGTCCGCAGGTTGTCGCGACCAGCAACTCCGGCAAGTCCGGCAGCACTGCCGGACAGGCATCCGACTCGGCCGCCACGCCCCGACGCAAGCTCAGTTACAAGGAACAGCGCGAGCTGGATGCCATCCCGGCGGCGATCGCCGCACTCGAGGCGGAACAGGCCGCCGCGCAGGCCGCACTGGCCGATGGCAGCCTGTTCATCAGCGATCTGGCCCGTGCCACCGCGCTGACGCAGCGCCTGTCCGAGATCGAGGAAGCGCTGCTGACTCTGCTCGAGCGCTGGGAGCTGCTCGGCGGCTGAGCCTTGACCATGCGGTCACGACAAGGCAAGCTCGCGCTCGTTTCCAACGTTCGTCGGAGCTGACATGAACACCGCCATCGCCCATCCCGCTGCCGAAACCGACGTGGCCCCTGCGCCCTGGCAGCTCAAGGGCTCCGCTTTCGTCCTGGTCCTGAAGATGCCGGACGAGGCTGTCGCCGACTGCCCCTGGACACCGGCAGCCCTGCGCGACAGTCGCCGCAGCCGGCTGTCATTCGCCATGCTGGTGAACTACGAGGACAGCCCGGTCGGCCCCTACCACGAGCTGCTGTTCATTCCGGGCACCTTCGCCTTCCAGGGCGGCCGCTACCCGTCGATCTCGCGCATCCTGGTGTCGACGCAGGCATCGGTGGACAACGGCCGGCGCAACTGGGGCATTCCCAAGGACCGCTGCGACTTCCGCGTCGAGGCCCAGGAGCAGGGCGTGGTGGTGACCGAGCTGCTGCGTGACGACAAGACGCCGTTCGCGCGCCTGCGTCTGCAGGGCTGGGGCCGCACCGTACCGGTGGCGACCTGGCTGCCGCGTCGTCTGAAGGCGCTGGCCCAGCTCTGGCAAGGCCGGCAATTCGTGCTGTCGCCATCAGCCAGTGGCCGCATGCGCATGGCCCGGGTCCTGGACTGGCAGTTCGATGCCACGGAGTTCCCCGATCTGGCGCGCGGCCGCTGCCTGATGGCGCTGGAGATTCCGGACTTCCGCATGACCTTCCCGGAGCCGGAAATCAGCCGCTGGACCTGCTGAGTCAGGCATCGCGGCGGATGCCGCACGGATGACATCCGCGGCTGTCCCGCTGCGCTCTGGCAGCACGGTCAGTCGCGGTGTCCGCGCTCGCTCCACCACAGCTGGGTCAGCATCCACAGCCAGTAGCCGGTGCAGCCGAGCAGGCTGAGCAGCCCGATCACGTGCATGCCGAGAATGTGCGGTCCGTCCTCCAGCTGCAGCATCATGCCGCTGACCAGGAACAGGCCGGCAAGCAGCACGGCGCGCGCCTGGCGGTGACTGGCACGCTCCAGGCGATTGACCAGACGCGTCAGCTCCTCGACCTGCAGAGGCGGCGGTCCGGAGTAGCCTCCGCCGCCGTTGCCGTTCGAGGCCGGCATGGTGCCGGGATGGTAGAGCCGCTCGACCGCATCCAGCGCCCGTGAACGCACCGCCCGCGCCAGCACCTTGGGGCTGTAGCGATTGGCCAGGGTCTTGCGCAGCAGCGGCATGGCCTCTTCCATGAGCTGGAAGTCGGGATCGATGAGACGGCCGAAGCCTTCCAGCGTGACGCAGGCCTTGGCCAGCAGGGTCAGCTCGCTGGGCAGACGCAGCGAGTAGTTGCGCAGGATGCCGGCAATGGCATTGAGCAGGTCGCTGATGTCCAGCTCCGGCAGCGGAATGCCGTCATAGCGCTCGATCAGGTTGGTGACCTCGGCCAGCAGGCCCTCGCGGTTGACGTAGCGCCCGGCCGCCCACTCCACCAGCACCTGGGTGACGGTATCCGGCTCCTGCAGCGCCACCCCGCGTATCAGCCGGATGAGCTGGTCGCGACGGGTCGCGGTCAGGCGCCCGACCATGCCGTAGTCGAGCATGGCGATGCGGCCGCCGGGCAGCACCAGGAAATTGCCGGGATGCGGGTCGGCGTGGAACAGGCCATCCTCGAGCATCATTTTCCATACCGCCCGCGCGCCACGCCGGGCGAGCTGGCGCCGATCCAGGCCGGCAGCGTCGATAGCCTCGACGTCCTTGGCCGGAATGCCGCGAATGAACTCCTGCACGTTGAGGTCGTCGCAGGTCCACTCCCAGTAGATGCGCGGAATCACCAGCCAGTCGAACTGGCGCAGGTTGTCGCGCAGGCGGTCGGCGGTACGCGCCTCGATGCTGAAATCCAGCTCGCTCAGCAGCGAGGTCTCGAACTCCAGCATGACCTCCAGCGGCCGGTAGCGCCGCAGCTCTGGCGACTGTGCCTCGGCGATCTCGGCGAGCTTCTTGAGCAGGCGCAGATCGGCCTGGATCTTCTCCTCGATGCCGGGACGGCGGATCTTCAGCACCACCTCCTGTCCCAGCGGCGTCACGGCGCGATAGACCTGGGCCATGGAGGCCGTGCCGACCGGGGTCTCGTCGATCTCGCGGAAGCAGGCACTGACCTTGGCGCCCAGGCTGCGCTCGAGTTGCGGCTTGAGCTGGGCAAAGGGAATCGCGGTGGCCTGGTCCTGCAGCTTCTCGAGCTGGGCAATCCACTCCGAGGGCAGCAGGTCGACGCGGGTGGCGAGAATCTGGCCGAGCTTGACGAAGGTCGGTCCCATCTCTTCCAGGGCCAGACGGGCACGTGCCTCGCTGGGCAGACGGCGGATCTCGGGCGGCAGGTCCTGGCGCACCCAGCGCCGCAGCCAGCCGATGCGTCCCTCCATCTGCAGCCAGCGCACGATGTCATCGAAGCCGTACTTGAGCAGGATGGCGATCAGCTCGCGCAGGCGGCCGAACTCACGGGCACTGGAGAAGAGGGTCATGGGGCATTCCGCGTGGCGACGTCATGCCCGAGTGTAGCGGAACTCAGCCGGCCTCGTGGTAACGCGCCGACAGCTCGACGACTGCCTCGATGAAGGCACCGGCATGGACCGGATCGACATGCTGCTCGATGCCGTGGCCGAGGTTGAATACGTGACCGCTGCCGCGTGACACGCCAAGCGCTGGCGTCCACACCTCGGCATGACTGGCGAGGATGCGCGCCACCTCTTCGCGGATGCGCGCCGGCGGTGCATAGAGCATGGCCGGGTCCATGTTGCCCTGCAGGGCAACCCGGCTGCCGACGCGCTGACGCGCCTGGCCCAGGTCGGTGGTCCAGTCCAGACCCAGGGCATCGGCGCCAGTATCGGCCATGGCGTCCAGCCACTGACCGCAGCCCTTGGTGAACAGGATCACCGGAACGCGACGGCCGTCGTGCTCGCGAATCAGGCCGCTGACGATCTGCTGCATATAGGCCAGCGAGAACTCGCGGTAGGCCGCATGCGACAGCGCGCCACCCCAGGAATCGAAAATCTGCACGGCCTGCGCACCCGCGAGGATCTGCGCATTCAGATAGGACGTGACGCTCTGCGCAAGCTTGTCGAGCAGCGCATGCAGCACCTGCGGCTGCGTCACCATCAGGGTCTTGGCTGCACGGAAATCCTTCGATGAACCGCCCTCGACCATGTAGGTCGCCAGCGTCCACGGGCTGCCAGCAAAGCCGATCAGCGGCACGCGGCCATTGAGCTCGCGGCGGATGGTGCGCACCGCGTCCATGACATAGCCCAGGTCCTGCTCCGGATCGGGAATCGGCAGGGCATCGACCTCGGCCTGGGTCTTCACCGTCTTTGCGAAGCGCGGGCCCTCACCGGTCTCGAAATACAGCCCCAGACCCATGGCGTCAGGAATGGTCAGGATGTCCGAGAACAGGATGGCGGCATCCAGCGGGTAGCGGTCCAGCGGCTGCAGGGTGACCTCGCAGGCCAGCTGCGGATTCATCATCAGCTTCATGAAGTCGCCGGCCTGCGCGCGCGTGGCGCGGTACTCCGGCAGGTAGCGGCCGGCCTGGCGCATCATCCACACCGGCGTGCGGTCCACGGGCTGGCGCAGGAGGGCTCGCAGGAAACGGTCGTTCTTCAACTCGGACATGGACAGGGGCTCGCGGCAGACGGGCGGAATGGCGACGGATTGTAGCACCCGCGATTCATTCTGGCGGTGCGTCAGACCACGTTCAGATTTCGGAGGGCGGGGGAGTGTCGGTAAAACCGTGCGAGGCATGGATGCCGAGCCGAGCCTACAGGGATGTATTCACGGCGTGTTTTACCGGCTCTCCCCCGCCCTCCAGACCAGACCTTCATGGCGCGCCGCCAGAACGAAAAAGCCGGGCACTGGGCCCGGCTTTTTCAGCACCACGGACGACTCAGACGTCGAGGTAGTCCAGGATGCCTTCGGCGGCCTGACGGCCTTCCCAGATGGCGGTCACCACCAGGTCGGAGCCGCGCACCATGTCGCCACCCGCGAAGATCTTCGGGTTGCTGGTCTGGTGCTTGAAGCTGCCCTCGCCCGGCGCGACGACGCGGCCGGAGGCATCGAGCTGGATGCCGACATCGGCGAACCACGGCGCCGGGCTCGGACGGAAGCCGAAGGCCAGCACCACGGCATCGGCCGGCAGAATCTGCTCGGAGCCCGGGATGGGCTCGGGGCTGCGACGGCCACGCGCATCGGGCGCACCGAGCTGGGTCTCGACGACCTTGACGCCGGTGGCCCGCTCGCCGTCACCGACGATCTCGATGGGCTGACGGTTGAAGAGGAACTGCACGCCCTCTTCCTTGGCATTCTTCACTTCGCGCGCGGAACCGGGCATGTTGGCCTCGTCACGACGGTAGGCGCAGGTCACCGAGGTCGCACCCTGACGGATGGACGTGCGGTTGCAGTCCATGGCGGTGTCGCCGCCACCGAGCACCACGACCTTCTTGCCGGCCATGTCGATGAAATCCGAGGCATCCTTCTCGAAGCCCAGGTTGCGGTTGACGTTGGCGATCAGGAAGTCGAGCGCGTCATGCACGCCCGGCAGGTCTTCGCCCGGGAAGCCGCCCTTCATGTAGGTGTAGGTGCCCATGCCGAGGAACACGGCATCAAACTCGGCGAGCAGGTCGGCAAACGCCACGTCCTTGCCGACGTCGGTATTGAGGCGGAACTCGATGCCCATGTCGGTGAAGATCTGGCGACGCTGCACCATCACCGACTTTTCCATCTTGAATTCGGGAATGCCGAAGGTCAGCAGGCCGCCGATTTCCGGATTGCGGTCGAACACCACGGCCTGGACACCGTTGCGCGTCAGTACGTCGGCACAGCCGAGGCCGGCCGGACCGGCACCGATGATGGCGACACGCTTGCCGGTCGGCTTCACCTGCGACAGATCGGGACGCCAGCCCATGGCGAAGGCGGTGTCGACGATGTACTTCTCGGTGTTGCCGATGGTGACTGCGCCAAAGCCGTCATTGAGCGTGCAGGCGCCTTCGCAGAGACGATCCTGCGGACACACGCGACCGCACACTTCGGGCAGGGTGTTGGTCTGGTGGCAAAGTTCGGCGGCCTCGAACAGGCGGCCTTCCGAAATCAGCTTGAGCCAGTTCGGAATGTAGTTGTGCACCGGGCACTTCCACTCGCAGTACGGATTGCCGCAGGCCAGGCAGCGGTGCGACTGGTCTTCCACCTGGGGCGTGGAAAACGGCGTGTAGATCTCGACGAACTCGGCCTTGCGGACGTCGATGGGCTTCTTGTCCGGATCCTGACGCGGCACGTCGAGGAACTGGAAATCGTTGTTCAGGCGCTCTGCCATGATCTTCCCTCAATACCTGGTCGTGCTTAGTGCGGGTTGCTGAAGGTGGTCTTCAGCAGTTCCTTGATGTTCGCCGCCTTCGGCTTCACCAGCCAGAACTTGCGCTGGTAATCGTCGAACTGCTCGAGAATCTCGCGACCCCAGGCGCTGTCCGTCTCGGCCACGTACTCCTTGAGCACGGCCTTGAGATGCTGACGGTGCGGACCCATCGGCTCGGTGCTGATGCGGTGCAGCTCGATCAGCTCATGGTTGCAGTGATCAAAGAAATTGTTGTCAAGGTCAAGCACGTAGGCAAAACCACCGGTCATGCCGGCACCGAAGTTCAGGCCGGTACGGCCGAGCACGGTGACCAGACCGCCGGTCATGTATTCGCAGCAGTGATCGCCGGCACCTTCGATAACCGCATGGCAACCGGAGTTGCGCACGGCGAAGCGCTCGCCGGCGGTACCGGCGGCGAACAGCTTGCCGCCCGTAGCGCCGTACAGACAGGTGTTGCCGATGATGGCCGTATCCTGCGACTTGAAGAGCGCACCGCGCGGCGGACGGATCACCACCTTGCCACCGGCCATGCCCTTGCCGACGTAGTCGTTGGCATCACCTTCCAGATGCAGGTTGAGACCACCGGCATTCCAGACACCGAAGCTCTGGCCGGCGGTACCGGTGAACTTCAGGGTGATGGGCGCATCGGCCATGCCCTGGTCACCATGGCGCTGGGCGATCTCGCCGGAAACACGGGCACCGATGGAGCGGTCGCAATTGCCGATGCGGAAGTGGTAGGTACCACCGGTCTTGCCGTTGATGGCCGGCAGCACGGCTTCGACGATCTGCTCGGCGAGCAGCCCGAGGTCGAAGGGCTCGTTCTTGGCCTGCTGGCAGAACTGCGGCTTGTCCGCCGGGATGTGATCGTTCTTGAGCAGCGGGGTCAGATCCAGACGTGCCTGCTTCTCGGTCTCGCCCGGCAGCATCTCGAGCAGATCGGTGCGGCCGATGAGATCGGCCAGCGAGGACACGCCAAGCACCGACAGCCACTCGCGGGTTTCGGCAGCGACGAACTTGAAGAAGTTCATCAGCATTTCCGGCTCGCCGATGTAGTGGTCCTGACGCAGCTTGTCCTGCTGCGTGGCGACACCGGTGGCGCAGTTGTTGAGGTGGCAGATGCGCAGGTACTTGCAGCCCAGCGCAATCATCGGCGTGGAGCCGAAGCCGAAGCTCTCGGCGCCGAGGATGGCCGCCTTGATCACGTCGAGACCGGTCTTGAGACCACCATCGGTCTGCACGCGGACCTTGCCACGCAGGTCGTTGGCACGCAGCGCCTGCTGCGCTTCGGACAGGCCGAGCTCCCACGGCGAACCGGCGTAGTGGATGGACGACAGCGGCGAGGCGGCGGTGCCGCCGTCATAGCCGGAAATGGTGATGAGGTCGGCATAGGCCTTGGCGACGCCGGCGGCGATGGTGCCGACGCCCGGTTCCGACACCAGCTTGACCGACACCAGCGCGCGCGGATTGACCTGCTTGAGGTCGAAGATCAGCTGCGACAGGTCCTCGATCGAGTAGATGTCGTGGTGCGGCGGCGGCGAGATCAGCGTGACGCCCGGCACCGAGTGGCGCAGACGCGCGATCAGGGCATTGACCTTGCCGCCGGGCAGCTGGCCGCCCTCGCCCGGCTTGGCGCCTTGGGCCACCTTGATCTGCAGCACTTCGGCGCTGGACAGGTAGGCCGGGGTGACACCGAAACGGCCGGAAGCGACCTGCTTGATCTTGGAATTCTTCAGCGTGCCGTAGCGCACCGGATCTTCGCCACCCTCACCCGAGTTCGAGCGTCCGCCCAGGGTGTTCATGGCGATGGCGATGGACTCGTGAGCCTCCGGCGACAGCGCGCCCAGCGACATGCCTGCCGAGTCGAAGCGCATCAGGATGGCTTCCAGCGGCTCGACATCGTCGATGGCCAGCGGCTGGGCAGCGGCCTTGAGCTTGAGCAGGTCGCGGATGGTGGCAACCGGGCGCTGGTTGACGAGATCGGCATAGGCCAGATAGTCGGTGTAGTTGCCCGAGCGCACGGCGGTGTGCAGGGTGTTGATCACGTCCGGGTTGAAGGCGTGATACTCCTTGCCGTAGACGAACTTGAGCAGACCGCCCTGGTCCAGCGCCTTGCGGGCCTTCCAGGCATCCTCGGCGAGCAGGCGCTGGTCGGACTCGAGTTCGGCGAAGCCGGCACCCTGGATGCGGCTGGGCACGCCACAGAAGCAGGCGTCGATGATCTCGCGGTTGAGACCGACGGCCTCGAACAGCTGGGCGCCGCGATAGGAGGCAATCGTGGAAATGCCCATCTTGGAGATGATCTTGAGCAGCCCCTTGTCGATGCCCTTGCGGAAATAGCCCTGGGCCTCCAGCGGATCGCCGAGGATCTCGCCGTTGCGGGCCATGTCGGCAATGATGTCGTAGGCCAGGTAGGGGTAGACGGCAGTGGCGCCGAAACCGAGCAGCACGGCAAAGTGATGCGGGTCGCGGGCGAAGCCGGTTTCCACGATCAGGTTGGCGTCACAGCGCCAGCCGGTGTTCATCAGATGGTGGTGCACGGCACCGGTGGCCATCAGCGCGCTGATCGGCAGATCGCCCTGCTTGATGGCACGGTCGGACAGCACGAGCTGCGAACGCCCGGCCTTCACCGCCGCTTCGGCCTGGGCGCAGATGCGCTTGAGCGCGGCCTGCAGGCCTTCGTCCTGGTCGTAGTTGAGGTCGATGACCTCGACGCCGAAGCCGGGCAGGTCAACCTGCTTGAGCTGGGCGAACTTGGAGTGCGACAGCACCGGCGACGACACGATGACGCGACGCGCATGCTCCGGGGTTTCCTCGAAGATGTTCATCTCGGGGCCGAAGGCGGTTTCCAGCGACATCACGATGGCTTCGCGCAGCGGATCGATGGGCGGGTTGGTGACCTGCGCGAACTGCTGACGGAAGTAGTCGGCCTGGTGGCGCACGCGACGCGACAGCACCGCCATCGGGGTGTCATCACCCATGGAGCCGACGGCTTCCTGACCGGATTCGGCGAGCGGACGTATGATCTGGTCGCGCTCCTCGGAGGTGACCAGGAACATCTTCTGGTAGGTATTGAGCAGACTGCGGTCTGCGCGACCAAGCAGCGAGCGCTCCAGGTCGGCGTCGGTCTCGATGCGACGGGCCTCCTTGCGCAGCCACTGCTTGTAGGGCTGGGCATTCTTCAGCAGGGCATCGACAGCATCATTTTCCAGCAGCTGGCCGGTCCGGGTGTCTACGGCGATGATCTTGCCGGGGCCGACACGGCCCTTGGACACGACGTCTTCCGGCGCGTAGTCCCAGACACCGATTTCCGAGGCCAGCGTGATGTAGCCATTCTTGGTGATCACCCAGCGCGCCGGACGCAGACCGTTGCGATCCAGCATGCAGACGGCGTAGCGGCCGTCGGTGATGACCAAGCCGGCCGGACCATCCCAGGCTTCCATGTGCTTGGCGTTGTATTCGTAGAACGCACGCAGGTCGGCGTCCATGGACTCGACGTTCTGCCAGGCTGGCGGCACCAGCATGCGAAGGGCACGGAACAGGCTCATGCCGCCACCGAGCAGGATCTCCAGCATGTTGTCCATGGAGGAGGAGTCGGAGCCGGTGCGGTTGACCAGCGGCGTCAGCTCGGTCAGGCCGGGCAGCAGCGGAGTGACGAATTTCGGCGTACGTGCCAGCGCCCAGTTGCGATTGCCGCTGACGGTGTTGATTTCACCGTTGTGCGCGAGGTAGCGGAACGGCTGTGCCAGCGGCCAGCGCGGCAGGGTGTTGGTCGAGAAGCGCTGGTGGAACACGCAGATGTGCGTGGCCATGCGTTCGTCGCCCAGATCCTTGTAGAAGCTCGGCAGGTCGGCCGGCATCACCAGGCCCTTGTAGGAGATGACCTGGGTCGACAGCGTGGTGACATAGAACAGCGGATCGTTCTTGAGCTGGTGCTCGGCACGACGACGGGCAAGGAACAGCTTGCGGTTGGCGTCGACGGCATCCAGCGTGCCGGCATTGACCAGGATGTGCTCGAACACTGGCAGCGAACGCAGCGCGATCTCGCCGAGGATGCTGCTGTCGGTCGGAACCGTGCGCCAGCCGGCGACCGTCATGCCTTCGCGAGCCACTTCGGCAGCGAGAATGTCGCGGGCGCGCTTGGCCAGCGCCGGGTCGGTATTGAGGAAGACCAGGCCGACAGCGAAGGTGGCATCCAGGGTCACGCCCAGCTCGTCACGCGCCGCGGCACGGAAAAAGGCATCGGGCATGGCGAGCAGCAGGCCGCAGCCATCGCCGGTCTTGCCGTCAGCCGCGATGGCGCCGCGGTGAGTCATGCAGCTCAGCGAATGGATGGCGGTCTGTACCAGATGATGACTGGCCTGGCCTTGCATCTGGGCAATGAGACCGAAGCCGCAGTTGTCACGAAACTCATCTGGGTGGTAAAGGCCCGCGTTGACGACCGTCTGCTCTTGCATCTGATTTTACCTTTTAAATCAAAGGTTTAAAAATCTTTCGCGCACGAGAGTACCTCCCCGCGCGCAGAAGTGGGGACGCGTATACTAGGGGTTTAGGCCTGTCAGTCCAACTGGAAATTGGGGCTTTTCTGGTTTTCCTGCCATTTTGGCAAAAAAATGCACAAAATAAGTGCATAAAAGCACCGCAAACACAGTGAAAGACTCGCCATTGCACCAAAATAGATCAGCAACCCAGTCGCAGCCTGACAACGCGATCAGTCGCCCGCCTCAGCCGCTGTTGCCGGCAGGGAGGTCACCGGGACACCGCCCGGAACGGCCTCGGCAGCCGCCGGCGACGCCGGGACCACGTCGGGAGCGGGGCCGGTTGCGGCATCGGCGCCGGATGCCTCAGGCGTGACGATAACAGGAACCGGCTCCGGCAGCGCGGCATGCTGTTCCTGGTAATGCTTCCAGGAACGGGTCAGGGCCTGGCCAGGCAGATTGGGAATGGCCGCCGCGACATTCAGAGCCTCTTCGCGCGAGGCGAACTGGCCGTAGCAGACCGCGTAGCGGTAGACCACCTCGGCCTCGGGCTCGGCCGGATCCGGCATGACCGGCACCTTGAAATAGATGAAGCGATCGCGATCGGGGCGCATGAACAGGAATTCGCCGACCGCGCGCTCGTGCGTCATCATCGCCACCTGCAAGGTGTAACCGTCGGCCGGCTGGCTGTTCAGCCAGGCCAGGCCGCGATACTCCGGCGTGCGCAGCGGGGCAGTCGGCTCTGGCGGCACCGGCACGGCACCGCCATTGTCCTTGACCAGCTCAGGGAAGGCGCCAAAGCTGGCATCAAAACCGCTTTCCTGTGACAACGCGATGTTGCCCAGCAGGCGCTCGGTGATGACGGCGCGACTCGGCGACAGCGCCCAGGCCAGCACCAGACCGACCACGAACAGCAGCAGCAAGGCCCGCGCCAGACGGATCTGCGCGTCCACGCCGCCACCCGGCGTCGGCATGCCGGCGCTCATGCCGCACCCCCGGCCACCGTGGCACGGCCAAGCCCGGCACCTGCAGCCAGCGTCTCGCGCAGCAGAGCCGGATCAGCCGCATCGGTCACCACGGCCTGCCCCAGCGCCCGCAGCAGCACCAGGCGCAGGCGACCGTCGACATTCTTCTTGTCCACCGCCATGTGGCGCAGGAAGTCCTCGACAGCGAGCTCCCCAGGTGCCACTACCGGCAGCGCGGCACGCTGCAGCAGCACGCGCACGCGCGCCACGTCCGCCTGCGACAGCCAGCCCAGACGCCAGGACAGGTCGGCCGCCATCAGCATGCCGGTGGCCACGGCCTCGCCGTGCAGCCAGCTGCCATAGCCCATGCCGGTCTCGATGGCATGACCGAAGGTGTGCCCGAGATTGAGCAGGGCACGTACATCGTTCTGCTCCAGCTCGTCGGCAGCCACCACCTCGGCCTTGTTGATGCAGGAGCGCGCGATGGCCTCGCGCAGGGTGGCCGGATCACGCGCCATGAGGGCATCCATGTGCGCCTCCAGCCAGGCCAGGAACGGCAGGTCACGAATCAGGCCGTACTTGATGACCTCGGCCAGACCGGCCGAGAACTCGCGTGCCGGCAGGGTCGCGAGCACGTCGGTATCGATGACCACCACGCGCGGCTGCATGAAGGCGCCGATCATGTTCTTGCCCAGCGGATGATTGATGCCGGTCTTGCCGCCCACCGACGAGTCCACCTGTGACAGCAGCGTGGTCGGCACCTGCACGAAATCGACGCCACGCTGGTAGCAGGCCGCGGCAAAGCCGGTCATGTCACCGACCACGCCCCCGCCCAGGGCCAGCAGCGTGGCCTTGCGCGTGAAGCGCGCCTGCAGCAGGGCATCGAAGATCAGGTTGAGGTGCTGCCAGTCCTTGAACTGTTCGCCATCGGGCAACGTGACCGCCGCCACCGACAGACCGCCAGCCTCGAGCAGGCTGCGCACGGCGGCAGCGTACAGCGGGGCCACGGTGTCATTGCTGACAATCAGTACCTGGCGGCCGCGGATGTGCGGCAGCAGACAGGCCGGATCGCGAAACAGGCCGGCACCGATGTGAATGGGGTAGCTGCGGTCACCAAGGGCGACGGTAACGGTTTGCCGTGCGATGCTCATGTCCATCCTGCGTGTCGCGCTCAACGTGGGGGGCGCAAGCCCAGATCCTGAAGAATATGCCAGGCCACGTCACGCGCGCTTGCCCGTTCGGTCGGCATGACGTGATGCGCCACCTCGCGATACAGCGGGTCGCGCAAGGCCAGCAGCTCGGTCAGGCGGGCGCGCGGATCCGGCGTCTGCAGCAGCGGACGGTTGCTGTCGCGTGCCGTGCGCTCAAGCTGACGCTCGACCGAGGTTTCGAGATAGATCACCGTGCCGCGCGCATGCAGATGACGGCGGTTCTCTTCCCGCATGACGGCGCCGCCGCCAGTGGCGAGCACGATGTGGTGGCGACGGGTGAGCAGGTCGATGACCTGGGATTCGCGCTGACGAAAGCCGGCCTCCCCCTCGATATCGAAGATCCAGGGAATGTTGGCCCCGGTGCGTGCCTCGATCTCGTGGTCGGAATCGACGAACTCCCAACGCAGCAGATCAGCAAGCTGACGGCCTATGGTGGTCTTTCCCGCCCCCATGGGCCCGACCAGAAAAATGTTGTTGACCGCTTCAGCCATCGTCCTTCCCGATTGCCGGCAGTGCCGGCACAACGCCGTCCTCGGCAAGACGCGGCGTCACGAACACCAGCAGCTCCTGCCTGTCCTCGCGCCGCAACTGGCGACGGAACAGCACCCCAAGAACGGGGATATTACCCAGTCCGGGCACCCGACTGACACTGTTCGCGTGCTGCTGACGAAAAATTCCTCCCAGCATCAGGGTCTCGCCATGACGCATGCGCACCTGCGTGCTCAGGCGGTTGGTCTCGATGGCGCGGGCGCCGCTGGGCTGCAGCTCGCCGGGACTGTCCTGGCTGAGCCGTATGTCGAGCTGGATGTCACCATCGGCCGAGATGCTGGGCGTCACCTCCAGGCTCAGTTCGGCATGAATGAAGCGCGTGGTGCTGGCGCCACTCTGCGTGGTCTCCTGATAGGGAATCTGCTGACCGGACGCGATGCGTGCGGTCTGCTGCTCGGCGGTCATGACGCCGGGCCGGGCAATGATCTCGCCATCACCTCGCGACTCCAGCGCCGACAAGGTGACATCCAGGGTCTTGCCGTCGACCGCCAGCAGGCCGTAGCGCAGGCTGGACACATCGCTGCCGGCCACCGCCAGCGGCACCCGTGCCGCCACCGAGGGGCGCTGGAAGCCCCACTCCAGGCCGATCTGGCTGGCCCGCGTGCGCGACACCGCCGCCAGCCGGGTCTCCACCACCACCTGCCGGCCCGGCCGGTCGAGCACCTCCAGCCATGCCGGCCAGCGCGCCAGTCGACCGGCATGATCGGTCACCAGCAGGGTATTGGTGCGGGCATCGGCATCGACGCGACCGCGCGGACCGAGCAGGCGCTCGCCAGCGCCCGCCTCGGCAGCGAGCCGGGCCAGATCAACGGCACGGGCATGGCGCAGGGGGATCAGGCGGGTGTCCAGCGCCAGACGCGCTTCCTGGGCGGTCTGCCATTCACGGGCCTGGCGGGCCCGGAGCGCCAGCTCGTCGAGCGGAGCCACCAGCCAGCGCCGGCCCTGCCCGTCCCGCCCCCAGCCATGCCCGAGCAGAATGCCGTCCAGCACCGACAAGGCCGGCTGACGACTGACCCGCAGCGAGAGCCGGCCCTTCACCGACTCGCTCAGCGACAGGTCGAGCCCGCCGGCCTCGGCCACCTGCATCAGGATGGCGCGCGCATCCGCCTCCTGCACATCCAGCGTGATCAGACGCTCGGCCCGGGCCGGCAATGCCTGCACCATGAGCACAAACAGCAGCGCCCGCCCGCCCCGTTGCCCTGCCGTCATGACGCGCTCCCGACCAGACCCTGCATCAGGTGTAGCAACGGCCTGTCGGAGGCGCCAGCGGCAGGCGCGATTCCCTGCCACGGACTGACATATACTAGGCGCCCCGTCCGTGCCGGACTGCTTGCAGGTAGCCCCGATGACCGCTGTCTCGTCGTTTCGCCCGTTGCGCTGGCTGGGCCTGGCCCTGACCGGGATCACCCTCGGCGCCAGCGGCTCCTATCTCGCGCTCACGCCGCAGCTGCCGGACATCTCGACCCTCAAGGAAGTCCGCTACGAAACCCCGCTTCAGGTCTACACGCGTGACGGCAAGCTGATCAGCGAATTCGGCGTCAAGCACACCATCCCCCTGAAATACGCGGAAGTGCCCAAGCTCTTCATCCAGGCCTTCCTGGCCGCCGAGGACGATCGCTTCTTCGAGCACGAGGGCATCGACTATGCCGGCCTGGGACGCGCCTTCAGCGAAATCGTCACCACCGGCAACATCCGCTCCGGCGGTTCCACCATCACCATGCAGGTGGCGAAGAACTACTTCCTCAGCAACGAGCGCACGTTCAGCCGCAAGCTCACCGAAATCATGCTGGCCAAGCGCATCGAGGACTCGCTGACCAAGCAGGAGATCCTCGAGCTCTACCTCAACAAGATCTACCTGGGTCAGCGCGCCTACGGCATCGGTGCCGCCGCCAAGATCTACTACGGCAAAACCGTGAAGCAGCTGACCCTGGCCGAGATGGCGATGATCGCCGGCCTGCCCAAGGCGCCGTCGAAGTACAACCCGATCAGCAATCCGCAGCGCGCCCTGATTCGCCGCGACTGGATTCTCGGTCGCATGCTCAAGCTCGGCTACATCAGCAAGTCCGCTCACGCCCAGGCCGTGCGGGCACCGGTGGGTCTGAACTTCAAGGCCAGCCTGCAGGACGTGCAGGCCCCCTGGCTCTCGGAAATGGTGCGCGAGTCCCTGCTTGAGCGTTTCGGCAAGGACGTCTATGACAGCGGCTACAAGGTCTACACCACGGTGTCGGCAGCGGCCCAGAATGCCGCCAGCGACGCCGTCATCAGCGGCCTGCTGGCCTATGACCAGCGCCACGGCTGGCGCGGCGTCGAGGGCTCGGTGAAGAAGACCGCACTGAAGGAGCTGCGTCGCGTCGGCAACCTCGAACCGGCACAGGTGATCAAGGTCAGCGACCAGCAGATCACCGCGCAGCTGCGCAGCGGCGAAACCCTCACCCTGGGCCCGGCCACCTGGCGCTGGGCCCGCAAGCAGCTCTCCGTCGACAGCATCGGACCGGCGCCGCGCAGCGCCCGTGATCTGGTGGCTGTCGACGACATCATCCGTGTGCAGCCGGCAGGCAAGGGCTGGCGACTGGCGCAGATTCCGCAGGTGCAGGGCCAGCTCATCGCCATCAATCCGGACAATGGCGCCATCGAGGCCGTGGTCGGCGGCTTCGACTTCGGCCAGTCCAAGTTCAACCGGGCCGTGCAGAGCTGGCGTCAGGCCGGCTCCACCATCAAGCCGCTGATCTACAGCAAGGCGCTGGAGCGCGGCTACACGCCGGCCAGCCTGATCGACGATGCGCCGCTGACCTTCGGCGACTGGGAGCCGAGCAACTCGGACGGCGAGTTCATGGGTCCGATCACCCTGCGTCGCGCCCTCTACCTGTCGCGCAACCTGGTCTCGATCCGCCTGCTGCAGGCCGTCGGCGTCGACAGCGCCCGCGAATACCTGACCCGCTTCGGTCTCGACAAAAGCCGCATGCCGCGCGACCTGACCCTGGCCCTGGGTTCGGCCGAGGTGCTGCCGATCCAGATGGCGACCGCCTATGCCGCCATCGCCAACGGCGGCCTGCGCGTGCACCCCTATTTCATCGAGAAGGTTGTCGACCGCCAGGGCAAGGTGGTGTTCCAGGCCAATCCGCGCCGCGTCTGCCGTCCCTGCGAGCTGCCCATGGCCGCCCCGGTGATCACGTCGGACGGCCAGGCCGAGGCACCGGAAGTGATTCCGGTCAATCCGCCAGTTGCTGACGGTGCCATCGTCAGCACCGACGAGAACGGCATCCCCGGCATGATCTCCGGCAGCGGCAATGACATGAGCATCAGCGACCCCAGCCCGACCGTGTACACGCCGAGCTATCCGGTGGCACTGCGCATCATGCGCCCGCGCGCTGCCGCGCAGATGTACTCCATCCTGCAGGACGTGATCCGGCGCGGCACCGGACGTGGCGCGCTCAGCCTCGGCCGGGACGACCTGGCCGGCAAGACCGGCACCACCAACGAGGCGCGCGATGCCTGGTTCGCCGGCTTCAACGGCCGCATGGTGGCGGTCTCCTGGGTAGGCTTCGACGAGCCGCGCAGCCTCGGCAAGGTCGAATACGGCGGCTATGCCGCGCTGCCGATCTGGAACCAGTACATGGCCACGGCCCTGCGCGGCGTGCCCAGCACACGTCCGCCGATGCCGGCAGGCATGGCCACGGCACGCATCAATCGCCTGACCGGAGAAGCCGTCGCTGCCGATGATCCGGAGGGTGTGGACGAGCTGTTCCGAGCAGAAATGCGTCCCTCGCCCCCACCGAAACCGGTCGACCTGCCGCCAGAGGACGGCGCCATGGATGGTGTCAACAGCCCCGACGATGGTGACGTCCTGACCGCGCCGACTGACGGCGCATCGGCAGCATCTCCTGCCGAGCCAACGGCAGCACATGCGCCCGAGACACTCTCACCCGTGCAGCCCTGAGTGCGCCCTGCCCGGCCTAGACCAGCTCCTGCGGGTCGACGTCGACAGACCAGCGCACCTGACGCCCCTCCGGCAGACTCTCCAGCCAGGGCAGCAGCCGGCTCAGGGCCTGCTGCAGGCTGGCACGCTGCTCGGCCTTGAGCAGCAGGTGCACCCGGTGCAGACCCGCCTTGCGCGTCATCGGCGCTGGCACCGGCCCCCACGCCGCCACGCCGCCACCCGCGGCCATGACCTCGACCGCGGCTCGCTGCAGGAACTGCAGAGGACGCTCCAGCTGCACCGCCTCGGCACGCAGCAAGGCCAGATGACCGGATGGCGGCAACCCGAGCAGGGCCCGCTCCTGCAGCAGCAGACGGGCACAGGCCATGTGACCCTGCCCGAGCAGCACGGTCAGCAGCGGATGCTCGGGCTGCCGCGTCTGCAGCAGCACCTGTCCCGGGCGCTCGGCCCGACCGGCGCGGCCCGCCACCTGGACCAGCAGCTGGGCCAGCCGCTCGCCGGCCCGGAAGTCGGCACTGAACAGGCCGCTGTCACAGTCCGGAATCACCACCAGCGTGACATGGGGCAGATGATGTCCCTTGGCCAGCATCTGCGTGCCCACCAGAATCGCCGGACCGCCGCGCGTCACCTCGTTCAGCATGTCCTCGAGCGCGCCCTTGCGCCTCGTGCTGTCACGATCGACGCGATACATGGGCGCCTCCGGAAAACGCTGTCCCAGGCTCTCCTCCAGACGCTCGGTGCCGTGTCCGGCAGGACGCAGGTCGGTGCTGCCGCAGTCCGGACAGCTGCGCGGCGGCTGACGCTCATGCCCGCAATGATGGCAATGCAGGCGCAACGGTGACTGATGCAGGGTGGGACGCGCGTCACAGCGCGGGCAGTCCGCCTGCCAGCCGCAATCGTGGCAGAGCAGTACCGGGGCATAGCCGCGCCGGTTGACGAAGACCAGAACCTGCTCGCCACGCTGCAAGGTCTGCGTCATGGCGGTCAGCGCCGCCTGGCTCATGCCGCCCTCGAGCTTCTCGCCACGGATGTCCAGCAGGCGCACGGCGGGCGACTGCGCGCCGCCGGCGCGCTGCGTCAAGGCCAGCCGCCGGTAGCGTCCGGCCTGGACATTGGCCAGGCTCTCCAGCGCAGGCGTGGCCGACCCCAGCAGCACCGGGATGCCCTCGAGCTGACCGCGTCGAAGCGCCACGTCACGCGCGTGGTAGCGAAAGCCGTCCTGCTGCTTGAACGACAGGTCGTGCTCCTCGTCCACCACGATCAGGCCGGGATGGCGCAACGGTGTGAACACCGCCGAGCGGGTGCCGAGGATGATGCCGGCCTCGCCACGGCGTGCTGCCTGCCAGGCCTGCAGGCGCTGACGATCGCTGAGGCCGGAGTGCAGGCACGCCACCGGACAGCGGAAGCGCGCCTGGAAACGCGCGACCGTCTGCGGCGTCAGGCCGATCTCGGGCACCAGAACCAGCACCTGGCGACCTGCCGCGAGGACGGCCGCCATGACCTGCAGATAGACCTCGGTCTTGCCGCTGCCGGTAACGCCCTGCAGCAGCCACACCGCAAAGGCATCGAGATCGGCGATCACCGCCGCCACGGCAGCCGCCTGCTCGCTGTTGGCGACCAGGGCCGGCTGCGCCAGCGCTGGCGTCGGCAGCGCCACCTCGTGCACATCCGCAACCACCTCGACCACCTCGCGTGCGGCCAGCGCCTGCAGGCTGTCACGCGTCACGCCGAGCGCACGCAGCGCCGGTTCGCCCAACCCCTGCGGATGCGCTGCCAGCGCATCCCAGGCCGCCTGCTGACGCACCGCACGGCGCAAGGCATCGGGTGCCAGCGCGCGACCGCGGGCAGTAAGCTGCCAGCGCCGCAGCGGCTCCGGCTCGGCCGCCTCGCCCTGGCGCAGCAACACCGGCAGCATCTGGCTCAGGGCATCCCCGAGCGGGTGCTGGTAATAACGTGCGGCCCACAGCGCCAGCTGCCACAGCGTCGCCGGCAACACCGCGGCGTCATCCAGCACGGCCAGCACCGGCCGGAGCTTCTCCGCCGGCCAGACGCTGTCTGTCGCCACCTCGATCAGCACGCCGATGACCTCGCGACGACCGAACGGCACCCGCACCCGCACCCCCGGCTCAGGCACCGGCCAGCCGGCAGGCAGGCGATAGTCGAAGAGCTGGCGCAGCGGCGATGGCAGAGCGAGGCGAAGAACAGTCATGCGGCTAGCCTAGCACCCCGGGTCCGGCTTGCCAGCGCCAGCCTCGCGATGACTTGGCGAAATCCTGATCAGCCTCTATACTTCGCGGCCTTGTTGTGCCCGGCTGTGATCAAGAGACCTTCACGGTGGGCCAAGAGATCGGTCCGGCCTCGTGCCCGCGACTATGCCGACGCCTGTCGTCGACTGTCCGGGAGTGCGAGCCGACTTTCCCTTTCTCACTGATTTGGTGATCAAGATGCGCGCTGATATCCACCCGAAGTATGAAGCTGTAACCGTGACCTGCTCGTGCGGCAACGTGTTCGAAACCCGTTCCACGACCTGCAAGAACTTCTCCATCGACGTCTGCTCGGCCTGCCACCCGTTCTACACCGGCACCCAGAAGGTCGTGGACACTGGCGGTCGCATCGACAAGTTCAAGCAGCGCTTCGGCGCCCGCAGCTTCAAGAAGTAAGCTGCACCGCCCCGGAAAAGGCGACCTCTGGCGACAGGGTCGCCTTTTTTGTTGGTACAATCGCGACCGTTTTCACACCACCACGGTCAGATGCTCCGATGAAACCCGTGCTTGACGCGCTGTTGTCCTCCGCGATTGCCACCCTGCACCAGAACGGCGTGCTGCCCGCCGACTTCACGCCGGTCATCCAGCTTGACCGCACCCGCGATGCCGCACACGGCGACTGGGCCACCAACCTGGCGCTGGCGTCGGCCAAGGCCGCCGGTCGCAAGCCGCGCGACATCGCCGAGGCCCTGGTTGCCGCCCTGCCCGCCGATCCGGCCGTGAGCAAGGTCGAGATCGCCGGCCCCGGCTTCATCAACTTCTTCCTCAGCAGCGACAGCCGCTTCGCCGTCATACGGCAGATCCTGGATGACGTGACCGGCTTCTGCTCGCCGAACATCGGCCAGGGCGAGAAGGTGCTGCTGGAGTTCGTCTCCGCCAACCCGACCGGCCCCATGCATGTCGGCCATGGTCGTGGTGCCGCCTACGGCTCCACCCTGGGCAACCTGCTCAAGGCCACCGGCTTCGACGTGCACCGCGAGTACTACATCAACGACGCCGGCCGCCAGGCCGACGTGCTCGCCGTGTCGGTCTACGCGCGCTATCTGGAAGCCTGCGGCGAGACCGTGCAGGTTCCCTCGCGCGCCTACCCCGCCGACTACGTCAAGGACTGCGCGCAGGCGCTCATGGCCCGTGACGGCCGTGCCTGGTTCCGGCCCTGGGCCGACGTCGTCGCCGGCCTGCCGGAAGACCCCGAGGGCGAGGGCGACGACATCAAGGCCGGCAAGGAAACCTATCTCGACGCCATCATCAGCCGTGTGCGCGACCTGCTCGGCGCTGACTACCGCACGGTCCAGGACTTCGGCCTCGACACCCAGCTCGCGGCCATCCGTCACACGCTGGATGCCTTCAGCGTCGACTTCGACCAGTGGTACTCGGAGCGCACGCTGGCCGAGAGTGGTGCCATCGACCGTGCCGTGGCTCGCCTGCGCGAGCGCGGCCACGTCTACGAGCAGAACGGCGCGGTCTGGCTGCGCACCAGCGCGCTCGGCGACGAGAAGGACCGCGTGCTGATCCGCGACAACGGCATCCACACCTATTTCGCCGCCGACGTGGCCTACCACCTCGACAAGCTCGACCGCGGCTTCGACACCCTGATCGACGTCTGGGGTGCCGACCACCACGGCTACATTGCCCGCGTGCGCGCCGCCATCGAGGCCCTGACCGGTCAGGGCGACCGCTTCCACGTCGCGCTGATCCAGTTCGTCACGCTGTCATCAGGCCGCATGGGCAAGCGTTCGGGCAACTTCGTGACCCTGCAGCAGCTGATCGAGGAAGCCGGCAACGACGCTACTCGCTTCTTCTACCTGACGCGCTCGCCGGAGCAGCACCTCGAGTTCGACATCGACCTCGCGCGCTCGCAGTCCGCCGACAACCCGGTGTACTACCTGCAGTACGCGCACGCTCGTGTCGCCAGCGTGTTCCGCGAGCTGGAAACGCGCGGCTGGGCGCATGACCAGAGCGCCGGTCTTGCCGCCCTGCCCATGCTCGATGACAGCGGTCTGGATGATCTGCTCAAGCGTCTGGCCGCCTGGCCGGATGCCGTCGCCGCGGCCGCCCGCCAGCGCGCCCCGCACCAGCTCACCTATGCCCTGCGCGATCTGGCCCAGGCCTTCCACGGCTACTACAACACCCACAAGATGCTCATTGACGATGCCGCCGTGCGCAACGCGCGTCTGACCGTGAGCCTGGCGGTACAGCGCGTCATCGCCAACGGCCTCGGTCTGCTTGGCGTGAGCGCGCCGGATCGCATGTAAGCCGACCAGCAGAGGATACGTGTCATGGCCAAGAGCCCGCCCCCCCGGGGCGCCAGCCGTTCGCCTCGCCCCGGCAGCAACTCCGGCCGCCAGCATGCCCGTGGCGGCCGCCAGAGCGTCGCGCGTGCGCAGCAACGGCGTGGCAGCGCACCCGCCCGGCGACGCATCAAGCCCGGACGCATCGTGCTCGGCGTGCTTCTGCTGGCCACCTTGATCGCCGTCATCGTCTACGCCCGTCGCCAGGCGCCTGCCGATGTCGCCACCGTGCCGGCCGCGCTCGATGCCAGCGCAGGCAAGACTGCCGCCAAGCCCGCCGACACCAGGACCGAACCGGCGCCGGCCGAGCGCTTCGCCTTCTACGACATCCTGCCGCAGCAGGAAGTGCTGCCGACCCGTCAGCTCGACAATCGTCCGCCACCACGGCCGATGCCGGCCACCAGCGACAGCACCCGGACCGATGCCGTCGACACCACCCCCTACTGGCTGCAGGCAGGCGCCTTCCGGGATGGCGCCGAGGCCGAGCTGCAGCGCGAACGCATTCGCGAACTGGGCCTGCCCGGTCGTGTGCGTGAAGGCAGCGTGGACGCCGGCCCGGTCCTGCATCGCGTGCTGATCGGACCGCTGACCGGCCAGGAACGCCTGGACGAGGCGCGCACGCTGCTGGCGGAACAGGGCATCGATGCCATTCCCACCACGGCCCCGGCGCCGGCCACAGGAGATGCCACCCCATGACCACCATTCTTTCCGTACGTCGCGGCAACAGCGTCGTGCTCGGCGGCGACGGCCAGGTCTCGCTGGGCAACACGGTGATGAAGGGCAATGCCCGCAAGGTCCGCCGCCTGCACCGTGACCAGGTCATTGCCGGCTTCGCCGGCGGCACCGCCGACGCGTTCACGCTGTTCGACTACTTCGAGGCCAAGCTCGAGAAGCACAGCGGCCATCTCGTGCGTGCCGCCGTGGAAATGGCCAAGGACTGGCGCACCGACCGCACCCTGCGCCGCCTCGAAGCGCTGCTCGCGGTGGCCGACAGGCAGGCTTCGCTGATCATCACCGGCAACGGCGACGTGCTTGAGCCCGAGCACGGCATCATCGCCATCGGCTCCGGCGGCAACTACGCACTCGCCGCCGCCCGGGCCCTGGTCGACCACAGCGAGCTGTCAGCCGCCGAGATCGTCAAGTACGGCCTCACCGTGGCTGGCGACATCTGCGTCTACACCAACCATCACCACACGCTCGAAAGCCTGGACTGGTAACTGCCATGACTGCCATGACCCCGCGCGAAATCGTGCATGAACTCGATCGCCACATCATCGGCCAGACCGCCGCCAAGCGTGCCGTCGCCCTGGCCCTGCGCAACCGCTGGCGGCGCATGCAGCTGGCCGAGGACCTGCGCCATGAGGTCACGCCCAAGAACATCCTGATGATAGGCCCGACCGGCGTCGGCAAGACCGAGATCGCGCGTCGCCTGGCCAAGCTCGCCAACGCCCCCTTCATCAAGGTCGAAGCCACCAAGTTCACCGAAGTCGGCTATGTCGGCCGCGACGTCGAGACCATCGTCCGCGACCTCGCCGACATGGCCCTGAAGATGGTGCGCGAGCAGGCCATCGCCGGTGTCGGCCAGCGCGCTGACGAGGCCGCCGAAGACCGCATTCTCGACGTGCTGCTGCGTCCGGCGCGGGCCCCGGCCACGCCCTGGGACAGCACCACGCCACCGCCGGCGGCCGACAAGACTGACAACGCCACTCGCCAGCTGTTCCGGCGCAAGCTGCGCAACGGCGAGCTCGACGAGCAGGAAATCGAGATCGAGCTCAGCCAGGCCGCCCCCTCGGTGGAACTGATGACGCCGCCCGGCATGGAAGACATGGGCAACCAGCTGCAGAAGCTGTTCGCCGGACTCGGTGCCGGCAAGCAGTCGGCCCAGCGCCTGAAGATTCGCGAAGCGCTCAAGCGTGCGCGCGATGAGGAAGCGGCCAGGCTGGTCAGTGACGAGGACCTCAAGGCCCGCGCCCTGACGGCAGTCGAGCAGCAGGGCATCGTCTTCATCGACGAAATCGACAAGGTCTGTCGCCGTGGTGAAACCCAGGGCGCCGACGTGTCACGCGAAGGCGTGCAGCGTGACCTGCTGCCGCTGATCGAAGGCTGCACGGTGAACACCAAGTACGGCATGGTGAAGACGGATCACATCCTGTTCATCTGCTCCGGCGCCTTCCACCTCGCCAAGCCGTCCGACCTGATTCCCGAGCTGCAGGGCCGCCTGCCCATCCGTGTCGAGCTGGAGGCGCTGGGACCGAACGACTTCGAGCGCATCCTGACCGAGCCCAGCTTCTCGCTGACCGAGCAGTACAAGGCGCTGCTCGCCACCGAAGGCCTGCACATCAGCTTCCAGCCGGAGACCGTGCGCAAGCTCGCGGAAGTGGCCTGGCAGGTCAACGAGCGCACCGAGAACATCGGTGCCCGTCGTCTGCACACGGTCATGGAACGTCTGCTCGAACGCATCGGTTTCGAGGCCGCCGATCTCGCCAGCCAGTGTGGCGGCGAAACGCTGCAGATCACCCCGGCCGATGTCGACGAACATCTTGGCGCACTGGTTCAGGACGAAGACCTGAGCCGTTTCATTCTCTGATCGCGGAACCGTTTCATGGACAGCGCAGCACGCCGGCACGCAGACATGCCGGACCAGCACCCCGGTGAGGACCTCAGCATGTCGTTGACAGCAGCGGAACAGGAAACCAGCAGCGCCACGCGCATTCGTCACGGCATTGCCCGCTACCGCGCCTGGACACGCCACAGCGATGCCGATCTGGCCGCCGTGGTCGGCGCCGTGCAGCAGCTGCAGACCGCCCGCATGCGTGACACCCATGCCGACTCGCTGGCCAGTGCCACGCACGCGCCCATCACCGAGTTCTTCCTGAGCGAGATCTACACCGGCCTCGACCTCAACGAGCTGGCGCGCGAAATCGAGCGCGCCCTGCCGGTGGCGGTACGCATGCTGCCGGATTCGGTGATGCGCACCGCCGCCTTTGCCGTCGAGTGCAACGCCCTCACCGGCGAGCTTGACGAGGCCGTGGCCGCCGATCTGCTGGCACATGGCATCACTGCGCCGGACAGTGCCCAGCTCATCGCCAGCTACCGACGCCTGCAGCAGCGCGAGGCCAGGAACCAGCAGATCGACCTCCTGCGCGAGCTCGGTCTCGGTCTGGATCGCTATGTCCGCTCGCGTCTGATCACCGCGACCTTCAAGATGGCGGCGCGTCCGGCACGCATGGCCGGCCTGGCCGGCCTCTACGATTTCATGGCCAAGGGCTTTGCGGTGATGAAGCCGATGAGCTCGGTGGCCGACTTCCTGGACCTGTTCATCGCCCGGGAAAGTCGTATCCTCGACCGACTGGATGCCGGACACCCCGATCCCTTCTGCCCGCGAGACAGCGCATGACCGAGCGACGCCCCCTGCCCCCGGCCAACGGCCCCCTCGCCACTGGCGCACGCCCGGACGCGCAGGCCGCCGGCGAGACCACGCACTTCGGCTACCAGACCGTTCGCCGCGAGGAAAAGGCCGGCAAGGTCGCCGAGGTCTTCCACTCCGTGGCCGCCAAGTACGACCTCATGAACGACCTCATGTCACTCGGCATCCATCGTCTCTGGAAGCGCTTCGCCATCGAGATGTCGGGAGTGCGGCCGGGCCAGCGCGTGCTCGACATCGCCGGCGGCACCGGTGACCTCGCACGCGCCTTCATGCGCGAGGTCGGTGACCAGGGCCAGGTCATCCTCGCCGACATCAACGCCTCCATGCTTTCGGTGGGTCGCGACAAGCTGCTCGACACGGGCGAGACCCGCATCGCCTTCGTGCAGGCCAACGCCGAATGCCTGCCTTTCGCCCCCGGCAGCTTCGACCTCATCACCATCGCCTTCGGCCTGCGCAACGTGACCGACAAGGATGCCGCCCTGCGCTCCATGTACCAGTCGCTGAAGCCTGGCGGTCGCCTGCTGGTGCTGGAATTCTCCAAGCCGGTCATCGAGCCGCTGGCCAAGGCCTACGATGCCTACTCCTTCAGCCTGCTGCCGATGATGGGCAAGCTGGTCGCCAACGATGCCGACAGCTACCGCTACCTGGCCGAGTCCATCCGCATGCACCCGGACCAGGACACCCTCAAGGGCATGATGGAGCAGGCTGGCTTCGAACGCTGCGACTACCACAACCTCACGGGCGGCATCGTTGCCCTGCACCGGGGATTCCGTTTTTGAGCTCGACTCGCCAGGCCCTGCGGGAGGCCACCATGCCGTCACTGCCCTACGTGCTCGCCCTGCGTGCCGCCGAAACCGTGATCAACCGCGCCCTGCGCTACGACCCGGCCACCCGCCAGCGTCTGCAGGCACTGGATGGCAAGTGCCTCTTCGTGGAAACCGAATCGCCGCGCCTGAGCGTGATGCTGCGCATCCAGGGCGAGCGCATCCGCCTCGGCAGCGAGCCGGACCAGCGCCCGCATGTCACCATCGAGGCTCAGAGCGCCGCTCTGCTCAAGCTGGCACTGGCCAAGCAGCCACAGCTGATTGGCGGCCCGCTGCGCATCCAGGGCCAGGTCCAGGTCATCGAGCAGCTGCATGCCATCGCGCGGCAGATGGACATCGACTGGGAAGAGCCGGTGGCCATGCTCTTCGGCGACATCACCGGACACCAGGTCGGCCAGCATCTGCGTGGCCTGTTCGGCTTCGCTCGCCAGGCAGCGCGCACCTTCGTCATGAACAGCCAGGAGTACCTGCGCGAAGAGCAGGCCCTGCTGCCGGCACGCTGGGAAATCGACGAGTTCATCGAGGCCACGCGTGATCTGCGCGCCGACACCGAGCGCCTGGAGGCGCGTCTGCAGCGCCTGGCGCAGCGGGCTGCCGCCGTCCTGGCACGCAACGCGGCGCCGGCCTCGTCCGGCAGCACGACACGCCACGGGGATGCCTCATGATGAGCCACGCGCTGCGCCTGCTGCAGATCTGGAGCATCTGCGCCCGCTACCGCCTGGACAGCCTGCTGCCACCACCGCCGAGTCTGGCGGCCCGTCTGCTGCTGCTCGCCTTCCGCCTGCACCCGGCGTGGTGGACCGGTGCCTCGCGCGCCAGCCAGCCTGACCATGTGCGTCGCGCCTTCGAGGAGCTGGGGCCGCTGTTCATCAAGCTTGGCCAGCTGATCTCGACCCGGCGCGACCTGCTCGCCCCGGCGCTGCTCGACGAACTCGCGCAGCTGCAGGAAAACGTCGCCCCCTTCCCCACCGAGCAGGCCCGGGCGATTGTCGAGCGCGAACTGGGCACGTCCCTCACGGAACGCTTTGCCCGTTTTGACGACCAGCCGCTGGCCGCCGCCTCCATCGCGCAGGTGCATACCGCCGCCCTGCTCGACGGCCGCGAAGTCGTGATCAAGGTGCTGCGCCCCGGCGTCGCCGAACGCATCCGCACCGACATGGCCCTGCTGCACCGCTTCGCCGAGTTCGCCGCCGAGCATGAGGCCCTGCGCGTGCTGCCGCTGCAGCGCATCGTTGCCGACTACGAGCGCACCCTGCTCGACGAAACCGATCTCGCGCGCGAAGCCGACAACACCCGTCGCCTGCGCGAGAACTTCAGCAACTCGCCGCTGTTCTACGTGCCCGAAGTGCATGACGCCAACGGCAGCCGCGAGATCATGATCGCTGAGCGCATCGAAGGCGTGCCGATCACCGATCACGCCACCTTCGCGCGCCTCGGCATCGATCGCCAGCGCCTGGCCGAGAAAGGCCTGACCATCTTCTTCACCCAGGTCTTCCGCGACAACTTCTTCCACGCCGACATGCATCCCGGCAATGTCTACGTGGAAACCGGCAACCCGGCCGACCCGCGTTTCATCGGCCTCGACTGCGCCATCGTCGGCTCGCTGCCCACCGACGACCAGCTCGCCATCGCGCAGATCCTGCTGGCGCTGATCCAGCGCGACTTCACCCAGCTCGTGCGCGTCGCCGCCCAGGCCGGCTGGATTCCCGCCGGGGCTCCGCTAGACCGCATCGCCACCGAGGTGCGCCGTCTGGTCGAGCCGGTACTGACCAAGCCCATCGACCAGGTCCAGCTCGCGCCCATCCTCGCCGGCCTGCTCGACCTGTCACGCGTGCATGGCCTGCTGATTCCGCCGCAGTTCGTGCTGCTGCTGAAGACCCTGATCCACATCGAAGGCCTGGGTCGCGAACTCTACCCGGCGCTGGACATCTGGAGTCTGGCCCAGCCCCTGCTCAAGCAGTGGCTGCAGGACCGGCTCGGCCCCAAGGCGCTGCTCAAGCGCTTCACCGAAGACACGCCCATCCTGCTTGCCGGCCTGCCCGACATGCCGCAGCTGGTCTTCGACGCCCTGACCCAGATGCGCCAGGCCGGCCATTGGCAGAGCCGTCAGCTCAGCGAGCTGCATGGTCTCAAGCGTCAGCTGGTGCGTGGCCGCAAGCAGGATTTCCTGGCCTGGACCGGCGTGCTGGCGGGCTGGACCCTGATTGCCAGCGCCGCCTTGTCGACGCCGCTGTTCACCGCCGCGCTGCCGGTGGGCGCCGTGCTGATCGGCATCAGCCTGGGCTGGCGCCTGCTGGCCAACTGACGCCACTGCCGGCTTGCGCTATGCTGACTCTCATTGTCTCAGGAACTGTCCGATGACCGCTGAAACCGACTGGCTGAACGAGGTCCGCTGGGATGCCCAAGGCCTGGTGCCTGCCATTGCCCAGGACTGGCAGACCGGCCGCGTGCTCATGGTGGCGTGGATGAACCGCGACGCCCTGATCCTGACCGTCGCCGAGCAGCGCGGCATCTACTGGTCGCGCTCGCGCAACCGCCTCTGGCGCAAGGGCGAGGAGTCCGGCCACATCCAGCGCCTGCATGAACTGCGCCTGGACTGCGACGGTGATGTCATCGTGCTGCAGGTCGAGCAGCTCGGCGGCATGGCATGCCACACCGGCCGCACCTCCTGCTTCTACCGCCGCCTGGTGGATGGCCAGTGGCAGGTCGTCGACCCCGTGCTCAAGTCCCCTGACGAGATCTACCGCCATGTCTGATGTCTTCGCCGAACTGTCGCGCGTGCTCGCCGAGCGCAAGACCGCCTCGCCCGACAGCTCCTACGTGGCCAGCCTCTACCACAAGGGCCTCAACAAGATTCTCGAGAAGGTCGGCGAGGAATGCACCGAGACCCTGCTTGCCGCCAAGGATGCCGAACGCTCCGGCGACATTGACGAGCTTGTCTACGAGACAGCCGACCTCTGGTTTCATACCTTGGTCATGCTGAGCGCGTTGAATGTGCACCCGGATCAGGTACAGGCCGAGCTGGCTCGCCGCTTCAACCTGTCCGGCCTGGCGGAAAAGGCATCCCGCACCGCCACCGATTGATGTCCACTGCGCCCCAGGGCGAGGAGAAAACCCATGTCCGGTCTGTCACTGCCCCACATCCTGCTGCTGCTCGCCGTGGTCATCCTGATCTTCGGCACCTCCAAGCTCAAGAACCTCGGCAAGGACCTCGGCGGCGCCATCAAGGGCTTCAAGGACTCGATGAAGAACGAGGACGACACGCCGCCGGCTGCCCAGCCGCCGGCCCAGCTCAGCCAGCAGACCCCGCCGCCGGTGGCGCAGCAGCCGGCCGCCACGCTGCAGACGCCGACCGCGGCCGGCACCCCGCCCCAGGGCGGCCAGCAGCAGTGAATGCCGGCGGCAGCCTGACCGGAGAGCCATAGCATGTTTGATGTCGGCTTCAGCGAGCTGCTGCTGCTCGCCATCGTCGCCCTGGTCGTGCTCGGACCGGAAAAGCTGCCGCACGCCGCGCGCATGACCGGCGCCTGGGTCGGACGCATCCGCCGAACCATTCTCAGCGTGCAGGCCGAGATCGAGAACGAGGTTGCGGCCTCGGAAATGCGTGCCCGCATCCAGGCCGAGCTCGAGCGCGCCAAATCCGCCATGCCGGATCTGTCACTCGACGAGAACCGCATCGCGCCGCCACGACCGGCCAGCGACACCGCCACTGACGTCGCGCCAGCGCCGGTCGTCGAACCGGAATCTCCGGCCACGGTGCCCGATGCCGGCGTCCGTGACAGCGCCGACAAGGTCGCGCCCACCACCTCCGCCAGCGAAGCATCCCGCCATCCATGAGCCAGCTCCCCGTCTCGCCCGACACCGCGGAAATGCCCCTGGTCAGCCATCTGATCGAGCTGCGCACGCGCCTGATGCGCGTGCTCGGCCTGCTGCTGGTGATGTTCTTCTCGCTGGTCTATTTCGCCAACGACATCTACGAATGGCTGTCCCTGCCGCTGCGCGCGCTGCTGCCGGCCGGCAGCACCATGATCGCCACCGACGTGACCTCGCCGTTCATGGCGCCGTTCAAGCTGACCTTCTTCGTCGCCCTGTTCGCCTCCATTCCCTACATCCTGGTGCAGATCTGGGGCTTCATTGCGCCAGCGCTGTACCAGAACGAGCGCCGCATCGCGATTCCGCTGGTGATCTCCAGCGTGCTGCTGTTCTACGCCGGCATCGCCTTCGCCTACTTCATCACGCTGCCGGCCATCCTCGGCTTCTTCACCCAGATCGGTCCCGAAGGCGTCGCCATCATGACCGACATCAATCTCTACCTGGATTTCGCGCTCAAGCTGTTCCTGGTGTTCGGGGTCACCTTCGAGATTCCGGTCGCGGTGCTGGTGCTGATCGTCGCTCGCGTCATCAGCTGCGACTCGCTGGCCGACAAGCGCCGCTACATCATTGTCGGCTGCTTCTTCGTGGCCATGTTCATCACGCCACCGGATGCCCTGTCGATGGCCATGCTGGCCATTCCCATGTGGCTGCTGTTCGAGACCGGTCTGTTCTTCGGCCGCATCATCGAGAAGCAGCGCAGGCAGGCAGCTGACTGAGTCCTCAGGGCCCGGTCATCCGTTGCGCATGAAAAAGCCCCGGGTGTTTCCGGGGCTTTTTCCACCATGCCGCTACGCCGGCAGGTGATCAGACACCGACCACCCCGCCATCGTTCTTCCAGATCACCACGGTCGCCGAACGCGGCCGACCCATGCTGCCGGTGATGCCCGGCTCGCCTTCCGGCCAGTTGCTGAACGCCGCGGCATCGGTCAGCAGCAGGCTGTCACTGACGGCGTTCGGACCACTGTTCTCGCCGGGGTGCTGGATGTTGATGAACACGGTCTTCTGGTCGGGCGTGAACGTGATGCCGGTGACCTCACAGCCATCCGGACCGACCAGGAAACGGCGAATCTCCTTGCTGACCGGATCGGCCACCAGCATCTGGTTGTTGCCCTGGCCGGCATTGCGGCCGGTGTTGGCATTGCTGCCGTCAGTCTGGATCCAGAGCAGTCCGTTGGGCGAGAACGCCAGGCCGTCCGGGCTGTTGAACGTGTTGTCGACGGTGACATTGGACGACCCCAGGTTGAGTCCGGTCTGGCCGGCTGCCGGCGTAGGGTTGCCTGCCAGCACGAACAGATCCCACTCGAAGGCCAGCGCTGCGGCATCGCCACCCGCCTCACGCCAGCGGATGATCTGACCGAAGCGGTTGGCAGTGCGAGGGTTTGCATCGTCGGTGACACTGCGACCACTGTTGTTGGTCAGCGTCAGATAGACTTCGCCGCTGCGCGGATGCACGGCCACCCACTCCGGACGGTCCATGCGCGTCGCCGCGACCGCATCCGCTGCGAGACGGGTCTTGATCAGCACCTCGCCCTGATCGGCGAAACGGGCATCAGCCGCCAGCACCGGATTGGCGACCTTGTCGAGCAGGACCCACTCGCCGACACCCATCATGTCACCGCTGACATCCCCGTTGAGGAATCGCGCCACGTAAAGCTTGCCGGTGTCGAGCAGGTTGCGGTTGTTGGCGAGATTGCCTTCGATGTACTTGCCCGCCGACACGAACTTGTAGACATAGTCATTGGCCTGGTCATCTCCCATGTAGACAACGACACGACCATCCGCAGCCAGCGTCATGGCGGCATTCTCGTGCTTGATGCGTCCGAGCGCCGTGCGCTTCCGAGGCAGTGATGTCGGATCGAACGGATCGATTTCGACGATCCAGCCGAAGCGGTTGGCCTCGTTGGGCTCCAGCTCGTAATCGAAGCGGTCATCCAGCTCGTGCCAGCGGTAGCCGGAACCGGATGCGCTGATGCCGTAACGCAACAGGCTGGCGTCGGCAGGCGCAGTGCCGGAATTGGCACCGAAGTAACCGTTGAAGTTCTCTTCGCAGGTCAGGTAGGTGCCCCAGAGCGTGAAACCGTTGCCGCAATTGTTGAGCGTGCCGTAGGCAATGCGACCGCTGGTCTCGGTACTGGTCTTCATCAACGCGTGTCCGGCGGCGGGACCGGTGATCTGCATCGGGGAATTGCCGGTCAGGCGACGGTTGTACGGGGAATCGATCTGGACTTGCCAGGCCCCCGACACGCGCTTCACGTGCAGCACGGAAATGCCGTGACCATTCTGTGCCTTGAGCACCTTGTCCAAGGTCCAGACATCCGGATAGGTCTGGCCGGCCTCGGGCTTGTAGAAATACTCGAGGTTGATGTACTCGTGATTCATCACCAGCAAACCTTCATCGCTCTGCGTGGCACCGTCGAGCGGGAAGAAATGCATGCCGTCGTGGTTGTCGCCGACCTGCAGGGCCTGGTCGGCAGCAGTTTCGGACGCATCGCCTTTCCAGGCCGGGGACGTGCTGAAGAGTGGCGAACCCCAAGGCGCCATGACCTGATAACTGTAGCCGGACGGCACGATGACCTGACCACCACTGCTCGCCGGCACCGCTGAAAAGCCCAGTCTGGCTGCCGGGGCCACAACTGCCCCTCCAGAGCTGCTGCCACCGCCGCCGCAAGCACTCAGCGTGCCACCCATGAACAGCGCTGCCGACAAGCCGACACCGCTCTTCAGCAGGGTACGACGCGACATCGCGCGCTCGACGACCTCGTTGAAATGAGGATGATGCTCGGGGCTGACGGGAATGTCTTCCTGATCAATCAATTTCATGTCACTAACTCCGGATGGTAATTGCCTGGTGCAGGCGACTGGCTAACCGGAATGAGTCTGTGGATGATGCGTTACAGTTCGCTGAAGGTCCTGTGACCATTTTCGTTTCGTACTGGTTTTGTAACCCGTATCGCCAGCCACTGACAAAATCGCTACGATCAGTCACGAAAACAACAAGCTCCCTGGCAGGTATTCCCTCATGCAACTGCGCGTACTCGCTCTCGCCGCCGCCATCGCCCTGACCGGCTGCAGCGAAGATGAAGCCCTCGAAAACACCAGCACCACCGGCGGCGACAGCGCTGGCGAAGTCGACAATGGAAATGACAACGGCTCCGATGATGGCGGCACCGATGACAATGGAGGCAACAACGACGGTGGCGATGGCGGCGACGATGGATCGGGCGGGGAAACGACTGGTTATGGCATCCCCGGACCGGCCGACCCGCTGCAGGCCGTGCTTCAGGATCAGCTCTTTGCAGCCCTGATCGGCGGCAGCGCCCAGGCACCCGAACAGCTGCCGGCCGAAGCCGTGCTGACCTGCCTCAATGACACCGTGTCGATCAAGGCCGTAGACCTGATCGATGCCCTCGCTGCCGATGCGGCCGCCGGCCAGGCCGCGCTGACCGCACCGCAGGACAGCCAGCTCGCTGTCAGCGTCCAGGACCTCCTGCTCTCCACTGGCGGTCTGCTGCTGTCACTGACCGGCGACACCTCCTGCACGCTGGATCCGGAAGCAGGTACCGGCCTCCCGCTGCCAGGCGACCTGCCCAGTGAATTCCCCGGTTCGCCGGATGACTTCACGGCACTGCTGACCATGCTGCAGGAAGGTGGTGGCGGCAATCTGCCGCTGAGTCCGGCCATGCTGGGCGAGATCACCACCCAGCTCGATACCGTCATCGCCCAGATCGAACAGAATGGTGGCGAACCGGCTGCACCGCTGGTCAGTGCCCTGACGGTGGTCTCCGGCCTGCTTGATGGCGTCATCGGCGTGCTGACGCTGGGTGCCGACGATCCGGCAGCCGTGCCGGGGGCCATCGAGTCGCTGCTGACCGGTCTGGCGGGCAACCTGACCGCCCTCGCACCATCCGGTGCCGGCGGCTTCAATCCGGACCAGCTGACCAGCCTGCTCGATCCATCCCAGCTCACCGGGCTGTTCGAGGCCTCCCCGATTCCGATGCCGGGCGCTGAAGGCTTTGACCCGGAAGCCGCCTTTGCCCAGTTCACCGGTGCCTTCGACACCCTGGTCAGCACGCTGACCGGTCTCTTCGGCTCCTCGCCGATCCCGGTCCCGACGCCGTAAGCGCGCACCACACCCGCTGCATGCACAGGCCCGGTCATCCCGGGCCTGTGTCATTCCGGCCCGCGAAAATACCCAACGCCAGCCGTTCCGGTGTATGGTAGGACGCTTCCCGGCTACACCCACCACATTCATGAACACCACCCTGCGCCAGCAGCTCGCCACCCTGATCGCCACGCCCAGCATCACCTGCACCGATGCCTCCATGGACATGGGCAATCTGGCCGTGGTCGAGCACATCGCAAGCTGGGCAACCGAGCTAGGCTTCCGCTGCGAGCTGCAACACGTGGCCCCCGGCAAGGCCAATCTGATCGCCACCCTGGGTGAAGGCCCCGGCGGACTGGTGCTGTCCGGGCATACCGATACGGTCCCCTACGATGCCGCGCGCTGGAAAAGCGACCCGTTCACGCTGACCGAACGTGACGGCAAGCTGTATGGCCTGGGAACGGCCGACATGAAAGGCTTCTTTCCGCTCGCGCTGGCAGCCGCCCACGAGGCCGCCAGCGTGATCCGCGCGGGAGGTCGCCTGCACGCACCGCTGATCCTGCTCGCCACCTGCGACGAGGAAACCAGCATGGCTGGCGCTCGCGCGCTGGTAGCTGCCGGCAAGCCCAGGGCGCGCTTCGCGGTGATCGGCGAACCCACCGGGCTGAAGCCGCTGCGCCTGCAGAAGGGCGTGATGATGGAGCGCCTGGTCATCGAGGGCCGCAGCGGCCACTCCAGCGACCCCGCGCTGGGACACAGCGCACTCGATGCCATGCATGCCGCGCTGGGTGAGCTGATCGGTTTCCGCCGCGAGCTGGCCGAACGCCACCACAACCCGCTGTTCACGGTACCGACGCCTACCCTTAACCTGGGCTGCATTCACGGTGGCGACAATCCCAACCGCATCTGCGCGCGCTGCGAACTGCAGTACGACCTGCGTCCTCTGCCTGGCATGGCCATGAACGAGCTGCGCGCCACCATCGCGCAACGACTGGCTCCGCTGGCCGAGCAGTTCCAGGTCAGCATCCGCAGCGAACCGCTGTTTGCCGGTACGCCGGCCATGGAAACCCCGGCCGACTCGCCCCTCGTGCTCGCCGCCGAAGCCCTCACCGGCCACGCCTCCGGTGCCGCCGCCTTCGGTACCGAGGCACCCTATTTGCAGGAGCTGGGCATGGACGCGCTCATCCTCGGGCCGGGCGACATCGATACCGCGCACCAGCCCGACGAGTTCGTCGCCATCGACCGCCTGCAGCCCACCATCAGCCTGCTGAGCGCGCTGATCCGGCGCTTTTGCCTGTCAGCCTGATGCGCCTATACAATCCCGGTTCACCGATGGGCGCCCGCCGCGTCCCCACCCTTGCAGGGCCAGCACCTTGAGCAGCCAGAATCCCTTCCAGGACACCATGTCAGACCAGTATGTGCACTGGTTCCGCAACTCGGCCCCGTACATCAACGCGCACCGTGGCAAGACCTTCGTGCTGCTGTTCGGCGGCGAAGCGGTCAACCATGACAACTTCCGCAACATCGTGCATGACATCGCGCTGCTGCACTCGCTGGGCATCAAGCTGGTGCTGGTGCATGGCGCGCGCCCGCAGATCGACGAAAACCTGGTCGAGTACGGCCTCGAAACGCCCTACCACAACGGCTTGCGCGTGACCACGCGCGAAGCCCTGCGCTGCGTGATGGACGCGGTCGGCGCCATCCGTCTGGAGATCGAGGCGCTGCTGTCCATGGGTCTCGCCAACTCGCCGATGTTCGGCGCCAAGATCGATGCCGTGTCCGGCAACTTCATCACCGCCAAGCCCTACGGCGTGCGTGATGGCGTCGACTTCGCCCTCACCGGCGAGGTGCGCGCGGTGGACACCGAGGTCATCAACAAGAACCTGCAGAATCACCACATCGTGATTCTCGGTCCGACCGGCTATTCAACCACCGGCGAAGTCTTCAACCTGCTCGCCGAGGATGTCGCGGTGTCCGTGGCCACCGCGCTGCAGGCCGACAAGCTGATTTGCCTGGGCGAGCGCGAGGGCATCGTCGATGACAACGACGACCGACTGCTGCGCGAGATGATCCCCAACGAGGTCGACCAGTACCTGCGCAACCGCCCCATCGACAGCGAGCTGCTGCGCCACATGAACGCCGCCCGCGAAGCCTGCCGCGAAGGCGTCAAACGCGTGCACATCATTTCCTATGTGCGCGATGGCGCCCTGCTCCAGGAGCTGTTCACCCGTGACGGCTCCGGCACGCTGATCACCCATGACCCCTACGAAGAGATCCGCACCGCGGAGATCGAGGATGTCGGCGGCATCATTGAGCTGATCGAGCCGCTGGAGGAGGAAGGCATCCTGGTGCGACGTTCGCGCGAGAAGCTGGAAAACGAGATCGGCCACTTCGCCGTGGTCGAGCGTGACGGCATGATCATCGGCTGTGCCGCGCTCTATCCGCTGCCGATCATCAAGGGCGAGGAGCCGGCCGGCGAGATCGCCTGTGTCGCCATCCACCCGAACTACCGCAAGAGCGATCGCGGCAGCGAGCTCATGGACTTCCTGCAGAAGCGTGCCGTCAGCAAGGGGCTGGGCCGGCTTTTCGTGCTCACCACGCGCACCGGCCTGTGGTTCCAGGAGCACGGCTTCGAACCCGCCTCGGTCGACGACCTGCCCTCGCAGCGCAAGTCCTTCTACAACTACCAGCGCAACTCGCTGGTGCTCAGCAAAGCCATTTGACGCAAGGATTCACGAGATGACAGACATCACCCCCAACATGCGCAAGTTCTCCTCCCAGGTGGTGGATGGCGTCGAAGCCGCACCGGGCCGCGCCATGCTGCGCGCCGTCGGCTTCACCGACGAGGACTTCAAGAAGCCGCAGATCGGCATTGCCTCGACCTGGGCCAATGTCACCCCCTGCAACATGCACATCAACAAGCTCGCCGAGGAAGCCGAGAAGGGCGCCAACGCGGCCGGCGGCAAGGGCGTGATCTTCAACACCATCACCATCTCCGACGGCATCGCCAACGGCACCGAAGGCATGAAGTACTCGCTGGTGTCGCGCGAGGTCATCGCTGACTCCATCGAGACCGTGGCCGGCTGCGAAGGCTTTGACGGCATCGTCGCCGTCGGCGGCTGCGACAAGAACATGCCCGGCTGCATCATCGGCATGGCGCGCCTGAACCGTCCGTCCATCTTCGTCTACGGCGGCACCATCAAGCCCGGCTACGGCCACACCGACATCATCTCGGTGTTCGAGGCCGTCGGTCAGCACGCCAAGGGCGACATGGACCTGATCCAGGTCAAGCAGATCGAGGACACCGCGATTCCGGGGCCGGGCTCCTGCGGCGGCATGTACACCGCCAACACCATGGCCTCCGCCATTGAAGCCCTGGGCATGTCCCTGCCCGGCTCCAGCGCGCAGGATGCCATCGGCAGTGACAAGGCACTGGACTGCTTCCGCGCCGGCGAACAGGTCATCGAGCTTCTGCGCCGCGACATCAAGCCGCGCGACATCATGACCCGCAAGGCCTTCGAGAACGCCATCCGCGTCATCATCGCGCTGGCCGGCTCCACCAACGGCGTGCTGCACCTGCTCGCCATGGCCAACGCGGTCGACGTCGATCTCACGCTGGATGACTTCGTCGAGCTCGGCAAGATCACCCCGGTGCTGGCCGACCTGCGACCGTCCGGCAAGTACATGATGTCCGAGCTGGTCGCCATTGGCGGCATCCAGCCCCTGATGAAGCGCATGCTGGATGCCGGCATGCTGCACGGCGATGTCATGACCGTGACCGGCAAGACCCTGGCCGAGAACCTTGCCGACGTGCAGGACTACCCGGCCGGCCAGGACATCATTCGTCCCTTCGACAACCCGATCAAGAAGGATTCACACCTGGTCATCCTGCGCGGCAACCTGTCGCCGACCGGCGCGGTGGCCAAGATCACCGGCAAGGAAGGCCTGCGCTTCGAGGGTCGTGCGCGCGTCTACCACGGCGAGGAAGCGGCGCTGGCCGGCATCCTCAATGGCGAAGTGGTGGCGGGCGACGTCATCGTGATCCGCTACGAAGGCCCCAAGGGCGGCCCGGGCATGCGTGAAATGCTCTCCCCGACCTCGGCCGTGATGGGCAAGGGTCTGGGCAAGGAAGTCGCGCTCATCACCGATGGCCGCTTCTCCGGCGGCTCGCACGGCTTCGTGGTCGGCCACATCACGCCGGAAGCCTTCGAGGGCGGCCCGATCGCGCTGCTGGAGAACGGCGACCCCATCACCATCGATGCCGAGACACGTGAGATCACGGTCGGCGTCTCCGACGCCGTGCTCGCCGAGCGCAAGGCGGCATGGGTGCAGCCCAAGCCCGTCTACACCCGCGGCGTGCTCGCCAAGTACGCCAAGCTGGTGTCCAGTGCCTCCGAGGGCGCCGTGACGGACAAGTAAGCGCCCATGTCGGTCTGGACAGGTCTGCTCCAGCCCCCGGTCAGCGCCCTGCTGACCGGAGAACCGCTGCGTGACTTCCGGCGCAGCCGGCACGAGCTGCAGCGACGCCTGACCGGCCAGCCGCACCGTCTCACGCTGTGGCTGCGCGCCGATGACCCGCAGGCGTTCGTGCTGCTCCAGATTCTGCCGGACCTGATCAGGCCGCTTGCGCTCGAGACCGGCATTCGTCTGCTGCATGGCAGTGACGACGACACCTGCCCGGAGCCGCTTCGACAGCAGGCATTCGCACTGGACGATGCCCGCCGCCAGGCCATGCGGCACGGCCTCATGCCACCAGGCGACCCGCCCGATGCCAGTCGGGTGGCGCACGCCCGACGTCTGCTGCTGGCGGTGGAGTGCCTGGCTCTCGACAATCCGTTGGCACGCGCCCGGGAGATCATGTCGCAACTCTGGCGGCCGGGCGCTCCGGCACTCACCGGACATGCTGATCAGGCCACGCTTGGCCTCGACGGCTCCGATGACGAGCGCACGGCGCTGGCCGGCATCGATGCCGTCGAGCACGGCACGCGCAACCGCCAGGCGCAGCGCCGTGCCGGACACTACGCCAGCGCTGCGCTGCACTACGGCGGTGAATGGTATGTCGGCCTGGACCGTCTCGAGCATCTGCGTCAACGTCTCGCTGCGCTCGGCCTCGGGACGCTGCCGGCAATTCCGCTGGTAACGCCTGACGATCCCTCAGGTGCCGATGTCATTGCTCCGGATGGCTGCACCCTGCAGCTGTTCTTCTCGTTTCGCAGCCCCTATTCCTGGCTGGCGCTGGACCGGGTGCGCGAACTGGCGGACAGGCACCAGTTGCCGCTGCGTCTGCGCCCGGTGTTGCCCATGGTGATGCGCGGCCTGCCGGTTCCTGCCATCAAGCGCCGCTACATCCTGCTCGACGCCAAGCGCGAAGCCGACCGTCACGGCATTCCCTTCGGCCGCATCTGCGACCCGGTAGGTGCCGGCGTGGAGCGCTGCATGGCCGTCTGCCATGCCGCCCGTGCCAGCGGCCGTGATCTCGCCTTCGCCTCGGCGGCGGCACGGCGCATCTGGTCGGAGGGCGAGGACATGACCCGGGACGCTCCGCTGCTGGCCGCCGCTCATGAGGCCGGCATGAGCATCGGCGACGTGGATGCCGCGCTGAAGCACGACGACTGGCGCGAAGCCGCTGAGCGTCATCGTGCCGATCTCTTCGATGCCGGCCTCTGGGGTGTACCCGGACTGGAACTGAACCGGCATGGCAGACGCCTTGCTGCCACCTGGGGCCAGGACCGGCTCTGGGTCATCACTGATACTCTGCAACAGCTGTCACGCGAGAACCGTCATGACTGAAACCGTCGCCGTGCTCGGCGCCAGCCCCAACCCGGCGCGCTACAGCTTCAAGGCCGTTCGCATGCTCACGCAGTACGGTCACACCGTGCTGCCGGTGAACCCGGCGCAGACCGAGATTGACGGCATCCCCGTTGTGTCGTCGCTGGGCGCGATCACCACGCCGGTCGACACCCTCACGCTCTATGTCGGTCCGGCACAACTGCCGCGACTGGTGCCGGACATCCTCGCGCTCAGACCGGGACGTGTCATCTTCAACCCCGGCACCGAAGTGCCCGGCATCATGCAGCAGCTGCAGGCTGAGGGCATTCCCTGCGAGGCCGCCTGCACGCTGGTCCTCCTGCGCTCCGGACTGTTCTGACGCGCTACCGCTGACACGAAACACATTCATCGACATGTAACATCTTTATTTGACACTGCATCCTGTCTGATCTACCCTCGCTGGCCATAAAACGAACAACACGCATCGAGGGAATCGACATGAGCACGGCATGGACGCGCCTGGGCGCCACGTTGGCCCTGGGCTTTGCACTGGCAGCTTGCGGCAGTGAAGACAACACCACGACCACTGGCAGCGCCAACCCCGCCACCCCGCCTGCGGCATCGGCCCGCGTGCAGCCGGACATCCTGCCCGGTGAAGATACCGTCACCACCAGCCTGCCCGTGGCCGCCATGCCACGCATCACCACCCTGGGCACGCGCGCCGAGACCAGCAGCGACTATGGCCGCTCGGCGGGCACCGGCAACGGCAACCTGGACTGGAGCGCCTTCTCCTACGATCGTCCTGCCGAGTTTGCCGGCATGGTCACCCTGCCCACCCAGCTCATCACCATGGATGACGGCACCCGCCTCGCCGCCAAGGTCACCCTGCCGGCCGGCAGCACGGGACAGGCTGCCAGCGGACGCTTTCCGGTGGTGCTGGTGCAGACCTCCTACAACAGCGAGTTCGGCAGCTACGCCGCAGCCATCGGCGGTGCCGACCCCTACATCGTGCAACGCGGCTACGCCACCGTGGTCGTCGACGTGCGCGGCACCGGCAACTCCGAAGGCCAGTGGGAAGCCTTCAGCGCGCGCGAACAGGCCGACTACCGCCAGGTCGTTGACTGGGTGGCACAGCAGTCCTGGTCGGATGGCCGGATCGGCTTGTACGGCGTCTCCTATCTCGGCATCACCAGCGTGCTCACCGCCGCCCAGCAGCATCCCGCCGTCAAGGCCGCCTTTCCCATCGTGCCCATCGGTGACGGCTACCGTGACGTGGTGTTCACCGGCGGCCAGGTCAATGCCACCTTCATTCCGCTCTGGCTGACCCTGGTCACCGCGCTGGGCCTGCCCACCTATGGCGTGGCGCAAACCGATCCCATGGCGGCATTCACCGCCCTGGTCGACCACCTCATCGGCGCCGTCGCCAACTTCCAGGTACCGACCGTGCTCAAGGCCGCCATCGGCGACAACGAGACGGCCTACGACAATGACTTCTGGGCAGTGCGCTCGCCCATGGAACAGGCCGCACGGATCACGGTCCCCACCTTCGTGGTCGGCGGCCTGCAGGACCTGTTCCAGCGCAGTGAGCCGATGTGGTTCGAGCGCCTCAAGGACCGCGTGCCGACCAAGTTGCTGATCGGTCCGTGGACACACATCGCCGCCGCCAACGTGCCCTCGGACGGTCTGCCAGCAGATGGCATCCCGCGCATGAACCAGATCCTGCTGCGCTGGTTCGATCACTACGTGAAGGGCATCACCGCCGCCCGTGCCGATCAGATCCCCAACGTCACCCAGTTCGTCACCGGCCATGGCTATGCCACCGCCACCGACTGGCCGCATGCTCGCCTCGGTGCGCGACGGCTGTTCCTGCATGGTGACAAGAGCCTGGGCACGAGCGCGCCGCAAACTGCCGAAGCCACCGCGCTGGTGCCGCAGTCACCGCTGCAGGGGCTGTGCTCCGCCAGCACCTCGCAATGGACCGCAGGTGCTGCCGGCCTGCTGCCGCTGCCCTGCTTCGACGATGACCGCATCAACCAGCTCAGCTCGGCCGTGTTCAGCACCGCGCCTCTGACCGAGGACCTGTACCTGAACGGCCCCATCCAGGCCGACATCTGGGTCTCCACCACCTCGCTGGATGCCGGCTTGTCGGTACGCGTTTCCGATCTTGACCCGGCTACCGGCAAGGCGGCGCCGCTCAGCAACGGCCTGCTCACCGCCTCGCTGCGTCAGGTCGATGCCAGCCGCTCGCGCTATGTCGATGGCATGATGCTCCAGCCCTGGCACCCTTTCACCAAGGCGTCGCTGCTGCCGGTCACGCCCAACGAGCCCATGCTGATGCGCGTGGAGATCTTTCCGACCAGCGCCCTGCTGAAGAAAGGCCATCGCCTGCAGATCAGCCTGGCCGCCAGCAACCTGCCACAGGGTCTGGCACCGGCGCCGTCCCTGCTGCCCGGACTGCTCGGCGCCCTGACCATCCACAACACGCCCGAGCTGCCGTCCAGCGTGGTGCTGCCGGTGGTGCCCGCCAGCGTGCTCAACTGAGCGCGCGAGTACGCATCCAGCCGGCGATGCTGTAACGCAGGCGCCGTGACTGCCTGACCTCGTGCGGCAGGTCGTCACTGCGGAACACCACCAGCGTGCCCCCCTCCGGCGGTACCACCACCTCGCCCGCCGACGGCGAATGCAGCACCAGTTCACCACCACCATCCGCGGGCCATCCCGGTTCGTTCAGGTAGGTGACCGTCGAGATCACCCGCTCGCCCTGACCCGGCCGCCCGGCGGCGCCGGCCTGATGGCGATCGACATGGCGGCGGTAGCCCGCCCCCGGCGGATAGCAGGCGTAATGTGCCTCGACCTCGGCCAGCGCCAGAAACAGCTGTTCGTTGAGCACCCTGCGCAAGCCGTCCAGACAAGCCAGATAATCGCCGCCTGCACACCACTCCGGCTGCAGCCAGGTCATGCGATCACCTCGGATGTCGCTGCGCTGCTGGCGCAGCTCGCCACGACCGATGGCCGCCGGCTGCAACGCGCCAGCGGCATCCAGCGCCTGCAACTCCGCCCGCAGCGCCGTGCAGGCATCGGTCGAAAAGAATCCGGGCAGCACGGCATGACCGTCGGCCACCAGGGCATCGACAACCGGCAGCCAATGGCCGGGGTCGAAAGCAGGTATGATGTCGCCCTGTTCCCGCGATCTGGTCATCATGAATTACCGTCACCATTTTCATGCCGGCAACTTTGCCGACGTCATGAAGCACAGCCTGCTCATGGGGCTGCTCGCCGCCCTGCAGAAGAAAGACACTCCGTTCTGCTACCTCGACACCCATGCTGGCGCCGGAGTCTACGACCTGCACGGCACCCAGGCCCAGAAGACCGGTGAATACCTGCAGGGCATCGAGCGACTGGATGATCACCGCGGAGCCCCGCCCTGGGTGGCCAGCTACCTGCAGGGCGTGCTCGCTCGCCAGGCCAGCGGCGCACGCAGCGACTACCCCGGCTCGCCCTGGCTGGCCGTGCACGCGCTGCGCCCCCAGGACCGCGCCATCCTCATCGACGTGCAGCATGCCGAAGTCGCCAGCCTGCGTCATCACTTCAAGAACGACGCGCGGGTCGCGGTGCACCAGCGCAACGCCTACGAGGGACTGACCGCGCTGATCCCGCCCAAGGAAAAGCGCGGTCTGGCGCTGATCGATCCGCCCTACGAGATCGAGCGCGACAACTACCCGCAGATCACCAAGCTGATCACGGCCGCCCATGCCAAATGGCCCACCGGCGTCTACGCGATCTGGTTCCCGATCAAGCAGCGCGCGCCCATCGTGCGCTTCTACCGCGAACTGATGAACAGCGGCATTCCAAAGCTGCTGACCTGCGAGCTGCTGATGCAGCCGGATGACAACGCGCTCGGTCTCAACGGCTCCGGCCTGCTGGTGGTGAATCCGCCCTGGGGCTTCGACACCGGCGCCCGCGAGACCCTGCGCTGGCTCAATGACCGCCTGTCGGATCACCCCCAGCGCAGCTGGAATACCCGTTGGCTGGCCAATATAGAGTAAGTACTCTAAACTGTTTGCCCTTCGTACCACCTGACGTGAGCCGCCACGATGTCCAAGGAATCGCTGGGCTACAATGCCCAGAAAGCCTATGTCGCCACCATGATGCAGATCGTCGGTCGCGGCCTTGCCGCCACCAGCCACGTCGATGCTGCCGTGCAGGCCGAACTGGCCGCCTTCCCGGCCGGCTACCAGATCTGCATGACCGTGCATCCGTCCGGTCCGTCGTTCTTCCTGCGCATGCAGGATGGCGGCGTCGCCAGCCTGGTGTCGGCGCCGGTTGGCAAGCCTGACCTGACCATCCGTTTCAAGCACCTGTCGCACGCCTTCCTGGTGTTCTCATTCCAGGAAGGAACCGCCCAGGCATTCGCGAATGACCGCATGATTGCCGACGGGAACCTGTCGCACTCCATCCGCCTGGTGCGCTGCCTGAACAAGATGGAAACCCTGATTCTGCCGAAGCTGGTCGCCGAACGCGCCGTCAAGCGCTACGACAACCTGCCACTCACCGAAAAAGTCGCCAAGGCCGCCCGCATCTACGCGCTGGTCGCCAAATCCTTTGTTGCAGGAATCTGATCATGAGCAAGCCCTACTACGAATTCTTCTGCCCGGTGAAGGTCATCGCCGGTCATGCCGCACTTGAGCACGTGCCCTTCGAGCTCAGCATCCTCGGCGTCAAGCGCCCCATGGTCATCACCGACAAGGGTGTGCGCGGCGTCGGCCTGCTCAACCACGTCGAGGCCGCCTTCGGTGCCGCTGACGCAGAGATCGCCGCCATCTTCGATGACGTGCCGCCGGACAGCTCGCTGCAGACCGTGCGCGCCGCCGCCCAGGCCTACCGCGCCGCCAACTGCGACGCCATCATCGCCATCGGTGGCGGTTCGGTGATCGACACCTCCAAGGCCGTCAACATCCTGGTCTCCGAAGGCGGTGACGACCTCCTCGTCTACTCCGGCGCCCATGTGCTGAAGAATCCGCTGAAACCGCTGTTCGTGGTCCCGACCACCTCCGGCACCGGTTCGGAAACCACCGCCATCGCGGTCATCTCCGACACCGAAAAGGGCGTGAAGATGCCCTTCATGTCCTACTTCCTGATGCCCAACGCCGCTGTGCTCGATCCGCGCATGACGCTGACCCTGCCGGCGCACATCACCGCCATGACCGGCATGGACGCCATGACCCATGCGGTCGAGGCCTTCACCTGCCTGGCGCACAACCCGATCAGCGATGCCTATGCCCAGGGCGCCATCACCAAGATCGCCGGCAACCTGCTCAAGGTGCTGGACAACCCCGCCGATGCCGACGGCCGCCTCGAGCTGGCCCAGGCCTCGACCATGGCCGGCGTCGCCTTTTCCAACGCCATGGTCGGTCTGGTGCACGCCCTCGGCCACTCGCTGGGCGCGGTCTGCCACCTGCCGCACGGCCTGTGCATGAACCTGTTCCTGCCCTACGCGCTGGAATACAACAAGGACAGCAATGGCGACCGCATCGCCGAGCTGCTGCTGCCGCTGGCAGGCGCCGATGTCTACGCCGCCACCCCGGCCGCCCAGCGCGCCGACCGCGCCATCGCCGAGATCAAGCGCCTGCGTGACGAGATCCATGTCCGCTGCAAGCTGCCGCGCACGCTGCAGGAAACGGGCAAGGTCAGCCGCGAGCAGCTCGACCAGATCGCTCGCCTGACTCTCGACGACGGCGCCATCATCATGAATCCGAAGGAAGCCGATCTGGGCCAGATCAAGGCGATCCTGGAGCTGGCCTGGGGTTGATCCGGGCCATGTGACGCCTGGGGGTGGCTGAACACCGCTCAAAACACGCCGTGAATACGTCCCTGTAGGCTCGCGCGCGCCATGCATGGCGCGCGACGGTTTTGAACGACATCCAGCCACCCTGCCACTGACGTTCCAGCATCGAGTCGTCAATCAAACGACTGGCAGCATGCTCAGCCAGCGCGCCGGCTCGCTGCCGACAGCCAGGAAATGGCCGTTGAGCAGGGTGTCGCGTTCGTTGTAGCGGAAGGGACGGCCGTGCAGGTCGACCAGATGGCCTCCGGCCTGCTCCAGCACGACCTGGGCGGCGGCGGTGTCCCATTCGCTGGTGGGGCCGAAGCGCGGGTAGGCGTCGGCCACCCCCTCGGCGACCGCGCAGATCTTGAAGGCCGATCCGGCTGGCACAGACTCCACCATCCCCCAGACTTCTTGCAGGGCCGTTTCGAAGACCTGGAGCTGTTCGAGTCCGTGGCGTCGACTCACCGTCAGGCGCAAGGGGCGCTCGCCAGGCTGCGGCAGCGGCGCCACCCGGACCGGCTGCCAGACAGCCTCAGCCGCCACCCCGCCTGCATCCGATGCGGCCACGCGCCACGCCCCCAGCCCCTCGGCCGCGACGTAGCTGATGCCCGTCACGGGACCATGAACAACACCCAGCACGGCTCGGCCACCGCGCACCCAGGCGATGTTCACCGAGAACTCGCCGTTGCGCGCAAGAAACTCCCTGGTGCCATCCAGCGGATCCACCACCCAGCACGATGGCCAGGTGGCGCGCTGGCTGAGCTCGTCTTCGGCGGACTCTTCCGAGAGCAGTGCAATCGTCGGTGCAAGCTGCCGCAAGCCCTCCGCAATCACGTCATGCGCGGCCAGATCGGCCGCCGTCAGCGGCGAGGCATCGGACTTCTCCTGCACCGCCCAGCGTGCGGGATCCTCGTAGATGGCGAGGATGGCCTGCCCCGCTGCGATCGCGACCCGGCGCACCGCCTCCAGATCCTCGCGTCCCACCACGCCAGCGTCATCAAAGGGCATTGCCCGACCTCCTGCCAGCCTGCACAGTCAGGCCGGATTTGTCATACTCGCACGCATGATAACGACACCGACACCCGACTGGTCAGCCATCGACACCGTCATCCTGGACATGGATGGCACCGTCCTTGACCTGCACTTCGACAACCGTTTCTGGCTGCATCACCTGCCGGCCGCCTACGCCGCACGCCGCGGCATGTCCCAGGCGGAGGCGCTCCAGCATCTCGTCGGCCTCTTCAACGGCCAGCAAGGCACGCTGAACTGGTACTGCGTGGATTACTGGAGCGCGCAGGTCGGCTTCGACATCGCAGCCCTCAAGCCCGAGCTCAAGCACCTGATCCAGCCGCGCGTCGATGCCTTCGACTTCCTCGCCCGCTTGCATGCCAGCGGTCGCCAGGTGCTGCTCGCCACCAACGCGCACCGCGCCAGCCTTGAGCTGAAGCTTGCCGAAACCACCATGGGTCAGTGGTTTCATGCCTTGGTGAGTTCGCACGACTACGGCCACGCCAAGGAAGAGCAGGCGTTCTGGCAGCGCCTGCGTCAGGAGCACCCGTTCGATCCGGCCCGAACCCTGTTTCTGGATGACAGCGAGGCCGTGCTCGACAGTGCCCGCCGCTTCGGCATCGCCCGGCTGATCAGCATCGTCACCCCCGACAGCCAGACCCCGCCACGCACCGGATTGCGCTATCCCGCCATTGACCGCTTTGCCGAGCTGGCACTACCCGACAGTGTGCACGCGCCGCGGAGCCAGACGGCATGAGCGACACCGGCAGCGGCAGCGGCGTGCGCATCGACAAATGGCTGTGGGCGGCGCGCTTCTTTCGCACCCGCTCGCTTGCCAAGGCGGCCATCGAGGGTGGCCAGGTCCATATCGACGGCCAGCGCGTCAAGGTAAGTCGCGAGCTGCGACCGGGCATGGTGCTGACCGTGCGCCAGGGCTTCAACCACAAGACCGTGGAAGTGCTGGCGCTCAGCGAAGTGCGTGGTCCTGCGCCTGTCGCGCAGCAGCTGTACCGTGAAACAGAAGACAGCGTGGCCGCTCGCGAAGCTCGCAGCGAGCAGCGCCAGCTCGACAACCTCGCCCACCCCGACCATCGCCCGAATAAGAAGGAACGGCGCGCCATCCATCGCTTCCAGCGCTGGGAGGCACCATGATCAAGCGCATGCCGCGCTGGATCCTGCTGGGCGCCTGGCTGCTGGCCTGCATCGCCGGCATGATCAACGTGGTCGGGTTCATGGGGCTGGAGCAGCACGCCATCACCCACCTTACCGGCACCAGCACCCTGCTCGGGGCGGCCATCGCGCAAGGCCGGGGCGGCCTGGCCCTGGAACTGGCTGGCGCCATCCTCGCGTTTCTGCTTGGCGCCCTGCTCAGCGGCCTGATCATCCGCAACACCAGCCTGTCGCTGGGACGTCACTACAACGCCGTGCTGGCGCTGGAGGCCGGCTTGCTGGTGCTGGCCGTGCCGCTGCTCGAACGGCACAGCCTGTCAGGACTCTACGTCGCCGCCACTGCCTGCGGCCTGCAGAACGCCATGGCCACCACCTACAGCGGCGCCGTCATCCGCACCACCCATCTCTCCGGCATGGTCACGGACCTCGGCCTGCTGCTCGGCCAGCTGTTGCGCGGCATCGTCATCGAGCGCCGTCGCCTGGCGGTATGCCTGACCGTCATCAGCGGTTTCCTCATCGGCAGCCTGATCGGCGCCCTGCTGTTCAGCTGGCTGCAGTTCCGCACCCTGCTGGTACCCGCCGCCCTGACCGGGGTCACGGCACTGGCCTATGGCGCCTACCTCAGCCGCCACGGCCACCGGAACGAGCACGGCAGTTCACGCTGAGCCTGCTGGAGACAGCATCTCGCGGGATGCCGTCGGTGGCAGACATCAGTCACGGGCAACCTGCGTCATCCAGCGCCGGTCATCAAGACTCAAGGTCAGCACATCCCCCTCATGCAGGGCCGCCACGCCCTCAGGCGTTCCCGTCATCACGATGTCACCGGGGCACAGGGTGAAAATGCCGGCGATGTGGCACAGCAGGTCGATGATCCCGGTGATCATGTCGGCACTGCTGCCGTGCTGGCGCAGCTCGCCGTTGACCTGCAGACCGACCCGGATGGCCGACAGCTCCGGGAAGCAGGACGGTGCAAGGAACCGCCCCATGGGCGCTGCGCCGTCAAAGGCCTTGGCAATCTCCCAGGGATGCCCCTTGGCCTTGAGCACGTTCTGCACATCACGCAAGGTCAGATCCAGCCCCACGCCGATGCCGGCAATCGCGGCACGCACCTCGCCTTCACTGACCACCCCGCTCAGCGGGCGCCCGATCAGCACGCTGATCTCGGTCTCGTGATGACACTCGCCACGTCCGGCCGGAATCGCGAACGCCGGCTGCAACGGCACCAGTGCCGTCGATGGCTTGAGGAAGAGAATCGGCGTCTCGGGCACGGCATTGCCAAGCTCGCGGGCGTGTGCGGCGTAGTTGCGGCCGACGCAGACGACCTTGCCGACCGGGAGGGCGATGATCTCGCCGTGTTCGTTGAGGTGCTGGTAGGGCATGAAAGCACTCCGCAAGTGAAGTGATCGCGCACGTGGTGAGCACTGTCAGGGACCGCCACAAGTACATCCCTGTAGGCTCTCGCGCGCCCTCCATGGCGCGCGATGTCCCTGCCAGCGCTCACCACGCACGCGCTTGAATGACTGTGGTAGTGACCAAGACCCACAGGCTTGCTGAACACTCACGAGATCGGGTCGTGCAGCGCTCGAAAACAGCAGGCAGCAGTGGCGTCCTGCGGGGCCATGTGCACGGGGCGTCTGGCGCCATGGATGGCGCCAGCGAGCCTACAGGGATGTATTCACGGCGTCCCCGGGCACATGGCCCCGCAGGACGCCACTGGCCCTCACAGATCGAAAATCTTCCCCGGATTCATCACATTGTTCGGATCGAACACCTGCTTGATCGCTTTCAGGTAGGCCACCTCGACCTCGGAGCGCGTGTAGGTCAGATAGGGCTTCTTGGTCATGCCGACGCCATGCTCGGCGGAGATCGAACCGTTGTAGCGCTGCACCGTCTCGAACACCTGCACGTTGACGCCCTTGCACCTGGCGAAGAAGTCTTCCTTGGCCATGTCGTCCGGCTTCAGGATGTTCAGGTGCAGATTGCCGTCACCGATGTGGCCGAACCAGACCACGCGGAAATCCGGGTACTGCGCGGCGACGATGGCGTCGATGTCAGCGATGAACTCGGGCACGCGGGCGATCATCACCGAGATGTCGTTCTTGTACGGGGTGAAGCGCGCAATGGTCTCGGAGATGTCCTCGCGCAGGCGCCACAGGTTCCTGGCCTGGGTCTCGGACTGGCCAAGCACGCCATCCACCACCCAGCCCTCGGCAACGCAGTGCTCGAAGATCGCCATGGCCTCATCGGCCATGTCCGGCGACAGCGCTTCGAATTCCAGCAGCGCGTAGAACGGCGTGGCCGTCTCGAACGGCCGAGGGATGCCTTGATGACTGGTGACAAGCTGCGTCGACAGCTCGGAGAAGAACTCGAACGCCGTCAGGTCGAGCTTGGCCTGGAACGCCTTGAGCACGTGCATCACGCTGGGGAAGTCCGGCGTGCCCAGCACCATGACCTGCAGGTTGCGCGGCGCGCGCTCGAGCTTCATGGTCGCCTCGACCACCAGGCCCAGCGTGCCCTCGGCACCGATGAACAGGTGGCGCAGGTCGTAGCCGGTGGCGTTCTTGATCATGTCCTTGTTGAGCTCGAGGATGTCGCCCTTGCCGGTGACGACCTTGAGGCCGAGCACCCAGTTGCGCGTCATGCCGTACTTGATGACCTTGATGCCGCCGGCGTTGGTGCCGATGTTGCCGCCCAGCTGCGAGGAGCCGGCCGAGGCGAAGTCCACCGGGTAGTACAGGCCCTGCTCTTCAGCGAAGTTCTGCAGCTGCTCGGTGACGACGCCAGCCTGGATGCGCACCGCGCGATCCTCGGGAATGAACTCCAGCACCTTGTTCAGGTAGTCGAAGCTGATGACGACTTCGCCGTTCGCCGCGACGGCGCCCGCCGACAGCCCGGTGCGGCCGCCCGAGGGCACGATGGCGAAGCCGGCTTCGTTGGCCAGCAGCACGACATCACGCACCTGCTCGACACTGGACGGAAACACGATGGCCGAGGGTGCCGGCGTATACATCTTGGTCCAGTCGCAGCCCCAGGTCTTCAGGCTGTCGGCATCGGTACGGACACGCGACTCGCCGACGATCTCGGCGAGGCGGGACAAGGTGGCAGGGGCGAGACTCATCGTGGCTCCGGGTGCAGTTCAAGGCGATCAATCCGCGCATTCTACCAGTCGTCAACCGCCACTGCAGTGGTCACGTCAGGGCAGCCTGACCGGCAAGTCGCGACCGGCCTCGCGTATTGCCCGCGCTGTGATAGAATTCGCGACTTCTTTTTACCCGACTTGAGTCCTCGCCATGAGCCAGTTCTCCCTCGACAAAGCCAAGATCCGCTTCCTGCTGCTGGAAGGCGTGCACAAGAACGCCCTCGACGTGCTCAGCGCCAATGGCTACACCAACATCGAATACCTGCGTGGTGCGCTGGACGAGGACGCGCTGATCGAGAAGATCAAGGACGTGCACTTCATCGGCATCCGCTCGCGCACGCAGCTCACCGAGAAGGTGTTCGCGGCAGCCAACAAGCTGATCGCGGTCGGCTGCTTCTGCATCGGCACCAACCAGGTCAACCTGAAGGCCGCCATGACCCGTGGCATCCCGGTCTTCAACGCGCCCTACTCCAACACGCGTTCGGTCGCCGAACTGGTGCTGGGCCAGCTCATCCTGCTGCTGCGCGGCATTCCGGAAAAGAACTTCCTGGTGCATCGCGGCGGCTGGTCGAAGTCGGCCGAAGGCTCCTTCGAGACCCGTGGCAAGACCCTCGGCATCGTCGGCTACGGATCCATCGGCTCCCAGCTCTCGGTGCTGGCCGAAGCGCTGGGCATGCGCGTGATCTACTTCGACGTGGTCACCAAGCTGCCGCTTGGCAACGCTCGCCAGGTCACCTCCATGGACGAGCTGCTTGCCACTGCCGACGTAGTCTCGCTGCATGTGCCCGAGCTGCCATCCACCCGGAACATGATGGGCGCTGCCGAGTTCGCCAAGATGAAGAAAGGCGCGATCTTCATCAATGCCGCCCGCGGCACCACCGTTGACATCCCGGCCTTGGCCGACGCCATCACGTCCAAGCACCTGAACGGTGCCGCCATCGACGTCTTCCCCAAGGAGCCCAAGGCCAATGACGAGATCTTCGAGTCCGAGCTGCGTGGCCTCGAGAACGTCATCCTGACCCCGCACATCGGTGGCTCGACCCTCGAAGCCCAGGCCAACATCGGCCTCGAAGTGGCCGAGAAGTTCGCGCGCTACTCCGACAGCGGCGCCACCATCACCGCCGTCAACTTCCCGGAAGTGGCCCTGCCGCAGGTGCCGGGCAAGCACCGCCTGCTGCACATCCACAACAACGTGCCGGGCGTGCTGTCGGCCATCAACCTGGTGTTCGCCGAGAACGGCATCAACATCAGCGCCCAGTCGCTGATGACCAACGATGCCATCGGCTACCTGGTCATGGATGTCGATGCCGAATACTCCGAGCTGGCGCTGTCCAAGCTGCAACAGGTCAACGGTACCATTCGTACCCGCGTCCTGTTCTGAGTCCGGGAGCAGTCACGGTGTCCGAGGCCACGCCTGAAGCCATTCAGCGTGGCCGCTTTCATTACCGGGTACCGAAAACCGGCATACAGCTCTGGCTGACCGAGCTGCCGACCTGCAGCGCAGACACCGCATCCGCACCTCCTGTGATCGATACCCAAGGCCTGATGCGCGACTGGCTGGGCAGCATTCTCGGACAGACACTCACGCCGCAGGATCTGGAACGCACTCCCCAGGGCAAGCCCTACCTGCGCCACCACCCGCTGCAGTTCAACATCTCCCACACGCGTGACTGCCTGATCCTGGCCTGGCATGACAATCCGAAGCCGCTGGGTGTCGACATCGAGCGGCGCGATCGCAACGCTGCTTTCGCGGCCCTCGCCAGACGCTATTTCCACCCGGGTGAACTGCGTGACTGGCAGCAGTCTCCCTTGCACATGCAGGATGAAACCTGGCTGGCCATCTGGACCCGCAAGGAGGCCGTGCTCAAGGCCCGGGGAGCAGGCCTGCGGGCTGACCTCAAAAGCATAGACACCACCCAGAACCCCGTGCTGCTGCAGGAGCCGAGGCAGCTTTTCCGACGTCACACCCTGCTCACTGACCAGCACATCATCTCGGTCGCCTGGCCGGACTGAGCAGCAACCGGTCCGGCGAGACTTGGTGCCCCCTCGTCCCCTGCAGTACCATCGCGCACATCTCGCCTATGGATACTGACCCCTCATGCCTTCGCTGACTGACCGCTTGTTGACCCTGCCGCAATACCTGCTGCCGCAGCACGGCCTGTCCCGTCTGGTCGGCCACTTCGCCGAGAGTCGCACGCCCTGGATCAAGGATGCCTTCATCGAGCACTTTGCCGCCCGCTACCAGGTCGACATGAGCGAAGCGCTGCAACCACAGCTCAGCGCCTACGAAAACTTCAATGCCTTCTTCACCCGCGCGCTAAAGCCGGGCGCGCGCCCGCTGGATCCTCGACCGGACAGCATTCTCTGCCCCGCCGATGGCGCCATCTCGCAACTCGGTTCGATCAGCGGTGATCGCGTGTTCCAGGCCAAGGGCCATGACTACACGCTGAGTGACCTGCTCGCCAGCGACGAGGATGCCAGCGCATTCGAAGGCGGCCAGTTCGCCACGGTCTATCTGTCTCCACGTGACTACCATCGCGTGCACATGCCGCTCACTGGAACGCTGACGCGCTCGGTATACGTCCCCGGCGACCTGTTCTCGGTCAACACCCGCACGGCCGAAAACGTGCCGCGCCTGTTCGCCCGCAATGAGCGCCTGATTGCGCACTTCGATACCGCACTCGGCCCCATGGCCGTCATCCTGGTTGGCGCCATGATCGTGGCCAGCATCGAAACCGTCTGGGGCGGCATCGAAGCCATCGGCAAGCAGGTTCGCAGCACCCGACACGAGCAAGGCAAGATCGTGCTCAGGAGCGGTGACGAACTGGGCCGCTTCCGGCTCGGTTCCACCGCCATCGTGCTGTTCGGACCGGATGTCATTCAGTGGGACTCGCGCTATGCCGCCGGCGTGGAGACGCGCATGGGTGAGCGCATGGGTCTTGCCAGCCGGCCGGCTACATAACGCTACATTTTCGATATACAAATTACATTCACTTGCGAAGCAGGTTTGTATAATCACTGAGTTAGAAATTGCTCAAATACCGAGGCCACACCATGTTGATCACGAAGATTGCAAAACTGTCGGCAGCAGGCATGCTCGCCGTGGCTCTCGCCGCCTGCAGCGCAGATGGCGACAGCGACACCAATACCAATACTGGCGGCCCGGGCGGCCCCGGTCTGCCAACTGTTGAACAGGCTCGCGAGCTCTGCAGCGACCTCGAACTCAGCGGCACCATCAGCTCGGTTCAGGAAACCCTCTGCGACGCGCTTGCCAACACCCCGCTTGACCCGGCCAACGTGGTCGTGGCCCAGCTGCTGCTGGACAGCCCGCTGGAAGACATCATTCGCCAGCTCGACGCCCTGCTTGACCAAGGCGGCGGTCTCGAAGCGGTTGATGCCCTGCTCAGCCAGCTGGTGGGTGAAAACGCTGCGCTCCAGCCCGTGGTTGACGGTCTGAACTCGGTTCTGGTTGCACTGCTGGCCGATCAGGATCCGGCTGCCATTCTCGACCTGCTCGGCGGATTGGGCGACTTCGGCGGCCTGGACGACCCGACCGGTGGACAGCTGCTGGGCCTGCTGGGCTCCGGCGACAACCCCATCACCTCCCTGCTGGGTGCCCTGACCGGCAACACTGGCGGCAGCGATCCGCTGACTGGCCTGCTCGCCGGCTTGAGCGGCAACCTCAATACCGGTACCAATCCGGGCGGTTCGGCTGGCCTGATTACCGTGGTTCAGGACAATGTGCTTGCCGATCTGCTGGGTGACACCGAACTTGCCGTGGTCAATGATCTGCTCGGCGAGCTGGTGGATCCGACCTCCGGCGTGCTTGCCCCGCTGACCAGCCAGCTCGACAACCTGACTGGTACTGAATCGCCTCTTGGTGTGCTCACCGAACTGGTTGACCAGGTCAACACCGGCGTTCTCGAACCCGTGGGCGAAGCCCTTCAGCCGGTGCTGGATGGCGTTGGCAGCCTGCTCGGCGGCCTGCTCGGTGGCAGCAACCCGCTGGGTGGCCTGCTCGGCTGAACCAAGCGACTGCCTGCAACAAGAAACCCGCTTCGGCGGGTTTTTTGTTGCCCGCACCCAGCCCACTGGGAACACCGGGCCATTGGCGCTTACAGATACTCACAATTCGTCACCAAATGCCACGAACCCGCTGTAAACCCTGACAAAAAGCCACCATAGCGACACTGTGTTACCCAAACACGCTGCCTACAGTACGCCGTAACAACACAGCGATTTCTGTGTTGCCTTTTCGTCCCTCGCGACATAACGACAAGGATACGGTCATGACCCTGCCCAAACTGACACGACTTTTTGCCTGCACGCTGCTCGCAGCCAGCCTTGCTGCCTGCTCCACCGATGACGACACCCTGCCACAGACCAACAGCAATGGAAGCTCAAGCGAAGTGGATTCTGGCTCTGGGAACGGCTCTGGGAACGGCTCTGGGAACGGCTCTGGGAACGGCTCGGGTAGCGGTTCCGGATCCGGATCGGGCGGCGGCAGCGGCGCTGGCGGCGACGGCACCAGCGCCCAGCTGCTGGATCCGGCCCAGGCCGGTCTGAGCCAGCTGCTAGCCTCGCTGGCGGGTGCCGGCGGCAGCAGCAATCCGCTGTCGGGACTGATCACCTGCCTGGACCCCACCGTCAATGACCTGCTCGACGGTCCGGATGCGCTGCTCACCGGGATCGTGTCCTCGCTGACCACCGGCGGCGTTCAGGATCCGGCCGCGCTGGGGAGCAATCTGCTTGGTGCTGGCGAGAGTCTGACGCTGAGCCTGCAATCGCTGACCGTGAACCTGCCTCGTGCACTCATGGCGCTGGCCGATCCCAGCGTGGCCGAGGACTGCGATGCCTTTGCCAGCTCCGGTGACAATCCGCTGCAAAGCCTGATCGACCTGGTCAACCAGGGCAACGAGAGCGGCAACAACCCGTTTGCCAACACGCCGATTGCGATTCTGTTCAAGCCGACGCCGGGTGGCACAGGCCCGACCGGCACGCCCATCGACATGCTGCTGGGCCCGCTTCTGCAACTGCAGAATGGCGGCCTGCCCAATGGCCAGATCGTTGATCAGCTCGGACAAGGCGTGCAAATGCTGGCTCTGACGCTGCAAAGCGGCCTGCCGCCGCAACTGGAAGGTGCGCCACTGGTTGGCGATACCCTGGGCCTGCTCGGTACCACCCTCCTGGATCTGGGCAAGGTGCTGGACAAGATCGAACAACCGAGCACCTCGGGCGAGCTTGAAGCCACGCTGAACAACCTGCTCAGCAACCTCGTGGGCACGCTCACCGGCCTCGATCCGACCGGTCAGGTCAGTGGCGCACTCGAGCCCCAGCTGCTGTCCGGCATCGACACGCTGACCGGCACCCTGGGTGACGTGCTGCTGGATCCGATTGCCGGTGGTGGTGGCGTGCTGCCCAGCCTGCTGACGCCGCTGGAAGCACTGACCTGCGGCCTGCAGCTGCTGGGCGACTGCGATGGCACGGGTGAACTGCCGACCGGCAGCGACATCCCGCTGATTGGCGATCTGCTCGGCGGTCTGGGTGGCAGCACCAGCAGCAACGACGGCAGCGTGAGCAGCCAGCTTGAGCAGATCCCGCTGATCGGTGGTCTGCTGGGAGGCCTGTTCAGCCTGTTCGGTGTCTGACGCGGTGCGAGTCTGGCGTTGCATCACAGCGCCAGACTCGATTGCCATGGACAGAACTCGCTCACGCGAAAAAGGCGCCACCAGGCGCCTTTTTCGCATATATCAGCAGACGCTGCCGCCTGCACTCAGCGCAGCGCGTTGACCCAGATCAGGTGATCATCCAGCAGCTCGAACAGCGACTCCTGAAGCAGACCGGTAGTTTCATGAACCCGCGCCCAGGCGCGAAGCAACGCGGCAAGTGCCTGCGCCTCGTCACGTTCCGCATTTACCCGGGTCACCTCCGCCTCGACAAACTCAGCCAGCGTTGCCGTACCCGCGATACGACCAAGCTCGGCTTGCCGGAACTGATCCCTGGCCGCCTGCAATGCCGATGCAGCCGCTGCCAAGGCCGTACGAGCCTCCTCGTGGCGCAGAACGTCGGTCGCCATGAGGGCATGTGCACGCTCGCGCAACTCTGTCAGTCTGGCTTCGGCGACCCGCAGGCTGGCGTCCTTCTGGCGTATGGTCGCTGACAGGGCTCCGCCGGTGAACAGCGGCAGCGAGGCCTGGACCGCGACACGCGTGGTATCGAAGGATGACCCGATGATGTTGTCGCTTTCAGAGTCGTTGAAGCTGCGGCTGGACACCAGGTCAACCGTGGGCAGGCGTTCCCCGCGGGCACGTCGTGCTTCCAGACGTGCCAGCTCGACCTCGGCGCGCGCAGACGCGAACGCCGGGTTGTGCCGCTCCGCAAGCGCCAGCAACGCACGGAGATCCCCCTCGCCCGGCAGGGTCAGTATCTCCACCAGGCCCTTTCCGGCCTGCACGGGTGCGGGCAACGTTCCCACCAATTGTCGCCAGAGCTGACGCGCCTGTTCACGCTCGGCTCGCCGCGACAACACGTCACGTCGCGCCTGATCGTGAGCCGCGATGGTTCGCGACTCCTGCACCCGGGTACCCTCCCCGGCCTGGCGCTGCCGGGTCGCCAGCACCACAAGCTGCCCCTGGGTGGCACGAACCAGTTCAGCGGCACGCAGACCAGCCTCGGCCTCCAGCAGACCTGCCGTGGCATCCAGCAGACGCAGCGCAAGATCCTGGCGAGCCGCGCGCAGCTGCTGCTCGCCTTGCGCATCCAGCACCTTGCCTTGGGCGTAGGCAACCCAGGCCCGCGGACGGAACAGCGGCTGTCGAAGCTGCAATGCCCAGGATTCGGTGTCGTACTTCTGCTGCTGTCCCACAGGGCCGGTGGGCCCCAGACGCTCACTGGTCGTGCGCGCCTGGCCAAGGCTGCCGGTCAGGTTGACCTGAGGCAGGAGCTGGGAACGCCCGAGCGCCAGCTCCTCGTGCGAGACGTCGCGTTCGGCCAGGGCCCGCTGATAGACCGCGTCATGGCGCAGTGCGGCGTCCCAGGCCGACAGCAGTGACAGGGAGATGGCATCCTTTCGCGCTGCCTCGGCAGCAACAGACGGGACTGATCCGGCAACCAGCGAATCAAGCTCGTCGGAGGCCGTTGCCGGCATCGCGACGGCCATCAGCAGCGCAGCCAGCAGACAGGGAGCCGGGAATGTCCCTGCTTCCGCGGGGAGGCGGTGGTTGCGCATGCTCAGCGCTCCTTGAGAGCCATGGCAAAGTGATCCTGCATGGGCTTGACCAGATAGTTCAGGAAGGTCCGTCGACCCGTGACAGCGATGGCCTCGACAGGCATGCCAGGCTGCAGCTGAACCTTGCCGAGACGGGCGACCTCGTCGGGACTGGCGGAGAAACGCGCCTCGTAGAACACATTGCCTTCGCTGTCGGTGATGGTATCGGCACTGACCTGGTCAACGCGCCCGTCAATCACCGGCGTACGGCGGGGATCCAGCGCCGAGAAACGCAGCTGGGCAGGAAGACCCGGTCGCACCTGCTCGATCAGATGAGGCGGTACGCGCGCCTTGATCACCAGGGTATCGTCACGTGGCACGATCTCCATCAACACATCGCCAGGTGAAACCACTGCACCCGCGCTGGATACCTTGCTGGCCAGCACCACCCCCGTCGCCGGGGCGCGAATCTCGGCGCGCTGGATCTCGGTCCCCAGCACCGACAACCGCTTGTCCGCCTCGGCAAGCTGTGCGCGCGCCTGTGCCAACTCGGCCTGGCTTCCGCTGAGCTGGGCACGCAGGTCAGCAAGCTGGCGCTGCATGTCCTGGTAACGGTTGCGCGGAAACAGATCCTCGCTGACCAGCGGCGCCAGGCCCGCGAGCTCCTGCTGCAGGGACAGGACCTGAGCCTGACGCTGCGGAATACGCGCCTGCAGACCCTGGATGGCTGCCTGCAACCCCTCCCGCTGCGAGGACACCATGGCGCGTTGGCCGGACTGCACGACGATGTCCAGCGTCAGCAGCACATCACCAGCCCGCACCAGATCGCCGTCACGGACATGCACGCCTGACACGATGCCGCCACTGAGGTGCTGTACCGGCTTGCGCTTGCCATCGACCACGATCTGCCCGGACAGAGGCACGCCTTCATCCAGGGGTGCCAGCATTGCCCAGAGCACGAACGAGCCAAACCCCAGCACCAGCAACAACAGACCGCGGCGTATGGCGCGACCGGCATCGACCGGAATGACTGGAGTCGCTGACGTCATGTCACGAACCTGACTCATATCGATGCCTCCTCCGGGAGCTTGGGACGGGACTGTCCGGACAGGGCATCCAGCACCTGCTGAGTCGGCCCGGACAGGGCAACCTGGCCGTCCTTGAGCACCAGCATCTGGTCCGCCACCGCGATGATGTTGGTGCGATGCGTGATCAACACCACCGAGACCCCCTCTCGCTTGAGCTGCTGGATGGCGTGCACGAGCGCACGCTCGCCGATGTCATCCAGGCTGGCATTGGGTTCGTCCAGCACCACCAGGGCCGGACTCCCGTACAGGGCGCGTGCCAGACCGATGCGCTGGCGTTGTCCGCCGGAGAGCACGGAGCCGCCCTCGCCGATCGGCGAGTCATAGCCCTTGGGAAAGCGGAGGATCATGTCGTGCAGCCCGGCCTTGCGGGCAGCCTCGATGACGCGCTCGCTGTCGATGTCACCGAAGCGGGCAATGTTCTCGGCAATCGTGCCGGCAAACAGCTCGACGTCCTGGGGCAGATAGCCGATATGCGGGCCCAGCTCTTCCTTGGACCAGGCAAACAGATCAGCGCCATCCAGACGGACCTTGCCCTGTGCTGCCCCCCAGACACCCACCAACAGCCGGGCCAGCGTCGACTTGCCGCTGGCTGACGGGCCGACAACCACAAGCACCTGTCCTGCAGGCAGGCTCAGCGACACGTTGCGCAGCACGGGGACATTGGCACCAGGGGGCGCAGCCATGACCCCCTCGACCGACAGGTTGCCGGCCGGACGCGGCAGACTCATCTGCTGCTCGCGAACCGGGAACTGCTGCAGCAGCTCAGCGAGGCGACCGTAAGCCTGACGCGCCGCGACAAACGGCTTCCAGGCGCCGATCAGCTGGTCCATGGGCGTGGTAGCACGTCCGAGCAGAATGCTGCCGGCAATCATGGCACCCGGGCTGAGCTCGTTTTCCAGCACCAGCAGGGCGCCGACGCCAAGCGCCGCAGACTGCAGGATGAGACGCAGGGTCTTTGACAGCGCACCCACCAGGCCAGCCCGGTCGGATGCGTGCGACTGGTCGGCCAACAGGTGAGCCTGAACGGCCTGCCAGCGCTGACGCAGCGCCGGGAGCATGCCCATCGCCTCGATGACCTCGGCGTTGCGCAGGCTGCTGGTGGCGAAGGCCACGCCCCGCTGGGCCGCCTTGTTGGCTCGCTCCAGCGGCTGCCGGGTAATCACTTCATTGACCCAGGCAAGCAAGGCGAGCAGAACCACGCCAAGCAGGGTCAGCATGCCCAGCGCCGGATGCAGCACCCAGACCACCGCGATGTAGATGGGCACCCAGGGTGCGTCGAAGAACGCGAACACGCCGGTGCCGGTGATGAACTGCCGCACATGAGTCATGTCCGACATCGCGGCGCCAGCCGCGCCGGCACGAAATCTCAGGTTGCGCTCGAAGGCCGCATTGAACACCCGGGGCGCCAGCGCGAGATCGAGCTGGTTGCCGACACGCACGAGCACCTGGCTGCGCACCATGTCGATCAGGCCCATCAGCAGATAAACGCCTACCACCAGCAATGACAGCACCAGCAGCGTGGTTTCGCTGCGACTGGCGAGCACCCGGTCATAGACCTGGAGCATGTACAGGCTGGGCGCGAGATAGAGCAGGTTGATGACGGCGGAGAACAGGCCAACCGCGTAGAACACGCGCTTGTGCCCGGCCAGGGCCTGACGGATTTCATTCTGGGGCGCAGCAGGTTTCATGATGCACTCGACGAACGGGGTTGCTGGCTGCAGACAGCCGATGAATCCCGGCAGGCGCCGGGAAAACACGCACTATGCCACAACGGAAACAAAAGGGGCCGCGCATGGCGCAGCCCCGATTGCCATCATTGCCGCATAGGCATCAGCTTTCAAAGCCCCCAACCAGGCTGTTCTCGATCAGGACAATGTCCGAGACACGCAGATTGGTCACGCCGTTAAGCGTCGCCACCAGGTAGACATTGGCATCCTCGACCAGATCGACACCTTCAGTTGGGTCGGCGTCATAGGTATAGGCCTCGACGAAGTAGACTTCGCCATCTGCCGAATCGAAGTATATGGCCGAGTTGCTGAACGCGGCATCGGCATCGAAGTTCTGCACGACCTTGAAGTCCAGGGCGCTGAGCTGCTGACCGAACAGCGTCTCGCCGAACGGGAGCGCCATGGTGCTGAGCGGCACCTGGCCAACAATCGACAGGTTGTCGTAGGACACGTCGAACTCGTTGCTGAAACGCAGTGTCTCGGTGTTGATGACCAGCTTGTCAACGCCGACCTTGAAGTCGGTGATGGTGTCGGTGCCGACACCAGGCACGCCGACACGTCCTGCCTGGGAGACGAACAAGTCTGCGCCAAGACCGCCGGTGAGTGTGTTGATGCCGCCGAGACCGATGAGCACGTCGTTGCCGGCACCACCGATGAGCGTGTCATTGCCGCCGAAAGCCTGGAACGGGAAGTAAATTTCCGGAGAGTCGCCGATCAGCAGGTCGTCACCGGCACCGCCGTTCAGGGTGTCGCTGCCGAAGCCGCCGACAATGATGTTGTTGCCGCTGTTGCCAGTGATGGTGACGTTGATGCTGGACGGGAATTCCAGACCAAGCGTACCGAACGGGATGTCGATTGGCAGGCCAATGTGTTCATGCAAGTTAACATCAACCATCGCCACTTCGACATTGGCGGTCATCTGGTACTTGGTGAAGGTTTCGCTTGCCTGCACCAGCACGGTGTCGAAGCCGCTGTCCTGACCCCGTGACTCGATGACGGAATCGCGGACATTGTCGACCTCGTAGATGTCGTCACCCTTGCCACCGCTCATGCGATCCGCACCGATGCCACCGATCAGGAGGTCGTCGCGATCGCCGCCAATCAAGCGGTCATTCCCGGCATATCCCTCGATGACGGCATCCATGCTGCCTTCGCCGAGGAACCACAGACCACCGCGCTTGATCGAGACGGTTTCCTTGACGAGATCGCCGTAGACCACCGAAATGGTGTCATTGCCGGACAGGATCTGCTCGAAATTGAAGCGACCATCATCCAGAACATCTTCGATCAGCAGACCACGCAGACCGCTCACATTGAGCTGGCTGACGCCGTCGACGGAAAAACTGAACGTGGAGATGGCGCCGGTCGGGCCGTCTTCGCCGATGCTGAAACGGCCGGTCACGGTGGCGGATTCATCATTGTCGGAAAGCACCGCCTTGGTGAATGTGGCCGAGGTGACCACGTCATTGCGGATGCCGATGCTGCCGGTCAACTCCACTTTGCCATCATCGCCATTGTCGAAAACCGCCGAACGGATGGTGCCGGTAGCCAGCCCCTGGGCATTGACAGTCAGGCTGCCGGTGAGGGTCAGGGAGGCGCCGAAAAGGCTGGCGGTGAGCTGGGTGAGGGTGGCAGCACCGCGACCACCTTCCTGGAAGGCACCCAGGTTGCGACCCACGACGCTCAGCTGATAGTAATTGTCGAAGCCGACAGCCGACAGCCCGTTCTCGGATATCTCCAGCGATGCCAGGATGTTCTCGAGATTGCCGACACTGCCCAGGACGTCATCAATGACGGAAAATGCCTGCTTGGCAACACTGATGGCACCAAAACCGCAGTTGCCGAAGATGAAGTCATTGAGGTCACGGCCCGAATCGTAATTCCAGCCGCCGTTGAAATAGCTGTTGAACAGACCGCTTGTCTTGATGGTTGCCATGTGTCACTTCCTTTGATTCTTGTCAGCCTGATCGGACCCGCATGGACCCGCACTCACCCGACAATAGAAGAGCACCCGTGGCGAAACTTAACGAGACTTAACGAAACGCAACAAAAAACCATGAGTCGAAAAGTTTTTTTACATGCACTGACAAGCTGCCCGACGGACAGCATGGTGGCGATGAGGGATTCACGGCATGGCGTGCTCAGCCCAGCTCGATGTCACGGTCTCGCACACCCAGCAGGTAGAGAATGCCGTCCAGCCCCAGCGTGCTGATCGCCTGCCTTGCGCTGGCACGCACCAGCGGCTTGGCACGGAAGGCAATGCCGAGGCCGGCGATCGACAGCATCGGCAAGTCGTTGGCACCATCACCGACAGCAATCACCTGCTCCAGATTGACCCCCTCGCTGGCAGCGATCTCGCGCAACAGCTCGGCCTTGCGTTTGCCATCCACGACCCGGCCGACGACGCGGCCGGTGACCTTGCCGTCCTCGATCTCCAGCGCATTGGCATGCACGTAATCGATCCCCAGCTTCTTCTGCAGATGCTCGCCGAAATAGGTGAACCCCCCGGACAGGATGGCGGTCTTGTAGCCCAGCGCCTTCAACGTGCGCATGAGGTGCTCGGCACCCTCAGTGAGCTTGAGCGACTGCGCGATGCCTTCCAGCACCGACGCATCCAGCCCCTTGAGCAATGCGACACGCGCCTCGAAGCTCTGGATGAAGTCGAGCTCGCCCTGCATGGCGCGCTCGGTGATCTCGGCGACCTGTTCGCCGACACCCGCTGCCTTGGCCAGCTCGTCGATGACCTCGTGCTCGATCAGCGTGGAGTCCATGTCGAAACAGACCAGACGACGGTTGCGACGGAAGGCGTTGTCCTTCTGGAAGGCGATATCGACACCCAGCTCGCCAGCCAGACGCAGAAACTCGGCACGCATGGCATCGCGGTCGCGCGGCTCGCCGCGCACGGAGAACTCGACGCAGGCCTTGGCCTGCGCCGGACTCGCCGTCTCGCCCTCGAGCGCAACACGCCCGGACAGGCGCTGCAGGCCGTCGATGTTGAGCCCCTGATCAGCAATCAGGCGGGTCAGCTCGGCCAGGTGCTCGGCGGTGATCTTGCGCGCCAGCAGGGTCACGATGTGCCGCGACTTGCCCTGCCCGGACACCCAGTGATGGTAGCTGTCACCGCTGATCGGCGTGAAACGGGCATGCAGGCCCAGGGCATGGGCCTCGAACAACACGGCGCGCATCAGGCGCGCGGAATCGTCTTCACCACCGGTCTCGATCACCAGTCCGAGGGTGAGCTGGTCATGGATGACCGCCTGGCTGACGTCGAGAATGTTGACGTCGTGGGCGGCCAGCGCCGCCGTCAGCACGGCGCTGATGCCGGGCCGGTCGGGTCCCGCGATGGAGACCAGGAGAATTTCGCGCACAGCGACTCCTTGCAATGGGTTGGGGCGATCCATCTCGCAGGCCGCAGCGTCAGCCGACGCTGAGATCATCCACCTTCTGGAAACCGCGCGGCAACTTCTGGCCGCGGCGGGCACGTTCGCCACGATAGAACTCAAGATCCTTGTCGGTCAGCGTCATGTGGCGGGCACCAGCATGCACGGTGAGCTTGTCACCCGCCGCCAGCGCCAGCACACGCACGATGCGCTCGCCCTCACCGGCATCCAGATTCATCAGCTTGTTGCCCTTGCCCTTGCTCAGGCGCGGCAGATCGGCGGCGGCGAATACCAGCAAACGCCCTGCCGAGCTCAGCACAGCGAGACTCAGCGTGGCGACATCCGTCAGTTTCAACGGCGGCAGTACCTGCGCGCCCTCGGGCACGGTGAGCACGGCCTTGCCGTTGCGATTGCCGGCCTCGAGATCTCCGAGGCTGGCAATGAAGCCATAGCCGGCCGTGGTGGTGAGCAGCAGCGCCTGCGCGGTATCCCCCATGACCACGGCGAGGAACTGGCTGCCGGGCGGCGGGCTCAGCTTGCCGGTCAGCGGCTCGCCCTGCCCGCGTGCCGATGGCAGCGTGCTGGCCGACAGGGAGTAGCTGCGGCCGCTGCTGTCGAGGAAATGCGCAAGCTGGTTGCTGCGACCCTCGGCCTTGGCCAAGTAGGCATCCCCCGCCTTGTAGCTGAGGCCGGCGGCATCGATGTCGTGGCCCTTGGCGGCACGCACCCAGCCCTTCTCGGAGAGCACCACGGTGACCGGCTCGGCCGGGGTCAGGTCGGACTCGCTGAGCGCAGCGGCCTCGCGTCGCTCCACCAGCGGCGAGCGACGCTCATCGCCATATTTGGCAGCATCGGCCTCGATCTCGCGCACCAGCAGCTTCTTCAGCAGCGGGTTGGAGCCAAGCGTCTTTTCCAGCTGATCGCGCTCCTTGGCCAGCTCGTCTTGCTCGCCGCGGATGCGCATTTCCTCGAGCTTGGCGAGATGGCGCAGCTTGAGCTCGAGAATGGCCTCGGCCTGCAGGTCGGACAGCCCGAAACGCAGCATCAGCTCGGCCTTGGGCTCCTCCTCGTAGCGGATGATGCGAATGACCTCGTCGATGTTGAGGAAGGCGATCAGCAGACCGTCAAGGATGTGCAGGCGCGCATTGACCTTGTCGAGGCGGTGCTGCAGACGACGGCGCACGGTCAGGGTGCGGAACTCCAGCCATTCACCGAGCATCTCGCGCAGCCCCATGACACGCGGACGGCCATCCAGCCCGAGCACGTTCATGTTGACGCGGTAGCTGGACTCGAGGTCCGTGGTCGCGAACAGATGACCCATCAGCTGCTCGACATCGACCCGGTTCGAGCGCGGCACGATGACCAGGCGAGTCGGGTTCTCGTGGTCGGACTCGTCGCGCAGGTCGGCGACCCAGGGCAGCTTCTTGGCCTGCATCTGGTCGGCGATCTGGGTCAGCACCTTGGCGCCCGAGACCTGGTGCGGCAGCGCGGTGACGACGATGTCGCCATCCTCGACCTCATAGACCGCACGCATGCGGAAGCCGCCCTTGCCGGTGGCGTACATCTGCACCAGCTCGTGTCGCGGCGTGATGATCTCGGCGGCGGTGGCGAGGTCGGGCCCGGGCACGAACTCGCAGAGCGCGTCCAGTGACAGGCCAGGGTCCTGCAGCAGGGCAATCGTGGCTTTCGCGATCTCGCGCAGATTGTGCGCCGGGATGTCGGTGGCCATGCCCACGGCGATGCCGGTGGTGCCGTTGAGCAGCAGGTTGGGCAGACGCGCCGGCAGCACGCAGGGCTCTTCCATCGTGCCGTCGAAATTGGGCTGCCAGTCGACCGTGCCCTGCTCCAGTTCGGCCAGCAGGGTATCGGCATAGGGTGACAGACGCGCCTCGGTGTAGCGCATGGCGGCGAAGGACTTGGGATCGTCCGGCGAGCCCCAGTTGCCCTGGCCGTCCACCAGCGGGTAGCGGTAGCTGAACGGCTGCGCCATCAGCACCATGGCTTCGTAACACGCCGAGTCGCCATGTGGATGGTATTTGCCGAGTACGTCACCGACGGTGCGCGCCGACTTCTTGTGCTTTGCCGTGCTGCGCAACGCCAACTCGCTCATGGCGTAGACAATGCGGCGCTGCACCGGCTTGAGGCCGTCGCCGATGTGCGGCAGGGCACGGTCCTTGATCACATACATCGAGTAGTTCAGGTAGGCCTGCTCGGTGTAGCTGCGCAGCGGTACGAGCTCGGTGCCGTCCTGGGGTGACATGGGCGTATCGGTCATGAAAGGCGCCTGTGGAAAACGCATGAAAAGGCTGGGCCATAGCGTAGAGCAAGCCGTCGCGCAGGGCGAGTGCTGACTGACAAGGACCGGGAACGCATCATTGCATCAGCCAGCCATGAGGCAACACCAAAGCGACATCGGTCAAATTTGCAGCAGACTGCCACGAACATTACAATCTGTTCACATTTATCAGGCAGTACGCAGGCCCACCACCATGACGATCATCCTGAGCGGGGTCACCCCCATCAAGTCTGGCGGCGAAAAGCTGGTGTTCTGGCATCCGGAGCAGCCTGGCCAGCTGATCAAGCTGATCAACAGCCGCTACATCCAGCACATGAACAAGCAATGGCCGCTGATGATGCGCTTCCAGCGCATGGCACATTACTGGTCCTATCTGCGCGAACTTACCGAGCACATCGCCGCACGCGCGCAAGGCGTCGGCCAGCTGCATCATCTGCAGAACATCACCGGCCTGGTCGACACCGACCTGGGTCTTGGCCTGGTCACACAAGCAGTGCTCAAGCGTGGCGGCGGGCTGGCCGACACGCTGTCGGATGTCATCGGCAAGGGGCAGTTCGGCTCCGCTGAGGCCGAGGCCTTCGAGGCGTTGTGCCAGTGGCTGGACGAGACCCCGCTGATCATTCGCGATCTCGCCGCTCACAACGTGGTCTGGGACGAGGTCAATCAGCACCTGGTCATCATCGATGGCGTCGGCGGACGTTTGCGGCCGTCAGTGCGAAGCCTGTCGCAGCGCTACAACCGCTACAGCAACCGCAAGAAGGTCACCAAGCTGCGGCTGCGCGTGCAACGCCAGCTCGCCAGCGTGCACGTGGCGCCCGCCGAACCGCACGCGGTCTGATCGGCTCCTCGCGCAGGGTGCCAGCCGCCTGACTGGCACCACTCACATTCTCGGACAATCCGCTCAGACCGCCACGTCGGCCAGGTTGCCCTTGGTCTCCAGCCAGGTCTTGCGATCGCCAGCGCGCTTCTTCGCCAGCAGCATGTCCATGGTCTCGCGAGTCAGCTCGTCCTCGTCCAGCACGAGCTGGATGAGACGACGCGTATCGACAGCCATCGTCGTTTCGCGCAGCTGCAGCGGGTTCATTTCGCCGAGGCCCTTGAAGCGCGTGACCTGCGGCTTGCCACGCTTGTGCTCGGCCTCGAGGCGGTCGAGGATGCCCTGCTTCTCGGCGTCGTCGAGGGCATAGAACACCTGCTTGCCCATGTCGATGCGGAACAACGGCGGCATGGCCACGCAGACGTGGCCGCCACGCACCAGCGCCGGGAAGTGCCGCACGAACAACGCGCACAGCAGGGTGGCGATGTGCAGACCGTCGGAGTCGGCGTCGGCGAGGATGCAGACCTTGCCGTAGCGCAGACCGGAGAGATCCTCCGAGCCCGGATCCACGCCCAGCGCGACCGCGATGTCGTGCACTTCCTGCGAGGCCAGGATCTGGTCGCTGTCGACCTCCCAGGTGTTGAGGATCTTGCCACGCAGCGGCATCACCGCCTGGAACTCGCGGTCGCGTGCCTGCTTGGCGGAGCCACCGGCGGAGTCGCCCTCGACCAGGAACAGCTCGCTGCGGGCGATGTCGCTGCCTGAGCAATCAGCGAGCTTGCCCGGCAGGGCCGGACCGGCGGCGATCTTCTTGCGCGCGACCTGCTTGCTCTGGCGCAGGCGCCGCTGCGCCGAGCTGATCACCAGCTGCGCCAGCTGCTCGGCGATGTCGACATGCTGGTTCAGGTACAGCGAGAAGGCATCCTTGACCACACCGGACACGAACGCCGCGGACTCGCGCGACGACAGGCGCTCCTTGGTCTGGCCGGCGAACTGCGGGTCCTGCATCTTCAGTGACAGCACGAAGGCGCAGCGCTCCCAGAGATCCTCGGGGGCCAGCTTGATGCCGCGCGGCAGCAGGTTGCGGAATTCGCAGAACTCGCGCAGTGCCTCCAGCAGGCCCGAGCGCAGACCGTTGACATGGGTACCGCCCTGCACGGTAGGGATGAGGTTGACGTAGCTTTCCTGGGTCAGGTCACCGCCTTCCGGCAGCCACAGCACGGCCCAGTCCACGGCCTCGTGCTTGCTCTCGAACTGCCCCAGAAAGGGCTGCTCGGGCAGACGCGGCCAGTCTTGCGTGGCCTCCAGCAGATAGTCCTTGAGGCCGTCCTGGTAATGCCACTCGACCTTCTCGCCACTGGCCTCGTCATGGAAATGCAGGTGCAGGCCCGGGCACAGCACGGCCTTGGCGCGCAGCACGTGCTTGAGCTTGCTGATCGAGACCCGGGGCGAGTCAAAGTACGTGGGGTCAGGCTTGAAGCGCACCGTGGTGCCGGTAGCGCGCTTGCCGCACTCGCCCACCACCGCCAGCTCGCGCGCCTTGTGGCCATTGGCAAACGTCATCTGCCAGAGCTGTCCGCCCCGCTTGACGGTGACCTCCAGCGAGGTCGACAGCGCATTCACCACAGAAGCACCGACCCCGTGCAGACCGCCGGAATACTTGTAGTTCTTGCCCGAGAACTTGCCGCCGGCATGCAGGCGCGTGAGGATGAGCTCGATGCCGGAGACCTTGTGCTCAGGATGGATGTCCACCGGCATGCCGCGGCCGTTGTCACTGACCTCGACACTGCCGTCGGCAAGCAGCACCACCCGCACCTCGTCAGCGAAACCACCCAGGGCCTCGTCGACGGAGTTGTCGAGAATTTCCTGCACCAGGTGGTTGGGACGCGTGGTGTCCGTGTACATGCCCGGGCGCTTGCGCACCGGGTCCAGGCCTTCGAGAACTTCAATCGCCGAGGCGTTGTAACCGCTCATTCCAGTCCTTCCGTTTCGAGGTCTTCGGCAGGATCGCGCGTGACGGCGTCACGACGATCCCAGTCGGTGTAATCGGGATGCAGCAGCGGATCACGGGGCAGCCCCTGCTGCAGGCAGAGCTGCAGGCAGTCGCCGAGAAAATGATTGACCAGCTGCTTCTCGTTGACGCGCCAGCCGGCCGGGTGAGTGACCGGGACGATGGCCGGAATGCGTCGCGCCGTCTGGAAACGCAGCACGTCGGCCATGCGTGCGTCATGGAACAGACGCACCTCCATGTCCAGCTCCGGACACCAGGGCAGCAGCGGCGTCATCTGCGCCAGTCGCCAGGTTTCCGTGTAGCGGGTGCGCTCGACGCGCTGCAGCTGCAGCACCGGCTGCACGAGGATCGCATCGTCATCGGACAGGGCGTCACCGGGCAACGCCAGAACGCGCGGCTCGCCCCAGGCAAACTCCAGCGGCGCCACCGGCCCCAGACGATCGCCCAGGCCGGCGCCACGCAGCAGCTTCTGCAGGCGCGCGTAGTTGAACTCGTAGAGCGCATGCATGCCGGCCAGATCGACCGTGTAGCGGGTGCGCGCGACGCTCATTGCGCCCACTGCCTACGCAGGCGATCGCGGTTCAGCGTCAGCCACTGCAGGGCCAGGATGCACACCGCGTTGTCGATGCGTCCGCTCGCCACCAGCGCCAGCGCGTCATCCAGCGCCCAGGTCGCGGCACGGATGTCCTCGCCCTCGCCGGGCAGACCATGCAGCCCGCCGGCCAGTGACAGATCGGCCGGCGCGGCATACAGCGTGAAGCGCTCGTCTGAGCCGCCGGCGCTGGTCAGGAAGCTGGCGACCAGCTCGAGATCGGCCTCGGCGATGACCACGCCAGCCTCCTCCTCGGTCTCGCGCACGGCGACACCGGCCGGTGTCTCGCCCGGGCCGATGAGACCAGCGATGACCTCGATCTGCCAGGGATGCGGGGATGCCAGCGCCCCGGCACGGAACTGCTCGATCAGCAACACCCGGTCAGCCGGCGCATCGTAGAGAATGACGCCGGAGGCCGATGGCCGCACGAACAGCTCGCGGGCGATCTCCTGCGCCGGTCCGCCATCAAAGCGACGGTGGCGCAGCCAGAGCTTGTCCATGCGGTAGAAACCCTGGAACAGGGTGTCGCGACACAGGATCTCGACGTCGGCGGCGGTAAATTCGGCAGGCATCCGGGAGGCGCTCACGCTCACACCACCTTGTAGATCTCGGCGCCCTGCTTGCGGAACTCCGCCGACATTTCCGCCATGCCCGCCGCCGCCTCGGCGGCCAGCGCATCCGTTGCAATCGCCGACGCCGGGACCGCGCCAGCTGCCGCCTCCAAGCCCGCCGCATAATCACGCACGTCCTGGGTAATCTTCATGGAGCAGAACTTGGGGCCGCACATGGAACAGAAGTGCGCCACCTTGTGCGCCTCCTTGGGCAGAGTCTCGTCGTGGAAGCTGCGTGCGGTGTCCGGGTCCAGCGCCAGGTTGAACTGGTCATCCCAGCGGAACTCGAAGCGCGCCTTGGACAGCGCGTTGTCGCGGATCTGCGCGCCCGGATGGCCCTTGGCGAGGTCGGCGGCATGGGCGGCGATCTTGTAGGTGATGATGCCGTCCTTGACGTCCTTCTTGTCGGGCAGGCCCAGGTGCTCCTTGGGCGTGACGTAACAGAGCATGGCGCAGCCGTACCAGCCGATCATGGCGGCACCGATGCCCGAGGTGATGTGGTCGTAGCCCGGCGCGATGTCGGTGGTCAGCGGGCCGAGGGTGTAGAACGGCGCCTCGTCGCAGCATTCGAGCTGCTTCTCCATGTTTTCCTTGATCAGGTGCATGGGCACGTGGCCTGGCCCCTCGATCATGGTCTGCACGTCGTGCTTCCAGGCGATCTTGGTCAGCTCGCCCAAGGCTTCCAGTTCACCGAACTGGGCGGCATCGTTGGCATCGGCGATGGAACCGGGGCGCAGGCCGTCGCCCAGCGAGAACGACACATCGTAGGCCTTCATGATGTCGCAGATGTCTTCGAAGTGCGTGTAGAGGAAGTTTTCCTTGTGATGCGCCAGGCACCACTTGGCCATGATCGAGCCGCCGCGTGACACGATGCCGGTCATGCGCTTCGCGGTCAGCGGCACATGGCGCAGCAGCACGCCGGCGTGGATGGTGAAATAGTCCACGCCCTGCTCGGCCTGCTCGATCAGGGTGTCACGGAACAGCTCCCAGGTCAGGTCCTCGGCAACACCACCCACCTTCTCCAGCGCCTGGTAGATGGGCACCGTGCCGATCGGCACCGGCGAGTTGCGGATGATCCACTCGCGGGTCTCGTGGATGTGCTTGCCGGTGGACAGGTCCATGACCGTGTCGCCGCCCCAGCGAATGGCCCAGGTCATCTTCTCGACCTCCTCCTCGATCGAGGAGCCCAGTGCCGAGTTGCCGATGTTGGCGTTGATCTTCACCAGGAAGTTGCGGCCGATGATCATCGGCTCGAGCTCAGTGTGATTGATGTTGGCCGGGATGATGGCGCGGCCGCGGGCGATCTCGTCACGCACGAACTCGGGGGTGATGGCCTTGGGAATGCTGGCACCGAAGCTCATGCCCGGGTGCTGGTGGCGCATCAGGTCCTGTCCGGCCAGCGCCTCGAGCTGGGCCTCGCGACGCAGGTTCTCGCGGATGGCCACGTACTCCATCTCGGGCGTGATGATGCCGCGCCTGGCGTAGTGCATCTGGGTGACGTTGGCGCCGGCACGGGCGCGCAACGGCTGGCGCTGCAGACCGAAGCGCAAATCAGCGGTGGCAATGTCGCGCTCGCGCTGGCGGCCGAAGGCCGAGCTCAGGCCATCCAGGCGCTCGACATCGCCACGCTCCAGCACCCAGCCCTCGCGCACCGCCGGCAGGCCCTTACGCACGTCAATGCGCACGGCCGGATCGGTGTAGGGACCGGAGGTGTCATAGACGATCACCGGCGGATTCTTTTCGCCACCGAAGCTGGTCGGGGTGTCGGCCAGCGCGATCTCGCGCATGGGCACGCGAAGGTCCGGTCGCGAGCCTTCGACGTAGATCTTGCGCGAGCTGGGCAGCGGCGCGATGGCTGCGTCATCGACCCGGGCGTTCTGGCTCAGGAAGGCGGTTTCAGGCGAGTTCATGCGGGTAGTCCTGCGATCGGCGTGGGCCACGACGAGTGGCTTTTGAGTAATCTGCCACTATATAGCGGCCCTGCAGGGTGAACAACTCGCGCAAGGTCGCTGCTCAGCATTCGTCGCCAGACCGGCGCGCACTTGCCTGACCGCAGCGCGCAGCTTAGGCTCGGCGCAACTCAACCGTTGTTGGATGTCGCCATGCGCCTGCGTCTGCTGCCTGCCACCCTTCTCGCCCTCGGCATGGGCCTGGGCTTGCCCGCCCCGGCACGAGCCATCGACCTGCTCGAGGCACTGCAGCTGGCCGAGCGCAACGATCCCAACCTGGCTGCCGTGCGCGCCTCGCGCGCCGCCGCCGCCGAAGGCACCAGCATCTCCCGTGCCGACCTGCTGCCGCGTCTGGTCGCCACTGGCAGCCAGACCCGCAACACCCTGCAGCAGGACAGTTTCGGCGAGGCCAAATACGACAGCACGCAGTGGTCGGCCAAGCTCAGCCAGCCGCTTTTCCGCTGGGACGCCTGGCACCGCCACCAGGCCGCCAAGGCCCAGCGCTCGCAAGCCGAACTGCAGACCGATGAACAGCGCCAGAGCGTCTACCTCGGCATTGCCGAAGCCTATTTCAATGTGCTGCGTGCGGAAGACAACCTGACCCTGGCCAAGGCCCAGGAGGCCGCCTTCAACCGCCAGCGCGAACAGGCGGAAGCGCGCTTCCAGGTCGGCCTGATCGCCCGTACCGACGTGCTTGAAGCCGAAGCCCAGCGCGATGCCGCCACGGCCCTGCGCCTGAGCAGCGAAATCGCCCTCGGCAGCGCCCGCGAGACCCTGCATGCCGCGCTGGGCAGCACGGTAGACGGGCTTGCTCGCCTGCGCGAGCAGTTGCCCATGACCGCTCCGGTACCGGACTCGGCGGATGCCTGGGCCGGACTGGCACGCGAGAAGAATCCGGGCCTGCTGTCACTGCGTGAATCCGCCCGTGCCGCCGACGCCGCACGCAAGGCCCAGCAAGGCGGCTTTCTGCCCCAGGTTGATGTCTTCACCAGTTACAGCAGCCGCGACAACGGCAGCACCAGCAATCCTTCGGTGAACTTCAACTCAGGCACCACCGACGTGGTCGGCATCGAAGCCAGCTGGGAGCTGTTCGCCAGCGGCAAGACCCTGGCCAGCGTCCGGCAGGCCGGCCTCAACGCCGAGGCCGTGCGTCAGCAGGCCCGTGCCCGCGAGTTCCAGGTGGTGAACGGTGCCCGCACCGGCTACCTGACCGTGAAGGCTGACAGCGCCCGCCTGCAGGCACGCCAGCGCGCCCAGGCCTCGGCCGAACTCGCGCTTGAGGCCGTCAAGGCCGGCTACTCGGTGGGCACGCGCAACATCGTCGACCTGCTGCTGGCCGAATCCGGCCTCTATGCCGCACGTCGTGACTACGCCAATGCACGCTATGACTACGTCATCAACACGCTGCGCCTGCACGCGGCCGCCGGCCTGGTGAACGAGGAGCTGGTGAGGGGGATCAACGGGTGGCTGGAGGCGTCCGGGACGACATCGGCGCCTGGCGAACCGGCAGCTGCATCGTCATCGCCAGCCGGCTGACCGCTTCAGGCAGGCCGGCATCCCAGGCAGGTTGCCGACACATCAGCATGCGACGCGCCTGCGCGCCATCCAGCCGACAATTGAGCGGACGTTGTGCGGGCAGCGCCAGTGCCGCCGTGCTGACCGGCATCACCTGATCCGGCCCGGCGCGCAGTGCAACGCCCTGATGTCGTGCCTCCTCCAGAATGCGGCAGGCATGGTCGAACCAGCTGACCTCGCCGCATGCCGTGACATGCAGCAGCCCCTGATGCGCGGTGCCGCGAGCCAGGCCAGATACCCAGTCCGCACTGAGCGTCGCCAGCCAGCCAGCCTCGGTCGGCGCCCCGACCTGGTCTGAAACAACCTGCAGCGCGTCCTGCGAGATAGCCTGCTGCAGGATGCGTCCGACAAAGTTGCTGCGCAGACCGCCGTAGAGCCAGCTGGTCCGCCAGATGGCAACACGGCCTCCGACCGAGAGCACGGCCTCCTCGCCGGCCAGCTTGCTGCGGCCATAGGCATTCAGTGGCGCGGGGACATCGGACTCCCGCCAGGGCCGCTGGCCGCTGCCATCGAAGACCTGCTCGGTGGAGTAATGCAGCAGCGCCCCGCCCAGTCTTTTCATTTCTTCCGCCAGCAGGCCGGGCAGCTCGGCATTCAGACGCATGGCGAGCGCCGGTTCGGTCTCGGCGCGATCCACGGCGGTACAGGCTGCGGCATTGACCAGCACCTGCGGCCTGAGCGCGCGCACGGCGGCTCGCACGGCATCCAGATCACGCAGGTCAAGCTGTGATGACGAGGGCGCTGCCAGCGCCGTGGTCACGGGCAGAAGACTGGTCTGCAGAAAGCCCCCGAGCTGCCCTGTGCCTCCCAGCAGCAGGCACTTCATGGAAAGGTCGGGGCCTCGTCCCAGCGCATGCCGGCAGCATCCTTGGCAGACAGCAAGGGCTCCGGCGTCACCCGTATCCAGGGAATGGACAGCACCGGATCATCCCAGCGCAACACCTGCTCCGACGCCGGGTGATAGACCGAGGTCACCGCATAGCTCAGCACCGCCCGCTCGCTGAGCACGAGAAAACCATGCGCACATCCCTCGGGAATCCAGAGCTGCTCCGGATGCTCCGACGACAGCAGCACGGAGGCATGCTGGCCGAAGGTGGGCGAGCTGCGCCGGAGATCCACAACGACATCCTGGATCTGTCCGTCAATGACTCGCAGAAGCTTGGCCTGCGGCTGCTCGAGCTGGTAATGCAGGCCTCGCAGCACGCCATGGAGCGACTCGGACTGGTTCTCCTGGACCAGCCTGACCGCCCTGCCCAGATGCTGCGACAACTGCTCCTCTCGCCAGCACTCCATGAAGCTGCCGCGCGCATCGACATGGCGTCGCAGTGGCAGGCGCACCAGACCCTGCACCTGCTCGCAGGCAATGGATGTCATGCCGGGCATCCTGTCTGGCGAGCCAGCATGCGCGCGGACCAGTCCGGGTTCTCGAGGTACCAGCGCACTGTCTGCCGCATCGCATCCGCGAAGTCATGCTGCGGCCGCCAGCCCAGCTCGCTGCGCAAGCGGCTGCTGTCGAGGGCATAGCGGCGATCATGTCCCGGTCTGTCGGCGACATGCCGGATCAGTTCGGCAAAGTGCGCGAGATGGTCCGGACGCCGCTGCGGCGCCAGCTCGTCAAGCAATGCGCAGATCAGGGTGACGACCTCGAGATTGCTGCGGCTTTCACCGCTGGAGACGTGGTAAACCTGCCCCGCCACACCCTGCTCCAGCACCAGACGCAAGGCACGCGCATGATCATCGACATGCAGCCAGTCGCGCAGCTGCAGGCCGTCACCAAACAGCGGCAAGGTCTGGCCGGAGAGTGCGCGCTGGATGCACAGGGGAATCAGCTTTTCGGGATACTGGCGCGGCCCGACATTGTTGCTGCAGCGCGTCACCAGCACCGGCAGGCCATAGGTGCGATGCCAGGCCTGCAGCAGATGATCTGCCGCTGCCTTGCTCGCCGAGTAGGGTGAACCGGGATGAAAGACATCGCCTTCGCGGCGCGGGGCCTCCTCCGGCGCGACATCGCCATACACCTCGTCCGTGCTGACCTGGAGAAAACGGAATGCCGCGCGGGCATCATCCCCCAGGGTCGACAGATAGTCGCGCACCACCTCCAGCACGGTGAAGGTACCCAGCACATTGGTATGGACGAATGCGGACGGTCCGGCAATCGAGCGATCGACATGCGTCTCGGCCGCCAGATGCATCACCGCCTGCGGCCGATGGCGACGAAACACCTCAGCCAGCGTACGGGCATCACGAATATCGACCACCTCGAGGACATGACGCGCCGGGCTGGGCAGATCTGCCAGCGAGTCGGCACTGCCGGCGTAGGTAAGCGCATCCACGGAGACCACGCTGGCTGAGGTGCTCCGCAACAGTTCTCGCACCAGCGCCGAACCGATGAAGCCGGCCCCGCCGGTGACCAAGATGCGGCCAGCCTGGCCGCTCGCAGCGCTCACGGCAGCACCCTGCCCAGCGTCGCCGCCACGGCCGTGTCCACGCGAAGAATGCGCGCTCCCAGCGACACCGTCTGCAGACCGGCCGCCTGCAGCTTGTCCACTTCGTAGGGAATGAACCCTCCCTCCGGACCGATGGCTACCAGCTGTGGCCCCGGCACCGCTGCCGGGCAGGTCATGGCGCTGCCGGGGTGCGGCAGCCAGCCCTGCCGCCCCGCCATCAACGCTGGCAGCTCGTCCTCGACAAAGGGCTTGAAGCGCGGCGCCAGCGTCAGCGTGGGCAGCACGGTGTCGCGGGCCTGCTCCAGGCCCAGAACCAGCTGCTCGCGAACGGCCTCGGGTGCCAGCCAGGGCGTGCTCCAGTAGCTCTTCTCGACCCGGTAGCTGTTCAGCAGCACCAGCTGCTCGACGCCCAGCGTGGTCACCATCTGGAAGATCCGCTTGAGCATCTTGGGACGCGGCAGCGCCAGCAGCAGAATCATCGGCGCCTTGGCGGGCGAGGGTGCCTCAAGACGCACACGCAGCAGTGCCGATGCCTCGTCCAGCGCCAGCAGCTCGCCCTCGCCCTGCAACCCGCCGAGCTCGCCCACGCGCAAACGGTCGCCAGGCGAAGCCCGATGCACCTCGCGCAGATGCTGCAGGCGCCGGCCGCCCAGTCGCACGCAGTCGGCATCCACCCAGTCATCGCGCTCCAGCAGCAGCAGATTCATGACGCGACCTGCAACCAGGGCGCCAGCAGCTGCAGCTGGCGCGCGACGGCGCCCCGATTGCGATCCAGCACCTGCAGACCGGCCTCGCGACGACGTGCGTGCAGATCGGTGTCGGCCAGCAGACGCTGCATGGCGTCAGCCAGCGCCTCGGCATCCGCCACCACCTCGAGGGCGTCGGCCGCCAGCAGCTCGTCGTTGATGGCCTGGAAATTGAAGTAGTGCGGCCCGGTCAGCGCCGGCACGCCCAGTGCCAGCGGCTCCAGCACGTTGTGGCCACCGGTTGCCACCAGCGAACCGCCAACGAATGCCACCCGGGCCAGCGCCAGCCAGACCAGCAGTTCGCCCATGCTGTCGCCGAGCAGGACGCTGGTGCCGACCTGCACCGGTTCATGCGCGCTGCGCCGTGCCACGGCCTCGCCGCTGGCCAGCAGCAGCTGGTGCACGCGCTCGAAGCGCTCGGGATGACGCGGCACCAGAATCAGCAGCGCAGTCGGGCAGGTCTGGCGCAGGCGCTGATGCGCCGCCAGCACCAGCTCATCCTCGCCGGCATGCGTGCTGGCCGCGACCCAGACCGGACGGCCGTAGAGCGACCAGGCCACGCGCCAGCGCGCGGCTTCTTCGCCGACCCGGTCGGGGATGTCGATGTCGAACTTGAGACTGCCGGTCTCGACCACGCGCGCATCAGGCACGCCAAGGGCGACAAAGCGCTCGGCCGTGGCCGCATCCTGGGCCGCGACCACGGTCAGATTGGTCATCAGCTCCCTGGCCAGCGCACCGGCCTTGCCATAGCCACGTGCCGAGCGCTCGGACAGACGTGCATTGGCCAGCATCACCGGCAATCCCTGGGCCTTGGCAATCGCCAAAGTGTTGGGCCAGAGCTCGGTTTCCATGATCACCAGCGCGCGCGGCTGCCAGTGCGCGAGAAAACGACGAACGGCAAACGGGTAGTCATAGGGCGCGTACACGTGCTGCACGGCATCGCCCCAGATCGCCTGCACGCGCTCCGACCCGGTGGGCGTCATGGTGGTGATGAGCAGCGGCAGATCCGGCCAGGTCGTGCGGATGGCCTGCACCAGCGGCTGCGCCGCCAGCGTCTCGCCGACCGAGACCGCATGAATCCACAGCGGACGCCGGGCAAACGCCAGCGTGCCCGACGACGCCATGCCTGGTGAAGCAACGGCCTCTGGCGTCACCGAGCCGCCTGCAGGGACCACTCCCAGTCGCTCGCGCCAGCGCAGCCGATAGGCCGGCGCCTGGCGTCCACGCAGCCACAGACGCAGGAAGATGAACGGCAGCAACAGCGTCAACAGGCCGGTGTAGAGCCAACGGGGCACGTCCATCTCCAGAAAGAAACTGCTAAAGTGCCGATTCTACCCTGCAATCCCCGTTTGCCCATGAAGACCCGATCAATGATGTCGCCGGAGTCGTGCTGAGATGGCCAAGGCTCCACTGGTCCGCGTTGACGATGGCGTCACCCTCGCCATGCTGCATCCCCGCTACTGGCTGACCTGGCTGGCCTGCCTGCTGGCCGTGCTGCTGGCCTGGCTGCCGTGGCCCGTTCAGCGCCGCCTCGGTGCCGGCCTGGGCAGGCTGGGCTGGAAGCTGGTGCCGCAACGCGTCAACGACACCCGCATCAACCTGCGTCTGTGTTTCCCCGAACTTGACGACGACACCCGCGAGGCCATGGCGCGCGACGTCTTCCGCCAGGGCGGCATCGGCCTGTTCGAGACCCTGAACGCCTGGTTCGGCCCGGCCTCGCGCTATGACCGACGCATCGAGGCTGACGGCATCGAGCATCTGCAGGCCGCCATCGCGCAGGGCCGAGGCGTCATTCTGCTCGGTGCGCACTACAGCCACCTCGACCTCAACGGGCTGGCCATCGCTCGCCACATCCCGCTGCAGGTCATCTACCGGCCGCAAAACAATCCGGTGTTCGACTGGCTCATCCGTCGCGGCCGTCGCCGTCATTTCACCGGCCAGATCGACCATGCCGACATGCGGTCGCTGTTCAAGGCGCTGCGCGCCGGCGAGGTGGTGTGGACCTCGGTGGACCAGGACTTCGGCCTCAAGCAGGGCATCATGGCGCCCTTCTTCGGCTACCCGGCCGCGACCCTGACCGCGACCTCGCGCATGGCGCGCATCAACAACTCGCCGGTGCTGTTCCTGCATTTCATGCGCAACGCCGACGACGACAGCTATCGCCTCAGCGTCACCCCGATGCTGGATGACTACCCCAGCGATGATGACGAGGCCGATGCCACCCGCATCAACGCCATGCTGGAGAGGCTGATCCGGCGTGCGCCCAGCCAGTACATGTGGTTTCACCGCCGCTTCAAGAGTCAGCCGCGCGGCAGCGTTGCACCGTATCCCGAGAAGAAGAAAAAGCCGAAGAAACGGCGCCGGAAGACTGCCGCATGAATGACGCCTGCCCCGAAGCACCCGCACCCCGCCGCCTCACTGTCGTGCAGACCCTGCCCGCCCTGGTCAGTGGCGGCGTCGAAAAGGGCACGCTGGAGATCGCCCGCGCCCTGGTCGACGCCGGGCACCGCTCCATCGTGATCTCGCATGGCGGCCCCATGGTCGAGCAGCTGGTGCGTGAAGGCAGCGAACACATCGCCATGCCGGTGCATCGCAAGTCCCTGAAGAGCCTGTTCCAGATCCGCCCGTTCCGACGCCTGCTGCGCGAGCTGCAGCCCGACATCGTGCACGCGCGCTCGCGCATCCCGGCCTGGATCGCCTGGCTGGCGCTGCGCAAGATGGACCCGGCCACTCGTCCCCGTTTCGTCACCACCGTGCACGGCATGTATTCGGTCAGCCCCTACAGCGCCATCATGACGCGGGGCGAGGTGGTGATCGCGATTTCTGAGTCTGTGCTGGCCTACATACGCGACAACTACCCGCGCTGCCCCGAATCACGCATACGCCTGATCTACCGGGGCGCCGACACCGCCGAGTTCCCCTACGGCCTGCAGCCCCCTGCCGACTGGCTGGCGCACTGGCAGCAGGACTTTCCCGAGCTGGCGGGCAAGACCGTGATCGGTCTCCCCGGCCGCCTGTCACGCGTGAAGGGCCACGAGACCCTGCTGCAGGCCGTCAAGGCCCTGCTGCCGGATCACCCTGATGTGCATGGCCTGATCATCGGCGGCGCCGAAGAGGCCAAGGCCGACTATGAAATCGAACTTCGCCAGCGCGTGGCCGAACTCGGCCTGTCGGCGCACATCAGCTTCACCGGCCAGCGCAGCGACATGCGCCATGTGCTGACCCGCTGCGACCTCACGCTGTCGGTGCGCACCACGCCCGAAGCGTTCGGCCGCAGCACCTTGGAGCCGCTGCGCCTGGGCCGTCCGGTGATCGGCTGGGACGAAGGCGGCGTGGGCGAGATGCTGCGTCAGCTGTTCCCGTTCGGCGCCGTGACACCGCATGACCAGGCAGCCCTGGTGCAGCGCCTGCGCGAGTGGCTGGCGACACGACCGGTGCCGGCACCCAGCGAGGCGTTCTCGCTGCAGAAGATGTGCGGGGACACGCTGGTGATCTATGCCCGGCTGAGCGACGGCAGACGCTGACCCCAGCCTCCCCTGCCGGCGCCGTGTTTTCAACCAGCCACCTGACGGCCAGCCTAGTGAGCAGCGGGCCGCCGGTGGTACATTTCCGCAATCATCAATCGCCACTGGCACCATCCGGGATACCAGACCATGCGCGTGCTGCACATCGCTTACCAACAACTGCGTCGCTACGGTGAAACCCGTGTCAGCTGGGCCGAGAAACTGACCTTCGGCCTGATCAAGAACGATCACTACGTGAAGGCCTTCAGTGACCGCGATGTCGCCGCCTTCGAGGCACCACTGGGTCTGCGCGACCTGGGACGCAACAAGGCCAACAAGCGTCTGCTGGAGATGGTCGAGGCCATGGAGCCGGACGTCGTCATCGCGGGCCACTGCGACATCATCAGCAACGACACGCTCAAGGAAATCCGCCGCCTGCGCCCGGGCGTGAAGATCGCTCACTGCAACAACGACCCGCTGTTCGTGCCCAGCAACGTCGAACGCATCAAGTCACGCGCCAGCGTCACCGACGCCATCTTCGTGTCAACCGGTCGCCGCGAACTGAAGATGTTCGAAGGCATCGGCGCGCGCGTCTACCACATGCCGAACCCGGTCGACCCGTCCATCGAGAGCCTCGACAACTCGCAACGCACCGACCTGCCCATCGACCTGCTGTTCTGCAGCAACAGCACCAACTTCACCAAGCGCCTGGAGATGATCGGCCGCTTCCGCGAGGCGCTGGCCGGTGAGATGAACTTCAAGACCTATGGCAGCTTTGGCGAACCGCCGGTCTGGGGTCGCAACTACGACCGCGCCCTTGGCAACAGCAAGATGGGCCTCAACCTGAACCGCCAGGAAGGCCACTACTGGTACTCCTCGGCACGCATGGCGCAGCTGGCCGGCAACGGCATCCTGCAGTTCACCCATGTCGGCCCGCGCTTCGACGAGCTGATGCCGCCCGAGAGCATTGCTTACTTCACCGACGAGGACGATCTGCTGGCGCGCATCCGCGAGTTCCACCATGACGATGCCAAACGCCAGGCCTGGGCTGCCCGTGCCCGTGCCTTCTTCCATGAGCACATGAACACCCGCCTCTACGCCCAGTACATCGTCGAAGCCACGGCCGGCCTGCCCTTCAGCCATGACTATGTCTGGGCTCGCGACATCCATGCCGATGGCCGCATGAAATGACACTGGTCCTGAGCGATCTCAAGCCGTTTGCGCGCGGCGGCAACCGCCTCTGCTTCGTGCATCCGCAGCACACGGATCGCTGCATCAAGGTGCGTCGCCCGGACTTCACGCTGGAAGACCTTCGCCGCAAGAAAGGCTTTCCCAAGAATCTCAGGCCGCTGTCCAGCTTCGATGACAACCTCGAGGAAGAGCGCGTCATGACTGACATCGCCGAACGCATCGGCGAAGAAGCCTTCGAGGTGGTCAGCCGCTGCTTCGGCTTCGAAGACACCGACATGGGCCGAGGCCTGACCTCGGAGCTGGTGCGTGACGGCGATGGCCGCATCTCGCGCACGCTCAAGCAAACCATCTGGGACCAAGGCTACGATGACGCACTGCAAGCGGCGGTCGCCCGGTTCGGCGCGCGCTGGAGCGCACTCGGCATTCCGTCGCGTGACCTGCTGGTGCACAACCTGCTGGTGCAGCGTGATGCTGGTGGCCGCATCCTGCGCCTGGTGGCGATTGACGGCCTCGGCAGCGCCAGCGCAATTCCCGAGCAGTGGCTGAGTCGCGGCATGCAGCGCCAGCGCGCAGCACGCAAGGTGGACAACCTGCACGAACGCATCCAGACACTGCTGGCCGCGCGCGCACGTGGTGAGTTCCCCGGCACGCACGGCCTGCTCATGCATGACGGATTGCCTGCACCAGACACCCAGGCTGCTGATCGCAAGGAGCCCTCATGACTGACACCCCGCTGCGCCTGGCCCAGGTGCTTGCCGGCGCCGAGAACGGCGGCGCCGAGAACTTCTTCGTACGCCTGACCTGCGGCCTCAACGGCGTGACCGGCATCACGGAAAAGGCCTTCATCCGCAACCATGGCCACCGCATAGACACCCTGCGCGAGCGCGGCGTCGAAACCGAAGGCTTCCGCTTCGGCGGCAAGGTCGATCTCATCGACAACTGGCGCTTCCGCAGCCGCCTGAAGCGCTGGCAGCCGGACGTGGTGATGACCTGGATGGGCCGCGCCAGCCAGGCCACGCCACCGGGCGACTACGTGCTGGTCAATCGCCTGGGCCACTACTACAACCTCAAGTATTACCGGAAAGCCGATTACTGGGTGGGCATCACCAAAGGCATCTGCCAGCACCTGATTGACGGCGGCATGCCTGCCGACCGCGTCGTGCACATCCCCAACTTTGCCGACGAACGCGAGGTCACGCCGCTGCCGCGCGACAGCTTCGACACGCCTGTCGACAAGCCGCTGCTGCTGGCCGCCGGCCGCCTGCACGAGAACAAGGGCTTCGACATCCTGCTGCGCGCCCTGGTGCAGATCCCGGATGCCACGCTCTGGCTGGCCGGCGCCGGTCCCGAGGCCGCCAGCCTGAAGGCGCTGTGTCACGAACTGGGTCTGGATGCCCGCGTGCGCTTCCTGGGCTGGCGCAACGACGTCACTGCGCTGATGCGCACGGCCGACGTCTTTGTCTGTCCGTCACGTCACGAGGGACTGGGCTCCATCGTGCTGGAGTCCTGGGTCAGTCGCTGCCCCATCGTCGCCACCGCGTCGCAGGGCCCGGCAGAACTGATCGCGGATGGCGTCACCGGCCTGATCACCCCCATCGACGAACCGGCACCGCTGGCCGAGGCTGTCAGCCGGGTACTTGCCGATGCCGGCTTCCGTCAGCAGCTGACGGAAAATGCCGCGCGGGAATACGCGGAGAAGTACAGCGAGGCGGTAATCGTCGAGGCCTATCGGCAGTTCTTCCAGCGCATTCGCACGTCGTAACTTCAAAACTGGAACGCGCCATGACCACCATTCCCTGCTGGATCATCAGCATGAACCCCGAAGCCCCGTTGGCAGCTGCACTGGCACGCGAGCTCGCCGATGCGGGCATCACGCATCAGTTTGTGCCGGCCGTCGATGGCCGGCAGGGGATGCCCGCACTGCAAGGTGCCGAACATTTCGATAATCGCACAGCCTGGCTCAGGCACCAGAAGCTGCTGACACCGCGCCAGGTCGGCTGCTACCTGGCGCATTACCGGACCATCGCCAGAGCCTGGAACGAGGGGCTCGAACGTGTCTGCATCCTCGAGGACGACGTCAGCATCGAGCCCGCCTTCCGGGAAACGCTGGATGCTTTGTCCAGCCTGCCTTCTGACATCGAAATGGTTCGTCTGATGGCCCTGAGAATCCGCCGCCGCAAAGCCGTCATGCCTCTGCCGGGAATGAATGAACATTTGCTGGTAAGGCCTGAGCGTGGCTGGTGCGGATGCCAGGCCTACGTGATCAACCGGGCAGGCATGAAGAAGCTGCTTGAGCATGCCGCCCGCATTTTCGAGCCCATTGACAAGCTTGTTGATCACTTCTGGGAGTTCGACCTGCGACTCTATGGCGTGGAGCCGCATGTCTGTTACGAAAACCCGCACCAGTCATCCACCCGGACACCCGGCCTCAAGCCTGCACGTGCGCCGTGGCTGCTGCGGCTGCTGGCACCGCTGCACAAGGCAGCTTTCAGCCGCAGCAGGCATCGCTACCTCAAGGCGCATGCCGACGAGTTCTATCCGGCGGAAATGCCGGCGGAGCGCATGGGCAGAACCAAGCGAATGAAATAAGCTTTTCACAGTCTGAAACCAGACCCACTCATAACAAGAGCAGCACATCATGCTTTCAGGAAAGACAATTCTCATCACCGGTGGCACTGGCTCCTTTGGCAACACCTTCGTGCCCATGACCCTGGCCAAGTACAACCCGAAGAAGATCATCATCTTCTCCCGTGATGAAATGAAGCAGTGGGAAATGGCCAAGCTGTTCCAGGGCGATCCTCGCGTCCGCTTCTTCATAGGCGACGTACGTGATCGAGAGCGCCTTTACCGCGCACTGGATGGCGTCGACTATGTCGTGCACGCCGCCGCGACCAAGATCGTGCCAACGGCGGAATACAACCCGTTCGAGTGCATCAAGACCAACATCAACGGCGCCATGAACCTGATCGATGCCTGCATCGACAAGGGCATCAAGCGCGTCGTCGCGCTGTCCACCGACAAGGCGAGCAGCCCGATCAACCTCTACGGCGCCACCAAGCTGGCTTCGGACAAGCTGTTCGTGGCGGGCAACTCCTACGCCGGCGGACACGACACCCGCTTTGCCGTGGTGCGTTACGGCAATGTCATGGGCTCGCGCGGCTCGGTGATTCCGTTCTTCATGTCGATCAAGGACAGCGGCGTCCTGCCCATCACCGACGAACGCATGACACGCTTCATGATCTCTCTCGAGGAGGGCGTGGAGCTGGTCTGGCATGCCTTCGAGGACATGGAAGGCGGCGAGATCTACGTCAAGAAGATTCCGTCAATGAAAGTCACCGATCTGGCCAGGGTCGTTGCCCCGGACGCACGCCAGGAGGTCGTCGGCATCCGTCCCGGCGAGAAGCTGCATGAGCAGATGATCAGTGCCGAGGACGCCTACTACACCTACGAATATCCGCAGCACTTCAAGATCCTGCCCGTGATCAACAACTGGAGCTCCGATCCCGCACGCATCAAGGATGGCCAGCGCGTACCGGAAGGCTTTGTCTACGCCAGCGACAACAATACCGAGTGGATGACGGACGCCCAGCTCCAAGCCTGGATCGACACGAATCGCGAAAAGATCGGGAAAATCTGAATCATGATCCCATACGGACGTCAGGACATTTCCCAGGCCGACATCGATGCGGTGGTCGATGTCCTGCGCTCGGACTTTCTCACCCAGGGACCGATGGTGCCGCGCTTCGAACAGGCTGTCGCGAGCCATGTCGGAGCCAGGCATGCCCTGGCGGTCAACAGCGCCACCTCGGCATTGCACATCGCCTGTCTGGCGCTGGACCTGGGGCCTGGCGACTGGCTGTGGACCAGCCCGGTCACGTTCGTGGCGTCGGCCAACTGCGGGCTCTACTGCGGTGCCCGTGTCGACTTCGTCGACATCGATCCAAAGACATTCAACCTCTGTCCCGAAGCCTTGGCACGCAAGTTGGAACAGGCCGAACGCGAGGGACGGCTGCCCAAGATCGTGGTCCCGGTTCACCTCTGCGGCCAGCCCTGCGACATGGCCGCCATCCACGCGCTGGCCACCCGATACGGCTTCAAGGTCATCGAGGACGCGTCGCATGCCATCGGCGGCCGTTACCGCGACGAGTTCATCGGCAATTGCCGCTACAGCGACATCACGGTATTCAGCTTTCATCCCGTGAAGATCATCACCACTGCCGAAGGCGGCATGGCCCTCACCAATGATGACGAACTGGCACGGCGCATGGCGCTGCTGCGCAGCCATGGCATAACGCGTGATCCGGCACAGATGACCCGGGAACCAGACGGGCCCTGGTATTACCAGCAAATCGATCTCGGCCTGAATTACCGCATGACCGAGCTGCAGGCCGCGCTGGGCGTCAGCCAGATGACACGCCTGGACACCTTTGTCGCGCGCCGCCATGCGCTTGCACGGCGCTATGACAGCCTGCTTGCCGGACTGCCTCTTAGCACGCCCTGGCAGCATCCGGACAGCTATTCGGGCCTGCACCTGTACGTGATCCGTCTGGATCTGCCGCGACTCGATGGCAGAACCCATCGCGAGGTATTCGAAGCGCTGCGGGCAGCCGGTATCGGCGTCAACCTTCATTACATACCGGTGCATACGCAGCCCTACTATCAGGGTCTCGGCTTCCGGGCAGGCGACTTCCCGGAGTCAGAGCGTTATTACAAGGAAGCAATCAGTCTGCCGATGTACCAGGGATTGACGGAGGCTGACCAGGACACCGTCATCCGGACACTGCGCCACGCGCTGGGCATCTATTGATGCAACCACCACGCATCGCCGTCCTTCAGGCGCGGACCAGCTCGTCGAGACTCCCCGCCAAGGTCATGCTGCCTGTAGGCGACATGCCGCTGGTGGTCCTTGCGGCACGCCGTGCCGCCAACACCGGCCTGCACGTGATCGTGGCAACATCAGACGAGGCATCCGATGATGCGTTGGCCGAGACGGTCCGAGCGGCCGGAATCCCTGTGCACAGGGGCAGTCTCGAGGACACCTTGTCGCGCGTCGTCAATGCATGCGCCGATCAACCAGACGGCAGCCTCGTCTTCCGCCTGACTGGTGACAATGTGTTCCCGGATGGTGATTTTCTTGACCGGCTGGGCGAGCATCTGCTCAGTCATGACCTGCGCTATGTGACCAGCACCGGGAAAGGCAGCCAGCTACCCTACGGCCTGAGCGCCGAGGTGATGCGGCTCTCCGACCTGCGTCATGCTGCGCGAGAGGCAGTGACATGCCACGATCGCGAGCATGTCACCCCCTATCTGATCAGGCAGCATGGTGCGACCTTCTGTGATGCCGGACTGTCGGCGCCCCGCGCCGGCCTCCGTTGCACCGTGGACGGGCTGGATGACTACCTGACCATTCGCGAGGTGTTCTCGGGTATCACTGATCCCGTACATGCCCCGCTGTCTCTGCTGATGGACAGGCTGGCATGTGCCCGTTTCCAGCCGACATTGCCAGCGCCCGCCAGCCGGCTGGTGCTTGGCACAGCGCAACTGGGCGGTCACTACGGCATCGCAAATCGTGACGGCCAACCAACACAGATCATGGCAGAGACACTGGTGAAAACCGCCATCATCCATGGGGTTGCCGGTCTGGACACAGCCAGCGCCTACGGGCAGAGCGAAACCGTGCTGGGACGAATCCTGCAGCAGGGCTGGGCTGAACGAACCACCGTGCTGACCAAGCTGTCACCGCTGACGGACTGCCCGCTCGATGCCGCCCCGCCGGTGTTGCGCGCCTTCGCGGAACAGAGCCTGTTCCGCTCATGCAGACTGCTTGGTCGCAAAACGCTGGACGTTCTCATGCTCCATCGCGCACGCCATCTGGACGACTGGGATGGTGCGTTGATGTCCCTGCTCAGGGAGTGGCGCGACGCCGGCATCATTCGTGCCATCGGCGTGTCGGTGCAGACGCCCGCAGAGCTTTCGAGGGTGCTCGATTGGCAGGATGTCACGCTTGTCCAGCTGCCATTCAACCTGCTGGACTGGCGCTGGCACGATCTGATTCCACGAATCCGCTCGGAAAAGGCACGTCGCGAGCTGCTGGTCCATGCCCGCAGCACCCTGCTCCAAGGTTTGCTGGTCAGCGCCGATGCAACACTCTGGCAGCGCGCTCATGCTCCGACAGACAGCGACCTGCCGGGCTGGCTGGCACGACAAGCGCAGGCATTGGCGCGGAACGATGTCACGGATCTGGCTGTCGCCTACGTAAATGCACAGGACTGGATCGACGCGCTGGTGATCGGCATGGAGACGCCGGAGCAGCTCGCCATCAACCTTCGGTTGCTGGCGCGACCGGCCCTCGAACCGGAGGCCGCAGCCCGGCTCGAGCGCGAACGTCCGCACGTGAGTGAGGGCACGCTTGACCCCAGCCAATGGAATCGATGACATGAATACCCCGTTCTCCCTTGCAGGCAAGACCGCACTGGTAACCGGAGCCACCGGGCACCTCGGCCGCAGCATGGCGCATGGCCTGGCGGCTGCGGGCGCACGCGTGCTTGTCAACTCCCGGGATGCATGCCGCGCAGAACGCCTGGTCAATGAACTGCATGGGTACGGCTACGCTGCCGAAGCTGCCGTCTTTGATGTCACCGATGCTGTCGGTATCCAGTCATTCTTCAATGAAATCAAAGAGCCGTTGCATATTGTCGTCAACAACGCCTATTCCGGGGCCGGCGGCACGGTGCGTACCTCGCGCGCCGAAGACTTTCTCAACAGCCACATGCTGACCGTGATTGCCGCACAACAGCTGGTGCAGGCCACCCTGCCACTGCTGGGCGCAGCTCGCGCTGCCACGGGCGACGCCAGCATCATCAACATTGCCTCCATGTATGGCCTGGTCAGTCCGGACCCTCGCATCTATGCCTCCCCGGAAGGCACCAACCCGCCCTTCTATGGCGCCGCCAAGGCTGCGCTGCTGCAGTGGACACGCTATGCCGCCTGCGAGCTGGGGCCTGAAGGCATTCGCGTGAACGCGATTTCTCCGGGCCCCTTCCCCGCTGATGCCGTCCGCGAGAACCAGCCGGCATTCATGCAGGCCCTGAGTCACAAGGTGCCGCTGGGGCGCACAGGATCCGGTCACGAGATTGCCGGCCCGCTGGTGTTCCTGGCATCGCCAGCATCCAGCTTTGTCACCGGCAGCAACCTCATTGTCGATGGTGGCTGGACAGCATGGTGACGCAACGTGTCGTGTTCCGGACGGATGCGACAGCGGAGATCGGCACCGGCCACGTGATGCGCTGCATGGCACTCGCGGATGCTCTCAAGACACAGGGCATGGAATCTCACTTCGTCTGCGCGCAGCTGGTTACCTCGATGCGGGAGATGCTGATCTCCAAAGGTCATGTCCCCCATGTGCTCACCGACCTGCACACACATCATGACGGGGAAGCAGCCGCCATCAACCTGGTGTCCCGACTGCTGCCACACTGGCTGGTAGTGGACCATTACGGGCTCGATCATCGTCACGAGGCTGCTCTGGCTCGTGATGCGGCGCGATGCCTGGTGATTGACGACCTCGCTGACCGGCGTCATGCCTGCGACCTGCTGCTGGACCAGAGCGTGGGCCGCACCGAGATGGACTACGCACAGCTGCTGGGGCCCCGCAGCCGATGCCTGATCGGGCCTGCCTATGCCCTGCTCCGCCCCGAGTTTCCAGAATGGCGCACGCGAAGCCTACGGCATCACCGCGAAGCATGCGGTCCCGTGCGGTCATTGCTGATTACGCTGGGCGGTGCGGATGCTGACAACGTCACCGGCCAGGTCCTGGCTGCGCTCGCGGCAAGCGATCCCGCCCCGGATACCTGTGTCACGGTAATCGTTGGAAAGCTCTCGCCATGGGCCGGGCAGGTGGAAGCGCAGGCCAGAAGCCTGCCCTGCCGGAGCCGCGTCCTTCATGGCGTGTCCAACATGGCGGAACTGCTCGCCAGTACCGACCTCGTGATCGGTGCGCCGGGCACCTCCGCATCGGAGCGCTGCTGCCTGGGCACGCCCAGCCTGATGATACGGATCGCGGACAACCAGCAGCTGATCGGAAAGTCGCTGGATGCCGCCGGCGCAGCAACGCTACTCGGCGTTCCGGCGGATATCCCGGCACGACTTCCACATCTGCTGCAGCACTTGCAGAATGCTGTCGCGAGACAGACCATGAGCATGAATGCGGCTGCCCTGGTTGACGGTCAAGGCGCGCAGCGCGTCATTGAGGAGATGCTGAATGCCTGACGCCCATCTTAGACCTCTCGAGGAGCAGGATCTGGCCATGGTCAGGGCATGGCGAAATCACATCGATGTGCGACGCTTCATGTACACCCAGCACGAGATCAGTGCCGAAGAACACCTGCGCTGGTTCCTCGGCAGTCGTGATGACCCGCAGCGTCATCACTATCTGTTCATTCTCGACGGCAGCCCCCGGGGATTCGTCAATCTCCGCGAGATCAACACCGCCGGGGTGGCCGACTGGGGCTTCTATCTGGCTCCTGACGCGCCCCGCGGGACTGGCAGCGCACTGGGCCGCCTGGCACTCGACCAGGCATTCACAGCGTTGGGACTGCACAAGCTCTGCGGACAGGCCCTCGGCTACAATGAGAGGTCGATACGATTCCATCGCCGTCTCGGCTTCCGCGAGGAAGGCATTCTCCGGGATCAGCATCACGATGGCGTGACTTATCACCCGATACATTGCTTCGGTCTTCTGCACCATGAGTGGGAAGCCCAGAAAGGAAATCTCGACCCATGACCAAGCCGTTCATGCACATTGCGGGCCGCCGTATAGCCGCCGATGCCCCCCCTTACGTGATCGCCGAAATGTCAGCGAACCACAACGGCAGACTGGAAACAGCCATCCAGCTGATCGAGACGGCCGCGCGCGCCGGGGCCGACGCCGTCAAGCTGCAAACCTACACGCCCGACACCATCACCCTGAAAGCAGACAGCGAGGACTTCTGCATCAAAGGCGGCCTATGGGATGGCAAGACGCTGTACCAGCTCTACAGCGAAGCCTACATGCCGTGGGATTGGCACCAGCCATTGTTCGCCGCCGCCGCCAAGGCCGGCATCACGATCTTCAGCTCGCCATTCGACAGCACAGCGGTTGATCTGCTCGAAGACCTGAATGCACCGGCTTACAAGATCGCGTCTTTCGAAGCGATCGACCTCCCATTGATCGCCTACGTGGCTCGCACGGGCAAGCCGATGATCATTTCAACCGGCATGGCCGATGCCGAGGAAATTGCCGAGGCGGTGGAGACCGCACAGTCCGCCGGTTGCAAGGAGCTGGCGCTCCTGCACTGCGTGAGCGGCTATCCCGCGCCAGCGGAGGACTACAACCTCATGACCATCCCGGACATGGCAGCCCGCTTCAAGCTGGTCACCGGGCTTTCCGACCACACGCTGGACAACAGCACGGCCATCGCGTCCGTCGCACTGGGCGCCAGCATCATCGAGAAGCATTTCACGCTGGATCGCAATGGCGGAGGTCCGGATGACAGCTTTTCCCTGGAGCCGGATGACCTTGCTGCACTCTGCAGGGACAGCCGCACCGCCTGGTCGGCTCTCGGTCGCGTCGACTATGGCAGGAAGTCCAGCGAAACCGGCAATGCCCAGTTCCGTCGCTCCCTGTATTTCGTCGCGGATCTGCCAGCCGGCACGGAGCTGCGCCCCGAGCACGTGCGCAGTGTCAGACCTGGCTTCGGGCTGCCACCGAAGTTCCTGTCCAGCGTGATCGGACGACGCACAAGCCGGGCGGTAGCTCGCAACACCCCTGTCGGCTGGCAGGATCTGGCCTGATAACTGACTGCCTTTTCACCAAGAGAGTCTCCGGATGGATCGTTTTCGTTACGACATAAACGCTCTGCGCTGCGTTGCCGTCATGTCGGTGGTGCTGTTCCACTTCCAGGTCGCCGGACTGGGCGGCGGCTTCCAGGGCGTGGACATTTTCTTCGTCATCTCGGGCTACCTGATGACCGAGATCATCATGACCCGCCTGGAGGCCGACCGCTTCTCGCTGCTGGACTTTTATGCTGCCCGTGCTACGCGCATCATTCCCGCGCTGATCGGGCTGTGCGTGATCCTTGCCGGCTTCGGATGGGTCTATCTGGCTGAAGGTGACTTCCTGCAGCTGCTCAATCATGCCTCGAGCAGCCTGCTGTTCTACTCCAACCAGACCTATTCGCAGGAGGCCGGCTATTTCAATGCCGAATCGCACGAGAAATGGCTACTGCACACCTGGTCGCTGTCTGCCGAATGGCAGTTCTACCTGATCTATCCGCTGCTGGCACTGGTGCTGTGGAAGCTGCTGAAGAGCGCACCACGCGTGATGGTGGCCCTTCTTTTCCTGAGCCTGGCATCGCTGGCGTTCTCGGTGCACAAGTCACTGACCGATGCCGAACAGTATTTCTTCCTGCTGCCGGTGCGCGCCTGGGAAATGTTTGCCGGCGGTCTGGTCTGGGGACTCTCGCGACGCCTGTCCGGCACCGCCGCACGCGGCCTCGCCATCACGGGCTATGCTCTGATCCTGCTGGGTCTGGTCGCATTCGACGCCAACGACCTGTGGCCGGGCTGGCGCGCCCTGGTGCCTGTGGCAGGGACATGCCTGGTGCTGCTGGCGGCACGCCAGGATCCGTGGATGCGCAACGGTCTCATCCAGTGGGCAGGGCTGCGCTCCTACTCCATCTATCTCTGGCACTGGCCGGTCGTCGTCTTCCTGGCCTATGAAGAGCAGCTTGGCAACCCGATGGCAGTCTGTCTGGGCATCGCCCTGGCGTTCCTGCTCGGGGAGCTGTCGTACCGTCTGGTGGAAAACCGCTCCCGCGACTACCTCGCCCGCAAGACACCGCGCTTTCGTCTGGTCGCCATCCTCATTGTGGTCGGCATCCTGGCGGGTACCCTGCGTGGCATCATCCTGATCGACGAACACAGCAGCACGCCGTCGCTGGCGCGACAGGCCGCCGCCGAGGCCAAGAACCGCAACCCTCGTCGTGACGACTGTCTCGTGTCCTCAGGCACGGAGTCGCCGGGCTGCCGCTATGGTGGCGAGAAGATACGGCTTATCGTGGCCGGCGACAGCCATGCTGACGCCATGGTCACTGCCGTCGAAAGCAGCTTGCCAGCAGGGGCCGGGCTGCTCTTCTATGGCTATGCTGGTTGCCCGATCGTTGATGGCGCCAAGCGTTTCGGTCCCAAGGTCAAGGCCTCGCATCAGTGTGACAAGTTCAACACCTGGCTGGACAAACGCCTGACCAGCCTGCCAAAGGGTGTACCGCTGCTGATCATTCAGCGAACCAATGCATACATATACGGACACAACGAGAAAACAGCTCAGCCCAGCCTGCCACTGGTCTACTTCGACTCGATTCCATCAAAACCGGATGCACGCTTCCTGAAGCAGTTCGACGATCGCTTCCTGTCCACGGTCTGTCGCTACGCCGTCGATCGCCCCGTGTACCTGCTCGATCCTGTGCCCGAACTCGGCACCAATGTCCCGCGCAAGGTCGAACGCCTGCTGCAGAAGATGCGCAGGAATCAATCCCCCACGGATTTCACCATGACGCTCGATGCCTACAACGAACGCAACGCACATGTGTTCGCCCTGCACGCACGCGCCAGCCAGTCCTGCGCCGTGAAATCGCTGGACATACGGCCCTACCTCTGTCCGGACGGACAATGCCTCGGCAGCAAGAATGGCAGACCGCTCTATTTCGATGACGATCACCTCAGCGAATTCGGCAACCGTTTCCTGGTGCCGCTCTTCAAGAAGATCTTTGATGGCGGGCAAACCCCATGAAACTGAACATCGGCCCCTACGAACTCTCGATCAGCCGCCGTGCGGATACCCGGTCCGCACTAGCCATGTCGCGCGAGGACCTGCGCGAGATCAACGATGCCTATCTGGAATACCTGCGCGCCCGTGGCGATGGCTGGCATCGTGAACGGTTGACCCGGCATGTGCATTCAGTCGCCACACCCGTGCCGGTACTCGCGGAGCACCTCCGGAAGACAGGGTTGGTGGTTCTGGATGACCTGCTCCCGACATCGCTGCTTGATACCGTGTCGTTTGCCACAGAACAGCTACTGACCGAGGTGCGCGAGCTGGCAACGCGTCTGCAGGAGCCGGTTGAAACACCGCGTTATCTGCTGCAGGGGGCAGTCCAGCGACTGTCAGGCTTCAAGACGATGGAGTCGCATCACACAGGGGTTGTCTCCATTCGCCAAGGCCAGGACCAAGGCATGATGGATATCTTCGGCTGGCACAAGATTCCGGAGGGGGGTGGAGCTGCACTGCTGGAAGCCATCTCGACCAGCCCTCTCCACGCTATCGTCGAGGCCGCCTGTCCGGGTGTACGGTTCACCGGCATGAACCTCTATTGCAACGAAGGCATCACCACCACCCGTGGTTTCCATGTCGATTCGTTCAGCAGCCGGCTTAAGGCGTTCATTTACCTCACGGATGTGTTGTCACTGGATTTCGGCCCCTACACCTTCGTTCCCGACACCCATGAGGCCTCCGCCTTCCGTGACATCAACCGCCTGTGCGCGCCGCATTTATGGGGGCACCGCGAAACTCCCTTACTCAATCCGGCACGGATTCTGCCTGTTCTGGCAGCTCGAGGCAGCGTGATCATTTCCAATCAGGCCGGCTTTCATCGCGGCTTCCCGCAGCAACCCGGCGCCCGTCGCCTCGTTGCCGTCGTCAACTACCACTAGGTTGACGGGTCCATGAACGTGTTTCTGGTGCAGTCCCCGCTGCAGGTTCTTGCCGCGTTCGAGGCGCGCGAGACGTTCCCGGGCGAGCCGGCACAGCTGATCGTGATGCTGTCGCCGAACAAGACGCGCAACAACACGCAGATTCTCGAGGCAGTGTCGCGCACAGGCTGGCTGCAGCCACTCATCATCCGGCCGCAGCGAGGGCGCCCGCTGCATAACCTGCGCATCAAGGCAGCACTCTTCCTGAGCCTGAAACGCCTGGCGCACCAGCACGTCGCCAATCTGTTCATGGGCGACTTCCGCTCCATCTGGATGAACCGCGCGCGCGGGCTGTGTGAGCCGGAGACGACCTGGCTGATTGACGATGGCATGGTCACCCCCTATGTGCAAAAGCATTTCTTCAGCCAAGGCATCTACTGGCCAGTGACGCGCAAGCAGAAGCTCAACAATCTGGTTCGCTCATTGGTCAACCGCTGGCATGGTTCGGAGCGGTTGCGCGACACTCCGATCAGCGTGTTCTCGGTCTATGACATGCCGGTGCCCGCCGCGCCAGGCCAGCGCGTGGTCAGGCACCACTACGAGCATCTGCGCTCACTCGGATCAGGGCAGCGACGAAGTGAGCATGATCTGTACTTCTTTGGCTCCAAGCTCAGCGAAGTCGGCATCATCACCCGGGATACGGAAATCGACCTGCTGGCACAGACCTTGGCGTGGAGCCGTGCACAGCAACTGGCACTGCATTACATTCCTCATCGCGAGGATCATCCCGACAAGCTCGACCGCATCCGTGCTCTCGACATCCCCGTGAAGCCGCTGGGTATGCCCGCAGAGCTCTATTTTGTGCTGAGCGAGCAGATTCCAGCCGGGATTGCCACGTTCTGTTCCTCGGCCATGAGCAGCCTCAGCTGCATTGCCGACTTTCCGCTGCGCTGCGCGTTCGTGATCCCGGAAACTGCCATCCGGGAAAGCTCCCGCGACGCGCTAGCACTGATCTACCAAGGCTTTGATCAGACCGGTGTCCGGCTGATCAGGATGAACGACAACACGCCGTGAACTGTCCACGACGTAAACTCAGCAGATTCGACACAAGGACCAGAGCATCATGAAAATCACCGTCTTCGGCACCGGCTACGTAGGATTGGTCACCGGCGCCTGCCTGGCCGATGTCGGCCACCACGTCATGTGCGTGGATGTGGACCAGGGCAAGATCGACCGTCTCAAGCAGGGCATCATCCCTATCTTCGAGCCGGGCCTCGAGGCCATCGTCAAGCGCTGCTTCAAGGATGGCACGCTGCAGTTCACCACCAGCGCCGCTGAAGGCGTGGCCCATGGCCTGCTGCAGTTCATCGCGGTCGGTACGCCGCCGGACGAGGACGGCGCCGCCGACCTGCAGTATGTGCTCAAGGTCGCTGACACCATCGGCAGCCACCTGACCGACTACAAGGTGGTCATCGACAAGTCGACCGTGCCCGTGGGCACCGCCGAAAAGGTCCGTGACGCCATCGCCGCCGCACTGGCGAGCCGTGGTCTGAAACAGGACTTCGCGGTCTGCTCCAACCCCGAGTTCCTCAAGGAAGGCAGCGCCATCGAGGACTTCAGCAAAGCGGCGCGCATCGTGGTCGGCACCGACTCGGAAAAGGTCCGCCAGCTCATGCGCGAATGCTACGCGCCCTACAACCGCAACCACGACAAGCTGATGTTCATGGACATCCGCGCTGCCGAGCTGACCAAGTACGCCGCCAACGCCATGCTGGCTACCAAGATCAGCTTCATGAACGAGCTCTCGCAGATCGCCGAGCGCCTGGGCGTGGACATCGAGCAGGTGCGTGAAGGCATCGGCTCCGACCCGCGCATCGGCTATCACTTCATCTACCCGGGCTGTGGCTATGGCGGCTCCTGCTTCCCCAAGGACGTGAAGGCGCTGTCGCACATCGCCAACCAGGTCGGCTATTCGCCGGAGCTGCTGGATGCCGTCGAGCATGTCAACGCACGCCAGAAACAAACCCTGTTCACCAAGCTCCATGCGGCACTGAACGGCCAGATCGCCGGCAAGACCATCGCGGTCTGGGGCCTGTCGTTCAAGCCCAACACCGATGACATGCGCGAGGCGCCCAGCCGTGACCTGCTGGAGGCCGTCTGGGCGGTAGGTGGCACGGTGCAGGCCTACGACCCCGAGGCCATGCACGAGACCGGACGCATCTACGGTGAACGAGCCGACCTCCACCTGTGCGCGAATCGCAATGCCGCCGTCGCGGGCGCCGATGCACTGGTGATCTGCACGGAGTGGAAGGCCTTCCGTACCGTGGACTTCGGCTGGCTCAAGGGTCAGCTCGCGACCGGCGTGGTGGTGGATGGCCGCAACCTGTATGCGCCGGCCGAGGTGAAGGCGGCCGGCCTGAAATATTATGGCGTGGGGCGCGGCGACTCGCTGGCGTCACACTGACCCGGACAACGGTCCGTCACGTGACGGACCGGACCGCAACCGTCGGGTGGCTATCCAGCAAATGGCCAGCCACCCGATCCGACTCCCGCAAGCCGTTGCCTGCAGGAAGCGCCTCACCTGACTGCCAAACCGAATAGCGCACCACACGCCCCTGCGCCACCAGCGTCTGGATACCTCGCACCAGCCGTCCCGGTTTCGCATTCGCCGGCAGCTCCAACAGGCCCGTGCGGCAACCGGCAGTGAGTGCTTCGTAGATCATCGAGACGCTGTCTTCGCTGACCCAGACCACCTCCGTGATGGCCAGCTGCGCTGCCAGCCAGCCCGGAGGGCATTGTTCCCACGGCTGACAGGCATCGCCGAAAGCCTCTCGCAGCTGCTCACGCAACGCCGCTGGCGTGCGCCGGGAATCCGTCACCCGCAAGCCGGGCCAGGCCTCACGCAGAGTCACGAGCTGACGCAGTACCGAGGCATTGTCCCAGCCGAAATGCTTGCTGATGCCCCCGACCAGCGCCAGCGCCGAGCCTGGTACCTTGTCACCGGGGCGCATGGGGTTGAGCACACCGCGCGTGCTGATGACGTTGGCACCGCTGACCTCGTCATGCTCAGGCACCACCACGTGATCAAACCAGGACAGCGGCAGAGAAGGCTTCATCAGCACCACCGTGCGTCCGCCGCAGGCGCGTTGCGCGCACAGCAGCGGCCAGTGCGTGGCATGTCCCGCAGCGACAATCCAGTCTGGCGCCGGCCAGTCCGGCTGGCGCGGAAAGCGCCGCAACAGCCAGCTCAGCAGTGCACGCCAGCCGGTCAGACGCAGAGGCGCAACAGGAATGTCGATGACTCGGCAATCGCTCTGACGCTGCATGGCCTGCACCAGTCCCAGCGTCTGGTTCTCGTGGCCGGGCTTGCCGTCGATCAAGCGCCAGATCACGCGCCGGGGGTGTGGGGTTGCCGTCATCCTGTCCTCGTGGCTGGTTCGTGGGGCATCACGCGCGAGCCGGGAAAGCATAAAGAAAAAGCCCGCACGATGGCGGGCTTTTCATCTGGTCAGGCGATCAACCACAGCGCCCGGCCGGCGGACGAGTTTCACCGCCGTCACATCAGCCGGTAACCGGCGTCAGCCACTCGGCATGGTCCTTGCGGACGCCGGTCACGGTCTCGAAGTAGGCCTTCTGCAGCACCGTGGTGATGGGCCCGCGACGACCGGCGCCGATGAGGCGCCCATCGAGCTCGCGGATCGGCGTGACTTCGGCGGCGGTGCCGGTGAAGAAGGCCTCGTCGGCGATGTAGACCTCGTCACGGGTGATGCGCTTTTCCTTCACGGTGTAGCCATGCTCTTCGGCGAGCTGGATCACCGTCTTGCGGGTGATGCCGTCGAGGCAGGCGGTCACGTCCGGGGTGTAGATCACGCCGTCACGCACCACGAAGATGTTCTCGCCCGAGCCCTCCGCCACGAAGCCTTCCGGATCCAGCATCAAGGCCTCTTCGGCGCCGCCGGAGATGGCCTCCTGCAGAGCCAGCATGGAGTTGATGTAGTTGCCGTTGGCCTTGGCGCGGGTCATCGCAATGTTGACGTGATGGCGGGTGTAGCTCGAGGTGCGCACCTTGATGCCCAGCTCCAGCGCTTCCTTGCCCATGTATGCGCCCCACTCCCAGGCGGCGACGATCACGTGCACCTTGAGGTTGCTGGCGCGCAGGCCCATGCCTTCGCTTCCGTAGAACACCATCGGACGCAGATAGGCGTGTGGCAGACCGTTCTCGCGGATCACGGTGCGGTGCGCCTCGTTGATCTCGTCCTGCGAATACGGCATGGCCATGTTCATGATGTGCGCCGACTTGAACAGGCGGTCGGTGTGCTCCTTCAGGCGGAAGATGCAGGCACCGCGATCCGGCGTGGCGTAGGCACGAACGCCCTCGAAGACGCCCATGCCGTAGTGCAGGGTATGGGTCAGCACATGGGTATTGGCCTCGCGCCACGGCACCAGCTTGCCGTCATACCAGATCACGCCATCACGATCAGACATCGACATCACGAAACTCCGTCCGGGAACTGCCACGCGCACGTCAGGCACCACGGTGTGGCGCAACGGTTGGCGTGACCAAAAAGAAGACGCGTATTGCACCACAAAACGGGGGGACTCGCCTACTGGGCGATCACCCCGCCATCACCCGCGCCCAGATCGCCTGCACCTGTTCGCGCGCCGCACGCAGGCTGTCATCGGTGAGCTCGCGGCCCTGCTCCGCCAGCGCCTGGCGGTGGCCGCGCGCGCGCAAGGCCAGGTAGGCCGACGTCAGCGCGGTAGCGTCGTCAGCCGGCAGCAAGCCCTCGGCCGCCAGCGTGTCGAGCAGGCGCACGTTGTCCGGCCAGCGTGCCAGCGCCGGGTGCGCATGCGCGTGCGCCAAGGTCAGGAACTGGACCAGGAACTCGATGTCGACCAGACCGCCGGGGCTGTGCTTGAGGTCGATCTCGTCCGGCGACTTGGGGGCCAGGTGATCACGCATCTTCTGACGCATGTCGAGCACCTCCTGACGCAGTGCGGCGACATCGCGCGGGCGCTGCAGCACCTCGGCACGCACGGCGTCGAAACGCTGCGCCAGACGCGGGTCGCCGGCCACCACACGGGCCCGTACCAGGGCCTGGTACTCCCAGGTCCAGGCCTGCTCGCGCTGGTAGCTGGCAAAGCCCGACAGCGAGGTCACCAGCAGGCCGGAGGCCCCGGACGGGCGCAGCCGCATGTCGACGTCATAGAGCTGGCCAGTCGCCATGGCGGTGGTCATCAGATGGATGATCTTCTGGCCGAGACGGGCATAGAAGCTGGCGCCATCCAGCGGCTTGGGGCCATCGGTGTCGGCCTGCGGGTCGGCATCGTGGATGAACACCAGATCGAGGTCGGAGCCATAGCCCAGCTCCAGACCGCCCAGCTTGCCATAGCCGACAATGATGAAATCGGGATCGCAGGGGGTGCCGTCCTCGCGACGCGGACGACCATGGCGCGTGGTGAGCTGATGCCAGCTCAGGTTGAGCACCTCCTGCAGCACGGCCTCGGCCAGCCAGGTCAGCGAATCGCTGATCTTCATCAGCGGCAGCGTGCCCTTGAGGTCGGAGGCGGCAACACGCAGCAGCTGCCCCTTCTGGAAGATGCGCAGCACATCCATCTGGCGCTCGAGATCCTCCTCGGGAATGCGCATGAGCTGGCTGCGCAGCTCGGCCTCCAGGTCCGAGCGGCTCGGCGGCGCGAACAGGGTGGCGGCATTGAGCAGCTCATCGAGCAGCACCGGGTAGCGCGCCAGCAGCTCGGCCATCCACGGGCTGGCCGCGCACAGGTCGACCAGACGCTGCAGGGCGCCAGGGTTCTCGATGAGCAGGATGAGGTAGGCCGAGCGTCGCAGCGTGGCCTCGATCAGCGGGATGATGCGCTGCAGGGCCTGCTCGCCGTTGTCATCGTCGCGGCAGGCGCGCACCAGCAGCGGCAGCAGGCGGTCGAGACGCTCGCGGCCGGTGCCGGAAAGCTGGCTGATGGCTCGACTGGCAAGCAGGGCCTGCACCGGCGCCGGCCAGTCCTCGGGCGCCGGCAGGGTCTCCGCCGCGTCCTCGTCGTCACGCAGGGAAATCACGTCGCGGAAATGGCCATGCACGATGTCGCGCTGGCGCCCGAGCTCGGCGACATAGGCCGGCCAGTCATCGAAGCCCATGGCCTGGGCGACACGCAGGCGATCCTCGGCATCCACCGGCAGCATCTGGGTCTGCTGATCGTGCAGGGCCTGGATGCGGTGCTCGCTGTCACGCAGAAAGCGGTAGGCATGCGCCAGCTCCTCCACCGCGCGGGGCGGCAACAATCGGCGCTCGGCCAGCAGCGGCAGCACCTGCAGCAGCGGGCGCAGCTGCAGGCTGGGATCGACGCCACCGCGAATCAGCTGGAAGGCCTGGGCAATGAACTCGACCTCGCGGATGCCGCCCCGGCCGAGCTTGATGTTGTCCTCGCGATCCAGCCGGCGCACCTCGCGCTCGATCATGGTCTTCATTTCGCGCAGCGACTCGAAGGCGCCGTAATCGATGTAGCGGCGGAACACGAACGGCCGCAGGCGCTTCAACAGGCGCTCGCCGGCAGCGCCATCGCCAGCGCAGACCCGCGCCTTGATCAGGGCATAGCGCTCCCACTCGCGGCCATGGCGCTCGTAATAGGCCTCCAGGGCGTCGAAGCCCATGGCCAGCGCCGAGCCATCACCCCAAGGGCGAAGGCGCATGTCGACTCGGAACACGAAGCCGTCGGCGGTGACCGTGTCCAGATACTGGATCAGGCGCTGGCCGACCTTGATGAAGAACTCCTGGTTGCTGACGCTGCGGCTGCCATCGGTCTCGCCTTCTTCCTCGTAGGTGAAGATGAGGTCGATGTCGGAGGACAGGTTGAGCTCCTGCCCGCCCAGCTTGCCCATGCCCAGCACCACCATCTGCTGTGGCTGGCCGGAGCTTGACCCGATCGGCGAGCCATGCAGACGCACCACTTCAGCATGGGCCTGGGCCAGCGCGCAGGACAGCACAGCGTCGGCGAAATCGGAGAGCTCGCGGGTCACTTCCTCCAGCGTGCACAGGCGCTGCAAATCGCGGGCGATGAAGCGCATCTGCTCGCGGGTGCGCAGGCGACGCAGAGCGGCCTGCCAGGCTGGATCGACGTTGCGGGCAAGATCAGGCAGGGAGCGATCGGCGACTGACGCCAGGTTGGCCACCGCATCGGCGCAGCATACCGCGTAATCGGGCTTGGCACTTTGACGCCATGCTTCGTCTGTCGCCCCGTCATCACTGCCCATTCGCTCGCGCGCGGCAGCAAGCCACGGCGACAGCAGATATGGTGAAGGCCCTGCCAACATGCTCAACTCTCCGGACTCATCGTGTCCGGCATCATGCCTGCAGAGCCTGAAAAAACAAAAGGCCCGCTCTCACGAGCGGGCCTTTCATCGAAGCGTGTGCTGGCAACCGTCTCAGGCTGCCGGCACCACCATTACACCGAGTAGTACAGATCGAACTCGATCGGCGACACGAAGGTGCTCACGCGGCGAGCTTCTTCGGTCTTGAGTTCGATGTAGGCCTCGAGCATTTCCTTGGTGAACACGCCACCCTTGAGCAGGAACTCGTGGTCGGCCTTGAGGGCGTCCAGAGCCATTTCCAGGTTGTGTGCCACGGTCGGGATCTTGGCTTCTTCTTCCGGCGGCAGGTCGTACAGGTTCTTGTCAGCCGCTTCGCCCGGGTGGATCTTGTTCTGGATGCCGTCGATGCCGGCCATCAGCAGGGCAGCGAAGCACAGGTACGGGTTGGCAGCCGGATCCGGGAAACGGGCTTCGATGCGCTTGGCCTTCGGGCTCGACACGTACGGGATACGGATCGAGGCCGAACGGTTGCGTGCCGAGTAGGCCAGCATGATCGGAGCTTCGTAGTGCGGCACCAGACGCTTGTAGGAGTTGGTGGCCGGGTTGGTGATGGCGTTCAGGGCACGGGCGTGCTTGATGATGCCGCCAATGAAGAACAGGGCCATTTCCGACAGACCGGCGTACTGGTCACCGGCGAACAGGTTCTTGCCATCCTTGGAGATGGACATGTGCACGTGCATGCCGGAACCGTTGTCACCCACCATCGGCTTGGGCATGAAGGTGGCGGTCTTGCCGTAGGCGTGAGCCACGTTGTGGACGGCGTACTTCAGCACCTGGACTTCGTCTGCCTTGCGCACGAGGGTGTTGAAGGAAACACCGATTTCCGACTGGCAGGAAGCCACTTCGTGGTGCTGCACTTCGACGCGGCCCGGGCCCATCATGGCTTCGATGGCGTTGCACATGGCAGCGCGCAGGTCCTGGGCGGAGTCGATCGGCGGAACCGGGAAGTAGCCACCCTTGACGCGCGGACGATGGCCGCTGTTGCCGCCTTCGTAATCGTTGTTGGTCGACCAGGCGGCTTCTTCGGCGATCAGCTCATGGGACACCTTGCCCATGCTGATGTCCCACTTGACGGCGTCGAACACGAAGAACTCGGGTTCCGGACCGAAGAAGGCAGTATCACCGATGCCCGAGGCCTTCAGGTAGGCTTCGGCGCGACGGGCGATGGAGCGCGGGTCACGTTCGTAGCCTTGGCCGGTCGACGGCTCGATGACGTCGCAGGTGACGACCACGGTGGAATCTTCGAAGAACGGATCCATGAAGGCAGTTTCGGCATCCGGCATGAGGATCATGTCGGAGGCTTCGATACCCTTCCAGCCGGCGATCGAGGAGCCGTCAAACATCTTGCCGTTGACGAAGGTGTCTTCATCGATGGTGTAGGCCGGGTAGGAAACGTGCTGTTCCTTGCCCTTGGTGTCGGTGAAGCGGAAGTCTACCCACTTGGCTTCGTTTTCTTTGATCAGGTCTAACACCTTGTTCGACATGGTGGCTCCTCCACAGAGCTGTTCACAGGGTCACTAAGTTGGGTGCGAGCGCCGCGAGTGACGGCACGGCATCGCAAACTGCATCGGATAAAGCAAAGGACGTGCCAAGCACCTTCAGCGCAAGAAATGCACCGGCAGCGCGCATGATCACGCCAAAATCACCGCCTTCATGCACCATGATGGCGAAGCTCGAGGATCGATTGCACCATTTAAGTGCAAATCTCGAATGCAGCCTCTCATGATGCGCACAATGCGCGCTACGATACCACCGATTGAGTCAGGACAGCAGAGGCTTTAGGCTAGCGGCCAATCTGCCGCATCCGACCCGGAGACCACGACACATGACCGACTGCATTTTCTGCAAGATCGCCCGCCACGAGGTCCCGTCCCGCATCGTGTTCGAGAACGAGCGCCTGCTCGCGTTTCACGACCTGTTTCCGGCCGCGCCGACGCACATCCTGCTGATCCCCAAGTCCCACTACACCACACTCAATGACGTGCCCGCCAGCGAGGCCGTCGTGCTTGGCGAGCTGATGACCACGGCCGCGCAGATCGCCCGCGACAACGGCTTTGCCGACGACGGCTACCGGGTGGTGATGAACTGCAACAGCGATGGCGGCCAGAGCGTGTACCACATCCATCTGCATCTGCTGGCCGGTCGCAAGCTGACCTGGCCACCGGGCTGAGGAGCACAGGCAATGAGCATGCGTCAGCATTCGTTTCTGGACCGCCTGATCGGTCACGCCGACCAGGTGCTGCGCACACTGGCGCCCGAGGCCGCCCGCGCCGGACGCCCCTCTCCCGCTGGCGCACGCGCCGAAGCTGGCCTGAATGCGGATGAACGACGCCAGGTCGCCGGCTTCATGCGCATCAATCACACCGGCGAGGTCTGTGCACAGGCGCTCTACCACGGCCAGGCACTGACCGCGAAGCTGCCCGCCGTGCGCACCGAGATGGAGCAGGCCGCGCGCGAGGAAGTGGACCACCTGGTCTGGTGCGAAGCCCGCCTGCAGGAGCTGGGGGCTCGACCCAGCGTGCTCAATCCGCTGTTCTACGCGGCATCGTTCGGTGTCGGCGCGCTCGCCGGGCTTGCCGGCGATCGCTGGAGCCTGGGTTTTGTCGCCGAGACAGAGAAACAGGTCGTCGAGCATCTGCAGAGCCACCTGTCGACCCTGCCGCTGAATGACCAGCGCACCCGCGCCGTGCTCGACCAGATGCGCATCGACGAGGCCCGGCATCGCGACATGGCCATCGCCGCCGGTGCTGCAGAGCTGCCGCCACCGGTGCAGGGCGCCATGCAGGTCGTGGCGCGCGTGATGACCACGACGACGTATTACGTCTGAGGCGACTGGCGAGCCAGCGGAAGGTGTGGCGCCTCAGGCGGCGCGCATCTCGTAGCTGTGGGTGATCTCCACCCCGCCCTTCTGCAGCATGATCGAGGCCGAGCAGTACTTCTCGGCCGACAGCTCGACCGCACGCTTGACCTGCGCCTCCTTGAGATCCACTCCGGTGACCACGAAGTGCACATGGATCTTCGTGAACACGGCCGGCACGGCATCCGCACGCTCCGCCTTCAGCACCGCCTCGCAGGCCGTCACGTTCTGGCGCGACTTTTTCAGGATGGTCATGACGTCAAACGAGGTGCAGCCACCCATGCCCATGAGCAGCATTTCCATGGGGCGCGGACCCAGGTTCTGCCCGCCCAGATCAGGCGGCCCGTCCATGGTGACCGAGTGACCGCTGCCGGAGGTGGCGACGAAGCTGACCTCGCCGTTCCAGGTGATGCGTGCGTCCATGATGTTGAGGCTCCAGTACGCTGTATCGTTGAATGGGTTCGGGCCGGATCAGAAGAACAGCTCGGCCAGCTTCTCGCCCGGCGAGGGCGCGCGCATGAAAGCCTCGCCGACCAGAAAGCCGTGCACGGCATGATCGCGCATCAACGCCACGTCAGCACGCGACAGGATGCCGCTTTCGGTGATCACGGTGCGGTCGCCAGGGATATCCCTGAGCAGATCCAGCGTGGTCTGCAGAGATACCTCGAAGGTGTGCAGGTTGCGGTTGTTGATGCCGATCAGCGGATTGCCCAGCGGCAGCGCGCGCAACAGCTCGGCACGGTCATGCACCTCGATGAGCACGTCCATGCCCTGCTCCAGTGCGCAGGCATGGAGTTCATCGAGCTGGGCATCCGACAGCGCGGCGACGATGAGCAGTAAGCAGTCGGCGCCGATGGCACGCGCTTCGATGACCTGATAGGGGTCGCAGAGAAAGTCCTTGCGGATCACCGGCAGGTCGCAGGCGGCGCGGGCCTGGCGCAGGTAGTCGTCGCTGCCCTGGAAGAAATCGATGTCGGTGAGCACTGACAGACAGCTGGCGCCGCCCTGCTGGTAGGACTCGGCAATCCGGGCGGGCTGGAAGTCGGCACGGATAACGCCTTTCGACGGCGAGGCCTTCTTGATCTCGGCGATGACGCCTGGGGCTCCGTCCGCGATGCGCCGCTGCAGGCTGCGGGTGAAGCCGCGCACCGGAGAGGCCTCGCGCGCGAAGGCCTCCTGATCAGCCAGCGAATGGCGCTTGCGGCGGGCGGCGACTTCGTCGCGCTTGCGCGCCATGATCGTGTCGAGGATGGTGCTCATGTCAGACGGCTCGGAACAGAATCGGATACGGAAAATGGACGTGCGGCAGGCGGCTGAACATGACTCATGACGAGGCCGGGGTCGACAGCGCACGCGAGAACAAACGCAGATCGTTGAGCTTCTCGAGGGCCTGGCCCGTGCAGATCACGTCATCGGCCAGCGCCACGCCCTGCTTCCAGTCTCGGGTCACGCCAGCCACATAGAGTGCGGCACCGGCATTGAGCGTGATGATGTCAGCGGCCTTGCGACCGGCCTCGCTGGCACGTTTGCCCAGTGCATCCTGGATCAGCGCCCACGACGCCTCGGTGCTGTCGACGCTGAGGCCGACCAGGCTCTGACTGGGCACGCCCAGCTGCTCGGGCGTGATCTCGTACTCGCTCACCACGCCATCGCGCAGCTCGGCCACGACGGTGCCGGTGGCCAGCGACACTTCGTCCAGCCCGTCACGCGCGCACACCACCAGCGCATGCGTGCTGCCCAGGCGCCCCAGCACTTCGGCCATGGGCCGGCACAATGCCGGATTGAACACGCCCACCACCTGGCGGGTGACATAGGCCGGATTGGTCAGCGGACCGAGGATGTTGAACAGCGTGCGCAGGCCGATCTCGCGGCGGGCACCGATGGCGTGCTTCATGGCCCCGTGATGATTCACCGCGAACAGGAAGCCGACACCGACGCTGTCGATGCAGCGCGCCACCTGCTCCGGCGTCAGCGCCAGATTGATGCCCGCAGTCTCCAGCAGGTCAGCGCTGCCACTCTTCGACGACACCGCACGATTGCCGTGCTTGGCGACCCGTCCGCCGCCGGCCGCGACCACGAAGGCCGATGCCGACGACACGTTGAACAGGTTTGCACCATCGCCGCCGGTGCCGACAATGTCGACCACGCGCTCGTGGCTGGACAGCGTGACCCGTGCCGCGAGATCGCGCATGACCCGCGCCGCGCCCTCGATCTCGTCGATGCTCTCGCCCTTCATGCGCAGGGCCACGAGCAGTGCGGCAATCTGCGCGTCACTGCACTGGCCGGTCATGATCGCCTGCATCACGTCCTGCATCTCGTCACGCGACAGATCGATGCGCTCGACGACCCGTGCCAGGGCCTGCCTGATGTTCATGCTCATGTCAGCGCGCCTGCAGCAGGAAGTTCCTGAGCAGGACATGGCCCTGCTCGGTGAGGATGGACTCGGGGTGGAACTGCACGCCCTCGACCGCCAGCGTCTTGTGACGCAGCCCCATGATCTCGTCGACCTGGCCGTCTTCGGTCTGCGTCCAGGCGGTGATCTCGAGGCAGTCCGGCAGCGTCTCGCGCTTCACCACCAGCGAGTGGTAACGGGTCGCGGTGAGCGGGTTGTTGAGCCCCTTGAACACGCCGACGTCACGGTGGTGAATGGGCGAGGTCTTGCCATGCATGACCTGGCGTGCGCGCACCACGTCGCCGCCATAGACCTGGCCGATGCTCTGGTGACCGAGACAGACGCCGAGCAGCGGAATCTCGCCGGCGAAGCGGCGGATCGCCGCCATGGAAATGCCTGCCTCGTTGGGCGTGCACGGACCCGGGGAGATCACCAGGCGATCCGGCTTCAGCGCCGCGATCTCGTCCAGCGTGATCTCGTCATTGCGGAACACGCGCACATCCTCGCCCAGCTCGCCGAAATACTGCACGAGGTTGTAGGTGAAGGAGTCGTAGTTGTCGATCATCAGCAGCATGCTCAGCACTCCCGCTGCAGGTTGGTCGAGGCCAGCTCGGCGGCACGGATCAGGGCGCGCGCCTTGTTGCGCGTCTCCATCCATTCCAGCTCGGGCACCGAGTCGGCGACCACGCCGGCGCCGGCCTGGACATGCATCAGACCGTCCTTGAGCACGGCGGTGCGGATGGCGATGGCAGTATCCATGGTGCCGTTCCAGGCCAGGTAGCCGATGGCGCCGCCGTAGATGCCGCGCTTGACCGGCTCGATCTCGTCGATGATCTCCATGGCGCGCACCTTGGGCGCGCCGGACAGGGTACCGGCCGGCAGCGTGGCCTTGAGCACATCCAGCGCGGTCACGCCCGGCTTCAGGGTGGCCTCGACATTGGAGACTATGTGCATGACGTGCGAGTAGCGCTCGACCACCATCTGCTCGGTGACCCGCACCTGGCCCGTGGCCGCGACCCGGCCAACGTCATTGCGACCGAGGTCGATGAGCATCAGGTGCTCGGCGATCTCCTTGGGGTCAGCCAGCAGCTCGGCCTCCAGCTCGCGATCGCGCTCCGGCGTGCTGCCGCGCTTGCGGGTGCCGGCGATGGGACGCACGGCGACCTGGCCGTGCTCGACGCGGGCGAGGATCTCCGGACTGGAGCCGACGATGTGGAAGTCACCCGCATGCATGAAATACATGTACGGCGACGGATTCAGGTGGCGCAGGGCACGGTACAGGGTCAGCGGCGGCTGCACGAAGGGTGCGCTCATGCGCTGCGAGGGCACCACCTGCATGATGTCACCCGCCAGCACGTAGTCCTTGATGCGATTGACGGCGGCATGGAAATCGCTCTCGCTGATGCTCGACACGAAGTCGGCCTCGCGGGTCGGACGGTCGGGCACGAAGGCGTCGATGGAGCTGGCGCCGAGGCGGGCATGAATGCCCTCGACCAGCGCGTCGAGCCGGCGCTCTGCCTGCACCAGCGCATCGCTCCCGGCCGGATCGGCATGCACCACCAGGAACAGCGAGCCCTTGACGTTGTCGAACACCATGACCTCGTCCGAGACCATGAAAAAGATGTCCGGCGTGCCGACGGGATCCGGCTTGCGCGTGGCAGCCAGACGCCTCTCGATGTAACGCACGGTGTCATAGGCGAAGTAGCCGACCAGACCGCCGGTGAAGCGTGGCAGACCGGGCAGCAGATCATCGGCGTCCGGCACCCGGTAGCGTTGCTGGAACTGCTCGACGAACGCCAGCGGATCAGCGACCTCGTGACGCTCGGTCTCGACACCATCGACGTGGACCGTGGCGACATGATCAGTGATGCGCAGCACGGTGCGCGCCGGCAGGCCGATCATGGAATAGCGCCCCCACTGCTCGCCGCCCTGCACGGACTCGAACAGGTAGGTGTAGGGCTGATCGGCCACCTTGAGGTAGCAGGACAGGGGGGTATCGAGATCGACCAGGATTTCACGCACCACGGGGATGCGGTTGAAACCCCGCGCCGCCAGTGCGGCAAACGTTTCAGCGTTCATGACCACTCACTCGGACAGACTTCAGGACAGCACAACAGGTGACGACGGATTCACCATCGCCAACGGATGCTGCCGAGCTGGAGGAGCTGGTCACACATGGCTGGAACCTGAAAGGAATCATGCAACGTTAAAGCAACGCCGCCAGTGACGCAACCAGACGGTCGGGCGCGCAGGCCTCGATGGGCTCGCCATGATTGTAGCCGTAGGGCAGCGCCAGCACCGGCACGCCGGCGGCCTTGGCGGCATCCACGTCGTTGCGGGAGTCGCCGACCATCAGCGCCCGGGTCGGCGTCACCGAGAAATGGCGCAGACAGTGCTGCAGCGGCTCGGGGTGCGGCTTGCGCTGAGTCAGGCTGTCACCGCCGATGACCAGCGCGAACGGTGCCAGCAGATCCAGCGCATCCAGCAGGGCGATTGCCGGCCGGTAGGGCTTGTTGGTGACACAGGCCAAGGCAATGCCGGCTGACTGCGCGGCAGCGAGAAACTCGCGCACGCCGGGATAGACCGTGCTGGCCTCGCACACCGAGGCCTCGTAGTGGCGCATGAACACCGCCAGCAGACGGCTTTCCAGCGCATGCCCCTGGGGATCCTCGCCGTGGTGGGGGCGCAGGTGGCTGAGCGTGTAATGCATCAGGCGGGCGGCACCGCGACCGACACCGTCGCGCACCAGGGCGTCGCTGACCTGGCCCAGGCCCAGCTCATCCAGGGCGCGGTTGAGCGACAGCGCGATGTCGGCCGCGCTGTCGACCAGGGTACCGTCGAGGTCGAGCATGATCAGCTGCGGCAGCTCGCCCAGCCACCCGGCCAGCGGCTGAAGAATGCGCCCGCCCTCGCCTGCCTGAACCGACGCTGACGGGACGCTCATGGCCGCACCGCCTGCGCCAGCTCGGCACGCATGCGGTCGATGACCTCGGCATAGCCCTGCCTCGTGCGACCGCCCGGCGCGTTGAAGATGGCCGAGCCAGCGACGAACATGTCAGCACCGGCCTCGGCGATCTCGCGGATGTTCTGCACGCCGACGCCACCGTCGATCTCGAGACGGATGTCACGCCCCGAGGCGCGAATGCGCTCGCGCACCGCGCGCAGCTTGGCCAGCGTCGACGGGATGAACTTCTGGCCGCCGAAGCCCGGATTGACGCTCATCAGCAGGATGACATCGACCGTGTCCATGACGTGGTCAAGGTAGTGCAGAGGCGTCGCCGGATTGAACACCAGACCGCACTGCGCACCTCCGGAACGGATCAGCTGCAGCGAGCGGTCGATGTGATCCGAGGCCTCGGGATGGAACGTGATGATGCTGGCACCGGCCTCGAGGAAATCACCGATCAGGCGGTCGACCGGACGCACCATGAGGTGGGCATCGATGGGTGCGGTGACGCCGTGCTGGCGCAGCGCCTTGCAGACCATGGGACCGATGGTCAGGTTGGGCACGTAGTGGTTGTCCATGACATCGAAATGCACGACGTCGGCACCGGCAGCAAGGACGTTGTCGACCTCCTCGCCGAGGCGAGCGAAATCGGCCGACAGGATGGACGGGGCGATGAGGAACTCGGGGTGTGCCATGGCAACAGACTCCAGCAGGTGAACGACCTCAGATCAGGCCGTGGCGAATCTCGTGATCCAGCAGATTGAGGCGCTCCGGGGTGCCGACATCGACCCAGGGACCGGGAAAGTGCTCGCCACTGACCAGACCGTCGGCGATGGCTTCGCGCAACAGCGGCGCCAGCGGACGCACGCCCCGCGGCAGCCCCTCGAACAGGCTGGGGCTGTAGACCGCGAGGCCGGCATAGGTCAGGCGCTGACCGGCACGCCCGGCATCCACAGGTGCCAGCGGGTAGCGCTGCCCGGCCTCCGGAGCACGCTCGCCGCAGGCCAGCAGGAAGTCACCGTCGGGATGGTGCGGCGGGTTGTCGACCAGCACCAGGTGCGCCTGCCGCCCCGGCGCCAGGGCATCGCGCAGGGGCGTGAAACGGTAGCGCAGCCAGATGTCGCCATTGACCAGCAGGAAGGGCTGGTGGCCCAGCAATGACAGCGCCTGCACGATGCCGCCGGCGGTTTCCAGCGGCTTGCCCTCGGACTCGTGCGACCAGCGGATGTCGAGACCGTAGCGGCTGCCGTCACCGAGCGCCTTTTCCAGCGTCTGGCCCAGCCAGGCGGTGTTGATCACAACCTCGGTGATGCTGGCCGCGCGCAGGGCCTCCAGATGCCAGACGATGAGCGGCTTGCCACCGACCTTGAGCAGGGGCTTGGGCGTGTGCTCGGTGAGCGGCCGCATGCGGGTGCCGAGGCCTGCAGCCAGGATCATCGCCTTCACAGGAAGCGCCCCAGCTCGGCCTGGGCGGCAGGGTGACGCGCCAGATAGGCCGGCAGCAGCGTGACCATGAGCTGATGCAGCGGCTGCAGCGCCTCGTAGGGCGCGATCTCGTCGAGCAGGTAGCGGTACACCAGCGGGATGTCGTTCAGGTAGCCGTGCTTGCCGTCACGCAGACTGAGGCGCGCGAAGATGCCGATGACCTTGAGATGACGCTGCGCCGCCATCCAGTCGAACCAGCCCTGGAAGGCGTCCGGAGACACGCTGTCAGCGAGTCGGCCGCTGGCGATCAGCTCGTCACGGAACTGCTGCACCCAGCGCCGCACGTCGGCTTCCGGCCAGGCCACGTAGGCATCACGCAGCAGCGAGGCAAGGTCATAGGTGACCGGACCGGTGACGGCATCCTGGAAGTCGATGATGCCAAGCTGGCCTTCGGGGGTGAGCATGAGGTTGCGCGAATGGTAGTCGCGGTGCACGAAGACCACGGGCTGGGTCAGCACGGCATCGGCGATGGCGGCGAACTGCTGCTCGACCCCTGCGGCCTGCTCGGCGTCCAGGGTGATGCCGAGATAGCGCGGGATGAACCAGTCCGTGAGCAGGCGCATCTCCGTGAGCAGGCGCTCGCGGTCATAGCGCGGCAGGAAGTAGTCATCCGGCGCGGGAGTCCCCTGCATCTGCACCAGCGCCGTCATCGCGGCGCCGTAGAGCGTGTTGGCCGAGGCTGCATCAAGCTCCGGCAGCAGCAGCGTGTCGCCGAGGTCGGTGAGCAGCATGAAGCCCTGCTGCGACGACCAGGCCAGCACCTCGGGCACGCACAGTCCCTGCTCGAACAGCGCGTTGGCAATGGCCACGAAGGGACGGCAGTCTTCCTTCTCGACGGGCGCGTCGACCGCGATCACGCTGCCCTGGCTCAACGGCTGACGAAAGTAGCGACGGAAACTGGCATCACCGGAGACCATCTGCAGCGGGCCGACCGGTTGCGGCCACTGCGGCTGGCTGGCAAACCAGGCATCCAGCCAGTGTTTCAGGGCAGAGGCGCGCGCATCCGTTGCCGTCATGGGATTTTCCTAGCTGAAGAGCGGTGAAAGAAACTATTATCGGCCAAATGTCTTCAAGACCCAATGACTCCGGTGCCATGATCTCGACGTCTGGTGATTTTTCGGTGACGCGCCCGCGCTGGCGCCTGACTCCCCTCGCCGCCGCCGTGCTGGTGGCACTGGCTGCCACTCCGGATGCACAGGCTGCGGTGAAAAAGCGCCCGGTCAAGGCGACAACCAGCGCGGCGCAACCGGCACAGACCGTGCGCGTTCTGCCCCAGGCACCTCGCGTTCAGGGCTGGGCCACCACCTCCGCCGAGATGCTTGCGGGCGAGGGTCCGGACGAGGTGCTGTGGACACCCCCGGCAGCACCCGCCTCAGCGCAGCCGGCACCCGCCGAACCGGCTCCCGAGCCCGCGACACCGCAACCGTCGCTGCCGGCTGCATCCGTTCCAGCAGCCAGCACGTCCGCGTCGCCTGCGCCTGCCACCCCCGCGACCGCCAGCACCAGCATCGCCACTGACGCGAACTGGGTCAGCTCGTCTGTGCCGCTGACGCCGGTATCCGCCGAGACACCAGCCGCTGCAACGAGCAGCATTGCCACACCGATTGCCGCTGCATCAGCACCCTCCCCGGAGGGCGTCGAAGCCCCTGCAGTGTCTCCGCGTGCCGCTGGCGCACTGGCCGACATCGACACCGTCGGCGAACGTCTGGGCTGGATGAGCAGCGCCGAAATCGCCAGTCTGCCCGAGGCACGGCGCCCCAAGGTCGACGCCACCTGTGAAGGCGCATGGGTGACCCCCATCGCCTCCAGCGTCCAGGTCAAACCGTTCGATGCCGAAGATGTGAAAGCCCTGGCCAACAGCCTGTTCTACCGCGACAACGGTGAAGCGGTGCTCAGCGGCCAGGTTCGAATCGAGCAGCCCGGACGTCTGGTCGAGGCCGACAACGGCACGCTGACCGAAGACCGCGAGTTCGCGCGTTTCGACGGCAACATCCGCCTTGCCGAGCCCGGCCTGCTGGTCACTGCCGACCAGGCCGTGATCAACGTCAACAGCCGTGCCGGCCAGCTGCAGTCCACCGAATTCATCTCCAGTGACATCAATGCCCATGGTCGTGCCGAGCAGATTCGCCGGCTGCCGGATGGCGTGACCTACATCGAGCGAGGCATCTACACCACCTGTGCTCCGGGTGCGCGCAGCTGGTCCTTCGACGCCAGCGACATCACCCTGAACCCGAACACCGGCATCGGTGAAGTCACCCATGCCAAGCTGCGTCTGGGCGATGTACCGGTGGTCTATCTGCCCTACTACCGCTTTCCGATCGATGACCGGCGCATGACCGGCTTCCTGATTCCGCGCTTCGGCAACACCAATGACGGCGGCTTCGACCTGTCGGTGCCGATCTACCTGAACATCGCGCCACAGGTCGATGCCACCGTGACACCGCGTCTGATCAACCGTCGTGGCGCCATGATGGAGGGCGAGCTGCGCTACCTGACGCAGTCGCTGGGCTCGGGCGAGATCGAGGGCGAATACCTGCCTGACGACCAGCTCGACGGACGTGATCGCAAGCGCGGCAGCTACAACCATCGCGCCAGCTGGGGCGAGGGCTGGAGTGCCCGCACCTCGCTCAACTACGTGTCCGACTTCGCCTACTTCACCGACCTCGGCAATGACCTCACGGTCAGCAACCGCACGCATCAGGAGCGGGTCGGCGAGATCAACTACACCCAGGGACGCTGGAACGTGCTTGGTCGTGTCCAGGGCTTCCAGACCATCGATCCGGACCTGCTCGATGGCGACCGCCCCTATGCGCGTCTGCCGCAGATCCTGGTCACCACGGAAAAGGACAGGCTGCCGGGCTGGCAGACCAACCTGCGTGCCGAAGTCGCCAACTTCCAGCGTGACGTCAGTGACGGCAGCGTGCCCGAGATCAATGGCCTGCGCATGCGTCTGGACCCCTCGCTGCGCTATGACTACAGCCGGCCCTGGGGCTATGTGCGTCCGGGCGCCAAGCTCTCGCACCTGCAGTACTCCCTGGAGGGCGATGGCGCCAGCGGCAACAACAACCCGTCGCTGACCATTCCCACGCTGAGCCTGGACAGCGGCCTGATCTTCGAGCGCTTCAGTGCCAGCGGCAGCAGCCAGACCATCGAGCCGCGCCTGTACTACCTGTTTGCGCCGTTCAAGGATCAGGTCGACAACCCGAACTTCGACTCGTCCAACATCACCTTCGCCTACGACCAGTTGTTCCGCGACTCGCGCTTCTCGGGCAGCGACCGCATTGATGATGCCAACCAGGTGTCGGCCGGCGTCACCACGCGCTGGTCCAATGCCGAGGGCTTCGAGAATCTGTCCGCGTCGGTGGGCCAGATCATCTACTTCCGTGACCGTGAAGTGCGCCTGCCCGTGACCGGGCTGGTGGTCCCGCCGGTGGCTGACCAGCCCACCTCCAGCTACGCCGGCAACCTGACCTGGCGTGCGAACGAGGAGCTGTCGGTGTTCGCTGACGCCCTGCTCAATCCGGAGGGCGGACGCCTGTCGCAGTACAGCGCGGCAGTCAACCTGCGACCCCTGTCCGGTGGCAGCCTGTACAACGCCGGCTACCGCTACCGCGTCGAGGACCTGACCATCGGCCAGCAGGCCGTGAGCCAGACCCATCTCTCGTTCATCAAGCCGCTGGGCCTGCGCTGGAAGCTGCTCGGCCTGTGGAACTACGACACCCAGCGCGAGGAAACCCAGGAATCGCTGCTCGGCGTGTCCTACGAGTCCTGCTGCTGGCAGGTTCGCGTGTTCCAGCGCCGCTACCTGGCCGATGCGGCCGCCATCAGCGAAACCAGCGACCGCGAGCGCAAGGCCATCTTCGTCGAGGTCTCGCTCAAGGGCCTCGCCGGCGTCGGCAGCGGCGTCGATGCCCTGCTGGAAAAGAATGTCTTCGGCTACACCCAACTTCAGCAGAAAGAGGAAAACTTCTGATGTGGCGTCACCTGTCAGCCCTGTTGTTTCTCACCCCGGCACTCTGGCTGGGTGCGACGGCTCATGCCGCACCGCGTCCGCTGGACCAGGTGGCAGTCATCGTCAACGATGGCGTGATCCTGAACTCGGAAATCGATGCCCGCATGAGCGACCTGCGCTTCCAGCTGCAGCAGCGCAACACGCCCGTGCCGCCGGATGCCCAGCTCTTCGCCCAGGCGCGTGAGCAGCTGATTCTGGAAGTACTGCAACTGCAGCTGGCCGAGCGCAATGGCATCCGCACCGAAGATGCCAGCGTGGTGGCCGCCCTGACCGCCATGGCACGCGCCAACGGCATGAGCCTGGATGCCTTCCGTGCCCAGCTCGACAAGACTCCGGGCAGCAGCTTCGCCTCGGTGCGTACCGCCGTCGAGCGCGAGCAGGTCATCGAGCGCCTGCGCCAGCGCCGCATGGCCGAGCGCATTCGCATCACCGATGCTGATGTCGCCCAGTTCATGGCCACCCCGGCTGGCGCCGAACTCAACCGCCAGCTCGATGCCCAGCTCAAGCAGCTGCCGGTCACGCCCCCCGCTGCCGCCAAGCCGGTCGAACCCCAGTATCTGGTGACCCAGGTCACCGTGGCCATCGAGGAAAATGCCCCGGCCAAGCAGGAAGCCAGGCTCACCGAGCTGGCTCAGCAGCTGCTGGCTGCCCAGCGCAGCGGCAAGTCGCCGGAAGAGGTCATCGACAGCCTGGGCCGCAAGCTCTCCGGCGAGGCGGCCATCGAAGACCTCGGCTGGCGCACCGAAGCCCAGATGCCCAGCCTGCTGGTGGAGCCGCTGAAGCGCGCCCTGGCGGGCCAGTCGCCAGACCTGATCCGCTCGCCACGTGGCTGGCATCTGCTCTGGATCATGGATCGTCGCGAGCAGCGCACGCCGGATGCCGCGCTGCCACCGCCTCCGCCAGCGCCCACCACGGTGGTGATTCAGCGCAAGGTGCGTCACTTGCTGATGCGTCCAAATGACCTGCAGTCGGTGGATGATGTGCATCAGGCCATGCTCGCCATTCATGACCAGCTCAAGAAGGGCAGCGACTTCGCCGACCTGGCCCGCCTGAAGTCGCAGGATCCGGGTTCGGCCATCAAGGGGGGCGATCTCGGCTGGGTGTCTCCCGGTGACATGGTGCCGGAGTTTGACCGCATGATCGGGCAGACCCGCATCGGCGAGATCAGCGCCCCCTTCCAGAGCAGCTTCGGCTGGCACATCCTGCGTGTCGAAGGCGAACGTCGCCAGGACATGCGTGAATCGGTGCTCAAGGACCGTGCGCGCCAGATTCTCTATGCCCGCGCCTACGACGAGGAGCTGGCGGTGTGGCTGCGCGAGCTGCGCTCGGAGTCGTACGTGGACTTCCGAGGCGCACAACCGCGCTGACATGAACGGGGTGGGCCATCGCCTCGGCGACCACCTCAGTGAATGAACGCCTCGGGGGGACTGGGGTGGGAGGGATGCCAGGCACCCTCTCACCCCAGTCCCCCCGAGGCGTTTTGCGTCAAGCGGTTCCGTCGCCGAGGCGGTAGCCCACCCCCGGCTCGGTAAGGAGGTAGCGCGGCTCGCTGGCGTCACGTTCCAGCTTCTGCCGGAGCTGGCGCAAATAGATGCGCAGATAATGAGTGTCGTCGCTGTGGTGCCGTCCCCAGATCGCCTGCAGCAGCTGCGCGTGAGTGACCACCCGGCCGCCCGCCTGGGCCAGGATGGCCAGCAGCTGGTACTCCTTGGGGGTGAGCTTGACCGGCTCGCCGGCCAGGCTCACCTGACGCTGATCCAGATCCACCACCAGCTCGCCGGCGCGATAGCACTGCGTCACCGGTGCCGCCTCCTGCCGCCGACGCTGCGCCACGCGCAGACGCGCCAGCAGCTCGGCAACGCTGAAGGGCTTGGTCAGGTAGTCCTCGGCACCGGCATCGAGCGCGGCGATCTTGTCGCTCTCCTGATCACGTGCCGACACGATCAGCACCTGGGCCTGACAGCGCTGCTTGAGCAGTGGCAGCAACTGCAGGCCGTCGCCATCGGGCAGGCCGAGGTCGAGCAGGATCAGCGCCGGGTCATCGACGGCAACCCGTGCCAGCGCCTCGTCGGCACGCATGGCGGTGGACACCGCGTAGCCCTGCGCACCCAGCGTGGTGGCCAGCATGCGCGACAGGCCGGGCTCATCCTCGATGATCAGGATGTCGACACTCATGACGCTTCTCCTTCCGGCGGCTCGGGCAGCGGCTCGGTGGCACGCGGCAGGGTGAGCGTGAACACCGTGCCGCGCGGCTGCCGATGTGCCGCCTGGATGCTGCCGCCGTGTGCCTCCATGATGGCACGGCAGATGGCCAGGCCTAGGCCGGCACCCTGCCCGGGCGTGGCCATGTCACCGCGATAGAACTTCTCGAACAGACGATCGGCATCATCGGTGAAGCCGGGACCGTCATCCATGACCTGGATGATGACGCTGTCGCTGTCGGCATAGGCCTGGATCTGCACCTGGGTTTCCTCAGGCGTGTACTTGCCGATGTTCTCCAGCAGATTGGCGAACACGCGCTCGATGAGGCGCGGATCGAAGCGCAGCAGCGGAAGCTCCTCGGGCAGGCTGACGCGAATGCCGCGTGGCGCCAGCGTGCGGCGCCAGGGCGGGATCACCGCGCCGAGAATCTCCTCCAGCGCCTGCCAGTCCTGCTGCAGCTGCACCGGTCCGGACTCCAGACGTGCCAGCTCGAGCAGGTTCTCGACCAGCAGCTGCATGCGCCGTGACTCGTCATAGATCAGCTCGGCCAGCTCCTGACGCGCCTGCGGCTGCAGCGACAGCTCGTCCGAGAGCAGCGACGAGGACGCACCGACCAGACTGGCCAGCGGCGTGCGCAGGTCATGCGACAGTGCACTGAGCACGGAATTGCGCAGCTTCTCGGTTTCCAGCTCGCGGGTGTAGCGATAGAGACGATCAAGCTCCTGGGCACGCGCGGCCGACTCCATGGCCTTGTCACGCCAGCGCGTGGCGAGCTGACTGATGAGCACGCTGAGGCCGACCGTGATGGCCATGGTGATCAGGTATTGCCCCGACTCGGCGAGGTCGACATAGTGCCAGGGCACGTAGACCACGGCATAGGCGACACCCGCCAGCACCGACGCCAGCAGCGCGGGCCCCTGGCCGGCCAGAAACGCCACGCAGACCGCCGCCAGCACGAACAGCAGCACCAGGTTGGGCAGCGAGACATAGGGCTGCAGCAGCCAGGCCAGCGTCATGGCCAGGGCCATGATGCCTGTCGCCAGCAGATACGGTCGCCACACAGGCCAGCTGAACGAGATAGTCACGCTCCTTGTCGAGCACCGTCAGAGAGCGGCGCATGCGTCGGCAACAAAAGTTTTTACGGGATTTTTACTTGGCCGGAGCTGCCCGGAACCCGACAATGCCAACTGTCCCCGGAAGCGTCAACACGCGCCGGTGACCGGTTCCGGCGTCTTTGCGGCAGATGCCTCGAGCCTGCGTCCACGTCGGCGTCCACTCCCCTCTCTCAGGTCGTCTGCTATGGCACAATGGGGTGGATGACCGACGCTCAGGATGCTCCCTCCCTCATGATTCCCCGTCTTGCCCTGACTCCGGGCGAACCCGCAGGCATCGGCCCCGACCTCGTCGTGCAGATTGCCCAACAGGCCTGGCCGGCCGAGCTGGTGGCTGTCGCGGATCCATCCCTGCTGACACGCGCCGCCGCCCGTCTGGGGCTGCCGCTGCGGCTGCATGACTTCGCCCCGGATGCGCCGGCCCGCATGCACCAGCCCGGCACACTGGCCGTGGCACCCGTCATGCTGGCTCGTCAGGAGGTCCCTGGCCAGCTTGACGCCGGCAATGCCGCCTATGTGCTGGAAACCCTGCGCGTCGCCTGCGATCTGGCCCTGGCCGGCCAGGTGCAGGCGCTGGTCACGGCGCCGGTGCAGAAGTCGGTGATCAACGCGGCCGGCGTGCCGTTCAGCGGTCATACCGAATACTTCCAGGCCCGCTGCGGCGTCGACCAGGTGGTGATGATGCTGGCCTGCCCCGGCCTGCGCGTGGCCCTGGCCACCACCCACCTGCCCTTGCGCGCGGTAGCGGATGCCATCACCCCGGACCTGCTGACGCGGGTGCTGACCATCCTCGATGCCGACCTGCGCGACAAGTTCGGCATTGCCCGTCCGCGCATCCTGGTCACCGGCCTCAACCCGCATGCCGGCGAGGACGGCCACCTCGGTCGCGAGGAACTGGACGTGATCATTCCGACGCTGGACAGCCTGCGCACGCAGGGTCTGGATCTGACCGGACCGCTGCCCGCCGACACCCTGTTCACGCCGCGTCTGCTGGCCGGCGCCGATGCCGTGCTGGCCATGTACCACGACCAAGGCCTGCCCGTGCTCAAGCACGCCGGCTTCGGCGAGGCCGTGAACATCACCCTGGGACTGCCTGTCATCCGCACCTCGGTTGACCATGGCACCGCCCTGTCACTGGCCGGCAGCGGCCGTGCCGAGACCGGCAGCCTGTGTGCCGCCATCCGTGACGCCCTGACCATGGTGGCGGCACGCCACCCCGAGACCGCAGCCAAGGAGCCGGCATGAGCAGCAGACACTCCTCCCGCGTGGTCGAAGGCCATACCGCGCGCAAGCGCTTCGGCCAGAACTTCCTCAATGACCAGCGCGTGATTCACCAGATCGTCGCCAGCTTCCAGCCGGCGCGCGACCAGAACGTGGTCGAGATCGGCCCCGGACTCGGCGCACTGACCAAGGTGCTGCTGCCGGCGCTGGGTCGCCTGCAGGTGGTCGAGCTGGACCGCGACCTGGCGGCACGACTGCCGCAGACCCTGGCCGGCCTCGGCGAACTGATCATCCACGAGGGGGATGCCCTCGACTTCGACTTCACGCCACTGGCCAGCGCAGGCGCCGCCGATCTGCGCGTGATCGGCAACCTGCCCTACAACATCTCGACGCCACTGATCTTTCATCTGCTCGGCCACAGCGGCGTGATCCGCGACATGCATTTCATGCTGCAGAAGGAGGTCATCGACCGCCTCTGCGCCGAGCCGGGCAGCAACGATTACGGCCGCCTCAGCGTGATGGTGCAGTACCGCTGCCAGGCCGAGTGGCTGTTCGACGTGCCGCCGGAAGCCTTCAGTCCGCCGCCCAAGGTGACCTCGGCCATCGTGCGCCTGACCCCGCATGCGCAGCTGCCGCATCCCTGTCGCGACGAGCGCCTGCTGGGCGAGCTGGTCACTGCGGCCTTTACCATGCGTCGGAAAACCTTGCGCAATGCCCTCAAACGCTACCCGCCGGAGACGTTGGCGCGCGCCGGCGTGGATGGCGGCTGTCGCCCGGAAACCGTGTCCGTGGCAGACTACGTGGCATTGACCAATGCCGTGGTGGAGCTGTCTTCATGAGTCAATCCGCACGTGCCGTGGACGCGCACGGCATCAGCGTCCAGGTACGCAGCGAGTACCTGGCCGAGCCCTCGAACCCGCAGGAGAAGCGCTACGTCTTCGCCTACCACATCCGCATCAGCAACGAGGGACGGCGCACGGCCCGGCTGCTGACCCGGCACTGGATCATCACCGACGCCGAGGCGCGGGTGCAGGAAGTGCGTGGTGACGGCGTCATCGGCGAGCAGCCGACACTGGCCCCCGGCGAGTTCTTCGAATACACCAGTGGCACCGTGCTGGAAACACCGGTGGGCAGCATGCACGGCTCCTACGGCATGATCGACGAGGTCGGCGAGCGCTTCGAGTCACCGATTCCGGCGTTCACCCTGGCGATTCCGCGCGTGCTGAACTGATGGCGCACTATGCCATTGGCGACGTGCAGGGCTGCCGTGCCGCCCTTGAGGACCTGCTCGAACGCATCGCCTTCGATCCCGCTGTCGACCGCCTGTATTTCGCCGGCGACCTGGTGGCGCGCGGGCCCGACTCGCTGGGCACGCTGCGCCTGATTCACGGCCTCGGTCCGCTGGTGGCCGACAGCGTGCTCGGCAACCACGACCTGCATCTGATCGCCGTGCACCATGGCCTGGCCCGCGCCAGGAGCAAGGACAACACCCAGGCCATCCTCGATGCCCCGGACCGGCAACCGCTGATGGACTGGCTGCAGCAGCGTCACCTGCTGCTGGAGCTGCCCGGTCATCATGTGCTTACCCATGCCGGCATCCCGCCCGTCTGGTCGCTGGCGCAGGCGCGCCAGCACGCGCGCGAGGTCGAGCAGGCCCTGCGTGGCCCCGATGCCCGCGATTTTCTCGCCGCCATGTACGGCAACGAGCCAGCCGGCTGGGATGACAGCCTCGCTGGCACCACGCGGCTGCGCGTTATCACCAACTTCCTCACCCGCATGCGCCTGCTCGATCCGCAGGGTGGCCTGGACTTCGCCTTCAAGGGGGAGCTGGCCGAGGCACCGCCGCATCTGCAGGCCTGGTTCGCGCTCGACAACCCCGGCCTCGGCGAGGCGCGCCTGCTGTTCGGGCATTGGGCCGCCCTGCTCGGTGATGCCTCGCCCTCGCCGCATGTCGCGCTCGACCATGGCTGTGTCTGGGGCCATCACCTGTGTGCCTGGAGACTGGAGGATGGCCAGCGCTTCCACAGCCGGCCGGGGCTGCAATGATGGCCGGCGAGACGCCGCAGATCTATCGCGTCGGCGGTGCCGTGCGTGATCGCCTGCTCGGACGTCCGTTCCACGAAATCGACTGGGTGGTGGTCGGCGCCGAGCCGTCATGGCTGCTGGACCGGGGCTATCGCCAGGTCGGTCGCGACTTTCCGGTCTTCCTGCACCCGCAGACCGGCGAGGAATATGCCCTGGCGCGCACCGAACGCAAGCAGGGGCAGGGCTACCACGGCTTCGTCTGCGACTTCAGCCCCGACATCACGCTGGAAGAGGACCTGCAGCGCCGTGACCTGACCATCAATGCCATGGCCGAGCTGCCGGATGGCAGCGTGGTGGACCCCTGGGGCGGCCGGGCAGATCTCGACGGACGCTGGCTGCGGCATGTCTCGCCCGCCTTTGCCGAAGATCCGCTGCGCGTGCTGCGCGTGGCGCGCTTTGCCGCCCGCTACCATGACCTGGGCTTCCGGGTCGCCCCGGAAACACTGGCGCTGATGCGGCAGCTCGGCGACAGCGGCGAGCTCGCGGCGCTGACACCCGAGCGAGTCTGGCAGGAGACCGAACGCGCCCTTGGCGAGGCGCATCCGGCCGTGTATTTCGAGGTGTTGCGTGCCTGCGGCGCCCTGCGCGTGCTGTTTCCCGAAGTCGCCAACTGCTTCGGCGTGCCGCAGCGTGACGACTACCACCCGGAGGTCGACACCGGGCTGCACATCCTGCTCTGTCTGGCCCAGGCGGCCCGGCTGACGCCATCGACACGCATCCGCTTCGCGGTGCTGGTGCATGATCTCGGCAAGGCACTGACACCCACTGACGTGCTGCCTCGTCACAGCGGGCACGAGCGCCGGGGGCTGCCGCTGATTCGCCAGGTCTGTGCCCGCCTCAAGGTGCCGAAAGCCACGCAGGAGCTGGCATTGCTGGTCGGTGAGTTCCACCTCGACTGCCACCGGGCCGACGAGCTGCGCGGAGATACCCTGCTGGCCAGACTTGAGGCGCTGGACGCCTGGCGCCGGCCGGAGCGATTCGAGGAGTTTCTGCTGGCCTGCGAGGCCGATGCCCGTGGCCGCACCGGCCTTGAAGACATTCCCTACTGGCAGGCTGACTACTGGCGTGGCGCTCAGCAGTGTGGGCAAATAGACGTGGCCGACTGGCTGGCGCGCGGCATCCAGGGCATGGAGCTCGCGGCACAGCTGAAGGCAACCCGTCGCGAACGGCTGTGCGCCTATCGCGACGCTCATCGCGCCCGACGAGAGTCACTCAATGCCCGCTGACCACCCTGTTGTCCTGATCACCGGCGCCGGCCGCCGCGTCGGCGCCGCCACCGCGCGCCAGCTTCATGCCCGGGGCTGGACCGTGCTGCTGCACTGCCGGCGCAGCCGTGACGATGCCGACCGCCTGGCTGCCGAGCTCAATGCGCTGCGTGCCGGTTCCGCCCATGTCCTGGTCGCCGATCTCGATGATCCGTCAGTCATCACGCCGCTGGCCGAGGCTGCCATCGCCGCCTGCGGTCGCCTTGATGCCCTGGTCAACAACGCCTCGACCTTCCACCCTACGCCGGTCGGCGACATCACCGACGCGGACTGGGATCGCCTGTTTGGCAGCAACGCCCGCGCGCCGCTGTTCCTGACCCAGGCACTGGCGCCGGCCCTGCGTGCGTCCGGCCGTGGCGCCGTGGTCAACATCACTGACATCCATGCCGACTACCCGCTCGCCGGGCACGTGGTCTACTGCATGGCCAAGGCCGCGCTGGCGGCGATGACCAAGGCACTGGCCAAGGATCTGGCCCCGGCGGTTCGCGTCAATGGCGTGGCACCGGGCGCCATTCTCTGGCCGGAGGGTGAGGGCGAGATGGATGCCGACCTGCAGCGCGAGATCCTGCGCAGCATCCCGCTGGGTCGCGAGGGCGGCGTCGACGCGATTGCCGAGACCGTGACCTACCTGATCACCGGCGCCAGCTACATCAGCGGACAGATTGTTGCCGTCGACGGCGGGCGCAGCGTCTGGGGCTGAACGCAGGCGTCCGACCGGAGGCCGCACGAGCTGTCGGCGCGTGGCACGTGGTGCTCAGGCCATGGCCGGCCGGGTGCCGCGCTCGATCAGCACGCCAACGTCAAACGCACCGCGCACCGCACCCGGCTTGCTCACACGCAGACGCAGCCAGGGCACGTGGAACTCGTCACGCAGGATGCCCCAGATGGACTCCGCCAGGGTCTCGACGAGCTGGAAATGCGCCGAGGACACATGCGCCTTCAGACGCTCCGATACCGCGCGGTAATCAAGGGCATCGACGATGGCGTCGCTGGCCGCTGCCGGCCGGATGTCCCAGGCCATCTCCAGGTCCAGACTCAGGGTCTGCTGGATGCGGCGTTCCCACTGGAACATGCCGATCACGGTGTCGATCTTGAAGTCCCGGATATACACAATGTCCACTGCAGCCCTCGTCGCCGGATGACCTCCTTGCTAGGATGCCATAACCTTCTGTGCCGGAGCCCCCGATGAGCCCTGACCTGCTTGCGTTTGCGGCGCTGATTCTCGCCTATCTGCTGGGTTCTGTCTCGGCCGCCATCATCGTCTGCCGCCTCATGGGCCTGCCCGACCCGCGCACCGATGGCTCCGGCAATCCCGGCACCACCAACGTGCTGCGGCTCGGCGGCAAGCCAGCCGCCCTGCTGACCCTCACCGGCGACATGCTCAAGGGCGTGATTCCGGTGCTGATCGGTCGCGAGCTGGGCATGGACGACATGCTGCTAAGCGCGATCGGCTTCGCCGCCTTTCTCGGCCACCTTTACCCGATCTTTTTCCGCTTCGAGGGCGGCAAGGGCGTGGCCACGGCGCTGGGCGTGCTGCTGGCCCTGCACTGGCAGGTCGGCATGTTCGTGATCGTGCTATGGATAGCCGGCTTCGCGCTCACGCGCATCTCGTCGGTCGGCGCCATCACCGCCTTCGTGGCCGCCCCCTTTCTCGCCAACTGGCTGATGCCGGAGGCCATGCTGGGCGTGGTCGGCATGAGCCTGCTGCTGCTGGCGCGGCACAAGGAAAACATCAAGGCGCTGATCGAGGGACGGGAGCGGAAGTTCGGGGGCAAATAATCGGACATATCGTTGGTGTGCAGGGCGGGGAACAGCCGTCAAAACACGCCGTGAATACATCCCTGTAGGCTCGCGCACGCCATCCATGGCGTGCGACGGTTTTGACAGCTGCTCCCCGCCCCGCAGCAGGCAGTCCGTTGTGCGACTGAGCCGTCGTCTTGTTACTGCTTCTCTTGAGCATCCGTAGTAACTGTCGAATCGCTGGCGGATGCGTATCTGTGGAAAACCGTGCGAGGCATGGATGCCGAGCCGAGCCCCCAGGGACGGGTTCACGGCGAGTTTTCCACAGATACGCATCCGCCAGCGCTCAACAGATCTACCCGACCGCCGGCAACTCCGTCATCGGCCAGCGCGCCTTGACGCTGACCTCCAGACCCGCCCGTTCGCCCGCGCGCAGACGCTGGCAGCCCGCGTAGGCGATCATGGCACCGTTGTCGGTGCAGAACGCTGGTGCCGGGTAGAAGGCCTCGCCGCCCAGCGGTTTCAGTGCCTCGGCAAGATCATGGCGCAGCTTGCGGTTGGCGCTGACGCCACCGGCCAGCACCAGACGCTTGAGGCCGGTTTCCTTGAGCGCGCGCAGACACTTGCGAATCAGGGTGTCCACGGCGGCAGCCTCGAAGCTGGCGCAGAGGTCGGCGGTCTTTTGCGGGTAGTCCGGCGTCTGGTTGCGCGCAGTGAGCACAGCGGTCTTGAGGCCGCTGAAGGAGAAGTCCAGTCCGGGGCGATCAAGCATGGGGCGCGGGAAGGCGAATGCCTCGGGGTTGCCCTGCAGCGCCAGACGAGCCACCTCGGGACCGCCGGGATAGTTCAGGTCCAGCATCTTGGCGACCTTGTCGAAGGCCTCGCCGGCAGCATCGTCGATGGACTCGCCCAGGAGCTGGTAGCGACCGATGCCATCCACGCGCATGAGCTGGGTATGACCGCCGGACACCAGCAATGCCACGAAGGGAAACCCGGGCGCACGTGCTTCCAGCAGGGGCGCCAGCAGATGGCCCTCCATGTGGTGCACGGGTATCGCCGGCACCTTCCAGGCATAGGCCAGGGAGCGTGCCATCAGGGCACCGGTGAGCAGGGCGCCGGCGAGACCGGGGCCGGCCGTGTAGGCGATGCCGCCGATGTCCTGCGGCTGGCAGCCGGCAGCCGTCATGACCTCGCGCACCAGCGGCACCAGCTTGCGGATGTGGTCGCGCGAGGCCAGCTCGGGCACCACGCCGCCGTAGTCGGCATGCATGTCGATCTGGCTGTAGAGACGGTGCGCGAGCAGGCCCTCGCCAGCCGGCAGGGCGTCATCGAAGATGGCGACACCGGTCTCGTCGCAGGAGGTTTCAATGCCGAGCACGCGCATGCGGTATCCTTGTTTCTGGGCGTCTTAAAGGCGGGAAGTGTAGCGTTGCTGCCAAGGGATTTGCCATTGCGCGCAGATCTGGCTAAAATCCGCGCCCCACGACTGTCTGTCGTCCCCATTCAGCGTTACAGGTGAGCATACATGCCCCAGGTCAAAGTGAAAGAAGGCGAACCGTTTGACGTCGCCCTGCGTCGTTTCAAGCGTTCCTGCGAAAAGGCCGGTGTGCTGGCTGACGTGCGCAAGCGCGAGTTCTTCGAGAAGCCGACGCAGGAGCGCAAGCGCAAGGCCGCTGCCGCTGTGAAGCGCCACGCCAAGAAGGTCCAGCGCGAAGCCGTCAAGACCACGCGTCTGTACTGATCCCTGCGCCCGTTCGGGATGACCGGTCCTGGTCGTCCCGGGCGTCTGGAAATGCCTCGCCATGCCCGCTCTGAAAGACCGTCTGACCCAAGCCATGAAAGATGCCATGCGCGCGCAGGACAAGCCGCGTCTCGGTGTCGTTCGCATGGCCCTGGCTGCCATCAAGCAGATCGAGGTCGACGAGCGCATCGAGCTTGATGACGCACGCACGCTGGCCGTTCTGGAAAAGCTGGTCAAGCAGCGTCGCGAGTCGGCAACTGCCTACGAGCAGGGCGGACGTCCGGAGCTGGCTGCCGGGGAGCTGGCGGAAATCACCGTGCTGCAGAGCTTCCTGCCCGAGCCCTTGTCCGAGGCCGAGCTCGATGCGCTGATTTCGGCCGCCATCGCCGAAGCCGGCGCCACCTCGGCCCGCGACATGGGCAAGGTGATGAATCTGCTGCGACCCATGGTTGCCGGTCGTGCCGATGTCGGCGCCCTGTCGCAGCGCGTGAAATCCCGCCTGAGCTGACCGCGTCAGCTGCTGCACCGCGTCTCGCCAAGGCGTCACGGTGTTGCCTGTCCGTTTGCGCTGACGCACACTGCCTGCTCCATTCGCGGACACCACACGCATGTCGACCGGTCGCATTCCCCAGAGCTTCATTGACGAGGTGCTGCTGCGCACCGACATCGTCGATCTGGTGGATGCACGGGTAAAGCTCAAGCGCGCCGGCAAGAACTACACGGCCTGCTGCCCGTTCCACACCGAAAAGTCCCCCTCCTTCACCGTCAACCGCGAAAAGCAGTTCTATTACTGCTTCGGCTGCGGCGCGACCGGCAATGCCCTCAGCTTCCTGATGGAGCACGACCGGCTGGAGTTCATCGACAGTCTCAAGCAGCTGGCCGGCGCCGCCGGCCTGACCCTGCCCGAGACACGTGACGGCAAGTCGCCTCCGCGCGATTCGCATCAGCCGCTCTACGACCTGCTGGAAACCGCCGCGAAGCACTTCGAGCAGCAACTGCGCACGGCGCCGGCGCGCGAGCGCGCGGTCAGCTATCTGCGCAAGCGTGGTGTCACCGGTGCGGTCGCCAAGGCTTTTCGCCTCGGCTACGCCCCGCCCGGCTGGGACAACCTGCTGCAGGCCCTGGCCAGCGATGCCCGCCAGCGCGAGCTGCTGCTGCAGACCGGCCTGCTGATACGCAACGAGCAGCGCCAGTCGGTCTATGACGCCATGCGCGATCGCGTGATCTTTCCGATCCGCGATTTTCGCGGCCGGGTCATCGCCTTCGGCGGCCGCGTGCTCAACGACGACAAGCCGAAATACCTGAATTCGCCAGAGTCTCCGGTATTCCACAAGGGTCAGGAGCTCTACGGCCTGTACGAGGCGCGACAGTCCGGCAAGCTGTCCCGCCTGCTGGTGGTCGAGGGCTACATGGACGTGGTGGCGCTGGCGCAGTTCGGCATTCCCGAGGCCGTGGCCACGCTGGGCACCGCCACCAGCACCAGCCATGTCGAGCGCCTGTTCCGCGTGGTCTCGGACGTGGTGTTCTGCTTCGACGGAGACGCTGCCGGACGCCGTGCCGCCTGGCGCGCCCTGGAAAGTGCCCTGCCCGCCCTGCGTGACGGCTACAGCGTGCGCTTCCTGTTTCTGCCCGATGGCGAGGACCCGGACTCGCTGGTGCGCCGCGAGGGACCCGAGCTCTTCCGTGCCCGCATCGATGCCGATGCCGTGCCACTGGCCGATCAGCTCTTCCGCCACCTCGGCGAAGACCTTCCCCTGCACACGCTGGAAGGGCGCTCGCGCCTGGCCAGCGAAGCCCTTCCGCTGCTGCGGCAAGTACCCGAGTGCCTGTTCCGCACCCTGCTGCTGCAGCGCCTGGGCAGCATCACCGAGCTGTCGCTGGAGGTGCTTGAACAGCAGCTGGCGCAGCTTCAGGCCCAGGCGGACAAGCAGCAGGCAGCCCGTCAGCAGCCCGCGGCAAGCCCTGCCGCCGCATCGCCCCTGCCAGGCGCAGCAGACATGCAGGACGCTGCCGGCCATGACACCAGCCTCCCGCCCGACTGGGACGACATGCCGCCCTGGATGGCCGCCGATGCCGAGCAGGACGCGCCCGCGCACAGACCGGACCGCGGCTCCGGCAAACCCTGGCAACGGCGACGCGACAATGACGTACCGTCGCGTGGGCGCTACCCGGTGCCGGACCGCAGCGCCACGCTGACCCTGTCGGCGCGGGCCATCCTGGTCCTGCTGCGCGATCCGCAGCAGGCCATGCACTGGAGCGACGACCTGCTGTCCGGCCTGCAGGACCCTGAAACACCCCTGCTCAACGCGGTCCTTGCCACGCTGCAGCTCAACCCCGGGCGCTCTCTCGCTGCCCTGCTCGGCAGCTGGCACGGCACCGATGAAGGCGACGCCCTGGGTGCGCTGATGGCACGCGACATCATCGCGCCCAGCGAGGATCCGGCACGCGAGGCCGAGGACCTGCGCCTGCGCCTGCAGCTACGCGCCCTTGATGCCCGCGCCGATCATCTGCATCGGCAGCTTCAACAGGAGCCGACTCGCGAGATCCTGCAGGCATTGAGCGAGCTCAAGCAGGCGCACGCCCAGCTTGCCCTGCGCTTGCGCGGGACTCGCTGATGCCGCTGTGCTGCTGACAAAATCAGCGCCGACACCGTATAATCCCGCTCTTGATTTCGCACCGTTGCGCCGGGGACCCGATGAGCACCAACGAACTTGATCGCCAAGACCCGAACAAGCAGGACGCCGCTGACGGCGAGCCGATGGATCAGGACAAGCGCAATTCCCAGCTGGCGGCGCTGATCGCCAAGGGCAAGGAACAGGGCTTCCTGACCTATGCCGAGGTCAACGACCACCTGCCCGAGTCGGTCACCGAAAGCGAACAGATCGAAGACATCATCCAGATGCTCAACGATCTCGGCATTCCGGTGCACGAGCGCGCTCCCGAAGCCGACGACCTGATGCGCGAGGAAACCCCGGAAGCCAGTGATGACGAACTGGCCGCCGAGGAAGCCGCCGCCGTGCTCGCGTCGGTGGAAAACGAACCCGGCCGCACCACCGACCCGGTACGCATGTACATGCGCGAAATGGGCACGGTCGAGCTGCTCACCCGCGAAGGCGAGATCGCGATTGCCAAGCGCATCGAGGAAGGCATTCGCGACGTGCTGCACGCCATGGCCTACTGGCCGGGCGCCGTCGAGCTGCTGATCAACGAATTCGATGCCGTCGAAGCAGGCGAACGCCGCATCGGCGATGTCATCGCCGGCTTCCTGGATCCGGATGATCCTGCCACCGCCGAGGAAATCGACGAGGAGGCCGCACTGGCTGCACTCGCCGGCGGCGGCAAGAGCAAGGCTGACGAAGCCGAGGACGACGACGAGGAAGCCGAAGGCGACGACGAGGAAAGCGAAGCCGACACTGGTCTCGACATGGAGATGGTGCGCGGTCGCGTCGACGCCCTGCGCGAACAGCTGGCCAAGACCGAAGCCTCGGAGCAGCGCAACGGCCGCGAGCACAAGTCCTGGCAGACGCAGATGAACACGCTCGCCGAGCTGTTCATGATGTTCAAGCTGACGCCGCGCGTGTATGACGGCATCGCCGATCACATCCGCGAAACCGTCGACACCGTGCGCGCCCAGGAGCGCGCCGTCATGGTCGCCTGCGTGCGTCGCGCCAAGATGGATCGTGCCACGTTCCTGACCGACTTCCCGGGCCACGAAACCGACCTGGAGTGGCTGGATCGCGAAGTTGTCACCCGCAAGCCGCTGGCCAAGGCACTCGAAGCCCAGCGCGAAGACATCCTGCGTGCGCAGCAGCGCCTGCTCGAGGTCGAGACCAGCCATGCGCTGACCATCGCCGAGATCAAGGACATCAGCCGTCGCGTCAGCATTGGCGAAGCCAAGGCCCGCCGTGCCAAGAAGGAAATGGTCGAGGCCAACCTGCGTCTGGTGATCTCGATCGCCAAGAAGTACACCAACCGCGGCCTGCAGTTCCTGGACCTGATCCAGGAAGGCAACATCGGCCTGATGAAGGCGGTCGACAAGTTCGAGTACCGTCGCGGCTTCAAGTTCTCGACCTACGCCACCTGGTGGATCCGTCAGGCCATCACCCGATCCATCGCAGACCAGGCGCGCACCATCCGCATCCCGGTGCACATGATCGAGACCATCAACAAGCTCAATCGCGTGTCACGCCAGATGTTGCAGGAGATGGGTCGTGAGCCGACGCCGGAAGAGCTGGGCGAGCGTCTCGACATGCCGGAAGACAAGGTTCGCAAGGTGCTCAAGATCGCCAAGGAACCGATCTCCATGGAAACGCCGATTGGCGACGATGAAGACAGCCACCTCGGTGACTTCATCGAGGACACGCTGATGGTATCCCCGATCGATGCGGCCACGGCCGAAGGCCTGCGCGAAGCCACTCGCGAAGTGCTGGAGAACCTGACCCCGCGCGAAGCCAAGGTGCTGCGCATGCGCTTCGGCATCGACATGAACACGGACCACACGCTGGAGGAAGTCGGCAAGCAGTTCGACGTCACCCGCGAGCGCATCCGCCAGATCGAGGCCAAGGCCCTGCGCAAGCTGCGCCACCCGAGTCGCTCGGAACACCTGCGCTCCTTCCTCGACAGCGAGTGAGCGGCGCGCGGTGAATGAAAAAACCGGCCATCATGGCCGGTTTTTTCGTGTCAGGGAGCGTCAGCGTACAGACACGGACGTGACATCACTCAGCGCACCTTGAGCTGCGCCCCCAGGACCAGAAACAGGTCGGTACTGCCGTTGACCTTTTCGATGCCGGGCAACAGGAAGAGCTCGGCACCCACCCGTTTCGTGCTCATCACGTCATAGCCGAGGCGCCCCATCGGCAATACCGGATAATCGTTGTAGCCCAGCGCCAGCCCTACTTCGTAGAAGGCGCGCCCCCACGGGCTTTCTGCCGTCTTCAAATACTGCCGCTTGGCAGCCCAGACCGTGTCATCGCGCTGTGAGTTGCGGAAATAGCCAGCAGAAAAATCACCGACCAGCTCGCTGTCGCAGGCGACACCAAAGGCAGGATGAAACTCTTCGTAATCAATCTCGTTGCCGATGTGCTGGGACACCGCCACCAGCAGGAGGGCACAGGAAGCAATCATGAACGTGGTCTCTCTCAGGACAGGCGTGAAGGATGACAAAGACGCGCCGGCATGCCGAGTCAGACGCCATACGATTTCGTACGGCTTTTGTTATGTACTCAGGCAGTCGCGAGGAAGTCCGCGAACTCGCGCGCAAAACGCAGCGGCTCGTCCTTGAGCGGCACGTGACCGGAACGCTCGAAGCGCACGACACGCGACGCCGGATGGTACGCAGCCACCACACGCTGACCGGCCTCCGCATACAGTGGCGAACGCGCCCCCAGGAACACCGTGATGGGGATGCGGCAGGTCGCCAGTGAGGCCCGGTAATCATGGCCGCCAGCCACATAGGCAGGCAGGTAGGTGCGCATCTGCCCGAGGTCGGCGAGCGGCAACGGAATCCGCGCCAGCACGGGCGCCGGCAGACGCATCAGAAACGACAGGAGCGGCTTCAGACCGCGCCCGCCCGCCATCAGTGCCAGCACGTCCGCCAGGTCGGCACCGACATCATGGCGCACGGACGCAGGCAGATCGGCAAAGCGACGACATGCCGGGTAATCGTTGACCCGCTCGAGAATGCCTTGCAGGGTGCCGAAAAGCGCCTCCTGACGAGCACCGAACAGGCCGTGAGGCCAGTCGCTGCGGTTGCCGATGCAGGGCGACTGGTCGATGTGCAGGTAGCGACTGACACCGGAAAAGCCATCCAGCTGGTGCAGATGCAGCGCCGTGGTCGCCCCCAGGGAAATGCCGACCAGCAGAAGCTCGTCGAGCCCGAAATGACGAATCAGGTCCTGAACATCCTCGGCATGGGCCTGGAAGATGTCGCCGGACTTGAACGGCGTGTCAGCGGATCGGCCCGCGCCACGCAGATCAGGCAGGTAGAAGCGATGACGCGACAGGTGCGGCAGGATGAACGGCAGCCAGTGGTCACCTCGCATGCCAAGTCCGTGCAGCATGAGCACCGGCCGGCCGCGCCCGAGGACGCGGACAGCCAGGCTCTGCCCGTCGCGCAGGGGGATGCGCGAGACCGACATCACTTCATGGACTTGGTACTGAGCGAGACCAGCTTCTGGTAGGTCGACGGGAACAGACGCACCATCAGGTCGAGAACCTTGGCATCGGTGCCGACGAGCACGCGACGCTGATTCTTCTCGACGGCGCGGATGATGATCTCAGCGGCCTTGTCGGCACTGGTGGTGAACAGCTTCTCGAACTTCTCGGTGCTGTTGGTGGTCATGCCCATCTTGGTGATGGACTCGTCCATGCGCGCGGCACGGGCAATGTTGGTCTTGATGCCGCCGGGGTGCACGCTGGTCGCGCTGACGTTGACCTTCTGCAGCTCCAGCTCCTGGCGCAGGGCCTCGGTGAAGCCGCGTACTGCGAACTTGGAGGCGTTGTAGGCGCTCTGCGACGGCACCGCGAACAGACCGAAGACACTGGAGGTGTTGATGATGTGGCCCTCGCCAGCATCCTTCAGGTAGGGCAGGAACGCCTTGGTGCCATGCACCACGCCCCAGAAGTTGATGTTCATGATCCATTCCAGATCTTCGTAGCTGCCGCCATCGACGGCGCTGCCCAGCGCCACGCCGGCATTGTTGAAGATCAGGTTGACCTTGCCGTGATCACGCGCGACCTGGTCGGCCCAGGCGAATACCGCATCCTTGTTGGCAACATCAAGCTTCTGCGACGTGACCTTGACGCCATAGGGCGCCACCAGCTGCACGGTCTCGGCAAGGCCCTTCTCGTTGATGTCACTGAGGGCCACATGGCAGCCGCGCTTGGCCATCTGGATGGCGAGGGAGCGGCCCATCCCGGAGCCGGCGCCAGTGATTGCTGCAACCTTGTTCTGGAAGTCTTTCATCGTGTTCTGCCTGCATGTTGACATCGGACGCTGGCAAGTTATATCTGACAACATTCAATGTCAAGTGACATCTTGGCAGATTGCACGCCAGCCCGACGACATGATGACCGGAAAGTCACACTCAGTCACTCATCGCCACCGGTCGTATGCCATCCAGGAAGCGCTGACTGGTCTCGCGGATGGTGGTCAGCAGGTCACGCACATAGGGCCTCGCCCTGTCCTGCTCGCGCAGCGCCGCCTGCAGCGTGCACCAGACACCCTCGCCAAGCGGCCGTGTGCGCACCCAGCCACGTCCGACATATTCGGCCGCCGCCCAGTTCGGCAGCGCGCAGACCCCGCGTCCGCTGGCCACCAGCTGCACCATCATCAGCGTCAGCTCGGTATGACGCACACGCGCCGGCATCACGCCCGCCGGAGTCAGGAAGTGCTGGAAGATGTCCAGGCGACCGGCATCGACCGGATAGGTGATCAGCGTCTCGCCGGCCAGATCCTCGGGACGTATCTGTGCGCGCTCGTTGAGCGGATGGCCATTGCCCAGAACCAGCACCGATTCGTACTCGAACAACGGCTCGAAGCACAGGCCCTCGTGCTCGCCGGGGTTGGAGGTGACCACGCAATCCAGCTCGCCCTCGCGCAGGCTGTCCTGGGCATCGCCATGGAAACCGCTCTGGAAGTCCAGCTCGACCTCGGGCCAGTGTTGACGAAAGCTGTTGATGGTCGGCATCAGCCACTCGAAGCAGCTGTGGCACTCGATGGCCATGATCAGGCGCCCGGCCTGGCCGCTGTTGAGCTTGCCGATGTCGCGCTCGGCCTGGCGCAGGGCCGGCAGGACGACATCCGCCAGCGCCAGCAGACGCTCGCCCACCGGCGTGAAACGCGGCGGCCGGGTCTTGCGGATCAGCACCGGCGCATCCAGCGTGGACTCCAGCTCACGCAGCTGATGGGAGAGCGCCGACTGGGTCAGGAACAGGCGCTCGGAGGCGGCCGCCAGCGAGCCGGCATCCTGGATGGCCTTGAGGGTGCGCAACTGGCGAATATCGATCATGGCGGCCAATCATTAGAAATATTCACCGATTCTCGTAAAAAAATGAGTTTGTTTCAATTGGTCGCGCGCAGCAGACTGCCGGCCTGAACACAGACCGCAGGTAAATCATCATGCACGCACACATTCTGGGCTTTCCGCGCATAGGCGCCGCCCGCGAACTCAAGGTCGTCCTCGAGGCCTACTGGGCAGGCAAGATAGAGCGCAGCGAACTGGAGCGGACCGCCCGCGACCTGCGCGCCCGCCACTGGGCGCAGCAGCGCGACGCCGGCCTGGACTTCGTCACCGTCGGTGACTTCGCCTACTACGACCAGGTGCTCAACGCCTCGGCCTTGGTCGGCGCCATCCCCGCCCGCTTCCGCGCCCACGCTGCTGGCGACCATGGCGGCGGCAATGCCGATGTCGACCTCGACACCCTGTTCCTGATGGCTCGTGGCCGCTCGCGCTGCGGCTGCGATGCGCCGGCCGCCGAGATGACCAAGTGGTTCGACACCAACTACCACTATCTGGTCCCCGAGCTGACCGCTGACCAGCAGTTCACGCTGTCCTCGCAGCGCCTGTTCGACGAGGTGCGCGAGGCGCAGGCGCTGGGCCACGCTGTCAAGGCCGTGGTCATCGGCCCGCTGACGTATCTGTGGCTGAGCAAGGCCTATGGCGGCGACTTCGAGCGCCTGGACCTGCTCGACCGCCTGCTGCCGGTGTACGCGCAGGTCCTGCAGCAGCTGGCCGATCTCGGGGTGACCTGGGTGCAGGTCGACGAGCCCATCCTCTCGCTGGATCTGCCGGCCGCCTGGCAGGCCGCCTTCGAGTCGGCCTACAACCGCCTGCAGACGCGCAGCATCAATGTCCTGCTCACAACCTACTTCGGCCCGCTTGCCGACAACCTCTGGCTGGCCAGCCGCCTGCCGGTCGCAGGCCTGCACATCGACGTCACCCGCAGCGGTGATGAATGGCGCCGCGTCATCGACAACCTGTCCGAGTACAAGGTGCTGTCGCTGGGCCTGGTCGACGCCCGCAACATCTGGCGCGCTGACCTCGGCCGCCTGGCCGGCATCGCCCGTGAAGCGCACGCGCGTCTCGGCGAGCGCCTGTGGATCGCCAGCTCGGCCTCGCTGCAGCATGTGCCGGTGGACCTGCGCAACGAGACCACCCTGCCGGCCGAAACGCTGTCCTGGCTCGCCTTCGCGGTGCAGAAGCTCGACGAGGTGCAGATCCTGCGTCTGGCCGCATCCGAGCCGGACAGCCCGGTCGTGTGCGCCGCCATCGCAAGCGCCGAGTCGGCCCTGGCCAGCCGCCGCGCCGCCGCCTGGCGCCGCAATGACGGCGTGCGTCAACGTGTCGCCGCGCTGACCGCCGCCGACAGCCTGCGCGCCCCTTACGCCGAGCGCGCTCGCCAGCAGCAGGCCCTGCTGCAGCTGCCGCCGCTGCCGACCACCACCATAGGCTCCTTTCCGCAGACCACCGAAATCCGCCAGGCGCGCGCCGCCTTCAAGGCCGGACGCATCAGCCAGAGCGAGTACGAGCACGCCATGCGCGCATTCGTGGCCGAGTCGGTGCAGGTGCAGGAGGATCTGGGCCTGGATGTGCTGGTGCATGGCGAGCCGGAACGCAACGACATGGTCGAATACTTCGGCGAACAGCTGGAAGGCTTCCTGTTCACCCGCAACGGCTGGGTGCAGAGCTACGGCAGCCGCTGCGTGAAGCCACCCATCATCGCCGGCGATGTCAGCCGTCCGGCACCGATGACGGTGTCCTGGGCGCAGTTCGCGCAGTCGCTGACCCGCAAGCCCATGAAAGGCATGCTCACCGGCCCGGTGACCATCCTCTGCTGGTCCTTCCCGCGTGACGACCTGGCGCGCGAGGACATCGCCGCGCAGATCGCGCTGGCCATCCGTGACGAGGTCGTCGATCTGGAAGCCGCCGGCATTCAGGTCATACAGATCGACGAGCCGGCCTTCCGCGAAGGCCTGCCGCTGCGCAAGTCCGAGCAGGCCGCCTACTGGCTCTGGGCGGTCGAGGCCTTCCGCCTGTCCGCCAGCGGCGTGCGTAGCGAAACGCAGATCCACACCCACATGTGCTATTCGGACTTCAACGATTGCATACGCCAGATCGCCGCCATGGACGCCGACGTCATCACCATCGAGACGGCGCGCTCGGCCATGGAGCTGCTGCAAGTGTTCAGCGAGTTCAGCTACCCCAACGCCATCGGCCCGGGTGTCTATGACATCCATTCGCCGCGCGTGCCGGGCGCTGATGCCATGCAGCATCTGCTGGTCGAGGCCCTGCACCAGATCCCGGCCGAGCGCCTGTGGGTCAATCCGGACTGCGGGCTAAAGACACGCGGCTGGCCGGAGGTGAAGGCTGCGCTGGCAGAGATGGTCCGGGCCACTCGCATCCTGCGCGCCGAACTGGCTGAAAAGGCCACGGCGGAGGTCCTCAGCGCCTGATACCACGAGACATTAAAAGCCCCGGGCTCGCGAGAGCACCGGGGCTTTCTCATGACCGCACATCAGGGTGACGCGGGCGGACCCGCGCTCACTCAGAGGCTGGCGGCCAGCTCGGCGCCCTCGCGGATGGCACGACGGGCATCAAGCTCGCCCGCCAGCTTGGCGCCGCCGATAACGTGATAGCGCGCATCGGTGATCTTGCCGTCCTTGTCGCGCGGGATCAGGTCAGTGACCGACTCCTGGCCGGCGCAGAGGATGACGTGATCGACATCGAGGATGCGCGTCTCGCTCTCGCCGACGCGGATATGCAGGCCGAGATCATCGACCTTGAGGTACTCGGCCTCGGCGATCATCTTCACGCCGAACTGGTTGAGCAGCGCCTTGTGCGCCCAGCCGGTGGTGAGGCCGGGGCCGGCACCCATCTTCTTCTGGCCCGGCTTGCGCTGCAACATGGTGATCTCGCGACGGGCATGACGCGGCAGGGGGGCGGCCAGGCCACCCTCCTCGCTCACCGTCATGTCGATGCCCCAGTGCGCCGCCCACTCGCCGACCGGCTGGTTGTGATCCTCGAGCAGGAAGGCGCAGGTATCGACACCGATACCGCCGGAGCCGATCACTGCCACGCGCAGACCCACCTCGACCTCGCCGCGCAGCACCTGCGGGTAGCTCAGCACCTTGGGGTGATCAATGCCCGGGAAACGCGGAATGCGCGGCTTGACGCCGGTGGCGATGACCACCTCGTCAAAGCTTGCCAGAGTGTCATGGCTGACGCGGGCATTGAGCTTCACGGTGACACCCGTGCGCTCGACCTCATGACGGTAGTAGCGGATGGTTTCCTGGAACTCTTCCTTGCCGGGCACGGCAGCCGCCATGTTGAACTGGCCGCCGATGTCGGCAGCCGCCTCGAACAAGGTGACCTCATGGCCCCGCTCGGCGGCCACGGTCGCCGCCGTCAGACCCGCCATGCCGCCACCGACCACGGCAACCTTCTTGGCCTTGCGCGCCTTCACGTAGACCAGCTCGGTTTCGTAGCCGGCACGCGGATTGACCAGGCAGGTCACCCGGTCGTTCGAGAATGCGAGGTCCAGGCAGCCCTGGTTGCAGCCGATGCAGGTATTGATCGCTTCCGGCTTGCCGGCGGCCGCCTTGTTGACGAAGTCACTGTCCGCCAGCAGCGGACGTGCCATGGAGATCAGATCGGCATCGCCACTGGCGACGATGTCCTCGCAGATCTCGGGCGTGTTGATGCGGTTGGACGCCATCACCGGCACCTTCAGCTCTTTCTTGATGCGCGCGGTGACCTGGCGGAAGGCGGCACGCGGCACCTGGGTGGCGATGGTCGGCACCCGGGCCTCATGCCAGCCGATGCCGGTGTTGAGGATGGTGATGCCCGCCTCCTCCAGCGCCTTGGCGATGGTAACGATCTCGTCCCAGGTGTTGCCGCCCGGCACCAGGTCGATCAGCGACAGACGATAGCAGATGATGAAATCGCTGCCGACCTCAGCACGCACGGCGCGCACGATCTCGACCGGAAAGCGCATGCGGTTCTCGACCGGACCGCCCCACTGGTCCTTGCGCTGGTTGACGCGACGGCAGATGAACTGGTTGAGCAGATACCCCTCGGAGCCCATCAGCTCGATACCGTCATAACCGGCGAGCTGGGCCAGACGTGCGGTCTTCGCGTAGTCCTTGATGGTTTCAAGAATCTCCTTCTCGCTCATCTCTTTCGGCTTGAAGGGGTTGATGGGCGACTTGATCGACGAGGCCGACACCGAGAACGGGTGGTAGCCGTAGCGTCCGGCATGCAGCACCTGCATGAGGATCTTGCTGTCGTGGCGGTGAACCGCCTCGGTGACACGACGGTGATTGAGGATGTCGGCATGACTGCTCATCGTGCCGGCCAGCGGTTTCAGCCAGGCGCGCTTGTTCATCGCGATGCCGCCGGTGATCATCATGGCGGTTCCGCCCTTGGCGCGCTCCTCGAAGTAGGCCGCCAGCTTGCCGTAGTTCCAGAAGCGGTCTTCCAGGCCCGTGTGCATGGAACCCATGACGATGCGGTTCTTGAGGGTGGTGAAGCCCAGGTCCAGCGGCGCCAGCATGTGATTGAAAGCGGTCATCAGAAAATCCTCGTCAACCGGAAACAGGTCGGCTATAGTCTAATTTAACAACGTTAAGATAACACCGATCGATACCATGTCAAGCGATCAGGCCACGCCGGCCAAAGCCCCCTACCACCATGGCGACCTGCGCCGCAGCCTGTGCGAGGAAGCCCTGGAGGTGATTCGCAGCGACGGCATCGCGGCACTCAGCCTGCGTCGCCTGGCCGAACGCGTCGGGGTGTCGCAGACCGCGCTCTATCACTACTTCCGCAACAAGGAAGACCTGCTGCTGGTGGTCGGCGAAGCCGCCATCGAGGACTTCAACCAGTACCTGTTCGCCGCTCTGGATGCCAGCACCGGTGACCGCCTGGAGGCCTTCGTGGTGGCCTACCTGCGCTATGCCCGCGACAACCCCGAGGTCTACGAGCTGATCTTCGGCCGCGCCAGCTGGAAGGATGCCAGTCCCCATGCCTTTCACCAGACCGCGCGTGCCAGCATCCGTCACTACAGCACCCTGATCCAGGGTTTGCAGGCGCGCGGGGTCATCCCAGCCGTGATCAACGTGCTGCGCCTGCTGCAGGTGGGCTGGGCCACGCTGCACGGCCTCAGCCGCATGTACAACGACGGTCTGGCGTTCACGGCGGAAGCCATCGAGGACATCGGACTGCATGCCGCTCGCCTGCTGCGCGGCACGTTGACGGGTCAGTCCGGAGCTGACGCCCGCTGAGGCGACCTCCGGCAGCGGCATCTGTCCACTGGCATCCTGATCGCCTGCACGGCATGCTCGACAGCCTGTGAATGGAGTCCGTCATGACCACCCTGCCCCTGGTTCGCCGCATCCTGCTGCAACGCCCGCTCGCTGACGTCTTCGCCTATCTGCGCGACTTCTCGACCATCGCGCAGTGGGATCCGGGCGTGTTCGATGCCACCAAGGTCACGCCGGGACCGGCCGATGCCGGCAGCCAGTTCGCGCTGACCCTGAACGTGCTGGGACGCGCAGTACCCATGCAGTACACGCTGATCCGCTGCGAATCACCGGATGCCGGCGGTGTTGCCACGCTCGTGCTGGACGGTCGCGGCGAGGGTTTCTCGGCCCTGGACACGCTGCGCCTGAGCGCCGATGGCGAGGGCAGCACCTGGCTGGACTATCGCGCCGACCTGCAGCTCGGCGATGTGCCCGGCTGGCTGCTGCCCGGCCTGCGGGCCTGGGGCCGTCGCCTCGCCGACCAGGCCATGGCCGGCCTGCAGCGGGCACTCTGCGAGGACGGTCCGGAGTCCGTGTCGGTACTTGGACGCGTCAGCGAGCGCCTGGTGCTGCCGGGCATGCTCAATTACACCCGACGCGGCTATCGCCAGCAGCACTCGCGCGGCTTGTCGCGACGCCTCGACGGGCGCACCGTGGGCATCACCGGCATCACGTCGGGACTGGGCCAGGCAGCAGCGCTCGAGCTGGCACGCCTGGGCGCCACCCTGGTGCTTGTGGGGCGCGACCGCACCCGTCTCGAGGCCTGCGTGGAGGACCTGCGGGCGCGCAGCGGCAGCGCTGCCGCGATGCGCGTGCACGAGGCCGAACTGAGCTCGCTGGCCAGCACACGCGATCTGGTCGAGCGCCTGCGTCGCGACGAGCCGGCGCTGGATGTCTGGATCAACAATGCCGGCGCCCTGTTCAACGACCACGCCCTGACTGCCGAAGGTCACGAGCGCTCGCTGGCAGTGAACTTCCTGTCGCCCGCGTTGCTGTCGCAGGCACTGGCACCGGCACTGGCGGCACGCCGCGGCCGCCTGATCCAGGTGGTTTCGGGGGGGCTCTACACCCAGCCGGTGCGACTGGACGACATCAACTACACCACGGAGCCCTACAACGGCCCCAAGGCTTACGCCCGCGCCAAGCGAGCCCTCCTGGATCTGACTCAGCGACTGGCTGCCGACCCCGCACTGGCCGGCCTGGGCTGTCATGTCATGCATCCGGGCTGGGCAGCGACACCCGGCGTGGCTTCGGCGCTGCCCGGCTTCAACCAGCGCCTTGGCGAACGTCTGCGTACTCCGCGCATGGGCGCTGACACCATGGTCTGGCTGGCCAGCCATCCGGCACTGGATGATCCGGCGCTGTCCGGCCGCTTCTGGTTCGACCGGGCGCCACGCCCGACCGCTCTGCTGCCCGGCACCGCCAGCAACGCCGCCACCGTGGATGCGCTGCTGGCCAGGGTGGCCAATCTGTCAGCGGCGTGAGTCCGCAGCGCCTGCGGGCGCTGTCAGCAGGTAGAGCAACGGCCCCAGCGAACCGGCAGTGAGGGTAAGCAGAATCCAGGGGGCGGCGCGCCGGCCCGTGCGTCGTGCGTCCTGTACCAGCCAGAGACAGGCCAGCACCGCCATCACCACCAGATCGGACAGGATCTGCCGGCTTCCGGTGCTGGCAAATCCGTCACGCCAGATGCCGTCGTAACCGATCTCGGCCATCACGGCGAAGGAATACAGCGCAAACGGCAGCAGCAGGGTCAGCACCAGCCATTTCGGGGGATGCATCATGATCGTCGTCCTCAAGGAGTGGGAAGCCCAGCGTGGCAGCCACGGCAAGCGCCCGACAATTACCTCCGAGGTCATCGCGATCAGCACCCCATGACGGTAGTCTGTAATCCTGTCCGGAGATTGCCGATGAATGCACGCGCCTTTCCCCATGCCCTGAAAGCCTGGCGTCAGTCACGCCGTCGCAGCCAGCTCGATCTGGCCCTGGCCGCCAGCGTCTCGCAGCGCCATCTGAGCTTCCTCGAGTCCGGCAAGGCTGCGCCCAGCCGGCAGATGGTACTGCAGCTCGCCGACGCGCTCGAACTGCCGCTGCGCGAATGCAACGACCTGCTGCAGGCGGCGGGATTCGCCCCTGCCTATGCCGAGCCGACGCTGGATGACGCCCAGCTGGCGCCGGTACGCGAGGCGCTGACCTGCATGCTCGAACACCACGCGCCGTTTCCGGCGCTGGTGGTGGACCGCGACTGGCAGCTGCTGCAGATCAATGACGGCGTGCAGCGCCTGCTCGGCGCCTGCGAACTGACGCCCGAACGGCTGGCCCGCCTTGGCGATGCGCAGGGTCGTCTCAACACCCTGCGACTGACGCTGCACCCGGACGGCCTCAGTCCCTTCATCGAGAACCGCGACCAGGTGCTTGCGCATCTGGTCAGCCGCAGCCGCCGCGACCAGGCCCTGAGCCTGCGTGGGCACAGCTGGCAGGCCATCGCCGATCTGGTGCCAGCAGGACTGGCGGCCCAGCATGCCCTGCCACATGCCCTGCTGCCGGTGCTGCCCCTGGTGCTGCGCATCGGTGACACCCGGCTCAGCCTGTTCACCACCCTGACCACCTTCGGCACGCCGCTGGACGTGACCACCGACGAGCTGCGTGTGGAAAGCTTCTACCCCATGGACGAGGAAACCCGCGCCTGGTTCCGGGGGGCGCAGGCATGAGCATCACGGCATTTCTGCTGACACTGGGACTCGGCGTGACGGCCGTCATCCATCTGCTGCCCCTCCTCGGCCTGCGCTCTGCCGCCCAGCTCGAACGGCTCTACGGGCTGACGCTGACGGATGACGATCTGGTGCTGCTCATGCGCCACCGCGCCCTGCTCTTCGGCCTGCTCGGGGCACTTTGTCTGGCGGCGATTGTCCGGCCTGAGCTTGTCCCCGCCGCGCTGATCGGCGGCTGGATCAGCGTGACCGACTTTCTCGGACTGGCTGGCGCAGGCAGCAGGCGGCGCACGGAGATTCGTCGGGTGATCCGGGCCGACTGGATCGCGGTGCTCGCGTTGACGCTGGCAACAGGGGCATGGCTCGCGGGCTGACGCTGGCAAGGCCGGGCGGTCATGCTAAGATGCGCCCCCGCCTGCGCTGTCGCTGCAGGCACGACAGCCAGGGAGAACGCACGCTCTCCCGGCCGCTACGGGCCTGTAGCTCAGTCGGTCAGAGCAGAGGACTCATAATCCTTTGGTCCTGGGTTCAAGTCCCAGCGGGCCCACCATCTAATTCACGCCCCAACTTGCCGGAAACCACGCCGCTCTCTCGCACTGACCGAATCATGCAGTCAATTGCCGCGTCAGGGCTCTCAAACGCTGAACAGGTTCGCTCCTGCAGGTCACACAGCCACTTGCTGCCAAACCAGTCCATCCTGAAAAGAACTCCCGCATGAGCCGCCCTGACCTGTGCCATGAAATTTGCCTTTGACGCAAACCGGCTTGCCTTCCAGAGCAATAAACGTCAAAAGAAAGGACTCTCCTGGGCCAGCATATCCATGAACTGCATGCGACACGACACCCTGCGCGACAATGGTCAGGTCATGCACCAGACGCGCTGGCGCCTTGCCGGCGCAGATCTGGTGGCACGCTGGTCAGAACAGCCTCTGCGACTGCATGCCGTGACGCTGCTGGCGAATGCGCCGGTAAGTAGTCACGGCGGTATTGGCGATCACCCGGAGGGCGTGCTCGCCAGCGTGGCCTGGCTGGCCTGCGAACTGGCCAGCCGGCAGCTGCCGCTGACCGATCCGTTGCAGAATGATCTGGCCGATGCCGTGCTGGCTTTGCGTGAACAGCTGCTGCAGTCGGCAGCCTGGAAGGATGAGCGCCCGCGGGATGAATCGACGGTGACGCGACTGGACAGGGCACGCCCCGTCAAAGCATGAACTGGATCTGCAGCTCGCCGACCAGGAAACCCAGCACCGCACCGACCAGGATCAGCGCCCACTCGTCTTCCTTGAACGCCGGACGCAGCATGCCCTCGAACTCCTCGGGGGTGAGCTTCTGCATGCGCGTTACCAGGGTGTTGCGCACATCCATGGCGTCCTCGGCATAGTCCTCGACGTGCTTCATGGTCTCCGGCATCTTCGCCATGATGCGATCGGCGATGACCTGCTTCATCTCGATGTAGCGCTGGCTGCCGACGGCGTAGACCACCAGCGGACGGGCAATGCCGGCCTGCTCGTCGACGACGCGCTTCACGTTCTTGTGGATGAGCTCCATGATGCGATCGGCGAAGGCGCCGCGGAACAGCTCCTCCATCATGTTGGCCGGGGTCAGCAGCTGCTTGGAGATCAGTGACGCGTAATCGGCGGCGACCTCGTTCTGGCGCTTGAGAAACAGGCCCTGGAAGGTGACACCGAACACCGTCACCGGATGCTGCGGACGGAACATCATCTGCAGAGCGATCCAGTCACTGAAGAAGCCCACGAAGCCCCCGAACAGCGGCAGCATCCAGGGCTCGCGCCAGATCAGCCAGCACACCATCTGCACCAGGCCGATGCCGAAGCCGAAGAAGAAGCCGGCGTTGCTGAAGAAACGGAACTCCTGGCTGCCGACCTTGCGGAAGATCTCGTTGAGCAGGCGCTTGTCGCGTAGCAGGTTGGTCACCACCATGTGCTTGAGATCGAAGTAGCGGTCGATGTTGCCCTGCACCTCCGTCATGATGGCGGCGACGATGGCCGGCGACTCGGCGCGCACGCGCTGGATGATGCGCTGGCGCGCGAAGTCCGGCATGCCTTCCCACAGACCCGGCTGATACTGCTGGGCGACATCGCGCACGATGTCCTCGGCAGCCGCCATCATCGGGGTCTCGATCTCCCGGGCGATGCGCTGGGGATCAAGCCGGGCGAAGATCTCGGCAGGCCGGATCAGGCGCTTGGTCATCAGGTCGACGGCGATGGTGGCCATCTTCTCGGCCTTGCGCGGCACGATGCCCTGCCAGCCCAGGAATGGCTTGATGCCGACGAACTCCAGCGGCGCGAACATCATGTGGATGGCGACGACCTTGGTGACGTAGCCGATGATGCCGCTGATGAACGGAATGGAAATGTAAAGCCAGAGGTCGGCCTTGAAGTCGGCAATCAGCTGTTCCATCGTGCGCTACCACCCGGACATCGGCAACGCCTCAGAACAGCTCGGCAAGGATCTGGCGACTGACCTGCTCGTTGTGCCCGGCCTTGGTGCGGATGTCATCGGCAATCATCTCGGCGAGCTTGCCGCCCACCAGGGGCACGCTGCACTCCACCACCCAGTCCAGGGTGTTGCAGGTACGGCCGTCCTGCTCGCTCAGGCTCATGGTGGCCGAGACCTGCACCGAACTCACCGACTTGTTGATGAAGACCAGGGCACCCTTGCCGGTAGCGCGGTTCCAGCGGTCGGTCTGCTCGATCTCGACCACCTGGTCCGGCTTGATGAACTTCTGGGCAATGCCGGGCAGCTTGATGCTGGGACGACCGGCAACCAGGGTAACGACGCTGAAGTCATCGCCATCCAGGCTCGATGCCAGCACCTCGGCGCGCTCGTGCTGCATGAGCTCGAGCTTGCGCTCGAAGTAGCGACGATCGGTCAGCATGGCCAGGACGCGGGACATCGGGGCATCCCAGGTCATCGAGGTCTGGAACTTCATGGCAATGGCTCCTTACTGGAACGGATGACGCAGCACGATGGTCTCGTCGCGGTCCGGACCGGTCGAGATGATGTCGATCGGGCAGCCTACCACTTCCTCGATGCGACGAATGTAGGCACGGGCGTTTTCCGGCAGGTCCTCGAGCTTCTGCACGCCGACCGTGGACTCGGTCCAGCCCGGCAGCTCCTCGTAGATGGGCACGGCCAGATCCAGCGCCACGGCATCAGTCATCATGCCTTCGATGCAGCCGGCCTCGCGGGTTTCGTAGCCTGTGCAGAGCTTGATGACCGGCAGACCGTCGAGCACGTCGAGCTTGGTCAGGCAGAGGCCGGAAATCGAGTTCAGCTCGACCGCGCGGCGCAGCACCTCGGCATCGAACCAGCCGCAGCGACGGGCGCGGCCGGTGGTGGAGCCGAACTCGTGGCCGACCTTGGCGAGGTGGGCGCCGGTCTCGTCAAACAGCTCGGTCGGGAACGGACCGCCGCCGACGCGCGTGGTGTAGGCCTTGGTGATGCCGAGCACGTAGTCGAGGTAGAGCGGACCGAAGCCGGAGCCGGTGGAGGTGCCGCCGGCCGTGGTGTTGGACGAGGTCACGTAGGGGTAGGTGCCGTGGTCGATGTCCAGCAGCGAGCCCTGCGCGCCTTCGAACATGATGCGCGCGCCCTGGCGTCGGAAGGTGTGCAGGATGCCGGAGACATCGCCAACCAGGTCACGCAGCTGCTCGCCCCAGGCCAGCGCCAGCTCCAGCGTCTGCTGGAAGTCGATTGGATCGACCTTGTAGTAATGGGTGAGCTGGAAGTTGTGGTAGGCAATGATCTCGCCGAGCTTGGCCGCCAGCGTGTCGCGGCGGAACAGGTCGCCCAGGCGCAGGCCGCGACGCGCGACCTTGTCCTCGTAGGCCGGGCCGATGCCGCGACCGGTGGTGCCGATGGCCGACTTGCCGCGCGCGGCTTCACGCGCCTTGTCCAGCGCCACGTGGTAGGGAAGGATGAGCGGGCAGGCAGCCGAGATCTTCAGGCGCTCGCGCACCGGCACGCCCTTGGCTTCCAGGTAGGCCATCTCCTTGAGCAGGGCATCCGGTGCCAGCACCACGCCGTTGCCGATCAGGCACTGCACGCCATCACGCAGGATGCCCGACGGAATCAGGTGCAGCACGGTCTTCTCGCCACCGACAACCAGCGTGTGGCCGGCATTGTGACCGCCCTGGAAGCGGACCACCGCCTGCGCGTTGTCCGTCAGCAGATCGACGATCTTGCCCTTGCCTTCATCACCCCACTGGGTACCCAGAACGACAACATGCTTGCCCATGACTCAGTCTCAACAGATCAATTTCAGGAATTCAGAGGGCGCACAACCCAGGCGCCCGACTCGGCCACGAGAACGCGATCACAGCCGGTCGCGACCCCGGTGCCGGGAAGTTCATGCAACACGCGCTCGCCGGACTGACGCAACGCGGCCACGGCAGCATACAGCCCGGCATCATCAATCGCTGGCGCAAGGATTGCCGGGCGCAGCGCCGGCTTCGCATCGAAGGCCAGCCACTGCTTGAGATCGGCACTGAAGCCGGTGGCCGGCCGCGCGCGCCCGAACGCCTCGCCGACGTGGTCGTAGCGGCCGCCCTTGGCGACTTCGGCCGGCTGTCCCGGCACATAGGCCGCGAACACCAGACCGGTGTGGTAGTGGTAACCGCGAAGTTCGCTGAGGTCGATGTACAACGTGACCTGCGGGTGCGACTGCCGCAACGCCGCAGCCACGGACTGCAGGTCACGCAGCGCCGACTGCACGGCGGCCGGTGCATCGGCCTGCAGGGTGCGCTCGAGCACGGCAAGGTCGCCGCACAGGGTCGGCAATGCCGTCAGCAGGGTCTGCGCTTCCAGGCCCGTCATCGCATCGGCCCACTCCGGCAGTGACTTGCGCACGAGAATGTCCTGCAACGCGGCTTCGCGACCGGCATCGAGACCGGCCTGCACAGCCAGGGCACGGAAGATACCGACATGGCCGAGATCAAGGTGAATGTCACGGGCACCCGCCAGCGCCAGGCCGTCGAGCATGAGGCGGATGATCTCGATGTCGCTCTCGACACCGGCATGACCGTAGAGTTCGGCGCCGATCTGGACCGGACAGCGCGAGCTGGACAGGCCTGCCGGACGCGTCTGCATCAGGGTGCCGGCGTAGCAGTAGCGGGCCGCACCGGCAACCGGCAGGCAATGGGCATCGAGACGCGCCACCTGCGGTGTCATGTCGGCGCGCACGCCCATGAGGCGACCGCTGAGCTGGTCGGTGATGGTGAAGGTCTGCTCGGCAAGATCCCGGCCGGAGCCGGTCAGCAAGGACTCGAGAAACTCCATGAGCGGCGGAAACACCAGGTCGTAGCCCCAGCTCGAGAAAAGATCGAGCAGCCGGCGCCGGAGCGACTCCAGGCGCGCCGCCTCGGCTGGCAGGACATCCGCCACCCCATCAGGCAGCAGCCACGCATCGACCGGTTTGACCATGTTGACTCACAGGCTTGGACACAAAAAAACCGAGTCTGTACTCGGTTCAACACAGTTTATCACAGCTGACGGGCATATGCCCAAGCTCTGCCGGCCACTCCTGCGAGTGGCCGGCAAGCGCTGTCATTTCTGCTTCATGTAGCGCAGGAACTCGTTGTCACCCTTGAGCACCATGACGTCCGAGGGCTTGTTGAAGGTCTGACGGTAGGCCTGCAGGGAGCGGTAGAAGCGGTAGAACTCGGCATCCTGGCCAAAGGCCTTGCGCGCGATCGCGGCAGCCTCCGCATCGCCCTGGCCGCGCAGGATCTCGGACTGGCGATAGGCCTCGGCAAGAATGACGCGCTGCTGGCGATCGGCCTCGGACTTGATGCGATCGGACATTTCCGTGCCCTGCGAGCGATGCTCGCGAGCCTCGCGCTCGCGCTCGGTGCGCATGCGGTTGTAGATCGACTCCACCGTCGAGGCCGGGAAATCGACGCGCTTGACGCGCACGTCGACGACACGGATGCCGAATTCCTGGCTGGCCACGGCATTCACCGCCTTGGTGAGATCCTGCATCAGCTGTTCGCGCTGACCGGCCACGACTTCATGCACGGTACGCTCGGAGACGCGGTTCTTGAGGCCGTCACGCACCAGCGGCAGCAGGCGGGCCTCGGCTTCCTGGGTGGCGCCGCCTGTGGCAGTGAAGTAACGCTTGACGTCGTCGACACGCCACATGACGTAGGCATCAATGATGAGGAACTTGCTTTCCTTGGTCAGGAACTCGGTACGCTCGGCATCACTGACCTGGGTACGGCCATCGAAGCGACGCACCTCGTGCACCAGCGGAATCTTGAAGTGCAGACCCGGCTTCAGGTCGGACTCGACCACTTCGCCAAAGCGCAGCAGCACGCCACGCTCGGTAGCCTGAATGGTGTAAAAGGCGCTGTTGACCAGGAACAGCAGGAACAGGGTGATGGACAGGGCCATCGTGCCGCGATTACCCATCAGCGTGCCTCCTCCGTGTTGCGACCGCCACGAACCGAGTCACGCGAGCCTCCGGTCTGGGCAGGCGGAACCGCAGCCGCCGGGTTCTGCGACAGCAGCTCGGCTGCTGGCGTGCCGCCGGCAGCGGTGCCGGCAGCCAGCTTGTCCATGGGAATGTAGAGCAGCGGCGCCGCGCCGTTGGGCTCGACCACGATCTTGCTGGTCTTGCCCAGCACGGACTCCATGGTCTCCAGATAGAGCCGGCTGCGCATGACCTGGGGATTCTGGCGGTATTCGCCGAGCAGGCCGCGGAAACGCGAGGCGTCACCGGTGGCACGATCAACCACTTCCTGCTTGTAGGCGGTGGCGTCAGCGATCAGTCGCGCCGCCTGGCCGCGCGCTTCCGGCACGATGCCGTTGGCATAGGTCTCGGCCTGGTTCTTCAGGCGCTCCTTGTCTTCCTTGGCGCGAATCACGTCATCGAAGGCCGCCTTCACTTCCTTGGGCGGCAGCGCCTCGAGAATGTTCACGTTGCGGATGCTGAGACCGGTCTGGTAACGGTCCAGATAGGCCTGCAGGCGCGGCTGCATGTCCTGGGCAAGCCTGGCGCGCCCCTCGCCAAGCACCTGGGTCATCTTGGCACTGCCGACGACATGGCGCAGCGCCGATTCGGTGGCATGCGCCAGCGTGGACTCCGGATTGGCCACCGCCAGCACATAGAGACGGGGATCCGCGATGCGGTACTGCACCGACAGCGAAATGTCGACGATGTTCTCGTCTTCCGTGATCATGGTCGCGTTCAGGGGCATCTGCTCGGTGCGCTCGACATTGACCTTGCGCACGTTGTCGACCAGTGGCGGATGCCAGTGCAGACCGGCCGTCTGCACGCTCTGGTAGTCGCCGAAGCGGAACAGCACGGCACGCTCGGCCTGCTCGACGCGATAGAAGCCGAACAGGGCCCAGAGTCCGACAGCTCCCACCAGCAGGTATCTGGTGAGCTGCTGCTCGCCCTGGGGATCACTGCCACCAAAGAGGCCCTTCAGCTTCTGCAGCAAATCCTCGCCACCGCCCTGCGGGCGGCCACCGGAAGGCTTGCGGCCCCACGGATCCTGGGAATCACCGCCGGGCTGCTGTCCCGGACCGGGTTGGTTCCACGCCATCTGGCACTCCTGTTCATTCCGTGGCGGGATGCGAATGCATCGCCGCCGCCTTTTCATCCCAGAGCACATCGGCCCGGGTCAATCCTTCACGGGCCAGACACTGGCCGAGATCCTGGGTCAGCATGCGCACGCGCAGGAGACCGCCCCCTTGATCATCGGGGCACTCCTCAAGCACCGCCCCGAGACTGTAGAGACGTGCACGCAATCTTGCCAGTGCAGCGGGCAGAGACAGCCAGGCCTCTTCCCAGGGCGACGCCAGCGTCGCCTGCATGGCCTGCAGCAGTTCGGCAAAACCACGACCGTCCCGCGCCGAGATCCACACGCCCACCGGCACGCCCCACTCGTCATGATCAATGCGCGGCTGCTGGTCAGGCAAGGTGTCGAGCTTGTTGTACACCATCAGCACCGGCGCTGTCGCGCCCACTTCCTGCAACACCTGGCGCACGGCCTGCTCATGCAGGTCACGCTCGGGATGCCCGGCATCGACGACATGCAGCAGCAGATCGGCCTGCACGGTTTCTTCCAGAGTGGCACGGAAAGCATCCACCAGCTGGTGCGGCAGGTGACGGACAAAACCCACGGTGTCGGCCAGCACCACCGGACCGATGCCATCCAGCGATACCCGGCGCAGGGTCGGATCCAGGGTCGCGAAGAGCTGGTCGGCAGCATACACGTCCGCACCCGCCAGACGATTGAACAGCGTCGACTTGCCGGCGTTGGTGTAGCCCACCAGCGACACCGTCGGCACCCCGGCCTTCTGGCGCGCGGCACGCCCCTGGGAGCGCGTCTGGCGCACCTTTTCCAGGCGTGCCTTGAGGTAGTCGATGCGCTTGCGAAGCAGGCGGCGGTCGGTTTCGAGCTGGGTTTCGCCAGGACCGCGCAGACCGATGCCGCCTTTCTGGCGCTCGAGGTGGGTCCAGCCACGCACCAGTCGCGACGACAGGTGATCGAGCTGCGCCAGCTCGACCTGCAGCTTGCCTTCATGGGTGCGCGCACGCTGGGCGAAGATGTCGAGAATCAGACCGGTACGATCCAGCACCCGGCATTGCAACTCGCGTTCGAGGTTGCGCTCCTGCGCCGGCGTCAGGGCATGGTTGAACAGCACCACCTCGGCGCCGGTGGCCGCGATGGCATCACGGATCTCGGCCACCTTGCCGGTTCCGGCATAAAGACGGGCATCGGGACGCTGACGCGAGCCGGTGACTACGGCCAGCACAGCCACCTCGGCCGAGCTGGCGAGCAGACGGAACTCGTCAAGGTCCTCGTCCTGGCCGCCCTGACGCAGGTCCAGATGGACCAGGATGGCGCCCTCTCCACCAGCAGGGCGTTCAAAATATTCCAAGTAGCTTACCTCTGTCGTCCGGGCCGGGCAGTCATGCCCTGACCCGGAACGAGATCACCGCACTCAGGCAAATGGCGGCTGGGTGTCGTCGTCATCCAGATCTTCCAGACTGGACTCGCTCTGCCCCAGCGGCGCGGTGCCGCCGATGGGCACATTGCTGCCTGGCAGCGTGGTACGCGGATTGCGCGCCGGCACCACGGTGGAAATGGCGTGCTTGTAGACCATCTGGCTGACCGTGTTCTTGAGCAGCACCACGTACTGGTCGAACGATTCGATCTGACCCTGCAGCTTGATGCCGTTCACCAGGAAGATGGAAACGGGTATGCGTTCCTTGCGCAGCGCATTCAGGAAGGGATCCTGCAGGGTTTGTCCCTTGGACATGGTTTTTTCCTCTGGACTGGCTCAACCCGAGCCGATAATGGGGTGCCGCACAACCCGTTGCCGGGCTCCCCGCAATCCGGGAATGGCCACACCAAATACCAGTGTGGCGTAAACCAACTGTGGGGGTGTATGCCCGCTTTTTCAAGTGCCCGACGGCAAATGCCGGATGATCTGCGCGGGGGCGCTGATGTCCGACGGATCCAGCCAGGTCAGGTCGGGAAAGCTGCGCAGCCAGGTCAGCTGCCGCTTGGCGAGCTGGCGCGTGGCCGCCACGCACTGATCGCGGCAGGTGGGCAGATCGGTCTCGCCGTCCAGATGCAGCCAGGCCTGGCGATACCCGACGGCACGCATCGAAGGCAGGCCCAGGTGCAGATCGCCGCGGGCTTTCAGGGCAATCACCTCATCCAGAAAGCCCTGGGCCAGCATGAGGTCGAATCTGCGGGCGATGCGCTCGTGCAGAACCGCCCTGTCCGGCGGACTGACCGCAAACCAGCGCAGATCGAAGGGCAGGGGTTCCGGCGCCGGCTGCTCGGCATGCCACTGCGACAGGGGCTTGCCGGTCACCAGCCAGACCTCGAGCGCGCGCTGCAGGCGCTGGCTGTCACCTGGCGTGATGCGTGCCGCCGCCACGGGGTCCACCGCCTGCAGGCGACGGTGCAACGAGGCCAGACCATCACGAGCCGCATCGGCGTCGAGCTGTGCGCGCACCGCCGGATCAGCCTCCGGCAGCAGCGCCAGACCATCCCGCAGCACCTTGAAATAGAGCATGGTGCCGCCCGTGAGCAGCGGCGTGCGCCCGGCCGCCACCACCTCGTGCATGGCCGCCAAGGCATCGCTGCGGAACTCCGCCGCGGAATAGGCCTGGGCCGGATCACGGATGTCGATGAGGCGATGCGGCGCCAGCGCCAGCTCGTCGGGCGTCGGCTTGGCCGTGCCGATGTCCATGCCGCGATAGACCATGCCCGAGTCCACCGAGATGATCTCGACATCGCCGCGTGCCGCCAGTGCCATCGCCAATGCGGTCTTGCCGGCTGCCGTAGGCCCCATCAGGCAGATCGCGGCCGGTCGCGAGGGGTTTGTCATGGTCAGCGCCCACGCAGAAACAGACGGTCGAGATCGGCCATGCTCAGACGCGTCCAGGTCGGACGACCATGATTGCACTGGCCGCTGCGCTCGGTGGCTTCCATGTCGCGCAGCAGGGCATTCATCTCGACCACCGACAGCTGACGATTGGCACGCACGGCGCCATGACAGGCCATGGTCGCGAGCAGGGTATTGCGATGCTCCTGCCAGCGCCGGGTCTGACCGTGCGTGACCAGATCGGAGAGCACGTCACGCACCAGCGCCTCGGCACCGGCCTGCGACAACAGCGTCGGCAGCGCCCTTACCAGCAGGGTTTCCGGCCCCATGCGCTGAAGCTCGAAGCCCATGTCAAGAAAGTCAGCCTGGTGGGTCTCGGCCAGATCAGCCTCGCGCTGACTGACCGCAATGCTCAATGGCACCAGCAAGGGCTGGCGGGCAATGCCTTCACTCTCCTGCGCCGCTTTCAGGCGCTCGTAAACGATGCGCTCATGGGCGGCATGAATGTCGACCAGCACCAGACCGTCGGTGTTCTGTGCCAGCAGATAGACCCCGTGAAGCTGGGCCAGAGCATAGCCCAGCGGGTGCTCGGCTGGTGTCGATGTCGACGGCGAGGCCGGCAGGCTGTCCGACGATGCCGGCATCAGGCCCGGCAGCGACGCCGCAGGTGCGGACGACGCGACAGCGCCCGCAGGCGTTGCTGTCCCGAGATAGCTCGCCAGCGCCTCGCGGGCTTCCGGCCTGGACCAGTCCAGACCGCCCTGGCTGGGCTGCCAGCCGGGAACCATGGAGACTGGCACAGCCGCCGTCCCGGAGGCCGCCGCCGCCGGCGCATCCTGCGGGCGCAACGCGGCAATGGCGCGATGCAGGCCGCGATAAATCACGTCATGCACGAGTCGCGACTCGCGAAAGCGCACTTCATGCTTGGTCGGGTGCACATTGACGTCGACAGCGCCCGGATCCATGTCGAGAAACAGCACGAAGGCGGGATACCGGCCGTGGAAGAGCACATCGGCATAGGCCTGGCGCACGGCGTGCGAAACCACCTTGTCGCGCACCATGCGTCCGTTGACGAAGAAGTACTGCAGATCCGCCTGCGAGCGAGAGAACGTGGGCAAGCCCAGCCAGCCATGCAGACGTATGCCCGCCGTCTCGACCTCGAGCGGAATCGCGGACTGCACGAAGGCAGGCCCGCACAGCTGCCCCAGGCGCTTGAGCAGCTCGGCCTCGCTCTGCGCGGGACGCAGCTGCCAGAGCGCACGCTGGTTGTGACTGAGGCTGAAGCCGACCCGGGGCGAGACCAGGGCGATGCGCCGCACCACCTCTTCGAGATGGCCGAATTCGGTGTTCTCGCTGCGCAGGAACTTGCGCCGTGCCGGCGTGTTGAAGAACAGGTCCCGCACCTCGACCGTGGTACCGCGCGGGTGTCGCGCCGGCTCGACATGCGCTGCCATGTCACGACCCTCGGTGCGCACCGCCCAGCCCAGGCCGCTCGATTCCGTGCTCGACGTCATGGTCAAACGAGACACCGAGGCGATGGAGGCCAGCGCCTCGCCACGGAAGCCCAGTGTGGCCACCGCCTCAAGGTCATCCAGATGATGGATCTTGCTGGTGGCATGACGCGCCAGCGCCAGCGCCAGGTCATCACGCGCAATGCCGTCACCATCATCACGTATGGTCAGGCCGGCGATGCCGCCCTGCTCGACCTGCACCTCGATGACACGCGCGCCGGCATCGATGGCGTTCTCGAGCAGCTCCTTGGCCACCGACGCCGGTCGTTCGACCACCTCGCCGGCGGCAATCTGGTTGGCCAGACGGGCGTCAAGCAGCTGAATGCGCGCCACGCTCAGCCTCCGCTGGTATCGAAGCGCGTGCCCGGCACCGGGTACTGCTGGCAGAAGCGCACAATGCCCTCCGCAATGGCACGTGCCACCTCAAGCTGGTAGGCCGGATTGATCAGACGCGACTCTTCCTGGGGATTGGAGATGAAGCCGGTCTCGACCAGCAGCGACACCATGCCCGGCTCCTTGAGCACGGCGAAACCGGCCTGCTCGACACGCGGGCTGTGCAGCTTGCCCACTACCGGCTTCATCTCGCCCAGTATCAGCTGCCCCATCTCCAGACTGTGCTTGAGGGTACCCTCGATCAGCATGCCGGCAAGCACCCCGGTTATGTCGTCGCTTTCAGCAACCACGCCGCCAATCAGGTCGGACTTGTTTTCCTGCTCGGCCAGCTGCTGGGCAAATCGCGAGGTGGCGGAGTTGGCGCCCTGCAGGGACAGGGCGAATACCGATGCGCCATGGGCGGAACGATTGGGCGCCGAGTCGGCGTGAATGGACACGAAGATGTCGGCCTTGTGGTCATAGCGCGCAATCTGCCGGCGACGCTGCAGGGGCACAAAGAAATCCGCATCACGGGTGAGGCGGGCAGTCACGCCCTCCTGATCATTCAGGTATTGCGCGACCGCGCGCGCAATCGCCAGAGTGACATGCTTCTCGTACATGCCGGTCTTGCCGATGGCGCCGGGGTCTTCGCCACCATGCCCGGCATCCAGGGTGACCACGATGTTGCGACCGCTCTTGCTGACCGGCTTGCGAACGGGTGCCGGCCGGGGCGCCAGCACAGGAGGTGGTGCCGGGACCGCAGCCGCCACCGCCGGAGATGGCGGCGCGGTCGGTGCAGGCGCTGCCGCCAGCACCGGAATCACGGTATTGGCCTGACGCGGCAGCAGATCAATGACCAGGCGATGCCCGTAACTCTGGTTGGGGCCGAGCAGAAAGACTTTTGCCTCGACTTCGCGATTGAGGTCCATGACCAGCTGCGGCACCCGTCCGGACACATCCAGACGAACCGCCTCGACAAAGCCGGCGCGCGCCGGCCAGCGCGGCGCCTCAAGCCGTGTCTTCGCCTCGGGCAGGGAGATGATCAGGCGGCCGGGCGTGCTGGCCTCGCTGACGCGATACTCGGACTGTCCGTCCAGCTCCAGCACCAGACGCGTGCTGTCCGCACCTGCCCACGAGCGCACGCCGACGATCTGTGCTGCCGTAACGCTGCCTGCCATGCCCAGCAGCAACCCGCTCATCACCAGCCAACGCATCATCTTCAACCGCCATTCCTCAATTCATTCAGGATCTGCTCGCCGCGCGCCGTCACCGCCGTCACCGCCAGCTCTCGCCCCCCGGCCGGAGGTTCTGCCAGGCGCAGGCGCAGGTCCGGCTCAGGGAGCAGGAGGCGTCCCCGCTCCGGCCATTCCACCAGCGTCAGCGCCTGATCATGGAAATATTCGCGATACCCCATGAGCTCAAGCTCCTCGGGGTCCAGCAGACGATACAGATCGAAGTGATACACGGTCGTGTCTGCCAGCGTGTAGGGCTCGACCAGCGTGTAGGTCGGGCTTTTCACCGCGCCCTGATGGCCGAGCGCATGCAAGATGCCACGCGACAGGGTGGTCTTGCCAGCACCCAGATCGCCCTCGAGAAAGATGACGCCACGGCCCTGGCAGGCACGCGCCAGTTGCGCCCCGAAGGCGGTCATGGCATCGACATCACCGGCCAGCCACGTCTGACTGCTGCTCACTGTTCCACCACCTGTTGCGTCGGATTCAACAGGGCCGGCATCGGCCCCCACAGATCACTGGCCAGCATGCCGCGCTGCCCCTTGTGCACGGCGACACGGTCACCGGCCCTGGCGTGCAGACTCACCGCCAGGGCCGCCGCCTCGAACAGCGGCACGCCCTGGGCGAGCAGGGCACCGGCCAGACCGGCCAGCACATCACCCATGCCCGGCGTCGCCATGCCGGGATTGCCGGCGGTGCAGCGCCAGACACGTTCACCATCGCACACCAACGTGCCGGCACCCTTGAGGATGACGACACCGCCATATTCAGACTGCAACTCACGTGCCGCTGCCGGCCGGTCGCGGCTGATGTCGGCGACATGGCAATGCAGCAGGCGGGCAGCCTCGCCCGGATGTGGCGTCAGCACGCGCGCCGGATGACGCTCCGGGTTCTCCGCCAGCCAGAACAGGCCGTCGGCATCCAGCACCTGACGCGGACCGGGGGCCGCGAGTGCCGGCCAGAGTTCGCGCGCCCAGTCGTCTCGACCCAGGCCGGGCCCGGCCACCACCACGCGGGCCATGGCCAGCAGCGGCTGCAGATCGGCACGTGAACTCACGGCACGCGCCATCAGTTCGGGCCGATGCAGCCAGAGCCCGGCCGCCGCCGTGCGCCCGCAGGCGACCAGGGTGGCGCCGGCACCCGCACGCAAGGCCGTCTCGGCCGCCAGCAATGCGGCGCCGCTGTAGCCCTCGCCACCACCCACCACCAGCAACGGCCCGAAATCGCCCTTGTGGGCATCATCGGCACGCGGCGACAGCCAGCGCAACGCCAGCTGCCGGTGCAGGTCGTCATCGATCAGGGTCACGGCATCAGACATGGCAGATCCGGGTTTCCGTTGCAGGCTCGCGGGACAGGCCGGCGCCAGGATGGCCCGACCTCCGGGAAGGATGGCAGAATGCGCGTCATGAGGCGAATCCCCGGCAGCAACGAACTCACTCCCGCCGAGCTGGACAACCTGGCAGCGGACATCCGCCGCTGGGGGCGCGAGCTCGGCTTCCAGCAGGTCGGCATCAGTGACATCGATCTGGGCGAACATCCCGCCCACCTGGCGCGCTGGCTGGACGCCGGACACCAGGCCGGCATGGACTGGCTGGCCGAACCCAAGCGCATCGATCCCGCCGCCCTCAAGCCCGGCACCCGGCGCATCATCTCGGTCCGCATGGACTATCTGCCGGCCGATCCGCGCATTCACGCCATTCTAGCCGATGACCGTCGCGCCTACATCGCTCGCTACGCGCTGGGCCGCGACTACCACAAGATCATCCGCAAGCGCCTGCAGCATTTCGCCGATCGCATCGAGGCCGCCATCGGCCCGTTCGGCTACCGCGCCTTCGTCGACTCGGCACCCGTCATGGAAAAGGCGGTGGCGAGCCAGGCAGGTCTCGGCTGGATGGGCAAGCACACCGTCATCCTCAATCGCGAGGCCGGCTCCTGGTTCTTTCTCGGCGAACTGTTCACCGATCTGCCGCTGCCGGTGGACCGGCCGGTGAGCAGTCACTGCGGCAGCTGCCAGGCCTGCATCGACATCTGCCCGACACGCGCGATCGTCGCCCCCTATGTGCTCGACGCCGGCAAGTGCATCAGCTACCTGACCATCGAATACCGGGGCGTGATTCCGCTGGAATTGCGCCAGCCCATCGGCAACCGCATCTTCGGCTGCGACGACTGCCAGCTGGTGTGTCCGTGGAACCGCTATGCCCGTCCCAGCGAGGAGCGCGACCTGCTGCCACGCCATGCCTTCGACGGCCCGGATCTGCTGAGCCTGTGGGCCTGGGACGAAGCCACCTGGCTGGAGCAGAGCGCCGGCATGGCCTTGCGACGACTGAACTATCCGACCTGGCTGCGCAACCTGAGCATCGCCATGGGCAATGCCTCAGCCAACGCGCAGATTCTGCAGGCCCTGCAGCAGCGCCGGCAGGACCTGGCAGAGGCCGGCCTGCTGGATGACGTGCTGGCCGAACACCTGGACTGGGCCATCACGGAGCAGCAGCGCAAGCTGCACGCCGAACTCAGTCCTCGCTGAAGCCCGGCAGCTTGAAGAAGTACTGACGGTAGTAGCGCAGCTCCTCGATGGAGTCCTTGACGTCATCCAGCGCCAGGTGCGAGCTCTTCTTGGTGAAGCGCTGCAGCAGGTCGGGATACCAGCGTCGCGCCAGCTCCTTGACCGTGCTGACATCGAGGTTGCGGTAGTGGAAGAAGGCTTCCAGCTTGGGCATGTGACGGTACAGGAAGCGGCGATCCTGGCAGATCGAGTTGCCGCAGATGGGCGACTTCTTGGGATCGACGAAACGGCTGAGGAACTCGATGGTGCGTGCCTCGGCCTCGGCCTCGCTCACGGTGCTGCGGCGCACGCGCTCGGTCAGTCCGGACTCGCCATGCTGGCGCGTGTTCCATTCGTCCATGGCGTTGAGCACGATGTCCTTCTGGTGGATGGCCAGCACCGGGCCCTCGGCAAGAATGTTCAGGTGCGCATCGGTGACGACCGTGGCGATCTCGATGATGCGATCGGTATCCGGATTCAGCCCCGTCATCTCGAGGTCGATCCAGACCAGGTTGCCGGCCTTGTTGTTGTTCATCAACACTCCTTGACGATAGACGATGGCACAATGGAAACAGCATAACAGAGGCGCGCCTGTCGCACGCCAGCAAACCGACCCGGAGCAGGGATGAGCCAACGACGCATCAGCCGTCAGCAGAGCTTCCGCATCGACCGCATCCAGAACGAGCGCATCGCCCGTGCCAGCAAGCGCGATGCCAAGGCGGAAGCCCTGCTCGCCGGCGGCGAGCTGGGTGCCGAGCAGCGCGGCCGCGTCATCGCCCACTACGGCGTTCAGCTGGCGGTCGAAGCCCTGGACGGCGACCTGGCGGGCCAGCGTTTCCGCTGCCACCGACGCGCCAACATCGATCACCTGGTCACCGGCGACCAGGTGATCTGGCAGCCGGCCGCCGAAGGCACAGGCGTGATCACAGCGCTGCTGCCGCGTGACTCGGTGCTGGTGCGTCCCGATCCCTACGGCAAGCTCAAGCCGGTCGCGGCCAACATCGATCGCATCCTGCTCATCATCGCACCCGAGCCGGTACCTTCGGCCGAGCTCATCGATCGCTACCTGATCGCCTGCGAAGCCACCGGCATCGCACCGGTCATCGTGCTCAACAAGGCCGACCTGCTCGATGCCGGACGCGCGGCACCCCTGCGCGAGCTGCTCGACAGCTTTGCCCGTCTCGGCTACGAAACCCGCACGCTGTCGGCACATGGCGACACCGGCGACCTGCGCGCCCTGGTGGCCGGACGCACCGTGGTCTTCGTCGGCCAGTCCGGCGTCGGCAAGTCATCACTGATCAATGCCCTGCTGCCCGATGTCACCCAGAAGGTGAAGGAAATCTCGACCGGCTCCAGGCTGGGTCAGCACACCACCACCACCGCCTGCTGGTTCGACCTGCCTGAAGGCGGCGCCCTGATCGACTCGCCAGGCATCCGCGAGTTCGGCGTCTGGCACATGGATCGCGACCAGCTGCTGGAAGGCTTCATCGAGTTCCGCCCCTGGCTGGGCCAATGCCGCTTCCGCAACTGCCAGCACCAGCATGAGCCCGGCTGCGCGCTGTCTCACGGCGTCGACACCGGCGCCATCCAGCCACGCCGGCTGGCCAGCTTCCAGCGCCTTGCCAGCGAACTGGGCAACCCGGCGCCGGGCCGCTGATACCTGCTCAAGCCCGCTGTCAGCACGACCGGCAACGCGGTGGAGCCGGCCCGTCACGCGGGGTATACTCCGGCTCCTTTGTCATTCCCTGAGTCCGTGTCATGGATCGCGTCATCGAATTCGTCGGCAACCATCCCCTGCTGATCAGCGCCTTGGTGGCCCTGGTCATCGCCTTCATCATCACTGAAATGCAGCGCGGCGGACGCGCCGTCAGCCCGCAGGAGCTGACCCGTCTGGTCAACCAGCAGCAGGCCCGCGTCATCGACCTTCGCAACACCCCGGAATACCGTGAAGGCCACATCACCGGCAGCGAGAACATCCCCTACAGCCAGCTGGCCGAGAAGGCTGCCGAGCTGGCGCGCGGCGATCACCCCGTGATCGTGGTCTGCGGCCTCGGCCAGGTCGCCGGCATGGCGGCCAAGACCCTCAAGCAGGCCGGCGTCAAGGACGCCTACCGCCTCACCGGCGGCATCTCGGGCTGGCGCCAGCAAGGTCTGCCGCTGGTGCGCAGGAGCTGATCATGGCCAAGGTCGTCATCTACACCACGCACATCTGCCCGTACTGCGTACGCGCCAAGATGCTGCTGCAGCGCAAGGGCGTGACCTACGAGGAGATCGATGTCAGCGATGACGCCGACACTCGCCAGATGCTGGTGCAGCGCACCGGCCGCCGCACCGTGCCGCAGATCTTCATCAACGACCAACCCATAGGGGGCAGCGATGAACTGCACGCCCTCGAACGCGCAGGCCGCCTCGACGACCTGCTTGCCTCCTGACCTCGCGAGCTCATCATGACCGACACCGCCCAACCGCAATTCGCCCTGCAACGCATTTACCTCAAGGACGCCTCGTTCGAGGTGCCGAACGCCCCGCGCGTGTTCCTGCAGGCATGGAATCCCGAGATCAGCATCGATCTCGCCACCGGCATGGCCCAGCTCGAGGACGGCAACCACTACGAAGTGACGCTGTCGCTGACCGTGACCGCGAAGAATGACAACCAGGTCGCCTTCCTGGTCGAAGTGCAGCAGGCCGGCATCTTCCAGGCCATCGGCTTTCCGGACGAGGAGCTGGCCCCGCTGCTCGGTGCCTACTGCCCGAACCTGCTCTTCCCGTACGCGCGTGAAGCCATTTCCGACCTCGTCGGCAAGGGCAGCTTCCCGCAACTGCTGCTGCAGCCGATCAATTTCGATGCCGTGTTTGCCGAGAACCAGCGCCGTCTGGCCGAGACCGAGACAGCGACAACTGCCTAAGCGGACGTCTCCGGGGGCATGACGGCCCCTGGAAAGCCGAGCTGACGCCATGTCTCGTAGACCATGATGGCGACACTGTTGGACAGATTCAGGCTGCGACTGTCCGGCTGCATGGGCAGACGCAGGCGCGCTGCCGGGGCGAAGCCGTCCAGTACCTCGGCAGGCAGACCGCGGGTTTCAGGCCCGAACACCAGCACGTCGTCCGGCCGGAACGACTCGGCAAAGGCGGAGTGGCTGGCCTTGGTGGTGAACGCGAACAGCCTGCGACCGGACATCGCCTGGCACAGATCCGCCCAGGAGTCGTGCACGCGCAACTCGGCCCACTCGTGGTAGTCGAGACCGGCCCGACGCAGACGGGCATCGTCGAGCACGAAGCCCAGCGGCCTGACCAGATGCAGTCTTGCCCCGGTATTGGCGCAGAGACGTATGATGTTGCCGGTGTTGCCTGGAATTTCCGGCTGATACAGCACAATATCGATCATGTCGGGCAATGGCTCGGCACACAGGATGGGAACGTTGGTGAACACGCACATTCTAGGACAGTGCACGTCAACCCGAGACTGCCTCTGGCGTTTTTCTCACCAGATCAATCCACATGCCCGAGCCACTGGCCATGCGACTTGCTGCCGAAACCGCCACGACTTACGGTGCCGCGCCTCCCGAACGGAGGGTGACACCCATGTCGGCTAAACGCCCGGCGGAAAACTCGATAGACGCCTTTCTCCGTGATGTCAGCCGGCGCGCCCGGTTGACGGCGGAACTGGCCACGCGTGACCGCGAAGCCGCACAGGACATCGTGCAGGAAGCCATGCTGACCCTGGTCGCCAAGTACCGCGATCATGATCCGTCAAGCTGGGGACCGCTGTTCCACCGCATCCTGCACAGCCGCATGATGGACCACTTCCGGCGCGAGACGCGACGGAAGAAATGGTTCACCTGGCTGGAGCCCATGGACGACGAGAGTGACGAGGACCCGATCCAGCACATCGCCGATCCGGTGGACCACAACCCGGTCACGCTGCTGCAGCGGGCCGACAACATGGATGTGGTGCTCGAGGCCGTGAAGGATCTGCCGTTCCGGCAGCAGCAGGCGTTTCTGCTGCGCGCCTGGGAAGGACTGGACACTGCGCAAACCGCCGAAGTCATGGGTTGCGCCGAAGGCAGCGTGAAGACGCATTATTTCCGTGCCCTGAACAGCATTCGTGCCCGCCTGGGCGCTGTCGGCACGACCGCGGAGGACATGTCATGAAAGAGCAACTGACGCTGGACGATGCCCGCCTGGCTGCACGCCTGGCGAAAACCCTGGATCAGGCCGCCGCGCAGCCGGACCCCGTCTGGGACCAGCGCATGGAGCAGATCCTCGCGCAGGCATCGCTGCCTCGGAGCCACTCGCATCGCTGGCAATGGGGCGGTCTCGCCCTCGCTGCCAGCGTCACCTTCATGGTGGCGCTGCCCGGTGGCTGGCTGCTGCCCACCTCGGGCACCAGCGGCGCCCAGAACCCGGAAGCCATCGAAGGTCAGATGCTGGAAGAGATCGACTGGCTCATGGCCATGGAGGAGGCATCCCGTGATGCTCGCTAATGCCCTCGCGCATGCCCTCCGGATCAGTCTGCTGGGCGGCGCGCTGCTGACCAGCACGGCCGCGCTGGCCGACTCGGACTGGGACAGCCTGACGCCGGAGCAGCAGCAGGTGCTGGGTGATTTCCGCGAACGCTGGGACAGCATGCCGGCGGATCGCCGCGAGCGCCTCAAAGCCAAGGCCGAACGCTGGCGCTCGATGCCGCCAGAGCAGCGCGACGCCATTCGCGAACGCTGGCGAGCACTCAAGCCGCTGCCTCCGGAAGCACGCGAGGCACTGCGTCAGAAATGGCAGTCGCTGACACCGGAAGAACGTCGCGAGGCCGTCCGAGACCTGCATCGACAGCATGGTGCACCGGGACGTCCGGGCCATGAAGGCCATGGCAACGATCGCAACGACTGATACGCCGCTCACACCAGAAGAACACTCACCGGGAGACACATCATGATGCGCACTCTGCTGGCACTGGCCGTCGTGGCAACCGCCGTACCGGCCACCGCCATGGACATGGAATACCTCAAGAGCATGGCCAAGCAGCAGGCCACGCAACAGGTCGAGTCCAAGCTCGGTCTGGCCCAGGCAGCACCCGCCAATGCCAAGGCCACCATCATCAGTCCGAAGAACGGTGATACGGTCAAGTCACCGGTGACCGTGGTGTTCGGCCTGAGCAACATGGGCGTGGCTCCGGCAGGCGTCAACCAGCCCAACACCGGACACTTCCACCTGCTCATTGACGAGCCGGCCGTCAACCTGGCCCAGCCGCTGCCGGCCAGCGCCCAGGTCGTGCACTACGGCGCCGGCCAGATCGAGGCCGTGGTTGACCTGAAGCCGGGCAAGCACACCCTGCAGGCCCTGATGGCCGACTGGAAGCACCAGCCGCACAACCCGGCCGTGATCTCCGAGAAAATCACCATCACGGTGAAGTAAGACCTCCGCGCCAAGGCAGTCTCGACGCGAGGACGGCACTCAGCCGTCCTCGTCCTCGTCGTCAGCCACCGACAGGCCCAGCTCCTTGATCTTGCGTGTCAGAGTGTTGCGGCCCCAGCCCAGCACCACCGCGGCATCGCGACGACGCCCCCCGGTATGATGCAATGCCGCCTGGATCAGGATGCGCTCGAACGCAGGCGCCGCCACATCCAGCAGGCGGACTTCCGGCGCACTCATCAGGCTGCGCCGCGCCCATGAAGCCAGCGCCTGTTCCCAGTTCGGCGCGCCGACCGGCGCATCCTGCTGACTGCCCGGCTGCAGTTCGGGCGGCAGATCCGAAATCAGCACCTCGCGACTGGACGCCATCACGGTCAGCCAGCGACAGGTGTTTTCCAGCTGACGCACATTGCCCGGCCAGGGCAGATGCTGCAGGTACTGTGCCGCTTCGGCGGTCAGCGACTTGGGCTCGACCTGCAGCTCGGCAGCGGCACGCGACATGAAGAAGCTGGCCAGACGCGGAATGTCCTCGCTGCGATCACGCAGGCGCGGGATGTGCACGCGGATCACGTTGAGGCGGTGGAAAAGGTCTTCACGGAACTTGCCGTCGGCCACCAGCTTTTCAAGATTCTGGTGGGTGGCCGCAATGATGCGCACATCGACGCGCACCGGAATGTGGCCGCCGACCCGGTAGAACTCGCCATCCGCCAGCACCCGCAGCAGACGGGTCTGGGTGTCCAGCGGCATGTCGCCGATCTCGTCGAGGAACAGCGTGCCGCCATCGGCCTGCTCGAAACGGCCGACGCGCTGCGTGGCGGCTCCGGTGAAGGCGCCCTTCTCGTGACCGAACAGCTCGGACTCCATCAGGTCCTTGGGAATGGCCGCCATGTTGAGCGCGATGAACGGCTTGCGCGCACGCGGGGAGTGCTGATGCAGGGCGCCTGCAACCAGCTCCTTGCCAGTACCGGACTCGCCATTGATGAGCACGGTGATATTGGAGTTGCTGAGCCGGCCGATGGCACGGAACACCTCCTGCATGGCCGGCGACTCGCCGATGATGCTGGTGCTGCGCTCGCTGCTGGTGACCACCTCGGGCTGCTGGGTGCTCTGCTCGAGGTGGTGCGCGATGGCGCGCTTGACCAGGGCCACCGCCTCGTCGACATCGAAGGGCTTGGGCAGGTACTCGAAGGCGCCGCCCTGGTAGGACGCCACCGCCGAGGTAAGGTCGGAGTGCGCGGTCATGATGATGACCGGCAGATCCGGATGCTGCTCGCGCACCTTGCCGAGAAAGGCCAGACCATCGAGGCCGGGCATGCGGATGTCGGTGACGATCGCGACCGGCTGCTGCGAGCCGAGGCGCTTGAGCGCCGTGCCGGCATCCTCGAAGCACTGAGGCTGCAGACCCGCCTGCGTCAAGGCACGCTCGAGAACCCAGCGGATGGCACGATCATCGTCGATGATCCAGACCGATTTGCTATTCATGATCCTACTTCCAAAGGCAAGAAGATGCTGAAGACGGTGCACCCCGGCACGGATTCGCATTCGATCAGGCCGTGGTACTGGTGAATGATGTCCTGGGAGATCGACAGGCCCAGGCCGGTGCCGCCGGCGCGGCCGCTGACCATGGGATAGAAGATGGATTCGCGCAGCGACTCGGGAATGCCCGGGCCGTTGTCGGTGATGTCGAGGCGGATGACCACCCGGTGACGGCGCGCACCGATGGTGTACTGACGCACCGAGCGGGTCCGGAAGGTCAGCGTCGGTGCCTTCTGCTCCGGGGTCTCCAGCAGCGCCTGCAGGGCATTGCCGGCGATGTTGAGAATGGCCTGGATGAGCTGGTCGGCATCTGCCATCAGCTCGGGCAGCGACGGATCATAGTCACGCACGAAAGTGACACGGCCGGCGGCCTCGGCCGAGAGCAGCGCGAGCACCCGCTCGGTGCATTCGTGCAGATTGACCTGCGACATGGTGGGCAGACGCCGCGGCCCCAGCATGCGATCGGCCAGCGCTCGCAGGCGATCAGCTTCCTCGATGATGACCTGGGTGTATTCGCGCTGCTCGGCTCCCGCCAGTTCGCGAGACAGCAGCTGGGCAGCACCACGGATGCCGCCCAGCGGGTTCTTGATCTCGTGGGCGACACCGCGCACCAGCTGGCGGGTCGCTTGGTGACTGGCCAGCATGGCCTCTTCGCGGGCAATGCGAAGCAGACGGTCTCGCGACTGGATCTCGACCAGCAGCTGGGTCGCATCCGACGGACTGCTCATCAACGAGACCCAGTAATCCACCACGATGTCGCGCAGACCGACACGCAGGTGGGCCTCGCGCTTGGTGAACGGATGACCGCTGATCAGGGTCTGCTGCAGCGCCAAGGCACTGTCGGTGTCGATGGTGAGGACGGCATCCAGCGGCAGGCCGAGGGCCCGGCTGTGACTGATGGCGAGCAGGCTTTCCGCTGCCGGATTCAGGTAGACCAGGCGCAGGTCGGTGTCGCAGAGCAGCACCGCCGTGGTCAGGTTCTCGAGCAGTCGCCTGGCCAATCTGGGATCCGACATGAACGCCTCTGTGAACGCAAATGAGCAGGGTGTGGGCGTCTGTAGCGCCTTTGACCTAGCAGAAGCAAGAAACGAACCAACCCGGACAGCCCGGATCATGGCCATTTTGGCCCGCGCACTGGCACCATATGAGGGCAGTGTGCACCATTGTTGGGCGATGGTCACGCCTGCCCGACAGCGCCGCGATTGCGCTACAATGCGCGCATTCTGATCAACCCCTGCGGTATCCCCTATGTCCTCTGCCAATCCCAAGGTCGGCTTTGTCAGCCTCGGCTGCCCCAAGGCCCTCGTCGACTCCGAGCGCATCCTCACCCAGCTGCGCACCGAGGGCTACGAGATCTCGCCCAGCTACGACGGCGCCGACCTGGTCGTGGTCAACACCTGCGGCTTCATCGACTCGGCGGTGCAGGAATCGCTGGATGCCATCGGCGAGGCACTGGCCGAGAACGGCAAGGTCATCGTCACCGGCTGCCTGGGCAAGAAGGCCGACCTGATCCGCGAGGCACACCCGAGCGTACTCAGCGTGACCGGGCCGCACGCCTACGAGGAAGTCATGGGCGCCGTGCATCAGTACCTGCCGCCCAAGCACGATCCGTTCATCGATCTGGTGCCGGCGCAGGGCGTCAAGCTCACGCCCAAGCACTACGCCTACCTGAAGATTTCCGAGGGCTGCAACCACCGCTGCACCTTCTGCATCATCCCCTCGCTGCGCGGCGACCTGGTGTCGCGCCCGGTCGGTTCGGTGCTGACCGAGGCCGAGAACCTGGTCAAGGCCGGCGTTCAGGAGCTGCTGGTGGTCTCGCAGGACACCAGTGCCTACGGCGTCGACCTCAAGTACAAGCTCGACTTCTGGGGCGGCAAGCCGGTGAAGACGCGCATGCTGGAACTGTGCGAGGCACTGGGCTCGATGGGCGTCTGGGTGCGCCTGCACTACGTCTACCCGTATCCGCACGTGGACAACGTGATTCCGCTGATGGCGGAGGGCCGGATCCTGCCCTACCTGGACATTCCCTTCCAGCACGGCAGTCCGAGCGTGCTCAAGCGCATGAAGCGCCCGGCGCACGCCGAGAACACGCTCGAGCGCATCAAGACCTGGCGCGCGATCTGCCCGGATCTGGTGATCCGTTCAACCTTCATCGTCGGCTTCCCCGGCGAGACCGAGGAAGAATTCGAGGAGCTCCTGGCCTGGCTCAAGGAAGCCCAGCTCGACCGCGTCGGCTGCTTCCCCTACTCGCCGGTTGACGGCGCAGTGGCCAACGACGTCGCCGAACCGGTGCCGGAGGAGGTCAAGCAGGAGCGCCTGGACCGTTTCATGTCACTGGCGGCGGAAATTTCCGCCGAGCGCCTGCAGCGCCGTGTCGGTCGAGTCGAGATCGTGCTGGTGGACGAGATCGATGACGAGGAGGGCGTTGCCATTGCACGCTCCTACGCGGATGCACCGGAGATCGACGGCAACGTGTTCATCGAGGGCGAGGGCGCGGCGCAGCTGAAGCCGGGGCAGAAGGTGCGGGTGCGCATCACCGAGGCGGACGACTACGACCTCTATGCGGAGATCGTGGCGGACTAGGCATCCTGGGAGGCAGTCGCCGGACGACGTCCATGCCGCGACCAAGCCAGTCAGCCAAGGCGTCATCCTCCTCGAGACCCGGCGGATCGACGATGACGAAACCGGTCAGTGGCCGCCCGGTGACATCCATGACCCGGACATGGGGACGGGTCAGCGCCTCGGCGTAATCGTCGGCACCCACGCGCGCGATCAGGGCATCACCGGCGATGCAGGCCACAAGATGCCCCTGATGCAGAAAGGCCAAGCCGCCGAAAAGGCGTTTTTCGACCAGCCCAGGTACCTTCGCCAGCAATTCGCGCACGCGTTCGGCAAGCCCCTCATCCCAAGACATGCGAAGCCTCTGCGCAGGCTCAGCCAAACACGATGTCGCCGCCCCCCTGCTCGGCAATGACCCGGCTCAGCAGCTGCTGCAAGGTCTCGCCGGTGCTGGCACAGAACCAGGCGTCATCACGACGTCCGCAGTGATAGCCACCCGACTTCGCAGCCACCCAGATCTCGCGGGTGGCCGGCTGGCGGTTGATGATGATCCTGCTGCCATTGGGTGCCGTCAGGGTCAGGATGCCGGCGGCCATGTCGAAGTCGAGGTCACTGTCAGCGTTCTCGACCTGCGCCTCGATGTCCTGGAGGGTGGCCTCGGCCAGTTCGTCGAATTCGCTTTCCGTCATCATGGCCGCTGCCTCATGTCGCTTGGGTAAAAACCGGGCTTGCATGATAATACGGCGACGCCAGTCCGGCGCGAGGACACATGATGATTCGACTGCTGCTTCCCGCCCTGCTTGTCGGCCTGCTTGCCGCCTGCGGCCAGAAAGGCCCCCTGTACCTGCCGGTGCCGGCCAAGCCCCCTGTCCAGAACGCTCCGGCCGATGCCGGAGCTCCCGCGCCCGAGAGCCGCTGACCACCCAGGATTTCCGATGAGCCACCTGCAAAACCGCGACGGCAGCCTGCACGTCGAACAGCTGCCGCTGACCGCGCTCGCCGAGCGCTTTGGCACGCCACTCTATGTCTATTCGCGTGCCACGCTGGAGGCCAACTACCTGGCCTTCGATCAGGCCTTCGCCGACATCCCGCATCAGGTCTGCTTCGCGGTCAAGGCCAACTCCAACATCGCCGTGCTGAACGTGCTGGCACGACTCGGCGCCGGCTTCGACATCGTCTCCGGTGGCGAGCTGGAGCGCGTGCTGGCCGCCGGTGGCGACCCGGCCAGAGTGGTGTTCTCGGGACTGGGCAAGACCGAAACCGAGATGGAGCGTGCGCTGACGCTGGGCATCGCCTGCTTCAACGTCGAGTCCGAGGCCGAGCTTGACCGCCTCAATGCCGTTGCCGCCCGCCTCGGCGTGAAGGCACCGATCAGCCTGCGCGTGAACCCGGACGTGGATGCCGGGACACACCCGTACATCTCGACCGGGCTCAAGGAAAACAAGTTCGGTGTCGCCATCGAGCGCGCGCCCGAGGTGTATCGTCATGCCGTGGCGCTGGGCAACCTGCTCCCGGTCGGCATCGACTGCCACATCGGCTCGCAGCTGACCACCACGGCACCGTTCTCGGATGCCCTGGACCGCGTGCTGGCCATGATCGACATGCTGGCCGCCGATGGCATCACGCTGGAGCACATCGACATCGGTGGCGGCCTCGGCGTGCGCTACCGAGATGAAACACCGCCGACGCCGGCTGAATACGCCGCCGTGCTCCTGCCGCGCCTGAAGGCGCGCGGCCTCAAGGTCTACATGGAACCGGGCCGCGCCATCGCTGCCACCGCTGGCGTGCTGCTGAGCCGCGTCGAGTTTCTCAAGCCCACCGAACACAAGGATTTCGCCATCGTCGATGCCGCCATGAACGACCTCATCCGGCCGTCGCTGTATGGCGCCTGGATGGATATCGTGCCGGTGACCCCGCATGGCGAGGACACGCCGCAGCGCTGCTACGACATCGTCGGCGCGGTGTGCGAGACCGGCGACTTCCTCGGCAAGCAGCGTGACCTGCGCCTGCAGCCGGGCGACCTGCTCGCCGTCACCGGCGCCGGCGCCTACGGCTTCGTGATGAGCTCGAACTACAACACCCGTGGTCGTGCCGCCGAGATCCTGGTCGATGGAGACCAGGCCTGGGAAGTCCGTCGCCGCGAGACCGTGGCGGACCTGCTGGCCCTGGAGTCCCTGCTGCCCTGATCCACGGGACATCGGACCGGCGGGGCTGGCGGGGTGCTATCGGGACACGCCGTGAATACGTCCCTGTAGGCTCGCATGCGCCATCCATAGCGCATGACGGTCCCGATAGCACCCCGCCAGCCCCGCAGGTCTGTCTGTGCCTTGAATCAGCACCCGCCTGCACCCAGAATAGCCGTCAGAACCGGGCCGATCCGTCGCCATGACATCACGGCCCCCATACGCTTTTCAGGAGTCGGTCATGCGTCTGGAATTCACCAAGATGCACGGTCTCGGCAATGACTTTCTGGTACTGGATCTGGTCTCGCAGAAAGCGCGCCTGGATACCGCCACGATTCAGCGCCTGGCGGATCGCAATTTCGGCGTCGGTTTCGATCAGCTGCTGATCGTCGAGCCGCCGCAACATCCCGATGTAGACTTCCGTTACCGCATCTTCAATGCCGATGGCTCGGAAGTGTCGCAGTGCGGCAATGGCGCGCGCTGCTTTGCCCGATTCGTCCGTGACCGTCGTCTGACCCGCAAGGATCATCTGCGCGTCGAGACCGCCAGCGGCGTCATCGAGCTGCATGTGCAGGGCAATGGCTGGGTTCGCGTCGACATGGGCAAGCCGCGGCTGCTGCCTGCCGAGGTGCCGTTCCAGGCCGACCAGCAGGCGCTGACCTACCCGCTTCAGGTCGGCGACGAGGTTGTCGAGATTGCTGCCGTCAGCATGGGCAACCCGCATGCCGTGCTGCTCGTCGACAACGTCGACACCGCACCGGTGGAGCGACTGGGTCCGCTCATCGAGCGCCATGCGCGCTTTCCGCAGCGTGTCAACGTCGGCTTTCTGCAGGTGCTGAATCGCAAGGAGCTGCGCCTGCGCGTGTTCGAGCGCGGCACTGGAGAAACCCTGGCCTGCGGCACCGGCGCCTGTGCCGCCGCCGTGTCAGCCATGCGCCAGGGACTGTGCGAGCGCGAAGTCACCGTGCACCTGCGTGGCGGCCCGCTGACCATCTCCTGGCCGGACGACCAGGCCTCGGTGCTCATGACAGGGCCGACAGCACGCGTTTATGATGGGGTTTTCCGGTTGGCCGATCTGGGTGACAACCAGTCCTGACCGCTGAACTACTGCCGACCACTGCGGAGCCGATGCCGAGATGACCGATCCTGAGCGCAGCCGATGCGAGGCACACGAGGAAGAAGAGCGTCGGGTGGCACAGTGGCTGCGTCAGCATCCGGACTTCTTCGAGCGGCATCCGGCGCTGCTGTCGCAGCTGGAAATCCGTCATGACAGCGGCACCGTGTCGCTGATCGAGCGCCAGGTCAGCCAGCTGCGCCGCCGCAGTGACGAGCTTGAAGAGCGCCTGGGCGAGATGATGACCGTCGCCAGCGACAACGAACGCCTGCAGCGCCGGCTGCATGAGGTTGGCATCAACCTGCTGGCCTGTGCCAGCCCCGCCCAGCTCGGCATTCGTCTCTTCAACGAGCTGCGCGAGCCCTTCCAGTGCCAGGAGCTCGCGCTGCTGCGCTTCCGCCCGGAGGCTGATCTGCCCTGGCGGGCCGTGACCCAGAGCGACTTCGAACAGCGTCTGCCCGGTCTGTTGCGCAATCACCGGGCGCTTGCCGGCAAATGGCGCCGTGACGAGTTGCGCTTCCTGTTTGGCGAGAGCGGCCTGCAAATGAGTTCGGCGGCGGTGATTCCCCTGCTCGCCGGCGATCAGCCGCTGGGCGTGATGGCGCTCGGCAGCACCGAGCCCAGCCACTTCCGCAGCAGCATGGATACCCAGTTCATCAGCCAGCTCGGCGATCTGGTGGCAGGCCTGCTGGCCCGCATCGAACGCGAGCCGGCTGCCGCCATCCCATGCTGACCCGGCAGCGCATAGCCGACTACCTGGAGGCACTGGCCAGCCAGCGCCTGCTGTCCCCACACACGGTTAACGCCTACCGGCGTGACCTTGCCATGTTTGCCGACTTTCTCGACGCCGAGGCCGTGACACGCTGGGGCGATTTCACGCGCGCACAGCTGGAAGCCTGGATTGCCGGGCGTCGCGAGCAGGGACTGTCGCTGCGCAGTCTGCAGCGCGAACTGTCGGCGGTGCGCGGCTTCTACGACTGGCTGGCTCGCCACGACGAGGGCGGCCTGCATCCGGCACGGAGCTATCGACTGCGCCGGCTGCGTCAGGATCTGCCCCAGGTGCTGACCGTGGACAGCATGCAGCTGCTGCTCGATGCTCCGGCACCGGCGGAAGCCGCTGAAGCACGACTATGGACGCGCGATCGCGCCATCCTCGAACTGTTCTATTCCTCGGGGTTGCGCCTGGCCGAACTGGCCGGGCTGCGCCTGGCCGATCTTGATCTGGGCGCCGCACTGGTCACGGTCCTGGGCAAGGGCCGCAAGACCCGTGTGCTGCCGGTGGGGCGCCAGGCAGTCACTGCCTTGCAGGCATGGCTGCAGGCTCGTCCGGACTGGCTGCGCGGCGGCGATCACGGCTGGCTGTTCCTCAGCCAGCGCGGCAGTCGCCTGAGCGAGCGCAGCATCCAGGCGCGACTGCAGCACCATGCCCTGCGGCTCGGGTTGCCGCAACACGTCTATCCCCACCTGCTGCGCCACTCCTTCGCCTCCCACATGCTCGAATCCAGTCACGATCTGCGCGCCGTGCAGGAGCTGCTGGGACACAGCGACATTCGCGCCACCCAGGTCTATACCCATCTCGATTTCCAGCACCTGGCATCGGTCTATGACGCCGCGCACCCTCGCGCACGCCAGCGTCGCGAGGAGAACGAATGACCGGCATCCACCTGATCACGCTGGATCTGGACGACACCCTCTGGGAGGTGGCACCGGTCATCGTGCGCGCCGAGCAAACCCTGCAGGACTGGCTGAACCAGGAGCATCCCGCCTGGCTGCAGCATGTCGGACACGATGGCCTGGCCAGTCTGCGGCGCGAGATCGCGGCGCAACATCCGCAGCACCGTCATGACCTGAGCCGGATGCGCCTGCTGCTGCTGGAGGAACTGCTGCGCCGCAGCGCCCATCCCGAGCACGATGTGCCGCGTGCCGCGCAGGCGGCCTTCGAGGTATTCCTGACAGCACGCAACCAGGTCACCCTGTTCGACGGGGTCGAGCAGGTACTCGCCGAGCTCAGTCGGAATTATCGTGTGCATGCCTTGAGCAACGGCAATGCCGATGTGCACCGGGTGGGCCTGGGTCGCTACTTTCACGAGCACTTCTCGGCCGCCCGGGCCGGACAGGCCAAGCCGCATCCGCGCATGTTCGAGATGGCTCTGGAAGCCGCCGGCGTGGCCCCCGAACAGGCTGTTCATGTGGGCGACCATCCCGAGCAGGATGTGCTGGCCGCCCGTGCCGTGGGCATGCGCACGGTCTGGGTCAACGCGACTGGCAGCCCGTGGACCGGCGAGGCGACACCCGATGCCGTGATACGCAGTGTACGCGAGTTGCCGGTCGTGCTGCGCAGGCTGCAGGACCACACGCCACCCTGACCATGCCGGCGCTCATGCCCGGGCCGCCGGACAGAGGCACCTTCCGGCCTCAGCGATGTGCGTCCCGCGCCTCCAGCGGCGCGACATGCAGATGGATGTCGCAGTTCGACAACACGCGATGAATGGCCTGCTCAAGCTGATCACACAGCGCATGCGCCTGCACCACCGTGTACTCGCCCGGCACCATCAGGTTGGCATCGACAAAGCGGCGGCGTCCGGACTTGCGCGTACGCACGCCGGTCAGCTCGACATCGTCCGGCGCCAGCCCCTCCAGGGCATCCCACATGGCCTGCAACTCGTGCTCGGGCAGCGCACTGTCCATGAGTCCGTGAATGGACGGCATGACCAGACCAAGCCCCACCTTGATCAGGTAAGCCGCCATGACCAGGGCGATGACGGGATCCAGCCAGGCCTGGTCAGGTACCAGCCAGATCACGCCCAGGCCAGCCAGCATGGCCACCGAGGTCCAGACATCCGACAACAGGTGTTCGGCGTCAGCACGCAGGGTCAGGCTGTCCTCCTCACGTGCCACCTTGAACAGCTGCATGGCCGTGGCGCCATTGAGCACGGCCGCAAAGAGCGAGAACAGAAGACCGATGCCCAGCTCCGGCAGGGCGGCCGGCTCGAACAGCCGTGGCAGGGCCGACCCCAGAATGGCCAGGGCCGCGACAAGAATCAGCAGGCCTTCGCCCGCCGAGGAGAAATACTCGGCCTTGTCATGCCCGAAATGGTGGTCGGCGTCGGCAGGCTGTGCCGCGAGGGTAAGCACGAAGAGGGCAAAGAGCGCGGCTGCCAGGTTGACGAAGGCCTCGAGGGCATCCGACAGCAGGGTCACCGAATCGGTCAGCCACCAGGCAGTCCACTTGATGAACAGGGTGGCGATGGCTGTCGCGACGGACAGCCAGGCCATGCGCTGCAGGCGGTTCTGGCCACGCCAGCGGGTGATGAAGCCCATCAGGCTGGGTTGGCGTCAGGGTCCGGAGGCACTTCCTTGATGCGGCCGCCGGAAGCGAGGAAGCGCTCCATTTCTTCTTCCAGCTGGCGCCGCAGGTTCTCCTTGGCAGACGGGCTCAGACTTTCCGCCTCAGCCACTTCGCTGCGCGCCTTGGCAGCAACTGCCGGATCAACCTCGACTTCGGGCTCGGCAGACTCGGCCTCGTCTTCTGCCGGCTCTTCGTTCTCGTCGTAATCGTAATCACTGTCAGCCATCAGCTTTCTCCCGCCTTGCACGGTGCATCAGTTTCTCAGCGTATGTTAGCCCACTCGCGAACAGAAAAAAGGGGCTCCGAAGAGCCCCTCTGATCATTAGCCGATCAATGACACTCAGCTGTTGTAGGCACGCTCGTTGTGCTCGGCCAGGTCGAGACCCATGCGCTCGGACTCTTCGCTGACACGGATGCCCATAACCAGATCCAGACCCTTGAGCAGGATGAAGGTCACCAGACCGGACCAGACCACGGCCACGGCCACGCCCCAGAGCTGGCTGGTGACCTGGGCGACCATGTCGTAGGGCAGCACGCCGGCCGGCTCCACCGAGTAGTCGACCACACCTGCGCCGCCCAGAGCCGGGTCGACGAAGACACCGACCAGGATGGCACCGACGATGCCGCCGATACCGTGCACGCCGAAAGCGTCCAGCGAGTCATCGTAACCCAGCTTGGTCTTGAGCCAGGTGACCGCGAAGAAGCAGAGCACGCCAGCAGCCAGACCGATCACGAAGGCACCGTTGAGACCGACGAAGCCGCAGGCCGGGGTGATGCCGACGAGACCGGCGATGGCACCCGACACGACACCGAGCAGCGACGGCTTGCCCTTCACGATCCATTCGCTGACCAGCCAGGCGAGGGCACCGACGGCAGTGGCGAACAGGGTGTTGGCGAAAGCCAGCACGGCGTAGTCATTGGCTTCGAGGTTGGAGCCGGCGTTGAAGCCGAACCAGCCCACCCACAGCATGGCGGCGCCGATCAGGGTCATGGTCAGGCTGTGCGGTGCCATGGCAACCTTGCCGTAACCGGTGCGCTTGCCGATCACGATGGCCGCCACCAGACCGGCGATGCCGGCGTTGATGTGGACCACGGTGCCGCCGGCGAAGTCGAGAGCGCCCTTGCCGAACAGGAAGCCGGTCGGCGCGTCATAGGCGCTGGGACCACCCCAGTACCAGACCATGTGCGCCATGGGCAGGTAGGCGAAGGTGAACCAAAGCACGGTGAAGACCAGCACGGCACTGAACTTCATGCGCTCGGCAAAGCCGCCGACGATCAGGGCACAGGTGATGGCCGCGAAGGTGAGCTGGAACATGGCGAACTGCAGCTCGGGAATGACCACGCCCTTGCTGAACGTTTCCACGTAGGCACCGACGCTGACACCACTCAGGAACAGCTTGTCAAAGCCGCCGATGAACGGATCCAGTGCGGCACTCGGGTTGCTGGTGAAGGCCAGCGAGTAACCGTAGGTCACCCAGAGCACCGCGACCAGACAGAACACGGTGAACACCTGCATGAGCACGGACAGCATGTTCTTGGCGCGGACCATGCCGCCGTAGAACAGGGCGAGACCGGGGATGGACATGAAGACCACGAGGATGGTGGCGAGCAGCATCCAGGTGGTGTCGCCCTTGTCGGGCACGGGGGCGTCGCCCGCCAGCAACGGCGAGGACAACGCCAGCAACGCGCTGGCAGACAGCGCAGTCAGCAGTTTTTTCACGATTCAGCTCCTGAAAGACAATCGGGCAGTCGGATCAGATGGCGTCGACACCGGACTCGCCGGTGCGGATGCGGATGGCCTGTTCAAGCGCGGTCACGAAGATCTTGCCGTCACCAATCTTGCCGGTGTTGGCAGCGCGCGAGATGGCTTCGATGACCTGATCCAGCTGTTCGTCGCTGGTGGCGATCTCGACCTTGACCTTGGGCAGGAAGTCGACGACGTATTCCGCACCGCGATACAGCTCGGTGTGGCCCTTCTGGCGACCGAAGCCCTTGACTTCGGTCACGGTGATGCCCTGCACGCCGATTTCGGAGAGGGCCTCGCGGACATCATCGAGCTTGAACGGCTTGATGACGGCAGATACCAGTTTCATGGGGTTTCTCCTTGGATGATCCCGCCACCCTCAGGTGGCGGGATTCAGGGGCTTAGAAGGACTTGGAGACCGTGGCGACGAAGGAACCCTTGGCAGTGTTCTCGTAATCGCCGGTGCCATCGAAGTCATCGCGGTCAAAGTCGGTGCCGACGTAGGCGACTTCGAGGTTCAGACCGGCCACCGGCTTGGTGACGGCAACCTTGTAGTCGATGTAGGAGTCTTCACCGGCCACCGTGGCACCCGGGGCGATGGCCGTGCCGAGCGCAGCAGCATCCTCGAACTTGGCCATGCCGACCTGGGCCATCAGGCCGAAGCCCTTCACCTCGGTGCTGTAGCTGCCGTAGACGTAGGTGAACTTGCCGGACTCGAGGTAGTAGTCATCCGAGTAGGCCACGCCGAGCTTGGCACCCTTGTAGCCCACCGAACCGTAGACTTCGTTGAAGTCCGGACTTGCACCGATGTTGCGGTCATTGGCACCCGGGTAGTTGTAGCGCATGACGCCCACGTCGTAGGTCACGTCACCCACCGAGCCGGCATAGCCGAGCAGGGTGTCCAGCTCGAGGCCGCCCACCAGGTCGAGGTCGACGCTCGAGCCCCAGGCGGTGAAGTAGACACCGCTCTCGTGGTTCAGCGTCAGCGAGCCTTGCACGGCGGCGTTGGTCTTGGTTTGCGAGATACCGCGGAACTTGTAGTCGCTGGTGACGGCCACGCTGCCGCTGGACTTCAGACCGAAGTCATCGCCTTCGGCGTAGGCCGCACCGGCGGTCAGCAGGGAAGCAGCAAGCACAGCGGTGGTCAGTTTGGACAGCTTCATGGTCACAACTCCTAGTGAGGGTCTGGTATCGCAAGTCGGCTTGCGAAATACACCAGTGCATTTGCAGAAGCTGTGCCAACTTTTGATAACCCGGCAAATGCAGGGTTTTCATGGCGCCAATCCGCAATCCCCGCCTCAAAAACGCACACCGACGCACGAAAATACCTCGGAGGCACCAAAAAAGTGCATTAACCGCCTGGCATTCCGACCCCCTGGACGGGGGATATGCACTTGCACGGTGCGCCTGCTTTCCGTGCGGTCACGCCGCAGAACGGTCCGTTATGCTCTAGAATGCCGGCCAGACTGGAGAGCACGACTATGGCCATTGAGCATGTGGTAAATCGCCTGGGGCAGCAGTTCGGCGAGCGCCTGCCGGCGCCTCTGCGCGGCATGCGCGAAGAACTGGAAGGCACCGTCAAGAGCCTGCTGCGCGACGCTCTGTCACGCATGGATCTGCTGACCCGGGACGAGTTCGACATCCAGCAGACCCTGCTGGCACGCACACGCGCCCGCGTCGATGACCTCGAGCAGCAGCTGCGGCAACTGGAGCAGCAACTGACCGCACTGGAGCAGCCTCCGCGCTGAGTCACGCTGGCGGCATCGCCCAATCGGGTCTACCTCTTGGGTACCGGATTGCGAGTCTGCCGCCATGTCTCTTGCCTGCGTCCTCAGCCGCGCCTGTCTGGGCCTGGCATCTCCCGTGGTTCGCGTCGAAGTCCACCTGTCCTGCGGATTGCCCGGCCTCACCCTGGTGGGGCTGCCGGAAACCGGCGTGCGTGAAAGCAAGGATCGCGTCCGCTCAGCCCTGCTCAACAGCGGCTTCTCGTTCCCGCAGCAACGCATCACCATCAATCTGGCACCCGCTGATCTGCCCAAGGAAGGCGGCCGTTTTGATCTGCCCATCGCGCTGGGCATTCTCGCCGCCAGTGGTCAGCTGCCGGAGCAGGCACTGGCCGGGCATGTCTGCCTGGGCGAGCTGGCCTTGTCCGGTGCCGTGCAAGGCGTGACCGGGACACTGTCAGCCAGCCTGGCCTGTCGTGACCAGGCACAGACCCTGATCGCGCCAGCGGAAAACCGTGACGAAGCGCTGCTGCCATCCGGTGCGCGCGTGGTCAGTGCAGAGACACTGGCGGGCCTGGTCGCACAGTTGCGCACTGGCAAGGTAGCGCTGGCCTCTCCCGGCGTCGCCAGGCCCGCTGAAGAAGTCGCGCCCGCGCAGGCGCACCCGGATCTGGCACAGGTCAGGGGCCAGCTGCTGGCGCGTCGCGCACTGGAGGTCGCGGCCGCCGGAGGACACTCGCTGCTGCTGTCCGGACCGCCAGGGGCTGGCAAGACCCTGCTGGCCAGCTGTCTGCCCGGCCTGTTGCCGGCACTGCTGCCGGAGCAGCAGCTGGAGGTCGCTGCCATTCACTCGCTGTCGGGACAGGTGCGGCCTCTGCACACGCTTCCGCCCTGGCGCGCGCCACATCACCGCAGCAGTGCCGCCGCACTCATTGGTGGCGGCAGCGGCCTGCCGCGCCCGGGCGAAATCAGTCTGGCGCACCATGGCGTGCTGTTTCTGGATGAACTGCCGGAGTTCCACCGCGACGTGCTCGAGTGTCTGCGCGAGCCCCTGGAGTGCGGCGTCATCCGGCTTGCCCGCGCACGTCACCGGGTCAGCTATCCGGCTCGCTTCCAGCTCGTGGCCGCGATGAACCCCTGCCCCTGCGGCCTGGCAGGACAGGCAGGCGCGTGTCGCTGCACCCCGGAGCAGCAGGCACGCTACCGGCAGCGCCTGTCCGCCCCCCTGATGGATCGCATTGACCTGCGCATTGCCGTGCCGCCACTGCCCCTGAGCACGCTGACTGTCAGCAGCGAGGCACCCGAGCCCAGCGCACGGGTCAGGGAGCGCGTGCAACGTGCTCGCGACCTGCAGCTGGCGCGTGATGGCAGGCTCAATGCCGATCACGACGGCCAGGCGCTGCTGCACGCGCTGGACAAGGCCGGTCGTGACTGGCTGAGCCGTGCCGGCGAGCAGCACGGACTGTCGGCTCGCGCCTGTCACCGCGTGCTGCGGGTGGCGCGCACGCTGGCCGACCTCGCCGAGGCCACGTCAATCCGGCGCCAGGACCTGAGCGAGGCCATGATGTTCCGCAACGCGGGCTGAGCCGGGTGCCTGACACCGCGCAAGGCTGGCCGCGCCGCCATGCCGTGACTACACTACGTGCCCCGATGTGTCAGCGCAGAGCCCTCCGTGAACGACCTCAACCCCCGACAGCGCGAAGCGGTCATGGCGATCACTGGTCCGGTGCTGGTGCTGGCGGGTGCCGGGTCAGGCAAGACCTCGGTGATCACGCGCAAGATCGCCTACCTGATCCAGGAGTGCGGCCTGCCAGCTCACAAGATCCTTGCCGTCACCTTCACCAACAAGGCTGCGCGCGAAATGAAGGAGCGCGCCGGCAAGCTGGTGCAGGGCCCGGAGGCGCGTGGCCTGACCGTGAGCACGTTTCACACGCTGGGCCTGAACATGCTCAAGCGGCATCCCGACCAGTTCGGCCTGAAAAAGAATTTCTCGATCTTCGATGCCGAGGACTCGCGCACCCTGCTTGGCGAACTGCTGCACAAGGAAAATGCCAGCGATCGCGTCGATCTGGTCCGCAACCTGATCTCCGACTTCAAGAACAACCTGCTCACCCCGGAAGCTGCCGTGAGCCGCGCCAACACCGAGGGCGAGCTGTTCGCGGCCACGGTCTACGGCACCTACGAACGCCACCTGCGCGCCTACAACGCCGTCGATTTCGACGACCTGATCGGTCGACCGACACTGGCCCTGCAGGACAATCCGACCCTGCGCGAGCACTGGCAGAACCGTGTGCACTATCTGCTGGTCGACGAATACCAGGACACCAACACCGCCCAGTACCTGCTGGTGAAGCACCTGGTCGGCGCACGCGCCTGCTTCACCGCCGTGGGTGACGACGACCAGTCGATCTACGCCTGGCGCGGCGCCCGCCCGGAGAACATGGCCGAACTGGCCGTGGACTTTCCCCAGCTCAAGGTCATCAAGCTGGAGCAGAACTACCGCTCCACCAGCCGCATCCTGAAATGCGCCAACACGGTGATCGCCAACAACCCGCACGTGTTCGAGAAGCAGCTCTGGAGCCAGCACGGCATGGGCGACCAGATCCGCGTGCTGCAATGCCCGAACGAGGATGCCGAGGCCGAGAAGGTGGCCACCGACATCCTCAACCACAAGCTGATGAATCGCACCGAGTTCCGCGACTACGCCGTGCTCTACCGGGGCAACTTCCAGGCCCGGGTGCTGGAAACCAAGCTGCGCGAATTCCAGATCCCCTACAAGATATCGGGCGGCCAGTCCTTTTTCGGACGCGCCGAGATCAAGGACGTGATGGCCTATCTGCGTCTGGTCATCAATCCGGACGATGACAATGCCTTCCTGCGCGTGATCAACACGCCCAAGCGCGAGATCGGACCGGCGACCCTGGAGAAGCTGGGCAGCTATGCCCAGCAGCGTGGCTGCGCCATGTTCGCAGCCTGCGACGAGATGGGCCTGTCGCTGCATGTCGGCGAACGCGCCCAGCACCGCCTGCAGGAGTTTTCCAGCTGGCTGCAGGACACCGCCCGCGCCATCGTCGACGGTGACGACCCGCTGGCCGCCATCAAGCAGATGCTGTCAGACATCCAGTACATGGACTACCTGCTCGACCAGTCCGCGACTCCGCAGGCCGCCGAACGCCGCATGGAATCGGTGAACAGCTTCCTGGCCTCGATCCAGAGGCTCTGGGAAAGGATCGACGACGAGGAAGACCGGGACATCGAGGCGGTGATCCGGAAGCTGGTGCTGCTGGACCTGCTGGAGCAGCAGGCCGAAGCCGACGACAGCGACAAGGTCCAGCTCATGACGCTGCATGCCGCCAAGGGCCTGGAGTTCCCCCACGTCACCCTGATCGGGCTGGAGGAAGATCTGCTGCCGCACCGCAACAGCATCGATGCCGGGACCGTCGAGGAGGAGCGTCGCCTGATGTATGTGGGCATCACGCGCGCGCGCAAGACGCTGACCCTGACCTACGCCGCCCGTCGCAAGAGCGGTGGCGAGGTGCTGCCGACCACACCCAGCCGCTTCCTCGACGAGCTGCCGGCCGAGGAGCTGAGCTGGGAGGGCCGCGACAGCGGTCGCAGCAGCGAGCAGAAGCAGGCGCTGGGACGCGCCCACCTCAGCAGCCTGCGTGATCTGCTGAACTGAGCCGCGTGAGGCCCGTCGTGCGGTGCTCGGCCGCAAACAGAAAGGGAGCCGTCAGGCTCCCTTTCTGTTTGTTCATCCGCTGATTGCTGCGTGATGCGGTCTTATTTGATCATGACACCAATGGCAGCGATGATTTCCTCATCCGAGCAGCTCGAGCAGCCACCCTTGGGCGGCATGCTGCGAATGCCTTCGATGGCATGCTTGTTGAGGGTGGCACGACCCTGGGCGACACGCGGACCCCACTGGCCCTTGTTGCCGATGACCGGAGCGCCCATGACACCGGCACTGTGACAGCCGCTGCAAACCTGGGCCACGATCTCGTCACCGGAGCGCGGTGCGGCACCCGGTACCGGACCGGCAGCCACGGCCTGGGCGCAGGGCTCGCCTTCAAGGCAGACCTTGCCGGCCAGCGTGATGCGCTCGATCACGGCACGCTGGGAAAACAGGGAGCGCTCACCCAGCGGCTGCTCGGAAATTTCCTTGGTGGACTTGGCCATCACCGGAGCCGACATGACCAGACCCAGAACGGTCAGCAGGGTAGCGATCTTCTTCACAATGGACCTCACTCAAAGGGATGTGCCACGCCGATAGCGTCATGGCCGCAGGAATACTGGCGGATTATAGCCACATTCATCCTGAGTCAAAAGCGCAGTCTGGCGGACACAGGCCCGACAAAAGGCCATGCAAACACGTCTCCCCGGCTCATGGACGCTGCTGGCAAAGCCCAGTATCATGCGACCCGGCCTGCTGACCCTGTCAGCCAGGTCGAGAGCGCCCGTAGCTCAGCTGGATAGAGTATCGGTTTCCGAAGCCGGTGGTCGTGGGTTCGAATCCCGCCGGGCGCGCCATCTTTGCGGCATTCCACCCGTGGCATCGACTCCATGAGTGCATTCTTTCTGCTCGGCCTCTGCCTTCTGCTCGGACACCTGGCCGCACGTCATGCCAACCCGCCAGCCACGCTGGCCCAGGGCCTGAACTGGTGGGTGATCCATATCGCGCTACCGGCGCTGGTGCTGGAGCTGATTCCGCGCCTGACGCTGCAACGCGAACTCTGGTTCCTGGTCGCCTCGCAGTGGTTCGTCTTTCTTGCCAGCCTGTTCGTGTTTCACCACCTCGGCCAGCGACTGGGCTGGTCGCGCGCGCGCATCGGCGCGCTGGTGCTGATGACCGGCCTGGGCAACACGTCGTTCATGGGCTATCCGCTGCTGGAGGCCCTGCGTGGCCGCGATGGTCTGGCACTGGGCGTGGTCGCCGACCAGCTCGGCTGCTTCGTCATGCTCAGCCTGGGCGGCATGCTGGTGGCGGTGATCTATGGTGGCGCAGCCTCGCACCCACGCGAGATCGCGCGCAAGGTGCTGATGTTCCCCGCCTTCCTGGCCTTGCTGGCCGGCATCGTGGCCGGCCAGCTGGGCGGCTGGCCGGACATGGTCGAGAGCACGCTGCATCGCATCGGCCAGACCCTGTCGCCACTGGCCCTGTTTTCGGTCGGTCTGCGCCTGAAGCTGTCACTGGCCCCCAGTCATCGCGCTCCGGTGGCCATGGCACTGGCCTGGAAACTGGCGCTGATCCCTGCCATCACCTGGGGCGCCGGCCTGGCCATGGGCTTCGATGGCCTGCTGCTGACGATTGCCGTGCTGCAGACCGCCATGGCACCGATGATCTCGGCTGCCATCCTGGCCGACCAGTATCATCTCGAACCGGATCTGGCCAACTCCATTCTGGGTGCCGGTATCGTGCTCTCGCTGCTTACCGTGCCGCTCTGGAACAGCGTCCTGGGCGGCTGAGGCTGGCGGAGCGGGAATGCCGGAGGCTGGTTCAGCCCGCTGCAAGCAGCTGCCGCACCAGAGGCTCGAGCTTGGTCAGACCATAGCGACGCCCGGTTTCCAGTGCCTGCTCCGGGGCCTCGCCATGCAGCCAGTGGGCGCGCAGCGCAAACAATGCCCCGACCCGGTTGCCGCTCATGCAATGCACCAGCACCGGGGTGTCACCCACCTCGGCGAGCAGACGGTCGAGGACCTCGGCATTGCCACGGTTCAGGTCATGACCACCGACAATCGGCAGATGCGCGTAGTACAAGCCCAGATCAGCCGCCATGGCAGCCTCGTCAAAGCCGCCGTGCTCATGCTCGGGCAGCATGTCGATGACATGCGTGATGCCGTGGGCCTTCACCGCCTGCAAGGCTTCCGGAGAGACATAGCCACCCACGTAATGGCTGGGGGCAAGAAACAGCAGATTGGGAATCGGCAGGGACATGACAGGCATCCGCAGTGATTGACGGGACAGGGGCACGACTATAGCGCCTGTGCCCGCCATCGCGGCAGCCCCCGCCGCACATCAGCAGCAGCGAAAACCTACTTTCCGGACAGTCGTACCCAGACGCGATCATGCAGCTGCATGCCGGCGAGCAGCGCCGCACAGAAGAGAATGATGTCACCACTGCCGGTGGCGAGATTGACCAGCGCCGGGCCCGGGCAGAGACCCGCCAGTCCCCAGCCGATCCCGAACAGGGCAGCGCCTGCCACCAGCCTGGGATCAACCAGATTGCCTTTCGGCCAGCCGAAATGGGTCTCGAAGACCGGCCGGTTGAGGCGGCGCAACACCACGAAGCCCGGCACGGTGATGAGCAGCGCCCCCCCCATGACAAACATCAGGGTCGGATCCCAGGCCCCGAACAGGTCGAGGAAATTCTGCACGGTAACGGCATTGGTCATGCCGGACACGATCAGACCGATGCCGAACAGCAGGCCGCTGAGGAATGCGGAAAATGCCTTCATGTCAAAACCCTCCGTGACGCAGAACCGTGACGGTGGCAATACCGGCACTCATGAACACCAGGGTAGCCACCAGCGACCGCCACGACAGGCGCGCCAGGCCGCAAACGCCATGCCCCGAGGTGCAGCCATTGCCTAGGCGCGTGCCGAAACCCACCAGCAGGCCGGCCACCACCAGCATGAGCGGGGAGCTGCCGGCATTGAGCATCGGCTCGGGTGCCGCCAGCGCACCCGCCAGCAGCAGACCGGCAAGAAACGCCAGGCGCCAGGCGCGATCACTGGCCGGCGCGCCGGCCAGCAGTCCGCCGACAATGCCGCTGATGCCGGCAATGCGGCCGATCAGCCAGAGCAGGGAAAAGGCGGCCACCCCGATGAGCAGCCCCCCGGTCAGGCCAGCCACCCAGGCATCGGGTATCGATTGCAGAAACGCCATGTCGGATCACTCCTGATATATACTCCCCCCAGTATATGCCAAGACGCCAGACTTGCAATCACCACGCCCTAGACAGGAGAACGCCATGTCGTCACGCGAAGAACACCAGCGCCAGCTCATCCTGCGCCTGCGCCGCATCGAGGGCCAGATTCGCGGCATCCAGGGCATGATCGGCGAAGAGGACGAGTGCGAGCGCATTGCGCAGCAGCTGTGTGCCGCGCGGCGCGCGCTGGACAAGACGTTTCATGCCCTGGTGGCCTGCCAGCTGGAGCAGGACATGCATGGCGCGGAATCCGCGCAGGAGATCAGTGCCGCCAGTCAGCGCATGACGGCACTGCTGAGTCGCTACGGTTAGGCGGGACGGGTGACGGTCTTCACGCCAGCCGCACCGGAGAGCAGCAGCACGTCCGCCGGACGACGCGCGAACAGGCCGTTGGTGACCACGCCCACCAGATTGTTGAGCCGGGTCTCCAGCTCGACAGCACGGCTGATGTCGAGGCCGTAGGTGTCGAGAATGACATTGCCGTTGTCGGTCACGAAGCCGGTGCGATAGACCGGGCTGCCGCCCAGCTTGACCAGCTCGCGCGCGATCAGCGAGCGCGCCATGGGAATCACCTCGATGGGCAGCGGAAAGGCGCCCAGCTGCTGCACCCACTTGCTGTCGTCGGCGATGCAGATGAACTGCTCGGCCAGCGCGGCGACGATCTTCTCGCGGGTGAGCGCGCCACCGCCTCCCTTGATCATCTCCAGCGCCGGATTGATCTCGTCAGCACCATCGACATAGATGCTGATGCGATCGACCTGGTTGAGATCCACGACCTCGATGCCGATGGCCTGCAGACGCTGCCGGGTCGCCTCGCTGCTGGCGACAGCGGCCCTGACCTTGTGCCGGATGTCCTTGAGACCGTCGATGAAATGATTGGCTGTCGACCCGGTGCCCACCCCGAGAATCTCGTCCTCGCGGACATAGGCCAGCGCAGCCTGGGCAGCGGCACGTTTGAGGGCATCAGCGGACAGCGACATGACAGACTCCGGAGCGGGCAAGGGCAAGCACACAGGGCGCGTAGTATACTCGCTGGATCATCAGGGAAGCGCTCACCATGCTCGACGCGGTCGTCAAACGTATCCTCCAGGCCCGGGTCTATGACGTCGCCGTGGAAACTCCGCTGGAGCCGGCGCGCCTGCTGTCGAAACGCCTGCGCCACACGGTGCTGATGAAGCGCGAGGACCTGCAGCCGGTGCTGTCGTTCAAGTGCCGCGGCGCCTACAACGCCATCGCGCATCTGTCCGCGAGCGAGCTGGAGCGTGGCGTGATCTGCGCTTCGGCCGGCAACCATGCCCAGGGCGTGGCACTGGCCGCGCGCACGCTGGGTATCAAGGGCGTCATCGTGATGCCGCAGACCACGCCTGACATCAAGGTCAATGCCGTGCGCAATCTCGGCGGCCAGGTGGTGCTGCATGGCGACAGCTACGACGACGCCTACGCCCACGCCCGCGAACTGATGGACGAAAAGGGCTATGCCTTCATTCATCCCTTCGACGACCCGCTGGTGATTGCCGGCCAAGGCACTGTCGCGCTGGAGATCCTGCGCCAGCATCGCGGCGACATCGATGCCGTGTTCATCCCGGTCGGTGGCGGCGGCCTGCTCGCCGGCATGGCGGCCTACATCAAGTACGTGCGGCCGTCGGTGAAGGTGATTGCCGTCGAGGCCGAGGACTCGGCCTGCTTCGCGGCCGCCTTCAAGGCTGGTCGCCGGGTTGTCCTGCCCAGCGTCGGCCTGTTCGCCGACGGCGTGGCGGTGAAGCAGATCGGCAAGCACACGTTCGATATCGCGCGGCATTGCGTGGATGAGGTCATCACCTGCAGCACCGACGAGATCTGCGCAGCCATCAAGGACATCTACGACGAGAACCGCAGCATCTGCGAACCCTCGGGCGCGCTCTCGCTGGCCGGACTGAAGAAGTACGCGGAGGCCCGCGACAGCCGCGGCGAGACCCTGGTCGCCATCAATTCCGGCGCCAACATGAACTTCGACCGCCTGCGTCACATCGCCGAGCGCACCGAGCTGGGCGAGCGCCGCGAGGCCGTGTTCGCGGTCACCATTCCGGAGCAGCCGGGCGCCTTCAAGGCCTTCTGCCAGGCCATCGGCAAGCGCAACGTCACCGAGTTCAACTATCGCTACAGCGACAGCCAGGCCGCGCACGTCTTTGTCGGCATCGCGCTGGGTGGCGGGGCCAGCGAGCGCCAGTCGGTGCAGGACGGACTGCTGCGCAAGGGCTATGCGGTCGTCGACCTGTCCGATGACGAGATGGCCAAGCTGCATGGTCGGCATCTGGTCGGCGGCCATGCCGGGCTGGCCGACGAGCGCCTGTTCCGCTTCGAGTTCCCGGAACGGCCGGGGGCACTGATGGCCTTCCTGACCCAGCTCGGCACGCAGTGGAACATCTCGCTGTTCCACTACCGCAATCACGGCGCCGCCTACGGCCGCGTGCTGGTCGGTCTGCAGCTGGGTGAGCGCACGCTGCCCGAGCTGCGCGCCTCGCTGGATGCCGTCGGCTATCCCTACATCGATGAAAGCCGGAATCCGGCCTATCACCTGTTTCTGCGCTGAGAGGTCAGGATGCGCCACGAGTTACCCAGCCCGCACCCGACCGTCCTGAAGCGTGCCGAAAGCCTGCCGCTGTCATTCTGGCAGCACCTGGGCGATCCGCTGGCCGACCTGCTCTGCACCATCTATCCCGTGGCGGCAGCGGACACGCTGCAGGCGCTGATCTGCTACGAAGCCAGCCAAGGGCAGCCGCTGTGCCAGCAGTTTCTGGCGCAAGGCGAGCTGCAGCCGACACATTGGCAGGATGCCCGCTACCAGCCCGCCCTGCAGGCCTGGCTGCAGTTCGCGCAGCAGCAGTCGTTGCAGGTGCGCTGGGCCTGGCAGCTGGGTGTCGGCCTGCGCTGCCTGAGCCAGACGCGCTGGCAGGCCGTGTGGAGCGTGCAGGGCATCACCGAGTTCCTGCGCGGGCTCGACGAGCTGCTGCTGGCGCCGACGCTGCCCGCCACCGGCGAGCTGCAGCGCCTGCGCCTGCAGTGGGCCCTGTGGCGACTGCAGGCAGAAGAATCGAATGGCTTCTCCCCCATCAACGGCGTGGCTTGCGCGCAGACCGACATTGCCGGCCTGCTGCATGACATCGCCGAAATCCTGCCCGCCAGCTGCGCCGCGCTGGGAGTCCCTCTGTCCGGCCTGCAGCATCAGGGCCTGCGCCACTGGTGCGCCGGCCTGATGCAGAAACTGGGGCTGGAGGCGCATCTGGTGGCGAACACGCCGGACGAGGCCCTGGCGCTGCACGCCGTGCTGTCAGGTCCGGCAGACGCCGCTGCGGGCACCGCCGTGACGGCCTGGCTGGATGCCATCGCAGCGCGTGATCCGCTGCCTGCTGCGCGTCGACGCCTGCATGCCCTGTGTCGCAGCGTGCTGCCTGACGAGGCCGCCGACGCGCTGGGCATCGACAATGATCGCCTGGCCAGCCTCTGGCAACGCGCCGGCAGCTGGGTCAGGAAACGCAGCAGCAGCCTGGGCAGCGGTGCATCCGGCTGGCAGCAGCTCCAGCATCATCTGCTGGCACGCTGAGAAACTTGCCATTGCCTAATGTCACATTGTTCATTAGGCTTTTCGCGTTCTTTCACGAGACCTGATCATGGCCAAGAAAAAAGCAGCGGCAACCGACCTTCCCGAGCCCGCGACCCATCACGACGTCGTCATCGTCGGCACCGGTTTCTCCGGACTCGGCATGGGCATCTTCCTGAAGAAGGCCGGTCGTCATGACTTCCTGATCCTGGAAAAGGCCGGCGACATCGGCGGCACCTGGCGTGACAACGACTATCCGGGCGCTGCCTGTGACGTGCCCTCGCACATGTACTCGTTCTCGTTCGAGCAGAATCCGGACTGGTCGCGCATGTATTCCGGCCAGGCCGAAATTCTCGCCTACATGAAGGGCTGCGCCGACAAGTACGATCTGATGCCGCACGTACGCTGCAATCAGGAGCTGCTGGAGGCGCGCTGGGATGACGCCGAACAGCGCTGGCACCTGCGCACCGGCAGCGGTCACCGCTATACCGCACGCGTGCTGGTGTCCGGCATTGGCGGCCTGAGCCGCCCGGCCCTGCCCAAGGTCAACGGCCTCGACCAGTTCGAGGGTACCGTGTTCCACTCGGCACGCTGGAATCATGACTACGACCTGCGCGGCAAGCGCGTGGCCGTGATCGGTACCGGCGCCAGCGCCATCCAGTTCGTGCCCGAGATCGCTCCCAAGGTCGACAAGCTGGTGCTGTTCCAGCGCACTGCACCGTGGCTGGTGCCGAAGCCGGATGGCCAGCTGCCGGAGGCTCTGAAGACCGCCTTCCGCAAGATCCCGGGCGTGCAGACGCTGTTCCGCAACAGCATCTACTGGCAGGCCGAGGCCTTCGGTGTCGGCTTCATCAACCCCAAGCTGATGGCGCCGATCGAGAAGCTCAGCCGCTTCCATCTCGAGCGCCAGATCACCGATCCGGCGCTGCGCGCCAAGCTGACGCCGAACTACACCATCGGCTGCAAGCGCGTGCTGTTCACCAACAACTACTACCCGGCACTGGCGCGTGACAATGTCGAGGTGGTGGCTGCCGGCGTCAAGGAAGTGCGTGCGCACAGCGTCATCGCCTCGGATGGCAGCGAGCATGACGTCGACGCCATCATCTGCGGCACCGGCTTCGATGTCGCCGACCCGCTGGGCCCGCTCAACATCATCGACGGCAGCGGCACCCCCGTGCCGCATGACGGCAGCATGCAGGCCTATCTGGGCATCACCCTGAAGCACCTGCCCAACCTATTCATGCTGCTGGGTCCGAACACGGCCCTGGGTCACAACTCGATCATTTTCATGATCGAGTCGCAGATCAACTACGTCATGCAGTGCCTGGACGAGATGGATCGCCGCCAGGCCGCCAGCATGCTGGTCAAGGACTCGGCCGTCGAAAGCTACAACGCGCGCATCCAGGCCTCGCTGAAGAAGATGGTGTGGAGCGCCGGCGGCTGCAAGAGCTGGTACATCAACGACAAGGGCGAGAACTTCACGATCTGGCCCGGCTTCACCTGGAAATACTGGCTGAAGACCCGCAAGCCGGACTTCCGCAAGATGCAGTTCAAGAACTGACACGCAACCGCTGCATGACGAAGGGGCCTGACTGGCCCCTTCGTCGTTTCAGGACGCGCGCGGACCGGTTTCAGGCACCCTGGCCGTCCTTGCTCCCGATCAGCAGTGCTGACGGCGCCAGCCCGGAAAACCCGGCAGGAATCAGCACCGCCAGCCGTGCATTAGCGAGCTCCGGACAGGCCGCCAGCAGTCGTTCCACAAAGCTGTCATTGACCTGGTAGCCGGCCGGCGCCAGCAACTGGCCGCCACGGGTGTGCACCGGCTGCATCAGCACCATGCCGGGACGCAGCAGTTCCACCGCCAGCTGCACCTGGCGCGACAGATCCGCCTGCGGCCCCAGCACCTGGCGCAAGGCGGCCAGCAGCTCCGCTGTCGCCTCGGGCATGGCAGCCAGCTGCTCAAGCGCCGTCAGCACCGGAAGCCCGGCAGCCTCCAGACGCACGTAGCGCCGTACCATGCGGATCAGCCCCGCCTGCTCGATCAGGATTTCCGGCGGCTCCCGCACCTGATGCCCGGCCAGCGCCGGCTCGATCAGACCGAGCAGCTGACGCACCGGATCGATGCGCGGCACCGGGAGCAGCAGCTGCCAGGTACGCGCCTGCGCCCGTGCCACCTCGAGCTGCTCCTGCAGACTCAGCGTCAGGCCGAGCAGCACCTTCTCCTGCAGCGACGGCGCCAGACTGACCAGGCCAAGATTGGCCAGCATGGTCGCCATTTCCGCCGCCCATCCCGCTTCGTGGCGACACTCGGCGCTGACGCGCTGCACCAGATCGACCATGCGCTGTGCCTGGCCGAAACTGGCCGGACTGGCCATGGCGAGTGCATCGACCAGCGCCTGCATGCAGCCCTTGATGGTCTGTTCCAGCAGCTCGCGCTCAGCATGAATGAGCCGATGCTGCTCGATGCCGTCACGCACCGCCTGCTGCAGCTCCTCGCGCGGACATGGCTTGGTCAGGAAGCGGAAGATGCGCCCCTGGTTCACCGCACGCATCGCGGCCTCGATGTCGCTGTAACCGGTGAGCAGGATGCGCGCCGCCGTCGGACAGCGCTGCCGGCACTGCAGCAGCACCGCATCACCGGTCATGCCGGGCATGCGCATGTCGCAGACCACCACCGCCAGCCGGTCCAGCAATGGCAGCTGCGCCAGTGCCGCTTCGCCGCCACGCGCGACATGCACCTCGCCGAGCTGACGCAGGGACAGCTGCAGGCCGGCAAGCACGTCCGCGTCGTCGTCCACGCAGAGGATCTGCCATGCCGGGCCTGACGGACTCATGCCGCCGTCTCCGCTACCGGCAACTCGATCACGAAGCGGCTGCCACCCTCGGCACGCGGCTCGCACCAGAGCGCGCCGCCATGCTGCTCGACAATCAGGGCCCGGCTGATGGCGAGTCCCTGCCCGGTACCCTGACCGACGGGCTTGGTGGTGAAGAAGGGATCGAAGATGCGATGTCGGATGCTGTCATCAATGCCGCAGCCATCGTCACTGACACTCAGCTGCACGCACCGGCCATCCTTGATGCCGCGCAGGGACAGCGTCACGCAACCATGCCCGGGCTGTTGCCGCTGACGCTCGGCAATGGCATGCGCGGCGTTGGTGAGCAGGTTGATCAGCACCTGTACCAGCAGATCGCGGCGACAGCTCACCAGCGGCACCGGCTCCAGCGCCAGCACCACCTCGGCGACCTGGCGCAGATCATGCGCGGTCATGGTCAGCGCCTGACGCAGCAGCAGACTCAGGTCCTCGGGCACCGCGACCTCGCTGGGATGGGCAAAGCTGCGCAGGCTGTTGACGATGTCACGCACCCGGCGCACGCCATCATGGCTGCGCTGCAGGGCCAGCGGCAGGTGCTGCTGCATGAAGTCGGCATCGAGCCGGCTCAAGGCCTGCGACAGAGCGCCATCAGGTCGTGCCTCCTGACGCGCCAGCGCCAGCACGGTGAGCAGCTCGGTGCAGCTGTCATCGATGAAGCCGAGGTTGTCGGAGAGAAACTGCAGCGGCGTGTTGATCTCGTGCGCCATGCCGGCCGCCAGACTGCCCATGGCCTCCAGCTTCTGCGCCTGGCGCAGCTGCAGCTCCATCTGCCGACGCTCGCGCAGGTCAATGCCGACCAGCACATACTGGCTCTGGCCATCACTGTTCTGTTCCTGCGCCATCGACAGCAGCACCGGGACCCACTCACCGTCATACTGGCGGAAGCGCGTTTCCACGTTGATGGCGCCATCCGGATGGGCGGCAACGCGCAGCAACAGCTCAGGGGCATCCGGCAGCAGCTCGACCAGCGGCCTGCCCGGCAAGGCTCGGCACTGGATGCCGAGCAGACGCCCGGCCTGTTCGTTGGCGTGGCGCACCTGCTGGCGAGCATCGACCACCAGCCACAACCCCGGCAAGGGACTGCGCAGACCGCTGATGCGGGCATAGGCCTGATCCAGCGCCTGCGTCTGCTGCGCATCCTGCCCCGGCTCGACCGCCAGCGCATGCTCGAACAGCGCCACCTGCTGCTGCAGGAGCGCCTGGGCATGCTCGTCCTCGGAAAGGACATGCGCAGGTGACAGGTCAGCCATCACGGCACCCGGGAAGCGAGGGATCTATGCCCTTATCGACCCGGATGCCGGTTTCTTGAGCAGCCTCAGACCGGCAGCACGCGTGCGAACACCGACTTCAGGTATTCGGTCTCGGGAATGGCCGGGTGAATCGGGTGGTCGGCACCCTGATGACCGTGGTGGACGATCTGTGCCGTGCGATCAATGTGGCGGGCACTGGCGCGCAGGACATCGACCAGCTCCTCGCGGGCCAGGTGCATGGAGCAGGAGCCGGACACCAGCAGCCCGTCACGGGACAGCAGTCGCATGGCCAGCTCGTTGGCACGACGGTAAGCCTGCAGACCGGCCTTGTGATCCTTGCGGCGGGTGATGAACGCCGGCGGATCCATGATCACGACATCAAAGCGCTCACCTTCCTGCTTGAGCGCCTGCAGGGCCTCGAAAGCGTCTCCCTGCAGGGTGTGCAGGCGATCCTCGACGCCATTCAGGGCGGCATTGCGCATGACCTGGTCAAGCGCCTTCTCGGAGGCATCCACGCAGTGCACTTCGGCTGCGCCGAAGGCGGCAGCCTGAACGCCCCAGCCGCCAATGTAGGAGAACACGTCGAGCACGCGCTTGCCGGTCACCAGCCCCTTGAGGCGGGCGCGCGCCTCGCGGTGGTCAAAGAACCAGCCGGTCTTCTGGCCGTCGAACACCGGCGCCTCGAAGGCGACGCCGTTCTCGCGCAGCGCGACACGACGCGGCACCTCGCCGAAAACCACCTCGACATACGAGTCCAGACCCTCGACCTGGCGCATCTTGCCATCGTTCTTGAGCAGGACGCCCTGCGGCTTCAGCACCTTGACCAGGGCATCGACCAGCTCGCCCTTGACGCGCTCCATGCCGGCCGTGGAGATCTGCACCACGAGGTGATCACCGAAGCGGTCCACCACCAGCCCGGGCAGCCCGTCGCTGTCACCGTAGACAAGCCGGTAGAACGGCTCCGGATACCAGGTCTCGCGCAGGCTGAGCGCGATCTGCAGACGGTGCACCAGCAGCGACACGGTGAGCGGGTGTGCCACGTCGCGATTGACCAGACGGGCACAGATCAGGGTATTCGGGTTGACGATGACAATGCCCAGCGGCTTGCCCTTGCTGTCCTCCAGCACGGCCTGGTCACCGGGAGCGAAGGCCTTGAGCGGCGTCACCGCCGTGTCGACCTCGTTGGAATACACCCAGGCATGGCCTTCGCGCAGGCGGCGCTCTTCATTGGCCTTCAGGCGCAGGCGGGGCAGATCGGTCATCGCAGGTCTCCAGAAAAAAGCCCCCGCAAAGCGGGGGCCTGAGGGGTGGTGTGGACGCTTACTCGGCGTCCTGTCGCCACACCAGATTGAGTTCCCGGGCCGCGCGCACGTCATCAAGACGGCGCACCGGCAGGGTGTGCGGGGCGCCCTTGACCAGCTCCGGCTCAGTGCGCGCCTCCTCGAGGATCTTCACCAGCGCATCCGCGAAGCCGTCCAGCTCGTCCGGCGACTCGGTCTCGGTGGGCTCGATCAGGAAGCACTCCGGCACCAGCAGGGGGAAGTAGGTGGTCGGAGCATGGTAGCCGTAATCGAGCAGGCGCTTGGCGATGTCCATGGCACTGACGCCCAGCTCCCTGGCTTCCCTGGCAAAGGTGATGATGAACTCGTGCGAGGCACGACGCTCCGGATAGGCGAGCTGGAAGCCCTCCTTGACCAGGCGCTGCATCAGGTAGTTGGCATTCAGCGTGGAGAACTCGCCGACCCGGTGCAGACCCTCGCGCCCCAGCGCATAGGCGTAATAGGCGGCTCGCAGCAGCACGCCGGCATTGCCCATGAAGGCCGACAGGTGGCCGATGCTCTGCGGGATGTCGTCGACGTCCAGCCAGCGGTAGCTGCCATCGGCAGCCTTGCCGGCAATCGGCGTGGGCAGGAAAGGCAGCAGGCGCTCGCCGACACCGACCGGGCCGGCGCCCGGACCGCCACCGCCATGCGGCGTGGCGAAGGTCTTGTGCAGGTTCATGTGCAACACGTCGAAGCCCATGTCACCCGGACGCACCTTGCCGAGGATGGCGTTGAGGTTGGCACCATCGTAATAGAGCAGGCCGCCGGCCGCGTGCACGGTCTCGGCGATCTGCTTGATCTGCTGCTCGAAGACGCCGCAGGTGGACGGGTTGGTCATCATCAGGCCGGCGGTCTGCGGGCCGACAGCAGCCTTCAGTGCCTCCAGGTCGACGTCGCCGTTGGCCAGCACGGGAATCTCACGCACCTGGTAGCCGCACATCACCGCCGTCGCCGGGTTGGTGCCGTGCGCGGCGGCCGGGATCAGCATCTCGGTGCGGGCATGGTCGCCGCGCGACTCGTGATAGGCGCGGATCATGGCGACACCGGCAAATTCGCCCTGGGCACCGGCCATCGGCGTCAGCGACACGCCCTTCATGCCGGTGACTTCGGCAAGCACGTTCTGCAGGTCGAACAGGGTGGCGAGATAGCCCTGCGAATGCGACACCGGCGCCAGCGGATGGCGATTCAGGAAGCCCGGCAGCATGGCGGCACGGTGGGCGCCACGCGGGTTGTACTTCATGGTGCAGGAGCCCAGCGGATAGAACTGGGTGTCGATGGCGAAGTTGCGACGCGACAGGTTGGTGTAGTGACGCACCACCTGCAGCTCGGACACCTCGGGCAGCAGCGGACGCTGCTTGCGCACCAGGGAGTCCGGCACGTCATGCAGGTCGCCGCGCTGGCGTGGCGCCTGCGAGGTGGCGCGGCGGCCTTCGGCGGAACGTTCGAAGATCAGCGTGGTCATTTGGCGTGCTCCGCGCGCAGGGCATTTTCCAGGGCGTCCGCATAGCGCTGCAGATCCGCCGCATTCTTGGTTTCCGTGGTGCACACCAGCAGGGCATTGCCGAGCTCGGGGTAGTCCCGGGACAGGTCGTAGCCCCCCAGCACGCCGTTGGCGGCCATGTGCTCAAGCACGGGTGCGACCGCGCAGGGCAGACGGAACACCTTCTCGTGGAACACCGGCCGGCTGAACACGCGATCGACATGGCCGCGACGACTGGTGAGCTGGGCCAGCTCGCGAATGTTGCGATGGCTGGCCAGCGCCACCCGCTCCAGACCCTCGGCACCGAGCAGGCTGAGGTAGATGGTGGAGGCCGTCATGGCCAGGCCCTGGTTGGTGCAGATGTTCGAGGTCGCCTTGGCACGGCGGATGTGCTGCTCGCGCGCCTGCAGGGTGAGCGCGAAGCCGGGCTTGCCTTCGAGATCGACGGTCTTGCCGATGATGCGGCCCGGCATCTGGCGGATATGCGCCATCTTGCAGCACAGGAAGCCGCAGTACGGACCGCCGGAGGACAGCGGGATGCCGAAGGGCTGCGCCTCGCCGACCACGATGTCGGCACCGTGCGCGCCCCACTCGCCGGGCGGCGTGAACAGCGTCAGCGCCAGCGGGTTGACGCAGGCAATCACCAGCATGCGGTGGGCATGCGCCCAGTCGGTCAGCGTGTGCACGTCCTCGAGCACGCCGAAGAAGTTCGGCTGCGGAATGATCAGCGCGGCATAGTCGTCATCGGCATAGGCAGCTAGGCTGCCCGGATCGATGTGCCCGCCCTGGCGGTGGTAGTCGAGCTCGACCAGCTCGATGTCCTGGCCCTCGACGATGGCCTTGAGCGCCGCGCGGTAGAGCGGGGACACCGTGCGCGGCACCAGCACGCGACGCGACTTGCACTGGCGATTGGCGCGGATGGCCATGAGCACGGCCTCGGCGAGGCCGGAGGCACCGTCATAGACCGAAGCGTTGCTGGCATCCATGGCGGTGAGATGCGCCATCATGGACTGGAATTCGTAGATGACCTGCAGCGTGCCCTGCGAGGCTTCGGCCTGGTAGGGCGTGTAGGCCGTGAGGAACTCGCCGCGCGAGGCCAGGTCCCAGACCGCCGCCGGAATGTGGTGCTCGTAGGCGCCGGCACCAATGAAGCAGAGCGCGCCGGCATCCAGCTCGCTGCGTTCGCGCATCAGGCGGGTCACGTCCATTTCCGGCAGGCCATCCGGAATGCCGGTCAGGGGCTGGCAGCGGATCGCCTGCGGAATCTCGTCGAACAGGGTGTCCAGCGACTCCGCACCCTGACCGTCGTTCAGGGTGTCCAGCATGCGGCGAACATCACCGCGGGTATGGGGAATAAAGGGCATGTCCGCCTCACTCGCTCAGCGCGTCAAACAGCAAGAAGCCCTGCCTGGGCAGGGCTCGTCAATTCTCGCGACCGGATCGCCCGCAGGCGCTCCGGCAACCGGCATCAGTCAGCCTGGGCCGCGTAGGTGTCGGCATCCAGCAGGCGATCAAGCTCGGCGGCATCGCTGATGCGGATGCGGTACAGCCAGCCACCCGAATACGGCTCGCTGTTGACGATCTCGGGCGCGTCGACGAGAGCCTCGTTGACCTCGATGATCTCGCCGGACACCGGGGCGTAGATGTCCGAAGCGGCCTTCACCGACTCCACCACGCCCGCCTCGTCACCGGCCTTGACCTGCTTGCCGACATCCGGCAGCTCGACATAGACCAGATCACCCAGGGCATCCTGGGCATGGTCGGTGATGCCGACGGTGACGACATCACCCTCCAGGCGGGCCCATTCGTGGCTGGCGGCATACTTCAGTTCAGCAGGGGTTTGGCTCATGGTTTCTTCCAGCGGACTCGGCCGCAATTGCACAGGGATGACAGTTAACGCACGGCCTTGCCGTGACGGGCAAACACCGGCTTGACGATCTCGACCGGCTGCAGCTTTCCGCGAATGTCCACCCAGGCGCGGACCGCATCACAGACCGGAATGCGCGCCAGGGCAATCGACTTCTCCAGGGTTGGCGAGAAGGTGCCGGAGGTGGTTTCCCCCTCACCCACGCCATCAATCACGACACGCATGTGGGCGCGCAGCACGCCACGCCCCTCCAGCACCAGACCGACCAGGCGCTCGCGCACACCCGCCGCCTTTTCCGCCAGCAGCGCATCGCGGCCGATGAAATCATGATCCCAGGCCACGCTCCAGCCCACCATCGAGGTCAGCGGCGAGTGCTGCTCGTCGAGATCATTGCCGTACAGCGGCATGCCGGCTTCCAGGCGCAGCGTGTCGCGAGCACCGAGGCCGCAGGGCAGCACGCCCGCCGCCACCAGCAAGCGCCAGCATGACGGCGCTTCCGTGGCCGGCAGAATGATCTCCAGACCATCCTCGCCGGTGTAACCGGTACGTGCCACGAACCAGCCATCGGCAGTCTCGCAGCCCTGGAATGCCTCCAGGCTGCCCGCCAGATCAGCCAGCGCCGGATACTGCGCCGCCACCAGCTGCCGCGCCTGCGGGCCCTGGATGGCCAGCATGGCCAGATCGGTGCGCTCATGCAGCGTGACACGGAAGGCTGCTGCCTGCGCCTGCATCCAGGCCAGGTCCTTGTCATGGGTGCCGCAGTTGACGATGACGCGCCAGAGCTCGGGCTGCTGCACCGTTGGCGCATAGACGATGAGATCATCAAGCACGCCACCGGCTTCGTTCAGCATCACCGAGTAGATGGCCTTGCCGGGTGTCTGCAGGCGAGCCACGTCATTGGCCAGCAGCTGGCGCAAATAAGGCAGCGCATCCGGCCCGGCAAGCTCGAGCAGGGTCATGTGCGACACATCGAAAAGGCCGGCGGCACGACGCACGGCATGGTGCTCGTCCAGCACCGAGGTGTACTGCACAGGCATGTCCCAGCCGCCAAAATCGACCAGACGCGCACCCAGCGCAACATGCTCGTCATAGAGAGGGGTACGCAGGCCCATGGGAGCTCCTTTGGACGGCATGCCGGAAAGGCACATATTTTACATGCCTTGCCATGGCGATGGCGAGTCGGCAGCCAACGCCCAGTGAATTGACCGTCCTGTCACCAGGCCGCTGACCAAAGGGCAAAGCCAATGAGCTCGATTTGCCCTATAATGGCGCCCAAATCGCTTGACCTCACGCCTGCCTGATGCTTCGGCACTCCTGACTCCGTGCGTGGGGCAGCCCCAGTATTCATCATTCAAGGACCAGTCATGACACAAGCTGCTGTGAACGCCCCCGCCTATGTCAAACATCCGCGCCTGATCCAGTGGGTCGCCGACATGGCGGCACTGTGCAAGCCGGACGCCATTTACTGGTGCGACGGATCGGAGGAGGAGTACAACCGCCTGTGTGAGGAACTGGTTGCCGCCGGCAGCTTCCGCAAGCTGAATCCGGAAAAGCGCCCGAACTCCTATCTGGCCTGGACCGACCCGTCCGACGTGGCCCGTGTCGAGGACCGCACCTACATCTGCTCCGAACGCAAGGAAGATGCCGGCCCCACCAACAACTGGATGGCTCCGGCCGAGATGCGCGCCACCCTGCAGCCGCTGTTCGATGGCTGCATGAAGGGTCGCACCATGTACGTGGTGCCGTTCTCCATGGGTCCGCTGGGCTCGCCCATCGCCCACATCGGCGTCGAACTCTCCGACAGCGCCTATGTCGCCGTCAACATGAAGCACATGACCCGCATGGGCAAGGCCGTTTATGACGTGCTCGGCACGGACGGCGAGTTCGTGCCCTGCATGCACACCGTCGGCGCCCCGCTCGCCGCCGGCCAGAAGGATGTCGCCTGGCCCTGCAACCCCGACGTCAAGTACATCGTGCACTACCCGGAAACCCGCGAGATCTGGTCCTACGGCTCCGGCTACGGCGGCAACGCCCTGCTCGGCAAGAAGTGCTTCGCGCTGCGCATCGCCTCCACCATGGGTCGTGACCAGGGCTGGCTGGCCGAGCACATGCTCATCCTCGGCGTCACCAACCCGCAGGGCAAGAAGTACCACGTCGCCGCCGCCTTCCCGTCGGCCTGCGGCAAGACCAACTTCGCCATGCTGATTCCGCCCGCCGGCATGCCGGGTTGGAGCGTCAGCACCATCGGCGACGACATCGCCTGGATCAAGCCGGACGCCGAGGGCAACCTGCGCGCGATCAACCCGGAAGCCGGCTATTTCGGCGTCGCCCCGGGCACCAACATGCAGACCAACCCGAACTGCATGCTGTCGCTGAACAAGGACGTGATCTTCACCAACGTCGCGCTCACCGATGACGGCGACGTCTGGTGGGAAGGCCTGGGCGACGCCCCGGCCCACCTGATCGACTGGCAGGGCAAGGACTGGACGCCGGAAGACGGCAAGGCCGGTCGCAAGGCCGCCCACCCGAACTCGCGCTTCACCGTGTCGGCGACCAACAACCCGGCACTGGACCCGGAGTGGGACAACCCGGAAGGCGTGATCATCGACGCGTTCATTTTCGGCGGCCGCCGCTCCAACACCGTGCCGCTGGTGACCGAGGCACGCAACTGGACCGAAGGCGTCTACATGGCCGCCACCATGGGCTCGGAAACCACCGCTGCCGCCTTCGGCGCGCAGGGCGTGGTGCGACGCGACCCGTTCGCCATGCTGCCCTTCGCCGGCTACAACATGAGTGACTACTTCCAGCACTGGCTGAGCCTGGGCGAAAAGCTGGAAGCCGCTGGCGCCAAGCTGCCGCGCATCTACAAGACCAACTGGTTCCGCAAGGACGCCAACGGCAAGTTCGTCTGGCCGGGCTTCGGCGAGAACACCCGCATCCTGAAGTGGATGATCGATCGCATCGAGGGTGAAGCCAAGGGCGTCGAACACGCCGTCGGCATCAGCCCGAGCTACAGCGACATCCGCTGGGTCGGCCTCGACTTCCCGCAGGAGCAGTTCGATCTGGTCACTGACATCAACGTCGATGACTGGGCCGTCGAGCTCAAGCTGCACAAGGAACTGTTCGAGAAGCTGGCGCACAACCTGCCTCCGGCACTGGTCAAGGCCAAGCGCGAGCTGGCCGAGCGCCTGGGCGTGACGCTGTAAGCGACTGAGCGCTGATCATGGCGTAGTGCGCCTGTCCATCACGCATTACCATGGAACGCGGCCTTGATCTTCAGCATGAAGCAATCTGAGTCGCGGCCAACCACATGCTATGCGCTTGCTCACCTTGATTCGGCTGCTGATGCTTTCAAATTCTAGCCGGCATGCGCCAATTAACGGTCAGTCGGGCATGCCGATTTAGCCAACACTTTTAGACTTATAGGAGGATAGCACTGGGCGTTGTTGCACAAACGCCCTCAGTCTGTAGGCTAGCGCGCCCATGACGAAGCCTACTCCCGCCCAATACCGTACCACCAACTGGAAAGACTACAACGCTGCTCTCAAGGCCAGAGGCTCGCTCTCGGTCTGGCTGGATCGTGATATGCAATGGCACGGCCAGCCCACCGGTCGTCGCGGTCGCTCACCGACGTTCAGTGATGCCGCCATCCAATTCTGCCTTACCATCAAAGGCCTGTTCGGCCTGCCGTTGCGGCAGGTCATCGGCTTCGTGCAGAGCCTAATGCATCTGGCGGGTCTGAGTTGGCCAGTGCCCGACTACAGCACGGTCTGCCGTCGCCAAAAGACGCTGACCGTGAATATTCCCTACCGCCCCAGTCGCGATGGCTTGCATCTGCTGGTCGACAGCACCGGCGTGAAGATGCTGGGTGAAGGTGAGTGGAAGACCAAGAAGCATGGCGCGGAATACCGCCGGCAGTGGCGCAAGGTGCATCTGGGCATTGATGCCGAGACGCTGGAGATCCGGGCTATTGAGGTCACGGACAACCGCATCGGCGACGCGCCGATGCTGCCTGAGCTGCTGACGCAGATCCCGGCGACTGAAGTCGTGGCAACAGTGAGCGGCGATGGTGCCTATGACACCAAGGCCTGTCATGCCGCGATTGCGGCACGCGGCGCGGCCGCCGTGATCCCGACCCGCAAGAATGCGCAAACCTGGAAAGGCAGCAGTGCGGGCGTCGAGGCGCGCAATGAAACCTTGCGCTCAACCCGCCATCTGGGCCGGACGATCTGGAAGAAATGGAGTGGTTACCACCGGCGCAGCCTGGTGGAAACCAAGATGGGTTGCTTCAAATTGCTGGGCGAGCGGGTCATGGCCCGAGACTTCGACCGCCAGGTGACGGAGCTTCAGGTACGCGCGGCGATCCTGAACCAGTTCACGCGCTTGGGTACGCCACACACGATACGTGTGTCCTGAGCGGACTGGGGAAGGGGTAGCTGCGCTCAGAGCGGCAATTGCGCAACAGCGCCCTCCGTTTTGGACGCACACGGCATTCATCTCGTCATGCTCGCGAGCATGAATTCGCTCCTGCCGAATAAACTCGATGGCCGCTTTTTTAACTTCCGAATCCTGCAACTGGCGCTGTTGCGCAATTCCCCTGCTGAGCGCGGCTACCCCTGCCCCCAGCCCGCTCAGGACACACGTATCGTGCGTGGCGTGCCCAAGCGCGTGAACTGGTTCAGGATCGCCGCGCGCACCAGAAGCTCTGTCACCTGGCGGTCTAAGTCCCTGGCCCTGACCCGCTCACCGTCGCACGGTCTCAGTCGCCGTGATCTACGTCAGCAACTCAGGCAGTATCGGCGCATCGCCGATGCGATTGTCCGTGACCTCGATGGCCCAGATCTCCAGCGTCTCGGTATCAATGCCCAGATGCACCTTGCGCCACTGGCGGTGGTATTCCGCGCCATGCTTCTTCGTCTTCCACTCGCCTTCACCCAGCATCTTCACGCCGGCGCTGTCGACCAGCAGATGCAAGCCACCGCAGCTTGGGAGGTAGGGAATGCTCACGGTCAGCGTCTTTTGGCGACAACAGACCGTGCTGTAGCCGGGCACAGACCAATCCAAGCCCGCCAGATCAATCAGGCTTTGCACGAAGTCTATGACCTGCCGCAGCGGCAAGCCGAACAGGCCTTTGATGGTCAGTCAGAACTGGATGGCGGCATCGCTGAACGTAGGAGATCGACCACGCGTCCCGTGGGCTGGCCGTGCCATTGCATGTCACGGTCCAGCCAGACCGCGAGCGAGCCTCTGGCTCTTGAGGGCGGCGTTATAGTCTTTCCAGTTGGTGGTGCGGTATTGGGCGGAAGTAGGCTTCGTCATGGGCGCGGCAGCTTACAGACTGCTGGCGCTTGTGCAACAACGCCCAAAGCCTGCAGTCCTTTTCATTCATATCGCCCGGATCAATGCTTGAGTGGTGCCAGGGATGCATCCAAGCTGAAGCGCAGCGCAGGCACACGCACGCGCAATGACCCCCCCAACAAACCACCCAATGCCTTCAAGTTGGCGGTGAGACGTAGCGGCTTTCGATTGCTAAGATTGACAGTGAGTCTGCCATCTGGCAAAAACTCCACAACACCCTCAGCCTCAAAGACTCCCGAACCTTGCATCGGATCGGTATCAGAAGAAAGATTATTGTTACTGCGCACTAAATGCTCGATCGGAATAAGCGGCAAGCCAAGGACAGTCGCAACCGGGTCAATTTCCGGAATGTCGGTATAAAGATCAAACTTGGCTGTAAGAACCAGCTTGCCACCAACATTGCGAATGATACCCAGAATCGGGTCGTTGCGACGACCATCGTTGTCAGCATCCGCGAAGCGCATGCGAAACACCAGTGGTCCGGTATAAACCTGCCCTTCACTCAAATTGTAAACGCGATCAGCGATAGAAAGTGGCAGCACGCCGTTAACTAGGCCAGTGACAATTTCAGCACCGGAGCACAGCGCGCCAGCCAAAGGCAGACTGCAGAGTGCAGCAGTAAGTGGTGAGGCGGTAGGCGTGACACCCAGGCCGGCGTAAATCTGAACCCCCGATGTAACAACCAAGCTGGGATTAATGTATACCGGAATCTCTAGTCCTGGCGAATCCGGCAAGAGATCCTCTGCCTTGCCAAGCGTTGCGCTGAGCGCCGAGGAGATCTGCAGGAACTGATTGCCCTGGCATACCGGGACCGAGGAGCCCGGGGTGTCTTCGGACTGGCGGCCGTTTTCGCACCCCAGAGCGAGATCAGTGGCCGCGCCTGTGAAAGAGCGACCGTCATCACCCGGCACATCGGCATCGACAACTGTGTCTGGCTGCAGCAGGGCACCGTTGGGCGCAAAGCAGCGGCCGGGAGTGGCGGCAGGCACTAGGTTCTCATGCGCCTCACCAGGCTCGCAAAACTGAGTCGGCACCAGTGGACGGCCGGAGGCATCAATGCGTATCGCGCGGCCCTCCAGTCGATCCAGCGCGAAGTTGGCATTGACATCCAGGATCGGCAGCACACGTAATCCCAGCGCTGTGCCGAAAACAGGATCTCCGCCGCGAAAGATCACATCGATGTCCGGACCGCCACGCTGGCGGTTGGGTATTGCGCTAAGGGAAGTGGCGATCATCTGCGTCTGCAAGGGCAGCGCGGGAATACCGTTACGCGCGATACTGCACAGACTGCCGGCGACACAGGCCGCACTGGTATTGGAACCGTTTGATCGCAACACGTAACGGTAAAGTACGTCCTTGACCCATGGGGATGTCGGGTAGAACTGCAGGCCACGCAGCCCGACATTGACGAAACGACCTGCTACAGGAGCCAAGCACTGACCAGCGCTATTGATCACCTCCACTCGGAAGCTGCCGGCGCCACCGCAGCTGGTGGCCAATGTCACCGTCGCGGGATCGATGTCCTGGGAAAACTGCACGGAAATCGGAAGACGCGGATCGATGTCAGGCAGCGGCAACAGGTCATCAGCCGCCTGGCCACCCGCGCAACGGCCTTGGATGTTCGCCGCAATATCGCGCGTGCCCGGCTCGATCGGGCACGGATAGCCCGGTGTCAGTGCCAGCACGATGGGTGGCCGGTTGATGATGCCGGAATTGACCGATGCCGGCAGCGAGAAGCTGCGTACCCAGTCACCCTGAGTGGTGGGCGTCGGGCGCAGCGGCTTGCCGGTCAGGTCCGTGATGTCGTCGGTCAGGGTCAGCGTGTAGCTGCCGCCCATCTCGAGTCCGGCCCGCAGGCGGATGATCAGGGAGTTGCCATCCAGCTCGTAATCGAACGGCACATCACCGGCACTCACGCAACCGGTGCAACTGAGACTGATGGGCGTCGTCAGAATACCGTCGCGCAGGGTGCGGCGATCCACCGGCTCGCTGAAGTTGACAATGATTGGATCACCCGGACGCAGCAGTGAGCCTGGCTCCTGATCCGCCGCGCCGCGCACCTCGCCCGGCACCCAGGAGTCCACGACCGGTGCCAGACCGTCATCGAAGAGACTACCTTGCGGGCCATCCAGATTGGTTTCCAGCTTCAGCGACAGCACGCCGACCGCATCGTCGACGCCCAGCACCTTGAGCTCGGCGACCCCGATGGCCTCGATCTTGAGTATCTCGCGCTTCTCGTCGATGAAGGCAATGCCGCTGACCACCACGTGCAAGACTTCCTGGGTGAAGGCACCATTGGACGTCTTGTTCTTCGCCGTCAGCGAGATGTCCATGGCAAGCGTCACCAGGCTGGGTGCGGACGGCGAGCGATTGAACCGGTTGGGCAGCAACAGGCCGTTGGCATCGCTGATCAGGGTAATACTGAGCTGTTCAGTTGACAGGTTGGCGTTAACCTCGCCACCGATGAATACATCCAAGCCCACCGAAGTCAGCTTGTTGCTCTTGGGTACCCGGATCGGCACGATGGTCGGCGTGAAGTCACGGAAATTCGGCGCGAACGCGAGGTCGGCAAACAGTTCGCCCTGTGCCGGCGCCACTGCTGGCCGGCTGTTGCTGGCATTTCCGACCAGTGGCGAGGCTACCGGGATAGCATTGATAATATCTCCGGTCAGCGAGGAGCTGACGCCGCTGGGCAGCGTGATGCGTACCCGCGTGTCGTTACCGGAGTCACGTGGCTGAAACTCGAATGACGAGTACGGGCCGAAGGCCAGCGCCGCGCCTTGCGACGTGGTGCTGGACAGACGGCTGCGTATGACGGCGGCAGGGACCGTCCCTTGCTGGGTGATGGAACGCAGTTCGAGACGGTAGCGGGACGTCGGGTCAAGATCGGCATCCGGATCGATGGACAGGCGATTGGCAGATACCAGCACCTGTGCCGGCACCAGACTGTCACTGAACATGCCGATCTTGAGCAGACGGACCGATTCGCCATAGACGACCGTTGCCGCGTCCAATGGCTGGGTGAACTGCAGGCGCAGCGTCGAGAAATCGACCAGCGGGAAACCGCCGTTGAGCTCCGTGAGCGGGAAGGTGTCCGCTGCCGGCAGCAGACTGGTGACACGGAAATCATTCAGTGCGCTGAGTGACTGCGACAGCGCCGGTCCCTGCATGGCAGCACGCGTGCTGAACTGCAGCGGTGGCACCCCAACAGGCTGCAGGGACACGTCTCCCGTGGTCAGCGGGATGGCGTCGATGGCAACCACCCGGTAGGTGGACTTTTCCTTGAGCGGCTGAAGCGGCTGCAGACGCAGACTGTTGCCCGCCAGCAGCGGCTCGCTCGCCGGTATCACGGTCAATGCGAACGGCACCGGGGCGCCGCTGAGCTGGCCGTTGACGACCTCGCGAATGGCAAGAAGTTCGGCGGTGCGCACAGGATCCGGATCACGCAGCGGGTGGGAAAAACGCAGCACGATGGGCGCGCCTGGCGCGACTTCCGTCTGACCCGGAAGCGGATAGGTGAACACCAGGCCGCGCTGTTCGCCGACTATCTCGCCGGAACCGTCCGGAAAATCAGGCAGGATGGGGCGCTGCTGGCTGCCACCGCCACCGCCACCACAGGCGGCCAGGGTCAGGGCAAGAACGACGGGGACAAATGCACGCATCATCTCGCTCACCTCAGAAAGTCAGATGCACGGAGGCATTGACGGCTTGCGAGTAACCACCAGCCTTCACGTCCTCGCAACGGGCATTGTCGCCACAGCCGGCGACCGGCTGCTGCTGACCTTCTTCGTTGCCGACATTGCGCGTGGTGGCAATGCGGAAATCGCGGTCTTCGAGAATGTGGTACTGATAGCCGAGATCGAAACGCACCGGCTGCGACAGGAACAACGCCTGCTCGATCAGGTAGGAAAAGCCGAGACCGATGACGGTGCGGTTGTTGTCGACAAAGTTGATGTCGGTCGACTGCAGCGACAGCAGAGGCGACTGCTCGTAGGAGACTCCGCCGAGAAAGCTGAAGTTGGGCGAGGCCTTGTACTCGAAGCCGACACGCGGAATGAACACGTCGCGGAACTCGAGATTGGCCTGGTCACGGATGGTGTCCTCGGCAAACTTGTCGTTGAGACCGGTCCACATCTGGTACTCGCCGGTGAAGCCGACACGCAGCTTGTGCATCTTGTACATCAGACCCAGCGACCAGGTTTCCGGAGTGTAGGCATCGATGGTGGCCAGCGCGAGCGGCAGACCCGGCGTGGCGACCGCATTCGGCACCACGGCCTTGGCATCGACATTGGCGGACAGCTCGGATTCGTAGCGCCAGGCCAGCGACGTCTCGACGCCGGTCAGCCAGCAGCCGCGCTTGCCCGGACAGACCACCGTGCCCCAATCCACCGTGCCGCTGAGGATGGGCTGGATGGATGGCTTGGCAGATACCTTGAGGCTTTCGAAGCCGGTGTTGCCACCCAGGTCACTGAAGGCCTGGAGCTCGGCATTCGCCGCAAGGGTGATGCGCGCTGCGGCACCGACATCGAAGCCGGGCACCACGTTGAGGCCTGCGCCCAGTCCGAGGAACAGGGACTGCTGGCCGTAGCGGAACGATTGCGCGGTTTGCGAGGACTCGGAGCTGAAGGAAAGGATGCGCTCACCGGAACGCTCGGCGCCGAGCATGAACCCCAGCACCATGGCGCGATCGCTTTTCAGCATGTTGCTGAGATCGGACTTGAAGCCCAGCAGCACGTTGTAGTTGGACGCGTCCTCGATCACATCGTTCTCGACGATGCGGACCGGATCTCCATTCGCGTCAGTCGGCGTGCCCTGCGGATCGGCCGTCAGCTCCTGATCGGTATACAGGTAGCCGGCAGACAACGCGCCCTTGCGGTCACGCGCGAGATAGGACGGGTTGTAGTAGGTGGCGGAAGGCTGGTTGCTGAACATCGACAACGCCTGCGAGGTTGCCACGTCCTGGGCAAAGAAACCGTAGTTGGATGCCACCTGCCCCATGGCGGCATGAGCACCAGCGGGCAACATGGCAAGCATGAGGAGAGGCAGACGGGGCACGGCAGGCATGGCGACTTCCTGTTCTTATTATCGGGCGTCTACTGCGCAGACAGGGCGGTCCGGGCAGAAAATTTAGATTTGAACATAAATAAACAGGAAAGCCAAAGGCCAGCGCCATTCTGTTGCACTTTTGTAATCCCGCCGGATTCCAGACAGCAAAACGCCGCCCGAAGGCGGCGTATCTCGGCAACACGACAGGCGTCGACACGCCGCGACCGTTTCAGGCCGCAGCGGAATCACTTTACTCGAAGACCACGATGCCGGCCTGGGTCACCAGGCTCATCGCCGGCTGCGGGTAGGTGCCGAGCAGGAACATCAGGCCGGCCATGACCAGTACCATGATGCCGCCCATGCGCTGACCCCAGTGCAGATCAGCCTCCATGCGACGCTGACCCGGTGTCGGCATGTACAGGGCCACCACCACGCGCAGGTAGTAGTAGAGGGCGATGGCGCTGCCGATGACCAGGGCAGCCATCAGCCACCAGAGGCCGGCTGCGACACCTGACAGGGCGATGTAGAACTTGCCGATGAAGCCGGCGGTGAACGGGATGCCGGCCAGCGACAGCATCATCACCGTGAGCACGGCGGTCAGGTAGGGACGGGTCCAGAACAGGCCGCGGTAATCGAAGATGGCATCGGCATCGCGCCCCTGCGCCGGGTTCGACATCAGCGCGATGACACCGAAGGCGCCGATGGTGGTAACCACATAGGTCAGCAGATACATCCCCACCGACTCCAGCGCCAGCGTGCCTCCGGCCACGATGGCGATGAGCAGGTAACCGAAGTGGGCGATCGACGAGTAGCCGAGCAGGCGCTTGATGTTGGTCTGGTTGACGGCGAGCAGGTTGCCGACGAACACGGACAGGAAGGCGATGACGCCGAGGATCAGCGGCCAGACACTGGCGTGGGCGGCAGGCACCTCGACCAGGAAGCGCAGCAGCACCACGAACACGGCGACCTTGGCGGCAGTGGCCAGATAGGCACCAACCGGCGCCGGTGCGCCTTCGTAGACGTCAGGGGTCCACAGGTGGAACGGCGCCAGCGACAGCTTGAAGGCCATGGCGGCGAGGATCATGGCGATGCCGGCGTAGCCGAACGGACTGATCAGGCCGGCCTGCGCGAGCTGGGCACCCAAGGCAGGGAAGCTCAGGCTGCCGGACTCGGCATAGAGCAGCGCCATGCCGAACAGCATGGTGGCGCTGGCCACGGCGGACAACACCATGTACTTGATGCCGGCCTCCAGCGAATGCTTCTGGCGGAAGGTATAGGCGACCAGACCGTAGACCGGGATCGACATCAGCTCGAGGCCGATGAAGAACGAGGCCAGGTGACGGCTCATGATCAGCACCAGCGCACCCATGGCGGAAAGCACCAGCAGCAGGTAGACCTCTTCCTTGTTGTCGGCGAAGTCCTTGAAGTAGGCATGCATCAGCGTGGCGCAGGCCAGCGTGGCAAACAGCACCAGGCCCATGTAGAAGGCGGCGTAGCCATCGACCACCAGCAGTTCGGTGACCAGCTGCGGTTCCTGGCGAGCGATCACGAACACCGACAGCAGAGCGAGGTTGAGACCGATCACGGTGATGGTGGCGTTGAAGTCATGATGACGCTTGATGGCGATCGCCAGCATGACCAGGACGGCTGTGGCGCCGGTGATCAGCAGCGGCAGCAGGGCAATCAGTTGGGAGGCGGTGATGGTCATGACGTATCAATAGCCTGCAGGTGTCGTCAGGCCGGGAACGGCAGCCTGGGTGTAGATCGAGAGGAAGTGCTGCACGCTGGCGGCGGCGGTGTCGAACACCGGCTGCGGATACAGGCCGAGCGCCAGCAGGGTCGCCATCAGGGCGATCATGATGCCAAGCTCGCGCGCATTCAGGTCTGGCAGACGGGTGTCACTGCTGGCCGGACCGTAGAACGCCTTCTGCATCATCAGCAGACCGTACACGGCGGCGAGGATGAGACCGCCGGAGGCCAGCACGGCCACCCAGACATTGGCCTGGAAGCCGCCGAGCAGGATCATGATCTCACCGACGAAGTTGCCCAGACCCGGCAGGCCCAGCGAGGCCGCCGCGAAGAACAGCGTGATCGGTGGCAGATAGCGCAGACGCGACCAGAGACCGCCCATTTCGCGCAGATCGCGGGTGTGCAGACGCTCGTAAAGCTCGCCGCAGAGAATGAAGAGCGCACCGGCGGACAGACCGTGCGCCAGCATCTGCACCACCACGCCCTGCAGGGCCACGGTGTTGCCGGCATAGATGCCGACCAGCACGAAGCCCATGTGCGAGACCGAGGTGTAGGCGATCAGGCGCTTGATGTCGGTCTGGGCACAGGCAAGCACGGCGCCATAGAAGATGCCGAACACGCCCAGCCACATGGCGATCGGCGCAAACTCCAGCGAGGCATTCGGGAAGAACGGCACACCAAAGCGCAGCAGACCGTAGCCGGCGGTCTTGAGAAGGATGCCGGCCAGATCGACGGAGCCTGCCGTCGGTGCCTGGGCATGGGCATCGGGCAGCCAGGAGTGCACCGGAACAACAGGCAGCTTGACCGCGAAGGCAATGAAGAAGCCCAGCATCAGCACCATTTCCACGGCCGGAGCCATGCTGGTACCGAGCAGCACTTCGTAGTCGAAGCTCACCACGCCCGTGGTCTGGGCATGCACCACGACCAGGCCGATGATGGCCAGCAGCAGCAGCAGACCGCTGGCCTGGGTATAGATGAAGAACTTGGTGGCGGCACTGATGCGGCTGCGTCCGTTGGCTCCCTTGTGGCCCCAGAGGGCGATCAGGAAGTACATCGGCACCAGCATCATTTCCCAGAAGAAGAAGTACAGCAGCATGTCGATGGCGAGGAACACGCCAACGACGCCGCCGATGTTGAACAGCAGGTTCAGGTAGAAGAAGCCGACGTGACGGTCAATTTCGCGCCAGGACGAGATCACCGCAAGCAGACCGAGGAAGCCGGTGAGCAAGAGCATCAGCAGCGACAGGCCGTCGAGGCCGAGATGGAAGCTGATGCCGAAGCGCGGAATCCAGTCAGCCTGGTACTCCAGCATCCAGACCGGCGTGCCGCCGAGCACGGCGCCGACGTCGGCGGTGCGGAAATCGCCTTGCAGCCAGAGCAGGCAGCAACCTGCCAGAAACAGGGCCATGGTGACACTGGCAATCCAGCGTGGTGCGTGCTGGTTGATGCGCTCCGCCTGCCAGGCGATCAGGCCGCCGACAAAGGGCAGCAGAAGCAGCAGGGGCAGAATCGAGGAATCAAACGTCATCATGGCTTACACCAGCACCATCACGGAAAGGATCAAGGCAGCACCCACCGCGAAGGAGGCTGCATACCAGCGAATCTGGCCATTCTCGCTGACCACCACGGCGCGGTTGCCACGCTGGGCCAGCCAGGGCAGCACGCCCACCAGCTGATCCATCGGGTCGCGGCGCAGCAGATGCACCAGCGCCATGAACGGCCTCACGAAGACACGATCATAGAGCCAGTCGAAGCCCCAGGCGTTGTACCAGAGTCGCGTCAGCATCTGGCCGACACCGGTGCCGGCAATGCGTTGCACCAGGCGACGCTCGCCGAGGTAGAGCCATGCCGCGAGCAGAATGCCGGCGATGGCAATGCCACCCGACAGCCACTCAAGCGCGTGACGGCCTTCCAGTGCCAGCTCGGGTGCCATCAGCGAGGACGGCATAGGCGGCAGCACACCCTCCAGCGGCTGATGCACCAGCGCGCCAAGACCGGTGGACAGCACCAGCAGGATGGCCAGCGGCAGCCAGTAGTCGGCGCCCTTGATGGCGTCGGCATGGCCGTTTTCCTTGCCATGGAAGGCAACGAAGATCAGGCGGAAGGTGTAGATCGAGGTCAGGAAGGCACCGACCAGACCGGCAATCAGCAGGTCCTGGTGGCCGCCGGCCCAGACCTCGAACAGGATCTGGTCTTTCGAGAAGAAGCCCGAGGTCAGGAACGGCAGAGCCGCCAGCGCACCGCCACCGACAAGGAAGCAGGCATAGACGAAGGGAATCTTCTTGCGCAGGCCGCCCATCTTGAAGATGTCCTGCTCATGGTGGCAGGCGATGATGACCGCGCCGGCAGACAGGAACAGCAGGGCCTTGAAGAAGGCGTGGATCATCAGGTGGAAGATTGCCGCCGACCAGGCGCCGACACCGAGCGCGAGGAACATGTAGCCAATCTGGCTCATGGTCGAATAGGCCAGGATGCGCTTGATGTCGGTCTGCACCAGCGCGGCAAAGCCCGACATCACCAGGGTGATGGCGCCAATGACGGCAACCAGCAGCAGCACGTCCGGGGTGAGCAGGAACAGCTCGTGGGTGCGCGCGATCAGATAGACGCCGGCGGTGACCATGGTGGCGGCGTGGATCAGTGCCGAGACCGGGGTCGGGCCGGCCATGGCATCGGCAAGCCAGGTCTGCAGCGGCAGCTGGGCCGACTTGCCGACCGCGCCACCGACCAGCAGCAGGGTGGCGGCCGTCAGCCAGGGGTCACCGGCGGCAAAGTGCTCGGGAGCACGTGCCATCAGCTCCTGGATGTTCAGGGTGCCGAGCTCGCGGAACAGGATCATCAGGCCGATGGCCATGAAGGTGTCGCCGACGCGGGTCACCACGAAGGCCTTGCGTGCGGCCAGGCCGTTGGCGGCATCCTTGTAGTAGAAGCCGATGAGCAGGTAGGAGCACAGACCCACACCTTCCCAGCCAACGTAGAGGAAGAGCAGGTTGTCACCCAGCACCAGCACCAGCATGGCGGCGACGAACAGGTTCATGTAGGAGAAGAAGCGCTCGTAGCCCTCCTCGCCGCGCATGTACCAGGACGCGAAGACATGGATCAGGAAGCCGACGCCGGTGATGACACCCGTCATGGTCAGCGACAGGCCGTCCAGACGCAGGGCGAAGCGGGGATCGAAACCGGGCACGTTGATCCAGGTCCACAGCGCCTGGGTGTAGGAGCCGCCAGCCGGCACCGAGCTCAGGAAGTCGACGCCGACAAGCGCTGCGGTGGCGGCCGACAGGCCCATGGCACCGACGCCGACGATGGCAGCCAGGTTCTCGGACAGACGGCCGCGCGCGGTCGCGAGGATCAGGAAGCCGATGATCGGGAAGACAATGGTCAGGTAGAGCAGGTTCATCCGCGCATCTCACTGGCTGCGTCGACATCAAGCGTGCCGAAACGACGATTCAACTGAAGCAGGATGGCGAGACCGATGGCTGCCTCCGCCGCTGCCAGACTGAGGATCATGATGAACATGATCTGCCCGTCAGGCTGACCCCAGCGCGCACCGGCGACCACGAAGGCCAGGGCAGCCGCGTTCATCATGATCTCCAGCGACATCAGCATGAACAGGATGTTGCGGCGCACCAGCACACCCGTCAGGCCCAGCACGAAGAGGATGGCGGCCAGTGCCAGGCCATGCTCCATCGGTATTCCAGTCATATCAACCCACCTATGTTTCCGGGCGTCCGTCACCGGGCGCCACCGCTACGCTGTCAGATCTTGCCGGTCTCGGGCTTGTCGCTGTCTCTGCGTCCGAGATGGAAGGCCGCCACCAGGGCTGCCAGCAGCAGGAAGGACGCCAGTTCCACCACCAGCAGGTACGGGCCGAACAGGGCGATGCCGACCTGCTTGGCAGATACGGTCTCGAGGCCGGCGGGATGCAGTCCCATGCCGGACAGGGTGTAGAGCATCAGCCCCAGCAGCACCAGCGCGAGCAAGGCCGGCCCCAGCCACAGTTTCGGCGTCAGCCAGCCCTTTTCCTGGATCACCACGGTATCGCCAAGATTGAGCATCATCACCACGAACACGAACAGCACCATGATGGCACCGGCGTAGACGATGACCTCGAGGATGCCGGCAAACGGCGCGCCCAGCGCGAAGAAGATGACCGCCACCGCGAGCAGCGACACGATCAGGTTCAGCAGCGCATGCACCGGGTTGCTGTTGGTGATGACACGCAGCGTGGCCAGGATGGCAACGGCAGCGGCAATGTAGAACGCGTAAAGCACGATGCTTCTCCTGGGCTCAGGGCATGAGGCCCTTGACGTTGACGGGAGCGGCCTCGTTCTGAGCCTGGCCTTTTTCCTTGCCCGCGATGGCCATGCCGGCGACGCGGTAGAAGTTGTAGTCCGGGTTCTTGCCCGGGCCGGAGATCAGCAGGTCTTCCTTCTCGTAGACCAGATCCTGGCGCTTGTACTCGGCCAGCTCGAAGTCCGGCGTGAGCTGGATCGCGGTGGTCGGACAGGCCTCTTCGCACATGCCGCAGAAGATGCAGCGCGAGAAGTTGATGCGGAAGAACTCGGGGTACCAGCGGCCATCCTCGTGTTCGGCCTTCTGCAGCGAGATGCAGCCCACCGGGCAGGCCACGGCGCAGAGGTTGCAGGCGACGCAACGCTCCTCGCCATCCGGGTCACGGGTCAGCACGATGCGGCCACGGTAGCGCGGCGGCACGTAGATCGGCACTTCCGGGTACAGCAAGGTGTCGCGCTTGCGGAAGGTGTGCGAGAACACCATCACCATGCTGCGCACTTGCGTGTAGGCACCGACCAGCAGTTTCCACAGGGTCATGACAGAGTCCCCTTACGGTGTATTCAGCAGGACCACCGCAGCGGTCACCAGCATGTTGATCAGGGTCAGCGGCAGGCAGACCAGCCAGCTGAACGACATGACCTGGTCGTAGCGCGGACGCATGAGGGCGCCACGCACGAGCACGAAGATCATGATGAAGAAGGCGGTCTTGGCGGCAAACCACAGGAACGGCGGGATGAACTCCAGGTACGGCAGCGGCTGCCAGCCCCCGAAGAACAGCGTCACCAGCAGCGCCGAGATCACCACCACGCCGACGTATTCGCCAACGAAGAACATGCCCCACTTCATGCCGGCATATTCGATGTGGTAGCCGTCAGCGAGCTCCTGCTCGGCTTCCGGCTGGTCGAACGGGTGGCGGTGGGTGACGGCGATGCCGGCGATGATGAAAGTGCAGAAGCCGAAGAACTGCGGAATGATGAACCAGACGTTCTGCTGGGCCTCGACGATCTCGCGCAGATTGAAGGAGTCGGCCTGGATCACCACACCCATCAGCGACAGACCCATGAACACTTCATAGGACAGGGTCTGGGCCGAGGCGCGCACGCTGCCGAGCAGCGCGTACTTGTTGTTCGAGGCCCAGCCGGCGAAGAGCACGGCGTAGACCGCGAGACCGGCCATGGCAAAGAAGAACAGCAGACCGATGTTGAGGTCGGCGATGCCCCAGGTCGGCGTGATCGGCACCACGGCCATCGCCACCAGCAGCGCCGACAGCGCGATCACCGGCGCCAGCGTGAAGGTGAGCTTGTCGACGAAAGGCGGCGTCCAGTCTTCCTTGAAGAACATCTTCAGCATGTCGGCGACAAGCTGGAAGATGCCGCCGGGGCCGACACGGTTGGGGCCGTGACGATCCTGCCAGACGGCGAGCAGACGACGCTCGACGAAGCTCAGCAGCGCCGCGCTGATGACGGTGACCAGCAGGATGACCACGGCCTGGATCATGGCAATGGCGATGGCCACCACGTCCGGCGTGAAGAAATCGCTGACGGCCTGGATCAGTTCGTTCATGCCGACACTCCCGAGACGGTCACGCGCACGTCGCGGGCGACATAGGGTTGCTGCGGCAGACCGATGGGCAGGCCGATGCCGTCCGCACTCAGATCGTCACGCACCTGCACCGGCAGCTCCAGGGTGGCGTCGGCCATCCAGATGCGTACCGTGCCGCCGTCACCAACGCCGAGCTGAGCGGCTGCCTGGGGCGACAGGGCGGCGTAAGGCGCCGGCTGACGCTCGCTGGTGACATCGGAACGCGCCGACAGCTCGTCGCTGCCGAAGAGATGGAACAGCGGCAGCACGCGCAGGCCGTCACCGGCTGGCAGCGCGACCTTGGCGGCGTAGTAGGCCGTGGTGCCGGTCGGTGTCAGCAGGCGCACGCCCGAGTCACCGGCCTTGAGATGGCCGCCGACCTCGTCCTGGAACTTGTTCCAGGCCTGCGGCGAATTCCAGCCCGGCGCCCAGGCGAACGGGGTCAGCTGGGTCGGTTCGTCGGGGCCGCTGAGGCCTTCCATCGAGAAGGCCAGCGCCGAGTCGGCATCCTGCGTGGCACGCGGCTCATGCACGGAGATGTTGGCGCGCATGGCCGTGCGTCCGGAATAGCGACGCGGCTCTCGGGCGATCTTCAGGCCCTTGATGCGGAAGCCGGCGCTGGGCGCGGCCTCGACGATGCCGGCAAGCACCGGGAAGGCGGACACGGTGGCGGCGATGACGTCATCGAGATGCATCCAGCGCACCGACTCGCCCTGCAGGGTGCTGTGCAGCGCATGCAGCCAGCGCCAGCCGTCACGAACCTCGACCTGGTCATCGTAGTAGGCCGGGTCATAGACCTGGAAATAGCGCTGGGCGCGACCTTCGGCACTGACCACGGTACCGTCAGCCTCGGCAAAGCTGGCTGCCGGCAGCAGCCAGTGCGCACGCGCACCGGTGCTGGTGAGCTGGTGGTCAACCACGATCAGGCGCGCATTGGCGAGCGCGGCGTCGACGCGTGCGGCGGGAGCACGGCGATAGAGGTCGTTCTCGAGCACGACGACGGCATCGGCATCGCCGGCGGCGAGCTGGGACAGCGCGGCATCCAGCGAATCGCCCCCCATCAGGGTCAGACCCAGGCTGTTGACCTCGGCCAGCGCCAGACTGATGGCAGCGGACTTGCCACGCGCCTGCAGGGCGCGGGTGATGTTGGCAGCGGCCTCGACGATGGCCGGGCTGGCCAGGCTGGTGCCGGACACCACCAGCGGGCTGGCCGCGGCCAGCAGGGCGTCGGCCACCGGCTGCACCAGGGCACGGGCGGCCTCGGGCAGGTCGGCCACGGCCGGCGCGGCAGCGTCGATGGCATGGGCAACGGCAAAGCCGAAGCGGGCGATGTCTTCCGGCAGCAGCTGCAGGCTGGCCTCGGCCACGTCATCCAGACGCGTGGCCTGCACCGTCACCGAGAACAGCGGCGAGCGGGCGCGCTGGCCGATGTCGCGCACACCGAGGGCATTCCAGTCACCGACCTTTCTGTCGGCCGCCATCTGCACCGGCTTGTTCTTCACCGACTGGCGCAGGGCCAGGGCAACACGGGCGGCGGTCTGGGTCAGGTCCTCGCCCAGCACGAGCACGGCATCCTTGTCCTCGATGGCACGCAGGCTGGGCACGGCATCGGCCTGCTGCTGCAGCACGGCGAGCGCGGCACGATCGGCCGCCAGCTCGCTGGCCGAGACACCGGCAAAGAAGTTGGCCGGACCGACCAGCTCACGCAGCGCGTGGTTGCCTTCCAGGGAGGCACGCGGCGAGCCGATGCCGATGACGCGGCGGGCGTTCTTGAACTCGGCGGCGATGCCGTCCAGGGCGACATCCAGCGAACGCGCCACGAAATGGCCGGACTCCAGCTGCTGGGGCTGGCGCGGACGGTCCTCGCGGTTCACGAAGCCGTAGCCGAAGCGGCCGCGGTCGCAGAGGAAGTAATGGTTGACGGCACCGTTGTAGCGGTTCTCGATGCGACGCAGCTCGCCGTAGCGCTCGCCCGGGCTGATGTTGCAGCCGACGGCGCAGCCCTGGCAGACGCTGGGCGCGAACTGCATGTCCCATTTGCGGTTGTAGCGCTCGCTGTGGGTCTTGTCGGTGAACACGCCGGTCGGGCAGACCTCGGTGAGGTTGCCGGAGAACTCGCTCTCCAGCGTGCCGTCCTCGACACGACCGAAGTAGACGTTGTCGTGGGCACCGTAGACGCCGAGGTCGGTACCGCCGGCATAGTCGTTGTAGTAGCGCACGCAGCGGTAGCAGGCGATGCAGCGGTTCATCTCGTGATTGATGAACGGACCCAGGTCCTGGTTCTGGTGGGTGCGCTTGCTGAAGCGGTAGCGACGGGTGTTGTGGCCCGTCATCACGGTCATGTCCTGCAGGTGGCAGTGACCGCCCTCTTCGCAGACCGGGCAGTCGTGCGGGTGGTTGGTCATCAGCCACTCGACCACGGAGGCACGGAACTGCCTGGCCTCTTCGTCATCGATGGAGATGAAGGTGTTGTCGGTGGACTGGGTCATGCACGACATCACCAGGCGGCCGCGCTTGTCGTCGGCATTGGCGTACTGCTTGACCGCGCACTGACGGCAGGCACCTACCGACCCCAGGGCCGGATGCCAGCAGAAATAGGGGATGTCCAACCCCAGTGACAGGCAGGCGCGCAGCAGGTTGTCACTGCCGTCGACCTCGTACTGTTTTCCGTCTACGTGAATCGTTGCCATGTCAGACCGTCTTCAAACTTGCAAAAAGGGAGGCTCAGGCCGTTGCCGGCTGGGCGGCAGACGCCGGGCTCGGCACAGCGGCCACGCCAGCGTCGAATTCGCCACGGAAATACTTGATCGCGCTGCCCAGCGGCTCGACCGCACCCGGCGCATGGGCGCAGAAGGTCTTGCCCGGACCGAGGTGTCCGACCAGCTGCAGCAGGGTCTCGACATCGCCTGCACGACCTTCGCCGCGTTCGAGCGCGCGCAGCAGCTTGACGCTCCACGGCAGGCCGTCACGGCAGGGCGTGCACCAGCCGCAGGATTCGCGGGCGAAGAACTCTTCCATGTTGCGCAGCAGCGAGACCATGCTGATGGTGTTGTCGACAGCCAGCGCCAGACCGGTGCCCATGCGGGTACCGACCTTGCCGATGCCGGCGGCGGTCATGGTGGCACTGAGGTGTTCGGGCAGCAGGAAACCGGTGCCGGCACCGCCGGGCTGCCAGGCCTTCAGCGTGTAGCCGTCACGCATGCCGCCGGCATAGTCCTCGAACAGCTCGCGTGCGCTGACCGCGAACGGCAGCTCCCAGACACCGGGGTTCTTCACCTTGCCGGAGAAGCCCATCATCTTGGTGCCGTGGTCTTCGCTGCCCGGACGCGCAAGGGTGTGATACCACTCGACGCCGTTGGCCACGATGGCGGGAACGTTGGACAGGGTTTCCACATTGTTGACGCAGGTCGGCTTGCCCCAGACGCCGACAGCGGCCGGGAACGGCGGCTTCGAGCGGGGGTTGGCGCGACGGCCTTCCAGGGAATTGATCAGTGCCGTCTCTTCACCGCAGATGTAGCGGCCGGCCCCGGTGTGCACGTAGAGCTCGAAGTCGAAGCCGGAGCCGAGGATGTTCCTGCCCAGCAGGCCGGCGGCACGCGCCTCGTCCAGCGCACGGTTGAGAATGCGGGCCGCGTCGACATACTCGCCACGCAGGAAGATGTAGCCGGTGGTGGCCGCGAGGGCGCGCGCGCTGATGATCATGCCTTCGATCAGCAGGTGCGGCAGCTGCTCCATGAGCAGGCGGTCCTTCCAGGTGTTGGGCTCCATCTCGTCGGCGTTGCAGAGCAGGTAGCGCGGGGTCACGCCGTCGCTGGGCGGCATCAGGCCCCACTTCACGCCGGTCGGGAAGCCGGCGCCGCCACGCCCCTTGAGACCGGAGTCCTTGACCATCTGCACGATGTCAGCCGGGGCCAGCTCCTTGAGCGCCTTGCGCAGGCCGGCATAGCCGTTCTTGGCCTGGTAGTCGGCGAGATCCACGGTGGCGCCGTCATCACGCAGGCGCCAGGTCAGCGGGTGCGTCTCGGCGGAGCGGGAAATGGCGTTGGACGGACCGAAGGAGGACAGCTTCATGCGTATTTCTCCAGCAGCACGGGCACCTGGTCGGGGCTCATGCCGCCGTAGGTGTCATCGTCGATCATCAGGGTCGAGCCCTTGTCACAGTTGCCCAGGCAGCACACCGGCAGCAGCGTGAAACGGCCGTCGGCCGTGGTTTCACCGTAGCCGACGCCAAGCTGCTCGCGCAGCGCCGCCAGCACCGACTCATGGCCGTTGATGTAGCAGGTCATGCTGTCGCAGAGACGGATCACGTGACGGCCGACCGGGACACGGAAGATCTGGCTGTAGAACGTGGCCACGCCCTCGACGTCCGGCACCGGGATGCCGAGCACCTCGGCGATGGCCGGAATGGCACCATCCGGTACCCAGCCGTGATTGGCCTGGACGATCTTGAGCGCATCGATGCTGGCAGCGCGGGCATCCGGATAGTGCTCGACGGCATGCTCGATGTCGGCACGCTCCTGGGGCGACAGCTGAAAACGGCTGGTCGCGATGAGCTGGGTGCTGGGGTTCTGGTTGGCGTTGTGCATGTCAGCGGTCCACGTCGGCCATGACGAAGTCAATGGAAGCCAGATAGGCGATCAGGTCCGCGATCATGGAGCCGCGAATCACCGAAGGAATCTGTTGCAGGTGCGGGAACGATGGCGTGCGGATGCGTGTCCGGTAGCTCATCGTGCTCTTGTCCGAGGTCAGGTAGTAGCTGTTGATGCCCTTGGTGGCCTCGATCATGAAGCTGGCCTCGCCGGCCGGCATCACCGGCCCCCACGACACGCTGGTGAAGTGGTGGATCAGCGTTTCGATGTCCTGCAGGGTGCGCTCCTTGTTGGGCGGCACGGCCAGCGGATGATCGGCACGGATCGGTCCCGACGGCATGTTCTTCAGGCACTGCTCGATGATGCGCAGCGACTGGCGCATTTCCTCGAGGCGAACCATGGCGCGGTCATAGGCATCGCCATGCTGGGCCAGCGGCACGTCGAAGTCGAAGTTCTCGTAGCCGGAATACGGACGCGCCTTGCGCAGGTCGAAGTCGACGCCGGTGGCGCGCAGACCCGCGCCGGTGACACCCCACTCGATGGCCTGGGCGCTGTTGTACTGGGCCACGCCCTGGGTACGCGCCTTCAGCACGCTGTTGCGCATCGCGGCCTTCTCGTACTCCTTGAGACGCTTGGGCATCCAGTCCAGGAACTCGCGCACCAGACGGTCCCAGCCCTGCGGCAGGTCATGGGCGACGCCGCCGATGCGGTACCAGGCCGGATGCATGCGGAAGCCGGTGATGGCCTCGATGACATCGTAGGCACGCTTGCGGTCCGAGAACATGAAGAAGATCGGCGTCATGCCGCCCATGTCCTGGATGTAGGTGCCGAGGAAGAGCAGGTGCGAGGTGATGCGGAAGAATTCAGCCATCATCACGCGGATGGTCTGCGCACGCGCCGGCGCCTCGATGCCGGCGAGCTGCTCGACCGCCAGCACGTAGGGCAGGTTGTTCATTACGCCGCCGAGGTAGTCGATGCGGTCGGTGTACGGGATGAAGCTGTGCCAGGTCTGGCGCTCGGCCATCTTCTCGGCACCACGGTGGTGGTAGCCGATGTCCGGCACGCAGTCGAGGATCTCTTCGCCATCGAGCTGCAGCACGATGCGGAAGGCGCCGTGCGCGGACGGATGGTTGGGGCCGAGGTTGAGGAACATGAAGTCGGACTCGGCCGAATGCTTCTTCATGCCCCACTCTTCGGGCCGGAACAGCAGCGCTTCCTGCTCCTCGTCCTGACGGGCGGCGGTGAGCTTGAACGGGTCGAATTCGGTGGCGCGCGCCGGATAGTCCTTGCGCAGCGGATGGCCTTCCCAGGTACGCGGCATGAGCAGACGGTACGGCGTCGGATGGCCGCTGAACTCGATGCCGAAGAGGTCGATGACCTCGCGCTCGTACCAGTTGGCGTTGGCGAACACCGGCACCGACGACGGCAGACGCAGATCCGATGCCGACAGCGCAACCTTGAGACGGACATCCGAATTGCGACCGATGGAAACAAGGTGGTAGAACACCGTGTAATCCGCCGCCGGCAGGCCATGGCGATGGCTGCGCAGACGCTCGTCCACGGCCGACAGGTCGTAGAGCATGTGGTAGGGCTGCGGCAGCTGCTTCAGGAAGCGCAGCACCTCCACGATCTGCTCGCGCGCCACCCACAAGGTAGGCACGCGATCAAGGGTGGCCTGGAAGGTAAAGGCGTTGTCACCGAAGCGGGCACGCAGCTCGCGCACCACGCCGTGGTCGCTGCCCGGCAGGGTCTGCTGCGGGTGTTCGGTAGTCAGGACGTCGTCGGCCATCGGATTCGTCGTCACTCAAAAAAGTTGCTGTTCGTGTCCGGTCGTCTGCCTGCGGCAGCGCTCAGACGCTGTCCGGCGTGCGCAGGTTCACGACCTGGATGCGCTCGTCGCGCTTGGTCTCGCGCATGGACGGCATGTCCGGGCGATACACGCCCTGGTCACCCACCACCCATGACAGGGGGCGGCGTTCCTTGCCGATCGAGTCCTGCAGAATCATCAGCGCCTGCAGGAAGGCCTCGGGACGCGGCGGACAGCCGGGAATGTAGACATCCACCGGCAGGAACTTGTCGACGCCCTGGACCACGGAATAGATGTCGTACATGCCGCCGGAATTGGCGCAGGAGCCCATGGAGATCACCCACTTGGGCTCCAGCATCTGCTCGTAGAGACGCTGCACGACCGGTGCCATCTTGATGAAGCAGGTACCGGCGATGACCATGACGTCCGCCTGGCGCGGTGACGCACGAATGACTTCGGAACCGAAACGGGCGAGGTCGTGCGGCGCGGTGAAGGCTGTGGCCATTTCGACGTAGCAGCAGGACAGGCCGAAGTTGTACGGCCACAGCGAGTTCTTGCGGCCCCAGTTCACGGCGCCATGCAGCATGTCCTCGAGCTTGCCGAGGAAGATGCTGTTCTTGCCCTCTTCCTGGAGCGGATCGCCTACGGTTTCCTTGGCCGGCGGAAACACCGGGGCGTTCGGATCAATCTTGGTCAGGGTGTATTTCATGCCGGACTCGCTCACTGATCAGACGGCGGGGTCTGGCGTGCCGCCAGACGACGCTTGCGGGCTTCAGGTGCCCAGTCGAGGCCACCGACGCGCCAGAGATAGAACAGGCCGACGAGCAGAACCACGATGAAGATGACGACTTCGATGAAGCCCGTCCAACCCGACTCGCGCACGGAAATCGCGTAGGCAAACAGGAACAGGGCTTCGACATCGAAGATGACGAAGAACATGGCGACCAGATAGAACTTGGCCGAGACACGGATGCGCGCACCGCCCTGCGACACGATGCCGGATTCGAACGGCTCGTTCTTGGCACGGCCCCAGGCACGCCCGCCGAGGAAATACGGCGCAGCCAACATGAAGGCGCACATGCCGATGATGCCCAGGAAGAAAATTCCCAGGGCCCAGTACTGTGCAGTTTCTGACACGCCAGCAGTCATGGCGAACTCCTCAGACCCCAAACCAAGCAGAACACAGCGGCCTGATGCCGGGTGTCCGTCGACCCGCGCGAAGGATACGCGCACAGCGGTCGGATTTCCACAGGGCGACTACGGTCATAAGGTCTAAGAAAACCGACGTGCCGTACCGCCCCTTTTGCAACTATCGCCCGGTCGCCAGGCGCACGACCTGCCGTTTCAGCGGCCCGCTGCGATCAAACCAGCGCATCCCCTGGTTGCGCAGCACCCTCAGCATGGCATCGGACGCACCGAACAGGCGCTGGAAGCCGGTCATCGCATGCAGCGTCAACGCATTGTCACCTCGCCGCTGGCGCTGATAGCGCGACAACACCCTGGCATGGGCCAGCGGCAAGCGCGAACCGGCCGCCGCCTGCATTTCACGCGCCAGCACGGCGGCATCCTGCAAGCCGATGTTGACGCCCTGACCAGCGAGCGGATGGATGCTGTGGGCTGCATCCCCGATCAGTGCCAGCCCGGGCAGGCAATAGTCGCGAGCATGACGTGCGCGCAAGGGGAATGCATAGCGCGCTCCGACGGCCGCAACGGTGCCCAGACGAGATTCAAGGGCCTGCTCCAGTCGCTGACGGAAATTCGCGTCGTCAAGCTCGCCCAGCGCACCCGCCTCGGCCTCCGGCAGCGACCAGACGACGGCACAGTGATGGACATCGGACAGTGGCAGGAAGGCCAGCGGCCCGCCCGGCAGAAAGCGCTGCCAGGCCGTCATCTGATGCGGCTGCTCGGTGCGCGCGATGCACACCAGCGCACGCTGGTGGTAATCATGGCTGTCAACCGCAATGCCGGCGGCCTCGCGAATCGGCGACAACGGACCGTCAGCAGCCACCAGACAGCCGGTCTCCAGCACGGCGCCATCCGCCAGCACCAGACGCCAGCGTCCGCCAGCCAGACGCTCCAGGCTCTGCCAGCGCTGCGGGCCCAGCCAGCTCACCTGCGGCCGCTGCACCAGCGCTCGGGTCAGCAGCGACTGTAAGGCCGCGTTCTCGACCAGCACGCCAAGGTGCGGCAAGCCGGCATCGCGTGCCTGGAAATGCACGCTGCCCGTACCGTCGGCATCCCACACCCGCATGTCGGTATAGGCACACTGGCGCAGTTCGGCGAATGCCGGACCGCAGCCTGCGGCGGCAATCAGCGCCAGCGACGCCGGCGTCAGTGCCGACACCCGGGGATCGAACTCGCCCGTGTTGCTCCAGTCGCGCAAGGGCTCGGCCTCGACCACCGCCACGCGCAGCCCGGCCAGCTGCGGATCCTGCAACAGCAGCAGGGTGAACAGGCTGCCGACCATGCCGGCGCCCACCACCACGACATCAAACGGCCGCTGCTCAGACATGACTCAGTCCCATGGCATAACGCGCCAGCGCAGGCTTGGCGCCCGGCAGCAGATCGAAGCCGACCAGACCGGCATTTCGCAACACGGCAAGCAGGGGATTGCTGGTGGAGAAGCCGCGCACCAGCGTGTCGGAGAAGCGGATGATCTGGCGCTGATCCTCCAGGCGCATCTGCTCGTAGCGACGCAGCAGCGACAGATCGCCCGGATCCTGGCCGGCGGCATCGGCCGCCACCAGCTCCTGAACCAGCACCAGGATGTCACGCAGGCAGAGGTTGAAGCCCTGCCCGGCCACCGGGTGCAGGCTGTGTGCGGCATTGCCCAGCACCACGGCACGCGGCACCACCTGCTGATCAGCCACCATCAGCTGCAACGGCCAGGCCTGACGACGACCGACACGGCGGAAGCGCCCGGCGCGGCCGCCGAAAGCGGTCTGCAGCGCCTGCAGGAACGCGGCGTCATCCAGCGCCATCATGCGCTCGGCATCCGCCGGCGGCAGCGCCCAGACCAGCGAGCGCCGGGTCTGCACCGGCTCGCCAGGCAGGTCCGGCAGCGGCAGCAGGGCAATCGGGCCCTGCGCCGAGAAGCGCTCGTAGGCGACCTGAGCATGCGGCAGGGAAGTCGCCACCGTGGTCACCAGCGCCGTCTGGGTGTAGTCATGACGACGTGCGCCCAGGCCCAGCCAGTCCCGGCAGGGCGACCCGGTGCCGTCAGCGGCAATCAGCAAGGGCGCCTGGATGACCAGCTCGGCATCACCCTGACGCCCACGCACCGTGATCCGCTCGGGCTCACGCGTCAGACCGGTGACGCTGACCCCGTCACGGACGGAGACCGACGGGCAGTCACGCAGTGCCGCCAGCAGCACCACACCCAGCCAGGCATTCTCGATGACCTGTCCGAAGCTCTCGACCTGCTCGTCCTCGGCATTGAGACGGGCAAAACCGAAATGACCGCGATCGGAGACATGTATGTGCCGAATCGGCGTGGCATGCGGCTGCAGCCGCTGCCACAGACCGAGATCGGTGAAGGCCTGGATGGTACGGCGCGACAGCGCCGTGTTGCGGGCATCGAAGGTCGCTGCATAGGGCAGCGGCTGACCGGGCTGCACGGCCGGCAATGTCGCCTGCTCGAGCAGTACCACGCGGCGCTGCGGCAGTTGCTGCGCCAGGCACAGCCCCAGCGTGACGCCCACCATGCCACCACCGACAATGACGATGTCAGCCTGTTCCGGCGCTGCCGTCTGCCTGTCAACGGTCATCAGGCCGCCACCCCGGCAGCGCGATCCGCCGCCATCAGCGCCTCGATGTCAGCCACCGACTTGGGCGCCGCGGCGGTCAGCACGCGGCAGCCCTCCGGCGTGACCACCACATCGTCCTCGATGCGGATGCCGATGCCGCGCCACTGCGCATCCACGCTGTCGTCATCGGGCGCGACATAGAGACCGGGCTCGACGGTGAGCACCATGCCCGGCTGCAGCGGACGCCACTGGCCATCGAGCTGGTACTCGCCAACGTCATGCACGTCCATGCCCAGCCAGTGGCCGGTGCGGTGCATGTAGAAGCGGCGATAGGCGCCGGCGGCAATCAGCGCATCCACCTCGCCGCTGAGCAGGCCCAGACGCAGCAGGCCCTCGGTCAGCACCCGCACGGCAGCCTCATGCGGCGCCTGCCAGCTGGCGCCCGGCTGCACGGCCGCGATGGCAGCCAGCTGCGCCGCCAGCACGACCTCGTAGAGCGCCTTCTGGGGCGCCGAGAAGCGGCCATTGACGGGAAAGGTGCGAGTGATGTCCGCCGCATAGTGGTCGAGCTCGCCACCGGCATCGATCAGCACCAGATCGCCGTCATGGAGCGGGCGGTTGTTTTCCGTGTAGTGCAGCACGCAGGCGTTGGCACCGCCGCCGACAATGCTGCCGTAGGCGGGCGCAGTGCAGCCGTGACGCGCAAAGGTGTGCAGCAGCTCCGCCTCCAGCTCGTATTCGAAACGACCCGGTGCCGCTGCTTGCATGGCCCGGCGGTGCGCCTCGGCACTGAGGTCGGCGGCGCGCTGCATGACGCCCAGCTCGGCATCGGACTTGAGCAGGCGCAACGGATGCAGGACGCTGTCGAGCAGCTGCCAGGCCACCGGCGCGGCAATGCCGGCACGGGTCTTGGCACGCACGGCCGAGAGCCAGCCTGTCAGCTGCGCATCGAATGCCGGCTGGCTGCCCTGCGGCGCGTAGACCACGCGACGACCGGCAAGCAGCTCGGGCAGGCGCTGATCAGCCTCGCCGATGACAAAGGCCTGGTCAGCGCCAAACAGGGTCCGCGCGCCTTCGGGACCAGCACGGTAGCCGTTCCAGATCTCCATCTCGCGATCACGCGGCTGGCAGAACAGCACGAACTCGCCCTCCGGGCGCCCGGGCAGCAGCACCAGCAGGGCATGCGGCTCAGGAAAGGCGGAGAGGTAATAGAAGTCGGAATCCTGGCGGTAACGGTATTCGGTATCGCGGTTGCGGCGCAGGGGCGGGGCCGCCGGCACCAGTACCACGCCATCCGGCCCGACTGCCTGCATGAGGCGAGCACGACGGCGGGCGAATTCGGCAGGATCCAGCAATGAACTCCAGGTCACGGACATCTGGCCAGGCGCTCCTCAATGCACGGTAGGTGCGGGATCGGCGGCATCATGCGCATGCTCCTCGCGCGGCGCCAATTCCTCGAACAGGTGAATCACGCCCAGACGCACGAACTCGTGCAGCTCGGCATAGGCGATCTCGCCTTCCTCGTCAGCCTCGTCGACGCTGTCGACCTGGGCAATGCTGACCAGGTCCTGCAGGATCTCGCGCACCGACTCCATGGCCAGCGCCGGATGGCTGGCAGAGGCCGTCAGACCGAAGCCGGCGAGTAGACCGCGACAGAAATCGCCCAGCGCCACCACGCGATCCGCCAGCGACTCCTCGTCGTCAGGCAGCAGGGGCCGGAACATCAGGTCATCCGCGCCGAGATCCTCCAGCGTCTTCAGCTGCAGCTGCCAGAGCCCGGCAATGGCAGGCTCGTCAAAGGCCGCACTGGTATCGGCATGCGCTTCCAGCGACTTCATCAGCGCACCCCGGTTGAGTCGGGCGCCACCTGCCAGCATGCCGGTCAGCACGCCATGGAATTCCGACGCCGAGCAATCCGCCTGCGAACGCTGCAGCAGCAGGCTCAGCGACTCGAGAGTGGGGACTTCAGCGGCTTGCATGGGGAGACCTCTTGGCAGCATTGGACACGGCAACCTATAGTAGCCGCTCAAACTCTTGAGAGCGAACGGCACATGCTCGAACAGGACTACCAGGCGCTCAGCCGGCAGGTCGATCATCTCGTCCAGCGCCTGCGCCAGCTGCACCGGGAAAACCACGCCCTGCACGTGCAGAATGCCCAGCTGCTGGCCGATCGCGACGACCTGCAGCGCAAGAACGAGCAGGCGCGCGCACGTGTCGAAGCCATCATCCTGCGCCTGCGTGCGCTGGAAGCCCAATCATGAGCCGCACGCCGGCACGGAGCCCCCAGGCATGAGCCAGGACGTCAGCACGCTGGATGTGTTCATCCTCGACAAGGCCTACAAGATCGCCTGCCCGCCCAGCGAGCAGGACAACCTGCGCCGGGCCGCCAACTACCTGGACCGCAAGATGCGCGAGATCCGTGGCAGCGGCAAGATCATGGGACTGGACCGCATCGCCGTCATCGCCGCCCTCAACATCAGTCACGAGCTGCTCGCCCTGCGCCAGCAGAGCCAGGGCGAGAACGTGTCCAGTGCCGACATCGCGACCCTGCTGAAGCGCATGGAAAATGCTCTCGCCGAGACGGCGGAAACCAATCTGGTCTGAAAGCACCACAACTTATAACCTTTTGCCGGCTTGTGCCGGGGCAGGCCTGCCTTATACTGGAACCCTCTCTGGGGTGTTCGCCAGCTTGTCTGATCCCCTGAGCCGATGCTTCTACCTTATGGGATGCGTTCGTCTTTCGTGGTGTGCATGTCCGCCCGTCGGAAAGCCTTAAATGAGAGCGCCGCCTCCCCCTTGAACCTCCTGGGTTCAAGGGAAATGATGAGCAGCGGCACCTTCGGAGACCACTTCCGGATGCATCCCGACACCCCGTCGCTTTCCCATGACCAGCAACGCCTGCGCCAGCAGCTGCGACGAGAGTTGCGCGCGCGTCGCCGCGCCCTGACCCCGACCGCGCAGGCGCACGCCGCGCGCACCCTGTGCCGGCAGCTGCTGCGCCTGCCCGGCCTGAGACGGGGCAGCCACCTTGCGGCCTACGTGGCCAGCGACGGCGAAATCGATCCGGCCGCCTTTCTCGATGTCATCCTGCGGCGCGGCGCCACGGTCTGGCTGCCGGTACTGGCACGGCGGCCGGCCGCATCCGCTCCGGGCATGCATTTCGCGCGACACCCCGGCCGCCCGGCCGGTGCGCGCCGGTCACCTCGTCATCATCCGGGCCGACACTGGCAGACCAATGCCTACGGCTTGCGGGAGCCGCGCAACCGGACGCGGCGAGCGGCCTGGCAGCTGGACGCCATTCTGCTCCCCCTGGTGGGCTTTGATGCACGCGGCCAGCGTCTGGGCATGGGTGGCGGCTTCTATGACCGCCTGCTGGCGGATCTGGACAGACGGCCACGGCGGCCGCGCCTGATCGGGCTGGCACATGACCTGCAACAGGTAGATGCCCTGCCGGTGGCGACCTGGGACCGGCCGGTGACGCTGGTCGTCACCGGCACACGCGTCATCCGCGCAGACTGATCCGCGGCCAGCCGCGCTCGCTGGCGATGCCTGTCAGCACCTCGTCGGCATCGACCACCACCGGATTCGTCACCACCTCCAGCAAGGGCAGGTCATTGCGCGAGTCCGAATAGAACCAGGCGCCTTCCAGTGTCTCGCCCTGCTCGGCCAGCCAGGCCTGCAGACGCTGAACCTTGCCATCCTGGAAGCAGGGCGTGCCCGCCAGGCGGCCGGTGAAACGGCCGTCCTCATCCTGCTCCGGCTCGGTGGCAAGCAGATCACTGACGCCATGGCGGGTGGCGATGCGCTCGGTGACGAAGCGATTGGTGGCCGTGATGATGACCAGCCGGTGGCCCTGGTCACGGTGCCAGGCCAGCAGCTCCAGCGCCCTGGGCTGGATCATGGGCTCGACGCACTCGGCCAGATAGGCCTCGCGCCAGGACTCCAGGGTGACGCGATCGGTGGCGGCAAGCACGGCAAACACGAACTCGCAGTAAGCGCGGATATCCAGCGTGCCGTTCCTGTAATCGGCGTAGAAGCCGTCGTTGGCGAGCCGGTAGGCCTCGCGATCGACATGACCGTGCCGGGACAGAAAGTCGCCCCAGGCATGGTCGGAGTCGCCAGCAAGCAGCGTGTTGTCGAGATCGAACAGGGCCAGGGTCATCGCATCATCCTTCACGGTCAGCGCACTGCGGACGCCTTGCATGGCGCCCAAAGCGACATGATAGCGGCTGCTCGGCAAAAAAACCGCGCCCGACCTTGCCCCACTGGCCCCGCTCAGGTAGTAATGGAAGCAATAACTGAATGTTTTTCAAGGAATCTCCCGTGATCGACGGCGACGGCTTTCGACCCAATGTCGGCATCATTGTGGCCAATGACCAGGGCCAGGTGCTGTGGGCACGCCGCTACGGCCACGATGCCTGGCAGTTCCCCCAGGGCGGCATCGCCGATGGCGAAACCCCGGAACAGGCCATGTACCGTGAGCTGCATGAAGAAATCGGCCTGGAGCGCCAGGACGTGAAAGTGCTGGCGCAGACCCGTGGCTGGCTGCGCTACCGGCTGCCGCGCCGGTTCATCCGCAACGACAAGCCGCCGGTGTGCATCGGCCAGAAACAGAAATGGTTCCTGCTCAAGCTGGTCGGCGCCGAATCGCGCGTGCGCCTGGACATGCAGAAGCCGGCCGAGTTCGACCGCTGGCGCTGGGTCAGCTACTGGTACCCGCTGGATCAGGTGGTGTCATTCAAGCGCGATGTCTATCGTCGCGCCCTGAAGGAGCTGCTGCCGCGCCTGCCGGTGATCAACACGCCACGGAATCGCTGAGCCATGCCCATTTCCGCAGAGCCGAGCATGCTGGAAACACTTCGTCGCATCGTGCTCGAAGTGGACTCCGCGCCGACCTTCCAGGCAGCGCTGGACGTGCTCGTGCACTCGGTGCGCGAAGCCACCGGCACCGAGGTCTGCTCGGTCTACCTGCTCGACGAGCGCACCGAGCGCCTGGTGCTGATGGCCAACGAGGGCTTCAACCACGATTCCATCGGCGTGGTCAGCATGACCTTCGACGAGGGCCTGGTCGGCCTTTGCGCCTCCCGTGAAGAGCCCATCAACCTGCAGGATGCCGCCTCGCATCCTCGCTACCTGTACTTCCCGGAAACCGGCGAGGAACGCTACAACGCCTTCCTCGGCGTGCCCATCATGCACCGGCGCAAGGTGCTCGGCGTGCTGGTCGTGCAGCAGCGCGACAACCGGCGCTTCGGCGAAGGCGAGGTGGCCTTCATGGTCACCCTGTCCGCCCAGCTCTCCGGCGTGGTTGCGCACGCCAAGGTGCTGGGCCAGATGGAGGTGGTGCGCAGCTCGCGTGCCACCGCCACGCAGACCTACCAGGGCATCACCGGTGCATCCGGGGTCACGCTCGGCCGCGCCGTGGTGCTGTATCCGCCCGCCGACCTGGAGCAGGTGCCGGACCGCGCGGTCGAGGACATTGACACCGAGCTGGCCCTGCTGAAGAAGGCGCTGGAGTCCGTGCGCGAGGATGTCGAGGCGCTCGACGAGCGCATGGCCGACACCCTGATGCCGGAGGAGCGCGCGCTCTTCGACGTCTACCTGCGCATGCTCGACGACAACGCCCTCGGCGGCGAGATTGCCGAGCGCATCGAGGCCGGCAACTGGGCCCAGGGCGCCCTACGCGAAGTCATCGACGAGCACATGCAGAACTTCGCGCTCATGGACGACCCCTACCTGCGCGAACGTATGTCGGACGTGCGCGACCTTGGCCTGCGCCTGCTGGCACAGCTGCAGGAGCAGGAGGCGGAAGAAACCCGCGAATTCCCGGAAAACAGCATTCTGGTCGGCGAGGACATCTCCACCGCCATGCTGCTGGAGGCACCGCTGGACAAGGTCTGCGGCGTGGTCTCGGCGACCGGCGCGGCGAACTCGCACATGGCGATCGTGGCGCGGGCGCTGGGCATCCCGACCGTAGTCGGCGTCGGCGATCTGCCCATCACCTCGCTCGACGATGCCGAGATGATCGTCGACGCCTACCTCGGCCGCATCTACGTGCAGCCGTCGCGGGTGCTGCGCAAGCGCTACCAGGCCATCATCAAGGAAGAGCAGCAGCTGGTTGCCGGCCTCGATGCCTACAAGCAGCGCGAGGCGGTCACCCCCGACGGTCATGCCGTCCCGCTGTGCGTGAACACCGGTCTGATGGCCGATGTCGCCCGCGCCAAGGACCGCGGCGCCGAAGGTGTCGGCCTGTACCGCTCGGAAATTCCCTTCATGCTGCGCGAGCGCTTTCCCGGCGAGGAAGAGCAGCGCCAGATCTATCGCCAGCAGCTCGAGGCCTTCGCGCCGCGCCCGGTGACCATGCGCACGCTGGACATTGGCGGCGACAAGGATCTGCCCTACTTCCCCATCAGCGAGGACAATCCGGCGCTGGGCTGGCGCGGCATCCGCATCACCCTGGACCACCCGGAAATCTTCATGGTGCAGGTGCGCGCCATGCTCAAGGCCGCCAGCGGCCTGGACAACCTGCAGATCCTGCTGCCCATGGTCACCACGGTGAGCGAGGTGATCGATGCCGTGGCGCTGATCCACCGCGCCGTCGCCGAGCTGCAGGAGGAGAAGGAATACGAGGTCACGCTGCCGCGCATCGGCGTCATGGTCGAGGTGCCGGCGACCATCATCCAGATTGCCGACCTGGCCAAGCATGCCGACTTCATCAGCATCGGCTCCAATGACCTGACCCAGTACCTGCTGGCCGTGGATCGCAACAACCCGCGCGTGGCCGACCTGTACTCGTCCTATCACCCGGCCGTGCTGCGCGCCGTGCGCTACGTCGTCGGCGAGGTGCACCGGGTCGGCAAGACGGTGAGCATCTGCGGCGAAATGGCCGGCGACCCGGGTACCGCCATCCTGCTCATGGCCATGGGTTTCGATGCCCTGTCGATGAGCGCCAGCAACCTGCTCAAGGTTCGCAAGGCCATCTGCCACGTGCCCATGCAGCGCGCCCGCGAACTGCTTGACCGGGTTCTGGCCTTTGACCGGCCCGAGCTGATTCGTGCCGCCGTCGAGCAGGAAATGACCGAGCTCGGCCTCATCGATCTGGTTCGGCCGCAGAACCAGGCACGCAGCCAGGCCTGAGCCAGACCCCGGTCACGACTGTCGTGACCAGCTGAAACTCAGGCGCTCCTCGCCCGGATGCAGGCGCTCCTCCCAGCGCACGGAATCCGGCGTGATGCGCAGCCAGGTCGAATTGCGCGTGCCGTAAGCCGGCGAGCGTATGCAGATCGGCGCCAGCAGACGCTCCCACAGCTGTCCGACCCCGGTATCCGGCAGCATGGTCTCATCCGGCACCTCGTCATCACACAGGATGTCCAGCTGCCGTCCGGCGTCATCGCTGTCCGCCAGCTGCCTGGCCAGTGCCACCAGACGCGTCAGCTTGGGCCATGGCGTGTCGAGTCGCGCATTGGACAGCCCGTGCCAGCCCGCCGGCACCGCCGATGCCGCCTCCTCATGAGTGCCGGCCAGCCACAGCGCGTGGCCATCGCAGACCAGCAGGGAAAACCCGCCGTAGCCGTCCAAATCGCTCTGGACGCGTTCGGCATAACTTGCTGCAGAGTCCGAAGAGGTCAGGAAGCCGCTGATCAGCTCGCCGCGTGAACGCTCGCCAGGCACGGCTCTCGGATCACGGTAATTGGTCAATGCCGCGAAGCGGCCGTTGCGGGTCACCCCCATCCAGCTGCCGCCACGCAGCAGATCCTTGCCGGCCAGCACACCCGGCGCCTCGGGCCAGAAGGCCGTGGCCTGCGCAGGGCGGGCATGGAACTCGTCACGGTTGGCCCAGACCTGCAGGCTGCCGGTCTCCGGCTGCCAGTGAAAGGCGATCAGGCACATGCACGGACTCCGTGCATGTGCACGCGACCATGCCATGCCGGTGTTGCCACCACACAGGCGGTCAAAATCGCCACGGTCTGGGGTATGCTCAGCGTCTGTTTTTTTCTGGAACGGCTCATGCTGACCTATCCGCAAATCGATCCCGTGGCCATTAGCCTAGGGCCAATCCAGGTGCATTGGTATGGCCTGATGTACCTGCTCGCCTTCACCACCGCCTACGGCCTGGCTGTCTGGCGCGCGAAACGCATGGGCTGGACCAGCGAGCACGTCTCCGATCTGGTGTTCTACGGCGCCATGGGCGTGGTCATCGGCGGCCGCCTCGGCTACGTGCTGTTCTACGGCTTCGACCGCCTGCTCAATGATCCGCTCTGGGCGCTGCGCGTCTGGGAGGGCGGCATGAGTTTCCACGGCGGCTTCATCGGCGTGCTCATCGCCATGATCCTGTTCGCCCGCCAGTACAAGCTGGGCTGGTTCGAGGTCACCGACTTCATCGCGCCGCTGGTGCCGCCCGGCCTGTTCTTCGGCCGCATCGGCAATTTCATCGGCGGCGAGCTCTGGGGTCGCCCGGTCACCGATCCGTCGTTCCCGCTGGCGATGATCTTCCCGCACGTCGACGGTCTGCTGCGGCATCCGTCGCAGCTCTACCAGGCCGCGCTGGAAGGCCTGGTGCTGTTTCTCGTGCTGTGGATCTACACCGGCAAGTCGCGACCGCGCATGGCGCCCTCGGCCCTGTTCCTGATCGGCTACGGCCTGGCCCGCTTCAGCATGGAGTTCTTCCGCGAGCCCGACCGCGACCAGGGCTTCGTCGCCTTCGACTGGATGACCAAGGGCCAGATGTTGACCACCCCGATGATCGTTGCCGGCCTGCTCATGCTGTGGCTTGCCTACCACCGCCAGCGCAAGGCCCCGCTGCATGCGCCGCGCCGGAGCTGAGTCATGCGCCAGTACCTCGACCTGATGCGCCGTGCCCGCGACGAAGGCACCTTCAAGCAGGACCGCACCGGCACCGGCACCTACTCCGTGTTCGGCCACCAGATGCGTTTCAATCTCGCCGACGGCTTCCCGGTGCTGACCACCAAGAAGCTGCACCTGAAGTCCATCATCCATGAACTGCTGTGGTTTCTCAGCGGCGACACCAACATCCGCTACCTGAAGGAAAATGGGGTGCGCATCTGGGATGAATGGGCCGACGACAACGGCGATCTGGGCCCGGTCTACGGCTACCAGTGGCGCTCCTGGCCGGCGCCGGACGGGCGCCACATCGACCAGATCAGCAACGTGGTCGAGATGATCCGGCGCAACCCGGACTCGCGCCGACTCATCGTCAGCGCCTGGAATCCGGCGCTGGTTGACGAGATGGCGCTGCCGCCCTGCCATGCGCTGTTCCAGTTCTATGTCGCCGATGGCAAGCTCAGCTGCCAGCTCTACCAGCGCTCGGCCGACATCTTCCTCGGCGTGCCATTCAACATCGCCAGCTACGCGCTGCTGACGCTGATGGTGGCGCAGGTCTGCGACCTGCAGCCGGGCGAGTTCGTCTGGACCGGCGGCGACTGCCACCTGTACAGCAACCACCTCGAGCAGAGCGATCTGCAGCTGGCCCGCGACCCGCTGACGCTGCCGGTGATGAGGCTCAACCCGGACGTCAAGGACCTGTTCGCCTTCCGCTACGAGGACTTCACGCTGGAAGGCTACGAGGCGCATCCGCACATTCCCGGCAAGGTCGCGGTCTAGGAGCCAGCACGATGACCACCCAGCCCACCGACCACACCCTGACCGGCACCGATGGCGAGGACTACGCCGCGCTGCCCGACGATACCGTGCGTCTGGCTCTGATCGTGGCCATGGACCGCGCGCGCTGCATCGGCATCGGCAACGCGCTGCCCTGGCGCCTGCCGGCCGATCTGCAGTATTTCAAGCGCGTCACCAGCGGCAAGGCCATCGTCATGGGCCGCACCACCTTCGACTCGCTGGGTCGACCGCTGCCCAACCGCACCAACATCGTGGTGACCCGCAACCCGGACTGGGATGGCCCCATCGGCATACGCGTGGTGCACTCGCTGGAAGCCGCCCTGGCACTGGCCGAAGCCGTGGCCGTGGTGAACGCCCAGGACGAGGCCCTGATCATCGGTGGCGCCGAGATCTATGCACAGACCCTGGCGCAGGTGTCACGCATGTACATCACCGAGGTGGAAACCACGGTGGATGGCGATGCCTTCTTCCCCGAGTTTGACCGGGACGAATGGCGCGAACTCAGCCGCGAGCGCCACCATGACGAAGCCAGCGACCTCTGGTTCAGCTTTGTCGTCTACGAGCGGATCTGACGTCACGGACGACATGACCACCTGCCACCTGTTCTGCCGCGTCATCGACAACTACGGTGACCTCGGCGTGTGCTGGCGTCTGGCACGGCACCTGGCTGCCGGCCATGGCGTGAGCGTCACGCTGTTCGTCGATGACCTGGCCAGCTTCACGCACCTGGCGCCGGTGCTGAATCCGGAGCTGGCGACGCAGTCCCTGGGCGACATCAGCGTGCACCACTGGCGATCGGACCAGCCCCTGCCGGCACCGGCAGACCTGGTCATCGAGGCGTTTGCCTGCGACCTGCCGGCCGAGTATCTGGCCGCCATGGCAAGCAGCCCGCGACCTCCGGCATGGATCAATCTGGAATACCTGAGCGCGGAGGACTGGGTCGCCGGCTGCCACGGCCTGGACTCGGTGCATCCCCAGCTGGGTCTGCTCAAGACCTTCTGGTTCCCGGGCGTCGAGGCACGCACCGGAGGTCTGCTGCGCAGTGCGGAGGAACTGGCCATCATGCAGGAGGCCGCTGACTCGCCCGCCGCCTTCCTGGCCGGCCTGCCGGCCGCCGCCTGCAACGGCATGCCGCAGATCAGCCTGTTCGGCTACGAACAACCGGCGATGGCCGGTCTGCTGGATGCACTCGCGGCAGACAGCACGCCACGCTGCCTCAACGTGTTCCAGGGCCGCGCACTTTCCGATGTCGAGCAGTGGCTGGGTCAGCGCCTGCTGCCAGGCGTCGCTGCACGGCGCGGCGCCCTGAGCCTGCGCCTGCTGCCGCTGCTGCCGCATGCCGACTATGACCGGCTGCTGGCCATCTGCGAACTCAACCTGGTGCGCGGCGAGGACTCCTTCGTGCGCGCACAGTGGGCAGGGCAGGCCATGCTCTGGCACATCTACCCGCAGAACGACGATGCCCATCTGGTCAAGCTGCAGGCTTGGCAGCAGCGCGTCGAGGACGCTGCGCTGGCTGCCGGCACGCCGATGCCGGCGATCTGGTCAGAGAGGCTGCAGGCCTGGAACCGGCCCGATGCGGCACGAAAGCCAGCGTCGGAAAAGGCCTGGCAGACCTTCCTGCAGGCGCTGCCGGACATCCGTGCCGGGTTGCGCGCCTGGCGCTCATGCCTGCTGGCGGAGGACGATCTCGCCAGCCAGTTGATGCGTTTTTACACGAATCGGGTAGAATCGCGCCCGACCTGATTTCCTGACACTCCCATTTTCCGGAAGCACACAATGAAAACCGCAATGGAATTCCGCGCTGGCAACGTGATCGACATCAACGGCCAGCCGATGATTGTTCTCAAGACCGAATACAACAAGTCCGGCCGCAACGCCGCCGTGGTCAAGATGAAGATGAAGAACCTGCTCACTGGCCAGGGCCAGGAGTCGGTCTACAAGGCGGACGACAAGTTCAACCAGATCATCCTCGAGCAGAAGAAGGCCACCTACTCCTACTTCGCCGACCCGATGTACGTGTTCATGGACGAAGAGTTCAACCAGTACGAAGTCGAGAAGGAAAACCTCGGTGACGTCATCAACTTCATCGAAGACGGCATGGAAGATGTCTGCGACGTGGTGTTCTACAACGGCAAGGCCATCTCGGTGGAACTGCCGACCACCATCGTGCGCGAAGTCGCCTATACCGAACCGGCCGCTCGTGGCGACACCTCCGGCAAGGTCATGAAGACGGCCAAACTGAGCAACGGCTTCGAGATCCAGGTCGCCGCCTTCATCGAAACCGGCGAGAAGATAGAAATCGACACCCGCGACGCCAGCTTCAAGGCCCGCGCCAAGGGCTGAGTCTCAAGCGACTCGCTGCGTTCATGCTCAGGCCACCTTCGGGTGGCCTGTTGCATTGCGTGACACGGCTGCTGCTTTTCAGGCCGCCTGTCGTGCCACCCAGCTCTTCAGGGCCGCGCCGCGACTGATCAGCAGGGCCAGGAAAATCAGGCCGCATCCCGCCAGCTGCGTCGCGGTCATGGTTTCGCCGAACCAGAAGGCCGCCAGCAGTGCCACCCAGACAGGCTCCACGATCAGGATCACGACACCATGGCTGTGCGGTGACAGGCTCTGCGCCTGGGTCTGCAGCAGAAAGCGCGCAGCTGATCCGATCAGGGCGCTGGCCAGCACCCAGCCGGCCAGGGCCGGCGTGACCATGCCGTCAAACAGGCGCACATCCTCGATGAGCAGCGACAAGAGCGCACTGACCGCGCCCACGGTGAGCATGTTGATGGCCGTCAGCGCACCGGGCGCAATCGCGAGACGAGACACTTCGCCGGTGTCATCGCAGACCGGACCATGATTCACCGCCCGCGTATTGAGGGCGTAGAACAGCGCAAACAGGTTGGCGGCAACGACATACCAGATCTGGCCGATCTCGGGGCGGAAACCGTTGCGCAGCGCCAGCAGGGCGAGGCCGGCCACAGCCACCGGCAAGGCGACCCAAGTCGACACGGGCGAGCGCTCGCCAAAGCACAGACGCGTCATGATCGGCACCAGCAGCACGCCGAGAATGGTGAGAAAGGCACCCTCGCCAAGGTGCGTGCCATGCGTCAGCCCCATGATCCAGCAGCTCATGCCGGCGGCGAACACCAGACCGACCACGATCGCCCGGCGCCACTCGCGCGGGCTCAGGGCGGCCATGTCCGACCGCGCCAGCAGTGTCAGACACAGGCCGGCCAGCACGAATCGCACTGCCATGAACGCCAGCGGCGCCATCAGCGCCACCGCCTCCTTGGAGAAGATCCAGCTCACCGCCGCCAGCCAGGTCACGCCCAGCAGCATCAGATCGGCCTGCCGCTCACGCGATAACGCCACGCTCACCTCGATGACAGACAATGATTGCGTCTGTCCGGAAATGCGGAAAGAATCGGCCACCTTTTCTGGCCCGACCGGATTCTTGCATGAGCACCACCCCTGCTGCCACGTCCTCGCCCACGCGGGTGCTGTTTGCCAGCCTGATCGGCACCACCATCGAGTTCTTCGATTTCTACATCTATGCCACGGCGGCCGTGCTGGTGTTTCCGCAGCTGTTCTTTCCGTCATCGGACCCGACATCGGCCATGCTGCAGTCACTGGCCACATTCGCCATCGCCTTCTTCGCGCGACCGCTGGGATCGGCGGTATTCGGCCACTTCGGTGACCGCATCGGGCGCAAGGCCACGCTGGTTGCCGCCCTGCTGACCATGGGTCTGTCCACCGTGGCCATCGGCCTGCTGCCAACCCATGCCCAGATCGGCGTGCTGGCACCGTTGCTGCTGGCCCTGTGCCGTTTCGGCCAGGGCCTCGGTCTTGGCGGCGAATGGGGCGGTGCCGTGCTGCTCGCCACCGAGAACGCGCCACCGGGCAAGCGCGCCTGGTACGGCATGTTCCCGCAGCTCGGCGCACCACTGGGCTTCATTCTCTCCACCGGCAGCTTTCTGATGCTGACACACTGGCTGAGCAGCGAGGACTTCATGAGCTGGGGCTGGCGCATTCCCTTCCTGGCCAGCAGCGCGCTGGTGCTGGTCGGGCTCTACGTGCGCCTGCGGCTGACCGAAACGCCCGCCTTCGAAGCGGCCGTGGCACACAACGAACGCGTTGCCTTGCCGGCGCTGAGCGTGTTTCGCGACCATGGCAACGCACTGCTGCGCGGCACCCTGATCGCGCTCACCGTGTACGTGATCTTCTACCTGATGACCGTGTTCACGCTGAGCTGGGGCACCAGCCGGCTGGGCTACGAGCGCGAGGAGTTCCTCTGGCTGCAGCTCGGTGCCGTGCTCTGCTTCGGCCTGACCATCCCGCTGTCGGCGCTGCTGGCCGAGCGACTGGGCCGACGCCCGACGCTGCTGCTGTCCAACCTGCTGGTGGCCGTGTTCGGCCTCAGCTTCGGCAGCTGGTTCGCCGCCGACGCCCCGGCCATGACACTGCTCTTTCTTAGCATCGGCCTCGGCCTGATGGGATTGGGCTACGGCGCACTGGGCACGCAGCTGGCGGAACTGTTTCCTACCGCCGTGCGCTACACCGGGACCTCGCTGGCCTTCAACCTGGCCGGCATCTTCGGCGCCTCACTGGCCCCCTACATCGCCACCTGGCTGGCCAGCGAGCATGGTCTGGGTGCCGTCGGCATCTACCTGGCGATTGCCGCTGCGCTGTCGAGCTGGGCCCTGCTGCGCACCCCCGAGACTCGCGACCGCTGAGCCCCCGAATATCGGCAGACAGGGGCAGCCGCGTCCGCTGCTCCGGTTTCAGCTCAGCAGGAAATGCGCACGGGCAACCGCCACCGGCTTGTCCTCGCTTTCCTGCCAGGCGGTCATCAGCACATTGGCCACGCGCTTGCCCTGCTTGGTGACGCTGCAACGCGCCCACATCGCCTCGGGCTTGCCGGTGCGCAGGTAATCGATGGAGAAATCCACGGTACGTGCCAGATCCACCGACTCCCGCAGCCAGAGCAGGTGCAGCAGGGCGGCCGTCTCCAGAAAGCCGCCGATGACCCCGCCATGCAGGGCCGGCAGACCGTCATTGCCAATGTTGTGCGGCTGGAAGGGCAGCAGGAAGAGCGGACCGTCCGCGCCTTCGCGCAGTTCAACGCCAAGCAGACGGGCATATGGCGACTGCGCCAGCACATCGGCGAAATCGGCAGGAAGGGTGCGGATGTCATCCGTCATGGTCAGGCTCCCGTTCCCGGCTGGTCAACGGCAGCCGGATGAGTCTCGCCGATGGTGGCGCGATGAGCCCCGCGCATGAAGGTGCCGACACTGTAGGCCACCGGACGACTCTGGTCGTCCTGATAGGCCGTGGCACGGGTGAACGCGATCTCGCCGGTCAGCCGGTAGCACTCCGCCGTGCAATACACCGGCTGGCCTGGCGTGGCCGGACGCAGGTAGTCAATGCGCAGGTCCAGCGTGGCAATCGCCTCCGGCTCGCCGAGCAGCGAAAAGATGCTGAGCGCGCTGGTCGAGTCCACCAGCGACGTGATCACGCCCCCATGCAGCACGCCACGGCGGCTGTCACCGACCAGCTTCTCCGCCCAGGGCAGCAGCAGGGTGGCTCGTCCGCGCTCGCCCTGCAGGAACTGCAGACCGATGGTGGCCGCGTGCGGTATGCGGCACAGCCACTGCGCGACCTCGTCAAACACGGCACGATTCTGTACCGGCAAGGGCAGACTCACGATGCATCCTCCTGCAGTCAGCGACCCGCATCCGTACAGGACGAAAGTCATGGGCCAGAAAAGCAAAAGGCCCGACCGAAGTCGAGCCTTTCACGAAAAAGTATGGTGGCCGAGGCCAGAATCGAACTGGCGACACGCGGATTTTCAATCCGCTGCTCTACCAACTGAGCTACCCGGCCACACAAGGCGCGTATTAAAGCGGGCAGGTCGGGCAGCGTCAACCCCGTGACACGCTCTTTTCCGCAATTTCAACCGATTTGGGCGTTGCCACGGGGGCAGGCACGACCGCGCGCTGACGGGCACCGGACAGTCTGCGCCAGAGCCGGCGCAGCACGCGCTCGAGCAGACTGATCTGGCTCCAGCACCAGAGGCTGGCCAGCCACAGCCAGAGCATCAGCACCAGGCTCATCTCCACCGACGTGGTGCCCCAGCTCAGCAGTACATAGCCGGGATCGGCACGCAAGCCGACCAGAATCAGCCAGAGCACGAAGCCCAGCACCAGCAGCCAGCCCAGCAGACGCGTCACAGCACACCTCGCGAGGCCGGCAGCAGCACATCCAGCGCAGCCCGCGTCGACAACTCCGGCATCGGCACACGCACTTCTTCTGCCTGCAAGGCAGCCAGCTCGTTGAGCAACGGCTTCAGGGTACTGTGCGGCAAGGCGGCATAATCCTGCTGCAGCTGCACGCTGAGCCCCTCGAGCACGGCGCGGAACAGCACGGTTTCGCCACGCAGCAAGGCCAGCTCCGCCTGGCTGAGCTTGAGCGCGTACTGGTCACGCACAAGCTGCCTGCGGGCGTCATCCAGCACGGGCTGAACCGGCTGATCATAATGACGGATCACGATCAGGCGCTGGAAGTGCTCGACGCCGGCATCCCACAGGCGTGCCATGGTCGAGCCCGGTGCAGCCTCGGTGACCTGCCTGGCTGGCGCCGTGTCTGCCGGCGCGCGTTGCTGCACCTCACGGGGCAGGTCCAGTGTCGCCAGACGCTTGCCTATGCCCTGCAGACGCAGATAGATGCCGGGCACATCCGGGGTGCTGATGGAGGCCAGCACCAGCATGTCCTGCTGCAGGGCACGACGCAGCGGCTGCCAGACGGTTTCCGGCTGCGCCGCCAGCAGAGTGTCAGCCTGCTGCAGCGCCTGGCGCGCCGACTGCGGATTGCGGCTGACCAGCAGGGCCTGCTCGGCCACCGCGACCGAGGCGGCCACCCGTTCAGCCAGCCAGCGCTGCCGCAGCACGGCATCACCGCCCATGAGACCGTCCAGCACCGCCTGCTGCTGTCGCAGCTGTTCGCTCAGCAGCTGCTCCTGCTCGCTGGCGGCACGCACCGTGGTGCGCATCTCGGCCAGCGCCTTGTTGAGATCACGTGCGCTCTGCTTGGCGCGCTTGTGCTCCTGCTCGCTGTGCCAGGCAAGACCGGCCGACGCCAGGGTGAGCAGAATCACCAGCGTGAAGAGCAGACGAAAGCCGGTGGTCAGTGGTCGCTTGATCGACACCGACGTCACCAGCGGCTGGCGGCTGAGACTGCCAGGCATGAGCGTTTCCTTGTGGCTTACCGACTAGGGGGATTCAACTGCATATCATGATGACGGCTTGCATGCCAGCAGCACAAGGCATGCACCACGGAGGACGGATCGGCACCGTCGGCCTGCACGACCTCGCCGGCGCCGGCCGCATGCAACTGCTCGGCAAGGCGCTGGCTGATGCTCACCAGCACCGGACGCGTCGCCTCGGCGCCAGCGACGATCTGCCAGTGGCGCCAGACCAGTGCACTGGTAAGCACGACAACATCCGGCCGTCTGTCCAGGTGCTGCCATGCGCTCCCGGCCAGAGCTGGCAGCACGCGGCGATACAACGGCAGCACATCCACGTCGGCGCCACGCTGACGCAGGGTGTCTGCCATCAGCTCACGGCCCTGGTCGCCCCGGCACAGCAGCCAGCGCTCTCCGGCGACCGCATGCAGTCGCGGCAGATCCAGCACGCCCTCGCTGTCTTCACGGGATGGCACCAGCGGCGACAGGCCGGCTTCGCTCAGGAGACGGGCAGTGGCACGACCCACCGCGACATGATCAACCGCCAGCGGCCATTGCGGCCAGAAATCCTGGAAATGCTGCAGGGCCAGCTGCGCCGCATTGGCGCTGACATGAATCACGCCCTGGTAACGGTCCAGATTCATGACATGGTGGCGCGCCTCAGGCGTCAGTGCCAACGGCTCGATGGCGAGCAAGGGCAGCTCCAGCACGCTGGCTCCTGCAGCCTGCAGGGCCGCTGTCAGTGACGCGGCCTGCGCCACAGGCCTGGGATTGAGCACGGTCAATCCCTTCAGCTCGGCAGGCCGGGCGGTCATGCCGGCTGACCGGCCTCGTAGACAGCCGCCAGAATGCGTCCGGCACCCGCCGCCAGCAGGCGCTCGGCGAGCATGACCCCCAGATGCTCGGCATCACCAGCCGCGCCCTGCACCTCGTCAGCCAGCATCTCGGTGCCGCACGGACTGCCGACACGTCCGCGCAGTGTGAGCTGCCCATCCGCCAGCGTGGCGAATCCGGCGATCGGCACCTGGCAACCGCCGTTGAGGCGGGTGTTCATGGCGCGCTCGGCGCTCACCCGCAGCGTGGTATCGGCATCCGCCAGCGGCGCCAGCAGGGCCCGCGTGCGTGCGTCATCCAGACGACTCTCGATGCCGACAGCGCCCTGACCCACGGCCGGCAGCAGCAGGTCCTCGGCAATCGCTTCACGGATGCGCTCGCCCAAGCCCAGACGCAGCAAGCCGGCACTGGCCAGGATCAGGGCGTCGTATTCACCCTGATCAAGCTTGGCGAGGCGGGTGTTGACGTTGCCGCGCAGATCCTTGACGCGCAGGTCCGGGCGATGACGACGCAACTGGCACTGCCGGCGCAGACTGGAGGTACCCACCACGGCGCCTTCCGGCAAGGCATCGAGACTGGCGAAACGGTTGCTGACGAAGGCGTCGCGCGGGTCTTCGCGCGGACAGATCACCGCCAGACCCAGCCCCTCCGGAAAGGCCATGGGCACATCCTTCATCGAATGCACGGCAATGTCGGCACGCCCCTCGAGCAGCGCCAGCTCCAGCTCCTTGACGAACAGGCCCTTGCCGCCGATCTTGGCCAGCGGGGTGTCGAGAATCTTGTCGCCCCGGGTGACCATGGTGACCAGCTCGACCTCGAGACCGGGATGGTGCGCACGCAAGGCATCGGCCACGTAATTGGCCTGCCAGAGGGCGAGCGGACTTTGACGCGTGGCAATGCGCAGAACGGAAGCGGACGAAGCAACAGACATGACAACCTCGGGGCCGGACACTGCATGCAGTGTACCAGTCCCTCGAGGTGTCAGGGCGCTCAGACCCGGTGCAGGGTTTCGCGCAGTTCAGGCAGGTGACGGCGGCTGACCACCAGACGCTCGTCGAGACCGCGGATGCGCACGCGGTACTGTCCGGTGGCAACCACTTCCAGCCCTTCGAGATAGGTCAGCGAAAGCAGGGCATTGCGGTGGATGCGGATGAAGCGGTCACCGAACTCCTCCTCCAGCTCCTTCAGCGTCTCGTCGATCAGGACTTCGCCATGCTCATGGCGCACGGTGACGTACTTGTGATCGGCAAGGAAATAGCGCACTTCGTCAATCGGGATCAGCTCGATGCCGCGGTGGGTACGCGCGGTGATGTGGCTGCGGCAGCTCGAACGCTCGCTGCGTGCCGGCTGCTGGCGCAGGCTTTCCAGTTGCAGCTGGTTGACGCGGCAGGCACGAGTCAGGGCCTCGCGCAGGCTTTCGCGGCTGACCGGCTTGAGCACATACCCGGCGGCCGGCACCGAGAACGCCTCGAGGGCATGCTCGTCAAACGCCGTGCAGAAGATGATGGCCGGTGGCGACGCGCGCTGGGCCAGCTGACGGGCACAGGTGAGACCATCCATGACCGGCATGCGCATGTCCATGAGGACGATGTCAGGCTCGCATTCATTGACCAGCTGCAGGGCCTCCTCGCCATGTTCGGCGAGACCGACCAGCTCGTAGCCGCCGATGTCCTCGAGCAGGCGCACCAGGCGTTCGCGAGCCAGACGCTCGTCGTCACAGATGATGATGCGTGGTTTCATGGGAGTGTCCCTCTTCTTGTTTTATTGATGTCCGCACCCCTGTTCCGGGGTGTCAGTTCACGGCCGCTTCATGCAGCCCCTGCACATGCAGCCGCGGCAGCGACACACGCGCAACAAAATGGTTGTCGATTTCCGATGTCTGCAGACTGGCCTCGTTGCCGAAGCGTGCCCGCAACCGCTCGCTGACGTTGCGCACGGACATCTGGTTGCCCGTACGACGTGCATCCGGCAACGGATTGGACAGGACTATCTCGACCCGTTCGTCGGAAACCTCCACCACCAGACTAATGTCGCAGCGTGTGGCGAAAAGTTCAACACCATGGCGTATGGCATTTTCAAGTAATGGCTGCAAAGTGAGCTGAGGAAGGCGAACAGAGTCGACATCTGTCGGGATCTTCCACGAAAGTTGCATGCGGTCACCCAGGCGGAGCTGCTCGATGTTGGCGTAGCGCCGACACAGCGCCAGCTCTTCCGCCAGCGACACATCGCCGTTTTCGCGCAGGCTGGCACGGAACAGCGCCGCCAGATCCTCGACCGCCTGCTCGGCCTTGACCGGGTCGATCACGATCAGACTGGCGATGATGTTCATCGAATTGAACAGGAAGTGCGGCTGTATGCGTGCCTGCAAGGCTTCAAGTCGCGCCTGCAAGGCCGCCTTCTCGCGTTCGCGCAGGCGTGCCTGCAGGGTCAGGTAGCGCATGAACAGGCCGGCGAAGATGGCGGTGATGAGCATGTAGCGCAGGACGGTGATGATCGGATGCTCGTTGTAGGACTGCGTCGACAGGCCCATCCACTCGTGCAGGCTGAGTCCGAGGAAGACGACCCAGATCAGATGCCCCTCGATGATCACCACCGCCACCACGGCGGCCCGGAAATAGCTCCAGTGCGCCATCCGCCGGCGCCACTGGCAGATGTGCGCGAAGCTGACCGCGATCAGGGTGCAGATCATGCCCAGCACGATGACCGCGTCCCAGAACGGGAACGGCCACAGTACCGGTGTCTGCGCAACCAGCAGCAGCACGGACATCAGCAGGGCGATGGCAATCAGCCGCCGTGTTGCCGCCGGGGAACAGAAATCGGGAAGCCAGAAATCATCCAGCTCGCGGGCGTCGCCTTCTTGCCGAGGCGCTGGCTGCTTTGTATGGGACATGTCGGGCAGTCTGCATCAGCGCCAGCCCAGCGGCAAGCCATGTACAAGCTGCTATAATGCTGCGCATTCCTTGGCCATTCCGGCCGCCAACAGACAGGATATCCATGAGCTCCACATCGTCTTCCATGTGGGGTGGCCGCTTTTCCGAGGCCACCGACCAGTTTGTCGCCGCCTTCACCGCGTCGGTTCAGTTCGACCAGCGCATGTACCGCCAGGACATTCGCGGCTCGATTGCTCACGCCACCATGCTGGCTCAGGTGGGCGTGCTCAGCGCCGAGGACCGCGACCTCATCGTCAACGGCCTGAACCAGATTCTCGCCGAGATCGAGGCCGGCCAGTTTGACTGGCGCATCGATCTCGAAGATGTGCACATGAACATCGAGCATCGCCTCACCGAGCGCATCGGCATTGCCGGCAAGCGTCTGCACACGGGTCGCAGCCGCAACGACCAGGTCGCCACCGACATCCGCCTGTATGTCCGCGACGAGATTGACGCCATCCGCGCCGAACTGACGCGCCTGCTCAACGGCCTGATCGACCTTGCCGAACGCGAAGCCGACACCATCATGCCCGGTTTCACGCATCTGCAGACCGCACAGCCGGTGACCTTCGGCCACCATCTGCTGGCCTGGTTCGAGAATCTCAAGCGCGACGACGAACGCCTCGTGGATCTGCGCAAGCGCGTCAACCGCATGCCGCTGGGGTCGGCTGCGCTGGCTGGCACCACCTATCCCATCGATCGCCGCATCACCGCCGAGCTGCTCGGCTTCGAGGCCATCTGCGAGAACTCGCTGGATGCCGTCTCCGACCGTGACTTCGCCATCGAGTTCAGTGCCGCCGCGTCCCTGATCATGATGCACCTGTCGCGCTTCAGCGAGGAGCTGGTGCTGTGGGCCTCGGCACAGTTCCAGTTCGTGGATCTGCCCGACCGCTTCTGCACCGGCTCGTCGATCATGCCGCAGAAGAAGAACCCGGACGTGCCCGAACTGGTGCGTGGCAAGGCCGGCCGCGTGTTCGGCCACCTGATGGCCCTGCTGACGCTGATGAAGGGCCAGCCGCTGGCCTACAACAAGGACAACCAGGAAGACAAGGAGCCGCTGTTCGACGCCATCGACACCGTGCGCGGCTCCCTGCGCGCCTTCGCCGACATGGTGCCGGCGCTGCAGCCGCGCCGCGAGATCATGCGTGAAGCCGCCCGTCGCGGCTTCGCCACCGCCACCGACCTGGCCGATTACCTGGTGAAGAAGGGCATGCCGTTCCGCGATGCCCACGAGGTGGTGGGCAAGGCTGTCGGCCATGGCGTGAAGACCGGCCAGGATCTGGCCGAAATGTCACTGGAGGAGCTGCAGGGCTTCTCGTCCACCATCGGCGAGGACGTCTTTGCCGTGCTCACGCTCGAAGGCTCGGTGAATGCCCGCAATCACCTGGGCGGCACTGCTCCTGACCAGGTCCGCGCCGCCGTCGTGCGCGCACGCCAACGCCTGCTTTCTGTCTGATGTCTGTAGTGAGGAATCGTTTCATGAACCCGTTGCTGATCTCCGCCCTGCTCACCGCCAGCGTGCTGGTTTCCGGTTGCGTCACCCCCCAGGGCAGCGCATCCGGCTCGTCGAGCGTGGCCACGCCGACCCAGACCCAGCAATTCATGACTGCCGTGGAGGCCAAGCGCGGCAGCGCCCTGACGCTGGCAGAGCGTGTCCAGTTGCAGGGGCTCACCGGCAGCGCCAAGCTCGGCATCGACAACGCGCAGCGCAGCTTCCTGAACCGGATTGGCGCCCAGGTCGGCCTCAATGGCGACATCGTGGCTGCCCTTTTTCCTGACAGCGCCAAGCCGCTGAGCCAGACCGAAGTGGTGCAGAAGCTGGAGGCTCGTCTCGGCAAGTCGCTGACTGCCGCTGACAAGGCCGCCGTGCAAACAGCCACCACCCTGCGCAACAACTCGGTGGCCAGCCTCAAGGTCGGCCTCGCCAACTCCATCGGTGGCCGCATCGGCATGGATGGCCAGTTCATCCTCGCCCTGATGCCGCTGCTCGGCTTCTGAGCCTGACCGACACCCTCTGCCGGAGCCTTCCATGAGCCTGCCTGATCGCGTCACCGTCGGCACGCAGACAGCCCCGCTGCTGTTCGGGTATCCGCGCTACTGGGCGGAATGCTTCGGCACGGCGCCGTTCCTGCCCATGTCCCGGGCGGAGATGGACCAGCTCGGCTGGGACAGCTGCGACATCATCATCATCACCGGCGACGCCTACGTGGACCACCCAAGCTTCGGCATGGCCATCATCGGGCGCCTGCTCGAGGCCCAGGGCTTCCGCGTCGGCATCATCGCGCAGCCGGACTGGCAGTCGGCGGAGCCGTTCAAGGTACTGGGCAAGCCCAACCTGTTCTTCGGCATTGCCGCCGGCAACATGGACTCGATGATCAACCGCTACACGGCTGACCGGAAGATCCGCTCCGACGATGCCTATTCGCCCAATGACGAGGGCGGCCGCCGCCCCGATCGCGCCAGCCTGGTCTATGCCCAGCGTGCGCGCGAGGCGTATCCGGATGTGCCGCAGGTACTCGGCGGCATCGAGGCTTCGCTGCGCCGCATCGCGCACTACGATTACTGGCAGGACAAGGTGCGCCGCTCCATCCTGCTCGATGCCAAGTCCGACATCCTGCTCTATGGCAATGCCGAGCGCGCCATCGTCGAGATCGCGCATCGCATCGCCCGTGGCGAGAGCGTTCGCGACATCACCGACGTGCGTGGCACCGTGTTCCTGCGTCGCGACACGCCCGAGGGCATGTTCGAACTGGACTCCACCCGTGTTGACGCTCCCGGCCGGGTCGACCGCATCATCAACCCGTATGTGAACACGGCGGACCTGGATGCCTGCGAGGTCGAGAAGCAGAACGGTGGCGGCGCGCGCTTCGCGGGAGCCAGCTTCTCCGACGCCGCGCTGAACATGCCGACACCCGAGGAGCTGGGCGTGCCGATCGAGGTCGAGCCGGGCGCCTGGGGCGATCTCGGCGCGCTGCCGGAGGACACCACGGTGGTGACCCTGCGCCCGGCCGGCGAGGCACGCGGCGGCTGGTCGCGCCTGCCCCCGAAGGAGCACACCGTCATTCGCCTGCCGTCCTACGAGAAGGTCAAGGCCGATCCGGTGCTCTACGCGCACGCCAACCGCGTGCTGCACCTGGAGACCAATCCGGGCAACGCGCGCGCGCTGGTGCAGCGCCATGGCGACAGCGACGTATGGCTGAACCCGCCGCCGATTCCGCTGACCACGGAAGAGATGGACTACGTCTTCGACCTGCCCTATGCGCGCGTGCCGCATCCTGCCTATGGCGGCGCACGCATCCCGGCCTACGAGATGATCCGTTTCTCGGTCAACATCATGCGCGGCTGCTTCGGCGGCTGCACCTTCTGCTCGATCACCGAGCACGAGGGCCGCATCATCCAGAACCGCTCGGAAGACTCGATCATTCGCGAGATCGAGGCCATGCGTGACGTGCCGGGCTTCACCGGCATCGTTTCCGATCTCGGCGGCCCGACCGCGAACATGTACCGCCTGGCCTGCAAGTCGCCCGAGATCGAGGCGCACTGCCGCAAGCCGTCCTGCGTGTATCCGGGCATCTGCGACAACCTCAACACCGACCACTCGCATCTGGTTCAGCTCTACCGCCGCGCACGCGGCCTCAAGGGCGTGAAGAAGATCCTGATCGGTTCCGGCCTGCGCTACGACCTCGCCGTGCGTTCGCCGGAATACGTCAAGGAGCTGGTCACGCATCATGTCGGCGGCTATCTCAAGATCGCGCCCGAGCACACCGAGGACGGCCCGCTGTCGAAGATGATGAAACCGGGCATCGGCAGCTATGACGCCTTCAAGCAGATGTTCGAGAAGTTCTCCAGGGAAGCGGGCAAGGAGCAGTACCTGATCCCGTACTTCATCGCCGCGCACCCGGGCACCACCGACAAGGACATGATGAACCTGGCCATCTGGCTGAAGCAGAACGGCTTCCGTGCCGACCAGGTGCAGACCTTCTACCCGTCACCGATGGCCACGGCCACGGCGATGTATCACAGCGGCAGGAATCCGCTGCGCAAGATCAGCCGCGACTCCGAGACCGTCGACATCGTCAAGGGTGATCGCCGCCGGCGTCTGCACAAGGCCTTCCTGCGCTATCACGACGCCAACAACTGGCCGCTGCTGCGCGAGGCGCTCAAGGAGATGGGTCGCGCCGACCTGATCGGCAACGGCAAGCATCATCTGATTCCGACCTGGCAGCCGAGCACGGAGGGTCAGTACGTCAGCCCGCGCAAGAAGAATTCCAGTGCCGGCGAAGGCGTGTCCGTGAAGGTGGCACCACAGAAATCGTCACCGCGCAAAGGCGCGCCCGGCAAGGGCAGCGTGCTCACCCAGCACACCGGCCTGCCACCGCGCAATGACGGCAGCGGGCGCCCGGACAAGCGCCGCTCGCCGCGCGGCAGCCGCTGAGGACTCAGCCGGCAGGCAGCGCGACGTCCACCTGGCGCTGGTCAGCCAGCGCCTGCGCGATGATGCGGAAGATGCGCACATCGAACACCATGCCGATGTGCGAACAGTCAACCTCGATGTGCCGGGCCTGCGGCGTGATCCGGTCCAGGGTCGCCGGCCAGCTGACGATGCCATCCACCTTGCTGAACAGGATGGTGAGCGGGCAGCGGATGGGCAGCGCATCGCGCCTGGCCATTTCCGACTCGATGGCATCGAGATCGAAACCGCGCCGGCGATAGGCATTGGCCGTGATCGTGTACTTGGGCCCGCCTACCGCGGGCGAACCCATGGTCAGCACCCCGGCCACCACATCCGGCAGTTCGCGGGCAAGCTCGCGGGCAATGTAGCCCCCCAGACTCCAGCCCACCAGCGTGACCGGCTGCCCGGTCTCGGCAACCCAGTTGCGCACCAGCTCGACCAGCCTGGGCAGCAGTTTCTGCACCATGCCGTGGTTGCGCCCCTGCTGCCAGTGACGAACGTCATAGCCCAGCGCGCGCAAGCGCCGCTCCAGGGTGCCCATGGTGCGCTCGTCGGCACCGTAACCCGGCAGCAGCAGAACCGGCAGGCCGTCACCACGGGGCAGGCCGGCGAGCGCTGCATCGCCGAGCCGGCGGCTCTGCCACCATTCCAGCGCGAAACGGGTTTCTGCCACCAGGTCCATCCAGCTCGGCGGCCGGGAAGGAGGGGTAGCGGGTAACTGGTCTAGGTAGTTGATCTGCACGCTGCATCGCCTGAACGAAAACGGACACATGGGCAACAGCCCATGTCTGATGCAGAATGCCCGTCAACTGTCCGATCTGCAAGCTGACGCACCCTGGGGAGCATGACCATGACCACGGCAACACTCATTCTCGGCGGCGGCTGTTTCTGGTGCCTGGATGCCGTCTTCCGGCAGGTGCCAGGCGTCATCGAGTGCCAGTCCGGCTATGCCGGCGGCGCCCGCCCCAACCCGAACTACGAGCAGATCTGCACGGGTGCCACGGGTCATGCCGAGGTGGTACGGCTGCATTACGATCCCGACATCGTCAGCCTGCAGCAACTGCTCGACATCTTCTTCGTCATCCATGACCCCACCACGCTGAATCGGCAGGGGCATGATGTCGGCACCCAGTACCGCTCGGTGATCTACTGCGTGGATGACCCTCAGCGTGCTGACGTCACCGCATACGTTGACGCTCTTCGGGCCAGCGGGCGCTTCACGGCGCCCATCGTCACCGAGGTCGCCCCGGCCCCGGTGTTCTGGCCGGCCGAGGACTATCACCAGGACTACTTCCGCAAGAACCCCGGGCAGGGCTACTGCATGGCGGTGGTCGCGCCCAAGGTGCGGAAAGTGCAGGACTATCTGGGTCAGCGCGGCTGAGACTTGTCGTCGCGCAGGCGCTCCGCCTTGTCCTTGAGGTGCTCGGCACGCTGCTCCAGACGCTCGGCGCGCTTTTCCTGCATGGCCTGGCGATGTGCCGCCAGCTTGCTGCGCTGCTCGGCGGTCAGCACCTTGTCCATGCGTGCCTGGCTTTCCTTGCGAATGGCCTCGTGACGGGCGTGCTCTTCTTCGCCCAACGCCTTCAGCTTCTGCTTCTGGGCATCGCTCAGGTCGAGATCGGCGCGCTGATCAAGGCGCTCGAGAAAAGCGCCGGAATGGCGCCCTGCGTGATGACCGGGCTTGTGACCGGGGCCGTCGTGGTGAGCCGCCAGGCCGTGACAGGGCATGGCGTGCGCAGCCGCAGCAGCCGGCTCGGCGTGCGTGACAGGCACCATGGCCAAGGTGAGCAGGGGAAGCAGATGATGCATTTTCACGGGATGTCTCCAGGGCGTGTGATAACCCTTGATGAAACGTGAACAACGTTCACCCGTTGACAGTCCGCGCCTGGTACGCCGCCGACACCAGAAAGCACAAGGCCCTCGCGAAGAGGGCCTGATGCGGTGCAACGATGACCGGAAGCGCTTACTTGCGCTTCATCATGTCGAAGAACTCGTCGTTGGTCTTGGCATCCTTGAGCTTGTCGAGCAGGAACTCGATGGCCGCGATCTCGTCCATGGAGTGCAGCAGCTTGCGCAGGATCCACACCTTCTTGAGTTCGTCATCGCCCATCAGGCGCTCTTCGCGACGGGTGCCCGACTTCTTGATGTTGATGGCCGGGAACACGCGCTTCTCGGCGATGCGGCGATCCAGGTTGACCTCATGGTTGCCGGTGCCCTTGAACTCTTCGAAGATGACTTCGTCCATCTTGGAGCCGGTATCGATGAGCGCGGTGGCGATGATGGTCAGCGAGCCGCCTTCCTCGATGTTGCGGGCAGCGCCGAAGAAGCGCTTCGGACGCTCCAGCGCGTGGGCGTCGACACCGCCGGTGAGCACCTTGCCGGAGCTCGGGATGACGGTGTTGTAGGCACGTGCGAGACGGGTGATGGAGTCGAGCAGGATGATGACATCCTTCTTGTGCTCGACCAGGCGCTTTGCCTTCTCGATCACCATTTCCGCGACCTGCACGTGACGCGCCGGCGGCTCGTCGAAGGTGGACGCCACGACTTCGCCACGCACGGTGCGCTGCATTTCGGTGACTTCTTCCGGACGTTCGTCGATCAGCAGCACGATCAGCATGCAATCCGGATGGTTGCGGGCAATCGACTGCGCCAGGGTCTGCAGCAGCATGGTCTTGCCGGCCTTGGGCGGAGCCACGATCAGCGAACGCTGCCCCTTGCCGTAGGGCGCGATGAGGTCAATGGTGCGCGCGGTGAGGTCTTCGGTGGAGCCGTTGCCGAGCTCCATGATCAGGCGGCTGGTCGGGAACAGCGGCGTCAGGTTCTCGAACAGGATCTTGTTGCGTGCGCTCTCGGGGGTGTCCAGGTTGATCTGATTGACCTTGAGCAGCGCGAAGTAGCGCTCCGACTCCTTGGGAGGCCGGATGGTGCCGGTGATGGTGTCACCGGTACGCAGGTTGAAGCGGCGGATCTGCGACGGACTGACGTAGATGTCGTCCGGACCCGCGAGGTAGGAACCTTCCGAAGAACGGAGAAAGCCGAAGCCGTCTGACAGGATTTCAAGCACGCCGTCACCGTAGATCTCCTCGCCGTTCTTGGCGTGGGTCTTGAGGATGGCGAAGATGATGTCCTGCTTGCGGTTGCGGGCCATGCTTTCGAGGCCCATGGTGTCAGCGATCTTGATGAGTTCGCCAATCGGCATTCTTTTGAGTTCGGTGAGGTTCATACCGTGAATTCAACTGAGGGAAATGGGTGACGCATCTTGCGCTGATGCCCGGGGCAGGCGGTGTCGTTCGGCAAGCGACCTCGGTCGTGACAGGCGACGATGGCCAGGGACACGGGAGGAACAGGGGGAACGGTCAGCAGCAGGGTTGCGCCAGGCAACGAGGCAGGTGGCGCCTGTCTGGCGCCACCTGAAGAACTTATATAGAGGAGTCGATGAAAGCTGTCAACTGCGACTTGGACAGGGCGCCGACCTTGGTTGCGGCCACGGCACCGTTCTTGAACAGGCTCAGTGTCGGGATGCCGCGCACGCCAAACTTGGCTGCCGTGGCGCCGTTGTCATCGACGTTGACCTTGACGATCTTGAGACGGCCCTGGTAGTCGGCAGCAATCTCGTCCAGCACGGGCGCAATCATCTTGCAGGGACCGCACCACGGTGCCCAGTAGTCAACCAGCACGGGGCCATCGGCCTTGAGGACATCGGCTTCAAAGTTGGCATCAGTGGTGTTGACGATCAGCTCACTGCTCATTTGCGACACTCCGGGCGTAAAAACAATGTCGGCATCATACCACCCTGTCGGCAAATGGATACTGGTCAGCGCGAGACCTGAGGCATCGGTTACACTCCGGAAAACACCTGCATGAACCGCACGCGGATGCGGAAGGCGATGCCATGAACCGATCCCTGCCCCTGAATGACGGCCTGCTTGCAGCGGTCGATCTGGGCTCCAACAGCTTTCACCTTGCCATCGCCCGGCTCGATCATGGCGTCATTCGCCTGACTGACAGCCAGTCCGAGAAGGTGCAGCTGGCAGCCGGCCTGGATGCCGACGACAACCTCAGTGAAGCCGCCATGCAACGCGGCCTGGCCTGCCTGGGCCGCTTTGGCCAGCAACTTGCCGGTGTGGAACCGCGCCGGTTGCGCATCGTCGCGACCAATGCCCTGCGCGTGGCGCGCAATGCCAAGGACTTCGTGCGCCGTGCCGAAGCCGTGCTCAACCACCCGATAGAAATCATCGCCGGCCGGGAAGAGGCACGCCTGATCTACATCGGCGTCTCGCAGACCCTGGCAGGGGATGGCAAGCGCTTGGTCATCGACATTGGTGGCGGCTCCACCGAGTTCATCATCGGCGAGCAGCACCAGCCCTTGCTCACCGAGTCGCTGCACATGGGCTGTGTCAGCTACACGCAACGCCACTTTCCCGATGGCCAGATCAGCAGCAAGGCATTTGCCCGCGCCATGACGGCCGCTCAGCAGGAACTGGCCGCGATTGCCGCCGACTACCGGCAGACAGGCTGGGACAGCGCCGTGGGCTCGTCCGGAACCATCAAGGCCGTGCGCCATGTCGTGCAGCAGCTGGGCTGGGCCTCGACAGAGGGACGCATCACCGCGGACAGCATGCGTCGCCTGCGTGACCTGCTGCTGCAGCACAAGGACGTGCGTGACATCAGCATCCCCGGACTGAAGGACGATCGACGCTTGCTGATGCCGGCCGGCATTGCCCTGGTCTGCGCCATCTTCGAGTCACTGGGCCTGGACGAGCTGGACTATTCCGACGGTGCCCTGCGCGAAGGCGTGCTGCATGACCTGGTCGGACGCTACCGCTCCGGCGATATCCGCAGCCATACCGTCGATGCCCTGCAGAAGCGGTACAGCATTGATGTCGACTTCGGCCAGCGCGTGGCCACCACGGCACAGGCCCTGTTCGAACAGAGCGAGCAGGTGCTGGCGCTGCGCGAGGAGCATCTGGCGCTGCTTGAGCGTGCGGCGGCCCTGCACGAGATCGGACGTGCGATCTCGCATGGCAGTCATCACAAGCACGGGGCCTATCTGCTGATGCACTCCGACTTGCCAGGCTTCAGCCAGCCCGAGCAGGAAGCGCTGGCCTGCCTGGTGGCGGGTCACCGTCGCCGCCTGCGCCCGGAAATGTACGAGCAGCTGATGAATGCCGGCGGACTGCCCCTGTTCAGGCTCTGCCTGCTGTTGCGTCTTGCTGTGCTGCTGCATCACAGCCGCAGCCGCGAACCGCTGCCGCGCCTGCAGCTGGACACCAATGGCAAGCAGTTCAGTCTGCGCTTTCCGCGCGGCTGGCTTGATCAGCACCCGCTGACCCGTGCCGATCTGGAAAACGAGCAGGCCCTGCTGGCCAACCTGGATCTGTCACTGCAGTTCAGCTGACCGATCCGGCAGGATCGTGCCTCAGGTCAGCTGCACCAGCAGCTGCTCCTGGGCACTGCAGGGCTTGCGATTGCCGGGCTGTGCACGTGTCCAGCTGCCGTCGGCGGCAAGCTGCCAGGCCCGGGTGTTGTCCTTCAGGTAGATCTCCAGTCCCTGCTCGATGATGCGCTTGCGCAAGACCGGGTCGGTGACCGGGAAGCAGGTCTCGACACGCTGGAACAGATTGCGATCCATCCAGTCGGCACTGGAGCAGAACACGCGCGCATCGCCGCCATTCTCGAAATAGAACACGCGGGTGTGCTCGAGGAAGCGCCCGACGATGGAACGTACCGTGATGTTTTCGGTCACGCCGGGAATGCCAGGACGCAGACAGCACACCGAGCGGATGATCAGGTCGATGCGCACGCCCGCCTGCGAGGCCCGGATCAGCGCCTGCATGAGCTGACGCTCGGTGAGTGCGTTGACCTTGACGATGATGCGCGCCGGCAGACCGGCCTGGTGATTGCGGATCTCCTGGTCGATCATCAGCAGCAGCTGCGGGTGCAGCGTGAACGGCGCATGCAGCAGCTGCTTGAGACGCACCACGCGCCCCATGCCGGTGAGCTCCTGGAAGATCTTGTGCACGTCCTCGCAGATCTCCGGACGCGCGGTGAGCAGGCCGTAGTCGGTGTACAGGCGGGCATTGCCGGCATGGTAGTTGCCAGTGCCCAGGTGCACGTAGCGCGCCAGCTTGCGCCCCTCGCGGCGCACCACCAGGATCATCTTGGCATGCGTCTTGTAGCCGACGATGCCGTAGACCACGATGGCGCCAGCCTGCTGCAGCTTGTTCGCCACTTCGATGTTGGATTCCTCGTCGAAGCGGGCACGCAGCTCGATCACTACCGTGACTTCCTTGCCATTGCGCGCCGCGTCGGCGAGCGCATTGACGATCTCGGAATCCGCACCGGAGCGATACAGCGTCTGCTTGATGGCCAGCACCTGCGGATCTCGCGCAGCCTGGCGCAGCAGGTCCACCACCGGGGCGAATGACTCGAACGGGTGATGCAGCAGGATGTCCTGGCTCTGTATGGCCTCGAAGATGTCGTCGGTCTGCTGGAAAATCGCCGGCAGCTTCGGACGGAACGGCGTGAAACGCAGACGCGGCCGGTCGAAGTTGGACAGCAGACGCGCCAGATTCACCGGGCCGTTGACCTGGTACAGCGCCTCGTCACCCAGATTGAACTTGCGCAGCAGGTACTCGATGATGTGGCGCGGGCAGTTGTCGGCCACCTCCAGTCGCACGGCGGCACCAAAGCGCCGGTGCAGCAGCTCGCCCTTCAGCGCCGAAGCCAGGTCCTCGGCATCCTCGTCGACGATGAGGTCGGCATTGCGGGTGACGCGGAACTGGTAGCAGCCGTTCGCGGTCATGCCGGGGAACAGGTCGGAGACATGCTCGTGGATGATGGATGACAGCATCACGTGCTGATCGCCGCCATCGCTGAGCTCGTCCGGGAAGCGCACCACGCGTGGCAGCGAACGCGGCGCCGGCACCACCGCCAGCGACATCTGTCGCCCGAAGGCGTCCTTGCCATCCAGCGAGACGATGAAGTTCAGCGACTTGTTGACCAGGCGCGGGAACGGGTGCGCCGGATCCAGCCCGATCGGCGTCAGCACCGGCAGCACCTGCTCCTTGAAGTACTGACGCACCCAGACGCGCTGTCCCTCGCTCCAGTCATGACGCCGGATGAAACGGATGTTCTCCTCGGCCAGTGCCGGCAGCAGGTCCTCGTTGAGGATGCGGTACTGGCGCTCGACGGCGGCATGGCAGCGTTCGGAAATCTGGCGCAGGATGTCCTTGGGCAGCTGGCCATCCGGTCCGCTGCCGATGTCGCCCAGCGACAGCTGCTGCAGGAGGCCGGCAACCCGGATCTCGAAGAACTCGTCGAGATTGCGCGAGAAGATGAGCAGGAAGTTCAGCCGCTCGATGAGCGGATGCGACGGGTCCACCGCCTGCTCCAGCACGCGCAGGTTGAAATCGAGAATGCTGAGTTCCCGGTTCAGGTAGTAGGCCGGGTTGTCCAGCGACAGCGGGCGCTCGGCAGCGGTCATGTTCGGGCTCTCGGCAGCAAATGGGCTATTGCAGCGTGGGTGTGTGACAGGCGCATGACGGCGGCGCCGCATTCTCAGCCACGCTGCAGCAGACGCGCGGCTTCCGGGGCGAAATAGGTCAGGATGCCATCGGCGCCGGCACGCTTGAAGGCCAGCAGCGACTCCAGGATCACCGCCTCGCGCTTGAGCCAGCCATTCTGGAAGGCGGCCACATGCATGGCGTACTCGCCGCTGACCTGATAGGCGAAGGTCGGCACCTGGAACTGATCCTTGACCGCCTTCACCACGTCCAGATAGGGCATGCCCGGCTTCACCATGACCATGTCGGCACCCTCGGCCAGATCCAGCGCCACCTCGTGCAAGGCTTCGCCGCCGTTGGCAGGATCCATCTGGTAGCTGCTCTTGCTGCCGCCCTTGAGGTTACCCGCCGATCCGACCGCGTCACGGAACGGGCCGTAGTAGCTGGACGCGTACTTGGCGGCATAGGACAGGATGCTGACGTTGACGTGGCCCTCGTCCTCGAGCGCGGCACGGATGGCGCCGATGCGGCCGTCCATCATGTCGGACGGAGCCACCACATCGGCACCTGCCTCGGCATGCGACAGCGCCTGGCGCACCAGCGCCTCCACGGTGACGTCGTTGAGCACGTAGCCGTCGGCATCGATGATGCCATCCTGGCCATGGGTGGTGAACGGATCCAGCGCGACGTCGGTGATGATGCCGAGATCGGGATAGGCGGCCTTCAGGGCGCGGGTGGCACGCTGTGCCAGACCGTCCGGATTCCAGGCCTCCTCGGCATGCAGCGACTTGACCTCGGACGGCGTGACCGGAAACAGGGCCAGCGCGGGAATGCCCAGCGCCACCCACTCCGCTGCCGCTTCAACCAGCAGGTCGATGGACAGACGCTCGACACCAGGCATCGACGCGACCGCTTCGCGACGGTTCTCGCCCTCGAGCACGAATACCGGATAGATCAGATCGTCAACCGTCAGGGCATGCTCACGAACCAGCCGGCGCGACCAGTCGCGGGCACGCAGGCGACGCAGGCGGGTGGCAGGATAGGGAGCGCGGGACAGGGTGGGCTGGACCATGATGACCTCGAAACCGTTAGGCTTTTAGCTTAACGTAAGGCATTGATTCTGCCCATCTCGGACCTGCTCCAGCAGGACCATCGCAAGGAGTTCTCGCGACATGACCGTCACCCCGCAGGACACAGCGGATACGCTGGCCGAACTGACGCCGGAACAGCGCGAGCGCATCGAGCGACTGCGTCAGCAACTGCTGGACAGCTTCAACCAGACACCCTTCATGGCGCATCTGGGCGCACGCCTGACCGAGGTCGATGACCGCCAGGTACGTGCCGAGCTGGCGATGCAGCCCTTCCTGGTCGGCAATGTCTTCAAGCAGGTGCTGCATGGCGGTGCCATTGCCGCGATCCTCGACAATGTCGCCGGCTGCGCCGCCGTCACCGCCATCTATGCACGGCTGCGGGGCCAGCCGGGCAGCGAGAAACTCAAGCGCCTGAGCCAGCTTGGCACCATCGATCTGCGCGTGGACTTCCTCAAGCCGGGACGCGGTGAGCGCTTCGTGGCCATCGGCCGGGTCGTGCGCGCCGGCAGCAAGATCGTCGCCACGCAGATGGAGCTGCGCAACCAGGATGACGAGCTGATCGCCACCGGCAATGCCGTGTTCTACTACTGACCGCCACGGCTCAGGCCTGCAGCGACTCCAGCTGCTCGGTCAGCGCCAGCCACTCGCTCTCGCACTCGGCCACAGCCGCAACCAGGCGTGCCTGCTCGGCCAGTGTCTCACGCAGCGCCTGCTGCTGACCGGCACCGTAAATCCCGGTATCAGCCAGCGTGGCAGTGATGCCTGCCAGCGCCTCCTGCAACGCCTGCAGCCGGCTCTCGGCCTTGGCAAGTGCCGACTGCGCCGCCCGCACATCCGCCGAACGCACCACCTTGCGCACGACGACCTGCGGCTCCGCAACCGGCGCTGGCGCCGGCTGCAGCTCACGGGCTGCCTCCTGGCGCACGGCTTCCTGACCTGCCACGGTCACCGCCTCGCGTGCCTTCTTCGCGCGCCATTGGCGCAACCACACCGCGTAGTCGTCAAGATCGCCATCGAAACGCTCGACACGGCCGTCGCTGACCAGCAGCAACTCGTCACACACCACGGACACCATGTGGCGATCGTGGGATACCAGCACGACAGCGCCCTCGAAGGCCTGCACGGCAACCAGCAAGGCATGACGCAGCGCGAGGTCGAGGTGGTTGGTGGGCTCGTCGAGCAGCAGCACATTGGGCTTCTGCCAGACGATCAGTGCCAGCGCCAGCCGTGCCTTCTCGCCGCCTGAAAAGGGAGCGATGCGGGCCGTGACACGATCACCGCCGAAACCGAAGCCGCCCAGAAAGCTGCGCAGCGTGAGCTCGTCGGTCTTCGGGCTCAGGCGCTGCAGCATCAGCAACGGCGTTGCCTCGACATCGAGATGATCGACCTGATGCTGGGCGAAATAGCCGATGCGCGTGTGCTCGCTGATCAGGCGGGTGCCCTGCAACAGCGGCAGCTCGCCCACCAGCGCCTTGACCAGGGTGGACTTGCCGGCACCATTCGGCCCCAGCAGGGCCATGCGTGCGCCCGGGTACAGACCCAGTGACACGCCGCGCAGCCAGGGTGTCCGGTCATAGCCGATGCAGGCGTCATCAAGCCGCATCAGCGGGCTGACCAGGCGATCCGGAGCGCGGAAGCGAATCTCCAGACCCGAATCAGCCTGCGCGGGCGCCGTCAGCGTCATGCGCTCGAGTGCCTTGAGGCGGCTCTGGGCCTGCCGGGCCTTGGTGGCCTTGGCGCGGAAGCGCTCGACGAAGGCCGTCAGGTGGGCAACCTGGGCCTGCTGCTTCTCGAACACCTGCTGCTGCTGGGCCAGACGCTCGGCACGGGTACGCTCGAAAGAGGAGTAGTTGCCCCGGTAATGGGTCAGCTCACCGCGCTCGATGTGCAGGACATGCTCCACCACCGCATCGAGAAAGTCCCGGTCATGCGACACCACCAGCAGCGTGCCGGGATAGGCGCGCAACCAGTCCTCCAGCCACAGGATGGCGTCGAGATCGAGGTGGTTGGTGGGCTCGTCAAGCAGCAGCAGGTCGGAGCGGCACATCAGCGTCTGCGCCAGGTTGATGCGCATGCGCCAGCCGCCCGAGAACTCGGCCACCGGACGCGACTGGTCGGCCTCGGCAAAGCCCAGGCCGGCCAGCATCTGCGCCGCACGTGAACGCGCGGTATAGCCGTCGATGGCCTCGTAACGGGCAAACAGCTCACCCATGACATGGCCATCCAGGGTATCGAGATGCTGAAGCTGCTGATCCAGGCTGCGCCATTCGGCATCGCCATCGAGCACGTACTCGATGGCTGGCTGATCCAGCGCCTCGACTTCCTGCGCCATGTGCGCCACCGTCCAGACACCGGGACGGCTGAGGTTGCCGGCATCCGCCTGGAGCTCCCGACGCAGCAAGGCAAACAGCGAGCTCTTGCCGCAGCCGTTGTTGCCGGTGAGGCCGACATGCCAGCCAGGGTGGATCATGAAACTGGCACGCTCGAACAGAGGACGACCACCACGCAACAGGCTCAACGCTTCAGCAACGATCATGACGCTCTCGGCTCGGGCCGCTATCGGATTGAAATGGCAGAAAGAACAACGGGCCTTTCGGCCCGTTGTTGGTGACGCATTCTACCCTAACGCGGATCAGGATGCGCTGGGCGTGGCAGCCGGTACTTCTGCAGCCGGTGCAGCGGCAGGCGTGGCAGCAGCCGGCTTGGCAGCGGCCGGCTTAGCGGCCGGCTTGGCAGCAGGTTTGGCGGTCGGCTTGGCCGTGGGCTTGGCGGTCGGCTTGGCTGTTGCCTTGGCAACCGGCTTGGCGGCAGCGGCTGGCTTGGCAGCAGCGGGCTTGGCGGCAGCAGCCGGTTTGGCAGCGGCCGGCTTCGCAGCAGCGGGCTTAGCGGCAGCGGGCTTCGCGGCAGCAGCCGGTTTGGCAGCGGCGGGCTTCGCGGCAGCGGCCGGCTTAGCGGCAGCGGGCTTCGCGGCAGCAGCCGGTTTGGCAGCGGCGGGCTTCGCAGCAGCCGGCTTGGCGGCAGCACGCTTGGCAGCAGGCTGTTCACCCTTGAGCTTGGCCTGCACATAGGCCTTGAGTTCGCTCTTCTGCTGCAGCGTCGCAATAGCCTTGCGGGCCTGTTCGTAGTCCTTCTTGCACGCGGTCACGGCAGCCTTGGCTTCGACCTGGGCCTGACGTGCGCGATCCTTGATGTGCTTGACCAGCTCCTTGTCGCCCGCAGCCTTCTGCACCTGCTGCTCGAACTTGACCTGGACTTCCTTGTAGCTGGCCTCGGCACGATCCACCAGCTTGCGGGCTGCCTCGAGGTACTGCTCGGCTTCCTGCTGGGCCTTGTCAACCACCTTCTGGATCTGCTCGCGCAGCTTGGCAGCCTGCTTCTCGACATCGGACTTGAGCTTGTTCATCTTGATCTCGGCGGCACTCGCTGCTTCAGCAGCCTTGGCCTTGACGGGCGTTGCTTTCTTCTTTGCAGCGGGCATGGAGATTTTCCTCTCAAAGTTGTAGCCAAGCTCAACATAATCGACGACTTACAAAAAAGCGAGCAAATCAAGGCGTGTTTTTCAGGCATTTTATCGGTTGTCATCCACTCGGCAGACAAGGGTGGCACCCGTCATCAAAATCCCTTTATGCTCGGATCGTTTTGCACACCACTTGCCGGGGAATTTCATGCGTCGTCTCGCCCTTACGGTTGCTCTCGCCAGCGCCAGCCTTCTTTCAACCCAGGCCATCGCCGCCGAGGCACCTGCCGCCGCCGTCGAGAAGCCGGCACTGGCCCCCAATGCCGGCAAGAAGCCGGTAACCGATCGCGAACAGTTCGCCTACAGCATCGGCTACATGAATGGTCAGGGCAGTGCGGAGCAGATTCCCGACCTCGACGTGGAAACCTTCGTGCGCGGCTTCCGTGATGCCCTGGCACTCAAGGAAAGTCTGCTCAGCGCACCGGAGCGCACCACCGCCATCAACCGCTACAAGGAACAGCGTCTGGCCCAGATGCAGGCCGACATGGCGAAGGCTGCCAAGGAGAACGCCCAGCTGGGCGCCGAGTTCTTCGCCCGCAACGCCAAGGCGGAAGGCATCACGACCACGGCATCCGGCCTGCAGTATCGCGAATTGACACGCGGCACCGGCGCCAAGCCCAAGGTCACCGACACTGTCAAGGTTCACTACGAGGGAACCTTTCTGGATGGCTCGGTATTCGACAGCTCCTACAACCGTGGCGAGCCGGCCGTGTTCCAGCTTGACCAGGTGCTGGAAGGCTGGACTGAGGGCCTGCAGCTGATGCCGGTGGGCTCCACCTTCGAGCTGTTCCTGCCTTCCGAGCTGGGCTATGGCGAAGCTGGCGCCGGTCCGATTCCGCCGAACGCTCCGCTGAAGTTCAAGGTCGAGCTGCTCGGCATCGAGAAAGGCAAGGCTCCGGCTGCCAAGAAGTCCCGCAAGAAGTAAGCCGGACTGGCGACATGAAAAGGGGGATGCATGGCATCCCCCTTTTCTTTAGCGCTGATCCACGCGCGGGTCGTGCAGCGCGCGATGTCGGCAGCGGCTCAGGCACGCATTCTGAGCATCTGCCAGAACGACACCAGCAGCAGCCCGCTGAAGGTGACCAGGGTCCAGCCTGGCAGGCTGATGCCCAGCCAGGCGGCATCCACCACGGCGCACTCGCCGGAACCCTGGAAGACCTGCACCATCACGTCACGCAACGGCAGGGCATCCAGCCAGTAATCCAGACCCGGTCCGCAGGATGGCACCTGGTCAGCGGGCAGATGCTGCAGCCAGACATGCCGACCCGCCACCACCACACCGGCGAGGGAGGCCAGCACCAGGCCCAGCGCATAGATGCGACGCCCTGTCGCAGACGGATTGTGCAGCGCCGCCAGCGCCGCGATGACACCTGTCGAGATCATGGCAACACGCTGGAACACGCACAGCGGACACGGCTCCAGGCCGAGACCATGCTGCAGATAGAGTGCGAAGGCCATGGCGAAGGCCGAGGCAAGCGCAATCGCGGCAAAGACCTGACGCGAGGACAACATGGGCAACCGCATGACCTGCTCCATCGGCCTCATGGCCGGAAATAGTCCGCAAGAAACTGCGCAAAGGGCTCCTGCGGCTCGGCTTCGAGACGTTGCTGATCGCGCAGGGACTGACGCGCCATGTCCATGAGCTGGTCATGACGCACGTCCGGCAAGGGACGCTCAAGGAAGGCCGCACGTGTACGATCGGCACAGGACTGGGCAAACTCGAAGAAGCAGCCGCGATAGTCACGCAGGCTGCGCAGCACCATGGCGGAGCCTGTCATTTCCGGCTTCTGCAGCTTCTGGATCTGCAAGGCCAGCGCGCTGCTGTAGGCCTGGGTGACATGCACGGCATCAAGCAGCTCGGCCACCGGCAGCAGTTCGGCCATGAGGCGTGCCGCCAGATCACGGAACGCCTGCGGACCGTCAGCGGTCTCCAGCGCCAGGCCGGGGTCACGACCGGCATTGACCATGGCCTGCTGGTTGCGCGGCAGACGCGCCACCTCGACCTCGTCGAAGGCCGGCGAGTCACTGAGCAGGCAGTGCAGGGCAAACACTTCGAGGAAGTGCGCGCTGTCGCGACTGATGCCCAGCGGTTCGAACGGATCCAGATCCACGCAGCGCAGCTCGACATACTCGACGCCACGGCGACGCAGGGCCTGTGTCGGCCTCTCCTGCGGGCGCGTGGTGCGCTTGGGTCGAATCAGGCCGTAGTACTCGTTCTCGATCTGCAGGATGTTGGCATTGATCTGCTGATAGACACCGTCACGCTTCACACCGATGGCCTCATACGGGGCGAAGGGGGTTCGTATGGCGCGATCCAGATCAGTGACGTACTCATCCAGCGTGTTGCAGGACACCTTGAGATCGGACTGTGCATCGTTCTGGTAGCCCAGCGAGCTCATGCGCAGCGAGGTGGCATCCGGCATGTACAGCGTGCCCGAGGGCAGGCGCTGCAATCCGTGCTCGCGCCCCTCCAGGAAGCTGCCGCAGACGGCAGGGCTGGCACCGAGCAGGAACAGCAGCAGCCAGCTGTTACGCTGGAAGTTGCGAACCAGACCCATGCTGCGCTCCGAGATGAACACCGACAGCGGACCCGCATCGCCGACCTGCTCCTGCCAGGCGCGCCAGAACGGCTCCGGGAAGGACAGGTTGTAATGAATGCCGGCGATGGTCTGCATGCGGCGACCGTAGCGCAGGCCGAGTCCGTGCCGGTACAGCGTCTTCATGCGCCCGATGTTCGACGTGCCGTACTGGGCCAGCGGAATGTTCTGGTCCGGACCCAGCTTGCAGGGCATGGAATTGACCCAGAGACGCTCGCTGCCGATGTGGGCATAGACGTAGCGATGCAGGTCATCGAGCCAGCCCAGGGCGCCGGCAATGCTGTCGCAGGGCGGCGTGATCAGCTCGATCAGGGCTTCGGAGTAGTCGGTGGTGATGTGCGGATGGGTCAGGGTGGAGCCCAGCGCCGCCGGATGCGGCAGCTGCGACAGCCAGCCATCCTCCTGCACGCGCAGAGCCTCCTTCTCGAGACCGCGACGCATGCCCTGCAGGCAGGTCGGATCCTCGCCCAGCCAGGCCAGTGCCCGTGCCAGTTCAGCGTGCATGCCGCGCTCCTGCCGGTAACGGCCATCCGGTGTTCATGACGAGACTCCCGCCTTGCGCAACAGGTCACCCAGCGTACCAGAGCGCGCCGGCGCCGGTGCAGCTGCCGGGCGCGGGTTGCGCGCGGACTGGCTGGCGGCCGGCTGACGCGCACGCCCGTCACGCGCCGCGCCCGCGTCACGACCGCCATCGCGACGGCTGTCTGCCGGGGTGTCGGCAAGACGGCAGGACAGCGCAATGCGCTTGCGCGGCACGTCCACCTCGATGACCTTGACCTTGACGATGTCTCCGGCCTTGACCGCTTCGTGGGCATCCTTGATGAAACGATCGGAGAGCACGGAAATGTGCACCAGCCCGTCCTGGTGCACACCGATGTCGACGAAGGCGCCAAACGCGGTGACGTTGGTGACCACGCCCTCGAGAATCATGCCGGGCACCAGATCCTTGATCTCAGTCACGCTGTCGTCAAAGACCGCTGCCTTGAACTCGGGACGCGGGTCGCGACCCGGCTTGTCGAGCTCGCGCAGGATGTCATTGACGGTGATCAGTCCGAAACGCTCATCGACATAGCGCTCGGCATTGACCGCGCGCAGGAAGCGGCTGTCGCCCATGACGCCGGCCACGGTGCGGCCGCTGTCGACAAGCAGGCGTTCGACCAGCGGATAGGCCTCGGGGTGCACGGCCGAGGCATCCAGCGGATTGCTGCCGCCGTTGATGCGCAGGAAGCCCGCTGCCTGCTCGAAGGTGCGCTCGCCCAGACGAGGCACCTGCTTCAGCGCCTCGCGACTGGCAAAGACACCGTGCTGATCACGGAAGCTGACGATGTTCTGCGCGATGGTGCCGTTGAGACCGGCAATGCGCGCGAGCAGCGCGGCTGATGCCGTGTTGACGTCGACACCGACGGCGTTGACGCAGTCCTCGACCACGGCGTCGAGCATGCGCGCGAGACGGATCTGGTTGACATCGTGCTGGTACTGGCCGACGCCGATGGCCTTGGGCTCGATCTTGACCAGCTCGGCCAGCGGATCCTGCAGGCGGCGAGCAATCGACACGGCACCTCGGAAGGTGACGTCAAGATCCGGGAATTCGCGGGCAGCCAGCTCGGACGCCGAATATACCGAGGCACCAGCCTCGCTGACCACGATCTTGGTCAGCTTCAGCTCGGGATGCTTTTTCATCAGCTCGCCGGCGAGCTTGTCGGTTTCGCGCGAGGCGGTGCCGTTGCCGATGGCGATGAGCTCGACGCCATGCTGCTGGCACAGCTTCGCCAGCGTGTGCAGCGAGCCATCCCAGTCCTTGCGCGGCTCGTGCGGGAAGATGGTGGTGTTGGCAACCAGCTTGCCGGTGCCATCGACGACGGCCACCTTGACGCCGGTACGCAGACCGGGATCCAGCCCCAGGGTCGGGCGCAAGCCGGCCGGCGCAGCCATCAGCAGATCCTTGAGATTGCGCGCGAACACGCGGATGGCCTCTTCCTCGGCGCGACTGCGCAGATCACCCAGCAGCTCGGTTTCCAGATGCGTCAACAGCTTCACGCGCCAGGTCCAGCGCACCACTTCACGCAGCCAGGCATCGGCCGGGCGCCCGAGATCCTGGATGCCGGCATGGCTGGCAATCAGCGCCTCGGCCGGATGACTGCCGGCCTCGGCATCGGGCAGGATCAGGCTGAGTGACAGCACGCCTTCGTTGCGCCCGCGAAACATGGCCAGGGCACGATGCGACGGGGTGGTGGCGAGCTTTTCGTCATGCTCGAAATAGTCGCGGAACTTGGCACCCGCCTGCTCCTGACCGGTCACCAGACGCGCGCTCAGGTGGGCGCGCTCACGCAGATACTCCCGTATCGTGGCCAGCAGATCGGCCTGCTCGGCAAAGCGCTCCATGAGAATGTGGCGCGCGCCCTCGAGCACGCTCTTCACATCGGGATAGGCCACGCCGCCCTCGGCAGCCACCGGGACCAGATACGCCTCTGCCTCCTGCTCGGGACTGAGCAGCGGGTTCTGCAGCAGGGCGTCGGCGAGCGGGAGCAGGCCGGCGGCAATGGCCTGCTGGCCCTTGGTCACGCGCTTGGGCTTGTAGGGCAGGTAGAGATCCTCGAGACGCGCCTTGGCATCGGCAGCCTGCAGCTGCGCCAGCAGCACCGGCGTCATCTTGCCCTGCTCGCTGATGCTCTTGATGATGGTCTCGCGACGCTCGTTGAGCTCACGCAAGTAAAGCAGTCGCTCCTCCAGCGTACGCAGCTGGGTGTCGTCCAGTGCCCCGGTGACCTCCTTGCGGTAACGCGCGATGAAGGGCACGGTGGCGCCGCCATCGAGCAGGGCGATGGTGGCTTCCACCTGTTCCGGGCGGACGCCCAGCTCGAGGGCGATTTGCGTGGCGAGATTGGCCATGGAGATTCAACTCACGTAAAACCGGGAAAACGCACGACAACCGTCGTACTGACATGCGGCCGGATTCTGCCATATTCAATCCGTCAACAGCTGCTACACTGCCGGCACGTCCGGAATTCAGGGGGAGAGATGGAGCCTGGTGCCGCCTCGGAACAGCAGAAGGTGCTGGTGGTCGACGACGACGTGCGTCTGCGCAATCTGCTGCAACGCTACCTGGAAGAGCAGGGCTACAGCGTGCGCACCGTCGCTGATGCCGTGCAGATGGACCGCCTGCTGGCGCGCGAGATCTTCGCCCTGATCGTGCTCGACTTCATGCTGCCCGGCGAGGATGGCCTGGCCATCTGCCGCCGCCTGCGCGGCAGCGGCAACAACACCCCCATCATCATGCTCACCGCACGTGGCGCCGACAGTGACCGCATCTCCGGGCTGGAAGCCGGTGCCGACGACTACCTGCCCAAGCCGTTCAATCCGCAGGAGCTGCTGGCACGCATGAAGGCCGTGCTGCGCCGCCAGGCGCGCGAGCTGCCGGGTGCACCGGCGCAAGTCAGCGAGATCATCCAGTTCGGTGCCTGGACCCTGGATCTGTCTACTCGGCAACTCACTCGTGATGGCGAGTCCGTCAACCTAACCTCCGGCGAATTCGCGGTGCTCAAGGCACTGGTGCAGCACCCGCGCGAGCCGCTGACGCGTGACAAGCTCATGGTGCTGGCGCGAGGCCGCGAATGGGGCGCCATGGAACGCTCCATCGACGTTCAGGTGTCGCGTCTGCGCCGCCTGATCGAGACCAATCCGTCCCAGGCACGCTACATCCAGACTGTCTGGGGTGTGGGCTACGTGTTCGTGCCCGACGAGGCGACAGCGCCATGACCATGGCCGCGCGCGGTCCCAAGCGCGGCGTGCTGCAATGGCTGAAGCCACGCTCCAGCGTCATGCGCACCACGCTGGTCATCGGCATCGTGGTGCTGGTCAGCCAGTTCCTGTCCATCGCCTTCTTCTGGCAGAACCTGCATCTGCCCGAGATCCGCCAGCATGCGCACAGCTCGGCACTCAAGCTGGACATCCTGCGCACGGCAGAGCGCCTGCAACGACCCGGCATCGAGGTGGATGCCGATCTGCGCACCTTCGGCAACCTCGAGGTCATTCGCGATCCGCGCCGCTTCCCCAAGACACGTCCGAAATGGTTCGCGGAAATCTTCACCGACCGCTTCGCGGAGCAGCTTGAGCACGAGCTCGGGGTGGCCACGCCGGTCTACTTCGAATTCAAGCCGGTGCCGCGCCTGTGGATCAAGGCCCCGACCCGCGAGCCTGCATGGGTCGTGGAGGAGCTCAGCTTCATCCAGCAATACAGCCCGATCATCATCGTAGGCTGGGTGCTCGGCGTGCCGCTGCTGTCACTGGTCGCCATCGTCATCCTGGCGCGTCAGCTCAATCGTCCGCTCAAGCGCCTGCAGCTGGCTGCCATCCGGGTCGGACGCGGCCTGCACAGCACCCAGCTCGAGGAATACAGCGGGCCCAGCGAGATTCGCGCCGTCAACCGCGCCTTCAATCACATGACCGACCAGATCCGAGCCACCGAGCGTGAGCGCACCCTGATGCTGGCCGGCATCTCGCATGACCTGCGCACGCCGCTGACACGCATGCGGCTGGCGGCCGAGATGACCTCGGACAGGGCACTGGCCGATGACCTGGTCGCCGACATCGCCGACATGGATGCCATCCTCGACCAGTTCATCGCCTTCATGCGTGACGGTTCTGAAGAGCCGCGCGAGCTGATCGACCTGAATGCCCTGATCCATGAAGTCGCACACCAGTTTCACGGCATGCTGGACGTGCACTGCAACACCACGGATCTGCCCAGGCTGTCACTGCGGCGCGTGGCCTTCAAGCGCCTGCTCGCCAACCTGCTGCAGAATGCCATGCGCTACGGTGCCGGGCCTGTCGAACTGGGCACGACGCTGGAAAGCGGTCAGGTCCTGCTGAGCTGTCGCGATCATGGTCCCGGCATAGATCTGTCACGCGCACACGAACTGCTGGAGCCGTTCCGGCGCGGTGAAGAGGCGCGCACCACCCAAGGTTCCGGTCTTGGCCTGGCGATCGTTGCGCGCATCGTGCGCCAGCATCATGGCCGCCTTAGTCTCGACAACCATCCGGAGGGCGGACTGGTCGTGAGCATACGGCTGCCCGCTCCCAGCCGGCGCCTCTTCAATCGCTGAGCGGCGACGCCAGCACACTCATTGCAGGCTGTCGCTGCCGGGGCTGCCGTCATGGCGCAGCAGCTGCTCTATGTCGATGCGGTCAAACGGATAGCGCTGCAGACAGAACTGGCAACGCACCTCGATCAGGCCGCTCTGCTCGTCGAGCAGCTGCTTCAGCTCGTCTTCGGCAATGGCGCGCAACGCGTTCTCGCTGCGCGCTCGCGAGCAGCTGCAGACAAACGCCAGTGCTTGCTCGGCCAGCAACTGCACCGTCTCTTCATGGAAAAGGCGATACAGCACCGACTCGGCGTCCAGGCTCAGCATTTCACTGGCGGACAGCGTGGCTGCCAAGTTGCGTACCCGCGGCCAGAGATCCGCGTCATCGCCCTGATCATGTCCGGGCAATACCTGCAGCATGAGTCCGCCAGCGCGCTCGCCGTCGGCAAACAAGTGGAACTCCGTGGGCAGCTGCTCGGACTGGGCAAAGTAGTGCCCCAGCGCCTCGGCCAGTGACGCCCCCTCCAGTGGCACGATGCCCTGGTAGCGCTGTCCGTCTTCCGGATCAATGGTGAGCAGCAATCGCCCCTGCCCGACCATCGCCAGCCAGCCGTCGTCCGGAACCGGATCGTCACCATGACTGGCCATGGCACGCACCTCGCCGCGATGGTTGCACTCCGCCATCACCAGATTCACAGGACCGTCACCTTCGATCTGCAGGATCAGGCTGCCTTCGAGCTTGAGCATGGCTGCCATCAGCACCACCGCCGACATCGCCTGCCCGAGCAGGGTGCGAACCGGCAGCGGATAATCGTGCCGATCCGTGACGGCATGACAGAGTGTTTGCAGCTGGCAGATCTCGCCACGTACCGGGCTCTGGGCAAAGTCAAAACGCAGCAGAATGTCGCTCATCGGGGAAGTCTCGGCTGGGATATCTCTGGTGTCACAGATGTGACAAACTGTTACGGCATGTGGGATTATCTTCCAGCCTAACGGTGTTGGACACCGTTTCCATGCTTGGAAAGCAATTAGCAACTCATCAAAAGAAGGACTTGAGACTATGAAACTGACTCGCCTTGCCGTTGCCACCGTGCTGGCCACTGCCGCCATGGCCGCCAATGCTGAAATCACCATCAGCCCGATGGTCGGCTACCAGTGGTACGACTCCAACACCAACCCGGCTGGTCTGGATGACGGAATCGAACTGGACAATGACCTGACCTACTCGCTGGCCCTGGGCTACCGCGTGACCCCGAACGTCGGCCTGGAACTGCGCTACGGTCAGGGTCGCACCGAAGTGGATGATGATCCCACCACCAGCGGCGTCAATGTCCGTGCCGAAACCGCCACCCTCGACACCTACTACCGTTTCAATGCCGACGGCATGCTCCAGCCCTACGTGCTGGTCGGTGGCGGTCTGCAGCGCTACACCGCTGACAATCGTGCTGTCACCAACTCCAAGGGCTGGATCGAACAGACCATCGCCAATGCCGCCCTGGGTGCCTTCGTTCAGCTGACCGACAACATCGCTCTGCGTGCCGAAGCTCGTGCCGTGCAGAACCTGCAGGAAAGTAACACCGACGGCATCGCCTCGGTCGGCCTTCTGGTCGGCTTCGGTGGTTCCAAGGCCGCTGCCGTGGCTCCGGTTGCTCCGGCTGCCACCGATGGCGATGACGACAAGGATGGCGTCCTGAACAGTGTCGACAAGTGCCCGGGCACCCCGAGCACCCTGGTGGTCGATGCCGACGGTTGCCCGAAGGTCCTGACCGAAACCGTGTCCAAGGAAATCCGCGTGCTGTTCGACACCAACAAGTCGACCATCAAGTCCCAGTACGACGCTGACATCGAAGCAGTCGCCAAGCTGATGACCGATTACCCGACCGCCAAGGTCGAGATCCAGGGCCACACCGACTCCCGTGGTTCGGCTGACTACAACCAGAAGCTCAGCGAATCGCGCGCTGCTGCCGTGGTCAAGGTGCTGACCGACAAGTACGGCATTGCCGCTGACCGCATCAGCTCGGTGGGCTACGGTGCTGCCCAGCCGGTCGCCGACAACAAGACCGTCGAAGGCCGCGCCCAGAACCGTCGCACCATGGCTGTTGCCGCTGGCGAAGTGAAGGTCACCGTCAAGAAGTAATTCCTGACTGACCTGCTGCACCAGAAAGGCCGCTCGAAAGAGCGGCCTTTTTGTTTTCTACGCAATACAAGACCTGTCACGCAGTCTCGGGTATACTTTGCGCCCAAATTTTGACCGCTGCGCCGAGACCCTATCGTGTCCATCAAGCAAATCCGCAACATCGCCATCATCGCCCACGTCGACCATGGCAAGACCACCCTCGTCGACAAGCTGCTGCAACAGTCCGGCACCCTGGGCGATCGCGCCGGTGAAATCGAACGCGTGATGGACTCCAACGATCTGGAAAAGGAACGCGGCATCACCATTCTCGCGAAGAACACGGCCATCCGCTGGACCGATCCGCGTGACAACCAGGAATACCGCATCAACATCGTCGACACCCCGGGCCACGCCGACTTCGGCGGCGAAGTCGAGCGCGTGCTGTCCATGGTCGACTGCGTCTGCCTGCTGGTCGACTCGGTCGACGGCCCGATGCCGCAGACCCGCTTCGTAACCATGAAGGCCTTCGCCCGCGGCCTCAAGCCCATTGTCGTGCTGAACAAGGTCGACCGTCCGAGCGCGCGTCCGCACTGGGTCATGGACCAGGTCTTCGAGCTTTTCGACAACCTCGGAGCCACCGACGAGCAGCTGGACTTCCCGGTGGTCTACGCCTCCGGCCTGAACGGCATCTCCGGCTACGAAGCCGACAAGCTCGGCACCGACATGACCGCGCTGTTCCAGACCATCATCGACCGCGTCAACCCGCCGGCCGTGGACAGCGACGGCCCGTTCCAGATGCAGATCTCCTCGCTGGACTACAACAGCTACGTCGGCGTCATCGGCGTCGGCCGCATCACCCGCGGCAAGGTCAAGACCAACACCCAGGTCACCATCGTCGACAGCGAAGGCAAGAAGCGCAACGGCCGCATCCTGCAGATCATGGGCTACCACGGCCTCAACCGCGTGGAAGTGCAGGAAGCCGAAGCCGGCGACATCGTCTGCGTCACCGGCATGGAAGGCCTCGGCATCTCCGATACCCTGTGCGACCCGTCCTGCGTCGAGGCCCTGCCGCTGCTGACCGTTGACGAGCCGACCGTGAGCATGACCTTCCAGGTCAACAACTCCCCGTTTGCCGGCAAGGAAGGCAAGTACGTCACCTCGCGCAACATCAAGGATCGTCTCGAGAAGGAACTGATCCACAACGTGGCGCTGCGCGTCGAGCCGACCGACAGCCCTGACCGCTTCAAGGTTTCCGGCCGTGGCGAGCTGCACCTCTCGGTGCTGATCGAGAACATGCGCCGCGAAGGCTTCGAGATGGGCGTGTCGCGTCCGGAAGTGATCTTCAAGGAAGTCGATGGCGAGAAGTGCGAACCGTTCGAAAACGTCATCTTCGACGTGGAAGAACAGCACCAGGGCGGCGTCATGGAGCAGATGGGCTACCGCAAGGGCGACATGACCAACATGGTGCTCGACGGCAAGGGCCGCATCCGCATCGAGGCCACCGTGCCCTCGCGCGGCCTGATCGGCTTCCGCTCCGAGTTCCTGACCATGACCTCGGGCACCGGCATCATGACCTCGAGCTTCTCGCATTACGGTCCGGTGAAGTCGGGTGAAGTCGCCAAGCGCCAGAACGGCGTGCTGATCTCGATGGTGCAGGGCACTGCCCTGGGCTACGCGCTGTTCAACCTGCAGGAGCGCGGCCGTCTCTTCATCGGCCCGCAGACCGAGGTCTACGAAGGCATGATCATCGGCATCAACGCCCGCGGCGACGACATGGTGGTCAACCCGACCAAGGCCAAGCAGCTGACCAACATCCGCGCATCGGGCACGGACGAGAACATCGTGCTGACCCCGGCCATCCGCTACACGCTGGAGCAGGCCCTGGAGTTCATCGAGGACGACGAGCTGGTCGAAGTCACGCCGCAGTCGATCCGCATCCGCAAGAAGCACCTGACCGAGAACGACCGCAAGCGCGCCAGCCGCAACTGAGCGCGTCCTGCCGCCACTGACGCCGTGTCAGTGGCCACCGACGGGGGACTGTTTTCGTCGGGCGTGATCGCCCGCCGATAAACAGGTCCCCCGTCGGCGCATTCGGAAGCTGATTCTGCTCCGACAGGCGGCGGTGCGATTACGGCACCAGTCTCAGCAGCTCCCGGCGGAACCAGTCCGGCATGGCCACGGGGCGTCCGCTCTGCGGGCTGACGCAGACCGTGAGCGTGCGGGCCTCGGCGGCGACACGCTGCTGCGCCTCGCTGAACAGGCTGTAGTGGAAGACGATGCGCTCGCGCTCGTCGATTTCCGCGCGCACGCCAATATGCAGGGTGTCGGGATAGATCACCGGCGCCTTGTAGCGGCAATAGGCATCGGCGATGACCATGCCGATGCCCTCCTCGAACAGGCGCGGAAAGATGCCCAGCGTCTCCATCACCCCGATGCGCGTATCTTCGAGATACTGGAAATAGACCACGTTGTTGACGTGACCCAGGGCATCCATGTCACCCCAGCTGACCTTGACCGGATGCACCATGGGGTGGGAAGCGGCCAGTTCGACCAGCGACGATGGACCGCGCGGACGTTCGGCGACAGCCGTCGTGGCGCTCATGATGCCGGCTTCTCCGGTACCCAGCCCTTGGGACGCTCGTAGTCGTCACCACTGAGGAACTTCTCCAGCTGCTCGTCCAGGAAGGCGCGCGCCTGCGGGTCGAGCACGTTCAGGCGGTTCTCGTTGATCAGCATGGTCTGGTGACGCAGCCACTGCAGCCAGGCCTCCTTGGAGACCGTGTTGAACAGCACCTGGCCCTTTTCGCCGGGAAACGGGGCGAAGGCCATGCCTTCCAGTTCCTGCTTGAGCTTGCGGCAGAACACGGTACGCGTCATGTAACTACTCCAGATGATCGGGCAGACGATGCAGCAACTGCTGCACCGGCGCCGGAAACCCCAGCGCCGGCAGGGAACGCAGTGTAACCCAGCGGCCGCTGGCCTCGTTAACCGCCGACAATGCCGGCAGATGGCTCACGCGCACCAGTCGGGGATGCACCTGCAAGCGGAAATGCGAGAACACATGCAGGAAGTCGGGCAGGTCGACACCCTCCGGTGCCGGCGCGTCGAGGGACAGCTCGGGAAAGCTCCACAGACCGCCCCAGAGACCGCTGGGAGGCCGCTCCTGCAGCCAGACCCGGCCGGCACCATCATGCAGCAGCAGCCAGCGAGCGCTGCGCGTTGGCGCGGCCTGACGGCGTACCTTCTGCGGGTAGGCCACCGGATTGCCCTGCGCCAGCGCCTGGCAATTCGCCGCCAGCGGACAGCGTTCGCAGGCGGGCCGGCTGCGCGTGCACAGGGTGGCACCCAGGTCCATCATGGCCTGGTTGTAGTGGTTGGCGCGTGCTGCCGGCGTGAAGTCCTCGGCAACCTGCCAGAACCGGCGCAGCACCTCGCTGCGCGCCGGATCACCCGCCAGTGCCTGATGCCTGGCCAGCACGCGCTTGACGTTGCCGTCCAGAATGACGGCGCGACGGCCGAAACCCAGGGAGACGATCGCACCGGCCGTGGAGCGGCCGATGCCCGGCAAGGCTTCCAGCATCTCGACCGTGTCAGGCAGGTCGCCGCCATGATCCCTCACCGCCTGCTGCGCGGCCGCATGCAGGTTGCGGGCACGGGCGTAGTAGCCCAGTCCGGTCCAGTGGTGCAGGACATCCTCCAGCGGAGCCTCGGCGAGATCGGCCAGGGTCGGGAAGCTGTCCATGAAACGCAGGAAGTAGGGAATCACCGTGCTGACCTGGGTCTGCTGGAGCATGATCTCCGAGACCCAGACCCGGTAGGGGGTGACGTTCTGCTGCCAGGGCAGGTCCTTGCGTCCCCACTGGTCGAACCAGGCGAGGACGCGGACCGGAAACTCAACGCTTGAACAAGTCAAAGATCTGCTTCACTGCTTCCTGTTGCTGGGGATCAAGCTTCTCGCCAAGCTTTTCCTGGAGACGGTCCTTGCCGCGATCCAGCTCTTCATTGAGTCGACCCTGTGCCATCTGCGCCGCAAGCCCCTGCATGCCCTGGCGATCCAGCGCGCACAAGGTGACCAGGCTGGCCTTGAGGTTGCCATTGCAGCGCACGGGAATGTCATAGTTGGCCATCCTGGCGTATTTCTCGCCCCAGAAGCGCTGATCCAGGCGCAGCTGGAAGCGGTAGTCGACATCCTGGGTGAACAGGTTGTAGGTGCCGCTGCCGCCTACCTTGACGTCCTTGAGGTCAGCCTTCATGGCGTTGTTGCTGACCACGCCCTGATTCAGGCTGGTCTCGCCGAGAAAACTGACGATCTCGGTGTCACGCACCTTGCCCTTGAGGGTGTTGACGTCACGCCCGGTCAGCGCCGGCAGCAGCACCTGGTACTGACCCAGGGCATTGAACAGGGCATCGGTGACGTTGACGCCCTTGATCAGGCCATCGTTGAGCCGCAACGTGTTCGGACCTTGCGCCGTGCGCAGCCACGAGTCGACATCGTTGCCGGTCATGGTCACGCTGCCGTTGAAGTTCATGCGGCCGGTGAAGGTGTCCTTGTTCAGGGCCGCGGTCGCGATGGGGCCGAGATCGATCTGGCGGATGTCCGGCCGGATGGTGATCACCGGCTTCGCGCCACGCACATCGACCGTGGCCGGCACGCTGAAGCTGCCGCTGTAGATACTGCCACGCAGCTCGCTGACCTGGACCACGCCGCCACGGGCACTGGCTGCCAGGCGGAAGCCGTCGATGGGGTAGGTCAGGATGGTCAGGCGTCCGGCAGACAGCGCGACATCAAGATTCTGGTCGCGCAGCAGCGCCACCGGAATCAGCTCCTCGACGGCCTTTCGAGCCGGCTTGTCCTTGCTTGCGGACGGTGCTGCGGCTGTTTTGGCGGACGGCGGAGGCAGGTAGCGATCGGCATTGAAGTTGTCGACCTGGAGACGCGCATGCAGACGTGCGGCGGGCAACTCGCGCACGCCGGCCTCGCCCGTGAAGGTGCTGTCGTCCAGGGTCAGGCGCAGATTGCGGGCCAGCCACTCGTGCTCGCTGCCGCTGATGTCGGCAGAGAAGCCGGCACGCGACAGCACGCGGGCATCCGCCGTCACCGGAGCCGTGATGCCAAGTGTTTTCATCACGTCACGCGGATTGAACGGTGACGCCTGCAGTCGCCCCTGCGCCTGCATGCCCTGCAGGGGCGATGCCGCACCCGTGGCAACGCCGGGCAGCTGGGCGCCCAGCGTGCCGCTGACGCTGACACCTGCCGCCTTCAGCAGCAGATCGGACAGTGCGACCGAGCCCTTCAGCCAGTTGGCCTGGATGCCTGCCTTCAGTGACACGGGCATGGGCTTGGGCAGGGACGCATCCGCGACCATCGCGTTGAGCACCAGGCCGCTCAGGCGCAGCTCGCCGCTGTCCAGCGCTGCCGACACGGCAGAGGACAGATCAGCCGTCACCGGAGCCGGGCGGCCCTTGTCCTGGTAACTGGCTTTCACGGCCAGCTTGGGCAGCGTGATGCGCTGCGCCGCCAGATCCGCCTGCACATCCGTGCTCAGCTGCAGCGTCGCCGGCGCCGTCAGCGCAGGATCACGGTAGGCAACATCCATCACCAGACCCTTGGCCGCATGCTGCTGCGTGTTCAGGTCGGCGGTCAGCGACTGCCCTTTCAGCGCCAGGGTCAGCGGCGCCGGCAGCAGCGTGCCCGCCAGCTCGCTGTCCAGCGTCAGCTCGCTGAGCGCCAGCAGGCTGGTCTCGGCATTGAAGTTGACCTGGCTGCTCAGGCGGCTGTCAGCGCTCACGGTCTTGCCGGCAGCATCCTTCTGGCTGAAGCGGAACTGCAGGGCCACCGGGAAGGTATCCTTGGGGTCGATGTCCTGCGCCTGCACGGCAATCTGCTCGACGCGACGCGTGACACCCGCCTTCTCGTCCACCAGCGTCAGCTGCGTGTTCTTCACGTCGAGATCGGCAATCTCCAGCGCCACCTGCTGCGATTCTTCCTCGTCGGGGCTCTTCAGCTTCTCAAGCAGCCTGTCCCAGCTGGTGCTGCCGTCAGCATGCTGGACAAAGCGCACAGCGGCGCCATCCAGCGCGATGGCATCAATGCGCACCTGCTGACTGAGCAGCGGCAGGAGCTGCACGGACACGCTGGCCTGGTTGACGGCGAGCAGCTGCTCCCCGGCCACCGGGTCGGTAAGCGAGGTCTTGCCCAGGGCGATGCCGATGTCGGGATACAGAGTCCAGGCCAGATCACCGGTCAATGCCAGCTCCATGTCGGTCTTGTCCTTCACGACACGCGCCAGCTCGGCCTTGTAGTCGTTGGGATCGAGCACGAAGACCACATAGGCGAGCACGGCACCCAGCAGCAGAAACACCCCGGCAATACCACCCAGCACCCACCGCAGACCCTTGGCCATGACACACCTCCCGCTCACGATGCGCAGACTTTACTCCGCACCCCCCGGTCAGAGCCAGCATGCTGAATTGACAGAATGACGCCCAGGCTCGAAACTAAGAATCGTTCTCAACAAGCCTGCCGAGCCCCGCCGTGGTCCGCCTTTCCGAGCTTCCCAGCTTCACCCCCGCCGTCGTCGAGACGGTCGAACACCTCTCTGCCGATGACGCGATTGCGCGCCGTCTCGCGGATCTGGGGTTCGTGCCGGGTGAAACCGTGCGCATCACCGCGAGCGGCCCGGTCGGCGCCGATCCGCTGCTGGTCCAGGTCGGCTTCACGCGCTTTGCCCTGCGTCGCAGCGAAGCCGCACGTGTCCGGGTGCAGGCTGTCACGCCATGATCCAGCCTCTGCGACGCCTGGCTCTGGTCGGCAACCCCAACTGCGGCAAGACCTCCCTGTTCAACCAGCTCACCGGCAGCCGCCAGAAGGTGGCGAACTACGCCGGCGTCACCGTCGAACGCAAGGAAGGCCGCCTGCTGCTGCCGTCCGGCGAGGCGATCTCAGTGCTGGATCTGCCTGGCGCCTACAGCCTCGATGCCAACAGTCCGGACGAGGCCATCACCCGCGCCGTCTGCCTGGGCGAGCTGCCTGGCGAGGCGCGGCCGGAGCTGCTGGTCTGCGTCGCCGATGCCACCAACCTGCGCCTGCACCTGCGCTTCGTGCTGGAGGCACGCCAGCTCGGTCGCCCCATGGTGCTGGCATTGAACATGATGGATGCCGCGCGTCGTCGCGGCATCCGCATCGACACCGCACGCCTGTCGCAGGCACTGGGCATGCCCGTGGTGGAAACCGTGGCGGTGCGGCGTGACGGCATCGATGCCCTGCTGAAACTGCTGGACACGCCCTGGCCCGTGGATGCCCCGGCAGCACCCGCTCAGGACCTGCATGCTGCCGTGCGTGATCTGCTGCGCGACAGCGTGGTCATGCCCAGCGCCACCGACGCCCGTGATGACGCCATCGACCGCGTGCTGCTCAATCCGGCCTTCGGCCTGGTCATTCTCGCCGTGCTCATGTTCTTCATCTTCCAGGCCGTGTTCTCCTGGGCCGAGCCGTTCATGGCTGGCATCGAGACCGGTGTCGCCGCCCTTGGCGAACTGGTGACCGGGCCCATGCCCGACGGCATCCTGCGCAGCCTGATCAGTGACGGCATCTTTGCCGGTGTCGGCGGCGTGCTGGTGTTCCTGCCGCAGATTCTCATCCTGTTCTTCTTCATCCTGGTGCTGGAGGAGTCGGGCTACCTGCCGCGTGCCGCCTTCCTGCTCGACCGGCTGATGTTCAAGGCCGGTCTCACCGGTCGCGCCTTCATCCCGCTGCTGTCGAGCTTTGCCTGCGCCATCCCCGGCATCATGGCCACGCGCAGCATCGCGGATCCGCGTGATCGCCTGGTCACCATCCTGGTCGCGCCCCTGATGACCTGCTCGGCACGCCTGCCGGTCTATACCCTGCTGATCGGCGCCTTCATTCCGGCACAGACCGTCTGGGGCCTGTTCAACCTGCAGGGACTGGTGCTGTTCGGTCTCTATGTCGGCGGCATCGTCAGCGCCCTCGGGATCGCCACCGTGATGAAATGGCTGCGCCGTGACCGCAGCGAACACGCGCTGCTCATGGAGCTGCCCAGCTACCGCCTGCCGGACTGGAAAAGCGTTGCCATCGGCCTCAAGGAGCGCGCGCTGATCTTCCTGTCGCGCGTCGGCGGCATCATCCTCGCCGTGACCATCCTGCTCTGGTTTCTCGCCACCTTCCCGAATCCGCCAGCGGATGCCACGCTGCCCGCCATCGACTACAGCTTCGCCGGCCAGCTTGGTCACGCCATGGCGCCACTGTTCGCCCCCATCGGCTTCGGCTGGGAGATATGCATCGCTCTGGTTCCGGGCATGGCGGCGCGCGAGGTGGCGGTGTCATCGCTGGGCACGGTGTACGCGTTGTCAGGACAGGAAGACCTGGTGGCGGCCCAGCTCGGCGGCCTGATCGCCCGGCAGTGGACACTGGCCACCGGCCTGTCTCTGCTGGTCTGGTTCATTTTCGCACCGCAATGCCTGTCGACACTGGCCACCGTGCGTCGCGAAACCGGTTCCTGGAGCGTGGTGGCAGGAATGACCTTCGGCCTGTTCGGCCTGGCCTACCTGGCATCATTCATCACCTTCCAGGTCACCACGGCCCTGATGTGAGGACACGCCCATGAGCACAGTCTGGTGGCAGTATCTGGTGGTGGCGATCCTGGTGGGCTGGAGTCTGTTCCGGCTGGGGCGCCAGCTGCTGCCGCATCGTGCCGGCGCGAGTGGACGTTCAGGCGGCTGTGACAGCGGTTGCGGCAGCTGCAAAGGCTGCGGCACGGCACCGGCCATCGCGGTCGATGCCACTGCACCCGTGGCCTGGCGGGATCATCACCGGTCGCCCTGATCACGGCATCCGGCGGCACAGGGTGGAGCGGGCGAAGGGAATCGAACCCTCCTCATGAGCTTGGGAAGCTCAGGTAATGCCACTATACGACGCCCGCGTCGAGTGCGGATTGTAACGTCCCGAGCCAGGCTGGCAAGTCACTCCGCGAGCGAATCCAGCTGGCTGTAATCCTCGGCTGACAGCACGCGACGGCCAGCCGCATTCTCGTGGTCACGGATGCCGTGCGCGAGCTGCGCCAGCACCTCACGCCCGCGTGTTGCCGGATGAATGCCGAAATCGACCAGCTGACGCCCCTCGTCCGGCCCTGTGGCCCAGGCGGCAGCGATCGGCTTGGTGTTGAACCAGCCCACGTAAAGCAGGGCATCGGCAGATGGCGCCGACACCGGCACCGGCGGCAGCAGCCGGGTCAGACGCTCCTGCAGCTCCGCATCCAGCGGCAGGTCATGGGCACGGGTGACAAGAGGCATGGCAACGACTCGTGACGAAAACCGCTGCAGTCTAGCGGAGCCGGTGGCAACGAGGCGAGCCGGTCCGTGCGAATTCACGCGGCTGCCGGTATAATTCCGGCTTTCCAACAGCTCCGGGAACTGCGCGATGACCGCACGTCAGGCGGAAGTGGTTCGCAACACCAAGGAAACGAAGATTCGCGCAGCCGTGAATCTCGATGGCACCGGCCAGGGCGACCTGCGCACCGGCATGCCTTTTCTCGACCACATGCTGGATCAGGTCGTCCGCCACGGCCTCATCGACATCACCCTGGTCTGCGATGGCGATCACCACATCGATGATCACCACAGCGCCGAAGACTGCGGCATCACGCTCGGCCAGGCCTTCGCCCAGGCCGTCGGCGACAAGACCGGCATCCGTCGCTACGGCCACGCCTACGTGCCGCTCGACGAGGCCCTGTCGCGCGTGGTGATCGACCTGTCCGGCCGTCCCGGCCTCGAGATGCACTGCGAGTTCACCCGCAGCCACATCGGCCAGTTCGACGTCGACCTGTTCTACGAGTTCTTCCAGGGCTTCGTGAACCACGCCAATGTCACCCTGCACCTGGACAACCTGCGCGGTCGCAATTCGCACCACCAGGCGGAGACCCTGTTCAAGGCCTTCGGGCGCGCGCTGCGCATGGCGGTGGAACTCGATCCGCGCATGAGCGGCCAGATGCCTTCCACCAAGGGCTCGCTGTGACTTCAGTCGCTGTCCTCGACTACGGCATGGGCAACCTGCACTCCGTCGCGAAAGCGCTGGAGCAGGTGGGTGCATCCCGCGTGACCGTGACCGATGACCCGGCCGTGATCCGCGCCGCCGACCGCATCGTGCTGCCTGGCCAGGGCGCCATGCGCGACTGCATTGCCGAAATGCAGCGTCACGGCATCGACGCCGTGGTGCGCGAGCTGGTGCAGCAGAAGCCGCTGCTCGGCATCTGCGTCGGCATGCAGGCGCTGCTCGGCCACTCCGACGAGAACGGCGGCGTCGACGGCCTCGGCATCTACCCCGGCGACGTGAAGTTCTTCGGCGATGTGCCGGCGGTGCGCGAGCAGCACCTCAAGGTGCCGCACATGGGCTGGAACACCGTCACCCACTCGCAGCAGCACCCGCTCTGGGACGGCATCGCCGATGGCGCGCGCTTCTACTTCGTGCACAGCTACTACTGCGTGCCGGGGCAGGCCGGGCTGAGTGCCGGCGAGTGCGAGTACGGGTTGCCGTTCTCCTGCGCCATCGCTGACGGCAGCCTGTTCGCCGTGCAGTTCCATCCGGAAAAGAGCGCGAAGGACGGCCTGCGTCTGCTGCACAACTTCCTGCGCTGGAACCCGTAAGCGGTTTCCGCGATTGATTTGATGCGCCGGCTGCGGCCGCGCACTGGAGCGATTCCCATGCTGATCATCCCCGCCATCGACCTCAAGGACGGTGCCTGCGTCCGCCTCAAGCAGGGCCGCATGGAGGACGACACCGTGTTCTCCAACGACCCCATCGGCGTCGCCGCGCAGTGGGTCGAACAGGGTGCACGTCGTCTTCACCTGGTTGATCTCAACGGCGCCTTCGCCGGCGAGCCGGTCAACGGCGAGATCGTGCGCGCCATCGCCACGCGCTGGCCGCAGCTGCCGGTGCAGATCGGTGGCGGCATCCGCTCGCTGGAAACCATCGAGGCCTATGTCCGCGCTGGCGTGTCCTACGTGATCCTCGGCACCAAGGCCGTGAAGGAACCGAGCTTCGTGCGCGACGCCTGCAAGGCCTTCCCGGGCCGCGTCATCGTCGGCATTGATGCCAAGGATGGCTGGGTTGCCACCGACGGCTGGGCCGAGGTGTCCTCGGTGCAGGCCGTGGATCTGGCGAAGCAGTTCAAGGCCGACGGCATCAGCGCCATCGTCTACACCGACATCGCCCGCGACGGCATGATGCAGGGTGTCAACGTCGAAGCCACCGCCAAGCTGGCGCGTGACTCCGGCCTGCCCATCATCGCCTCCGGCGGCGTCACCAACCTCGACGACGTGCGCCGCCTGCTCAGCGTGCAGAGCGATGGCGTCATCGGCACCATCACCGGCCGCGCCATCTACGAAGGCACGCTGGATCTCGCCGAAGCCCAGGCCCTGGCCGACGCCTGAGTCCGGCGCCGGCTGACACGCGCCAGCAGCATCCCGTCATGACGCGCATACCGACCCGGGCCGCCGATCTCGACCGGCTGGAGACCTGGGTGCGCTATCGCAACGGACTCTGCGGCGACTGCCGCGCCACCTGCTGCACCATGCCGGTCGAGGTGCGCCTCGATGATCTGGTGCGCCTCGGTGTCGTTGACGAGTTCGAGCGCGGCGAACCCATCCGGCTGATCGCGCGACGTCTTGAAAAAGCGCGCATCGTTGACCACTTCAATCACAAGCAGGAAGTCTTCACACTGGCTCGGCGGGCAAGTGGCGACTGCCTCTATCTGCATGCGCAGACGCGTCGCTGCACGGTCTACGAGCGCCGGCCGACGACCTGCCGCCAGCATCCGCAGATAGCACCCAGGCCCGGTCATTGCGCCTGGCAACCGCTGCCCGCGTGACGCCAGACCACCCCTCTCGGAGCGACCGGGATGACGGCAGACCTGTTTTCAGACATGGCAGCGCAGGACGCCACCCCGCAGCCGCAGAGCCTGTGCCCTGGCGCCGTGCTGCTGCGCGGGCTGGCTCTGCCGGACCAGCATGACGTGCTGGCCGACCTGGACCGAGTCATGACGGATGCTCCGTTGCGCCACATGATCACCTCTCGCGGCTTTCGCATGTCGGTGGCAATGACGAACTGCGGACAGCTGGGCTGGGTCTCGGATCGCCGTGGCTACCGCTACGACAGCAGCGACCCCCTCAGCGGCCGTCCCTGGCCGGCCATGCCGGAAAGCTTGCTGCGGCTGGCGCGTCGTGCGGCCACCGCGGCCGGTCATGCCGACTTCCTGCCTGATGCCTGCCTGATCAACCGCTACCAACCGGGCGCACGCATGGGGCTGCATCAGGATCGTGACGAACGCGACCTCGGCCAGCCCATCGTGTCGGTATCGCTGGGCCTGCCGGCCGTGTTCCAGTTCGGCGGCATGCTGCGCAGCGACAAGCCCTTGCGCGTGCCCCTGCAGCATGGCGATGTCGTGGTCTGGGGCGGTCCGGCGCGCCTGAACTTTCATGGCGTGCTGGCACTGAAGGATGGCGTGCATGAGCTGCTGGGTGCGCAGCGCATCAACCTGACGTTTCGGCGAGCCGGCTGAGCACGACGTTGTAGAATGTCGTCCCCGTCAACCACGTCAGATACCCCACATGAGCCAGCTGCCTGCGTGCCCGAAATGCCAGTCCGAATACACCTACGAGGATGGCGACAACTACATCTGCCCGGAGTGCGCGCACGAGTGGCCCAAGGTCGCAGCGGCAGAAAGCGCGGATGAGGCACGCGTGATCAAGGATGCCAACGGCAACGTGCTGACTGACGACGACACGGTGACCGTGATCAAGGACCTCAAGGTCAAAGGCTCATCGCTGGTCGTCAAGGTCGGCACCAAGGTCAAGAACATCCGCCTGGTGGACGGCGATCACGATATCGACTGCCGGATCGACGGCATCGGCGCCATGAAGCTGAAGTCGGAATTCGTCAAGAAGGCCTGAGTCCGCACATGAGCACGCACTGCCAGTCCTGTGGCGCCTGCTGCGCCTCGTATCGCGTGTCCTTCTACTGGGCCGAGAGCGATGCGCATCCGGACGGCAGCGTGCCGGCAGAGCTGACCACGCCGATCAGTCCGTACCGGATCGCCATGCGCGGCACCGAGAGCACACCGGTACGCTGCGTGGCGCTGACCGGCCGCGTGGGTGAATCGGTGGGCTGCAGCATCTACGCGCAGCGCTCATCGACCTGCCGCGACTTCACCGCCGGCGACGATCGCTGCGCCGAGGCGCGGCAGAAGCATGGTTTGCCACCCCTTCCAGCGGATGTCGCCAGCGCCGGTTAACGCCCGCCGGCCGCCAGGATGCTGCGTGCCACGGCCTCGGCAACCTTGATCCCGTCCACCCCCGCCGACAGGATGCCGCCGGCATAGCCCGCGCCCTCGCCGGCAGGGTACAGACCTCTGGTATTGATGCTCTGGAAGTCCTCGCCGCGCTTGATGCGAATCGGCGACGACGTGCGCGTTTCCACGCCGGTGAGCACGGCATCCTGCATGGCATAGCCACGGATCTGCCTGTCAAAGGCGGGCAGAGCTTCGCGGATGGCGTCGATGGCGTAATCCGGCAGACTGGCATCCAGCTCGCCCAAGGTGACGCCGGGTTTGTACGAGGGCAGCACGCTGCCGAACTCGGTCGATGGCCGCTTGGCGATGAAGTCGCCCACCAGCTGGCCCGGCGCGTTGTAGTTGCTGCCGCCGAGGACGTAGGCCTGCGACTCCAGCCGGCGCTGGAAGTCGATGCCGGCCAGCGGCCCGCCCGGATAATCCGCCGGCGAGATGCCGACCACGATGGCGCTGTTGGCGTTGCGCTCGTTGCGCGAGTACTGGCTCATGCCGTTGGTGACCACGCGCTCGGGCTCCGAGGTCGCCGCCACCACGGTGCCGCCCGGACACATGCAGAAGCTATAGACCGAGCGCCCGTTCCTGGCGTGATGCACCAGCTTGTAGTCCGCCGCGCCAAGAATCGGATGCCCCGCCTGAGGCCCGAAGCGGCAGGTGTCGATCAGCGACTGCGGGTGTTCGGCGCGGAAGCCGATGGAGAAGGGCTTGGCCTCCACGTAGACGCCACGGTCGTGGATCATCTGGAAGGTATCGCGTGCGCTGTGGCCGACCGCGAGCACGACGTGATCACTGCGCAGCTGCTCGCCATCGGCCAGGGTGACACCGCGCACCTGACCATCCTCGATGTGCAGGTCCTCGACGCGGGCGCTGAAGCGGATCTCGCCGCCGAGGTCAATGATGTTCTGGCGCATCTGCTCGATCATGGTGACGAGCTTGAAGGTGCCGATGTGCGGCTTGCTGACGTAGAGGATCTCGGCCGGGGCGCCGGCTTTCACGAACTCGGTCAGCACCTTGCGACCGTGATGCTGCGGGTCCTTGATCTGACTGTAGAGCTTGCCGTCGGAGAAGGTGCCGGCACCGCCCTCGCCGAACTGCACGTTGGACTCCGGCTTCAGCTCGCGACGGCGCCACAGGCCCCAGGTGTCCTGCGTGCGCTCGCGTACGGCCTTGCCGCGCTCCAGCACGATGGGGCGAAAACCCATCTGTGCCAGTACCAGCGCCACGAACAGGCCGCAGGGACCGAAGCCGATCACCAGCGGACGCAGATAGTCACTGCCCGGCTCGCCTGGCGCTGGCGCCCGTGCCACGAAGCGGTAGGAGGTGTCCGGCGACGGGCCGACCTGGGCATCCCCGGCCAGACGTCGCAGCACCGCGGCCTCATCACGCAGTTCGATGTCGAGGCTGTAGATCAGGACAATGTGGCCACGCTTGCGGGCGTCGTAGCTGCGCTTGAACACGCTGTGGCTGATCAGCTCGTCGGCGCGGATGCCAAGGCGGGCGATGATGGCTGCCGGCAGGGCATCGTCATCATGATCCAGAGGCAGCTTGAGGTCGTTCAGTCGCAGCATGGCAGTGTTCCAGGATGATCGGCAGGCAGGGCTGTGCAGCCCGTGCAGTGAAGACGCATTTTAGAGGCTGCGCCGGTAAAGCTCTTCCACTTTCTGACGCGCCCACGGCGTGCGGCGCAGAAAGATCAGACAAACTGGCCGGCGGCATGGCCGGACGACCACGCCCACTGGAAGTTGAAGCCCCCCAGCCAGCCGGTTACATCCATGACCTCGCCAATGAAATGGAGTCCCGGCTGCAGCCTGCTCTCCATGGTACGCGACGACAGCTCGCGGGTATCGACCCCGCCCAGCGTGACCTCGGCAGTGCGATAGCCCTCGGTGCCGGACGGTTTCAGCGTCCATGCCTGCAGCTCGCCAGCGAGTGCCAGCAACTCGGCATCGGGAATATCCGTCATGGCTGTCTCGGCCCGGGCAGGCCAGAGCAGCGCCTGCAGCTCAAGCACCAGCGCCTTGGCCAGTCGCTCGCCCAGCACAGTGCGCAGCAACGCTTTCGGATGTGCGCGCTTCTGTGCCTTGAGCCAGTCCGCCAGGTTCTCGCCAGGAAGCAGGTCGACCGAGAAGGTCTCGCCCAGCTGCCAGTAATTCGACAGCTGCAGCACCGCCGGCCCGCTCAGGCCGCGATGCGTGAACAGCAGGGCCTCGCTGAAGGTCGCTGCCGGCACGCTCACTGTCGATGGCAGCGCCAGCCCGGACAGGCGCTCGGTCACGCCCTTCATGGCATCGCTGAAGGTGAAGGGCACCAGACCGGCACGCGTCGGCAGCACGCTGTGCCCGAACTGGCGCGCGATGTCGTAGCCGAAGCCGCTGGCGCCCAGCGTGGGAATCGACAGACCGCCGGTGGCCACCACCAGCGAATGCGCGGTCAGGTCACCCTTCGCGGTCTGCACGCGAAAGCGCGCCTCGCCGTTGTCGATGGCCGTGATGCCGGTGATCTCGACATGAGTGCGGATGCCGACCCCGACCTGTTCGCATTCCGCCACCAGCATGGCCAGGATGTCCTTGGCGGAGTCATTGCAGAAGAGCTGGCCATGCAGACGCTCGTGCCAGGGAATGCGGTGCTTGTCGACCAGGGCGATGAAGTCCCACTGCGTGTAGCGATCCAGCGCAGAGATGCAGAAGTGCGGATTGGCGGACAGGAAGTTGCCCGGCTCCACATAGAGGTTGGTGAAGTTGCAGCGGCCGCCGCCCGACATCAGGATCTTCTTGCCGATCTTGTTGCTGCTGTCGAGCACGAGCACGCGCCGGCCGCGCTGACCGGCGGTCATGGCGCACATCAGGCCGGAAGCGCCGCCTCCAATGACAAGGACATCAACATGCGTCACGGGCAGCTGCTCGCAGGAAAGAGGGCGCGATTATAGTCGCGCCGGCGGCGCATGCTAAAATTGTCGTCTGCATCACTACGGTAGCCACCTCATGAGTCTCGCCAAGCGCATCATTCCCTGCCTCGATGTCGATCAGGGCCGCGTCGTCAAGGGCGTCAAGTTCCTCGACATCCGCGATGCCGGCGATCCGGTCGAGGTGGCGCGCCGCTATGACGAACAGGGCGCCGACGAGATCACCTTTCTCGACATCACCGCCAGCGTCGAGGGCCGCGACACCATGGTGCGCACGGTGGAGCGCATGGCCTCGCAGGTCTTCGTGCCGCTCACCGTCGGTGGCGGCATCCGCGAGGTCGCCGACATTCGACGCATGCTCAATGCCGGCGCCGACAAGGTCAGCATCAATTCGGCGGCCGTGAAACGGCCGGAATTCGTCGCCGAGGCCTCGCAGCGTTTCGGCGCGCAGTGCATCGTGGCAGCCATCGACGCCAAGCGCGTGTCGGCAGCTGGCGAACCGGGTCGCTGGGAGATCTTCACCCATGGCGGCCGCAACCGCACCGGCATCGATGCCGTGGCCTGGGCCGTGCGCATGGCGGACTACGGGGCAGGCGAGATCCTGCTCACCAGCATGGATGCCGACGGCACCAAGGCCGGCTACGATCTGGCGCTGGTACGCGCCATCAGCGATGCCGTCAGCGTGCCCGTGATCGCCTCCGGCGGTGTCGGCAACCTGCAGCACCTGGCCGACGGCATTCTCGACGGCGGTGCCGATGCCGTGCTCGCCGCCAGCATCTTCCACTTCGGCGAGTACACCATCCCGCAGGCCAAGCAGTACCTGGCCGAGCGCGGCATCACCATGCGACTCTGACCGGCGCGCCAGCACGCGGCACGCCGGTCATCCGCCTCAGTAGTTGCACCAGTTTCCGGGCTGGCTGGGACGGCCACGCAGGCGGGTCTCGAAGTAGAGACCCGACTCGGCCTCGCCTGACCCTGCACCGACGGTGGCAATGCTGGCGCCTGCAGACACCGACTGGCCGACCTTTGCCTGCAGGCTCTGGTTGTAGCCGTAGAGCGACATGAAGCCGCTGCCGTGGTCAATGATGACCAGCTTGCCGTAACCGCGCAGGAAGTCCGCATAAAGAACCTTGCCGGCCTTCACCGCCTTCACCGGCGAACCACCGGCTGCCGCGATGACGATGCCGTTCCAGCGCAGACCGCCACCACGCGGCGCACCGAACTGGGCACGGATGCCGCCGGATGCCGGCAGCGCGCAGTTGCCCTTGTACGGCGTGGAATAGTCAGGCTCCTGACTCCAGGCCGCCGTCGGTTTTTTCGGCTCGGGCTTGACCGGCTTGCCGGCTTCGCGCGCCAGCTGCTGCTCGCGGCGACGGCGCTCCTGCTCAAGACGATCGGCCTCGCGGGCAGCACGCTCGAGACGACGCATCAGTGACTGCAGCGCAGCCTGGTCCTGCTTCAGCGCCTTCAGGTTGCGGTCCTGCTCGCGAATCTCGCTGTTCAGCACCTTGAGCGCCGCCGCGCGCTGATCCTGCGCCACCTTGAGCTGCTTCTGATCCTCTTCGAGCTTGCTGCGAAGCTGGGCGAGGGCAGCGATCTGTGTCGCTTCCTCCTTTTCCAGCGCCGCGATCTCGGCCAGCGTGCCATCCAGCTCGCCGATCTTCTCGCTGCGGGCCTTCTGCAGGTAGCCGTAATAGCGCAGCTGACGCGCCAGCAGGGCCGGGTTCTCCTGGTTCAGCAGCAGCTTGAAGTAGTCATCCTGGCCGGCGCGGTAGGCCTGCTGCATGTCCTGCCTGAGCGCTGCAAGCTGCTCACGCTTGTCTTCCATCAGGATGCGCTGACGCACCTTGAGCTCGGCCAGACGCTTTTCGCGCTGTGCCGTCTCGCTGACGTTGGCCGCCATCGACGCCTGCAGCGTGCGAATCTGCTGCTCAGCATCCTTGAGGGCTTTCTGCTGCTTGTTGCGTTCAGCCTGGGTCAGGCGCAGCTTCTTCTGCGCCGTGGAGATCTGCTTCTTCACCGAAGACAGCTCGGACTGTGCCGAGCGCGCCTGGTCACGCAACTGGCCGCTGGACTCGGCGCCAGCTGGCAACGACCACATCAACAGCGGCAACAGCGATACCGCGAGCACATGCCGCATCGAAAACATGTTCACCTCAAGCAGGGATCACAAGCGTGTGACCCGTCATTTCCGGGGGCTGGGGCAGCCCCATCAGGTCCAGCAGCGTCGGTGCCACATCGGACAGCACGCCACCCTCGGCAATACGAACGCCGGTGCGCTGTCCGAGGTAGACAAACGGCACCAGCTCGCAGGTGTGGGCAGTATGCGCCTGACCGGTGCCGGCATCCTGCATCTGCTCGACATTGCCGTGGTCAGCCGTGATCAGCATCTCGCCGCCCGTGGCACGAACCGCCTCGGCCAGACGGCCGATGCAGCGGTCCAGCGTCTCGCAGGCCTTCACGGCAGCCTCGAAGACGCCGGTATGACCCACCATGTCGCCATTGGCGTAGTTGCAGACCAGCACATCGAAGTCACCGGAATGAATCGCTGCCACCAGCTTGTCGGTGACCTCGTCGGCACTCATCTCGGGCTGCAGATCGTAGGTGGCAACCGCCGGCGACGGCACCAGGATGCGCTGCTCGCCGGGATAGAGGTCTTCGCGGCCACCACTGAAGAAGAAGGTGACATGCGCGTATTTCTCGGTCTCGGCAATGCGCAGCTGGGTCTTGCCAAGGTCAGCGAGGTATTCGCCCAGGGAGTTGCGCAGGGACTCGGGGCTGTAGGCCACCGACGCCGGAATGGCCGCCGAATACTCGGTGAGCATGACAAAGTCAGCCAGCACCGGGCGCACGGCGCGCGTGAAGCCCTTGAAGTCGGTGTCGACAAAGGCCTTGGTGATTTCACGGGCACGGTCGGCGCGGAAATTCATGAAGATCACGGCATCGCCATCGGCAATCACGGCAGGCGCCTGTCCCGGTCCGGCAATCACGCTGGCCTTGACGAACTCGTCGGCAACATCCTCGGCATAGCTGAGCTGCAATGCCTCCACGGCCGTGGCACAGGTGCGCACACCGACACCCTCGGTGAGCAGGCGATAGGCCGTCTCGACACGATCCCAGCGATTGTCACGGTCCATGGCGAAGTAGCGACCGATGACCGAGGCGACACGCCCCTTGCCAAGCCGCGCCAGATGCGCCTCCATGGCGGCCAGCGAGGGCTCGGCGGAGCGCGGCGGCGTGTCACGGCCATCGAGGAAGGCATGCACGTAGATGGCCTCGGCGCCACGCGCGGCGGCAAGATCCACCATGGCATGCAGATGGTCCTCGTGCGAATGCACGCCACCCGGCGACAGCAGCCCCATCACATGCACGGCACGACCGGCCTGCACAGCCTTGTCGACCGCGGCACAGAGCACCGGATTGGTCTGGAACTCGCCCTCGCGTATGGCCTTGGTGATGCGCGTGAAGTCCTGGTAGACGACACGGCCGGCACCGAGATTGACGTGACCGACCTCGGAGTTGCCCATCTGCCCGTCCGGCAAGCCGACATCCTCGCCGGAACCGGAGATCAGGCCGTGCGGCGTGCTCGCCAGCAAGGCTTGCCAGTTCGGCATCCGTGCTGCCTTGACGGCATTGGATGTCGAGGTCTCGCTGTGGCCGAAGCCGTCGAGAATGATCAGGACGTGGGGTTTGCGGGACACGGACGTTACCCTGGTCTGCGGACGATCGCTAAAGTGTACCAGCGCTGACGGGTCCGGGGGATCCCGTCAGCCATGCCGGATCACGGCACGCCGGCAACAACCGCTCAGGGCTTGCGGCTGATGTTGCGCTGCGCCTCGACCTGATCCTCCACGGTCTCGATGAGACCCGAGGCGAGATCGCCGATTTCCTTGTTGACGCGCCGGATGGTGTCATAGACCACGCCGATGGTTTCGGCATGTGCCGCCTTCGCCGCCTCGGGATCGTCACCCAGCAGGCCGCGCCGGGCCAGGGCATCCAGCGGCATGCTGGCGATGGTCTGGTGAATCTGCTCGACCGTGGTGGCGCCCTTTTCGACGGCCTCCTGGATCAGATCCTTGATTGCTTCAACGCGGGTGAGAAAAGCCATGGCAAAAATCCTCCGCTGCCGTGGGCTGTGGCCACCACCTGAATGCCAGGCGCAGGTGCACAGAGTGCTGACTATAAACGCTCCATGCCGCCGACCACAGCCCGGGGATGCTAGAATCCCGCGATCCGGACACGGGATACTGGCATGGCGTTGCGCGAAGAGAAGAAACAGCAGACACGACAGGCGCTCATTGATGCCGCCTTGCAGCTCATGCACGACGGTGGCGGCTTCTCCGGACTCAGTCTGCGCGAGGTGGCACGCGAGGCCGGCCTGGTACCGACCGGCTTCTATCGCCACTTTCCGGACATGGACAGCCTGGGCCTGGACATTGCCAGCGATGCCTGCCAGACCTTGCGCAAATCGCTGCGTGACGTGCGTCGACGTGTCGAGGGCGGCGCCGCCATCAGCGACTCGATGAGCGCGCTCGCCAGCTTCATCCGGGCACAGCCCCTGCATTTCGAGTTTCTTGCCCGTGAAAGTGCGGGCGGGGCGCTGCCATTGCGGCGTGCCATTCAGACCGAAATGCGCGCCTTCACCAACGAACTGGCCGACGATCTGGGGCGCTGGCCCGCCTTCGGCAAGCACACGGCCGAAGACCTGTTCATGATTGCCGACCTGGTGGTGCAGGCGGTGATCCATCTCGCACTGGCCCTGGTATCACGGACACTGGACGAAAGCGAAGAGGCACTGATGCAGCGCACCGAGAAGCAGCTGCGCCTGGTCATGCTGGGCGCCAGCATCTGGAAGCCACGCGAGCAGGCCGGCCCCGGCTGAGCGGAGCCGGCCGGCTGATCAGTTGCGCAGTGCGGCAGGCGCCGGCGCAGCGGCCGCGCCGCCACGCTCGCGGGCGATCAACGCATTGACCACCTCCAGCGTGCGCGCGCCTTCACCCGGCACCACGTACTTGCCGTTCACCACCATCGCGGGCACGCCGGTCAGGCGGTAGCGGGTGGCCAGATTGCGCGACTGCGCCACCTTGGCGCTGACCGCGAAGGACTGGTAGAGGCCGTTGAAATTGGCCTTGTCGATGCCATGACCGGCGTAGAAGCCGGCCAGGCTGGCCTGGTCGAAAAGCCGTTCCTTGCGGATCTGGATGGCGTGAAACAGCGGACCGTGCGTCTTCTCCACCAGGCCCAGCGACTCGGCGACATAGAAGCCGCGGGCGTTGTTTTCCCAGACCGGGTTCAGCGCTGCCGGCGTGCGGATGAACTTGACGTCGGCCGGCAGGGTCTTCTTCCAGGCCACCACATGCGCCTCCAGCTTGTAGCAGTGCGGGCAGCCGTACCAGAAGAACTCGCGCACCTCGATGACTCCCGGCTTGGCGGGCGTGGGGCTGGCAATGCGTGTGTAGTCCTTGCCTTCAACCGGTACCAGGGCCATGGCCAGGGCCGGCCACAGTGCCAGCAGAGACAGAGCAAACCATTTCTTCATCGCATTCATCCTTGCGGGACAGATCAGGGGATTCAGGTTCCAGCTAACGAGTGGCGAGAATAACGGATTACCGGCAGCGCAGAAACACGCCATGGCAGCCCCTCGTCGCTGTCATCCGGGCATGAAAAAACCCGCCGCGGCGGGTTTCTTCACGACATCACGCAGGCGTCAGTTGCGCAGGCCCTGGATGTAGGAGGCCAGTGCATCGATGTCCTTGTCAGACAGCTTGGCGGCGATCATCTGCATCGGGCCGAGCTCCAGCGGCTTGTCCTTGTCATGGATGCGCTTGACGTCGGTATTGTCGTCACGACCGGCGGCACGGAAGGCGATCAGCTGGGCCTTGGTGTAGTCGGCGTACTGACCGGCCAGGCGCGGGTAGGCGGCATACTGGTTGCCTTCGCCAGCCGGGCCATGGCAGCCGGCACATGGCGCCAGACCGACCTGCTTGTTGCCACCACGGAACAGACGCTCGCCCTTCTTGGCCAGCTCGGCATTGGCGGCACCGCCCGACATCTTCTTGTCCGAGAAGTAGGCGGCGAGGTCAGCCATGTCCTGATCGCTAAGCGGCGCTGCCATGCCCATCATCAGCGGGTTGTTGCGGGCACCGGTCTTGAAGTTGTGCAGCTGCTTGTAGATGTACTTGGCGTTCTGCCCGGCAATCTTCGGGAACGTCGGAGCCGGGCTGTTGCCGTCCATGCCATGGCAGCCGGCACAGACCGCGGCCTTGCCGGCACCGGCGGCGGCATCACCCTTGGGCATCGCATTGGCATGCGCCAGCGAGGCGGTACCCAGCATCAACACGACAGCGGCGAGAGTCTTGTTCATCATGAGAATTTCCGGTGGCAACCTGTTCTGTGAAAGCAGGGTGGAATCAGACCCGCGACATGACGCAGCCACGGGTACCCATAAGGCATCATTTTATCCGGGCGAGTATATCGCAGTGCCCATAAGCGGTGTAGCCCTATAAACTATACGCATTCACCGCCCGGGCCGCGACATGACTGATGCCGAATACATGCTGGTGCAGCTGGCACGCGCCAGCTTTCTGACCAGCGCCCCCACGCTGGCGCTGTGTCCTGCCCCGACCGGCCACGAAGTTGCCTTCGCCGGTCGCTCCAATGCCGGCAAGTCCAGCGCCATCAACACCCTGACCCGTCAGCGCCAGCTTGCCCGGGCCTCGAAGACGCCGGGACGCACGCAGCTGATCAACTTCTTCCAGATCGACGCGGACCGTTGCCTGGTCGACCTGCCTGGCTACGGCTACGCCAAGGTGCCGGAGCAGATGAAGCTGGAGTGGCAGAAGCATCTCGCGCACTACCTGCGCGCCCGGGACTGCCTGCGCGGCCTCATCCTGCTGATGGACGTGCGTCATCCGCTGACGCCGTTTGACCGCAACATGCTTAGCTGGGCCCAGGAGCGCCAGCTGCCGGTGCACATCCTGCTCACCAAGGCCGACAAGCTAAATCGCGGCCCGGCCATGAACGCCCTGCAGGAAGTGCGTCGCGGCCTGGTGACGCTGGGCTTCGAGGCCACCATCCAGCTGTTCTCGTCGGTCAGCCGGCTCGGCGTCGACGAGGCCGCCCTCAAGCTCGCCGACTGGCTGGATGTCACGCTGCCGTCGCAAATCGTGGCCGAGGATGCCACCGACATCGCCTGACGCAGACCAGTCGACAGGCGAACAGCGGCGGCTGTGGCCCGCCGGAATGGGGGCCGGCGCGGACCATGCCACGCCTCAGTGCGCCTCGTCCCAGTTGCTGCCCGTGCCCACCTCGACCTCCAGCGGCACGGTCAGCGTAGCTGCCGCCGGCATCTCGCGCTGCAGCAGGAGCCGCACCGTCTCGACCTCGGCCAGCGGCACTTCCAGCACCAGTTCGTCATGCACCTGCATGATCATCGCGGCCTTGAGCCCCTGCGCTTCGATGGCGGCCTGCACGCGCAGCATGGCGCGCTTGACGATGTCGGCGGCCGAGCCCTGCATGGGCGCGTTGATGGCGGCGCGCTCAGCGGCCTGGCGCACGGCCGGACGACTGGCGTGGATGTCGCGCAGCATCAGGCGACGCCCGAACAGGGTTTCCACGTATCCGGCACTGGCCGCCTGCTGGCGGGTGCGCTCCATGTAGGCCTGGACACCGGGGTAGCGGGCGAAATAGGTGGCGATGTAGGCCTGCGCCTCGCCACGCGAGATGTTCAGCTGCCTGGCCAGACCGAAGGCCGACATGCCGTAGATGAGTCCGAAGTTCACCGCCTTGGCGGCACGTCGCTGATCGGCCGTGACCTCGGCGGGCGTGATGCCCAGCACCTCGGCAGCGGTGGCACGGTGCACGTCGAGACCTTCGCGGAACGCCTTCAGCAGACCCTCGTCACCCGACAGATGCGCCATGATGCGCAGCTCGATCTGCGAGTAGTCGGCGGCCATCAGCACATGACCGGGGGCAGCCACGAAGGCCTGGCGGATGCGTCGTCCTTCCTCGGTGCGGATGGGGATGTTCTGCAGATTGGGGTCGGATGACGACAGCCGCCCGGTCGCCGTCACCGCCTGGTGGTAGGAGGTGTGCACACGACCGGTGGCAGGATGAATCATCTCCGGGAGCTTGTCGGTGTAGGTCGACTTCAACTTGGCCAGGCTGCGGTGCTCAAGCAGCACGCGCGGCAGCGGATGCTCGAGCTGCTCGAGCACGTCCTCGGCCGTGGAGTACTGGCCGGTGGCGGTTTTCTTGCCGCCGGGAATGCCGAGCTTGTCGAACAGGATCTGGCCCAGCTGCTTCGGCGAGCCCAGGTTGAACTCCTCGCCGGCAATCTCGTAGGCCTGCTGTTCCAGCCAGTGCAGGCGCGACGCCAGCGACAGCGACTGCAGCTTGAGACGATCCGGATCGATCAGCGTGCCATGCCGCTCCATGCCCTGCAGGACACGCTGCACCGGCAGCTCAAGCTCACGCAACAGGCTGTCCAGCTGCGGCGCCGTCGCCAGAGCGGCATCGAAGCGGCGGGCCAGGCGCAGCGTGAGGTCGGCATCCTCGCCGGCATACGGTGCGGCCACGGCGATGGCGATCTGGTTGAAGGTGAGCTGCTTGACGCCCTTGCCGGCAATGTCCTCGAAGGCGATGGAGTCGCGTCCGAGATAGTACCGGGCCATGTCACCGAGGTTGTGGCGCGTGGCGGTGGCATCCAGCACGTAGGAGGCCAGCATGGTGTCGTGCACGATGCCGCGCAGGGTGATGCCGGCATTGGCCAGCACGTGGGTGTCGAACTTGCCGTGCTGCAGGATCTTGCCGCGACCGGCATCCTCCAACAACGGCTTCAGGGCGGCAAGCACCTGCTCGCGCGGGAGCTGCTCCGGCTCGGCGGGACCGTCGTGCCCGATCGGCACATACCAGGCCGCGCCCGGCTCGACCGCGAAGGACAGCCCCACAAGCTGTGCCGACAGGTAGTCCAGGCTGTCGGTCTCGGTGTCGAAGGCGAACTGCGTGGCCGAGAGCAGGGCCGTTCGCAGGGCATCCAGCTGGTCGGTGGTCAGCACCACCGTGGTCTCGGTATGTTCCGGTCCGTCATCGCGACCGATGTCGGCGACCTGCCCGGTCGGGCTGGCCACGACGGCTGCCTCGCCAGCCGGTGCGGGCTCGGCACGCGACCAGGTCGCGGCGCCAGGGGCGGCCGCTGCCGCCGGGGCGTTGCCGAGCTCGTTGAGCCAGCTGCGGAACTCCAGCTCGCCATAGAGCTGGCGTAGCGCGTCGGTGTCGCTGACGCCCAGGCAGAGGGCGTCAATGGCAACCGGCAACGCCAGGTCACAGCGTATGGTCACCAGATCGCGGGTCAGCGGCAGCATGGGCTGGTGGGCACGGAAGCTCTCGCCGGTCTTGCCCTTGATGGCTGCCGCCTGCGCCTCGATGACCGCCAGCGAACCATGCTCGGCCAGCCACTTGGCGGCGGTCTTGGGGCCGACGCCGGGCACGCCGGGAATGCCGTCGGAACTGTCACCGACCAGCATCAGGTAGTCAATGAACTGATCAGGACGCACGCCGAACTTGTTGAACACGCCGGCCTCGTCGAGCACCACGCTGGTCATGGTGTTGACCAGGGTCACCTGCGGCGTCACCAGCTGGGCCAGGTCCTTGTCGCCGGTCGATACCAGCACCGGCCAGCCGGCAGCTTCAGCCTGTCGCGCCAGGGTGCCGATGACATCATCGGCCTCGACGCCGGGCTCGCAGAGCAGCGGCAGTCCAAGCGCACGCACCAGCGCATGCAGGGGCGCGATCTGCGCGCGCATGTCATCCGGCATGGGCGGGCGATGCGCCTTGTACTCGGGATAGAGGTCTTCGCGAAAGGTCTTGCCCGGGGCATCGAAGACCACGGCAACATGGCTGGGCTGGACCTGCTTGATCAGGCTGCGCAGCATGTTGATGACGCCCTTGATGGCGCCGGTGGGCTGACCGCTGCGTGTCACCAGGGGTGGCAGGGCGTGGTAGGCGCGATACAGATAGGAGGACCCGTCAACCAGGACCAGGGGCGGACGCGCAGACATGCGGCAGGCTCGGCTGTTTGGCAAAGACCTTATGTTACACTGTTACATCTTCAACGCTGCGGCCATTTCCTGCCCGGGGCCCCATGTCGATCCGCTCCATCACCTCCCGCGCCGGTCATCGCGCCGACATCCGTCCGAGTCTGGCGCATGACCACAGCCAGTGCATACGCATGGCACTGAGCCAGGCGGAGCGGGTCTGTGCCGCCGAGGGCGCACGCCTGACGCCGTTGCGGCATCGCGTGCTGGAGCTGGTCTGGGCCAGCCACCGGCCGCTGGGTGCCTATGACCTGCTCGACCAGCTCAGCAAGGAAGGTCACAAGCCGGCACCGCCGACCATCTACCGTGCCCTGGACTTTCTGCTCGAGCACAAGCTGATCCATCGCCTGGCCACGCTGAACGCCTATCTGGGCTGCTCGCATCCGGGCGAGGCGCATGGCGGCTTCTTTCTGATCTGCCAGGACTGCGGCACGGTGGAGGAGGTGCGCGATCCGCTGCCGCTGTCCGCGGCTGTCGAGAAGCTGGCCGGACAGGCCCGTTTCCAGGTCAGCCAGAGCGTGCTGGAAGTCACCGGTCGCTGCCAGGCCTGCCAGTCATGACTGCATCCGGCACCCTGCTCGCGCTGCGCGACATTGGCTGGCACCATGACGGCCGGCAGATCCTGCGCGATGTCGACCTCACCCTGGATGCCGGCGAGATTCTCACCGTCATCGGCCCCAATGGCGCCGGCAAGACCTGCCTGATCCGCATCGCCCTCGGTCTGCTTCAGCCCGACCATGGCGAGCGCTGGCTGCGCGCGGGCACGCGGGTGGGCTATGTGCCGCAGAAACTGCGCCTGAACAGCTACCTGCCACTCACCGTGGCGGAGTTTCTCGCCATTCCGCCGCATGCCGGCGGCAAGGGGCCGCGCCGGTTGTCGACGGCGGCGGTGACACGGGCCCTGGCCGAGGTCGATGCCGATCACCTGCTGCAACGCCCGACCCATGCGCTCTCCGGCGGCGAGCATCAGCGCGTGCTGCTGGCGCGGGCCCTGCTGCGCACACCGGAACTGCTGGTGCTCGACGAGCCGGTGCAAGGGGTCGATCTGGCCGGGCAGGCCGCGCTCTACGCGCTCATCGGCACCCTGCGCCAGCGCCTGGGCTGCGCGGTGCTGATGGTGTCGCATGACCTGCACGTGGTGATGGCCGCCACCGACCGCGTGCTGTGCCTTAACGGCCACGTCTGCTGCACCGGTCATCCCGAGGCGGTCAGTCGCGACCCGGCCTACCGCGAACTGTTCGGTGTCGCCGGGGCAGGCAGCCTGGCGATCTACACCCATCATCACGATCACCATCACACCCTGCATGGGGACGCCCGCCACTGCGGCGAGGAGTGCCATCATGACTGAGCTGCTCTGGCCCCTGCTCGGCGGCCTCATGACGGCGGCACTGGCCGGTCCGCTGGGCGCGCTGCTGCTGTGGCGACGCATGGCCTATTTCGGCGACAGCCTGGCACATGCCTCGCTGCTGGGCGTGGCCCTGGCCCTGCTGCTTGAGCTGCCGTCCGGGCCCTGGGTGGTGGCGGTGTGTCTGGCGGTGGCACTGCTGCTGAGCCGGCTGATGCAAAGCCAGGCTCATGGCATCGACACCTGGCTCACCATCATGGCCTACAGCGGGCTCAGTCTCGCGCTGCTGCTGACCGCCGTGCATGGCGATGACGGCCATGGCCACGGTCATGATCTCGAGGCCTATCTGTTCGGCGACCTGATGGCGCTGACGGCCAGCCAATGCGGCTGGACCGCGCTCGGCCTGGCCGGGGTGGCCGCCGTGCTGTGGCGGATCTGGCCGGCCCTGCTGGCCATGGCCGTGGACGAGGAAACCGCCGCGGTGGATGGCTGGCCGGTGCAGCGACTGCGTCCCGTGATGCTGCTCCTGCTCGCGGGCGTGGTGGCGGCGGGCGCCAAGCTCATGGGCGTACTGCTGATCAGCGCGCTGCTGGTGATGCCGGCGGCAGCGGCACGCCTGGCCTCACGGACACCAGGCGGCATGGCACTGGGCGCCAGCCTGATCGCCATGCTGGCGGTGCTGGCCGGCTGGACCAGCCATGTCTGGCTGGCCACCCCGCCAGCCCCGGTCATCGTGCTCAGCGCCCTGGCCGTCCTGCTCGCCCTGATGCTGCGACAACGCCTGAGCGCCTGAGCACTCAGGGCTTGAAGCGGATCACGCCGGTGTCGTGGTCGTGCTCCTCGTCCGGCTCCTTCATGGTGACCTCGGTCGGGCGCGTGTCGGTGTAGTCGCAGCGCACGCACTGCACCCACTCGCGAGCGTCCTCGGTGCACAGCTGCAGCTTGTCCTCGAGTCCGCATCCCGGACATTTGGCGCCGGCGATGAAACGACGCAGCACGCTCATGCCGCCACCTCGTCAAGCAGCCCCGAGTGCCTCAGCAGCGCCTCCGGTGACGGATCACGGCCGCGGAAGGCACGGAACAACTCGGCAGCAGGACGACTGCCCCCCTGGGCCAGCACGGCCGCGCGAAAGCGCAGGCCGGTGTCGGCATTGAACACGCCCTCTTCCTCGAATGCCGCGAAGGCATCGGCGGACAGCACCTCGGCCCACTTGTAGCTGTAATACCCGGCGGCATAGCCACCAGCGAAGATATGCGTGAAGCTGCAGGGGAAACGGTTCCAGCGCGGCGGACGCAGCACGCTGGTGAGATCGCGGATGTCCTCGAGCAGCGTGAGGGCACGCGCGAAGTCGACATCGCGCTGACGGTGGATCTCCAGATCGAAGAGCGAGAACTCGAGCTGGCGCAAGGTCATCAACCCGGACTGGAAGTGACGGGCGGCAAACAGGCGGTCCAGCAGGGTCTGCGGCAACGGCTCGCCGCTGTCGACATGGCCGGAGATCAGCGCCAGGCCTTCCGGCGTCCAGCACCAGTTTTCCAAGAACTGGCTGGGCAGCTCGACGGCATCCCAGGCCACGCCATTGATGCCGGACACCGCAGCGACCTCGACCTCGGTCAGCATGTGATGCAGGCCATGACCGAATTCGTGGAACAAGGTGGTGACTTCGTCGTGGCTGAGCAGGGCAGGCTTGCCGTTGACCGGCGGATTGAAGTTGCCGGTGAGAAAGGCGATGGGCAGCTGCAGCGTGCCGTCCGGCAGCCGGCGGCGCACGCGGGCATCCGCCATCCAGGCGCCGCCACGCTTGTTGGCGCGGGCATAGAGATCGAGATAGAACCAGGCCCGGGTCTGACCATGCTCCTGCACCGCCCAGGCGGTGACATCCGGATGGTAGGTCTCCAGCTCCGGGGCCGGCACCAGGGTGATGCCGAAGAGACGCTGCACCACGGCGAACAGGCCCTCGATGACGCGTGGCGCCGGGAAGTAGGGACGCAGGTCCTCCTGGGACAGGGCATAGCGATGCTGCTTGAGCTGCTCGGCGGCGTAGGTCATGTCCCAGGGCTGCAGATCGTCCAGCCCCAGCTCGGCGGCCGCGAAGGCCTTGAGTTCGGCGAAATCGCGCTCGGCGCCGGGACGGGCGCGCCGGGCGAGGTCATGCAGGAAGTCCAGCACCTGCTCGACGCTGTCAGCCATCTTGGGCTCCAGCGACAACGCGGCGTAATGCGGGAAGCCCAGCAGCTCGGCCTGCTGCTGGCGCAGCGCAAGAATCTCGCTGATCAGCGGACCGTTGTCGAAGCGTCCTGCCTGCGGCCCCTGATCGGAGGCGCGGGTGGCATAGGCGGTGTAGATCTGCTCACGCAGAGCGCGATCACGGGCATGGGTCATCACCGCCAGGTAGCTGGGCATGTCCAGGGTGATGCGGAAGCCGCTGTCACCGGCGGCCTCGGCCAGTGCCGCCAGCAGCTGCAGGGCGTTGGCTGGCAGACCCTGCAGGCGGCTGTCATCAGGCAGGGTCAGGGACCAGGCCTGGGTGGCATCGAGGACCTGGTCGGCGAACTGCGAGGTCAGGCGCGACAGGCGCTCGCTGACCTCGGCGAACTGCTGCTTGGACGCGGCCGGCAGGCCGATGCCGCTGAGCCGGAAATCACGCAGGGCATTGCTCACGGCGCGCTGCTGCGCCACCGACAGACTGGCGAACGCAGGGCTGTCATGCAGGGCCTGCCAGGCGCGGAACAGGGGCTCGTGCTGGCCGATCTCGGTGGAAAACGCCGACAGCTTGGGAATGCAGGCGTTGTAGGCGGCACGCCAGGCGTCGCTGTTCATCACCGCATTCAGCTGCGAGATCGGCGCCCAGGCCGCGTTCAGGCGCGCGTCCATGACTTCCAGCGGAGCGGCGAGACTGTCCCAGGTCGGCTGCGACTGTCCGGCGAGACGTTCGACCTCGGCGCGGTAGTCCGCCAGCAGTCGATCCACCGCCGGCTCGACGTCCTCGGGCGTGAGGCAGGAAAACACCGGCAGGGCCGGCGGGTTGAGCAGCGCTTGCATCAGGTTCACCTCAGGCAGAAAGTTCGGCGCGCAACTGCGCCAGCACCGGGGCGGTATCGGGCCGGACACCGCGCCAGAGCAGAAAGGCCTCGGCCGCCTGCTCGACCAGCATGCCGAGCCCGTCACGGCGATGGCAAAGACCCGCGTCCCGCGCCCAGGCGAGGAACGGGGTATCACGGCCATACATCATGTCATAGACCGCGGTCTGCGCATGCCAGCTGCCGGCGGGCAGGGTCAGCGCAGCACCGGACAGGCTGGCGCTGGTGGCATTGATGACCACATCGGCCGGCGCGTGTGCCGGCCCGGCCAGCCAGTCTGCCTGCCCCATGCCCGTCACCCGTGCGGTATCGGCAAACAGGTCGGCCAGCGCCTCGGCACGCTCCGGAGTACGGTTCACCACCCGGATTTCCGTCACGCCGGCATCGAGCAGGGGCTGGATCACGCCGCGCGCGGCGCCGCCGGCACCCAGCAGCAGCACGCGTGCACCATTCAGCGTCCAGCCGGCATTCACGACAATGTCAGCCACCAGGCCGGCACCATCGGTGTTGTCACCAAAGACACGGCCATCCGACAGCGGCATCAGGGTGTTGACGGCGCCGGCACGGCGAGCGCGTTCGCTGAGCTGCTGGCACAGCGACCAAGCGACCTCCTTGAAGGGCACAGTGACGTTGGCGCCACGACCACCGTCACGCAGAAACTGCTGCCAGGTGCCGGCAAAGTCGTCCAGCGGTGCCAGCAGCGCGTCGTAGTGCAGATCCTGACCGGTCTGGACGGCAAAGGCGGCATGGATGCGCGGCGACTTGCTGTGTCCGATGGGGTTCCCGATGACGGCGTAGCGATCGGTCATGCCGGCACATCCCCAGCGGCAGCCGTGAGCGCGGGCCACCACTGCCGGTGCGGCAGAAAGCGCGTGTAGAGCTCGGCCTCGGGCGACCCCGGCTCGGGCTGCCAGTTGTAGCGCCAGTTAACCTGCGGTGGCAGCGACATCAGGATGGACTCGGTACGTCCACCCGTCTGCAGGCCGAACAGGGTGCCACGGTCATAGACCAGGTTGAACTCGACGTAGCGGCCGCGACGCAGGCACTGGAATTCGCGCTCGCGCTCGCCGTAGGGCGTGTCGCGACGACGCTCGACGATGGGCAGGTAGGCATCGAGGTACGCGTTGCCGACCGCCTGCATGAACGCGAACGAGGCATCGAAGCCGTCGTGGTTCCAGTCATCAAAGAAGAGGCCGCCGACACCGCGCGCCTCCTGGCGGTGACGCAGGAAGAAGTAGTCGTCACACCAGGCCTTGAGACGCGGGTAGACCTCGCTGCCGAAGGGCGCGCAGGCCTCGGCGGCGACCTGGTGCCAGTGCCGGCAATCCTCTTCGTTGCCGTAATAGGGCGTGAGGTCGAAACCGCCGCCAAACCACCACACCGGTGCCTGGCCATCGGCTTCGGCAATGAAGAAGCGCACGTTGGCATGCGACGTGGGCACGTACGGATTGCGCGGGTGGATCACCAGCGACACGCCCATGGCCTGGAAGCGCCGGCCGGCCAGCTCGGGACGGTGGGCCGTCGCCGACACCGGCAGGGTCGCGCCCATGACATGCGAGAAGTTGACACCGCCTTTCTCGATCAGGGCGCCATTCTCCAGCACGCGGCTGCGTCCGCCGCCGCCTTCGGCGCGCGTCCAGCTGTCCTCGATGAAGGTACCGCCATCGGCGGCGGCGAGCGCCGCGCAGATGCGGTCCTGCAGATCCAGCAGATAGGCCTTAACAGCCTCGCTGTTGACGTGTTCCATCGGGTCTCCTAGCCGCCGGCGCGTATCACGCGGCGGGTTTTCAGGTCGCGGATTTCCGTCGGGCGGGCAAGGCCGCCGACGTCGCCGGGAAGAATATAGTCAAGCTCGCTGCCCAGACGTTGACGCACCTCAAAGCGGCGGCGCGCGGCCGGCTTACCGGCACGATTGGCACTGGTCGACACCAGAGGCCCGCCAAAGGCATCGCAGAGGTCGCGCACCAGCGGATGCGCACTGACCCGGAAGGCCACGGTCTCGTGACGGCCGCGCAGCCAGCGCGGAAAGTCGTCCGGCACCGGAATCAGCCAGGTCACCGGCCCTGGCCAGGTGGCCTGCAGCGCAGCGATCTCGTCATCCGTGAGGTCATGGAGCCAGGGCGCGACCTGCTGCCAGCGGCTGGCGATGAGAATCAGCCCCTTCGCAGGGTCGCGTCGCTTGATGTCCCAGATGCGCTCGACCGCCGCCTCCTGCCAGGGGTCACAGCCCAGGCCCCAGACCGACTCGGTCGGGTAGGCAATGACACCACCGTCACGCAGGGTTCGGACGGCGAGGGCGCAATGCAGCGGCGACAACATGCGAGAGCACTCCGGGATCATGAACAGGGAGTGCCGAGTCTATCACGCCACCCAGTTGTCATCAGGCGGACAGCTGCTGGTAGCCGCCGGGCACGGCGGCAATCCAGCCCGCCACCTCGAGCTCGCCAAGCAGTGCCAGCAGGCAGGGCGCCGCCAGTGCCGAGGTCGCCGCAAGGCGGTCCAGATCCCAGATGTCCCAGGCCATGACATCAAGCAGGGCCTGTCCGCCGGCCGGCAGCGACGGGCGCGGAGCCGGCGAGCCCTCCGCCGGCAGCGGCAGGGGGGCGGCCAGGCCGTAGAGCGTGCGCAATCCGGGCAGCAGTTCGCGCATCACATCCTGCGGGGTCTCTGCCAGCACCGCCTGGCCTCGCTTCAGCCACTCGTGACAACCGCGCGACTGCAAACTGTGTATGGAGCCCGGAACCACCATGACCGGGCGACTGAACTGGTCACTGGCCGCTGCCGTGATCAGCGAACCGCTGTCCGGGCCCGCCTCGATCACCGTCACCGCCAGACTGAGTGCGCTGATGACGACGTTGCGCCGGGGGAAATGCCGGGCTTCTGGCGGCGTGCCCGGCACGAACTCGGAAACGCAGAGGCCGCCCGCTGCCGGAATCTCCCGCATCAAGGCCTGATTGGCCGGCGGATAGCAGCGATCAAGGCCGCAGCCCATGACCGCGACCGTGACGCCCGCCCGCGCCAGGGCACCACGATGCGCCGCGCCATCAATGCCGCTGGCGAGACCGCTGGTGATCGCGAGCCCGGCCTGCACCAGCTCGCCGGCCCAGTTCCGGGCAATGTCCAGCCCGTAGCGCGTGGCGGCCCGGCTGCCGACCAGCGCCGCCTGGGGCAGGCCAAGCGCGGCCTCGCTGCCCTCCCAGAACAGCAATGGTGGCGGATCCGGCAACGCCGCCAGCGCCGGCGGCCAGGTCATGCCGGGCGTCGCCTGCCAGAGGCCGCGATTCGCAGCCTCCAGCCACCTCAACGCGCGATGCCAGAGCTGGCGCGGCGCAGCCGCCAGCTCGCCATCCGGCCAGGCCCGGTACAGCGCCGTCGCCGCGGCGAGTCCGGGCCAGCTGCCATCGCGCGAGCGCGATCCGGGCCATGCGACATCCCAGGCGCCCGGGCCTGCGGCGAGCGCACTGGCGGCATCACCAAAGTGACGACACAGCGCCAGATAGCGTTGCGCCTGCTGTCCCAGCACCATATACAGCTGCAGCGCGGCTTCCTCGTGCATGCCTGCCTCCCGGCCACGCCCATGGTCATCGCCAGCGCCGGCCCGCTTGCCTATAATGTCGCCATCGGGCTGCTGCCCTCCCTGCAAGAGGTTTAGACCGGCCTGGCCCGTTTCGCCACTCCGGACCACACATCATGGCTCTGTTACCCATTCTGGAATTTCCGGATATTCGTCTGCGCACGGTGGCCAAGCCCGTCATCCAGGTCGACGAGCACATTCGTCAGCTCGCCCGGGACATGCTGGAAACCATGTATGCCGCACCCGGCATCGGGCTGGCGGCGACCCAAGTCAATCATCACGTGCGCCTTCTGGTGCTGGATGTCAGCGAGGACCAGTCGCAGCCGCAGGTCTTCATCAATCCCGAGATCGAGCCGCTCGGGCAGGAGCGCAAGACCTATGATGAAGGCTGCCTGTCGGTACCTGGTTTCTACGAGACGGTCGAGCGCCCTGACCACATCCGTGTCAATGCCATCGACCTGGACGGCAAGCCGTTCACGCTGACGGCAGACGGCTTGCTGTCGGTGTGCATCCAGCACGAGATCGATCACCTCGACGGCAAGCTCTTCGTCGACTACATCTCGCCGCTGAAGCGCAACCGCATCAAGAGCAAGCTGGAAAAGCAGCACCGGGCACGCGCCTGAAACCCTTCCCTGAACAGGTACCCCCCGTTGGACAGTCATTTGCGCATCGTCTTTGCAGGCACCCCCGAGTTCGCGGCTGAAAGCCTGCGCGCCCTCCTGCAAGGACACCACGACGTCATCGCCGTCTACACGCAGCCCGATCGCCCGGCCGGTCGCGGCCGTGGTCTCAAGGCCAGCCCAGTCAAGGAACTGGCCCTGGAACATGACATTCCGGTCTGGCAGCCGCACAGCCTCAAGGATGCCGATGCCCAGAACGAGCTGGCAGCGCTCAAGCCCGACCTGATGGTGGTGGCCGCCTACGGTCTGCTGCTGCCGCAGGCCGTGCTCGACATGCCGCGTCTCGGCTGCATCAACGTGCATGCGTCCCTGCTGCCGCGCTGGCGCGGTGCCGCGCCCATCCAGCGTGCCATTCTCGCGGGCGACCGCGAGACCGGCATCACCATCATGCAGATGGATGCCGGCCTGGATACCGGCGCCATGCTGTACAAAGCCACCTGCCCGATCTCGCGCAGCGACACCGGAGCCAGCCTGCACGACCGGCTCGCCCTGCTTGGCGGCGACGCCTTGCTGGCCGTGGTCGACTCCCTGCGTAACGGACAGCCGCTGAGCGTGGAGCCGCAGGACACTGCGCTCGCCACCTATGCCGCCAAGCTCAGCAAGGAAGAGGCCCTGATCAACTGGCAGCTGCCGGCTGACGAACTGGCACGGCGCATACGCGCCTTCAATGCCGTACCGGTTGCCCACAGCACGCTGGCGGGCCAGTCGGTACGTGTCTGGCAGGCGCGCACGCTGGTCGACGAAACAACCACCGCCACACCCGGCATGATCATTCGCGCCGACAAACATGGCCTGGCGGTTGCCGCCGGGGAGGGCACCGTGCTGCTGATCGAAACCTTGCAACTGCCGGGCGGCAAGGCGCTGCCCATCGCCTTGCTGCTCAATGCCCGCCGCGACGAGCTGCAGCCCGGCACGGTATTCGGCGCATGAGCCGCCCCCAGACGCCACGCAACCCCGGCAAGGGCGGCACCGGCAGAAGCAGCCGTCGCGAGCTCGGCGTACGTGCTCTCGCGGCCCAGGCCCTGGGTCCGGCACTGGCCGGCGAGCGCTCGCTCAGCTCCACGCTGCCACCGGCGCAACGCGCCTGCCGCGGCGAGGACGTCGGTCTGCTGCAGGAGCTGGTGCAGGGCACCGCACGCCATGCCATCCACTACCGCACCCTGATCAAGCCGCTGCTGCAGCGCGCCACCAAGGACAACACCGTCGAGGCGCTGCTGCTGATCGGCACGCACCAGCTGCTGGCCATGCGCATCCCTGATCACGCCGCCATTGCCGAGACCGTCGAAGCCGCGCGCCAGCTCGGCATGGACAAGCTCACCGGTTTCATCAACGGCGTGCTGCGCAGCCTGCAGCGCCGCGAGGCCGAGCTGGTGCATGCCGCGCTCGTCCAGGAACATGCGCACCCGGCCTGGCTGCTGCGCGCCCTGCGCGCCGACTGGCCGGACCAGGCCGACGCCATCATTGCCGCCAACAACAGCCCGGCGCCGACGACGCTGCGGGTCGACCGCAACCGCAACTCGCGTGACGCCATGCTGGCCACGCTGGTCGAGGAAGGCCTGCCGGTCGAGCCGACCCGACATGCCCCGGATGGCCTGCGCCTGACCGAACCGGTGCCGATCCAGGCCCTGCCCGGTCTTGCCGAGGGCCTGCTGTCAGTGCAGGACGAGGCCGCCCAGCTCGCTGCCTGCCTGCTTGCGCCGGCACCCGGCGAGCGCGTCCTTGACGCCTGTGCCGCCCCCGGAGGCAAGACCGCGCACCTGCTGGAGATCCAGCCGGACATGGCGGCCCTGGTCGCGCTCGACAACGACGAAGACCGCCTGCGTCGTGTCGAGGAAAACCTCGCTCGCGCCGGCTATCCGGCCGGCAGTGCGCAGACTGCGCATGTGCAGGTCCGCTGCGCCGACGCCGAAGACCTCGACAGCTGGTGGGATGGCGAGGGCTTCGACGCCATCCTGCTCGATGCCCCCTGCAGCGCCACCGGCGTTATCCGCCGCCACCCGGACATCAAGCTGCTGCGCCGCGCCACCGACATCGCGCAGACCGTGGCCATCCAGGCCAGCCTGCTCGACCGCCTGTGGCTGACGCTGAAGCCGGGCGGACGCCTGCTCTATGCCACCTGCTCGCTGCTCAAGGCCGAGAACGAAGACCAGATCACCGCCTTCCTTGCCCGCACCGCCAACGCCCAGCCGCTGCCGCTGCGCCTTGACGGCGAGATGCCGGGCCAGTGGCGCCCGCAGGGCCGTCAGCTGCTGCCCGAGATCGACGGCCATGACGGCTTCTACTACGCGCTGCTGAGCAAGGTGCCGGGACCGTGACTGCCATGACGCTGCCAGCGCTGCTGCCCGACTTCATCGATGCCGCCCTCATCCGCGACCTGCTGGCATCACTGGCCTTCTTTCTGGTGCTGATGGGCGTGCGCATGCTGCTGCGCCGCGCCATTCTCAGGCGCGAGGCGCTCGAGCCAGAGATGAAGCGGCGCTGGCTGGTCAGCCTGCGCAACGTCATCCTGATCATCTTCATGCTCGGCATGGCGCTGATCTGGGCCAGCGAAATCGAGACGGTGGCGGTCTCCATGGTGGCCTTTGCCGCTGCCCTGGTTCTGGCCACCCGCGAAATGATCCTGTGCCTGCTGGGTGCGCTGTACCGCGCCAGCACCAATGCCTACGCCATCGGTGATCGCATCGAGATAAACGGCCTCAAGGGCCAGGTGATCGATTCCGACATGCTGTCGACCACGCTGATCGAATCCAACCAGGCCACCGCGCACAAGGGCACGGTCGGACGCGTGGTGACGTTTCCCAACAGCCTGCTGCTGATGCAGCCGCTGTTCAACGAAAGCACGCTGGGACGCTATGTCATTCACACCGTGCACGTGAACATCCGCCGTGACGATGACTGGCAGGCGGCAGAGTCGCGCCTGCTGGCGGCGGCCCGCGAAGAAGTCAGCCAGTACAGCAAGGATCTGGTGCGCCATGCCCGCGAGCTGCAGCGCAGCTACGGCCTTGGCGCCCCGGCACTGGTACCGCGGGTGCGCATGGTGCTCAGCGATCACAAGCAGATCGAGCTGCACCTGCAGCTGCCGACTCCCATCAACGAGCGCGTGAACGTCGAGCAGCGCATCCTGCGCAGCTACCTCGCCGGCCATGGCACGACCGGCACTGGCGAGATGGCGAAGGCGCCGGACCCGTCCGTCGGCTGAGCCGGCGCGGCCTCTCATCTGCCGCCGAGAAACCCCTTGAGCAGATCGATACCCTGGCTCAGCACGTCACCGCCCTGGGGCAGCTGACCATTGGGCGACAGCTTGTCGATGATGCCGGGAAGAAACTCGGCAATCTGTGCCGCCGCCTGCTGCGGATCGATGCCGAACTTGCCGGCCAGTGCCGCGATCTGCGAACTGCCCAGCACCTGCTGAATCTGCTCGGCGCTGACGGGCAGATTCTGACCGTTGCCCAGCCACGACTTCAGCTGCTCGCCAAGACCGCCTTCCTGAAGCTTCTGTGCCAGGCCCTGCAGTCCGCCACTGTCGCCAATCAGCCCCTGCACCGCAGCCAGCACGCCCTGAGCGCCCTGGCCACCTGCGGCATTGCCGAGCAGCGAGCTCACTTCGTCGAAAATACCCATGTTGCCGTCCTCACCGGTTGTGATGCCCGGGATTATGCGCCGGTCAGGCGCACGACACCGGGCAGGGCGACAAACGGACACATGAAAAGGCCGGGCATTGCCCGGCCTTTTCACACGATCCGCCTCGACTCAGCGGCCGAGGATCTCGCGTGCGACCACTTCCTTCATGATCTCGCTGGCACCGCCGTAGATGCGCTGGATGCGGGCATCGATGTAGGCGCGGGCAACCGGGTACTCGAGCATGTAGCCGTAACCGCCATGCATCTGCAGGCAGGCGTCAGCGACACGGCCCTGCAGCTCGGTGGCATAGAGCTTGACCGCGGCACCGGTCGGGATGTCCAGCTTGCCTTCGGCATGCAGGTCAATGCAGTTGTTGACGAACGCGCGGGCAGCCAGGATATCGGTCTTGCAGGTGGCCAGGGTGAAACGGGTGTTCTGCAGCTGGGACAGCGGCTTGCCGAAGGCCTTGCGGTCCTGCACGTACTGGATGGTGCGCTCCAGGGTGCCCTCGGAGGCGGCGACACCGATCACGGCGATGTTCAGACGCTCGCGCGGCAGCTCGTTCATCATGTAGGCAAAGCCCTTGCCCTCCTGACCGAGCAGGCATTCTGCCGGGACACGGACGTTGTCCATGAACAGCTCGGAGGTGTCCTGCGAATGCAGACCCATCTTCTCCAGCTTCTTGCCTTTCTGGAAGCCGGGCAGGCTGGTGTCGATGAGCAGCAGCGAAACGCCCTTGGCGCCGGCGCTGACATCTGTCTTCACCGCCATCACCACGACGTCGGCGTGCTGGCCGTTGGAGATGAAGGTCTTGGAACCGTTCACCACGTAGACATCACCGTCACGCACGGCGGTGGTGCGGATGGCAGCCAGGTCGGAGCCGGCGCCCGGCTCGGACATGCCGATGGCGGCAACCGCGGCACCGGACGCCAGCTTGGGCAGCCATTCAGCCTTCACGGCATCGGTGGCCAGGTGCTCGATGTACGGTGCGCAGATGTCCGAGTGCACGCTGACACCGGTGGCCAGCGAGGCCAGACCCATCTTGGACATCTCGTCGAGAATCACCATGGAATACTGGAAGGGAACGCCAACACCGCCATACTGCTCGGGCTGGTCAACACAGAGCAGGCCGTTGTCGCCAAGCAGGTTCCAGATCTCGCGCGGCATCCACGAATCCTTTTCCCACTGCTCGTAGTGCGGCTGGATCTCGTTCTCGAGGAAGCGCTTGACGTTGTCGCGGAAGAGCTGAAGCTCGGCCTGATCGATGCTCATGTGTGTTCTCACCTGTTATGCGTTGTGTCGGCGTGACATACCACGAAGGTCGCATTTTATGTCAACCGTGACTGAACGGACAGAACAAATGCCGAACATTGCCTGACGCCCTATATACTGTCGTGCATGTCAGCAGCGCATGATGCACGCCGTGTCTTGCGCCTGCGTCTGTTCACTGTCGTGTCGTACCCGGAGGCCGTTGATCATGAGCACCGAAACCCTGCTGGCCGGACTGCGCCGCGAACTGCTGGACTTCGAGGACGTGCAGGACAGCATCCTGGCCCGCTACGACTACCACCCGACGGCCTTCGACAACGGCGAGCTGCACAATGCCGCCGGCCAGAACGAAGGCTCATGCCGTCTGCTTGCCTTTGCCCTGCTGAACAGTCTCGACGAGCAAGACACGCTGCTCTGCTTCGGCCGTCATTACCGCCGGGTACTGGCCACGCCGGAAGGCAGTGACCACGGCAACATACGAAACTTCATGCGTCACGGCTGGTCAGGCGTGCGTTTTCACGGTCAGGCATTGACGGCAAAGCCCGGACACTGATTAATCTCGTCCCGACTCTGTCAACTGCACAAGCGCTTCAGCGTTTGATGACCACACACCGATTCCAGGAGATCCCTGATGAAGCACCTGCCGCTGCACGCCACCCTGCTCGCCACCCTGCTGGCCTCCACCGCCCACGCTGCTGATGCCAATGTCGGCCTCGGCGTCAATGTGGGTGGTTTCGGCGCCAAGGCCGAAGCCAACGCGTCGGTGAAGACCGATGCCCAGCAATCCGCCCAGAAGACCCGCGATGCGGCCGTCAACGCCGGTCTCGGCGCCCTGGCCACCGGCAAGGGCGTGGCTGACAGCGCCAAGGCTGCAGGCCAGAGCGCCGCCAGCAGCGCCAAGGCGGAAGCCCAGGCACGTGCAGACCAGGCCAAGGCCGCTGGCGAAGCCAAGGCAGCCGAAGCGCATGCCCACGCCGAACAGGCCAAGGCTGCCGGCCAGGCCAAGGCTGCAGCCGCTCAAAGCAAGGTCACCGGCCAGGCCAAGATCGCTGCCGGCTACCGCCAGGCTACCGCCGACCGCATCAGCCTCTCCGATCGTGCTGCCGTGGCCAAGCAGGTCAGCCTGAAGCAGGCCGGCCAAGCCACCGCCGGCAAGCTCATCGGCAGCGCGCTGGGTGTTCAGGGCCAGGCCAAGGCTGACATCGTCATTGGTGCCAAGCTCCCGGCCAGCGCCTCTGCCTCGGCACAGGTGGTCTCCGCAACGTCGGTCAAGGGCCTCGGCACCCAGCCCAAGGACACCAAGCTCATCGTGGTTGGTCAGCAGCTGGTGCGTGTCAATGCCAAGACCAACGTCGTGCTGGACGTCACCAGCATCTGACCTGCCTCTGTCGCCGTGACCCGGTCACGGCACAGGTTGCATCTCCCGAGGGGTCGGCCATGCCGGCCCCTCGGCGTTTCCGGCATCCGCAGACGATGCCGCCTGCACGTGAACAGGCTTGGGTTGTTGCCGTAATCGGGTATGATTTCGCGCTTGATCCGAGCTCACGCTGCCGGTGCCCGCACGGGCATCCGACGCGCCGGGACCATTCCGACAGGACTTCACCATGACACAGACCGCGCAACCGATTCAGACCTTCCAGGGCCTGATCCTGGCGCTGCAGAACTTCTGGGCCGAACAGGGCTGCGTGGTGCTGCAGCCCTATGACATGGAAATGGGGGCGGGCACCTTCCATACCGCCACCTTTCTGCGCGCGCTCGGTCCGGAGACCTGGAATGCCGCCTACGTGCAGCCCTCGCGCCGCCCGGCCGACGGCCGCTATGGCGAGAACCCCAACCGCCTGCAGCACTACTACCAGTTCCAGGTCGTGCTGAAGCCGAACCCGAGCAACATCCAGGAGCTCTACCTGGAGTCGCTGCGCCGCATCGGCGTCGACCCGACCGTGCATGACATCCGCTTCGTCGAGGACAACTGGGAATCGCCGACGCTGGGCGCCTGGGGTCTGGGCTGGGAGGTCTGGCTGAACGGCATGGAAGTGACCCAGTTCACCTACTTCCAGCAGGTCGGCGGCATCGAGTGCTACCCGGTCACCGGCGAGATCACCTACGGCCTGGAACGCCTGGCCATGTACCTGCAGGGCGTGGATTCGGTCTACGACCTGGTCTGGACCGACGGACCGTTCGGCAAGGTCACCTATGGCGACGTCTTCCACCAGAACGAGGTCGAGCAGTCGACCTACAACTTCGAGCATGCCAACGTGCCGGAGCTGTTCAAGCTGTTCGATCTCTACGAGAGCGAATCCAACCGCATCATGGCCCTGAAGCTGCCGCTGCCTGCCTACGAGTTCGTGCTCAAGGCCTCGCACACCTTCAATCTGCTCGATGCCCGCCGCGCCATCTCGGTGACCGAGCGTCAGCGCTACATCCTGCGTGTGCGCACGCTGGCGCGCGCCATCGCGCAAAGCTATCTGGAATCGCGCGCCGCCCTCGGCTTTCCGCTGGCGCCGGTCACCCTGCGCGACGAAGTACTGGCACAACTTGCCGCACAGGCGGCCTCGCAGGAGAACAAGGCATGAGCGCCCGCGACTTTCTGTTCGAGATCGGTGGCGAGGAGCTGCCGCCGAAATCGCTTTCCGGCCTCTCCAGCGCCCTTGCCGATGGCGTGCTCGACGGCCTGACCAAGGCCGGGCTCAGCCATGATGGCGTGACCTGGTTCGCCGCACCGCGCCGACTCGCCGTGCAGGTTCGCGCGCTGGCTGCCCAGCAGCCTGACCGCGTCATCAGTGTCGATGGCCCGCCCGTTCAGGCGGCCTTCACCGCCGACGGCCAGCCCACCCAGGCCGCGCTCGGCTTTGCCCGCAAGAACGGTGTCGGCATCGACGAGCTGGATCGCAGTGGCGACAAGCTGCGCTTTCGCCGCGAGATTCGCGGCGAGCAGACGGCAAGCCTGCTGCCCGGCATTCTCGATGCCGCGCTGAAGAATCTGCCCGTTGCCAAGCGCATGCGCTGGGGCAGCAGCCGAGCCGAGTTCGTGCGACCGATGCACTGGCTGGTCATGCTCTATGGCGAAGACGTGGTACCGGCAACGCTGCTCGAACTGGACAGCGGCCGCATCAGTCACGGCCACCGCTTCCACCATCCGCAGGCGATCGAGATCGCCAGCGCGGCGGACTACCTGCCGGCCATGCGCCAGGCCCATGTCATTGCCGATTTTTCCGAACGTCGCGAGCTCATCCGGGCCCGTGTCACCGAGCTTGCTGCAGGCGAGGGCGGACAGGCCCTGATGCCCGAGGCCCTGCTTGACGAGGTGACCGCACTGGTCGAATGGCCGGTGCCGCTGGTGTGCAGCTTCGAATCGCGCTTCCTCGCGGTGCCCCAGGAAGCCCTGATCTCGACCATGCAGGACAACCAGAAGTATTTCTGCCTGGTCGATGGCGACAACCGACTGATGGCGCGCTTCATCACCGTCGCCAACATCGACTCGCCGGCCCCGGAGAAGATCATTGCCGGCAACGAGAAGGTGGTGCGCCCGCGCCTCACCGATGCCGAGTTCTTCTTCCAGCAGGACAAGAAGATCACCCTGGCCGAACGCAACGAACGCCTCCGTAACGTGGTTTTCCAGGCCCAGCTCGGCACCGTCCATGCCAAGTCCGAACGCGTCTCGGCACTGGCCGCCCACATCGCCGGCCTGATCGGTGCCGATGTCGCCCAGGCTCGCCTGGCCGGCTCGCTCTGCAAATCCGACCTGGCCTCGGAAATGGTCAGCGAGTTCCCCGAGCTGCAAGGCATCGCGGGCTATCACTATGCCCTTCACGAAGGCCTGCCCGAACCCGTCGCCCTCGCGCTCAACGAGCAGTACCTGCCGCGCTTCGCCGGTGACGTGCTGCCCACCCAGGCCATTGGCCAGGCGGTCGCGCTGGCTGACAAGCTCGACACCCTGACCGGCATCTTCGGCATCGGCCAGCCACCGACCGGCTCCAGAGACCCCTACGCCCTGCGTCGAGCCGCCTTGGGCGTGCTGCGCATCCTCATCGAAGGCGAGCTGGCACTGGATCTCGAACAGCTGGTGCTGGCCGCCACGGCGCAGCATGGCGCAGCGCTCACGTCCACGACCACGGCAGCGGATGTCTTCGATTTTCTGCTCGGTCGCTATCGCGCCATGTACGAAGAGCAGGGTTTCACGGTCGACGTCATCCAGTCCGTGCAGGCTTGCCGTCCGAGGATGGCGCGCGACTTCGACCGCCGCGTCCGGGCCGTGGCGCAGTTCCGGCTCTTGCCGGAAGCCTCCGCCCTGGCAGCCGCCCACAAGCGCGTTTCCAACATCCTTGCCAAGGAAGCCGTGAGCGGCGGCGAGATCGAGCGCAACCTGCTGCAGCCAGGTGCCGAGCAGGCTCTTTTCGATGCCATCTCGCGTCGTGCTGCCGAGGTTGCGCCGCTCTTCGCCAGCGGCGACTACAGCCAGGCCCTGAGCATTCTCGCCGGCCTGAAAGAGGTGCTGGACGCCTTTTTCAACGAGGTCATGGTGATGGCCGAGGATGCGGCGGTGCGTGCCAACCGCCTGCGCCTGCTGTCCTGGCTGCGTACCCTGTTCCTGCGCGTCGCCGACATTTCCCATTTGTCGCAAAACTGAGCAACGCCGGCCTGCGGAGCGTAATCTGTGCCCTCAGGCCGGGCCCGTGACACATCCTGACAGCAGTTTCCGGTCTTCACAGGAAGACCCGTCACTGCTGCTTGGACATGTGTCCAATTTACTCTCGTGCCCGAGACCTGTCGCATTGCTGCCAATGCGCTACGGCTCATACCCTCGTATAAAAGCCGCCGACTTGATTCCATAACCTACAAAGGTGTGACCATGCCCGCTTACAAGGCTCCGCTGCGCGACATGCGCTTCCTGATGAACGAAGTCTTCGACTACCCGAAGCACTACGCCAATCTGCCCGGCGGCGAAGAAGCCAGCCCGGACCTGATCGACGCCATCCTCGACGAGTCGGCCAAGTTCTGCGAGAACGTGCTTGCTCCGCTCAACCTGCCGGGCGACCTGGAAGGCTGCCATTTCGAAAACGGCGAAGTGCGCACGCCCGCCGGCTTCAAGGAAGCCTACGAGCAGTACGTCGCTGGCGGCTGGCAGGGCCTGAACTATCCCACCGAGTTCGGCGGCCAGGGCCTGCCGATGTCCATGGGTCTGTTCCGTTCGGAAATGATGGGTACCGCCAACTGGTCGTTCACCATGTACCCGGGCCTGTCCATCGGCTGCATCAACACCATCATGCTGCACGGCACCGACGAGCACAAAGCCACCTACCTGCCGCCGCTGGTGGAAGGTCGCTGGACCGGCACCATGTGCCTCACCGAGCCGCAGTGCGGCACCGACCTCGGCCAGGTCAAGACCAAGGCCGAGGCGCAGGCTGACGGCAGCTACAAGCTGACCGGCACCAAGATCTTCATTTCCGCCGGCGAACACGACCTGTCCGAGAACATCGTGCACATCGTGCTGGCCCGCCTCCCGGACGCACCGGCCGGCACCCGCGGCATCTCGCTGTTCATCGTGCCCAAGTTCCTGGCCAATCCGGATGGTACCCTCGGTGAACGCAACACCGTCGCCGCCGGCTCCATCGAGCACAAGATGGGTATCCGCGCCTCCGCCACCTGCGTGATGAACTTCGACGGCGCCACTGCATTCCTGATCGGCCCGCCGAACAAGGGTCTGGAGTGCATGTTCACCTTCATGAACACGGCCCGCATCGGCACCGCCATCCAGGGCGTGGCCCACGCCGAGCAGTCCTACCAGGGCTCGCTGCCGTACGCCCTCGAACGCCGCTCCATGCGCGCCCTGTCGGGCAAGAAGGATCCGGAATTCGCAGCGGACGCCCTGATCCACCACGGTGACGTGCGGCGCATGCTGCTGACCCAGAAGGCCATCGCTGAAGGTGGTCGTGCCATGGTCTACTTCGCTGCCCAGTACGCCGACAACATGGCCGTCGGCATTACCAACGGCGACAAGGAAACCTACGACTACTGGGATGACAAGCTGGGCTTCCTGACCCCGATCCTCAAGGGCTGCCTGACCGAGCTCGGTCTCGAGGCCGCCAACCTCGGCATGCAGGTGTTCGGTGGCCACGGCTACATCAAGGAACACGGCATGGAGCAGATCGCTCGTGATGCCCGCATTTCCACCCTGTACGAAGGCACCACCGGCATCCAGGCCCTCGACCTGCTCGGCCGCAAGGTTCTGCTCTCGACAAAGGGCAAGGCCGTGCGTGATTTCACCGCCGACATCGCCAAGTTCTGCCGTGACCACGTCGGCAACAAGCAGATGCGTCCGTTTGTCTGGGAGCTGACCAAGATCGCTACCCAGTGGAACTACCTGACCGTGCGCATCATGCTTCAGGCCCGCAAGGATCGTGATGTCGTCGGCACCGCAGCACATGACTTCCTCATGTACTCCGGCTATGCCGCACTGGCGTACTTCTGGGCGCAGATGGCTGCCGTTGCCTTCGAGAAGCTGGAGAAGGGCGGCAACGACGAACCGGCGTTCTACCAGGCCAAGATCGAGACCGCCGAGTTCTACTTCGAGCGTCTGCTGCCGCGCGCCAAGGCCCATGCCGAAACCATGCTGAAGCCGACCAAGTCGCTGATGCAGATGGACAAGGCGCGCTTCAACTTCGCCTGATGCCTTCAGGTCTGCGTTGAAGCCGAAAGGCCTCTGATCGCTCCGATCAGAGGCCTTTTTCATTTCCGCAGCGCCAATTCGAACAGTGCTAGCATCAGCTCACGACAGCTGATCTCCACCAGAACAAGGCCGACTCCATGACCAGAACCGCCATCATCATTGGCGCCAGCAGCGGCATCGGTGCCGCGCTGGCCGAATCCCTCGCACGTCGCGGCCATGACCTCGGCCTGACCGGTCGCCGCACCGAGCGCCTGCAGGCGCTGGCTGATCAGCTGCGCGAACGCTTCGGCATCCGCACCGAGGTACGCTACCTCGATGTCTGCGATACCGCCGCCGTGCATCCGGTGCTGCTGGAGCTGTCTGCCACGCTGGGCGGACTCGACCTGCTCGTCGCCAATGCCGGTCGCACCGGACGTCGACGTGCCGGCAACGGCCGCATCGACATTGATCGCGACATCCTCGATACCAACCTGATGGGCGCCATCGCCTGCATTGATGCCGGCATGGCCATCTTCAAGCAGCAGGGTCGCGGACATCTGGTCGGCATCTCGTCGATCTCGGCCTTCATCGGCCTGCCCGGCAGTGCCGCCTACTCGGCCTCCAAGGCAGCGCTCACCAACTACCTGCAGGCTCTGCGCTGCGAGCTGGGCAAGGGCAACATCCATGTCACCACGATTCATCCCGGCTTTGTCATCACCGAGCTGACACCCGACATGGAGAAATACCCCTTCGCGGCAAAACCCGAGGTGGTCGCCGAGGGCATCTGTGCCGCCATCGAACGACGTGCCAAGGAGGCAACGGTACCGCGCTGGCCATGGGCACCGCTCATGCCCATTCTCAAGCACCTGCCGGACAGCCTGATTCGCAAGGCTTTCTGATACGCTGCAGCAGGAGCAGCATCCCAGCTCCCGGTCATGCTGCAGGAGCCCCTGATGTCCGTGCGACCCACACCGCTGATGCGCCTGCCGCTGCTGGCAGGCCTGTTTACGTTGACCTACCTGACCTACAGCATCCTGAGCCCGTTCCTCGTGCCTCTGGCCTGGGCTGCGATCCTGGTGTTCGTCACCTGGCCGCTGTATCGCCATCTGCTGCGCCTGTGCGGCCATCGTGAAAACGTCGCGGCCGGCCTGATGACTGCGCTGCTGATGCTGCTCATGGTCGGCCCCCTGGCCTGGCTGCTGGTCATGCTGCAGGCCGAGGTACGCATCATCTACGCCCATCTCAGCGAATTCCTGCTGCGCGACACGCTGGACCTTCCCGAGATGGTGACGAGCGATTACCCCTGGCTGGCCAGCGAGATGCAGCGGCTCTGGGTGCTGGTGCACGAGAACCCGGCCATCCTCAAGGACAATCTGCGCGGCGTGGTCGATGTCAGTTTCGTGCAGCTGAAGTCGTTTGCCGGCGGCATCGGCAAGAACATCGCCAAGCTGCTGTTCACGCTGCTCAGCGCCTTCTTCCTGTACCGTGACGGCCCTCGCATCATTGCCCAGCTTCGCAGCGCGCTGGCGCACACGGCGCCGGGCCATGGCGAGCGCTACCTGGGCGCGGCGGCCAACATGACCCGTGCCGTGGTGTTCGGCATCGTGCTGACGGCGCTGGCGCAAGGCGCGCTCGCCGGCATCGGCTATGCCGTTGCCGGGGCACCGAACCCGGTGTTCCTCGCCGTGGTGACGGCCCTGTTTGCACTGATTCCCTTCGGAACGCCGTTCGCCTGGGGCGCGGTCGCTATCTGGCTGCTTGTCTCCGGCGACACCATTGCCGCTGTCGGACTGGCCATCTGGGGCACCGCGGTGGTGAGCTCGGTGGACAACATCGTGCGACCGCTGGTGATCTCCAGCGCCACCCAGATCTCCTTCCTGCTGGTCATGTTCGGCGTGCTTGGCGGATTGGCCAGCTTCGGCATGATCGGCCTGTTCATCGGCCCAGTGATACTCGCCGTGGTGGCAGCGATCTGGCAGGAGTGGCTGAACAAGCCGGTTCAGGAGGAAGAGCTGCCTGAGGCCTAGGGCGCCTCTTCGCGATAGGCGAGGCCGCTGCCGCGCAAGCGATCGAGCAGGGCGTCACCCATGGCCTGGGCTGGCGTCAGCACGCCCGACGCGGCCGGCAGGTGCTCGCCGTCAAACGCCAGGCACAAGGCGCTCTCTCCGATCATGCGGGCAGTTTCGTCATAGCCCGGATCACCGCCACAGAGCACCGTGCGCACGTGATGCTGCTCCCGCATGCCGAGGCGAGCAGACGCGCTGATCTCGACGCGGAACCAGTGATGCTGACGCTCGCGGACATTCGGGCCTTCGCCACTGCGCTTCCACTGGCTGAGCAGCTGGCGGGTCGACTCCAGGCGTGAGCCCAGCCATACCCCGCCGAGACCCGCAGCCGCCATCAGCGCTTTCGGCGCACTGCGTACCAGCAGCTGATGGCTGTAGCTGAACTCGCGGCCATAGAAGCCGTAGCTCTGCGCAGAACGCGCAATCACCTGCGGGTCTATGGTCGGCAAGGGCAGGGCCCAGCCACCCTCCACACGCTGCGGACGCTGACTGACGAGCTCGATCTTGCGTCGTGACTTGCGCTTGCCCGGCGCGGCCTCAACCGCCTCTGATGCGGCGGCTGCCGCCCTGGAAAAGGCGTGCAGGGCCGACTGCCAGGTGCCGCCAGAGATCTGTCCACGCGCCTGGATGCGCCCGACCACAGCCACCTTGGCCTTGGCCATGCGCTCGCTGCCAAGACGGTCCTGCAGCAGGCGCAAGGTGAAGTAGACGCCCATGTCATGCGGCACGCTGTCAAAGCCGCAGCAGGGCACGATGCGGCGGCCGGCACGCTGGGCGCCGGCACCATGACGGGCGAGCAGGTCGCTGACAAAGCCGGGCTCGCCCGCAAGGTCGACGTAATCGGCTCCGCCGGCGATGCAGGCTGCCACCACCGGTTCCCCGTGCAGCGCATACGGCCCCACGGCTGACAGCAGCACGCGCGTCTGCTGCGCCAGGGCCAGCAGGGTTTCAGGCAGCTGGTTGTCCGCCAGCAGCACGTCCGGTATCTGTCCGCCGGCATGCTCGCATTCGGCCTGCAGGCGTGTCAGGGCATCGCTGCGGCGGCCGCTGATGGCCCAGCGCAGGGCCTGGCCCTGGCGCGAGAGATAGAGGGCAATCAGGCGGCCGGTGAAGCCGGTGGCGCCATGCACAATGACATCGTAGCGTCGCATGCGAGAGATAATCCGGAAGCTGTCACCCTGCACCATAGCGCAGGCCGCACTCATTGGCACAGGGCCAGGATGCTTTCCCGACAATGCAGCTGTTTGATCTGCTGAAAGCGCGCCGCCGCTTCGGGATAGACGGCCGTGGTCATCGCCAGCCACTGCTTGTAGCGACCGACACAGCCCCGGTCCGGACCTTCCATGCTGCGAAGAAAGGACGCCTGCCAGGCATCCAGCGCTGCCCAGCCCAGCGGCTTCTGTTCCGGATGGCGCAGGCGCTGCACGAGATCCGGCTCGCTGACGGCCGCGCGGCCAAGCATGAAGTGCGCACAGCCGCTTTCTTCCACACATTGCCTGAGGCTCTCGGCACTGCGTATGTCGCCATTGGCAATCACAGTCCAGTCCGGGTAGCGCTGGCGCACACGCCCTATGGCGAGCCAGTCGACAGGCGGTCGATAACCCTGCGCGCGCGTGCGCGCATGAATGGTGATCCAGCTCGCGCCGGCATCGTGAACCGCCGCTGCGTTGTCGAGCAGGGCATCGGCATTGTCTATGCCAAGACGAATCTTGGCGCTCACCGGGACGTCGGCCGGCACCGCACGACGCACCTGGCTGACCAGCTCATGGACGAGCGCTGTTTCCGCCAGCAGGGCTGCGCCGCCCCGATGCCGGTTGACGGTACGTGCCGGACAGCCGAAGTTCAGATCAATCGCGGGCGCCCCGAGCTCGGCAGCGCGCGCGGCATTTTCGGCCAGCGCCTGGGCATCACTGCCAAGCAGCTGCAGATGCACCGGCGTGCCCGCCGCTGTTCGCCAGCCAGTCTGCATCTCGGGGCAATGCGCGAGAAAGCTGCGTGCCGGATGCAGGCGATCCGTAATGCGCAGGAATTCGGAGACACACCAGTCGTAGTGGCTGATCTGCGTCAGCACATGGCGCATGGCGGCGTCTGTCAGCCCTTCCATGGGCGCGAGGACTAGAACAGGAGGCATGAGAGAGGAGAGCAGGCGTTGCGGTTCATGTTTCACGTGAAACATGAACCGCGTCAGCCTCAGACGTCGAGATTGGTCACCAGCAGGGCGTTGTTCTCGATGAACTCGCGACGCGGCTCTACCGCATCACCCATCAGCGTGGTGAACATGAGGTCGGCACCGATGGCATCTTCTACGGTCACGCGCAGCATGCGGCGCGAGTCCGGGTCCATGGTGGTCTCCCAGAGCTGGTCCGGATTCATCTCGCCAAGGCCTTTGTAGCGCTGGATGTTGAGACCGCGACGCGACTCCTGCATGAGCCAGGCGTAGGCCTGACGGAAGTTGTCGACCTGCAGCTCGCGCTCGCCGCGACGCACCAGCGCCCCCACTTCGATGAGGCCGTCCAGTGCTCTTGCCAGCGCGTCGATCTGGCGATATTCGCCCGACGCCAGGAAGTCATGGCCGATCCGGTAGGTATACGGCACGCCGTGAGCCATGAGCTCCAGCTGGACCTGATGCCGGTTGTGCTCGGGGTCTTCCACGACCTGCACCAGGAAGCGCTGGCTGGGGTCGGCAGCGACATCCAGCACGCGCTGTAGCTGGGCAGCCCAGGCGGCAACGCGGGACGCGTCGGCAAGGTCATCGGGCGCCAGCGACGGCATGCCCAGCAGCTGATCCAGGAACACCACCGGGTAACGTCGGCCGAGGCGGTCCAGCAGATGCAGGAAGTCGCGGTACTGGTTGATCAGCGCTTCCAGCGCCAGTCCCGACACCGCCGGGGCATCGGCATTGACGCGCAGCTCGGCACCATCCACGGCAACCGATGTCAGGAAGGTCTCCATGGCATCGTCGTCCTTGAGGTACTGCTCCTGCTTGCCCTTCTTGACCTTGTACAGCGGCGGCTGGGCAATGTAGATGTAGCCGCGATCGATGAGCTCGGGCATCTGACGGAAGAAGAAGGTCAGCAGCAGCGTGCGGATGTGCGAACCGTCGACGTCGGCGTCGGTCATGATGATGATCTTGTGGTAGCGCAGCTTGTCCGGGTTGTACTCGTCACGGCCGATGCCGCAGCCCAGCGCGGTGATCAGCGTGCCCACTTCGGCCGATGACAGCATCTTGTCGAAACGCGCCTTCTCCACGTTGAGGATCTTGCCCTTGAGCGGCAGGATGGCCTGCATCTTGCGGTTTCGTCCCTGCTTGGCCGAGCCGCCGGCGGAGTCACCCTCCACCAGGTAAAGCTCGGACAGGGCAGGGTCCTTTTCCTGGCAATCGGCGAGCTTGCCGGGCAGGCCCGCGATGTCCAGGGCGCCTTTGCGACGGGTCATTTCGCGTGCCTTGCGCGCAGCCTCACGGGCGCGCGCGGCATCCAGAATCTTGCTGACGATGGTCTTGCCCGCCTGCGGATTCTCGAGCAGGAACTCCTCGAACTTTTCGGTCATGGTGGCCGCAACCACGTTGGTGACCTCCGAGGACACCAGCTTGTCCTTGGTCTGGCTGGAGAACTTCGGATCCGGCACCTTCACCGACACGATGGCGGTCAGGCCTTCACGCATGTCCTCGCCGCTGGTGGCCACCTTTTCCTTCTTCAGCAGACCTTCCTTTTCCACGTAGTTGTTCAGGGTACGTGTCAGCGCCGTGCGGAAGCCCTGCAGGTGGGTGCCGCCATCCCGCTGCGGGATGTTGTTGGTGAAGCAGTACACCGCTTCCTGGTAGCTGTCATTCCACTGCAGCGCCACTTCGACGCCAATGCCGTTGGTGGCATCGGACTGCGGCACCATGAAGTGGAAGACGCTGTTGAGCGGCGTCTTGTTGGTGTTCAGGTAGCTGACGAATGCCGCCAGTCCGCCTTCGTATTCAAAGATTTCCCGGTGCTCGCTGCGCTCGTCACTGAGCACGATGCGCACGCCGGAATTCAGGAAGGACAGCTCGCGCAGACGCTTGGCCAGAATGTCGTAGCTGAACTTGATGTTGTTGAAGGTCTCGCCGCTGGGAAAGAAGCGGACTTCGGTGCCGCGACCCGCGGTGGTACCCACTTCGCGCAGCGGGAACTGCGGCTCGCCATGGCAGTAGACCTGCTCATAGACCTTGCCGTCGCGGCGGATGGTCAGACGCAGCTCGCGCGACAGGGCATTGACCACGGACACGCCGACGCCGTGCAGACCGCCGGAGACCTTGTAGGAGTTGTCATCGAACTTCCCGCCGGCGTGCAGCACCGTCATGATGACTTCGGCAGCAGAAACGCCTTCCTCTTCATGGATATCGACAGGAATGCCACGACCGTTGTCGGTAACGGTGATCGACTCATCGGCATGGATGATCACGTTGACCTCGGTGCAATGCCCCGCCAACGCTTCGTCGATGGCGTTATCGACGACTTCAAAGACCATGTGATGCAGACCGGTGCCATCATCGGTATCGCCGATGTACATGCCCGGGCGCTTGCGCACCGCGTCCAGACCTCGCAACACCTTGATACTGGAGGAGTCGTAGCTGTGTTCTTCTGACATCTTCTGCTCCTGACCGTCTACTCATCAGCCAGGCTGACGCGGCCTTGTTCCACGTGAAACATCCGTACAGGGCGACTGCCCCACATGCCCGTCAATTGGACGGGCTCAATGCAAGTGAGAAACGCCTGGACGCCCAGCTCACCCACCCAGCTGCACACCTTGCGACGCGAATCCACGTCGAGCTCGGAGGGCAGGTCATCCAGCAGCAGCACCGGCTGTGTTCTGCCTGCCTGCTGCAGGCACTGCACCAGCGACAGCTTCAGTGCACAGGCCGCAAGCTTGAGCTGACCGCGCGACAGTCGCTCATCCACGGCAGCGCCCTGGCAGCGAATTCGCAGGTCGGCACGATGATGGCCCATCTGGGTGAACCCACGCTCACGGTCACGCTCTCGCTGAAGCCGCAGCTGCTCCATCAGCGGCTGACTCAAATCCCAGCCGGGATGGTATTCAACACGCAGTGCAATATCCGGCAGCAAGCGGGCAAAGGCGTCATCAAGAAACGGCAGCCAGCGCGCCATGAATGCCTCGCGCTGCCCATGCAGCGACTCGCTGGCCACGGCCAGTTCGTCTTCCCAGACATGCATTTCCAGGTCGTGGATTTTAGCAGTTTTCAGCAATGAATTCCTTTGCTGCAGGGCACGTTGCGCGCGCAGCCAGAGCGCCTGGAAGGCATGTTCCACGTGAAACACACCCCAGTCCAGCAGCTGCCTGCGCGGTTGCGAAGGCCCGGCAAGAATGCTCAGAGATTCAGGATCAAAGAGCTGAACGGGAAGCTGCTGGGCCAGCTCGGCCAAGGTCACGCCAGAGCGGCCGTTGACGCGCACCACGGTCTCACCCGTTGCCGACTTCTGTACGCCTAGCGCATGACCAGCCTGCGTGCGGCCGAAAACGACTGCCGCCGCCTGGTCATCCTGCACCAGACGGCGCGCCTTGAGGGTACGGAACGAGCGCCCGACACCGAGCAGATGAATGGCCTCAAGCAGCGAGGTCTTGCCGCTGCCATTGGCACCGTGGAGAAGATTGATGGCCGCTCCGGGTGTCAGCGCAACCTCGGAGAGGTTGCGCAACAGGGAGACCTCAAGCTGGGTCAGAGACACCGGGAGCAGGCCGGGGAGACGGCATCAGAGCCGCATCGGCATGACGACGTAAAGCGCGTCAGCCTGATCATCGGCATGATCACGTACGAGCGCGGAACTGTTGGTATCACCAAGCGTGGCGCGGATGTTGGCGCCAGTGAGTGCGTTCAGCACATCCAGCAGATAGCCGACATTGAAGCCGATCTCCAGGGCCTGACCGCTGTAGTCGACCTGCAGCTCTTCTTCCGCTTCTTCCTGATCAGGGTTGGTGGCAAGAATCTTCAGCTCGTTGTCAGCCAGCTGCAGACGCACGCCACGGAACTTCTCGTTGCAGAGAATCGCGGCACGCTGCAGCGATGACTTGAGCTCTTCACGCGCAGCCACCAGCACGCGATCACCGCCCTTGGGCAGGACGCGCTCGTAATCCGGGAAACGTCCGTCAATCAGCTTGGAGGTGAAGGTGACATTGCCGACGGTGACGCGCAGGTGGTTGCTGCCCAGCGTCAGCGTGACTTCCGCCTCGTCATCGGAGAGCAGGCGGGAAAGCTCCTGCACGCCCTTGCGCGGCACGATGACCTGGATACGCTCCGGGACCGAGACAGACACGTCGGCATCACACAGCGCCAGACGGTGGCCATCGGTGGCGACAACGCGAACACGACCTTCACTGACCTCGAAGAGCATGCCGTTGAGGTAGTAGCGCACGTCCTGCTGGGCCATGGCGAAGGCGGTCTTGTCGATCAGACGCTTGAGCGCGCGCTGGCTCAGACTCAGGCTGAAGGAACCGGCCAGGGTATCCTCGAGGTTGGGAAAGTCATTGGCCGGCAGCGTCGACAGGGTGTAACGGCTCTTGCCGGAGCGCAGCAGCAGGCGTTGCGCATCGAGCGACAGTTCGACCTGGGCATTGCCGGGCAGGGCGCGGCAGATGTCCAGCAGCTTGCGGCAGGGCACCGTGACCTGGCCACTGGAAGACGGCGCATCCAGCGCCTGGCGTGCCACCAGCTCGACCTCCAGATCGGTACCGGTAAGTGACAGGCCCTGCTGATCGACCACCATCAGCACATTGGACAGCACCTGCAGGGTCTGGCGCTTTTCCACCACGCCAGCAACCTGCTGAAGCGGTTTCAGAAGCTGGTCACGCGTCATCGAGAGTTTCATGGGTTTCTTCCCTAAATGTCAGGCCTGAAGCTGGCGCAGCAAGTTGTTGTAGTCTTCGTTCAGATGCGAGTCTTCGGCCCGCAGTTCGTTCACTTTTTCGCAGGCATGAATCACCGTGCTGTGATCACGGCCGTCAAATGCCTGTCCGATTTCCGGATAGCTGTTTCCGGTCAGCTCGCGTGACAACGCCATGGCAATCTGGCGCGGTCGGGCAAAGGAGCGGTTGCGTTTCTTGCCGGTTAGCTCGCGCAACGGAATCCGATAATACTCGGCCACCACGCGCTGGATGTTGTCGATATTAAACTGCCTCGCACGCACAATCAGCACATCCCGCAAGGCTTCCTTGACCAGCTCCAGACTGACCGGGAGGCCGCGGAATCGCGCCGTCGCCATGACCTTGTTGAGGGCACCCTCGAGCTCGCGCACATTGCCCTGGACATGCTCGGCGATGAAGTTGGCCGACTCCAGCGGCAGCTCGATGCCGGCCGAATGCGACTTCATCAGAAGAATGGCAATGCGCGTTTCCTTGTCCGGCGGATCCACCTGAATCGACAGGCCCCATGAGAAACGGGACTTGAGGCGATCGTCCATCCCATTGATTTCTCTAGGTATTCTGTCAGAAGTCATGATGATCTGACGGGATCCTTCGAGCAGCGAGTTGAAGGTATGAAAGAACTCGTCCTGGGTGCTTTCCTTGCCGGCAAAGAACTGGATGTCGTCAATCAGCAAGGCATCCAGTGACCGGTAGACACGCTTGAAGTCCGGCATCATGTTGCGCTGCAGTGCCGTGATGAAGTCACCCACGAAGCGTTCCGAGGTCAGGTACATGACCCGCGCACTGGGATTGCGCCGCAGGATCTCGTTGCCGACCGCATGCATCAGGTGGGTCTTGCCGAGACCCGTGGGGCCGTAGATGAAGAGGGGATTGGAATTCGGCGATCCCGGGTTGTCAGCCGCCTGCAGACAGCCGGCATGTGCCAACTGCGTGCCTTTGCCGGCAACGAAGTTCTCGAAGGTGAAGAGCGGATTGAGACTGCTCACCGGCCTTGCCATGACTTCCGATGCCGGTGCGCTGCCCTGGCGCGAGGCACGGTCACGAATCGCCGTCATGTCCGCCGCCACGGAATTCACTGCTGCCACCGACTGCGCCGGTGACGCCGACGCCGGTGTCGCGGAAACCGCTGCACGATCACCGCGACTGCCGACACGGATGCGCACATCCTGGACACGGCCCTGACTCAGTTCACGCGCCACCTCGCGGATGCGGGGCAGGAACTTGTCGATGACATGGCGCACAAAAAACGGGTTCGGAGCCAGCAGTTCAAGACTGTCGACGTGATGCTCGGCCTGCAGGGGACGAATCCACATCTGAAACAGGTTGGCGGGATACTCCGCCTCAAGACGACCCAGCACCTCTGGCCAAAGATTTCCTGACATCGAGGTTATCCACATGCAAAAGCAGGATTCTACGGGCCTTGCTGCAGCAGGGCTAGTCATTCATCCACACCTTTTGAAGTGTTGTGGATAAGTCTGTTCATGAAGGCGTCAGCCAATGCCGTCACCGCTGTGGATAAATCAGGTGTCCGAGGTTGTCCACACTCATGCACAGCTTTGCATCCGTCTCCCGACGCCATCGTTCAACATCATTTGACTAGTCGCAAGGTCATGAAAAATAGCGATAAATAGTGCTTATCCACAGAAAGGCTCGTGCTAATAAACAAACACCACCGCCTTTAAAAATCTAATACGTTATTTATAAGAGCTTGAAACAAGGTCCTGTGCATAACCGCAGAAAGACGATTCGGAACAGATGTTCATGTCACCGTGAAATGAACTTGGTGTGCGGTATCAATTGACATCAATGTCCCGGATCACTACTATTTCGCTCCTTTCCGCCCGCACGGGCCAGACAGATCGGATCACAGATCATGAAGCGTACTTTTCAACCCAGCACCCTGAAGCAAAAGCGTACCCACGGCTTCCGCGCTCGCATGGCCACCAAGAACGGCCGCGCCGTGCTGGCTCGTCGTCGTGCCAAGGGCCGCAAGCGTCTGACTGTCTGAGTCAGTGACCGACCAGCACTATCCGCGCGCGCTGAGACTGCTCGCCGCGGCTGACTTCAAGCAGGTCATGGATGGTGCGGTGTACAAGGCCAGTCAGCAGAATTTCCTGCTGCTGGCCACGCCTTCTGCAAGACCCCACAGCCGCATCGGTTTCATCGTCGCCAAGAAGAAAGTTCGCCTGGCGGTGGATCGCAACCGCATCAAGCGCTGCATGCGAGAGAATTTCCGCTTCCTGCAGGCTGACATGCCGCCCATGGACATCGTCTTTCTCGCCCGCAATGACCTCGCTGCACTGACCAATCCGCAGTTGCATGCTGCCTGCCGTGACAGCCTCAAGCGTCTCGCCAGGAAGGCCGCCAAAACCGCCTCATGAACCCCCTGGTCTGGCTTGCCCTGCTGCCTGTCCGCATCTACCGCTATGCCATCAGTCCGATGCTGCCACCGCGCTGCCGTTTCATGCCCAGCTGCTCGGCCTATGCCGAAGAGGCACTGCAACGACACGGCCTGCTGCATGGCAGCTGGCTGACATTAAAACGTCTCGGCCGCTGTCACCCCGGCTGTCAGGGCGGTTATGATCCGGTGCCCGAAGAACGCACGTCCGGCCCCCGTAAACGTCAGGATCCGTAAGCATGGAAATCCGCCGCACACTGATCATGATTGCCATGGCAATCGTCAGCTATTTCATTTTCCTGTCCTGGCAACAGGACTACGGCACTAAGCCAGCCGCACAGGTTGCAGGCACTGCAGCGACAACGAGCAGCAGTCTGCCGGCAGCGACAACGGTTCCGGCAGCGAGCTCGGGCAGCGAACTTCCGCAGGCACCGGTTGCCATGACAGCCTCGGCAGTACCGACGGCTGCAGTTCCGGTTGCCAGCGTCAGCCAGGGTCTGATCAAGGTCAGCACCGATGTTCTTGATGTCCTGATTGATCCGGTGGGTGGCGATCTGGTCCAGGTCGCCTTGCCGGCCTATACGCAAAAGGTGGATGACAAGACCCCCTTCGTGCTGATGGAGCGTTCGCAGCAGCGCACCTACATTGCCCAGAGCGGACTTGTGCGTGCCCCGAATGCCGGCCAGGGACTCAGCGGTCTTGACGATCAGGCCGCAGGGCGGCCGCTGTACCAGGCGGAAAGCCAGCAATACAGCCTGTCTGAAGGCGACAAGACCATGACGGTCACGCTGACCACCAGCACGGCTGAAGGCATCCTGGTCAAGAAGCACTTCGATTTCACGCGGGGCGACTACCGCGTCAAGGTTCGCTACGAGGTCGTCAACAACAGTGCCCAGCCCTGGTCTGGCGTGCTCTTCGGCCAGCTCAAGCGCGACGCCACTGTTGACCCCAGTTCGGAAAATCATTCCTTCGGCATGGTCACCTTCCTGGGTGGCGCCTGGTGGACCCAGGAAACCAACTACAACAAGCTGGCCCTGGCTGATTTTGCGGAAGAACCGGTGAGCCAGACGGTGACCGGCGGCTGGGTGGCCATGGTGCAGCACTATTTCGTCACCGCCTGGATTCCCGCCAAGGACAGCAAGAACCACATCAGCACGCGCTCCGACAACCAGGGTGCCGACAACTACATCGGCTTCACCGGGTCGCCGCTGCTGGTGGCGCCGGGTGCAAGCGGTCAGGTGGCTGCCGATTTCTATGCCGGCCCCAAGATCCAGGATCGCCTCGAAGCCCTGTCGCCAGGTCTTGAGCTCACCGTCGATTACGGCTGGCTCTGGCCCATTGCCCAGTTCCTGTTCTGGCTCCTCAAGTCCATCCATGAAGTGGTTGGCAACTGGGGCTGGTCCATCGTTCTGCTGACGGTGATCGTGAAGGCGGCATTCTTCCACCTGTCGGCAAAGAGCTACCGCTCCATGGCCAACATGCGCCGTGTCATGCCCGAGATGCAGCGTCTCAAGGAACAGTACGGCAACGATCGCGCCAAGCTGTCGCAATCCATGATGGACCTGTACAAGAAGGAAAAGATCAATCCGCTCGGCGGCTGTCTGCCGATCCTGGTGCAGATGCCGGTATTCATCGCCCTGTACTGGACGCTGATGGAATCGGTCGAACTGCGTCACGCCGGCTGGATCCTGTGGATCAAGGACCTGTCGCTGCTTGACCCGTACTTCATCCTGCCGCTGCTGATGGGCGTCACCATGTATGTCCAGCAGTCGCTGAACCCGGCGCCCCAGGACCCCATGCAGGCCAAGGTCATGAAGATCATGCCGGTGATCTTCACCGTGTTCTTCCTGTGGTTCCCGGCTGGCCTGGTGCTGTACTGGTTCGTCAACAACCTGCTGTCGATTGCCCAGCAATGGGTGATTACGCGTCAGATCGAGAAGGCGGGCGCCAGCGCTCGCTGATCAGTCGATACCCGCGTGCTGGATACCATTGCGGCGGTTGCCACCCCTCCCGGTCGGGGAGGGGTGGGCATCATCCGCATTTCCGGACCGCGTGCCAGACAGATCGGTCTCGCGCTGTGCCGTGACGGCGTCAACGAGCTGACGCCTCGTCACGCGCTCTACACGCCATTTCTCGATGTCTCCGGCCAGCAGCTCGATGAAGGGCTGCTGCTCTACTTTCCGGCTCCGAATTCCTTCACCGGCGAAGACGTGGTCGAGCTCCAGGGTCACGGTGGCCCGGTGGTTCTCGATCTCCTGCTGCAGACCGTGCTGGCACGGGGTGCACGACTGGCCCGTGCCGGCGAGTTCAGCGAACGCGCCTTCCTCAATGACAAGATTGACCTGGCCCAGGCTGAAGCCATTGCCGACCTGATTGATGCCGGATCTGCCGAAGCCGCTCGTGCCGCCCTCGGCAGTCTGCAGGGCGTGTTCTCGCAGCGCATCAACGACCTGGTCGAGGCCCTGATTCACTTGCGTCTGCATGTCGAGGCAGCCATCGACTTTCCGGAAGAGGAAATCGATTTTCTGGCTGACGGCGTCATCGTGGCTGAATGCCAGGCCCTGCTGTCCCAGACCGAGGCCGTGCTGCAGGAAGCCGGGCAGGGCGTGATCCTGCGTGAAGGCATGAAGGTGGTCATCGCGGGCCTGCCCAATGCCGGCAAATCCAGTCTGCTGAATCAGCTCGCCGGCCAGGACGTGGCCATTGTCACCGATATCGCCGGCACCACGCGTGACGTGCTGCGTCAGCACATCCAGATCGACGGCATGCCCTTGCACGTGATTGATACCGCGGGTTTGCGCGAGAGTCCGGACGTGGTCGAGCGTGAGGGCATACGTCGGGCCCGGCTCGAGATCGAGCAGGCCGACCGCGTGCTGTTCGTGTGGGATGCCAGCCTGCCCGATGCCTGCCCGGAACAGCAGCTGCTGGCGCATTTCGGCAGCTTGCCCGAGCGCATGACCCTGATCGCCAACAAATGTGATCGCCGTGGTCAGGCTGCCATGCTCACCCGTCTGGCGCTGACCGGCGTGGAATACCCCTGCATCGTGCTTTCTGCCAGCCGTGGCGAGGGCATGGATCTGCTCAGGCAGCACCTCAAGGACTGCATGGGGTTCAATCAGTCCGGTGGCGGACAGTTCTCGGCCAGGCGGCGACATCTCGATGCCCTGACACGGACGCTGACCTGCCTGCGCAATGCGCTGGTCATGCTCAGCGAACACCGCGCCGGCGAGCTCGCCGCTGAGGATCTGCGTCTGGCGCAGCAGGCGCTGTCGGAAATCACCGGCGAGTTTTCGCCGGATGACCTGCTGGGTCGCATCTTTTCCAGCTTCTGCATCGGCAAGTAATCCCGGATGACCGTTCATCGGCCAGAACTGGCCAATTATTGAGCTTTGCCTTAATTGGTACTATAGTACAACTTGTGACGGGAACTGACCCGTACTAGACTGGCCGAAAAAAGTGCACCTGGAGGCACCATGAAGAAGAACGTGTGGGGCGTGCTCGCCCTGACCGCGACGGTGGTGGTTGTTTACGGCGTCGCCACCTTGCCTCCAGCCCCTCCTGCCGTCCCGGCGGTTCCTGACAGCATTCCGGTTCCGGTGGTGCCCGCCCTGACCGCCTACGATCTGCCCACGGGCAACGTGCCGGTGTCGGCCGAACCCTACCGCTCGACCTACCGCAGCATTTCCCTCGATGGTCTGGCGGAGCGCAAGCTGCTCACCGGGGTCTACCAGGGCACGCCGTACTGGAAGCAGCGCGAGCAGTGGTTCAAGGACAACTTCTACGCCACCCTCGCGGCCCGCAAGGTCTGGAAGGAGGGCACCGGCCCCGATACCCACAAGCGTGGTGATCCGGTGACCTGGACCAGCGAGCCGATTCCCCAGTACGTGCCGCCGCCCTGCACCCAGGCCCAGCCCACCGGCTATGACGCCGAAGGCTGCCGCTACGTGGCGCAGCTGTACAAGGATGTCGAAGCCAACGATCCGGCCAAGGCGGCGGAAATGCGCGAGCAGGTTCGCCGTGGTCGCGATGTCTGGTTCAAGGGTACCTTCGGCAACCAGGACGAGAACTATCTGCATCAGTCCCGGGTGGTCGGCAAGGAGAACATGAACTACCCGTGGCTGGACACCCGCACCCGCCCGCACCGTTTCACCAAGTGGGGCCTGATCAACGATCCCGACTGCGTCCAGGGCGACGCCTCCACCAACTGGTACGACAAGTGCCAGGATCCGCATTCGTCGGGTGTGCTGGGCTACCGCAAGTACTACGCCGATCCGGTCCGCGACAAGGCCGGCAAGGTGGTCTACGACCCGCGCACGGCACCCTATGATCCCAACGAGATCAAGCAGAACAAGCGCTTCGTCATCGGTCATCCCTGCGTGCAGTGCCATGTCGGCTTTGACCCGACCAATCCGCCGGCCAACCCCAACGAGCCGAAGTGGGAGCACCTGAGCGCGACCATTGGCAACCAGCATATCGTGCAGCCCGATGCCTTCTTCCATGGTGTGCCGACCAACAGCCCGGCACGGCAGATCCTCAAGGGTGGCCGCCTCGGCACTATCGACACCTCGCTGGTGGCTTCCGACTGGATGCACAACCCGGGCACCCAGAACAACATCATGGACTTCCACAACAAGCGTCTGTTCGAGCACGTGATGAAGGACCCGGTCAGCGGCGAGGTCAGGAAGGCCAACACCCGCCATGTCCTCAAGGGTGGCGAGGACAGCGTCGGCGAGCACCTTGCGCTGATCCGCGTCTACGTCAACATCGGCATGTGCACTGAGGAATGCTGGACGCCCAACTTCCCCTACCCGGGTCGCCTGGTCGGTCGTGGTACCGAGCAGAGCCCGATGCGCATCATGCAGTGCGCGGCGCAGTGCGATCCCTGGAATTACGCCGATGCCAAGATGGATGACCTGGCGGTGTTCCTGATGACGGGCGGTCCGACCTATCTGATGGCCTCGAAGGATGTCGATGGCACGCCGGGCGGGACCTTCGTCGACACCAGCGTGGTGCCCCAGGGTCGCAAGGTCTTTGCCCGCGAGTGCGCCAGCTGCCACAGCACCAAGATGGCGCCGCAGTCCATTCGCAATGACAAGGTGGCGCTGGAGAAGTTCTACGACGGTCATGTCTTCGGCAAGGAAGACTACTGGACGCTGGAATACAGCGCGGCCGAGCGCAATGATCCGCGCTTCCAGGCCCGCCATCTGGCCAGGGACGCGCAGGGCAGCCTGCGACCCAGGCAGTTTGCCGAGAAGGGCATCTTCGGTCAGGACTGGCTGGGCAATGACGAGCGTACAGCGTTCAACATCGTCGGCACCAACGCCTGCCGTGCCCTGCACGACAACCACAACCAGGGTCACATCTGGGAGGAGTTCTCGTCCGAGACCTACAAGAACTCGCCCTCACCGGGCAGCGTGCCGCGCGTGCTCAACCGCATGATGCCTCTGCTCGGCGGCATCCAGCTTGGCGAGCGCAAGGTCGAGGGCGGCCCCGGCTACCTGCGCAACATCTCGCTGCTGTCGGTCTGGGCCACGGCACCGTTCCTGCACAACAACGCCATCGGCGAGGTCACCTTCCGCCCGGATGGCGCACCGGACTACACCCTGCGGGGCCGCATCGCGCAGTTCGAGAACGCGTTTGACGAACTGATGCGCTCGGACAACCCCAAGGACCGCAACGCACGTCCGCAGAAGACGCTGTTCACTACCGAGGACATGCACGTGACACCGCGCGAGGACATGCAGGGCTGGCCGAAGATCCCGGTCAGGAAGGGCACCCCGGTGGCCAACTTCGCCTCGCAGAATCCGCACAAGCCGCTGTTCATGGGCTGCGATGATCCGGTCGAGAACAAGGGTCACCAGTTCGGCATCGATCTCAGTGACAAGGACAAGTTCGCCCTGCGCGAGTTCCTCAAACTGATGTGACGGCACGCCCGTCCGGCATTGCCGGACGGGCGGTTCACCGTGGAGCGCGTGATGAAGAAACGATGGCGACTGCTGGTCCCGGCACTGGCCGTGATGCTGGCCCTGCTGTGGTGGCTGAAGCCGGAGCAGAACAGCCTCGACATCACGACGCTGGCGAAGCCGGTGGCGGCCCCTGCGAGTGCGCTGTCGGCCCGCGTGATTGCCCAGGGCGATCTGCCGGCACCGGGAACGCGCTCGCTGTTTGATCATCTGCTGGCGCAGAACGATGGTCTGCCCTATCCCTTCGAGAAGCTGGTGGCGCTGATCCGGGCCCAGGATCCTGATGCGTCCGCACCGGTATCGGTGCTGATTCCGCAGGGACGCTCCCTGCTCAAGGCGCAGGCAGACGCGGCCCATCCGCGCGTGCTGCTGGCCGCCGACTTCCAGGCCGCCAATGCCGGCAGCCTGGGCATCGCACCGCGAGGCCAGCTGTTTCTCGGGTTTGTCGAGAAGGCCAACGAGATCGAGGTGCTGAGCTACAACGAGGCCGGCGGACGCTTCGAGTTCCAGCTCGTGCAGAACTACTGTGCCGGCTGCGTGCCGCGCATCGTCTATGCCCGTCGGGCCATCTGCACCACCTGCCACCAGGGCGGTGGCCCGATCTTTCCGCAGCGTCCGTGGAACGAGACCAACGGCCAGGCCGCCACCGCCGAGACCATACGTCAGCACATGGCCAGCCTGAAGGCCGAGGCGTACCAGGGCGTGCCCCTGCGTCAGCCGCTGGCGATGCCGGAGCGCTTCGACCAGCTCACCGACATGGGCAATTTCCTGCCGGTGACCCAGCGCCTGTGGCTGGATGGTTGCGGCGAGAAAGGCAACGACTGCCGGCGCGGCCTGCTGCGTCTGGCCCTGCAGTACGCGGACAGCCCGGGCAGCTTCGACACTGCGTCGGCGCCAGTGTCGGCCTGGCTGGCCCTGCAGAAGCGGTGGTTCCCGGCCGCTGGCATCGCGGTACCGGAATCCGATCTGTTCAATCGTGATCCGCTCAGCGAACGTCAGGGATTGAAAGGCTGGTGGCACGGTCTGTGGGTGCGTGACATCACGCCAGGCGAGGGTGCGCGCGACAACGAGGACCTGGAGGCATTTGACCGCCTGCCCAAGCTGTCGGCCCGACTGGATCCGCTGACGCCGAGACCGCCCAGGCAGGTCATCACCGCCGCCGATCCCGATGCCATCTACGGTGTTGCCGCCCTGTTCACTGCGTCAGATCTGGACACGCTGCTGGTCAGGCATGGCCATAGCCTGGACAGGGTACTGGCCCGCGTCGATGCCCTGCCGGACAGCGTCTTCGCGCCGCGTCCGGTGTCACGCGTGCAGCTGATGAATGCGCTGCTGGGCCAGGACCAGAGCTACTGCTGTCTCGACACCAGCGACATGTCACCGCCCCAGGCCAGTGGCGTGCCACCCCTGAAAATCGTCACGCAACCGGTGCTCAGGCATTTCGAGCGCTACTGCTTTTCCTGCCATCGCGGCAATCCGGCGGCGCGCCTGAACTTCATGGCGGGTGCCACGGAGGCGGAAGTGCTTGCCAACATCCAGGCCAAGTCCGAGATTCGCGATGCCCTGGACTGGGAACGCTACGAAGGTACCGACAAGGCCTCGCAACTGATGCCGCCACGTGACTCGGTGCAGTATCGCCACTGGCAGCAGGATGGCGAGAAGGCCCGGAAGGCGCGTGAGGCCATGCGTGATGTCGTCCCCGGCCTGTTCAGTTTCTGAGGAAATACCTGATGACATGTTCTCGCCTGCTGATGTCCGCGCTGCTCTGCGTCAGCGTGCTGCCAGCCCTGGCCACGGCAACGCCGACCCTGGCGCGCCAGTACAAGCAGCACTACGGCTACATGCCGGCCTGCAATGCCTGCCACAGCCAGGGCGGGGGGTCGGAGCTCAATCCCTATGGCAAGGCCTTCAAGGCCAATGGCAAGCAGCTGGCCAGCTTTGCCCGCATCGCCGCGCTCGACAGTGACGCTGACGGACATGGCAATGACAGCGAGGCCAAGACCCGGGCCAATCCCGGCGACAAGCGCTCGCAGCCCGGCAAGGCGGGCGACTGGCTGGACATGACCAGCCTGATTCCGCGCGAGGTGCGCGCGCGGTTTCCGGGGGTCACTACCTGGCTGCCGCAGGATGCCGTGCTGACCCCGGGTGACATGGCGGCGGCAAAAGCCATGGGGGTCACCCTGCGTCGCGAGGATGACAACACCATCTACATCCCGCTCAAGGACAGGCGACCGATGGGGACGGCCCTGATCTTTCCGGTCGTCTGGCAAAAGAAGACCTTTTATCTGTTGATGACCACGGACAGGCAGCTGACCGTGGATCATGTCTCGGTGCTGCACGCCAATGCCCTGCCCGAGGCGAAGAAGCTGACGCTGTATGCCGGTTTCAGCGGCAAGACGGCGGCGCAGCTGCCGGCCGGAAACCCGTCCAGCCTGGACGGTGTCATCAGCGCCTCGGTGAAGTCGGCGGCCACCTTGCTGCTGGTCAGACTCAAGGGTGCCTGAGCCGGGCACCAGCCACTCCTGGAAACGTGACATGACAGACACAGCAGCACCGGAACGATTCGATTTCTTCAGTGATGCCCCGGTGCTGGACCCGGCGGTGGTCGAGCTGGCGCCGGAGCCGTCGGCCTGGCTGACCATTGGCGGCCCGATCGGTCTCGTGCTGTTCTTCCTGGCGATCTGCATGGCCCTGCGCTGGTTCATCCCCTTCCATGAATCGCGCCTGTCGTTTTCGCTGCGCGACCTGCCGGTGGCTGCCCAGCGCGGCATCGGTCTGTCGACGATCCTGTTCGGCATCGCCTTCTTCTTCGGCCTTGCCGAGGTGCATTACCAGCTTGGCGTGCATGGCAGCACCGAGGCCTATTTCGAGAACATGACCGAAGGCAAGCTGATTGCCTTCACGCATGCCCATCTCTTCGGCTTTACCACGGCCTTTTTCATCATAGGCATTCCCTTTTCCATGCATTTCAACCGGTTGCGCATCTACCAGTGGGTGTTTCCAGCCGGACTGGCGGCCGCGCTGACCGACATCGTGTCGTGGTGGGGCATCAAGTACATCTCGCCGAACTTCGACTACGTCACCATGTTCTGCGGCGCCGTCTACGGCATTGCCTATCTGTGGATGCTGATCGGCATCGTGCGCATCCTGTTCTTTCCGTCGATCACCTGGTTTCCGGATCGATTGAATGAACCCGACAAATGATGGGAATAATGTCTGCTTGTCCGACATTCTGCGTGGAGAATGGCAACAGAGGCTGCTAGATTCAGCGCATCCTCGATCCGAGGTACTGGAGTTGCCTGCATGGCGCTGAAGTCGACCGTCTACAAGGTCCAGCTGAATCTGGCGGACATGGATCGCGAACGTTACGCCGATCATGCCTTCACACTGGCGCTGCATCCGTCCGAGACGCTGGAACGGCTGCTGGTGCGCATCATCGCCTTCGCCTGGTTCGCCGATGAGGATCTGGTGTTCACGCGCGGACTCAGCAGCGAAGACGAGCCGGACCTGTGGCAGAAGGATCTCACCGATACCATCCTGCACTGGATGGAAGTCGGCATGCCCGACGAGACCCGGATTCGCAAGGGCTGCCACCGCGCCGCGCGCATGACCGTGGTGACCTACGGAGATCATGCGGCACCGGTATGGTGGGAAAAGATCCGTTCCAGCCTGACCCGTTTTGAAAACCTCGAGGTGCTGTTTCTGCCGCAGGCACCTCTGGAAGCGATGACGCCTCACATGGGGCGCAACCTGTCCCTGCAGATCACGCGTCAGGATGGCGTGCTCTGGATCACCTTGGACAACCTCACGGTGGAACTGAAGCCCGAGGTCTGGCGCCAGGCGCGCTGACACCGGGTGGAGATGGCCATGGAGCGCAAGACGCAGGACTGGCTGCCATACACCCTGACCCTGATCATCGGGGTCATGTTCTGGCTGTTGGCGCAGACGGCGAAGGCGAACTCGGTGGTTGTCTACGAGATAGACAGCCAGCGCACCCGCATCAGCTTCAACTGGAGCTATTTCGGCATGCTCAGTCCGCCTGGCTCGTTCAGCCAGGCCACCGGACGGATCTACGGCAATCTCGACGACCCCATGAGCTCCTCCGTCGAGGTTGCCATTCCCGTGCGCACCCTGAAGACGTTCATGCCGGCCATCGACAACGAACTGCTCAATTCCGGCGACTTCTTCAAGCCTGAACAGTACCCGATCATGCGTTTCCGCAGCGACGGCATCATGCACGTCGACAAGCGCGAAAAGACCTTCAGTCTGACCGGCACGCTGACCGTGAACGGCATCAGCAAGCCTGTCATTCTCAGTACCCAGTCACCGGCCAAGGACCAGAATCCGTTTGCGACACGCAAGCCGGGCATGGAACTGACCGCGACCACGCGCTTCCGGCGCAGCGAGTTCGGCATGACGCGCATGCTCGGGGTGGTCGGCGACGAAATGCAGGTCAAGCTCAAGGTGGTGGCGGTGGAGAAGTCGCGTCAGGCGCAAATGCCGCCAATCACGCAGTAAACATGGCAATGGCGCCATGCCGGGCCGCCGCGCCGCTGGTGGCCGGGATGCCGGTTCTGTATAATTCCTGCCCGTTTTGCTCCGTGCCCGTCGCGCAGGTGGCTTCGCATGCAATACCCCAAGTCCTATGACGTCATCGTGATCGGTGGCGGCCATGCCGGTACCGAAGCCGCGCTGGCGGCAGCCCGCATGGGCTGCCAGACCCTGCTGCTGACCCACAACATCGAGACGCTGGGGCAGATGAGCTGCAACCCGGCCATCGGCGGCATCGGCAAGTCGCATCTGGTCAAGGAGATCGATGCCCTCGGCGGCGCCATGGCGCTGGCCACCGACCAGGCCGGCATCCAGTTCCGCGTGCTCAACAGCCGCAAGGGTCCGGCCGTGCGCGCCACCCGTGCCCAGGCCGACCGCGTGCTGTACAAGGCCGCCATCCGCGCCATGCTGGAGAACCAGCCCAATCTCGACATCTTCCAGCAGGCTGCCGATGACCTGGTGGTGGAGGGCGACATGGTCAAGGGCGTGGTGACGCAGACCGGCATCCGCTTCAGTGCCAGGACCGTGGTGCTGACCACCGGCACCTTCCTCGGCGGCACCATACACATCGGTCTCGAGAACCATCGCGGCGGTCGCGCCGGTGATCCGCCCTCGATCGCGCTGGCCAATCGTCTGCGCGAGCTGCCGCTGCGTGTCGGCCGCCTCAAGACCGGCACGCCGCCGCGCATCGATGCGCGCTCGGTGGATTTCTCGCTGATGACCGCGCAGCCCGGCGACACCCCGCGCCCGGTGATGTCGCTGCTCGGCAGCGCTGACATGCACCCGCAGCAGGTCGCCTGCTGGATCACCCACACCAACCTGCAGACCCACGACATCATCCGTGGCGGTCTCGACCGTTCGCCGATGTATTCCGGCGTCATCGAGGGCGTGGGGCCGCGCTACTGCCCGTCCATCGAGGACAAGATCCACCGCTTCGCTGACAAGGATTCGCACCAGGTCTTCCTGGAGCCCGAAGGCCTGACCACGCACGAGCTCTACCCCAACGGCATTTCCACCTCGCTGCCCTTCGACGTGCAGCTGGCGCTGGTGCGCTCGATTCGCGGCATGGAAAACGCGCACATCACGCGCCCCGGCTACGCCATCGAGTACGACTATTTCAACCCGCAGGACCTGCAGCACACGCTGGAAACCAAGGTCATCGCCAACCTGTACTTCGCCGGCCAGATCAACGGCACCACCGGCTACGAGGAGGCCGGCGCGCAGGGCCTGCTCGCCGGTCTGAACGCGGCACTGCGCGCGCAGGATCGCGAGGGCTGGTACCCGACCCGCGACCAGGCCTACCTCGGCGTGCTGGTCGACGACCTGATCACCCTGGGCACCCGCGAGCCCTACCGCATGTTCACCTCGCGCGCCGAATACCGCCTGATGCTGCGCGAGGACAATGCGGACGAACGCCTGACCGAGAAGGGGCGCGAACTGGGGCTGGTCGATGACCGCCGCTGGCAGCTGTACTGCGACACCCGCGAGGCCATCGCGCGCGAAACCCAGCGCCTGAAATCAGCCTGGCTGCATCCCGGAACCGATCTGGCCGCGCGCTTCACGGCACTGACCGGGCAGGACATCCAGCGCGAGAACAGTGCTCTGGATCTGCTCAAGCGCCCGCAGGTGAGTCATGCCCAGCTTGCCGAGCTGCTGCCGGCGGCCGAGCAGGACGGTCTTGACGCCACCCAGCGTGCCCGCGTCGGCGAGCAGGTCGAGATCAGCGTCAAGTACGCCGGCTATGTCGACCGTCAAAGCGAAGAGGTCAGCCGTCTTCGTCATCAGGAGGGCATGAGCCTGCCTGTCGATTTCGACTATGACGCGGTCAAGGGCCTGTCCAACGAAGTGCGCCAGAAGCTCAAGGCCACGCGTCCGGAGACCCTGGCGCAGGCCGGTCGCATTCCCGGCGTCACGCCGGCGGCCGTGTCGCTGCTGCTGATCACCCTGAAGAAACAGGGTCGCCAGCTGTCGCAGGCAGTCTGATGGCCGGTCCGCGTCTGTCTCCGAACTGGCCGGCCCAGGCCGAGGCGCGTCTGCGCGAGGGCCTCGCCGCCATGCAGATGACCCTGTCCGAGGTCACCATCACGGCGCTCATGCAGTACCTGGCGGCACTGGTGAAGTGGAACCAGGCCTTCAATCTGACCGCGATCCGCGATCCGCTTCAAATGGTCGACAAGCACCTGCTCGACAGCCTCAGCCTGCTGCCGGAGCTGGGGCAGGGCAGTGTGCTCGATGTCGGTACCGGTGCCGGTCTGCCCGGCTTCATCATCGCCCTGGTGCACCCCGAGCTGGCGGTCAGCCTGCTCGACTCCAATGGCAAGAAGACGCGCTTTCTCAAGCAGGTGGCGGCCGAACTCAAGGTCACCAATGTCACCGTCATCACCGGTCGCTGCGAGGAGCAGCAGGGCAGTCATGCGCAGATTGTCAGCCGCGCCTTTGCCAGTCTCGCCGACATGGTGGCGGGCACCGAGCATCTGCTGGCCCCTGACGGACGCTGGCTGGCCATGAAGGGTCATGTGCCGGACGATGAAATAGCCGCCTTGCCGGCGCACGTGGCACTCGAAAAGACCCCTGCATTGCGGGTACCCTTTGCAGCGGATGCCCGCCACCTCGTGGTTCTGCGGCCCGCGCACTAATGCTTCACAGGCTGCGGCCTGACGTCGAGGAATTCATGGACAAGATTTTTGCGGTCGCCAACCAGAAGGGCGGCGTCGGCAAGACCACGACCAGCGTCAACCTGGCAGCGTCGCTGGCGGCCACGCGTCGTCGCGTGCTGCTCATCGATCTGGACCCGCAGGGCAATGCCACCACCGGCTCCGGCGTCGCCAAGAACGAGCTCGACCTGACCGTGTATGACGTGATGCTCGGCGACAGCCCGGCTGCCGACGTGATCGTCAGCGTGGCGGGCGGCTACGATCTGCTGCCGGCCAACGGCGACCTCACCGCGGCCGAAGTCGAGCTGCTCGACGCGCCGCACAAGGAGCAGCGCCTCAAGCAGGCCCTGGAGCCGGTGGCCGCGAAGTACGATGCCATCGTCATCGACTGTGCGCCGTCGCTGAGCATGCTGACCCTGAACGGTCTCGTTGCTGCCGACGGCGTCATCATTCCCATGCAGTGTGAATACTTCGCGCTCGAGGGGCTGGCGGCACTGACCCAGACCATCGAGCGGGTCGCCGAGACCGTCAACCCGCGTCTGCACATCGCCGGCATCCTGCGCACCATGTTCGATCCGCGCAACACCCTGGCCAACGATGTCTCCAGCGAGCTGATCAGCCATTTCGGCGACCAGGTGCTGAACACCATCGTGCCGCGCAACGTGCGCCTGGCCGAGGCGCCGGCGCATGGCCTTCCGGCCCTGCAGTACGACAAGCATTCACGCGGCGCCATGGCTTACCTGGCGCTGGCCTCCGAGCTGTTGCGCCGCCAGAAGCGACGCTGAGGATCAGGCAATCATGAGCGACAACAACGCGGCCCGTGCAGCGGCCACCAAGAAGCGCGGACTCGGCGGCGGACGCGGTCTCGATGCCCTGCTCGGTACCGTGCGCAAGGTGCAGGAAGAAGTCACGGCGGTGGCGTCCGGCCACAAGCCGGAAGGCGAGTTGCGCCAGCTGCCGGTGGAGTGGCTGGAGCGGGGCCGCTACCAGCCGCGCCGCGACATGGATCCGGAGTCGCTGCAGGAGCTGGCTGACTCGATCCGTGCCCAGGGCATCCTGCAGCCCATCGTGGTGCGTGCGCTCGGCCCGGAACGTTTCGAGATCATTGCCGGCGAGCGCCGCTGGCGTGCCGCCCAGCTGGTGCCGCTGGCCTCGGTGCCGGCCCTGGTACGTGATTTCAGCGACGAAGCCGCGATCGCGCTGGCGCTGATCGAGAACATCCAGCGCGAGGATCTGAATCCGCTGGAAGAGGCGATTGCCATGCAGCGCTTCGCCGACGAATTCAAGCTCACTCATCAGCAGGTGGCAGACGCGGTCGGCAAGTCGCGTGCCGGTGTCACCAACCTGCTGCGCCTGCTGGCGCTGCATGACGAGGTCAAGCGTTCGCTGGAGCATGGCGATCTCGACATGGGTCATGCCCGTGCCCTGCTGGCACTGCCGCTGGCGCAACAGGCGGTGATCGCCCGCCAGGTCATCGACAAGGGGCTGTCGGTGCGCCAGACCGAGGCACTGGTGCGCAGCAGCCTGAACGCCAAGCCGGCGCCGGCAGTGGTGCGACTGGATCCGAACGTGCGCCGCCTGCAGGACGATCTCTCCGAGCGTCTCGGCGCGGCGGTGCAGATCGATGCCCAGGCCAGCGGCAAGGGACGCGTGATCATTTCCTACAATTCGCTGGATGAGCTGGACGGCATCGTCGAGCACATTCGCTGAGCATGATCATGACCCGATCGTGGCGGCACGTCGCTGCTCTGCTGCTGTGTCTGTTTCCGCTCGCGGCGTGGAGCGATGGCTGGGCGCTGCGCAAGTCCGATGGCGAACGTGAAATCCGCGTCTACCAGCGCGACAGCCGTGAGCGTGCCTACGATGACATCTATGCCGTCACCGTGATGCCTGGCAGCGTCCGTCAGGTCGAAGCCGTGCTGGCCGACATTCCGGCCATGCCGCAATGGGTGCCCAGGGTGGCGCAGGCCAAGGTGCTGCGCAGTCAGGGTGATCAGGTCTGGACCTACATGCAATACGTCCTGCCATACCCGTTCCGCGCCCGTGATGCGGTGGTGATGTCGGAGCGCAGCGAGCACAAGGGCGTGGTCACCATCCGCTCGCAGGCGGTCAAGGGGCTGGTCCGGCCGCATCCGGACCGGGTCCGCCTCAGTCGCGTGCAAAGCACCTGGAAGATCACCCCGCTGCCTGACGGCCGTGTTCGCGTCGAGCTCTGGGGCATCGCGGTGCCGGGCGGTCTGATACCGGCCATGGCCTACAATTTCAATCTCGCCGATGACGGCGTGCAGACCATGCGGCAGCTCAGACGCATGGCCTTGCGCAGCAAATATCAAGATGAGCGGTAGCCGCAAGGGCCTCGCCACAAGATCTTGTGGTGAGCAATCCGGGGGCCTCGGAACCTGATGCAGGTTGCCCTTTGACCGCCGCCAACCTATAATCCGCGCGCTTTCACAGGCATTGTATCGAGCACCAGACCGGTGCCGCGACCGACGCTGGAACGGCAATGACGCAAAGCAGACCGCAACCGCTGGTGGACACCAACCCAGCATTGACCCAGTTGCGGTGGCAGGTGCGTCTGCTGGTCATCGCCACGGTGATGACGCTGTTGTTCGCCAGTCGCGAGGCCGGGCTTTCACTGCTCGCCGGTGCCGGAATTGCCGTGATCGGCCAGACCTATTTCGTCTGGCGTGCATTTCGTCATGCCGGTGCAATCTCTGCGAAGCAGATTGTGCAAGGATTTTATCGGGGTGAGGCAGGCAAGTTCATGCTGACTGCCGCACTCTTTGCCACCGTCTTCCTGGCCTTTGATGCCGTGAAGCCGGGCTGGCTGTTCACCGGTTTCATTTTGGAGCAGCTGGTCGCCTGGATTGTCCCCTTGACGATGCGCGCGACACAGCAATGACGGGTAGAGACGCATGGCCGGAAATTCGACCGAGTACATCAAGCACCACCTCACCAACCTGACTTACGGTTATCACCCGGAAAGTGGCTGGGGCTTCGCCCACAGCGCCAAGGAAGCAGGCGAGATGGGCTTCAACGCCATCCATGTCGACACCATGGGCTGGTCCCTGGTGCTCGGCCTGCTGTTCTGCTGGCTGTTCCGCATGGCGGCCGTGCGCGCCACCTCGGGCGTGCCGGGCGGCCTGCAGAATCTCGTCGAAGTCGTTGTCGAGTTCGTGCAGACCAACGTCAAGGACACCTATCACGGCACCTCCAAGCTGATCGCTCCGCTGGCGCTGACCATCTTCGTCTGGATCTTCCTGATGAACGCGATGGACCTCATCCCGGTCGACTTCCTGCCGGAGCTCGCCAAGCTGGTGGCCGTCGGTCTCTTCGGTGCCGATCCGCATGCCGTGTTCTTCAAGGTGGTGCCGACCACCGACGTCAATGCCACCCTCGGCATGGGCCTGTCGGTCTTCGGCCTGATCCTGTTCTACAGCATCAAGATGAAGGGCGCTGGCGGCTTCGCCAAGGAACTGACCTTCCACCCCTTCAACACCATCTGGCTGGTCTGGTTCAACTTCCTGCTCGAAGGCATTGCCCTGATCGCCAAGCCGATCTCGCTGGCACTGCGACTGTTCGGCAACATGTATGCGGGTGAACTGATCTTCATTCTGATCGCCCTGCTGCCGTGGTTCCTGCAGTGGACACTGTCCGTGCCATGGGCCATCTTCCACATCCTGATCATCACGTTGCAAGCCTTCGTGTTCATGATGTTGACCATTGTGTATCTGAGCATGGCCTCGGAAACGCACGACCACTAACCCGTAACTCAACCTGCAACCAAACCCACAGAGGAAACTCACATGGAACTCATCACCGGTCTCAACCTGATTGCTGTTGCCCTGCTGATCGGCTTCGGCGCCCTTGGTACCGCCATTGGCTTCGGCCTGCTCGGCGGCAAGTTCCTCGAAGGCACTGCCCGTCAGCCGGAACTGGCTCCCCAGCTGCAGGTCAAGATGTTCATCGTCGCCGGTCTGCTCGACGCCGTGACCATGATCGGTGTCGGTATCGGTCTGTTCCTGCTGTTCGCCAACCCGTTCATTCAGTAATCGCTCGACACGAACGATCTGTCGCGGGCCCTGAACAGGGCCCGCTGAATGTAACCGGACAAGAGGTGATAGCGTGAACATCAACTTCACAATGGTAGGCCAGGCCATCGCGTTCGCGATCTTCACCTGGTTCTGCATGAAGTTCGTGTGGCCGCCGGTCATGGCTGCTCTGGCAGAACGCCAGAAGAAGATTGCCGATGGCCTCAATGCTGCCGACAAGGCCAAGCAGGATCTGGAAGCTGCGCACGCGCAGGTTGCCCAGGAACTGCAGGCTGCCAAGCAGCAGGCTGCCGCACTGATCGAACAGGCCAACCGCCGTGCCGGTCAGGTTGCTGAAGAGGTCAAGGCCCAAGCTTCGGCCGAAGCCGAGCGCATCCTGACCCAGGCCCGCGCCGACATCGAGCAGGAAATTGCCGGTGCCCGCGATGCCCTGCGTCTGCAGGTTGCTGCCCTGGCCGTTGCCGGTGCCGAGAAGATCCTGCAAGCCGAGATCGATGCTGCCAAGCACGCCGGCATGCTGAATCAACTGGCCACCGAGCTCAAATAAGAGGCCAACGGGACAGTCATGGCTGAATTAACCACAGTGGCGAGACCCTATGCCAAGGCAGCTTTCGAGCATGCCCAGGCCAACGGTCAGCTGGCTGCCTGGTCGTCCATGCTGGCGCTTGCCGCCGCCGTGGTCGATGATGCGGCCTTCAAGCAATACATCGCGCGTCCCACGCTGAGCGGCGAGCAGCAGGCTGACGCCGTGCTCAAGGTTTGCGGCGACCAGTTCGATGCTGCCGGTCGCAATTTCATCTGCAACCTGGCTGCGAACAAGCGACTGGGGGCCCTGTCGGCCATCAGCAGCCTGTACGAGGCACAGCGTGCTGCTGCAGAAGGTGCGGTGGACGTTTCGGTGACCACGGCGTTTGCCCTGGATGACGCGCAGACCGCGTCGCTCGCCGAGACCCTGACCCGCAAGCTGTCGCGCCAGGTGAATGTCACCAGCAGCGTCGATGCCAGCCTGATTGGCGGCGCCGTCATCCGTGCCGGCGATACGGTCATCGATGCCTCCGTGCGCGGCAAGCTCGGCAAGCTTCGCACTACCCTGACTACTTGATATTTCCTTCGAGGAAGAGAGCATCATGCAGCATCTGAATCCCTCCGAGATCAGCGAACTGATCAAGAGCCGCATCACGGACCTGAACGCGTCCGCTGAAGCGCGTAACGAAGGCACCATCGTCGGCGTGTCCGACGGTATCGTGCGCATCCACGGTCTCGCCGACGTCATGTACGGCGAAATGATCGAGTTCGACGGCGGTCTCTACGGCATGGCCCTCAACCTCGAACAGGACTCTGTCGGTGCTGTCGTGCTCGGCTCGGCACTGGGTCTGGCCGAAGGCCAGAAGGCCCGTTGCACCGGCCGCATCCTGGAAGTCCCGGTCGGTCCGGAACTGCTCGGTCGCGTCGTTGACGCCATCGGCAACCCGATCGACGGCAAGGGCCCGGTCAACGCCAAGCTCTTCGACGCCGTCGACAAGGTCGCTCCGGGCGTGATCTGGCGCCAGTCCGTGGACCAGCCGGTGCAGACCGGTTACAAGTCCGTCGACGCCATGATCCCGATCGGCCGTGGCCAGCGCGAGCTGATCATCGGCGACCGTCAGACCGGCAAGACCGCACTGGCCATCGACGCCATCATTGCCCAGAAGAACTCGGGCATTAAGTGCATCTATGTCGCCGTCGGCCAGAAGCAGTCCACCATCGCCAACGTCGTGCGCAAGCTCGAGGAATACGGCGCGATGGAATACACCACGGTCGTCGCCGCTGCCGCTGCCGAACCGGCCGCCATGCAGCTGATGGCTCCGTACGCCGGCTGCACCATGGGCGAATACTTCCGTGATCGCGGCGAAGACGCCCTGATCATCTATGACGATCTGTCCAAGCAGGCCGTTGCCTACCGCCAGATCTCGCTGCTGCTGCGCCGTCCGCCAGGACGCGAAGCCTACCCGGGCGACGTGTTCTATCTCCACTCCCGTCTGCTGGAGCGTGCATCGCGCGTGTCGGCTGACTACGTCGAGAAGTTCACCAACGGCGCCGTGACCGGCAAGACCGGCTCGCTGACCGCGCTGCCGATCATCGAGACCCAGGCCGGTGACGTCTCCGCGTTCATTCCGACCAACGTGATCTCGATCACCGACGGCCAGATCTTCCTGGAGTCCAGCCTGTTCAACTCGGGTATCCGTCCGGCCGTCAACGCCGGTATCTCGGTGTCCCGCGTCGGTGGTGCTGCCCAGACCAAGATCATCAAGAAGCTGTCGGGCGGCATCCGTACCTCGCTCGCCCAGTACCGTGAACTGGCTGCCTTCGCGCAGTTCGCTTCCGACCTCGACGAAGCGACCCGCAAGCAGCTGGAACTCGGTCAGCGCGTCACCGAGCTGATGAAGCAGAAGCAGTTCGCTCCGCTCAACATCGCCGACATGGCCCTGTCCATCTTCGCCGTCAACGAGGGCTACCTCAACGACGTGCCGGTGAACAAGGTGCTGGCGTTCGAAGCGGCGCTCCATGCCTTCTTCAACAGCGAGTGCAAGGCACTGATGGACAACATCAATGCCACCGCCAACTACGACGGCAAGATCGAAGCCGAGCTGCGCGCCGGCATCGACAAGTTCAAGGCCACCCAGACCTGGTGACCCCGAGACAGCCCGGACAGTGCGTCCGGGCTGTTCCGTCAGAGCAATGATTTGGTGAGGCTATGGCCAGCTTAAAAGAAATTCGCAGCAAGGTTGCGAGCATCAAGAGCACGCAGAAGATCACGAAAGCGATGCAGCTTGTTGCCGCCTCCAAGATGCGCAAGGCCCAGGAGCGCATGGCGGCCGGCAAGCCCTATGCGCAGAAGATCCGTCAGGTGGTGGCTCACGTGGCGCATGCCACGTCCGAGTACCAGCACCCGTACCTGACGGAGCGTCCGGTCAAGCGCGTCGGCTACATCGTCGTGTCGTCCGACCGCGGCCTCTGCGGCGGCCTGAACATCAACCTGTTCAAGCGTGTCGTGATGTCCGTGCGTGACTACCAGGCCCAGGGTGTCGAGACCGAGCTCTGCCTGATCGGCACCAAGGCGACGACCTTCTTCAAGAACGTCGGCGGCAAGGTGGTGGCGGCCAAGACCCATCTCGGTGACCAGCCGTCGCTGGAAGCCCTGATCGGCGCCATCACGGTGATGCTGCAGCACTACGATGAAGGCAAGATCGACCGCCTGTACCTGGTGTCGAACGAGTTCGTCAACACCATGACCCAGAAGCCGACGCTGCAGCAGCTGCTGCCGCTGTCCAGTGAGGGCGATGGCGGTCTCGGCGAGCGCAACTACAACTGGGACTACCTGTACGAACCGGAAGCCAAGCCGCTGCTCGACAGCCTGCTTGTCCGCTTCATCGAGTCGCAGGTCTACCAGGGCGTGGTCGAGAACGTCGCCTGCGAAATGGCTGCCCGCATGGTCGCCATGAAGGCCGCCACCGATAACGCCGGTGAACTGATCCGCAGTCTGCAGCTCGTGTACAACAAGCTGCGTCAGGCCGCGATCACGCAAGAAATTTCGGAAATCGTCGGTGGTGCGGCGGCTGTCTAAGCCGGCGTGCCATCCCAGAATTGACAGTTTGAGAGGATAAACCCATGAGCAGCGGTCGTATCGTCCAGATCATCGGCGCCGTCATCGACGTCGAATTCCCGCGCGACAGCGTTCCCAAGGTCTATGACGCCCTGAAGGTGGAAGCGACCTCGACCACCCTGGAAGTCCAGCAGCAGCTGGGTGACGGCATCGTCCGCACCATCGCCATGGGTTCCACCGACGGTCTCCGTCGCGGTCTCGAAGTCGGCAACTCCGGCGGCCCGATCTCGGTCCCGGTCGGCAAGGGCACCCTGGGTCGCATCATGAACGTGCTCGGCCAGCCGGAAGATGAAGCCGGCCCGGTCGAAACCGACATCACCATGTCGATCCACCGCAAGGCTCCGGCCTATGACGAACAGTCCGGCGCCACCGAGCTGCTGGAAGTGGGCATCAAGGTCATCGACCTGCTGTGCCCGTTCGCCAAGGGCGGCAAGGTCGGCCTGTTCGGCGGCGCCGGCGTCGGCAAGACCGTGAACATGATGGAGCTCATCAACAACATCGCCAAGGCGCACAGCGGTCTGTCCGTGTTCGCCGGCGTGGGTGAGCGTACCCGTGAAGGCAACGACTTCTATCACGAAATGAAGGATTCGGGCGTTCTCGACAAGGTCGCGATGGTTTACGGCCAGATGAACGAGCCTCCCGGAAACCGTCTGCGCGTCGCGCTGACAGGCCTGACCATGGCTGAATACTTCCGTGACGAAAAGGATCCGGCCACCGGCAAGGGCCGTGACGTGCTGCTCTTCGTCGACAACATCTACCGCTACACGCTGGCCGGTACCGAAGTGTCCGCACTGCTCGGCCGCATGCCGTCGGCCGTGGGCTACCAGCCGACGCTGGCCGAGGAAATGGGCGTGCTGCAAGAGCGCATCACCTCGACCAAGAATGGCTCGATCACCTCGATCCAGGCCGTCTACGTGCCTGCCGACGACTTGACCGACCCGTCCCCGGCGACCACCTTCGCCCACCTCGACGCCACCGTCGTTCTGTCGCGTGACATCGCCTCGCTGGGTATCTACCCGGCCGTCGACCCGCTCGACTCGACCTCGCGTCAGCTCGATCCGCTGGTCGTTGGCGAAGAGCACTACGCTGTCGCCCGTGGCGTGCAGACCGTGCTGCAGCGCTACAAGGAACTCAAGGACATCATCGCGATCCTCGGCATGGACGAACTGTCGGAAGAAGACAAGCTCGTCGTCTACCGTGCGCGCAAGATCCAGCGCTTCCTGTCGCAGCCGTTCCACGTTGCTGAAGTGTTCACCGGCTCGCCGGGCAAGTACGTGTCCCTGAAGGAAACCATCCGTGGCTTCAAGGGCATTCTGGCTGGCGACTACGACAGTCTGCCGGAGCAGGCCTTCTACATGGTCGGCGGCATCGACGAAGCCATCGAGAAGGCGAAGAAGCTCTAAGCGATCCTTGACGAGCCAGGAGTAGGACATGACGAACACGATCCATTGCGACATCGTCAGCGCCAAGGAGTCGATCTACGGCGGTCGCGCTCGCATGGTGATCGCGCACGGTCAGCTCGGCGACCTCGGCATCACGCCGGGTCACGCGCCGCTGCTGACCCAGCTGGCACCGGGCCCGATCCGTATCCTGCTGGAAGACGGCGAGGAGCTGCTGTACTACGTGTCGGGCGGTGTGCTGGAAGTGCAGCCCACCATCGTCACCGTGCTCGCCGATACCGCTGTGCGTGCGGCCGATGTGAACGAAGCCGCTGCGCTGGAGGCCCGCAAGGCCGCCACCGAGGCCCTGGCCAACCAGAAGAGCGAGATGGACACGTCCGCCGCCCTGGCTGTGCTGGCCGAGACCGCAGCCCAGCTGCGTACGCTGCAGGCTCACAAGAACCGTGCCGGTCGCGGCTGAGCCGTTCCGGTCGTGAAACAAGGGCAGCTTCGGCTGCCCTTTTTCATGCGCTTCATTTGGTCGTTCAACGCCCTGTCACGCCTCGTCAGCGCCGTCAGGTCATGCTAAAAGAAACCTGTGACAACAACGCATGACGCGGCAGGGGACGGGGGCGGAATGAAAACGGTTGCAGATATTCTGCGGAACAAGGGAGCCCAGGTCACACACGTGATCGGGCCGGATGCCACGGTGCTGGAAGCCATCTCGCTGATGGCTGACAAGGGCGTGGGCGCCCTGGTGGTGACCGAGGGCGAGAAGGTCGTCGGCATCGTCAGCGAACGCGACTACGCGCGCAAGGTGGTGCTGATGGAGCGCTCCTCCTACAATACCGCCGTGAGCGAGATCATGACGTCGAACGTGATCACGGTAACTCCCGAGTTTCATCACCAGTCCTGCATGGAGCTGATGACCGAGAAGCGACTGCGCCACCTGCCGGTGCTCCAGCAGGGGCGTCTGATCGGCCTGATCTCGATCGGTGACCTGGTCAAGGAAATCATGTCCGCGCAGCAGGCGCAGATCAATCAGCTCGAACAGTACATCCGCGGCGAGTGAGCCGACAGCCGCCTTCCGTTGCCCGTCCTGACGCGATGGAAGGTGTCTCGTTGCCCGTCAGGCATCGTGTAAACTGCCGGAAGTTTTTTCCGGCAGGATCTCCATGAGTCTTCAGGTCGTCATTCTGGCTGCGGGCAAGGGCACCCGCATGCGCTCCTCGCTGCCCAAGGTCATGCAACCCCTGGCCAGCCGTCCGCTGCTGGCCCATGTCATCGCGGCGGCTCGTCGCCTCGGTGCCGAACGTCCCATCGTGGTCTACGGGCATGGCGGTGACGTGGTGCAGCAGGCCTTTGCCGGCCAGGCCCTGGACTGGGTGCTGCAGGCCGAGCAGAAAGGCACCGGCCATGCCGTGCAGGTCGCGCTGCCGGTGCTGGCGCCAGCCGGACGCACCCTGATTCTCTATGGCGACGTGCCTCTGATCTCGGTGGCCACCCTGCAGCGCCTGATTGACGCGGTGCCCGACGAGAACAGCCTGGGCCTGCTCACCGTGCATCTGCCCGACCCGAGCGGATACGGTCGCATCGTGCGTGATCACGGGCGCGTGGTGCGCATCGTCGAGCAGAAGGACGCCAGTGATTCCGAAAAGACCATCACCGAGTGCAACACCGGCATTCTCTGCGTGCCCAACCGCCTGCTGCATGCCTGGCTGCCGGCGCTGAAGAACGAGAACGCGCAGGGCGAGTACTACCTTACCGACCTCATCGGCATGGCCACCAGTCACGGCGTGCCGGTCACGGCAGTGCACCCGGACACGGTCTGGGAGGTCGAAGGCGTCAACGACAAGCTGCAGCTGGCCACGCTGGAGCGGGTATGGCAGCGCCACCAGGCCGAGCAGCTGATGCGGGCCGGCGTCACCGTGCTGGACCCGGCCCGCCTCGACGTGCGTGGCGAGATCAGCCATGGCATGGACGTGCAGCTGGATGCCGGCGTCATTCTCGAGGGACGCGTGGTGCTGGGCGACAACGTGCGTGTCGGCGCCGGCTGCATCCTCAAGGATTGCGAGATCGGCGCGGGCACCGAGATCAAGCCCTATTCGCTGGTCGACTCCGCGGTGGTCGGCGGCAATGCGCAGATTGGCCCCTTCGCGCGCCTGCGTCCCGGCTCGAAGCTGGCGGATGAGGTCCACATCGGCAACTTCGTCGAAACCAAGGCCACGGTCATGGGGGTCGGCGCCAAGGCCAACCACCTGGCCTATCTCGGCGACAGCGAGATCGGCGCCCGCGTCAACATCGGCGCCGGCACCATCACCTGCAACTACGACGGTGCCAACAAGCACAAGACCGTGATCGGCGACGACGCCTTCATTGGTACCAACAACTCGCTGGTGGCACCGGTCAGCATCGGTGCCGGCGCCACCACCGGTGCCGGCTCGACCATCAGCAAGGACGTGCCGGCCGGCGTGCTCGCGGTGGCGCGTGCCGTGCAGAAGGTGATCGAGGGCTGGCAACGCCCGCGCAAGACGCCCAAGGCCTGAGCCCGGCGTCATCAGCAATACCGTGACAGGCCACCTCTGGCCGGTCGCGACAGCAATCGAGGAGAGTGGGGCATGTGCGGAATTGTCGGGGCCATTGGCGAGCGTCACATCACGGAAGTGCTGATCGAGGGCCTGCGCCGCCTCGAATACCGCGGCTATGACTCGGCCGGCCTGGCCGTGATCGATCAGGGCGGCATCGTGCGCGAGCGCCAGCCCGGCAAGGTTCAGGCCCTGGCCGACGCCAGCCATGCCGCCGGCATCGACGGTTATGTCGGCATCGCCCACACGCGCTGGGCCACGCATGGCGCACCGACCCAGGACAATGCCCACCCGCATCAGTCCGGCGACATCGCCGTCGTGCACAACGGCATCATCGAGAACTACGAGGCGCTGCGCGAGCGCCTGCAGGGCGAGGGCTTCGTGTTCACCTCGCAGACCGACACCGAAGTGGTGCCGCACCTGATCCAGTCCGAGCTGCGCAAGGGCGGTGATTTCATCGACGCCGTCAAGCGTGCCGTGGCCCAGCTGCATGGCGCCTTCGCCCTCGGCATCATCCGCGCCTGCGAGCCGGAGCGCCTGATCGCGGTGCGTCAGGGTTCGCCGCTGGTGGTCGGACTCGGCATTGGCGAGAACTTCCTCAGCTCCGACCAGCTCGCGCTGCTGCCGGTGACCAACCGCTTCATCTACCTGGAGGAAGGCGACTTCGTGGTGCTGACGCGCCAGAAGGTGTCGGTCTGGGACCGCAACGGTGATGTCGTGAAGCGTCCGGCGGTGGAGCTGGATGCCACCCTGCATGCCAGCACCAAGGGCGGCTACAAGCACTACATGCTGAAGGAGATCTACGAGCAGCCGGCGGCCATCCAGCGTACCCTCAACGGCCGCGTCAGTCAGGGCCGTGTCGCGCTCGACGCCTTCGGTCCGCAGGCCGCCGAGCTGCTGGCCAAGGCCAGGCACATCCAGATTCTCGCCTGCGGCACCAGCTACCACGCCGGCTTTGTCGCCAAGTACTGGTTCGAGGCGATTGCCGGCATCTCCTGCCATGTCGAGGTCGCCAGCGAGTTCCGCTACCGCACGACGGTGCTGCCGCCCGATACCTTGCTGGTGACGATTTCCCAGTCCGGCGAGACCGCCGACACCCTGGCCGCGCTGCGCGAGGTCAAGGCGCGCGCCATCGGTTCGCTGTGCATCTGCAACGTGCCGACCTCGACCCTGGTGCGCGAGTCCGACATGGCCTTCATCACCCATGCCGGCCCCGAGATCGGCGTGGCGTCGACCAAGGCCTTCACCACCCAGCTGGTGGCCCTGCTGCTGCTGGTGCTGGCTGCCGGACGCCAGCATGGCAACGTCAGTGCCGACCGTGAACGCGAGATCGTGGCCCAGCTCAACCAGCTGCCCAACCTGCTGGAAACGGTGCTGGCACTGGACCCGCAGATCGAGCGCATCGCCGAGCGCTTCGGCGAGAAGCACCACACCCTGTTCCTCGGCCGTGGCGCGCAATACCCGGTGGCCATGGAGGGGGCGCTCAAGCTCAAGGAAATCTCCTACATCCATGCCGAGGCCTACCCGGCCGGCGAGCTCAAGCACGGCCCGCTGGCGCTGGTCGACAACGACATGCCGGTGGTCGCGGTGGCGCCCAAGAACGATCTCATCGACAAGCTCAAGTCCAACCTGCAGGAAGTGCGCGCGCGGGCCGGCGAGCTCTACGTGTTCGCCGACCGCAACGCCGACGTGCGTCCGGAGCCGGGCCTGACCGTGTTCCCGATGCCGGGTGTGGCCGACGAGGTCGCGCCCATCGTCTACACCATCCCGCTGCAGCTGCTGTCGTACCACGTGGCCGTGATCAAGGGCACCGACGTCGACCAGCCGCGCAACCTCGCCAAGTCGGTGACCGTGGAATAAGTCGCTGGCGCGTGGCGCAGCAGGAGAGCAGGCGGTGAAAGACAAGATCCTGATGGCGCTGGTGGTGCTGGCTGCCGTGGCCTCGCTGGCCGTGCTGGCACTGCACCGCGGCGAAACCCTGAACGCAGCCTGGCTGGTGGTGGCGTCGACCGCGGTCTACGTCATCGCCTACCGCTACTACAGCCGCTACCTGGCCGGCCCGGTGCTGGGGCTGGATGCGCGCCGGCTGACGCCGGCGCATCGTCACGGTGACGGCCTCGACTACGTGCCCACGCATCGCGTGGTGCTGTTCGGCCACCACTTCGCTGCCATCGCCGGCGCCGGTCCGCTGATCGGCCCGGTACTGGCCGCGCAGATGGGCTATCTGCCCGGCACGCTGTGGCTGCTGGCCGGCGTGGTGCTGGCCGGTGCGGTGCAGGACATGCTGATCCTGGCCGCCTCGTCGCGGCGTGACGGCCGCTCGCTGGGCGACATGATCCGCAGCGAGCTGGGCCCGCTGGCCGGCACCGTCGCCGGCATCGGCATTCTCGCCATCATGATCATCCTGCTCGCCGTGCTTGGCCTGGTGGTGGTGAAGGCGCTGGCGCACTCGCCCTGGGGCACCTTCACCGTGGTGGCGACCATTCCCATCGCGGTGTTCATGGGGCTGTACCTGCGCTACCTGCGTCCCGGCCGCATCGGCGAGATGTCGCTGATCGGCCTGGTGCTGCTGTTCCTGTCCATCGTCGCCGGCGGCTGGGTCGCCGAGCACGAGACCTGGAAGGTCGTGTTCACGCGCAGCGGCGAAGAGCTGGCGCTGGGCCTGATCGCTTATGGCGCGCTGGCCTCGGTGCTGCCGGTGTGGCTGCTGCTGGCGCCGCGCGACTACCTGTCGACCTTCCTCAAGATCGGCACCATCGTGGCACTGGCGCTGGGCATCCTGTTCGTCCTGCCGGAACTGAAGATGCCGGCGCTGAGCCAGTTCATCGACGGCAGCGGGCCGGTGTTCGCGGGCGAGCTGTTCCCCTTCCTGTTCATCACCATCGCCTGCGGCGCGGTGTCCGGCTTCCATGCCCTGGTGTCGTCGGGCACCACGCCCAAGCTGCTCGACAACGAGCGCGACGTGCGTCCCATCGGCTACGGCGCCATGCTCATGGAGTCGTTCGTGGCCATCATGGCGCTGATCGCCGCCTGCGTCATCGAGCCCGGCATCTACTTCGCCCTGAACTCGCCGCCGGCGCTGATCGGCAAGACGGTGGAAGAGGCGGCGGCGGTGATCAGCCAGTGGGGCTTCTCGGTGACGCCCGAGCTGCTGGCGCAGACCGCCAAGGACATCGGCGAGGAAAGCATCCTGTCACGTGCCGGCGGCGCACCGACGCTGGCGGTGGGCATGGCCTACATCCTGTCGTCGGTGATCGGCGGCAGCGGCATGATGGCGTTCTGGTACCACTTCGCCATCCTGTTCGAGGCGCTGTTCATTCTCACCACCATCGACGCCGGCACCCGGGTCGGCCGCTTCATGATCCAGGACTTGCTCGGCAACCTGCACGCGCCGTTCCGCGACACCCGCCTGTGGTGGCCCAACCTGGTCGCCACCAGCCTCTGCGTGGGCGGCTGGGGCTGGTTCCTGTACCAGGGCGTGATCGATCCGCTCGGTGGCATCAACACGCTGTGGCCGCTGTTCGGCATCGCCAACCAGATGCTTGCCGCCATGGCCCTGCTGCTCGCCGGCGCGCTGCTGGTGCGCCAGCAGAAGGCCCGTCACGCCTGGGTGGCGCTGCTGCCCGCGAGCTGGATCCTGGTCATCACCCTGACCGCGAGCTGGCAGAAGCTGTTCCATGACAACCCGCGCATCGGCTTCCTGGCCCATGCCGAACAGTTCAGCGCGGCCGCCGCTGCCGGCGAGGTGCTGGCACCGGCCAAGAGCCTGGCGCAGATGCATCAGGTGATCTTCAACGACCACATCAACGCCACGCTGTGCGCGCTGTTCATGGCGGTGGTGCTGACCATGCTGTTCTGCAGCCTGCGCGCCATGGCCCGGGCCCTGCGCAGCGGCCGCGTGCAAAGCAGCGAGACGGCGCCGGTGTATGCCAGCGGAGCCGGCGCATGAGCTCCGGCGGCCGGCTGACGCAGCTCTGGCAGCGCAGCCGCCAGTTCGGCGCCATGCTGGTCGGCGTACCCGATTACGATGCCTACGTGGCGCACATGCAGCTCAAGCATCCCGAGCTGACGCCGATGACCCGCGAGCAGTTCGTGCGTTCGCGCATGGAGGCCAGGCTGGGGGCGAAGACGCCGGGGAAGTGTCCGTGCTAGGTTGGGTTTTCTGAGCTGGTGATGCTGGCGGCTAAGTGTTTGCGGTGCTTCAGGGAAGGGGTGCGGGGTCGGGTTTTCCAGGGCATTGAGAGGTCTGGATATTTTGATCAGTTATCCGCGTTATGCCGCAAAGCACATTCATTACACCGCACTTCTGCGGTCGAATTTAAGTTAGCCGCTCAAAAAAGTATGCGTGAAATCATCTTAGAGCTTGGTGCAGAAGGCGGGTCTATAACTCTCTACGGAACGCGAGGGAGTGATGGTCTGCGCAAGTATCACTTGGCAAGAAACTCTGTGGCGCTACATGACCAACTGCAAGGCGATCTGCCTGACGAGGAACCTACGTCAGAGTCGAAGAAGGTTGGATCTCTGGCAAAGGCCATGGCCCTGCTTGGTAATTACCCGAGTTGGTACAAGCTAGTGCCGCTTGAGGTGCATCAGGATTTCGCGAATAGATTCATTCAAGAGGTCTCAAAACTAGGGGGCCAGGCATATGCAGCTAGGTGGCGCGAGCGGTTAGGGGTTTCCCCGTCTAGGCTGGAAGGCAAGTCGAAGGGTAATTCAAGGTCGTCTGGCCTACTTGAACAAATGGCCGCGACCAAAGTGCGAACCCTGTATGAGCGCTACTTGGAGTTGGTTCGCTTGGAGGTCGAGGAATTCGGAGTAAAAGCGACAGAGGTTAGGCATCTAATTGGTCGTCTTGGTGAGTTTTACTGTGCGCTTGCCGTTGAAGGCAGCTTGGCCTCTACGGCAAACCAACATGGTTTTGACGTGATCGCAAAGAGCGGTAGGAAGATCAGCGTTAAGGCTACAGCTCAAAAGACGGGATTTGTAGCCATATCATCTTCAACTGCTGGTCTTGCAGATGATCTGATGGTCATTGGCTATGATGCTGGTGAGTTGTCGGTTATTTTCTATGGTGACATCCAGCTGGCCCTGGACGCAGCAAGGCACTATCCAGAGAAATTGAAGTACGAACTAGACATTTCAACTGCAAGAAGTCTGGTTAGTGCTCCATTGCCTTGAGCATATGGGTGTGTGGGCGCCCAACCATTCGCTGCAGGCGCGACGGCCCTGTCGGGCCGCGGCCTGAGCTCAAACGTTGGGAATAGGAGATCAGAGTGGATGCTGCGATCTGGGGCTTGCTCGGTACCATTGTTGGTGCATTGGCCAGCATCGCTACGTCTTGGATCGGGGGGCGTCATGCCTTCGGGCTCCAACGTCAGGTAGCGTCGGAGGAGCAGAAGGAACGACACAGAGCTTTCCAGCGAGAAACGCTCATCAAATTGCAGGAGGCACTACATGACTCTCTGAGAATGATGACGCGTGCTCATCTTGAGGATGCCGCATCCTTCAAAACGTCCGGAAACTCGCAGACGTCAATCCTTAGTGAAGACGTCAATGAAGGCGTACGGGTCGCAGGCCGCAGGCTGATCATACTCATCCAGCGCGTAGCGAATGATGATCTTCGCTCTGATCTCAAGGCAATCGCTGAGAATATGGCTCGAGTGGTTATGGCCAAGAGCCAACGAGAAGCCGATGCAGCTCTTGCTGATGTATATCAGGCAGGTGAGAGAGTGATGGAGCACATTGGCGCAGTCCTTCGGGGCTACTATGAATCAAAATAGACAGAGCCAAACAGATGCGTGCACGCGACGTGCGAAGACGCAGGCGCGTAATGAATGGCCTTAACGTGCGCTCTTCAACAGCAATTCTCAGAAAGTCCTAATCACTCGTTTGCAATTCGCAGCAGGAGGGAACACATGTTCAACCACATCATGCTCGGATCCAATGACATCGAGCGCTCGAAGCGTTTTTACGATACGGTCCTGTCCGTGCTGGGCGCCGGCGAGCCCGTTCGCAATGTCGCCCCGAGCGGGCACACGCGGCTTTTCTATCGGCACGATGGAAACACGCTGTGTCTCACGGAGCCCATCAATGGTGAGCCAGCCACCGTGGCAAACGGCGCAACCATCGGCTTCAAGTGCGACTCTCCCGAGCAGGTGCATGCCTTTCACGACACGGCTGTTGCCCATGGCGGCACCTCGATAGAGCAGCCGCCGGGTCTGCGTCAGGGCAGCATGGGTGCGCTTTATCTTGCCTATGTGCGTGATCCGGACGGCAACAAGCTGTGCGCGCTGCATCGGGTGAAGCAGGCCACGTGATTCGTGGTGGGAACTGCCCCATGAGGCCCGCCATCACTGTCATCACCCTTGGCGTCGACGACCTCGACGCCTCCCTGCGCTTCTACCGTGATGGTCTGGGTTTTCCCACCGACGGCATTGTCGGCACGGAGTTCGAGCAGGGTGCGGTGGTGTTCATTCCGCTGCAGGCGGGCTTGCGCCTGGCGCTGTGGCCGCGCAGGAGCATCGCGCACGACACCGGACTGGCGCTGGCGGCGCCCAATCCCGCCAACATGACCCTGGGCCACAATGTCGCGACCACTGCGGAGGTCGATGCCGTCATGGCCCGCGCCAGGGCAGCAGGCGCTGCCATCGTGAAGGCGGCACACGATACCTTCTGGGGTGGCTACGCCGGCTATTTCCAGGACCCGGACGGCCATCTCTGGGAGGTTGTCTGGAATCCGCAGTGGTCAGCATGAGCGTGTGCGACATGCCTGCACCCGATCACCTTTTCGTTTACGGCACCCTGGCCCCCGGTCAGGCCAATGCCGACCAGCTCGCCGGCCTGCGCGGCGACTGGCAGCCTGCCTGCGTGCGCGGTGTCGTGCGGCCGGATGGCTGGGGTGCGGCGGCCGGCTATCCGGGGCTGATCCTCGATGACGCGGCGGGCGAGGTGCGCGGCCTGCTCTTCACCTCCGCGGACCTGGCGGCGCACTGGCACCGGCTCGATGCCTTCGAGGGCGAGGGCTATGTGCGCGTGACGGTATCGGTGCGTCGTGACGATGGCGAATGGGTACAGGCGCAGGTCTATGCGCTGGCGGAGTGGCCCGAGGGCCTGCCCGTCCATGGCTGATGAGGCGGTCTGGCCGACCAACCCGCTCCGGCTCATCCGCCGTGATGACCACCTGCTGGCGGTGCACAAGCCCGCCGGCCTGCTTGTGCACCGCAGCCCCATAGACCGTCACGAGACCGAGTTCGCGCTGCAGCATGCGCGTGCGCTCAATGGCGGCGAGCATGTGTATCCGGTGCATCGGCTGGACCGGCCGACCTCCGGTCTGCTGCTGTTCGCGCGTGACCCGGACACGGCCAGCCGGGTCGGCGAGGCCTTCATGGCCGGCGAGGTGGGCAAGACCTATCTCGCCGTGGTGCGGGGCTGGACGCCGGACAGCGGCGTCATCGATCAGCCGCTGCGCGACAAGGCCATAGACCGTCGTGATGATCGCGTGCAGGCCCTGCGCGAGGCGCGCACGCGTTACCGGCGACTTGCCGTCTGCGAGATTCCTGTCGCCATCGAGCGCTATCCGGCCAGCCGTTACAGCCTGCTCGAACTGCAGCCGGAAAGCGGGCGTCAGCACCAGCTGCGCCGGCACATGCAGCACATCAGTCATCCCATCATTGGTGACACCAACTACGGCCGCACCCGGCACAACCACTATTTCGCCGGGCGCTTCGGCGGCGGGCGCCTGATGCTGGCGTCAACCCGGCTGCAGCTGCGTCACCCGCACACGGGTCTGCTGCTGACGCTGAGCGCCGCGCCGGAGCAGAGCTTCATGCAGGTGCTGAGCCTGTTCCCGGACATGAGCGAGGACGCGCTGGCGGCCCTGGCGGAGCAGCCATCGGTGACGAGCGCTCTGGCGGACTGTCGTAGCGGCAGGGAAGGGCGCTGAGCGCCGTCACCAGGCGGTGGCGGCGTCGGCGATGAGCTTGGGCAGGGTGTCGCTCTGGGTCCGCAGCAGCTGGGCCATGGCATCGGCAGCCAGCGGACGGCTCAGGTAGTAGCCCTGGACGTAGTCGCAGCGTTCGCGGATCAGGTGGGCCAGGTGGTTGCCCGACTCGATGCCCTCGGCGACCACGGTCATGCCCAGGTTGTGCGCCATGGTGATGATGGCGCGGATGATGGCGGCATCCTCGTCCTTGTCGCCGAGGTCGCGCACGAAGGTCTGGTCGATCTTCAGGGTGTCGAGCGGGAAGGAGCGCAGGTGGCTGAGTGACGAGTAGCCGGTGCCGAAGTCGTCGAGGGCGATGGTCACGCCGAGGGCGCGGGCCTGCAGCAGCAGCTCGTTGGCCAGTGTCGGGTCATCCATCAGCGAGCTTTCGGTGAGCTCCAGTTCGAGCTGGTGCGCGGGCAGGCCGCTGTCGTCCAGGGCCTGGTGCAGCACGCTGAGCAGGTCGCCGCGGCGCAGCTGCTGCGGCGGAATGTTCACCGCCACCGACAGCTCGCCCAGGCCTTCGTCGCGCCATTGCCGGGTCTGCCGGCAGGCCTGCTGCAGCACGCGCTCGGTGATCACGGCGATGAGACCGGTCTCTTCGGCCAGCGGAATGAACTTGCCCGGATGCAGCAGGCCCAGGGTCGGGTGCTGCCAGCGCACCAGCGCCTCCATGCCGACGATGCGCTGCGTCGCCAGCGACACCTTGGGCTGGTAGTGCACCACGAATTCGTCGCGGAAGATCGCCTTGCGCAGGCTGTTCTCGAGGTTGAGCTGTTCCAGCGTGGCGCTGCGCATCTCGGGGGTGTAGAAGCGCCACTGGTTGCCGCCCAGGCGCTTGGCCTGCTGCATGGCGAGGTCGGCGTGATTGACCAGGATGGCCAGCTCGCGGCCGTGCTCGGGGAACACGCTGATGCCCACCGAGGCGCCGAGCATGAGCTCGTGGCTCTCGACGCGGAAGGGCATGTGCAGAACGCCGATGATCTCTTCGCTGAGGCGTTCAAGATCGCTGTTGTCGCGCAGGTCGGAATAGATCAGCGCGAACTCGTCGCCGCCGAGGCGGGCGAGGGTGTCGAGGCGACCGCCGATTTCGGTCAGGCGCCTGCCGGTCTCGCGCAGGATGGCGTCACCGGTCTCGAAGCCCAGGCTCTCGTTGATCTGGCGGAAGCGGTCGAGGTTGAGGTGGATGAGGCCGAGCCGGGTGTCGTCGGTACGCGCCTGCATGATGGCCGTGTGCAGACGGTTGCGGAACTGGCGGCGGTTGGCCAGGCCGGTGAGACGGTCGTAGTTGGCCAGGTAATCGACCTTCTTGCGGGTCTCCTCGGCCTCCTTCTCGCGGCTGATGTCACGACGGATGCCGAGCACGCGCAGCGGCTTGCCGGCGGCGTCCCAGGTCACCACGCGGCCCTTGTCCAGCACCCAGACCCAGTGCCCGAGATGGTGGCGCAGGCGGTAGCTGGCCTCGTACTGCGGGGTCAGGCCGCGCAGGTGACGGATGAGGGCGCGCTTGACCGTGCGCAGGTCGTCCGGGTGCACATGGTGGCGAGCTTGGCGCGGCAGGTCACCCTGGATCTGGCCGGCGCAGCCGAGCAGCGGCTCCAGATTGGTGTGGGTCATGCGGCGCTCGCGGATCTGCCAGTCCCAGAGCGCGATGTCGGCGGCCTCGATGGCCAGGGTGAGGCCTTCCTGGCTTTCTTCGAGGGCGATGGTGCGCTGACGCACGCGCTCCTCCAGCTCGCCGTTGAGCTTCTGCAGCTGGGTCTCGGCGAGGGTGCGGGTGTTGACCTCGGTGGCCAGCTGCTGGTTCATCATCAGCGTGCGCGACTGGGTGTCGCGCAGGTGGTGAATCAGGCTTTCGTTGTCCAGGCGCAGGCGCAGGGAGTTGTTCACCATGCGGTTCAGGAAGCGCGCGCTCAGCATCAGGAAGAACCACCAGAATACGCCGATGCCGACCACGGTCAGGGCGGTCGAGCTCGGATGCAGCAGCAGGTAGACGAAGCCGGGAAGGAACAGCGCCGTGGTGAAGGCGACAAAGGCGCGCAGGTGGCCGGCATAGGCTGCCAGCGCACTGATGCCCTGGGCCGCGAGCAGACCGGACAGCAGCACCTGGCGGTGGGCGATGTCGATCATCAGCTCGTTGGTGGGGAACAGCCGCGGGTTGAACGCGATGATCGCGTAGGCCCAGAAGGCGCCCGTGATGAAGGCGGTGACAGTGAGGATCCAGCGCAGGCGCAGCACGGTTTCCAGGGGCTGGCGCCTGACCCAGAGCACCAGGGCCGTGCGCAGCATCATGAACACGAAGAAGCTGGCACCCCAGATCAGGATCTGGTTCTGGCTGGCATAGGGCCAGTCCTGCAGCAGCAGCACGGTGGCCACGATGGACACCGTGGTCGTCACCAGGAAGCGGGGCAGCTGGCTGAACACCTGCTGCAGGGCGGCATATTGCAGGGGCAGGGCATTCCTGCCCTGTACAGTGCCGTTGCCTGCAACTGTCTGCGCGATGTCGGCCGTGCCACGGTCCGTCATGAAGCCTTCCCCTGGGATGGTCTGCCGACGCATGATCGAGCAGCCTTGTTTGGGGCATACGATAGCATTCTGCGACGCTGTGCGAAAACGCATGTGGTCGCTGCACTACAATAGACGAATGACTACTTCCGATCTGCTCGCCGGGCTCAATCCGGCGCAACGTGATGCCGTGACCTGCGACAGCCAGCATCTGCTGGTGCTGGCCGGGGCCGGCTCCGGCAAGACCCGCGTGCTGACCACGCGCATCAGCCACTTCTGCCGCGAGTTCGGCATGTCGCCGTTCGCGGTGCTGGCGGTGACCTTCACCAACAAGGCCGCGCACGAGATGCGGGCTCGTCTGGAGCAGCAGCTCGGCATTGCCACCAATCCGCTCTGGATCGGCACCTTCCATGGTCTGGCGCACCGCTTCCTGCGCGCCCACCACAAGGAGGCCGGTCTGCCGCAGACCTTCCAGATCCTCGATGCCGACGATCAGCAGCGCGTCATCAAGCGCGTGCTCAGGGACCTGCAGCTCGACGAGGAGAAGTGGCCGGCGCGGCAGGCGGCCAGCTTCATCAACGGCCACAAGGAAGAGGGGCGGCGACCGCAGCACATCCAGCACAACGGCGACCTGTTCACCGCCACCCAGCTGCGCATCTACAGTGCCTACGAGGAGGTCTGCCAGCGTGGCGGCCTGATCGATTTCGCCGAGATCCTGCTGCGCAGCCACGAGCTCTGGCTCAATCACCCGGACATCCTGCGGCATTACCAGGCGCGCTTCCGGCTCATCCTGGTCGACGAGTTCCAGGACACCAACAAGATCCAGTACGCCTGGCTGCGCCTGCTCGCCGGCGAGCACGGCATGCTCACTGCCGTCGGTGATGACGACCAGAGCATCTATGGCTGGCGTGGCGCCTGCATCGAGAACATTCGCACCTTCCAGCGTGACTACCCGGAGGCCGAGCTGATCCGTCTGGAGCAGAACTACCGTTCGACCTCGGTGATCCTGCAGGCCGCCAATGCGGTGATTGCCAACAACGGCGACCGCCTCGGCAAGAACCTGTGGACCGATCGCGGCGAGGGCGAGCCGATCACCGTCTACGGCGCCTTCAATGACCTCGACGAGGCCCAGTTCATCGCGCGCAGCCTGGACGAGCACTTCCGGCGCGGCACCGCGCGCCGCGAGATGGCCATCCTGTATCGCTCCAACGCGCAGTCGCGGGTGCTGGAAGAGGCCCTGCTGCGGGCACAGATTCCGTATCGCATCTATGGCGGCCTGCGTTTCTTCGAGCGCGCCGAAATCAGGAACGCGGTCGGCTACCTGCGCCTGATGCAGCTGCGTGATGACGACACCGCCTTCGAGCGCGTGGTCAACACGCCCACCCGCGGCATCGGTGACAAGAGCCTGGAGATGGTGCGCCAGGTCGCGCGCGAGGAACGCATCAGCCTGTGGGCGGCGTCAGACGCGGTGATCCGCGGCAAGCTGCTGCCGGCGCTGGCCAGCGGCAAGCTGGCGGCCTTCCTGCAGCTGATCGACCGGCTTGATGCCGACACCCGCGAGGCCCCGCTGGGCGAGCAGGTCGAGGCCGTGATCACGCAGAGCGGGCTGGTCGAGCATCATCAGAAGGAGAAGGGCGAGAAGGGCCAGGCCCGGGTCGAGAACCTGCGCGAACTGATCGGCGCCGCGCGTGAGTTCGAGGTCGACGACGAGGAGGCGCCATCGGCGCTGGCGGCCTTTCTGGATCATGCCGCGCTGGAGGCGGGCGAGCAGCAGGCCGGCGAGTTCGAGGATGCGGTGCAGCTGATGACGCTGCATGCCGCCAAGGGCCTGGAGTTCCCGGTGGTGTTCCTGGCCGGTTTCGAGGAGGGCCTGTTCCCGCACGAGATGGCGCTGCAGGACAACAACCTCGAGGAGGAGCGCCGCCTCTGCTACGTCGGCATCACGCGGGCCATGCGCCAGCTGGTGATCAGCTACGCCGAGGTGCGGCGCCTCTACGGCAGCGAGAGTTACCACGTGCCGTCACGCTTTCTGCGCGAGATTCCCGAGGTGCTGCTGGCGCCGGTGCGGCAGACCTCGGGCTGGGGCCAGGGGCGTGGTCAGGCCGCTGCGGCGACCACGGCGCGTGCCTTGCCGGCGGGCCTGAAGCAGACCTCGCTGGGCGATGCCAGTGGCGACGGGGTGTGGACGCTGGGCCAGCGCGTCAGCCATCCGCGCTTTGGCGAAGGCGTGATTCTGGCCTTCGAGGGCAGCGGGCCCAATGCCCGCGTCCAGGTCAACTTCGCTGACCTGGGCAGCAAGTGGCTGGTGGCGCAGTACGCGCGGCTGACGCGGGTCTGAGCCTAGCTCGGCCGTGCGCTCAGTTCAGCGGCGGCAGCGCCCGGGTGCGGCCGGATTCGTCGATGGCGACGAAGGTGAACAGGCCTTCGGTGAGCTTGGTGCGGGTTTCGAGCTGGTCACTGACGCTCCAGACTTCGACCAGGATCTTCATCGACGAGCGTCCGATGGACTGGATGTCGGTGTAAAAGGCTACCAGGTCGCCGACGCTGACCGCGCGCAGAAACACCATGGCATCAATCGCCACGGTGGTGGCGCGGCCACGGGCGCGCTTGCGCGCCGCGACGCTGGCAGCCAGATCCATCTGCGACACCAGCCAGCCGCCGAAGATGTCGCCATGCGGGTTGGCGTCACGTGGCATGGCAATGGTCTGCAGGCTGAGGATGCCGCGCGGGCGGGGCAGGGATTCTTCTTCTTCCGTGAGGGTCATTGAGCGGATCCGACTTTATTTTGATCAAGACTACCGGCAGTCCGTGACGGTGTCACGGCAAGCCCGTGGCAAAAGCGATGTACGGGCTGGACAGCAGCCGGTCAGGTTGTGCTTTCATGACAATGCCCGCCGGAAAATTCACCTTTGTCATCGTTCAGTCACATTCTGTCGGCAACATGCGCCCCGTAATCAACTAACACCCTCGATGGAGAGTGACATGATGAACGTGAAGGCACTTGTCGCCGCGCTGGGCCTGGGTCTTGCCCTGACCGCCCAGGCCGCTGTTGATCCCAACCTGCCCAACTACACCAAGACCACCGGTGTCTCGGGCAACCTGACCAGCATCGGTTCGGACTCGCTGAACAACCTCATGACCCTGTGGGCCGAGGACTTCAAGAAGCAGTACCCGAACATCAACATCCAGATCCAGGGTGCCGGTTCGTCGACTGCTCCTCCCGCCATGACCGAGAGCACCGCCAACTTCGGCCCGATGTCGCGTCTGATGAAGGATGCCGAAATCCAGGCCTTCGAAAAGAAGAAGGGTTACAAGCCGACGGCCGTGCCGGTTGGCATCGACGCCCTGGCCGTGTTCGTGCACAAGGACAACCCGGTCAAGTACCTGACCATGCAGCAGGTTGACGCCATCTTCTCGTCGACCCGCAAGTGCGGTTTCCCGAAGGCTGCCAACAAGTGGGGCGATGTCGGCCTGACCGGCGCCTGGGCCAGCCGTGACCTGCAGCTCTACGGCCGCAACTCGGTGTCGGGCACCTACGGTTACTTCAAGGAAAAGGCACTCTGCAAGGGTGACTTCAAGAACAACGTGAACGAGCAGCCGGGCTCCGCCTCGGTGGTGCAGTCGGTGTCCAGCTCGATCAACGGCATCGGCTACTCCGGCCTCGGCTACAAGACCTCGGGCGTGCGCTCGGTGGCTCTGGAGTCCAAGGACGGCGAGATCTATGACGCCAACGAGAAGAATGCCCTGTCCGGCAAGTACCCGCTGGCTCGTCACCTCTACGTTTACGTGAACAAGGCGCCGAACAAGCCGCTGCCGCCGCTGGAGGCCGAGTTCCTCAAGCTGGTGCTGTCGAAGCAGGGTCAGCAGGTTGTCGCGAAGGATGGCTACATCCCGCTGCCGGCCAAGGAAGCTGCCAAGGTTCGCAAGATGCTGGGTCTGTAAGACCAGCGAAAATGGCAGAGCATGACAAGAGGGGCCTCGTGGCCCCTCTTGTCACGTCAGCAACCAGGGTGCTGCGGAAGGTCCAGCCTTGCCGGAGTGCCTTGAGAAGTGCACATTCCCCTAGTCAAATTTCAAGGTTGTGATGATGGACAAGATGACATCGGCAGCAGTGATCAGACGGCAGCGCAAGCGCCAGCTGAAGGACAGACTGGCCAATTTCACCATTGGGCTGGGCGGCGTGTCCGTCATCGTGGCCATCGCGCTGATCTTCTTCTACCTGCTGTTCGAGGTCTGGCCGCTGTTCAAGGGTGCCGACGTGCATGCCGAGAAGGCGGTGAAGACCTCGGCGCCGGCCCTGTACCTGAATGCCGACGAGTACAATGACTCCGGTCTGCGCGTGCTCGCCGATGGCCAGGTCGAGATCATTGATGCCCGTACCGGTGCCGTGCGCAGCACGACCAGCCTGGCGCTGCCGGAAGGTGTCAGCGTGGCTGCCGTCAACGAAGGCCCGGTGCTGTCCGGCCTGGTCGGCATCGGTCTCAGCAACGGCCAGCTGCTGATCGCCAAGCCGAACTACGAGGTCAGCTATGGCGCTGACAACGAACGCAGCGTCAGCACCAGCCTGGCCTTCCCCTACGGCGACAAGCCGGTCACCGTCGATGCCTCGGGCAAGCCGCTGACCGTGTTCTATCTGCGCGGTGATGAAGAGAGCTTCAAGGTGCTGGCCTGGGCGGACGGCAAGCTGGTGCGCCAGACCTTCGAGGTGGTGAGCACGGGTGAAGAGGGTCTGAGCCTGTCGTTCGGCGGTGACGAGGAGGGCGAGAAGTCCTACGAGGTCACGCTGACCGAGGAGCTGCCCTATGCCGGCACGGCGCCTACGCGTCTGGTGCTCGGCCAGGAAGGCCACTGGGGCTATGCGCTGCACGATGGCAACCGCCTGAGCGTGTTCAGCCTGCGTGACGAGCCGGTGCTGACGGAAGAGATCGCACTCACCGACGGCAAGACCCGCGTCACCGCGCTGACCGCGCTGCAAGGCAACATCTCGCTGCTGGTGGGTGATGACACCGGTACCGTCGCGCAGTGGTTCCTGGTGCGTGATGCGTCCTCGGAGATGGATCGCTTCAACCTGCGCAAGATCCGCCAGGTCGACCTCGGTGATGCGCCCATCACCGCGATTGCTGCCGAACAGCGTCGCAAGGGCTTCCTCGCCGGCGACGCCAAGGGTGTGGTGAGCTACTACTACACCACCTCCGAGCGTCTGATCACGCAGCAGCAGGTCGCCACCACGCCGATCCGCGCGCTCTCGATGAGCGCCCGCTCGACCGGCGTTCTGGTCCAGTCCGAGGACGCCTACGGCTTCTGGCACCTGGAGATCGAGCATCCGGACATCTCCATGTCGTCGTCCTGGAGCAAGGTCTGGTACGAGTCCTACGAGGCGCCGACCTACACTTGGCAGTCGTCGTCGGGCACCACCGACTTCGAGTCCAAGCTGTCACTGATGCCGCTCACCTTCGGTACCCTGAAGGCGGCCTTCTACGCCATGCTGCTTGCGGCACCGCTGGCCATCTGCGGTGCCATGTACACCGCCGTGTTCATGTCGCCGGCCCTGCGCCGCAAGGTCAAGCCGGCCATCGAGCTGATGCAGGCGCTGCCCACGGTCATCCTCGGCTTCCTCGCCGGTCTCTGGCTGGCGCCGACCATTGAAGGCAATCTGCCCGGCATCTTCAGCCTGCTCATCCTGACGCCGCTGGCCGTGCTCGTGGTCGGTGCGCTGTGGTCGCGCCTGCCGCTGGAAAAGCGCGCCTTCGCCGATGGCTGGGCACCGTTGATCCTGATCGTGCCCATCCTGGTGGTGGGCTGGCTGTCGTTCACCTTCTCGCAGCCGATCGAGAACGCGGTGTTCGGCGGTGACGTGCGCCTGTGGCTGGAAACCGAAACCGGTCTCAAGTTCGACCAGCGCAACTCGCTGATCGTCGGCCTGGCCATGGGCTTTGCGGTCATCGCGCCGATCTTCTCGATCGCCGAGGACGCCCTGTTCGCGGTGCCGCGCCACCTCACCAACGGTTCGCTGGCGCTGGGCGCCACGCAGTGGCAGACGCTGACCCGCGTGGTGCTGCCGACCGCGTCGCCGGGCATCTTCTCGGCGGTGATGATCGGTTTCGGCCGCGCCGTCGGCGAAACCATGATCGTGCTCATGGCCACCGGCAACACCGCGGTCATGGAGTGGAACATCTTCGAGGGCATGCGCACCCTGTCGGCCAACGTGGCGGTGGAAATGGGCGAGGCCGAGGTCGGATCGACGCACTTCCGCATCCTCTTCCTGTCGGCGCTGGTGCTGTTCGTGCTGACCTTCGTGCTCAACACCGTGGCCGAGGTCGTCCGTACCCGTCTGCGCAAGAAATATGGCTCGCTGTAAGGAACCGACACCATGAAGACACGTGATTACTTCAAGAGCGGCGAGGCCTGGGTCTGGCTCAATGCCGGCACCGTGGCCATCTCCCTGATCATGGTGGTGGGCATCCTCGGCATGATCGCCGTGCGCGGTCTCGGCCACTTCTGGCCGGCGGATGTCATGCAGGCGAGCTATGTCGCGCCGGGCAGCGACACCCGCGAGATCGTGCTGGGCGAGCATTACGACAGCAAGTTCGACACCGCCAAGCGCCTGGTCGAGGCCGGTCTGCAGATTCCTGCCGGCAAGGACACCGTCGAGCGCGTCTCGATCAAGCAGGGCAACCGCGACCTCGGTGGTGCCGATTTCCGCTGGGTCTTCGCTGACGGCCTCAGCGACATCCGCCACCCCGAGGACATCGTGGTGCTGGAGCGCTACGAGTGGGGCAACTTCTACGGTCGCCTGAAGTCGGTCAGCGAGAACGGCAACCTGGTGGCTGACGGCGACAAGGCCTGGGATGCCCTGCAGGACCGCATCGAGCGCAGCAACGGCTTCCTCGAGGAGATCGCAGACCTCGAGAAGGGCGAGATCGGTCGCATCAACTTCGAGATCGAGAAGCTGCGTCTGGAAGCCAAGAAGCTCGAGCTGGAAAATGCCCTGACGCCGGCGGCGCAGGCTGGTCTCGATGCCCGCCGTGGCGAGCTGGATGCCCGCTATGCCGCGATTTCCGGCCGTCTCGAGCAGCTCAAGCAGGCCTCGGCACGTGACAGCGCGCTGTTCGTCTCTGCCCAGGGCCAGGAGCTGAGCCTGCCGCTGAACAAGATCGTCGCGGCCACCCAGCCCAACGCCATGAACGTGGCCGAGAAGCTGGTGGCCTATTTCCACAACCTGTGGATGTTCCTGTCCGGTGACCCGCGCGAAGCCAACACCGAGGGCGGCGTGTTCCCGGCCATCTTCGGTACCGTGATGATGGTGCTGATGATGACCATCATGGTGACGCCGCTGGGCGTGATCGCGGCCATCTACCTGCGCGAGTATGCCAGCCAGGGCGTCGCCACCCAGGTCGTGCGCATCGCGGTGAACAACCTCGCCGGCGTGCCGTCCATCGTCTACGGCGTGTTCGGTCTCGGCTTCTTCGTCTACTTCCTCGGTGGCAGCATCGACCAGCTGTTCTACCCCGAGTCCGCGCCGGCGCCGGTGTTCGGCACGCCCGGCCTGCTCTGGGCCTCGATCACTCTGGCCCTGCTCACGCTGCCGGTGGTCATCGTGGCCACGGAAGAGGGCCTGTCGCGGATTCCGCGTGCGCTCAAGGAAGGCTCGCTGGCGCTTGGCGCCACCAAGGCCGAGACCCTGTGGCGGGTGATCCTGCCCATGGCCACGCCGTCGATCATGACGGGTGTCATCCTGGCCATCGCGCGTGCTGCCGGCGAAGTGGCACCGCTGATGCTGGTCGGCGTGGTCAAGCTTGCGCCGACCCTGCCGCTGGACATGAACGCGCCGTTCCTGCACCTGGAGCGCAAGTTCATGCACCTCGGCTTCCATATCTACGACGTCGGCTTCCAGAGCCCCAACGTCGAGGCGGCACGTCCGCTGGTGTATGCCACGGCGTTCCTGCTGGTGACCGTGGTGGCGGCGCTGAACCTGTCTGCCGTCGGCCTGCGCAACCGGTTGCGCGAAAAGTACAAGGCACTGGAAAGCTGATGGCCATGGCCAATCCGCGATCCAAGCACGTATCCTGAGACGACCCATGAGCTTCGAAATGGACAAGCAAGCAATGAACGACAGCACCGAGAACACCACCCGCAGCGGTGGTTACGCGATGACGGGCAACGAAGGCGGAGCCATGGGCCGTGCCAGCCGCAACCGGGACCTCGTCAATGAGGACCTGTGCCTGGAAACGCGCAACCTGAACCTGTTCTATGGCGACAAGCAGGCGCTGTTCGACATCAACATGCACATTCCCAAGCAGCGCGTGACCGCCTTCATCGGCCCGTCCGGCTGCGGCAAGTCGACCCTGCTGCGCACCTTCAACCGCATGAACGACCTGGTGGATGGCTGCAGCATCCAGGGCGAGATCCGTCTCGACAACCAGAACATCTTCGACCGTTCGGTGGATGTCACCGATCTGCGTCGTCGTGTCGGCATGGTGTTCCAGAAGCCCAATCCCTTCCCCAAGAGCATCTACGAGAACGTGGCCTACGGCCTGCGCCTGCAGGGCGAGAACAGCAAGCGCGTGCTTGACGAGGCGGTCGAGAACTCGCTCAAGGGCGCGGCGCTGTGGAACGAGGTCAAGGATCGTCTGCACGAGTCCGCGCTCGGTCTCTCCGGCGGTCAGCAGCAGCGTCTGGTGATTGCCCGCGCCATCGCGGTGAAGCCGGAAGTGCTGCTGCTCGACGAGCCCTGCTCGGCACTGGACCCGATCTCCACCCTCAAGGTGGAAGAGCTGATCCATGAGCTCAAGGAACGTTTCACCATCCTCATCGTCACCCACAACATGCAGCAGGCCGCGCGCGTCTCCGATTACACGGCGTTCATGTACCTGGGCAAGATGGTGGAGTATGGTGACACCGACACCCTGTTCACCAACCCCAAGAACAAGCAGACCGAAGACTACATCACCGGCCGTTACGGCTGAGCGGGGAGAGCACGCCATGAAGCGCGAAGATTACAGCCAGCACATTTCCCAGCAGTTCAACGCCGAGCTCGACGAGGTGCGTTCGCACTTCCTCGCCATGGGTGGCCTGGTCGAGAAGCAGGTCGCCGATGCCATCGCGGCGTTGCTGGATGCCGATTCGGCGCTGGCCTCGAGCGTGCAGGACAACGATCGCCGCATCAACCAGATGGAAACCGGCATCGACGAGGAAATCGTGCGCATCCTGGCCCGACGCCAGCCGGCAGCCTCGGACCTGCGAATGATCATCGCCATCGGCAAGGCCATCACCGACCTCGAGCGCATGGGTGACGAAGCCGCCAAGATCGCGCGCGCCGCCATCAGCCTGTGCGAGGAAGGCGAGTCGCCGCGCGGCTACGTCGAGTGCCGCCACATCGGCAACCAGGTGCGTCTGATGATTCACGACACCCTGGATGCCTTCGCGCATTTCGACGCCGACCAGGCCTTTAAGGTCATGCAGGCCGATGCCGAGATCGACCTCGAGTACAAGACCGCCACCCGCGCCCTGGTCACCTACATGATGGAAGACCCGCGTGCGATCTCGCGCGTGCTCAACGTCATGGGCGTGCTGCGTTCGCTGGAGCGCGTCGGTGATCACGCACGCAACATCGCCGAGCAGCTGATCTTCCTGGTCAAGGGCATGGACGTGCGTCACAACAGCGTCGAGCAGGTGCAGCAGCGTCTCGAGACGCGCTGAGACAGCCTCCTCGCGGCATGAAAAAACCGGCTCGCAAGGCCGGTTTTTTTCATGGGCGCGTGACGGGCGGCGGCCTCGATGGCGAGGTGGCATCCGGCCCTCAGTCGTTCTCGATGCGCTGGATGGCCGAGGTCGGGAAATGGCAGGTGAAGGTCGATCCCTTGCCGGGCACCGAACGGATCTCCAGCGTCGCCTTGTGCTGCATGAGCACGTGCTTGACGATGGCCAGACCCAGGCCGGTACCGCCGGTGGCGGTGCTGCGCGCGGCGTCGGCGCGGTAGAAGCGCTCGGTCAGGCGCGGAATGTGTACCGGATCGATGCCGATGCCGTTGTCGCGCACCGTGAGGTGAGCGCCGGTGGCATCCGAGTGCCAGACGATGGTGATCTGGCCCTTGTCCTGGGTGTACTTGACGGCATTGGTGATCAGGTTGGAAAACGCCGAGCGCAGCTCCGACTCCATGCCCATCAGGCCGAGACCGGGCTCCGTGGTAAGCACGATGACCTGGCCGCGCGGCTGCGCCATGACCTCGGCATCCTGGCGGATGTGGGTGAGCAGGCGCACCACGTCGACCGGCTGCGGCTGGCGCTCGTCGGGCTGGTTCTCCAGGCGCGACAGCAGCAGCAGGTCGTTGACCAGGTTGTTCATGCGCGTGGCCTGCTGCGTCATCTGCTGCAGCGGGCGTGTCCAGCGTGGCGCGACGTCCTCGACCTGGTCGCTCAGCGTTTCCAGGTAGCCGCTGAGCACGGTCAGCGGCGTGCGCAGCTCGTGCGAGACATTGGCGACGAAGTCCTTGCGCATCTGCTCCAGGTTGTGGAGGCGGGTGATGTCGTAGACGATCATCAGGCGGTCGTTGCCGCCGAAACGGGTGATCTCGAACTGGAAGTGGCGACCGGGATGGCGCGGAGCCGGCAGACGCAGACCTTCCTCGTACTGCGCCTGGTTGAAGTAGCGGATGAAGCCGGGCGAGCGGATCAGGTTGATGATGGGCTGGCCCTGGTCTTCGGGGCGAATGCCGAGCAGGGTCTGCGCCGCCGGGTTCCACCACTCCAGGTTGCCCTGGCTGTCGATCAGGGTGACCGCCTCTTCCAGCGCCGACACCGACTCGCGGGCGCGCTCGATGATGCCGAGCAGGTTGTTGCGTGAACGTTCCTCGTCGCGGCGCAGCTGGTAGATGCCGCGGAAGATGTCATCCCAGGTGCCACGGCTTTCGGGAATTTCGCTGGCCGGGTCGTTGAGCCAGCTCTGCAGGCGATCAAGCTCGCGCAGGTGGCGAATCAGGTGCAGCAGCAGGTAGATCGCCAGTGCCCAGCCCGGATGGCCGATCAGCCAGCCGACGCTCAGTGACAGCATTGCCCCCAGCAGCAGCTGACGGCGTTCGGGGGCAGGGAGCAGTCGCCTCATGTTTCCTCGGTCTTGCTCTCGACCTGGGTCGAGAAGCGGTAGCCCGTGCCGCGCACGGTCTGCACGAAACGGTCATAGCCGTAGGGCTCCAGGGCCTTGCGCAGGCGCCGGATGTGTACGTCGATGGTGCGATCCTCGACATAGACATTGCCGCCCCAGACCTGGTCGAGCATCTGGGTGCGCGTGTAGGCGCGTTCCGGATGGCTCATGAAGAAGGCCAGCAGGCGGTATTCGGTGGGGCCCATCTCGACCGGCTTGTCGCGCGCGGTGACGCGGTGGCTGACCGGGTCCAGCTTGAGGCCGTCGACGTCGATGGCCTTTTCCTGGCTGAGCGCGCTGCTGCGACGCAGTACGGCCTTGATGCGAGACACCAGCTCGCGGGTCGAGAACGGCTTGGTGATGTAATCGTCGGCGCCGGCGTCCAGGCCCTGGATCTTGTTGTCCTCTTCGCCGCGCGCGGTGAGCATGATGATGGGGATCTCGCCGGTGCTCTCGTCGCGCTTGAGGCGACGCGCCAGCTCGATGCCGCTCATGCCGGGCAGCATCCAGTCGAGCAGGATCAGGGCGGGTCGTTCGTCGACCACGCAGTGGTGAGCCTGCAGGGCGTCTTCGGCCTCCAGGGTTTCGTAGCCGGCCAGCTCCAGCGCGATGGCGATCATTTCGCGGATGGCGGCTTCGTCGTCAACGATCAGGATCTTTTCATGGTTCATGGCGCATTCCGGGTTGGCAGATCTTTACCTGATGACAACGGCATTACAAACCCGACTCATGACAGAAATATGACGATTTCGTGGCGTCAGACTAGCGCTTTTTGCAGCATGCCGGCGAGCAGGGCGATGAACAGCCACAGCCCCACCCAGTGGTTGTCACGGAAGGCGGCCAGACAGGCCTCGGGCTGGCGCTCGCGGGTCAGCCACCACTGACGCAGAAACAGCGCGGCGGCGATGACCAGGCCGGCCAGCCACAGCGAGCCCAGTTCGAGGTGACGGCCGACGCTCCACAGGCCGAGCAGGAACAGTCCCTGCAGGCCGGCGATGATGACGCGATCCAGGTCGCCAAAGAGAATGGCGGTGGACTTGATGCCGGCGCGCAGGTCGTCGTCGCGGTCGGCCATGGCGTACTGGGTGTCGTAGGCAACCGTCCACGCCAGGTTGCTGGCATAGAGCAGCCAGCACAGCGCGTCCGGTGTCTTGCCCTGGGCCACGAAGGCCATGGGGATGGCCCACGAGAAGGCGGCACCAAGCACGACCTGGGGCAGGTAGGTCCAGCGCTTCATGAACGGATACAGCGTGGCCAGCGCCAGCGCGCCGAAGGACCAGAGGAAGGTCTGCCAGTTCAGGAACAGCAGCAGGCAGGCGCTGGCGGCGACCAGCGCGCCGAACACCAGCAGGGCATCTTCCGGGCGCAGGCGGCCGGCGGCGAGCGGACGATCCGCCGTGCGTCGCACCTGGCCGTCGACATGACGGTCGGCGTAGTCGTTGATGGCGCAGCCGGCCGAGCGCATCAGCACCACGCCCAATGCGAACACGATGACGATGCCGAGTGCCGGCGTGCCGTCACCGGCAACCCACACCGCCCACAGCGTGGGCCAGAGCAGCAGCCAGATGCCGATGGGGCGATCCAGTCGGGTCAGGGCGATGATGTCGGCGAGGCGGGGCAGGCTGTGCATGGTGATGTCCATCCCGGCTCAGGGCGCGGGGCAGGGAGTGACGGGGGGTGTGTCGCCGGCGCGTTGCAACAGGGCCGGCAGGAAGGCTTCGGCAACCAGCACCGGGTGTCCGTGCAGGTGCAGGGCCGAGCGTCTGGCCCAGACCGTGCCACCGTGAAGCTGGAGGGGGGCAATGGCGATGTCGCCGCGCTGCAGGCGCGGATTGCGGAACAGCAGGGCGCCCAGGGAGCGGTTGCCGAGACGGGTCAGGCGTCGGCCACTGCCGACCAGGCTGGCGCGTGGCAGCACGGAGCGGGCCTGTACCCAGGCAACGCCGTCGCACTGCAGGCGGACCTCGCGTATCCATGCCAGACGACCGCCGCGCAGACCGAGCTGGCGGCATTCATCGCGGGTCGGCTGTGCCCAGCCTTCGTCCAGCACCTGCACCTGCAGCCGCCCCTGCGCCAGTGCTTGCAGGCGTGCGGTCAGCGAGCCGGCTTCATCCAGCCAGGTCAGCAGGGCGGCGGGGGGCGGCGACTGCCAGCGGCAGCGCGGGCCGAGCCAGCGCGCGGGATGAGGCCAGTGACTGGCGAAACGCGGTGAGGACATGGGGTGCAAGCATGACGACAGGTGGTCGCGCCTGCAAGAGATGCTGGTGTGGTGGCCATTGATGACGCTATCGGTTTGCGCTTGCATTGATAGTCTTTTGCTATTGAAAGGTCAGAATACTTTCATTGGCTGTGTGGGTATGGCCTCGCTATCGTAAGCCTGTACCGGGTGTGCATCACCCGACCAACGGAAACCAGGGAGCATGTGCATGAAAATCAATGTCACGGTTACAGGCAAGAATCTCGAGGCCGCCTTCGCCGGCGAATCCATGGCCTTCATGAAGTACAGCTACTTTGCCAAGCTGGCGCGCGCCATGGGCGATGAAGCCACGGCAGCGGCATTCGAGGAGACCGCCGCGCAGGAAATCCAGCATGCCTTCGGCCACCTCGACATTCTCTACCCGAAAGAGACGCTGACGCCTGCCGCGATGCTGGAGATCGCCATCGCCGGCGAGACCTACGAGTACACCGAGATGTATCCGAAGTTCCGCGAAACCGCGCATGCCGAGAACAACGAGGCTGCCGTGGCCGAGTTCAGCGAGCAGATCGCCGAGTCGGAAGAGCATGCGGAGTGGTTCCGCAAGGCCCTGCTCAAGGCCGAAAAGCGCTTCGCCGCGCTGGCCAAGGTCGAGGAGCGCCATGCCAACCACTACAAGCAGGTACTGGCGGCTGCACAGGCCTGATCCGCTTGATGTACCATAGTGCGCTGTCTGGATTGCCAAAGCCGCAACGGCCGCGTAGCGTGTCAGCAATTTTTACCGATACATCGAGGAAGAAATCATGAAGAAGTGGCAATGCATCGTGTGTGGCTTTGTGTATGACGAAGCTGTGGGCATGCCCTGGGACGGAATCCCGGCCGGCACTGCCTGGGCTGACATTCCCGCTGACTGGGTCTGCCCGGACTGCGGCGTGGGCAAGGAAGACTTCGAGATGGAAGAGGTCTGAGGCATGCGTCCGCTGATCATCCTGGGTACCGGTCTGGCCGGATACACGCTGGCCCGTGAGTTTCGCAAGCTGGACGCCGAGCGTCCGCTGGTGCTGCTGACTCAGGATGACGGCCGCAGCTATTCCAAGCCCATGCTGTCGAACGCCCTGGCCAAGGCCAAGACGGCGAACGACCTGGGCATGGCCTCGGCCGACGACATGGCGAGCCAGCTCAAGGCGGTGGTGCGCACGCAGGTGACGGTCACGGCCATCGACACGGCCGCACAGACGCTCAGCATCGGCGACGAGGTGCTGGAGTACGGTGCTCTGGTGTTCGCCGTGGGTGCCGACGTGTTCCGTCCGCCGCTCGGCGGCAACGGTGCCGAGCGCGTGCATTCGGTCAATGACCTGGTCGACTACGGCGTGTTCCGCGACACCATCGGTGCGCCGGGCAAGCATGTCCTGATCATTGGCGGTGGTCTCATCGGCTGCGAGTTCGCCAATGACCTCGCTGCCAGCGGCTACAAGGTCGATCTGGTCGAGCCCATGGGCCGCGCGCTGCCAACCCTGCTGCCGGAACGTGCCTCGCAGGCCGTCGGTGCCGGTCTGGCCAGCCTCGGCGTCACCTTCCATTTCGGTGTCGGCGTGACGGCTGTCGATGTTGCCGGCGACGGCGTCAGCGTGACCCTGTCGGATGGCAGCCAGGTCGCTGCCGATGTCGTGCTCTCGGCCATCGGTCTGCGCCCGCGCATCGCGCTGGCCCAGCAGGCCGGCCTGACAGTCGGTCGCGGCATCGTCACCGATCGCTTCCTGCGTACCAGCAACGAGCACATCTACGCGCTCGGTGACTGTGCCGAGGTCGAGGGCAAGGTGCTGATGTATGTGCTGCCGCTGATGGCAGCGGCGCGTGCGCTGGCCAAGACCCTGGCCGGTCAGCCGACGGCGGTGAACTACCCGGCCATGCCGGTGCAGATCAAGACCCCGGTGTGCCCGGTGGTGGTGTCGCCGGTGGCGCCGAACAGCCCGGGTGCCTGGGCGGTCGAAGCGGATGGTGCCAACGTCAAGGCCACCTTCATTTCGCCGGAAGGTCAGCTGACCGGGTTCGCCCTGACTGGCAGCTACGCCACCGACATGAAAGTGAAGACCGAGCTGGCGCGCGCGCTGCCGCCCATTCTCGCCTGAGTCTCAGCTGCCGATGAGGCTGGCCCGCTGGTAATACTCGCGGGCCAGCACCGGGTTGCGTTCGACCCCGGTGCCGTTCAGATAGAAATCCCCCATGCGCCGCAAGGCCTTGCCGAAGCCCTGGTCGGCGGCACGCTGCATCCATTCCGCAGCCTTGCGCTGATTGCGGAACACCCCGTCTCCGTTCAGGTACATGAGCGCCAGGTTGAACTGCGCCTCGGGCAGGCCCTGCTTGGCCGCCTTTTCGTACCAGGTGGCGGCGCGACGCTTGTTCTGGCTGACGCCCGTGCCCTGGTCAAACATCGAGCCGAGGTTGTTCTGTGCCAGCGGGAAACCCAGCCGCGCGGCCTTCTCGATCAGCGGCAGCGCCAGTTCGTAGTCCTGCGCGATGCCCTTGCCGTCGTAATAGGCCATGCCCAGGGCGTAGAGCGCCGGCGGGTAGTCCTGGTCTGCGGCGGCACGGAACCAGGTGTTGGCCACGCGCTGGTCGCGCGCCACGCCGGTTCCGCTGGAGTACAGCGCACCCAGGTTGTACTGGGCGCGTGCCAGGCCCTGGTTGGCGGCCTTGGTGAACCACTCCGCCGCCTTGTAGCGATTGCGCACCACGCCATCACCGTTGTAGTACATCACCGCGAGGTTGTACTGGGCTTCCGGCGAGCCGGCCATGGCCGCCTGACGGATCTGGTGCGGCGAGCCGATGACCTTTTCCGATGACACGCGCGGGTAACTGGCCAGCGCCGCCCCGGACCCGAAGGCGAGCAGCGTGGCGAGCAGCGTGCAACGTAGAAACGGCGTCAAATGCATCAGTGCATCCAGTCAGCGCGATGCCGGCTTGGCATGGTGAAAACGTCGGGCGACATATCGGCCAGTATGTGATTTTTTCCCCATCTCTGACAATGCCTTGTTCAGGCTCGCAGGTACTGGTCGCGCTGCTTCAGCCAGCGGGCGCGCAGACCGTCTGCGGCTTCCGGCTGCACCTGCTGCAGACGGTCTGCCAGTGTCCTGGCCTGCTCCAGCAGATGCTGGTCGCGCAGCAGGTCGGCAAGCTTGAAGCTGACGTCACCGGTCTGGCGAGTGCCCAGCACTTCGCCCGGTCCGCGCAGCTGCAAATCCTTCTCCGCAATGACGAAGCCGTCCTGGCTGTCGCGCAGGACCTGCAGGCGCTCCCGGCCCAGCGCCGAGACCGGATGCTGGTAGAGCAGCACGCAGTAGCTGGCGAGCTTGCCGCGCCCGACGCGCCCGCGCAGCTGGTGCAGCTGTGACAGGCCCAGCCGTTCCGGGTTCTCGATCACCATCAGGGTGGCATTGGGCACATCGACGCCGACCTCGATGACGGTGGTGGCGACCAGGATGTCGATCCTGCCGGCTGCGAACTCGGTCATCACCGCGGCCTTGTCGGCGCCACCGAGCTGGCCATGCACCAGGCCCAGGCGCAGTTCGGGCAGCGCGGCAGCCAGGGTCTCGGCGGTGTCCTGTGCCGCCTGTGCCTCGATCTGGTCGGAGCTGTCGATCAGCGTGCACACCCAGTACACCTGCTGGCCGCTGGCGACATGGTGACGGATGCGCGCGATCAGGTCGTCGCGCCGGGTCGAGGGCAGCACCACGGTCTGGATGGGCTGGCGGCCGGGTGGCAGGCCGTCAAGGATGGAGGTGTCCAGGTCGCCGTAGGCGCTCATGGCCAGGGTGCGCGGAATCGGCGTCGCGGTCATGATCAGCTGATGCGGCTGCAGGCCGCTGTCGGCGCCCTTGCGGGTCAGGGCCAGCCGTTGCGCGACACCGAAGCGGTGCTGCTCGTCGATGATGGCCAGCCCCAGCTTTCTGAACTGCACGCTGTCCTGGAACAGCGCATGGGTGCCCACCACCAGCGGGCAGCTGCCATCGACGAGGGCATCAAGGATCTGCTGGCGGGCCTTGCCGGTGCGCTTGCCGGTCAGCCAGCCGACCTCGATGCCCAGGGGCTGGAACCATTCCCGGAAGCGCTCGCGGTGCTGTTCGGCAAGAATCTCGGTGGGTGCCATGACAGCGACCTGATAGCCGGCTGCCAGTACCGGGCAGGCGGCCAGTGCCGCCACCACGGTCTTGCCTGCGCCGACATCGCCCTGGACCAGGCGCAGCATGGCCTGCGGCCGGGCCAGGTCGGCCGCTATCTCGGTCAGCACCCGCTGCTGGGCGGCGGTGAGCTGGAAGGGCAGGCGGGCGAGCAGGCTGCCGCTCAGCAGGTCGTTGCCGGAGATTGCCGGTGCCGGCAGCTGGCGCTGCACCTGCCGGCGCAGAAGCAGGCCGAGCTGGTATGCAACCAGCTCCTCCAGGATCAGGCGCTGCTGGGCCGGATGCTCGCCGTCGTTAAGCGCCTGCCGGTCCGTGTCGGCGGGCGGCGCATGCACCGTATGCAGGGCACGCGACAGCGACCAGCGTCCGGCCAGGGCGGGCGGCAGGTGATCGATGAGGGCACCCGGCTGCTTGAGCAGGGGCAGGGCGCGTGTCATGAGCTCGCGCAGGCGGCGCTGGCTGAGTCCATCGACCAGCGGGTAGACCGGTGTCAGCGTGTCATCCTGCGGCAGGGCGTCCGGGGTGGCGGCGGCGAGCAGGGTGCACTCGGGATGAATCATTTCCGGGCCGGTGGCGCCAGCCCTGACTTCGCCGAACACGCGCAGCCGAGTGCCCGGCGGGTAGCTGTCCTTCTGGCTCATGCGGAAGTGATAGAAGCGCAGGGTCAGGCTGCCGGTGCCGTCACGCAGGCGCACCAGCAGGGCGCGGCGGCGGCCGGTGGCGATGTCGGCCAGCCGCACCTCGCCCTCGGCCATCACGGTCATGCCCGGCATCAGGGCGCCGAGCGGCGTCAGCCGGGTACGGTCCTCGTACTGGCGTGGCAGCAGGAACAGCAGGTCCTGGATGCTGTGGATGTCGAGCCGCGCCAGTTGCCCGGCAAGGGCCGGCCCGACCCCGCGCAGGCGCGTGACCGGGGTGTCGGCGAGGCTGCCGGCGCCGGTCATCATGGCGCCGGCACGCAGCCCGGCAGTTGCAGGGTCTGCAGGGCACGAGTCAGCTCGGCCAGCGCGGCCTTGCGCGGGAAGCGATGCCGACTGGCCAGCACCACGCAGCGGCCCGGGTGCGGTTGCAGCGGCTTCAGCACCACGTCATCGTTGACCAGCGCCGGCACGGCCATGGCCGGGATCAGGGTCATGCCGAGGCCTGACGCCACCATGTGGCGCAAGGTGGTCAGCGAGCTGCCGGTGCGCTGATTGCCCTGGTTGCCGAGGTGGCAGGTTTCCAGGACCTGGTCACGGAAGCAGTTGCCCTCGCCCAGCATCAGCACGGGATGATTTTCCAGCGCATCGGCCCGGATCACGTCCTGCTCGCGCCAGGGATGGTCCGCTGGCAGCAGCAGATGGAAGGGCTCATTGAACAAGGGGGTGATGCGTGTCTCGGGCGGCTCGAACGGCATGGCGACGAGGATGGCGTCGAGCTCGCCCTGGGCAAGGCGCTCGTCAAGGACATGGGTGTAGTCCTCTTCGAGATAGAGCTTGAGCGGGCTGCGCTCCTGGCGCAGCTGGCTGATCAGCGCCGGGAACAGGAACGGGCCGATGGTGAAGATGGCGCCCAGGCGCAGGGGCTCGGCAAATTCGTCACGCGAGTGCCGGGCCATGCGTTCCAGCACATCGGTTTCCTGCAGCACGACCTTGGCCTGGGCAATGATGTCGGCGCCGGCCGGCGTCACCAGCACGCCGTGGCGATGACGCTCGAAGAGCGTCAGGCCGAGCGAGTCCTCCAGCTTGCGGATGGCCACCGACAGCGTGGGTTGCGAGACATGGCAGCGCTCTGCCGCCTTGCCAAAGTGGCGTTCGGTGGCCAGAGTCACGAGATAGCGCAGCTCGGTCAGGGTCACGGCGATCTCCGCAGGGCCGGGTATGTCATTTAGTTCTAAACTATCGAAATATTCAAATATGGCAAACATTTTGATCGTGGGGGCCGGTGATGTCGGCGGACGTGCGGCCCGCCTGCTGGCGGCTTCCGGGCATGCCGTGCATGCCCTGTGCCGGCATCCCCGGCAGTGGCCGGGCGTGACCGACCTGGTCGCCGACGTGACTCGATCCGACACTCTGCGGCTGCCGCCGGACCTCGACGTGGTGATCACCGCGCTGAGTCCCGGCGAATCCGGGCTGGCGGCCTACCAGCGCGTCTACGTGGAAGGCACGCGGGCGCTGCAGCAGGCCTTGCAGGGGCAGCAGCTGCGCCACCAGTTCTGGGTGTCGTCGACCAGTGTCTACGGCGAGTCGGCGGGCGAGTGGATCGACGAGCAGTCGCCGGCGCGGCCCGTCACCGACACGGCAGCGGCCTTGCTGGCGGCCGAGGCGCTGGTCAGGGAGGCGCCCTGGCCAGCCACCATTGTGCGCTTTGGCGGGCTCTACGGCCCGGGCCGGCACTGGCTGCTGCGCTGGGTGCGTGAAGGGCGCCCGGTGCAGAGTGATCCGCCGAGCTGGAGCAACCGCCTGCATGTCGAGGATGCCGCCGCTCTGCTGGTGCACCTGGTCACGCAGGCGCTGGCGGGCGAGACGCTGCCGCCGCTGCTGCTGGGGGTGGATGATGCGCCGACGCCGCAGCACGAGGTGCTGGCCTGGCTGGCGCAGCAGATGGGCCTGCCGGCGCCGTCCGGCGAGTCACGACCGGGTGCGGGGCAGGGCAAGCGCATCGCCAACCACGCCCTGCATGCCTGCGGCTATCCCCTGCGTTACCCGGATTTCCGGACAGGCTATGCCCAGGTGCTGGCAGACGCGGGAGATCAGTGACCGTCTGGTATCCAGGCACGGATTGCACTACAGTCTGATCTGGCGATTTGTTGACCAGTTCCGGCTTCCGAATCGCCACATGCATAAAAACAACAACAACGCCGACATGGCGGCCCGGCAGTTGCCCGGATGGATGCAGGTGGTCTCTCATGCGTCAATGGCTGGTCGCGTCCTCGCTGACGCTTTCCTTGTTGCTCGCTGCCTGTGGTGGCGATGATCAGGCCGACACCCCGTCGTCTGTCGATCCGTCCGGTCGGGTAACGCCGGACGCCTCCCGCCAGGCCGCATTCGCGCTCCCGGCCAGCCCCATCGTGCGAGACGACAGCAATGCCGACGCGGCGTCCTGCGCGCAGCGCCGCAACCTGTCCGGCGGGCGTCACTACCCGGTGCAGCTGACCTCGGCCAGTGGCGAGACCATCAGCTTCGAAGTCATCGAGCCGCGCGTCATCAACTGCCGCAGCGGCAATCCGCTGGTACTGCACGGCCATGGCTTCGGCGGATCGCGGGTCACCAATCCCGAGGGCAGCTTCCTGGAGCGCCTGCAGGACAACGGCTATGCCGTCATCAGCATTGACCAGCGCGGCTTCGGTGACAGCTCCGGCACGGTGCGTGTCATGGATCCCAACTTCGAGGGCCGCGACCTGCTGCAGATCCTCGACTGGGCCGAGACCCATCTCGACTACCTGTCCCATGACCGGCGCGGCACAGGCTACAACCTGGTGGCAGGTGCCACTGGCGGCAGCTATGGCGGCATGTACCAGCTGCTGCTGCACAACATCGATGCCCGCCAGCGTCTCGACGTGCTGACGCCGGACATCACGCCGCATGACTTGCGCTACAGCCTGAACCCCAACAACACCATCAAGACCGCCTGGGCGCTGCTGCTGGTGGCGGGCGGCGAAGGGGGGGCCAACCAGCCACTGGTGCAGGGGCTGGATCCGGCCATCAAGGAGACGCTGCTGCGTGGCGGCCTTGCCAACAGCATTCCGGCGGGCGCGCTGCCGTTCTTCTACTACCACAGCGCGCGCTATTTCCTCGACGCCTTGCCACTGGCGCAGCAGCAGCCCATGGAGTTTCTCGCGGCGCCGCTGACAGCTGGGCTGACCTATGACTTTGCTGCGCTTAAGCCGGCGCGCATCGACATCCTGTTCAGCCAGGGCATGCGCGACACCCTGTTCAACTTCAACGAGGCCTGGAACAACTTTCGCGGCTATCGCGCGCTGGGCGGTGACGTGCGCCTGATGACGCACGAGACCGGCCACCTGCTGCCGGGCACGCAGACGGCATTTTCCCAGCTCGGACCACTGAACGAGGGTGTCGGCATGGCCACCGGCGGCCTCATGGACGCCGGGCTCAGTCTGCCTGACTTTCAGGCCCCGTCCGGCCCCGAGAGCTGCGGCGGTCTGAGCAAGTCGGATGCGGTGCTGGCCTTCCTCAACGAGAAGCTCAGGCCGGTCGAGGCGCAGCCCGTGGCGACGGCCGTGCGCATGGCCATGGAGCGTCTGCGTACCTCCGTGTGCCTGTCGCTGGAGCCGGATCAGGCGGCCTGGGTCGGCCTTGATCAGGTCGATGATCGCAACCGGGTCGCGGTTCCGGTGCCGGCGTCCGACATTCCGGTGGCCAACGGCCCGCTCGCGGCCACCAGCCTGGTGCAGCCGGTCTTCATTCCGCTCGCGGGGCTGCCGGCAAACCGGCGTACGGTCGCCGGCATCGGTCAGCTCGACATCACGCTGGCGTCGCTGCTGCCGGCGGATGGCTGCGAGGCGTCCGCCGGCCTGCCCGGCGAGTTTCCGGTGACGGCCTGTGATGCCATCGTGCAGGTGGGCTGGGGCGCGCGCCGTGGCGGTGCGGCGCCGCGTCTGCTGGATGAGCAGCTGACGCCGTTGCGCGGCCTCGGTCGCCACGTGGTGGCGATGACCGGGGTTGCCGAGCGTCTGCGCGAGGGCGAGGAGCTGGGTCTGCTGGTCAGCGGCTACAGCCCGCAGTTCTTCAGCAGCCTGTCACGCGACGTCGCGGTGCCGGCCGTGACGCTGACGGGCTCGGTATCGGTGCCGCTGCTGCCGGCGAACTGACGGACTGCAGGGGGACAGGGCTCAGCCCGGCACCACCACGATGCCGTCCATTTCAACCAGGGCGCCACGCGGCAGGGCGGCGACACCGATGGCGGCACGCGCCGGGTAGGGCTGCTGGAAGTAGCGCGCCATGATCTCGTTGACCAGCGCGAAGTGGCCGAGATCGGTGAGGAAGATGTTGAGCTTGGCGATGTCGTTGAGGCTGGCGCCGCCGGCCTCGCACACTGCCTTCAGGTTGTCGAAGACGCGCACGATCTGTGCCTCGATGCCATCGACCATCTGCATGCTGGCCGGGTCAAGACCGATCTGGCCGGACAGGTAGATGGTGTTGCCGAGTTTCACGGCCTGCGAGTAGGTGCCGATGGCAGCGGGAGCGTGGCTGGTCTGGATGATGGCGCGGTTCATGGCGATTCCTCGAAAGACAGGCGGGCAGTTTCCGGAAAAGCCGGCGTGCCGGCAAGCGCTGAGCGATGTTCAGGCGCGTACGCGGGTGACCTTGTCGACGCCGGGCAGCACGCGGATGCGCTTGATGATCTGCGCCAGGTGAATGCGGTCCTTGACCAGCAGGCCGAGCTGCATGACGCCGTGGTGCGAACCCTTTTCCTCGATGTTGATGTGCTCGATGTTGGCGTCGCTGTCGGTGACTTCCTGGGCGATGGTGGCGAGCAGGCCGCGCTGGTTGGCGAGCGCCACGCGCAGCTCGCTCTGGAACTCCCGGTCGACCTTGTCGGACCAGCGCAGCGGCAGGCACTTGTCGGGGTTGGCGCGTGCCTCGGCGGCGATGCTGCGGCACTTGTGGCGATGGATGACGACACCGCGTCCGGCGCTCAGGAAGCCCATGATCTCGTCGCCGGGCAGCGGCCGGCAGCAGCGTGCGTAGGACACCACCAGGCCTTCGGTGCCCCGGATGGCGATGCCCTTGTCGCCACCGCGCTTGAAGAAGGACTTGCGCACGCTGGGCAGCTCGTCTTCCGGCAGCAGCCGGCGCGCCACGATCTGCGGCACCTGGTTGCCCATGCCGATGCTTTCCAGCAAGGTGCCCAGCTCGGCAAAGCCGAGTTCATGCAGGACCTTGCGCAGACGCTTCTCGGGCACGGCGTCGAGGCGGCTGCCAATGCCTGACAGGGACTTCTCGAGCAGGCGCAGGCCGAGGTCGCGCGACTCGCCCTCCTGCTGGTCCTTTAGGTAGTGGCGGATCTTGGCGCGGGCGCGGGCGGTGACGACAAAGTCCAGCCAGCCCGGATTCGGGCGCGCGCCCGGGGCGGTGATGACCTCAACGGTCTGGCCGGTGGTGAGCGGCAGACTGAGTGGCGCCAGGCGGTTGTCGACGCGGGCGGCCACGCAGGTGTCGCCGATGTCGGAGTGCACGGCGTAGGCGAAGTCGACCGGGGTGGCCCCGCGCGGCAGGGTCATGATGCGACCCTTGGGCGTGAAGATGTAGACCTCGTCCGGGAACAGGTCGATCTTCACGTTCTCGATGAACTCCAGCGAGTCACCGGCGTTGCGCTGCAGCTCCAGCAGCGACTTCATCCATTCGCGCGCACGCGTCTGCGAGGTGTTGGTGAAGCCGTCGGATTTGTACAGCCAGTGCGCGGCGATGCCGTTGCTGGCCATGGCATCCATGGCCTCGGAGCGGATCTGCACCTCGATCGGCACGCCGCGCGGGCCCTTCAGCACCGTGTGCAGGGACTGGTAGCCATTGGTCTTGGGAATGGCGATGTAGTCCTTGAACTTGCCGGGGATGGGCTTGTACAGGTTGTGCACGATGCCCAGCGCGCGGTAGCAGGCATCGACGTTGTCGACGATGACGCGGAAGCCGTAGACATCCATGATCTCGGAGAACGAGCGACGCTTCTCGCGCATCTTCTGGTAGATGCCGTACAGGTGCTTCTCGCGGCCGATCACGCGCGCGCCCACGCCTTCGTTGGCGAGGCGCTCGCTGAGCGCGGCCTCGAGACTGAGCACGACCTCCTTGCGGTTGCCGCGTGCGGCCAGCACGGCATGCTGGATGCGTTCGGCGCGCATCGGCCAGATGGCGTGGAAGCCGAGCTCCTCGAACTCGATGCGGATGTCGTTCATGCCCAGGCGCATCGCGATCGGGGCATAGATGTCCAGGGTCTCGCGCGCGACGCGCTTGCGCTTCTCGGGGGTGAGCACGTCAAGCGTGCGCATGTTGTGCAGGCGGTCGGCGAGCTTGACCACGATCACGCGCACGTCCTGGGTCATGGCCAGGATCATCTTGCGGAAGTTCTCGGCCTGGGCCTCGGCGCGGGTGTTGAAGTGCGCCTGGGTGAGCTTGGTGACGCCGTCGACCAGGGTGGCCACGTCGTCGCCGAACTGCTGGGCGAGCACGTCCTTGCTGACGCCGGTGTCTTCGATGACATCGTGCAGCATGGCTGCCATCAGGCTCTGATGGTCCATGTGCATGTCGCAGAGAATGTCGGCAACGGCCAGGGGATGGGTGACGTAGGGGTCGCCGTTGCGACGGAACTGCCCGGTGTGGGCGACGGCGGAGTATTCGTAGGCACGACGAACGTCGGCAATCTGCTCGGGAGCGAGATAGCTGGTGAGTCGTTCACATAACAGATCGATGCCGGAGCTCATGAACTGAGTCTCCGGCGCGGAGGAATGCGTCGTCAAGGCAGACAACGCAGTGCTCATGAGGCTTAGAGCTCGACCGGGGGCTGGTATTCGAGGTCGCCGAGGTTGCTCAGGTCAGGCAGGGTGTCTTCTTCCGGCACTTCGGTGAGCACACTGCGGTCCACCATGCCGGCCGCGATTTCGCGCAGGGCCATGACGGTGGGCTTGTCGTTTTCCCAGGGCAGACCGGCTTCCTTGCCGCCGGTGGCGAGCTGGCGTGCGCGCTTTGAGGCGACCAGCACGAGTTCAAAACGGTTATCGAGGTTGGTCAGGCAATCTTCGACGGTGACACGGGCCACGGCGGACCTCCGGAAAAACGATCAAACAAGAACCAGAAAGTGTACGCGATTCAGGCGCCCTCGCACAAGAAATGCGACCTTATTCCGATTCGCCCGAGAGCAGGCGACGGATCAGCTGGGCCTGCCGGCGCGACTGCGCGCGATGCGACTGCCGGGCGGCACGCACAATGGCCTGCAGATCGGCCAGCGCGGTCTCGAAATGGTCATTGATGACCAGGTAATCAAAGTCGCTGTAGTGCCCGATGTCGGCAATGGCCTCGCTGAGCCGGTGCGCGATGACCTCGTCGCTGTCGGTGCCGCGGCTGTTCAGACGCTCGGCCAGCGCCTTCAGCGACGGCGGCAGAATGAAGATGGACAGCGCCTGCGGCATCAGCTTGCGCACGATCTCGGCGCCCTGCCAGTCGATCTCGAGGATCACGTCATGGTCGTCGGCCAGGCGCTGCTCGACCCAGGCCTTGGAGGTGCCATAGAGATTGCCGAAGACCTCGGCATGTTCGAGGAACTGCCCGGCAGCCACATCGGCGAGGAAGCGCTCGCGGCTGGTGAAGTGGTAGTTGACCCCGTCGACCTCGCCCGGACGCGGCGGGCGGGTGGTGTGTGACACCGACACGCCGAGGCGCTCGTCGGCGCTGACCAGGGCCTTGACCAGGGAGGTTTTGCCGGTGCCGGAGGCGGCGGCGACGATGAACAGGGTGCCGGACATGATGCGCTCGACTGCGTAATAGGCGGAATCTGTCAAAACATTCCGCCGGATTGGTGGTACTTCTTGGACCAGTCCGGAGACACGGACAGAGTCACATGAGGGGCATAGTATGATCGGAATTGTCGCGGGTTTGGTAACTGCCAATGCCTTCGAGTGGTTCATGCACAAGCACGTCCTGCATGAGCAGGGGCGCGACAAGGATGCCTTCTGGGCATTCCACTTTCACGAGCACCACAAGGTGGTGCGCAAGAACGCCTATCACGACCCGAACTACGCGAAGTTTCCGCTCGGCCTGCATGCGCAGGGCAAGGAGGCCTGGGGCCTGATTGCCGCCAGTGCCGCCGTGGCACCGCTGTTTCCGGTGGCGCCGTTCTTTGTCGGCACGCTCTGGTACTCGGCCGCCAACTACTACCGCGTGCACAAGCGCTCGCACCAGGACCCGGCCTGGGGCCGCAGTCGCATTCCCTGGCACTACGACCATCACATGGGTCGCAACCCGGATGCCAACTGGTGCGTGACCCGGCCCTGGTTCGACTACGTGATGGGGACGCGCGAGTTCATGCCGGACGCCCCGCGCGAGACCAACGTGCTGGGCCTTCGCCACCTGCCGGCCTGGCTGGAACGGCGTCTGCCCGATCCCCTGCGTCTCGGCCGTGTCGCGGCTCCGCCGCTGCGGATGGTGTCGGCGGCCTGAGCCGGGTCAGAGCCGATAGTTGAGCTGCACGCCCAGCAAGTGGATCACGGTCGGGTCGAAGCGGCCCCGGAAGGTGCCGCCGTTGCCGGTGCAGCTGCCCGGGTCTTCGCTGAGGCCATCCTCGCCCTGCTCGCGGAAGATGCCCCGGCAATCCAGCCGGTATTCCGACTCGGAGCCTTCGATGTAGACCAGGCTGTAGGCGCCATCGATGCTGAGCTGTCGGTTGACGCGGTAGTTGGCTCCGATCGCGTAGGCATAGCGGTTGGCGTCCGGCGTGGCCGGGTGGCGCTCCCTGGGCGACGGGATGGGCGTGAGATCGAAGCTGAAGCCGCTGCGCAGCATGAGCCTGTCGTTCCAGTGGTAGTTGGCACCGATGGCGGCGCGGAAGCTGTCTCGCCAGTCCAGGGCGATGGCGCCGTCGCCCTGCCGCACCCGGTTGCCCTGCGGATCACGCTGGTCGCTGAGCTCAATGCGAATCTCGTCGAGCACCGAGGACTCGATGAACGTGTAGTCAGCCATCAGCTCCAGTCTCGGCGTGACCTGGCGGAAGACGCTCAGCGACAGGCGAGCCGGAATGGTGATCTCGGTCTTGGCGGTGGTATCCGGACGCAGGTAGCGATCGAGGAGCTCTTCAGCCGACAGCAGGTCGCCGGTGCGGGTATCAGGCAGCGGGATGATGGCGGTGACCTCGTCCAGATCCCAGTCCAGTTCGCCGCGCAGGCGAAGCAGGTTCTTGCTGCGATAGGCCAGGGACAGTCGCGTGCGCTCGTCATGCTCGTAGAGATAACCCAGGTTGTAGCCCAGGCCGTAGCCGTACATCTCGATCTTGGCGCTGCCACGGCTGTCCGGGGTCAGCAACGCGCTGCCCAGTACCCGTGACACCTCGGCTTTCAGCTCCGGATCCAGCGCGCCGAACGTGGTGCCGGCCGGAATGGTCAGATCGGGCAGGAGGTCGCCGAGTCCGAGGTTGTCCAGCAGCAGGTTGTCGAGAATGCCTGCCGGCTGCGCATCACCGATCAGCCCGACCACGGGCTGGATCAGGTAGGGCTCGATGCCGTCGACATCGATCTGCTGGATGGTGCGCAGATGCGCTGCCAGCACCGAGAAGCCGATGCCGACGCTGTGCCTGTCATCGAAGCGGTAGGCGGCGGACGGGTTGATGGCCAGGGTTTCGGCGGCCAGGGAGTCGACGAAGTAGCGTCCGGACCAGTTCTTCTTGTAATTGATGTTGCCGCCGGCGGGAGCGAAAACGCCCAGCCCGATGTGGGTGTTCTCGTTGATCTGGTGACTGATGAAGCCCGAGCCCGTGGCCAGGATCTGCGGCCAGAAGCTGCCGGCCCGGCCCTGCGCCTGCGGGTCTTCGCTGACCGGTGCGCCGTCTTCGCTATTGCTGGCGCCGGGGGGCGGCGTGCGTGTGGTGCCGGTGTCGGTGACCTTGCCGCGCAGATTGAGCAGCGTCAGGCTGCCGCTCAGGTGCGTTCCCCTGAGACGGGTCATGCCGGCCGGATTGTAGTAGATCACGCTGGCGTCACGCGCCTCGGCGCCATTGGCGTTGGCCGTGCCGAGGGCGCCCGAGGCGAAGGCGGGGACATCCAGGCCGCCGGCCTGTGCCGTGGCGAGCAGGCAGGCGTATAGCAGGATGCCACGGGCGAGGAGGCAGGTTCTGGCCATGCGGGTTCTTCTTGTTGTTGCCGGGGCAGGCAGCGATGCCTGACCACTATCAGAAAGCCGAAATCTGCTCGGCTTCAATTCGGATAGGGATCGGGTTCGTCACTGTGGCGTTGCGCCTGTGTCAGAGGGTGCTGTCCCACTGGCGGGGTTTTGGCGGTGGCGTGGTGACGCCGTCGCGGGGCTTCATGTAGCCGCGCAGCACGCGGCTCCAGAGGGCGAGGAAATGATGTTCGACGTGCTCGCCGTCCATCAGGTGACGCTCCAGGGCCATGCCGCTCATCAGCCAGTGCGTGAGCGCGAACAGCTGGGTCGGGTTGACGTCGGGGTCCAGGGCCTCGAAGTAGTGCCGGGATGCGGTATCCAGCGTCTCGTAGCCGGTGATCCAGATCTGGCGCATGACATTGGCCAGTTCCGCGTCGCGGCGGCTGGCCATCATCAGCTCCATCAGCGCGACGCTTTCGGAGGTGCCGAAGACCTCGCGCCAGCTCGCCAGGATCATGGCATCCAGGCGGTCATCGGAGTCCTCGATGGCACGGATGGCGTAGCCCAGGTGCACATAGAGCCGGCGCACCAGATGCTCGGCAGTGGCGGCGATCAGCGCAGCCTTGGTCGGGAAGTGGTGTATCGGCGCACCGCGTGACACGGCGGCTGCCGTGATGATCGTGCTGACCGTGGTGCCGGCATAGCCTTCGCTTTCCAGGCTCAGGATGGTCGCGTCGATCAGGCGCTGGCGCATGGCTTCGCTGCGTTCGGCCTGGGTGCGACGGCGTGGGGTGGTCCTGGCGTTCATGGCAATGTTCTCGGCGCGGGCGTCGGCTCCCTGCATACCGGGCGCGACAGCCATTCTGTAATTGTAGGACGCGCGCCTGCGGAAGGCGAACATCGCGGCAGCATCGGGCGAGACTGGTCGGTCACAAATCCCTTGACAGTGTCTCAGGCAGGGACACAGAATGCAAACAAGTTGTACGGCCGTATTTTAAATTGCCTGCAACGCGACCTTTCTGCATCTGTATCTGTGCCTCCCGGAGCCCCTGATGAGTCTCAACATCCCGAATCCCATGAATGCCATGATTCCGCGCACCCTGTTCGGGCCGGAACATGAGGATTTCCGCCGTACCGCCCGCCGCTTCTTCGAGGAGGAAATGGCGCCCCACCGCGAGAAGTGGGAAGAGCAGCAGCACATCGATCGTCACCTGTGGAACAAGGCCGGCGAGCTGGGGCTGCTCTGCGCCACCATGCCGGAGGAGTACGGCGGATCGGGTGTCGATCGTCTCTACAGCGTGATCCTGATGGAAGAGCAGGCCCGTGCCGGTGACTCGGCCTCCGGTTTCGCCCTGCATTCCGACATCGTCGCCAACTACATCAACAACTTCGCCAGCGAGGACCTGAAGCGCACGTGGCTGCCGAAGATGGCCACCGGCGAAGCCGTCGGTGCCATCGCCATGACCGAGCCGGGCACCGGCTCCGACCTGCAGGCCGTGCGCACCACCGCGCGCGAGGATGGCGATGACTACATCGTCAACGGCAGCAAGATCTTCATCACCAACGGCTATCTCTGCGACATCGCCGTGGTCGTGGTGAAGACCGGTGATCCGGCCAAGGGCGCCGAGAACATCTCGCTGCTGCTGGTCGAGGCCGATCGTCCCGGCTTCACCAAGGGTCGCCCGCTGAAGAAGGTCGGCATGAAGGGCCAGGACACCTGCGAGCTGTTCTTCGACAACGTGCGCGTGCCCAAGAGCAACCTGATCGGCATGGAGGGCATGGGCTTCATCATGCTGATGAAGGAGCTGGCCTGGGAGCGCCTGATGATCGCCATCATCTGTGCCGCCGGCTGCGAGCAGGTGCTGGCGCATACCCTGGCCTACGTGCGTGACCGCAAGGTCTTCGGCAAGCCGGTGGCGGCCTACCAGAACAGCAAGTTCAAGCTGGCCGAGATGCGTTCGGAAACCCAGATCGCGCGCGTCTTTGTCGACAAGTGCATCGAGGAGCAGATCAAGGGGACGCTCCAGGTCGATGCCGCTGCCGCCGCCAAGTACTGGGTCTCCGACCTGATGTCCAAGGTCGTCGACGAGTGCGTCCAGCTCCATGGCGGCTACGGCTTCATGCTCGAGTATCCGGTCGCCCAGGCCTACGTCGATACCCGCGCCAACCGCATCTACGGTGGCACCAACGAAATCATGAAGGAACTCATCTCGCGCACGTTCTGAGCCGCGAGTGACCAGGAGCATTCACCATGTCCAATCTGCGTTTTGACGGCCGCGTCGCCATTGTCACCGGCGCCGGCAACGGCCTCGGCCGCTCTCATGCCCTGCTGCTCGGCTCGCTCGGTGCCAAGGTCGTGGTCAACGACCTCGGCGGCGGTGCCCACGGTGACGGCAAGTCCTCGGCCGCTGCCGACAAGGTGGTCGAGGAGATCAAGGCCCTCGGCGGCGACGCCGTTGCCAACTACGATTCGGTGGAGAACGGCCAGGCCATCGTGCAGACGGCGCTGGACGCCTTCGGCACCGTCGACATCGTCATCAACAACGCCGGCATCCTGCGTGATGTCAGCTTCCAGAAGATGACCCAGGGCGACTGGGATCTCATCCTCAAGGTTCACCTGACCGGCTCCATGAGCGTGTCGCACGCGGCCTGGCCGATCATGCGCGACAAGGGCTACGGCCGCATCATCATGACCACGTCGGCGGCCGGTCTCTACGGCAACTTCGGCCAGGCCAACTACTGCGCCGCCAAACTCGGTCTTGCCGGTCTCGCCAACTGCCTGGCCGAGGAAGGCCGTGCCAAGGGCATCCACGTCAACACCATCGCGCCCATCGCGGCCTCGCGCCTGACCGAGACCGTGATGCCGCCGGAGTTGCTCGCCAACCTCAAGCCGGAGAAGGTCAGCCCGCTGGTGGCCTGGCTCTGCCACGAGGACTGCGAGGAAACCAAGGGCATCTTCGAGGTCGGGGCCGGCTACATCGCCAAGCTGCGCTGGGAGCGTACCCAGGGCCATGCCTTCCCGCTCACCAAGGCCATCAGCGTCGATGACCTGGCCGCCAAGTGGGACCGGATCACCGATTTCTCCGTCGCGGATCATCCGGGCAACGTCAACGACTCGTTTGCGCCCATCCTGCACAACATCAACAACCCCAGCCTCGGCGGCAACGAGTTCATCGACCTCGACGAGGCGAAGAAAGGCGAGCTGGTGCTGGAGAACAGCTACGACGAGCGTGACATCGCGCTCTACGCCCTCGGCGTCGGCGCCGCCCGTGACCCCATGGACAGCACTGAACTCGGCTATGTCTACGAGCTGGGCAGTGACTTCCGCGTGCTGCCGACCTACGGCGTGATGCCGCAGTCCAATGCCATGCTGGCGGCGGCCAAGGCCGGCGGCCTCAAGCTGCCGGGCATGAACTTCGGCTTCGATCGCCTGCTGCACGGCGAGCAGTACACCGAGATCAAGCGCCCGCTGCCGCCGAGCGCCAGGCTCAAGCATGTCTTCAAGTTCAAGGAAGCCTTCGACAAGGCGCCGAATGCCGTGGTGACCTTTGCCGTGCACACCCTGGACGAGGACGGCGAGGAGATCGCCTACAACGAGATGACCTCGTTCGTGAAGGGTGCCGGCGGCTGGGGTGGCGACCGGGGCCCTTCCGCGGACATCAACGTGCCGCCGTCACGCGAGCCGGATGCTGTCATCGAGGAGAAGACCGACGCCAACCAGACCCTGCTGTATCGTCTGTCCGGCGACTGGAACCCGTTGCACGCCGATCCGGCCTTCGCCAAGGCCTTCGGCTTCGAGAAGCCCATCCTGCATGGCATGTGCACCTACGGCTACTGCGGTCGCCATGTCGTGAAGGCGTTCTGCGGCAACGATCCGCGCCGCTTCAAGAGCATCAAGGTGCGCTTCGCCAAGAGCGTGTTCCCCGGCGAAACCCTGGTCACGAAGATGTGGAAGGAGTCGGACACCCGCATCGTGTTCGAGACGTCGGTGAAGGAGCGTGGCGAGGTCGTCATCAAGAACGCCGCCGTCGAGCTCTATGCCGAGATTCCGGCGGCGAAGCAGGCCAAGACGGCCCCTGCGGCGACGGCTGCAGCCGCAGGCGTGGAAGAGGGCGTGACCGTGGCTGACGTGTTCGCCGGCATCAAGGCGTTTGTCGCGGCGAAGCCGGAACTGGTCGAGCAGACCAGGACCACGTTCCAGTTCGTGTTCCACAAGCCCGAATCAACCTGGTTCATCGATCTCAAGAACGCGGCCGGCGCCGTCGGCAGCGGCACGATCGACAAGCCGGACGTGACCATCGAGCTGGATGCCGAGCACACCGGCACGCTGTTCGGGGGCGATCTGGGCGCCGTGCAGAAGCTCTACTTCGGCGGCAAGATGAAGGTGCATGGCAATGTCATGGCCTCGAACAAGCTCACCGTGCTGTCGGGCATGGACAAGGCCCTGGTCGAGCAGGCGCGTGCCGCGCGTGTCGCCGCCGGCGCATCCACTGCGTCAGCCGCGACAGCTTCCGCGCCTGTGGCGCCCGCAGCGGAGCAGGGCGTGACACTGGCGGATGTCTTTGGCGGCATCCGGCGCTTCGTCGACGCCAATCCGGCGCTGGTGGAGCAGACCAAGACCTCCTTCCAGTTCAATTTCCAGAATCCGGAGTCGAGCTTCTTCATCGATCTCAAGAACGCGCCCGGTTCAGTCGGTGCCGGTCAGGCCGTGAAGCCTGACGTGACCATCGCGCTCGACGCCAAGTACGCGGACACCCTGTTTGGCGGCGATCTGGCGGCCGTGCAGAAGCTGTTCTTCGGCGGTCAGCTCAAGATCAGCGGCAATGTCATGGCATCGAACAAGCTGACCGTGCTGTCGGGCATGGACAAGGCCCTGGTCGAGCAGGCCCGTCAGGCCCGTCTCGCCAGCGGCGAGACCGCGGCACCGGCCGCAGCCGCCGCGGCGGCAACGCGCGAGCTGTTCGCCGATCGCCTGTTCGCGGCGCTGGGCGAGAAGCTGGCGGCCGGGCAGCTGGATACCCGTCTGAACACGGTGCTGCAGTTCAATGTCACGGATGCCGAAACGAGCTGGTCGGTGGACTTCGGCGCCGGTCAGGTGGCGAAGGCGGCTGCCGCCGCACCCGCAGCAACCATCGGTCTCAGTGACGACACGCTCAAGGCCTTGGCCGAGGGTGCCGATCTGGCAGCCCTGCACCAGAAAGGCGACTTGCGTGTCGATGGCGATGTCCTGCTGGCGCGCGAACTGAACTGTCTGGCCGGACTGGCCTGAGCGATCCTCCGGGTGGCGGCTGCCGCCCGGAGACACCCCACGAATTCGAGAGGAAAACACCATGAAGCGTCGCGTCAATGTCATCGGCGTAGGCATGACCAAGTTCGCCAAGCCCGGCGCCAGCGCCGACTATCACGTGATGGCCGCTGAAGCGGGCCGTCTGGCCCTCGCCGATGCCGGCGTCAGCTATGACCGCATCCAGCAGGCCTACACCGGCTATGTCTACGGCGACTCCTGCAGCGGCATGCGTGCCGTCTACGAGATCGGCCTCACCGGCATTCCCATCTTCAACGTCAACAGCAACTGCTCGACCGGCTCCAGCGCGCTCTACCTCGGCCGCCAGGCCATCGAGAACGGCGCTGCCGAGTGCGTGCTGGTGGTGGGCTTCGAGAAGATGGAAAAGGGCGCGCTGGGCGCCAAGTTCAATGACCGCGAGTCGTCCATGTCGCTGCATGCCCAGGTCATGCTGGACGCCCAGGGCTTCACCAGTGCGCCCCCTGCCGCGCAGATGTTCGGCGGTGCCGGTCGTGAATACCGCTGGAAGCACGGCACCCGCAAGGAGACCTTCGGCAAGATCGCCGAGAAGGCGCGCCAGCATGCCAGCCGCAACCCCTACGCCCTGTTCGGCCAAGTGCTGTCACTGGACGAGATCATGGCATCGGACGAGGTCTTCGATCCGCTGACGCGCTTCCAGTGCTGTCCGCCGACCTGCGGCGCCGGCGCTGCCGTGCTCTGTTCGGACGAGTTCGCGGCGAAGCTGGGCATCAGCAATCCGGTCTACATCGCGGCCCAGGCCATGACCACCGATTTCCCGAGCAGCGTCAACGAGAACTCGATGATCAAGATGGTCGGCTACGACATGGCCAAGGCGGCGGCGAGCCAGGTCTACGAGGCGGCCGGCATCGGTGCCGAGGATGTCGACGTGGTGGAGTTGCACGACTGCTTCACGGCCAACGAGCTGCTGACCTACGAGGCCCTCGGCCTGTGTCCGGAAGGGGGCGCCGAGAAGTTCATCTGGGACGGTGACAACACCTACGGTGGCCAGGTCGTCACCAACCCGTCCGGCGGCCTGCTGTCCAAGGGACACCCGCTGGGCGCCACCGGTCTGGCGCAGTGCACGGAGCTGGTCTGGCAGCTGCGCGGCACCGCCGACCAGCGCCAGGTGTCCGGCGCACGCATTGCGCTGCAGCACAACCTGGGGCTGGGCGGCGCCTGCGTGGTGACGATGTATCGCCGTGACTGAACGTCTGGCGTGCGCAGCGACACAGGCTGGTCCGGCGACCCCGGGTCAGCCGTGGTGGCAGGCCTTGCCGGTGGATTATCACCGGCATGACCCGCGCACGCCGGCGCATGACGATCATCCCGTCAAGGTGGCCCTGTCGGCGTCGCTGGACTACGTGCTGCGCACCGGTCTGGCGAGTGCCGTCGGTACTGCCATGCTGCCGCACTTCGGCCCGCGCGGCATCGCCCGGGAAAAGTCGCTGATGCCGTTCTACCAGGCACTGGCTGACCGGGGCGAGCGCGAGGCGGTCTTCATCGAGCCGCCACGCCAGTTCAGCTATTCGCGCGAGCGCCTGCGCGACGACGGACTGGCAGCCCTGGGCGGCTGCGCCGACCAGCTCTGTTTCGACAGCACCTTCGAGGCCCTGAATCCGGCCGTGCGCGCCGCCTATGCCCGCCACACCCGCAACCGTCGCGTGCCGGTTCGGCACTGGACGCATGGTGACCGGCCGCGCCGCACCCTGATCTTCGTGCACGGTTACTCGCTGGATGCCTACTGGGTCAATCGCGCCATGTTCTCGCTGCGCTGGTTCTTCCGCCAGGGCTGGGACATCGCGCTGTTCACCTTGCCGTTCCACGGGGCCAGGCGCGGTCGCTTCGATCCGTTCAGCGGCTTCGGCTATTTCAGCCACGGCATCGCGCAGACCAGCGAGGCCATGCTGCAGTCCATCCACGAGCTGCGCATGCTCATGCATTACCTGGAGCGGCGCGGCGTGCCCGGCATGGGCATTTCGGGGCTCAGCCTGGGCGGCTACCTGAGCGCGCTGCTGGCGGCGGTGGATGACCGTCTGGCGTTTGCCATTCCCAATGCCGCCGTGGTCTCGCCCGCCGACATGCTGATGGAGTGGCCGCCACTGAGCACGCTGATTTCGCCGGCCCTGCCCCTGGTCGGGCTGGACCTGCCCACGCTGCGACATGCCATGGCCGTGCATTCGCCGCTGACCTGGCGGCCGCTGCTTGATCCGGACCGTCTGCTCATCATTGCCGGGGCGGGCGACCGCTTCACCGGTCCGCGCTACCAGCATCTGCTGCATCGGCACTGGGCCGGCAGCCAGCTGCACTGGTTCCCCGGCAACCACGTGCTGCACCTGCACCAGCGCGACTATCTGCGCCTGATGCGCGACTTCATGGCGCGCTGCCTGCCGGCGTGAGCATTTATGTCATGACCCGTGAGTCATTGTGTCCTTGACCCCTCGGTCAGCCCTGCGTAAAACGGCGCACAAGCCATACGACCGTCTTGTTTCCGGTCCGACACCCACGGCTTCAGCAACCCCTTTTACGGAGAGACAGACATGAGCGGTCTGCACATACCCACCCCGATGAACCCGATGATCCCGCGTACCCTGTTCGGCCCGGAGCACGAGGACTTCCGTCGCACCGCACGCCGCTTCTTCGAGGAAGAGCTGGCGCCGCACCGCGAGAAGTGGGAAGAGCAGCAGCACATCGACCGTCACCTGTGGAACAAGGCCGGCGAACTCGGCCTGCTTTGCCCGACCATGCCGGTCGAGTACGGCGGCTCCGGCGTGGACCGTCTCTACAGTGTCATCCTGATGGAAGAGCAGGCCCGCGCCGGCGACTCCGCCTCGGGCTTCTCGCTGCACTCCGACATCGTCGCCAACTACCTGCTCAACTTCGCCACCGAGGAGCTGAAGCAGAAGTGGCTGCCGAAGATGTGCTCCGGCGAGGCCGTGGGCTCCATCGCCATGACCGAGCCGGGCACCGGCTCCGACCTGCAGGCCGTGCGCACCACCGCGGTGGCCGACGGTGACGATTACATCGTCAATGGCTCGAAGATCTTCATCACCAACGGCTACCTGTGCGACATCGCCGTGGTCGTGGTCAAGACCGGCGATCCCAGCAAGGGTGCCGAGAGCATCTCGCTGCTGCTGATCGAGGCCGACCGCCCCGGCTTCAGCAAGGGCCGTCCGCTGAAGAAGGTCGGCATGCGTGGCCAGGACACCTGCGAGCTGTTCTTCGACAACGTGCGCGTGCCCAAGTCCAACCTGATCGGCATGGAAGGCATGGGCTTCATCATGCTGATGAAGGAGCTGGCCTGGGAGCGTCTGATGATCGGCATCATGTGTGCTGCCGGTGCCGAGTCCGTGCTCGCCCATACCCTGGACTACGTACGTCAGCGCAAGGTCTTCGGCAAGCCGGTGGCGGCTTACCAGAACACCCGCTTCAAGCTCGCCGAGCTGCGTTCGGAAGTGCAGATCGCGCGCATCTTCATCGACCGCTGCATCGAGGAGCAGATCAAGGGCACCCTGCAGGTCGATGCTGCTGCTGCTTCCAAGTACTGGGTTTCCGACCTGCTGTCCAAGGTCGTCGACGAGTGCGTGCAGCTGCATGGCGGTTACGGCTTCATGCTCGAGTATCCGGTGGCCCAGGCTTACATCGACACGCGCGCCAACCGCATCTACGGCGGTACCAACGAGATCATGAAGGAACTTATCTCGCGTACCTTCTGATCGCGCCAGATCGTCGCATCATGAAAACCCCCGGCCAGCCGGGGGTTTTTCATGATGGCTGCACAGCTGTACTCATTTCGTCTGCCGGTGATTGCTGTTCTTCCCGATCAGCCAGTACAGTGCCATCACCCATTGCCTGCCAGGGAATCCGCATGTCCGCCACCACACCCACCAACGACCCCGTGATCACTGCCGAGCTGCTCGGGCCCGAGGTGCCGCGTCGTGGCACGCCGTTTACCCAGCGTCTCGGGCTGCTCTGGCTCAGGGCCATGGGCTGGAAGGTCACGGGTGCCGTCCCCACCCATGGCAAGGCACTGATGATCGGTGCGCCCCACACCTCGAACCGGGACGGTCTGGTGGCCGCCGCCACCATCATGGCGCTGCGTCTCAACATCACCGTGCTGGCCAAGGCCGAGTTGTTCAAGGGGCCGGTGGGCGCGTTCTTCCGCTGGGCCAATGTCATGCCGGTGTATCGCAACAGCAGCAAGGGCGGTCAGGTCGAGCAGGTGGTGGCACGCTTTGCCCAGCCGGGCTCGATCTACATCGGCATTGCTCCCGAGGGCACGCGTCACAGCGCTGAAGAGTGGAAGCTGGGTTTCTACTACATGGCGCATCGCGCCCGGGTGCCCATCATTCCCTTCATCCTGGATTTCGGCCGCAGGGAGCTGCGCATCACCGAGGCCTTCTTCACCACGGGTGACAAGGAGGCTGATCTGGCGGCACTGCAGGCGCGCTACCGTGACGTGATTCCGGCAAATCCGGCGCGTCTGTCCGGACCGCTGAGGCGCCTGAGCGGACAGTGATTTCGGTCTCGCACCGAAGCTTCGCACCTTATACACTTGTCGAATTGACGGCCCGTCACGCGGGCCTGCGGCGCTGAGCGCCAGCCCCGCCCGACGACCCAAAAGAACACGGAACACCGCTCATGGATGCGTTGATCGCTGATTTCAAAGCCGACATGTGGCTTTACATCTCCATTCCCTTCATCAGCGGCCTGATCGGCTACGTCACCAAGGTGGTGGCGATCAAGATGATGTTCCAGCCCATCGAGTTCTGGGGCATCAAGCCGTTTCTGGGCTGGCAGGGCATCGTGCCGCGCAAGGCCGAGAAGATGGCCACCATTGCGGTCGACCTGATGACCGAGCGCCTGATCAAGCCCGAGGAAATCTTCGCGCGTCTGGATCCGGCCCGCATCGCGCGCGAAATCGAAGTGCCGATGATGGAGGCCTCCGAGGACATCGTGCGCGAGGTCATGCAGGAATACCAGCCCGGACTCTGGGAGGGCATGCCCGAGTTCATGCGCCAGCGCATCATCAAGCGCGTCAAGGGCGAGGCACCCAAGATCGTGGCTTCGATCATGGGCGAGGTGCAGGTCAACGTGTCGCGCTACTTCGACATCCGTCACATGGTCATCAGCAACCTCAAGAAGGACAAGAAGCTCCTCAACGAGATCTTCCAGCGTGTCGGCAAGCAGGAGCTGAAGTTCTTCTGCAAGGCCGGGTTCTACTTCGGCTTCATCATCGGTCTGGTGCAGATGGTGTGCTGGCTGGTGTGGCGCGAGCCCTGGATGCTGCCCGCCTTCGGCGGCTTCGTTGGGTTGTTCAGTGACTGGCTGGCGCTGCAGATGCTGTTCCGTCCGCTGAATCCGAAAAAGCTCTTTGGCTATACCCTGCATGGCCTGTTCCTCAAGCGCCAGCAGGAGGTCGCCGGTGACTATGCCGCGCTGATCTCGAAGCAGATGCTCACGCCCGGCATCATGATGGAGGAGCTGTTCAGCGGCCCGCGCTCCGATCGCGTCATCCAGCTGCTGCAGAAGCAGGTCCGCCGCGTCGTCGACGAGCAGGCCGGCGTGGCCCGTCCACTGGTGCTGTACGCGGTCGGTACCAGCCGCTACATCGAGATGAAGCAGCACATTGCCGACCGCATTCTCGAGCGTCTGCCGGAAACCATGAAGCACATGGAGGAGTACGCCGAGGACGCCATGGACGTGCGCAACACCCTGATCACGCGCATGCGCATGCTCACCCCGACCGAGTTCGAGGGCATGCTGCGTCCCGCGTTCAAGGAAGAGGAATGGATTCTCATCACCGTCGGCGCCGTGCTCGGCTTCATGGTGGGCGAGATGCAGATCCAGTTCATGCTGTAACGCCAATCGGGCGCCTGCGGGCGCCCGATGTCATTGCGGGCCGTCTCAGTCCCAGCGCCCGTGATAGGAGAAGGTCGGCAGCCTCCAGCCATGGCGCAAGGCCAGCAGGCGGAAGCTGAAGCCGATGATGAAGCAGAGCAGGGTGTTGATGTCGCTGTCGATGCCCCAGCTGCGCATGATCAGGAACAGCGCGCAGACCAGCAGCGAGACGCTGGCATAGAGCTCGCGACAGAACACGATGGGTACCTGGTTGCAGAGCACGTCACGCAGGATGCCGCCGCAGATCCCGGTGATCATGCCGGACAGGATCACCACCATCGGCGCATAACCCAGGTTCAGTGCCACGCTGCAGCCGATCAGCGAGAACGCCACCAGTCCCAGGGCATCAAGCACCAGGAACAGGCGCTGCAACCGGTGCAGGTAGCGCGCCACCAGCGTGGTCAGCAAGCCTGCGCCCAGAACCAGGTAGACGTATTCCGGGTGCTGGGTCCAGCCGATCGGGTAGTTGCCCAGGGTCACGTCGCGGATGGTTCCGCCGCCGAGCGCGGTCACGAACGCGATCACCGCGACCCCGAAGATGTCCATGTTGCGACGGCCGGCGGCCAGCGCACCGGACATGGCTTCGGCCGTGATGGCCACCAGGTACACCGCCAGCAGCAGGTCGAAGGACGCCAGAGCCGACGCCAGTTGATCAGTCATGCGGAAAATCCTTGTCGCTGTCCGGTGCGGCTCATTCGATGTTCTGGATCTGCTCGCGCATCTGCTCGATCAGCACCTTGAGCTCGACGGAGGACCAGGCGCTGTCGGCGGTCACTGCCTTGGAGCCCAGGGTGTTGGCCTCGCGGTTGAGCTCCTGCATGAGAAAGTCCAGGCGCCGGCCGATGGCGCCGCCGCCGGTCAGCACGCGACGGATCTCGGCCAGATGGGCCAGCACACGATCAAGCTCCTCGGCGACATCCAGCTTCTGCGCAAACAGCACCACTTCCTGCTCCACGCGCTCGGCGGCCAGTTCGGCCTTTGCCTCGCGGATGCGCTCCAGCAAGCGCTCGCGGTAGTGCGCGAGGATGCCGGGCAGGCGATCCTGAACAGCGGACACTTCCCGGGCCACACCCTGCAGGCGCTGCTCGACCAGCGCCGTGAGGGCGCAGCCCTCGCGCGCGCGCATGGCGAGGAAGTCCGCCAGTGCCTGTGTCAGCAAGGCCTCGGCGGTGGCGGTCAGCGCCGTGGCATCGGCCTCCTGCGTGCGCAACACGCCGGGCAGGCGCAGCAGCGCGACCGGATCGACCGGGCCGACATGACGTGCCAGGTCCTCGATCTCGTGCGCTGCCTGCAACAGCTGCCTGACCCGCTCCTGGTCCAGCACCACGCCGTCGGCCAGGCTGTCGCCGGCGTCCAGGCGCAGGGTCAGTTCGACCTTGCCGCGACCTATCTGCTGCCGCAGTCGCTCCCGCCATGAATGCTCGAGGTCGCGCAGGACATCGGGCAGGCGCAGGGTCAGCTCGAGATGACGGCTGTTGACCGAGCGCAGCTCGACGCTGAGCTGGCCGAAGGGGCCGTGCTGCATGGCCCGCGCGAAGGCGGTCATGCTGCGGACCGGACCTGCCTCCGGATGATTCGGGACGGACATGACTGCGATACTCCGGGGGTGGCAAGGGTATACTTGCCCATCTTACCGCCGTCATCAGGAATAACCCATGCGTCCTTCCGGTCGTCTCCCCGATCAGCTTCGTGCCGTCACCCTGATCCGTCATTACACCTGTCATGCCGAAGGGTCGGTGCTGGTCGAGTTCGGCAACACCAAGGTGCTGTGCACGGCCACCGTGGAGCCGGGCGTTCCGCGCTGGCTCAAGGGCAAGGGCGAGGGCTGGATCACCGCCGAATACGGCATGCTGCCGCGCTCCACACACACCCGCAACGCACGCGAGGCGAGCAAGGGCAAGCAGGGTGGTCGCACCCTGGAGATCCAGCGCCTGATCGGCCGTTCGCTGCGTGCCATGGTCGATCTCAGGAAGCTCGGCGAGAACACCATCACCATCGACTGCGACGTGCTGCAGGCAGATGGCGGCACCCGCACGGCCGCGATCACCGGCGGTGCGGTGGCGCTGGTCGATGCGCTCAGCTTCCTGCTCGAGAAGAAGGCCATCAAGCAGGACCCGCTGCTGGGCCTGGTCGCGGCAATTTCGGTAGGCATCGTCAAGGGCGTGCCGGTTCTGGATCTGGATTACGTCGAGGATGTCGACTGCGATACCGACATGAACGTGGTCATCAACCAGCATGGCGGCATCATCGAGCTGCAGGGCACTGCCGAGGGCAAGCCGTTCTCGCGTGACGAGACCGTGGCCCTGCTGGATCTCGCCGAACTTGGCGTGGCCGAGCTGGTCAAGGCGCAACAGAAGGCCCTGAACTGGTAAGCCGCGCTGTGCAGTGGCGCGTTGCCGCGTTCAGGCGTATGGTCAAATAATGAGCTGTGCGCTTGAATGCGGCCATCTCCCGGTCAACGCCTGAATCAGATGCCAAGTCTGCTTCGGCTTGACTTTGGCGGCATTAAGCGTCCAATGGAGCCCCGCTCCGGAGGTTGCCATGTCTCACGCCGCTGCACGTCTCACCCCTGAGGACCTGGACGCCTTTCGCCGGGTTCAGCGCCTTGCCTACGAATGTGCCGAAACCATTGCCGGGGAGCTCAAGCCCGGCATGACCGAGCGTCGTGCCGCCGCCTTGCAGAAGACCTGGCTGCTTGACCATGGCGTCGATGACTGGTTTCACCAGCCCTTCGCCTGGTTCGGTGATCGTACCGCCTTTCGCGGCCTGGTCGGCGTCAAGCAGCTGGGCGGCTTCAACCCGGCGTTCTATCCCGGCTTCCGTCGTCTGGAAGAGGGCATGCCGTTCATTCTCGACTGCGCCCCCACGCTGCGCGGCTACACCGCCGACATCGGTTACTGTGGCGTGCTGGGCAGCCATCCGGTGCTGGATCGCATGATGGATGACCTGGCCGACTACCGTCGCCTGATTCTCGACATGGCCAAGCAGCGCCGCCCGCTGTCCGAGATCAGCCAGGCTGTCGACGCCCTGTGCGCGCGCCAGGGTTATGACCCGCGCCACAAGGCCTACCCCTTCGAAACGCTGGCGCATCGCGTCGAGAAGCTCGAGGACGACGGCAAGAAGGATCATCTCAGCCTGTTCAACTTCGGCGTGCGCAACGTCACCGAACTGGTCAAGGACCGCTTCAAGGGTGCCAGCGAAGGCTGGTCGCCGATCTGGAACAGCAGCAAGCGCTCCGAGCATCCGCCGACCCCCGGTCTGTGGGCGGTAGAGCCGCACCTCGGGCTGGGCCCGGTGGGCGCCAAGTGGGAAGAGTTGCTGGTGGTGACGGAAGACGATGCCTTCTGGCTGGATGACGACGTGCCGCATGTGCGTCGCTGGCAGCAGCGCGGGCTCTGGCAGACCGCTGCCGCCTGAACATCACCGTATTTCACAGGGTTGCCGGCATCGTGTTGCCGGGTGTTTCGCAAGGAGAGTTGCCATGGCCGTAGTCAGCCTGCTCAAGAACGACAGCACCGTGTCCCATACGCAGGGACGCCTGGTGCCGCGCAAGGTCCGGTTCGACTGGTCGAAGACGCCGCTGGAGTGGATCCCCGGTCAGCCCTTTGCCAGCCATTTCATCAACGAGATCAACATGATCCTGCCGGCGGGCGAGTTCTGGTTCTGCCGTCTCTACAACAAGGTGCTGCCCTACGTGACCGATGACAAGCTGCGCGACGACGTGCAGCTGTTCATTCGCCAGGAGGCCATGCACGCGCGTGCCCATGGCAGCGCCATCGCCGAGTACCTGAAGGCGCACGGCATCGAGACCGAGCGCAACACCAAGATCATGGACTGGCTGTTCGAAAGCCTGCTCGCCGACCAGCCGCTGGGCATGAAGCTGCCGAAGTTCCTCGAGAAGGAGTGGCTGGTGTTTCGTCTCGGCATCATCGCCGCCGTCGAGCACATGACCTGCGTGCTCGGCAACTACGCGCTCGACAACCGCAACTGGGACAAGGTCGGTGCCGATGCCACCCTGCTCGATCTGCTGCGCTGGCACGGCGCCGAGGAGGTCGAGCATCGCAGCGTGGCGTTCGACCTCTACACCCACCTCGGTGGCGGCTACCTGTCGCGCTACTACCTGAGCTGCATCACGGTGCCGCTGGTGATCGGTCTCTGGGTGGATGGTGCCGCGCACCTCATGAACCAGGATCCGCGCTATGCCGGCGAGAACTTCAAGGCCTGGAAGCCGGCGATCTGGCTGCGCTGGGCAAAGGAGAGCAAGGGTGGCCACCTGCCGCACCCGCTGGCACTGGCGACCTGGCAGCTGCCGTTCTTCAGTCCCTGGTACGACCCGGTCAAGGAAGGCTCGACCGAGAAGGCGCTGGCCTACCTGAACACATCACCGGCCGCCGCCGCCGCTGCCAGCAGCGGCCAGTCAGCACTCACGCTGGTGAAATGAGCGCCGGCAGGCAGCGGCTGGCCCGCTGCCTGCCCGTGTCGGCGTCTGGCCTGATCAGGTCTTTTCCGCCATGGCGACCGTGTAGACCTTGCCCTGCTTCAGCTTGTCGTAGTTTCCGAAGACTTCCTTCAGCGTGCGCGCCATGAATTCGCGCAGGCCGTTGATGGTCACCACGTAGAAGCGTCCGCCGGGCTTGAGGCGGGCCAGGCTGTCGTAGAGGAACAGGTAGTGCTGCTCCTTGCTGGCCTTGGCGGGCAGATTCGAGACGATGAGGTCAAAGCGGGCATCGGCGGGAATGTGCTGCAGGCCGTTGGAAAGCATGGCGCGGGCGTTGCCGATGCCGTTGGCGGCGCAGTTGCGGTTGGCGTATTCCACCGCCATGAAATCCTTGTCCACCATCAGGGTGCGCCCCTGCGGTGCCAGTCGCGCCAGTGTCATGCCGATCGGGCCGTAGCCGCAGCCGATGTCCAGGCAATCGGCATCCGCCGGAATCTCCATGTGCTCCAGCAGCAGCCGGGTGCCGTCATCGATGGCTTCCGGCGAAAAGATGCCCCAGGTGGTGTGAAAGGTCAGGGGCTGCCCGAGCAGGGTGTCCTGGAAGCGGATGTCCTGGCGCCAGCGCGCGAGGGTGTCTTTGTCGGGAGCGGCCATGAGGATCTCGCGGGTCGTTACAGGCGGTAATCGATGATCAGCGGCGCATGATCGGAGAACTTCTCACCCGTGTAAATGTCGGCAGCGACAATGTGCTCGCGCAGTTCCGGCGACACGATGTGGTAATCGATGCGCCACCCGACGTTGTTGGCATAGGCCTGGCCGCGATTGCTCCACCAGGTGTAGCGCTCGGGGCGCGGGTCGACGACGCGGAAGGCATCGACATAGCCGACCTGGTTGAACAGCTCGGTGAGCCAGGCCCGCTCATGCGGCAGAAAGCCCGAGTTCTTCAGGTTGCCTTTCCAGTTCTTCAGGTCGATTTCCTGGTGCGCGATGTTCCAGTCGCCGCAGATCACCAGTTTCTCGCCGGCCTCGCGGCGCGCACGCAGGATGGGCATCAGCGCCTTCAGGAAGTGATCCTTGCGTTCCTGGGCGGTGTCGGAGGCCGAGCCCGAGGGCAGGTAGAGCGAGACCACGGTCAGATCGCCGAAGCGTGCCTCCAGCCAGCGGCCTTCGCTGTCGCAGAGTTCGAAGCCGAGGCCGCTGCTGACCGCGTCCGGCTTCAGCCGCGAGTAGATCGCGGTGCCCGAGTAGCCGGGACGCACGGCATCGAAGAGATAACGGTGCCAGCCGGCCGGGTTGAACACCTCGCCGTCGAGCTGATGGGTCTGGGCCTTGGTTTCCTGGATGCACAGCACATCGGTGCCGGACTGCTCCAGCCAGGTGAAGAAGCCCTTGCTGGCGGCGGAGCGGATGCCGTTGAGGTTGGCGGAAACGATGCGCATGACGTGTTTTCCTGGGGCGTGCGGTTTGTTAGCGTCGAGGCACGTATCCAGCCCGAAAAGAGCACGCCCTGCAAGTGCCGGAGCTTCTGCCATGCCCGTGATCCGAACCCCTGACGAGCGCTTCGCCGGCCTCCCGGACTATCCGTTCGCGCCCAACCATCTCGAGGTCGCACCCGGCCTGCGCATGCACTACCTCGACGAGGGGCCGCGCGATGGCCGCGTGGTGCTGATGCTGCACGGCGAGCCGAGCTGGAGCTACCTCTATCGCCACATGATTCCGCCCGTGGTGGCCGCCGGCTGCCGCGTCATCGCGCCCGATCTGATCGGCTTCGGCAAGTCCGACAAGCTCACCGAGGTCGATGCCTACAGCTACCAGTCGCACATGGACTGGCTGACCGCGCTGGTGGAGCGGCTGGATCTTCGCGGGATCACCCTGGTCGGCCAGGACTGGGGCTCGCTGCTGGGCCTGCGCCTGGCCGCCGAGCTGGAGCCGCGCTTCGCCGCCATCGTGATCGGCAACGGCATGCTGCCTACCGGCGACCAGAAGGTGCCGCCGGCGTTCAGGCTGTGGCGGGCATTCGCCCTGCACAGCCCGTGGTTCCCGATCGGTCGCATCGTTTCTGGCGCCTGCCGACGCAGCCTGTCGGCCGCGGAGCGTGCCGCCTACGAGGCGCCGTTTCCGTCCTCGCGCTACACCGCTGCTGCCCGTGCTTTCCCGGCACTGGTGCCGACGCATCCGGATGACCCGGCGGCACCCGCCAACCGTCGTGCCTGGGAGGTGCTGTCGCGCTGGCAGAAGCCCTTCGTGACCGCCTTCAGCGATGGCGATCCGATCACCCGTGGCGGTGACCGCTACCTGCAGAAGCGCATTCCTGGCGCTCAGGGCATGCCACATGTGACCCTGCGTGGCGGTCACTTCCTGCAGGAGGATTCACCGCACGAGTTCGCGGCGGTGGTGCTGAAGGCGGTGGCGTTGGGGTGATCCGAACCTGCTCAGGCTGCCCTGACCTCGCTGAGCAGTTCAGGGTGGCGGTCCAGCAGCCGCAGCAGCTTTATCAGCGCCAGTGGCGGTCGGGTCTTGCCGGTTTCATAGCGGGAAAAGGCGTTGATGCCGCCCCCGAATATCTCGGCGGCCTCACGCTGATCAAGCTGCAGCTTTTTGCGCACTGCAGTGATGAAGGCTGGGTCGACCATTCCGGCATTGACCTGTTTGATGAATGTGGTGACGGCCTCTCCGAAATAATCGGCAGCGGCATTGTCCAGCACTAGCTCATCACAGGCCTGGCAATAGTCTCCGGTCACGGCGGGAATGACCGTGCGCTCGCCCTTGTAGACATAGGGTATGTCACGGACGCTGGAGGCCAGCTCGACACTGCCGCACTGCGGACATTTCATGTCACAGCTCCTTGAACGAAACGATAAGCAGGTCATCAACAACCGTCAGCTTGAGATACACAGCACCATAAGGCGTGCAAGGACGGTAAACGTCCTGCCAGATCGTGTGGTCTGCATGCGTGGTCATGCTCTTGTGGAAGTCCGAGCTACTCAGCGCCATGACCACGGCAACAACCCCCTGCCGATTAATTCCAAGCTCCGCTGCCCCGCTGACTGCACTGGCAGTCATTCGCACCTTGCCGTTCTTGACCAGGGTCTTGATTTTGGTCAGCGGACAGGCAGGGGTACGCTTCTCCATAAAATCTAACCTACTTGGTTATCAAGTCAATGCTTGCTTCCAAATAGGTAGACTATGAAAAGCGGTTTGGCGACCGGCTGCTCGAGAAACGATGTGCTCGGCCAGAGCTCTTCGCAGCGTGTTGGAAAGGAAGTCTGAATAGGCCCACCGCCAGAATTCGCAGGGGTCAATTTGGGTCATGCGTGTCACCACGGCGGCATCGGCGCACTCAGCCGCTCTCCGTCATAGTTTTTTACGTCGCCGAAATACGCTGCCCCCGCATTCCAGTCCGTGCACGCAGCCAGCAGTTCCTGCTTGCTGCGGCCGACGAAGTTCCACCACATCAGCAGCTCTTCCTGCAGTGGTGCGCCGCCGACCAGCACGGCACAGCTGCCAGCCTCTGCCTGCACGCTGACGATATCCCGCCCGATGTCCAGCACCAGCAGCGTTCCAGGCTCCAGCACCTCGCCATCCACGGTCAGCCGGCCGGTCAGCACCTGGATGCCATGCTCGTAATCCGGGCGCAGTGGCAATGCGGTCTGTGTCGCATCGGCGGCACGCAGCTCGGCGCCCACCAGCGGGCTGTGCACGTTTGCCGGTGACACCAGCCCCAGCAGCTCGCCGATGAACACGGTGACCTGCAGGCCCTGGTGCTGACAGGCGGGCAGCGTGTCGTGGTGCACGAAGGCAGGCTCGCCATGACGGGCGTGATCGGGCAGGGCGATCCAGAATTGCGCGCCGTGCAGACGTGGCGAGCGTGTGGCGGGTGACTCCTCGGAGTGGCTGATGCCGCGCCCCGAGGTCATCAGATTGAGCTGGCCCGGGCAGATGACCTGCACGCTGCCCAGGCTGTCGCGATGCAGGATCTCGCCCTCCAGCAGCCAGGTCACGGTCTGCAGACCGATGTGCGGGTGCGGGCCCACGCGCATGCCGTGGTCGGCGTGCACCTCGATGGGCCCGAAGTGATCCAGGAAGCACCAGGCGCCCACGGTGCGGCGACGCGCCATGGGCAGGGTGCGGGTGATGGTCATGCCATCGCCAAGAACGGTGGACTTGCCGACGAGGCGTTGGACGGGGCTGGTCATGGCGGAGCTCCTCCGGGCGGATCAGGCGGGATCATCCCCGCGCATGCAGGATGCCGACACGAACGCGATCAGCGCCAGTCCCAGCAGATAGAACACCACGTAAGTCGGCTGACCCTCATTGGCCTTGAGCAGGGCAGTGGCAATCATGGGGGCGAGGCCGCCGCCGAGCACGCCAGCCACCTGCACGCCCAGCGAAATGCCGCTGTAGCGGACCTCGGCCGGGAACTGGCGGGCGAACAGCAGCGACTCCGGCGCGTACATGAGCGGAAATACCACGCCCAGGGCCAGCACCAGCGCCAGCCAGACCAGGTCCATGTCGCGACTGCCCAGCAGCTGGAAGAAGGGGGCGACATACAGTGCCAGCAGCAGGACGCCGATCAGGTAGAGACGCTTCTGGCCGATGCGGTCCGACAGCCAGCCGGCCAGCGGCATGGTCAGCAGCGAGAGCAGGGCGCCGGCGGTGATGGCCGACAGCACCTGGTCCCGTGGCAGACCGAGCTGGCCGGTGGCATAGGCCAGCGCGAAGGTCGCCGACAGGTAGAACCAGGCGTTCTCGGCCATGCGCGCGCCGATCAGGGTCAGCACGCCACGCCGGTGCTCGCGCAGCACCACGGCGAGTGGCGCCTTGACCGGTGCGGCAGCGGTTTTCAGGCGTTCGAACTCGGGCGACTCCGGTACCCGGGCGCGGATCAGCCAGCCCACGCCCAGCAGCACCACGCTGGCCAGGAAGGGCAGGCGCCAGCCCCAGCTCAGCAGGTCCTCCTCGGGCAGCTGCGACACGGCAGCCATGGCCAGCGATGACAGCACCAGGCCGGCACCGACGCCGGTCTGCGGCAGGCTGCCGTAGAAGCCCTTGCGACCTTCCGGGGCGTGCTCCACCGCCATCAGCACGGCACCACCCCATTCGCCACCGACCGCCACGCCCTGCAGGAAGCGCAGCAGCGCCAGCAGGGCGGCGGCCCAGTAGCCGATGTGTTCGTAGGTGGGCAGCAGGCCGATGGCGATGGTGGGTACGCCCATCAGCAGCAGGGTGATGATGAGCATGGCCTTGCGACCGATGCGGTCACCGTAGTGGCCGAAGATCATGCCGCCCAGCGGGCGGCCGACAAAGCCCACGGCATAGGTGGCGAAGGCCGCGAACAGCCCGCTCAGCGGATCCATCTCCGGGAAGAACAGCCGGTTGAACACCAGCGCGGCGGCGGTGCCGTAAAGAAAGAAGTCGTACCACTCGATGGTGGTGCCGGCGAAGCTGGCCAGCCCCGCGATGCGGTGGTGCGAGCGTGCGCCGGCTGACACGACTCAGCTCACCTTGCGGCGATAGACCTTCTCGCCGTCGGCGAGGTCGCGAAAGATGGCGCCCTTCTCGTTCATGGCCTCGATCTCGAAACGGCGCACCTGGGTCGGCGATACGAAGCTGGCCGGATCGGACACGAACTGGTCCATGATCACGACACCATTCTCGATGCGCCACTTGAAGCGGATCTTCACCTTCACGTCGCTGGTCTGGCCGTCGTTGTAGACGTAGGTGGCGGTGGTGTAGCCGGTGGCGTTGCCGTCGGCGGTGAAGGTGGCTTCGCCATGCGGCGTGGTCGACTCAGGCGACTCGACGGCTTGCCAGGTGCCGAGAATGGCCTGGCGCCAGGCCAGGTCGTTGGCCGAGACGATGGTTTTCTGGGTCGAGGCGGCCATGCTGACGGATGCTTTCGGGGTGGCGCAGGCCGAGGTGGCGAGGGCGAGGGCGGTCAGGCCCAGGACAAGGGTGTGGCGCATGGTGTGCTTGGGCTCGTGCAGGTGAATTGACAGTGCCATGTTGTATCACGCGGGCGTGACGCACGGCAGGGGCTGGCGTGCTGTCCAAGTGTAAACGGGGCACTGCCCGCCGGCAGCCGGGTCGCGCTATCATGCCGTCTGGTTTTTCCGCAGTCAGGTCTTCGTGTCATGCGTCCGTATCAACGCGAGTTCATCGAGTTCGCCCTCGCCCAGGGGGTGCTCCGCTTCGGTTCCTTCACGCTTAAGTCGGGTCGGCAGTCGCCCTACTTCTTCAATGCCGGGCTGTTCAACACCGGTCGTCGCCTGGCTGCCCTCGGGCGCTACTATGCCGCCGCCATCCTCGACAGCGGCATCGAGGCCGACGTGCTGTTCGGGCCGGCCTACAAGGGCATTCCCATCGCGTCGGCGACGGCGGTGCAGCTGGCCGAGCACTTCGACCGCGACCTGCCCTGGTGCTTCAACCGCAAGGAAGCCAAGGACCACGGCGAGGGCGGCCTGATGGTGGGATCGCCGCTGCAGGGTCGCGTGCTCATCATCGATGACGTGATCACTGCCGGCACGGCCATTCGCGAGGTCATGCAGATCGTCTCCCGCGCCGGTGCGAACGCGGTCGGCGTGGTGGTGGCGGTGGATCGCCAGGAGCGCGGACAGGGTGCGTTGTCGGCCATCCAGGAAGTCGAGCGCGACTTCGGCATGCCGGTGATTTCCATCATCCGTCTCGACCAGATCATCGCCTACCTCGAGGAGACCGGCCTGCACGCCGAGCACCTCGATGCGATGCGGCGCTACCGTGCCGAGTTCGGCGTAGGTGCCCCGGCCTGACCGGCCCTCTTTATTCGCATTCCGGGAGCAGCGCATGCACATTGCCGTGGTGATGGACCCGATCCAGTCGGTGAACTACAAGAAGGACTCGACGCTGGCCATGCTGTGGGCCGCCGCTGCCCGTGGTCACCAGCTGTCCTACCTCGAGGTCACGGACCTGTTCCTGCGGGACGGGCAGGTGCATGGCCATCTGGCGCCGCTGCAGGTGGCCGAGGATCCGGCGTGCTGGTACAGCCTCGGCGAGGCGGTGGCGACACCGCTGGCCGAGGTCGACGTGATCCTGATGCGCAAGGATCCGCCCTTCGACATGAACTTCATCTACGCCACCTACCTGCTCGAGCGTGCCGAGCAGGCCGGCGTGCTGGTGGTCAACAAGCCGCAGTCGCTGCGTGACTGCAACGAGAAGCTGTTCGCCACCCAGTTCACCGACTGCATGGTGCCGACCCTGGTCAGCAGCCAGGCCCGCGATCTGCGCGCCTTCATCGCCGAACACGGCGACGTCATCATGAAGCCGCTGGACGGCATGGGTGGCATGGGCATTTTCCGCCTCGCTGCGGGCGGCCCCAACATCGGTGCCACGCTGGAAGTGCTGACGCAGAACGGCAGCCAGCCGATCATGGCGCAGCGCTACATCCCGGCGATCAGCGATGGCGACAAGCGCGTGCTGATGATCGATGGCGAGCCGGTGCCGTTCGTGCTGGCGCGCATTCCGCAGGGCGACGAGATCCGTGGCAACCTGGCCGCCGGCGGTCGTGGCGAGGCGCGTCCGATCAATGACGCCGAGCGCCGCATCGCCGCCCGGGTGGGTCCGGAGCTGAAGAAGCGCGGTCTCCTCTTTGTCGGTCTCGACGTGATCGGCGACTACCTGACCGAGGTCAATGTCACCAGTCCGACCTGCATCCGCGAAATCGATGCGGCCTATGGCTACGGCATCGCCGATCGCCTGATTGCCGCCATCGAGCGCCGCCGCGCCGCCCAGCGCTGCGCCCTGTGAGCAGATCAGGTGACGCCGATGAGCGGGAGGCAGGACGTGACTGAAGGCCGCGTCGCGCTGTCCGTTGCCGATGCCGGGGCGATTGCCCGCGTCCTCACCGCGCGCGTGCGGCCGCATCTGTCGGCGGCACGCATCGCCCCGGCCGAGCTGCCTGACTGCGGCGGCCTGCGCCTGTTCCTGCTCAACGACGACTTTCCGCATGACGCCCTGAGCCCCGACGAGATGCGCTGGGCGCTCAACGAGCCGGCCTACTGGATGTTCTGCTGGGCCTCCGGCCTCGCCCAGGCGCGGCAGATCCTGCGCCAGCCCTCGCTGGTGCGCGGCAGAAGCGTGCTCGACTTCGGCACAGGCTCGGGCGTGGTGGCGATTGCCGCCGCGCTGGCCGGCGCCGCCCGGGTGGTGGCCTGCGACATTGATCCGGTATCGCTGGAGGCCACGGCTGCGAATGCCGCGCTGAATGGCGTCGATCTGGAGCTGGCCGGCGACTTCTTTGCCATCGACGACACGTTCGATGTGCTGTTCGGCGCCGACGTGCTCTACGACCCGGCCAACCGGCACTTTCTGCCCGCCTTTCTGGCGCGTGCGGAAACAGTCTGGCTGGCGGATTCGCGGGTAAAGTCGCTGCAGGCGGAAAACTACCAGCTGATCGCCACCGTTGATGCCGAGACACGACCTGATCTCAACGAGTTCGACGAATTTCGCCGCGTCAATTTCTACCGCGGGGTGCGTCCGTGACGGTGGCTGCCGGCATCGACGCAACGGTCCAGCAGCCTGCCGTGCTGCGCTACCCCTGGCCGGCCCCATCGCCGGTGACCCCGGCTGATCGCCTGACCTTCACCCTGGTGCTGGCGGTCATCATTCATGTGCTGCTGGTGTTCGGCGTGCATCTGGTGCCGCCGACCACCCGCGCGGCGCCCATGCTCGAGGTCACGCTGGTGCCCGCGCAATCACCGGATGCGCCCAAGCGTGCCGACTTCCTGGCCCAGGCCAACCAGCAGGGCAGCGGCCAGCAGGCGGATGCGCGCCTGCTCACCACCACCCAGCGTGCGCCACAGCCGGGCCGGGCCGATGTCGCCCGCACCGCACCGACCCCGACGCCGCCGCAGCCGGTCGCTCCGGTGCCGCCACAGATCACCAGCGTCAACGCAGCGCGACAGGTGGCTCCGGTGAAGCAGGCGCCGACGCCGCCAGCACCGCCAACCCCGGCACAGCGCGCGCAGCAGCTGCAGGCCGAGGAGATTGCGGCGCTGGAGGCCAGGCTGTCGGCACAGCGCCAGGCCTATGCCCGACGCCCGCGTGTGCGCACCCTGGATTCGGTGAGTGCCCGCCAGGATGATTTTGCCCCCTACATCGAGCATTTCCGTGAGCGCGTCGAGGCCATCGGCAATGCCCGCTACCCGTCGGTGGCACGCCTCAATCGTCTGCAGGGCAGCGTGCGTCTGCTGGTGGCGTTGCAGCCTGACGGCCGTGTGCTGCGCGTCGAGGTGCTGCGCTCGTCCGGTCACCGCGTGCTGGATGCCGCTGCCATCCAGTCGGTGCGTGACGCCCAGCCGTTCACGCCGTTCCCGGCCGGCATCCGTGCCCAGGTCGACATCCTGCAGGTGGTGCGCACCTGGCGCTTTGCCGAAGGCCTGAAGAACACCAGCTACTGAGCCGGCGAAATTGTTCACGGGCTGCCCCTTGTCTCGCCCGGCAGGCGTCTCCATAGTGAAGACATGAGCACGCCTGCCGAAAACCTCACCGACCAGTTCCTGATCGCCATGCCGGATCTGGCTGACGGCATGTTCCAGCGCGCCGTCATCTACCTGTTTCGTCATGACGAGAACGGGGCGGCCGGCCTCATCATCAACTCGCCCAGCGAGCTGCGTTTCGACCAGCTGCTGCGTGACATACGACTGCCGCCGCTGAAGCCGCTGGCCCGTCCGGAGCAGCCGGTGCTGATGGGCGGCCCGGTGCATCCCGAACTGGGCTTCGTGCTGCATCACGGGCATGGTCCGTGGACCTCGACCTTGAACAGCAGTGATGCCCTCGCGGTCACGCATTCGCGCGACGTTCTCGATGCCATATCGCAGGGCTCCGGCCCGGCGCAGTTCCTGGTGTCGCTGGGCTATGCCGGCTGGATGCCCGGTCAGCTCGAACAGGAGCTGGCGGACAATGTCTGGCTGACCGCGCCGGCGAGTCAGCGCGTGATGTTCGAGCTGCCCTACGAGCAGCGCTGGGAGGCGGCATTGAGCGAGCTGGGGCTGGACTGGCGTCTTCTGTCCCACGAGGTCGGGCATGCCTGAACTGCCCGAGCGCTTGCTGGCATTCGATTTCGGTACCAAACGCATGGGCGTGGCCAGTGGTCAGGTGGTGACCGGGCTCGGCACGCCGCTGGAGCCTGTGCCGGCGCAGGACGGCATTCCCGACTGGGCGCGCATCGAGGCGCTGGTGGCGGAGTGGCGTCCGCAGGTGATGCTGGTCGGCAATCCGCTGAACATGGATGGCACGGTGTCGGAGCTGAGCCTGCGTGCACTCAAGTTCGCGCGCCGGCTGGCGGCCCGCTTTCCTGCCGTGCCGGTGTATCAGCAGGACGAGCGCCTGAGCACGCGGGCCGCGCGTGAAACGCTGCGCGAGGTCAGTCAGCAGCGCCGAGGACGCTTGCCGTCACTGGATTCGACGGCCGCCTGCCATCTGGTCATGGCCTGGTTCGAGGCGCCGAACTGGCAGCGGGTCTGACAGACAGGAATTCATCGGGAGAGCGAGGCAGGATCATGGCGGTTCAGGCAAGGCGTGAGGGTGGGGATCTGCTGATACGGCCGGGCGGTCTGCGTGCCGGGGTGCGTGTGCCGCTGGCGCAGATCACCCGCTGGGATTGCCTGCACGAGGCACTGGGGCGGCGTTTCCTGGCTTTTCATCTCGGTGATCGCACGGCCTACGTGCAGCTGCCCCGGCTTTCTCGCGACGAGCGCGATGTCCTGGTCGCGACGCTGACCGAGCTGGTCGGCCAGGCGCCCGACGTCAGCCTGCTCGAGGGCGAGCGAGACAACACGCACTGGCTCAAGGTCTGGGAAGTGATCAAGATGATCGGCCGCTACCTGCGTCTGTTCATCAATCCGCTGCGCTCGCCGGCCCCGCCGCCGAAGCGCCCGGCTCCGCCGGCGAAGCCGCCGTCAGCGTCGTGAGGCAGGTGTCGGGCAGCACTTCCGGTTGCCCGTTCTCGGCTACAATGGCGCGGATTCGTTCCGGGATGCCGCGCTCATGCACCATTCTCACGCTCACCAGGCCAGCCGTTTGCAGCTGAATGGTGAAGGCCGACTGCGCCACTTTCTCAGCACCGAGGGCCTGTCCCGCGAGCTGCTCACCGAACTTCTCGACCGCGCCGACAGCTTCCTCGATGGCTCGGGCGGCATCCGCAACGTGCCGCTGCTTGCCGGCCGCACCGTGATGAACCTGTTCTTCGAGCCCTCGACCCGCACCCGCACCACCTTCGAGGTGGCGGCCAAGCGCCTGTCGGCCGACGTGCTCAACATCGACATTTCCAAGAGCTCGACCAGCAAGGGCGAGACCCTGCGCGACATGCTGTGGAACCTCGAGGCGATGACCGCTGACATCTTCGTGGTGCGCCACGGCGCCTCCGGCGCGGCACACTTCATCGCCAGCCAGGTCACGCCCGACATCGCGGTGATCAATGCCGGCGATGGCCGTCATGCCCACCCGACCCAGGCCATGCTGGACATGCTCACCATCCGCCGCCATGCCGGCGAGTTCAGCGGTCTCACCGTGGCCATCATCGGCGACATCCGGCACTCCCGCGTCGCGCGGTCGGAGATCCACGCCCTGCAGACCCTGGGCGCGCGCGAGGTCCGCGTGATCGGCCCGCGCACCCTGCTGCCGCGCGACTTCGAGGAGCTCGGCGTGAAGGTGTTCGAGGACATGGCGGCCGGGCTGGCCGGTGTCGATGTCGCCATCGCCCTGCGCATCCAGAACGAGCGCATGGAGTCGGCGCTGCTGCCTGGCAGCAGCGAGTTCTATGCCCGCTACGGCCTGACCCGCGAGCGTCTCAAGGTGGCCAGCCCGAATGTGCTGGTGATGCACCCCGGCCCCATCAACCGCGGTGTCGAGATCGAGTCCGAGGTCGCTGACGGTCCGCATTCCCTGATTCTCAAGCAGGTCAACTACGGCATCGCCGTGCGCATGGCCGTGCTCTCCATGGCCATGGAAGGGCAGGATGCCGACCAGGCCCGTCGTCAACAGGAGGCCGCGCAATGACTGCCATTCGCTATCTCGGGGCGCGCGTGCTGGATCCGGCCAGCGGGCTGGATGCGCTGACGCCGGTGGTGATCGACCAGGGCCGCGTGCTGGCCACGGGAGAGGGGGCGCAAGCCATGACCGTGGCCGCCGAGGAGTCGGTGACCGGGCACTGGATCGTGCCGGCCTTCATCGACCTGTGCGCGCGCCTGCGCGAGCCGGGCCCGCGCCTGCATGGCACCCTGGCCAGCGAGACCCGGGCCGCCGCCGCCGCCGGTTTCCGCCACCTGGTGCTGCCACCGGATACCCAGCCGGTGCTGGATCACGCTGCCATCGCCACCCAGGTCATCGAGAAGGCCCAGGCCGCCGGTCATGCCCGTGTCTATCCGGTGGGCGCGCTGACGCGCGGACTGGAGGGCAGGGCATTGGCGCCCATGGGCGGCCTGAAGTCGGCCGGCTGTGTCGGCGTGGGCCAGGCGCGTCAGCCCATGGCCAGTGTCGAGACCCTGCTGCGCTGCCTGGAATATGCCGGCAGCCTGGATCTGACGGTGTTCATCTCGCCCGAGGAGGCCTCGCTGGCGCTTGGCTCGGCACATGACGGCTTCATGGCCTCGCGCCTGGGCCTGATCGGCATCCCGTCGACGGCGGAAACCGTCGCGCTGGCCACGGCGCTGCTGCTGATCGAGCAGACCGGCGTGCGCGCCCACATCGGCCAGATCTCCTGTGCCGGCTCCGTGCGGCTGCTGGAAGCGGCCAAGGCGCGCGGTCTGCGCGTGACCGCCGATGTCGCCATGCACCAGCTGCACCTGACCGACCAGGCCATCGACGGCTTCAACGCCATGGCGCATGTGCGTCCGCCGTTCCGCAGCGAAAGCGACCGGCAGGCCCTGATCGCCGGTGTGCGCGATGGCGTCATCGATGCCGTCTGCTCCGATCACCAGCCGCTGGATGCCTCCGCCAAGCTGGCGCCGTTCGCCGAGGCTCTGCCTGGCATCAGCAGCCTGGAAACCCTGTTGCCGCTGGGCCTGCAGCTGGTGGACCAGGGTGACCTGACGACATCACGCCTGATCGATGCGCTGACCGCGGCCCCGGCGCGGGTGCTGGGGCTGCCGCTGGGTCGCCTGGACCAGGCCGGATCGGGCGTGCTGCTGGTGGATCCTCAGGCAGCCTGGACGGTCACTGCCGAGGCCCTGCTGTCCACGGGCAAGAACACGCCCTTCCTGGGCGCGACCATGGCCGGTCGGGTGCTGCGCGCACTGGCCTGACAGGGCGGAGGCGGTTTGCGACAATCCCGCCATCCAGGCATCTCAGGAGACCGGCAAATGGCACCGGACCATGTTCCCGACGCCTCGCTTGCGCGTTGGCAGGCGGTGTCTGCGCGCATCGAGGCTGCCGTCGCGGCGGCCGGGCGTGCGGCCGGCTCGGTGAGTCTGCTGGCCGTGAGCAAGTTCCAGCCTGCCGATGCCATTCGTGCCCTGCACGCAGCAGGCCAGCACGACTTCGGCGAAAACTACGTGCAGGAAGCGCTGGCCAAGATGGCTGAGCTGGCCGATCTGGACATACGCTGGCATCTGATCGGTCCGTTGCAGAGCAACAAGACCCGGGTCGTCGCCGAACGCTTTGACTGGGTGCACAGCGTCGATCGCCTGAAGATCGCCGAGCGTCTGTCGGCGCAGCGCCCTGAACAGCTGCCGCCGCTGAACATCTGCCTGCAGGTCAACATCGACGACGAGGACAGCAAGGCGGGATGCGTGCCGGATGATCTGGAGGCGCTGGCAGGCGCCGTCATGACGCTGCCGCGCCTGCGTCTGCGTGGCCTCATGGTGATTCCGCGCCCGGGCAACCATGCCGCGCTGGCGGCGCTGGCCAAGACACATGCCGATTTACTCGCTAGACTGCCTGCGCTGTCGCAGCAGCCCTTCGACACCCTGTCGATGGGCATGTCGGATGACCTCGATGCCGCCATTGCCGCCGGCAGCAGCTGCGTCCGCGTCGGTACGGCGCTGTTTGGCCCGCGCCCGGTTGCCGCCTCGAACGTCACCGAGTCTTGAGTGCAAGGAACGTTGTCATGAGTACCCAGCAATTTCCCGTCATCGGCTTCATCGGGGCGGGCAACATGGCCACGGCGCTGGCGGGAGGTTTGCTCGCCCAGGGCTGGCCGGCTCCGCGCATCTGGCTGTCCGACCAGCATCTGCCCCAGCTGCAGGCGCATGCCGAGCGCGGCTGCCGCACCACGGCTGACAATGCCGAGCTGGTTGCCGCTGCGGACATCGTGGTGCTGGCGGTCAAGCCGCAGGTCATGGCAGCGGTGCTGCAGCCGCTGGCAGCCAGTGTGCAGGCGCGTCGTCCGCTGATCATTTCCATCGCTGCCGGCCTCTCGGTGGCCAGTCTGGATGCCTGGCTGGGTGGCGGCCAGGCCATTGTCCGTGCCATGCCCAATACCCCGGCGCTGGTGCAGACCGGTGCCGCCGGCCTCTTCGCCGCCGATGCCGTCAGCCATGCCCACCGTCAGCTTGCCGAACGCGTGCTGTCGGCCGTCGGCCTCGCCATCTGGGTCGAGCAGGAGTCGCTGATTGATGCCGTGACGGCGGTGTCCGGTTCCGGTCCGGCCTATTTCTTTCACCTCATGGAGGCCATGATCGCCGCCGGCGTGCAGCTCGGCCTGGGCGAGCGCGAGGCACGCGCCCTGACCCTGCAGACCGCCCTGGGTGCCGCGCAGATGGCCATCACCGCCGATGTCGGTCCGGACGAATTGCGGCGTCGCGTGACCTCGCCCAAGGGCACCACCGAGCAGGCCCTGCGGGTGTTCCAGGAGGCCGATTTCACGACGCTGGTGGCACGTGCCATGACCGCCTGCGCGGACCGTGGTGCCGAGCTGGCGCAGGAACTGGGCGCTGCCCGCCACTTTTAAGGAGTCGTCGTTCGCATGGATCCGATGTCGCAAATCCTGCTGCTGCTGGTCAATACCGGCTTCAGCGTGTTCATCCTGCTGGTCTGGCTGCGTTTCGTGCTGCAGCTGTCCGGAGCCGATTTCTACAACCCGCTGTCGCAGTTCGTGGTCAAGGCCACCGGCCCGCTGCTGCACCCCCTGCGCCGCGTGGTGCCCAGCCTGTTCGGCCTCGATACCGCCGCGCTGTTCCTGATCTTCGTGCTCAAGCTGCTGCAGCTGGGTGCCATCGCCACCATCACCAGCCAGGCAGCTTCCCCGATGCTGCTGGTGGTGACGACGATCTTCACGCTGCTGCTGGGTGCCGCCGATTTCTTCTTCTGGATCATTCTCGGCATGGTCATCCTGAGCTGGGTGGCGATGGCCTCGGGCGGACTCAATCCGGCCCTGATGCCGCTGATGCAGATTGCCGAGCTGGTGCTGGCGCCATGCCGCCGCCTGCTGCCGGACATGGGCGGCTTCGACCTGTCGCCGATCATCGCCTTCCTGCTGCTCAAGATCGTCGAGATCCTGCTCGGTGCGGCGTATCCGCAGGTGCTGGCAGCCGTCGGCGGCTGAACCGGGTGAGTGCGGTCCGCCGTGACGGCGACGACATCCTGCTCACCGTGCATGCCCAGCCGGGGGCGCGTCAGACCGCCTTCGCCGGCCTGCATGGCGAGGCCCTGAAGATTCGCGTGCAGGCGCCGCCGGTGGAGGGTCGCGCCAATCAGGCCCTGCAGCGTTTCCTGGCAGAGGTCTTTGCCGTGCCGCAGGCGCAGGTCGTGCTGATCAGCGGCCCGACGGCGCGCCACAAGCGCTGGCGCATCGCGCGGCCGACGCAGCTGCCGGACTGGCTGTTGCCGCTGCTGGCCTAGCTTCGTACACTGCCAGCGCCGCTGCCGCTGGCAGTCCCTGAATGTCCGGAATTCCCGGTCCCGAGACCCGATTCCATGGTGGATGTCCCCGTGTTTGACTACCCCGCCGATAGTGTCGGCCTGGTTGCGCCGCAGCATCTCGCGGTCGAGACGCCGCTGATGCTGGCGTGCGGCCGCACCTTGCCGCGTTACGACCTGGTCTACGAGACCTACGGCACGCTCAATGCGGATGCCTCCAATGGCGTGCTGATCTGTCACGCCCTGTCCGGACATCATCATGCTGCCGGCTACCATGCCGGCGAGGATCCGTCCCGCGCCAAGCCGGGCTGGTGGGATACCGCCATCGGCCCCGGCAAGGTCATCGACACCCGTCGCTTCTTCGTGGTCGCCATGAACAACCTCGGCGGCTGCCACGGCTCCACCGGGCCTGCGTCGATCAACCCCGACACCGGCCAGCCCTGGGGGCCGGACTTCCCCATCGTCGCCGTGCGCGACTGGGTCAAGGTGCAGGCCCTGCTCAGCGACCACCTCGGCATCCGGCGCTGGGCCGCGGTCGTGGGCGGCTCCCTGGGCGGCATGCAGGTGCTGCGCTGGACCATCGACCAGCCGGAGCGGGTCGCCAACGCCGTCATCATCGCCAGCGCACCCAAGCTGTCGGCGCAGAACATCGCTTTCAACGAGGTGGCGCGCCAGGCCATCCGCCGCGATCCCGAATTCCATGGCGGGCGCTACTACGCCCATGGCGTGGTGCCCGAGGTCGGCCTGTCGCTGGCGCGCATGGTCGGCCACATCACCTACCTGTCCGACGATGCCATGCGTGACAAGTTCGGTCGTGACCTGCGCGCCGCCACCTACCAGTACGGCTTTGACGCCGAATTCCAGGTCGAGTCCTACCTGCGCTACCAGGGCGAGGTCTTCTCCAAGCGCTTCGATGCCAACACCTATCTGCTGATGACACGGGTGCTGGACTACTTCGATCCGGCGCGCGACTTTGATCATGATCTGGCGAAGACCTTCGCCAGGGCGCAGGCGCGCTTTCTGGTGATGTCGTTCACCACCGACTGGCGCTTCTCGCCCGAGCGTTCGCGCGAGATCGTCGATGCCCTGGTGGCAGCCGGCAAGGACGTGTCCTACGCGGAGATCGACGCGCCCCAGGGTCACGACTCCTTCCTGCTCGACAACCCGCGCTATCTGGGTCTGTTCGGGGCTTTCATGAACCGGGTCGGCAACGATGTGGGGGCCGGCAATGCGGCTTGATCAGCGTCTGGTGGAGCAGTGGGTGCGTCCGGGGTCGCGCGTGCTGGACCTGGGCTGCGGCAACGGCGAGCTGCTCGCGCATCTGCAGCGCACCCGCCAGGTGCGTGGCTACGGCATGGAGATCGATGCCGACAAGATCACCGCGGCCATCGCGCGCGGCGTCAATGTCATCGAGCAGGATCTCAACCGCGGCCTCGCCAACCTGGCCGATGCCAGCTTCGACACCCTGCTCATGGCGCAGGCGCTGCAGGCCGTGCAGCGTCCGGACGAGCTGCTCGATGACATGGTGCGGGTGGCGCGCGAGGTCATCGTCACCTTTCCCAACTTCGGTCACTGGAAGACGCGCTGGTACCTGATCCGTCACGGCCGCATGCCGGTGTCGCGCGCGCTGCCCTACGGCTGGTACGACACGCCCAACATCCACCTCTGCACTTTCCGCGATTTCGAGGCCATGTGCCGCGAAAAAGGCCTGAAAGTACTGGATCGTCTGGCAGTTGACCAGGATCAGCAGGGCAGCGGCCTGAGCCGTCTTTTCCCCAACCTGTTTGGCGAGATCGGCATTTTCCGGGTCAGCCGGGGCGAGGTCATTGCCAGGGGCGCTGTCCGGGGGCGGTGATCTCTGCAGACGCGCCGTGATGATTCGCAACGCACAGGCGGGGGCAGGCGGGCAGACCGTGCGAGGCAGGGATGCCGAGCCGAGCCTACAGGGATGTATCCACGGCGCGTCTGCCCGCCTGCCCCCGCCTGCGCGCCACTGCAAGGAGTACGTTACACCATGAGCCAGCTCGTGCTCGCCACCGGCAACGCCGGAAAACTCAAGGAGCTGCAGGCGCTGCTCGCCGATGCCGGCGTCGAGGTGCTGTCGCAGAAGCAGTTCGACGTGCCGGACGCCGACGAGACCGGCCTTTCGTTTGTCGAGAATGCCATTCTCAAGGCGCGTCACGCTGCTCGCCTGACCGGCTTGCCGGCGCTGGCGGACGATTCCGGACTGGTGGTCGATGCCCTGGCGGGCGCGCCCGGCATCTATTCCGCGCGCTACGCGCTGGATCCGGTCAGCGGCCTGCCGGCGGGTGACGCGGCCAACAATGCCAAGCTGCTGGCGGCGCTGGACACCGTGCCGGCCGGTCCGGCGCGGGCGGCCCGTTTCGTCTGCGTGCTGGCTTTCGTGCGCCATGCCGACGATCCGCTGCCGGTACTCTGCCAGGCCCTCTGGGAGGGTGAAATCGCGCTCGCCCCGGCGGGCGCCCAGGGCTTCGGCTATGACCCGCTGTTCCTGGTGCCGGGCGAGGGCGGTCTCACCAGTGCCGAGCTGCCGCGCGACCGCAAGGCGCAGCTCAGTCATCGTGGCCGGGCGCTTCTGCAGCTGCGCGCGCGCTGGGCCGAGACCGGCCTGTGAGCGAGGTCTTCCGGGCGCAGGCTGCGGACGGTCTGCCACCGCTGGCGCTCTACCTGCACATGCCCTGGTGCGTGCGCAAATGCCCCTACTGCGACTTCAACTCCCATGCTGCCGGCGAGTCGCTGCCGGAGGCCGGCTACATCGCTGCCCTGCTTGCCGATCTGGACCAGGATCTGGCCACGTTTCCCGGTGTGGCCGAGCGCGACATCGTGTCCGTGTTCATCGGTGGCGGCACGCCGTCGCTGATCTCGCCGGCAGGCTATGCCGCGCTCTTTGACGGTCTGCGCCAGCGTCTGCGCTTCGTGGCCGACATCGAGATCACCCTGGAGGCCAATCCCGGCACCGTGGAGCAGGATCTGTTCACGGGCTACCATGCGATCGGCATCAACCGCCTGTCGATCGGCGTGCAGACCTTCCAGCCGGATCAGCTCCTGGCGCTGGGCCGCATCCACAGCGGTGCCGAGGCCTTGCGTGCTGCCGATGCCGCACGTGCTGCCGGCTTCACCACCTTCAATCTCGACCTCATGCACGGCCTGCCGGGCCAGACCCTGGCACAGGCGCTGGATGACCTGCGCCAGGCCATCGCGCTGGCGCCGACGCACATCAGCTGGTACCAGCTGACGCTGGAGCCCAACACCGTGTTCTACCGGCAGCAGCCGGTACTGCCCGATGAGGATGTGCTTGCCGATATCCAGGAGGCGGGGCAGGCGCTGCTGGCTGCCGAGGGCTACCTCCAGTACGAGGTGTCGGCCTATGCCCGGCGCGGGCATCAGTGTCGTCACAACCTCAATTACTGGCAGTTCGGCGACTATCTGGGCATTGGTGCCGGCGCGCACGGCAAGCTGACCCGGACGGCAGACGACGGCAGCCTCACGATCTTGCGCACCAGCAAGACGCGCACCCCGCGTGACTACCTTGCGGCGCATGATGCCGTTCGCGGTGGCGAGTCCGCTGCCTTTCGCGCCAGCTGCGAGGCCATTGCCGAGGCCGAGCTGCCTTTCGAGTTCATGCTCAACGGGCTCAGGCTCATCGCGGGCGTGCCGCGCGCGCTCTGGCCGGCGCGCTGCGGCCGCGACGACGACATGCTGGCGGCCACGGTGAGCCACTTGCAGCGCAAGGGCCTGCTGGCTGACGATAGCCAGCGGTATGTGGCCACCCCGCTGGGGCAGCGCTACCTGAACCAGGTCATCGAGGCCTTTCTTCCGGATTGATTGCGCCCGTGCGCAAGGAGCATGACATGGCACTGACCCTGTACTGGGCGAGCGGCAGTCCGTTTGCCTGGAGCGTGATGCTGGCGCTGGCCTGCAAGGGGCTGTCCTGCGAGTCGCGCCGGCTCGACATGAGTCAGGGCGAGCACAAGACGCCGCAGTTTCTGGCGCTGAATCCGCGCGGCAAGGTGCCGGTGCTGGTGGATGGCGATGCCGTGATCACCGAGTCGCTGGCGATACTTGCCTATGTCGATGCCCTGCAGCCCGAGCCACCGCTGTTCGGCACCGGGGCCCTGGCCCGTGCCCGCGTGATGGAGGCGCTGTCGTCGGTGATGAGCTACCTCGAGCCGGCCCTGTTCCCGATTCCCATGCAGGTCTTTTTCAAGCCTTGGGACGAGGCTGGCCAGGATGCTGTCCGTCGTGCCATCCCGGCGGCGCTCGCCGAGCTGGAGAAGGTCGAGGCCGTGCTGGCGGGCCATGATGCCCTCGCCGGCAGCGACCTCAGCGTCGCGGACCTGCGCCTGTATCCGGTGCTGCGCTTCTTCTGGCGTGCCTGGATCGTGGTCGAGAAGAAGGGTGGCGTGCCCGAGCTGGCGAGCCTGCAGCGTGACCGCTTCCCGGCGATTGACGGCTGGTGCGGTCGCATCGAGGCCCTGCCGGGTTTCGCCGACACCGTGCCGCCGCACTGGGTGCGCAAGGACTGATGACCATGCCGGAGCGCGAGGGACAGATCTGGGTGGATGCCGATGCCTGCCCGCTCACGGTGCGGGAGATTCTGCTGCGTGCCGCCGAGCGTACCGGCGTGCGCATCACCTTTGTCGCCAACCAGGCCATCCGCCTGCCGGCCGGGCTGCCGGTGAATGCCGTGCAGGTGCCGCCGGGCTTTGATGTCGCGGACAACTACATCGTCCAGCATGTCATTGCGGCGGATCTGGTCATCACCCAGGACATTCCGCTGGCCTCGGAGGTGGTGAAGCTGGGCGCAGCGGCGGTCGGGCCGCGTGGCCAGCGTCACACCAGGGAGTCCATCGGTCAGCGTCTGGCGATCCGGGATCTGATGAGCGATCTGCGCGATGCCGGCATGGTGCGTGGCGGTCCGCCGCCGCTGTCACCAGCGGACAAGCAGAACTTCGCCAACCAGCTCGACCAGTGGCTCACACGTTGGCGGAGCGTTCGACCGGCGGGTTGACGATGGGGTCGTCGCGGTGGACGGTTTCCACCGAGGAGCGCAACTGGTTGATGTTCTCTCGCAGCAGGTCGGCAACCAGCTCGTCGGTACGCGGATCCTTCAGGATTTCCTCGGTGACGCGCAGCACCGTGTCGATCACCGATGCCGCGATCTCGTTGTGGTAGGGCACCCAGGCGAGCTTGCCGGTCTGGGGGTCCTCGCGCAGCTTCTCCATCACCATGGCACGCAGCTCGTTCTGGTTCTCTGCCAGTGCCCGCGAGATGTTTCGCGTGAAGGTGCCCTTGGCCAGCACATCGGCTACCTCATTCAGCACGGCAATGGTGACCACGCCGCTGATGGCGTTGACCACCAGCTCCTTGAGCCGGTTGAGCAGCCGCCAGGTGAAGCCCGAGCCCAGCACGCGGTCCAGTGCCCGGGCCAGACGGATCAGCAGCAGCACCAGAACCACCAGCGGCTCGGCAAACACCACGGGGTGCGCAGCCGGGATGATTCCGAGCGTGGCATACCAGTTGCGCCTCACATAAGCCGCATTCCAGCCTGATTGTCGCCAGTGCAGTGCAAGCTCGATGGCAAACACCAGACAGATGGCGCTGTCGATGACGCGCACCCAGAAAAACTGGTCTGTGGTGAGGCGGTTGAACGAGGCCCAGGTGAGCAGGCCTAGCGATATCACCGCGAGCAGGAAAAGCGCCCAGTCGCTGATGCCGCCACGAAACAGGCGGGACTCGGCCGCAGCGGACGTCGCTGTTTCAGTCGATGCGTTCATGAATCAGATCCCATACGCCATGGCCCTGTCTCTGGCCGCGTTGCTCGAACTTGGTGAGCGGGCGCCAGTCCGGTCGCGGATGGTATTGGCCTGCCTGCCAGGCATTGCGGAAGCCGGGCGCGGCCTCCATATGTTCAAGCATCCACTCGGCATACGGCTGCCAGTCGGTGGCCATGTGGAAGCGGCCGCCGATACGCAGCTTCTGGCGTACCAGCGCGATCAGGTCAGGCCGCACGAAACGGCGCTTGTGATGTCGAGCTTTCTGCCAGGGGTCCGGAAAGAACAGCTGCAGGGTGTCTATGCTGCCGTCGGCAAACGCCTGCTCCAGCACCTGCACGGCATCTTCGCAGTAGCAACGCAGATTGCTCACCTGCTGCGTGCCGGCATCGAAGCAGAGCTGCGCGATGCCCGGCTTGTGGATCTCGATGCCGACAAAGTCACGCTCGGGCGCGGCCTGCGCCATCTCGACCAAGGTCTTGCCCATGCCGAAGCCGATTTCCAGCGTCAGCGGGGCCTGCCGCCCGAATACCTGCTCCTGCACGAACGGTCCCCGGGCCAGGCTCAGCACGTAGCGCGCCGAGAACTCGTCGAGGCCGCGTTGCTGAGAGGTGTTCAGCGGCGATGAGCGTGGCATGAAGGTCTTGATGCGCTCGGTGAACGGGCGCGGGGCAGGGGTGTCGCTCATGGCACGGCTCGGCAGGGTCAGGCGCTGCGATTGTATGCGCAGCGGCCGTCCGGGTCACGCCATCCGGTCATCGATATGGCCGTGCCTTCAGGCGCAGCAAGGTGTCCGGCAGCAGGCGGTCGAGATTCCCGGCCAGCGTGCCCAGCGGCGAGGCCACCCGGTGCGGCCGGCGGATGATCGCGCTGATCACCATGCTGGCACCGCTCGCCAGCGACAGCGTGGGCGTGTGCCGCCAGGCGGCGGCGGCCGGCGTGATCATGTCCGTGTTCACCAGCGGCAGATGCACGGTGGTCCAGACAACGCCATCCTTGAGGGTTTCCGGGGCCACACTGTCGCTGAACTGGTCCAGCGCACCCTTGGAGGCCATGTAGGCCGCGAAACAGGGAGTGCCGCGCAGCTGCGTGCCCATGGTCGAGACATTGATGACGTGGCCGCCGCTCTGGTGGCGCATGTGTTCCACCAGCCGGGAGGTCAGCCAGACCACGGCGAAGTAGTTGATGCGCATGACCCGTTCGAAGTCATGCAGGCGTTCGCTGCTGTCTGCGAGGCTGCGGCGAATGGAGCGGCCGGCATTGTTGATCAGGATGTCGATGCCGCCCTGGTCGCGGATGACCTCGGTCACCAGCCGGGCGATGTCCTCTTCACGGGTCAGATCACAGGGGTAGGCATGGGCTTGTCCCGGCAATGCGCGGGATGCTTCGACGACCTCCTGCAGACGATCAGCGCGGCGTGCCACCAGAATGACGGTGGCTCCGGCGGCGAGCAGCTGACCAGCAACGGCGCGTCCTATCCCGGAGGAGGCTCCGGTGATCAGTACACGCTTGCCGGCCACGGCCTCGCGCAGCTCTTCCGCGTGATCGCGATGCTGAAGGCGCCGGCGCAGTCGGCGCAGCTGACGCGGCAGATCCAGCTCTAGGGCGGCTCGCGCTAGGCGATTGGGCATGGTGGCCGGAACCCGGCCCGGGGTGTTGATGGCGACAGGCATGGCAGTCTCCTGCAGGGCGCTGAGGCTGTTGTACCATGATGTGACCGATTGGTCACGACCTGTGGCAAGCACAGCTGGCGTAGCCCTCTGGCCTGGGCTAGGGTGAGCAGGCACGCGTGGATGACAGTGGCGGGAGGGCGGGATGAGCGGATGGGCGGGGAGGCTGGCCGCGGCTGTGCTGGCACTGACGACGGCCTTGGCCTTGGCGGCGATGTTCAGCCCCTGGCCGGGTTCGCTGGCGGTGCGGGTACTGTTTGACTGGGGCACGTCGCGCAGCCTGCCGCAGCAGCTGGCACTGGCCCCGCCCGGTGTCATTGTCCATGCCGGCATCGTGCATGCCCCGGAAGACCCGGACGGCGTGCTGGATCTCTACCTGCCACCGGCGGACGGCCGTCACCCGGGCCCGCGTCCGGTGGTGGTCTGGGTTCATGGCGGCGGCTTCGTGTCTGGTGACAGCAGCCAGATCGCGCCCTATGCGCGCTGGCTGGCGGATGCTGGTTACGCGGTGGTGGCGGTGAATTACACGAAGGCGCCGGAGGCGCGCCATCCGACGCCAGCACGCCAGGTCAACCAGGCCCTGCGCTGGCTGGACGCGGCGGCGACCCGCTATCCCGTCGATCCCGGACGTGTGGTGCTGGCTGGCGACTCGGCGGGTGCCAGCATTGCCGCCCAGGTTGCCAACGCGATCACGTCGCCGGACTACGCCCGTGCCCTTGGCCTGACACCCGCGCTGGCGCCCGAGCGGCTGAAAGCCGTCATCCTTCACTGCGGCCCGTATGACCTGGCCGCCTTCCGTCTCGATGGCGTGGTGGGCGCGTTCCTGCGTTCCGTGCTGCACGGCTACAGCGGCCGGCGCGAGGGCTGGCAGGAGGATCCCGCTTTCCGGCCGTTTTCGGTGGTGAACTTCCTGACGCCGGCATTCCCGCCAGCCTTCGTCTCCGTCGGCAACGCCGATCCGCTGGAGCCGCAGTCGCGCGAGCTCGCGTCAACGCTGCAGGCGTTGGGCGTGCCGGTGCAGACGCGGTTCCATGCGCCTGACGCCCCCGCGCTGGCGCATGAATACCAGTTCGAGATGCAGCGGCCGGAGGCGCGGCGCGCGTTCACGGAAACGCTGGCCTTTCTCGACCGATACAGTGCGGCGCCCACCCCGGCGCCACTGACCGCGGACTGACCACGAACAGACAGGAGCCGGCATGGGCACCTTCAACCAGATCGCCTTCGTGCGTGACGAGATCGCGAAAATTCCCGGCATCTCCAGCACGCCGGCAGGCGGGGTGGGCAGCTTTCTCGGACGCGTCGGACAGGCTGGCATGCTGGCGTTGCGCGAGAAGGAGATCCTCGTTTTCGCCCTGCTGCAGTGGCTGGTGATCGCGCTGGCCTATCTGCTCTGGGTGCAGATGCTGGACTGGATCCCCGAGGAGGTCTGGCGCAGTGCCGCCGAGTCCGACAAAGGCTCGGTGGCCGATCTGGTGCTGCTGGCCTGGTCATTCTTCTGTGTCGGCGTTGCGGCGTATCCGCTGGGCATCCTGTCCGGGTGCATGGGCGCCGCCCACTTCCTGCACCGGCAGGGGCGCGAGTCGACCGTGGCCGACTGCATGCAGCTGGTGCTGCCGCAGAGCTGGCCGCTGTGGGCATTCCACTGGATAGACGGCTGGATCACCGTGAACCAGATCCTCAAGCGCCTGCCGCGCAAGAATGACCGCCGCAGCGCGGCGCAAAAGGCGGCCAGCGAAGCGCTTTACTACGCCTGGAAGCTCGGCATTTCCGGCATCTTGCCCAGCATTGTCAGCGGCAACGGGCTGCTGACCTCGGGGCGTCAGTCCGTGGTGTTCGTGAAAGACAACCTGGGCGAGGTGGCCCGTCTGCGCGCGGGGTATTCCGCGCTGTGCTGGATCGTCGGCATCGCCGCCTATGCCGGTGCCATCCTGATGTTCATGCGCCTGGACCTGGTGCCGCGTGGCGAGGCGGTCTACCAGCACGTCTACACCATCTACTTCTGGGCGGCCGTGCCGCTGCTGCTGGCGACCGGTGTCGTGCTGATGCTGCTGCGTCCGGTCTATGTGCTGGCGCTATGCGACCTGTACTCGGACCATCTGCAGCGCCGCGGTGAAACCGTGACCCTGCCGGAACCGGTGCCGGCGGGCGTGGGGGCCTTCTTCGTGTTCAGCGCCCTGTGCTTCCTGCTGGCGGTGGTCTTCCTGTTCCGCCACGAGCTGGGCGTGATGGATCTGCTGGCCGTGCCTTACGGGCGCTAGCGCACGATCAGCGGAAGGCCACGCCGTCCAGCGGGCTGGAGGCGCTGGCGTAGAGCTTGCGCGGCATGCGCCCGGCGAGGAAGGCCTCGCGGCCGGCCTCGACCGCCTTCTTCATCGCCGAGGCCATCAGCACCGGATTGCCGGCAGCGGCGATGGCGGTGTTCATGAGCACGCCGGCAACCCCCAGCTCCATGGCGACGGCAGCATCCGAGGCGGTGCCGACGCCGGCGTCGACCAGCACCGGCACCGTGGCCTCTTCGAGGATGATGCGCAGGTTGTACGGATTCACGATGCCCAGTCCGGAGCCGATCAGCGAGCCCAGCGGCATCACCGCGACGCAGCCCATCTGTGCGAACAGGCGGGCGGCGATGGGGTCGTCGCTGCAGTAGACCATGACCTCGAAGCCTTCCTTTACCAGCGTCTCGGCGGCCTTCAGCGTCTCCGGCATGTTCGGGTACAGGGTCTTCTGGTCGCCCAGCACTTCCAGCTTGACCAGCCTGTGGTCGTCCAGCAGCTCGCGCGCGAGACGGCAGGTGCGCACGGCCTCCTCGGCGGTGTAGCAGCCGGCGGTGTTGGGCAGGATGGTGTAGCGCTCCGGCGAAATCACATCGAGCAGATTGGGCTCGCCCGGGTTCTGGCCGATGTTGGTGCGGCGCACGGCCACGGTGACGATCTCGGCACCGCTGGCGGCGATGGCGTCACGGGTCTCGTCCATGTCCTTGTACTTGCCGGTGCCGACCAGCAGGCGCGAGCTGAAGGTGCGTCCGGCGAGGGTGAAGGTGTCGTGGGTGTTCGCTGCCATGGTCATGAATCCGCTCCGGGGCTGGTCTGCCGCACGCATTCTAAAGGCGTGGCGTCAGTGCAGTCAGCAGTGTCATGGCAGCCCGGGCGGATAATTCGGCTAGAATCGGGCTCCGTGTTTGGCGAGGTGGTCAGGATGCTGGACGATGCCGTGGATGATGCCGCCTGGCAGGCGATGCTGGCGGATTTCCGTGCCCATTTCTGGGCCAGTCGCGTGCCGCTGTTCCTGCAGACCTGGGAAACCAGCCGCACCCGGGAGGCCGCCGTCTGGGGCGAGGAGCTCAAGCGCAGCCTGCATGGCATTGCCGGTGTCGCCGGCATGGTCGGTCATGACGACATCGGGCGCCGTGCGCGCGACATCGAGCGGCTCTGGGAGCGGCGCGGCGAAAGCGATGTCGGCGTGCGCAACCTGCTGGTCGATCTGGCCAGCGATCTGCAGCGCCTCGATCCGGGTCTCTGAGCCGTGCCCGCCACGCGCGATGGCCGCCCGCCCGCAGATCCATGGTCACGTCCGCTGTGCCTGATCGGCATGTCCAACATCGGCAAGTCCGGCTGGGCTGCCCGCTTGCGCGACGCCTGCGCGGCCGAGGTCATCGATTGTGATCAGCTGCTTGCCTCGCGGCTGTTTCCGCAGCAGGACGAGGCCCCCGACCTGCGCCGGCTCGCGACCTGGCTGGGTCAGCCGGGAGATGCCTGCTATCCGCATAACAGCGCCCGCTTGCTGGCTGCGGAGCGCGAGGTGATGCGCCAGGTGCTGGCGCGGCTGCAGGCCAGGGATGCCGGCACGCCCTGCGTGATCGACACCGGTGGCAGCGTCATCCATGCCGGTGCCGATGTCTTGCAGGCGTTGCGCCGGCAGACCTGCGTCATCCATCTGCAAGCCACGCCGGCACAGCGCGAGCAGCTGTACGCGCGCTATCTGGCCGAACCCAAGCCGCTGATCTGGGGTGATGCCTGGCAGCCACGGCCTGGCGAGTCCGTGTCCGATGCCAGAAGGCGTTGCTATCCGCTGTTGCTGGAAGCCCGTGAGCAGGCCTATGCCGACCTGGCGGAGCTGACCTTGCCCGCCGATCTGCTGGAGCGGCCGGAGAGCCTGGGCGTGCTGCTGGACAGGGTGGGTGCCGGCCCCGGCACCTGATTCAGCCGGCCAGCCAGGCCACGGCGAACACTCCCAACATCATTGCGCCCAGGGCGATCTTGGCCACCGTGCCAAGCAGCATGCCCAGCGTGGCGCCCCAGCCGGAAAAGCCGGCCTGACTGGCGCCGCGACCGCTGAGCAGCTCGCCCGCGACGGCGCCGGCAAAGGGGCCGAGCAGCAGTCCGAGCGGACCGAAGAAGATGCCGACCACGGCGCCGATCAGCGACCCGGTGATGGCTGCGCGCGAGGCGCCATAGCGTTTTGCGCCCAGCGCGCCTGCGATCACGTCCAGCACCATCGCCAGCAGCGCCAGTCCGGGCAGGATCAGCAAGGTGACCCAGCCAACCCGGCCGAAGTCATCCGCCCAGGCGGCGAGCATCAGGCCGCCCAGCACCAGCAGCGGGCCGGGCAGAGCCGGCACCACCATGCCGACAAAACCGAGGATGACCAGCAGCAGGGCGCCGAGCCAGCACAGCAGGGGGATCCACAGGTCGGGAGACAGCAGCTCCGCGCCCATGCTCAGCCGCCGCCGATGGCGTGGACGATCTCGAGCTGGTCACCGTCAGCCAGAAGGCAGCTGGCATGCTGGCTGCGCGGCACGATCTCGCCGTTGCGCTCGATGGCGATGCGGCGCCCGCCCAGACCCTGAAGGCTGATCAGGTCGGCCAGGGTGCTGCTGTCGGGCAGGGTCAGGGTGTCGCCGTTGACGCGGATGTTCATGCTCAGTTCCGTGCCAGTGTCCAGGCCAGCCAAAGCCAGCCGGCAATCAGTGCCAGTCCGCCCAGCGGGGTGATGGCGCCGAACCAGCGCGGTGCGCCCAGCGCCATGGCATAGAGCGAGCCGGAGAAAATGAGAATCCCGATCTGCAGCCAGAGGGCACTGCTGCCCAGTCCGGCAGGCACGGGGCTGGCACTGAGCGGCCAGCTGCGCACCAGTACGCCGATGGCGAGCAGACCCAGGGCGTGAATGAAGTGATACTCAACAGCGGTATGCCACCAGGCCAGCTGTTCGGCAGCCAGCCGTACCTTCAGCGCGTGTGCGCCGAAGGCGCCGGTGATCACTGCCAGCGTCAGGTTGAGCGCGGCCAGGCTGGCCCAGTTCATGCGGTCAGCAACGCGCTGCGGATCTTGTCCATGGCGTTCTTCTCGAGCTGGCGGATGCGCTCGGCAGAGACGCCGTACTCGGCGGCCAGCTCATGCAGCGTGGCCTTTTCCTCGGCCAGCCAGCGCCGCGACAGGATGGCCTGGCTGCGGGCATCCAGTGCGCCCATGGCGGCCATCAGGCGCGAGGTGCTGTTCTCTTCCCAGTCGGCGGCCTCAAGCTGCTCGGCCGGGTCGTAGCGGCGATCTTCCAGATAGTGGATGGGCGCCTGGCTGCTGCGTTCGTCATCGTCGTCCGGCGAGCCGTCCAGTGCCGCATCGTAGGACAGCAGGCGACCTTCCATCTCGAGCACGTCGCGGGTGCTGACGTTGAGGTCTTCGGCGATGGCGGCGGCTTCGGCCTGGGTCAGACTGTGGCTGCCCTTCTTCAGCGAGCGCAGGTTGAAGAACAGCTTGCGCTGCGCCTTGGTGGTGGCGATCTTGACGATGCGCCAGTTCTTGATCACGTATTCGTGGATCTCGGCCTTGATCCAGTGCACGGCAAAGGAAACCAGGCGCACGCCCATGCTCGGGTCGAAACGCTTCACGGCCTTCATCAGGCCGATGTTGCCTTCCTGGATAAGGTCGGCCTGGGGCAGGCCGTAGCCGGAATAGCCTTTGGCGATGTGCACCACGAAGCGCAGGTGCGCGAGCACCAGCTGGCGGGCGGCATCGAGGTCCTCGTCGCGGTGGAAGCGTTCGGCGAGCGAGCGCTCCTCATCCGCCGTGAGCACGGCCACGCTGTTGACGGCTTGAATGTACGAGCCCAGGTTGACGCCGGGAACAGTCACTGCAAGAGGCTGCAAGGCCTGGCAGTCACTCATCGTCTTGTGCCTCCATCGACGCTAGTCGAAATGCTTGATGTCACTCTTTCATGATAGCACCGGCGCAGGGCGGTGGCCTCTGGCTGACGCCCTGCGGGAGCGGTGTTCTAGCATGTTTCCAGCCAACGCGCGATAGGGCGGCCGGTTGACTTGTCCACAGGGTGAATCCGGTTCACGGCTCCAGCTCGCGCAGATGGCGGCCGACCGCCACCCAGGCGCCCAGGAAGCCGAGCAGGCTGGCCACCAGGATCACGCCGGCACCGGCGGCGACATCGGGGTAGCTCAGGCTGAACTGGCTGCCGTAGAGACGGGCCATGGCCATGACCGGGGTGTTCAGCCAAGCCACCACGACACTGACCGAGATCAGCGTGAAGATGCCTGCGCTGAAGCCGCACCAGACGCCCATGTAGATGAAGGGCCGGCGCACGAAGCCATGGGTGCCGCCCAGCAGGGAGATCACCCGGATCTCGTCGCGGCGCGACTCGATACTGAGGCGGATGGTGTTGCCGACCACCAGCAGGGCGCCCAGCAGCAGGGCGCCACCAATGGCCCAGAGCAGGCGTTCGCCAAGATCCAGCAGGGTGCGCAGGCGCTGCACCCAGGCAATGTCGACCTCGGCCAGCTCGACTTCCGGCCACTGCGCCAGCTGGTCACGCAGATTGCTCATGGCGACGCTGTCGGTGGTGTCTTTCGGGAAGATCTCAAGAACGGCCGGCAGCGGATTGCTGTCCAGCTGCTCCAGCGCCGGGCCGTAGCCGGACTGCTGCTTGAATTCCTCCAGCGCGATCTCCGGCGTGATCAGGCGAACCTCGTCGACACCGCGCAGCTGTTCGGCCTTGGCCACCAGCGTCTGCTGAACTTCGGGCGTCACCTTCTCGTTCAGGTAGATGGACAGGCGGGCATCGCCATCCCAGTCACTGGCGGCTTCGCGGGCGTCCTTGAGCAGCAGGCCCAGGGCCAGCGGCATGCTCAGGGCGATGGTCATCACCATCACGGTCATCAGGGTCGAGAACGGTGCGCGCGCCAGGCGCACAAAGCTCTGCCCAGCTTCTCGGCGATGGTGCATCAGCCAGTGATGCAGCGTGGCGGAAAAGGTTCGGCGCTGGCGCGCGGCACCGCGAGCGGCGACAGGAGCGTTCATGCCGTCACCTCCGCATCGGAGACCAGCTGTCCGGCCTTGAGGGTGAGCAGGCGATGGCGGAAGCGGGCAATCATGGACAGATCATGGGTGGCGACGAGAATGCTGACGCCAACGCGGGACAGGTCTTCGAAAATGTTCATGACTTCCACCGCGAGTTGCGGGTCGAGGTTGCCGGTGGGTTCATCGGCCAGAATGACCGACGGCTTGCCGACCACGGCGCGAGCGATGCCGACGCGCTGCTGTTCGCCGCCGGAGAGTTCGTGCGGGATGGCCTTGGCACGGTGCTTGAGGCCGACCAGATCCAGCGCGGCATGGACCCGGTTGGGGATGTCGCGCGGCGGCATGCCGGCAATCACCAGCGGCAGCGCGACGTTGTCGAACACGCTGCGGTCGTCGAGCAGGTTGTGGTCCTGGTAGACCATGCCGATGTCACGGCGGGCGAGGGCGATCTGGCGCCCCTTGAGCTGGCCGTGGTCACGGTCGTTGACGATGACGCGGCCGCTGCTCGGGCGCTCGATCAGCATGATGAGCTTGAGCAGGGTGGACTTGCCGGCACCCGAGTGGCCGGTGAGGAAGGCCATCTCGCCGGTGGGCAGTTCAAAGTTCACGTCACGCAAGGCCTCGAATTGCGAGCCATAACGCTTGCTGACGGATTCAAAACGAATCATGCAGTTCTCCCTTGGGGCCCGGACGCGCGCGCTCAGCGCGTTTCGTCGAACAGGGCTTCCACGAATTCCGATGCGACGAAGGGTCGCAGATCATCCACGCCTTCACCCACGCCGATGTAGCGTATCGGCAGATGGGTGCGGGTCGCGATATTGAACAGCACGCCACCCTTGGCGGTGCCATCCAGCTTGGTCACCACCAGGCCGGTGAGCTTCACCGCCTGGTCGAAGTCACGCACCTGGTTGAGCGCATTCTGGCCGGTGCCGCCATCAACCACCAGCATGACTTCGTGCGGCGCGTGCGGATCGATCTTCTGCAGCACGCGCACCACCTTGCTGAGCTCGTCCATGAGGTGATTCTTGTTGTGCAGACGGCCGGCCGTGTCGGCGATGAGCACGTCGATGCCACGCGCCCTGGCGCTCTGGAAGGCATCGAAGAGCACCGAGGCGGAGTCGGCACCGGTGCCTTGCGCCACCACCGGCACGTTGTTGCGTTCGCCCCAGACCTGCAGCTGCTCGACGGCGGCGGCGCGGAAGGTGTCGCCGGCCGCCAGCATCACCGATTTGCCTTCACGCTGCAGACGTCGTGCCAGTTTACCGATGGTGGTGGTCTTGCCGACGCCGTTGACGCCCACCACCAGGATCACGAAGGGGCGGTGCATGCTGTTGATGATCAGCGGCTCCTGGCGTGGTGCCAGAAGCTCCGACAGCTCCTTCTGCAACGACTCGTAGAGGGCGTGCGAGTGCAGCAGCTCCTGGCGCGAAACGCGCTCGGTGAGGGCGTCGACGACGCGCCGGGTGGCATCCACGCCGACATCGGCGACCAGCAGCTGGGTCTCGATGTCCTCGAGCAGCTCGTCATCGATTTCCTTGGCGCCGATGAGCAGGGTGGCCATGCCGGCACTGAAGGATTTGCGGGTCTTGCTGAGACCGGTTTTCATGCGGCTGAGAAAGCCGCCCGTGCCACTGTCGCTGGTGGTGTCTTCTGCCATCGTCATTCCGGGTTCTGCTCGCGGCTGGCGGGGCCCATGGCGGCCCCTGCGGGATGCGCTATGCTACCACCCTTGTCAACGCGCCGGCAGAACAGCAGTTAGCTTGCTCAGTCAGGATTGCGAAGGGGATGGGCATGGGGCGACAGGGCAGGATGATGGCTGGCAGGCGGGGTGCGTGTGCCGGGCTGCGGCATGGCCTGCTGCTGCTGGCAGTCGTGCTGTCGACAGGCAGCGTGTTCGCTGCCGGGGCGCCGGCGCCGGCGGATCGTTCAGCGGCTGCGCCCGCTCCAGCGGTTGCCCCGGTCGAGTTCACCCTGGCCAACGGCCTGCGTGTCATCGTGCTGGTTGACGATCGCGCCCCGGTGCTTGCCACCCAGGTCTGGTACGGCGTCGGCTCCAGCGACGAGCCGGTCGGCAAGACCGGTCTGTCCCATGTCCTCGAGCACCTGATGTTCAAGGGCACGGCACGCGTTCCCGTCGGCGAGTTTTCCCGTCTGGTGGCGCATTTCGGCGGTGATGACAACGCCTTCACCAGTGATGACCAGACCGTCTATTACCAGGATCACCTCGCTGACCGGCTCGCGCTTGCGCTGGCGCTGGAGGCGGATCGCATGCAGGGGCTGCGCTTCGACGAGCGCCAGTTCCTCAGCGAGCTGCAGGTGGTCATGGAAGAGCGTCGCCTGCGCACCGACGACAATCCGCAGGCGCTGGCCTACGAGCGTTTCAAGGCCATGGCCTATCCCAGCAGCCCCTCGCGCACCCCGATCATCGGCTGGATGCGTGATCTCGAGCGTCTGACCCTGGCCGATGCCCGTGACTGGTACCAGCGCTGGTATGCCCCCAACAATGCCGTGCTGGTGGTGGCAGGCGCGGTCACGGTCGATGCCGTGCGCGCCGAGGCTGAAAAGGCGTTCGGCCAGCTGCGTGCGCGCGTGCTGCCGTCACGGGTGCCGGTCGAGGAGCTGCCCGAACCGGGCGAGCGCCAGCTGCGGCTGAGCCTGCCGGGCAAGGTGCCGACGCTGTATCTGGGCTTCAACTGGCCGTCGCTGAGCAGTCGCGTCGGCGCGGCGGATGTGCCGGCATTGCGGGTGCTGGCGGGCGTACTTGACGAAGGCCTGAGCTCCCGCCTGGAGCAGCGCGTGGTGCGCACGGGCAAGGCGGCGGCCATCCGGTCCGGCTATGACGTGCTGGCGCGTGGCGACACCCTGTTCACCTTGACGGCGGTGCCGGGCGAGGGCCAGGCGCTGGAGGCGGTGCGCGATGCCTTGCTGGGCGAGATCTCCCTGCTGCAGAACGAGCTGGTCAGCCCCGAGGAAATCCGCCGTGTTCTGGCCAACGTCATGGCAAGCGACATTTTTGCGCGTGACCGGGTCGCCGATCAGGCGCGGCTGTATGGCCAACTGGCCTCGCATGGCCTGCGCCTGGACACGCCGGTGACCTATCCGGCCCGCTTGCGCGAGGTCACGCCGGAGCAGGTACGCGATGTCGCGCGTCGCTATGCCGTGCCGGCGCGCATGACGTCCGTGCTGCTGACACCGCAGGCATCCGTTGCATCCGCGCCGGAAGGAGAGCAGCCATGATGCGTCACTGGCGGGTGCTGCTGTCGGCACTCATGATCAGCCTGCCCTGGCCGGCGCCGGCCAGCGTGGCAGATGCTCCGGTCAGCTCCGGGCCGCTGCTGTCGCTGACCCGTGTGGAGGCGGCAAAGCCCCTGCTGCAGCGGCGCTTGCAGCCGGCGTCGGTGCATGTGCCGTTGCGCCAGTGGGTGACCGAGGACGGTTTGCGGGTGGCCTGGCTGCACACGCCACAGCTGCCCATGCTTGATGCGCGCCTGATCTACGATGCCGGCGCGGCACGCGACGGCAGTCAGCCGGGACTGGCCACGGCGCTGACATCGCTGCTGGATGAAGGTACCGAGGTGCGTGATGCGCAGGCGGTGGCCGAAGGTTTCGAGCAGCTCGGTGCCGTATTCTCGGCCAGCTCCTTCCGGGACATGGCCATGCTGCAGCTGCGCGTGCTCAGCGAGCCGGGCGTGCGAGACGCGGCGATGGCGCTGCTGGCCGAGGTGGCGTCCCGGCCGGCATTGACCGAGCAGGACTGGCTGCGTCAGCAGGAGTCCATGCGCATCGGCCAGCGCCAGCGTCAGCAGTCGCCGGCCGGGCGGGCAGGTCTGCTGTTCTTCCAGAAGCTCTACGGGGACCACCCCTACGCCAACCCGCCGGGCGGGCTGGCCGCCGCCATCGAGCGCATGCGCATCGAGGACATTCGCGCGTTCCATCGCCGCTATTTCAGTCGCCAGAACGCGGTTCTGGTGCTGGTCGGCGATCTGCCGCTGGCCGACGCCGAGGTGCTGGCACGGCAGGTGTCCGTGCAGCTGCCGGCAGGTCAGCCTGCGCCCGCGCTGCCACCGGTGCCGGCATTGACCAAGGCGATCCGGCATCACGAGAACTTTGCCTCGCAGCAGGTGCACGTGATTCTCGGCGAGGTCGGCATCAGCCGCCAGGATCCCGACTACTACGCCCTCACGGTGGCCAACGAGCTGCTCGGCGGCAGCGGCTTCGGCACCTTGCTGATGCGCGAGCTGCGTGAAAAGCGCGGACTCACCTACGGGGTATCCAGCCAGTTTGCCCTGATGCGCGAGGCGGGACCGTTCCAGATCGCCTTCTCGACGCGCGCCGATCAGGCCGAGGCCGCGCTTGAGCTGACCCAGTCCCTGCTCCGGCGCTTCGTGCAGGAGGGGCCTGCTGCTGCCGAGGTGGCGCGGGCCAAGCAGAACCTGATGCAGTCCTTCCCGCGGTATCTGGCCAGCAACGACCAGCTGGCCTCCTATCTCGGCCTGATGGCCTTCTACGGACTGCCTGGCGACTATCTGGACCAGTACCTGAGCCGCCTGGCTGCCGTCACCCCGGAGCAGGTGCGTGATGCCGTGTCGCGGCGCCTGCACCCCGACCGCATGCTGGTGGTGACGGTCGGTCCGGCACCGGCGACCGCCGAGAGCCGTCCGGTGCGCGCGCCGGCTGCCGAAGCCGCCGCAGCGCGCGAGGCGGTGGCGCCATGAGTCGTGGCGGTACCCGCGAGCTGCGCATCATTGGCGGCCGCTGGCGCAGCCGGCGTCTGCGCTTCCAGGATGTGCAGGGCTTGCGACCGACCCCGGACCGGGTGCGCGAGACGCTGTACAATTGGCTGCAGTTCGAGGTGCCCGGCCGGCATGTCCTGGATCTCTTCGCCGGCAGTGGCGCGCTGGGTTTCGAGGCGCTGTCGCGCGGGGCGGCCAGCCTGACCCTGCTCGAGCGTGATGCCCGGCAGGCGGCCAGTCTGCGTCAGGCGGCCAGCGATCTGCAGGCGGACGGCTGCTCGGTGATCTGCGAGGACAGCCTGCGCTGGCTGGCGCGCGCACCGGCTCCGGCCGTGCCCTATGGCATTGTTCTGCTGGATCCGCCCTTTCATCAGAATCTGCCCAACCAGGCCATCGCCTTGCTGCATGATCGCGGCTGGCTGGTGCCTGACCAGTGGCTGTACGTGGAAACCGAGCAGGCACCGGACACGCTGGTGCTGCCGCCGGGCTGGCGTCTGCATCGCCAGACCCGTGCCGGTCTGGTGCACGCGCTGTTGTTTCACGGAGAGGTAGAGGATGCGCAGGATGTTGAGTGAGCCCCGGTTTACCCCCGGCATGACCCGCGGGGTGTTCCAGCCGGCGTGGTGGTTGAGCAACGGCCATCTGCAGACGCTGTATCCGGCGTTGCTGCGTCGTCTGCGCTCGCTGCCCAGGGTGCGCGAGCGTCTGGCGCTGCATGACGGCGACTGGCTGTGCCTGGACTGGCGCCTGCCCAAGCGCTGGGCCGAGTCCGGCAAGCCGCTGGTGATCATCGTGCACGGCCTCACCGGCAGCAGCCGCTCGCCCTACGTGGTCGGTCTGCAGCACGCGCTCGACCGTCTCGGCTGGGCCAGCGTGGCGATGAACTGCCGCGCCGCCACGGGCCAGCCCAATGACACGCCGCGCGCCTACCATGCCGGTGCCCATGATGACCTGGCGGACGTGCTGTACACAGTCTGCGAGCGCTACCCGGGTGTTCCGGTGGCCGTGGTCGGCTATTCGCTGGGTGGTGCCATCACCCTCAATTGCCTGGTGCGCGAGGCCATACCGGCGCAGCTGTTTGCCGCCGCCACGGTGTCGGTGCCGCTGTCACTGGGCGATTGCGCCGACCGGCTGGACCAGGGCCTGTCGCGCCTGTACCGCAAGCACCTGCTGGGCGAGCTCTACAAGACCTGGCAGGCCAAGGCCAAGCGGCTGGCGACGCTCGGCGACGTGGAAACGGCGGCGTTCATCCGCCAGTGTCTGGCACCGGGGCCATTCACCTCGTTCCGTCACTATGACGAGATCCTGATGGCGCGCCTGCACGGCTTCGACAGCGCCCAGGACTACTACGACCGCTGCAGCCCGCGTCAGTCACTGTCGCGCATCGAGGTGCCGACGCTGGTGCTGCAGGCTGCCGATGATCCCTTCCTGAGCGAGGACAGCACGCCCAAGCGGCGCGAGCTGTCGCCTCATGTCTACTTCGAGCTGTCCCAGCGCGGCGGTCATGTCGGCTTTGTCTCGGCCGGGCCGTCCTGGCGCGAGCCCATCTATTACCTGGAGTCGCGCATCCCGGACTTTCTCCAGGTCATGCTCAAGCGCTTTGACCAGACCCAGGCTCAGCCCCGCAAGCCGTTGCTGTAACTGGCCTTGAGGTCGCCCAGCCCGCGTGCGGCCTCGCCACGCAGGTAGGGCGCCTCCAGGCAGATGACCTGGTAGATGCCCCGGCGCATGAGGTCCTCGGTCAGGGTGCCGTCGGAGCCGAAAAAGCCCGTGCTGGCGAGGAAGTTGCTCCAGCTGGTGGCAACGATCCAGATGTTGATGATGAGGGCATCCACGTCCTCGTCACTGGCCTCGAACAATCCCGACTCGCTGAGGCGCTGATAGACGCGGCGCAGACCCTGCTGCACGCCGTGCGCGAACAGCCGGTAGCTGTCGCGCAGGGAGTCGTTCTCGGACAGCAGATGGGTCATGTCGCGGTGCAGGAACCGGTACTGCCAGAGCAGGGACAGCACGGCCTCGAACAGGGCGATCTTGTCGGGCTGGCTGATCGGCCGGTCGTCGGGCAGGGTGAGCTGCTCCTGCATCAGACGGACGTACTGACCGAACAGCTCGAAGATGATCGCCTCCTTGTTGGCGAAGTGGTAATACAGATTGCCGGGGCTCATGTTGAGGGCGGCGGCAATGTGGTTGGTCGTGACCAGGCGCTCGCCCTGTTCGTTGAACAGGGACAGGCTCTTGAGCAGGATGCGGTCGCGTGTCTTCACTGGGTGTCCGTTTGCCATTGGTCATGCATGGATTGACGGCCTAGAGTAAATGCTCTAAAAAGGGCGCACAAGGTATCCGGCCACTTTTCAGCCGGCTTTCATGGTCGAGGTCAACATGGTTGCGTACATTTCCCAGCTCGCTGCACAGAATCCCCAGGTCGCTGACATGCAGCGCATCTTCCAGTCGCAGCAGGCCGCCTATGCCCTGCGCCCGATGCCGTCGTCGAACGAGCGTCTGGCCAATCTGCGCCGCCTCAAGGATGTCATTCTCAAGTTCCAGGATGATCTCTGCGACGCCGTCAGCCAGGATTTCGGCCACCGCTCCAAGACCGAGACCAAGATCGCCGAAGTGCTGACCTCGCTGGAAGCGGTGAAGTACTCCAGCAAGAACCTGGTCGGCTGGATGAAGCCGCAGCGCCGTCACTCCGGTCTGCTGGCGACCCCGGCGAGTGCGCGCGTGGTGCCGCAGCCGCTGGGCGTGGTGGGTGTCGTGGTGCCCTGGAACTACCCGATCTTCCTGGCCCTGGGCCCGCTGGTTGGCGCGCTCAGCGCCGGCAACCGCGTCATGATCAAGACCTCCAGCTTCACCCCGCGCCTGGGCGAGACCCTGAAGCGCATGCTCGCCGAAGCCTTCAGCGAGGATTGCGTGGCCGTGATCACGGGCAAGGGCGAAGTCTCCGAGGCCTTCAGCCACCTGCCGTTCGACCAGATCACCTTCACCGGCTCGACCAATGTCGGCCGCACCATCATGCAGAACGCCGCCAGCAACCTGACACCGGTTCTGCTGGAGCTGGGCGGCAAGTCGCCGGCCATCGTGCATGAGTCCTACCCGATTGCCGATGCCGCCGAGCGCATCGCCTTCGGCAAGTGCTGGAACGCCGGTCAGACCTGCGTGGCTCCGGACTATCTGCTGATGCCGCGTGGCAAGACCGATGCCTTCGTGATCGCCATCACCGCGCAGATCAGCAAGATGTACCCGTCGCTGCTGACCAATGCCGACTACACCAGCATCGTCAACGACAAGCAGTACACGCGCATCCAGTCCTACCTCGACGATGCCCGTGCCCAGGGCGCGCGCGTGATCGAGATCAATCCGGCCAACGAGCGCTTCGAGAACACCCGCAAGATTCCGCCGACACTGGTCATCGGTGCCACCCCGGACATGCTGATCATGCAGAACGAGATCTTCGGCCCGATCCTGCCGATTCTCGAGGTCGAGTCGCTGTCGCAGGCCATCGAGTTCGTCAACGCGCGTCCGCGTCCGCTCGCCCTGTACTACTTCGACTACGACGAGGCGCGCGCCGAATACGTCATCACCCACACCCATTCCGGCGGTGTCGGCATCAATGACGTGGTCACGCATGTCGGTGTCGATGACCTGCCCTTTGGTGGTGTCGGCCCGTCCGGCATGGGTCGCTACCATGCCAAGGAAGGTTTCGAGACCTACTCGAACATGAAGGCAGTGCTGGCGCGTCCGAAGTTCTACTCCGTACGCTACATCCTGCCGCCGTTCAATCGCACCGTGCACAACCTGATCGACAAGCTGTTCCTGGGCAAGTAAGCCGGGGCGGCAATGCGCAAGCCGCGCCATCCGGAGACGGGGGCGCGGCTTTTTGCTGTCAGTGGTTCAGTGCGGCTGGCGGCTGTCCGGGTGCGACAGGGTGACGTCGCCGACCCCTGCCTTGATCAGGCCCAGCTTGCGGGCGGCTGCGCGTGACACATCGATGATGCGCTTGCCGTGGAAGGGGCCGCGATCGTTGATGGTGACCACGACGCTGCGCCCGTTGCGCGGATTGGTGACTCGCACGCGGGTGCCGAAGGGCAGGGTGCGGTGGGCAGCGGTGAGTTCGTCCGGGTCATGGTGTTCGCCGCTGGCGGTGCGCTTGCCGGCGAAATGGCTGGCGTAGAAGGAGGCCTTGCCGCGTTGCAGCCAGCCTGGCCGGGGTGCGGCGTGGGCCATGGCGGCCTCTGCCGACGCGGGCAGCAGCAGGGCCGGCAGGGTCAGGCTGCCGAACAGGCTGGACAGACCGAGCAGGGCGATGGCCAGTGACTTGCCGGCAGCGCGTGTCAGCTGCTCGTACTTGCGCAGCAGCTGGTCACGGGTTTCCGGGCGCGTATCGTCCACCGGAATGCAGTCGACCGGGCACAGCGTCACGCACTGCGGGGTGTCGAAGTGCCCGACGCATTCGGTGCAGCGTGACGGATCGATCTCGTAGATGGTCTCGCCCATGAAGATGGCCTGGTTCGGACACACCGGTTCGCAGACATCGCAGTTGATGCATTCGTCGGTGATCTTCAGGGTCATGGGCGGGAACTCACGGCCGTGTCAGGTCTGTCGGGGCGCGTGGCCCAGGCGGCGCACGAAGGCCTCGGCCACTTCCGGTGCCACGAACTGGCGCACATCGCCGCCGAGAATGGCGATCTCGCGCACCAGACTGGAGGAAATGAAGGACAGGTGCTCGGACGGGGTCAGGAACACGGTCTCGAACTCGCTGTTGAGCTGGCGGTTCATGTTGGCGAGCTGGAATTCGTACTCGAAGTCGGACACCGCGCGCAGGCCGCGCAGCACCACGTTGCCACCCATGTCGCGGACGAAGAACGAGAGCAGCTTGTCAAAGCCGACCACGCGCACGTTGGGCAGGTGCGCGAGCACTTCCGAGGCCAGCGCGACACGTTCGTCGAGGCTGAACAGGGGCTTCTTCTTCTCGCTGGCGGCGATGGCGACGATGACCTCGCCGAACAGGCGCGAGGCACGCTCCACCAGGTCCTTGTGGCCGTTGGTGATGGGGTCGAAGGTGCCGGGGTAGATGACTCGGGTATGCATGCAGGTTCCTTGTAGCATCCGCGCAGGAAGTGTCCGATGGTACACTCAAACCACGAAAGGTCGACAGCCAGCGACCCGACCCTCGACAACAACAAGACAGACGGGCAGATTCATGGCCACTCTCCGCATCGGAACACTCCTGCTGTGCACCCTGCTTGCTGCCTGTGGCAGCGAGGACGACATCGGCTCGCCCGGCGTGACCCCGCCGGCCCCGGACATCGCGCGTGACGACCCCTGCAACCGCAGCGCCTGGGTGGCGGGCAGCGTCGAGCTCTGCGAGGGTACCCTGATCTACCGCGACTATGTCTACGACGACTACGGGGCAGACAACGGCCTGGTCACCAACCTGTTTACCCGGGCCGGTCTGCGCGGCAACCCGCTGGCCACCAACCCCGGCCTGCTGTCCCCGACCGCGGGCGATGTCGCCTACCCGGCCGGTCTGCAGAACACCGCCGACCTGGTGCGTCTGGATCTGGCCATCGTCGGCAGCGAGCTGGTCGCCACCGCCGAGCTCAACACGCTGTTCAATGCCGATGACGCCCGCCTCGGCATCGCCATCGACACCGACAACAACCCCGCCACCGGCGGCGGAGCCTGGTCGCCGCTGCGTGTTGCCAGCCGCGGCTGGGAGGTGTTGCGGGTAGCGTCCAGTGGCGATCCGCAGCGCAACCGTCTGCAGCTGCGACTGCCGGTTCCCGCCGGTACGGTCTGGCGTGTGCAGGCCGTGGTGGCGCAGAAGGATGGCACGGTGATGAACGTCGCCTTCCGGGGCACGGACGAGCAGGCGCGTGCGGACGGTGCTGCCAACCAGCTCACCGCCGGCAACTGGTGGGAGGATCGCCAGGCGGCCGCGCTCGCTGCGGGTGACATCTCCGCCTTTGCCGCCGAGGTCCGCGTGGCCGACCTGCGCAACCGCGTGACACGGGCCGCGCCGCTGCCTGTCGGCTTCCATCAGCGTGTCTACACCTCGGCCTACAGCCTCGGCGAGGGTGTTGCGCTGACCGGCGTGCCGGGTCGTGACGGCACCAGCCAGGGCTTCTGCGAGCAGTCCTTCGCCTTCCTCGGCAAGTACCAGCCCTACGGGGTCTACGTACCGCCGGCCGGCACCACGGCGAGCGCGTCTGCGCGCGGCCTGCAGGTGGTCATGCACGGCTGCGAGGCCAATCACGCCAGCCAGATCAACCAGGCCAACATGCAGGCGCGCTTTGGCGACGCCCAGGGCCGCATTCTCGTTGCCCCGCTGGGGCGTGGTCCCTACGGCTTCTACAGCGGTCTGTCGGAGCGCGACGTGCTGGACGTGATGGACGACATCCAGCGCCGCTACCGCATCGACCCCGAGCACGTGATCTCGTCCGGTTATTCCATGGGCGGCTTTGGCGCCATGCACCTGGCGGCGGCCTATCCCGACCGCTTCGCCGGCATCGTCAACTGGGTGGGCTTCACGGGCAGTCTGACCAATGCGCCGGATACCGGCACGCCGCTGGATGCCGGCCTGACCCTGCTCAAGGACAGCGTGCTGACGCCGCTGCTGTCGCAGACGGCAGGATCCATCACGGCATCGTCGTCCTACGAGAACGTGCTGAACTACGTGGGCAACTTCCGTCATCTGCCGAGCGCCAACCTGTACAGCGGTGCGGACGAGCTGGTCCAGGTCAATCAGGCGCTGGCGCTGGGGCAGCGCCTGCAGGCCGCCGGCGTGCCGTTCCGGCTCTATCTGCACCCGGTCTCGGAGCACCTGACCTTCATGGCGCTGGATGACTGGCGCAAGGAAGCGGCCGCCAGTGCCGACTGGCGCCGGGTGCGTGCGCCGGCGCGGGTGACCTACCGCTTCGATCCGCGTTTCGACTACCCGGAATACGCCATTGTGCACGACCGCGCCTACTGGCTGTCCGGTCTGCGTTCGCGCTCCGGCGGCGAGGCCGAGGCCGATCTGTCGGCACCGGGGTGTGGCGGGCGCGAGCCGGTCTTCGCCGATGGCCAGGATGCCGGCGCGGATCCGGTGCCCTGGGTGGCCCTGCAGCGCCTGATCACCGGCAGCACGCCGCTGGCCCCTGCCGCCAGACTGAGCGGCAGCCTGCGCAATGTTTCCGCGGCCGTGGTGGACGTGACGGCGACCTGTCTGCGTGACCGCTCGCTGGTCATCGATGTCGTCAGCGACGGGGCCGCCGTGCTCAGTCTCAGCGACGGTCGCCGCGTCAGCCTGCGCGAGGGCCGCAACCAGCTCAGCCTGTGACGCTCAGCGCTGGCAGTGCGTGCAGTACACGGTGCTGCGCGCGCTCAGGCGCACCTCCGTGAGCGCTTTCGCGCAGCGTCGGCAGGGTTGGCCGGCGCGTCCGTAGACATCCAGCTCCTGCTGGAAATAGCCGGGTTCGCCATGACCGTTGACGAAGTCGCGCAGGGTGGTGCCGCCACGCTGCACGGCATGGCCGAGGATGTCGCGCACGGCCTGTGACAGCGCGGCATAGCGGGTCGCGCTGATGCGTCCGGCGTCGCGCAGCGGGTGGATGCCGACCCGGAACAGCGCCTCGTTGGCGTAGATGTTGCCCACGCCGACCACGACATGGCTGTCCATCAGAAAGGATTTCACGGGTGTCCGGCGGCCCCGGCTCAGACGAAACAGATGTTCATCGGTGAATGTCTCCGACAGCGGCTCCGGGCCCAGGTCGCGCAGCAGCGGGTGGGCGTCGGCCGGACCCTCCAGCCACAGGCAGCAGCCGAAGCGGCGCGGATCGTGGAAGCGCAGCTCCAGCGCTGCCGGCCTGCCATCGGGCTCGGTCAGCTTCAGCACCAGATGGTCGTGCGTCTTGCGAGGCGCGTCTGCGCCGGTCAGGCGCAGGCTGCCCGACATGCCCAGATGCCAGAGCACCTGGCCGTCATCGACTACCATGAGCAGGTATTTGCCGCGCCGGTCGATGCGCGCGATGCGCTGGCCGGCCAGGCGTGCCGGCAGATCGTCGGGCACCGGCCAGCGCAGGCGCGACTCGCGCACTTGCAGGCTGGCAATGCGACGACCTTCAAGGTGCGGCGCGATGCCGCGGCGGGTGGTTTCGACTTCAGGAAGTTCAGGCATGGCGGCATTGCAGCGTGCCGGCCGCGTTCTGTCCAGTGGTCGCGCAGGGTGAGCGTCGCCTGATGCCCGGGCGGCGATGTCCAGGCGGCCGTGTTCAGGTGCCCGTGCGGAGCGGCAGGCCGGACCGCAGCAGGCCTTGCAGCAGACGTCGACAGGCCGTCTCGGCGGTGGCCATGTCCAGTCCCGGCGTGAGGGCGCAGAGTTGTCCGGCCAGCGCTGCCGGACACGGACCGGTGCCGGCACGGGCGCTGGTCAGCTGCTCGACCAGCCAGGCGGCCAGCGGTTCCACGGTCAGCACCTGGACTTGCTCGTCGGCATCCCGCCACAGCACCAGGCAGCTGTCCTCCGGTGCCAGACTGGACGGATCGGTGTCGCGCCGCCAGCGCTGCACCGGCCAGTGGTAGGCCAGTGCCCAGGTCGGTGCCGCCAGCCGCAGGTCAGGCTGGCGGCCCTCGTCCAGGTCGTCCGCAGCGAGCATGCGCTGGCCGGTCGTGTCCGAGGGCGGGGCGGGACTGATGTCGGCTGCCAGCTCCACCCATTCGTAGTGCAGCAGTTCGGTGAGCCATGGCGCCCGGGTCAGTTCGGGCCAGTCCAGACTCTCGACATATTCCCGGAAATGCAGCGATATGTCGGTGAAATACGGCGATTGGCAGGCGTGATTGGCGAAGAATTCCTGTTTCAGGCGTGCCGTCAGCGCTGCCGGCAGCAGCGCCAGCGCGACGGGAAAGGCGCTGTCGACGAAGGTCATCACGTTGTTGAACAGCAGGTCGCGGTAGATGGCGAGCCGGCGCGCCTCGATGCCTGCCGGCGCCGGCGCCTGTCCGGGGCGCCGCAGCCAGGCCGTGAATGTCCGCTGCAGCTCGGCCAGTGACTCAGTCATGACGGGTCGCCCGTGTCTGGGCCTGGCGAATGCGCGTCACCTCCAGCAGCAGCTCGGGCAGCGGCGGGATGTTGAAGTCGCGCTCGAGCAACGTGGGGCGTACGCCAAAGCGCCGGTAGGCGCTGTCCAGCAGGGCCCAGACCGGATCGCAGACATCGTCGCCGTGGGTGTCGATGCGCAGGTCCTCGGCTTCCACGTAGTGTCCGGCGATGTGCAGGTAGCGGATGCGCTCGCCGGGCAGGCTGTCGAGATAGGTCTCGGCGTCGAAGCCGTGATTGATGCTGTTGACGTAGACGTTGTTGATGTCGAGCAGCAGCTCGCAGTCGGCGCGCTCGAGCACGGCACGGACAAAGTCGGCCTCGCTCATGTCGGTGGCCGGCAGGGCGTAGGTGGAGACATTTTCCAGGATCAGGCGGCGCCCGAGCGCGTCCTGGACGCGGCTGACGCGATCCGCCACGTGGCGCACGGCGGCCTCGGTCAGCGGCAGCGGCAGCAGGTCGTAGAGATGGCCGTGGTCACCGGTGTAGCTCAGGTGTTCGGAATAGGCGCGCACGCCGTGCTCATCGAGAAACGCGCGCAGGCGTTGCAGAAAGTCGGCATCGAGCGGTGCCTGCCCGCCTATCGACAGCGACAGGCCATGGCAGAGCAGGGGATGGCGCTCGCTGATGGCGCGCAGGTCGCGGGCATAGCGCCCGCCGAGATGCATCCAGTTTTCCGGTGCGATCTCGAGGAAGTCGGGGAGGTCGGCCGCCGGCTGCCGGTCCAGGTCGCGCAGGAAATCGCGACGAAGACCGAGGCCGGCGCCCGAGACGGGCGGCCGGAAATCACGCAACCCGTCGTTCATGGCTTACTTGCCGGCGCCACACTTGCCTTCACCGCACTTGCCTTCCGGGGCCTTCTTGTCGGCGCCGCACTTGGCTTCACCGCACTTGCCTTCGGCGGCCTTCTTGTCGGCACCGCACTTGCCTTCGCCACACTTGCCTTCAGCGGCCTTCTTGCCGCCGCACTTGGCTTCGCCACACTTGCCTTCGGCATGGTGGTTGGCGGTGATTTCCGGCATCGGGGACGGCGCCTGGGCGGCCTGGGCCACGCTGGCAACGGACAGGGCGAGCATGGCGGCGATCGGAGTCAGGGTCTTCAGCGTATTCATGATCAATTCCTCGGGGTGGGGGCGTCGCGACCGGATCTGCCTGCCGCGCTCAGTGATTGGATGCGCGGATGGCGTGGTCTGTTACAGCGTGTCGACTTCTTTTTTTCTGTAATGCCGTGGCGGCAATCGCGTCATAACGGTAACACGATGACTTTCAAGCCGGGAGCTGCCCCATGATCACCTGTCACCTGCGTGGAATCGATGCCTGGCTGAGCCGTCAGCTGACCCCGTTGCGTCATCTCGACGGCCTGCCGTCGCTGGCGTTGCGGCTGTATCTGGTGCCGGTATTCTGGATGGCTGGATCCACCAAGTTTCTGAATTTCCAGGACACGGTGCAGTGGTTCGGCGATGTCGATCATGGCCTCGGCCTGCCGCTGCCCTGGCTGATGGCAGCGCTGGCGACGGCCGCCGAGCTGGCGGGGGCGCTGCTGCTGGCGGCCGGGCTGGCGACGCGCTGGATCTGCCTGCCGCTGCTGGTGACGATGGCGGTCGCGGCGATCACCGTGCATCTGGACAACGGCTGGCAGGCCATCGCCGACCCGGGGGCGCCGTTTGCCAACGCCCAGGTGCTGGCGTCGGCGGAGCGCCTCGATCGTGCGCGGGAACTGCTCCAGGCCCACGGCAACTATGACTGGCTGACGGCCAGCGGCTCCTTCGTCATTCTCAACAACGGCATCGAGTTTGCCGTCACCTACGCGGTCATGCTGCTGGCACTGGTCGTGCTCGGCGGTGGCCGTTACGTCAGCCTGGACTGGTGGCTGGCGCGCTGGCTGCGCCGGCCGCCGTCAGTGTGAATGGTCGTGGTCGTGCGGGCCGTGCTCATGCCGGAGTGCGGCCAGCCAGGCCTGGATCTGCTCCTCGCTGGCCGGTTTCGCCGGGCGTCGCCCCAGCGCCCGCAGCATGGTCAGCACCTGGATCACCGCGAGCCGGCAGTTGCCGCACTGGATCAGGTGCCAGACCACCTGCAGGTTGACGCGCCAGGGCAGGGCGCCACAGAGGAACTCGGTGGCATTGGTGCCGACATCGCGACAGTTCAGCATTCTCCCGTCTCCTCGTAGCGCGACACCATGGTGAAGATGCGCATCCGTGCCCTGTGCAGCAGCACACGGAAATTGGACGGAGAAACCGACAGCGTGTTACAGATTTCGGCAGGCGACAGTCCTTCGATGTCCTTCAGCACCAGCGCCATGCGCTGACCCTCCGGCAGATCGTCCATGTGGTGTTCCAGACAGTCCTGCAGGACATGCGCCTGCAGCAGGGCGTCCGGGGTGTCGTCGGTCCAGCGCTGGAACTGCACGGCCCAGTGCATGCCGAAACGACCGCCTTCGACGAAGGCGTTGGCGAGCGGATCGTGTTCGCTTTCCAGGCCCTCCAGCGACACTTCGCGCTGCTGCTGACGCAGATGGTTGTAGGTCTTGTTGATGGTGATGCGCACCAGCCAGGTCTTCAGGCTGGAGCGGCCCTCGAACTGGGCGATGGCGCCATGCACCGAGATCCAGGCATCCTGCACGGCATCCTCGGCATGGCGGGCGGAGACGGCACGGGCGGCGGCCAGCATCGCGCCACCATGACGGCGCATGGCCTCATGGTAGGCGTCGTGGTCATTGGCACGCAGGCCGGCGAGCAGTTCCTGCTCGCTGCTGCTGGCGTTGAAGCGTGTTCCGGGCGGACGTTGCGAGGCCATGTGCATCCTTGGGTCGGCAGGTTTTCAGGGGGTGTTCAGGCGCTGGCGTCCGGCATGATCACGGGCGAATTGCCGGGCCACGCGGCCGCTGCGCGAGGCACGCGTCTGCGCCCAGCGCAAGGCCTCGCCGCGCACGCTGTCATTCCACTCCGGGCAGTTCAGCGCTTGGAGATGATGCCTCACCAGCATCAGGTAGTCATCCTGATTGAATGCCAGGAACGAGAGCCAGAGTCCGAAGCGCTCCGACAGCGAGATCTTCTCTTCCGTGGATTCGCCCGGATGCACCTCGTCGTCTATCCACTGGTATTCGCGGTTGTCGGCCTGCAGCGTCGGCATCAGGAAGCGACGGTTGCTGGTGGCGTAGATCACCACGTTGTCGGCGGCCTCCTCGATGCCGCCGTCGAGGGCGGTCTTGAGCGCGATCAGGGCCGGGTCCTGGCTGGCTACCGAGAAGTCGTCGACATAGAGAATGAAGCGCTCGGGGCGGCCACGCAGCGGTGCCACGATGTCCGGCAGCTCGGCCAGGTCATGCGGAGCCACTTCGATCAGGCGCAATCCCTGGTCGGCGTAGGCATTGAGCAGGGCCTTGACCAGGGTCGACTTGCCGGTGCCGCGTGCGCCGGTGAGTAGGGCATGGTTGCAGGGCAGGCCGCGCACGAACTGTTCGGTGTTGCGCCGCAGCAACTCCTTCTGGCGCTCGATGCCGAGCAGGCTGGCCAGGGTGGTCCGGTCCACGGCAGTGACCGGCTGCAGGCGACCCTGACGCCAGCGCCAGGCCAGGGTGTCCGGCGTGTCGAAGGCATTCAGGCAGGAGGTGGTGTTCGGGTCCATCATCGGCATCCGGAAACGGCGGAGAGCGCCGAGTATAGGATGCGCGTGGCGCCGTAGCAGCCCCCGGCGAGCGGGCACAAAAAAGCCCGGACTGGCCGGGCTTTCTCGCGGTTGCCGATCAATTACTTGATCTTGGCTTCCTTGAACAGCACGTGCTGGCGAATCTTGGGATCAAACTTCTTGATCTCCATCTTGCCCGGCATGGTGCGCTTGTTCTTGGTGGTGGTGTAGAAGTAGCCGGTACCGGCGGTCGACACCAGACGGATCTTGTCACGCATGGTCTTATCTCCTCAGCCGTGTCGGCTATTAAACCTTGACGCCCTGGGCGCGCAGATCAGCCACGACGGCATCCACACCCAGCTTGTCGATGGTGCGCATGCCCTTGGTGGTCACGCGCAGACGCACGAAACGCTTCTCGCTTTCCAGCCAGAAACGGTGGTAGTGCAGATTCGGTTCGAAGCGGCGCTTCGTCTTGTTGTTGGCGTGCGACACGTTGTTGCCAACGATCGGACGCTTGCCGGTAACCTGGCAAACCTTGGACATTTCTCGTCTCCGCGATGCAATTCTGTTCGCCGCCCCGTGCGGCGATGCGACGCCGACGAAAAAGCCGGCTGACAGCAAGGGCGCGTTTTATACCAGAACCCGGGATGCGCTTCAACGCAAATGCCGAAATTTTGTGCCGGCGTCTGCATGCGCCTGCGTCTGCCACTGGCTGGGGGTCATGCCTTTCCAGCGCCGGAAGGCATGCAGAAAGCTGGCCGGCTCGGCATAGCCCAGGCGTTCCGCGACCTGCATGACGCTGAGGTGGTGGGTGCCAAGCAGTTCCTCGGCCAGGGTCACGCGCACCTCGTCGACCAGGGTACGGAACGAGGTGCCTTCCGCCGCCAGATGACGATGCAGGCTGCGCAGGCTGTGGTGCAGGCTGACGGCAACCTCCTGCATGGCCGGAATGCGGCCGGGTTCGCGCAGCAGCTGGTCGCGGACCTGGCCGGCCACGCCGGTACGGGCACGGCGTTGCTGCAGCAGCAGACGGCACTGCTTCATGCAGAAGCTGGCGGTGACCGGATTGGCCTGGGGCAGGGGCAGATCGAGCAGGCTGCCGGGGATGACGGTGGTGTTGCGCCTGCCGCCAAAGCGCAGCTGCTCGCCCAGCACCTCGGCGTAGCAGGCGCGGCGCTGGTCCTCGGCAAAGGTCAGCTCGATCTGCGCCATCGGCAGCGGGCTGGCGAACAGCTCGCGCTGTATGGTCTGGATGGCGGCCAGCTCGCGCTCGATCATGAAGCGCTGCATGTCGGCCGGCAGGTCGTCGGCATCAATGATCAGGCGCAGGTCCCTGCCGTCGGGTTCCGCGCTGATGCGGCAGAAGGCGAAGGTCAGCTCGATGGTGCCCAGTCCGAGCTCGATGGCGCTGCGCAGGGTCTGGCTGCTGAGCAGGGCGAAGCCCCAGATGCCGTAGCTGCTGAGGTGGTAGCGCAGACCGGCCTGCAGGCCGGGGCAGCTGTTCTCGCCAAGCTGCTGCTGCACGTGGCGGGCTACCTGCAGCTCTTCGCCGGCTTCCAGGGTCAGGGCCGGATCGGCGAGCAGGGCGGGCGTCAGACGCGTGCCTTCAAGGCAGCGCGCGGGATCCAGCCCGTGCGCTGCCGCCAGTTCGAGCAGGATCTGCACGCTGGCGCTGGAGCGCGGAAAGTCCCAATGCCGCATGAGGCACTCGCTGAATGGGGTGATTGGCAGAAAATATCAATATCCTGGCCGGTGCGGCCACTATAATTCGCGCCCGCCGGCGGTACCCTGTGCGCCGGTCATTCATCAGACGAACAGAGGTGGCGTGCCATGACATCCCAGGCTGTGCTGGATGCACTCATCATTGGTACCGGATTTGCGGGTGTCGGCATGGCCGTGCAGCTGCAGGAAGCCGGCATTGACAACTATCTGGTGCTGGAGCGTGCCGGCGATGTCGGTGGCGTCTGGCGCGACAACGTCTACCCGGGGGCCGCCTGCGACGTGCCGTCCCACCTCTATTCCTATTCCTTCGCGCAGAATCCGGCGTGGTCACGCAAGTTTGCCGCCCAGCCGGAAATCCACCGCTATGTGCGCGACTGCGCGCAGCGTTTCGGGGTCACCGCGAAGACCCGCTTCCACAGCGAGGTCGCCAGCGCCGCCTTCGACGCCGCAACCGGTCTGTGGACGGTGTTCCTGACCGATGGCACGGAATTCCGCAGCCGTGCCCTGATCACCGCCATGGGTCAGCTCAGCCAGCCGGCCATGCCGCGTGTGCCGGGCATGGAGCGTTTCAAGGGCGAGGTCTTCCACTCCGCGACCTGGCGTCATGACATCGACCTCACCGGCAAGCGCGTGGCCGTGGTCGGCACCGGTGCCAGCGCCATCCAGTTCGTGCCCGAGATCGTGCCCAAGGTGAAGAGCCTGGTGCTGTTCCAGCGCTCCGCGCCCTACGTCATTCCCAAGGGTGACCGTGCCTACCATGCGCTGGAGAAGCTGGCCTTCGCCCAGGCCGCGCTGCTGCAAAGCGGCAGTCGCGCCGTGCAGTTCCTGGTGCACGAGTCGCGCGCACTGGCCTTCACCTCGCTAAACAAGCTGATGAAGGTCATGGAGCTGCAGTTCAAGTTCAACCTGCGTCGCCAGATCAAGGATCCGGTGCTGCGCAAGACGCTGACCCCGGACTATCCGATGGGATGCAAGCGCATCCTGCTCTCCAACAACTATTATCCGGCGCTGGCGCAGCCGCACGTGTCGGTGGTCAGCGGAGCCGTGCAGGCAGTGGATGCCACCGGCGTGATCGGTCCGGACGGTCGTCACCACGAGGTCGATGTCATCATCTACGGCACCGGCTTCAAGGCCACCGAGTTCCTGAACCCGCTGCAGATCACCGGTCTCAACGGCGTCAGCCTGCAGGAGCGCTGGAAGCAGGGCGCCGAGGCCTACCTCGGCATCACGGTGTCGGGTTTCCCGAACCTGTTCATGCTCTACGGCCCCAACACCAATCTGGGTCACAGCTCCATCATCCTGATGCTGGAAGCCCAGATGGGCTACATTCGCCAGTGCGTCAGCCGTCTGCTTGCGGACAAGCTGCGCTACCTGAACGTCAAGCAGGGCGCCGAACAGCGCTTCAATGCCGATCTTCAGAAGCAGCTCAAGCAGTCGGTCTGGCAGGGCGGCTGCACCAGCTGGTACGTCAACGAGGCCGGCCGCAACGTGGCCAACTGGCCGGGCTTCACGGTGACCTACCGTCTCCGTACCCAGCGCCCGGACTGGAACGATTATCAACAGGCATCCTGAGTCAGGGTGCCGGGACAGGAGTCGCGCATGAGCGAGTCAGTCGACAACCGACAGGTCATCACGCCCCAGCTCGAGGGTTCCAAGCGCCTGCAGAGCACGGTGGCGCGCACGGTCATTCCGCTGGTGCTGCGCAGCACCATCCGGCCGCTCTGGGCCAGCAAGGTGCCGATCGGCATGACCCGTCGCATCACCGGCGCCCTGCTCCACAACGGCTGGGTTCCGCGCGCCGCCAAGGTGTCCGAGACCCAGCTCGGCGGCATCCGCACCGAGCTCATCCTGCCCAAGTCCGGTGCCGGCGACCGCATCGTGTTCTTCGTGCACGGCGGCGGCTACGTGGTGTGCTCGCCGCGCACGCACCGTCCGCTGACCTCGCGCCTGTCGCTGGCGCTCAACGCCACCACCTACGTGCCGCATTACCGGCTGGCGCCCGAGCATGTCTTTCCGGCCGGTCTCAATGATGTGGTGGCGGCCTACAAGGGCATGCTGGCCAAGGGCATCAACCCGGCCAACGTCACCGTGATGGGCGACTCCGCCGGTGGCGGCCTGGCGCTGGCGATGACGCTGGCGCTGCGTGACCAGCAGGTGGCCCTGCCCGGCAAGCTGGTGCTGATCTCGCCGTGGACCGACCTGACCCTGAGCGGCGAGACGCTGCGCAGCAAGGACAGCGCCGACCCCATGCTGACCTGGAAGTGGATCACCGGAAAGACGCCACTGTATACCGGTGGCGCCACCGATACCCGTCATCCACTGGTGTCGCCGCTGTTCGCCGACCTGCGCGGCCTGCCGCCTACGCTGGTTCAGGTGGGGTCGGAGGAGATCCTGCTCAGTGACTCCGAGCGCCTCGCCGAGCGTGCCGCGGAAGCCGGCTGGGATCTGCAGCTGAACGTCTGGGAAGGCATGTGGCATGACTTCCAGATGCTGGGCTCCATGCTGCCCGAGGCGGATGCCGCCATTGCCGACATCGCGCGTTTCGCGCGCGGCTGAGGCTCATGGGCGGCGGCGTGACGCCAGGCGGGTGCGATACTCGCCCGGCGTCATGCCGGTCCACTGCCGGAATGCCTTGATGAACACCGTGGCCTCACGAAAGCCCACCCGCAACGCCACTTCCTGAATCGACAGCCCGGTCTGGCGCAAGGCCAGCATGGCCTGATCGCGGCGCCAGTCATCCTTGATCACCTGAAAGCTGGTGCCTTCGGCATCGAGCTTGCGTCGCAGCGTGCGTCCGGTCATGAACAGGCCGGCTGCCACCGTGTCGAGATCGGGAGCGGGCAGTCCGTGCTGCATCAGGGCACTGCGCACGCGATGCCCCCAGCTGCCCTGGAACACCGGTTTCACGAAGAAGCCCAGCGGCAGTTCGCGAATCAGTTCCTTGAGCTCCTGGCGCGTGCGCGTCACCGGCAGATCCAGCCAGCTGGCCTCGAAGCGCATGGCGGTATGGTCGTGGTCGAAGAGCTGGGTGCAGGGAAACAGCTGCTGGTATTCCGCGACATGGGCGGGCGCGGAGTAGGCGAAGGTGGCGGCCAGCAGGCGGATGCGGCGATTGATCAGCCAGCATGCCAGCCGGTACCAGCACAGCAGGATGGTTTCGCTGAGCACATGATCCGGGTCCAGCTCCGGCGCCTGCAGGGTCAGCGTCAGCTCGGCGCTGCCGTCGTCATGGCGCAGCAGGTGCAGGGCGATGTCGTCGCTGAGCACGCGGTAGAAGTGCGCACCATGGCGCAGCGCCTCGCCCAGGGTGCCGGCATCCAGAATGGCGTGCATCATCAGGGGAAAGGTGCCGACGCGACTGCGCTGGCGGCAGAAGCCCATGTATTCGTCGCCGGTCTGCTCCCACATGGCGCGCATCAGGTTGGCGAACTGCACCGGCAGCAGGCGCGTCTCGCTGGCCAGCAGCTCCGGGCTGATGCCGGCCTGCGCCAGCAGGCGTTCCCGGTCCAGTCCCAGCAGATCGGCACGTGCCAGCATGGCGCGACCGACATGGGGCGACACGGTGTGGTGCAGCGGGTTCATGCCCTGTCCTTTAATATCTGCTTAATGACAGATTGAAGCCGAATTATGGCCTCATGGCAGCATGTCGTGTCCGTTTTTGTCTATTTAATTGCCGGTTTTCTCATTGTCCCGGCGCGCGGGCACGACCACACTCGGGGCGCAAAACACCCCCCATGTCCGGCCCTGCCGGACCTGCAACGAAAAGAGTGGCCGCCATGCATTATCCCTCCCTCAATCATGACCTCGGTGAAACCATCGATGCCCTGCGCGACAGCGTGCGCCAGTTCGTGCTCGCCGAGATCGCGCCGATTGCCGACGAGACCGACCGCAGCAATGCGTTCCCCATGCTGCTGTGGCGCCGCCTCGGCGACATGGGCCTGCTCGGCATCACCGTGGAGGAGGAGTACGGCGGCGCCGGCCTCGGCTATCTCGCGCATACCGTGGTGGTGGAGGAGATCTCGCGCGCCTCGGCGTCCATCGGGCTCTCCTACGGCGCGCATTCCAACCTGTGCGTGAACCAGATCCGCAAGAACGGCAGCGAGGCGCAGAAGCGCAAGTACCTGCCCCGGCTGATCAGTGGCGAGCATGTGGGGGCGCTGGCCATGTCCGAGCCCAATGCCGGTTCCGACGTGGTCAGCATGAAGCTGCGCGCCGACCTCAAGGGCGACCGCTACATCCTCAACGGCAACAAGATGTGGATCACCAACGGACCGGATGCCGACGTGCTGGTGGTCTATGCCAAGACCGACACCAGCGCCGGTTCGCGCGGCATCACCGCCTTCATCATCGAGAAGGGCATGAAGGGCTTCAGCACCGCGCAGAAGCTGGACAAGCTGGGCATGCGCGGCTCCAACACCTGCGAGCTGGTGTTCCAGGACTGCGAGGTGCCGGTGGAGAACGTGCTGGGCGCCGTCGGGCGCGGCGTCAACGTGCTCATGTCCGGCCTCGACTTCGAGCGCGTGGTGCTGTCCGGCGGCCCGGTCGGGGTCATGGCCGGCTGCCTGGATGTCGTGCTGCCCTACATCCACGAGCGCAAGCAGTTCGGCCAGGCCATCGGCGAGTTCCAGCTCATGCAGGGCAAGCTTGCCGACATGTACGTCGCGCTCAGCACCAGCCGTGCCTACCTGTACAACGTGGCACGTGCCTGCGACCGTGGCGAGACCACGCGCAAGGATGCCGCCGGCGTCATTCTCTACACCGCCGAGCGCGCCACCTGGATGGCGGGTGAGGCCATCCAGTGTCTGGGCGGCAACGGCTACATGAACGAGAACAAGGTCGGCCGCTACTGGCGCGACGCCAAGCTCTTCGAGATCGGTGCCGGCACGTCCGAAATCCGCCGCATGCTGATCGGCCGCGAGCTGTTCGGCGAAACCATGTAACCCGGGGAAAACGCATGAAATCCATCCGCATCGGTTGTGCCTCGGCGTTCTGGGGCGACACCAGCACCGCCGCCGAGCAGCTCGTCGCGCACGGCAAGCTGGACTATCTGGTGTTCGACTACCTGGCCGAAGTCACCATGTCCATTCTCGCCGTGCAGCGCATGAAGGACCCGACCCAGGGCTACGCGCGCGACTTCGTCGATGTCATGACGCCGCTGCTGACCCAGGTCAAGGCACAGGGCATCAAGGTCATCAGCAATGCCGGCGGCATGAATCTGGCGGCCTGTCGTGATGCCTTGGCGGCGGCCGCTGCTGCGGCCGGCGTGTCGCTGCGCATCGCCGTGGTCGAGGGCGATGACCTGACCGCGCGCCAGGGCGAGTTCCGCGAGGCCGGTGTCACCGAGATGGAGAGCGGCTCGGCGTTTCCGGGCATGCTGGTGAGCATGAACGCCTACCTGGGTGCGCCGGGCGTTGCCGAGGCGCTGCGTCAGGGCGCCGAGGTGGTGCTGACCGGGCGCGGCGTTGACAGTGCCGTGACACTGGGCCCGCTCATGCACGAATTCGGCTGGTCGGCCACCGACTACGACAAGCTTGCCCAAGGCTCGCTGGCGGGCCACATCATCGAGTGCGGCGCGCAGTGCACCGGTGGCAACTTCACCGACTGGCGCACGGTGGCTGACGGCTACGAGACCATGGGTTTTCCCTTCGTGGACGTGCGCGAAGATGGCAGCTTCCTGGTCGGCAAGCCCGAGGGCACTGGCGGCGCGGTGACGGTGGGCACGGTCGGCGAGCAGATGCTCTACGAGATCGGTGATCCGCGTGCCTACCTGCTGCCGGACGTGCGCTGCGACTTCACTGCCGTCACTCTGAAGCAGATCGCTGCGGACCAGGTGCTGGTCGAGGGTGCCCGCGGCTTCACCCCGCCGGATCGCTACAAGGTCTCCGGCACCACGCCGCGCGGCAACCGCATCACCGCGACCTTCCTGATGGGCGGCCGCGAGGCCGGCCCCAAGGCCGCGCGCGTGGCGCAGGCGCTGATCCGCAAGTGCGAGACGCTGTTTGCCGCCAAGGGCTGGGGGCCGTTCAGCGAGACCTCCGTCGAGCTGCTCGGCACCGAGGCCATGTACGGCCCGCAGGCCGCCGCCGGCGCGCTGGCGACCCGCGAGGTGGTGGTGAAGATCGCCGCCAAGCACCGCGAGAAGGCCGCGCTGGTGCTGTTCTCCAAGGAGCTGGCTCAGGCCGCGACCGGCATGGCGCCGGGCCTGTCCGGCTACTTCGGCGGACGTCCCAGCGTGCAGCCCGTGGTGCAGCTGTGGTCCTGCCTGATCCCCAAGCGCGATGTCGCCATCACCGTCGATTTCGAGGGCGTGCGCACGCCGGTCGCGGTGATCGAGGGCGAGCCCTTCGATGCCGCCGCGCTGATGCCGCAGGGGACCGGAGAAACCTGGATGCCTGGTGCCGACGCCGTCGAGGTGCCGCTGCATCGTCTCGCCATCGCGCGCAGCGGCGACAAGGGCGACCACGGCAACATCGGCGTCATGGCGCGCGATCCGGCCTACCTGCCCTACCTGCGCGCGGCGCTGACCGAGCAGCGCGTGGCGGCGTACTTCGCCCACCTGATCGCCGCCAACGGTTCGGTGAGTCGCTGGGAGCTGCCCGGCAGCCACAGCTTCAACTTCCTGCTGCGTCATGCGCTGGGTGGTGGCGGCATCGCCTCGCTGCGCACCGACCCGCAGGCCAAGTGCTTTGCGCAGATGCTGCTTGATGTGGCCATTCCGGTGCCGGCCGCGGTCGCGGCGGCACTACCCGACACGCCCGCGCCCGTGCGCGGTGCCTGATCCGCTGACTGACACGAGTCTGATGACATGACGATTCTGGAATCCCGAGTCAACACCCAGGACGACACCTTCCGCAGCAACCGCGAGGGCATGCTTGCCGCCGTGGCGGCGCTGCGCGAGGTCGAGGCCAGCGTGCGCGCCACCGAAGAGAAGGCGCGCGCCAAGTACCACAAGCGCGGCCAGATGCTGCCGCGCGAGCGCGTGCACCTGCTGCTCGATCGCGGCTCGCCCTTTCTCGAGCTGTCCACCCTGTGCGGCTACAAGCAGCACGATGACAAGGACGGCTCCCTGGCCGGCGGCAACATGATCGCCGGCATCGGCTATGTCGAGGGCGTGCGCTGCCTGATCGTGGCCAGCAACTCGGCCATCAAGGGCGGCACCATGACGCCCTGGGGTGTGCAGAAGACGTTGCGCCTTCAGGAGATCGCGCTGCAGCAGAAGCTGCCGGTGGTGTCGCTGATCGAGTCCGGCGGTGCCAACCTGATGTATCAGGCCGAACTCTTCATTCCCGGTGGCCGCACCTTCGCCAACCAGGCGCGCCTGTCGGCGGCCGGCATTCCCCAGGTCACCATCGTGCACGGTTCGTCGACCGCCGGTGGCGCCTACATGCCGGGCCTGTCCGACTACGTCATCATGGTGCGCAAGAACGCCAAGGTCTTCCTCGCCGGGCCGCCGCTGCTCAAGGCGGCCACCGGCGAGATCGCCGTTGACGAGGACCTGGGCGGCGCCGAGATGCACTGCCAGCAGGCCGGCACCGCCGAGTTCCTGGCCGAGAACGATGCCGATGCCATCCGCATCGCGCGCGACGTCGTGCGCGGTCTGCACTGGAATGCCGACCGCCCCGAGGTGCCGCGTCTGCCGGTGCGGGCGCCGCACTACGACATCGAGGAGATCTGCGGCGTGGTCTCCGCCGACTACCGCAAGCCCTACGATCCGCGCGAGGTCATCGCGCGCCTGGTCGACGGCTCCGAGTTTCTCGAGTTCAAGGTCGAGTACGACCGCCAGACCGTCTGCGGTCGTGCCGTGATCGACGGTCATGCCGTCGGCATCATCTCCAACAACGGCCCCATCACCACCGCCGGCGCCACCAAGGCCGGCCAGTTCATCCAGCTCTGCTGCCAGGCCAACATCCCCATCGTCTACCTGATGAACACCACCGGCTACATGGTCGGCTCGGCGTCGGAGCAGGGCGGCATCGTCAAGCACGGCTCCAAGATGATTCAGGCCGTGGCCAATGCCACCGTGCCGCAGATCACCATCGTCATGGGCGGCAGCTTCGGTGCCGGCAACTACGGCATGTGCGGGCGCGGCTTCGGGCCGCACTTCATCTTCGCCTGGCCGAACAGCCGCACCGCGGTCATGGGTGGCGAGCAGGCCGCCAAGGTCATGTCCATCATCACGCGTGAGAAGTGGATCAAGGCGGGCAAGGACATCGGCGAGCAGGACGAAGCCATCCTGCAGATGCTGGAAATGCAGATCATCAACAAGTTCGATGAAGATTCGCATCCGTTCGCGGCTTCTTCACGGCTTTTCGATGACGGTCTGATCGACCCGCGCGATACTCGCCGGGTACTGGCGCTGACCCTGGGCGTGTGCCGCGAAGCGCAGCGTCGCGTCGTGCGTCCGAACAGCTTCGGCGTGGCCCGGTTCTGAGGAGGATGACATGACGACCTCTGTCCTGACCCGTCTCGACGCCGATACCGGCGTGCTCACCGTCACCCTGAATCGTCCCGAGGCGCGCAACGCCCTAGGCCCCGACATGGTGGCGGCGCTGATGACGCTGTTCCGCGAGCTGCCCGCGCGCGATGACGTGCGCGTGGTGCTGATGCGCAGCCGTGGTGGCCATTTCTGTGCCGGCGCCGACCTCAAGGGCGTCTTCGCCGATGCCGCCGGTACCCCGGCGCCCGGCGCGGCCGACCCGATTGCCGCGATGAATCGCGGCTTCGGCGAGCTGCTGCGTGCCGCCGAGGCCATTCCGCAGGTGCTGATCACGGTCTGCGAAGGCGGCGTGCTCGGCGGCGGCTTCGGTCTGGCCTGCGTGTCCGACATCGCCTTCGCCCATGCGGCGACGAAGTTCGGCATGCCGGAGACCTCGCGCGGCTTGCCGCCGGCGCAGATCGCGCCCTTCGTGGTGCAGCGCATCGGCCTCACCCAGGCGCGTCGCCTGGTGCTCACCAGTGCCCAGTTCGACGGTGCCGAGGCCCTGCGCCTGGGCCTGGTGCACGAGGTCTTTGCCGACGAGGCCGAGCTGGCCGAGCGTCTGGCCCTGGCGCTCAGTCAGGTGCTGCGCTGCGCGCCATCGGCCAATGCCCGCAGCAAGCAGATCATCTTGCGCGTCGGCCAGGTTGATCCGGATGCCGTGCTTGACGAGGCCGCCGGCCATTTCGCCGCCTGTGCACGCGGCGCCGAGGCGCCGGAGGGCATTGCCGCCTTCATGCAGAAGCGTGCCCCGCAGTGGGCTCGCCCGGTTGCGGCAAGCGACATTGCCCGCCTGTTTTCCACCCTGTCCGATCCGGAGCCGAACGCATGAGCCGTTTCGACACTGTTCTCATTGCCAACCGGGGCGAGATTGCCGCCCGCATCATCCGTGGCTGCCGTGCCGCCGGCTACCGCACCGTGGCCGTGTATTCCGAGGCGGATCGCGATGCCCTGCACGTGCGTGAAGCGGACACCGCCGTCTGCATCGGCCCGGGCCCGGTCGGCGAATCCTACCTCTGCATCGACACGCTCATCGCCGCCGCGCAGCAGAGCGGGGCAGGCGCCGTGCACCCCGGCTACGGCTTCCTGTCCGAACGCGAGGCCTTCGCGCAGGCGGTGCAGGATGCCGGTCTGGTGTTCATCGGTCCCGATCCCTTCGCCATCGAGGCCATGGGCAACAAGAGTGCCTCTAAGGAACGCATGATCGCCGCCGGCGTGCCCTGCGTGCCGGGTTACCAGGGTGCCGGCCAGGACGACGATCTGCTGGTCGCGGAAGCGATCAAGGTCGGTCTGCCGGTGATGGTAAAGGCCGCCTCCGGTGGCGGCGGTCGCGGCATGCGCCTAGTGCATGCCGAGTCCGAGCTCAAGGCCGCCATCCAGTCGGCGCGCAGCGAGGCGCAGAACGCCTTTGGCGACGGCCAGCTGCTGATCGAGAAGGCGGTGCTGAAGGCGCGTCACGTCGAGATCCAGATCTTCGGCGACCGTCACGGCAACGTGGTGCACCTGGGCGAGCGTGATTGCTCGGTGCAACGGCGCAACCAGAAGGTCATCGAGGAGGCGCCGTCGCCGGCGGTCGATCCCGCGCTGCGCGCGCGCATGGGCGCTGCAGCGGTGGCGGCGGCGCGGGCGGTGAACTACGTCGGTGCCGGCACGGTCGAGTTCATGCTCGCCGCCGATGGCGCTTTCTACTTCCTCGAGATGAACACCCGTCTGCAGGTCGAGCACCCGGTCACCGAGCTCATTCATGATCTCGACCTGGTGGCCTGGCAGCTCACGGTCGCCCAGGGCGATCCGCTGCCGCTGGACCAGCAGGCCATCGACGCCCGCCGTCACGGCCATGCCATCGAGGTACGTCTGTGTGCCGAGGATCCGGCGCGCGGCTTCCTGCCGCAGACCGGCCGCGTGCTGGCCTGGGACGTGCCAAGCGGCCCCGGCCTGCGCGCCGATCACTGCGTGATTCCCGGCGGTGTCATCTCGCCGTATTACGACTCCCTGCAGGGCAAGCTCATGGCCTGGGGCGAGACCCGTCTGCAGGCCATCCAGAAGCTCATGGCCATGCTCGCCGACACCGCCTTCCTCGGTCTCGCCAGCAACCGCGACTTCCTGCTGCAGCTGCTCGCCCACCCCGAGTTCCAGGGCCCGGGCGTGACCACCGGCTTCATCGCCGAGCAGTTCCCGGCCGAGCGCATCAGTGCGCTGGCGCAGTCCTCGGCAGCACACCGCGCGCTGGCCGCCGCCCTGTTCGTACATCTCGATGCCCATGCGCTGGCTGCCAGTCACGCACTGGATGCCGGTCTGCTCGGCTGGCACAGTGCCAATGCCACGCCGGCCCTGCTGCGTCTGCGCTGTGGTGACAGCGAGGTGGTGCTGGATGTCGAGACTGTCGCGAGCGGCAGCTACCGCGTCGCCATCGACGATGACGCGGCGCCGGCCGAGGCGCTGCAGATCCTCGCGCTGCAGGGCACGCGGGTTGACTACCTGCACGCCGGCCAGCGCCGGCACGCGCGCTTTGCCCGTGACGGCGCCCGGCTCTGGCTCGCTGACACCGCCGTGACGGCGGTCTACGAGGACGTCACCTACGCCCCTGCGCAGGCCGCCGAGGCCGGCAGTGACGGGCGTCTGCTGGCGCCCATTGACGGCAAGGTGGTCACGGTCGCGGTCGCGCCCGGCCAGGTGGTTGCCAAGGGCGATCTGCTGATGATCGTCGAGGCCATGAAGATGGAGTTCCGTCTTCAGGCCCCGGTCGACGGCACCGTCGAGGTGGTCACGGCCGGAGCGGGCGCCCAGGTTGCCCTGCGTCAGCTGCTGGTGCAGATCACGCCGGCCAGCTGACCCGCGTTCTCTCATGACCCTGCAAAAACCGGCTCCTGTGGCCGGTTTTTGCGTTAAAGGCAAAATTGTCGTCGTGTCATGTCGCTCAGCGCTTTGCGTGTGGCGGCATGGACTTTTGACAATGACGCCATGGATATCGGAACCGTCATCAAGAGCCGGCGCATCGAGCGAGGTCTCAAGCTCGAGGCACTGGCATTCGACGCCAGCGTCTCGGCGAGCACCCTGTCACGCATCGAACGCGGCAAGCTGACACCGTCGCTGGACACGCTCTATCGCCTCGCGGAGGCGCTTGAGCTGCCTGTCAGCACGTTGTTCCTGGAGGCGGAACATCTCGCCGGCACCCGTGCGTCGCAGCAGCTGCGCGAGGTCACCGACGCCTACAGTGACGAGTCCCTGCAGCTGCGTCAGCACTTCCACCGCCTCGACCCGCATCACCGCCAGCTCGCGCTGGCCGTGCTGTCTGCCATGACCCGCGTGCCGCCACCCGCATCACGTGAAGCGGCGGACTGATCAGCGCGTGACCGCTTGTCCGGTCATCATCAACACAGTAGGGTGACTGAAAAAAGAGCGAGTCCGTCGCCATGTCATGCCCCGTCGCGCGCCTGCCCCTGCTGCTGGCAATCTCCTTGCTGACCGCCTGTGGCAGCGAGAACGATACCGATACCTCTTCCGCCACCTCCTCACCAGTCGCTGCCGTCGAGCTCACGCCGGCAGGCCCGGCGGATCCGCTGGCGCCGGTGGCATCGGCCATCGCGCCGGACGCGGAGGGCTGCGGCAGTCATGCGGCTGGCACGCCCGGGTTCATTGCCTGCGAGCAGGCCAACTTCGCCAAGGTCAGCGAGGCGCCGCGCGAGCAGCTGAGCAATCCGCTGTTTCTTCAGCGGCTGACCGCCCAGAGTCTCTCCAACAGCCTGTCGCTGGCCGAGCGCCTGCGCAACGATCCCAGCTACCTGCCGTTCTCGACCGCTGGCGTGTCCGCCAACACCCCGCTGACGCCGCTTTGCACCTCGTGGGCACTGCCCTGCGTCGGTGATCCCTTCCGCTATCCCGAAGTTGACCCGTTCTACCGCGACGAGGCCGAGGTCACGCCGGTGGTCTTCTACGACCGCGAGTGCGCACGTCTGTCCGGCCGCGTCTGGCGGCCGCTGAATGCGCGCGGGACGCTGCCTGCGGTGGTCATCCAGAACGGCTCGGTGCAGGCCCCCGAGCCGCTGTACTGGTGGATGGCACAGGCCGCGGTGCGTGCCGGCTATGTCGTGCTGACGTTCGATCCGCGCGGGCAGGGCCGCTCCGACCAGCAGACGCCGGCTGGCGGACAAGGCAGCAACGCCAACCCGGCCGTGTTCTGGGAGGGACTGGTCGACGCCATCGACTTCTTCCGCTCCACGCCGGTGCAGCCCTACCCGCACAACCTGAGCTGCGCCGGCACCTACCCGACACCGGTCACCGCCTTCAACCCGCAGCATGCCGTGCAGGACCGTGACCGCCTCGGACTGGTCGGACACTCGCTGGGCGCCACCGGGGTCAGCATCGTGCAGGGCTACGGCGCGCCCGGGGCGGACCCGTGGCCCGGCCTGATCGACAGCGCCAACCCGGTCGACGTGGTGGTGGCCTGGGACGGTCCGCTGGCACCGGATGGCCGTGCCGCCGGTGGTGCCAACGGCAACCTGCCGTCACTGGCCGCTGACGCACGCCAGACCACCGCGTACCCCGCCTTCGGCATTCGCGTGCCATTGATGGGGCAGAACGGCGAGTACGGACTGGTTCCGCTGCCGTTTACCGAGGTGCCGGATCGTGCCGCCCGGCTCGGTCCCTTCCTGGCCTGGCAGGAGGCCGGCATGCCGGTCATCGACCTCACGCTGCGCGGCAGCAGTCATTACGAGTGGTCGCTGATTCCCGGCTTTCCGGCCAGCTCGTGGTGTCCGGAAGTGCGTGACGGACGCTGCCGGGGCGGCTGGGGCAGGCCGCTGGCCGAGCACTACACCCTGGCCTGGCTCGATCGCTGGCTGAAGCGACCCGGCGAGCGCGGTCATGATGATGCCGACGCGCGCCTGCTCGACGATGCGCGCTTCCGTGAGCGCCTGAGCTTCCATTTTGACTCGCGTCGGGACTTTCCCCAGCGTGATGGCCAGCGCAGGCGATGCAACACGATTCGCACGTCCTGCCAATGAGCGCGAGCAGTACTTGTCTGTGACCGATCAGTCGCGCATGATCGACTGAAAATACAGACAACGGTTGGATTCATCATGCTGCCTGTCCATGCCAAGACCTGGGGCTTCCGCCCCAACCCCGCCGTCGCCGCCGAGATCGCCGCGCTGGACGCCGAGCGTGACTGCCAGCGCATCGTGCACCTGCTCACCGCCTACGAGTTTCCCTTCGACATCACCCGGGCGCTGGAAGTCGCGCTGTTCTACACCTACGGCAGCGACACCGTGTCGGCGCTGCTCGACAGGACCGGCGAGTTCCGCAACCACGGCCAGAAACGCTACGACGACACCCGGTTGCTGATCGCCCACTTCATGGACACCGGCTGGGATGGCGATGTCGGCCGCCGCGCCATCGCGCGCATGAACGCCAGCCACGCCCACTTCCGCATTCCCAACGACGACTTCCTGTTCGTGCTCTGGACCTTCATCGACTTCCCGATCTGGTGGATGGACAATTTCGGACGCCGTCCCTTCACCCGTCACGAGCAGCTCGCCTGGTTCACCTTCTGGCACACCATCGGCGGCAAGATGGGGCTGCGCGACATCCCCGCCAGCAAGGCCGCCTTCGACCAGTTCGTCGACCAGTACAAGCGCGTGCATTTCGTGCCCTGCGAGGCCTCGCGCCGCGTCGCCGAGGCCACCGTCACCATCCTCGAGAACTGGTTCCCGGCGCCGCTGCGTCCGCTGGTGTCTCCGGTGGTCTACGCCCTGCAGGAAGACCCGCAGTTCCTGCGTGCGGTCGGCGCCACGCCGTCGCCGCGCTGGCTGGGGGCGCTGGTGCGCGGCAGCCTTAGGCTGCTCGGCCGCCTGCAGCGGCACGTGGTCATCACGGCCTACCCGCAGACCCAGGACAGCGTCATCAACCGCACCTATCCGGACAACCGCTACGCGATCGAGGAGCTGGCGCCCGACCGGCTGCGCCAGGCCGAGGCGGTGAAGGCGGGCAGGACGGAGGCGGGTGCCAGCGCGGTTGAGCGGCAGAAGGCCTGAGGGGGGGGCAGATGCGATTTTGGGGGCAACTCCGGGGGCATTGCCGGCAGAAAAAGCCTTTGGCAAACTTGGCGCTCTGCTGAATCAGGGCCGATAGCTCAGCTGGGAGAGCGCCGCGTTCGCAATGCGGAGGTCGAGGGTTCGATCCCCTTTCGGTCCACCAACTCAGTGTCCGGGTAAGTCCGGTATTATCTTAAAGCCCGCTTAGGTAGAGTCTTTGCGGTTTTTTTGTTGTCTTTTGGCGTCCAAGTTGGTGCATGGACGTCCCAGATTATTGATGGTACTTATGTTGGTATCTGCTCCTGCAGCTTCGACTGGTACCAACAAATGCCGCTCACAGACTCCGCAGTACGTAATGCTAGGCCCTCCTTGGAGGGCAAGGACATCAAATTGTCTGATGGCGGGGGGCTGCACCTACTCATCAAGCCAGCTGGTCAGAAGTACTGGCGACTCAACTATCGCTACCTTGGCAAGCAAAAGACGCTTGCCCTGGGTGTCTACCCACTGGTCACCTTAAAAGATGCCCGTGAGGCGCGCGATAGTGCCAAGAAGATCTTGTTTGAAGGCGTAGATCCGAGCGTACACCGCCAGAATAGCCGTGCTGTAAGTAAAGAGGCTGCAGCCAACTCTTTCGAGGGGGTCGCCCTAGAGTGGATGAATGTGCAGCAGGTGAAGTGGTCACCAAGCTATGCGGTCAAGATTCAAAGTTGCTTTGACCGAGACATTTTTCCCTATATTGGCCGTCGTCCAGTCTCAGAGGTTACTGCGCCTGAGCTATTGATTGTTTTGAGGCGCATCGTGGCGCGCGGCGCTGCTGAGACAGCGAAGCGCGCCAGGCAGTGCTTGGGCCAGGTTTTTCGGTATGCCATCGCCACAGGCCGTGCAGAGCGCGATCCCGCAGCAGACCTCAAAGGCGCTCTGCCCCCAGTCAGGCACCAATCATTTGCGAACATCTCTGAGCCACGACGGATCGGTGAGGTGCTGCGGATGTTTGATTCCTATCAAGGATCACCAGTCGTTTGTGCTGCACTGAAGCTTGCTCCAATGCTCTTTGTGAGACCAGGCAACCTCCGTCAGGCTGAATGGAGCGAGGTGGATCTTGATGCCGCAACTTGGCGCATCCCCGCCGAAAAAATGAAGATGCGGCAGCCGCATATCGTCCCGTTACCAACGCAGGCAGTCGAGCTTTTGCGTGAGCTCAAGCAGCTGACGGGTCGACGCCTTGACTTGCAGCCATACGTTTTCCCCTCGGCCCGTGCAGGTGGACGACCGATGAGCGACAACGCCCTTTTGGTTGCGATGCGTACGATGGGCATTCCGAAAGAAGAGCTGACGGCACATGGCTTTCGCCACATGGCGTCCACGCTGCTGCATGAGCAGGGGTGGGATACTGACTGGATTGAAGTGCAGCTCGCACACGGTGATCACTCGACGCGGGGCAAGTACAACTTTGCCAAGTACCTCAAGGAACGCACCCGGATGATGCAGTCGTGGGCGGACTACCTTGATGCTCTGCGGCGGGGTGCTGAGATCATTCCCATAAATCAGCGAGCCTGACCAGCATGACAGATCTAGCCCAGAGACGATTCCCTAAGGTACTTGTCGACGAAGTTCTAGCGGCATTGCGTGAGGTTGACGGGCTTGACCATGAAACATGCTTTGAGCTCCTAGGGCGCTACCAAAGGAATCGTGCAAGTGTCATCGTGACTTATGGTATCGACATACAAACTGACGTGCAGGAAAGGCTGAAAGCGCCCCAAGAAACGATACCGACAGCGTGGTATGACCAGATCCGCCAACTTGATGATGCCTTCAGAAAGCTCCATGCCTATTACGCTGGCGGATATGCCGACTATGTTGCAAGGGATGTCTACAAGTTCGCTCAAGGGTTGAATGGCAGTCGTCCCAAGCCTCGACTTAGCAAAATCGAAATTAATAAGAGTAATTTTGAGGAAAAGCTCAAGAAGCTTGGCTTTTTCAAGCAGCCACTGCACAGAGAAGAACGTGGCGCAATCATCAAAGCACTGGCAAGACACTTCGCTGTGTCGACATCGACCATCAATAGACATATTAAAAAGAATTTCTCGACGCACGAATCCGATGGTGCGCGCTCACATCCCTAGCCTTGTCTTTGTACCAACAAAGTCTACGAGGACATCATGGGATTCACGAAATCACTGCCTGACACGGGCTTCCTTCGCTTGCCAGAGGTCTTGGCTCTCTTTCCCGTAAGCCGCTCAGCATTCTGGGCAGGTATCAAGGATGGCCGCTACCCACAGCCGGTCAAGCTCTCTGCGCGCTGCTCTGCTTGGCGCGTAGAAGATGTGCGTGCCTTGATCGAGCGCTATGCCAACTCGCTGCAGAGGTGAGCATGGCACGTCGATGCGCGCGCGCGAAAGCGACTGGTAAGGGCTCTAGCGAGTCTTTTGCGGCTATCCCACGCCAAGTAATGCGAAGCGCTGACTTCCGCGCTCTAGGGCCAAATGCAGTGCGTGTACTTCTGTGGATGGCCTATGCCTACAGGGGTAGAAACAATGGTGACCTTTCAGCAACGATGACGATGGCGCGCGATTGGGGAATCAAAGGCAAAGACACGCTAACCAACGCGATTGATGAGCTAATCCGTGGTGGACTCATTGTGCGCACACGAGAGGGGCGGTTCACAAACCCTGGTGGTAGGTGTGCGCTTTATGCGCTGACCTGGAAGCCCATAGACGACTGTGCCGGAAAAGAGCTCGAGGTTAGTCCGACCCGGGGGGCGCCAAGGATTTCTTGGCCAACAGATAAAAGGCTCGGTTCAGATTTATGAGGAGTCGCCCCCGATTTTGGGGCCATGAGGATATGTAGCGATGGCTTAAAGACTAGTTTGGTACCTATTTCTGGTGCCATTGCTCCCCTCAGCTTGGACCAACTTCTGGGCTCCTTATTAGTTTACCAAGGGCTAGGGCGTGAGCTTGTTTGCAAGCAACTCCGAGGTCTGAATTTCCCTAATGATTAAGGTGCGAAAGTTGTGACGCTTGATGACATTCTGAGGCTGGATGTACGGAGGCTCGTAAGGCAGGGCGTGCTTAAGCATGGGCGCTCATCATCCGTAAACTGGGGAAGCTTCGCGAGGATTTGCATTATGGCAGCTGAGACACACATGCGCCTGCAGTACGCCCATAACGGGCGCGCCCTGGACTACGTCATCCAGCTGAGTAGGACACCGTGCAACTATGGGGGCAGCCGCGTATGGGCTATCTGCCCTGCTCGTGATTGCAGGCGCCGGGTAGCGGTGCTGTATCTGCGTGGCGGAGTCTTTGTGTGCCGGCACTGCACTGGTCTGCTGTATGACAGCCAACGAGAGTCTGCGACTTGGCGGGCGAATAGCCAATCATGGAAGCTGCGTCGTCGGATGGGCTGTGATTGGGGGTCTTACGACATGCCCGCTGCCTACATACCGAGGCCAAAGGGGATGCACCGGAAGACGCATGCGCGCATGGTGGCTCGATTGCAGCGTGTCGATCGGATCTCCGCGGCTGCTTTCATGGCGGGGCTGGAGCGACTTGATGCTCGGCTAGAAAAGCTTAAAAGCGGATGTGCGTGAAATCGGGGTAGAACCCAACCGTGGATAACCCAACGACGGATCGAGCAGCGCTTGCAGGCTACATTGCCTGCATCAGAGGCCGATCATGATGGTCGTAGCGCCGGAAATTCTGCAAAGAGCAACCGAAGTATTCGGCAGTCTTGAGCATGCTCAAGCCTGGTTGGAGGCTCGTCTGCCAGTGCTCGACAACAGACGCCCTGTGGATGTCCTGACGGAGCCGGGTGGGCCGGCGGAGCTTCTGGATATCCTGGGGCGTATTGAGCACGGCGTTTTCTCATAGCAACGCTATGCAACGACCTGCCACGGATAGGTGACAGGTCGTAGTTGCTTCGCTTACTTCATCCCACCACACTTGCCTTCCATGGCCTTGCTGGATGCTTCTCCGGACTTACTGGTCTCTGTGTTAGTAGGGTCCATTTTCATGTTGCCACCACATTTACCCTCCATCGGCATGACTGGCTTGGCGGGCTGCTCAGCCGCTTTGGCAGGTGCCTTGGTTGTTTCAGCACAGGCTACCGTCGCGACAGACAGCACCAAGACACTGGCAATCGGGGTCATCGTCCTCAGTCTCGACATGTTTTCATCCTCTCGGGTTGGTGTTTGCATCAAAGAACTGGTCACGCGTCTCCTTGCGCCGCATGAAGTAGAAAGCACAGGGCACGATCAGCATCGACAGCACGGGGGCCGTCAGCATGCCGCCGACCATGGGCGCGGCGATACGCTGCATGACCTCCGAGCCAGTGCCGCTGCCCCACATGATGGGCAGCAGGCCGGCGACGATGACGGCCACGGTCATGGCCTTCGGACGCACGCGCAGCACAGCGCCCTCGCGGATAGCATCGAGCAGATCGGCGTTGCTGGTCTGACCCAGATCGACGCGCCGCTGCCAGGCCTGCTTCAGGTACAACAGCATGATCACGCCGAACTCGGCGGCGACCCCGGACAGGGCGATGAAGCCCACCCCGCTGGCCACCGATAGGTTGTGCCCGAGCAGCCACAATAGCCAGATCCCACCGGCCAAGGCAAAGGGCAAGGTCGCCATAATGAGCATTGCCTCATCGACACGACGGAAGGTTAGGTAGAGCAAGACGAAGATGATCATCAGCGTGCCGGGCACCACGACCTTGAGGCGAGCTGTCGCGCGTTCGAGAAACTCGAACTGACCAGACCAGGAAACCGCATAGGCCGGCGGCAGCTTCACCTGCTCGGTCACCGTCCGCTGCATGTCCTGCACGGCAGAGCGGAGGTCACGCCCGCGAATATCGACATAGACCCAGCCGGAGAGCCGGGCATTCTCGCTGCGCAGCATGGGCGGACCATTGGCGATGGACAACGTGGCGACATCGCCGAGGCGGATCTGCGCACCGCGTTCCGTGACCACCGGCAGATTGCGCAGACCATCCAGCGAGTCGCGGATCTCACGCGGGTAGCGGACATTAATCGGGAAGCGCTGCAAACCCTCGACGGTCTCGCCGATGTTGTCGCCACCGATGGCTGCCGACACCACGCCCTGCACATCAGCGATATTGAGGCCGTAGCGGGCAGCGGCGTCGCGGTTGATATCGACATCAATGTAGCGACCACCGCGCAACCGCTCGGCCAGCGCTGAACTGACGCCCGGTACCTGCTTCACCACACGCTCGATCTCCCCAGTGAGGCGGTCGATCTCGGCCAGACTGGCACCCGAGACCTTGATGCCGACCGGGCTTTTGATGCCCGTGGCGAGCATGTCGATGCGATTACGGATCGGCGGCACCCAGATATTCGACAGCCCCGGCACGCGCACCACGCGATCCAGCTCCGCCACCAGCTTGTCCGGTGTCATGCCGGCACGCCATTGCTCGCGCGGCTTTAAGCGGATGGTAGTCTCGAACATTTCCAGCGGGGCCGGGTCGGTCGCGGTATCCGCCCGCCCGGCCTTGCCGAAGACGCTTTCCACCTCAGGCACAGTCTTGATCAGGCGGTCGGTCTGCTGCAGCAGCTGTGCCGCCTTGCCGGCCGACAGGCCGGGCAACGCCGAGGGCATGTAGAGTAGGTCGCCTTCATCCAGCGGCGGCATGAACTCTCCACCCAGCCGGGACAACGGCCACAGGCTGGCGACCACCACCAGCGCCGTGATCGCCATGGCCCGCCCAGGTCGGCGCAAGACCATGGCCAGTAACGGCTCGTACCAGCGAATCAAGGTTCGGTTGATCGGGTTGTCGCGCTCGGCCGGGATGCGACCGCGAACCAGATAGCCCATCAGTACCGGAATCAGCGTCACCGCCAAACCAGCGGCTGCCGCCATAGCATAGGTTTTGGTGAAGGCCAGAGGCGCAAACAACCGCCCCTCCTGCGCCTCCAGCGTGAACACCGGAATGAATGACAAAGTGATGATGAGCAGCGAGAAGAACAGTGCCGGCCCGACCTCGACCGCTGACTCGCCAATCACCCGCCAGTGCTCATCAGGCTCGGGCTCGCGACCGGGATGAACATGACGCCAGGCTTCAAGATGCTTGTGGGCATTTTCGATCATGACCACAGCAGCATCGACCATGGCTCCGATAGCGATGGCGATGCCGCCCAGCGACATGATGTTGGCATTCACGCCTTGGTAGCGCATGACGATGAAGGCCGCGAGTATGCCCAGCGGTAGTGAAATGATCGCTACCAGCGCCGAGCGCAGATGAAACAGGAAGGCCGCGCAGACCAGCGCCACCACGATGAACTCCTCCAGCAGCTTGTGGCCAAGGTTGCTGACGGCACGCTCGATCAGCTGCGAGCGGTCATAGACAGGCACGATCTCAACCCCTTTGGGCAGACTGGATTTAAGCGACTGGAGCTTGGTCTTGACGGCCTCGATGGTCGCCAAGGCATTGCGTCCGGAACGCATGATGATCACGCCGCCCACGGTTTCACCTTCACCATCCAGCTCAGCGATACCACGGCGCATCTCGGGGCCGATCTGCACCTGTGCGACATCGCCAAGACGCACGGAAACACCTGCCGGCGTGGTGATCAGCGGAATGCTGCGAAAATCATCCAGCGTCTTCAGATAACCGGTGGCCCGCACCATGTACTCGGCCTCGGCCAGTTCCAGCACCGAGCCGCCGGCCTCCTGATTGGCCTTCTGCACGGCGTCGATGACCTGCGTGTGGGCGATATTGAAGGCGCGCAGCCGGTCAGGATCGAGCACGATCTGGTATTGCCTGACCATGCCGCCAATGCTGGCCACTTCGGCCACATCCGGCACCGTCTTCAATTCGTACTTGAGAAACCAGTCCTGCAAGGCGCGCAGCTGCGACAAATCGAGATGCCCTGTTCGGTCTACCAGTGCATATTCGTAGATCCAGCCCACGCCTGTGGCATCCGGCCCCAGCGCGCTTCGCGCTTGCGAGGGCAAGCGTGACTGCACTTGGCTGAGGTACTCCAGCACACGCGAGCGCGCCCAGTACGGATCAGTGCCGTCCTCAAACAGGACATAGACATAGGAGTCCCCGAAGAACGAATAGCCGCGCACAGTCTTCGCACCCGGCACCGACAGCATGGTGGTAGTCAGTGGGTAGGTGATCTGGTTTTCAATCAGCTGTGGTGCCTGCCCCGGCCATGTCGTGCGTACGATCACCTGCACATCCGACAGGTCGGGCAAGGCATCCAGCGGGGTTCGATTAACCGACCAAAGCCCCGCAGCCGTGAGCATCAAGGTTGCCAGCAGCACCAAAAAGCGATTTCCGATGGACCAGCGTATGCATTGCGCGATCATTGCCCCATCCCCCGCATGTCCATCTTGCCGTCCATGCCAGCTGGCATGTCTTCAGCCTGCATACGGCTGCTAACACCCTTTAGACTGGCCTCGGAGTCCACCAAGAACTGGCCTGATACAACGACCTTCTGCCCCTTCTCTAGGCCGGTGAGTATCTCGACCTCTCCCTCACGCTCCAGACCGGTGGTGACATCTATTGGATGGAAGCTCCCAGCCTTATCAACCGTGAACACGACACTACGCTGCCCGGTGCGGATAACTGCCTCGACAGGCACCAGCAAGGCATTAGCACGCACTGCGCCTGCCAGTTGCAGGTTAGTGAACATGCCCGGCACCAGCTCGGCGTTCGGATTCGCTAGTTCGATGCGCGCCTTAAGGGTGCGTGTGGTCGCATCCACCTCCGGCAGCAGCGCGCTGACGCGGCCCGTGAAGACCTTGCCGGGCCAGGTCGATGAACTGGCCTCTACCCGACTACCAGGACGCACCTGCGCAGCCATCGACTCAGGCACCTCGGCGTTGACCCAGACACTATCGAGGCCATTGATGCGGAACAGGGTCATGCCCGGTGTCACTGTCATACCCTCGCGTATGCCCAGTTCCACCACCACACCGCTGACCGGGGCGACAATGGCCAGTCGCGCCTGTGTTCTGCCACTGCGCTCGACCAAGGCAATCTGTGCCTCGCTCATGCCCACCAATCGCATACGCTGGCGCGCACCTTGACGTAGATCAGCACTGCCTTCACCGGTCATGCCGCGCACCGCCAGAAACTCCTCCTGCGCCGCCACCCAGTCCGGAACATACAGCTCGGCCAGCACTTGGCCGCGCTGCACTTTGTCCATGGGTGCACGCACGCTCAGGCGCTCAACAAACCCCGAGGCCCGCGCTTGCATGATCGCAACGGCGCGCTCGTTCCAAGTCACGCTGCCAACCGCTGTCATACCAGACGACAACTGTCCCGATCTGACCTCCGCCGTGCGGATACCGAGATTCTGTTGAACCTGCGAAGCAATCCTGACACCGCCTTCTTCGGCATTCTCTCCAGTAGATTCATCGGCATAGACAGGCACGAGATCCATGTCCATGAAGGGCGACCTGCCGGGTTTGTCGAAGCGCTGATCCGGCACCATGGGGTCATGCCAGTACAGCACCTTGGGCTCGGCTTTGCCGGTCTCGGTGCTGATAGGCGCTGACATGGCCATGCCTTGGTGCATGCCCAGACTGTAGAGGCTCCAGCCACCCAGCCCGAGCGAGGTGAGAGCAGCCACGGAAATCATCAGTGTTTTGCGTTTCATGGTGCGCTCCGGCTTTCATCAGGCAGCAGAAATTCGAGATCAGCCCAGGTCAGGGCTGTCTGCATCTCCAGTTGCAAGGCTTGTAGCTGGGTATCCAGCAGAGTACGGCGTGCCGCAAGGACCTCACTGAGCGTGCCTCGACCGCCGCGCCAGGAAGCCAGAGCAGCCTGGGTGCGTGACTGGCTCAGTGGCAGGATCTGTTTACGGTAGCGTTGCAGCCGGTTCAGGCCGGACTGCCAGTCATCCACAAGGGCGCGTACTTCCGCGACATGGGCACGCAGCATGTCGTCACGCTCGGCTCGGGCTTGCTCGACCTGCGCCTGACGTGCGGCCAGCTCACGATTTTGGCGTCGTGCCTGATCCCATTGCAGGGGCAGCGACACCCCCACCGACACCATGTCGGAAAAGGCTGAACCACGCTGGGCGTAGCTGAGTTCAGCAGTCCAGTCGGCCTGCTTGTTGGCATCGGCCAGACGCGCATCGGTATCCGCCAGGGCGATGCGGCGCTCTTGCATGATCAGGTCCGGATGACGCGCCAGATGGCTCTCCAGATCCCCGACATCCAGGTGTGTGCGATCAAAGTCGGGCTTGCCGATCAGGGGCTGCCGGCTCTGGTCATCGCCAACCCATCGCGCCAGTGCGGATCGCGCCTGGCTGAGCTGACGATCCATATCCTGCAACTGATCCTCAAGTAGCAGGATCTCGCCACGGGTATTGATCGTGTCGGCTTGGCTGGCACGACCACCACGGTAGGACGCCTCGCTGGCGACCAACTGTTGTCGGGCCTGCTGCAGCTGTTCCTGCAACAGCGCACGCCGCTCCTGCAGGTAGTAACTGGTCAGCCAGGCCTTGCCGGAACTGCGCAGAATCTCGCTCCGCACCAGGCCTTTGCCGGCATCGGCGACCTCAGCTTCGCGTTGCTGGCGCTCACGGCGCAGATCCAGCTTGTCGCTGCGGGTGAACTCCTGCGCCAGACCGATCTTGCGCATGGTCATGAAGTCGCGGGTCATGCTGAAGCGGTCGCTGCCATTCACCGGCAGGTTCTCGATGCCGATGCTCAGCATGGGATCAGGGCGTTCGCCTGCGGCCACCGCCATCTCGCGCGCCGAGGCGATGGCGGCATCCTGGGCGACCAGCTGGCGGGATTGGCCAAGCGCGGCTTGCTGGGCTTCAAGGAAGCTCAGCGATGCTGCCGGCAAGGCAGCAGGCGCCAGCGCCACCAGCGCAAGCACCACCCGACCCAATGGCCGGGAAATACGGAAATTCATGAGGTGTTGCCTCGTCAATCAGGTTCAAAGCAATGAACAGCGCGTGCCATCACGACACACGGACAGATACGGCCAGGCGGAATGCCAGCCGGAACGAGGGCTTAATTCAGGAAGCGCTGGAAGCGGATAGACGGAGGGGGGTCTATGACTGAGGGATCAGGTGGACGGTAACTGGATGAGGAAATGTACTCAGCATCCGACAGCTCGAACGGCTGAAGAAAGGCCAACAACAGAGGTGAGGCATCGACCGAGGTGGCTTGCTTGGCAAAGTCCGGGTGGCCGCTCAGGTGCTGGCAGACGGTCGTGCAGTCTGTTTCCGTAGTGCTTGTCTTGTCCCCGGCCTCATGACAGTCCGGCATGGCCGACATGCTGGTCTCAGCCGGGGTTGGTCCGACAGCGGCCATGACCTGCGCCTGGCAGATCGTGAAGATCGCCAGAACCAGGCTCATGAAGAGCGATAGGCGCTGTCGGTGGATGCGTTTCATGTCAAAAGTATCTGCCAGGTTCAGCCAAACGCCAAGGGCTCAGTGCTCACTCACCATGCCGAGCATAGATCGTAGCTTCCTCGCCATTGAAGAGCAGGGTCTCGTAGGGCATGCGTTGATCTCCCACCTCCATGCCAGGTGATCCCACCGGCATGCCTGGCACGGCCAGGCCCTGAGCCTTGGGCTTTTCCTGTAAAAGTCGCTTGATGTCCGCTGCCGCGACGTGTCCCTCGATCAGGTAGCCACCGACCGTGGCGGTATGGCAGGACACCAGGCGCGCTGGGATGCCTAGGCGCGACTTGACGGCATTCATGTCCTCTTCGTCATGGACCTCGACAGCAAAGCCCTCGGCCTTGAGGTGGTCCACCCACTTGCCACAGCATCCGCAGGTCGGGCTTTTATGAACCACGATGGTGTCAGCCACCGCCTGGGCGATTGGCTGGGGAGCCTTGTCAGAAAACAGACTGAGAGCGCCCAAACCGCCAATGATCAAGACCAGCAGACCGATGGCCCAGAATGTGTTGCGTGATCGACTCATGGTGTCATGCCTTGCTCGGTGTGCCCTGCGTGACCGGTCATGGGTTCCGCGCGGGCCGTCAGTATTTGATATTGCGTCGGGTCAAGCGCCGGCAACTTCTGCAGGAAGGCGACCATGGCCCAGATCCTGGCATCATCATGGGTTTTGCCCCAGGCCGGCATGCCGGAGGCCTTGATGCCGTGCTTGATGATCCAGAACTGGCGGGCAGCACTGGCGGCTGCATCGCCATGATCGTCACCATCATGGCCATGTTCAGCGGCACCCTTGGCCAGATTAGGCGGTTGTGGGTACAAACCCATGGCCATGTCAGAGCTTTTCACGCCGGGCTTGAGATGGCAGCCCGCGCACATGTCATTGTAATCCGCGCCGCCACTGAGCAGCATCTGAGGATCATCGAGAGGCGGTACGGCAATGTCTTTGCTACGCACAGCAATCGAACGCTCACGCAAGGTCTCCAGCGCCCAGTAGACCGGCTTGGTGTGTTCGTCATCGGCCCCCATGGAGTAGATACCGGAGTAGAGAAAGCCCAGCCCTGCAAGCGCACCCAGCGCGCCCAGTCCCAGCAAGATCTTCAGCGTTTTCATGAGTCGACTCCGGGTTTAGCCGCCATGGCCTGAGTGATCCATACCCGGCATATCGGGCATGCTTTCCGGTGCGCTAGTAGGTTTCTGGGCGGGTGAGCCATAGGGATTACGTCGCACAGGCTCACCGAAATCGGGGCTCTTGCTGACACGCCGGGCAATCTTGTCCTTGGGGTAGCGATACCAGCCAGGGTCAGTGAAGTCATTGGTCCGCTGGTCATCGCGCACCTTGACCACGGTGAACATGCCACCCATTTCGATGGGGCCGAACTGACCTTCGCCCGCCATCATCGGCAGCGTGTTCTCCGGCCCCTTGAGGCCCATGGCGACATGGCCGCCATGCTCCGACATGCCATTGCGCCCCATCGCGCCATAGCCCGGCAACATCTTGCGAATCTCGGCCTCGACGCCGGACTGATCGACCCCGGCCGGGTTAGGTATGCCATGCCCCATCGGACCCATGGTGTGGTGAGCCATGTGGCAGTGCAGTGCCCAGTCACCCGGCTCGGTGGCCACAAATTCGATATCGCGCATCTGGCCCACGCCGACGATCTCGGTCACTTCCCTGCGCCACTGGGCTTTCGGCCAGCGCCCCGCATCACTGCCGGTGACCCAGAAGGGGTTGCTGTGCAAATGGATGGGGTGATTCCACATTGACAGGTTGCCAATGCGAATACGCATGCGCTCGCCGGTCCGCATGACCAAGGGATCAATCGCCGGGAAGACCTTGCTGTTGAAAGACCAGAGGTCGAAGTCCTGCATCACGGAGGGGTCTGGTCGATAGGTGCCGGGATGCAACGCCCAGTTGTGCAACAGGAAGGCGTAATCCCGGTCCACCGGTACCTCTTCACCCGCCTTGGGATGGATGATGAACAGACCCATCATGCCGAAGGCCATCTGGGTCATCTCGTCCGCATGCGGGTGGTACATGTGGGTGCCGTGCTGCTTCAGCGTGAACTCGTAGACAAAGGTCTCGTTCGGTCCGATGGCCGGCTGATTGAGGCCTGCCACTCCGTCATAGCCGGCCGGCAGGTCTATGCCATGCCAATGCACACTGGTCGGCTCGCCGAGTCGATTGGTGACGAAGATACGAACGCGATCACCCTCGACGGCCTCCAGCGTCGGCCCTGGCGTAGTGCCGTTATAGCCCCAGCACTTGGCGCGCGAGCCCGGTGCGAACTCGTGCTCAATCTCTTCGGCAACGAGGTGAAACTCTTTGACCCCGCCGTTCATTTTGTACGGCAGTGTCCAGCCATTGAGCGTGCGCACCGGCAAGTAACCTTGTGGGTGCCGCTTGGCCTTGGTTGCTGCAAGGCTTGGGGAGGCCGAAGCACGGGGCATGCTCGTGCCGGCCATTCCTTCCATACCAGCCATACTAGACATGTCATGGCTCATGGGCTGGGCTGAGGCGTTACGAGCAGCCCCAGCCATCAGGCCGACGCCGCCTACACCAACCCATTGCAGCAAATCGCGTCGAGAGATCATTAGTGGCCTCCGTGCTCCGGCATCGCCATGTCATTGCTCATGCCAGGCATCTTGCTATGGTCCATGCCCTGCATTTTGCTGTGATCCATGGGGGCGGCCTTGTTGTCAGCCGGCTTCTTGGTGGGCATGCACTTCATGTGCATGGCTTTCATCACCGGGTCATTCATATCCATCTTGGACATGTCCATCTTGGTCATAGCAGCACAATCCGGACCGGCCTTGGCAGCCGCCGCTTCAGCAGCATGCAGGGCGGGGTCATGAGCAAAGGCGCTCTGGGTAGCCAGCAGCAACCCGGCAATCAGGGCGGTGTGGTTTGCGATTTTCATGATGTAGCTCCTCAGGGGTTCAGTGGTCGTGAAGTGGTTTTCAATGGCCTTGGTGAGGCGATGTAGTGGGTGCTGTTTCAGGTACAGGAGCTGCGGTTGAGTCGGCAGGCTCCATGCCAGTCATTCCGCTGTGGTCCATACCACTCATCTCGCCCATGCTGCTCATGTCATGACCCGTCATGGCAGGCTGATTCAGCGGCACAGAAGTGCCGTGCTGGCTGTGATCCATGCCTTCCATTGTCATGCCCCCCATCGCCGGCATGCTGTGACCCGCATGTCCCGTGTTGGTGGGAGCCGCCTCCGACAGCACGACTGGGCTTATGCTGAGTTCGCCGATACGGGTGTCGCTGGGCAACGCACCGCCCACAGCTCGGGCCAGATCCACGCGCGACGTCCAGTAATCGCGCAAGGTCGCCAGGTAGCCCTCATAGGCGCTGTATTCTTCCTTCTTGGCGAGCAGCAGCTCGAACTGCCCCACGATCATGTAGTTCTGCAATTCCTGTGTGCGAGCCACGATGGCCTCGCGCTGCGGGATGAGCCCGCGCTGGTGGCGCAGGACACGTGTCCGGGCGGAAACCATGCGCGCATAGGCCTTGGAAATGCCGTTGGCGACCTCACCCTCCAGCAGGGCGACATTGGCCTTGGACTGCTCCTGCAAGGCCTCTGCGCGCAGAACACCACTGCCCGACTTGCCGAACAGCGGTAGCTCGAAGGCCACCGTCGGCCCGAGGGAGCGTGAGCGATCAAAGTCACGCTCGCCCGCTATGCCAACCTCCAGGAAGGGTACCCAGCGCAAGGTTCTGGCCAGCCCCAGGACATCGTTCGAGCGCTCGACCCGCATCCGCTCAGCGACCAGATCGAGACGCTGCCTCAAGCCAAGATCGATCAGTTCCTGCGCCGATGACTCATCCGCGACCGGCATAGGCAGGCGCGCATCCAGATGCCACGGCTTGTTGCTGGGCAAACCCATCAAGGTATTGAGCGACACCCGTGCCGACTCCGCTTCAGCCTGCGCGGCCTCCTGATCGAGCTCGGCCTGCTCCGCCGCTGCCTGTTCGCGCGCCAGCTCCAGCGCATTGATGTTGCCCGCATCATGGAACCGTTTGGCGAGATCCGCAGAGGCGCGAGCGGCCTTGGCAATGACCATACGCATCTGAGCGATCTGGGCGCTGCCAACCGCTTCGAAATAGGCCTCGTTCACGTCCGCAGCCAGCCCCTGCAAAGACAAGGCAGTCTCAGCCTGTAGACGAGTCAGCTCGGCTTTGGCCAGACGACTGCGACTGCGGATAAACAGGAGGTCGGTGAAGTTCTGTGCCAGGCCGTAGCCCAGCTGGGTCGCGTCACCGCTGACGTTGGAGTTCATGGCCGCAAACGACAGGACCGGGTTGGATAACCGGCTGACCTCCACCCAGTCCGCCTGATTCAGACCCAGCCGGGCATACTCCAGACGTACCCTGGGGTTGCGCAGCAAGGCCACACCCACTGCCCGCTCCACCGTCAACGGCTGCGCCAACAAGGTATCCACCTGCTGGGTCAGATCCTCGTCTTTCGCTCGCATACTGGTGGGCCTGGCTGCCAGGCCAGGATCTCGTGCCTTGACCAGCTCGTTGACGTTCGCCAGTCCGCGGTCAGCAGGCAGGGAAGCGCAGCCTGCCAGCACCAGCACAATCCCTACCGGCAGCAGACGCATGCCGTGGCGACCCCGCACTGAAGCGCCGGATGGCCTGGTCTGAGAAGACATGAACGACGGCATGCAGAACCCCATCACGAACATTTGATGGGGTCATCATGCGACGGGCATCAGGACAGGAACCTGACCTCAAGATTACATTTTTGTCAGCCTGACTTAATCTTGCGCAAACCCGCTAGTGTTCCATCAGAGCAAGCTGCAGAGAGGGGGCGGATGTGAAAATCCTGCTGGTTGAAGATGAAGCCAAGACCGGTGAGTACCTCAAAAAAGGGCTCACCGAAGCGGGCTACAGCACCGATTGGGTGACCGACGGCCTGAGCGGGCATCATCAGGCGCTGACGGGTGACTACGATCTGGTCATCCTTGATGTCATGCTGCCTGAAATCACGGGTTGGCAGGTGCTGGCAGGTATCCGCAAGGCGGGACTGTCGATGCCGGTGCTTTTTCTCACCGCACGCGACCAAGTGGAGGATCGCGTCAAGGGCCTTGAGCTGGGTGCTGACGACTATCTCGTCAAACCTTTTGCGTTTGCCGAGTTGCTGGCCCGCGTGCGCACCCTGCTGCGCCGGGGTCGCTCGCGCGACACCGACACGCTCAAAGTCGCCGATCTGGAGCTGGACCTGCTGCGCCGCCGCGCCATCCGGGCTGGTCGCCGCATCGACCTCACCGCCAAGGAGTTCGCGCTGCTGGAGCTGCTGATGCGCCGCCAGGGCGAAGTGCTGCCACGCTCTCTGATCGCCTCCCAGGTCTGGGACATGAACTTCGACAGCGACACCAATGTCGTCGAAGTCGCCATCAAGCGCCTGCGCACCAAGGTCGATACCGGCTTTGACACCAAGCTGATCAATACCCTGCGTGGCATGGGCTATGTCATGGAGGCCACGTCAGATGATGCGTCTGCTACCTGACTCCATCACCGCGCGCACCAGCGTTCTCTTTACCCTGCTCGCAGCCCTTGTCTTTGTGGTAATGGGGCTGGTGATTCAGGTATCGGTCAATCGGCATTTTGCCGAGCAAGACCGGGCGGCCGTGTCCGGCAAGCTGGAGTTGATCAGCAACATCCTGCTCAGCCCGACAACCGAGAATAATGAGACGCGCATACGCCGGCAACTCGCCAGTGCACTGGTCGGTCACCATGACTTGGTGGTGCGGGTGCAGGATGCCCGTGGCCAGGAGGTATTCGCATCGGGTCACGATGGGCTGCCGCCGCCGGCGCTACAGACTGTGACACCTGGTGCGACGTTGAAAGTCTGGTCGGATGGTGAGCATGACTACCGACTGGCCGTGGTCGATGTGGCGGGGCCGGAGCACCGCTGGCGTGTAGGCATCGCCATCAACACCTTGCATCATGAAGTCTTTCTCCGCGCTTTCGAGCGCGAGCTGCTCCTGATTGGTGTCGGTGGGCTGGTGCTCATGGCTGCGCTGGGTTGGTTGGCCGTCCGGCGCGGCCTGATGCCGCTGCAGCGCATGGCCGTGGTCGCCGAAGGTATCTCCGCCAAGCATCTGCAGGATCGGCTGTCCACAGCGACTGTGCCGGTCGAGCTGGAGACACTGGCCAGCGCCTTCAACGCCATGCTGGATCGCCTTAGCGACTCACTGGAGCGATTGTCAGCGTTTTCGTCTGATTTGGCGCACGAGCTGCGGACCCCGGTCAACAACCTCATGACACAGACACAGGTGCTGCTATCCAAGCCGCGTTCGGATGAGGACTATCGCGAGGTGCTGTACTCCAATCTGGAGGAGTTCGAGCGCTTGGCGCGCATGATCGGTGACATGCTGTTCCTGGCCAAGGCGGACAACGGCCTGATCATCCCGCATCGGGAAGCTGTGCAGCTGGCCGACGAGGTCACGGCCGTGCTGGAGTTCTACGAGGCCCTGGCCGCCGACAAGTCACTCGTCCTGCACGCCAGAGGGCAGGCGGTGGTCATGGGTGATGCCCTGATGTTGCGCCGCGTGATCAGCAACCTGGTGTCCAATGCTGTGCGCCACGCCTACCCGGATACAGTCATCAGTGTGGCTATCTCCACGCATGGACACGACGCCTGCCTCACCGTCCAGAATACGGGCGATACCATTTCCGAACAGCATCTGCCGCATCTCTTTGAGCGCTTCTATCGAGCGGATGGCGCGCGCCAGCGTACCGAGGAAGGTGTCGGGCTCGGACTGGCCATCACGCGATCCATCGTGATTGCCCATCAAGGAAAGATTGAAGTCAGCTCTCGACCAGGGGTGACGCAACTCACCATCAAGCTGCCGATGGCCTGATGGGCCAGCAAGCCGGCTTAAGTCTGCCGCATGGATAGCGAGCTGCGCCTGCACCACGAGGCGACTGCGCACTTTCGAAGTAGTCGCATGGGAGTCGAAGCCATTTCAAAACGCGCCCCTGAGACTCCGCTCAGGTTTCACTACCAGAACATGCCCACTCCAGCGTCTCTTGCAAGTCCTGATGCAACGCATCGAAGGTACAGCGGGCACGCAGACAAGCCTGCTCGACCAATGGCCGCTGCTCCCTATCGACGGTGCTCAACAGCGCTTCCAGCCTCAAGCAACAGGCATGTGCAGCATCCCGCTTGGCACGAAGGTCACTGACCGTCAGCTGCTCATTCAACTGACGCAAAGTTTCCGAGATTTCATGCTCGACACTCATGTTGCAGATCTCCAACCCATAACAATGACGGCCATGCCCACCAGTGCAATGCCCGCACCCACCCAGTCGCTGGCATGCAGCGTTACGCCATCCACCCAGCGCAGCCAAAGCAGCGCCACAACGACATACACACCACCATAGGCTGCATACACACGACCGCTGGCCTCCGGGTGCAAAGTCAGTAGCCAGGCGAACAGCATCAGACTGGCTGCGGCCGGTAGCAGCAGCCAGGGCGAGCCCTGCTTTTTCAGCCAGAGATACGGTAGAAAGCAGCCAATGACCTCGGCCAGGGCTGTCACCACGAACAGCCCCAGCGTTTTCAGGAGAATCAGACTGCTCATGCGATACCTTTCTCCTCACGAAGTTCGTGCAATGCCGCGCGCACGATTTGGACCGATCCAGAGATGGCCAGCATCGCCATGCCCAGCGCCACCACCACATCCGGCCACGCACTGGCTGTCAGCCAGACACCACCGGCCGCACACATCACCGCAATGTTGCCGATGGCATCGTTGCGGCTGCAAATCCAGACCGACTGCATGTTGCTGTCACCCGTGCGGTAGTGAAACAGCATCCAGGCCACACCCACATTCGACAACAGCGCGAGAAAGCCCACCACACCCATGGTGCTGGCCTCCGGCACTTGCCCTGCTAGCAGGCGCTCCACCGTCGCATACAGTACCCAGAGGCCGAATACACCCATCGTTGCCCCTTTCAGCAACGACGCGCGGGCACGCCAGACTAGGGCATGACCCAGCACATACAGACTGATGCCATAGTTGGCGGCATCGCCGAGAAAATCCAGGGCATCGGCAAGCAAGGCGCTGGATCCGGCCGCCGAGCCGGCTATTAGCTCGACGATAAACATCGCCAGATTGACCAGCAGCGCAATCACCAATATACGGCGATACTGGGGGTCAACGACGGGCACCTTGCTCGCACAGGAATCACCGCAATTATCAGACATTGCTTCTCTCCACTCGCCATTGCTCAATCATCCGGTACAGCGCAGGCAGCACCACCAGCGTCAACAATGTACTGGTGATCAGACCGCCGATGACCACGATGGCCAGCGGCTTCTGCACCTCGGCCCCCGTGCCGGTGGCCAGCGCCATGGGCACAAAGCCCAGTGATGCCACCAGGGCTGTCATCAGCACCGGACGCAGTCGCGAGATCGAACCCTCCTGCACAGCCTCGACCAGGTCTCTGCCATTCTCGCGCAGTTGATTGATGCGACTGACCATGACCAGACCATTGAGCACTGCCACGCCAGACAGCGCGATGAAGCCGATGGCGGCCGTGATCGAGAACGGAATGCCGCAGACCCAGAGCGCCAGAATGCCACCAGTCAAGGCCAGTGGCACCGCGCTGAATACCAGCAGAGCCTGACGCACCGTGCCCAGTGCCATGAACAGCAGCATCAGGATCAAGGCAAAACAGGCCGGCACGACAATCATGAGGCGGGACTTGGCCGCCTGCAGATTCTCGAACTGCCCACCCCAGACCAGCCAGCTACCAGCCGGCAACTTGACCTGCGTATTGATGCGCTGCTCGGCTTCCTGAACAAACGAGGCCAGGTCTCGATCACGGACATTGGCCTGCACCACGATCCGACGCTTGCCATTCTCGCGGCTGACCTGATTGAGGCCATCGCGCAGCGTCAGCATCGCGACACTGCCCAGGGTGATGAAGCCCTGATCCGATTGAGCATCACGCACAGGGATGGGCAGATTGCGCAGGAGGTCAAGGTCGGCGCGGACTTCCTCCGGCAAACGCACCATCACATCGAAACGGCGGTCACCCTCGAAGATTTCACCCGCCTGGCGCCCACCAATGGCAGCCGCCACGGTGTCCTGCACGTCGGCCATACGCAGCCCGAAACGTGCCAGGGCATCACGATCAAAACTGATATCGAGCAGGGTCTGCCCTTCAACCTGTTCGACCTTGATCTCGCTGGCCCCATCCACACCACGCAAGGTCTGCGCAATCTGATTGGCCGTTGGCAGCATGGTATTGAAGTCATCACCAAAGACTTTGACTGCAACATCTGCACGCACGCCCGACAGCAGCTCGTTAAAGCGCATCTGGATGGGCTGGGTGAATTCGTAGTTGTTGCCGGGCAGCTGACTGACCGCTTGCTCGATGCGCTCGATCACCTCGGCCTTGGTCTGACTCGAATCGGGCCACTCCTCGCGTGGCTTGAGAATGATGAAGGTGTCCGACGCACTCGGCGGCATCGGGTCCGCCGCCATCTCGGCGGTACCGGTCTTGGAGAAGACATAGGCCACCTCCTTGAATTTTGCGACCGTACGCTCGACCTGCAGCTGCATGTGCGTGGACTGTTTGATGCCCGTGCTGGGTATCTTCAACGCGTGCATGGCGACATCCTTCTCATCCAAGGTTGGGACGAACTCCTGTCCCAACTGGGTGAAGATCACAACGGCCACCGCAAAGGCACCTAGCGCCACACCCATCGCCTTCTTGTGCTCACGCATAGCCCAACTCAAGGCGGGCACATATAGCGCGTGAGCCTTGGTCAGGAAACGATTTTCTTTTTCCTCGATGGAGCCCTTGAAGAAGATGCCGACCAGGGCCGGGATCAGCGTCAGCGACAGGATGAATGCCGCGACCAGCGCCATGATCACTGTGGCCGCCATGGGGTGGAACATCTTGCCTTCGACGCCCTCCAGGGCAAGGATGGGCAGATAGACCGTGATGATGATGGCCTGTCCGAAGACGGAAGGCTGCACCATCTCGCGCGTGGCATGCAGCACCTCGGACAGACGCTCCTCCAGACTCAGGTGCCGTCCCAGGTGATGCTGACGGGCCGCCAGACGACTCAAACAGTTCTCGACGATGATGACCGCGCCGTCGACGATGAGGCCGAAATCCAGCGCGCCCAGACTCATCAGATTGCCGCTGATGCCGGCCTTGACCATGCCGGTGCTCATCAGCAGCACGGTGAGCGGGATGACCGCCGCCGTGATCACCGCTGCACGGATGTTGCCGAGCATCAGGAAGAGCACCACGATCACCAGCAGCGCACCCTCGCTGAGGTTCTTGATCACCGTGGCGACCGTGGCATTGACCAGCTTGCTGCGATTCAGCACGGTCTGTGCTTCAACATCCGGCGGCAGACTGCGCCGGATCTCAGCCATCTTGTCATCGACCGTCACAGCCACCGTGCGCGAGTTCTCACCGATGCGCATCAGGGCGGTGCCGACGACTACCTCATGCCCGTTCTCGCTGGCCGAGCCCGTGCGCAGTTCCTCGCCAATCTCGACGCGCGCCAGGTCGCGTACATAGATCGGTGTATTGCCGCGTGTTGCCACCACCGTGGCGGCGATATCTTCCATGCGCTTGAGGCGACCATCGACACGCACCAGATAGGCCTCGCCACGCTGCTCGACAAAGCCACTGCCACGACTTTGATTGGCCTTTTCCAGCGTCTCGACCAGATCGGTGACGGACAGATTGTAAGCCCTCAGTCGCAGCGGATCAGGCTGGATGTGATACTGCTTCTCGAAACCACCGATGCTGTCGATGCCGGCCACACCCGGCAGACCCTTGAGCTGGGGCCGGATGATCCAGTCCTGCACCGTGCGCAGATAGGCCGCCTGCGCCACTGGCGTGCGCAAATACTCGCCCTCCGGTGTCAGGTAGCTGCCATCGCTCTGCCAGCCCGGCTGCCCATCATTGACCTTCGCTCCTTGACCACCAGGGTGGGCGAATTTCACCGCCCACATGTAGATCTCCCCTAGACCCGTCGAGATGGCCCCCATGCGCGGTGATGCGTCCTGCGGGAGCATGTCCTTGGCTTCGCTCAGGCGCTCCGTGACCTGGTTGCGGGCAAAGTAGATGTCCACATCGTCATGAAATACGGCCGTGACCTGCGAAAAGCCATTGCGTGACAGTGAGCGCGTGGACTCCAGCCCGGAGATCCCGGCCAGTGCGCTTTCAATCGGAAAAGTAACCTGCTTCTCGATATCCTCCGGCGACAAGCCCGGCAGCTCGGTATTGATCTGCACCTGATTGTTGGTGATGTCCGGCACGGCATCGATGGGCAGTTTCTGCAATGAGAAAACCCCGAAGGCGGCCAGCAGCAGCACCATCACCAGCACGAGGTAGCGATGCGACAGGGAAAAGCCAATAGCGCGATCAAACATGGCTTCTCTCCTGGGAAAGGCGCAAACAATCAATCTTCATGTTCGGCCTCCCCCTTCTTGAGATCAGCCTTGAGCACGAAGACATTGCCGACGGCAAAGCGCTCGCCTGCCTGCAACCCGCTGATCACCTCCTGACGCTCACCACTGCGCCGACCGAGCACTACTGTGCGCGGCTCCAGACCATCCGTGTCAGCAACAAAGATGGTCGGTTGGTTCTTCAGCATCTGGATGGCGGATAGCGGAACGCTGAGTGCCTGCGACACCTCACCCATCTGGATCTGTGCTTGCACGAACTGCCCTGAGCGCCACAGCCCCTGACGGTTGTCGATTTGCACGCGCACCGAGCCGCTACGGCTGGCCTCATCAAGCTCGGGCTGCACGAAGATCACACGGCCTTCGGTGCTCATGCCCGCCTTGTCCATCACCATGACGGTCTGACCCGCGCGAACCTTGCCCAGGTCGCTGACTGACACGGCCAGGTCGATCCAGAGGGTCGAGAGATCAGCCAGCCGGAACAGCGGCTTGTCGGATGTCACGGTCTCCCCGATGGTCAGATCCTTGGACAGAACCGTGCCTGAGATAGGCGCGCGCAAGGCGTAGCTGGCCAACCGGCCGCCCGGCTTCAGCGCCCTGGCATCCTGCTCACTCATGCCCAGTGCCAGCAGGCTCTGCAGAGCACTTTGGGTTTCGATACGGGCATCGTTGAGCTCACGACGGGCAGCCAGATAATCCTGCTCGGCGCTGATCTTCTTCTGCCAGAGGCTTTCTTCCCGGACAAACAATGACTGCGCCAGGGCCTGACGCTCTCTCGCGGCCAGGTAGCGAGCGGCCACATCGGAGAGCTGAGTGCTTTCGATCACAGCGAGGACTGTGCCAGCCTTGACCTGTGCTCCAATCTGCACCGAGGTGGAGCGCACCATGCCGGTGATCGGAGACAGCACGCGTGCTTCGCGATCCGTGTTCAACACCAGCTGACCCGGCAGCGACAAGCCGCTGGCAAAGTTGCCAAGTGCTGCTGTCTCGATACGCAGGCCATTGGCGGCAAGTTGTTCGGCAGTGAGTTTGATGGCGCCGGCATGACCTTCCTCAGCATGGTCATCAGCTACTGGTGCAGGAGACTCCGCATGGCTTTCATAGCCATGGCTGGCTGGGCCGTACTCCATCAGGCCCCAGGTCGCACCCGCGCCCGCAGATGCAGCGATCAGCAACGGCAGGGTCTTCTTGAGAGCGATCTTCATGGTGTGTCCCCGGAAACAGTTGTACGACCCAGCAGCTCATCAAGCGCGGCATCGTTTTTGTGATAAGAGATACGAGCGGCGAGATACACGCCCTGAGACTCGATAAGGCTGCGCTGGGCATCGATCAGGTCAATCAGCGAGAACTTGCCGGCGCGATAGCCTTCGCGGGTCGCCTCCAGCGCCTCGCTGGCTATGCGCAGCACCTCGTCTCGCAGTTGCAGTGCTTCCTGATAGCCGGCCTCACGCTGCACCAGCAGCTGGTCACGCTGGCGCTGCAGTTGCTGACGCGCCGCCACCAGACCTGCCTCGGCCGCTGTCAGCTCGGCTCGCGCGCTGCGCACAGTGCCCTGATTGCGATCAAACAAGGGGATGGGGATGGAAACACCAAGCAGCACGCTCTGCTCGCGAGTCACCGCCTCGCGCTTCATGCCAGCTGACAGCGTGAAATCCGGCAGACGCTGCGCTTCGGCCAGGTTGACCGCTGCCTGTTCACGCTGGATGCGTACCTGTAGCTGCTTCATGTATGGGCTGGTACCCAGCGTGTCCGGTTGAGCCGACAACGCATCCGGCAGCGTCAAGGTATCCAGCAAAGACGCTTCAAGCTGGCTCTCACCCCACAGGCTGGCCAGTTGTCGGCGAGCGAGCTGACTCTCCTGGGCCGCCTGTCGTGCCGCGCGGCGCGCGCCTGCCAGGGCGACATTCGCGCGCGACAGCTCAATGGGAGACACCTTGCCAGCCGTGACCCTGACAGCCACGGCATCTCGAAGCTGCTGCGCCAACACCAGATTTTGCGCAGTGGCAGACTGTTTTTCTGTAGCCGCCTGCGCATCGACATAGCTCTCTCGCGTGATGCGAATCAGGCGCAGCCTTTCGATCTCTGCTTCCAGCGCGGTCAGCGTACGCTCCTCTCCAGCAACAGATTGCCTGGCGCTGCGTTTGCCGGGCAACGAAAAACGCTGGCTCAGGCTGTAGGTCGTCGTGGCGCTGCCTGCCGAACGGCTGGTGTCACCGGCAAAGTCTTCCAGCAGGTAGTTCACTTCGGGGTTGGGCAGCACGCCTGCCTGGGTGACACGCCCTTCGGCGGCCTCCTGCAAGGCTTTGCTGAGCGTGATTTGCGGGTTCTTCTCCAGCACCCGGCGAGTGGCGTCCGACAGACTCAGGCTGTCGGCATGGAGCGGGCCAGCGCATAGCGCGGCTAGGAGGGATACAAATACAACAAAAATACGAGACATGATGACTCCCATGCAGACGGAAGAATGCAGGCCAAGGCCTGCCTCCAGCGATCAGCAAGAAGCATCAAATGAGCAGATAGGCGGTTTCGCGAATGACGACAGAAAACGAGGGGATCGGTGGCCCGGTGGCATCTGGTTTGGCAGGACGATAGGTGGATGGTGCGGGCAGCAGCCAAGTCAGCGCAGGAACAATGCAGGCGACTTGCAGGTCAGCGAGTTGCAGCTTCGAAGGAAGGGGGGAGTGATCGTCATGCCCATCCTGGGCGGGGAGATCAATGCAGGACTTGCCTGTGGCCTGCTCCAGTGCCTTGGTGGCGCAAGGCTCGCCAGCCTTCTCAAACGCCACATGCCCTGTCGGCTCCAGGCAGATGGTGTCTGCCAGAGCGGCACATGCGCCAAACGACCAATGCAGGAACATGACCACCATCAATGATAGTGACCAACGACGCTTGGCTTGTGGTCTGACAGTGGGCATTGGTTATATGGCTTCTTAACTGGCTAAAAGGCTAGCAGGCAACAGAGGATGTGTCACGCCATAAGCTGTTTGTTAATCCTTGGTGACGCCGTGGCAGAGTGCTCTGACCATGTGATTCGTATCACATACAGATTGGTCAGCTTCTGTGGCGGAGCTGGTCAGCGTCTATGATTAGCGGTGGTCACTTGAGTTGGCAGGTAGTGGTCAACTAACTGGCGATACGTACTCAATCGCTTAGCCCGGCGTAGTACATCGCATCGCCGTTACCAAATCATTGTCAGTCTTTACAGAAAGCCGACGTTCCCCCGGTTTCAGTAGCACCGGGCTTTAGAGTCCGGGGGTAACTGTAACGGCTTTTCCGGCCAGTTGCCTGGCATAGGCTGCGGGCGTCAGCCCGCCCAGTGATTTCTTCGGTCGCTCCTCGTTGTATTCCCGCCGCCAAGCCTCGATCACCACCTTGGCGTGGCCCAGGCTGGTGAACCAGTGTTCGTTCAGGCATTCGTCCCGGAAGCGCCCGTTGAACGACTCGATGTACGCATTCTGGTTCGGCTTGCCCGGCTCGATCAGGAACAGCTTCACCCCGCGCTCATGCGCCCAGGTCAACATCGCCCTGCCGCAGAACTCCTTGCCATTGTCGGTTCGGATCGCTTTTGGCAGGCCCCGCTGCTGACCAATTCGATCCAGGATTCGGGTCAGCATATGCCCGCCGATCGCACGCTCCGGCACGATGGCGAGGGCTTCGTGGGTGGCGTCATCGACCACGGTCAGGCTCTTGATCGCTCAGCCTTCGGCCGTGCGATCAAACACGAAGTCCATCGACCAGACCTGATTGGCCGATAGCGGCCGTATCAAGGGCTGACGGTCCGATACCAGCACCTTCTTCCGCTTGCGACGACGTACCTGCAGCTTCTCTTCGGCATAAAGCCGTTCGACGCGCTTGTGATTCACGCGCAGACCGGCCTGTCGCAGCTTCAGGTGGATCATCGAGGAGGCGTAGCGCCGATGACGCTGCGCCAGCGCGATGATCCGTGCTCGCAAGGCCTCGTTCTGATCTGGCGCAGGCTGGTAGCGGAAGGCGCTGGCGCTCATGCCGATCACCCGCAGGGCATGGCGTTCGCTCAGACCGGCACTGATCATGCCGCGCACCAGAACACGACGATCCGGTGCGCTCACCACTTTTTTCGGAGCGCCTCGCGGGTGACCTCGTTTTCCAGAATCGACTCGGCAAGCAACTTTTTCAGGCGGGCGTTCTCGGCCTCCAGCTCCTTCAGTCGCTTGGCGTCGGAGACGCTCATGCCACCGAACTTGCTGCGCCAGAGGTAGTAGCTGGCCTCGGAGAAGCCGTGCTGGCGACACAGGTCCTTGATCGGCAGTCCGGCCTCGGCTTCTCGCAGGAAGCCAATGATCTGCTCTTCGGTGAAACGCTTCTTCATGTCCAATCTCCTCAGGGTAGGATTGGACTCCAAAGCTTCGTGCTACTCAAATGCGGGGAAACGTCGAGTTCTGACGAGTGGCAAGCGAAATTGTTGGTACTTTTGTTGGTACATCATGCTGGTAAATTTAATTAATTAAGGATTTATGAGGTCTATCGGCGGTAATTAGATCCCCTTTCGGCCACCAAATACACGTGCCCGGGTACGCTCCAGACTTTTTTCTTGTCTGAAATCCTCGCATCATGCGCTACTCATCACATGTGAAGCCGATCAGCTATCTCAAAGCCAATGCAGCAGAGGTTCTGACGCGCCTCGCGGAGCAGCGTGAACCAATGGTCATCACCCAAAACGGCGAAGCCAAGGCCGTCCTGCAGGACGTCGCTTCGTTCGAGGAGACACAAGAGACGCTGGCCTTGCTGAAGATTCTCGCGCTGGGCAATCAGGATGCGGTCGCTGGCAAGGTCACGCCTGTCGCTGACGTCGTTGCCCGCTTGCGAGCCAAGCGAGCCTCACTCTGATGGCAGATACATCTGCCAGGTTTGAGGTCGTGCTCACCCAGGGTGCGGAGCAGGACTTGGAGGCCATTCATGATTACATCTCCGAATTCGACGTCATCGCCAACGCCTCGATGGCTTTTTCGTGCGCGTAGACATGCTCGAAAAACGCGGAATGCTCCGGGCTGGCGTGGCGCTTCAGACGCAGGAACGTTTTCTGGAATGGCTGTGTGCCATCACGCAAGAGCGTCATCGCCACGCGCCAGGGCAATACCCCCAGCGCCGCGCCCTCGACCTGACCTTTCTGGCGCCAGAACCTGGGTTCCCTGACGGGTTGCCGCGTTTCACGCATGAACGCCAGGTAGCGCTCCAGTGTCTGCTGCTCCAGCGCTTTCAGGGCCAGCCATTTGCGCGTGCGTTCGGCGTCGCGCGTCAGGCGCGCCGCGGTGTCGAACAGGGCGACGCCATACACTTCGGACGCGTGGATGCGCTGCAAGTCGTCGGCATATTCCGGGTAACGCATGAAGCACTCCTCTCGGGAAAAGGACTTGGCATCAGAAAGTAGCAGCAAATCCGCCGCTGGAGCGCTGCGCGTCATCTGCCGCCTACGGCGAAATGTAGTGATCAACGCATTCCTGCCCGGTATAATCCTTCCATCGTCCGATGTCGCCGCCGGCCTGGCCCGGCAGCCTCGTCACCGACGTGTCATTGGGGAGTAGCCTCTCTTCGCCCTGAAGAGGTTTGCGTCAACACACTTGGCCCTCAGGCCATGGCGCAGACAGCCCGTGCGGCCTGGCAAGACCTTTGACCATCGTGTCTCCGACCGCGGGCCGGGGAGGCGCGTGGTCATTCGTCTGCATCCGGCCCGGGAAATCTCCACATGGAAGCTCTGCTCGTTTCAACCGGTGTCGTCGCCCTTGCTGAAATCGGTGACAAGACCCAGCTGCTGGCCTTTCTGCTGGCGGCGCGCTTCAAGAAACCCGTTCCCATCATTCTCGGCATCCTCGTCGCGACCGTGCTCAATCATGGTCTGGCCGGCGCGCTGGGTGCCTGGATTGCCGCCACGGTCAATCCGGACTGGCTGCGCTGGCTGCTCGGCCTGTCCTTCGTCGGCATGGCGATATGGACGCTGATTCCCGACAAGATCGAAGACGATGAGACGACAATCGCCAGCAAGCTTGGCGTTTTCGGTGCCACGCTGATCACCTTCTTCCTCGCCGAGATGGGTGACAAGACCCAGATCGCCACCGTGGCCATGACCGTGCATTACGCGCTGCCGCTGCTGGTGGTGATCGGCACCACGCTGGGCATGCTGATCGCCGACGTGCCGGCGGTGTTCGTCGGTGACCGGCTGGCGTCGCGCATTCCCATGCGTCTGGTGCACGGCATTGCGGCGGCGATCTTTGCCGGTCTCGGTGTGGCCACCTTGCTGGGGGCGGGCGAAGGGCTGGGCTTCTGAGCCCGATGCGCAGGCTTTGACCTGCCTGCCGGGGTCGATTAGCGTTGCCCTGTCCGAACAACACGATCGCCTGCGCCATGAGCGCGCTGGCGACACCAAGGAGAGCAAGGATGACACTGGCGTTTCTGGCGATTGCCCTGGGGCTGGTCGTGCTGGTCTGGAGTGCCGACCGCTTTGTCGAGGGGGCGGCGGCGACGGCGCGCTACATGGGCATGTCGCCGTTGCTGATCGGCATGGTGATTGTCGGCTTCGGCACCTCGGCCCCGGAAATGGTGGTGTCGGCGCTGGCGTCGTCGCAGGGCAATCCCGGCATTGCGCTGGGCAATGCCTATGGTTCGAACATCACCAACATCGCGTTGATTCTCGGTCTGACCGCGCTGATCGCGCCGATCGCCGTGCATTCCCAGGTGCTGCGCAAGGAGCTGCCCATCCTGACCGGTGTTACCGTGCTGGCGGCCTGGCAGCTGCGTGACGGCAGCATCACCTTCGTCGAGGCGGTGGTGCTGCTGGTGGTGTTCGCCGCGCTCATGGTCTGGACCGTGTGGAGCAGCCGCCATGCCGGCGCCGACGCCTTTGGCGAGGAAATGGCGGACGAGCTGGTGGCGCATGCCATGCCGATCCGGCGCGCGGTGTTCTGGCTGGTGGTGGGGCTGGTCATGCTGATCGCCAGTTCACGCCTGCTGGTCTGGGGCGCCGTCGAGCTGGCATCGGCGTTTGGGGTCAGCGACCTGATCATCGGTCTGACCATCGTGGCGATCGGGACCTCGCTGCCGGAGCTGGCGTCGTCGATCATCGCCGCGCGCAAGGGCGAGGATGACATCGCGCTGGGCAACATCATCGGCTCCAACCTGTTCAACACGCTGGCGGTGGTCGGCATTGCCGGAGTGATCAGTCCGATGCAGGTGGGGCCGGAGGTGCTGCAGCGCGACATTCTGGTGATGGCACTGCTGACCGTGGCGCTGTTCGTGATCGGCTACAGCCGGCGTGGCCAGGGCCGCATCACGCGCGTGAAGGGTGGTTTGCTACTGGCCAGCTTTGTCGGCTACACCGGCTTCCTGATCGGCACCACCGTCATGGCCTGAGCCTGGCCAGCGCGCCTCCAGGCGATGCCACTTGCTGGCGAAGCCGGGGCGCCGCCGTGCCTCGATGCCCAGCTCCCGCAGCTGCCGGCGCAACCAGCCGGCGGCGCTGTAGCTGGCCAGGCGTGCGCCCGGCCGCAGTCGGCGGCACAGTCGTGCCAGGGTGCCGGTGTCGAACATGTCGGGATTGACGGCCGGATTGAAGCCATCCAGGTAGACAGCATCCGCGGCACCGGTCCAGCCATCCAGCGCGGCCTGCACGGTGTCGAAGATCAGTGTCAGGCGTACCCGCTCCGGCACCAGCCAGAGCGTCCGCGAGCCGCGTCGCGCGTCAGGCCAGTGCATGGCAAGCTGCGCCTGCAGGACGCCGACGCGATCAGCGCCGGGCAGGGCCTCGCGAATCAGCGGCCAGTCCTGCCGGCGCACCGGAAACCCCTCGATGCCGACGTAGTCGAGCACGCCGGTGGCAGCCGGGTCATCCAGCCAGGCCGCCACCGTCTCGCAGCAGTTGATGCCCAGTCCGAAACCCAGCTCCAGCACCGTGAAATGCGCGCGGCCGGCCCAGGCCGACGGCAGGTCGCAGCCAGTCAGGTAGACGGCACGTGCCTGCGCGCGGGCGCCATCACGGCTGGCATAGCTGTCGTTGAAGCGTCGGCTGCAGAGGTGACCGTCGTCGTCCAGGAACAGCAGCGGATCCGGCAGCTCGTCAGTACGGGCGGGCAGGGTGGCGTGATCGGTGGAGGCAGGGTCAGACATGCGGCGAACGGTAGCACGCGGCGACGCGTCCGGGCAGACAGGGGGCGTGGTGAATGTGCACCGGGAGTGGCGTTGCGGCGTGAGACCGCGATAATGCCCGCATCGTTGCCGAGAGTCCTGCCGTCATGACTGCCTTGCTGTCACGTGTTTCATTGCCCCTGCTGGTGTTGTCCGCCGTGCTGCTGAGCAGCTGCCGGCAGGCGCCGGTGACGCCACCGCCGGCGCCACGCGAGCCGGTCATCGCGGTCGCGCTCGGTGGCGGTGGTGCCAAGGGCTTTGCCCATATCGGCGTGCTCAAGGTGCTGGAGTCGCATGGCATCAAGGCACGCATCGTCACCGGCACCAGCGCCGGCAGCTTTGTCGGCGCGCTCTACGCCAGCGGCAAGACGCCATTCCAGCTGCAGGACATCGCCTTGAAGCTGGAGGAGTCCGACATTCGTGATCTGACCCTGAGCAGCCAGGGTTTCCTGGCCGGCCAGAAACTGCAGGACTTCGTCAACCGCCAGGTCGACAACCAGCCCATCCAGGCCTTTCCGCGCCGCTTCGCGGCGGTGGCCACGGCCATGGACAGCGGCCGCAAGGTCGCCTTCAACAAGGGCAATGCCGGTCAGGCCGTGCGCGCTTCCTGCAGCATTCCCAATGTCTTCGTGCCGGCGCTGATCAATGGCGTGCGTTATGTCGATGGCGGCCTGGTCAGTCCGGTGCCGGTGAACACCGCACGCGAGATGGGTGCCGACATCATCATCGCCGTCGACATCTCGGCGCGTCCCAGCGCCGGTCGCAGCGGCCTGCTCGGCACCCTGGACCAGACCCTCAACATCATGAGCCTGCAGGCGTTGACGCGCGAGCTGGCCGAAGCCGAGGTGGTGATCCGGCCGGATGTCGCTGATCAGGGCATTGCCGATCTCGAGGCCAGGCACCGCAGCATCCTTGCCGGTGAGCGCGCGGCACAGGCGCAGCTGCCGGCGATCCGCGCCGCGCTGGCGCGCTTCAAGACCTCGCCGGTGGCACTGACGCCGCCGCAGCCTGCGCTGCGCTGAGGCGCAGGCAGAGTTCTGTGGCCACCGGCAGGTGATCTGACAGGCGCTCGTCTAGCACGCGGGTGCTGAGCACGGTCACCCCCGGTGTCGCCAGCATGTGATCCAGCGACTTGGTGGGTGCCCAGCTGGGAAAGGTGTGAGCTTCGTGCAGCGCTTGCAGGCCGGCGCGTGTCAGAGACGGTCGCGCATCGAGCTCGCCGTGTTCGCAGTTCAGGTCGCCCATCAGCACGGTATCGACGCCGGGGCGCACCAGCCCCGCGAGAAAGTCGAGCTGCTGGGCGCGCACCCCGCGTGACAGGGCCAGATGGGCGATGAGCAGGCGCAGGGGCTCGTGGCCGGCCGGCTGCAGGGCGATTTCGAGCACGCCGCGCCCCGGCAGACGACCGGGCAGGGGGTGGAAATGCGTGCTTTGCAGCGGCTGGCGTGACAGGCAGCCCAGGCAGTGCTGGGCGAATGGCGCCAGATCGCGCGTCACGGCGGCATGCCAGTAGGGAAAGCCGGCCAGTTCGGCGAGATGGGCGACCTGGTTGACCTGGCGGGTGCGCAGGCTGCCGGCATCGGCCTCCTGCAGCGCCACCAGATCATAGTCGGCGGCCAGCGCCGCCACCCGTTTCAGGTTCTCGCGCGCATGCCGGCTGGGCAGCACATGGCGCCAGGCCCGCGTCACGTAATGCCGGTAGTTCTGCGTCAGCAGGCCGACCTGGATGTTCAGTGACAGCACTCGCAGGCGCAGGCCTTCGCTGGCGGTCTCTGCCATGGGTGACGCAGTGCCCGGCATCGTCATTTCCCGGTGTCTTACCGAATGGCCAGTCTACGCGGCGAGTCCGGTCCCGTCAGCGGGTCAGCCGACCGATGGCTGCCGGCACTGCGCGCCGATGTCCAGTGACGGCATGTAGGCGCGCGTCTTCACGCCCGCGAGGCCCAGCACCGTGTGGAACACGTTGTCGTGCGACCAGGTCTGGTCCTTGACCGCTGACAGGCACCAGCTGGCAACAGGCGCGGCCGCCCGGAAGCCCGGCGACAGCCACATCACCATGGGCACATGCGTCTGCTGTGACGGAGCAAGAACATAGGGTGCGCCATGCAGGTAGAGACCATGCTCGCCGGTCGACTCGCCATGATCCGAGACATAGAGAAAGCTGCTGTCATAGCCGGCACCCGCCGGGCCGGCCAGCAGGTCGGTGAGCCGTGCCAGGACATGGTCCGTGTAGGCGATGGTGTTCTCGTAGCTGTTGCGCACCGCTTCCGGGCTGCACTGCGACAGCTCGCTGGTGTCACAGGTCGGCGTGAAGCGCCGGAACGCCGGCGGATAGCGATGGCCATAGGCGGGCCCGTGGCTGCCCTGCTGGTGCAGCACGATGACGCGGTCACGGGCTGGCTTGCGGCGCAGCTGATCTGCCAGCATGTCGACCAGCAGCTCGTCCAGGCAGCCGTCGTCCGTGCACCAGCGCGTGCGGATGGCAGCCGGGATGTCGACGCGTTCGACGCGGTCGCAGACGCCCTTGCAGCCGGAGCTGTTTTCCACCCAGCTGACGGCGAGACCGGCGCGTTGAAGAATGTCGAGCAGGCCCTCGCGACGGGCTGCCAGGTCAGGATCGTAGTCGTCGCGGGTCATGCCCGAGAACAGGCAGGGCACTGACACGGCGGTTGCCGTGCCGCAGGAGCTGATCTGCGGGAAGTTGATGATGGCCCGTTTCGCCAGCTCAGGCGTCACCGGACGCGGATTGCCGTTCAGCGAGAAGCTCTCGGCGCGGGCCGTCTCGCCCAGCACCATGACCAGCAGGCGAGGGCGACGGGCCCCGGTCGTGAACACCCGGTGCGCGTCTTCGCCGTAGGGCTGGACAATCACCGGGCCGATGGCCTGGTGGCTGAGTGCCTTGCGCAGTCCGCCCAGGGCGTTCTGCGGCACCATGACGTGGCGCAGCTCGCGGTGATTGCGGAACAGCGAGGCGTAGTCGGCGTAGCTGCTTGCCGCCACGGCGAGGATCACCAGCACGCTGGCCAAGCTGGCAAGCACGCGCTGCCGTTGCCGTCGCCACCACGCCATGGTGCCCAGGGGGCGCCACCACAGCCAGAGCAGGGGTGGCCCGGCGATCAGCAGCAGGCTGCCGAGCAGGGACAGTGACAGCAGATCCAGGGTTTCCCGGACATCGGTCTCGAGCACGTTGCGCATCATGTCGGCATCGATGCGTACGCCGAAGTGATCCACGAAATGCGCGGTGAGCGCACTCACGATCAGCAGCAGCGACAGCAGGGGCCGGGTCAGGGGACCCCAGCTCAGCCATTGCAACACCAGGTTGAGCACGGCCCAGAGCAGCAGGCCGGTGGACAGCAGGAACAGCGGCTGAACGCTTCCGCTGCCGTCATGGGCCTGCAGGGCTTCCGTGAAGAAGGTGCGGTTGGCAAACACGGTGAGCCATGCGGCCACCAGCGCGATGCTCCAGGCGGGCTGGCGCAGAATGGTAATCATGCGATTCATGATGAACTCCGCTGGCGCAGGGCCAGCACCAGGGCATAGGCGCCGCCGGCCACGCCACCGCAGATCGCGAGGGCCAGCAGCACGTGGCTGAGAAAGTGGGCACCGCGCACGATCTGGGTGCCGGCGCAGAGCAGCCCGAACACGCCGACCGGCAGCGTCACCCGCCAGATCCAGGCCGGCCGCCAGAGTGCAGCCGCGTACACGGCGGCAATCCACATGAAGCCGTTGCCGGCATGACCGCTGGGCGCGCAGCCGCCGGGCCCGGGATGCGCAGGCAACGGTGCCAGCAGGCGGAAGTAGTCCGCGTTGCCGCCAAATTGCGACAAGGACCACGGGCAGCTGTGCAGCGACTCGTGCTTGAACCAGCCGTTGATGCCGGCCGCCACGCTGGCCACGATGAAAATGAACAGAGCGGCATTCCTGCGTACCGGCTGGCGGCGCATCAGGCTGGCCAGAAACGTGACCAGCAGCAGCACGCCCGCAAGTGACGACACGTGCTTGAGATCATCGTGCAGCAGATTTCTGGTCAGCCAGGCATCCCGCAGCGGAAAGCCCGCGTCGGCCGGCGAGAACCAGAGCCGGCTCAGCCAGAGATCCACATTGCTGTAGCGCGAGATCAGCACGGCGATGACGGCGATCAGCAGCCATGGCAGCGTGTGTTGCAGAATCAGCTGGAGCTGACGTGTCAGGGGGAGTGTCATGACAGTGCGTTACCGGTTGGACTGCAGGCAGTATCGGTGTCTGCCACTTGCTCCTGCCTTAACGAAAGGTGAAAGTCTGTTCATGATCAGGTCATGACGTGGACAGGCTGCCTCGGCAATACTGCGGGCATTACCCAGGAGAACCTTGTCATGTCACATCCCGAGCCCTCCATTCCTGCGAATGTTGCAGAAGTCCGTCCTGCATGGCGCAAGCTGCTGCATGTGATGGTCATTCTGGGTCTGGTGCACCAGGTCGTGGTCGCCGACTGGATGTCTGAGCCGTGGGAGGCTGCCGAGTCGGCCGAGGAGCTGCTGTTCTACACCCTGCATGCGGTCGTGGGCATGACGGTCGGTGGTCTGGTGCTGCTGCTGGCACTGAGCCTGGTGCGCACGCCGGGCATGGCATCCCGCCTGTGGCCATGGCCGGCCGCTGCCCGGGCTGCACTCTGGCAGTCCGGCCGTCGCCTGCTTGGTCGACGTGCCGATGCGGTTGACGAGGAACGTGCCGCCAAGGCCTGGCAAGGGTTCGGTCTGTTGATCATGCTGACGCTTTCCGGTACCGGCACCGCGATCTATCTGCTCGATCCCCGGCATGACCTGATGAAGGCCATTGCCGAGGTCCACGAAGGCGCGGTCAGCCTGCTCTGGGTCTACCTCGCGGGTCACGTCGGCATGACGGTCTGGCATGCCCTGCAGGGTCGCCATCTGTGGCGCGACATGTTTGGTCTGCGGAGTCGCGGCTGATGCGTCTGCTGGTGGTCGAGGACGATGCGATCATTGCCGATTTCCTGTGCCGCGCTCTGCGTGAGCAGGGGCATGTCGTGGACCTCGCCGACAATGGCCGGGACGGACTGTTCCTGGCTACCGGCGAGCCTTATGACGCCATCGTGCTTGATCGCATGCTGCCACAGATGGACGGTCTGACCGTGCTGTCCGCCCTGCGGGCAACCGGGTCACGCGTACCGGTGCTGATCCTGAGCGCACTGGATCACGTCGACGAACGCATCAAGGGCCTGCGCGCCGGTGGCGACGATTACCTGGTCAAGCCGTTTGCCATCGAAGAGGTGGTGGCCCGCCTCGAGGTCATCACCCGGCGCGTGCCTGGCATCGAGACCGGCAACGAGCTGCGTGTCGGCAATCTGGTTCTGGACCGCCTCGCGCGGATTGTGCGCAGGGGTGAGCAGGTGATCAGCCTCAAGCCGCAGGAGTTCCGCGTGCTCGAATACCTGATGCGGCATGCGGGCCAGGTGGTGACACGCACCATGTTGCTGGAGAACGTCTGGGACTACCAGTTCGATCCGCAGACCAACGTCATCGACGTGCATATCTCGCGTCTGCGCAGCAAGGTCGATCCCGAGGGCATGCCGGCACTGATCCATACCATCCGCGGCGCTGGCTACACCGTGCGGGAGCCGCTCTGACATGCGTCTGACCACATCACAGCGGCTGACGCTTTCGAACGCTGCCGTCATCATGGCCTGTTATGTGCTGTTGACGGTGTTCGTGATGTGGCTGAGCCAGCATTTCATGCTGCGTCACATCGAGGAGAGCGTCAGCTCCGAGCTGTCGCTGCTGGCCGGTGAGCATCACGTCGAGAACGACTGGGGACTGACCCTGCTGGTACGCCAGCGCCTGGCCAGCCCGTCAGCCGGTCATGAGCGTTACTACCGGGTCGAGAATGCCCGCGGCGAGGTGCTCGCCAGCAATCTCGGGCAGTGGCTGCCCGGCGTGGTGCCGAATGGCGAGTTGGCGAGGCTGGACAGCCTGTCACGACCCGGCCGCTCGCATCTGGTGGCAGCGGCACAGCAGTTTGACAACGGCACGCGCCTGCTGGTCGCGCTGGACGAGAGCGAGCTGCGCAAGACTCAGCACGAGTTGCGCGAGGGCGCACTGTGGGGGCTGCTGGTGGTGCTGCTGCTGTCGCTGCCGGCCGGCTACCTCATCACCCGGCGTGCGCTGCAGCCTATCCAGACCCTGCGTGAAGCCGCCGAGACCATCATGGCCGGCAACTGGTCGCACCGCCTGCCGGATGCCGGGGATCACGACGAGTTCGCCCAGCTTGCCGGTACCCTGAATGCCATGCTGGATCGCATCGACAACCTGATTGCAGGTATCCAGGGTGCCACCGACAACATCGCCCATGACCTGCGCTCGCCATTGACCCGTCTGCGCGCCAGACTGGCAGGCGCGCAGGGCACGCCGCCTGCCGCGGCGGAGTGGTCGACGTGGGTGGGCGAGCATCTGGGTGATCTGGACCAGGTGCTGGCCACTTTCCAGTCCCTGCTGCGCATTGCCCGCGTCGACTCGGGCGTGCTGCGTCAGGAGTTCGTCAGCGTGGATGCGTCCGAGCTGTGTCGCGATGCGGTCGAGTTCATGGAGCCGCTGGCGGAGGAGGCCGGTCAGCTGCTGACCGTGAGCCTGCCGGACAGCATCCTGGTGACCGGCCATCGTGACCTGCTGTTTCAGCTGCTCATCAACCTGCTCGACAATGCCATCAAGTACAGCCCGCCGCATACGCCGATCCATGTCGACCTGTTCGAGACGGCGGAGTACTGGCAGATCTCGGTCAGTGACCAGGGGCCCGGCATACCCGAGCCGGAGCGCGAGCGCGTGCTGGAGCGCCTGTATCGTCTCGACGCCACCCGCAATACCCCCGGACTGGGGCTGGGACTGAGTCTGGTGGCGGCAGTGACCCGGCTGCACCGTGGCGAGCTGACGCTGTCGGCGGGCACTTCCGGCCGGGGGCTCAAGGTGGGGGTTCGCTGTCCGCGATCGGCATGACTCCGTGGCGTTGACGAAATTGTGAATCTCGTTCACTATTTTCGTCCGATTTCAGGCGCCCGGATTCCTCATGGCCGTTTCCAGCAAACGCGAACAGCACTGGCAGGCGCGCGAGCAGCTGCTGCTTGACTGCGCGCGCCAGCTGATTGTCAGCGACGGCCTGCTGGCCCTGCAGATGGCCAAGCTGGCGCGTCTCAGCCAGACCCCCATCGGCACCATCTACAAGCACTTCAGCAGCAAGGAAGACCTGCTGCTGGCGCTGTCCACCGCCGGACTGGCCGAGCAGGCGCGCCTGTTCGAGCGTGCCGCCGCCTGGCAGGCTGGTACCCGTGATCGCCTGTTCGCGATCAGCGTCGCCGACATGATCTTCGTCAAGCGCAATCCCGAGCATTTCCGCATCGCCCAGTTCGTGCAGACCGAGGTGGTGTGGACGGCAGCCAGCCAGTGCCGTCGCGAGGCCCATTACGCGGCCAGCCAGCCGATTGCCGATGCCGTGCTCGGCATCGTCCACGAAGCCATTGCCAGCGGCGAGCTCGACCCCGCCGGACTGCCGCCCGAGGCGGTGGCCACCGGTACCTGGTCGATGGCGCTGGGCGTGCACCAGCTCGTGCACGCGGATGGCCTGCTCGATCACTTCAACATCCGTCAGCCCTACCGGCTGCTGTGCCGGCATGTGCAGTTCCTGCTCAACGGCATGCGCTGGCAACCGCTGCTGAATGTGTCCGATGACCGCGTCATCGACGACCTCATCACCCGTATCCGCTCGGAGGTTTTTCATGAGCTGTGTTCTGCCGATGACCAGGCCTGAGCCTGCCGTGGCATCGCGCCCGCGTCAGCTCGCGGCCGCGCTGGGCCTGACCGGCCTGCTGGCCCTGCTGCCCCTGTCCGCGTCGGCGCTGACCCTGTCCGAGGCCTGGCAGCTCGCGGCCAGCAACGACCCGGTGGCCCGTGCCACGCTGGCCACCCGTGACGCCGAGCGCGAGCTCGGCGTGCAGGAACGCGCCACCCGCCTGCCCGGCGTGAATGCGCAGGGCAGCTACAGCGACACCGATTCGGAGGTGGTGAGCACACCGTTCGGGCCCGGCTTCAACGAGCGTTACACCGGCTGGCAGGCCGGCGTCGAACTGCGCCAGCCGCTGTTCCGCTACGACTGGCTGGCGCGCGGACGTCGTGCCGATGCCCGCGACCAGCAGGCCGAAGCCGGTTTCGCCCAGCGGCAGCAGGCACTGATCGCGCGCGTGGCCGAACGCTACCTGGCCGTGCTGCGGGCGCAGAACGAGCTGGGCCTGGCGCAGGCCGAGGCCGCTGCCGTGCGCAAGTCGCTGGAGGACACCCGCAAGCGCTACGAGGTCGAGCTGATTCCCGGCACCGACGTCAAGGAAGCGCAGGCACGTGACGATCTGTCGCAGGCCCAGCTGCTGGCCGCGCAGCAGGCGCTGGCAGCGGCCCGTGATGCGCTCGCCGAGAGCACCGGTGACGAGACCTCGCCGCTGTCGACGCTGACCGGCACCACCGACGTCGGTGATGATGGCATCGCGATGGCCGACTGGCTGGCCCGGGCCCGGGAATACAGCCCGGCGCTGGTCCAGGTACGCGCGGCTCACGCGGTCGCGCGTGCCGACCTGGAAAGCCGGCGCTCCTCGGCGTTGCCGGTGGTCGACCTGGTCGCCAGCCACAGCCGCCAGGACACTTCCGAATCACGCATCGGCTCCGAGGCCAACAGCACCGTGGTTGGCGTCGAGGTCAACATTCCCCTGTTCGCCGGTGGCGGCAACCTGAGCCGCGTGCGCGAGGCGCAGGCGCGTCTGCGTGTCGCCGAGGCCGAGCGTGAGCGCGTCGAGCGCGAGCTGACCCGCGAGACCCGTCGCCTGGTGCGCGACGTGCAGACGGCGCAGGCGCAGGCCATGGCCTTCCGGCGGGCACTGGAGTCGGCGGAGAGCGCCGAACGCGGGACCCGCTACGGCTACGAGGCCGGCAAGCGCACCATCGTCGACGTGCTCAATGCCCAGTCCGCCACGGTGCAGGCGCGCCGCAACCATGACAACGCCCGTTTCGACGTGCTGCTCAAGCGCCTGCAGCTGAGGCAGCAGGCCGGCGTGCTGGTGCCTGACGATCTGGCCGCCATTGATCGCCTGCTGACGCCGGCATCCTGATATCCCCACGAATTCGAGAGTGACGAGACAATCATGAACAAGCGCATGGTCTGGATGCTGGTGATCACCGGTCTGGTGTTCGGCGGGGTGTTCGGTTTCAAGTGGTTCGGCAACAAGATGATGAACCAGTACTTCGACAACATGCCGATGCCGCCGGCAGCGGTGACCTCGGCCACGGCGACGCAGCAGAGCTGGCGCCCCAGCCTGTCCGGCGTCGGTACCGTGGTGGCCAGCCAGGGCGCTGACGTGACCACCGAGGTCGGCGGCATCGTGCAGGCGCTGCACTTCGAGTCCGGCAAGCGGGTCAGGAAGGGCGATCTGCTGGTGACCCTGTCGGCAGGCAGCGAGCAGGGTGACCTGGCACGTCTGCAGGCCCAGGCCCAGCTGGCGAAGAAGGAGCATGCCCGCTTCGAGCGCCTGTTCGGCCTCGAGGCGGTGTCGCGCTCGGAGCTGGATCAGGCCGCTGCCACGCTGCGCGCCGCCACGGCGGCCGTCGAGGCGCAGCAGGCCACGCTCAACCAGAAGATCATCCGTGCGCCGTTCAGCGGCACCTTGGGCATCCGCCAGGTCAACCTCGGCCAGTACCTGAGTCCGGGCACGCCCATCGTCACCCTGCAGGCGCTGGATCCGGTCTATGTCGACTTCACCCTGCCCGAGCAGGACCTGGGCAAGGTCGTGGTCGGCCAGACCGTGCAGGCGGCTGTTGAGCAGGGGCCGTCGGCCAGCGGCGTGGTCGAGGCCATCGAGTCGCTGGTCGACAGTGCCACCCGCAACTTCAAGGTCCGTGCCCGCTTCGACAACCCGCAGGCGCAGCTGCGTCCCGGCCAGTTCGCGCGCGCCCGCATCGAGCTCGCCGATGCCGCGCCAGTGATCGCGGTACCGCTCACGGCAGTCAGCTACAACCCCTACGGCAACTCGGTTTACGTGATCCAGAAGGTCAAGGGCAAGACCGCCGACGGCAAGGACGAGGAACAGCTCACCGTGACCCGCCGCTTCGTCAAGACCGGCGTCACCCGGGGTGATCTGGTCGCCATCAGCAGCGGTCTCAAGGCCGGCGAGCAGGTTGCCACCAGCGGCCTGCTCAAGCTGCAGAACGGCACCCGCGTGATCATCAACAACTCGGTCACGCCATCGGCCTCGGCCGCCCCGACACCGGACGAAAGCTGAGCGGAGTCATGCCATGAAATTCACGGACATCTTCATCAAGCGGCCGGTGCTGGCGCTGGTGGTCAGCCTGATGATCCTGCTGCTGGGCATGAAGTCGGTGTTCGACCTCAACGTGCGCCAGTATCCCGAGCTGCAGAACGCGGTGGTCAACATCACCACGGTCTACGTCGGTGCCGATGCCGACCTCATCCAGGGCTTCATCACCACGCCGCTTGAGCGCGAGATCGCCTCTGCCCAGGGCATCGACTACATCAAGTCGACCAGCCTGTCCGGGGTCAGCTCGATCCAGGTCTACCTGCGTCTGGACTACGACCCCAACGAGGCACTCACCCAGATCGCGGCCAAGGTCAACAAGCTGCGCAACCAGCTGCCCGAGGCCTCGGAAGACCCGACCGTGGAGCTGTCGGTGGGCGACACCACGGCGGCCATGTACCTGTCGTTCTATTCCGACATCCTCGACAACAACCAGATCACCGACTACCTGGTGCGCGTGGTCGAGCCGCGCCTGTCGACGGTGCCTGGCGTGCAGCGCGCGCGCATCCTCGGCGACCGCACCTTCGCCATGCGCATCTGGATGCAGCCCGACCGCATGGCGGCGCTGGGCGTGACCGCCAGCGACGTCTACAACGCGCTGCGCAGCAACAACGTGCTGGCCGCGCTGGGCTCGACCAAGGGCTCGATGGTGCAGGTCGATCTCACCGCAGCCACCGACCTGAACACGCCGGAGCAGTTCCGCGACCTCGTGGTGCGTTCCACCGACGACGCCATCGTGCGCCTTGGCGACATCGCCAGCGTGGTGCTGGGCTCGGAGAGCTACAGCACCTCGGTGTCGTTCAACGGCAAGAGCGCGACCTTCATGGGCATCGAGGTGGCGCCGGATGCCAACTCGCTGGACGTCATCAAGCGCGTGCGTGACGAGGCCTGGCCGCAGATCCTGGCGCAGCTGCCCGAGGGTCTGGAGGCCAACATCCCCTATGACTCGACGCGCTACATCCAGGACGCCATCAACGAGGTCATCCAGACCCTGGTCGAGGCCATCCTCATCGTCATCGTGGTGATCTACCTGTTCCTCGGGTCGATGCGCAGCGTGCTGATTCCGGCGGTGACGGTACCGCTGTCGATGATCGGCGCCTGCTTCCTGATGCTGCTGATGGGCTTCTCGATCAACCTGCTGACCCTGCTCGCCATGGTGCTGGCCATCGGCATGGTGGTCGATGACGCCATCATCGTGCTGGAGAACATCCACCGTCACATCGAGGAGGGCATGAAGCCCTTTGCGGCGGCCATCAAGGGTGCGCGCGAGCTGCTCGGTCCGGTCATCGCGATGACCATCACCCTGGTCGCGGTGTACCTGCCGATCGGCTTCATCGGCGGCCTCACCGGCACCCTGTTCGTCGAGTTCGCCTTCACGCTGGCGGGCGCGGTGCTGCTGTCCGGGGTGATCGCGCTGACCCTGTCACCGATGATGTCGGCCATGCTGCTGCGCTCGCCGGACGAGGAGAAGGGCAACCGGTTCGCGCACTGGCTGGACGCGAAGTTCGAAGCCCTGCGCCTGTCCTACCGCAGCACGCTGCACGGTGCACTGGAGGACAAGCACGTCATCGCCACCTTCGGCGGCATCATCCTGGTGTCGTGCTTCTTCCTGTTCAAGACCTCGCCCACCGAGCTCGCGCCCGAGGAGGACCAGGGCTTCTTCCTGATGTTCTCGCAGAGCGACTCGTTCTCGTCGCTGGACTACCTGACCCGGTTCACCAACGAGCTGACCCGGATCGCCAACGCCATCCCGGAGAAGGAGAACTACTTCCAGCTCAATGGCGTTGGTGGCGGCGGCTCGGCCGTGGGCAGCAACACCACCATCTCGGGCATCGTGATGAAGCCGTGGACCGAGCGTGAGCGCAGCACCAAGGAGGTGCTCACCGAGGTCACCGGCAAGGCGGGCGAGGTGGCCGGCCTGCGCAACGCGGTGTTCGCGCCACCCTCGCTGCCCAGCGGCGGCGGCGGCTTCCCGGTCGAGTTCATCATCACCAGCACGGCATCGCCGCAGGCCATGCTGGAGGCGTCCAATGCCGTGCTCGGCAAGGCCATGGCGAGCAAGAAGTTCATCTTCATGCAGAGCGACCTGAAGATCGACAAGCCCCAGGTCAAGGTTGATGTCGACCGCGAGAAGGCGGCGCTGCTCGGCATCAGCATGAGCACGCTGGCGGCTGACATGTCGGCCATGCTGTCCGGCGGTTTCGCCAACCGCTTCAGCATGGAGTCGCGCTCCTACAAGGTGATTCCGCAGGTCGAGCGCGCCGAGCGCCTGAATCCGGACCAGCTGGCGCAGTACTACACGCGCACGGCGGCAGGTGAGCTGATTCCGCTGTCGACCGTGGTGACCCTGCGCGAGACCGTGCAGCCGCAGTCGTTGAACCGCTTCCAGCAGCTCAATGCGGTGACCCTGTCGGGCGTGCCGCGACCGGGCGTGACCCTGGGCGAGGCGCTGGCGGTGCTGGAGCAGGCAGCGGCGGAGTCGCTGCCCAAGGACTACAGTGTCGACTATGCCGGCCAGTCGCGCCAGTACAAGACCGAGGGCTCGGCGCTGGTGCTGACCCTGTTCTTCGCGCTGATCGTGATCTACCTGGTGCTGGCGGCGCAGTTCGAGTCGTTCCGTGACCCGCTGATCATGCTGGTCACGGTTCCGATGTCGATCTGCGGCGCCTTGCTCTTCCTCAACATCGCGGCCTTCTTCCAGGTCGCCGGGGCGACCATCAACATCTATACCCAGGTCGGTCTGGTGACGCTGATCGGCGTGATCTCCAAGCACGGCATCCTCATCGTCGAGTTCGCCAACCAGCTGCAGAAGCAGGGGCTGTCACGGCGTCTGGCCATCGAGGAGGCGTCGTCGATCCGTCTGCGCCCGGTGCTGATGACCACGGCAGCGCTGGTGCTGGCGATGATTCCGCTGCTCATCGCCTCCGGTCCGGGCGCCGCCGCGCGCTTCTCCATGGGGCTGGTGATCGCCTCGGGCATGACCATCGGCACCCTGTTCACGCTGTTCGTGGTGCCGGCCATGTACCTCTACCTCGGGCGTGACATCGCCCCGGATCCGGTGGAGGACGATCTGCCGACGGACACTGCCGGGGCATCGGCAAGTTCGTGATCACGGGATAGACTTCGAGGCACGGACCGGCCGAGTGGCCGGTCCGCTGTCTTCCCGGATCGCTGCCGGCAGCGGTCCGCATCACCTCATTGAAAGGATGTCTGCATGTTTGCCTTGCTGCTGACTTTGCTGGCGCTGTGCGTCTGGCTCTACCTGGATGCCGATCGGCGCCAGATGAACTCCCCCATGGCCTGGGTGGTTGCGGTCTGCCTCGTCGGCCCGCTGGCTTTCGCCATGTACTGGTCGCGACGCCCCCTGTTCACGGGCGAGTACCGCAGCGGTGGCCGTGTCTGGGTCATGGTGCGAACCTTCGTGATCGCGCTGACTGCCTGGATGATCCTGTTTGCTGCCGTGTTCGCGGTCTGGCTCAGCGCGCTGATGCCGGGCGTCGTGCTGGTCGGCATCATGGGTGCCCTGCTGCTCTTCTTCGGCGGCTTCTGGTTTCTCGTCGCGCTCGGACTGCTGCTCGCTGCCTTCCTGTTCCGCGACCGCTACGGCGCGGAAGTCGGCCCGACCCACGCCGCCTTGCGCGGCATCGCGCCGCCTCGCATGGGGGACGGCCTGCTGCGCGTCATCTTCCTCGGCGGCCTGCTGGCCGTGTTCATCTTCACCGAGCCCGTGACCCCGGACTGGATGGAGGAAGTGCAGTGGGAAACGGTGCCGCAGCACATCCAGATCTGAGGCGGGCCGGCGTGGCGAGATCCGATTTGCAAATCTAGTGTAGAACTATTCTCATTTAGATTTAGTTGACATAGAATCGCCCTGTTTTCAGTCAACAGGTGCGATTTCATGTCGATGTCCCACGCCACACGTTCCCTGCCGGCACGCCGTCCGCTGGCACTTGCTGTTTCCCTGGCTGTTCTCGCGTCGCCGGCGCTGGCTGCCGACAAGGTGCTCGACGAGGTCCAGGTGACCGCAGCCGGCGAGGCGCCCGCCACCGAGGGCTACCAGGCCTTCAGCAGCCGCTCCTCGACCAAGACCGACACCCTGCTGCGTGATACGCCGCAGTCGGTCAGCGTGGTGACGTCGCAGCAGATCAAGGACCAGGCCGTGCAGAGCATGGCCGAAGCCGTGCGTTACACCCCGGGCGTGACGTTCGCGCAGGGTGAGGGCAACCGCGATGCCGCCGTGATTCGTGGCAGCATCAGTACCGGTGACTTCTATCTGGACGGCGTGCGGGACGACGTGCAGTACTACCGTGACGTCTACAACATCGATCGCATCGAAGTGCTCAAGGGCGCCAACGGCCTGGCCTTTGGCCGTGGCGGTTCGGGTGGCGTGATCAATCGTGTCAGCAAGGAAGCCAACTGGTCTCCGATACGCCAGATCAGCGCTTCGGTGGGCTCTTTCCATCACAAGCGTCTGGCTGCCGATGTCGGCGGAGCTCTGAATGAGACGGTGGCTGGACGAATCAATCTGGTGACCGAGGATTCGGAAAGCTTCCGTGATGGCGTCTCGCTGCGGCGAAACGGCATCAGCCCGACGCTCACGATCAAGCCATCTGACAAAACGAAGATCGTGCTGTCGGCCGAGCATTTCAACGATCTGCGCGTTACCGATCGTGGCGTGCCTTCGCGCAACGGCAAGCCGTTCAAGTCCGACGAGACTCGTTTCTACGGCAACGCCGAGCAAAGTCCGACCGAAACCACGGTGCAAGCCTTGGGAGCGACGATCGAGCATCGCTTCGACAATGGCCTGAAGCTGACCAACAAGACGCGTTTTGCAGATTACGACAAGTATTACCAGAACGTGTATGCCAACGGCCCTGTGACGAATGCCGGCACAGTGGCGCTGGCGGGCTATCTCGATGATACCCAGCGTCAGAACCTCTTCAACCAGACGGACTTGCTGGTGCCGTTCAAGACCGGACGCGTCAGCCATGAGCTGGTGTTGGGCACGGAGTTCGGTCGTCAGCAGTCGGAAAACTTCCGGATCAATGCCTCCGGCCTGGCAGCACAGCCGGTCAAGAAGCCATTCGACATTGCCACCTTCGGCACGACGAAGAGCCGCAACTCGGAAACGACCGTCGATGTCAGCGCCGTGTATCTGCAGAACCAGATCACGTTCACACCGAACTGGCAGGCCGTGATCGGTGTGCGCGAGGATCGTTTCAAGACGGACTTCACGGACAAGCTCAATGCAGCCAACTCCGGGAAAGTGGTGGATGCAAAGCTGTCACCACGTGCAGCGCTCATCTACAAGCCGGTCAAGGATGTGTCCATCTACGCCAGCTACAGTCAGACCTTCGTTCCGCGCGCCGGAGACCAGCTGAGCTCGTTGAGCGCAGCCAATCAGGGCTTCGATCCCGAGGAGTTCATCAACAAGGAAGTGGGCGTGAAGTGGGATGCAAGACCAGACCTCAGCCTCAGTGCCGCGCTTTACCGACTGGATCGCAACAACGTCCTGGTCACGGATCCGCTGGTGGTGACACAGGCAACCTTGGTGGATGGCCAGGAAGTGAAGGGTGCGGAATTCGAAGTCAGCGGCAAGCTGACTGATCGGTGGTCCGTGCTTGGGGGCTACGCGTTTGCCGATAGCGAAATCACGCGCTCGCAAACCACAGCCATCCGGGCTGGCAACGAAACTGCTCAGACGCCTCGTCACACGTTCTCGCTGTGGAACCGTTATGATCTGAACGATCGTTTCGGTCTGGGCCTGGGTGTGATCAGTCGCAGCGAGATGTACGCGCTTGACAGCAATGTGGTCACGCTGCCTGGCTATGCTCGCGTGGATGCGGCTGCCTACTACAAGGCCAGCAAGAGTCTCGATCTGCAGCTCAATATCGAGAATCTGACGGATCGCGATTATTTCGTGAACGCCCACAACGACAATAACATCACCCCTGGTTCGCCCATCGCGGCACGCCTGTCGGCCACCTACACGTTCTGAGCTGAGCCTGTAGCCATCAAAAGCCCCGCCAGAAGCGGGGCTTTTGCGTTTCCGGTCCCGCTACAGCCATCCCCGCTCCGCAAACGACACCGGATGCTCGTCGCCGATCACCAGATGGTCCAGCGTTCTCACGTCCACCAGTGCCAGCGCTTCCTTGAGGCGGCGCGTGATCTGGCGGTCCGCCGGAGACGGCTCTGCCACGCCGGACGGATGGTTGTGCGCGAAGATGACGGCGCCGGCGCGGTGGTGCAGGGCGCGCTTGACCACTTCGCGCGGGTGCACCGAGCAGCTGTCGACGGTGCCCCGGAACAGTTCCTCGAAGTGGATGACGCGGTGCTGGTTGTCCAGGAACAGCACGGCAAACACCTCATGGTCGTAATGACGCAGGCAGGCGCGCAGGAAGGCACGGGTGTCTTCCGGACCGCTGAGCTTGGCTTGTCGCGCCAGCGGTTCCTCGAGCTGGCGACGACCGAGCTCGACGGCGGCGAGCAGGCGCGCGGTGCGTGCCGGCCCCCAGCCGGGCAGGGCGGCGAGGTCGTTGACCGGGGCGTCGAGCAGGCCGCGCAGGCTGCCGAAATGCGTCAGCGCATCACGTCCGAGATCGACGGCCGTTCGGCCTTGCTGGCCATGCCCGATGCACAGCGCCAGCAGCTCGGCCGTGCTGAGCTGGCGGGCGCCGTGGGTCAGCAGTTTCTCGCGTGGCCGCTCGGCGGCAGGCCAGTCCCGGATGCGCATGGTCGACTCCACAATTTGTCTGGGCTGGCTGCGGCTGACAGCTCCCCGGACAGGCCGGCGTGGTATCTTTCGCAGCTATTCAAGGTATAGACCCGATCCGGAGTCTTCGCATGCTGGCACGGCTCACCCACAAGCACATTCTGCTCGGTGTCACCGGAGGCATTGCGGCCTACAAGAGTGCCGAGCTGATCCGTCGCCTGCGCGACGCCGGTGCCGAGGTGCAGGTCGTCATGACCGAGGCTGCGCAGTCCTTCATCACGCCGCTGACCCTGCAGGCTCTGTCCGGCAATCCGGTGCACGTCGATCTGCTTGATCCGACGGCAGAGGCCGCGATGGGGCATATCGAGCTGGCACGCTGGGCGGACCTGTTCCTGGTCGCACCGGCGTCTGCCGATGCCATCGCGCGTCTGGCCCAAGGCATTGCCAATGACCTGCTCACCACCTGCTGGCTGGCTGCCGCCGGCAAGAAGGCCGTGGCACCGGCGATGAACCAGCAGATGTGGGCCGATCCGGCCACGCAGGCCAATCTCGACACCTTGCGCCAGCGTGGCGTGGCGGTGTTCGGTCCCGGTGCGGGCGTGCAGGCCTGTGGCGATGTCGGGGCAGGGCGCCTGCTCGAGGCGGTCGAGCTGGCGGGGCTGTGCGCCGACCAGTTCCAGTCCGGGCAGCTCACCGGCGTCGAGGTCGTGCTGACCGCCGGCCCCACCCGCGAGGCGCTGGATCCGGTGCGTTATCTGAGCAATCACAGCTCCGGCAAGATGGGCTTCGCCCTTGCCGAGGCCTGCCGCGAAGCCGGCGCCCGAGTCACCCTGATCGCCGGCCCGGTGCATCTGCCGACGCCGGAGCGGGTGCAGCGTGTTGACATCACCAGTGCCTGCGACCTGCTCGCCGCCAGCGAAACGGCGGTCACGCAGGCGGTGGCCCGTGTCGGCAGCGCCCGTACCGTGTTCATCGCCACGGCGGCAGTGGCCGACTACCGTCCGGCCCGGGTCGCCGGACAGAAGATCAAGAAAGGTGACAAGGACGATACCCTGGAGCTGACGCTGATCCGCAATCCCGACATCGTCGCCAGCATCGCCGCGCGCGCCGATCGTCCGCTGGTCATGGGTTTCGCGGCCGAGACCCATGCCGTCGAGGACTATGCCCGCGACAAGCTGGCGCGCAAGCGCCTGGACCTGATCGCCTGCAATGACGTGTCCCGCAGCGACATCGGCTTCCAGAGCGACGACAATGCCATGGTGGTGTTCTGGCCGGATGCCGCACTGCCCGCCGGTGTCGGTCGTGCCGAGCTGGCCAAGGCCTCGAAGACGCAGATCGCGCGCCAGCTGGTGAGCCTGCTGGCAGCACGGCTGCCGGCCTCCGAGAGTGCCGGTCATGCCCCGGCACCGGGTGATCCCAGCCAGACCCGTCACGCCGACGAACAACTCTGATTCCTGCCAGGCCATTCCCTGATCATGAAGAAATCCCTGCAAGTGAAAATCCTCGATGACCGCCTGGGTCGCGAGTTCCCGCTGCCCAGCTATGCCACCGACGGTTCCGCCGGCCTGGATCTGCGTGCGCTGCTGGATGCACCGCTGACGCTGAACCCCGGTGACACCGTGCTGATCCGCACCGGCCTGGCGATCTGCATTGCCGACCCGAACTACGCCGGTCTCATCCTTCCGCGCTCGGGTCTCGGTCACAAGCACGGCATCGTGCTCGGCAACCTGGTCGGCCTCATCGATTCCGACTACCAGGGCGAGCTCATGGTGTCGTGCTGGAATCGCGGCAGCCAGGCCTTCGTCATGCAGCCCGGCGAGCGGCTGGCGCAGTACGTGCTGGTCCCGGTGGTGCAGGCCGAGTTCGAGATCGTCGACGAGTTCCATGCCTCGGAGCGGGGAGCCGGCGGCTTCGGCAGCTCCGGCCGCCACTAACCCTTTCCATTTTCAAACGCGAGACCCGTCATGGCCCTGACCCACGATGCCGCCCTCAATATCGCCAAGGTGCTGACCGAGGCGCTGCCCTACATCCAGCGTTTCGCCGGTGCCACCGTGGTGGTCAAGTACGGCGGCAACGCCATGACCGAGCCGGAGCTGGAACACTCCTTCGCGCGTGACATCGTGCTGATGAAGACCGTGGGCCTGAATCCCATCGTCGTGCATGGTGGCGGCCCGCAGATCGGCGATCTGCTCAAGCGCATCGGCAAGGAGTCGCAGTTCATCGACGGCATGCGCGTTACCGATGCCGAGACCATGGACGTGGTCGAGATGGTGCTCGGCGGCTCGGTCAACAAGTCCATCGTCAATCTGATCAACCTCAATGGCGGCCGCGCCATCGGCCTCACCGGCAAGGACGCCAACCTGATCCGTGCCCGTCGCATGCTGCTGGATCGCAAGAACGAGCAGGGCGTGATGGAGCAGGTCGACATCGGCCAGGTCGGCGAGGTTGCCGGCATCAAGACCGACGTGCTTGAACTCATGTTCAAGAGCGACTTCATTCCGGTGATCGCGCCGGTCGGCGTGGGTGACGACGGTGCCTCCTACAACATCAACGCCGACCTGGTGGCGGGCAAGGTCGCCGAGGCCCTGAAGGCCGAGAAGCTGATTCTGCTCACCAATATCCCGGGCGTGATGGACAAGCAGAAGAACGTGCTCACCGGTCTCACCACCAAGGACGTCGATGCGCTGATCGAGGATGGCACCATCTACGGCGGCATGCTGCCCAAGATCGCCTGCGCGCTGGACGCGGTGAAGGGCGGCGTGCAGTCGGCGCACATCATCGACGGCCGCGTGCCGCACGCCTGCCTGCTCGAAGTCTTCACCGACGAGGGCATGGGCACGCTGATCAGCAACCGCGCGCGCAAGAAGGCCTGACATGCGATCAGCCCGGCGCCAGGGCAGGACGTCGCGATGACCGGCTGGAGCGAGCAGGGCCTGCTGTTTCTGCTCTCGCTGGTTGCCAACACCCTGTCGTCGCTGGCCGGCGGCGGTGCCGGACTGCTGCAGCTGCCGGTGCTTCTGTTCCTCGGTCTGGCCTTCCCGGTGGCGCTGGCCACCCACAAGATCGCGAGTGTCGCGCTGGGCGTCGGTGCCACCCTGCGGCACCTGCGTGCCGAACCCATCCAGTGGCGCTTCGCTGCCTTCATCCTGGCCGCCGGCCTGCCTGGCGTCTGGCTCGGTACCCAGCTCATCCTGCTGGTACCGGATGCCTGGGCGCGGCTGGCGCTGGGGCTGCTGACCCTGAGTCTGGGTGCCTACTCGTGGCGTCGTCCGCAGCTTGGTCGCGAGCGCGACATCCGCCATACCGACCGGCTCGGCCTGCTGATCGGCGGCGTCGTGCTGTTCGTCATCGGCGTGCTCAACGGCTCGCTGACGTCCGGCACCGGCCTGTTCGTGACCCTCTGGCTGGTGCGCTGGTTCGGCCTCGACTACACCCGGGCGGTCACCTACACGCTGATTCTCGTCGGCATGTTCTGGAACGGCACCGGCGCCTGGTTTCTGGCGCTGCAGGCGCCGGTGCGCTGGGACTGGCTGCCGGCGTTGCTGCTGGGCTCCTTTCTCGGCGGCTACCTTGGCGCGCATCTGGCGCACCGGCACGGCAGCGGTCTGGTCAAGCGCAGTTTCGAGGTGCTCACCCTGCTGGTCGGCAGCAAGCTGATCTGGGATGCCTGGCCGCATCTCGGCACAGCCACGCTCTGACCGGCCACGACAGGCAGCGACGCGGATCATGGACAGCACCCTGCGACTTCTCTTCCGCCAGCAGACACGCCGGCTGGCGGCACGTATCGAGAGCCTCTGGCCGCGCTGGCTGGCTGGTGATGCGCAGGCGCGTCCACCGCTCAAACTGGCCTTGCATACGCTCAAGGGCGCTGCGCTGACCCTGCAGGCCGAGGAGCTGGCGCGCACGCTGCATCGCCTTGAGGAGGACGTGCTGCGCGATGACCGTGAGCACTCGCTGCAGGACTTCGCTGCCTGGCACGAGACGGTCTCGCCCTGGCTGGCGACCACGCCGGAGCAGCAGCAGCGTCTGGACCAGCTCTCCCTCAATGACCTGCGTCAGGCCCTGCGCGAGGGTTTCGCAGCGCTGACGCGGGAGTCGGGTCAGGCAGCCAGCCTGAGCCTGCGCATCGAGGCCGGCTGGCTGGTGCATACCGACTTTCTCATCGACGTGCTGCCGCATCTGCTCAGCAATGCCCTGGTGCATGGCGGCGAGTTGCCGGCACTGCGGCTGGCTGCCGGCAAGCCCGAGCGCCTGCAGGTGGTGGTGGATGCCCGCCAGCGTGGTGACGGACTGCAGCTGCGGGTGGCCGATGACGGCCGTGGTCAGCGCCGGCCCGAGCCCCTGGCCGGCAGCCTGCTCAGCGGCCGTGGCTGGGGCGTGCGAGCGGTCTCCGACGCGGTAGCGCGTCTGCCCGATGGCCGTCTACGTTTCCGCGCGCAGGCTGGGCGTGGCAGTCTGGTCAGCATCCGCTGTCGTGCTGAGCTGACGGACCAGTTCGCCTTGCCGGAATAGCAGCAGCGTGCCTGGCGCCACCGGCGTCCAGGCCTCGTTGTCGGTCAGGGCCGCGGTCGCGATCACCACCACCCGGTCATCCGTTCCCGTGTGTTCGCGGAAGTCGACGCTGAGGTCGTCGTCGGCCAGGTGCGCGACCGAGAAGGGCGCACGGCGCTGGATCCAGGTCAGCAGGGTCGAGCAGTGCGCGATCAGCCAGTCGCCGTTCGAGAGCAGAAAGTTGAAGGTGCCGTGCCGGGCGATGCGTCCGGCTTCGTGTGCCAGCAACCGCATCAGCGTGTCCTCGTCGGGACGCCCGTCCGGACACTCGGCGAGCAGCGCGTTGAGCAGATGGCTGAAGGCCGCCTCGCTGTCGGTGTCACCGACCGGCGTCACCGGGCCCGGTCGCGGCACGAAGTCGGCAAGATCCCCGTTGTGCGCGAACAGCCAGTAGCGGCCGCCGATCTCGCGCTGGAACGGGTGGGTGTTCTGCAGGCGCGTGACGCCCCGGGTGGCCTTGCGGATGTGTGCGATGACCTGCGTGGAGCGTATCGGGTAGGCGCTCACCAGTGCCGCGATCGGCGAGTGGCTGCTGGCTTCGGTGTCGATGAAGAGCCGGCAGCCGGCATCCTCGAAGAAGCCGATGCCCCAGCCATCAGCGTGGTGGTCGGTGCTGCCGCCACGCTGGCGGAAGCCGGTGAAGGAAAAGCAGATGTCGGTGGGCACATTGGCGCTCATGCCCAGCAGCTGGCACATGGAAAGTCTCGTCGCGGCGTCAGGGTCGGGGATGGCCATGATCATGCCTCAACCCCGCGTCGCGGTCATGCGTCGCGTCATGCCGGTTGCAGGCGCTGGCGCCAGACCAGGTCGTGCAGCAGCAGCTGGCCCAGTGGCCAGTCATCAAGCCGGCTGGCCGCGTTCAGGTGACCGCCCTGCGGGATCACCACCAGATCGCTGCCCCAGCGTGCGGCAAATTCGGTGGCGCGGGACACGCTGCAGCAGGGGTCATCGTCTGATGCCACCACCCGGCTCGCGAACGGCAGGTAGTCCAGCGGCACCGGCGCGAACCCTAGCAGCGCCGGGTTGCCCCCCGGTCGCGAGACATCGGCCGGTGCCACCAGCAGTGCCGCCGCAACGCCACGGCCGCCGGTCTCCCGCACCCAGTGCGCAAGCGCGATGCAGCCCAGGCTGTGCGCGATCACCACCACCGGCTGGGGTGACGCCGAGATGGCAGCGTCCAGATTGGCGATCCAGCTGCCGGGGTCCGGACGCACCCAGTCCTCCTGCTCCACGCGAACCAGATCGGGCGCCAGGTCCTGCCAGCGGCTCTGCCAGTGCGTGGGCCCGGAATTGTTCCAGCCCGGCACCACCAGGCGCCGGAAGCGGCACCAGCGCGGATCACGCAAATGATCACTGCTGCGCGGCGCCGATGTGCGTTGCGGAGGCAGCGGGTGGCTGTCGTAGTCGATTGCGGCAGACATCGGTGTTCTCGCAAAAAAAGGCCGCCTGTCGGGCGGCCTGGTAACGAACCGGTGAACGGATCAGTAGGTCAGCTGGACGCGGGTGAACAGGGCCTGCTCCTTGTCGCGATCCGCGCCGGCAGCGGCACCGCCATCGAAACGGGTTTCGTTGTAATCCGTGGAGATTTTCACGTTGCGGTTCAGGTACCAGTTCAGGCCGACGCCGTAATGCCGGGCTTCGCTGGCGCTGGCATCGGGGTTGGCAAGGCGGGTCGCGTTGGTGCCGGTGAAGGCATCATCATCCACATCGAGATTGCCGATGCGTGCTGCCAGCTCGAAAGCACCCCAGCCATCGCCCCCGAGCACGAACGGGCTGCCCGGCTTGACGCCACTGAAGGATGCGTCCTCGCCCGTGAGCACGTAGGTGCCGGTCAGCGTGTAGGCATCGTTGCGGATCTCCTTGACAGGGCCGGCCGCGCCGCGACGCACTTCCTGTTCCGAGATCACGTATTCGCCGACCAGACCGAGGGCATCCTTGTAGAAGCTGAGTTGCGGGGCGAGACGGGTGTGCTTGCCATCGGCAATGACGCCGGTTTCATACCCGAAGAACTGGTTCTGGCCGTACGAGCGGTAACGCGGCAGCGTGTTGTTGGCGCTGGCGGTGTTGCCATCGGAGGCCTTCTTGTTGCCATACGTCGCGGCCACGCCAAAGCCCAGACCGGAGAGCGGGCTGTAGGCATTCTTGAACGGCGAGAAGAAGAGGCGGCCTTCCAGTTCCTTGCGGGCATCATCGGCGCTGTTCACTTCGCGGCCATCCGCAGTGCCGTTGAACACGCCCAGCGAGTAGTTGACGGTCTGGTTGGCGAGTTCGCCGAACACCGATACCCCGAGGTTGCGGTTGGGGACCAGCTCGGTGGTAAGGCCTCGCTCGATGAAGGGCAGGGCGCCACCGGACTGAATTCGTTCGATGCCAACCTGTGATTTCTGCTTGCCGACGCGCACGGAGGCCTTGGGCGAGAACTTCAGATCGACATAGGCGTCGACAATGCTGTTGCTGCCGCTGACGTCACCCAGACCGGAGCCGGCAAGTTCCGGTGTGAAGCGGAATGCCACCAGCTTGCCGAGATTGCCGGAGATGGTCGGACGTACGCGTCTCAGCAGAAAGCCGTCCTGAAGCTTGCCTGAGGTACCTGCGGTGACCGGGTCATCGCCAAGGAAGGTACGCAGGTCGGCCTGTGCCAAGGCACTGAACTTGATTTCATAGTCGCCTTTCTTGATGCCAAAGCCGCTTTCGCCGGCGGATACCACCGGTGCTTCCTTGGTCTTGGCGGCGACTTCCTCGTTCTGGATTTCCAGCTTGCGCTCGAGGATGAGCAGGCGCTGCTCCAGCTCCTGCACGCGCTGTTCTGCCGCGCTCAGATCGGTCTCGCTGGCCTGGGCGGCGGCGGGCACGGCGGCGAGCGCCACGGCGAGTGCCAGAAGGCGCGGGGTATGGCGTTTCAGGTGCGGCTGAGGGAAGAGATGGATGACTGACATGTGGATGCTCCGTGATCAGATGACTGGTGACGGAGTGGATGCTGACGCAGCGTTTACAGGATTAAAAATACTATTAATTCATTATGATATTTCCATATGGAATATAAGAGGTGCGTGCAATCTCTGATCTTTATATTCCTTTAAGAAATTACAATATGAATTAATATTCTTTATTGATTTTCTCCGGGCTCGCTAGCATGGCGCCATTACCTCAGACATTCATGCCACTGGAGTTCATCATGTCGTTCACCCGTACCGGCCTTGCCGCCGCGCTTCTGTCCACCGTGCTGGCCGTGCCGGCCTTTGCCAAGGACATCACGCTGCTCAACGTGTCCTATGACCCGACCCGCGAGCTCTACCAGGAATACAATGCGGCCTTTGCCAGGCAGTGGGCGCAGAAGACCGGTGACACGGTCACCATTCGCCAGTCGCATGGCGGTTCCGGCAAGCAGGCGCGCTCGGTGATCGACGGCCTCAATGCCGACGTGGTCACGCTGGCGCTGGCCTACGACATCGACGTCATCTCGGAACGGGCGAAGCTGCTGGACCCCAAGTGGCAGTCGAAGTTCAAGCACAACAGCTCGCCCTACACCTCGACCATCGTGTTCCTGGTGCGCAAGGGCAACCCCAGGAAGATCCGTGACTGGAATGACCTGGTGAAGCCGGGCGTGAAGGTGGTCACGCCGAATCCCAAGACCTCCGGCGGCGCCCGCTGGAACTACCTCGCCGCCTGGGGCTACGCCCAGCAGCAGCCGGGTGGCAGCGAGGCCAAGGCGCGCGAGTTCGTGACCCGCCTGTTCCAGAACGTGCCGGTGCTGGATACCGGTGCCCGTGGTGCGCTGACCACCTTCACCGAGCGTGGCATCGGTGACGTCTTCCTGTCCTGGGAAAACGAGGCCTTCCTTGCGACCAAGGAGCTGGGGCCTGACAAGTTCGATATCGTGGTGCCGTCGGTGAGCATTCTCGCCGAGCCGCCGGTGGCCGTGGTGGACCGCGTCGCGGCGAAGAAGGGCAACACGGCGGTGGCCAAGGCCTATCTCGAGTACCTGTACAGCCCGGAGGGCCAGGAGATCGCGGCAAAGAACTACTACCGTCCGCGTGATCCGGCGGTGGCCGCGAAGTACGCCCGCCAGTTCACCCAGGTCAAGCTCTTCGACATCGGTCTCTTCGGCGGCTGGCAGCAGGCGCAGAAGAAGCACTTCGCCGATGGCGGCGTGTTCGACGAGATCTTCAAGGCGGGCGGCCGTTAAGGCCCCCGCACAGTCGAGGATCGTCCCATGTCCGTGACATCCCCGGCCCGGCGCACGCCCCGACGCGTGCTGCCGGGCTTCGGCCTGACCCTGGGTTACAGCGTCGCCTACCTGAGCCTGCTGGTGCTGATTCCGCTCGCCGGTCTGTTCCTCAAGACCGCGGGCATGACCTGGCAGGCCTTTGTCGACATCATCTTTTCGGAGCGCGTGCTGTCTGCCTATCGGGTCAGCTTTGGTGCCGCCTTCATCGCGGCGCTGCTGAATGCCTTTTTCGGCTTTCTGGTGGCCTGGGTGCTGGTGCGCTACCCGTTTCCGGGGCGCCGTCTCGTCGATGCCCTGGTCGATCTGCCATTTGCCTTGCCGACGGCGGTGGCGGGCATCGCCCTGACCGCGCTGTATGCCCCCAACGGCTGGTTCGGCAGCCTGCTGGCGCCGCATGACATCCAGGTCGCCTTCACGCCCACCGGCATTGTCGTGGCGCTGACCTTCATCAGCCTGCCGTTCGTGGTTCGCACCGTGCAGCCCGTGCTGGCCGATCTCGAGAGCGAGCTGGAGGAAGCGGCGGCCAGCCTCGGTGCCGGGCGCTGGCAGACCTTCAGGGCAGTGATCTGGCCTGCGGTGCTGCCTGCCCTGATCACCGGCTTCGCGCTGGCCTTCGCGCGTGCCATCGGCGAGTACGGGTCGGTGATCTTCATCGCCGGCAACATGCCGCTGGTGTCGGAGATCGCGCCGCTGCTGATCGTCACCCAGCTCGAGCAGTACAACTACGAAGGGGCCACGGCCATCGCCGCCGTGATGCTGGTGATTTCGTTCGTGCTGCTGCTGCTGATCAATTCGCTGCAAGCCTGGGTTCGCCAGCGCGGCGGACGAGGAGTCTGAGATGTCCCTGGTTGCTGTTCCCGGCAAGCGCAGTGCCGCCCTGCAGGATCCGCTGTGGGTGCGCGTGCTGCTGCTGCTGACCGTATTCGTGTTTCTTGCGCTGTTCCTGTTCGCGCCGCTGGTGGCGGTCTTCACCGAGGCGCTGCGCCAGGGCTGGGGTGCCTACCTGGCGGCCTTTGATGATCCTGACGCGTGGTCGGCGATCCGCCTGACCCTGCTCGCGGCTGCCATCGCGGTGCCGGTCAACGTGGTGTTCGGCATTGCCGCCGCCTGGGCCATCGCGCGTTTCGAGTTCCGCGGCAAGTCACTGCTGATCACGTTGATCGACCTCCCGTTCGCGGTGTCGCCGGTGATCGCCGGTCTGGTCTTCGTGCTGCTGTTCGGCGTGCACAGCGCCTTTGGTGCCTGGCTCATGGACAACGACATCAAGATCCTGTTCGCCGTGCCGGGCATCGTCCTGGCCACCCTGTTCGTGACCTTCCCCTTCGTCGCGCGCGAGCTGATTCCGCTCATGCAGGCGCAGGGTTCGGACGAGGAGGAGGCGGCCATCACGCTCGGCGCCGGCGGCCTCAAGACCTTCCTGCGCGTGACCCTGCCCAACATCAAGTGGGGTCTGCTCTATGGCGTGATCCTTTGCAACGCACGCGCCATGGGCGAGTTTGGTGCGGTATCGGTGGTGTCCGGTCACATTCGCGGCCTCACCAACACCATGCCGCTGCATATCGAGATTCTCTACAACGAGTACCAGTTCGTGGCGGCCTTCGCGGTCTCGACGCTGCTGGCCCTGCTGGCACTGGTGACCCTGGCCGTGAAGTCCTGGGTGGAGTGGCGCATGCAGGCCGAGCTGGCGGCCCAGGCCAGCGGTTACCAGGAGAGCGGCCCCCTGGCCCTCACCCCGACGATTCAGGAGAAACAGGCATGAGCATTGCCATCGAGTCCATCACCAAGCAGTTCGGTGCCTTCCAGGCCCTGGATGCCGTCAATCTCGACATCGCCAGCGGCGAGCTGGTCGCGTTGCTGGGCCCGTCGGGCTGCGGCAAGACCACGTTGCTGCGCATCATCGCCGGCCTCGAAACGCCGGACAGCGGTCGTCTCGCCTTCCATGGCGAGGACACCACCGATACCCCGGTGCGCGAACGCCAGGTCGGCTTCGTGTTTCAGCATTACGCGCTGTTCCGTCACCTGACCGTGTTCGAGAACGTCGCCTTCGGTCTGCGCGTGCGCCCGCGCAAGCAGCGCCCCAGCGACGCCGTGATCCGTGCCAAGGTCCATGAGCTGCTGCAGCTGGTGCAGCTCGACTGGCTCGCCGACCGATACCCCAGCCAGCTCTCCGGTGGCCAGCGCCAGCGCATCGCGCTGGCCCGTGCGCTGGCTGTGGAGCCGCGCGTGCTGCTGCTCGACGAGCCCTTCGGCGCGCTCGACGCCCAGGTGCGCAAGGAGCTGCGGCGCTGGCTGCGTCGCCTGCATGACGAACTGCATGTGACCTCGGTGTTCGTCACCCATGACCAGGAGGAGGCGCTGGAAGTGGCCGACCGCGTGGTGGTCCTGAACAAGGGCCGCATCGAGCAGGTCGGCACGCCGGCCGAGGTCTACCACCAGCCGGCGACGCCGTTCGTGGTCGAGTTCCTCGGTCAGGCCAACAAGCTGCCCGCGCAGATCGCCGGTGGCCGTGCCGACCTGCTGGGCTGGCAGCTGCCGGCAGGGCATCTGCAGGATGGCGGTGGCGTGGCCTATGTGCGTCCCAGTGACTGGAGCCTGTCGCATCAGGACATCGCCGGCAGTCAGCCGGCGACCTTGCGCGACATCCGTGCCGTGGGTCCGCGCTGGCAGCTGGACCTGGTGCGTGGCGACCGTCTGCTGGAGGTGGAGCTGTCGTCGCGTGACGAGCTCGGTGATGCCGATCTGGTGCCCGGGCACACGCTCTGGCTGCACCCGCGCAAGGCGCATGTCTTCGCCAGTGCAGGCTGACCGGCCTTATAGCCGAATGGCATAGGGCCATAACCGAATCGTATTTAGCCATTGGCGCCAGCTTGGATAGGCTTGCGCGCCAGAACCCTTTGCGAGAACCGACGTGACACGATCCATTGCCACGCCCGCCATTCGCCGCCGCGTCCTGCGCGCCGGTCTGTTGCCCATGCTGCTGCTGCCGCTGGCGGCGCATGCCACCAACGGCTATTTCGCGCATGGCTACAGCGCCAGCCAGCGCGCCCTCGGGGGTGCCGGCACGGCCATGGCCGAGGATGCTCTCGCCATCACGGTCAATCCGGCGGCTTCGGCGCGTCTGGGCAGCCGCTGGGATGCCAATCTCAGCCTGTTCGTGCCCCTGCGCGAGGTCGAGGCCGGTCCGTCACGGACCGGCGCGCTGGATCTCGGCATCGTCGAGATCGGCGAGGGCAAGGTCGAGAGCCAGCACAACCTGTTTGCCATTCCCGGCTTCGCCTGGGTGGCGCCGGTCAGCGATCGCGTGCACGCCGGTCTTGCCATCTATGGCAATGGCGGTCTCAACACGGTCTACAAGGAGAAGGATGCCTCCGCGCGTTTCGCCGGTGCCGACTCGTCCGTCGGGCTGGTGGATCAGCTCTTCGGCTCCGCGCCCACCGAGGGGCGCTGCCAGGGCCTGTACGGTGGTGGCGCACCGCAGCAGGGCAACGCGGATCTCCTGGGCTTCTGCGGCAACAGCAACGGCACCGCCTCGGTGGATCTCATCCAGCTCTTTGTCGCGCCCAACCTGTCCTACAAGGTGACGCCGGAATGGTCGCTGGGCGTGTCGCCCCTGCTTGCCGTGCAACGCTTCGAGGCCAAGGGCCTGGCGGCTTTCGCGCGCTTCTCGAATTCGCCGGACCGGGTCTCGGACAAGGGCTTTGACTTCTCCTACGGTGCCGGTGTCCGCTTCGGCGTGTTCGGCAGTCCGCTGTCCTGGCTGGATGTCGGCGCCTCCTGGCAGTCGCGTGTCTACATGTCGCGCTTCCGCGAGTACGAGGGCCTGTTCGCCGAGCGTGGCGACTTTGACGTGCCGTCCAACTGGAATGCCGGCATCGCGCTCAAGCCCACGGCCAACCAGAAGATCCTGTTCGACTACCAGCGCATCGATTTCAACGACATCGCCTCGGTGGGCGGTCGCCTGAACCCGGAGCGTTTCGTCAGTGACTGCGCGCTGCCGCGCCTGCTGGGTGACAACAGCGAGAACGCGGCCTGTCTGGGCGCGAAGAACGGCCCCGGCTTCGGCTGGCAGGACATCGATGTCTACAAGGTCGGCTACCAGCTGCGCCAGGGCAACTGGGCCTGGCGTGCCGGCTACAGCCAGACCCGCCAGCCGATTCCGTCCAGCGAGACGCTGTTCAACCTGCTGGCACCGGGCGTGGTCGAGAAGCACTACACCCTGGGATCGTCCTGGCAGGCCAGCAAGCGCCTGGGCTTCGATCTCAGCCTGATGTATGCCCCCAGCAACCCGGTCAAGGGCCGCAACCCGCTCAGCCGGGTCAGCCTGGCCTCCAATGACGAGCTGGTGGATGCCGGGGTCGACGAGCGCGACCAGATGCTGACGCTGGACATGAAGCAGTACGAGCTCACGCTGGGCATGAGCTACACCTACTGAACTCAGCCGGGGGCCATGTCCGCCGGTCGGCCGTCGCCATGCAGCCATTGCAGCACGGCCAGCGCCGCCACGGGCGCGGTCTCGGTGCGCAGCACGCGCGGACCGAGCTGCCAGGGCCGGAAGCCGGCAGCCTCCGCGCTGGCGATCTCGGCCGCGGTGAGTCCGCCTTCGGGACCGATCAGCAGCGCCACCGAGCCTGGCGAGGGCCCGCCCGCTGACGGTCCGCCGCTCACGGCAGGTGCCAGCACCCATTTCTGTCCGGCCTGCACCTGGCGCTGCCAGTCGGCGATGTCCATCGGGCCGTGCAGCAGCGGCAGGGTGTTGCGCCCGCACTGCTCGCAGGCACTGATCAGCACGCGCTGCCAGTGCGACAGCTTCTTGTCGGCGCGCTCCTCGCCGCGCAGGCGCAGCTCGCAGCGCTCGCTGGTCAGCAGCGTGATCTCGCTGACGCCCAGCTCCACCGCCTTCTGCAAGGCGTAATCGAGACGGTCACCCTTGGACATGACCTGGCCCAGGTGCGTGTGCAGCGGTGACTCGATGGCCGGTCGCCGCACCGCACCGATCAGCACGCGGGCACCACGCTTGCTGACCTCGTCGAGCGTGGCATCGGCTTCGCTGCCGCTGCCGTCGAAGAGCACGGCGGTGTCGCCGATGCGGGCACGCAGCACGCGTGTCCAGTGATGCGCGGCATCCTCCGGCAGGTCAAGGTGATCACCGGTGACGAGAGGGAGGGGCACGTAGAGGCGGGTCATGGAAAGTCTCCGGATGTGTCTCAGGCCATCGCCGGCCCGGTCTCGCTGAACGGCGTGGCCGGTGCCGCCAGCCCGTCATCGATGGCCGCGATGGCCGTTGTCACCATCCAGCGGATCTGCTCGGGCGTGATGATGTAGGGCGGCATGAAGTACACCACGCTGCCGATCGGTCGCAGCAGCAGACCGCGCCTCAGGGCCGCCTCGAAGATCGCCAGCCCGCGCCGTTCGCGCCAGTCGAACGGGGTGCCGCTGGCCTTGTCACGCACCAGCTCCACGGCCGCGATCATGCCGGTCTGCCGCACCTCCAGCACGTGCGGGTGATCTCGCAGCGGCGCCAGCGCCTCGGCCATCACGCGTGACAGCTCCCGGTTGCGCACGATCACGTCATCGCGTGCGAACAGGTCCAGCGAGGCCAGCGCCACGCGTGCCGCGAGGGCGTTGCCGGTGTAGCTGTGCGAGTGCAGAAAGCCCTTGAGCGTGTCGTAGCGGTCGTAGAACACGTCGTAGACGGCATCCGTCGTCATCACCACCGACATCGGCAGATAGCCCGCCGTCAGCCCTTTGGACAGCACCAGGAAATCCGGTGTGATGCCGGCCTGCTCGCAGGCGAACAGGGTGCCGGTGCGGCCGAAGCCGACCGCGATCTCGTCGGCGATCAGGTGCACGCCATGGCGGTCGCAGAGCGCGCGCAGTCCGGTCACGTAGGACGCATGATGCATCCGCATGCCGGCCGCGCCCTGCACCAGCGGCTCGATGATGACGGCAGCGACCTCGTGGGCATGACGTGCCAGCAGGTCATCCATGGCGTTCAGGCAGCGCGTGGCGGCGTCGACGCAGGACTCGCCAGCGCGACGCATCCCGGGCGAGGGCGCACGCAGCGGCGGCTGCAGCATGGGCCGGTAGGTGTCCGAGAACAGCGGAATGTCGGTGACGCCGAGCGCACCCACGGTCTCGCCGTGATAGCTCTGCTCCAGCGACACGAATCGGGTCTTGGTCGTCCGGCCCTGGTTGCGCCAGGCATGCAGGCTCATCTTGAGTGCGACCTCGATGCCGGAGCTGCCGTTGTCCGCGTAGAAGCACTTGTTGAGTCCTGGCGGTGCCAGCGCGACCAGGCGCTCGCTGAGTTCGACGATGGCCTCGTGCGTGAAGCCGGCCAGAATGACGTGCTCTAGGGTCTCGGCCTGAGCGCGCAGTGCCGCGTTCAGGTCGGGATGGGCATGACCGAACAGGTTCACCCACCAGGAGCTGATGGCGTCGAGGTAGCGGCGGCCGTCGAAGTCTTCCAGCCACACGCCCTCGCCACGGCGGATGGGCACCAGCGGCAGGCGCTCGTGGTCGTGCATCTGGGTGCAGGGGTGCCAGACATGACGCAGGTCACGGGCGGCAATCAGGTGGTTGCTCATGGTCGGCAGGACATCAGGCCACGGAAGCTGGAATAGTAAGCGCTGCGTGCCGGCCCTGCAGGCAATTTTGTTGCCGCCGCCGGCGGTCAGCAGGCACCATGCCGGATCAGCGGCACAGGCCGCGTTGCCCAAGGAGCAGAATGCGATGAAGACATGGATGACCCTGTGCGCCGGCCTCGTGCTGGCGGCCCCGGCACTGGCGGCTGCGGATGGCCCGGCACTCTACGAGCAGCATTGCGCGCGTTGCCACGGTGCCACCGGCAATGCCGACACCTGGCGCGGCTACCTGTACTTCGCCCCGGCCTTCAGCGATGCCGACTGGCAGCGTCGTCACGGCGACGAGCGCATCCTGCGTGCCATCAACCGCGGTCCGGGAGCGATGCCGGCATTCGAGAAGACACTGACGGCTGACGAGCGTCAGGCTCTGGTCGGCGTGATTCGCGGCTTCGCGCCGAAGTGACCCGTCAGCGTCGGTCGGCGTAACGCGCCACCACGCGCGCGGCCACCGAGTCGCTCCAGACATTGACCGTGGTGCGCAGCATGTCCAGTGGTCGGTCGGTGACCAGCAGCAGCGCCAGCGCTTCGGCCGGCAGGCCGAGCTGGTCGAGGATGAGCGCGATGGCGACCAGGCTGGCGGCGGGGATGCCGGCCATGCCGGTCGAGGTCGCCAGTGCCATCAGCACGATCACCAGCTGCTCACCCAGGCCCAGGTCGGCACCCAGCAGCTGGGCGATGAACAGCACCGCCACGCACTCGTAGAGCGCGGTGCCATCCATGTTCAGGCTGGCACCCAGCGGCACGGTCAGACCGGTGACCTGCGGCGACACGCGGGCGCGCTCGTTCAGGCAGCTCAGGGTCAGCGGCAGGGTCGCCGCCGACGAGGCGGTCGAGAACGCCATCCACAGGGCCGGGCTCATCGCCCGCGCATGTTCCACCGGGGATACCCGGGCCAGACGCCAGAGCACCAGACCGAGATTGACCGCCGCGTGCAGCAGCAGCGCCAGCAGCACGGTGGCCATGAACCACAGCAGCGGCGTCAGCACCGACCAGCCGAGCTGGCTGGCGCTGCTGGTGACCAGGGCGAACACGCCAAGCGGCGCCACACGCAGCACCCACAGCGTGATCGTCATCAGCATCTGCTGCAGGCCTTCCCAGAAGCGGTGCTGGAGGCTGCGCAGATCGTCCGGCAGCAGGCGCAGGGCCAGACCCAGCATCACGGCGGCCAGCACCAGCGCAACCAGATTGCCCTGCGCCGCCGCCTGCGTCAGGTTGCCGGGCACCAGCAGGAGCAGCGCGCTTTCCCAGCCATGTGCGGTGGCTTCGGGCAGCCCGCTGGCCGGGCTGGCCAGCAGCGCGGCGACATCCACGCTGCTGCGCAGGCCCGGAGTAAGCAGGTTGGCCATCAGCAGGCCGGCGGCGATGGCCAGCGTCGTGTTGGCCAGATAGCAGGCCAGCGCGATGCCGCCGAGGCGTCCCGGCGGTTGCCTGAGCCCGCCCAGCGAGGCGATCAGGGTGGTCACGATCAGCGGCAGTGCCACCATCTTCAGCGCGTTCAGGAACAAGGTACCGATCAGGCTGGTGACCGGCAGCACCTGGTCTGACCAGGGCTGCAGCGGACCGGCCAGCGCGGCGGCGAGGGCCAGGCCGGCGACAAGGCCGGAAAGTATGGGGCGTGCTGACGACATCGTGAGGTCCTGACCAGGTCAATCGAGGCCGGCAGCGCGGCCTTCGCGGCGCGGGTCGGCGGCTCCCTGCAGCCTACCGGAGGGCAGGCGCAGAATCACGCTGCTGCCACTGGTCATCTCGCCGACCTGCAGGCGGTGCCCGCGCGCTCCCAGAGCCTCGCGCAGACTGGCGGAGAGTCCCGGCTCGACCTCGCTGCGGTCGTTGCGGCTCAGGGCGTGCGGCAGCTGCACGAGCGCCCCGGCATCCTGCAGGCCGGCCAGCCAGGCGCTGAGCAGGCGCGTGTTGAAGCCGAGAATGCGGCTGCCGCCAGGCGAGCCCAGGCTGAGCAGCGGCCGGCCGTCGCCATCCAGCACCAGCACCGGTGACATCGCGCTGCGCGGACGCTTGCCGGGCTGCACCCGGTTTGCCACCGGCAGCCCGTCCTGCACGGGGGCGAAACTGAAGTCGGTGAGCTGGTTGTTCATCAGCAGGCCGTTGATCATCAGCCGGCTGCCGAAGGCGTCCTCGATGGAGCTGGTCAACGCCACCCAGTCACCCGTGGCATCGGCGACCGCCAGATGCGTGGTGCCGAACTCGATGAGCTGCCGGTCGGTGGCGGCGAGCACGGCACCCGCCGGCCTACCTGCCTCGACCCGGGGCAGGCGCAGCGGACCGATCAGGCGGGCACGGTCAGCCAGATACTCGTCGGCGATCAGACTCTGCACGGGCACCGGTACCGAGGCCGGATCGGCGCTGTAGCGCTGGCGGTCGGCGAAGGCCAGCCGTTCGGCTTCCAGCAGGCGGTGCAGGCTGGCAGCGGGCAGGTCGCCATGGCGCAGATGCGGTGTCAGCCGGGTTGCGCCCTGTGCCTGCGCCTCGGCGGCCAGCCAGTGCGCAGTACCCTGCAGCACGGTGAGTCCGCCCGACGGTGGCGGCGTCGAGCAGCCGCGCCAGCTGCCCAGCGCCAGGCACAGTGCCGGTTGCGCCCGCACGCGATAGCCGGACCAGTCGTCCAGGGTCAGGTCGCTGCCAGCGGCCTGCAGGCCCTGCACCAGCGATGCCGCCAGCGGACCCCGGTAGAAGGCCCCGGCGCCGTCGCGTGCCAGCGTGCGCAGCAGCCCCGCCTGTGCCGGCCAGCGCAGCGCATGGCCGACCGGCCAGGGTTTGCCGGCGCCGTCGAAGAAGTGCCGGCGCGTGCCTGGCTGGGCGGCCAGCAGCCGGTCAGCGGCACTCAGCCTGTGCAGCCGATCAGAGACCGGGGCGCCGCGTTCGGCGAGTGCAATCGCCGGTGCCAGCAGCTCGGCCCAGGGCAGACGCCCCCAGCGCGCATGCGCTTCGCCGAGCAGGGCGGGCAGGCCGGGCACGCCAACGGCACGCGCATTCGCCAGTGCGGCATCGAAGGCCAGAGGCTGGCCATCCGCGCCCAGGAAGCGCTCGGGGGTGGCCGTGGCAGGGGCGCGTTCGCGACCATCGAGGCTGGTCACCGTGCCGGCGCGGGCATGCAGCAGGAAGCCGCCACCACCCAGCCCCGACGACTGCGGCTCGACCAGCCCCAGTACCAGTTGCGCGGCGATCAGCGCATCCACCGCCGAGCCACCCCGGCGCAGCATGGCCACGGCCGTCTCGGTGGCCAGCGGGTGTGCGCTGACCACGAGCTTGGCGCCGGCCTCGGCGACACTCAGCGGGTAGCGACCGGTGCCGGCCTCCGGTGTGGCCTGGCGCTCGGCAACCTGCTGCAGCGTCAGTGATGGAGCCGGCGAGGCAGGTGCCGTGGCCGCGATATCGGCGCTGGTGATGCCGGCCGGCAGCAGCAGGGCCAGCGCGAACGCTGCCTTGCCGCAGACCGCCCGTTCCAGTCGGATGCGGCCCTGGGCATGACGGTTCATGGGCGCATCCTCGTTGCCAGCTCCAGCATCACCTGCCGGGTGGCTGCCGTGATGGCCTCGGCGGCATAGGCCCGGTCGTGCTCCAGGCGCAGGCAGTCGTGGTTGATGCGGTCATCCGGGCGGTTGTTGAGCAGACCGCTGTGCCACAGGCGACGGTTGCTGGCATCGACCACGCTGGCGCGCAGCATCACCAGAGGCTCGCAGCGCGTGTTGCGGACATCCTTGGCAAACACGATCACGTCCTGGATGTCGAGATAGACCCGGTGCGTGCCCCGGGCCTGCCAGCGGCCGGGCAGTACCCAGGCGGTGCTGGCTTCCTCGCGGAACAGGCGCGCGGCCACGGTGTCCAGCGGCAGCCGTTCGGCCAGCACGAACTCCCCGAACGGGGCGGTGGCGCGGCGTTTTTCCGCCTGCAGCATCAGGCCGTAGAAGGGCGCGCGGCTGGCCACCGAGGCGTACCGTGTGCGTGACGGCACCCTGACCACCGGTGTGCTGCTCAGGCTGTCACCGCTGGCAAGTTGCAGAGGACCGGTCAGGAAGGGCGGCGGCGGCGGGTCATCCGGCAGGCTCACGCAGCCGCCGAGGCCGAGCAGGAACAGGGCCAGCAGTCCGGTGGCCAGCGCAGGGCGTCTCTGACGCCAGAGGAACAGGAAAGACACCAGTGCAGACTCCCGGGAACCGGGTATCTGAATAGCAGAGCGCGGCAGGCCGGACAAGCACCGGTGAAGGCCGGTGCTGGCCAGTCGTTCAGCCTGCCGACAGTCCCAGACGCTGCCACAGCGCCTGCGTCGGTTCGGTCTGGTTCATGCTGTAGAAGTGCAGGCCCGGTGCACCACCGTCGAGCAGCTGCTGGCAGAGCCGGGTGATCACGTCCTCGCCGAACTGCAGGATGCTGGTGCTGTCGTCGCCGTAGGCGGCAACCTGCTTGCGAATCCAGCGCGGGATCTCGGCGCCGCAGGCATCCGAGAAGCGCACCAGGTTGGCGAAGTTGGTGATCGGCATGATGCCGGGAATCACCGGGATGTCGCAGCCGGCCGCGCGTACGCGATCGACGAAATGGAAGTAGCAGTCGGCGTTGAAGAAGTACTGGGTGATGGCGCTGTCGGCACCCTCGCGGGCCTTGGCCACGAAGTGCTTCACGTCCGTCGCCAGATCGGCCGATTGCGGATGCGCTTCCGGATAGGCTGCCACCTCGATGTGGAAATGGTCGCCATGACGCTCGCGGATGGCGCGCACCAGATCGGCGGCGAACGGCAGCTCGCCGAGACCGCGCCCCATGCCCGAGGGCAGGTCGCCGCGCAGTGCCACGATGCGGCGTATGCCCAGTGAGCGGTACAGGTCGAGCAGTTCGCCGATCTCGGCCTTGCTGTCGCCGATGCAGGACAGGTGCGGGGCCACGTCGTAGCCCAGCGCCAGCACATCCTTGACCGTGCCCAGCGTGCGGTCACGCGTCGAGCCGCCGGCGCCATAGGTCACCGAGAAGAACTCGGGACCCAGGGCGCCAAGGCGACGCGCCACCTCGCGCAGCTTCTCGGCGCCGACGTCGGTCTTGGCCGGGAAGAATTCGATGCTGAAGTGGCTCATGGTCAGTACTTGTAGCTCTCGGGCTTGAACGGACCGTCGACCGACACGCCGATGTAGGCGGCCTGGGCGTCGGTGAGTCGGGTCAGCACGCCGCCGAAGCCGACGACCATGGCAGCAGCGACTTCCTCGTCGAGCTTCTTGGGCAGCACTTCGACACGGATCTTCGCCGCCTTCTGGTCAGCCGGCAGATCGGCGAAACGCTCGGCATAGAGATGGATCTGCGCCAGCACCTGGTTGGCGAAGGAGCCGTCCATGATGCGTGACGGGTGGCCGGTGGCGTTGCCCAGGTTCACCAGACGACCTTCCGACAGCAGGATCAGGTAGTTCGGGCTGACCGGATCGATGGCCTCGCCCTTGCCGATGCGGTAGACCTTGTGCACCTGCGGCTTGACCTCTTCCCAGGCCCAGTGGCTGCGCATCCAGGCGGTGTCGATCTCGGTGTCGAAGTGGCCGATGTTGCAGACCACGGCACCGTTCTTCAGCGCGCGCAGCATGGCCGGATCGCAGACGTGCATGTTGCCGGTGGTGGTCACCAGCAGGTCGGTTTCGCCGAGCAGGCGGTGGTTGATGTCCTCGTCACGACCGGTGACCACGCCGTCGGTATAGGCCGAGACGACCTCGTAGCCGTCCATGCATGCCTGCATGGCGCAGATCGGATCGATCTCGGTGACGCGCACGATCATGCCTTCCTGACGCAGCGAGGCGGCCGAGCCCTTGCCCACGTCGCCATAGCCGACGACCAGGGCGCGGCGGCCCATGAGCAGCATGTCGGTGCCGCGCTTGATGGCGTCGTTGAGCGAGTGGCGGCAGCCGAACTTGTTGTCGTTCTTGGACTTGGTCACCGAGTCGTTGACGTTGATGGCCGGCACCTTGAGGCGGCCGGCGGCGGCCATCTCGATCAGGCGCATGACACCGGTGGTGGTCTCTTCGGTGATGCCGTGGATGCGGTCGAGCATCTGCGGGTACTTGTCGTGGATGATGGCGGTGGCGTCGCCGCCGTCATCGAGGATCATGTTGCAGTCCCAGGGCTGGCCGTCCTTGAGCACGGTCTGCTCGATGCACCACCAGAACTCCTCTTCGGTCTGGCCCTTCCAGGCGAACACCGGGATGCCGGCGGCAGCGATGGCGGCGGCGGCATGGTCCTGGGTCGAGAAGATGTTGCACGACGACCAGCGCACCTCGGCACCCAGCGCGACCAGCGTCTCGATGAGCACGGCGGTCTGGATGGTCATGTGGATGCAGCCGATGATCTTCGCGCCCTTGAGCGGCTGGCTGGCCGCGTACTTGCGGCGCAGACCCATCAGGGCCGGCATTTCGGCTTCGGCGAGGATGATTTCCTTGCGGCCGAAGTCGGCGAGGGCGATGTCACGGACCTTGAAGTCGGTGAAGGCGGTTTTCACAGATGCGTTCATCAGGAGTGTCTCCGGAGCGAACGGGCGCCGTTGGAAGAGGAGGCGATCGAGCCTGACGCGAGGTCGGCATCGAAGCCGGCACGCGCTGCAGCGCCCCTCGATCGCGGGGCAAGACCGGCAGTATAGCGGGCCTTGCCGACAATATCCAAATTTATTGATATTTGGTCGGGCGTGGCATGAGCGGCCTGTTTCAGCGGGTCGGCTGTCATCGGATCGCCTTGGCGGGCGTGCTAGGCTAGCGTCTTTGCCGTTCTGTCTGGAGATGCATCATGTGGCGTTCCCGCAACATCCTGTCCGGTCTGGCGCTGGCCGCCGCGCTGTCGTCCGCTCCTGCCGTCGCCGATACCTTCGCGCTGGTGCCGCAGGCGGGTCTGGCCGGCTACGGCGCCACCGTGCAATGGGGCTTCAACCAGTACCTGGCCGTGTCGGCGGGCTACACCTTCATGGATCAGAGCGTGCGCAACGTCGAGACCGACGACGGCACCTACGATGGCGACATCCGCCTCAGCAATCCGCAGGTGATGCTGAACTGGGCGCCCTTCGGCGGCCACTTCCGGGTTTCGGCCGGGGTGATCTACCAGGACACGGATTTCGCACTGCGTGCCAGCAACCTCTCCGGCAATGCCGGCAACGTCGTCACCTCGATGACGGTGTCAGGCGACTTCGTTAAGTCGATCGCGCCAGCGCTGACCGTGGGCTGGGAAACGCCCATCGACAAGCCGGGGCTGGGCTATCACTTCAGTGCGGGTGCCATGTATTCGGGCGCTGCCGATGTCCAGGTTTCCGCGCGCTGCCGTACCGCCAATTCCAGCGGCGTGCCGACACTGCCTGAACAGGCGGCCTGCGACACCTTCACCGCCTCCGAGCGCAAGAAGATCGAGGATGACCTCGAGCGTTACGAGATCCTGCCCATCCTGCAGGCGGGCCTCATCTTCCGCATGTGACCTGTCCGTGGTGGGTGGCTCGGGGGGAGAGGGGAAAGGGTCCCGGGGATCCCTTCCCCCTCTCCCCCCGAGCCACCAACAACCGTCCTAGCTTCGGAACATGAAGTAGACGGCCCCCATCAGGCACAGGCCTGCCCACAGGAAGTCCAGCTTCAGCGGCTCCTTCATGAACAGCACCAGGAAGGGGATGAACACCGTCAGGGTGATCGCTTCCTGCAGGATCTTCAGCTGTGCCACCGACAGCACGGTGTGACCGATGCGGTTGGCCGGCACCATCAGCGCGTACTCGAACAGGGCGATGCCCCAGCTTGCCAGGATGGCGATCCACAGCGGCTTGTCCGTGAGCGTGCGCAGGTGCGAGTACCAGGCGAACGTCATGAAGATGTTGGACAGCACCAGCAGGCTGACCGTGGTGACGACCGGGCTCATCGCGACGTCGGCTCCTTGAGGGTCCCCGCCAGCCAGTCGGTGAGCGGAAAGGTCAGGTTGAAGTTCGTCCGCGTCATCTCCTCCGGCCGGTGATGCAGCTGGTGCAGCGCACGCAGGCGGCGCAGGCCGGGCAGCCGGCGATGCACGACATGGTCCTCGGGCAGGTGGTAGCTGAAATGCAGAGTCTCGTAGAGCAGATAGGTCGCGGTTACGCCCAGCACCCACAGCCAGCCGGCGTTGTCACCGGCCAGCCAGGCCAGCAGCCAGCCGCCCGGTGCCGCCACCAGGGCCAGCACGACGACGATCAGCCAGCCCGGGAACAGCACCACGCGCCAGTCACGCGGGCTGTCCCAGCACATGGCGTCGGCGGTGAAGAAGTGATGGTGGTCACCGGTGTGACGCTGGTGGAAAAGCCGCGCCGGCTTCCAGAGACGATGGCCGAGGCGGCGATGGATCAGGTATTCGCCGACATTGCCGGTGAGCAGGGCGAGCAGCAGCACCAGCCACTCCAGTGCCTGCACCTCGTGCAGCCGGGACGCCGCGAACAGCATGGCGGACACACCGACTGCGGCGACCCAGAGCGCGTGCAGCGGGCCGGAATAGCGCGGCGAGATGCCGGCGCGGTAGCGTTCACGAAAGCGGGCAACACGGTCTGTCGGCAGCATGGTGATGGCATCGGCAACAGGAGTATGCTGGCAGTGTAGCCACTGACCCGGGGAGATGACCATGTCGCTGAACGATGCCGCCGAAAAGCTTGCGCTGCTGCGAGCCAACCTGCGCGACCAGGACCTGGACAGTGCGCATCGCGCACAGCTCGAGCGGGCCGTTGACGCCCTCGAAGCCGAGCTGGCGGCACATGCCGACGGATCCTCCTTCGAAGACCAGGTGCTGGCCTGGGAGGCCCGTTTCGCGGTCGAGCACCCGGTGCTTGCCAACGTGCTCTCCGATGCCGTGCGCAAGCTTTCCGCCATGGGCATCTGAGCGGAATCCGGCAGTCGCTTTGCACCCGGCACCCCTGACCTTGGTCTATGGCGCGTCACGGGGCGCGTCAGCCTGCTAGGCTGAAGCCTTCCGCAACGGCTCGGAGGCCTGTGATGCCGCCCCCGGATACCCCTCCTCACCCTGAAGCTGCCGCCATGCACGAGCATGGTGACAGCCTGCGTCGTTTCCTGCGCGAGCACCCGCCCTTCGACCGCCTGCCGGATGCCGAACTGAACTTCCTGCTGCGCCAGGGGCGTCTGGTCTATTACCCGGCTGGCAGCACCCTGCTCAGCCCCGAGGGCGGACCGGTACAGCAGTTCTTCGTGGTCCAGCAGGGGCGGGTGCAGGGCCTTCGTCGCGATCAGGGCCTGACCCAGACCCGCTTCGAGATCGGTGTCGGCGAGTGCTTCCCGCTCGCCGCCCTGGTTGGCGAGCGCGCCACCCGCACCGAGCACGTGGCCGCCGAGGACTGCTTCTGCCTGGTCTGGACGCGGGATGACTTCGCCCGTCTGGTGCAGGAGTCCGAGCCGTTCCGCGAGTTCGCCCTGGGTGGTGTCAGCGGCCTCCTGGCCGAGGTCAACCGGCAGATGCAGCAGCGTGTGGCTGGCCAGCTGGGCAGCGATTTTTCCATGGCGCAGCCGGTCGGCAGCCTGCTCTCGCGCCAGCCCGTGCATGTCGTCCCGGAGACCGTCATGGCCGAGGTCATGCAGCGTCTCGACCATGAGCAGGTCAGCAGCATCGTCATCGTCGATGCCGGGCAGCGACCGCTGGGCATCTTCACGCTGCGTGATCTGCGCCGGCGACTGGCGCGCGAGGGCTGGCAGCCGCAGCGGCCGGTAGCGGAATGGATGACGCCGGCGCCGGTCAGCGTCGCCCATGACATGCCGGTGTTCCAGGCTGCGCTGGTGATGGCCGAGCACGGCATCACCCATGTCGTGGTCTGCCAGCATGGCCGGCTTGCCGGCGTACTGTCCGAGCGCGACCTGTTCCAGCTGCAGCGTCTCAACCTGGTGACGCTGGCACGCGGCATTCGCCAGGCCGGTTCCGTGGCGGCCCTGCAGTCCTCGCGTGCCGCACTCGCGCAGCTGGTCGATCAGCTGCTGGCGCGTGGTGCCTCCGCCACCCAGATCACCCAGCTGGTGGCGCGCCTGAGTGACCAGCTGGTGCAGCGCGTCATGACCCTGGTCAGCCAGGCGCATGGCGAACCCCCGGTCCCGGTGACCTGGCTGTGCTTCGGCAGCGAGGCGCGCGAAGAGCAGACCCTGCACACCGACCAGGACAACGGTCTCTGGTTCGTGGCGGCGCCGGGCCAGGCAGAGGCTCTGCGCGAGCGTCTTCTGCCCTGGGCGACAGCGGTCAACGAGGCCCTGGACACGCTGGGGCTGAGCTGGTGCGCTGGCGGCATCATGGCCGGGCAGCCGGCATGCTGCCTGAGTGCCGCCGAGTGGCGGCAGCGTTTCTTCGACCTGATCCGCAACCCGACGCCGACGGCACTGCTCGACGCCGTGATCTTCTTCGATCTGCGTGCCGTGCAGGGCGACGGCGATGCCATCGAGCGCCTGCGCGAGGACCTGCTTGACTGGGCCGGTGGCAGCGACCTGTTCCTGCGCCTGCTCAGCGAGCAGGCCTTGCGCCGCCGGCCCCCGCTGGGGCGTCTGCGCGACTTCCGCCTGAGCAAGGGTGGCGAGCATCCGCACACCCTGGACATCAAGCTTGACGGCCTCGCGCCTCTGGTCGATGCCGCCCGCGTGCTGGCCCTGCGTTACGGCATCCGCGCCGTATCGACACAGGCCCGTCTGCAGCAGCTGGCTGACGCCGGGGCCCTGCGCGATGTCGACGCCGAGGCCTGGATCGAGTCCTTTCAGCACCTGCAGCTGCTGCGGCTGCAGCATCATCAGGAGCAGCGTCGTGCCGGTGAACCGCTCAGCAACCGTATCGATCCGGACCGGCTCAATCCGCTGGACCGGCGCATCCTGCGCGAGTGCCTGCGTCAGGTCGAACGCCTGCAGCAGGACGTCGCCCTGAGGGCCGGCCTGTGACCTGGCGCGACCCGGCGCGGTGGTGCGCTGCACGGGCAGGGGCATGAGCCTGTTCGACTGGCTGCGCCCCCTGTACCGGCCGTTGCCGGCGTGGTGGCCAGTGCGCGCTGCACTCGATGATCGTGCGCTGCTGAGCGATCGCTGGGTGATCCTCGATACCGAAACCTCGGGCCTGCAGCCTGCCCGTGACCGCCTGCTGTCACTCGCTGCGGTGACGCTGTCCCAGGCCTCTCTGCCGCTGGCGCAGCAGTGGTATGCCACGCTCGATCATCAGGATGCGGCACTGCCTGCCGGGAATGTGCTGATTCACCGGCTCACGCCGGGCCTGCTGGCTGGCGGCATGCCGGTGACGGAGGGGCTGGAGACACTGGCGCGCTTTGTCGGCGATGCGCCGGTGCTTGCCTTCCATCATGGTCATGACCGCAGCTTTCTGCGCTCGGCGCTGCTGCGTGCAGGCTATCCCGAGCTGCCGTGGCGCTGGTGGGAGGTTGGCGATGTGCTGACGCTGGCCTGGCCCGATCTGGCGCCACGTTCGAAAACGCTCGATGACTGGCTGACGGCCTTGCAGGTGCGTGTCGACGAACGTCATCACGCGCTGGAGGATGCCCGCGCGACTGCACTTCTGCTGCTGAAGGCCCTGCCCAGGCTGGCTGAGCAGGGCATCAACACGCGCCAGCAGCTGGCGCAGGCGATCGGTCACCTGCGCCGGCTGCGACGCTGGCGCGCGAGCTGAGCCGGCTCAGAGGCCGGCGGCGGCACGCAGGTCGGCAGCCTTGTCGGTACGCTCCCAGGTGAAGCTGGTGAAGGTGTCGACCTCGCCGGTGAGCGGGTTCTTCACCGACAGCGTTTCCGGGGTGCGGCCGAAATGGCCGTAGGCCGCGGTCTTGCGGTACATCGGGTGGAGCAGATCGAGCATCTTCGTGATCGCGTACGGGCGCAGGTCGAAGACCTCGCGCACGAGCTGGATGATGCGCTCGTCGCTGATCTTGCCGGTGCCGAAGGTGTTGATCGACACCGAGGTCGGCTGCGCCACGCCGATGGCGTAGGAGACCTGGATCTCGCAGCGGTCGGCGAGGCCGGCGGCGACGATGTTCTTGGCCACGTAGCGGCCGGCGTAGGCCGCCGAGCGGTCAACCTTGGACGGGTCTTTGCCGGAGAAGGCGCCGCCGCCGTGACGGGCCATGCCGCCGTAGCTGTCGACGATGATCTTGCGGCCGGTCAGGCCGCAGTCGCCGACCGGACCGCCGATGACGAAGTTGCCGGTCGGGTTGATGTGGAACTGGGTGCCGCTGTGCAGCCATTCAGCCGGCAGCACCTGCTTGATGATCAGTTCCATGACGCCTTCGCGCAGGTCGGCCAGGCTGACTTCCGGGTTGTGCTGGGTTGACAGCACCACGGCATCCACGGCTACCGGCTTGCCGTTCTCGTAGCGGAAGGTGACCTGCGACTTGGCATCCGGACGCAGCCAGGGCAGCAGGCCCGACTTGCGGGCCTCGGCCTGGCGCTCGACGAGGCGGTGCGAGTAGGTGATCGGGGCCGGCATCAGCACGTCGGTCTCGTTGCTGGCGTAGCCGAACATCAGGCCCTGGTCGCCGGCACCCTGGTCTTCCGGCTTGCTGCGGTCAACGCCCTGGGCGATGTCCGGCGACTGCTTGCCGATGATGTTGATGATGCCGCAGGTGGCGCCGTCGAAGCCGACGCTGGAGCTGGTGTAGCCGATGTCGTTGATGACGCCGCGCACCAGGTCCTCGAGATCGACCCAGGCGCTGGTGGTGACTTCGCCGGCGACGATGGCGACGCCGGTCTTCACCAGCGTCTCGCAGGCCACGCGGGCATGCTTGTCCTGGGTGATGATGGCGTCGAGAACGGCATCGGAGATCTGGTCGGCAATCTTGTCCGGGTGGCCTTCCGACACGGATTCGGAAGTGAAGATGCTGTATTCGCTCATGGGTCGGTCCTGTCAGTCAGCAATAAGAAGTCGGGTGTGGTCGGAGTGGCGCCAGCCGGGCGCTGGAATTCACGCAGCTGCAGCCGGAAGCCGTTGCGCTGCGCCAGATACTCTTCGCGGACGGAAACCAGGCCGGCACGCGCAGCCCAGTCGGTCAGCTGGTCGGGGGCGAAGCCCGGCCAGACGTCACCACAGATCTCGCGTGCCTTCTCGCCCTGGCTGTGTTCGCAGAGCTCGGTGAGCAGAAAGCTGCCGCCGGGTGCGAGCAGGGCTGCGACATCGGCGATCACGGCCTCCGGGCGCGGGGTATGGTGCAGCACCATGTTCATCACCACGGCATCGGCAGCGGGCAGGCCCAGGCTGCGCGCGTCAGCGGTGTCGCCGGTGACGAAGCGGACACTGCCGACACCGCCGGCCTCGCTGCGCTGGCGCGCCTTGGCCAGCATCTCGGCACTGATGTCGAGTGCGATCACGGTGGGTGCCAGACGGGCGAAGTCGACCAGCAATTCGCCGTCACCCGGCCCGATCTCGAGAATCACCTGCGCGGGTGCCAGCTGGCTCAGGCGTTCGAGCACGCGCGGGCCGTAGTCGGCGAGGCGGGCGATCAGATCCTGGTGCTGGCGGTAGCTCTGGCTGTGTTCGGCAAAGAAGCGGCGACTGGCCTCGGCGCGAGCGGCCTGCACGATCTCCAGCCGCTCACGCAGCTGCGGGTCAGTGGCGGTGTCGTCGATGGCGGCGAACAGCTCGGCCAGCAGCGGGCTGTCCGCGACCGCGCGGCGGTAATAAAGGTTGGTGCCCTCGCGCCGGTGCGCCACCAGTCCTGCTTCGGACAGGATTTTCAGATGGTGGCTCATTGACGGTTGCTTGATGTCGAACAGCTGGCACAGCTCGAGCACGCCGAAGGAGTCGCGCGCCAGTGCACGCAGCACGCCCAGGCGCAGGCTGTCACCTGCTGCCCAGGTCAGGGCGGCAAGGTGTTCGAGGGTGCGACTGGCGGGCTGCTGACTGTTCATCCACGCACTGTAGCAAATATCAAAAGTTATGAATATAGAAAAGTGTTGATGGAGTTTTCGGGCGCCGCCGTGTTGCCGGAACGGGTTTTGTTTGCCCCCGATCGCCGGAATCGGTGAAAATTACGCCTTTGCCGGCGCTCACGCCGCCGGTTGGCCGTTTTCCCACTGGAGCCCCTGCATGCCTGCGCAGCCCCTGAACCAACGCCACTACGCCAATGCCATCCGCGCGCTTGCCATGGATGCCGTGCAGAAGGCCAACTCGGGGCACCCCGGCGCACCCATGGGCATGGCCGACATTGCCGAGGTGCTGTGGCGCCAGTTCCTGCGCTTCAATCCGCGCAACCCGGCCTGGGCCAACCGCGACCGCTTCGTGCTCTCCAACGGACACGGCTCCATGCTGCAATACGCCTTGCTGCACCTGAGCGGCTACGAGCTCTCGCTGGATGATCTCAAGGCCTTCCGCCAGCTCCACAGCAAGACCCCCGGTCACCCGGAATACGGTTACGCGCCGGGCGTCGAGACCACCACCGGCCCGCTCGGCCAGGGCATTGCCAATGCCATCGGCATGGCGCTCGCCGAAAAGACCCTCGCTGCCCAGTTCAACCGTGACGGCTTCCCGGTGGTCGATCACTTCACCTACTGCTTCCTTGGTGACGGCTGCCTGATGGAAGGCATCTCGCACGAGGTCTGCTCGCTGGCCGGCACGCTGGGCCTGGGCAAGCTCATCGCCTACTACGACGACAACGGCATCTCCATCGACGGCGAAGTCGAAGGCTGGTTCACCGACGACACCGTGCAGCGCTTCCAGTCCTACGGCTGGCAGGTCATCGGCCCCATCGACGGTCACGACAGCGATGCCATCCGCACCGCCACGCTGGAGGCCCAGGCCGACGGCGCGCGCCCGACCCTGATCATCTGCAAGACCGTGATCGGCGCCGGCTCGCCCAACAAGCAGGGCAAGGAAGACTGCCACGGCGCCCCGCTGGGCGACGCCGAGATCGCGCTCACTCGCGAGGCCCTGGGCTGGCCGCACGGCCCGTTCGAGATCCCGCAGGAGATCTACGACGCCTGGGACGGCCGCGCCAAGGGCGAAGCCCTGGAGCTGAACTGGGACGGCCTCTGGCAAGCCTATGCCAAGGCCCATCCGGAGCTGGCAGCCGAGCTGCAGCGTCGTCTCGCCGGTGACCTGCCCGCCGACTTCAGCGCCAACGCGGATGCGTGGATCGCTGCCTGCGACGCCAAGGCCGAAACCATCGCCTCGCGCAAGGCCTCGCAGAACACCCTGAACGCCTTCGGCCCGCTGCTGCCCGAACTGCTCGGCGGTTCCGCCGACCTCGCCGGCTCCAACCTGACCCTGTGGAAGGGCTGCCACGGCGTCCAGGACCATGCTGACGGCAACTACGTGTTCTACGGCGTGCGCGAGTTCGGCATGAGCGCGATCATGAACGGTGTCGCCCTGCATGGCGGTTTCGTGCCCTATGGCGCGACCTTCCTGATGTTCATGGAATATGCCCGCAATGCCGTGCGCATGGCCGCGCTCATGAAGCAGCGCGTCATCCACGTCTACACCCACGACTCCATCGGCCTCGGCGAAGACGGCCCGACCCACCAGCCGGTCGAGCAGCTCGCCAGCCTGCGCCAGACCCCCAACCTGGCGTCCTGGCGCCCGGCCGACACGGTTGAGTCCGCCGTCGCCTGGCGTGAAGCCCTGCTGCGCAAGGACGGTCCGACTGCGCTGGTGTTCTCGCGCCAGAACCTGCCGCACCAGACCCGCACGGCACAGCAGATCGCCGACATCGCGCGTGGCGGCTACGTGCTGCGTGATGCCGCCAAGGTCGATGTCATCCTCATTTCCGCCGGCTCCGAGATCAGCGTGGCCCAGGCTGCCGCCGACCAGCTCGCCGCCAGCGGCTTGGGCGTGCGCGTGGTGTCGATGCCGTCGCCCGACACCTTCCTCAAGCAGGATGCCGCCTACCGCGAGCAGGTGCTGCCGTCGGCCGTGCGCAAGCGCGTCGCCGTCGAGGCCTCCATCACTGATTACTGGTACCGCTTTACCGGTCTCGATGGTGCCGTGATCGGCATGACCACCTACGGTGAGTCTGCCCCAGCGGGCGCGCTCTACACGCACTTCGGCATCACCGCCGAGGCGGTGGTCGCGGCCGTGCAGGGGCTGGCCTGAGCCGGTCCCGGAGCGGCGTCAGGGGGCCTCGGAGATGACCATGCGGCCACCTCTGCGGGTAGCGATAAACGGCTTCGGCCGCATCGGTCGCCATGTCCTGCGTGCCTTCATCGAGGCGGGTGAGCGCTATCCGCTGCAGATCGTCGCCATCAATGACCTCGGCGAACCCGAGGCGCTGGTGCATCTGCTGCGCTACGACACCACGCACGGCCGCTTTCCCGGTGACATCCGGCTGGATGCGGACAGTGACGGCACGGTGTTGCGTGTCGGCGAGCAGCGCATTTCGCTCTGCCGCGAACCGCAGCCGGAGCGTCTGCCCTGGCGTCACCTGGCGATTGACGTGGTGCTCGAATGCACCGGCCACTTTCGTGCCCACGCCCAGGCCTCGCGCCATCTGGAGGCCGGTGCCGGTCGCGTGATCATCGGCGCCGCTCCGTTTGACCATGCCGATGCCATTCTCGTGCATGGCGTCAATGACAGGGATCTCGACCCTCGGCATCGCATCATCTCGGCCGCCAGCTGCACCTCGCATGCCCTGTGCCCGCTGCTGCAGGCCTTCGATCAGCTCACCGGCATCGCGTCCGCGCTGATGACCGAGATCCACGCCTACACCTCGGACCAGGTCCTGCTCGATCACGTCCATCGCGACCCGCGCCGGGGCCGTGCCGGTGCCCAGAACATGATTCCCACCACGTCCAGCGCGCTGGGCGTGGCACGCCGCATCTTCCCGCATCTGGCCGAGCGCATCGGCGGCTATTCCCTGCGCGTGCCGACGCTGAATGTCGCTGCCATCGACCTCACGGTGCAGATGGCCCGACCGCTGGCACTGGCCGAGCTGGAAGCCGGCCTGCGAGACTATGCGGCAACGACCGGTCGCGGCTGGATGAGCATCAATGACGAGCCGCTGGTGTCGGCAGACTTCAACCACCGGCCCGAGTCGCTGATTCTCGATCTGACCCAGACCGAGGTGGTTGGTGACCAGGTCAAGGTGTTTGCCTGGTATGACAACGAGTGGGGGTATGCGAATCGCCTGCTCGATCTGTGCGGGCGATTGGCGGAAGCGGCTTGAACGTATCTGTGGCAGGTGTGCATGAGGCGGAGGGAGTGCTTCGGTAAAACACGCCGTGAACCCGTCCATGGGGGCTCGCATGCGCCATCCATGGCGCATGACGGTTTTACCGAAGCACTCCCTCCGCCTCACGCACGCCCGGCCGGTGCGTAACGCAAGGCAGCGTGTCGCCAAGCGGTGACAGCGCCTGACAGGACGGAAGACGGCGGGGCATGCGCTCCGCCGGTGAACAACGAACGCTGCCTCCCTGCGGGTGGGGTGGGGCCTGGCAAAACCGTCGCACGCCATGGATGGCGTGCGCGAGCCTACAGGGATTTATCCACGGCGAGTTTTGCCAGGTCCCACCCCACCCGCAGGGAGGTGAAACCGAACAGTGCTTAGACGGAGACCGACATGAACGTCCTCAAGATGACCGACCTCGACCTGCGCGGAAAGCGCGTGCTGATCCGCGAAGACCTCAACGTGCCGGTGAAGAACGGCGTGATCCGTTCCGATGCCCGCCTCGTGGCCTCGCTGCCCACCATCCAGCTGGCGCTGGAGAAGGGCGCCGCCGTGCTGGTCTGCTCGCACCTGGGTCGTCCGGTCGAGGGTGAGTACAGCGAAGAGAACTCCCTGAAGCCGGTGGCTGAATGGCTGTCCGCCAAACTTGGCCAGACCGTGCCGCTGATCTCCGACTATCTCGGCGGCGTTGACGTCCAGCCCGGTCAGGTCGTGCTGCTGGAGAACGTGCGCTTCAACAAGGGCGAGAAGAAGAATCTCGACGAGCTGACGCAGAAGTACGCCGCGCTCTGTGACGTGTTCGTGATGGACGCCTTCGGTACCGCTCACCGCGCCGAGGGCTCGACCCATGGCGTCGCGCAGTTCGCCAAGGTCGCCTGTGCCGGTCCGCTGCTGGCCGCCGAGCTCGAGGCCCTGGGCAAGGCCATGGGCAACCCGGCGCGTCCGATGGCCGCCATCGTCGCCGGCTCCAAGGTCTCGACCAAGCTCGACGTGCTGACCTCGCTGTCGTCGATCTGCGACCAGCTCATCGTCGGCGGCGGCATCGCCAACACCTTCCTCGCCGCTGCCGGTTACCCGGTCGGCAAGTCGCTGTGCGAGCACGATCTCATCGACACTGCCAAGGCCATCGCCGCCAAGGTCAGCGTGCCGCTGCCGACCGACGTCGTGGTTGCCGAGGTCACCGGCCCGATCGAGGACTTCCTCGCCTTCGTGCAGGCCGCCACGCCGGTGGTCAAGGCCGTGGCCGACGTCGGTCCGAACGACATGATTCTCGATGTCGGCCCGCAGACCGCCGCGCAGTTCGCCGAGCTGCTCAAGGCGGCGAAGACCATCCTCTGGAACGGCCCGGTCGGCGTCTTCGAGGTCGATGCCTTCGGCGAGGGCACCAAGGCCCTGAGCCTGGCCATCGCCGAGTCGGATGCCTTCTCCATTGCCGGTGGCGGTGATACCTTGGCGGCCATCGACAAGTACGGTGTCGCCGACCGCGTGTCCTACATCTCCACCGGTGGTGGTGCCTTCCTCGAGTTCGTCGAGGGCAAGGTGCTGCCGGCCGTGGCCGCGCTCGAAGCCGCCGCGAAGAAGTAAGCAACCCGATTTGTGACGGGCCGCCACCGGCGGCTCCATTGGTTCATCGGGCCGCAGGCAGCGGCCCTCAGGAGAATGAAATGGCTCTCATCAGCCTGCGTCAGCTGCTCGATCACGCCGCCGAAAACGGCTACGGCGTGCCGGCCTTCAACGTCAACAACCTCGAGCAGATGCGCGCCATCATGGAAGCCGCAGCCAAGACCGATTCCCCGGTCATCGTGCAGGCCTCGGCCGGTGCCCGCAAGTACGCCGGTGCCCCCTTCCTGCGCCATCTCATCCTCGCCGCCATCGAGGAGTTCCCGCACATCCCGGTGGTCATGCACCAGGACCACGGCACCAGCCCGGCGATCTGCCAGCGCTCGATCCAGCTCGGCTTCAGCTCGGTCATGATGGACGGCTCGCTGGGCGAGGACGGCAAGACCCCGACCAGCTACGAATACAACGTCAGCGTGACCCGTCGCGTGGTCGAGATGGCGCATGCCTGCGGCGTCTCGGTGGAAGGCGAGATCGGCTGCCTGGGTTCGCTGGAGACCGGCATGGCCGGTGAAGAGGATGGTGTCGGCGCAGAAGGCGTGCTCGACCACTCGCAGCTGCTGACCGACCCGGAAGAGGCCGCACGCTTCGTGCAGGATACCGGCGTTGACGCGCTCGCCATCGCCATCGGCACCTCGCACGGCGCCTACAAGTTCACCCGTCCGCCCACCGGCGACATCCTGGCCATCGACCGCATCAAGGAAATTCACCAGCGCATCCCGAACACGCACCTGGTCATGCACGGGTCGTCGAGCGTGCCGCAGGACTGGCTGGCGATCATCAACCAGTACGGTGGCGACATCAAGGAAACCTACGGCGTGCCGGTCGAGCAGATCGTGGAAGCGATCAAGCACGGCGTGCGCAAGGTCAACATCGACACCGACCTGCGTCTGGCCTCCACCGGCGCGATCCGTCGTCACATGGCGCAGAACCCGTCGGAGTTCGACCCGCGCAAGTTCTTCAAGGACACCATCGTTGCCATGCGCGATGTCTGCGTCGACCGCTACGAGGCCTTCAACTGTGCCGGCCAGGCCAGCAAGATCCGCGCCCTGTCGCTGGATGCCATGACCGAGCGCTACATTCGTGGCGAGCTGCGCCAGCACGTGCAGTAAGCCATGACGGCTGCCGGCTTCTCCGTTGAGCGCGCCCGGCGCGCGCTGCCGCCGTTCGATCTCGACGTGCGCGCGCCATTGCGCGGAGAGCTGGCCAGCTACGCCGCCCTGTACGGTCTGGACCGGCTGGCGGGGGAGGTGACAGGCGGTGCCGATCATTTCCTCGGCAGCGTGGAGGCCTTCGGCTACCAGATCGCCACCCAGGTCTGGCTGCCGCGCCGGCCGCCGCGCGGCACCCTGCTGGTGCTGCATGGCTACTTCGACCATGTCGGCCTGTTCACCCATGCCATACGACGCGGTCTGCAGCGCGGCTATGCCGTGGTCGCCTATGACCTTCCCGGCCATGGCCTGTCGTCCGGCAATTCGGGCGACATCGCCGACTTCATTCATTACCAGGAAGTGCTCAAGGACCTGCTCGCGGTGCTGAAGCCGCGCCTGCCCGGACCCTGGGTGGCGGTGGGGCAGAGCACCGGTGGCGCCATTCTGCTTGATCACATCACCACGGCACTCGCGGTTGGCCGCAAGCCGGCCTTCCAGCGCGTGCAGCTGTGGGCTCCCCTGGTGCGGGTGGCACGCTGGCGCCAGGTCACTCTCAGCCACACCCTGCTCGGTCGCGTGCTGAAGCAGGTGCCTCGTCATTTCCGCAGCAGCAGCAGCGATCCGGCATTCATCGACTTTCTCTGGAATCGCGATCCCTTCCAGATCAAGCATGTGCCCATGCACTGGGTCGACAGCATGTTGCGCTGGACGCAGACCATGCTGGCGCGCCCGGCCTGCCGCTTTCCGGTTACCGTGGTGCAGGGCGATCTCGACGAGACCGTGGACTGGCGCTTCAACGTCGACTATGTGCAGCGCCACACCTTTGTCGAGAAACTGGTCATGGTGGCGGGAGCCTCGCATCACCTGGCCAACGAACGCGACGACCTTCGCGAACAGGTGATGGCAGCGCTGGATCGCTACGTGCTGACCTGAGCGCTTGCCGTGTGACCTCGGTCGCGGCTACCATCGAGCGGACGCATCATCTGACCACAACTATTTTCAGAAGAGATGACCATGGCCAAGCAGCGCATCGAGATCACCCAGACCTTCCCTTTTTCCGTCGACAGGCTTTTTGCCTATCTGAGCGACCACGAGAATCTCTCCGTCATCTTTCCGGCCAAGATCAAGCGCGTGCGTGATGGCGTCAACGGCGTCAATGGCGTCGGCTCGGTGCGTCGCCTGACCCTGCCGGGCGGCCTGGTGTCGCTGGAAGAGACGGTGACCAAGCTCGAAGCCAACAAGACCATCGAGTACACCATCACCAAGGGTGGCTGGCCGCTCAACGATCACCTGGGCGTGATGCGCTTCTCCGCCGATGGCAGCGGCTCGCGTCTCGATTACACCATCGATCTGGGCTCGGCCGTGCCGGGCGCCGCCGCGCTGATGAAGCATGCGCTGGGCACGCCGATCCGCCAGGGTCTGCAGAAGCTGGCCAAGCGCGGCCTGTGATCAGCCGGGATTGATGCCGACCAGCACCTCGAGGCGACCTGGGCGCACGCGCAGGTCGCGGATCTCGAACTGGTTGACCAGCTGCAGCAGCAGGTCCTGACTGTCACGCAGCGTGGTCAGGCCGGGCAGCACGCTGAGGTCTGACAGGCCGGTGAGCTTGTCCACCATCCATGAGCGGTTGTTGAGAAAGTCGACCAGTGCCGTGCGACGCAGGTCGACACGCCACAGGCGCGGCCCTTCGCGGCGCACCCCCGGTGTGCTTTCCAGCAGCTGGCTCACCGGCGAGCGGGTGGGCAGGCGATTGGCCACGTAGAACAGGCCGCGCCCGAGATGCCGCGTCGCCCAGTTGGCGATCAGGTTGGTCTGGCGGAACTGGGCGTCGAGATCCTCGCCGACCTGACGCACGCGCAGATACTGCTCGTCACGCGAGATGCGGCATTCGAGCACGTCGAAATCCAGGTCCACGGTATAGATCAGGCGGTTGTGATGACCGTCGATGGCGATGTTGAGGCGGTCGTCACCGCAGGTCACGGTGATATGGTCGATGCGCGGGTCGTTCTTCAGGTGCGAGCGCAGCGACTTGTTGAGCTGAGACTCCGGCATGATCAGGGTGAGAGTGGACTTGCGCAGATAGGCCTGCGCCATCTGCAGCGCCACTTCACGTGCCATCTGGCCGGCGGCCTTGGCAGTCTCTCCGGCGATCTGGGCGGCCACCTTGGCGCCATCCTCGGCCAGCTGTGCCACCACCTGGGCCCCCTCGGAGGCCATCTGCAGCGCCGAGCGCGCGGTTTCGCTGGCAATCTCGGCGACTTCCCGCGCGGTTTCGCTGGCCAGACCGGCGACCTCGCGGGCGGTGTCGCTGGCCACGAACACCACGTCACGCGCGGTTGACGAGGCCTTTTCGGCAGCATCCCGCGCGCGTTCCAGGGTATGGCCAACCAGCTTCCGGCGCGATTTCTTGCGGTCTGAGGTCATGTCCTTGTCCATGCTCGTTCTGAGGGGCATTTATACACAGGAGCCGGGCATGGATAAAGCGTCCGGCATCAACTGCGACGCAGCCCCAGGGTGACATCCAGGCGTCCGGTCTGGACCCTGACATGACGCACGCAGAGCTGGTCGACCAGGCGCTGCAGCAGGTCGGTGCTGTCGCGCAGGATGGACAGGCCGGGCAGGCGGATGTTCTCGTCAGGCGTCAGCAGCTTGTCCAGCAGCCAGACCCGGTCCTCGAGAATGGACATGAAGCCGGCAGCCTCGAGATCAATGCGCCAGCGCCGGTGACCATCGGGCTGAATGCCCGGAATGTCGTGCATCAGGTGTTTTGACAGGGTCGGCAGCGGCAGCTGATGCGCGAGCTGGAAGGCACGCTGGCTGGCCTGGCGCGCGACCCAGTTGACCGCGAAATTGGCCTGCCGTAGCTGGACGTCGAAATGCTGGTTCACCTGCTGCAGATGCAGCTCCTTGCGCTCATCGCTGATCTCGCAACCGGTGACGGCGAAATCGAGGCTGAGCGTGTAGACAAGGCGTCGATAGTGCCCGTCGATCTGCAGGCTGAGCAGGTCATCGCTGCAGCTGACCACCATGTGGTCTATGCCGCTGCGTGGCGGAATGCGCTGGGTGATCTGCTCGCTCAGCAGCGGCGAGGGCAGCGGCAGGGTGATGGTGCTCTTGCGCAGGTGGGTGCGTGCCAGCTGCAGGGCGGCGGCTCCGGAGACCTCGACCACGGTGCTGGCCTGGTCTGCCAGCTCTTGCACTTTCTTCTGCACCTTGTCCTGCAGCTCGCGCGCCATCACGCCGGCCACGCCAGCGGCTTCGAGTGCCGTGCTCAGCGGCGTGCCGCGTCGCGTGTTCTTCTTGTTGTCCGGGTCCGTCATGCCTCTGCATCCTCTGCCTGGCGCGTGACACAGGTTGCCGCGCGCCATGCGTGTTATACCAGCAGCGAGCCGGCGTCAGGGATGCATCCGGTTGAACGGCAGTTTCAGCGGCATGAGTCTCAGCGGCGGAAAACCACGGACTCGTCCAGGCTGGCGCGCACCGTGCGGGCCCGGTTGGCCGCCACGCTGTCATCCTCGTAGCCGAACGAGATGCCGAACAGGATGGCGATGTCGTCGCTGATGCCAAAGGCCTCGCGCACATCCTCCGGGTAGTAGCCCATCGAGCCCTGCGCGCAGGAGCCAATGCCGTGCGCGGTCATGGCCAGCATCAGGGTCTGGGCATACATGCCGACATCGAGCGCCATGGGCAGCCCGAAGCGGCGGTCCATGCCGATGAAGCACACGTGCGGGGCATCGAAAAGCGCGAAATTGCGCAGGGTGGCGCCCATGCGACCGGCCTTGTCGCCACGTTCGATGCCCATGGCACCGTAGAGCGCCTGCGCACAGACCACCTGGCGGTCACGGTGGCTGCCGTCCAGGGCCGGCATGAAGCCCATGTCGGGTGTCATGGCACGCCCCTGGGCGACATTGTCCAGGAAGCGCTGACGCAACTGGTCACGGGTGGCGCCGGAGGCGACAAAGACCTGCCACGGCTGCACGTTGCAGTTGGAGGGTGCCCATTGTGCCAGCTCGAACACGGCCTGCAGGGTGGCCTCGGGGACTGGCGTGGCGAGGTAGCCTCGCACCGAACGGCGCTGGCGAATCGCCTCGCTCAGGGTCATGTCGGTGTCGCGCGTGGCGAGGGTGGCGGTCATGGCGGCTCCGGGCAGCAGTAAGTCAGCTGCCGACGGTAGCAAATCGCGACTGCCTGGTCACGCCTTGTGGCCGACCCTGCGCGGGTTCAGCGCAGCCAGGCCAGCCCCTGGCGCAGGGCGTCCCTGGCGTTGCCTTCGATGATCTCGCCATGCGCCAGAATCACCCGTTCGACTGGCCAGGCCAGGATGCGCTCGATGCTCGTGCGTGCCAGGTCGCGTCGCCAGTACAGGGCGCGCATGGCACGTGGCCAGGTCGGCTGTCCGAGCGCGCCGTTGATCTTCAGATACCAGCGCGTCGGCGCATGATCGCAGGACGGAAAGTTCTCGATCAGGTCAGCGGCGATCAGGCTGCCGCTGTCGCGATGGAAGAGCACGGTTTCATTGAGCAGGCTGCCGGCGATGCTGACGGCCTCGAAGTCGCTGGCCAGTGCTGCTGGCAGGGGCTCGCCTAGGGTTGCCTGGAAGGTCAGGTCGCGGCGCTTGCGCTGCAGGGCGCGCGGACCGTAGAGCGTGGCCTGCGGCCAGATGGTGACGGCATCGGCAGCGAAGAGGTGGTGAAAGCTGTTCGGGCAGATGATGTGGCGAACCTCGCCGAGGGCGTCGATGTCGGCCACCAGCGGGGTATCGACCGCCACCGGGGAGTGCAGGGCCAGGCTGCCGTCACGCAGGCGGATCACGGTCATTCGGCTGCCGATGTGCAGGCCGAAAAAGGAGAAGGGCGCAGCAACCACCCAGATGGAATCGCTGACAGGCACTAGCGCCGACATGAGGCATCCTCGACAGGCAAAACCGCACTATAAGCGGGTTTTCTGCTAGCGTGGAATGCCTTGACCGGCTCATGGCGACGAAGCCGGTCCTGCACAGGACACATGTTCATGAAGACGATTTTCATCACCGGCGCCGGCGCCGGCATCGGGCTGGCGACAGCGCGCCGGTTTGCCCGCGAGGGCTGGCGGGTCGGCGCCGCCGACCGAGATCCGCAGGCGCTGGCGGCGCTGGCGCGCGAGCTGGGTTCGTCGTGCTGGCCCCTGCGCATGGATGTCACCGATGTCGATTCGGTGCGGCGTGCGCTGGCCGAATTCGGCATGCGCAGCAACGGTCGTCTCGACGTGCTGATGAACAATGCCGGCGTCCTCAAGGTGGGTGCCTTCGAGCAGATCAGCATGGCCGAGCATGCGCGCATCATGCAGATCAACGTCATCGGCCTGATGCAGGTCCTGCATGCCGCCTTCCCGCTGCTGCGCGACACTGACGGCGCCCAGGTCATCAACATGAGTTCGGCCTCGGCGATCTACGGCATTCCCGACTTCGCCTCCTACTCGGCCAGCAAGCATGCGGTGCGCGCCCTCACCGAGGCCCTGGATCTGGAGTGGGAAACGCATGGCATCCGAGTCACCGACCTGATGCCGCCGTTTGTCAACACCGGCATGGTTCAGGCCAATCTGGGGGCGTCGCGACTGTTCGACACGCTGGGGGTGGATCTGGCCGCGGCGGACATTGCCGAAGCGGCCTGGCAGCTGGTGCGCAAGCCCCGGGTGCACCGACCGGTGAGCTGGCGCATGCGGCTGCTCTGGCCGGTCAGCCAGGTTGCTCCCGCCGCGCTGACGCGGGGGCTCATGCGCGTGCTGCGGCGGGCCTGAAACGAAAAAGCCCCGCATGAGCGGGGCTTTCGCAGGCGTGTCAGGCAGTCTTGACTGCTGACAGCATCTTGTATGGTGCCCAGGAGAGGACTTGAACCTCCACGTCTTGCGACACTAGTACCTGAAACTAGCGCGTCTACCAATTTCGCCACCTGGGCAGGTGCGGCGCGAAATATAAGGAGCCGACGACGGGCTGTCAACACACTTCCGTGTAGAATGCAGAAAATTTGTCGAGATGGCGCATGAGTCAAAAGCAGCACACCCCTTCCCCCTCCGCGGATCCGCACGCCCAGCGCGAAGCCGAGCGTTACGAGAACCCCATTCCCAGTCGCGAAATGATTCTTGCCACCCTGGATGAGCTCGCCAAGCCGCTCACGCATCCCCAGCTGGCGCATCATTTCGGACTGTATGACCCGGAGCGCGAGGAGGCCCTGCGCCGTCGCCTGATCGCCATGAGTCGTGACGGCCAGCTGCGCTCGGACCGTCGCGGCGCCTATCAGCCGCTGCATGACGAGGAACTGATCCGTGGCCGCGTGCAGGGTCACAAGGACGGCTTCGGCTTCCTGATTCCCGACGAGGGCGGCCAGGACCTGATCCTGGCCTCGCGCCAGATGCGCCTGCTCTTCGACGGTGACATCGCCTGCGTGCGCATCGGCGGCTATGACCACAAGGGGCGTCGCGAAGCCATCGTGGTGCGCGTCGAGCAGCGCCGCTACACCCACCTGGTCGGCCGCTACCGCGAAGAGGACGGCATTGCCTACGTGATGCCGGACAACCCGCGCATCACCCAGGAAATCGTGGTGGCGCCGGGCGGCGTGCCGGCGCAGACCGACCAGTTCGTCAGCATCGAGATCGTCGACTACCCCAGCCACCATGGTCTCGCCACCGGACGCATCGTCGAGGTGCTGGGCGACTTCATGGCGCCCGGCATGGAAATCGACATCGCCCTGCGCAACTACGAGATCCCGCACACCTGGCCATCGGCCGTGGAGGCCGAGATTGCCGGTCTCTCGCCGCTGGTGGACGAGGCTGCCAAGACCGAGCCGGGCCGCGTCGACATCCGTGACCTGCCCTTGATGACCATCGATGGCGAAGGTGCCAAGGACTTCGACGACGCGGTCTACGCCGAGAAGCGCAAGGGCGGCGGCTACCGTCTGGTGGTGGCAATCGCCGACGTGTCGCACTACGTGCGTCCCGGCACTGCACTCGACACCGAGGCCAAGGCGCGCGGCAACTCCGTGTACTTCCCCGGCTTCGTGGTGCCCATGCTGCCGGAGATCCTGTCCAACGGCCTGTGCTCGCTGAATCCGCAGGTCGATCGCCTGTGCATGGTCTGCGACATGACCTTCTCGGCCGCCGGCCGCATGACCGGCAGCACCTTCTATCCGGCCGTGATGCATTCGCAGGCACGCACCACCTACACCCAGGTCAGCCAGTACCTCGAGCATCCGGAGAGCCGCGAGGCCCGCGAGCTCGGCACACGCTGGCCGGAAGCGGTACAGAAGTCGCTGCACGTGCTCTATGACCTGTTCAAGGTGCTGCGCAGCGTGCGTGAAGTGCGTGGCGCACTGGACTTCGACAGCGGCGAGACGCGCATCCTGTTCGGTGCCGATCGCAAGATCGAGCGCATCGTGCCGGTGACCCGCAACCAGGCGCACATGCTCATCGAGGAGATGATGCTGGCGGCCAACGTGGCGTCCGCCGCCTTCGTGCTGAAGGCGAAGATGCCGGCGCTGTTCCGCAACCACGAAGGTCCCAAGAACGAGAAGCTGATCAAGCTGCGCGCCACGCTGCAGGCCATGGGCCTGCGCTTCACCGTGAGCGCCCAGCCCAAGCCGGCCGACTTCCTCGCGGTGATCCAGCAGATCGCCGAGCGCCCTGACCGGCACATCATCCAGACCATGCTGCTGCGCTCGCTGTCGCAGGCGGTGTATTCGCCCGACAACCTGGGCCACTTCGGTCTGGCCTACGAGGCCTACTCGCACTTCACCTCGCCGATCCGCCGCTACCCCGACCTGCTGCTGCACCGCGCCATCCGCAACATCCTGGCGGGTGATCACGAAGTCACCGCGCTGCAGCGCATCGGCCGCAGCATCAAGGGCGCGCTCGGCGGGAAGGTCGAGCCGCTGCCGGGCCAGGTGCAGATGATGGCGCTGGGCGAGCACTGCTCGATGACCGAGCGCCGTGCCGACGAAGCCACCCGCGACGTCATGGCCTGGCTCAAGTGCGAGTACATGCAAGACAAGATCGGCGAAGCCTTCGATGGCGTCATCTCCGCGGTGACCCCGTTCGGCTTCTTCGTCGAGCTCTCCGAGATCTACGTCGAGGGTCTGGTGCACATCAGCCAGCTCAAGGATGACTACTACGACTACGACGCCACCTTCCATCGCCTGGTCGGTGAGCGTACCGGTCGTCGCTACGCCATCGGCGAGCCGGTGCGCATCCAGGTCGCCGCCGTCAACCTCGACGAGCGCAAGATGGACTTCGAGCTACTCTCCGGCGGTGCCACCGGCAAGCGTTCGCTGCGCGATCGTCTCAAGGAAGGTGACATTCCCGGCAAGTCCGCCGCCAAGTCAGGTGGTCGCGGTCGTCGTGCCCCGGCTGACGCACCCGCTGCTGGCGAGCGGCCGGCGGCCCAGGATGCCCCGGCTGACCAGGGCAAGCCGCGCAGCCGCAAGCCGCGCACGCGTCGTCGCTGATCGGAGACCGACATGTCCGGCAAGATGTCATGGGTCTACGGCCTGCACGCGGTGCAGGCGCTGCTCGAGCATGAGCCCGAGCGTGTGCTCGAGCTGCAGGCGCTCAACACGCGCGAGGATGCGCGTCTCAATCCCATCGTGCAGATGGCGCGTCAGCATGGTCTGACCGTGGCCTTCCGCGACCGCGATCAGCTCGACCAGCTCGCCGAGGGCGGTCGTCACCAGGGCGTCTGCGCCCGCGTCAAAGAGCGTCAGCCTGGCGACGACAACGACCTCGCGGCGCTGCTCGATGACCTGCGCGAGCCGCCGTTCCTGCTCGTGCTGGATGCCGTCACCGACCCGCACAACCTCGGTGCCTGCCTGCGCACGGCCGAGGCTGCCGGCGTGCATGCGGTCATCGCGCCACGCGACAAGGCCGCCGGCCTGACGCCGGTGGCACGCAAGGTCGCCTGCGGCGCTGCCGAGCTCATCCCCTTCATCCAGGTCACCAACCTTGCGCGCACGCTCAAGCAGCTCAAGGATGCCGGCGTCTGGGTGGTCGGCACCAGCCTCGGCGAGGGAGCCAAGCCGTTCTACGACATCGACCTCAAGGGGCCGCTGGCGGTGGTCATGGGCGCCGAAGGCAGCGGCCTGCGTCGCCTCACCGCCGAACACTGCGACCATCTGGCCTACATTCCGATGGCGGGGCGCATCGAGAGCCTGAACGTCAGCGTGGCCACGGGCGTGGCGCTGTTCGAGGCAGTTCGGCAGCGGAAGGGCTGATCGCTTCAAGGCACTGGTGGCAGGTGCCGGGTTCGGGGGCTCGCTGAAACACGCCGTGAACCCGTCCCTGGGGGCTCGGCTCGGCATCCATGCCTCGCACGGTTTCAGCAAACCCCCGAACCCGGCACAGGCAAGCTCAGTGAAGGTCAGATCGCCATGCGAACCGTAAGCTGGAACTGCTCGACGCACTCAAGCCGGATGTGTGTATCGTGCAGGAGTGTGAAAACCCTGCCACAACGCGACATGCTCGCTACAAGGCTTGGGCTGGGAATGCCCTTTGGGTAGGTGACAACCCGCATCGCGGGCTGGGTGTCTTTGCCGGGTCGGGCTTCATGTCGAATCTGTTGCGCTGGATGCCGATGGGCTTCAGCTTTTTCTGCCTTCTCTCATTAATCAACAGATTGCTTTGTTGGCGGCATGGACCAAGCAGGTCAACTCCCCGAGGTTCAAGTGCATCGGGCAGCTCTGGAAGTATCTTCAAAAGCACGAGTCCTTCCTGAGTTCTGACTCGGCAATGCTCATCGGTGCGCCTGATGACTGGCTGCCGTACAGCGATCATCTGCCCTTGATCATCGATCTTCCCGATCAATGAAGCCGGCGGTTCAGTCAGCGAGGAGTCCAGGGACAGGCGGCAAAACCGTCGCACGCCATGGATGGCGTGCGCGAGCCTACAGGGACGTATTCACGGCGTGTTTTGCAGCCTCTCCCTGGACTGCTCGCGTGCACGGTACCGGTTTCGCTTGAAAAATCACCGTCATCCCTGTATTGTCGCGCGTCCTTCGCCCGGAACCCGTTTCCGGCCGAGGTCGCGAGCGAACAGTGCCGGTCGGCAACGACCCGCTGAAGGCTCGTACTCCTTGCTCCACCGGCACTCGGTGGGGCTGTTCAATCCGTAAGGAGCACAATCCGATGCGTCATTATGAAGTCGTGTTCCTGGTGCACCCCGATCAGAGCGAGCAAGTGCCCGCCATGGTCGAGCGTTACACCGGGATGATCAAGGAATCCGGCGGTGCCATTCACCGTCTGGAAGACTGGGGCCGCCGTCAGCTGGCCTACCCGATCAACAAGGTCCACAAGGCCCACTACGTCCTGCTCAACGTCGAGTGCGCAGACAGCGTGCGCGCCGAGCTGGAAGAAGCATTCCGCTACAACGACGCCGTGATCCGCAGTCTGATCATCCGTCGCGATGAAGCGATCGTCGAAGAGTCCATCCTTGCCAAGGGTGCGGAAGAAAAGCGTGCCCGCAAGGCCGCCCGCGCTGAAGAAGGTCAGGACGCTCCGGCTTCCGCTGAATAATTCACGGACATCGTCCGCGTGGAGCAGAACACGCTCCGGTTGAGCGGAATACTGGAGAAGCAGTTTCCGTCGCGACGCAGCCCCGCCGGGGTTGCCCATCAGGATGTGCTGGTGGCGCACCGTTCCAGGCAGCTGGAAGCAGGCGCTTCGCGAGAAGTTCGAGTGACGCTGACCGTGCATCTGGCCGGCGCGTTGGTCGAACAGGCCAGGCACCTGGTGCCCGGCGACCGGATCGTGATCAGCGGTTTCCTGGCTCCGGCCAGCTACCGCGACAGTGACAAGCTGGTTCTGCACGCGCAGACGCTAGACAGACAAGATTAAGGAGAGGAAACCATGGCGCGTTTCTACCGTCGTCGCAAGTTCTGCCGTTTCACGGCCGACAAGGTCACCTACATCGATTACAAGGATGTGGAGACCCTGAAGCAGTTCATCACCGAGAACGGCAAGATCGTTCCGAGCCGCATCACCGGTACCAAGGCTCGCTACCAGCGTCAGCTGACCCTGGCAATCAAGCAGGCTCGTTACCTGGCTCTGATGCCGTACACCGATAACCACGTCTGAGCTGGGGTGCGTGATGCAAGTTATTCTTCTGGAAAAGATCAAAGGCCTGGGCGCTCTCGGTGCCAAGGTTGACGTGAAGCCCGGCTTTGGCCGCAACTTCCTGATTCCGCAAGGCAAGGCGCTGCCGGCAACGGCTCGCAACCTGGCTGACTTCGAAGTTCGTCGCGCCGAGCTGGAGCGTCAGGAAGCCGCCGTTCTGGCTGCCGCCGAAGCCCGTGCCGCCCAGCTCGCCGAGCTGGTCGTGACCGTGACCTCGAAGGCTGGTGACGAAGGCAAGCTGTTCGGTTCCGTGGGCAACCGCGATATCGCCGACGCCGCTACCGCCGCTGGCGTGGCCGTCGACAAGAGCGAAGTTCGCCTGCCGACCGGTCCGCTGCGTCACACTGGCGAGTACGACATCGCCATCCAGGTGCACAGCGACATCCTGGCCACCGTCAAGGTGGTTGTCGCCGCCGAATAAGCGGACGACATCGCGGTATCGACAGGGCGCCGGGGGCAACTCCGGCGCCCTGTTCGTTTTTCAGGGCGGGTGAGCCCGGACGGGGCACTTGCCGGTGGGAGACGCTGCCGTTTCCGCTTATGCTAGGCCCACTTTGTCCTGTCGTGATGCCATGAATACCACCGCCACTGCCTCTGCCGCCGACAACGCCCTGGCGGCCCTGAAACTGCCCCCGCATTCCCTCGAGGCCGAGCAGGCCGTGCTTGGCGGCCTGATGCTGGACGAGCAGTCCTGGGACCGCGTGTCCGACCGCATCAGCGAAGACGATTTCTATCGCCGTGACCATCGCCAGATCTTCCGCGCCATCCGCCTGCTGGTCGACGAGGGCAAGCCGCGCGATGCCCTGACCGTGTCGGAAACCCTGATGCGTCTGGGCGAGCTGGAGGATGCCGGCGGCCTGGCCTACCTGGGCGAGCTGGTGCGCAACACGCCCTCGGCGGTGAACATCGCTGCCTACGGCGACATCGTGCGCGAGCGCTCGGTGCTGCGTCAGCTCATCCGCATCACCAACGAGGTCTCCGACACCGCGTTCCAGCCCCAGGGCGCGACCGCGCAGATGATTCTCGACGAGGCCGAGCGCAAGATCTTCGCCATCGCCGAGCAGCAGCAGAAGGGCGGCGGACCGCAGCTGCTCAAGCCGCTGCTGGGCAAGGCGCTTGACCGCATCGACAAGCTGTTCCAGTCCGACGAGGCCATCACCGGTCTCAGCACCGGCTTCACGGATCTCGACGAGCGCACGTCGGGCATGCAGAAGGGCGACCTGATCATCGTCGCGGCGCGTCCCTCCATGGGCAAGACCACCTTCGCCATGAATCTGGTGGAAAACGCCCTCATGCGCTCGGGCATGCCGACGCTGGTGTTCTCCATGGAAATGCCGGCCGAGTCCATCGTCATGCGTATGCTGTCGTCACTGGGTCGCATCGACCAGACCCGCATCCGCTCCGGCAAGCTCGAGGAAGAGGACTGGCCGCGCCTGACCTCGACCATGACCCTGCTCGCCGACCAGAAGCTGCTCATTGACGACACGCCATCGCTGAGCCCCAACGACGTGCGCACGCGTGCCCGCCGTGTCGCGCGCGAGCAGGGGCCGCTCGGCCTGATCATGGTCGACTACCTCCAGCTGATGCGCGTGCCCGGTCTTGAAAGCAACCGTGTCAACGAAATCTCGGAAATCTCGCGCTCGCTGAAGGCGTTGGCCAAGGAGATGGAGTGTCCGGTGATCGCGCTGTCGCAGCTCAACCGCTCGCTCGAGCAGCGCCCGAACAAGCGTCCGGTGATGTCCGACCTGCGTGAATCCGGGGCCATCGAGCAGGACGCCGACGTCATCATGTTCATCTACCGTGACGAGGTCTACAACCCGGAGTCGCCGGACAAGGGCACCTCGGAAATCATCATCGGCAAGCAGCGCAACGGCCCCATCGGCAGCATCCGTCTGGCCTTCCTCGGCAAGTACACGCGCTTCGAGGATCTCGCGCCCGAACACTATCGCGACATGGAGCAGTACTGACCATGCGCGAGACCTGGCTGACGCTGGATACGGCCGCGCTGCGTCACAACGTGGCGGTGATTCGCCGCCAGATGCCGCAGGCAAGGCTGCTGGCCATGGTCAAGGCGGATGCCTACGGTCATGGTGCCGCCATGCTGGCGCCACTGCTGGCGGAGCAGGCCGACGCCCTTGGCACGGCCTTCATCGACGAGGCGCTGGCCTTGCGCGAGCAGGGCGTGCGTTCGCCCATCGCCGTGCTTGAGGGCGTGTTCACGACGCAGGAGCTGGCCCTGGCGCGTCAGCATGACCTGCAGCTGGCGGTGCACTCGCCCGAGCAGCTGGCCCTGTTCGCGCAGGCGCCGGCCGGCGCGCAGATAGCGGTCTGGCTCAAGGTCAACAGCGGCATGAACCGTCTTGGTCTGCGCCCGGTCGAGGCGCTCAAGGCCTGGCGCGTGCTGGCGCAGTCGCCAGCCGTGAAGACACGGGGACTGCTGACCCATTTCGCCACCGCCGACGAGCTCGACAGCCGCCAGACCGTGCAGCAGCTCGGTCGTTTCCGTGCCTTGCAGCAGGCCCTGGCAGAGGCAGACGGCGTGCCGGTGAGCGACAGCCTGGCCAATTCCGCCGCCATTTTCGCGCATGCCGCCGCCGCGGGCGCCTGGATGCGCCCCGGCATTGCACTGTACGGCAGCTCGCCGTTTGCCCACCGCAGTGCGGAGTCGCTGGGTCTGCGTCCGGTGATGACGCTGCGCTCGCGGGTGATTGCCGTGCACACGGTGCCGGCCGGCGAGGCCGTGGGCTATGGCGCGAGCTGGGTGGCTGCACGCGACACCCGCATTGCCGTGGTGGCCATCGGCTACGGTGACGGCTACCCGCGCCATGCACCTTCCGGCACGCCGGTGCTGATCAATGGCCAGCGCTGCCAGCTTGCCGGACGCGTCTCTATGGACATGATCACCGTCGATCTCGGCCAGGTCACGGCGCGTCCCGGTGATCCGGTGGTGCTCTGGGGTGACGGCCTGCCTGCCGACGAGGTCGCCAGCGCAGCCGGCACCATCAGCTACGAGCTGTTCTGCCGTCTCACGCCGCGCGTGCAGCGCCACCTGCTGGCTGACGAGATTCTCAATGGCTAAGGCGCGTGTCGTGCATGTCTGCTCGGCCTGTGGTGCCGAGGCCAGTAAGTGGTCGGGGCAGTGCGGCGACTGTGGCGCCTGGAACACCCTGACCGAGGTCGTGCGCGAGCCGCTGCCGAAGGGGCCGCGTGCCGGCGGCTATGCCGGCCAGGCCGCCACGGTCACGGCGCTCAAGGACGTCCGCATCGATGTGCAGGAGCGGCGCATCGCCACCGGCCTGTCAGAGCTGGACCGGGTGCTCGGCGGCGGCCTGGTCGATGGCTCGGTGGTGCTCATCGGCGGCGACCCCGGCATCGGCAAGTCGACCATCCTGCTGCAGACCCTGACCCATCTCGCGGCCAGCCAGCGCGCGCTCTATGTCACGGGCGAGGAGTCGCTGACCCAGGTCGCGTTGCGCGCGCGCCGGCTGGAGCTGCCGGTGGATGGCCTCAGCCTGATGGCCGAGACCTGCGTCGAGCGCATTCTTGCCACGGCACAGGCCGAGCTGCCGCGCATCATGGTCATCGACTCCATCCAGACCCTGTATACCGAGGCCCTGACCTCGGCCCCGGGTGGCGTGTCGCAGATCCGCGAGTCGGCGGCCTTGCTCACGCGCTATGCCAAGCAGAGCGGCTGCGCCCTGTTCCTGGTCGGTCATGTCACCAAGGAAGGCGCGCTGGCGGGGCCGCGCGTGCTCGAGCACATGGTCGACTGCGTGCTCTATTTCGAGGGCGAGGCCGATTCCCGTTTCCGCCTGATTCGCGCCGTGAAGAACCGCTTTGGCGCGGTCAACGAGCTCGGCGTGTTCGCCATGACCGATCGCGGCCTGCGCGAGGTCTCCAATCCCTCGGCGATCTTCCTGTCGCGCTATGACCAGCCCATTCCCGGCTCCGTCGTCATGGTCACCCGCGAGGGCACTCGCCCGCTGCTGGTCGAGGTCCAGGCCCTGGTCGACGACGCCTTCAGCAACCCGCGCCGGGTCGCCGTCGGTCTCGACCAGAACCGTCTTGCCATGCTGCTGGCCGTGCTGCACCGCCACGGCGGCATTTCCAGCCTGGGTCAGGACGTCTTCGTCAACGTGGTCGGCGGCGTCAAGGTGCTGGAAACCGGTTCCGATCTCGCGGTACTGCTGGCGGTCACCTCCAGCCTGCGTGGCCAGGCCCTCGATGCCGATCTGGTGGTGTTCGGGGAGGTCGGCCTGTCCGGGGAGATCCGCCCGGTGCCGAATGGCCAGGAGCGTCTGCGCGAGGCCGCCAAGCACGGCTTCAAGCGCGCCATCGTGCCACGCAGCAATGCCCCCAAGCAGGCCATCGAGGGCATGCAGGTGATCGCGGTCGGGCGCCTCGCCGAGGCCCTCGACGCGCTCTAGGCAACGGCGCCCCGGGCCGCTTCAGCGGCGTGCCCGGAACCAGTCCAGACTGGCCTCGGTGCCGGCGTCGCCGGGCCGGTACTCGGCGCCACACCAGCCGCTGTAGGGCAGTTCGTCGATGAGGCGGAACAGCGCCGGATAGTCCAGCGTGCCGGTGCCTGGCGCGCCGCGTCCCGGCAGGTCGGCGAACTGGATGTGGCCGATGTCGAGAATGGTGTCCTGCAGTGCCTGCTCCAGATCCTCGCCCATCATCGCCAGGTGGTAGCAGTCGAACTGCATCTTCAGGGTGGGATGGTCGGCCGCCTCCAGGATCTCCTGCATCTGCGCCACGTTGTGCACCAGGAAGCGGGGCATGTCGACGGTGTTGATGGCCTCCAGCGTGGTGGTCACGCCGACGGACTGGAAGGTCTCGGCGGCATAGCGGGCATTGGCGGTCAGCGTGTGCAGGCAGTGCAGCAGGTCGCCATCGGCGGGCTGGCGGCCGGCCAGCACGTTGACGCAGCGCACGCCCAGCGCCTCGGCATAGGGCAGCGCCTGCATCACGGCATGGCGAAAGCTCTGCTCCCGACCGGGGATGCCGGCGAGCCCGTCACCACCCTGCATGAGGTCGCCGGCCGGGACGTTGATCAGCACCAGCTCCAACGCATGTTCCTGCAGTTCGCGGGCGATCTCGCTGATCGCCAGCTCGTAGGGAAACTGGATCTCGACGGCGTCGAAGCCGGCCGCACGTGCCGCCGCAAAGCGTTCGCGCAGGGGCCGTTCGGTGAACAGCAGGGACAGGTTGGCGGTGAAGCGGGGCATGGCGTGTTCTCGGTTCAGTCGTTTTGCGGGCGATGCAGCAGGATCACGCTGCTGAGATCGGCGCGTGCATGCCCGCATTCGGCATGCTGTCGCATGAGCGCTGCGGCGTGCGCTGCCAGCGGCACGGGTTGTCCGTCGGCCTGCGCCAGGGCAAGCGCGTTGTCGAGATCCTTGAGCAGGGTCTGCACTCGCCATTGCACCGGCTCGAAGCGGCGCTCGGCCATGCGTGGCGCCAGGATCTGGAACGGCAGCGAGTCGGCGAAGCCGCCGGCCAGTGCCGGGGCCAGCAGCCGGGCATCGACACCGGCCTGCTCGGCCAGTGCCACGGTCTCGGCAATCAGCAGACTGTTGGCGGCGACCACCAGCTGGTTGCAGATCTTGGTGACCTGGCCGGCGCCCGTGTCGCCCATGTGCGTGATGCGCAGGGCATAGGCCTGCAGCACCGGACTGATGCGGTCGATGTCAGCGGCGCTGCCTCCGGCCATGATCACCAGCCGGCCTTGCTCGGCGCCAGCGACACCGCCTGATACCGGGGCATCCACCCAGTGCCCGCCCCGCTGTGCCAGTGCGGCTGCCAGCTCGCGCGTGGTGGCCGGGTCTATCGAGGAGTGATCGACCACCACGAGACCGTCATGGCAGCCGGCAAGCACGCCGTGCGGGCCGTCACAGACCGCGCGCACGGCGCTGGCATCGGAGACGCAGAGCATCAGGATGTCGCTGCCGGTAGCCAGGGTGGCCGGCGACTCGGCCTGGCGGGCGCCTTCGGCCAGCAGCGGGGCGCAGGCGGCAGGGCTGCGGTTCCAGATGGTCAGCCTGTGTCCGGCCGCCAGCAGGCGACGGCACAGGGGCAGGCCCATCAGGCCTATGCCGGCAAAACCAATACGCATGCCATCTTCCTTTCGTGTCCGGGGCAGGCAGTTTGCCTGCTTCGCGGGCGCGGCAAAAGTCGTTGCCGTGCCTGTGCGGCACTACGGTTTTGCAGTCAGGACTGCTACTGTAGGCACCTTGGCCTGCCGGTGCAGCTGCCGGCGGCTTGAGGCCGACCACTTCAATTGCGGAGAACAACAATGAGCGCGTTTGAACAAGCCCAGCTGGATGTGAAGACCCTGACCAAGCGGCCGTCCAACGACGACATGCTGGCCCTGTATGCCCACTTCAAGCAGGCCAGTGCCGGCGATGTCTCCGGCAGCCGTCCGGGCATGTTCGACATGATCAATCGCGCCAAGTACGACGCCTGGGCAGGGCTCAAGGGCATGACCCGCGAGCAGGCTGAACAGGCCTATGTCAGCAAGGTCGCCGAGCTCCTCAAGACCCACAAGTAAGTTTCTGCGGTTCCGGCCGGACCGGTTCCGGCCGTCATGCCTTTCCGTATTTCCTGACGTTGCCACAGACACATGACCTCATCCGATGCCCTGCAGGACGGCAGTCCTGCCTTTCACATCAAGGGTGGCTCGTTCACGGCCACCGTGCTCGAGCTTGCCAGCGTGAGCCACGAGCTGATCAAGGCGCAGCTCGCGGCACGCACCCTGGATGCCGCCGCCTGGCTGCAGCAATCCCCTGTCATTCTCAATCTCGACAAGGTCGCTGACCAGGAGGCCGATTGGGCGGGCCTGGTGGCGCTGTGCCGCGAGCATGGCGTGGCAGTGGTGGGCATGCGCGCGCCCAAGGCCTTGCAGCCGGCCTTGCAGGGTGTCGGCGTGCCACTGCTGGGCAGCCTGCGTCGCAAGGGCGGCGACAGTGACGCAGCCCAGCCGGCCGAGACCGCTGCCGTTGCGGCCGCGGCACCAGCTGCTGCACCTGCGGCCGCAGCGGGACGCCCGGAGACTCGCATCATCACCGCGCCGGTGCGCGGTGGTCAGCAGATCTATGCCGAGGGAGACCTGATCGTGCTGGCCCCGGTCAGCGCCGGCGCCGAAGTGCTGGCGGACGGTCATATCCACATCTATGCACCACTGCGCGGACGTGCCTTGGCAGGCGTCAAGGGCGATGCCTCGGCACGCATTTTCTGCCAGTCGCTGGAGGCCGAACTGATCTCCATCGCCGGTCGCTACCGGGTCGCGGAAGAGCTGCGCAAGGCGCCGGAATGGGGGCGCCCGATCCAGGTCATTCTGCAGGAAGATGTGTTGAACCTGCTGGCTCTTTGAACAATACTGGCCGGATGATTTCCGGAATCGGCAGCCTCTGCCGGGTTCCGACCCCTGTCTGTTTCAAGCCGGGCATGCAGCCCGGTGGCTCTGCGTGAGGATGTTTCGTGGCAAAAATCATTGTGGTGACTTCCGGCAAGGGTGGCGTGGGCAAGACCACCACCAGTGCAGCCATCGGTACCGGCCTGGCCATGCGCGGACACCGTACCGTGCTGGTCGATTTCGACGTCGGCCTGCGCAACCTCGACCTGATCATGGGCTGCGAACGCCGCGTGGTCTATGACTTCATCAACGTGATCCAGGGCGATGCCAGCCTCAACCAGGCCCTGATCAAGGACAAGCGCCTGGACAACCTGTACGTGCTGGCGGCCAGCCAGACCCGTGACAAGGATGCCCTCAGCCAGGAGGGGGTCGAGCGTGTCATCAACGAGCTGTCCGAGCAGTTCGACTTCGTGATCTGCGACTCGCCGGCCGGCATCGAGAAGGGCGCCCACATGGCCATGTACTTCGCTGACGAGGCGATTGTCGTGACCAACCCGGAAGTGTCGTCGGTGCGTGACTCCGACCGCATGCTCGGCCTGCTGTCCAGCAAGTCGCGTCGTGCCGAGAAGGGTCTGGACCCGATCAAGGAATACCTGCTGCTGACCCGCTACAACCCGGTGCGCGTCGAGAGCGGCGAGATGCTGTCGGTGGCCGACGTCGAGGAAATCCTGTCGATCAAGCTGCTCGGCGTGATTCCCGAATCGCAGGCCGTGCTCAAGGCCTCCAACCAGGGCGTGCCGGTGATCTTCGATGCCGAGAGCGATGCCGGCCAGGCCTACAGCGATGCCGTTGAACGTCTGCTCGGCTCGAACGTGCCGCAGCGTTTCCTGGAAGTGCAGAAGAAAGGCCTGCTGGCCAGACTGTTCGGAGGCTGATCATGAGTTTCATGGATTTTTTCCGCAGCCAAAAGAAGCCGACCACGGCCAATCTTGCCAAGGAACGCTTGCAGATCATCGTCGCCCACGAGCGCGGTCAGCGCAGCAAGCCGGACTATCTGCCGCAGCTGCAGCGTGACATCCTCGAAGTGATTCGCAAGTACGTCTCGATCAGTGACGACCAGGTGCAGGTTGATCTCGACAGCCATGGCAACTGCTCGGTGCTGGAGCTGAACATCACGCTGCCGGAGCGCTGAGCGCCTTGGTTTCGCGGGGATGGCAGGAGGCCGGGCAATGCCCGGCCTCGCTGTTTCAGGGCCTTGCTGGTCCGGGTCTCCCCGGCACGGTCATCAGGGGCGTGGCACGGCCCCGGGCGCCGGCGGCGTGAGGGCATCGGCGCGGCGCAGCGAGTTGCCTTCGATGACCAGGCGATCGCCCACCGCCCATTGCGGCTGCTGGCTGTAGCCGAACGTGCTTTCACGGCCGTCGTCGAAACGCACGCGTACTTGCCAGGCTTGCTGCTGGCGCTGACGTCCCTCGATCACATTCCCTGCATAGGCGCCACCGACGGCACCGGCAATTGCCGCTACCGTTCGCCCGCTGCCGCCCCCGAAGCGGCTGCCAAGCACGCCGCCAAGTACGGCCCCGACGCCGATGCCGACTCCGGTCTGGGTCGGCGTGACGTCCACGGGCTGTACATCGATGACCTGGCCGCATTGCAGGCAGATCGCCGGCACCACGGTGACCACCTTGTCCTGGCGCAGGCTGCGACTGGTCGCCGGCAGGGCATCGACCGGGTCTGCGGGATACAGGCTCTGCGTGCTGTGCAGGGTGCTGCCGGCCGACGGCGCGCTTGTCGTGCCGATCTGGGTGGAGGCGGAAACGGCTGCCCACGCCGGGGTGGCACAGGCAAAGGCCAGACCGGCCGCAAGGACCGCCTGACGTGGACGCGTGGATGTGCGCATGATGAGCTCCTGAGCAGATACTCCGCTCAACGAGCAAAAAGGCCACCGGTTTACGGTGGCCTTTCCTGCCGGGCGGGACTGTCCGAACGGACGCGTCAGCTCATCTTCTTGTACTTGACCCGGTGCGGGCCGGCAGCATTGCCGAGCTTCTTGCGGCGATACTCCTCGTACTCGGTGTAGTTGCCGTCGTACCACTCCACCTCGTCACCTTCGAAGGCGAGGATGTGGGTGGCGATGCGGTCGAGGAACCAGCGATCGTGCGAGACCACCATGGACACGCCGGGGAAGGTCAGCAGCGCTTCCTCGACGGCACGCAGGGTTTCCACGTCAAGGTCGTTGGAGGGTTCGTCGAGCAGCAGCACGTTGGCGCCGACCTGCAGGATCTTGGCCAGCTGGAGACGGTTGCGCTCACCACCGGAGAGTTCGCCGACGCGCTTCTGCTGGTCCTGGCCCTTGAAGTTGAAGCGGCCGATGTAGGCGCGTGACGGGATCTCGTAGTCGCCGACCTTCATGATGTCGAGGCCGCCGGAGACTTCCTCCCAGACGGTCTTGCTGTCATCCAGCGAGTCGCGGATCTGGCCGATGTAGGCGACCTTGACGCTCTGACCGACGATGACTTCGCCGGCATCCGGCTTCTGTTCACCGGTGATCATGCGGAACAGCGTGGTCTTGCCGGCGCCGTTGGGGCCGACGATGCCGACGATGGCGGCCTTGGGCACGGTGAAGCTCAGGTTCTCGTAGAGCAGGCGATCGCCGAAGGACTTGGCGATGCCCTTGACCTCGATGACCTGGTCGCCCATGCGTTCTCCGGGCGGAATGTAGATTTCCTGGGTTTCGGCGCGCTTCTGGAATTCCTTGCTCGACAGCTCCTCGAAGGCCTGCATGCGGGACTTGGACTTGGCCTGACGTGCCTTGGGGTTGCTGCGCACCCACTCCAGCTCGCGCTTGAGGGCCTTGGTGTGGGCCTCTTCCTGGCGCTCTTCCATTTCCAGGCGGGCGGTCTTCTGTTCCAGCCAGCCCGTGTAGTTGCCCTGGTAGGGAATGCCGCGACCGCGGTCGAGCTCGAGGATCCACTCGGCCACGTTCTCGAGGAAGTAGCGGTCGTGGGTGATGGCGACGATGGTGCCCGGGAAGTTCTTCAGGAACTGTTCCAGCCAGCCCACCGACTCGGCGTCGAGGTGGTTGGTCGGTTCGTCGAGCAGCAGCATGTCCGGCTTCGACAGCAGCAGGCGGCACAGCGCGACACGGCGGCGCTCGCCACCCGACAGCGTGGTCACGTCGGCATCCCATGGTGGCAGACGCAGGGCGTCGGCGGCCTGCTCGAGCTGGTTGTTGAGGTTGTGACCATCCCAGGCCTGGATGATGGACTCGAGCTTTTCCTGCTCGGCGGCGAGCTTGTCGAAGTCGGCATCTTCCATGGCGTATTCGGCAAAGACCTCGTCCAGGCGGGCCATGGCGTCCAGGCACTCACGCACGCCGTCCTCGACGTTGCCGCGCACGTCCTTGGCCGGATCCAGCTGCGGCTCCTGCTCCAGGTAGCCGATCTTGGTGCCGGTGGCGGCACGGGCTTCACCGCTGAAGTCCTTGTCCACACCCGCCATGATCTTGAGCAGGGTAGACTTGCCGGAGCCGTTCAGGCCGAGCACGCCGATCTTGGCGCCCGGAAAGAACGACAGGGAGATATCCTTGAGAATCTCGCGCTTGGGCGGAACCAATTTCGATACACGATTCATCGTGTAGATGTACTGAGCCATGAAGCAATCCTGCTGAGCCTGGATGGAAAGTGCGCGATTATAGCGGACGCAGCAGTTACAACGGGAGGAAAGTGGATGTCGACAGGAAATGTCACCGGTGCCGCCTTCTGGCGCACCTGGTCGGCGGATGTGCAGGCGGGCGTGCTGCTGCTGCTGGCCACGGCGCTGGCCCTGATCCTTGCCAACTCGGCGGCGGTCGAGTTCTACCAGTGGCTGCTGTCGATTCCGGTGCAGTTCCGCATCGGTGCACTGGACATCGACAAGCCCCTGCTGCTGTGGATCAACGACGGCCTGATGGCGATCTTCTTCCTGGTGGTCGGCCTGGAGATCAAGCGTGAAGTGGTGCATGGTCACCTCAGCACCCTGCGCCAGCTGGCGCTGCCCGGCTTTGCCGCGCTCGGCGGGATGCTGGTGCCGGCCCTGATCTATGTCGCGCTCAATCACCACGATCCGGTGCGTCTGCAGGGCTGGGCCATCCCCTCGGCCACCGACATCGCCTTCGCCCTGGGTGTGCTGGCCCTGCTGGGCTCACGGGTGCCGCCCGGACTGAAGGCGTTCGTGATGGCGCTGGCGGTGATGGACGACCTCGGGGCCGTCATCATCATCGCGCTGTTCTACACCAGCCAGCTTTCCCTGGCGTCGCTGCTGGCGGCTGGCGGGCTCACCCTGGTGCTGTTTCTGCTCAACCGGTCCGGGGTGCGCAGCATCGGCCCCTACGCGCTGGTCGGCACCCTGCTCTGGATCAGCGTGCTGAAGTCCGGGGTTCATGCCACGCTGGCCGGGGTGGTCATTGCCATGGCCATTCCGGTGCGTCGTGACGAGAACGGCGCCTCGCCTGCCGAGGCCATGGAGAAGGATCTGCATCCGCTGGTGGCATTTGCCATCGTGCCGATCTTCGCCTTCGCCAATGCCGGCGTGTCGCTGCAGGGGCTGGGTCGGGAGGTGCTTTCCGACAGCGTGTTCCAGGGCATCGTGCTGGGGCTGTTCGTGGGCAAGCAGCTGGGCATCTTCGTGTTTTCCTGGCTCTGCGTCCGCCTGGGCTGGGCGGCGCTGCCGAATGCGACCAACTGGCGTCAGCTCTACGGCGCGGCGGTGCTCTGCGGCATCGGCTTCACCATGAGTCTGTTCATCAGTTCGCTGGCCTTCCAGCACTCGGGCCAGAGCGTGCAGCTGGTTGACCGGCTGGCGGTGCTGCTGGCCTCGTTGCTGTCGGCGGTGTTCGGCTACTGGCTGCTGTCGCGTCAGCGGGAGAGCGCTGCACAGGGCTGATGCCCGGGCAGATCCGCAAACAGCAAGGCCCGCCTGCGGGATGCTGATTCCTGCAGGCGGGCCTTTCGTTTCGTGCGTTGTCTCGGCGGGTCAGTGCAGCGTCTGGCCCTGCTCTGCGGCGGCTGCAGCTGCCGCACGGGCGGCCGGCGAGCGTGCGATGTAGTCCAGGGCCTGCTGGGTGTTGCCTTCCGGCTCCGGGTGGAAGCGCGGCGACAGCCAGCGCAGCGTTCCCTTCACCAGGAAGCTGAAGGTCGGGATGTTGTCGCTGGCCCTGCCGATGCGCTCGACTTCCCACAGCAGGCGCGGCAGGGAACGGCGTGCCATGGCGCGAATCTCGGCGTTGCTGCGGTCCTGGCTGGCCAGTGCCCGCATGCCCTCGGTCAGGAAGTGAATGAACAGCGGGAAGATGATGGCCATCAGGGCCTGACGGCCGGCATAGAAGCCCAGCTCGGTTTCACACAGGTGGTGGAACAGGTCGAAGGCGACGTTGCGGTGCTCGACTTCCTCGGCAAGGTGCCAGCGGAACAGGTCGGCCATGACCGGATCGGCCTTGTCCCAGCTGGTGTTGTCCATGCACCACTGGCCGAGCATGCCGGTGAAGTGCTCGATGGCGGCGATCAGGCCGACGCGGGTGATCAGCCACTGCTTTTCAAGGCGTTTGTGCTGCAGTGCCTTCAGTCCCAGCGGTGCGTCACTGAGGATCTTGCCGAACAGCCAGTTGGCGCGTTCGATGTAGGCGTCGGTGTCGAGCTGATGCGCCTGCAGATAGGCCTGGCCACCCTGGTGCACGCGGGCATGGATGGCTTCCTGGCGGATGAAGCCCTCGACATCGGCGCGCAGCACCGGGTCGGTGACATAGGGCAGAGCCTTGTTGTAGACGCGGCAGAACCAGAATTCCCCGGCCGGCAGCAGCATGTGGATGCCGTTGATCAGGTGCGTCGAGAAGGCATCGTTCGGGATCCAGTGCAGCGGCGTCTGGCTGAGATCGAACTGCACGCGGCGTGCCTGCAGGATGTGGCGTTCCTGCTCGACGGCGGTGCTGGCGCTTCGGCTCGTGTCCAGGATGTGACGGGTCTGGGATGCGGTCATGATGATCTCCTCAATGCGCCTGCACGCGTGCAGCCTGCAGGGCGGCGGGGGTGTTGCCGTGCTCCATGGCATCGGCGAATTCGGCAATCCAGCCGGCGATCAGGTCGGGCTGGCTGAGCGGCGCCCAGTGCGTGGCAGCCAGATCGCGGCGGTAGAGTTCGCTGACCCACTGCGCGAGATCCTCGTGCAGATCCATGTTCACGTAGTTGTCACCGGTCAGCGCAATGAGCTGGACCGGGCAGTGGGCATGGCGGATTTCCGGCTTCAGCATCTTGGGCAGGAAATTGGCACGATAGAGCTGCACGCCACGTACGCCGTCCTCGGTCTGGGTCGGGTTGGGACGGCTTTCGCGAACGCCCTCGCGCTTTTCCAGATAGACCGGCCAGAGCTTGCCGAAGCCGCGCTTCCACAGCGTCGGTGCGAGCAGGGGCAGCTGGAACATGACGATGTACCAGGAGCTGCCGAGCTGCTTGATGCCCTGGGTGAGCAGGGCCGGGTTGGTGCTGAGCAGGCGCTTGCGCATCCAGTGCGCGGCATGGTCCAGGCAGGGGCCGGACAGTGTCGAGTAGCTCAGGATGCGTCCGCGCAGGCGATCCGTGGTCACCGACTCCCAGCTCTGGATGGAGCCCCAGTCATGTGCGGCAAGATGGAAGCAGCGACCCGGAATCAGGGCGTCGACCACCGACTTCAGGTCCTGGCTGAGCTGGTCCAGACGGTAGTCGCGAATGCGCTTGCCCGGTTCCGAGGCACCGGCACCGCGCACGTCATAGGCGATCACGTAGAAGCGGTCAGCGAGGCGCTCCGCGACCGGTGCCCAGACCTGGTGGTTGTCCGGATAGCCATGCACCAGCACCAGGGGCGTGGCCGCCGGGTTGCCCCAGGCATAGGCGGCCAGCTGCAGGCCATCCGTGCTGGTGACAGGGTGTCGTGAAGGGGTCATCGTGGCATTCCTCCGGGCCGCTGCGGCGTCGGTTATCACTGTTAAGTTCCAATCTTTACATTGAAGACTGGCACATTTCAAGTGTTCGAGGCTTTCGGTGCGTCCTGTAAGGGTGCCCGGGTGAAGATCTCGTCGTGTCCAAATGTCATTTCGTCGACTTTGCCGCTACACTATGCGACCGAATTTTGATCGCCCGGCCGCATGCCCGGCCCTACGGAGCCCCCCATGTTCAGCAAAGACCTGACTATCGAGCGCTTTGACCCCGAATTGGCCCAGGCCATGGCCCGGGAAGACGCCCGCCAGGAAGCCCATATCGAGCTCATCGCCTCGGAAAACTACTGCTCGCCGGCAGTGATGGAAGCGCAGGGCTCCAAGCTGACCAACAAGTATGCCGAGGGCTACCCGGGCAAGCGCTACTACGGTGGCTGCGAACATGTCGATGTCATCGAGCAGCTCGCCATTGACCGCGCCAAGGCCCTGTTCGGTGCTGACTACGCCAACGTGCAGCCGCATGCCGGCTCGCAGGCCAACAGCGCCGTGTTCCTGGCGCTGCTCAGTGCCGGTGATACCGTGCTCGGCATGTCGCTGGCGCATGGCGGTCACCTGACCCACGGTGCCTCGGTCAACTTCTCCGGCAAGAACTACAAGGCCGTGCAGTACGGCCTCGACACCGCCACCGGTCTCATCGACTACGACGAAGTCGAGCGTCTGGCGCTCGAGCACAAGCCCAAGATGATCATCGCCGGCTTCTCCGCCTACTCGCAGGTGCTGGACTTCGCGCGCTTCCGCGCCATCGCCGATCAGGTTGGTGCCTACCTGTTCGTGGACATGGCGCATGTCGCTGGTCTGGTCGCTGCCGGTCTCTACCCGAACCCGGTGCCATTCGCCGACGTGGTCACCACCACCACGCACAAGACGCTGCGCGGCCCGCGCTCCGGTCTGATCCTGGCGCGTGCCAATGCCGACATCGAGAAGAAGCTGAACTCGGCCGTGTTCCCGGGCAACCAGGGCGGCCCGCTGATGCACGCCATCGCCGCCAAGGCCGTGTGCTTCAAGGAAGCCATGTCGCCGGAATTCAAGGCCTACCAGCAGCAGGTCGTGACCAATGCCCAGGCCATGTCCGAGGTGGTCATGTCGCGTGGCTACGACGTCGTCTCCGGTGGCACGCAGAACCACCTGTTCCTGCTCTCGCTGATCAAGCAGGACGTCACCGGCAAGGATGCTGACGCCGCCCTCGGCCGCGCCGGCATCACCGTCAACAAGAACGCCGTGCCCAACGATCCGCGCTCGCCGTTCGTGACCTCGGGTATCCGCATCGGCACCCCGGCGGTGACCACCCGCGGTTTCGGCGAAGCCGACTGCCGCGAACTGGCTGCCTGGATCTGCGACATCCTGGACGGTCTCAAGGGCAACCCGGCCGGCGATGCCGCCGTCGAAGCTGCCGTTGCCGCCAAGGTCAAGGCCATCTGCGCGAAGTACCCGGTGTACGCGGGCTGAGACCGGGGAAGCCGCACTCGTCAGGTAGGGGCATGGGGCTGAAAACACGCTTGCGCTATCGTTTTCAGTCCCCATGTCCCTCCCTGCCGATTGCGACAGCCCATGATCACCCGACAGAGAGTCGGTCATCGGGCTTGCGTTGACGGTTGAGCCCGTCTATTCACTGTGATTGATGAAACACAGGATGGTTCTTTACGATGCATTGTCCTTTCTGCCAGGCGGAAGACACCAAGGTGATCGACTCGCGTCTGGTCGCCGAGGGTGACCAGATCCGCCGCCGCCGCGAATGCGTGTCCTGCGGCGAGCGTTTCACCACCTTCGAGACCGCCGAACTGGTCATCCCGCGCGTCATCAAGTCCGATGGCACGCGCCAGCCCTTTGACGAGAACAAGCTGCGTCACGGCATGCTGCATGCGCTGCAGAAGCGCCCGGTCAGCATGGATCGCATCGACGCCGCCCTCAATCACATCCTGCACAAGCTGCGCGCCACCGGCGAGCGCGAGGTCAAGTCGCGCCTGATCGGCGAGCTGGTCATGGCCGAGCTCAAGCAGCTCGACTCCGTGGCCTACGTGCGCTTCGCCTCGGTGTATCGCGATTTCCAGGATGTCGATGCCTTCCGGGCCGAGATCGACAACCTGCGTGATGCCGGCCAGGGCATGGGGGACGCGTGACGCCGTCCGGGGTGTTTTCCGCGCAGGATCATCAGCACATGGCAGCAGCCATGCGCCTGGCCGGGCGCGGCCTGTTCACCACGCATCCGAATCCGCGCGTGGGCTGTGTCATCGCCCGGGGCGACCGTGTGCTCGGGCAGGGTTTCCATGTCCGGGCCGGCGAGCCGCATGCCGAGGTGCATGCCCTGCGCGAGGCTGGCGAGGCGGCGCGTGGCGCCACGGCCTATGTCACGCTCGAGCCCTGCGCCCACCACGGTCGCACGCCGCCCTGTGCCGATGCCCTGGTGCGGGCTGGCGTGACGCGCGTGGTGGTGGCCTGCCTGGATGCCAATCCGCTGGTGGCCGGGCAGGGCGTGGCGCGCCTGCAGGCTGCCGGCATCACGGTGGATGCCGGGCTGCTGCGTGATCAGGCCGAAGCGCTCAATGCCGGCTTTCTGCGCCGCATGCGCGGCGGACTGCCCTGGCTGCGTGCCAAGGTGGCCAGCAGCCTGGACGGACGCACCGCGATGGCTTCCGGCGAGTCGCAGTGGATCACCGGTACCGAGGCGCGTCGTGACGTGCAGCGCTGGCGTGCCGCCAGCAGCGCCCTGATCACCGGCATCGGCACCATTCTTGCGGACGATCCGGGGCTCATCGTGCGCCCGGGTGACTGGCTGGATGCACGCCCCCTGTGCCCGGACCGGGACGACGCGCCGGAGAGCTGGTCGCCAGCTGACGTGCGCCAGCCGCTGCGGGTGATTCTTGACACCGAGTTGCGTCTGCCCTTGACCGCGCGCGTGCTGCACCTGCCGGGTGATACGCTGGTGGTGACCTGCGGCGAGCTGCTGCGCAGTGGCGACGACCTGGTTGCTGCCCTGTCCGGCACGGATCCGGTGCGCGCCGAGCGTGCTCGCGCGCTGGCGGCGGCCGGTGCGCAGCTGCTGGCGGTACCGGCGGATGCCGCCGGCAGGCCTGATCCGGTGGCCGTGCTGCAGGAGCTTGCTGCCCGCGGCCACTCCGAGGTGCTGCTGGAGGCCGGTCCGACCCTGGTCGGCGCCTTCCTGCAGGCTGCCGTGGTGGATGAGGTGGTGCTTTACCAGGCGCCGATGCTGCTCGGTTCCGAGGCACGGCCACTGGCCAGCCTGCCGCTGCAGCGCATGGCCGAGAGCCTGCGCTTCCGGGTTGCGGACCAGCGCTTTGTCGGCAGCGATGTGCGCTGGCTGCTGCGTCCGCAGCCAGTCGAATAAGGAGACGGGAATGTTCACAGGCATCATCGAGGCCGTCGGGACGGTGCGGCGCATGGAGCCGCGCAATGGCGACCTGCGCCTGACCGTGGCGGTCGGCAAGCTCGACATGAGCGACGTCAAGCTGGGCGACTCGATCGCCACCAACGGCGTCTGCCTGACCGTGGTCGAGCGTGGCAGTGACTGGTATGTCGCCGACGTGTCGCGCGAGACCGTGCAGCGCTCCACGCTGGCATCGTTCACGGTGGGTCAGCGCGTCAACCTGGAGAAGGCACTGACGCCGACCACCCGATTGGGTGGTCACCTGGTCAGCGGTCATGTCGACGGCGTCGGCGAAGTGCTGTCGGTGCAGCCGGATGCGCGTTCCATCCGCTACCGCGTGAAGGCGCCGGACGAGCTGGCGAAGTACATGGCGGAGAAGGGCTCCATCACCACCGATGGCATCAGCCTGACCATCAACGCGATTGATGGTGCCATCTTCGATCTCAACATCGTGCCGCACACGGTGCAGGAAACCAACATCAGCGGCTGGGCGCCGGGCGTGCGTCTGAATCTGGAAGTCGATATTCTCGCGCGCTATCTGGAGCGCCTGCTGCTCGGCGAGCGTGCGGCGCAACCGTCGTCTGCGGCGGGCAGTGGCGGCATCACCCTCGCCATGCTGCAGGAAAACGGCTATGGCCGGCGCTGAGAAAGCGTTACTGCCGGCACTGCTGCTGGCACTGCTGCTGGCGACGCCGGCGATGGCGGCAGACTTTGCCCAGGCCCGTGAGGAGCGCTTCATGCAGGCCTGCCTGAGTGATGCCACGGTGGCGGCCGGTCAGCGCCAGGCCCTGTGCAGCTGCATCCGCGATGCCTTTGCCTATGGCGGCCAGACCAGCTTCGGCCTGACCGACGTGCTGGCCCTGGATGTGCGTGACTGGGAGGCGCCGGATCGGCGCCTGCCGCGAGATGCCCTCGGGCTGGAAGTCCGGCGTGTGCGCCACGCCTGTTTGCGTGCTCTGGATGCGCCTGCGCCATCCCGAGTCATTACCCCATGATCTGCGAGACTGAACGCGCATGAAACTGAATACCGTGGAAGAGTTGATCGAGGACATCCGCCAGGGCCGCATGGTCGTGCTCATGGATGACGAGGATCGCGAGAACGAGGGTGACATCGTCATGGCGGCGCAGTTCTGCCGTGCAGAGGACATCAACTTCATGGCGCGTTTCGCGCGCGGCCTGATCTGCATGCCGATGACGCGTGAGCGCTGCCAGCAGCTCGATCTCGGTCTCATGGTGCAGAACAACGGCTCCGGCTACGGCACCAAGTTCACGGTGTCCATCGAGGCCGCCACAGGGGTCACCACCGGCATTTCCGCGGCCGACCGTGCCCGCACCGTGCAGGTCGCCGCCGCCCGTGATGCCAGGGCCTCCGACATTGTCCAGCCGGGTCACATCTTCCCGCTCATGGCGGAGCCGGGCGGCGTGCTGCATCGCGCCGGTCACACCGAGGCGGCCTGCGATCTGCCGCGACTGGCCGGCCTCGAGCCGGCCGGGGTGATCTGCGAGATCATGAACGATGACGGCACCATGGCGCGCCGTCCCGACCTCGAGCAGTTTGCCGAGCAGCACGGTCTCAAGATCGGCACCATTGCCGACCTCATCCATTACCGCATGGTCAACGAGAAGACGGTCACCTGCGTGCTCGACAAGCCGCTCGCCACCGCCTTCGGCGATTTCCGCATGCGTGTCTATCGCGAGGCCGGCAATGACGCCACCCATGTCGCCCTGGTGCGTGGCGAGCTCGCCACCTGTGCCTTGCCGACGGTCCGTGTGCACGCCTTCAATCCCATGCGTGACCTGCTGCAGGCCTCGTTCCACGGACGTGTCGGCTGGAGTCTGAACAAGAGCCTGTCGGCCGTTGCCGAGGCCGAGGCGGGTGTTGTCGTGCTGCTCGGGCAGGACTTTGCCTCGCGCGACATGCATGACCAGATCGAGGACTTCTTCGCCAATCGCATCCGTACCGCGGAGTCGGCAGGCATGTACCGCAACATCGGTGTCGGCTCGCAGATCCTGCGTGATCTGGGCGTGCGCAGGATGCGCCTGCTCAGTTCGCCCCTGAAGTTCAACGCACTCTCCGGCTTCGGTCTGGAGATTGTCGAATACGTGGCCACGGAATAACCGTCGTCGCCACTTTCCACTCCCTGCAACGAGGAATCATCATGAGTCAGATCAAGACCCTGGAAGGCACCTTCCAGAATGCCGACGCCCGCTACGCGATTGCCGTTGGCCGCTTCAACAGCTTTGTCGTCGAGTCCCTGCTCGATGGCGCCCTGGACGCCCTCAAGCGTCATGGCGTCAGTGACGGCAACATCACCATCATTCGCGTGCCGGGTGCCTGGGAGCTGCCGCTGATCGCCAAGAAGCTGGCCGGTTCGGGCAAGTACGACGCCATCATCGCGCTCGGTGCCGTGATCCGTGGTGGCACGCCGCACTTCGACTATGTTGCCGGCGAATGCGCCAAGGGCCTGGGTGTGGTGTCGCTGGATTCCGGCCTGCCGGTCAGCTTCGGCGTGCTCACGGTCGACTCCATCGAGCAGGCCATCGAGCGCTCCGGCACCAAGGCCGGCAACAAGGGTGCGGATGCCGCCATGGTCGCCATCGAGATGATCTCGGTGCTGAAGGCGGTGGGCTGAGTCATGACCCAGTCTGCCGGTCCCACGCCCTCGGCGCGCCGCAAGGCTCGCCGCTTTGCGCTGCAGGGCCTCTACGAATGGCAGCTCTCGGGCAATCCGTCCTGGGAGATCGAGGCGCGTTATCGCGTCGAGAACGCCATGCACAAGGTCGATCTCGACTACTTCCATGCCCTGCTGCACGAAGTGCCTCGCCATGCCGAGGAGCTGGATGCCCTGTTCACGCCGCATCTGGATCGTGCCTTCGGCTCGCTGGATCCGGTCGAGCTGGCCACCCTGCGCATCGGCACCTACGAGCTCAAGTACCGTGTCGACGTGCCGTATCGCGTGGTCATCAACGAGGGCATCGAGCTCGCCAAGACCTTCGGGGCGGCCGAGTCGCACAAGTACATCAACGGCGTGCTCGATACGCTGGCGCCGATGCTGCGTCCGCATGAGCGCGACTGAGCATGGTGGCATGACCGCTGCTGACAGCCATGGCGCGTGACGAGTTCGACCTGATCGGTCACTTCTTCCGTCGTGACACCGGGGCGGCACCCTGGCTGCAGCTGGGCATCGGCGATGATGCCGCCCTGCTGCAGCTGCCGCCGGGCGAGAGCCTGGCGGTAACCACCGATACCCTGGTTGCCGGGCGCCATTTTCCGCACCATGCCGACGCCTTCGACATCGGCTGGAAGGCGCTGGCGGTGAACCTGTCGGATCTCGCCGCAATGGCGGCGCGTCCGCTCGGGGTGACCCTCGCGCTGACCCTGCCCGAAGCTGACGAGGCCTGGCTCGGCGCGTTCAGCGCCGGCTTCTTCGCGCTCGCGCAACAGGCCGGTGTGCCACTGATTGGTGGTGACACCACGCGCGGACCGCTGTCGATCACGGTGACGGCGCTCGGTGCCGTAGCGGTCACGGATGCCTTGCGCCGGACGGGTGCCAGCGCGGGTGATCGACTCTACGTCAGCGGCTATCCCGGTGATGCCGGTCTCGGGCTGGCACTGAGCCTGTCCACGCTGCCGGAACCGGTGCGGGCCTGCCTGCCTGCCGAGGCTCGCAGCCTGGCCCTGGCAAGGCTGGCGCGGCCGACCCCCCGGCTGGCGCTGGGCCTGGCCCTGCGCGGACTGGCCAGTGCCGCCCTCGATGTATCCGATGGCCTGCTGCAGGATCTCGGGCATCTGCTGGCGGCATCCGGGGTGGGGGCCGAGCTGCAGGTCGACGCACTGCCGCTGTCGCCAGCCCTGCAGGCCTGGTGCGCCAGCCAGGATCCGCTGCAGGCAACGCGCTGGGCGCTGGCCGCCGGTGATGATTACGAGCTGCTGTTCACGGCGCCGGCACATCGCCATGACGAGATCATGGCCCTGTCGGCCAGTCTGGCGCTGCCGCTGACCTGCATCGGCGACATCCTGTCGTCAGCCGGCCTGCGCTTGACCGCGGCAGGCCGACCTTGGGAGCATGAGCTGCCGACCGGCTATCTCCACTTTTCCGGATCCTCCGATGACCAAGCACCCACCGATTCCCCGCCTGCCTCGCGCCCTTGATCTGCTAGCCTTCGGCTTCGGCACCGGACGCAGCCCGAAGGCGCCGGGCACTGCCGGCTCCGCGCTGGCGGTACTCTGGTTCGCGGCCCTGGCGAGCATGCCGCTGGCCTTCTACGCCGGCTGGGTCGTGGTGGCGGCGCTGCTCGGCATCGTCATCTGCGGCGAGGCCGCCAAGGCCATGGGCGTGCATGACCATCCCGGCATCGTCTGGGACGAGTTTGTCGGTCAGTGGATCGCGCTGATGCCGCTGGTGCCGTTCTATCACTGGGACCTGCATCATGTGCTCGCGGTGCTGCTCGGCTTCGTGCTGTTCCGTGTCTTCGACATCTGGAAGCCGTGGCCGGTGCGCTGGGCCGATCGCCGCGTGCATGGCGGCCTCGGCATCATGCTCGACGACCTGATTGCCGGGGTCATGGCTGCCATCGTGCTCTGGGCCGTGCTGCCCTGGCTGCCGGCCCCCGAGACCGGCTGGTTTGGCATAGTCCGCTAAGCCCCGGGGGTTTGCTACAATCCCGCTTCCTGTCTTCCCGGAGTGCGCCCGGTGTCATTCGATTTCGTAGCGGCCTCGCGTCTGCCCACCCGCCATGGCGAGTTCAGCATCCATGCCTTCCAGGACACGGAAACCGGCAAGGAGCACATCGCCCTGAGCATGGGTGACCTGGCGGATGGCCAGCCCGTGCTGGCGCGCGTGCATTCCGAGTGCCTGACCGGCGACGGCTTCGGCAGCCTGCGCTGCGACTGCGGCCCGCAGCTGGAAGCGGCCATGACGCAGGTGGCGGCGGCACAGCGCGGTGTCATCCTGTATCTGCGCCAGGAAGGGCGCGGCATCGGCCTGGTCAACAAGATCCGGGCTTATGCCCTGCAGGATGCCGGTGCCGACACGGTCGAAGCCAACGAACAGCTGGGCTTTGATGCCGATCTGCGTGAGTACGCGATGTGCGAGGACATGCTGCGCCACCTGGGCGTGAGCTGCGTGCGCCTGATGACCAACAACCCGCTCAAGGTGGCGGCGCTGCAGGCTCATGGCATCACGGTGGTCGAGCGCGTGCCGCTGATCACCGGGCTGAACCCGCACAACCAGGGTTACATGCAGACCAAGACCGACAAGATGGGGCACATGCTGCCTGACGGAGAGGTCTGAGCGTCCGTCAGCTGCCGAGTTCGCCCATGTGCGTCACGGCGTGGTGGGCGGCCAGCGACTGGTGGGTGAGGTCGTCCATGGCGCGCAGGATGTCGCGACGACTGATCTGTCCGATCACCACACCCAGATCATTGACCACCGGCAGACGTCGGCGATGTTCGCGCTGGAACACTTCCGCCGCGCGGAGAATGCTCTCGTCGACATGAATGGTGTCGACCGGAGCACGCATGACGTCGCTCACCAGGCCGGCGTTGCTCTCGTAGTAGCCGGCCTGGATGATCTCGGCCAGGCAGTCTGATTCCGAGAACATGCCCAGCAGCTCGCCATTCTCGATCACCGGCGCACCGGAGATGCGGTGGTTGAGCAATACCTTGATGGCCTGGTCTATGGTCATGCCCGGCGTCACGCAGACCAGCTGGGTAGCCATGTAGTCACCGACACGTATCGAATGCAGCATGAGCACGCTCCTGGCGGATGGCGGCGATCAGCCGTTCTTCCACCTTAGCGCGTTGCCGTGCGCGGTCAAGCAGGTGCCGCCAAGCGGTAGCCCGGACGGATGGCGAGGGCAGCCGATGCGTCGGCAGCGAATTGCCGTCAGAGCCCGGACAGGCGTTGACGGATGGCGTCGGCAATGCTGGTGCTGTCGAGACCGCAGTCGGCCAGCATCTGCGCCGGTGTGCCGTGCTCGATGAAGGCGTCACGAATGCCCACATGAAGCACCGGCAAGGTGATGCCGGCGGTGGCCAGGAATTCGCTGACGGCGCTGCCGGCGCCACCGGCGATGGCATGCTCCTCGACCGTGACCAGCAGGCGGTGGCTGGCTGCCAGTTCGCGCACCATGGCCTCGTCCAGCGGCTTCACGAAGCGCATGTCAGCCACGCTGGGCATGGGCAGGCCGTCGGCAACCAGCGTCGCGGCGGCTTCCTGAACGGCCTGCAGGCGGGCGCCGAAGTTCAGGATGGCGACCTCGCTGCCGCGCTGCCGCAGCCTGCCACGACCCAGCGGCACGCTGTCCAGCGAGCTGCCGGCCTCGGCGCCCGGGCCGGTGCCGCGCGGATAGCGCACGGCGGCCGGACCGGGATGCAGCCAGGCGGTATTCAGCAGCAGGCGGCATTCGAGTTCGTCACTGGGGGTGGCGATGACCATGTTGGGGATGCAGCGCAGGTAGGCGATGTCGTAGGCGCCGGCATGCGTGGGGCCGTCCTCGCCGACGAGACCGGCACGGTCTATGCCGAAGGTCACGTCGAGGTTCTGCAGGGCCACGTCATGCACGAGCTGGTCGTAGCCGCGCTGCAGGAACGTCGAGTAGATCGCCACCACCGGCTTCAGGCCTTCGCAGGCGAGGCCGGCGGCAAAGGTCACGGCATGCTGCTCGGCAATGGCCACGTCATGGTAGCGGTCCGGGTGCTCGGCGGCGAAACGCACCATGCCCGAGCCTTCGCACATGGCCGGGGTGATGCCCACCACGCGCAGGTCGCTGGCGGCGGTGTCGCACAGCCAGTCACCGAAGACATCCGAATACTTGCGCCCGGCCGGGCGCGCAGGAGCGGCCTGCTGGCGCTGGCTGGCGGGCGCGATCTTGGTGATGGCGTGGTAGCCGATGGGGTCGGCCTCGGCCGGTGCAAAGCCCTTGCCCTTGGTGGTGAACACATGCAGCAGCTGCGGGCCACGCGCCTCGCGCAGATTTTCGATGGTGCGCACCAGCTCGTCGAGGTTGTGGCCGTCGACCGGACCCACGTAGTTGAAACCTATGGATTCGAACAATGCGCCGGGCGAGTCGGTGACCAGGGTCTTCAGGCTTTCCTCGCTGCGGCGGGCGAAGTTCATCGCGGCCGGCATCGACTGCAGCACGCGCTTGCCGCCCTCACGCAGCGCGATGTAGCTCTTGCTCGCCCAGATGTGCGAGAAGTAGTTGGACAGGCCGCCCACCGCCTTGGAGATCGACATCTGGTTGTCGTTGAGGATGACCAGCATGTCGGCCTTCTGGTGCGCGGCGTCATTGAGCGCTTCGAAAGCCATGCCGGCGGTCATCGCGCCATCACCGATCACCGCGACCACCTTGCGGTCGCTGCCCGTGAGCTGGGCGGCACGCGCCATGCCCAGTGCGGCCGAGATCGAGGTCGAGGAGTGGCCGACGCCAAAGGTGTCGTAGGGCGATTCCTCACGACGCGGGAAGGCGGCGAGGCCGTCCTTCTGGCGTATGCCCAGCATGGCGTCCTTGCGACCGGTGAGGATCTTGTGCGGATAGGCCTGGTGGCCGACATCCCAGACCAGGCGATCGCTCGGGGTGTTGTAGACGTAGTGCAGGGCGATGGTGAGCTCGATGACGCCGAGGCCCGCCCCGAAGTGTCCGCCGGTCTGCCCGGTGCACCAGAGCAGGTATTCGCGCAGTTCGCGTGCCAGCTCGGGCAGGGCTTCCTCCGGCAATTCGCGCAGCTTGTCCGGCGTCGGCACCTGGTCCAGCAGCGGCGTGTGCGGACGACTGAGCGGAATTTCGTGGAACATCGGGGTCATCATCCTGATGCGGAGTGTGGGAGATTATAGCGGCAACGACGGCAGTGGCGTCAGTGGTCGCGCTGCAGCAGGAAATGCGCCAGCTCATGCAGCGGTGTGGCAGCGCTGCCCAGTCCGGCGAGCGCTGCCACGGCCTGCTCGTGCAGCGAGCCAGCCAGTACCTGCGCTGCCTCCAGCCCGAGCAGGGCGGGATAGGTTGACTTCTCCAGTGCCTGGTCGGCCCCGGCCTGCTTGCCGAGCACGGCGGTATCGCCGATCACGTCGAGAATGTCGTCACGGACCTGGAAGGCCAGGCCGAGATGGCGGGCATAGTCATCCAGGGCCTTGCGCTGGCTGGCGTCGGCACCGCCGGCCAGCGCGCCCAGCGCGACCGCGGCACGGATCAGGGCGCCGGTCTTGTGGGCATGGATCTGCTCCAGCGCGTCACGATCAATCTGGCGGCCTTCGGCGGACAGATCCAGGCGCTGGCCCACCACCATGTCGAAGGCGGCCTGTGCCAGTGTCGTGAGCTGGGCGCCGCGCACCTCGGCCGGCACGACGCTTTCACCCAGCAGCTGGAATGCCATGGCTTGCAGGGCATCGCCGGCGAGCAGGGCGGTGGCTTCGTCGAACTGGCGATGGCAGGTGGGCTGGCCGCGACGCAGGTCGTCGTCGTCCATGCAGGGCAGGTCATCGTGGACCAGTGAGTAGCCGTGTATGCACTCCACGGCGAGGGCGGCGGCATCGGCCTGTGACCAGTCGCCACCGACAGCCAGGCAGGCGCCCCAGGCCAGTGCCGGGCGCACGCGCTTGCCGCCGTTCTGCATGGCATGACGCATCGCCGCGATCAGGCGCGGGTCAAGGCTGTTGCGGGTTGCCAGCGCCTGCGCGCAGAGCGGCTCGAAGCGCTCGCGGCTGTGCTGCAGCAGGGAGGGCAGCTCAGGCATCGTCACTGGCGGGCGTGAAGTCGGCGGTGTCGACGCGCCCGTCGGCGCGCGCCATCAGCAGCTGCACCTTCTGCTCAGCCTGGTCCAGTGCCTGCTGGCACTGCCGGGTCAGCTGCACGCCGGCCTCGAAGGCCTTGAGCGCATCCTCCAGACTCAGTTCGCCGCCTTCGAGCAGGCGCACCTGCTGCTCCAGGGCGCTGATGGCCTGCTCAAAGTCGGGGGCGGTCGGGCTGCTGCTCATGACATCACTCCGTGGTCGATGCGCGAACGGTAGCGATTGCCTGCGCTGCGGTCAACGCAGGCCGGAGCGCCCGCCGTCGGCTCAGAACGGCAGGCGGATGCCGACAACCGCACCACGACCCGGAGCCGGCGCCACATCCTTGATGAAGGAAGTGGCACGACGGACCTCGGCGTTGAGCAGGTTGTTGCCGCGTACATAGAGTTCGGGGCGGCCGAGATGACGTCCCGACACCGGCAGGCGCCAGGTCAGGTCGGCGTCCAGCAGGTCGTAGCCGGCGGCCTCCGACTCGCCCAGGCTGACACGATCCTGCCGGTTGTAGCGGGTGTAGCCCAGGTTGCCAGCCAGGTCGCGGTAGTGGCCATGCACCGTGATGCCCACCCGTGTCGGGGTCTGGCGTGGCGCGTTGGCGCGGTCATCGAAGCGTCCGCGCACGGCATCGGTGAACAGGCGAACGCCCAGCTGGCCGGCAGGCTGGCGCAGCAGTGCCACGTCCACGGCCGCCTCGTAGCCGATGAAGGTGGCGGGTGTCTGGGCGTAGCGGGTGGACAGGAACTCGCCATCCGCCTCGACAACGCCGTCCTCGTCGACGCGCACGGCGTTGCCGGCGGCATCGGTGTCGACATCCAGGAAGATGTAGTCACGCGCCTGCTTGTAGAAGACGTTGGCTTCGATGTCGACACGGCCGGCATGGTGATCGATGCCGATGTCCAGGGTCTGCGCCTGCTCCCTGCGCAGGCGCGTGTTGCCGCGCTCGAAGGTTTCGGTGGCCAGGTGCGGACCGTCGGCATAGAGCTCTTCCAGGGCCGGTGCGCGTTCGGCGTGGCTGAGCGAGACCTTGAGGTGGGTGTCGCTGGCCAGATCGTGGATCAGGCCGGCCGAGGCGCTGGTCGCCGTGAAGCGGCGTGCCGGATTGTCTCCCGAGGGATCATGGCTGACCTGGTCCAGGCGCAGGCCCAGCTCGACCTTGCCGAGCCCGGTCTGGCGCTCCTCGATGACAAAAACGCCGAGGCTGTCGGTCGCCACCTGTTCGCCGGCATTCACGTAGGCTTCCTCGCCACTGGACTGGAAGCGGCGCTGGCCTGCCTGCAGGCCGAGAACGCCACGCCAGCCTTTGCGCGGCGCGTGAACCAGTTCGGCGCGTCCCTGGGTTTCGTGGTTGCGAAAGCGCGTGCCGGCCTCGCCCGGCGCCTCGAATTCGGTGTGGCGATAGCGCGCCTGGCCAAGCCGGAAGCGCAGAGACTCGATGCCCTGCCAGGGGTTGCGCCGGGTCAGCTGGGTGTCGATGCGGGTCTGCTCCAGGTCAATGAAGGGTGAACCTTCCGCAGCGCCCGGCATGCCGCCATGATCGTGCCCGCCATGTCCGGGCAGGCCGTAACGGCTCTCGAGCCGGGTCAGGGCGATCCCGGCCGAGTTGCCATCCTCGCTCGCCAGACTGTACGAGAGCGCGGTCTCGTCACTGCGGGTGAAGCTGTTGCGCAGGCTGCCATTGCCGGCGCCGGCATCGCCGTCGCGGTCGGCGAGGCCGGGAATGTCGTAGTCATCGGCGCGGGTGCGCGTGAAGTCGGCATGCAGCTGATGACGACCGCTGCCCAGATTGATGTCGCCGAACACGCCGCGCTCATTGGCCACGGTGCCGGTGAAGGCCTCCAGTTGCCCGTTCAGGCCGGGCGTGACGAAGGACGGCAGCCGGTTGTCGATGACATTGACGGCGCCGCCGATGGCGCTGTTGCCGTAAAGCAGGGTGGCCGGGCCGCGCAGGATCTCGATCTGGCGCGCGATCAGCGGATTGCTGGCGACGGCATGGTCAGGGCTGAGGTTGGACACGTCCATGGTGCCCAGGCTGTTGCTGAGCAGTTCCACGCGCGGTCCAGACTGGCCGCGGATCACCGGGCGACCGGCGCCGGTGCCGAAGTCGGTGCTGCTGACGCCGAGCTCCTGCTCCAGGGTGGCGCCGATGGTGCCGCGGCGCTTGCTGGCCAGCGACTCATTGGCCAATACGGTCACGGGTTGCACCAGATCGTCCGCCGTGCGTCCCAGCGGGCTGGCGGAGACGGTGATCTCCAGCAGCTCGCGCGCCTCGGGGGTCGGGGCGGGCAGCTCGGCGCGGGCGGGCAGGGAGGCCAGCAGCAGTCCCAGCGAGAGGGGTGTCAGGGTGAGCGGTCGCGACAAGGGCATGGCAGTATCCGGCAGTTTATCAGGTTTGCATTGTTATAATATAACACTATTGCCGGCGCTGCCTGCCATCTCGCGTTATGATGCCGGCTCATGTCACAGCGATGAGGTGCAGTGTGTCCGTGCAGCGTTATGGCGATGCCGAGCTTGATGCGATTCGCGACCAGTGCCTGCAGCGCGTCAAGCGCATGTCCTGGGTCTCGGCCGGCGCGGCCGCGATGCCGGTGCCGCTGCTTGACCTCGTGGTCGATGTCGGCGTGCTCTACACGCTGATCCCCGAGATCAATGAGCGTTTCGGTCTCGCCCCCGAGCAGATCGATGCCATGTCCGAGCCCAGCCGTCTGCAGGTCTGGAAGCGCCGTGCCGAGCGCGGCAGCGCCCTCATCGGCATGGTCATCACGCGGACCCTGATCCAGCGCAGCCTGCAGTCGTTCTGGATCCGCATCGTCACCCGTCAGGTGGCCAAGTTCATTCCGCTGGGCGGGCAGATCATTGCCGGCGCCATGGGCTACTGGGTCATGCGCCAGCTTGCCATGCGCCATGTCGACGATTGCTACGAAGTGGCGGCGGCTGCGCGCGGCCTGCAGCCTCGCCGCTGACCCGCCATCTGAACAGGAGCCAGGCCGTGACCACGACTTCCACCCGTTCCCCGCGCGCGCCGCGCGCCGCCGCCACGGACAGCGGCCGCCGCTACCGTGGCGTCAGCGAGGAAGTGCGCCGGGCCGAACGCCGGCAGCGCTTCATCGATGCCGGCCTCGACGTGTTCGGGGTGCGTGGCTATCACAATGCCACCGTGCGCAGCATCTGCGCCTCGGCCGGGCTGACCGAGCGCTATTTCTACGAATCCTTCGAGAACAGCGAAGACCTGCTGTGCAGCGTCTACGAGTTCTGCGTCCAGCGTCTGCGCGAGCGCGTGCTGTCGTCGCTGCTGGTGGGGGCGGGTGGCGATGTCGAGACAATGGCGCTGACCGCGCTCAAGGCCTTCTTTGCCGCCATGCGCGAGGACCCGCGCATTGCCCGCATCCTGTTCATCGAGGTGCTGGGCATCAGCGAGCGCGTCGACATGCTGTACCGGGTCACCATCGAGGACTTTGCCGCCCTGCTGATCCAGGTGGCGCATCCGCTGGCGCTGCAGCAGCTGCCGTCACCCCTGCAGCCGGATCTGCTCGCGAATGCCCTCATCGGCTCCATCATCGCCACCGCGTCACGCTGGGTGCTGACCGACTTCGAGGCCGACCTCGACGGCATGACCGCCAATGTTCACGCGGTCTTCGTCGGCACCTTGCGCTACCTGTCTAGCGTGGCGGTTGCACCAGACGCATGCGCTTGAGGATGGTGCCGGTGCGGCGCTCCAGGTAGCGGGTGCTGCCGCGCTCGTCGTAGAAGCGCGGACGCGGAATCATCGCTGCCAGCCGTGCCGCCTGCCGAGGTGACAGGTTGGCCGCTGACACGCCGAAATGGTGGCGTGCGGCAGCCTCGGCGCCATACACGCCATCGCCCCATTCGATCACGTTGAGATAGATCTCGAAGATGCGCCGCTTGCTCATGGTCTGCTCCAGCATGACCGTGATCGCCGCCTCCTGGGCCTTGCGCCAGGGCGTGCGACGCCCGTTCAGGAACAGGTTCTTGGCCAGCTGCTGACTGATGGTCGAGCCACCCGCGACCAGTCGTCCCTTCTTCAGGTTGCGCTCGAAGGCATACTGGATGCCTTCCCAGTCAAACCCGTTGTGCTGCATGAACAGGCTGTCCTCGGCCGCCATCACGCTGCGTTTCAGGTGCCGCGAGATCTTCTCGTAAGGCACCCAGCGCTGCTTCAGCGTGGCGTCGGGGTCTTCCTCCTGCAGCACGTCCAGGCGCGCGGCCATGAAGGCGGTCTCGACCGGGTCGAACTTGATCCACCACAGCACATGGGCGAGGTACCACAGCTGCAGTGCCAGCAGCAGGCCGGCACACAGCAGGGTGATGCGCCAGAGCAGGCGGGCGAAGGACATGGCGTCAGCTGGCGTGATAGCCGGCGACGCGCTCGACTTCCTCGCGGGCGCCGAGAATCACCGCGACACGCTGGTGCAACCCGCTCGGAGCGAGGTCGAGGATGCGTTCACGACCGGTGCTGGCGGCACCGCCGGCCTGCTCGATCAGCCAGGCCATGGGGTTGGCCTCGTACATCAGGCGCAGCTTGCCACCCTTGGCGGCAGTCTTGCTGTCCAGCGGATAGAGGAAGATGCCGCCACGCGTGAGGATGCGGTGAATGTCGGCGACCATGGCCGCGACCCAGCGCATGTTGAAGTCCTTGCCGCGCACGCCGGTCTTGCCCGCGAGCAGCTCGGCGACATAGCGCTGCACCGGTGCCTCCCAGTGGCGCTGGTTCGACATGTTGATGGCGAATTCCTGGGTGGCCTCGGGAATGCGCATGCCCTCGCTGGTCAGGATGAAGGCGCCTTGCTCGGGATCCAGGGTGAAGGCGTCGACGCCGTGGCCAAGGGTCAGCACCAGCTGCGTGGCCGGGCCGTAGACCGCATAGCCGGCGGCGACCTGTGCCGTGCCCGGCTGCAGGAATGGCGTCACCCGGGTGGTGTCTGCGTCCGGGGCAGTGGCGAGCACCGAGAAGATGGTGCCGGTCAGGGCGTTGATGTCGATGTTGGAGGAGCCGTCGAGCGGGTCGAAGAGCAGCAGGTAGCGACCGCGGCTGACCCCGTCGGGAATGGGGAAGGGGTCATCCATTTCCTCGGACGCCATGCCGGCCAGGTGGCCGCCGCTGGCATGGGCATCGAGCAGCATGTCGTTGGCGATGACATCCAGCTTCTTCTGATCCTCGCCCTGCACGTTCTCGCTGCCGGCCATGCCCAGGATGCCCGCGAGGGCGCCGCGTTGCAGGGCGGCACTGATGCGTTCGCAGGTGGTCGCGGTGATTTCCAGGGTCTGGATCAGGTCGTCGGGCAGACGGCCATGGGCACGCTGTGCGTCACGCAGGTAGGCGGCGAGGGTGATGCCGGACATGAAAAGACTCCAGGTCGAGCGCGCGGGGCGCGGGGGCGTAGTCGGACTGGGCGGCAGTATAGCAGCGGCGGTCTCCGGCCGGCGCCCCGCCGAACAACGCCTAGACAGGCTGCTGCCGGCACGGAACAATGCGGTGACCCGCCGGCCACTCCGGGCCGGCTGTCGCAACGAAACCCTGGCGAGGAGCGAATAATGAGTCTGGCAAAAGAGTTCCGCGAGTTTGCGGTACGTGGCAACGTCATTGATCTGGCGGTTGCTGTCATCATCGGTGCCGCGTTCGGCAAGATCGTGTCGTCGTTTGTCGGTGACCTGGTCATGCCGCCGATCGGCCTGCTGGTTGGCGGTGTCAACTTCAGCGATCTGGCCATCACCCTGAAGGCTGCCGAAGGCGATGCCCCGGCGGTGCTGCTGGCCTATGGCAAGTTCATCCAGGCCGTGTTCGACTTCATCATCATCGCCTTTGCCATCATGATGGCGGTCAAGGGCGTCAATGCGCTGAAGCGTGCCGAGCCGGCCCCCGAGCCTGCCCCGGCCGCTGCTCCGGAGCCCACGGCCGAGGAAAAGCTGCTCACCGAGATCCGTGACCTGCTGCGCAAGCAGAACGCCGGCTGAGCCTGCCCATGAGCATCCTGCCGACCGAGACTGCACGCCTGCGCATCAAGCGCATGGAGGCGGCACTGATCCGCAGCCACCTTGCGCGTCCGGACGTGCTGCCGGCAGCTGATTACGAGCTCTTGCGCTATGCCCTGGTGCTGGCGCGTCTGGAGCGCTTCCTGCCCGGCGCTGCCGGTCCCCAGGGGCGCAAGGACGCCGGCAGGCAGGAAATCGAGCTGCATGGCGAGCCGCTGGACGTGCTGCGCCAGGTGCTGCTGGATCAGCTCTACGGGCCGTTGCGCGAACAGCGCAACGTGATTCTGCGCCTGGCCCAGGTGCGCCAGCAGATCGACAGCGTGCGCGTGGCGCTGAAGAGCGCGCGTCACGCCCTGCTGGCGGCGCATGTCAACGATTTCTCGGCCGCCGAGCTCGATGCCGAGGTCTGCCACAAGGTGCTGGTGCTGGCACCGGGTGGTGGTGGCGGCTCGGGCTATGTCTACATCGGCTTCGTGGCACGACTGCGCGAGGCCGGGCTGGCACCGTCCTACATCGTGGGGGCTTCCATTGGTGCCTTGCTGGGCGGCCTGATGGCGCGTGACCGCGAGCCGGATGTCGAGGCGCTGATGGCCTGGGCCAAGGGCCTCAAGGTGCGGCACATCTTTGCCCAGCCCAAGGTGGGCAGTGCGCTCAGCCTGCCGGGACTGGTGCGGCTGCATCTGCGCGGCATGGACAAGATGCTGTGTCACCCTGACGGGTCGCCGTTGCGCATCAAGGATCTGGCGGTGCCTTATGACGCCATGATCGCTGGCGTGCGCATGTCAGCCTATGCCGACATGCCGCAGTTGCCGCAGCGTCGTTCGCACCTGCTCGGCATGCCGTTGCAGATTGCCGAGCGCATGGTGCAGCTGATCAGCTACTTCAATCCGCAGGTGACCAAGGAGCTGGTGCTGGGACGCGACGAGCTCACGCGCGAGCTGCGTGTCGTGGATGCCATCGGCCTGTCTTCCGCCATCCCGGGCGTGCTGCAGTATGCGCCCTGGCGCGAGGACCCCCAGAGCATGGCCATCCTCAAGACGCTGCGCGAGGAGCACGGCCTGTTCGCCTTCATGGATGGCGGCACCGTGGCCAACGTGCCGGCGCGAGCGGCCTGGGAAGGCGTCGAGTCCGGACGCATCGGCACCCGCAATGCCTACTATGTCGCGCTCGACTGCTTCCACCCGCAGTGGGGCGCCGGCCATACCTGGCTGTTCCCGGTCACGCAGATGATCCAGTCCCAGCTGACCGCCCAGCGTCGCTACTACGACTGGCTGCAGCGCTTCGAGCCGACCCCGTCTCCGGTCAACCTGCTGCCCTCCGACGAGGTCTTCGACAAGGCCTTCCAGTGGGGCTGGCAGCAGGCCGAAGTGGTGCTTCCGCAATTGCAGGAGGCCTTGCGTCCGTTGCGGCTGCCGGTTCTGGACTGATGCTGTCGCCCGGATCCGGTGCCGGCGTGCAACGGATCCGGGTGAACACATAATAATTTAGTGAACATGTGTTGACTGTTGTGATGTACGTATGTACTCTGAGTGTGTAGTCGTTCACTTGGAGACGCATCATGTCGTCGCAATTTGTACTCAAGCCCTTGTTCAACCGCACCGTCAAGTCGGTCCTGGGCGCCTCATTCGTGGATTTCTGGGCCGCCGAGCTCGGATCCGACCAGCGCGTCGAGCGCACCATTGCCCGCGTCGTCGCACGCTGGATGGAAACCGCTGACACCGTCACCCTGGTGCTGCAGCCGAACAGCAACTTCCCGGGTTTCCAGGCCGGTCAGCACATCAATCTCACGGTCGAGGTCGATGGCGTTCGCCACACCCGTTCCTACAGCTTCAGCGAAGCGCCGAGCAGTGCCGGCCTGATCGCCATCACCGTCAAGCGCGTTCCGGGCGGCCGTGTCAGCAACCACCTGGTCGATTCGGTGCAGGTCGGTGACCGTCTTGAGCTGGCCAGTCCCTTCGGCGACATGGTGCTGCCGGTGCTCAAGGGCGATGAGAAGTTCCTCTTTCTCGCGGCCGGCAGCGGCATCACCCCGCTGATGAGCATGATCCGCGAGCTCGCCAAGCAGGGCATGCCGGCCGATGTGGTCCTGATGTACTGGGCCCGCAGCCGCGAAGACCTGATCTTCGGCAAGGAGCTGCAGGAACTGGCTGCCCGCCATCCCCGCCTGCGTGTGCAGCCGGTGGTGGAGCAGGCTCCGGCCGAACCGGCTGGCGAGCTGATGGGTCGCCCGAGCCAGGAGCAGTTCGCGGCTACCGTCGCCGATCTGTCCGAGCGTGCGGTCTTTGTCTGCGGTCCGACCGGCTTCATGAAGGCGGTGGCGGCGATCTGCGAGGAGAAGGCTGCGGCCTTCCACGCCGAAGCGTTCACGCCGCCGGTGTTCGTGCCGACCGAAACGGCTGCCATGGTCAAGCTGACCCTGAGCAAGTCGCGTCGCGAAATCACCGTGCCCGGCGGCATGCCGCTGCTGGACGCCCTCGAGGCACAGGGCATCAAGCCGCGCTCTGGCTGCCGCATGGGCATCTGCAATACCTGCGCCTGCGGCAAGTCCGGTGGCGTCACGCGCAATCTGCTGGACAACAGCGTGTCGGTTGACGACACCGCCAGCCTGCGCATCTGCGTGAGCGTCGCCGTCGGCGACCTCACCCTCGACCTGTAACGCCAGACGAGTCCGGAGACCTGTCATGACACAATTCACCGCAAGCAAGAGCCGTACCCTGACCGCCGCCGAGATCGAAGCCTTCGGCGCCGAAGTCGAGGCCCTCAAGCAGAAGCATCTGGCTGATGTCGGCGAGAAGGACGCGCAGTACATCCGCAACATCGAGAAGGCCGTGCGCTACACCGAGATCGCCGGTCGCGGTCTGCTCATGGCCGGCATTTTCCCGCCTGCCTTCGTGGCCGGCGCGACCCTGCTCGGCGTGTCCAAGATCCTCGACAACATGGAGCTGGGCCACAACGTCATGCACGGTCAGTACGACTTCATGCAGGACCCGCGCTTCGAGGGCCAGACCTTCGAGTGGGATACCTGGTGCACGGCCGACAACTGGCGCTACAGCCACAACTACATGCACCACACCTACACCAACGTGCTCGGCAAGGACCATGACATCGGTTACGGCGTGCTGCGCATCTTCCCGGAACAGAAGTGGGAGCCGCGCTTCCTCGCCAACCCGCTGATGGCCACCGTGCTGGCGGTGTTCTTCGAGAACCTGCTGGCGCTGCAGACGCTGGAGACCGAAAAGGTCTTCGCCGGCGAGAAGACCTGGAAGGAGTGGTTCAAGCAGGGTCGTCCGACCTTCCGCAAGGCCGGACGCCAGATGGGCAAGGACTACGTGTTCTTCCCGCTGCTCGCCGGTCCGATGTTCCTGCCGGTGCTGGCGGGCAACTTCACCGCCAACATCATGCGCAACCTGTGGACCTTCACCATCATCTTCTGCGGCCACTTCACCGAGGATTCGGAAGTGTTCGCCATCGAGACGCTGGAAAACGAGACCCGCGGCCAGTGGTACCTGCGTCAGATGCGCGGCTCCGCCAACCTCACCGGCGGCAAGCTGTTCCACATCATGAGCGGCAACCTCAGCCACCAGATCGAGCACCACCTGTTCCCGGAAGTGCCGGGCTGGCGCTACGCCGCGATGTCGGAAGAGATGCAGGTGATCGCCAAAAAGTACGGCCAGAACTACAACAAGGCGCCGCTGTGGAAGCAGTTCGGCACCGTGGTCGGTCGCATCCTGCGCCACAGCCTGCCGAGCACGCCGAAGGCGGCACCGGTGCTGCTGGCCAAGAACGACACGGCCGGTCTGGCACAGGCCGCCTGACGGCCAACGCGACGGAGGCCGGATCGTCATGCAGATTCAATCCATCGTGGTGCCGCCGATGGCGGCACGCCAGCCGGACTGGAAGACCTGGCTCTGGGGCGGGCAGGGCGTGACCCATCTCGCCCTGCATGCCGCTGCCGAGATCACCGATCTGGTCACCGAGATGCATGGCACCATCAACCAGGTGCCGCTGCCCATCGGTGCGCCGCCGCCGGCGCCGCGTCTGTCGGCGCCCTGGCCCTACCGGCTGGTGTCGCGCATCTTCCGTACCGCTGCCGGCCTGCTGGTGCGTCTGCCTCTGCAGGCCGACCTCAAGCAGTCCAATCCGCTGGCCTTGCCGATGCTGAGTGCCGCCAACGGCGTCTTCGGCGACAAGCTGGAGGCCTGGCAAAGTCCGCTGGCGCTGGGCATGACCTTGCGCGCCGCTGACAGCGAGGCCCTGGCCTGGTCGCAGCTGGCGCAGTCACCCAAGGCGCGCGTGGCGCTGTTCGTGCATGGCCTGTGCCTGAGTGAGCGCGAGTGGCAGACCCCGGCCCAGCGTGACTTCCAGGTGGTGCTGCAGCAGAAGGGCTGGTGCACCGGCTACCTGCGCTACAACAGCGGTCGCGCCATCTGGCGCAACGGCGCTGATCTCGCTGACTGGCTGGAGGAGGCGCTGGCCGCCCACCCGGTGCGCGAGCTGGTGCTGGTCGGACACAGCCAGGGCGGTCTGCTGATTCGCAGTGCCTTTGCCCATGCCGAAGCCAACGGGCAACGCTGGCCCGAGCGCGTCAGTCATGCCGCCTACGTGGCCACGCCGCACCAGGGTGCGCCGCTGGAGCGTCTCGGCAACCGTGCCAACGTGCTGCTGGCGATCTCGCCCTACACGCGTCCCTTCATGCGTCTCGGCAACATTCGCAGCGCCGCCATCAAGGATCTGCGCTTCGGTCTCATCACGGCCGCCGAGTCGGCGCTCATCGATGACAGTGCGCACGAGGATCCGCGCGAACTGGCGCAGCCTCTGCCGGACCATGTGCATCACCTGTTCATCGCGGGCGCACTCGACATGGCCGCTGCCCGCAACTGGATCGGTGACGGTCTGGTGCCGCTGGAGAGCGCGCTGGGTCTGCATGACGATCCGCGTCTGCTGCTGGATGCGCCCTCGCTGGCTCGTGTCGACCTGGCCAATGTCGATCACATGGCGATCCTCGGTGATGTCCGTGTCTGGGACGCGCTTGCCGACTGGTGGTTCAGCCGCTGAGTCGCCGCACTCGCGTCGCGGCGGCTGCCATGACGATTCCCTGCGCGTCATGCTTCAATGTCCGTGATGCGGAATGGACAGGGGAGTGTCATGGCACTGGAACTTCTTCATGGCGCCGACGGGCAGCCACGCTGCGGCTGGTGCGGCAGCGATGCCCTGTACCAGGCCTATCACGATCACGAGTGGGGCATGCCGGTCGACGATGACCGTCGCCTGTTCGAGAAGCTCTGCCTGGAGTCGTTCCAGGCCGGGCTGAGCTGGCGCACCATCCTCGGCCGGCGCGACGGCTTCCGTGCCGCCTTTCATGATTTCGACTGGATCGAGATGGCGCGCATGGGCGACGCCGATGTGCTTCGCCTGCTGCAGGACCCCGGCATCATCCGCCATCGCGGCAAGATCGAGGCGGTTCTGCACAATGCGCGCTGCATGCAGGAGCTGCTCGCGCGTGAAGGCTCGCTGGCGGCCTTTGTCTGGTCCTTCGAGCCGGATCCCGCCAGCCGTCCGGCCGCCGTCACCGTGCCCTGGCTCTGTGCCAACACCACCAGTCCGGCCTCGGAGGCCATGGCGCGCGAATTGCGCAGGCGCGGCTGGCGCTTTCTCGGACCCACCACCGTTCATGCCTTCATGCAGTCCATGGGTCTCATCAACGACCACCTCGACGGCTGCCATGCGCGAGCGCGCGTGACGCAGGCGCGAGCCTCGTTCCGGCCGCCGACCGCCCGGTCGTCGTGACCGCTGCCACGCTGGCCGGGTTTGCCGTAGGCTGAGGCTTTGCCGCCTCGGAGTCGCCCATGTCCGCATCAGCCCCGTCGTCATCGTCTTCCGTTGCCGTGCAGGCGGTTCTGGACCTGCTGGCACAGGCACGCTATGCGCAGGCCATCGCGGCGCTGCGCACGGCCGTGCAGCAGGACCGTCGCGTGCTGGCGGATCCTGCCATCAAGCCCTGGCTCGGGCGGCGCTGGCGCAACCTGTTCCTGCAGGCAGCCACTGCTGACCGGCGTGCGGTCAGGGTCGCCCATGGCCTGCGTGGCCTGGTGGGCAAGCGGCGTCCGGTCATGCAGCAGCTGGGTGAGCGATTCCTGCTGCAGGCCACGGCAGCGGACTGGGACAGCCACCTGCCGCCGGCACAGCTGCCAGCCGGCCCGCGGCCCACGCTGGTGTTCTGCCCGGGTTTCCTCAATGGCCTGCTGCCTGTGCATGCCTTCGAGCCGGAGCTGCGCGACCTGCAGGATGCCGGCTGGCCGGTGCTGTGTGCCGATGCGCATCCGGTGCGCGGTTGCGAGGCCAATGTCAGCGACTTGCTGGCGGCGGTACGCGAGGGCCGGGGTTTCCTGCCGGTGCCGGGGCAGGGGGCTGATGTCGAGCTGGTCAGCGGTCCGCCACCGGGCGACATGGTGCTGATGGGCTACAGCAAGGGCAGCCCGGACATTCTCTGCCTGCTGGCGGCGCATCCCGAGCTGCGGTCACAGGTGAAGGCGGTGTTCACCTGGGCGGGCGCGATCGGCGGCTCGTTCACCGCCAACAAGATTCATGACCTGATCCGTGGTCTGCCACTGGATGCGGTGACGCAGCATCTGCACGACTTCCTCAGCCTGCTGCTGCCTGGCATCACGCGCAAGGGCACGCTGCGGCGACTCGACGAATACGCCATCAGCGAGGCCGTGGCCAGCCTCACCACGCATGAGCGCGAGGCCTTTCTGCAGCGCCACGGTGCCGCGCTGGACGCGCTGGCCATCCCGTTCTTCAACGTCACCGGCGCTACCAGCCTGTTCGAGGTGCCGACGTTCCAGATGGCGGATTATCTGGCCCTGGCCAAGGTCGATCCCGACAACGACATGCAGGTGACGCAGCAGCAGTCGCGACTGGACCTGCCCATGGCCAGCCATCTCGCGACCTTGCACGGACATCACTGGGACATCGCCTATCCGCCATTCCCGCGCAAGCTGCGTCTGACCACGCCGAATCTTGATCATCCGTTTCCGCGCCATGCCGGTCTGCTGGCCAATCTCCAGCTCACGGTCGAGCTCGGGCTGGCAGGCTGAGGCACTGCGCAGGCCGGCGGGTCAGCTGCCGGCGTCATCCAGCGGCAGCACGGTGACCTCCACCTCCAGGGTATGGGCGCCGCCGCCGACGATGACTCCGCGCAGCGGCGTCACGTCACTGAAGTCCCGGCCCCAGCCCAGGGTGATGTGCTGGCAGTCAGGAAGCACGCCGTTGGTGGGATCGAAGTCGGCCCAGCCATTGTGCGGGCACCAGACCGACACCCAGGCATGCGAGGCGTCAGCACCGATCAGGCGTGGCTGACCGGGGGGCGGGCTGGTCAGCAGGTAGCCGCTGACATAGCGCGCCGGCAAGCCCAGCGAGCGCAGGCAGGCGATCATCAGGTGGGCGAAATCCTGGCAGACGCCGCGACGCCGCTCCAGCACCTCCTGCAGAGGGGTGCCGATGTGGGTGGCATCCGGGTCGAAGCTGAAGTCACGGTGAATCTTTGCCATCAAGGCCTGCGCCCCGGCCAGCACCGGCGTGTCGGCGGGGAAGCAGTCGCGCGCGTAGCCGGCGAAGTCATGCTTGATATGCACATGCGGCGATTCATGACGAAACGCCAGCACCTCAAGATGCGCCTGGGTGCCACGATGGTAGCGGCAGGCAGCCACCACTTCCTGCCAGGGCAGGCTGCTGTCCGGATCGATCCGGGCGCGTGGCAGCACCTCGACATGCAGCTCGGTGGTGATGATGAGCTGCTGATGCGGCTGTGACAGTTCGAGCAGGGTGCAGGGGTTCCCGAAGTGATCCTGCTGCTCGCTTTGCAGCTGCGGGTGCGGCTGGATGTACAGACTGCCGCCGAGCAGGCGCTGCCAGGGCAGTGCGCGCGGCTCCACATGCAGCAGCTGCTGTGACAGCGAGACCATCTGGCTGTATGCGTAGCGGGTTTGGTGGGTGATGCGGTATTCGGCCATTCAGGTTGACACCAGACTGCGCGTGAGGCGGGTGACGTGGGCGAAATACTGCAGGGCGATGCCGTCTGCCAGCTGCCAGCCGGCGTGCTGGATGTCCTGCAGCAGCGCGGCGGTGCGCGTCAGCGAGTGCTGCAGACGGGACGGATCGCCGAGGTCGCTTTCGATCACGCCCAGATCCAGCGAGTGCAGCTGGGCGCTGAGCCGCTCCAGCGGCTGGCGATCACGGCTGCCGGTGCTTTCCAGCATGCGCAGCAGCTGGCGCAGCTGGAAGCACACCGAGTGCGGATTGCCGGGGTCTAGCAGCAGAAGGTCCAGCACCGGAATCAGCTGTGGCGTCGACAGGTAGCGACTGCGGTAGGTGATGTTGCTGTCGGCGACCTCGAGCAGCCACTCCAGTCCGGCCTGGTTGGTGCAGCCCGGACTGGCAAGGGCGCCAGCGTGCAGGGCGCTCAGATGCTGCAGGCGCTCGATGCCGCGACCCAGCATGAGAAAGCGCCAGCTCTGGTCCTGGGTCATGTCGTCCAGCGCGAAGCCGGCGAGGGCGGTCAGACTCATCAGCAGGCGGTCGAGGAAGGCCAGTGCTTCGCCCGGTTCCAGGCGCTCCGGCAGCAGGCTGGCGCCTTCGCGCTCGAGCTCGACGATGGCGCTCCAGTTCTCCTGCGACAGGCGGCTGCGCACTTCCGAGGCGGCGCCGGTGAGTCCGCTCAGCGTCATCGACAAGGTCAGGCCTTCGCCATGCAGGCCGCCCAGCAGGCTGTGCTGCAGTTCGCGGTCCGCGTCGAAAAGGCCTTGCCGACGACCATGCTGCAGGGCCAGCAGCAAGCCGGTGGCGCGGTCCGGATCGGCCTCGAGATGGCGATCGAGCGCGGAGCGTATCAGGCGCGCCTGGTTGTCGGCACGTTCGGCATAGCGACCCAGCCAGAACATGTTCTCGGCCACCCGGGACGGCAGGAAGGGATCGTGACGCAGGAGGTCGCGCACGCCGAGCGAGCGGCTGCGCGGGATGTCGCTGCGCTGGCTGTGGCTGAAGCAGACCCAGGTGTCCTTGCTGGTACCACCGCGCTGCATGGACACCACGCGATCGTCCGGGCTGCCGGCGACGCGGGTCAGGCCGCCCGGCATGACGGCATAGCCCTGCTCGCTGGCGACGGCATAGACGCGCATGCCGGTGGCGTGGTTGATGAAGCGTCCCTGGTCCGGATGCCAGACCGGCGTATCGGCCAGCTGCATGCGCTCCTGGGCCAGATAGGCATAGGGGCGCTGGCGGATGCGTTCGCGCAGGCGCTCCAGTTCGGCGGCGGAAAGATCGGGTCCGAATACCGGCTCGAAACGCTGGGACGGAAACGCGGGCTTGATCACCAGCTCGGACAGACGCTTGAGGGCGGCCTCCATCACGGGCGGCTCGCCGCACCACCAGGTCGCCAGCGAGGGCAGCTGCAGCGGTTCGTCGAGCAGCCGTTCGCAGGCGCGCGGCAGGAAGCCGAGCAGTCCCGGTGATTCCAGCACGCCGCTGCCGAGCGCGTTGGCGACCAGCACCTTGCCGGCGCGCACCACCGAGAGCAGGCCGGGCACGCCCAGGGCCGAGTCGCTGCGCAACTCCAGCGGGTCGCAATAGTCATCGTCGAGGCGGCGCAGGATGGCATGCACCCGCTTCAGGCCCTGCAAGGTCTTCAGGTAGACGTGAGGCTGGCGCACGCTGAGGTCATGGCCCTCGACCAGCGGGATGCCGAGATGGCGCGCCAGATAGACGTGCTCGAAATAGGTCTCGTTGTAGCGGCCCGGCGTGAGCAGCACGATCAGTGGCGTATCGCCGTCACTGGGGGCATCCCGGCGCAGGGTCTCGAGCAGGGTCTGGAAGGTGCCGGTCAGTGACTGCACGCCCAGCTCGCGGAACAGCGCGGGAAACGCGCGCGCCACCACCTGGCGGTTTTCCAGGGCGTAGCCGGCTCCGGATGGCGCCTGGGTACGGTCGGTCATCACCCACCAGCGGCCGTCCGCGGCGCGCGCCAGGTCGACGCCATAGACCTGCAGCCAGCGTCCGCCGGCGGGCTTGGTGCCGACGCAGGGCCAGAGAAAGTTGTTGTGTCCGTAGACCAGTTCGGCGGGCAGCAGACCCTCGTGCAGCAGGCGTTGCTCGCCATAGAGGTCGGCCAGCACGCGATCCAGCAGGCGCGCGCGTTGCGCCACGCCGGCTGCGATCTGCTGCCATTCGGCGGCGGGCACGATGTTGGGCACGGCACCGACGCGCCAGCTGCGATCGGGGCCCTGGCTGTCACCGTAGATGTTGTAGGTGATGCCGTTTTCGCGCACCTGGCGACTGACCAGGTCAGCGCGCAGCTGCATCTGCTCCCGGTCCAGGCTGCCCAGCGTGGCGGCAAAGGCCTGCCAGTGCGGCCTCACCGTGCCGTCCGCCGTGAAGATCTCGTGATAGCGATCCGCACGCGGTCGCAGGCTGGCTAGCAGATCGGTCATGACATCCTGGGGGCTGGTTTGGCCGAACCGGCATGGGTAGGCATCAGACTCTGCGCAAATCTAGCACGAAGGGATGCTCCAGGTTGACCGGTGCCGGTGACGGCTGCATCCGGCCCGGGCTGTGGCCCATGCGGAAGAAGCGTGCGCGGCGTCGGCTCTCGGCCTCCGACGCGTTCACCGGATGGCTGTCGAAGCTGCGGCCGCCGGGGTGCATGACATGGTGCTGGAAGCCGCCCAGCGCACGCTGCGACCAGGTGTCGACAAGGTCGAAGATGAGCGGGGCATGCACGCCGATGGTCGGGTGCAGGCAGGACGGCGGCTGCCAGGCCCGGTAGCGCACGCCGGCGACAAACTCGCCGACCTGCCCGGTCGGTTGCAGCGGCACGGGCACGCCGTTGCAGGTCAGCACGTAGCGATCCGGGGCCATGCCGGTGGCTTTCACCTGCAGACGTTCGACGGACGAGTCGACGTAGCGCACGCTGCCGCCGCCGGCGCTTTCCTCGCCCATGACATGCCAGGGCTCCAGGGCGTGGCGCAGCTCCACCGTCATGCCCTGCACGGCAAGGTCGCCGAGGCGCGGAAAGCGGAATTCGAGGTGGGCATCGAACCAGTCAGCCTGGAAGTCGTAACCGCTTTCCTGCATGTCGCGGATGACGTCATTGAAGTCCTGCTGCACGAAGTGCGGCAGCATGAAGCGGTCATGCAGTTCGCTACCCCAGCGCGTCAGTCGCGCCGGGGCATAGGGTTTCTGCCAGAAACGCGCGACCAGTCCGCGCAGCAGCAGCTGCTGCGCCAGCGACATCTGCGCGTGCGGTGGCATCTCGAAGGCGCGCAGTTCGAGCAGGCCGAGGCGGCCGCCGGGGCCATCCGGCGAATACAGCTTGTCGATGCAGAACTCGGCGCGATGGGTGTTGCCGGTGACATCCACCAGCAGGTTGCGCAGCAGGCGATCGACCAGCCAGGGCGGGCAGCTCTCGCCGGCAGCCGGGAATTGCCGGAATGCGGTCTCCAGCTCGTAGAGCGCATCGTTGCGCGCCTCGTCCACGCGTGGTGCCTGCGAGGTCGGTCCGATGAACAGGCCCGAGAACAGATAGGACAGGGACGGATGGTTGTGCCAGTAGCTGATCAGGCTGCGCAGCAGATCGGGACGGCGCAGGAAGGGCGAGTCGGCCGGCGTGGCGCCGCCAAGCACGAAGTGGTTGCCGCCGCCGGTGCCGGTGTGACGCCCGTCGACCATGAACTTCTCCGTGCTCAGGCGCGTCTCGCGTGCCGACTCGTACAGATGCGTGGTGCGTTCGACCAGCTCCTGCCATGACCCTGCCGGGTGAATGTTGACCTCGATCACGCCCGGATCGGGAGTCACGCTGAACTTTTCCAGGCGTGCATCACGTGGTGGCTCGTAGCCCTCCAGGATGACCGGGTGCTGCAGCTGTGCGGCCGTGGCCTCGATGGCGGCCACCAGTTCCAGGTAGTCATCAAGCTCGGCCAGCGGCGGCATGAACAGATACAGGCGCCCGTCGCGTGGCTCGGCACAGAGGCTGGTGCGGGTGATCCCCGGGGCCGATGTGCCTCGGGCCGGTGGGTGTGCCTCGTGTACGGCCATGCTGACCTGACGCGTGCGGTAGGCGCTGGCGGTCTGTCGCAGCGGCTCGCTGATCCGGCGGCGCAGATCGTCGGCATCCGCCAGAGGCGGTCCCTGCCGACTCGGGTCGGGCTGATGGATGTAGGGGTAGTCACTGCGGCTGACCCATGGCAGCGAGTCCAGCGGCAGACGGTAGCCCAGGGGCGAGTCGCCAGGCACCAGATGGCAGTGTTCGCTGCGCAGGAACCACGATCCGGTCTGCCAGGCGCGGCCGTCCGGGGTGCGTGCCAGCGGCAGCACATGACCGACCACGTGCCCGAGACCCTGGCTGAACACGCGCGCCAGCCGGTCACGCTCCAGCGGGTCGTCGAGGCGGGCATCCGTCGGGTCCACGTTGGCCGGCAGACGACGCTCGCGCCAGAGGTGGTAGAGGGTGTCTTCGTAGGCCGGGAATATGCTGTCGCCGCTCAGCCCCAGGCGCCGGCTGACCTCATGCAGGAACTCGGCGGCGAGTCCGGCATCGGCGCCGTACTGGCTGTGCTCGTCGGCCTGCAGCGAGGCATCCAGCCAGATCGGCTGGCCATCCTTGCGCCAGTAGCAGTTCAGCGCCCAGCGTGGCAGCTGCTCACCGGGATACCACTTGCCCTGGCCGAAGTGCACCAGGCCCTGCGGGGCGTAATGCCGGCGCAGGCGGTGAAACAGCTCGGCGGCACGCAGACGCTTGGTCGGGCCCAGGGCGGCGGTGTTCCATTCCTCGCCATCGGGGTCATCGACGGCCACGAAGGTGGGCTCGCCGCCCATGGTCAGGCGCACGTCCATGCCCTGCAGATCGGTGTCGATGGCGTTGCCCAGGGCCTCGATCGCCTGCCATTGCTCGGGGGTGCACGGGCGGGTGACGCGGGGTGCCTGCTGCAGCCGGCTCAGCGACATCTCATGCTCGAACACGCATTCGCAGGCATCGAGGCCGCCGCTGATGGGTGCGGCAGACGATGGCTCGGGGCTGCAGGCCAGCGGCAGGTGGCCTTCACCGGCAAACAGGCCCGAGGTCGGGTCGAGGCCGACCCAGCCCGCACCCGGCAGGTAGACCTCGCACCAGGCATGCAGATCGGTGAAGTCGGCAGTCGGACCGGAGGGGCCGTCCAGTGCCTTGACGTCGGCGGTGAGCTGGATCAGGTAGCCGGACACGAAGCGTGCCGCGAGGCCAAGGTGACGCAGCACCTGCACCATCAGCCAGGCCGAGTCGCGGCAGGAGCCGGAGCCGGAGGTCAGGGTTTCCTCCGGCGTCTGCACACCCGGCTCCATACGGATCAGGTATTTCACATCCTGATAGATGCGCTGGTTGATCTCGACCAGAAAGTCGATGGTGCTGCGCGGTGTCTCCGGCACGGCCAGGATGTAGCGCGACAGTGCAGGTGTCAGCGGCTGTGCCACGCAATAGGGCGCCAGCTCACGCTGCAGCGCCTCGTCGTCATAGTCGAAGGGCCATTGCTGGGCCTGCGGTTCGAGAAAGAAGTCGAAGGGGTTGATGACGGTCATTTCCGCCACCACATCGACCTCGACGCGAAACTCCCGGGTCTTTTCCGGGAACACCAGGCGCGCCAGGTAGTTGGCCTGCGGGTCCTGCTGCCAGTTGATGAAGTGCTCGGCCGGTGTCACGCGCAGGCTGTAGGAGAGGATGCGGGTGCGGCAATGCGGCGCCGGGCGCAGGCGTATGGTCTGCGGACCGAGCTGGACAGGGCGGTCGTAGCGGTAGTGCGTGACATGATTCAGCGCGACATGGATCGACACGATGCAGGACCTCTGTACAGAGAGTACCCGTCCACGAAGCAAGGCCCGTGCCAGCATGTGCCGGCACGGGCGGGCGGCAGCTGGTCAGGCTACCATGCCACGGATCATGAAAAAGATCAGGGCGGCCATCACGGCCGTTGCCGGCACCGTGATGACCCAGGCGGCGGCGATGCGCATCAGCTGCGAGCGCTTGACCAGCTCATGACGGTAGACCTTGCGCAGGCCCTTGCGCTCCAGCTTGGAGAAGTGCGCAGGGTCCTGGTCGATCTTGGCGCGGGCCTTGAGGTCGCGCAGCATGGCGTCCTTGGTGGCGATGTCGGCGCGGGCAAAGCGCGAGATGAACGCCTCAATGGCCTCCTGGTCGCCCTCGGGGTGGTGCGCCTTGATCTCGGCCATCATGCGGTCGTAATTCTTTTTCAGGTACTCGCGCAGGAAACCGACACCGAACACGCCACCCACGGCGATGTGCGTGGAGCTGACCGGCATGCCCATCTGGCTGGCGATGATGACCGTGATGGTGGCCGACATCGCGATGCAGTAGGCGCGCATCTGGTCGAGCTCGGTGATTTCGGTGCCGATGGTCCTGATCACCTTGGGACCGTAGAGCGCGAGACCGAGGGCGATGCCGAGGGCGCCGATGAGCATGACCCAGAGCGGAATCGGCGCATCGGCATGCACGCTGCCGGCGCCGGTGGTGTAGACATCGACGATGGCCGCCAGCGGGCCGATGGCGTTGGCCACGTCATTGGAGCCATGGGCAAAGCTGAGCAGGGCGGCCGCGAAGATCAGCGGGATGGTGAACAGGCTGTTCACGCCCTGCTTGCCTTCCGCGAGGACACGATCCGGCTGGGCCAGGCGCCAGCGCAGGAAGAAGAACACCGCGACAGCCATGGCCAGGCCATAGAGCGAGGCGTCCATGACCGACACCTTCATGATCTTGCCGAGGCCCTTGAGCAGCAGGTAGGTGGTGAAGGTCCAGGCCATCAGCGCGACCAGCCAGGGCACCACGCGGCGGGCGGCGCCAATCATGTCGGTCTGGTAGGTGATGCTGCGCTTGATCAGGTAGAGAAAGCCGGCGGCAACGATGCCGCCCATGACCGGGGAAATGACCCAGCTCATGGCGATCTCGCCCATCTTGCCCCAGTTCACGATCTCCGTGCCGCTGGCGGCGATGCCGGCACCCAGCACGGCGCCGACGATGGAGTGCGTTGTCGATACCGGGGCGCCGGTGGCGGTGGCGATGTTGAGCCAGAGCGCACCCGCCATCAGGGCGGCCATCATGATCCAGACGAAGGTGTCGGTGTCGGGAATCAGGGCCGGGTTGATGATGCCGCTGCGGATGGTGCCGACCACCTCGCCACCGGCGATGATGGCGCCGGCTGCCTCGAAGATGGCAGCGATGACCAGGGCGCTGCCCAGCGTGAGGGCGCGCGAGCCGACCGCCGGGCCGACGTTGTTGGCGACATCGTTGGCGCCGATGTTCATGGCCATGTAACCGCCAACCATGGCGGCAATCACCAGCGTGATGCTGACTTCGCCACCGGACTGGCTGGCGGTGTAGAGCATGATGCCGAGAATGAAGATCAGGCCGAGACCGAAGCGCACCTGCTCGATGCGGCTTTTTTCCATGGCCTTTTCCATGTGCTTGATGTGCTTGTGTTCCACGCTGAGACTCACATGACAGAAAAGTGGCAGTATTATGACAGACGTCGCCCGCTTTTCTGACACTTGTCGTCCGGTCTTCAACCCGCTACAAACCTGACTCCCGTCCGATGAGCCGCGACCATGACCTACACCACGCTCGACTGGCGTGTCGATGACCACATCCTCACGCTGACCCTGAACCGTCCCGATCAGCTCAATGCCTTCACGGTCGAGATGGCCGACGAGCTCGAACATGCCTTTCGACGTGCCAGCGAGGACGATGACGTGCGCGCCATCGTGGTCACCGGCAGCGGGCGCGCCTTCTGTGCCGGCATGGACCTGTCGGTGCCCGGCAACGTCTTCGGTCTCGACGAGACGCAGCGGCCGACCGTGGCCGACATGCACGAGCGCCTGCATGACGAGGCCATCGCGCGTGGCGTGCGTGACACCGGCGGGCGCGTGACGCTGGCCATCTACGACTGCAAGAAGCCGGTGATCGGTGCCATCAACGGCCCGGCCGTGGGCATAGGCGCGACCATGACGCTGGCGATGGACATCCGTCTGGCCTCCGAAAAGGCTCGCATCGGATTTGTCTTCGGCAAGATTGGCGTGGTGCCCGAGGCCTGCTCGAGCTGGTTCCTGCCGCGCATCGTCGGCATCCAGCAGGCGCTGGAGTGGGTCTACAGCGGTGACATCCTGACCGCCGAACAGGCGCTGGCGGGCAGGCTGGTGCGCTCGGTGCATGCGCCGGACGAGCTGCTGCCGGCCGCATACGAGCTGGCACGCAAGTTCAGCGTCAACAAGTCACCGGTGGCGGTCGCCTTCGCTCGCCAGATGCTCTACCGCAATGCGGCTCAGCCGCATCCGCTGGAGGCGCACCGCATCGACTCCCTGGCCATGTTCTACACCAGTCTGGAAGACGGCAAGGAGGGCGTGCGCTCCTTCCTCGAGAAACGTGATCCGCAGTATGCCGGCAAGGCCAGCGCCATGCCGCCGGTTTACCCCTGGTGGCAGGACGTCTGAAAGACGTTGGCGCCCGTCCTCCATGGTGGCAAGGTGATTTCGCGGTACCCCCGAAATCAGGAAGCCCGTCAGGGCAACAGAGGATGCGGACTCATGAAGATCGATATCAAGACCCTTTCGCTCGCTGTCGTGGTGGGCAGCATCGCGCTGACCGGTTGCTCCAAGAAGGAAGCCGAGCAGATGACTGATGATGCCGCTGCTTCCATGGAGCAGGCCGGTGAGGCCGTGGGCGATGCCGCCGAAGCCACCGGTGATGCCGCCTCCAGCGCCGCCCATTCGGTCGGCGAAGCGGCCGGCAATGCCGTCCAGGCGGGTGAGGAGGCGGCTGCTGGCGTCAAGGCTGCCGGCGACGAGATGGTGGATGATGCCAAGGCCGGCTACGAGGCCGGCAAGCAGTAAGCAGACGGGTTGTGTGGGCGAAAGGCCGGCAGGAGACTGCCGGCCTTTTCGTTGCTGGCGGACATTCGCCGGTGAACTTGATCTGGCGCAAGTTCCGGCACGCGGCCTCGGCGCGCCGGCGCGCGGCAGCGGGTAGGCTGATCGTCAGTGGCCGTGCTGACGGCCTCGCACATCACTTGCCTGCGGAGCCTGCACATGAGCATGCCTGTTTCTTTCGTCCCGTCCGTTCTCGCCCTGGCCCTGGGGCTGAGCCTCGCTTCTGTCGCCCAAGCAGCACCTGCCTCGCCCTGGCTGGTTCGTCTGGGTGTCAGTGACGTGGCACCGGACAGTGATCACAGCCGAACCCTGGCGGGAGATGTCGATGTCGAGCATGGGCTGGGCATGAGCTTCAACGTGGCGTATTTCATCACGCCGCAGATTGCCGTCGATGTGCTGGCAGCGGCGCCCTTCAAGCAGGATGTCGCCATCAACGGCAGCGAGGTGGCATCGGTGAAGCATCTGCCGCCGGTGCTGTCACTGCAGTACCACTTCGCCCCGGAGGCCGCGATTCGCCCCTATGTCGGGGCAGGGGTCAACTACACCCTGTTCATGGATGAGCAGATTCGTGGCGCCGACCTGACGCTGAAGAACTCGGCCGGCCTGGCGGGACAGGTTGGCGTGGACATCCCGGTGACACCACGCATCAGCCTCGGGGCCGACATCCGTTACATCGACATCGACAGCGAGGCACGGGTCAATGGCGCGCGCATCGGCACGCTGCACATCGATCCCCTGGTGTGCACGCTGAACGTCGGCTACCACTTCTGAGCCAGCGCCAGCAGTCCGGGTCCGGGCTGGTTCCAGGGCCCTGATCAGGGCTTACAGCGAGGCGCGTCCGCTGTTGCCGCCGTTGCGCCCGCCACCACCCTGCGAGCCGCCGCCATTTCCGTTGCCGCCTCGTGGCCGGCGACGGCGTGCCGGCTGCCCGCCATCGCCACCGGGAGCGTTGCCTGAGCCGGATGCCGGCTTCTGCTGCGCACGCGCCGGTCTGGCCGCTGCCGGCGCATTCTGCGCCCGCGTCGGCTTGTCGGCACGTGGCGCGCGCGGCGGTGGTGTCTTGCGCAGCGGTTCCGGCTTGGCGTTCGGGTCCGGCTCGAAGCCCGGCACCACCACCTGCTCGATCTTCAGCTTGATGGTGCGCTCGATGTCGCGCAGCAGCTTGTGCTCGTCGACGCAGACCAGCGAGCAGGCCTCGCCGCCGGCGCCGGCACGCCCGGTACGTCCGATGCGATGCACGTAGTCCTCGGGCACGTTGGGCAGCTCGTAGTTGACCACATGCGGCAGGCCGTCGATGTCGATGCCGCGGGCCGCGATGTCGGTGGCCACCAGCACGCGCAGGCGGCCGGCCTTGAACTCGCTCAACGCCTTCTCGCGCGCGCTCTGGCTCTTGTTGCCATGAATCGCCATGGCCGGAATGCCGTCCTTGTCGAGGCCTTCGGCCAGGCGGTTGGCGCCGTGCTTGGTGCGCGTGAACACCAGCACCTGCGACCAGTCACCCTGGCGGATCAGGGTCTCCAGCAACGCCTTCTTGGCATCGCGATCGACCGGATAGACGCGCTGGCGAATGCGCTCGACCGTGGTGTTCGGCGGTGTCACCGAGACCTCGGCCGGGTTGTCCAGCAGGCCGCGCGCCAGGTCGCGGATCTCGCTGGCGAAGGTCGCCGAGAACAGCAGGTTCTGGCGCTGCTTGGGCAGCAGCGCGAGCACGCGGCGGATGTCGCGGATGAAGCCCATGTCGAGCATGCGGTCGGCCTCGTCCAGCACCAGCAGCTCGACGCCGCCGAGGTCGATGTGGCCCTGCCCGGCGTGATCAAGCAGGCGGCCCGGGGTGGCCACCAGGATGTCCAGACGCTGACGCAGGCGAGCGGTCTGCGGATTGATGTTGACGCCACCGAACATGACCATCGACGACAGCTTCAGGTACTTGCCGTAGGTCTCCACGCTTTCGCCGACCTGCGAGGCCAGCTCCCGGGTCGGGGTCAGCACCAGGGCGCGGATGCGGGCCTTCTGGCCGGGATGCAGCGGCTTCTGGGTGTGCAGACGTTGCAGCAGGGGCAGGGTGAAGCCGGCCGTCTTGCCGGTGCCGGTCTGGGCGGCAGCGAGCAGGTCACGACCGGAAAGCACGACCGGAATGGCCTGCTGCTGGATCGGGGTCGGAGTGGTGTAGCCGGTCTCCTCGACTGCGCGCAGCAGTTCGGGAAGCAGGCCGAGATCGGCAAAGGACATGACAGAGGTTCCGCATACGGGTGCGCATGATAGCGCATGCGGACGCCCCCTGCTGGTGCGCAGCTGTTCCTCCTTCTTGCCGACAGGACGCCACGAGCGCATGCTTGGGCCCAGCGCGGCTGATGCCGACGCGCCTCACAACAATAAAAAAACAATGAGGGATGCGCCATGACCCGATCCGGGACATCCGCACGTCATGCCCTGCTGCTGGTGCTCGCCAGCGCCGGCCTGCTTGCCGCCTGTGGCGGCTCCGACGACACCGGCTCCAGCACCGGCGACACCGTGGCACCACGCCAGGTCACCACGCCCCAGACCCGCCATGACATGGCCAACGGCTGCTACCGCCTGCGCGAGGTCGGTGGCCGTCTGGTGGCGCGCGACGGCGATCAGCGCTATGTCGCCACCGCCACTGGCGCGGACAGCGCCGAGCCGTTCTATCTCAAGCCCACGGCCCTGGGGCGCTACCTGCTGTCCGCCCGGGATGGGTCGCTGATGCGTGCCGGCGACACGGTGTCACCCGCGCCAGCACCCTCGGATGCAAGTGACTGGCATGTCGATGGCGACGGACGCAGCGGCTTTCGTCTCCGGCCCCAGTCGGACCAGCGCTTTCTCGCGGTGGCGCCCGATACGGGCAGGCTGATCCTGTCCACCACGCCATCGCTGTTCCGCTTCGAGCCCGCCACGGGTTGCACGGCCTATCCCGAGATCACCGTCAATGCGCGCGGTGACAGCTTCAGCGGCACCCTGCCTGGGGGTGCGGTGCTGGGCTTTGCCGATGCCCATGTGCACATCAGCGCGACCGATTTCCTCGGTGGCGCGCATTACGGCAACCCCTTCCACCGCTTCGGCGTCGCTCATGCCCTGGGTGACTGCAAGGAGCGTCATGGCGAGGACGGTCGCGAAGACCTGGTCGGCAACCTCTATGCCACCGACCCGCTCGCCAGTCACGACACCCAGGGCTGGCCGACCTTCGTGAGCTGGCCGGCCGCGCATGCGCTCACCCACGAGGGCATGTACTACAAGTGGGTGGAGCGGGCCTGGAAGGCCGGCCTGCGCATCATGGTCAACGAGCTGGTCGAGAACGAGGTGCTGTGCACCCTCAACAGCACGCTCAAGGGGCGCACGCCACGCTGCAATGAAATGGACTCGGCGACCGCGCAGGTGCAGACCATGCGTGACCTGCAGGATTACATCGATGCCCAGGAGGGCGGTCCCGGCAAGGGCTGGTTCCGTCTGGTGACGACCCCGGCCGAGGCGCGCCAGGTCATCGCCCAGGGCAAGCTGGCCGTGGTGCTGGGCGTGGAGATCTCGCACCTGTTCAACTGCACGGTGCGCTACGGTCTGCTCCCGGTGCTGCCCGAGACCCAGGGCTGCGACCCGGCCACGGTCGACGCCCAGCTGGAACGTCTGCATGCGCTGGGGGTGCGTCAGCTGTTTCCGGTGCATGAGTTCGACAATGCCCTCGGCGGCAACGGCATCTTCGACGGGCTGGTGCTGAACTTCGGCAACAAGCTCGATACCGGCCAGTTCTGGCAGACCTACGACTGTCCGGAGGATGACTATTTCTACGAAGCGGGCGCCATCATGACCACGGTGCCCGGCGCCTTTGACAACGATGACCCGCTGAGCACCCTGCTGCGCCAGCTCGCGGGCGGCACCGCACCGGTCTACAAGTCCAGCAAGCGCCAGTGCAATGCCCGCAGCATCACCCCGGTCGGGCGCTATGCCATCGAACGCATGATGGATCGCGGCATGATCATCGATCTCGACCACCTCGAGCTGAAGATGAAGAGCGAGGTCATCGACATGGCGCGCGCACGCAACTACCCGCTGACCTCGACCCATGGCGGCCATGGCGGCATCTCCATGACGCAGGCACGTGACATCTTCCGTCTCGGTGGTCTGATCTACGACTACAAGGGCAACGGCAAGGGCTTCGTGTCTTCGCTGAACAAGGCGCGCGCCGCGCATGCCGCCAGCGGCACCTCGCATGCCTTCGCCTTCGGCTTTGGCGCCGACACCAATGGCATGGGTGCCCAGGCGGATCCGCGCGGCCGTGATGCGCGTCCGGTCAGCTACCCCTTCACCCTGTTCTCGGGGGCTGACTGGGGCAGCGACTTCAACGGCATCAAGCCCGTGGTGTTCGAGCGCCAGCGCTCCGGCGAGCGCGTCTACGACACCGACCGCGATGGCCAGGCGCATTACGGCCTGATTGCCGACTGGGTCGAGGAGGTGCGTCTCGAGGGCGGCCGCGAGGCGCTGACGCCACTCTACCGCTCCGCCGAGGTCTATCTGCAGATGTGGGAGCGCGCGCTTGCCAACCGCCAGCGCTGAGCACCGGCACCCAGGCCAGGCGCTGCTTTTCCTGCTCGCTGCCGGTGTCGCGCTGGTCCTGCTCTGGTACTGGCTGGCACCCGCGGCGGAGCCGGTGCCGGCTGCTCCGGCAGGGCCCGTCCTGCGCGTGGTCGCGTGGCAGGTGCAGGAGGGTCGCCGTGTGCACGGACCGGACCGGGTCAGCGCCCGCGCCGGTGAACGTCTGCGCCTCCAGGTGCGTAGCGACCGTGACGACGAACTCCACATCCATGGCTACGAGCTGCACCTGGCGCTGGTGGCGAATCAGTCCCGGACGCTGGAGCTGGACCTGACCCGCAGCGGGCGTTTCGAGGTCGAGCTGCACCGTGCCCATCTGCCGCTGACCGTGCTGGAGGTCCAGCCCCGGTGAGGTCTGCCGTCCGCCATGTCCTTGGCCTGCTGCTGATGGCCGCCCCGGGCCTGCTGCCTGCGCTGGCCAGCGCGCACTCCTTCGGCAAGACCTATGCCTTGCCGGTGCCATTCTGGCTCTACAGCTACGGTGCGGCCGCCGCACTCGTGCTGTCTTTCCTGGTGGCTGCCTGGCTGGCCCGAGCCCCGGCCGTCGCGCAGTCCGCGCCCGTGCCGCTGCCGGCGGATGTCCCGCCACTCCGGGGTGCTGGCTGGCGACTCTGGCAGAGCATCAGCCTGGCCGGCCTGGTCGTTTCGGTGGCGGCCGGCCTCATGGGGTCGCGCAATCCCTACGCCAACATCAGCATGACCTGGTTCTGGGTCATCTTCCTGCTCGGCACCACCTACCTGACGGCACTCATCGGCAACGGCAACGATCGCGCCAACCCCTGGCATGTGCTGGGGCAGTGGCTGGGTCGGCGCCACCGGGGATGGCAGCAGGGCCGCTGGCGCTACCCGGACTGGCTGGGCTATTGGCCGGCACTGCTGCTGTACATGGCGGTGATCTGGGCCGAGCTGTTCGCGCATGTGCTGCCAGTCACCCTGGCCTGGCTGCTGCTGGGCTACACCGTGCTGACCGTGGCGGGCTGTGCCGCGTTCGGCAGTGCAGCCTGGTTGCGTCATGGCGAGTGCTTCAGCGTCTTCCTGCGGCTGATCGGGCTGCTCTCCTGCCGCCGTGACGGCCGCTGGCAACTGCCCGGACAGGACCTGCTGCGCTACCGCTGCGATTCGCTGTCGCTGCTGGTGTTCCTGCTGTTCATGCTGGCGGCGACCAGCTTTGACGGTCTGCACGAGACGGCGTTCTGGGTCAGCCTGTTCTGGCGCGACGGCCTGGCGCTGTTCGGTGGCTGGCTGACACCGCCACTGGTGCGCCACTACCCGCTGCTGCTGGACCTGTATCTGCTCTGGCAGACCCTGTGGCTGCTGCTTTCAGCGTTTGTCTATCTGGGCTTGTTCATGGCCTGCATGGTCTGGATGCGCCGGCTGACCGCGAGTGCCCTGGGCGTACGCGAGCTGGCGCTGCGCTTCGCCTTCAGCCTGCTGCCCATCGTGCTGGTCTATCACCTCAGCCACTACCTGGCCCTGCTGGTCAGCCAGGGCACCCAGCTCCTGCCACTGCTGTCCGATCCCCTGGGGCGGGGGTGGAACCTGTTCGGCACTGCCGGGCTGCTGCGCGTGCCGGTGACCCTGGAGGCCGGTACGGTCTGGCATCTGCAGGTGGTGCTGATTGTCGCCGGTCACGTCGCCAGCGTCTGGATCGCTCATGTCGAGGCATTGCGGCTATTTGGCAGCGTGCGCCTTGCCTTGCGCAGCCAGCTGCCGTTGCTGCTGCTGATGGTGGCCTTCACCGTCAGCGGCTTGTGGATCCTGGCGCAGCCGTTCAGCCCCGGCATCAGTCTGCAGGGGCTGTCGGCCTGACCCGGCTCAGAGCCCGTGATCGCGGAACCAGTTCCGCGTCAGCTTCCAGGCGTAGTTCGCGGCAGCCTTGTCGTAGGTCGGCCGGTAGTCGGCATGGAAGCCGTGGTTCAGGCCCGGGAACACCACGATGTCCGAGCCTGAGCCGGACTGCTGCAGAGCGGCGCGCATGCGCTCGACCTGCTCGTCCGGCACATAGGCGTCGCTGCCGGCGTACAGGCCCAGCACCGGTGCCTTGATCTCGCTGGCGACATCCAGCGGATCTGCCGGCTTGATTTCCGACTTCTGGCCGCCGAGCAGGCCGTAATACGACACGCCGGCCTTGATGGACGGGTTGTGACGGGCATACAGCCAGGTCATGCGGCCGCCATAGCAGAATCCGATGACGCCGGCGCGCTGGCTGTCGGCGCGACCCGAGGCGCGGGCAAAGGCGAGACTGGCGTCGAGGTCGGCGAAAACCTGGGCATCCGGCACCTTGCTGACCACCTGACTGAAGATCTCGCCGATGTCGTTCAGTTTCGAGACATCACCCTGGCGCGCGAACAGCTCCGGAGCGATGGCGTAGTAGCCGAGGTGGGCGAGGCGGCGACAGACATCCTTGATGTACTCGTGCACGCCGAAGATCTCCTGGATCACCAGGATGACCGGGTACTTGCCGGCCTTGGCCGGCGCCGCGCGGTAGGCGGGGATGCTGCCGCCAGCCACCGGCACGCTGACCTCGCCGGCCACCAGGCCCTTGCTGTCGGTCTTGATGGCCTGTGCCAGCACCGGACTGGATGCCAGCGCAAAGCCGGTGGCCAGCGAGCTGACCAGGAACTGGCGACGGCCCATGCCGTGCCGGGAAACGGTGCTGTCGGCCTCCAGCGGACGCAGGCCGAACTGGTTCAATGCCAGTGTCATGTCTTTCTCCCTATTCAGATCGTCGCCGAAGCTACTGCGTGCCGGCGCGCTTGGCAATCCGACGCAAGACAATAGGCCGGTCGCGTGGTATCAACGTGCGCCATAGCCCCTCGGGAGATCGACGACATGCCACGCACCATCCTCATCACCGGCTGTTCCAGCGGCATTGGCCAGGCCCTGGCCCGCGAGCTGCATCGCCGTGGCGAGACCGTCATCGCCACCGCTCGCCGTCGCGACGACCTCGCCGAGCTGGCAGCGGCCGGGCTGCAGGTACATGCGCTTGACGTGACGCTGGCAGACAGTCGTGACCGTCTGATGACCTGGCTGGATGCGCAGGGCCTGGCCGTCGACGTGCTGGTGAACAATGCCGGCTATGGCGCCATGGGGCCGTTGCTGGACATGCCCGACGAACGCCTGCGGCACCAGTTCGATGCCAACGTGTTCGGTCTGCTGGCGATGACGCAGGCTCTTGTGCCCGCCATGGCGTCGCGCGGTCGCGGTCTGGTGGTCAATGTCGGCAGTGTTTCCGGTGTGCTGGTGACCCCGTTCTCCGGCGCCTACTGCGCCACCAAGGCGGCGGTGCATGCCCTGTCCGATGCCCTGCGTCTGGAGCTGGCGCCGTTCAACGTGCAGGTCATGGTGGTGCAGCCAGGGGCCATCGCCTCCGAGTTCGGCGCCAATGCCAGCCGCGAGGTGCACGCGTGGCTGCCGGATGATTCGCTCTATGCCCCGGTGCGCGACGCCATTGCGGCACGCGCAAACGCCTCGCAGCAGCATGCCACGCCGGCCAGCGAGTTCGTCGCCGCCATGGCCGACGCCCTGCTCGCCGAGCATCCGCCGGCCTATGTGCGCATCGGCAGCGGCAGCACGCTGCTGCCGTTCCTGCGTTACGGTCTGCCGCGCCGGCTGCTGGACCGCATTCTGCGTCGCCGCTTCCGGCTCGATCAGCCGTTGCCGGTCAGCCCGTCATCGCGCTGACCGGCCGGGCCGGGCGGCGTGTGCCCGGTCAGACGTGACGGCTCAGTCGGGCAGGGCAGGGGTGTTGCAGAGGCCGTCTGCACGCTGCAGCCAGGTCTCGTGCTTTTTCGGGTAGCCGGCTTCCTGCCAGGCGCGGGCAACCGCATTGGCAGCCCGGCAGTCGGCAGCCCGGTCACGACCGGCATCCGCCTTGAACGCGTCCTCGGCCGCGTCGGCCTGGCGCCAGGCGGTGCCCACGAAGGGTATCGAGGCCGAAGAGAACATCAGCATCAGCAGCAGGCCGAGCAGGCTGCCGATGAAGAAGGAACGCAGGCCGCGACGCAGCGTGTAGCGGGGGATTTGCGGAGCAGAAGTCATGCCGGTCTCAGTATGTTGTTGTTGGTATGTCGTGCGCTGCCAGCCGCCGCTATGGCTGCCGGCAACGCAACAAAAAGCCCGCGCGGGACTGGCCAGGCGGGCTTTCGGTTGACCGGATCGCTCCGGTCGCTGAGGTGGTGGAGATGGCGGGGATCGAACCCGCGTCCGCCAGCACTCGACCCTCGGATCTACATGCTTAGTCGTCTCTACTGATTTGACCGGTCACGGCCCGAGCGACAGGGCGTGAACAGCGAGTCTCTGAGGTTTTAGCGGGTCGGCGCGAGACAAGCCTTCCAGCGATCCGGTATTTTTTGCGCCGACGTCCCCCGCATACCGGCATGCAGGTTCGGTCGTAGGCCGGGTTTTTAGGCGGCCAGTGCGTAGTTTTCGTCGTTTGCGACTATTTTTTGGAATGTTGATTCAGGAGAGGCACTCCACTCTCCGCATGCACCTGCGGGCTTCATCACCAGCGTCGAAGCCATGTCATCCCCACAGCATCTTCACTATACGCCGCCGGCAGCAGACTGTCATGCGTTGCCTGCAGCAGACGGCCACTTGTAGTGCGTGCCAGCCTGCACTAAGGTGAGGCATATCCAACAAAAATTAGAACCTGAGGAGCCCTGATGACTGCTGACATCGCCACCCTGTTTGCCGGCCAGCGCGACACCGCCATCCGCCTGCGCACGTCCACCGTCACCGAGCGCAAGGCCAAGTTGCTGCGTCTGCGTGATGCCCTGATCGCCAATCGCGAGGCCATCGTGCAGGCCGGCTGGGATGACTTCCGCAAGCCGCCGGCCGAGGTCGAGCTTACCGAGGTCCTGCCGGTGGTGGCCGAGTGCAACGACGCCATGCGCAACCTCAAGGGCTGGATGGCGCCGCAGAAGGTGTGGCCGTCACGCATGATGATCGGCACGTCCGGCTACATGCAGTACGAGCCGCGTGGCCGCTGCCTCATCATGTCGCCCTGGAACTATCCGGTGAACCTCAGTCTGGGGCCGCTGGTCTCGGCCATCGCGGCCGGCAACACGGTCATCATCAAGCCCTCGGAAATGACGCCGGCAGCCTCTCGCGTGATCGCGCGCATCGTCTCCGAGCTGTTCACGCCCGACGAGGTGGCGGTGGTCGAGGGCGATGCCTCGGTGGCCCAGGCCCTGCTCGAGCTGCCCTTCGATCACATCTTCTTCACCGGCTCGCCGGCCATCGGCAAGGTGGTCATGGCTGCCGCTGCCAGGCATCTCACCAGCGTCACCCTGGAGCTGGGTGGCAAGTCGCCGACCATCGTGGATGAAACCGCCGACCTGGAGCTGGCGGCGAAGAACATTCTCTGGGCCAAGTTCACCAACAACGGCCAGACCTGCATCGCGCCTGACCACCTGTTCGTGCATGCCTCGGTGAAGGATGCCTTCGTGCAGGCCTGCCAGCGTGTTCTGCGCGAGGTCTATGGCGAGTCGCCGCAGAGCAGCGACTGTCTGGCCCGGGTGGTCAACGAACGTCACACCGGTCGTGTGCGCCATCTGCTCGACGATGCCGTGGCCAAGGGCGCCAGGGTGCTGGCTGGCGGCACGGTGGATGTCGCCGACCGCTTCATTGCCCCCACCCTGCTGGAGGGCATCCCGGGCGAGGCTGACATCATGCGCGAGGAGATCTTCGGGCCGCTGCTGCCGGTGTTTGCCTATACCGATCTCGACGAGGTCATCGCGCGCATCAATGCTGATGCCAAGCCGCTGGCCCTGTACGTCTGGAGTCGCAACAACGCCAACATAGACCGTGTCATGAAGCAGACCACCTCGGGTGGAGCCTGCATCAACCACTGCGTGGTGCAGTTCCTGCACGGCAACCTGCCGTTCGGCGGCGTCAACAATTCCGGCATCGGCAGTGCCCACGGCCACCACGGCTTCAAGGCGTTCTCGCACGAACGGGCCGTGGTGCGCACGCGCATCATGCTCGCGCGCATGTTCTTCCCGCCCTATACCGACCTGACGCGCAAGCTGATCCGTCTGTTCATGCGCACGGTCTGAGATCGTGCGGGCGGTCTGGCCTGACCGGAGATCCCGGCAGGTCAGCCGCCGTTGCGAATGACCCGGGCCTTTTCGCGGGCCCAGTCACGATTCTTCTCGGTCTCGCGCTTGTCGTGCAGCTGCTTGCCCTTCACCACGGCGATCTCGAGCTTGGCGCGACCGCTGCTCCAGTACATCGACAGCGGCACGCAGGTGTGCCCCTTCTGCTGCACATCCCCGATCAGGTGCTGGATCTCGCGCTGCTTGAGCAGCAGCTTGCGGGTGCGGGTGGGGTCGGCAACGACATGGGTGGAGGCGGCCAGCAGCGGCGTGATGTGCATGCCGATCACCCAGGCCTCGTTGTTCTTGAGCAGGATGTAGGCGTCGGTGAGATTGCACTTGCCGGCGCGCAGCGATTTCACTTCCCAGCCGAGCAGGACCAGGCCGGCCTCATACTTGTCCTCGATGAAGTACTCGTGACGGGCACGGCGATTGACCGCGATGGTGGCGGCAGGTTTCTTGTCTTTGCTCATGTTCCGATTATAGGCAGAAAGGCGCAGCCATGCGTGCTTGTGCCGCACCCGTCGAGGGCAGAAAATACCGCGTTGCCGTCGTTCGGGCGGTGTTTTCCGGAATTGCCATGTCTGCTGATCTTGCTTCTCGTCTTGCCGTGCCGGTGGTGGAGCGCGGTGTGCCTGTGCTGGCCCTGATCTGGGTGCTGATGGCCCTGTTCACGCCCGGCACGCAGGCGGCCCTGTTGCCGGTGCTGGCCGGCATGTTGCTGGCGGCCTGGCCGCTGTCGCTGGCCGAGCGTGCCCTTGGCGCGCGGGTGCAGAAGCCGCTGCTCACCGGCATGCAGGTGCTGACCCGCGAGGCGGATGCCGCACGTGCCTGGCGCGTGCTGTCCTGGAGCAGCCTCGGTGCCAGCCTGCTGGCCACGGCGCTGGTGGCCTTGCTGGGCGGCTGGCTGCTCACGCGTGTCTGGCTGGCGCTGGGCGAGCTGCCTGCCGGCATCAGCGAAGAGGCCGCGTGGTCTGCGCTGTCCGTGCTGGTGCTGGGTGCCGGCGTACTGCGTCACCTCGCGCGCGTGCCGGTGGTGTTCTGGCTGCTGCCGGTAGCGGCCCTGCTGGTCACGGCCCTGCTGCCCTGGCCGCAGTGGCAGCTGCGGCCAGTGTTCACGGCAGTGCTGCCGGGCGTGGCGCTGACCCCGGATGCGGCACTCTGGTTTGGTGCCGTGCTCGGCGGTGGCGGCCTGGGTGTCTACTGGCAGCGCGCCACGCAGGTGCCGGAAGCCTTGCCGCTGCCTGCCCGCGTCCTCGGACTGGCTCTCATGCTGTCGCTGCTGTTCCTGCTCACGCCGCTGATGGCGGCCCTGCTCGGCGCCATGGCAGCGGTGCTGGCCATCACCCTGCTGCTGCAGCCGGCGCGTGCCGCTGCCGAGGCGGCGGGTCTGGAGACGGTGCAGGCACTGGCGGTGATCCTGCTGCCGTCACTGCTGCTGGTGGAAGTGATCTGGTACTTCCTGGATCCCCACGCCATCACCGTGCTGGCACGCGGCCTGGCGCTGTGGATGAGCGCCAACCTGCTGGTGCTGGCCATCTATGTCGGCTGGGTGATGAAGATCAGCCATGTCCGCAAGGCGCTCAAGCTGCCCTCCGAGGGACTCTACAACGGCTGGCGCATTCTGGTGCGCTGGGTGGCGCCGCTGCTGCTGCTGACCGGTTGCGGCTTCTGGCTGCAGAGTCTGGTGACGGCATGACCGGCAGCCCGCAGATGCTGGCCGTCGAGGTGGTCTATGCGCTGCCGGAACGCCAGTGGCTGCAGCGTCTCGACGTGCCTGCCGGCACCACGGTGGCGCAGGTGCTGGCGCAGTGCGAGCTGGTGCGTGACGGCATCGTGACCTGGCCTTTGCAGGGCCTTGAAGCGGGAGTGTGGTTCGAGCGCTGCCCGGACCCCGAGGCGGTGGTGGTGCAGGACGGGGATCGCATCAGCCTGCTGCGGCCGCTGCTGATCGACCCGATGGAGTCGCGGCGTCTGCGCGCCGAGCAGGCGCGCAAGCGACGTCAGGCCGGCGCCGGCTGACTCAGGGCAGGGGTACCGGCAGCGTCAGTTCGCCGCTGGATTCGGTGGCGCGCACGGCGCGGTCCTGGCTGCCTGGCAGCGAGGTGGCACGGGCGGGAATCTCGCCTTCCTTCTCGATGCGATCCACCACGCCGTTGGCGAAGTGAACGGTCAGGCGACGATGCGGGATCTTTTCCAGGCCTTCGGCGCGGGCATAGGTGCCCGGCAGGAAGCGGTAGGCATAGTCCCAGCGCGTCGGGTTCAGGGTGTCGGTGATCAGCGGGGTGCCGAGCACGAAGCGTACCTGGGCCGGCGTCATGCCGGGACGGAGCTGGGCGACCTGCTCCTGGGTCACCACCTGGCCTTGCACGATGTCGGCCCGGTAGGCCTTGAAGATGTTCTTGCAGCCAGTGGTCGCCAGCAGGGCGGCCAGCAGGGTTGTGATCATCAGCTTCCTGGTCATGAACCGCGGTGTCCTTCGTTCTGGTCAAGTCGTGGCCCGCTCGGGCCGGTGTCGCGCTATCATACGGTATCGCCTGTGAAGAGACGAAATGATGTCGCAAAGTAATCACGACCTGCGCAAGGCCGGCCTCAAGGTCACCCTGCCGCGCGTGAAGATCCTCGAGCTGCTGGAGCGTTCGCCGGTTCATCACATGAGTGCCGAGGATGTCTACAAGGCGCTGCTGGCTGCCGGCGAGGATGTCGGCCTTGCCACGGTCTATCGCGTGCTGACCCAGTTCGAGGCGGCCGGCATTGTCGAGCGGCACCACTTCGAGGGTGGCCATTCGGTGTTCGAGCTCAAGGACAGCGAGCATCACGACCACATCGTCTGTGTCGACTGCGGCAAGGTCTCCGAGTTCCATGACGACATCATCGAGCAGCGCCAGGTCGAGGTGGCCAAGTCACTGGGTTACGAGCTGACCGGCCACTCGCTGCACCTCTACGGCCGCTGCCTGCGCTGCAGCAGCCCGGGCTGACCCAGGGCCGGCTCAGTCGGCCAGCAGGGTCTCGGCATGACGCAGGGTTTCCGGCGTGATGGTGAGGCCGCCCGACATGCGGGCAATCTCCTCGATGCGTTCGGCCCGGCTCAGGCTCGCCACGATGCTGTGCGTGTGCCCGTCACGGACCCGCTTTTCCACCCGCAGATGATGATGGCCGCGTGCGGCCACCTGCGGCTGGTGGGTGATGCTGAACACCTGGGCGTGCTCGCCGAGCGCGCGCAGCAGACGTCCCACCACCTCGGCGATGCCGCCGCCAATGCCGACATCGACTTCGTCAAAGACCATCACCGGTACCGGCGAGTGCCGGGCATGCACGACCTGGATGGCCAGTGACAGGCGCGACAGCTCGCCGCCGGAAGCGACCTTGCCGAGCGGACGCAGCGGTTGCCCCGGATTGGCGCTGAACAGGAACTCGATGTCGTCGAGCCCGTGGCTGGACGGTTTGTCGAGCGCGGTCATGGCCAGCTGCAGACGGGCATTGCCCATGCCCAGTCCGTGCAGGAAGGTCTGGATCTCGCTGCAGAAGGTTTCCGCAGCCTGCGTGCGTGCGCGGCGCAGGTCGCCGGCCTGTGTCCGGTAGTGCTGCTCCAGGGCGGCGGCCTGTGCGGCCAGTCGTGACAGGTCGGCCAGATCGGTGAGCTGTTCGCGCTCGCCGGACAGCGCCTCCAGCACGGCCGGCAGGTCGGCTGCCGCCACGCGATGCTTGCGTGCCAGCTGGTGGCAGTGTCCCAGGCGCTGCTCCAGGCGTCCGAGTTCGCCCGGGTCGGCCTCCAGGGTGTCCAGGAAGTGACGCAGGCCAGGGGCGGCCTCCTCGATCTGTATCAGCGCACTGCGCAGCATCTCGACGGTTTCGGACAGGGCCGGAGCCCGGTGCGCGTGCTCCTCAAGCAGGCGCAGGGCGCGCTGCAGCTGGCGCGTGGCGGTATCGCCATCGCCCTCGTCAAGCAGCATCAGGGCCTGGGCGCCAGCCTGCTGCAGGCTGTCGACATGCGCCAAAGTGTCGTGGCGCTGTTCGATGCGCTCGTATTCGCCGGGTGTCAGCGCGAGCTGTTCAAGCTCACGCAGCAGGTGCTCGACGATTTCCAGGCGTGCGCTGCGGTCGGCGCCAGCCTGCTCGGCCTGGGCCAGGCGCTGGCTGGCCTGCTGCCAGTCGCGCCAGGCTGCTGACGTGCTGTCGGCAAGTGCGCGCAGGCCGGCATAGCTGTCCAGCATCTGGCGGTGGCTGTCCTTGCGCAGCAGGGTCTGGTGTTCGTGCTGGCTGTGAATGTCGATCAGGCGCTCGCCGATGGCGCGCAGGTCGCCCAGCGTTGCGGGACGACCGTTGATGTAGGCGCGCGAGCGGCCGTCGCGACTGAAGGTGCGGCGCAGCGTGCACTCGTCGTCTTCATCAAGTTCGCGTTCGCGCAGCCAGGCCATGGCATCCGGCAGGTGCCCGACCAGGAACAGCGCGCTGACATCGGCGCGCTCGGCGCCGGCCCGAACCACGCTGCCGTCGGCGCGATCACCCAGGCACAGGCCGAGGGCATCCATGAGGATGGACTTGCCGGCACCGGTCTCGCCGGTGATCACGGAAAACCCGCGTGAACACTCCAGCTCGAGATTTTCGACAATGGCAAACTGGCTGATTTTCAACAGGCTGAGCATGGCAGATCCAACATGACATCCGTGCCCCGATGATAGGTCAGTGCGGCGCTTTTCGCGATCATTGCCTGCCTGCGCGTGTTCAGCCCTTGAAATTTGCCGGGCCTGTCGCCATGTGCATTTCAGTCCGATTTCAACGAGTTCAGCGACGCCTGCCGTGAGCAGGGCCGTCCGCGACAGGAGGCAGCATGAGCGATACCCCCCAGGATGATCTTCAGCCCGTCGACACCAGTGCCGATGCGGTGGCGCCGGAGCAGGCCCAGCCTGCCGATCTGGCGGCTCGTGTCGCCGAGCTGGAAAACCAGCTGCGTGACCAGCAGCTGCGCAGCCAGGCCGAGATCCAGAACATCCAGCGTCGTGCCGAGCGTGACGTGACGGCCGCTCACAAGTTCGCCCTCGAGAAGTTTGCCGGCAGCCTGCTTGAGGTGGTCGACAACCTCGAGCGTGCGCTGGCCGCGACCCCGCCGGACGATCCGGCCGTGAAGGCGCTGCACGAGGGCGTGACCCTGACCCACAAGCTGTTCTCGGACACGCTGAAGCGCTTTGCCGTCGATGCCGTCGACCCCATCGGTGCGCCCTTCGATCCCGAGCTGCATCAGGCGGTGTCCATGCAGCCCTCGACCACGGCCGAACCCAATACCGTCACGGCCGTGTTCCAGAAAGGCTACACCCTGTCCGGTCGCCTGCTGCGTCCGGCCATGGTGGTGGTTGCCACGGCGGGCTGAGCCGTGCCGGGCGGGGCATGGGCGAATTTCTGCCGGTGCCCTTGAAAAGCCCGGTGCTACCCACATATCCACAAACATGGCGTGGTGACTGACCGCGCACAGATCAACGAGACAGTATCGGCAGGGTGACGAGCCCGCCGCACAGGAGCAAGCAACATGGGCAAGATCATCGGTATCGACCTCGGCACCACCAACAGCTGCGTGGCCATTCTCGAGGGCGACAAGGTCAAGGTCATCGAGAACGCCGAGGGCGCGCGCACCACGCCGTCCATCGTCGCCTACACCGACAGCGAAGTGCTGGTCGGCGCCGGCGCCAAGCGTCAGGCCGTGACCAACCCCAAGAACACGCTGTTCGCCGTGAAGCGTCTGATCGGCCGCAAGTTCAAGGACGACGTGGTCCAGAAGGACATCAAGATGGTGCCCTACAGCATCGTCGCGGCCGACAACGGCGATGCTTGGGTGGAAGTGAAGGGTGACCGCAAGGCGCCGCCGCAGATCTCCGCCGAAGTGCTGAAGAAGATGAAGAAGACCGCCGAGGACTACCTGGGCGAGCCGGTCACCGAGGCCGTGATCACCGTGCCGGCCTACTTCAACGACAGCCAGCGCCAGGCCACCAAGGATGCCGGCCGCATCGCCGGTCTGGAAGTGAAGCGCATCATCAACGAACCGACCGCTGCGGCGCTTGCGTTCGGCATGGACAAGAAGGAAGGCGACCGCAAGATCGCCGTCTACGACCTCGGCGGCGGCACCTTCGACGTGTCCATCATCGAGATCGCCGAAGTCGACGGTGAGCACCAGTTCGAAGTGCTGTCCACCAACGGTGACACCTTCCTGGGTGGCGAAGACTTCGACCTGCGCCTGATCGACTACCTGGCTGACGAGTTCAAGAAGGACTCGGGCATCGACCTGCACAACGATCCGCTCGCCCTGCAGCGTCTCAAGGAAGCCGCCGAAAAGGCCAAGATCGAGCTGTCGTCGGCCCAGCAGACCGAAGTCAATCTGCCTTACATCACCGCGGATGCCACCGGTCCCAAGCACCTCAACGTCAAGGTCACCCGCGCCAAGCTGGAAGCCCTGGTCGAGGACCTGGTCGCGCGCACCATCGAGCCCTGCCGCGTGGCGCTGAACGATGCCGGTCTCAAGGTCTCGGACATCGGCGACGTCATCCTGGTCGGTGGCCAGACCCGCATGCCGCTGGTGATGGAGCGCGTGAAGGCGTTCTTCGGCCAGGAGCCGCGCCGTGACGTCAACCCGGACGAGGCTGTTGCCATCGGTGCCGCCTTCCAGGGCGCCGTGCTGTCCGGCGACGTCAAGGACGTGCTGCTGCTCGATGTCACCCCGCTGTCGCTGGGCATCGAGACCATGGGCGGTGTCATGACCGTGCTGATCGAGAAGAACACCACCATTCCGACCAAGAAGGCGCAGGTGTTCTCGACCGCCGACGACAACCAGTCGGCGGTGACCATCCACGTGCTGCAGGGCGAGCGGAAGCAGGCTGCGCAGAACAAGTCGCTGGGCCGCTTCGACCTCGCCGACATTCCGCCGGCACCGCGCGGCATGCCGCAGATCGAGGTCACCTTCGACATCGACGCCAACGGCATCCTCAACGTCGGCGCCAAGGACAAGGCAACCGGCAAGGCCCAGAGCATCGTCATAAAGGCCAATTCCGGCCTCAGCGATGCCGAGATCGAGCAGATGGTTCGCGACGCCGAGGCCAATGCCGAGGAAGACAAGAAGTTCGCCGAGCTGGTCGAGGCCCGCAACGGTGCCGACCAGCTGGTGCACGCCACCCGCAAGGCCATGACCGATCTCGGCGACAAGGTGTCCGCTGACGAGAAGGCTGGCGTTGATGCCGCCATCGCCAAGGTCGAGGAGGCCGTCAAGGCCAACGACAAGGCCCTGATCGACGAGGCCGTGGAGGCGCTGGGCCAGGTGTCCATGCCCATCATGCAGAAGATGTATGCCGACCAGGCCCAGGCCGACGGCGCTCAGCCGGGTGCCGAGCAGGCTTCCGGCGCCAAGAGCGGTGATGACGCGGCGGTTGATGCCGAGTTCGAAGAAGTGAAGGACGACAAGAAGTAAGTCGCTCCCGATCATTCCGGATGCAGACGCGGGGACAGCCCCGCGTTTGCGTCTGTATCAGCCAAGCAGTTTCTGATGTGGAGCAGGGCGGCAGGCCCTGAGTGTGAACATGGCCAAGCGTGATTTCTACGAGGTTCTTGGTGTTGCCAAGAACGCCAGCGACGATGAGCTGAAGAAGGCCTATCGCCGTCTCGCCATGAAGTTCCACCCGGACCGCAATCCGGATGACAAGAGCGCCGAGGAAAAGTTCAAGGAGGCCAACGAGGCCTACGAGGTGCTGTCCGACGCCGACAAGCGCGCCGCCTACGATCGCTATGGCCATGCCGGTGTCGATCCGAACATGGCCGGCGGAGCAGGGGGCTTCGGTGGTGGAGCTGGCGGTGCCGGCTTCGGTGACATCTTCGGTGATGTCTTTGGCGACATCTTCGGCGGCGGCGGTCGCGGTGGCCAGCAGCGCTCCAACCGGGGCGCCGACCTCGGCTACACGCTGGAGCTGGATCTCGAGGAAGCCGTGCGCGGCACCAAGGTGCAGATTCGCGTGCCGACCATGGTCGAGTGCGAGACCTGCGAGGGTACGGGTGCCAGGAAGGGCACCAGCGCCAAGCAGTGCGGCAGCTGCAACGGCTCCGGCCAGGTGCGCGTGCAGCAGGGCTTCTTCGTCATGAGCCAGACCTGTCCGGCCTGCCATGGTCGCGGCAAGGTCATTCCGGACCCCTGCAAGAGCTGTCATGGCGAAGGCCGCGTACGCAAGCAGAAGACCCTGGAAGTGAAGATCCCTGCCGGTGTAGACACGGGCGACCGCATCCGTCTCAGCGGCGAGGGCGAGGCCGGCTCGCATGGCGGTCCGGCTGGCGACCTCTACGTGCAGGTGTCGGTGCGTGATCACCGCATCTTCCGTCGTGACGGCGCCGATCTCTACTGCGAGGTGCCCATCGATTTCGTCGATGCGGCGCTGGGCGGCGAGCTTGAAGTGCCGACGCTGGACGGTCGCGTCAAGCTGCGCATTCCCGAGGGCACCCAGACCGGCAAGCTGTTCCGTCTCAAGGGCAAGGGCGTCAAGCCCATACGCTCGCATGCGCCCGGCGACATGCTGTGCCGCGTCGTGGTGGAGACGCCGGTGCATCTGACCGCGCGCCAGAAGGAGCTGCTGCGCGAGTTCCAGGAAGCCGTCAACGGAGACAGCAGCAAGCAGTCGCCGCAGAAGGAGTCCTTCTTCACGGCGATGCGCAAGTTCTTCGATGACATGACCAAGTAAGGTTGTCCGGCAATTTGCCGGTAGGCAGCAGACGAGGCCCCGCTATAATCGGGGCCTTCGTTTTTCTGCCAGCAGGGGCTGATCATGATTCGTATTGCCGTGTGCGGCGCCGGCGGGCGCATGGGTCGCGCCCTGGTGGCCGCCATTCACGCCACCGAGGGCGCCGTGCTGTCGGGCGCCGTCGAGCGTCCCGAGTCAACGCTGCTGGGGGCCGATGCCGGCGAGCTGGCAGGCGTCGGCCACCTGGGGCTGGCACTGACCGGCAGTCTGGCGGACGTGATCGCGCAGACCGATGTGGTCATCGACTTCACGGCGCCTGCGGCCACCATCGTCAACATCGGCATCTGCCGTGACGCAGGCAAGGCCATCGTCATCGGCACCACCGGCCTGGATGCCGGTCAGCGTGCCGAGCTGACCGCGGCGGCGGCAGCCATGCCCCTGGTCTATTCCGGCAATTATTCGGTGGGGGTCAACGTCACCTTGCAGCTGCTCGAGCTGGCGGCGCGGGCGTTCGGTGACACCGTCGACATCGACGTGCTCGAGGCGCACCACCGTCACAAGGTCGATGCGCCCTCCGGTACTGCGCTGATGATGGGCGAGGCCGTGGCCAAGGCGCTGGGGCGTGATCTCGACGAGGTCGCCCGCTATGCCCGCGAAGGCCATACCGGCCCGCGTGAGCGTCGCGAGATCGGCTTCCAGACCCTGCGTGGTGGTGACACCGTGGGCGATCACACGGTGTTCTTCTTTGGCGAGGGCGAGCGTGTCGAAGTGCGCCATGTCGCCACCAACCGGGCCAATTTCGCCCAGGGCGCGGTGCGTGCCGCGTGCTGGCTGGCGGCGCGTTCGGCCGGCCTCTACGACATGCGCGACGTGCTCGGATTCCGCTGAGCGCGTTGCCGTCAGGCGCCCTGCCGGGTTGGACTTTGTCGCCCCACCTGCGTACAATCGCCGCTCAAATCGTGCCTGTGCGCCGTCTGCATCATCAGATACCTGACTGAAAAGCGAGAAGGAGTTCCTCTTCCTCGCTTTTTTTGCGCGCACGCCCCGCTCATCTTGTCATTCGGAGGTCGGTTTGAGTCAGCCCGCCATTCTCGCGCTCGAAGACGGCAGCGTCTTCCTTGGTCGTGCCATCGGTGCCGACGGTCTCACCAGCGGTGAGGTCGTGTTCAACACGGCCATGACCGGTTATCAGGAAATTCTCACCGACCCCTCCTACTGCCAGCAGATGGTCACGCTGACCTATCCGCACATCGGCAACACCGGGACCAACCCGGAAGATGGCGAGTCGGACCGCGTCTGGGCTGCCGGCCTGATCATCCGTGATCTGCCGCTGCTGGCCAGCAACTGGCGCATGACCGAGTCGCTGTCGCAGTACCTGCAGCGCAACAACGTCGTTGCCATTGCCGATATCGACACCCGTCGTCTGACCCGCATCCTGCGCGAGAAGGGCTCGCAGAACGGCGCCATCCTGGCCGGCCCGGAAGCCGCCGCCGCTGGCGCGGTCGACAAGGCCATCGCCGCCGCGCGCGCCTTCCCGGGCCTGAAGGGCGCCGATCTGGCCAAGGTGGTCACGGTCAAGGAAGCCTACCGCTGGACGGAAGGCAGCTGGGATCTGGCCAAGGGCTACGTCACGCCTGATGCCGCCCCGACCTTCAAGGTCGTGGCCTATGACTTCGGCGTCAAGACCAACATCCTGCGTCTGCTCGCCGATCGCGGCTGCGACCTCACCGTGGTGCCGGCGCAGACCCCGGCCGCCGACGTGCTGGCGATGAATCCGGACGGCATCTTCCTGTCCAACGGCCCGGGCGACCCCGCACCCTGCGACTACGCCATCGCCGCCATCAAGCAGTTCCTCGAGACCGACATCCCGGTGTTCGGCATCTGCCTCGGCCACCAGCTGCTGGCGCTGGCCTCCGGCGCGCAGACTCTGAAGATGGGTCACGGCCACCACGGCGCCAACCATCCGGTGCAGGACATCGACAGCGGTCGCGTCATGATCACCAGCCAGAACCACGGCTTCGCGGTTGACGAAACCACGCTGCCGGCCACGCTGCGCGTGACCCACCGCTCGCTGTTCGACGGTTCCAACCAGGGCATTCACCGCACCGACAAGCCGGCGTTCAGCTTCCAGGGTCACCCGGAAGCCAGCCCCGGTCCGAACGATGCCCAGCCGCTGTTCGACCACTTCATTGAACTGATGCAGGCCCGGAAGCACTAAGCCATGCCAAAGCGTACCGACATTCAAAGCATCCTCATCATCGGCGCCGGCCCCATCGTCATCGGCCAGGCCTGCGAGTTCGACTATTCCGGCGCCCAGGCCTGCAAGGCCCTGCGCGAAGAGGGTTACCGCGTCATCCTGGTGAACTCCAACCCGGCGACGATCATGACCGACCCGGCCATGGCCGACTCGACCTACATCGAGCCGATCACCTGGCAGACCGTGGCCCAGATCATCGAGAAGGAGCGCCCGGACGCGCTGCTGCCGACGATGGGCGGCCAGACCGCGCTGAACTGCGCGCTCGAGCTGGACAAGCAGGGCGTGCTGGCGAAGTTCGGCGTCGAGCTGATCGGTGCCTCCAAGGACGCCATCCGCATGGCCGAGGACCGCAAGCTGTTCGACCAGGCCATGCGTCGCATCGGCCTGGAGTGCCCGCGTGCCGGCATCGCCCACACCATGGAAGAAGCCTTCGCCGTGCTCGAGACGACGGGCTTCCCGTCCATCATTCGCCCGTCCTTCACCATGGGCGGCTCGGGTGGCGGCATCGCCTACAACCGCGAGGAGTTCATCGAGATCTGCGAGCGCGGTCTCGATCTGTCACCGACCCGCGAACTGCTGATCGACGAGTCGCTGATCGGCTGGAAAGAGTACGAGATGGAAGTCGTGCGTGACCGCAACGACAACTGCATCATCGTCTGCGCCATCGAGAACTTCGACGCCATGGGCGTGCATACCGGCGACTCCATCACCGTCGCCCCGGCACAGACCCTGACCGACAAGGAATACCAGATCATGCGCGACGCCTCGTGCGCCGTGCTGCGCGAGATCGGTGTCGAGACCGGTGGCTCCAACGTCCAGTTCGGCATCAGCCCGAAGGACGGCCGCATGGTCGTGATCGAGATGAACCCGCGCGTGTCGCGTTCGTCGGCGCTGGCCTCCAAGGCCACCGGCTTCCCGATCGCCAAGGTCGCCGCCAAGCTGGCCGTGGGCTACACCCTCGACGAGCTCAAGAACGACATCACCGGCGGTGCCACGCCAGCCTCGTTCGAGCCGGCCATCGACTACGTCGTCACCAAGATCCCGCGCTTCAACTTCGAGAAGTTTGCCCAGGCCGAGCCGCGTCTGACCACGCAGATGAAGTCGGTGGGCGAGGTCATGGCCATCGGCCGCTCCTTCCAGGAGTCGGTGCAGAAGGCCCTGCGCGGCCTCGAAGTGGGTGTTGACGGCTTCACGCCCAAGTTCGATCCGAATGCTGCCGATGCCGAAGGCAAGCTGCGTCACGAGCTCTCCAACCCGGGTCCGGATCGCATCTGGTACATCGCCGATGCCTTCCGTGTCGGCTTCTCGATGGAAGAGGTTCATCGCCTCACCGGCGTCGACAACTGGTTCCTGGTCCAGATCCTGGACATCGTACAGACCGAAGCCCAGGTTGCACGCCTCGGCTTCGCCGACCTCGATCGCGAGACCCTGCGCGGCCTCAAGCGCAAGGGCTTCTCCGACAGCCGTCTCGCCAGCCTGATCGGCGTGTCCGAGAAGGAGCTGCGCAAGCGCCGCTGGGATCTCGGCGTCAAGCCGGTGTACAAGCGTGTCGACACCTGTGCCGCCGAGTTCTCCACCAGCACCGCCTACATGTACTCGACCTACGAGGAAGAGTGCGAGGCCAACCCCAGCAGCCGTGACAAGATCATGGTGCTGGGCGGCGGTCCCAACCGCATCGGCCAGGGCATCGAGTTCGACTACTGCTGCGTCCACGCTGCGCTCGCCATGCGTGAAGACGGCTACGAGACCATCATGGTCAACTGCAACCCGGAAACCGTGTCCACCGACTACGACACCTCCGATCGCCTGTTCTTCGAGCCGGTGACGCTGGAAGACGTGCTCGAGATCGCCGATCTGGAAAAGCCCAAGGGCGTCATCGTGCAGTACGGTGGTCAGACCCCGCTCAAGCTCGCCCGCGCCCTCGAGGCTGCCGGCGTGCCCATCATCGGCACCACCCCCGATGCCATCGACCGTGCCGAGGACCGCGAGCGCTTCCAGCAGATGGTCGAGCGTCTGAACCTGCGTCAGCCGCCCAACCGTACCGCGCGCTCCTCGGAAGAGGGCCTGCGTCTGGCAGCCGAAGTCGGCTACCCCCTGGTCGTGCGCCCGAGCTACGTGCTTGGCGGTCGTGCCATGGAAATCGTCTTCAACGACGCCGAGCTGGCACGTTACCTGCGCGAGGCCGTGCAGGCCTCGAACGAGTCGCCGGTGCTGCTTGACCGCTTCCTCGACGATGCCATCGAAGTCGACGTCGACTGCGTCAGCGACGGCAAGGACGTGGTCATCGGCGGCATCATGCAGCACATCGAGCAGGCCGGCATCCACTCCGGTGACTCGGCCTGTTCGCTGCCGCCCTACAACCTGTCTGCCGAGCTGCAGGACGTGATGCGCGACCAGACCATCCGCATGGCGCGCGAGCTGGGCGTGGTCGGCCTGATGAACGTGCAGTTCGCGGTCAAGGGCCAGGACGTCTACGTGCTGGAAGTCAATCCGCGTGCCTCGCGCACGGTGCCGTTCGTGTCCAAGTGCATCGGCAACTCGCTGGCCAAGGTCGCTGCCCGCTGCATGGCCGGCATGTCACTGGTCGAGCAGGGCTTCACCAAGGAAATCATTCCTCCGTTCTACAGCGTCAAGGAAGCGGTGTTCCCGTTCGCCAAGTTCCCCGGCGTCGACCCCATCCTCGGTCCGGAAATGAAGTCCACCGGCGAAGTCATGGGTTCCGGCGCGACCTTCGCGGAAGCCTTCCACAAAGCCGTGCTCGGTTCCAACGAGCGCCTGCCGAATGGCGGTCGCGTGTTCCTGTCGGTGCGTGACTCCGACAAGCAGCACCTGCCGCGCATCGGCCGCGAGCTGGCGGATCTCGGCTTCGAGCTGGTTGCCACCAGCGGCACCCAGCGCGAACTGGAGGCCGCCGGCATTCCCTGCCGTCGCATCAACAAGGTGACCGAGGGTCGTCCGCACGTGGTCGACATGCTCAAGAATGGTGAAATCAACTTCATCATCAACACCACCGAAGGCAAGCAGGCGCAGCAGGACTCGTTCTCCATCCGCCGCAGCGCGCTGCAGGGCAAGGTCTACTACACCACCACGCTCAGCGGAGCCGAGGCAGTCTGCCAGTCGCTGCGCTCAAAGGATGCGCTGACCGTGCGCCGTCTGCAGGATCTGCACATCGCCCTCGGACAGGGGAAGGCATGATGCAGCGCTATCCCATGACGGTGCAGGGTGCCGATGCCCTCAAGGCCGAGCTCAACCGGCTCAAGAGCGTTGATCGTCCGGCGGTGACGGCAGCCATCGCCGAGGCGCGCGCTCATGGCGACCTCAAGGAAAATGCCGAGTACCACGCGGCGCGCGAGCAGCAGGGCTTCATCGAGGGTCGCATCAAGGACATCGAGGCCAAGCTCTCTAACGCCCAGATCATCGACATCAGCCAGATGACCAACAATGGTCGTGTCATCTTCGGCGCCACCGTTGACATCGAGAACGTCGACACCGGCGAGGAGAAGACCTACCACATCGTGGGTGACGACGAGGCGGACTTCAAGATCGGCAAGATCTCGGTCAACTCGCCCATCGCCCGCGGCCTCATCGGCAAGTCCGAAGGTGACTCGGTGCTCATCGAGACACCCGGTGGCAAGGTCGAGTACGAAGTGGTGGCCGTTCGTTACGAGTAAGTCGGCTGCGCTGCGTCAACCACGACAAACCCGTTGGTGTTAGTCTTCAATGACTGGCCCAGCGGGTTTTTTCATGCCGGTGTTTCGGGCAGGACTTCGTTGCGGGCACACCCCTGACAAGGAGAAAGAGCATGTGGCGTCCCCTGATCACGGCCGCGCTGGCGGCCACCCTCGCCATCGGTGCGGCAGGCTGCGCCTCGCGCCAGACCGGTGACACCTACTCGCGCAGCGAAGCGCGACAGCCTGGCACCGTGCAGTATGGCAGTGTCGTCTCGTTGCGTCCGGTGACCATCGAGGGCACCAAGTCACCCGTGGGTGCCGCTGCCGGCACCATTGCAGGCGGCATCGCCGGCAGCACCATCGGTGGCGGTCGTGGCAGTGCCATTGTCGCGGTCATCGGTGCCGTGGCGGGCGGGCTGCTGGGCAGTGCCGTCGAGGAGGGCGTGACGCGTGCCAGCGGTGTCGAGCTGATCGTGCGTCTGAAGGATGGCAGCGAGCGTGTCTATGTCCAGGCGCTGGCGGAGAACGAGCGCTTCAATGTCGGCGACCAGGTCCGCATCGTGACCAGTGCCGGTGGCGCACGCGTTACCCGCATGTGAGACAGGCCGGCCCGGATCACGGGATCCGGGCCGGTGACAACGATCAGCTGATCAGTCGCGGTGGCCGCGATGATCGTCATGGCCCTGGCCATGCTTGCCGTGCCCGCCCTTGTGCTCTCCCTTGCCGCCATGCTTGTGGCCATGGTCGTCGTCATGACGGTCATGCGCAGCCTTGCGGCGCTGTTCCTGGCGTTCACGGTACTTCGGCGCGTAGACATCGCGATACCAGCTGTCCTTGACGAAGTAGGCCGGGCGACTGCAGGCGTTGTAGCGGGCGCAGTGCTTGGACCAGTTCCTGGCATGACCGGGCGGGACATGCAGGTAGAGCGGACGGCTCGTGTTCTGACGCAGGTCGCCCACGACCAGCGTCGGGGTGCTGAGCATCAGCTGCGGGCGCGGATAGCTGTCGCCAAGCTGGATCTGGCCATAGTATCCGGGTTGGCCGAGGGGGATGTTGATGGCGACATCCACGGCCAGCGCGGGTGTGCTGATGGCGGATGTGGCAACAAGAACAGCTTTCAACCAGTGTTTCATGATCTGACTCCAGTAATTCATGAGAGCAGTAACGCGGCACTCGTCTGTGCGGATGACAGCTTGAGGCATGAGGGCTTTACAGCGTCCGTCAGCAGTGATTGATTGTGCACAGCAAATGCAAGGAGTGGTGGAATGTCCGACGGAGGCAAGATTCTGGTGGCTGTCATGCTGGCAGCTGCTGTCCAGGGGTGTGCAAGCACGGGTGGCGGCACGGGTGCCGGCGGTATCACTGACCAGGAGTGGGCACTGACCTCGCTGGCTGGCAAGCCGGTGGAGGTGAGCAACCCCCTGCGGCCGCTGACCTTGCGCATTGATTCCGACGTGGTGCGCGCCGGCGGCTTTGCCGGGTGCAACCGTTTCAGCGCCGGCTACGAACTCAGCGGCGATCAGCTGCGCTTTGGTGCCGCGATTGCCACCCGCATGGCCTGCGTCGGTGGCATGGAGCTGGAGCGTGACTACCTGCAGGCACTGTCCCGCGTCACGCGTTACCGGCTGCAGGGGTCTACCCTGACGTTGCTGGCTGACAAGGACGTGCTGGCTACCTATCAACGGCTCTGAGTCGGTTGCGCACGCGCCGGGAGATCTACCATGACACAGGTGCCATTCCGTTCTGCAGCGGGTCTGCCGGCCATCCTGCAGCTGCCGGTGGGCAGTCTTCCGGTGCTTGAGCAACGCTCCGAGGCCGAGCTGCAGCAATTGCGTGCCGCTGTCGAGGCTGCTTTGCAGACTCATGAGGAGCGCATTCGACGCAGTCTGCGCTGGCTGCCTCGGCGCAGACTGTCAGCACCCGGCGGGAGCGAAGCCACATGACGCAGCTTTCACGACGCGCCGAAAGCGAGCGTCTCTGCCTTCTGCTCGGGGTCCCGCCGGAGCGGCTGGCATTTCTTGCCGACATGCCCACCCATGAGACCCACGTCCTGGTGCAGGCCGTGCTGCGTGCACAGTCCTCGATCGGCGTGGCCACGCTGCAGCCACTGATATTCTGGGCGCAGCGCCTGCCGCCGCGCTGGCTGGCTGCCATCAGCCAGTGGTGGCTGAGTCCGGTGGTGGTGGCCATGCTGGCAACCCGCCTGCCGGCGGCACGTGCCAGCCGGATCGCGGAGTACCTCGATGCCGGCTACCTTGCCGAGGTTTGCGCAGACCTGGATCCGCGTGCTGCGCGCGACATCATCCGGCGCCTGAGTCAGAAGCAGCTGGTGCGAACGGCGCTGGCCTTGCTGGCGCGGCAGGATTACGCCACGGCGGGCCGTTTCGTGGATGGTCTGCAGGACGAGGCGCTGGTGGAGATCCTGGAGCGCATGCCGGATGACGAGGCTCTGCTGCATGCGGCGTATTTCATCGAGAACCGGCGCCAGCTCGATCACGTGCTGCGCCTGCTGCCCGAGGCGCGTCTGCGCAATGCCATCCTGCTGGTGCTGGATCCGCAGCGCGACGTGCTGCTGCCGGTGCTTTCGCTGATGATTCATGTCGGCGCCGCCCTGCAGTGCCAGCTTGGCGACATTGCCGCCGAGCAGGATGACGTGCTGCTCACGCACATCATTTCCGTGGTCGATTCGGAGCAGCTCTGGGCCGACTTGCTGCCGGTGCTGGCGCGCTTCAGTGAAGCGGCGCGTGTGCGCTTCCTGCGTCTGCCCATCCTGTGTCAGCAGTCCGGCATGATGTCGCGGATTCTCGCCACGGTGGCGAGGGATGGCTTGTGGGCCGACCTGCTGCCCTGCGTCGATGCCATGCCGGATGCGCTGCAGACCGTGGTCGCTGACTGGGTGCACGGTCTGAGCGATGAAGGGGTGCGCAAGGCCTGCATGGGGGCGCTCACAGGCGAGCACTGGACGTCGCTGCTGCGTGTCGTGACGCGGTTGTCGGTGGCTGACCAGCAGCGCTTCCTGGTCGCCATGGACGAGCTGGCGACGGTTGACGACGACCTGGTGGCGCGCGTGTTGCGCCAGGGGCGCGAGATGGGGCTGGTTCAGCCGCAGCAGGTCGCCTGACTGCGCCCGGGGTGATCCCGGGCGCATGCCTTGCGGCCTAGAGGCGGTGGCGTGAGAGCAGGGCGCTGTGCTCCTCGAGCACGCGCAGGCCGTGCTCGTGACCGATGGCAATCAGCTTGTCGATGCCGCGCCAGTCAAACAGGCTGTAGCCGGCCACCGGCATGTCTATCATCAGGTCGGCTGCCGCCGCCGCCTCGCGGAACAGCAGGGTGTCGGCGGTCAGTGTCGCGGTGCGCATCAGGATGTCGCGGAAGCGCGGTGCCACGTTGCGGTACTCGCGTTGCAGCACCACGTTGGGGTCGGGGCCGTCCGGGGAGGCAATCGGCGCCTTCAGGTCGCCCTGGGTGCTGACATTGGAGGCAATGATGGTGCCGCGCTCCAGCATCTGCATGGCGGTGGTCGGCAGATTGTCGACCACGCCCCCGTCGCAGAGCAGTTCGCCACGGTAGGAGATCGGCGGCGCGAAGCCGGGGATCGCCATGCTGGTGCCGACCCAGCCGGCCAGGCCGCCACGGTCATGGACCACGCTGGCGCCGGTGGTGAGGCTGGTCGAGATGCAGTAGTAGGAGCGGCGCAGATCCTCGATGCGGCGCTCGCCGAAGATCTGTTCCAGTCGCCTGAGGAAGCGCTTGCCGGCAATGATGGAAATGCGCGGCATGGTGTAGTCGTTCAGGTAGTTGTTGTTGACGAAGGTCTCGCGAGCAATGTGCTCGATTTCCACGCTGTCGAAGCCGCAGGCCATGAGCGCCGACAGGAAGGCGCCCATGCTGGTGCCGCCGAGCACGTGAATCGGGATCTGCAGCTGTTCCATGGCGCGGATCAGGCCGATGTGGGCGAACCCGCGCGCACCACCGCCGCCCAGCACCAGTCCCATGCCGCGGCCGCTGACCTGCAGTGCCAGCGATTGCAGATCGCGATGTGACCCGGGATGCAGGAAGTAGTGCGCGCGTGCGCCAGTCAGCTCCAGCCAGGCACGGGTATGCGGCGAGGGATCGCCCTCAGGACGCATGAACACCAGCTCCATCGGGGGCAGCGGCTGGCTGGCGGGGCGTTGCGCAAGGATGGCGGGCAGCTGCGGAGGTGCGCCGGCCTCGGTCACCAGCAGCACGCGGTCGGCATGGCACAGGCACTCGCGCGCCCAGTCATCGTCGCAGCGATCGGCAGCGTAGACCACGTAGCGATGACGTCGCTCCAGGGTGTGCAGCCAGCGTCCCAGGGTCTGCTCGCGCTCGCCGGTGATGGGGCCGGGGCCGAGCTCGGCCTCCATGTGGCGAGCCGTGATCAGTCGGGTGCCGGGCCAGTCTCCCCAGGTCTTGCAGAGGGCACGCGCGAGGTGTGCGCTTTCGGCGCCGGGGTTGACCGGAATCACCGCGATGGTCCCGCCACCGAGCGTGCTGGCGGCGCGTGGCTGGTGACTGTCGCGGGTCAGGCGGGTGAGCGAGACCCGCGTCAGTGCCATCAGCAGCGAGGCCTCGGTATTGAGCAGTGGCAGCAGGTCCGTCTTGTTGAAACGTGCCAGCCAGCTGTCGCGCACCGCCAGCACCGTGGTCAGGTGCGGTCCGTCGGTGAGCAGCCCGACCTCACCGACCGGTTCGCCTCGGGTGATGTAGCCCAGCAGGCTGCCGTCACGAAGCACGCTGAGGCGTCCGCCCAGCAGCAGGAAGAGCGCGTCACCGTCCTCGCCTTCACGATAGAGGTAGTCGCCGCTGTTGACCCGTACCGGGCGGGCGCAGTCGATCAGGCGCTCACGCACCGTTTCTGGCAGCGCAGCCAGGGTCGGGAAGCTCATCAGAAGTGTGGCTATGTCCTTGTCCATGCGCCCGACCATGCGCGAGGTTGGGCATCAGGACAAGCACAACCCGATGTGCAACCATAGCGGTCGATTGCTGGTGCGTCAGTGACTTGGAGGTGTGGCATGGCATGGCTGCTGCTGGTGCTGGCCGGGGTGTTCGAGGTGGTCTGGGCGGTCGGTCTCAAGTACACCGAAGGCTTTTCCCGCCTCTGGCCCAGCGTCATCACGCTGGCGGCGATGGCGGTCAGTGTCGGGCTGCTGGCGCTGGCCATGCGCGGCCTGCCGCTGGGCACGGCCTACGCGATCTGGGTCGGTATTGGCGCGGTCGGCACGGTGCTGGCGGGCATCTGGCTGTTTCAGGAGTCGGCGGACTTCTGGCGTCTGTTCAGCCTGGCGCTCATCATTGCAGGTATCATCGGGTTGAAGCTGGGTACCGGTCGCTGAGGCGACGGTAACGACAGCGCATCACGCAGAGGATAGGAAACATGCGTTCCGAACAGGAATTTCTGGCCGAATACGCCCGCAGCCATCGCAATGCGTTCAATCAGCGCATGCACATGATTTGCGTGCCGGCCATCTTCATGGCCACGCTGGGCCTGTTCTGGCTGGTGCCGGTGGGTGCCTGGCTGGGGCTTTCCGGGACGGCCGCAAGCTGGGTCAACCTGGCCACCCTGTCGGTGCTGCCGGTGCTCTGGTTCTATGCTCGCCTGTCGGGCTGGGCGCTGCGTACCGGCGTCATCTGGTTGGCTGCCAGCTTCGTGGTCATCCTGCTCATGCAGCAGCTGGGCATGGCCCTGTTCGCGCCGCTGCTGGCGCTGTGGCTGGTGGCCTGGGCTGGCCAGTTCTGGGGGCACAAGGTCGAGGGCATGAAGCCGTCATTTGCTGACGATCTGGTTTTCCTGCTCATCGGACCGCTGTTCGTGCAGCAGAAGTGGCAGCGTCAGACGACTGTCTGAGGCGCTGCAGCGTTGCGCGCGCTCAGGCGAGGGCGCGCAGCAGATTGGACAGCTTGGGATCGGGGCGGCGTGCGGCGCGATAAAGCAGCACCAGCTTGCCGATGCGTTGCGCGATTTCGGCGCCGGTGCCTTCCGCGATGGCCTCGATGGTGGCCTGGCGCTCTTCGCGATCTTCGCCGCCAACCCGCACCTTGATCAGCTCATGGTCTTCGAGGCGGGCGTCGATTTCGGCCAGCACGGCGTCGGTCAGGCCGTTGCCGCCAAGCTGGACCAGCGGGTTCAGGTGGTGGCCGATCTGGCGCAGGCGTTTCTTCTCGGCGGTGGACAGGCTCACGGGTGTACCTCGATGTGTCATCTGATGCTGGCCGGTGCTGACTGACAAGTCAGGCACGAGGCGGCGGTTTCTGGTAAAAATATCCCTCTAGTTTAGCGCGTCCCTGTGTCCGGGGTGCATTTTTTCGGAACGACCTCGGCCATGGCCACACGCATCACCAATCACAAGCTCAGCGGCAGCAGCAAGACCTGGATGAAGGAGCATCTGGACGATCCCTATGTCCAGCGCGCCTGGAAGGATGGCTATCGCTCGCGCGCCAGCTACAAGCTGCTGGAAATTCAGGACAAGGACAAGCTGATCAAGCCCGGCATGCACATCCTTGACCTTGGCGCGGCGCCTGGCGGCTGGTGCCAGGTTGCCGGACGGCTGATCGGTGATCGTGGCCGCGTGGTGGCGACGGACATCCTGCCCATGGATGCCTTGCCCGACGTGACCTTCGTGCAGGGCGACTTTCGCGAGCAGAACGTGCTGGATGAGATCCTGTCGGCGCTCGATGGTCAGCCGGTGGACCTTGTAATCTGCGACATGGCCCCCAATATGTCTGGTAACAATGCCGTGGACCAGCCGCGCGCGATGTATCTCTGCGAGCTGGCGCTGGACATGGCCGTGCGCGTGCTCAAGCCGGGCGGTGCGTTTGTCGTGAAGGTCTTCCTGGGGGAGGGCTACGAGGCGTACCGGGCACAGATCCGCGAGCATTTTCCGGTGCTCAAGGCGCGCAAGCCGGACGCGTCGCGCGCGCGGTCGCGCGAGGTGTATCTGGTGGCCACCGGTTTCAAGCCGTGACAGATGTCGCGGTGACCGCTGCAGAATCATTGCCGAGCGTGCCCGTGTGGCGCAAGCTTGGTGCAAGTCATGAACCCGGAGGTTCGACACCGTGAACGATCTTGCCAAAAATCTGCTGGTCTGGTTGATGATTGCCGGGGCACTGACCTTCGTCTTCGGCAACTTCAATCAGCCGGCACCGTCTCGCAGCATGGACTACAGCGCCTTCGTGGCTGCCATTGATGCCGGCGAGATCAAGTCGGTGAAGATCCAGCCCGATGTCATCACCGGCGAGCGCGCCAACGGCCAGGCCTTCGAGACCGTGCGTCCGCCGGCCCAGGATCCTGACCTGATCAACCAGCTGCTCAAGCAGAAGGTGCAGATCGTCGGTGCCCCGCCGGAACAGCAGGGCGTGCTGTCGCAGCTGCTGGTGGCGGCCTTCCCCATCCTGCTCATGGTCGCCCTTTTCATGTTCCTGTCGCGCAAGATGGGTGGCGGCATGGGTGGTGGTGGCGGTCGCGGCAATCCCATGACCTTCGGCAAGTCGCGCGCACGCCAGCTCACCGAAGACCAGATCAAGGTCACCTTCGCCGATGTCGCCGGTTGCGACGAGGCCAAGGAAGAGGTCAAGGAGGTCGTCGACTTCCTGCGTGATCCGGGCAAGTTCCAGCAGCTGGGCGGACGCATTCCGCGCGGCATCCTCATGGTCGGTCAGCCGGGTACCGGCAAGACGCTGCTGGCCAAGGCCATTGCCGGCGAGGCCAAGGTGCCGTTCTTCTCGATTTCCGGTTCCGACTTCGTGGAAATGTTCGTCGGCGTCGGCGCCAGCCGTGTGCGCGACATGTTCGAGCAGGCCAAGAAGCAGGCGCCATGCATCATCTTCATCGACGAAATCGATGCCGTCGGCCGTCACCGTGGTGCCGGCATGGGTGGTGGTCATGACGAGCGCGAACAGACCCTTAACCAGCTGCTGGTGGAAATGGACGGTTTCGAGGGCAGCGAGGGCGTCATCGTCATCGCCGCCACCAACCGTCCTGACGTGCTTGATTCGGCGCTGCTGCGTCCGGGCCGCTTCGACCGCCAGGTGGTGGTCGGTCTGCCCGACATCCGTGGCCGTGAGCAGATCCTTCGCGTGCACATGCGCAAGATCCCGATGGCGGCCGACGTCAATGCCGAGACGCTGGCACGCAGCACGCCGGGCTTCTCCGGTGCCGATCTCGCCAACCTGGTCAACGAGGCCGCGCTGTTCGCCGCGCGCAGCAACCTCAAGCAGGTCGGCATGAACGAGTTCGAGAAGGCCAAGGACAAGATCATGATGGGCGCCGAGCGCAAGTCCATGGTCATGTCCGACAAGGAAAAGCTCAATACCGCCTTCCACGAGGCCGGACACGCCATCGTCGGTCGCCTGGTGCCTGAGCACGACCCGGTCTACAAGGTATCCATCATTCCGCGTGGTCGCGCCCTCGGCGTCACCATGTTCCTTCCGGAAGAGGATCGCTACTCGATGTCCAAGCGCGGCATCGAAGGCAACATCTGCTCGCTGTTCGGCGGCCGCATCGCCGAGGAGCTGACGCTGGGCTTCGATGGTGTCACCACGGGCGCCAGCAACGACATCCAGCGTGCCACCGAGCTGGCCCGCAGCATGGTCACCAAGTGGGGTCTGTCCGAAAAGCTCGGGCCGCTGCTCTACGAAGAGGACGAGGGCGAGGTGTTCCTTGGCCGCTCCGTGACCCAGCGCAAGAACGGGTCGTCGCAGACGGCCATCGACATCGACAACGAGATCCGCTCGGTCATCGACCGCTGCTACGCCAAGGCGCGGCAGATTCTCGAGGACAACCGCGACATCCTGGACGCCATGGCTGACGCCTTGATGACCTACGAGACCATTGATGCCGAACAGATCGATGATCTGATGGCTCGTCGCGCCGTGCGTCCGCCACGTGGCTGGAGCAATGACGGTTCCTCCGGTGGCTCGGGCAGTGTCGCCGCCACTGCTGAAGCCAGGCCCGAGGCCGGCAGCCAGCCTGCCCCCGACGCCATCTGATCTCGCCATTGCCGGTTGCTCAGGGTCGCTCAGGCGGCCCTGATGCTTTCCGGTATTCCAGGGCAACGGACCATTCATCATGAAACTGCACTGCGGGTCACGCCTGCTTGATCTGTCACGCCCGGTGGTCATGGGCATTCTCAATGTTACCCCTGACTCGTTCTCCGATGGCGGTCGCTACACCGCCCTGGATGCTGCCCTGCGCCAGGTCGAGCAGATGCTGGAGGGGGGGGCGGCGCTGATCGACATCGGTGCCGAGAGCACCCGGCCCGGCGCATTGCCGGTGTCCGTCGGCGAGGAGCTGGATCGTCTGCTGCCGATCGTCGAGGCGGTGGCCAGTCGTTTTGACACCATTGTCTCCATTGACACCTCCACGCCCGAGGCGATGACGGCCTGCGCCGCGCGGGGTGCCGGACTGATCAACGACGTCCGTGCCCTGCGTCGTCCCGGTGCCCTGGAGGCGGCGGCAGCAACCGGGCTGCCGGTGGTGCTGATGCACATGCAGGGCGAGCCCGGCACCATGCAGCGCAACCCGGTCTACCAGGATGTCGCGACCGAGGTGGTGGATTTTCTGCGTGAACGCATGCTGGCCTGTGAACAGGCCGGCATTTCCGTCGATCGGATCGTGCTCGATCCAGGCTTCGGTTTTGCGAAAACCCTGGCGCATAATCTGCGCTTGCTGCATGAGCTGCAGGCACTGCAGGCGCTGGGACGTCCGGTGCTGGTCGGGGTGTCGCGCAAGTCCATGCTGGGAGCCGTGCTTGGTGGCGCCCCCGTGGATCGGCGCCTGCATGCCGGGCTGGCCGCTGCGGTGCTGTCCGTCGAACGCGGCGCACGAATCATCCGTACCCATGATGTCGGGCCGACTGTCGAGGCGCTGGCGTTGTGGCAGGCACAAGAACACGAGGAAAGCACATGAGCAGAAAGTATTTCGGCACCGACGGTGTCCGTGGCCTGGTCGGCCAGTACCCCATCACCCCGGATTTCGCGCTCAAGCTGGGCTGGGCTGCCGGCCGCGTCATGGCCTCGAAGGGGCGTGCATCGGTGGTGGTTGGCAAGGACACCCGGTTGTCCGGCTACCTGTTCGAGTCGGCACTCGAGGCCGGTCTGTCGGCTGCCGGTGTCAGCGTGCGTCTGCTCGGGCCCATCCCCACGCCGGCGGTCGCGCATCTGACGCGTGCGTTCCATGCCAGTGCCGGCATTGTCATTTCGGCGTCGCACAATCCCTATCATGACAACGGCATCAAGTTCTTCGGGCCGGATGGCAAGAAGCTGGCCGATGCCGTCGAGCACGAGATCGAGGCCTGGCTGGATCGCGACATGGTCATCGACAACCCGGACCAGCTCGGCAAGGTCACTCGCCAGGAGGATGCCCGCGGTCGCTACATCGAGTTCTGCAAGTCCAGCTTTCCGTTCCACCTGTCGCTGCGTGGTCTGAAGATCGTCGTCGATTGCGCCCATGGCGCCACCTATCAGGTCGGCCCGGCGGTGTTCAGCGAGCTCGGTGCCGATGTCATCAGCCATGCCTGCACTCCCAACGGCACCAACATCAATGACCAGGTCGGCTCCACGCATCCGGAGGGTCTGCAGCGTCGGGTGCTGGCCGAGAAGGCGGACTTGGGCATTGCCTTTGATGGTGACGGCGATCGCATTGTCATGGTGGATCACCGTGGCGAGCTGGTCGACGGCGACGAGCTGATCTGCCTGATGGCGCGCGAGCGCGTGCGTGCCGGACGTCCCATCCTGGGCGTGGTGGGCACGCTGATGAGCAATTTCGGCATGGAGCGGGCGATTCGCGACATGGGGCTGGACTTTGTGCGTGCTGCCGTCGGCGACCGCTATGTCATGGCCGAGCTGGAGTCGCGCGGCTGGAATCTGGGCGGCGAGGCATCCGGACACATTGTCTGCCTCGACAAGGCCACCACCGGTGACGCCATCGTGGCGGCACTGCAGGTGTTGGCAGCCATGGTGGCGAGTGACCGGTCGCTGGCCGAGCTCAAGTGCGGCATGAGCAAATACCCGCAGGTGCTGATCAACGTGCGTCTGGCCGAGAAGATCGATCTGGCGGCGTCAGCCGCCGTGCAGGCCGCCGTGCGTGCTGCCGAGCAGCGCCTCGGCGACCAGGGTCGGGTGCTGCTGCGGGCATCGGGCACCGAGCCGGTGATCCGGGTCATGGTCGAAGGTCAGGATGCGGTACTGGTGCAGGCGCTGGCCGAGGAGCTGGCCGAGGCGGTCCGCGGCAGCTTGTAAGCAGGGGGCTGGTTGGCTAGTATTGCCGCCCTTGTGTGGCGGCCTTGCGGAGATTCTGTCATGCGTCGTCCCTGGGTGGGTGGCAACTGGAAGATGAACGGCCTGCGTGCCGATCATGAGGCCCTGCTGGCGGGCTTGCAGCCGCTGGCGCAAATGACGGCCGTGGATCTGGCCGTGGTGCCGCCGGCACCGTACCTGGCGGAAATTTCCGCGCAGCTGGCCGGCAGCTCGCTGCGGGTGCTGGCGCAGACCGTGTCCGGTCATGCCGCAGGTGCCTACACCGGTGAGTGGTCGGCAGCCATGCTGCAGGATTGCGGTGTTGCCGGTGCGTTGGTCGGGCATTCCGAGCGACGCCAGTACCAGCACGAAGGTGATGCCGTGGTGGCAGCCCAGTTCCGTGCCTTGCGCGAAGCCGGTCTGCAGCCGGTGCTCTGTGTCGGCGAGACGCTGGCGGAGCGCGAGGCTGGCGAAACCCTGGCCGTGGTGTCGCGGCAGTTGCTGGCGGTGCTCGAGTCGCAGGGGCCGGAAGCCTTTGACCATGCCGTGCTGGCCTATGAGCCGGTCTGGGCCATCGGCACCGGTCTGACGGCGACGCCGGAGCAGGCGCAGGCGGTGCATGCTTCTCTGCGTGCGGTGGTGGCGGTGTTCGATGCGTCGCGTGCCGAGGCGCTGCGCATTGCCTATGGCGGCAGCGTCAAGGCGGCGAATGCGGCGGGGCTGTTTGCCATGCCTGACATTGATGGTGCCCTGGTGGGTGGTGCGTCACTGGACGCGAACGAATTCTTGGCGATCTGCGCAGCGGCGCAGGCTCGCGTTACGGGGTGACAGGTATGGAAACGCTGGTTCTGGTGGTGCATGTGCTGGTCGCGGTGGTGATGATCGCCCTGATCATGCTGCAGCAAGGCAAGGGCGCTGAAATGGGTGCCTCCTTTGGCGCGGGTGCTTCCGGCACGGTGTTTGGCAGCGCCGGCTCGGCAGGCTTCCTGACCAAGCTGACGGCGGCTCTGGCGCTGATCTTCTTCCTCACCAGTCTGGGTCTGGCGGTGTTCGCGCGTGATGCGGCTCGTACCGTGGCAGGCTCGGAGTTCCTCGAGGCGCCGGCTGAGACCCAGGGTCTGCCGGTGCTGCCGGGTGCCGCAGCGCTGCCTGCCGCGCCGGCTGAACTGCCTGCTCCGGCAGCCGGCAAAGAAAATTCGTCAACAGGGCTTCCTGTTGCGCCCGTAGGCCAGTAATATCTGCCCCCGCCGAGCAATCGGCGGAACGAACATGCGGAAGTGGTGAAATTGGTATACACGCAGCCTTGAGGTGGCTGTGCCTAACGGCGTGGGGGTTCAAGTCCCCCCTTCCGCACCAATTTCCATCCTGCTCACCTGAGGCGGGATGGATTGCAAGACGCCGGTTTTGATCGGCAGCGAAAGGGTTTGACATTGCAAGGTCGGCCCACTACAGTTCGCAACCTCTGATGCGGGGTGGAGCAGTCAGGTAGCTCGTCGGGCTCATAACCCGAAGGTCGTTGGTTCAAATCCAGCCCCCGCTACCACATTCGGACTTGAAGAAAGCCCACCTCGTGTGGGTTTTTTTTCAGGTCCTGCAGCAGGCGGCCGCATGCGGTCGCCGGGCTGCCGACGGAGTGGGCCTAGTGCCCACTTTTTGTTTCTGGGCTGGGTGGCCGGCATGCATCTGTCCGGTCACGGGAGTAAGGCAGTCATGGCGATCGCGCACAAGGTGGACAAGCTGACCGCGATGCTGGAACCGGCCGTGCAGGCTTGCGGTTTCGAGCTCTGGGGCATCGAGTTCTTCCAGCAGGGCCGTCACACGGTGCTGCGTCTCTACATTGATACCGAGGCGGAGTCTGGCGTGGGTGTTGATGACTGCTCGACGGTCAGCCACCAGGTCAGCGGCGTGCTCGATGTCGAGGATCCGATTGCTGGCGAGTACACCCTCGAGGTGTCGTCGCCGGGCTGGGATCGCGGCCTGTTCAAGCCCTCGCACTATGCCCGCTTTGTTGGCGAAGAGGTCAGTCTGCGCCTCAATGCCCCGTTGCAGGGCCGTCGCCGCTACAAGGGCGTGATCCAGTCGGCTGACGAGCTGCAGGTCACCCTGCTCGCGGATGGCGTGACGATTTCCATTCCGTTTGCCAGCATCGACAAGGCAAACGTGGTTCCCAATTTCTGATTGAACGGTAGAGCACACAGGTCGAATCATGAGCAAAGAAATCCTGTTGGTGGTGGACTCCGTCAGCAACGAGAAAGGCGTTGCCCGCGAGGTGATTTTTCAGGCCCTGGAACAGGCCCTGGTCGCCGCCACGAAAAAGCGCTTCGACACGGACGAGATCAACATTCGCGTCAGCATTGATCGCAAGACCGGTGAGTACGAGACCTTCCGCTTCTGGGAAGTGGTTGCCGACGAGGATCACGAGATCCCCGCCATGCAGCTCGCCATCAGCGATGTCGAGGAAAAGGGCCTGAAGCTCGGCGACATCGTCGAGGAGCAGATTCCGTCGGAAGAGTTCGGACGCATTGCCGCCCAGACCGCCAAGCAGGTGATCGTGCAGAAGGTCCGCGAGGCCGAGCGCGCCCTGGTGGTCGACGCCTACCGTCACCGTGTCGGCGAGATTCTTTCCGGCACCGTCAAGAAGACCACGCGTGATGGCCTGATCATGGATCTCGGCGGCAATGCCGAAGCCTATCTGGCGCGCGAGGAAATGCTGCCGCGCGAGAATTTCCGCATCGGTGATCGCCTGCGTGCCGTGCTCTACGCCGTCAACAACGAAGGTCGTGGCGCCCAGCTGCTGCTGTCGCGCACCCGTGCCGAGATGCTCATCGAGCTGTTCCGCATCGAAGTGCCGGAAATCGGTGAGGAAATCATCGCCATCCGTGCCGCCGCGCGTGATCCTGGCGTGCGCGCCAAGCTCGCCGTGAAGAGCAACGACCACCGCATCGACCCGCAGGGTGCCTGCATCGGCATGCGCGGTTCGCGCGTCCAGGCGGTGTCAGGTGAACTCGGTGGCGAGCGCGTCGACATCGTGCTCTGGGATGACAATCCGGCCCAGTTCGTCATCAACGCCCTGCAGCCGGCCGAAGTCTCCTCGATCATTGTCGATGAAGACAGCCACAGCATGGATGTCGCCGTCGAGGAAGACCAGCTGGCCATGGCCATCGGTCGTGGCGGCCAGAACGTGCGCCTCGCTTCCGAGCTCACCGGCTGGCGCCTGAACGTGATGACGGTGGCGGATGCCCAGGCCAAGCAGGAGACCGAGGCGCAGAAGTTCGTCGACGGCTTCGTGACCGATCTGGGTGTCGACGAGGACATCGCCATCGTTCTCGTCAACGAAGGTTTCACCACGCTCGAGGAAGTGGCCTATGTGCCGCTGGAAGAGCTGCTCGCCATCGAGGACTTCGACGAGGAGCTGGTCGAGGCGCTGCGTCAGCGTGCCAAGGACGCTCTGCTTACCAAGGCCCTGGTTTCGGAAGAGGGTGCGAAAGAGCCGGCAGAGGATCTGCTCGGCATGGAAGGCATGGATCGTCGGGTGGCGTTTGCGCTCGCGGCTCGTGGTGTGGTCACCATGGAAGATCTGGCCGAGCAAGCCATTGACGACATCGTCGACATCGAGGGCCTGACGACCGAGTCGGCCGCCCAATTGATCATGAAGGCGCGTGAGCCCTGGTTCAACTGAACCGGCTCACCCCTGTAGCGGAGCAACACGCCCCATGGCAGAAGTTACCGTCAAGCAACTGGCCGACACCGTCGGCCGTTCCGTCGATGTCCTGCTCGCGCAAATGCGCGATGCCGGCTTGTCGCACAAGGCAGAAGGCGATGTCGTCAGCGACATCGAGAAGCAGCAGCTGCTCGCGCATCTGAAGCGCACGCATGGCGAACAGGCGGGTGAGCCGAAAAAGATCACCCTGCAGCGCAAGACCGTCAGCACGCTGAAGACCAATGTCGTGGCCGGCAAGGCCAAGACCGTCAACGTCGAGGTGCGCAAGACCCGTACCTACGTCAAGCGCTCCCTGCTGGAAGAGCAGGAAGAGCAGGCGCGCGAAGCGGCTGAAGCGGCGCGCAAGGCCCAGGAAGAGGCCGAGCAGCAGGCCGAGGCCGCCCGTCAGGCAGCCATCGAGGCCGAGCGTCGCGCCATCGAGGACGCACGCATCGCTGCCGCCGAGGAAGAGGCCCGCAAGGCCGCCGAGGAGGCACGTCGCCAGCTCGGTGGCGAGCAGAAGGACGCACGCAAGCTCAGCGTTCCCAAGATTGACATCAAGCGTCACGAAACTCCCGAGGAGCGTGCTCGCCGCGAGGAAGAGTCGGCCCGTGAGCGTGCTGCTGACGAGGCGCGTCGCAAGCAGGAAGAAGTGCACCGCAAGGAGGCCGAGGAAAAGGCCCGCCAGAAGACCCTGGAGCAGGCTCGCCGCATCGCCGAGGAGCTCGCCGGTCGCAAGGACGACGCACCTTCTGCAGCCGATACGCCGTTGGCGCGTGGTCTGGTCGGCAAGGCCTACGAGGACTCCTTCGATCGCGAGGATCGCGAGATCAAGCGTGGCGGCGGCACGCCGGCCCGTGGCGCCAAGAAGGGCCCGAAGAAGCGCGAGGAACAGAATTTCCGTCCGGTGCAGCGTACGCTCACCAGCGCATTGTCCAGGCAGCACGGTTTCGAGAAGCCGGTGGAGAAACAGGTGTACGAAGTAACCATCGGTGAAAGCATCGTGGTCAGCGACCTGGCCCAGAAGATGGCCAAGAAGTCGCGTGAAATCATTCGCGTGCTCATGAAGATGGGCGAAGTGGTCACCGAGAACCAGCGCATCGACCAGGCCACGGCGGCTCTGGTGGTCGAGGAACTCGGCCATACCGCCAAGCTGGTCAGCGACACCGCACTGGAAGACTCGCTGATGGATTCGCTGGTGCACCATGGCGAAGCCACCACCCGCGCTCCCGTGGTCACCATCATGGGCCACGTCGACCACGGCAAGACCTCGCTGCTCGACTACATCCGTCGTGCCAAGGTGGCTGCTGGCGAAGCCGGCGGCATCACCCAGCACATCGGTGCCTACCACGTGGAAACCCCGCGCGGCATGATCACCTTCCTCGACACCCCGGGTCACGCCGCCTTCACGGCCATGCGTGCCCGTGGCGCCAAGGCCACCGACATCGTGGTGCTGGTGGTGGCTGCCGATGACGGCGTGATGCCGCAGACCGCAGAAGCCATCGACCATGCCCGTGCCTCCGGCGTGCCGCTGATCGTGGCCATGAACAAGATCGACAAGGAGTCGGTCGACGTCGACCGCGTGCTCAGCGAACTCTCTGCCAAGCAGGTCGTGTGCGAGGAGTGGGGCGGTGATGTCCAGGTCGTCAAGGTCTCGGCCAAGACCGGTCAGGGCATCGACGAGCTGCTCGAGGCCATCCTGATCCAGGCCGAACTGCTGGAACTGACGGCGGTATCCGATGGCCCGGCACAAGGTGTCGTCATCGAGTCCCGCATCGACAAGGGCCGAGGCGCCGTCGCCACGCTGCTGGTGCAGAAGGGCACCCTGAAGAAGGGTGACCTGGTGCTGGCCGGCACGCTCTACGGCCGTGCCCGCGCCCTGGTCGACGAGACCGGCAAGCTGGTGAAGTCGGTGGGTCCGTCGATGCCGGTCGAGATTCTCGGCCTGCCGGACGCACCGGGTGCCGGCGACGAGTTCCTGGTGGTCGCCGACGAGCGCAAGGCGCGTGAAGTCGCCGAGTTCCGCGTTGCCCGTGATCGGCAGCTGCGCATGGACATGCAACAGGCGTCCAAGCTGGAAAACCTGTTTGCCAACATGGGCAAGGCCGAAGCGGCATCGGTCAACATCATTCTCAAGACCGACGTGCGTGGTTCGCTGGAAGCGCTCATGGCAGCGCTCAACGACCTCAGCACCGACGAAGTGCGCGTCAAGATCGTCAGCTCCGGCGTCGGTGCCATCACCGAATCCGATGTCACGCTGGCCGAGTCGACCGGTTCCGTGGTTCTGGGCTTCAACGTGCGCGCCGATGGCGCTGCCCGCAGCAAGTGTCAGAACGATGGCATCGATCTGCGCTACTACAGCATCATTTACGAGCTGATCGATGACGTGAAGGCGGCGATGTCCGGCCTGCTGTCGCCGGAGCGTCGCGAGAACATTGTCGGCATCGCCGAAGTGCGCGAGGTTTTCCATTCCTCGAAGTTCGGCGCGGCCGCCGGCTGCATGGTGCTCGAGGGCAGCCTGTTCCGGAACAAGCCGATTCGCGTGCTGCGCGAGGACGTGGTGGTGTTCCAGGGCGAGCTCGAATCACTGCGCCGCTTCAAGGAAGACGTCGCCGAAGTGCGTCACGGCATGGAATGCGGTCTCGCGGTCAAGGGCTACAAGGACATCAAGGCGGGTGACAAGATTGAAGTCTATGAAGTCCAGATCATCAAGCGCAGCCTCTGAGGTGGTGTTCCTGTGAGCCAGCGCACGCAGCGTCTTGCCGACCAGATCCAGCGCGATCTCTCGGGCCTGATTCGTCAGCGCCTGCGTGATCCGCGCCTGGGCATGGTGACGATCTCCGCCGTCAAGGTCAGCCCGGACATGGGCTATGCCGACCTCTACGTGACCATCCTGGGCAAGACCCTGGATGAGTCGCCGGAGGAGGGCATCGCCATTCTCAATGCCGCCGCCGGCGTGCTGCGTGGCGAACTCGGGCGCGGTCTGCGCACCCGCATCGTGCCGCATCTGCGCTTCCATCATGACCAGGTCACGGCGCGCGGCAACCGCATGGCTGCCCTCATCAGCGAGGCCGTGCGCGAGCGCGAGGACTCGGCCCGGGCCGACGAGGCTGACGGCGAGCAGGACGCTGCGCGTTGAGCAAGCCGCGTCGTCCGCGTCGTCCCGTCGACGGCCTGCTGATTCTCGACAAGCCGGCCGGGGTGACCTCCAACCAGATCCTGCAATGGGTCAAGCACCGCTACCAGGCCGACAAGGCTGGCCATACCGGCAGCCTTGATCCGCTGGCAACCGGTGTGCTGCCCATTTGCCTGGGCGAGGCCACCAAGTTCTCGCACTTCCTGCTCGAGGCCGACAAGGTCTACCACACCCGTCTGCGTCTCGGGCAGAAGACCACCACGGCGGACGCCGAGGGTGAGGTCATCGAGGAGCGCCCGGTGCCGGCACTGGCTGCCGTCGATCTGGAGCGGGTGCTGGATGGCTTTCGCGGCGACATCCTGCAGGTGCCGTCCATGTTCTCGGCCCTCAAGCAGGACGGCAAGCCGCTCTACGAGCTGGCTCGCCAGGGCATCGAGGTGGCGCGCGAGGCGCGTCCGGTGACCATCCACTCGCTGGTGCTGGATGTGCTGGAGCCGCCGTTTGCCGAGCTCACCGTGTCCTGCTCCAAAGGCACCTACATCCGCAACCTGGTCGAGGATATCGGCGAGGCACTGGGCTGTGGAGCCCATGTGGTATCGCTGCGGCGGCTGGCAGCTGGCAGTTTCAGTCTGGACCAGGCGGTGACGCGCGAGCAGATCGCCGAGGCTGAACCGGCCGGCTTCACGGCACTGGATGCCTTTCTGCTGCCGAGCTGGCAGGGGCTGACGCATCTGCCACGGGTGGAGCTGAGTGAAAATTCGGCGTATTATCTGCGCCACGGAAACCCGGTACGGGCTTCCGGCCTGCCTCGCGACGGGGGTCACGTGCTGGTTTTCCAGCGTGATGATGCCGGCGGAGAGGCGGAATTCCTGGGGCTGGGGGCGGTCGATGACGACGGCCTGCTGGCACCGAAACGCCTGTTGCGCACCCTGGCGGAGCGCGGCGGCTGATACCCTACAGGCCCTTTCGGGCAGGTTGGCGAAGACTGCAGAGGGGCGCGGTCTGTCGCTGTTCGTTGGCCCCTCGATATGGAGTAGCACCATGGCCCTCACGGTCCAAGACAAGGCGGCAATCGTTGCCAAGTTCGCACGTTCCGCCGGCGACACCGGTTCCCCCGAAGTGCAGGTCGCTCTGCTGAGCGCGCAGATCGACGATCTGCAACCGCACTTCAAGGAACACAAGCATGACCATCACTCGCGCCGCGGTCTGATCCGCATGGTGAACCAGCGCCGTACGCTGCTGGATTACCTGAAGCGCAAGGATGTCAGCCGTTACACCGCCCTGATCCAGACCCTCGGTCTGCGTCGCTAAGCGGAACCCACACAGGGAGCGAATTTCGCTCCCTGTGTGCTTCAGGCCCCGTCACCACGGAGCCTGGTCACAGGATGTGACACCACGCAGTCACCGGAGAGGCTTCTAACACCTGCGACACCCGTCAGCCGATGCCGGCCCGGGGCGGCGCAATTGTTAGGGGCCTTCTGTGACGCCAGTCAGTGCAAGGTCAAGGCGGGCCATGGGGGCCGGCCTTCAGAGGAAAGACATGTTCAATATCGTTCGCAAGGAATTCCAGTTCGGCAACCAGACCGTCAGCCTCGAAACCGGCCGCATCGCGCGCCAGGCTTCCGGTGCTGTCGTCGTCACCATGGGCGGTCTGCAGGTGCTGGTTGCCGTGGTCGGCGCCAAGTCGGCCAAGCCAGGTCAGGACTTCTTCCCGCTGACCGTCAACTACCAGGAAAAGACCTACGCCGCCGGCCGCATCCCGGGTGGCTACTTCAAGCGTGAAGGTCGTCCGTCCGAGAAGGAAACGCTGACCTCGCGCCTGATCGACCGTCCGATCCGCCCGCTGTTCCCGGAAGGCTTCCTGAATGAAGTCCAGGTCACCGCCACCGTGATCTCCACCGACAAGCTGCAGGATCCGGACATTGCCGCCATGCTCGGCACCTCGGCCGCGCTGGCCATCTCGGGCATTCCGTTCAACGGCCCGATCGCTGCTGCCCGTGTCGCCTACATCGATCACGAGTACGTGCTCAACCCGACCTACGAACAGCTCAAGACCTCCGATCTCGATCTGGTGGTTGCCGGCACCCAGGCTGCCGTGCTGATGGTCGAGTCCGAAGCCAAGGAACTGAGCGAAGACCAGATGCTCGGTGCCGTGCTCTTCGGCCATGACGAAATGCAGGTTGCCATCGAGGCCATCAAGGCCTTCGCCGCCGAGGTGGGTACCCCGCGCTGGGAGTGGACCGCTCCGGTCAAGAATGCCGAGCTGCAGGCTGCCCTCAAGGCCGCCTTCGAGGCCGACATCTCCGAGGCCTACACGATTCGCGTCAAGCAGGATCGCTACGCCCGTCTCGGCGAGATCAAGAAGGCCGCCATCGCCCGTTTCGCACCGGAAGGCAGCGGCGTCGACAGCGACGAGCTGGAAGAGCTGTTCGAGGACCTCAAGTACCGCACCGTGCGCGACAACATCCTGTCCGGCAAGCCGCGCATCGATGGTCGTGACACCCGCACCGTGCGCGCGCTCGACATCCAGACCGGCGTGCTCGCCAAGGCCCACGGCTCGGCCCTGTTCACCCGTGGCGAGACCCAGGCCCTGGTCACCGCCACCCTCGGCGGCAGCCGCGATGCCATGATGATCGACGCCCTCGAAGGCAGCTACACCGATCACTTCATGCTGCACTACAACTTCCCGGCCTACTCGGTCGGCGAAACCGGCCGCGAATCCGGCCCCAAGCGTCGTGAAATCGGTCACGGCCGTCTCGCACGCCGTGGCGTGCACCCGATGCTGCCGGGCGCCGACAAGTTCCCGTACGCCATCCGCGTCGTGTCCGACATCACCGAGTCCAACGGCTCCTCGTCCATGGCCTCGATCTGCGGCGCCTCGCTCGCCCTGATGGATGCCGGCGTGCCGCTGAAGGCGCCGGTGGCCGGCATCGCCATGGGTCTGGTCAAGGAAGGCGAACGCTTCGCCGTGCTCACCGACATCCTGGGTGACGAAGACCACCTCGGCGACATGGACTTCAAGGTGGCCGGTTCCGCCAATGGCGTGACCGCGCTGCAGATGGACATCAAGATCGAAGGCATCACCGAAGAGATCATGGAAGTGGCGCTCAGCCAGGCCAACGAAGCCCGTCTGAACATCCTCGGCCAGATGAACCAGGTGCTCGCCGCCTCGCGTCCGGAAGTCAATGCCAACGCGCCGACCTACGCCACCATCCAGATCAGCACCGACAAGATCCGCGATGTCATCGGCAAGGGTGGCTCCATGATTCGCAGCATCTGCGAAGAGACCAAGGCCTCGATCGACATCGACGACTCCGGTCTGGTGCGCATTTACGGCGAAACCAAGGGTGCCACCCAGGCGGCCCTCGCCAAGATCCAGGCCATCACCGCGGAAGTGGAAGTGGGCACGGTCTATGAAGGCACGGTGGCGCGCATCGTCGACTTCGGTGCCTTCGTCAACATCCTGCCGGGTACGGACGGTCTGGTGCACATCTCGCAGATCGCTCATGAGCGTGTCGAGAACGTGTCCGATCACCTCAGCGAAGGCCAGGTGGTCAAGGTCAAGGTGCTGGATGTCGATCAGCGCGGTCGCATCAAGCTCTCGATCAAGGAGCTGATCGAGGTCTGACGGCATCCCCTTGGGGCGCATGTGACGCCAGAGCGGGCGGCCTTCGGGCCGCCCGCCGCATTTCAGGGGCATGAAAAAAACTGCGGTACCGTGCCGGCAGCCGCTTTAATCGTGTCAGCTCTTGGTGTTATCGTTCGCGGGTAACCATGGTTATCGCCATAGTCGCCTTGTGCGCCAGCAGACAACAAGAATCACTGGCGCTAAAACAAGAATCCAACCACAAGGAGAACGACATGAGGGGCTCCCGCCTGCTCCGTCAGGGTTTTGCCGGCATTGTCATCGGTAGTTCGGTGCTGCTTTCTGCCTGCGATCCTATCGCATTCGTCAGTAATCAGGCTCTGCGCTTCGTCGAGAAGAAGCTTGTCCCGCCGATGCTCAAGGACAATGACGTCGTCATGGCCTGCAATTCCGGGGTGGCGACTGCGCCGCTGATCATGGCCACCGAGAATCTGGGTGCCAATACCGATCAGCTCGGCACGCTGCTCTACACCACCGCCGGTCTGTGCGCGGAAATCGAGGCCAACGAGCACGAGTTGCGCTATCTGCGTGCCTCCAAGGCCGGCAATGTCGAGGAAGCCCAGGATGCCCGCATCGCCCAGAAGCGTTTCGCCGAACTGGCATCGCGTCGTCAGCTGAATGCCTACGAGCGTTTCGTGCGCTATTACGAGAAGCGCTACGAAATCAAGATCGGTGAGGAATGCACCGACTTCTACAAGGACTTCGACGAGTTCGTCTACATGCTGGGTCTGATCACCGGCCTGCAGGCGCTGCTCAACGACATCACCGCCCAGCAGGTGGTGGGTGTGCCGATGGACGTTGCTGCCAAGGCGGAGCGTGCCTTCAGCTGCCTCGACAACGACAAGTGGTGGGGTGTGCCGGTCGCTGCGCGTGCAGTGATCTGGAACGTGCTGCCGGGCGCTGACGAAGGCAAGGATGTCTGGGGCACCTTCGAGGCCTCCATGGCCAAGGGCGAGGCTGTCGGCATGCGCCTGCCGCACGCCATGTATGCGCTGTCCGCGCTGGGCAAGGATGACCAGCCGCGTCTGCGTGACGCCATTCGTCGCTATGTCAACGTGAAGGAAGACTTCAAGGTCAATCCGGACTACCGTCTGGCAGACGCCATGGCCGGCATGATCATCCAGGTGCTCTCCGACCGCCTGTGGACTGAAGGTGCAGGCACGCGCACGCCGATCGGCAGCCTGGGCAAGTTCTGGGATGAAAAGGCAGACAAGTCCGAGTCCGCTGTCGAAATCGACGACTTGCTGTAACGAGACACCCTCCCCGGACGTTTGTCGTCACGGGGAGGGGACTCTCCAACAATAAAATCGTGACACTCAACGTTCAGAGGTAACACTCATGCGCAAGACAACCCAACTGGCTGCCGCCCTGCTGGCCGCCTCCGCTTCGCTGGTTTCGGTCCAGGCCCAGGCCGCCAAGATCTGCGTGTTCGACATCCTGGGTGCCCAGGGTGACGTCAACAGCATGATGAAGGACTACGCCATTGCCGCCAAGGCCATGGGTGCCAGCGTCGAACTCAAGCCCTACACCGACGAGCGCACCGCTGCCGAAGACTTCAAGGCCGGCCAGTGCGACGGCGTCATGCTCACCGGCCTGCGCAGCCGTCAGTTCAACAGCTTCACCGGCGCGCTGGACTCCATCGGTGCCATCCCCAGCTACCAGGTGATGGAAAAGACCATGGCTACCCTGGCCAATCCGGCACTGGCAGCCAAGATGGTGCAAGGCAAGTACGAGATCGCTGGTGTCGCTCCGGCCGGTGCTGCCTACCTGTTCGTGAAGAGCCGCTCGATCAACCACGTCGACAAGCTGGCCGGCAAGAAGATCGCGATTTTCGACTACGACAAGTCGCAGGCCAAGATGGTGCAGAAGGTCGGCGCCCAGCCGGTTTCCTCCGACATCACCAACTTCGCCGCCAAGTTCAACAACAACGCGGTGGACATCATTGCCTCGCCGGCTCTGGCCTACAAGCCGCTGGAACTGCACAAGGGCCTGGGCAAGGAAGGCGCCATCGTCCGCTTCCCGATCATTCAGCTGACCTTCCAGCTGGTCATCAACAAGGACAAGTTCCCGGCTGGCTTCGGTCAGAAGTCTCGCGTCTACTGGGATGGCCAGTACGACCGCGCCATGGCGCTGGTGAAGAAGGCCGAGCGCGATGTCCCGGCAAGCGCCTGGATGGACCTGCCCGCCAAGGACAAGGAAGGCTATGTCGTCATGCTGCGTGAAGCTCGCATCTCGCTGACTGCCGAAGGCATCTACGACAAGACCATGATGAAGCTGCTCAAGAAGACCCGTTGCTCGGTGGAAGCCGGCAATGCTGAGTGCTCGCAGAACCTCGAGTGATGTTGGCGTGATCTGATGTCCCGGCGGTGGCACGGCGCAAGCGGTGCCGCCGCCTCGGTCTTCTACCTGGGAAGTGACACATGAACAACAATAAACCTGTCTTGATGAACCGGACGCTTTCGGAATGGCTGTCCAGTCTTCCGGTTCTCCTGCTGCTGCTGCTGACACTCGTCATCGGCACTGGCGAAATGTTCCATGGCCAGCTGCTGCGCATGGGCGAACGCATGTTCGGCGACCCCAGCCGCAACATCCAGTATTTCATGCTCCGCGCCGACCCGGTGAAGCCGGATTGCGACCCCAACCAGGACATCGAGGCTGCCGTGGCGGCCCAGACGGCGGCTCCGGCAGCGGTCTCCGATGACCCGCTGGACGCGCTCTTCGCCGACGAGCCGCAGGATCCGGATGCCGTGCGTGCCTCGCTCGAGCAGGCCAAGGTGCTGTGTGCCGAGAAGCACGTCATGTATGACGGCATCATGGCCAACATCGACGGCAAGCTGAAGGCCTTCCGCGCGCTGGAAACCGGCTTCTTCAGCATCTTCAAGTTCGGCACCGAGAACCGTCCGCTGCTGCTGATGGTGATGTTCGCGATTGCTGCCGTGACCACGACGCTGGGCGTGCACCACATCGGCCTGCGTCCGCCGCGCTACAAGATCGACTTCAAGGTCTATGGCGTGTCCATGGTGGTGGCCAACGCGCTTGCCCTGTACTCGTGCTGGTTCTACTACAACAACGTGCTGCTGACCTCGGGCATCGAGGTCGAGAAGCCGATTCTCAACTACCTGACCATCGCCCTGTTCGCCGGTCTGACCGCGATCAGTGCCTGGCGTCTGGTGAAGCCGGCCCCGGGTGCGGAAGAGGGTGGCAGCCCGGGCATGGCCCTGCTGTCGATCCCGCTGTACGCCTTCATGGCCATCACCTCGTCGATCACCTTCTTCGGCGAGCAGCACTTCGCCGGTCTGGCGATCTACCTGGGTCAGCTGTTCGAGTACTCGAACATCTTCCTCAACCTGGCGCTCTACATCTGGGCCGGCATGTTGCTGAAGCAGACCCGCGTGGTGAACCTCTTCCTCGACATCGTGCGTCCGTGGAAGTTCTCGCCTGAGGTCCTGACCTGGATCATCCTGCTCGCGGCGGCGATTCCGACGGCCTACACCGGTGCGTCGGGCATCTTCGTCATCGCGGCAGGTGCCATCGTCTACAAGGAAGTGTTCATGGCCGGCGGCCGTCGCCAGGTGGCGCTTGCCGCCGCCGCGATGTCCGGCTCCATGGGTGTGGTGCTGCGTCCCTGCCTGCTGATCGTGCTGATTGCCGCGCTCAACAAGCAGGTCACCACCAACGAGCTCTACGGCTGGGGTGTCGGGGTCTTCCTGCTGACCTCGACGCTGTTCCTGCTGATGGCCATGGCGACCCGCGAGAGCGGTGCGCCGGCACGCGAGAAGGTCGTGTTCGGTGACGCCCTGCGCGGCTCGCTGCGTGCCCTGGTGCCGGTGTCCCCGTACATCGTCATCACCCTCGGTGTGGTCTGGGGCTACAGCTACTTCCTCGACACCAAGCTCGACGAGTTCACCGCGCCGGTGATGCTGCCGATCATCATGATGTTCATCCTGATCTTCGACAAGATTCGTCGCGAGCCCAAGGCCGAGGCGGTCAAGCACAACCCGGCTGCCGAGCGTCGTGTCGGTCTGGAAGGCGCCGTGCGCTTTGCCACCAACGAGACCATCGGTCACATCGGCGCGCTGATCATGCTGATGGCGCTGTCGGTGTCGGTGGGTGGCGTGATCGAGCGTTCGGGCATGATGGAAGCGGTGCCGGAAGACTTCGGCAGCATCTGGATCGCCCTGACCGTGCTGATGCTGATCCTGTTCTTCATCGGCATGATCATGGACCCGTTCGGTGCGGTGATCCTGGTGTCGGCGACCATTGCGCCCATCGCCTACAGCAACGGCATCCACCCGGTGCACTTCTGGATGATCGTGCTGACCGCCTTCGAGCTGGGCTATCTGTCGCCACCCGTGGCACTCAACCAGTTGCTGACGCGCATGGTCGTGGGCGAGCAGGAGATGGATGCGGCCGATGCCGAGGTGCGTCACAAGTCCTTCTACTACCGCTACGAGCGCTGGATCATGCCGGTGGTGATCATGGCCCTTGGTCTGATCCTGGTGACCTACGGTGGCCAGATGATCGTGGAGCATGGTGCGGAGTGGACTGCCGCACTGGGGCTCTGAACGCCTGACCTGCCCCGTCTCCGGAGGGGGCATGCATGAAACGACAAGGCCGGCATTTGCCGGCCTTGTCGTTTCTGCCCGGTGCGGGCTCGGTTCAGGGCGACGGGCTGCGGCATATTCTGCGGGCAACAAAAAACCGGCCAGATGGCCGGTTTTTCATGACAGCAGAGACGTCTCAGGCAACCTGTACCGGAATGGCGTTGGCGCTGTGGCTGACGGTGTTGTCGGCGTTGCAGTAGACTAGGCGCGGCTTGAAGCTGGCCAGCTCTTCCTGGTTGAACTGGGCATAGGTGCAGATGATGACGCGATCGCCGGGCTGGGCCTTGTGCGCAGCAGCACCGTTGACCGAGATCATCAGCGAGCCGGCTTCGGCGCGGATGGCGTAGGTGGTGAAGCGCTCGCCATTGGCGACGTTGTAGATCTGGATCTGTTCGTATTCACGAATGCCAGCGAGGTCCAGAAGATCACTGTCGATGGCGCAGGAGCCTTCGTAGTCGAGCTCGGCATGAGTCACGCAAGCGCGGTGCAGCTTGGCTTTCAGCATGATGCATTGCATGAGTTTTTTCCTCCGCACAACAGCGGTGAGTGGCAAGGCGGGCAGACAAACGTCGTACCGTCCCCACGGGCGCGCCATTTTGCCGTAAGACGCGCCACGGTTCAACACACGATTTGTCGCTTAAATGATCAGCGCGACGCGTCGGTCACGCTGAACGCCAGGTTGTCGATGAGGCGTGTGGTGCCCAGTCGTGCCGCGATCAGGATCACCAGGTCATGGCTGTCCGGGCCGGCCGGACTCAGGTCCTGGCTCAGGATGCTGACATAGTCGGGCTCGAAACCGCATTTCGCCAGATGCGCCTGTGCCGCCGTGACGAGCATGGCGTAGTCGCGGTTTCCACCCAGGATGGCCTGTTGCAGATTGCGCAGGGCCTGGTAAATGACCGGCGCCTGCTGCCGCTGCTCCGGTGTCAGGAAGCCGTTGCGCGAACTCAGCGCGAGACCATCCTCGGCGCGCGTGGTCGGTACGCCGATGATGCTGACCGGGAAGCACAGCTCCTGCACCAGGCGACGGATCACGGCCAGCTGCTGGTAGTCCTTTTCGCCGAACAGCGCCATGTCAGGCTGTACGATGTTGAGCAGCTTGCTGACCACGGTGGCGACCCCGGTGAAATGACCGGGACGCGAGGCGCCGCAGAGGATGTCGGTGATGCCGGCGACTGCCACGGTGGTCGCCTGGCTGCGGCCGTCCGGATACATCTCGCTGGCAGAGGGGGCGAACAGCAGGTCGCAGCCGGCGTTGACCAGCTGGTTGGCATCAGCCTCCAGCGTGCGCGGGTAGCGATCGAAGTCCTCGTTGACCCCGAACTGGGTAGGGTTGACGAAGATGCTGGCGACCACGAAGTCGGCACGCCGGCGCGCTGCCTGCACCAGATCCATGTGGCCCTGGTGCAGATTGCCCATGGTCGGCACGAACGCCACCGACTTGCCGGCCTGGCGGGCCTGACGCAGGGCGGCACGCAGGCCCTGGATGGTGCTTTCAATCTTCATCGCGTTGCGCTCCCGATACGGAGTGGGTCAGCCGGCAAAGCCGTGTTCCGGAGCCGGATAGCGTCCATCCTGCACCTCGTTGTGGAACTGGCGGAAGGCGCCGGTGATGCTGCCGTCGCCGGCAGCCAGGAAATTCTTCACGAAGCGGGCCGGCTTGCCGTGGTGGATGCCGAGCATGTCATGCAGGACCAGGACCTGGCCATCACAGTGCGGTCCGGCGCCGATGCCGATCAGCGGCACCGGGCAGCGTGCCTGCACCTGCTGCGCCAGCGAGGTCGGCACGCATTCCAGCAGCAGCATGGCGGCGCCGGCGGCGACAGCGGCCTCGGCATCGGCAAGCAGCTGTTGCGCGGCCGCCTCGTCACGCCCCTGCACGCGATAGCCGCCGAGCACGTTCACCGACTGCGGCGTCAGACCCAGATGGATGCAGACCGGGATGCCGCCGCGGGTGAGCTGACGCACGGTGTCGGCCAGCCAGGCACCACCTTCGAGCTTGACCAGGTGTGCGCCGGCGCGCATCAGTTCTGCGGCAGCGGTCAGTGCCGTGCCGGTGTCGGCATAGCTCATGAACGGCATGTCGGCCATGAGCAGAGAATACGGGTTGCCGCGTGCCACGGCGGCGGTGTGATAGGCCATGTCAGCGACGGTGACAGGCAGGGTCGAGCCATGCCCCTGCACCACCATGCCCAGCGAGTCGCCGATCAGGATCACGTCGATGGCGGCGTCGGCCATGGCGCGGGCAAAGCTGGCGTCGTAGCAGGTCAGACAGCTGAAGCGGCGGCCTTGCTGCTTGAGGTCGCGTAGGGTGTGCAGGGTCACCGGTTTCATGACAGCTCCTGGGGGAAGGACAACATCACGCGGGCATGGTCGTGGCTAATGCCGGACGGGTCAAGCCTGCGCATCATGCCGGTGACGGTTCCCGTTTGCCGGCCAGTCCGGCAGCGGCCATGGCTGCAGACCGTCCTGGGGCAGACGGGCTGCCAGCTCGGCGATGCAGCGACCGTCGGGCAGTCGCCAGTCCGGTACCAATTCGGCCAGGGGGGTGAGCACGAAGGCGCGCTGCGTCATTTCCGGGTGCGGCACCTGCAGGCGAGGCTCGTTGATCACCTGCTCGTCGTAGAGCAGCAGATCCAGATCAAGGGTGCGCGGCCCCCAGCGCAGCAGACGCTCCCGGCCGGCGTCCTGCTCGATGGCCTGCAGCACGTCGAGCAGCGCCAGCGGCGACAGGTCGGTGTGCAGCACGGCGGCGGCATTGGCATAGTCGGGCTGATCAGCCGGCCCCAGCGGTGCGCTGCGATACAGGCGCGAGCATTGCGCGAGACGGATGTCCGGGTGTGCGTCAAGCGACTGCAGTGCCTGGCTGAGCAGGGCGGGGGAGTCGCCCAGATTGCTGCCGAGGCCGATGGCGGCACGTGTACCGGGTCTGCCGCGCATGGCCGGGTCAGGCGTTCTGGTCGGCGCGCGGCTTGCGGCGCCGGCGCGGCTTGCTGGAGGTGGCGCCCTCCTTGGGGCGATTTTCCAGCGCGCGCTGCATTTCAATCTGCAGGCCGGGGTCGGCATCCTGCCAGCGTGTCCACCAGGCACCCATGCCCCGGGTGTCCTCTCCGGCCTGCTCGCGAAGCACCAGGAAGTCATAGCCGGCACGGAAGCGCTCGTTCTGCGCCATGGCCTCGACCTGACGCGGGCGTGGCACCTCGAGGCGGGGCTGCATTTCCCAGATGTCGCGAATCACCTGCGCGGCATGGCGCGGAATCGCCGTGCGCCGTTGCTGGCTGGTCAGCACCATCTGCCCGGCCTGTTGCCAGGCGGGCACCGGCGGCACCCCCTCGTCCAGCAGCTGCTGCACGCGAGCCTGCATCGGGCCCCAGAGCAGTGCGGCAAAGAAGAAGGCCGGGTTGATGCCCTTGCAGATGGCGATGCGCGCATCGGTGTTCTCGGCAGTGAGCTGCCAGAGCTGGTGGCGCGGATACAGCATGGCCTCCGGGAACAGCGGCTCAAAGAGGCCGTACTCTTCCAGCAGCGGCAGCAGCGGTGCGGCATGGCCGCCACCGAAGAGCTTATGGCACTCGTCGTAGAGGCGATGCGAGGACATGTCCTCAAGCAGCTCGGCCAGTTCCGGAATGGGGGCGGCGGTATCCGGCGCCAGCGTGAAGTCGAGCTTGGCGGCGAAACGTATGGCCCGCAGCATGCGTACCGGGTCTTCGCGGTAGCGGGTTTCCGGGTCGCCGATCAGGCGCAGCACGCGCTGCTCGAGGTCCTTGCGACCGTTGGCGAAATCCCAGAGCGAGAAGTCGGCAATGTTGTAATAGATGGCGTTGATGGTGAAGTCGCGGCGGGCGGCATCTTCCTCGATGTCGCCCCAGACATTGTCACGCAGGATGAGGCCATCGGCATTGGTGCGCGCGGTCTGCTCGTCGCCATCGCTGTGATGGGCGCGGAAGGTGGCCACCTCGATGACTTCACGGCCCCAGCGCACATGAGCGAGCCGGAAACGGCGACCGATGATCTGGCACTGGCCGCCAAACAGGTGCTTGACCTGCTCGGGCGTGGCGCTGGTGGCGATGTCGAAGTCCTTGGGATCCAGGCCCAGCAGCAGGTCGCGAACGCCGCCGCCGATGAGGAAAGCCTGATGGCCGGCATCGTGCAGTCGATACAGGGTTCTTACCGCTGCCGGGCTGATGTTCTTGCGCGAGACGGGGTGGCGATCACGAGGAATGATGACCGGCTTGAGGCGTGTCAGCGGCTTGCCGCGCGAGCGCCATCGATTGAGCCATCCCTTCAGCATCGTGTCATCTCACCCGGAACATGGAAAGCCGGGATGATAGCAAGATTGTGCCGGAAGTGGGTGATGGTGGTCGGAACAGGGGAGTGCGGCAAGGCGGGAGGCTGACCTCCCGCGACCGCTGAACGGTGCTGTGCGATTTTTATCGTCTTCTTGTGTCTCGGGGCACGAATTTTTCTTTTTGCCCGGCATCCTGGCGCGTGTCACCCGAGTCCATGCGGGCGCGTTTCTTGTTGTGGCATTCACATGCCGTGGCGAGTTGTTGTTATGGCCACGCGTTGTAATAGCAGATTGCGTGCCAACTTCCTTTTATTCATCAAGTGTTTTCTAAAACAGTGACTTGCGAATTTCTGACCAGGGCTGTGGTGATGGCGCGCACTGTGGATTCGTAACCTCGGTAACAAATTTGTGTAGAAGGGTAACGACTCAAGTCGTATCCCCCGCGCCACGCCGACGTGGTATGCCCAGGCGCTGCCGCCGCTCCCAGAGTGTCTTGCGGCTGATGCCGAGCTTCTGCGCGAGCTCGGTTTCGGACATCTGATCCTGATGCTCGAGCACGAAGTGCTGGAAGTAGTCCTCCAGTGACAGGCCGGTGGGCGGGTCCAGGGGCTCCGGGCGCACATCGTCGGCACACGCTGGCAGATCGATGGCCAGCAGCTCCGGTGTGATCGCGCTGTCGTCACAGAGAATGACCGCTCGCTCGATGGCGTTTTCCAGCTCGCGGATGTTGCCCGGCCAGCGGTACTCGCGCATGGCCTCGAGCGCGCATGGCGAGAACGACAGCGGGTGGCTGCCAACCCGCTCTATGGTGCGTTCAAGCAGGATGCGGGCGATCTCGATGATGTCGTCGCCGCGTTCGCGCAACGGTGGCAGCACCAGTTCGACCACGTTGAGCCGGAAGAACAGGTCCTCGCGAAAGAGTCCGGCGCTGACCAGCTGGCGCAGGTTGCGGTGGGTGGCCGCGATCAGGCGGACGTCGACCTTGCGCGACTGGGTGGCGCCGAGGCGGCGTACCTCCTTTTCCTGCAGCAGACGCAGCAGGCGTGCCTGGGCTTCCAGCGGCAGCTCGCCGATCTCGTCGAGAAACAGCGAGCCGCCATCGGCGGCTTCGACCAGGCCCTTGCGCATGCCCTGGGCCCCGGTGAAGGCACCTTTCTCGTGACCGAAGAGCTCGGACTCGATCAGCGACTCGGGAATGGCGGCGCAGTTGACCGAGATCAGCGGCGCCTGCGAGCGTGGTCCCTGCTCGTGCAGGGCGCGGGCGACCAGCTCCTTGCCGGTGCCGGACTCGCCATGGATGAGCACGGTGGTGTTGAGCGAGGCCATGCGCTGGATGCGCCGGTGCAGTTCCTGCATGGCCGGCGAGCTGCCGATGATGCCGGTGGCCGGGCGCTCTCGCGAGATGTCCTGGCGCAGGGCGGCGTTCTGCCGCTGCAGCAGGCGCTCGCGCAGGATACGTTCGACGGTCAGCAGCAGGTCGTCGTGATCGAAGGGCTTGGCAATGTAGTCGGCAGCTCCGGCGCGCACGGCGTCGACGGCGGAGCGAATGCTGGCGAAGCTGGTCATGATCAGCACCGGCGTCTGTCCGGCGTGCTCGATCAGGGCGGTGCCGGGCAGTCCGGGCAGGCGCAGATCGGAGATGATCAGGTCGAAGCCGTCCAGGCTCTGCTGCAGGGCCTCGTCAACGCTGCCGGCCTCGGCGACCTGATAGCCGTGGCGCTCGAGCAGGCGGCGCAGGCCGGTGCGAATCACGGCCTCGTCATCGACCACCAGCAGATAGTTCATGTCATCGCTCCCGCATCTGCCGGCGCGGCATCCTGCCACGCCAGCAGCTTCACTTGCACGATCACGCCCTGTCCCTGGTCGTAGTCCCGTTTGTCGATCAGCTGTACCCGGCCCTGATGCGCGGAAATGATGCCGTGCACCAGGGCAAGGCCGAGGCCGGTGCCCTTGCCCGCCGGCTTGGTGGTGACGAAGGGCTCGAACAGCGTGTCGCGAATGCTGCCGTCCGGCAGGCCGTGGCCGAAGTCCTCGATCTCCAGGCTGACGTAGCGACCCTGATGTTCGCCGCGCACATGGATCTCGCCCTGCTGGGTGCTGGCATCGCGGGCATTCGACAGCAGGTTGATGAAGACCTGGCAAAGGCGCTGGGCATCACCGTTCACCCGCAGCTCGCCCGGAATGTCGATGCGGAAGCGTTGCTGCCGTCCTTCCGGTGCCAGTTGCAGCAGCTGAACGGCTTCATGCACGGTGCTGGCGAGGTCGACCGGACCGAACAGGCCGCGTGCCTGCCAGTCGCTGCGCGAAAAGCCGACCAGGGACTGCACGATGCGGCTGACGCGCTGGGTCTGTTCGAGGATGTCCTGCGTGGCCTGCTGAACATCCGTGTTGCCGGGCTGTTCAGCCTTCAGGTTCTGGGCCAGGCAGGCGATGCCGGTGACCGGATTGCCGATCTCGTGCGCGACACCGGCAGCGAGCCGGCCGATGGCGGCGAGACGTTCGGCATGATGCAGGCGCGACTCCAGCTGCTGCAGGGCGGACACATCTTCCATCACCAGCACATGGTTGCCGTTGGCATCGCCGATCATGGCGCGATGCAGGTTGAACCAGCGCGGCTGGCCGTCGGTGGTGACCTGGGTGCGCAGATGCTGGGAGTCGGGCGACTGGAAGAAGTTCAGCAGTAGCTCGCGCCAGGGCTGGGGCAGGGCGTCCAGGCGCGCACCGATGACCTGGTCGTCGCTGCACTGGGTGATCTCCATCATGGCCCGGTTCCAGCTCAGGATCTCGAGGTCGGAGGCCAGCGTGCACACGCCCAGCGGCAGGTCGTGCAGGGTCTGGCGGTGGAAGCGGCGCAACACGTCAAGCTCGGCAGCGAGGCCGGACAGGCGGTCGCGGTACTCCTCGAGGCGAGACTCGATGAAGTGGATGTCATCGCCGCGTCGCTGGCTGTGAACGGTTTGCGGCAGCTGGGTGTCCATCAGATCCTGCGCCACGCTGGGGCCGAGCAGCCCGGACAGGTTGGCGTGGAGCTGGTCATGCAGCCGGCGCAGGGCATAGGGGCGGCGTTCGTCGAACGCGAAGCCGAGGTCGGTCATGGCCATGCGGACTTCGCGCTCGGCCGTGACCGGGCCCAGTGCCGGTGCCAGTGCCTGGATGAAGTCCTCCGGTGATTGTGCCGACAGGCCCCAGCGCACCGGGCTGCGCAGATTGTCCACCGAGCAGGCCTGCGCGGCCTCGACATCGCTGTCGCTCTGCCGGCTCAGCAGCGAACCGGCGAGCAGGCCGGCGATGTTGACCAGGGTGCTGATCAGGCCCATGGCCTGCCAGTAGTCCAGGCGGCCGCGTACCAGCAGGCCGAGCAGCTCCGCGCTGTCGAAGTCGCGGTCGAGAAAAGCGGGGATCACCAGCGTGACGAACCAGGTCAGCATGCCCAGGCTGAGTCCGAGCAGCAGGCCCTGGCGGGTGGCGCGCGGCCAGAACAGCAATGCCACCAGGCCCGGCGCCAGCTGCAGTACCGCCACGAAGGACAGCATGGACATTTCGCTGCTGTCCGGCTTCAGGTCGGGCAGCCACGACAGCATGAAGGCGGCGAGCGGAATGCAGGCGGTGATCAGGCGGCGCTGGCGCAGGGTCTGCTCGTAGAGGGCATCGTTCGCCTGCCAGCCGAGCACGGGCAGCACCACGTGGTTCATGGTCATGTTGGCCAGCGCCAGCGTGGTCACGATGAGAATGCCGCTGGACGAGGCCAGCGCACCGATGAACAGCAGCAGCGGCAGCCAGGCCTCGCCGGTGTGATTGGCGATGCCCAGCGCGTAGAACTCGGGCGACATGTTCAGCGCCAGTGCCTGGCCTGCCCACAGGATGATCGGGATACCCAGCGCCATCAGCAGAAGATAGAGCGGCAGCCCCCAGCTGGCGACCAGCAGATGGCGCGGTTCGCGGCTTTCGGTGAAGGCCAGCTGGTACATGCAGGGCGTGACCACGGCAGCGAAGAAGAAGACGATGAGCAGACTGTGCCAGTGGTTGGATCTGAGCGGCTGGTACAGACCGACCAGCGCCTCCGGATTCTCGGCCAGCCAGCGTTCCAGGCCGCTGGAGCCACCGAGAACGCTGAAGTAGGCATACAGGCCGATGGCGGCGATGGCGAGCAGCTTGATCAGCGACTCGGCGGCGATGGCCGCCACCAGGCCTTCGTTGGTCTGATGGCGGGCACGTCGCGAGCGGGCGCCGAACAGCATCAGGAAGCTGACCAGGATGGCGCAGAAGATCAGGCCCTGCAGGCGCGATCCGCGCTCGTCCGACATCAGCACGGCGACTTCCGCCACGGTCTGGATCTGGGTGGTGAGCAGCGGCATGGTGCCCAGCAGCGTGGCCACGGTGGCCAGGGTGCCGACGGCCTGGCTGCGGAAGCGGAAGGCCAGCAGGTCGGGCAGGGAGTCGAGCTGATGGGTCCGTGCCAGACGCAGCAGCGGCTGCAGCAGCACGGGTGCGAGCAGGAAGGCGCCGGACAGGCCGAGGTAGAAGGCGAGGAAGTTGAAGCCGCTTTCGAGGGTGAACTGGACGGCGCCGAACAGGCCCCAGGTGCTGACAAACACGCCCAGCGAGAGCACGTGCACCATCGGATGACGAGTCCAGCGCGTCGGAATCCAGCGCTGCTCGGTGGCATGTGCCACCAGGAACAGCAGGCTCAGGTAGCCGACGCCGATGAAGAACAGCAGGCCGGGACTAAAGGTCATTGAGGTCGCGGCTCCGTGCCACCCAGAAGCCCATCCCGATCAGCATGGCCCAGATCGTGTAAGGGCGGTACCAGGCGCTGCCGCCTTCGCTCCACCAGTCGATGATCAGTGGCGAAAGCAGAAAGGCGCCGACGACGAAGAGGGCAATCAGGCGATCGACGTACATCAGGCACTCCGGGTGTGGATGTTACGGAAGGTAACACCATTTGCCGTCCGCCTGAAAGTCAGGCGGGCAGGGCAATGGCCCGGCGCGGAATGCGCGCGCGCGACCAGTGTGTGCAGGCCCAGTCCAGGATCTCGGCCGGTGTGCTCTGCTGCAGATCCGGGGGCGGAGCCTGCCCCAGCCAGTGCAGTACCTGGCAGAGATTGGCAGAGGCGGCGGGTGTCAGGGCCGGAGCATGATTCTGCTTGGACAGCTTGCGTCCGTCGGGCTGCAGCAGCAGCGGCAGGTGCAGATATTCCGGGCGTGGCAGGCCCAGCTGCTGCTGCAGCCAGCACTGGCGCGCGGTGTTGTCGAAGAGATCGGCGCCGCGTGCCACGGTGGTCACCGCGCTGGCGGCATCATCGACCACCACGGCGAGCTGGTAGGCCGGCAGGCCGTCACGTCGCATCAGCACGAAGTCGCCGCATTGCTGGCGCAGGTCATCGCATTGCGGGCCGTGCAGGGCATCCTGCCAGTGCATGAGCGGGGCATCCTGCACCGACAGCCGCCAGGCGCCGCTGGCATGACCGGCCGTGCGGCAGGCACCCAGGCAGTCGGGTACGCCGGCGGCCGCGAGGGCGCTGCGCGAGCAGCGGCAGGCATAGACCAGGCCGCGTGTCTGCAACGATTTCAAGGCGGCGTCGTAGGCCGCATGGCGATCGTGCTGCCAGAGCACGGGGCCGTCCCAGGTCAGCCCGTGCCTGTCGAGGCTGCGCAGGATGGCATCGGCAGCGCCGGGTTGCTCGCGGGGCGGATCGATGTCTTCGATGCGCAGCAGCCAGCGGCCGCCACGATGGCGCACATCAACCCAGCTGGCTGTTGCAGCCAGCAGGGAACCGAGATGCAGCGGGCCGGTGGGAGAGGGCGCGAAGCGCCCGGTCACGTGGTCGACAGACAAGCTCAGCCGCCGAGCAGCTGCTTCTCCTTGATTTCCTGCAGGCTCTTGCAGTCGATGCAGAGGGTGGCCGTGGGACGGGCTTCAAGGCGACGAATGCCGATTTCGACGCCGCAGTCGTCGCAGTAGCCGTAGTCGTCCTTCTCGATGCGCTCCAGGGTCTGGTCGATCTTCTTGATCAGCTTGCGCTCGCGGTCACGGGTGCGCAGCTCGAGCGAGAACTCCTCTTCCATGGTGGCGCGATCGTTGGGGTCGGGCAGGTTGGCGGACTCGTCCTGCATGTGGTGCACGGTGCGGTCGACTTCCTCCATCAGCTCCTTCTTCCAGGCGTGCAGGATGTCGCGGAAGTGCTGCAGCTGGGCCGGACCCATGTACTCCTCGCCCTTGCTCTCCTGGTAGGGAGCGAGGCCGTGGATGAGCACGCTGCCGGCAGGAGTCTTCTTGCGGGATTTTTCGCTAGCAGGGGTTTTTTCAGCAGTACGGGTAGCCATGACGGTTTCTCAAGCAAACATAAGGGGAATCTATAACAGAGCGCTGGCGCCCGCGCAAACGACATGCGGGCTCATGCTCAGGGTTCCGACGCCAGCAGGATTTCGCCGTTCACCACCTGCAGGGGAACCGCCAGCAGCGACTCGCCCTGGCAGGGGCCGGCCACGCAGTGACCGTCCTCGACCCGGAACAGCGCACCGTGGTTGCTGCACAGCAGATAGTGGTTTTCGACATCCATGAATTCGTCGGGATTGAACTCGAGATTGATGCCCAGGTGCGGGCAGCTGTTCTGGTAACCGTAGACCTGGCCATCACGCTGCACCAGCACGACCTCGCCGACGGGTGAGCGAAAGCCGCGTGCCTGGTTCTCGACCAGGTCGCTGAACTGACAGAAACGGTGACTCATGCCGACAGCTCCTGCAGCAGCTCCGGGTAGCGCGGCAGCGGCAGGCGCGGACCGAACTGGCTGACCACTTCGGCGGCGGTGCGCAGGCCCAGGCGTGCGCTCTGCTCCAGCGACCAGCCCTGGCTCAGGCCGTAGAGCACGGCACCGGCAAAGCTGTCGCCGGCGCCCAGGGTGTCGACGGCCACCACCTTGTGTGCCGGCAGTTCGATGACGGCATGACGGGTCCAGGCCCAGCAGCCGTCGGCGCCGCGCGTGATCACGCCCTGTGGCGCCAGGGCACGCAGGGTGGTCAGGGCCTGCTCCAGTGACTCGACACCGGCATAGCCCATGGCCTCGTCCTCGTTGCAGAAGATGAGGTCGACGCCCTCGCCGGCGAGTTCGCGCAGCTGCGGCAGGAAGTACTGCACCATGGACGGGTCGGAGAAGGTCAGGGCGAGCTTGACGCCGGCCGCGCGGGCTTCGCGACGGGCCAGCGCCACCGCGGCCCGGGCGCTGGGCGAGGTGCTGAGGTAGCCCTCGATGTAGAGCCAGCGACTGGCGCGCAGGGCGTCGACATCCAGTTCGTCCTGCGACAGTTCGCCGGTGATGCCGAGGAAGGTGCTCATGGTGCGTTCGGTGTCCGGTGTCACCATGACCACGCAGGTGCCGGAGGCGCCGTCCGGACGTGCCTCGCGCAGGTTGGTGGCGACACCGGCAGCGATCAGGTCGTTGCGGTAGAAGTCGCCAAGCCTGTCACTGGCCACCTTGCAGGTGTAGTAGCAGCGCGCTCCGAAGGCCTGGGTGGCGATGATGCTGTTGGCAGCCGAGCCGCCACAGGCCTGCTTCATGCGCTCGTGGTGCTGGTCCAGCGCCGCCAGCAGGCGCTGCTGCCGGTCGGGCTCGGTCAGGGTCATGATGCCCTTCTCGATGCCATGCTCCTGCAGGAAGCTGTCCTCGATCCGGTATTCCAGGTCGACCAGGGCATTGCCGATGGCAAAGACGTCGTAGCGGAGGGACATGTGGCGCTCTCGTGCGGCTGTGGACAGGCCCCGGATTATAGTGAGCCTGTGCCTGAACGCCATCCCGCATGTGCGTGTCGCGGCGCGCTCCCGCCATCCTGCGGGTGATATAGAATGCCGTATTGACCGACGTTGGATGTTTCTTCTGTGACCAAGCCCGCCCCCTCGTTCCGGCAGCGTCTCAAGGTGCTGTTGCTGCTGATCGTGATGATTGTCGTCCTCGTCGTGGCCGTGGCCGGCAGTGCCTACGTGATGCGCCTTGACGGCATCGTGCGCGAGAAGTTCGAAGGTGGTCGCTGGGCCATCCCGGCCAAGGTCTATGCCCGGCCCCTGGTGTTGCGTGCCGATCAGCGCCTGAGCCTGAGCGCCTTGCGGGAAGAGCTGGCACTGCTGAATTACCGGGTCATGCCGGGTGCGATCAATCCCGGCACCTTCGATCACCAGGGCGATACCCTTTATCTGCACACGCGCGGTTTTGCCTTCAGTGACCGCAACGAGCCGGCCACGCTGCTGCGCCTGCGCTTTCGTGACGGCCGCCTGGCCGAGCTCGCCAGCACCGAGCGTGTCGGCAGCGGCTCCATGCGTCTGGAGCCCATGGTCATTGGCGGCATCTATCCCAGCCACAACGAGGACCGCGTGCTGATCCAGCTCAAGGAGGCGCCGCCGCATCTGATCGACGCCCTGCTGGCCACCGAGGACCAGAACTTCCACAACCACTGGGGCGTGTCGCCACGCGGCATCCTGCGTGCGCTCTGGGTCAACACCACCAGCGGTTCGGTGCGCCAGGGCGGCAGCACGCTGACCCAGCAGCTGGTGAAGAACTTCTACCTCAGCGACGAGCGCTCGATGCGCCGCAAGGCCAACGAGGCCATCATGGCCTTGCTGCTGGAGTGGCACTACGAGAAGCAGGAAATCCTCGAGGCCTATCTCAACGAGGTCAATCTCGGCCAGCAGGGCAGCCGCTCGGTGAACGGCTTCGGTCTGGCGGCGCAGTTCTACTTCGGGCTGCCGCTGGCCGAGCTGGATCTGCCGCAAGTCGCGCTGCTGGTCGGCCTGGTCAAGGGGCCGTCCTACTACAATCCGCGTCGCCACCCCGAGCGCGCGCTGGAGCGGCGCAATGTCGTTCTGCACAACCTCTACAACGAAGGGCGGATCAGCGCGCCGGTGCGTGATGCGGCGCTGCGCCAGCCACTGGGTCTGATCGACAAGCCCACGGCGGCAACCAATCTGTATCCGGACTTTCTGGATGTCGTGCGCCGCCAGCTGCGTGATCAGTACCAGGCCGAGGACCTGTCCAGTCAGGGCCTGAAGATCTTCACCACGCTGGACCCGCGCGTGCAGAATGCCGCCGAGTCCTCGCTCGAGAACACGGTTGCCGAATTGCGTCGCCAGGGGCGACGTCTGCAGGGCCTGGAAGGTGTGGTCTTGGCGGCCGATGGTACCACCGGCGAATTGCGTGCCCTGGTCGGCGGGACCGGCACCTTCACCGGTTACAACCGTGCCGTGGATGCATCGCGTCAGGTCGGCTCCCTGCTCAAGCCGGCGATCTACCTGACGGCGCTGGCATCGGGCCAGTACACCTGGCTGTCGCCGCTGGATGACAGCGCGGTCGACATCGTCAGCGACACCGGCACGGTCTGGCAGCCGCAGAACTATGACCAGATCAGTCATGGCGTGGTCAGTCTCGAGACCGCGCTGGCCAATTCCTACAACCAGGCTGCCGTGCGCCTGGGCATGACGCTGAGCCTGCCGGCGGTGATCAACACCCTGCGTCAGCTCGGTGTCAGCGCCGAAATGCGCCCGTATCCCTCGCTCCTGCTGGGTGCCCTGAACCAGAGCCCGCTCGAGGTCCTGCAGCTGTACCAGGTCATGCTGTCCGGTGGCGTGCGTGCGCCCCTGCACAGCATTCGTGACGTGGTGGATGCGCGCGGCAAGTCATTGCAGCAGTTCCCCATCGAGCGTCGCCAGGTCATTGATCCGGCCGATGCCTATGTCCTGCATTACGGTCTGCAGCAGGTCATGCGCCGAGGCACCGGTGCGGCGGCCTATCAGCGTCTGCCATCCTCGGCCGTGCTGGCGGGCAAGACCGGTACCACCAACGATGCCCGCGACAGCTGGTTTGCCGGCTCGGCCGGGGATCTGGTGGCGGTCGTCTGGCTCGGACGTGATGACAACAAGCCGGTGGGATTGTCCGGTGGCAGCGGAGCGCTGCCGGTATGGACCGGCATGATGGCCAGCCTGCAGCCGCTGGCACTGGCGCCGCCGATGCCGGCCACGGTGGCCTGGGAGTGGATTGATGCCGAAACCGGCCGCCTCAGTGCCCAGCAGTGTGCCGGAGCGGTGCGCATCCCGGTCAGCAGCAAGGGCCGCCCGCAGGAGATGACGCCCTGCGCCAGCGGTGGCGTGCCGGCCTTCATCGACGACATGGTCAATGGCGTGCTGGACATCTTCCGCTGAGGCTGGCCTGAGCGATCAGCTGCCGGTCCTCATTCGGGTACGGACACCGGTGCCGGCGATGCCGCTTCCGGCTCAGGCATGGCGGTGGCAGCCGGCATGACATCCGGCTGGGGCTCGGCGGCGGCAGCCGGTTCCGGCTCGGGCAGCTCGATGACACTGTTCTTCTTCAGGTTCTCGGGAACCGGCTCGTCGACCTCGGGCAGGGCGATGCGTTCGGCATCCTCGCCGAAGACCCGGCGCCCGTCGAAGCTCATGCTCATCACGGCCATGTCGAGCAGATTGCCCTTGCTGTCCGGACCGCGGAACTTCACCGGAAAGTTGCGCAAGTCAGGTGCCAGCCAGATGTCGTAGCCCTGCTGGTGGCGACCGTCGCTGCGCGTGCGGCTGCCGGTCAGATGCAGGGTGCGCAGGGTGCCGCCAGGCAGCTTCAGCGTCTCCTCCGCCACCACCTGCAGCACGATGTCATAGACGGCGCTGCCGGTGGTGACCTTGAGCGCGTGTGCCTTCTGGCCTTCGTAGCTGACCGCGACATGGAAGGGCAGGCTGGCCATGTCCTGGAAGTCGGCAGTAATGGGGGTGGTCTTGCGCTGCCCTGCCTTGCCATGCACCACCACGCCCTGGCTGCGATCAAAGTCGGCATAGTGCTTGAGCTGGCGATTCAGCTGCAGCCGGTACTGCTCCGGTTGCAGGCCTTCGGGACTGACCTTTCCGCTGCTGCTGATGCGGGCCGAGAAACCGAACTTGCGCGCCTCGTTGTTGATCAGGTAGCTGTCGCCCTCCATCAGCCATTGCTGCTTCAGGTCCAGCGTGAAGCCCTGGTAGCTCGCACGGTGCAGCACCTTGACCGCCACCGGGAAGCTGGGCGCCGGCTCCTCCGGCTCGTTCGCCGTCATGCCGGCACTGGCGCCCGCGTTGTCGTCACTGGCAACGGGCGTTTCCGTCTGGTCGGGCCTCTTCTCAGCGGTGGAATTTCCAGCGGCAGCGGCTGTCGCTGCCGGTTTTTTCACGGGGGCGGCAGCCGGAGCCTGCGGGCTGGCTGCAGGCTCCGGCAGTGCCGGCTTCAGCAGCGTCACGGTGGGAATGCCGGGTGCAACAGACACCGCCTTGCGTATGGCCAGGCGCACGCGCTTGACGTCGCTGGCCGCTTTCTTTTCCAGCACTTCCGTGTCGTCGTCATCCTGCCAGGGCAGGCGCCACTCACCGGGCTCGACAAACCAGACCACATGGGCGAGTGCCGAGGCCAGCAGCGCCCATTTCAGCGGTCTGGTGATGCGCATCAGCTCATCCGGGTGGCGCGCAGCGCGCGCTCGGCGGCTGCGATGGTGTTGTCGATGTCGGCCGCCGTATGGGCTATCGACACGAAGCCGGCCTCGAACGCCGACGGTGCGAGATAGATGCCCTCATCGAGCATGGCATGGAAGAAACGCTGGAAGTGGGCGGTGTCGCAGGCGGTGGCTTCCTCGTAGCTCCAGGGTGCGTTGGCGCTGAAGAACAGGCCGAACATGCCGCCCACGGCGTGGGTGCTGATGGGCACGCCGGCGCCCCGGCCGGCGGCTTCGAAGCCGTCGCAGAGCTGACGGGTGCGCGCCGAGAGCTGGTCATGGAAGCCCGGCTGGTTGATCAGCGACAGGGTCTTGAGGCCGGCGCGCATGGCGATCGGATTGCCGGACAGGGTGCCGGCCTGGTAGACCGGACCCAGCGGCGCGATGCATTCCATGATCTCGCGCTTGCCGCCGAAGGCGCCCACCGGCATGCCGCCACCGATGATCTTGCCCAGCGTGGTCAGGTCCGGGCGGACGCCGTACAGGCCCTGGGCGCTGCCGGGGGCAACGCGGAAGCCGGTCATCACCTCATCGAAGACAAGTACGGCACGGTACTGGTCGCAGACGCGGCGCAGGCCCTCGAGAAAGCCCGGGCGCGGCGGGATCAGGTTCATGTTGCCGGCAACCGGCTCGACGATGACGCAGGCCACCTCCTCGCCACGCGCCGCAAAGAAGGTCTCGACGGCGGCCAGGTCGTTGTAGGGCAGGGTGATGGTGTGGGCGGCAACGCTGGCAGGTACGCCAGCCGAGCTGGGCACTCCCAGGGTCAGTGCGCCGGAGCCGGCCTTGACCAGCAGCGAATCGGAGTGACCGTGGTAGCAGCCTTCGAACTTCACCAGCAGGTCACGGCCGGTGTAGCCGCGTGCCAGCCGGATCGCGCTCATGGTGGCCTCGGTGCCTGAGCTGGTCATGCGCACCAGCTCGATCGACGGCAGCAGCTCACGCACCTGGCTGGCCATGGCCACTTCCACCTCGGTGGGCGCACCGAAGGACAGTCCCAGCGTGGCGGCTTCCTGCACCTCGCGAATCACGTCGGGATGCGCGTGACCGAGAATCGCCGGACCCCAGGAGCCGACATAGTCGATGTAGCAACGCTCGTCGGCATCGAACAGATAGGCACCCTGGGCGCGCGAGAAGAACACCGGTGTGCCGCCCACGCCGCGAAAGGCGCGAACCGGCGAATTCACCCCGCCCGGAATCACGTCACAGGCTGAGGCAAACAGGGCGCTGGATCGGGTGCTGGTCATTGCGGGTCGAACTCCTGGGAAAACTGGCGTGCGCGGGCACGAATGTCGGGGGCGTTCCAGAGGCTGGCCACGACGGCCACGGCATGGGCTCCGGCATCGATGATGCTGCGAACATTATCCGGTGTAATGCCGCCAATCGCCACTCGTGGCAACGAGGCCGGCAGGGGTGTGCTGAGCATCCCGAGCGGACAGACACGCGCCTGCGGCTTGGTGGCGGAGGCGAACATGGCGCCGAAGGCAAGGTAGTCGGCGCCTCCTGCGATGGCAGCCATGGCCAGATCGGGCCGGTCATGACAGGTGATGCCGATGACAGCGCCTGCGCCCAGGTGCTGACGTGCCAGCGCCAGCGCAGTGTCAGACTGCCCGAGATGCACGCCGTCAGCGCCGCTCTGCAGCGCCAGCTCGACATCATCGTTGATCAGCAGCAGTGCCCCGTGATCATGGCACAGGCGGCGCAGTGCGCAGGCCTCCTGCAGCCGCCGGGCATGTTCGCTGCTCTTGTCGCGATACTGCACGATGCCGGCGCCGCCGGCCACGGCAGCGGTCACGGCCGGCAGCAGCCGACCCTGCAGCAGTACCGTGTCTGTGACGGCATAGAGGCCGCGAATGGCGGGTGTCCTCATGTCGGCAATATCCAGCGCCGGGGCAGGAACTGGCCTGAGTCGCGTGGCCGGTCCGCCTGTTCCAGCGCCTTGCGCAGATAGGCCTCGCTGGCCCGCATGGCCTCCAGCACGGGCTGCCCGGCAGCCAATCCGGCCGCCAGTGCAGCGGCGAGGGTGCAGCCGGAGCCGTGGAACTCGCCCGCCAGTCGTGGCTGTTCACTGTATTCGGCCAGTACCCCGTCGACATGAACCTCGTTGCGCAGCAGCCTGCCAGCCTCGTGCCCTCCCTTGAGCCAGAGCGTGCGTGCGCCGGCGCGGGTCAGGTTGCGCACGGCGTCGGCGAGATCGTCGCTGCCGCCCAGACGGCGAGCCTCGGGCGTGTTGGGGGTGAGCACGGTGACGCGTGGCAGCACGGCACGCATGGCGGCGACCAGGTCGTCCTGCGCCAGACTGCCGCCGGAGTTGGCGGCCAGCACCGGATCCATGACCACCGGCAGCTGCGGATGCGCGGCCAGCAGGTCGAAGACCATGGCCACGGCCTCGGCCGAGCCCAGCATGCCGAGCTTGACCGCGGCCACCGGCAAGTCAGCCAGCACGCGCTCGGCCTGGGCACGCATCAGCGCCACATCGACGAGCTGAAAGCCGTGAACCCGCTGGCTGTCCTGGATGGTCAGCGCGGTGGCCACCACGGCGGCATGGCCACCGGCAGCGGCAATGGCCTCGATGTCGGCCTGCAGACCGGCACCGCCGGACGGATCCAGTCCCGAGAAGCAGAGCGTGACCGGGCGCATCAGAACGGCTTCACCACGACGAGCATGACGATGGCGACCAGGGCCAGTACGGGCAGCTCGTTGAAGACGCGGAAGAACACGTGCGTGCGCTGGCAGCGGCGTTCGGCCAGCTGCCGACGGTAGTGGTCGCACAGGAAGTGGTAGACCACCAGCAGCGCGACCAGGCTCAGCTTGGCATGCAGCCAGCCCTGGCTGAACCAGAGCGCCGGATTGTCCTTGATCATCCAGAAGCCGAACACCAGCGTGGCGATCATCGACGGCGTCATGATGCCGCGATAGAGCTTGCGCTCCATGATCACGAAGCGGTCATGGCCGGCGTCGTCACGGGTGTCGACGTGGTAGACGAACAGGCGGGGCAGGTAGAACAGGGCGGCGAACCAGCAGACCACCGCGATGATGTGTAGCGCTTTCAGCCAGAGCATTGCATCCTCCTCGGGATGGCTGCAGTCTGCCAAGAAGGGGGACGCAATGCCACTCGCCGGAATGTTTGCCCCGGCCGGAGGGTTTCCGGATAATCCCCGGCATCGGAATCCGTCCGGGTCTGTTCAGGAGTGCGTGTCGTGATCAAGGTTGGCATTGTCGGCGGGACCGGCTACACCGGTGTCGAACTACTGCGTCTGCTGGCGCAGCATCCGGACGTCGAGATCGTCACCATCACCTCGCGGGGCGAGGCCGGTCAGCCGGTGTCCCAGATGTTCCCCAACCTGCGCGGTCGCGTGAATCTGGCGTTCAGCGAGCCCAGGCTGGAGGTGCTCACGGGGTGCGACGTCGTGTTCTACGCCACCCCCAACGGCATTGCCATGCAGCAGGTTCCCGAATTGCTGGCGGCCGGCGTCAAGGTCATCGACCTGGCGGCAGACTTCCGCCTCAAGGATCCTGCCGACTGGGCGACGTGGTACGGCATGCCGCATGCCTGTCCCGAGCTGCTTGCCGAAGCCGTCTACGGTCTGCCCGAGATCAACCGTGACGCCATTCGTGGCGCGCGCCTGGTGGCCAACCCCGGCTGCTATCCGACGGCGGTGCAGCTTGGCTTCCTGCCGCTGCTCAAGGCCGGCCTGATCGATGCCGGCCATCTGATCGCCGATGCCAAGTCCGGCGTGTCCGGTGCCGGGCGCAAGGCCGAGGTGCACAGCCTGCTGTGCGAGGCCAGCGAGAGCTTCAAGGCCTATGGCGTCGCCGGTCACCGCCACCTGCCGGAAATTCGCCAGGGTCTGCGCGAGATGACGCCTGCGGCCGTCGGCCTGACCTTCGTGCCGCACCTGACACCGATGATCCGTGGCATCCACGCCACCCTCTATGCCCGCCTCACCGGGTCGGTCGCTTCCCTGCAGGCGCTCTACGAGGAGACCTTTGCCAACGAGCCCTTCGTTGATGTGATGCCCGCCGGCAGCCACCCCGAGACGCGCAGCGTCAAGGGCGCCAACACGTGTCGCATCTCGGTGTTCCAGCCCCAGGGTGCCGATACCGTGGTGGTGCTGTCGGTGATCGACAACCTGGTCAAGGGTGCGGCTGGTCAGGCCGTGCAGAACATGAACCTGATGTTCGGACTGCCCGAGCAGGCCGGCCTTCAGCACATCGCGCTGCTGCCCTGATGCCGAATCCGGATCGCTGGTCGCCAACCCGCTTCCGCCGCCTTGCCTCGAGTGCCCGGTGGCAGGCCGGGCTGACGCGTCCCGCCCTGCTGCTGGCGGCCTCCGCAGTCATCCTGCTGTCGGTCTGCATGTTCCTGCTCGGGCGTCTGAGCACGCCGGCCATCGTTGACCAGGACACGTTGACGTCCTTGCGTGCCCAGGCCTCGCGGCTCAAAGCCGAGCAAGAGGCGGCTGCGGTTCGTGCCGGCGAGTACGCCATCATCCAGCAGGCCTCCAGCCGTTTGCAGGAAGACAACCGCGAGCTGCTGGCCAGCATGTCCGCGCTGGAAGATCGCGTGGTCTTCTACAAGCGCATGGCTGCCCCGGCAGCCACCCGGCAGCGTGTCGACATCGAGCACTTCGAGCTGCTGCCATCGACGCGGCCAGGCCATGTCCGCTACCGTCTGCTGGTGACACGGCCGCAGGGCTCCGATGCCCCGGCCACTGCCGCCATCCGGGTCCGTGTCTCCGGGGGCGGACGCCAGCAGGATCTCAGCCTGGCCCAGCCCCGATTCCAGTTTCGTTACTATCAGCAGTTCAGCGGCGAATGGGCCGTACCTGCCAGCTTCCAGCCTGAGCGCATCGACATCCAGCTGCGCAGCGGTGCCGCCGCAGCGGATCGCCGCTTCAAGTGGGAGCTGAAAACGCCATGAGGAAACACAGCATGCTCGGCAAGAAGAAAAAGCACGATCCATCGGCGTACAAGGATCACTCCTTCATCGGCACGCAGACCCGTCTGGTCGGCGATGTGTTCTTCTCCGGCGCCCTCCATGTCGAAGGCCGCATCGAGGGCAATCTTCGTGCTGACGAGGGCTGTCTCAACCTGCATGGCGAGGTGCGTGGCGACATTGACGTGCCGCATGCCATCATCAACGGTGTCGTGCACGGCAACATCACCTGCCTGCAGCATCTGGAGCTGGCGCCCGGTGCGCGCGTGCATGGCGTGGTCACCTACGTCAGCATGGAAATGGCCCTGGGTGCCCAGGTCAATGGCCAGCTGCAGCCGGCCGAGGCGTCTGTCACAGCCGTGACCACCCCATAATAGTTGACTGCTTTGCTGGGCTTTGCGCCATAATATGGTGGTGAACAAGTCGAGGATGTGTCATGAGTGAAGCAGGCGCGGCGCTGACCCTGAGTGATCAGGCGGCCGCCAAGGTACGCAAGTTGCGCGAAAGCGAGGGCAACGATGGCCTCAAGTTGCGTGTCTACATCACGGGGGGCGGCTGTGCCGGCTTCTCATACGGCTTCACCTTTGACGAGGCCCTCAAGGAGGGTGACTCGGTGTTCAGCAATGGCGATGTCACCATGCTGGTCGATCCGATGAGCTTCCAGTACCTGGTCGGCTCCGAAGTGGATTACGTCGAAGGGCTCAACGGCTCGCAGTTCGTGGTGCGCAACCCGAATGCCAGCTCGACCTGCGGCTGCGGTTCCTCGTTTTCTCTCTGAGCCGGCTCACGGCAGCGCCCGGCCGGTTCCGGCCGGGTAGTATCCCCCCAGTACACGCAGGCCGGATGCCCCGGTGACGTCCGGCAGGTTGCCGGCGAGGCCGTGACAGGTCTGGCGTGCCAGCCAGGCAAAGGCGCAGGCCTCGACCCAGAGCGGACTGATGCCGGCCTTGGCCGTGGTCTCCACCTGCCAGGCTGGCATGGCCTGTTGCAGTGCCTGCAGCAGCGTGCCGTTGTAGGCGCCACCTCCACAGACCAGCAACCGGCCCTGGCGGGCATGCCCCAGCACGGCAGCGGCGATGCTGCGTGCGGTCAGCTCGATCAGCGTTGCCTGCACGTCGACAGCCGCCAGTGACTGGGGGTGACGCGCCAGCTCCGCGTCCAGCCAGTCCATGCCGAAGGCCTCGCGCCCGGTGCTCTTGGGGTAGGCCTGTGCGAAATAGGGGTGACTCAGCAGCTGTGCCAGCAGGGCTGGCTGGCTGCGTCCCGTGGCCGCCCAGGCCCCGTTTTCGTCGTAGTGCCTGCCCTGGTGCCGCAGACACCAGCCGTCCAGCAGCATGTTGGCCGGTCCGGTGTCATAGCCCAGGGTGGGTTGACCAGGGAGCAGCACCGAGATGTTGGCGATGCCGCCAAGGTTGAGCACGACCGTCGCCGTGTCGTGGTGACGAAACACCGCATCATGAAAGGCCGGTACCAGCGGTGCCCCCTGGCCGCCGGCGGCAATGTCACGTCGGCGGAAGTCGGCCACCACGGCAATGCCGGTCTGTTCGGCGATGCTGCTGGGGTCGCCGATCTGCCAGCTGAAGGCATGGCGCTGGGCCGGCCGATGCCGGATGGTCTGGCCGTGGCTGCCGATGGCGCGCACCGCCGTGGCGGGCACGCCTGCCGTTGCCAGCAGCTCGCGAGCCGTATCGGCAAAGGCTTCCGCGACCCAGCGATCGGCGCGCCCGGCACGCTCGATCTCGTCGGCGCCCGGTCTGCCCAGGGCCAGCAGCTCCTCGCGCTGCGCTGCTGACCAGGGCTGACTGTGACTGGCCAGAAGATGCATGCCGCGCTTTCCGTCGAAATGCACCAGCACGGCATCAATGGCGTCGACACTGGTGCCTGACATCAGGCCGATGAAGAGTTCCTGCACGCCATGCCCCCGGTCCGCCGCTCGTGATCATTGCCGGCAAGCTTACTGGAGCCCGGATGCGGCGGCTACGTGAAGGCGGCGGGGGCTGCAGCCGCGCGAGGCAGTGGTACTATGCGCGCCTCAGCATGAGGAAGTGATTCATGACGCCAGAACAGCAGTTGGCGCGCATCCAGCGCGGTACCGAGGAAATCATCCAGGTCGACGAGTTGCTGACTCGTTTGCAGAGCGGTCGACCGCTTCGGGTCAAGGCCGGTTTTGATCCGACGGCACCTGACCTGCACCTGGGCCACACCGTGCTGATCAACAAGCTCAAGGTATTCCAGGATCTGGGTCATGAGGTCATTTTCCTGATCGGCGACTTCACTGGCATGATCGGCGATCCCACCGGCAAGAACGTCACGCGCAAGCCGCTCACCGCCGAGCAGGTGGCCGCCAATGCCCGTACCTATGCCGAACAGGTGTTCAAGATTCTCGATCCGGCGCGTACCCGCGTGGTGTTCAACTCGGAGTGGATGAACACCAAGTCGGCTGCCGACATGATCCAGCTGGCGGCGCAGTACACCGTGACGCGCATGATGGAGCGTGATGACTTCACCAAGCGTTTCGCCGCTCAGCAGCCGATTGCCATTCACGAGTTTCTCTATCCGCTGCTGCAGGGCTATGACTCGGTGGCGCTCGAGGCTGACGTCGAGCTCGGCGGCACTGACCAGAAGTTCAATCTGCTCATGGGACGCACGCTGCAGGGTCGCTACGGCCAGCCGGCACAGATCTGCATCACGCTGCCCATCCTCGAAGGTCTGGATGGCGTGCAGAAGATGTCCAAGTCGCTGGGCAATTACGTCGGTGTCGCCGATGCCCCCGGCGAGATGTACCAGAAGCTGCTGTCGATTCCGGACACGGTGATCTGGCGTTACTTCGAGCTCCTCAGCTTCCGTCCGCTGGAAGAGGTCGAGGCGCTGCAGGCCGAGGTTGCCGCCGGCCGCAATCCCCAGGAGGTCAAGCGACTGCTGGCGGAGGAGATCATTGCCCGCTTTCATGGCGCGGAAGCCGCTGCCGGCGCGCACAAGGCGGCCGGCAACATCCTAGGCAAGGGCGAGATCCCCGATGATGTGCCTGAGGTGACGCTGACGCTGGATGCCGGTCAGGAGGCGCTGCATCTGGTGGCGGTGCTCAATCGTGCCGGCCTCACCCGCAATGCCGCCGCGGCCAAGGACGTCATTGCGCGCGGGGCTGTCTATGTCGATGGTCAGGTGGTGGATGCCGGCTTTGTCATGGCGGCGGGTGCCGTGCATGTCATCCAGGCCGGCAAGAAGGCGATCGCACGTGTGACGCTGTCGCGCGCGGGGTGATTGTCCGCGCCTGATCGTGTCGTGCCGCTTTCGCGGGGCACGTGCAGCAAGAGAACGCCGGCGTCAGCCGGCGTTCCGCATTTTGCGGAATGGCCCGTGCGGGATGCTGTGGCATGCCGCCGGACTGGGCTTTGATTGCTTTCTGAGCAGGCTGCTCGCGAAGTGATCATCGGGATCTGTTTTTGCCGAAAAAACGCGCACTCGGTGAGAGATTTCGAAAAGTGTGTTGACGGGTGGAATTGGCGGCCTATAATGCGCCCCACACCGACGCACTGAGCGCGGTGATGCAGAAAAAGATTTTGAAATTCAACGACTTGAGTAAGCTGGCTGAGTGGTTTGATGGTGACCCTGAGGGGTTGCGAAATCGGCTCTCAGCGTCAGCAACGTGATGCGAAATTAAATTGCAAAACGGTGTTGACACGGTGGCGAGATTCACTAGAATACGCCTCCTCGCAAGACGCGCTGCAGACGATGCAGCGACGAGTTCTTTAACAGTTTGATCAGACAACTTGTGTGGGTTTTTGCAGTTGTGAAGAGCATCGATAGATGAACTTTCAACGGCAATTACTTACTCGTGAATTCATGAGCAAGACCAATTGTTCCGTTGAGCCAAGCTTGGTGGCCTTAAGCCACTAGTTGAAAAATTAAACTGAAGAGTTTGATCATGGCTCAGATTGAACGCTGGCGGCAGGCTTAACACATGCAAGTCGAGCGGGGACTTCGGTCCTAGCGGCGAACGGGTGAGGAATGCTTGGGAATCTGCCCAGTAGCGGGGGATAACGTTTCGAAAGGAACGCTAATACCGCATACGCCCTACGGGGGAAAGGGGGGGATCTTCGGACCTCTCACTATTGGATGAGCCCAAGTCGGATTAGCTAGTTGGTGGGGTAAAGGCCTACCAAGGCGACGATCCGTAGCTGGTCTGAGAGGATGATCAGCCACACTGGAACTGAGACACGGTCCAGACTCCTACGGGAGGCAGCAGTGGGG
>NZ_ATUE01000006.1 GCF_000420045.1 Perlucidibaca piscinae DSM 21586
CATCGGCAAAGGGTCTAACATGGCGGGCATCCGATAGGGTCTGGCGGTCAATCCACCCTGCCAGTCCTGTCGCCCATGCTTGCGCAACCAGACCAGAACCGTCGACCGCCCCTGGATACCGTAGCGCACCTGCGCCTGCTTGTAACTCAGTTCGCCTTTTTCAACCTGCTCGACAACGGCGAGTTTAAAAGCCAGCGAGTAATCCCCCTGCGTCCGCTTCACCTCAGCATTCATCGCACTCTCCTGAAAACAGCATGGAAAGTGTCAACCTTATTCAGGACGAGACACGGCGAATGAAGAAGCCCGCGCAAGCGGGCTTTTTCATGGGTGCAAGGGAAGGGCTGGTGGGAGGGTGCGCTGGAAAACCGTGCGAGGCATGGATGCCGAGCCCGAGCCCCCAGGGATGGGTTCACGACGGGTTTTCCGGCACACCCTCCCACCAGCCCTTCCCACCCCATGACGTCGTCTGTCCGGGGAGCGCGTGGCTTGCTCAGAGAATTGGCGTCAGTGCAGCGTGTCAGCCGGCAGCGTCAGACGGAACACCGAGCCTTCGCCGAGCAGGCTTTCGGCGCTGATGTCGCCGCCGTGGGCGCGCATGACCTGGCGGCAGAAGGCCAGGCCGAGGCCGGTTGACGTGCCCATGACGCGGCGCAGCTTGAGGTCGCTGAACTTGTCGAAGATGTGCGCGATCTGGTCGGCGGGTATGCCCAGGCCATTGTCGTGCACGCTCAGCTCCAGCTGGCCGTCTGCCCGTGTTGCGGCCTGCAGTGACACGCTGCCGCCATCCGGCGTGTGCTGGATGGCATTCGACAGCAGATTGATCAGCACCCGGCGTATCTTGTCGGCATCCAGGGAGACGCGGATATCCGCATCCGCAGCCTGACAGGACAGGCTGACGCCCGCCTTGGCCGCCAGTTGCGAGACCTGCTCGATGGCGTCCTGCATGAGCGGTTCCAGCGCGACGGGCATGCAGTTCAGCTGGAGCTGGCCCGCTTCGCACTTGCTGACGTCGAGAATCTCGTTGATCAGCTGCAGCAGGGAGTTGCCACCGCGCTGGGCAATTTCCAGGACCTGTTTCTGAGGGGCCTCCAGCGGTCCGACCTCGCTTACCAGACTGAGGCCGGCAAGCAATGAGCTGAGCGGATTGCGCAGATCATGCACCAGCATCTGCAGCATGTCGTCGCGTTGCAGCTCGGTGGTGCGCAGCTGGTTGTACTGGTCCAGCAGACGGCCGGAGAGCATGCGCAGCTCGATCTCCGACATCACGGTCGCTGCAAGATCGCCAAGGATGCGTATGTCCGACTCGTTCCAGCGTCTGGGTGCGCCGGACATGACGCAGAGCGTGCCCAGGGTCTGGCGATCCGCGGAGACCAGCGGGATGGCCAGGTAGGCGAGGGCGCCGGCTGTGACCAGGTCATAGTCGCAGATGCGCTCGTCAAGACGGGTATCGTTGATCACCAGCGGGTCGACGGTGTCGACGATGTACTTGCAGAAGGTCTGTTCGACCGGCTTGCGGCGCAAGCTGGCCAGCGGCTCGCTGAGGCCGACATGGCTCTTGATGAACAGGCTCTCGCCATCGACCAGCGTGATGGCCGACAGCGGTGCATCCAGCAGGGTGCTGGCGAGACGGGTGATTCGGTCGAAGGCGGCTTCCGGGGGCGTGCCGAGCATGCCGGTGGCATGCAGCGCGGCCAGCCGCTCGGGGGCCTTGAGTCGCGTGCAGCCGGAGGTGGGGCACGCCGGATTGGTGATTGCCAGTTCGTTCATCGCCACACCACAGGGCCGGTTCAGTCTTGCCGGATTGCTGCTCAATGCGGACAGTCTAATGGCCTGCAGTACAGGAATACGCTGATTTTTCTGAGTGCTTTTGTTGTGCGGATGTCACGCGCAGGCTGTTGTCATGATGCCCATGACCAGGTTCTGCAGAGCATGTCGTGGCGGGTGATCATGGCGGGAGCCTTCTCCCGCCATGTCGATGCGGTGCTTGTGACCGCGGATCTGCTGTTGCCGGTACTTGCGATCGGTATGCGGACCGGTTCCGGTTGATGGTGCGTGCTTGGCGACCAGATTGTTCTCGCGCCTGGCCGGGCGCATCTTCTTGACCATGACTCCCTCCTGATTCGGGACGGAAATAGTGCGACAACGATCGGGTGCTGACGACCGCTTTCCGGCTCAAGGTGTAACCAATCATTCCGTGCCGTGATCATGCGCCATGAGCATGGCCTCCGCCACCGCCCGGGCACTGGCCAGGGCATCGCCGGCGGTCGCGCCCAGGCAGCTGTCGCCGGCCACCCAGAGCCCGTGCTGGCCCGCCAGGAAGGGCCGACCCAGGGCCTGCCCGGTGACCGCGTAGCGCCAGCGGTGCAGGTGCGTGAACAGGCTGGCGGTCGAGCAGCCGAGGTGGCTGGCGGCCAGCATGAGCAGCTGCTCACGCACCGCGTCGGCATCGTGCTCGAGGTGTGCCGCTGACCAGTCAGCCGTGGCATGAATGGCATAACGCGGACTGCCGCCGGCACCCGGACGACGGTGCTCATGCACCACCAGGGCCAGGCCGCTGGCCGATGCCGGACGCTCGATGAATCCGGTGCCGGCTGTCGGTGCGGCGTCAGGTGGCGAGGCCGGCACCCAGAGCAGTGACCAGCAGGGCACCTGGGTCACTCCCTGCCAGTCATCCAGCAGGTCGGCCTGTTCAGCGGCAGTGCCGGCATCGGCCTGCAGGAGCGCGCGTCCCTGCACCGGTGGCGTGGTCAGCAGCACGCCATGGAACGGACCGATGGCCGCCTCCTGCTCGCGGCACAACAGCCACCAGCCGCTGACATCGCGCCACAGGCGCGTGACGGTGTGTTCGCAGCGCAGGTCCAGCGTACCTGACCAGGCGGCCGCCAGTGCATTCAGGCTGGGCAGCATGCTGAATCCATCCTGGTCGCCGGCCGCCAGCGCAGGCAGGGCGTGCAGTGGCTCCCACGCCAGATCCTTCGCGAGGCCCGCCGACCGGGTCGCACCCAGCACCTCGGCCAGCCAGTCCGGCGACGCGCTGCCGGTACTCAGCACCGGCGCGCCATGCGCCATCAGTCCCCAGTCGCTGCGACGCACGGCGAGGCGTCCCCCCGGACGGCGCGCCTTGTCGAACACGGTGACACGCGCTCCGGCGGCCTGCAGCTGACGGGCGGCATGAAGACCGCAGATGCCGGCACCGATCACGGCCCAGTGACGATTGCTCATGGTGTCGCACTGCCTCTTGCCTGAAAGCGTGGCAAGCTAGCGCTTTGCATCAACGCTGGCGATGCGACAAATGGTGCGGTGTCTGACGCAGGCGGATCGGAACAGGAAATGCGCGAGATGAGTCTGTGGATGTGGCTGGGCGCGGGGGTCACCGCGCTGGCGCTGGTGTTGCTGGCGTGGACCCTGGCGGGGCAGTGGCTGATTGCGCGCGCGCACCCGCCGGCGGGCCAGTTCATCACCGTTGATGGCGTGCGTCTGCACTACGTGGTGGCCGGCGAGGGACCTCCCGTGTTGCTGGTGCATGGCGCCAGCTCCAACCTGCAGGAGTTCACCAGCAGCCTGCTGCCCGAGCTCGCGCGTCGGCATCGCGTCATCGCCTTTGATCGTCCCGGCTTCGGCCACAGCCAGCGGCCATCAGGCCCTGGCTGGCTGGACCCGCGCCAGCAGGCCGAGCTGCTGCTCAAGGCTGGTGAGCAGCTGGGCATGCGCCAGCCCTTGCTGGTGGGGCACTCCTGGGGCGGCGCCGTGGTCATGGCGGCACTGGTGCACTTGCCCGAGCGCATCCGTGGTGGCGTGCTGCTGGGCGGCGTGGCCGGACACTGGGCCGGCCCGCTGAGCTGGACCTACAGCGTCGGCGACCTGCCGGTGCTGGGGCGTCTGTTCGCCTGGTTGCTGGTGTATCCGCTGGGGCAGTTCCTGGTCGAGCAGGGCAGTCAGGAGGTGCTGGCTCCGGATCCGCTGCCCAGCGGTCATGTCGAGCGCACCGCCGTCAAGCTGGCGCTGCGACCGTCGCAGTTTCTCGTCAACGTGCAGGACACGCTGCGTCTGAACGAGTTCATGCAGCTGCTCAGCCGCGACTATGACCGAATTCGCCAGCCGCTGCTGATCATCCATGGCGAGCGTGACGTGCTGGTTCCGTTCTGGAACCACGGCCGTCGCGTGCTGCCGGTGGTCCCGCACAGCGAGCTGGTGCTGCTGCCGGCCACCGGCCATGCCCCGCACCACACCCGCACCGATGAGGTGGCGGCGGCCATCGACCGCTTCAGCATGGCGCATGCGCCGCAGTCGGGCGACGACGACCTGCGCCAGGCCAGTCTGCGACCATGACGCTGCGTGTGCTGGGCTCGCTGGCGGATATCCCCGCCGAACGCTGGGATGCCTGGGTGCCGGACGACAACCCCTTCCTGCGGCACGGGTTCCTGAGCGCGCTCGAGGACAGCGGCAGTGTCGGTGCCGCGCGCGGCTGGCAGCCGGCACATGCGCTCTGGCAGGACGCTCGGGGTGAGCCGGTGGCGGCCATGCCGGGCTGGCTAAAGACCCATTCACGTGGCGAGTACGTGTTTGACCAGGGTTGGGCCGAGGCCGCCTGGCGCGCCGGCATCGATTACTACCCCAAGTGGCTGTCGGCGATTCCCTTCACGCCCATCACCGGGCCGCGCCTGCTGGGCGATGCCTCGGTCGCGGCGGACCTGCTGCAGGCGCTGACGGACTGTCCGGAGCTTGCCGGCGTGTCGGGCTGGCACATCAACTTCACGCCGCCGGATGACGACGCCCTGTTTGGCTATGATCCGGACTGGCTGCCGCGTCAGGATTGCCAGTATCACTGGCAAAACCCCGGCTACGCCAGCTTTGCGGACTTTCTTGCGGCGCTGCGTTCGGACCGGCGCAAGAAGATTCGTCAGGAGCGCCAGCGCCTGGCCGGCGAGGGCCTGGCGTTCGAGTGGCTGGGAGGCAGTGCAGTCAGCGACGTCTTGCTTGGTGATCTTTACGCCTGCTATGCCATGACCTACCGGGTGCGCGGCCAGCGTCCCTACCTCACGCCGACGTTCTTTCGCCTGCTCTGCGAGCGACTGGGCGATGTCGTGCAGTGGTTGTGCGTGCGCCGTGACGGGCAGGTGATCGCGATGGCCATGTTCCTGCGTGGCAGCCAGACGCTGTACGGGCGCTACTGGGGGGCACTGGAGGATGTGCCGCTACTGCATTTCGAGACCTGTCTGTACCGGGGCATCGAGTACGCCATCGCTCACGGCTTCACACGCTTCGACGCCGGTGCCCAGGGCGAACACAAGCTGGTGCGCGGGTTCTCGCCGGTACTCACGCGCTCCTGGCATCGCCTGCGGCATCCCGGCCTGCAGCGTGCGGTGGGCGACTTCCTGCAGCGCGAGCGGGCGGCGGTGGCGGACTATCGGGAGAGGGCGGAGGTGGCGTGTCCGTATCGGCGCGATGCGTCCGGTTGAGCTGAGCAGCTTCGCTCTGGCTGCCACTACCTCGGGCTGTTGGCGCCGGTGTCTATGATGCGGTGAAAGCGGATGTGGCTGCCGTTCAGTCCATCGTCCGTCAGCACTGGCGCAATGGTTGACGGCATGTCATCACATGCCAGCGCCAGCGCCACTTCGGCCTCCCTGAAGAGCCAGCTGCCAGCCTGTCCGGACGTGTCATTCGCGGTCACCGGCGTGGTCTTGAGCGTGGTCAGAAGACTGGGGCTCAGAGCGGCTGCATGCTGCTTGATCCAGGCCTCCTTGAGCGTCCAGATCTCAAGAAAGCGGAGTATGGCGTCTTCCTCCGTGAGGGTGTCGAGCTCCGCTGCCTCATCGCGATGGCAGGCGAGCTCCGCCAGATCGGCAATGATCCGTCCCGGTGTGTGTTGCTCGACGTCTATTCCGACGGGCCTGTCGGCAATCGCGCAGGCTACCCACGGACCGCTGTGAGCAACCGACAGGCAGATCCCCGGCGCGTTCAGAAGCCGGGGAGGGCCGTCAGGCTGGCGACGAATTTCCCAATGTGACGGGAGGCCACCGAGTGTTTTCGAGAGCAGATCGCGCAGGAGGTGGCGTCCGGCGAGGAATTGCAGGCGACGTTGTTCACGCGAGATGGCGCAGGCTTCCGCCCGGTCGCCAGGGACCGGGCAGCGCGCGATTTCGGCAAACTGTGCGGCCGTGAATCGCGACAACGTCAGCGTGAGCACACTCAGCGATTGATGACGGCGTAATCGCCCTTGAGCGTGGTGCCAACAACAAAGGCGCCGGCATGGCACTCATAGGTTGTGCTGCTGCGTGTTTCATTGCGCTTGTAGAAGCTGGTCATGTTGACGACCGCGTTGGCGCCGCGCTGCTTGGCCGAGTTCTGGAAGGCGATCAGTGCCGACAGGGCTGCCCAGCGACAGCCTTCTTCATCCGACTTGTTGAAGCCGTTGGTCTTCTTGTTCGAAATGTCGCTGCCCAGGGTGCGAGCGACTTTCGGCGTCTTCTGACCGGCCAGATAGAACTTCACGCTGCCGTCCAGCTTGCCGGTCGACTCGCCAAAGGCGATCACATCTGCCAAGGGAAGGTTGTGCGTGGTATCGCGAGCCTGTGCCAGCGGGCTGGCGGTCATGGCGAAAAGGGTCGTGAGCAGCAGAATCTTGCGCATGTGATTTTCTCGTTGGTGTGTTCAGGGGTCACGGGTTCTGAAGATAAAGCTGGCGGTAGATGTCCGCTTCCAGGCGACGCTGCCAGGCCAGCGCCTTGCGGTGGATGGAATCGTCATCCTGATCCAGATTGCGGCTGCCTGTGATGCGTGAGCTGAACTGCTTGTCATCGTATTGGATGGTCAGCTGCAGATAGTGCTGCCTGACACGAAGCCCCAGGATCTGCTTGCCCGGTTCGCGTGACTCCACGGCCCACATGCCGCCTGCCCAGGCAGAGCGGCGATTGGCATCGCGGATGGCCTGATCGATTGACGCCTCCACCTGTGCGGTGGACAGCCCGGCGCGAATCGCCATGGGCGGCGGATTTTCCAGGCGTGCCGAGGTGCAGCCCGCGAGTGCCAATGGCAGCAGAAACATGCACAGCAACAGTGATCGGATCATGCCATTCCTCCTTGAACGGTCCTGTCTGCCTATTCAGTCCGGCCAGCGCCGGAAGATCAGCGAGGTGTTGATGCCACCGAAGGCGAAGTTGTTGCTCATCACCACGTCGGTGTCCATGCTTCGTCCACTTCCGGTCAGATAGTCCAGATCTCCGCAGCGCGGGTCAAGGCTGGTCAGATTAAGCGTGGGTGCAAACCAGCCGGAACGCATCATCTCCACCGTCATCCAGGCTTCGAGCGCGCCGCAGGCACCCAGGGTGTGTCCCATGTAGCTCTTCAGCGAGCTGATGGCGATGCGCGCGCCGAAAATCTGGTGCGTGGCCTGGCTTTCGGCGACGTCGCCATGGTCGGTCGCGGTGCCATGCGCATTCACGTAGCGGATGTCGGCTGCCGCCAGATTGGCATCCTCGAGTGCAAGTTGCATGGCGATGGCCATGGTGTCGGCATTGGGCTGCGTGATGTGGCGACCATCGCTGTTGGTGCCGTAGCCTATGACTTCCGCCAGGATGTGCGCGCCTCGCGCGCGGGCATGCTCGAGTTCTTCCAGCACCAGGGTGCAGGCACCTTCGCCCAGCACCAGACCGTCACGCTCGCGGTCGAACGGACGCGGTGTCAGTTCCGGTGCCCGGTTGTGCCGGGTGCTGGTGGCGAACAGCGTGTCGAACACGGCCGCTTCGGTGACATCAAGCTCTTCGGCACCACCGGCCAGCATGACCACCTGCTTGCCGGCACGGATCATCTCGTAGGCGTAGCCTATGCCCTGGCTGCCCGAGGTGCAGGCGCTGGACGTGGTCACGATGCGTCCGGTCAGTCCGAAGAACACCCCGATGTTCACTGCCGCCGTGTGCGACATCATCTTGATGTAGGTGGTTGCCGTGATGCCTTCGGTGGTCTTGCTGTGCAGCATCCTGCCGAAGTCGCCAATGGCTTCGGGGGAGCCGGCCGACGAACCGTAGGAGATGCCGGTGCGGCCGCTGGTCAGGATGGGGTCGTTGAGCAGGCCGGCATTTTCCAGTGCCAGTTCGCTGGCACGGGTTGCCATCAGGGACACGCGTCCCATGCTGCGCGTGGATTTGCGGTTGTAGCGATCGGCTGGCAGGGTGAACTCGGCGGCGGGGGCGCCGACCCGGGTCAGCAGACCCGCGTAGTCTTCCCAGCCCGGCATGATGCGGACGGCATTGCGACCGCTGCGCAGGTGCGCCTCGACGGTCGGCCAGTCGTGGCCCAGCGGGCTGAGTGCTCCAACTCCGGTAATGACGACGCGTTTCATCCCACCATGCCTCCATTGACCGAGATCACCTGCCGCGTGATGTAGGCAGCATCTTCGTGCATCAGGAAGCTGACGGCAGCGGCCACTTCCTCGGGTTTGCCCATGCGTCGGGCCGGGATGATCTTCATGGCTTCTTCCAGCACGCGTTCGTCGACCATTTCGGTGTCGATGAGGCCGGGTGCGATGCAGTTGACAGTGATTTCGCGGCTGGCCAGTTCGACGGCCAGCGCCTTGGTGGCCCCGATGATGCCAGCCTTGGCGGCGCTGTAGTTGACCTGGCCACGGTTGCCCATGAGGCCGGAGACTGATGCCAGGGTGACGATGCGGCCGGGTTTTCGGCGCCGCACCAGCGGCATGGTCAGCGGGTTGAGAACATTGTAGAAGCTGTCCAGATTGGTGTGGATGACGGCATCCCAGTCTTCACCCGGCATGGCGGGAAAGGCGTTGTCTCGGGCGATGCCGGCATTGCAGACCACCCCGTAATAGCAGCCATGTGCCTCGACATCGGCGAGCAGGGCCTCTGCGGCGGCGGCACGGTCGGCGACATCAAACTGGAGTACACGGACGGCTCGACCCATGGCCCGTATCTGTTCGGCCACGGCGTCGGCTTCATCACGCCGGCTGCGGCAGTGCAGGACGATGTCGTGGCCGTCACGCGCCAGACGCAGGGCAATGGCGCGGCCTATGCCGCGACTGGAGCCGGTGATGAATATGGTGTGAGTCGTCATGCGGAATGGCTCATGGCGTGAGTGGAGTGGTGGGGGGCTCGAACACCGTCAGGGCAGCCTCGGCCAGGGGGGTGCCCTGGCAGCTGATCTGGCAGTCAAACTGGCCCAGCCCGTTGCCGGACTGGAAGCTGCAGCTGATCTCTATGCGCAGCACATCCCCGATGCGAAACCAGGGTTGACGGCTGTCATAGCGCCGGCTGCCGAGCAGGAAGCCGACCTTGGGCGGCAGTCCCTGTTGTCTGGCCTGCCAGCCGGCCCAGGCGGCAATCGCCTGAGCCATGTATTCGATGCCGACCCAGGCCGGCATGCCGTCAGCCTGGATGAAGCGGCTGTCGGCACGGATGGCGACTTCGGCAAGCAGACTGTTGTCGTCGGCTTCAATGGCGCGATCGAGCAGACACATGGGGTGGTCGTGCGGCACCAGTTCGCGGATCGGGCAGTCAATCGGCTGGCGAGTCATGGCTGCCCCAGGATCAGGCAGGCATTGCTGCCGCCGAATGCGAACGAGTTGCTCATGGCATGACGCAGGGGCCGGCCCAGGCGTTGTCCGGCGCTGACGGTCTGCAGGCAGGGCAGGTCGGGATCCTGCTCGCCATCCCACCAGTGCGGTGGCAGCAGCCCGTCCGGATTGTCCTGCAGGGCCAGCCAGCACAGTGCTGCCTCAAGGGCGCCGGCGCCTCCCAGCGCATGGCCGGTCAGCGGCTTGGTGGAGCTGACCGGCACGCCGGCAGGAAACAGGCGACTCACGGCGAGTGACTCCATGGCATCGTTCTGCCGGGTGGCGGTGCCATGCAGATTGAGGTAGTCGATGTCGGCAGAGGTCAGGCCGGCACGAGCCAGAGCCTGCTTCATGGCGGCCTCGGCACCGGCGCCATCCGGACGTGGCGCGGAAATGTGATGGCCATCGGAGGTTTCTCCCCAGCCGGCGAGGCGTATCCCGTCCGCTTCACGTGTCATCAGGAAGAGGGCGCCGCCTTCTCCGATATTGATGCCTCGGCGATTCCTGCTGAGTGGCTGGCAGCGCTCCGCACTGACGGATTCCAGGGCGCTGAAGCCGGCGATGGTGAACGCGCAGAGGGCATCCATCCCGCCAGTGATGACGGCGTCGGCCAGTCCGGTCTTGAGCAGCCTTGCCGCGCTGGCAAGCGCCTTGGCACTGGACGAGCAGGCCGTGGAAATCACCAGTGCCGGCCCGCCAATGTCCAGATGCTCCGACAGCATGACCGCTGGCGAGCCCATTTCCTGGCTGCTCAGATGGAACGAGGGCGGCAGCTGGCCGGTAGTCAGAAAGCCGGCAATCGCTGTCTCGCTGTCACCAATGCCGGAGGTGCTGGTGCCGAGCACCACGGCAACCCGGTCGCGGCCGTGGCGCGTGATGGCCGCGGCAACGGCAGGGCGGATCTGTGCCAGCGCGGTCAGCAGCAGGCGGTTGTTGCGACTGTGCTGCGTGGCCGGCAGGTCGTCGAGGCTGGCCAGCGGTTCCGGCGCGATGCCCAGGTGCAGTACCTGTCCCGGCATCAGCTGATGGTTTTCCGCCACCCCGCAGGGAGCTGATCCGAACAGCCGCGCCCGAACGGTCTCCTTGCTGTTGCCCAGCGCACAGACGATGCCCATGTCATTGAGATAGACCGAGGGGCTCATGTCACGGCTCCTGCACGACCGACTCGATACGCAGCCGGTAGCCTTCCAGATGATTGTCCAGCAGGGTCTGACCCTGCCATGCCGGGCTGCCGGCATAGTGCAGAACGACGGCCTCGCGACCCTCGAACCTGAGCGTGCGGCGGTTTTCCTGCTCTTCCAGCGTCCAGGAGGGCGGCAAGGCGGCCTGCACGGCAGCGGCCGGCCAGTAGGCCAGCTGGATGTCTCGCAGAATGCGCCTGGCATCGACACGAGGCAGCAACAGGCTGCCTTGTTCGGCACTCAGGGTACTGCCGTCCCAGTGCATCGTGAACACGCGGGTACCCATGGCGAAGGCAGCCAGCCGGACATCCTGGGCGTCAACCTCCAGCTGGGCATCCAGCGTCTGTCCGTTGACGATTCGGCGCAGCAGGGTATGCCGACTGCCTGCCAGGTGCAGCTGTTGTGCGAGACTGATGTCGCTGCCCAGGCTGGCCGGGCTCAGCGCCAGCGCGGGCACGACGGCAGGCTGGGCAGGTCCGGGCAGGCTGCTGCAGCCGGCTGCCAGCAACGTCAGGCCGATCAGTCCGGTGATCAGCCGGCTGCGCACAGCTGCTCCAGCGTCTTCAGGCGACGCGGTTCCGCGACATAGGGATTGTTCAGATCCCAGGCATAGCCGGCAAGAATCGCCGAGATCATGCGGCGAATGTCCGGCGATTGCCGTTCATGGAAGATCACGTCCTGGAAGCCGCCGGCGTACCAGCTTTCGACGAAGGAGCGGAAGGTGTCGACACCGCGCCGCAGGGGGTCGGCATAGTCGCGCTGCCAGTCAACCGCTTCGCCGGCATATTCGCGGGCAATCGCATCTGCAGCCAGTGTGGCTGACTTGACGGCAATGGTGACACCGCTGGAAAACACCGGATCCAGAAACTCGCCGGCATTGCCCAGCAGGGCATAGCCCTTGCCCCACAGTGACTTCACGTTGGCGGCATAGCCGGTGAGCTTGCGCACCGGCGTGTCCCACACCGCATTGGCGAGCAGGCCGGCAAGCGACGGGGTTTCCGCAACCAGGGCCTGCAGGCGCTCGGCTTCAGACCCCGGGTACTGCTCAAGGCGGGAGAGCTCGGCGACGACACCCAGCGAGCAGCGGCCGTTGGAGAACGGAATGGTCCAGAACCAGACATCCTGATAGGTCGGGTGCACGGTGATCAGGATCTTGTTGCGATCAAAGCTGCCAGGCACCGTACGGTCTTCGATGTGCGTGAAGAAGGCGCCACGCACCGGAAACTCGGACGGTGTTTCCAGATCCAGAAGCCGGGGTAGGGTGCGTCCGAAACCGCTGGCATCCAGCAGGAAGCGTGCGCTGACGCGATAGGTCTCACCTTCAGGCGAGATCACGTCCACTGCGGGCTGTTCACCGTCGACAGCCACGGCAATGACCTGATGCCGGTAGCGTATGTCGGCACCGGCCTTGGTCGCTGCCTGCGCCAGGACATGATCGAAGTCGGCACGCTGCACCTGGAACGTGGTACCCCAGCCGGGCGAGAACTTGTCCCGGAAGTCGAATGCGGTAGCGCGCGAGCCGCGCACGAAGGCGGCACCGTTCTTGTACTGGAAACCGGCCTCGATGACATCCTGCAGGAAGCCGGCTGCCTCGATGCAGGCCATGCTTTGCGGCAGCAGGCTTTCGCCGATGGAGAAGCGTGGAAACTGCTCCCGCTCCAGAATCATGACCTGGCGTCCCTGCTTGCGCAGCAGGCCGGCGGCCACCGAGCCGGACGGGCCGGCGCCGATGATGAGGATTTCCGTATGCTCGATGCGCATCTTGCCAATATCCCTTTGATGATCAGTGAAGCAGGTCGCCGGCACGCAGAATGCCGACGATTCCCACGAGAATCCAGAATGCGTTCAGTGTGGTGTAGGCGGTGTCACGACGCAGGATCGCGCACCAGGTCAGCAGCACGGCATCCACGGTGTTGAATACCCAGACGAACATAAACGGACTGGCCGGGCCCAGCCAGCTCACCAGACTGAAGCTGAAGATGCGCATCAGCACCCCGATCATTTCGAGGCTGCGCAGGTGGAGCAGAATGAAACTGTTGATGCTGTTCAGCATGATGACGATGTCCGTGAATACCGGAAGCAGGGCGTGAGAAACCAGATCAGCAGCTCGCCCAGCAGCATGGTGATGCCGAAGGCGCTGAGTGCCGGGGTGCTGGACAGGGCCAGCAGGCCGAAGGCCAGCATGGTGCTGATGCCGGCAAGGGCAACCGCCAGCCAGGCACTGCGGTCGTCGGGGTGTTCGAGCAGGAAGATGCCGTAATCGATGCCCATGCCGAGCAGCAGCACCAGCGCGAGCACATGGAACAGTTGCAGCGGCATGCCCAGCCATCCCAGCAGGGCCACCGTGAGCAGGCTGCCGAGCAGTGTCGGCAGCCAGGCACGCCATGCCGAGCGACCGAAGCGCAGGCAAAGCGCGCCCAGCACGGCGACATAGGCAGCGAGCAGCAGCCAGGTCATGCTGATCCGGTAGCGTCCCAGCAGATTCGAGTAGTCCCGGGTGCTGTCGATCCAGCGCACCCCGGTCAAACCGTTCGCCGTGTCTGCCAGGGTGGGTGTCAGTGCTGGCGTCACGCCGTGCAGCAGCACCACGCTGTAATGACGGTCAGCTATCCTGCCCAGCCATTGTCCGGGCACTACGGCCGCAGCCGGACCGCTTTGCCAGTCCTGCCAGGTCATCGGCGTCGTCGTCACGGCTGGCCGGGACAGTGTCTCTCCTGTGGCGTCGGCGACGCTGGCGAGTGCCGTTGCTTCAGCGTCCTGTACCAGCAGGGCATCCTCACGCTGGCGCTGCGCCGAGGGCAGCCAGTCGGAGACGGCGCGATAACCAGTCAGCCGGTTCGAGGCGATCAGCGTGTCCAGTCGTGTCTTGAGCTGCTCTTCGCGCATCAGAACCGTATCGGCGTCGGCTGCCTCGACAAGATAGAACTGGGCCGGACTGGGTACGCCAAGCAGGCGGCTCACGGCGAGCTGTTCCGCCATGAGTTCGGCGGGCGTGTTCTGCAGCTGCCTGAGGTCATCGCTGCTGCCCAGGCGGACAAGCCCGCCCGCAATCAGCACGGTCAGGGCGGCGGCCATCAGCAGGCCGCGCCGATCGGCCTGCCAGACTGGCCAGCGTGACAGGCTGTCGCCAACCCGGCGCGCGAAGCGGGTGTCTGGAAGCGGGCTGCGGTCCAGCCAGGGAAACCAGCACACCACCGTCAGGAAGGCTGCCGTCAGCCCGATCACCGAGAACACGGCAATCTGTCGCAGGCCGGGAAACGGGGCCAGACCCAGGGCGAGGTAGGCCAGTGCACTGGTCAGCAGCGCCAGGGTGAGTCCGGGCAGCAGCCGTCGCAGGACATGGTGTCTGTCGGTCACGGGCTGGCCCTGACGTGCCGCGAAGTAATGAAAGCCGTAGTCCTCGGCGACACCGACCAGGCTGGCGCCAAAGATGAGTGTGAGCAGATGCACCTGACCGAAAAGCATGCCGGTGACGCTGATGGCAGCTGCCGTGCCTATCACCAGTGACAGCGCCACCAGGGCGATGGGTTGCAGCGAGCGAAAGGTCAGCCAGACCAGCAGCAGGATGGCCAGCAGCGAGCCCAGACCGATGGTGCTGATTTCATGGCTGGCCTGCGTGGCAGCTGCTTCGGCATGCAAGGGGATGCCGGCGCTCAGCAGCTGGCTGTCGGGATTTCGGGCGGCCAGCTGCGTACGCGCCACGGCCAGTGTGTCCAGCAGCCTGCTGTCGCCGGTCACGGCAAATGGTGAGCCGGGCTGCACATAACGCAGCATGACCCACTCCCTGCCATCCGCCGAGAGCGCCAGCTCATTGTCACGCGGGCTGACCTTCATGTCGCTGGCACGTGCACTCCACCAGCCGGACCAGAGGCCTAGCGGATCATCCTGCCAGGAGGTCAGGCGTGTGCTGCTGCCCGGCTGATACAGCGCCATGAGCGCCGTCGCGCCCAGCTGCCCGGGTGATGCCTTGCTCAGCCAGGCACGTTGCTCCGCAGTCAGCAGGCCCTGCCGCCAAGGCTGGTAGAAGGCCAGCAAGGCGTCAGCCTGCCGGGTGTCTGCACGGGCTTCCTTCAGGTCAGGCAGGCGTTTCGCCAACAATTGCCTGACCTGTCCGGCTGCCTGCTGTGCCGCTGACCAGTCACGGGCACCGACAAGCAGCAGAATCTGGTTGCCGCTGCTGCCGGCAATGCGCTGGATGGCCTCGTGCACGGCCGGCTGATGCTCGTCTGCAGGCAGCAGCGCCATGATATTGGTGTCCAGTCGGCTGGCCTGCCAGAACTGCCACTGATGCACGCCGAGCAGCGCCACCATGAGCAGCCAGAGCAGGGGCAGCAGCCGTCTGCGGCGGACCGACTCACTCATCAAGCCATCCTGCCTCTTGGCGGCTGGCGGCGGGGCTGGTGCTCAGCCGGTCAAAGCGGATGTGGCTGCTGTCGCCATTGCGCTCAAGCATGGTCACGTCGCGCACATGGGCATCCCCGGACAACTCGATGCGCTGGATGATGCCAGCCAGACGAGCATCACGCGGGATCAGCCGGAGTTGCCAGGTCGCCGTGCCGGTCACCGTGCCCGTGATCTCGAAACGCTGCTGCAGGCTGTCCAGATTGCCCGACAGCAGGGCCATCAGGGTTTCGTTGAGTGCTCGCAAGCCGGGCTCCTTCTGGGCATCCAGCCGCTGCAGCGTCTGGTTGTTCTGGCGACTTGCCAGTGTGCGCGGCGTCAGGATCAGCGATGCTTCGAAGGGCGCGCGGGTGTGCCAGATGACGCCATGCCCCTGCCAGAAGAGAAAGTCGCCGCGCGAGCGCAGAGGGCGGCTGAAGCCTTTCACTACCTTGCGCTGCTCGAACTGGCCGCGGAGCAGTTCAGGTTGCTGCAGCCGCGTGCCGACATCCCGGACCAGGTCTGCCGCGTATGCAGGCAGGCTGCCAGCAACCAGCATCAGCAGCAGGACAAGGCTTCGCATCAGATGATTCATGGCGCTACGCCCAGTCGTTGCCACAGCACCGGAGGACAGACGTACTCCATCTGCCGGGTCTCGATGCTGACAGCCACCTGGATGGTGTAGGCCTTGTTGAGACGGCGCCCGGAAACGGCATCGCTGATGAGGTAGTCGATGCGCAGACGGTTTTCCCACTCCGTGATCTCGGCGCGAATTCGGATGCGCTGGCCGTAGCTCACCATACCCACGTATTTCAGGCGCATGTCGACGATGGGCCAGGCGTAGCCGGAGTCGCGCATCTGCGGGTAGTCATAGCCGAAGCGCGAGAGCAGGGCGCAACGGGCCAGTTCGAGATACTTGACGTAATGGCCGTGCCAGACGATGTCCATCGGATCGAGGTCGTGGAAGGCCGGTTCCAGTTCGATGGTATGACTGAGGTCAAGCGACATAGAGGCTCCAGCGCTGATGGCGGATATGTCCCAGCAGCGTGATCAGATCGCTGTCTAGGGCGCGATCTTCCTCGATCAGCGGAATCAGCGCCGAGAGATCGGCGTGCATGTTCGCGAGTGCAGGCGGCAGCACGACCGTGGAGTCTTCGCGCTGGCGCAGCGTCAGTCCCTGGCGTGCGGCAATCAGCATGGCTGCCAGCACCTGCTCGCTGAGCTCCAGCACGCGCAGGCAGTCACGCGCGGCGATGGTGCCCATGCTGACCTTGTCCTGGTTGTGGCATTCGGTCGAACGCGAAAACACCGATGCCGGCATGGTCAGCTTGAGTGCCTCTGCGGTCCATGCCGACACGCTGATCTGCAGGGCCTTGAGTCCGTGACTGATGGCCGCGCGCGGCCCCGTGGCGGCGGACAGATTGGCGGGCAGTCCGTGATTGAAGCGGGTATCGACCAGCAGGGCGAGCTGGCGGTCCAGCAGATCGGCGACATTGGCGACGGCGTTCTTCAGGCTGTCCATCGCGAAGGCGATATGTCCGCCATAGAAATGGCCGCCGTGCAGGACGCGTTCGCCGTCACCATCAATGATCGGGTTGTCATTGGCGCTGTTGAGCTCGTTCTCGATCAGCGTCCGGAAGAACGGCAGGGCATCTTCCAGGACGCCGATCACATGCGGTGCGCAGCGCAGCGAGTAACGATCCTGCAGGCGCTTTTCATTGCGCTGGGGCTGGTCACAGGCGAGGTCGGCGCGCAGGCGTGCCGCGATCTGCTGCATGCCGGGGTGCGGCTTGACCGCGAACAGCGCGGCATCGAAATGGTGAGCGTTGCCGGCACTGGCAAGCACGTTGATGGCGGTCAGCCGGGTTGCCAGACGACACAGGTAGTCGGCGCGCTGCCAGGCCAGGCAGGCCAGTCCGGTCATCACGGCGGTGCCGTTCATGATGGCCAGGCCTTCCTTGGGGCGCAGTCGCAGCGGTGCCATGCCCAGCTCGGCGAGCACGGCTGCTGCCGGACGACGCTCGCCATGGTGCCAGACATCACGCTCGCCGCAGAGCACGGCAGCGACATAGGAGAGTGGTGTCAGGTCTCCGCTGGCGCCGACCGAGCCCTCGGCGGGAATCAGCGGCAGGATGTCGTTTTCCAGCAGCAGCGCGAGCTGAGTCAGCAGGGCCTCGCTGACACCCGACATGCCTTGCGACAAGGAGCAGAGGCGGCTGGCCAGCACTGCCCGGGTTTCCTCCGGGGTCAGGAAGCGGCCGGCGCCACAGCCATGATAGGTGTAGAGATGGTGTGGCAGCTCGCCCACCAGCTCGGGGGGAATGACCACGGTGCAGGAGTCGCCATAGCCCGTGGTGACACCGTAGATGACCCCGTCCTCGGCCAGCAGCCGATCGAGAAAGTCGGCACCACGACGGATGCGCTCGCGAAATTCCGGTGCATTCGACAGCCGGGCGGTGCGTGCCTGCGAGGCCAGGGCGGTGATGTCCTCGATGACCAGGCGCTGGCCGTCGAAGCAGACCGGTTCAGCGGTCAAGGGGAGTGCTGTCATCGGTTTGGTCCCAGAAGGGGAAGAAGTTGAACCAGTCATAAGGCGAACGCTGCAGCAGCCGGGTCAGGGCGTCGGCATAGTCCTGCGCGTGCCGTGCCAGAACCGCGTCACGCTGGCCGCGTGGCAGCATGACCTGTTCGCTCAGACACTCGAAGTGGATGGTGTAGCCGCCATGCTCGTGGATGCAGCCCAGCAGGTAGAGAGGGCATTTCAGCAGGCTGGAAAACATGTAGGGACCGACCGGGAATGGAGCCGGGAAGCCCAGAAAGCCGGCCTGCACGGTCTTGCTTGCCGACACCGGTACACGATCGCCGGCGATGACGATGAATTCGCCGGCCTCGATCTTGGTGTTGAGCATCAGGGCGGTGGCCGGGCTGACATCGGTGACCTCGATCAGGGTCAGGTCGTTGTCCGGATTGAGGCGCTTGAGCAGGCGATTGAAGCGCTCGGCATGCCGGGTGTGCACGAGGATGTTCATGCGGATCTGTCCGCGCTGCTCGGCCATGGCGCGACAGAGCTCCAGGCAGCCGATATGTGCGGTCACGATGATGCCGCCACGACCTCGTCGTGCATCGTCATAGAATGCTTCGCGGCCCTCGGTGCGCACCTGTTGAAAGGCGTAGCGACCGGACACGGCCAGCAGCTTGTCGAGCAGGGTTTCGGCGAACAGCGCCATGTGGCGCACGCTGTCGCGCCAGTCGGGGTCATGCCCCAGTGCCCCGGTGCTGGCCTGAAGGCGCTGCAGGTACTGCAGGGAGGCAGCGCGTACGGCAGGCCGCAGCAGCCAGTGCACGAAAACCACGGGATACAGGCAGATCATGAAGGGCCAGCGGCCGAGCAGGCGATGTACCCAGTACAGGATCCAGATGCCGAAGATGAAGGTGCTTTCACCCATCTCGGCCCAGTGCTGGCGGGCTGCCATGTCAGGTCTCCCGCCGCATGCGGTCAGGCAGCTTGCGCCAGAGCAGCAGTGGCAGTCGCAGCAGCATCCCGAAGAACAGCAGGGCATGCATGCGTGAAATCAGCGCATTGTCGAGCAGGCCCTTGAAGTGGGATATGCCGTCTGCCGGGTAACGCACGCGGGTCGGCATCTGCACGATGCCGATGCCCTGCCAATGCAGTCTGACCATGATCTCGATGTCGAAATCCATGCGCCGCCCCAGTGACACCTGATCCAGCAGCGTCAGGGTGGCGGCCAGGGGATAGACCCTGAATCCGCACATCGAGTCACGGATGCTCAGGGACAGGGTGTTGATCCAGACCCAGACATGCGTCACGTAGCGCCCGTACAGACGTCCCTTGGGAATGCTGTCGTCATAGACCGGGCGCCCCGAGATCAGCATGTCCGGGTGCGCGCTCGCCAGTGCCAGCAGGGCGGGGATGTCGGTGCTGTCATGCTGACCATCGGCATCAATCTGCAGCGCATGGCTGTAGCCCAGACTGGCTGCCTGGCGCAGACCGGCCATGACGGCGCCGCCCTTGCCCAGGTTTTCCGGCAGGCGCACCAGGGTCAGCAGCGGATCGCTGGCGCTCAGCGTGTCCAGAACGGCGGCGCATCCCGGCTCGCTGCCATCGTCAACCAGGATGCAGGGCAGGCCCTGCTGGCGCACGGCCTGCACCACGGCACCCACTGCCTCGCCGTGGTTGTAGACCGGAATCACCGCGCAGCAGTTCATCAGGCATCTCCAAAGACAATGCGGCCGCTGGCATGAGCACCGTGCTCCGAGACAAAGCGGAACGTCAGCAGCTGGCGGGCCGGGTCGTGACCCAGGATCAGGGTCAGTGGCAGGTCCGGCGTGATCAGCTGCTGGAACTTGACCTGTTCAAGACGCATGAAGGCGGCTGACAGATCAAAAAGACGGCGGCCGTAATGGATGGCCCAGTCCAGCTGGGTCACGCCGGGCAGTACCGGCTGGCCGGGGAAATGCCCGGCGAAATGATCCGACCCGGCTGGCACCATCAGGCTCAGCCTGGCCTCGCCATCGGCATGCTGCAGCAGCACGGCCTCGGGCGGCGCGAATGTCTCCTGAAAGCAGGCGTTCAGCGCTGCCTGGGTGACCTTGCCCTGGGCATTCACCGGCAGCTGTTCGACATGGCGCCAACGCCGCGGCAGCGAAACCGGATCCAGGTGCCCGGCCAGCGCCTCGCGCAGCTGCGCGTTGACAACCTGTCGGCCTTGCCGGGACAGCAGCTCGCGGCCTGCCGGCGACAGCACGATGACGACGCCAAGGCCTGTGCGCGGACGTTCCAGCATGACCAGTCCGACCTCATGGACCAGTCCGGTGGCGAGCAGCAGCGCTTCGACAGCGGTCAGTGAAACGCGCTTTTCCTCGATCTTCACGATCTGGTCGGTACGCCCCTCCAGCACGATGCCGGCCGGGGTGTGGCGAGCACGGGTACGGGCATCCAGCCAGGTGCTGTCAGGAGCATGCTCGGAGCTGACGTGAAGCAGTCCGTCGCGGACCTCCAGTGTCACGCCGGGCAGCGGCTGCCAGCATGCGTTGTCATCGGCATGACGCTGGCGCCAGGCAATGCCACCTGTCTCCGAGCTGCCGAAGATCTCCCGCGGGGCCTGGCCGAGCAGGGTGCGACAGGCGTGAAGGGCCTCTACCGGCAGCGGTCCGCCTGAGCTGAACAGCATGAATGGCCGGGCTTCCGACCACGGCAGGTGGACAGGCAGTCGCTTCAGGTGTGCCGGGCTGGCGACCAGCACGGCAGAACATGAGCGCATGGCTGCCAGCATGTCTTCCGGATACGCGAGGCGCGTGCTGACAAAGGCATGGCCGCTGGCCAGCGGCCAGAGAATGCGGAACAGCAGACCGTAGATATGCTGGTGCGACACCGTGGCCAGCACGATGGCCGATGCCGGCAGCGCATGGTTGAAGCACCGGGCGAGATTGCCCGCCTCGCGAAACAGCTGGCCCAGACGCTTGCCGATGGCCTCAGGAGTGCCGGTGGAGCCTGACGTGAAAATGACCAGCTGCTCGGCATCAGGGTTGAGTGCCGACCAGGTCATCGGGGCATCAGTGCCTGCCGTGGCTGGTGCAGGCTTGAGGGCCTTCGGAAGGTCGCCAGCAAAGGCATCGACCTTGGCAGCCAGAGCCGTCAGCGTACCGGGCAGGCCGTCACCGGGCAGGAAGACGCATTTCCCGCTATGCCAGGCAGCGAACAGGGCGCTGGCGAACTCGAAGCTGTCCTCGCAATACAGCGCAATACGCTGTGCCGTGGTGGTGCGGAAGGTCTCCGCCCAGGCGCTGACGGCCAGCATGAAATCCCGGAAGTCGCGCGGGCCATCCGGGGTGAGCGCAACCGGGTGTGCCGCCGGGCGTCCCTGTGCCAGCAGCTGTTCGAGTGGCAACCTGTCAGTCATGGCCAGCCCCGGCGCGGACATGCTGGCGCACCAGCCATTCGGCGCCAAACAGCGCAGCCATCAGCAGATAGGCAATCAGGCCGTTGTAGAGCGCCCAGATTTCGGGGCTGCACCAGAGCGCGGTGATCAGTGCCATGCTGCCGTTGAAAACAAAGAAAACGCACCAGACCTGGGTGACGCGGCGGGTGTAGCGCACCCCGGATTCCGGAAGATCGGGCTCACGGAGGCGTGCGAGGCGCTCGATGGCTGATGGCGGAAAGCGCAGGCTGAGCAGAAAAAGCACGAGCAGGGTCGCATTGACCAGTACCGGGTAAAGCTGCAGCGGCAGCAGCTGGTTGCCAAACCAGGCCATGGCGGCCAGGCCGGTGGCGAGTGCGCTGACCAGCAGCCATATCCGGTTGCGCTGGCCAAGGGCGCGGGCAACCGCCAGCACCATCAGCAGCAGGGCGAGCTGGCGCGGCTCGGCATGCTGCATGCCGAGAAAGACCAGCAAGGGATAGGTCAGTGTCAGCACCGACACCATGGCCAGGCGCATGATCAGGCGCTGGCTGGCTCGGTCAGCAGCGTATGCAGGGCATCAACGACATCCTGCAGCGTTCTGACGGCCTTGAACGCCTCGGCGTTCAGGCGCGCACCGACCAGGGGCTTGAGCTTCACGATCATGTCGACGGCATCAATGCTGTCGATATCCAGATCCTCGTAAAGCCGTGCCTCCGGCGTGATGCGCTCAGGGCTGATTTCAAAGGTTTCCTTGAGGATCGCGGCGAGGCGATCGAAGATTTCCTGCTTGGTCATGACGATTCCAGTGTTCAGCGGGTGCGTTGTTCGGCGACCAGAGTGGCCAGGGCGCGAATGCTGGCGAAATGGCGCCGTGTTTCGGCAGAGTCGGCAGACAGCGTCAGGCCGTAGCGTTTCTGCAGCGCCAGACCAAGCTCGAGGGCATCGATCGAGTCCAGCGCCAGACCCTCGTTGAACAAGGGGGCTTCGGGGTCGATGTCATCGGGTGCGATGTCTTCGAGGTTCAGGGCTGACACAAGCAGCTCCTTGATCTCCAGTTCAAGTGCCTGCATGGGGTGAATGCTCCGTGGCAAAGTGTGTGTGCAGATGGTCGGTCAGGCGTCGTGCCGCGATGCCGGCTTCACCGCCGGCCGCCTCGATGAAGGGCTGCACCGGCAGGTCGTCCTCGACGGTGATGGTGAAGTGCATGCGTCGTGGCGGCACGTTCCACCACGGCAGCCCCTTGGTGAGGCTGCGTGGCTCGCAGCGAATGCGCACCAGGGTCATGTCGAGCTGCCCGCGAACGGCAATGTTGGCTGCGCCACGTTGCAGTTGCATGGGACCTGCGGCGGGTGTCCGTGTTCCTTCGGGGAAAATGATCAGGTTGCCCCCGGCACGTACCGAGGCGATGCAGTCACTGATCAGTCCCGCACCCGAGTCGTTGCAGATGTATCCGGTGGCCGTGACAGGGCCGCGCGTGAACGGATTGCGTGCCAGTCCGGCCTTGACCACGCAGTCCGCGTTGGGCACCAGCGATACCAGGAACACCACATCGAGCAGGGTCGGGTGATTGGCGAGAATCAGCAGGCCGTCACGCTGCAGGCGCTCAAGCCCGTGCACGTCATAACGGAGAATGCCCAGCAGCTTCATCCAGGCAATGAACAGGCGGAAGGCGTGATGAACGGTCAAACGTGCATAGCGTGACCGCCGCACCCGGTCGCGGATGCCGAGTTGCAGCACCGGAAACACCAGAATGCGCAGCAGCAGTCCGCCGATGCCGAAGGTTGAAAATGCAATGCCGGTGGCGATGATGCGCCAGCCACGATCCAGTGCCTCACGCATGCCGTTGCCACTGCCAGATGCGGCTGCCGGTGCAATGTTCATGCTGTGCGTCATTCGACAACAGGAAGCGCAATGCCGCCAGACCGCCAGGCAGGTCGGGGCGGCTGATGTTCATCTGCCGATCATTGTGGCGACAGCTCAGACTCAGGCCGGGACCATCCGCAGGCGCCGAACGAATACGGCAGGCCCAGGCATGGGCTGTCTGGCAGGTTTCCGGGAAGTCGTCGTAGGGTGGCTCGGCACGGTCTTCATAGCACACGATGAGCACGGCAGGCGTGCCATCGGCAAGCAGCCCCAGAGCCTCGACGAAGGCGGCTTCCACGCTGTCCGGGCCGGCAGCGACAGCGCTGTAGGATGCGGTGTCGCCACGCGCGATCGAGAACAGCGCCGCTATCGCGTTGTGCACGGAAAGGCTGAAGCTGGTGGGAGATGTGGATCCGCTGTCGGCCAGCTCGCGCAGCAGATCCAGCGAGCGGGTCAGGTCGCCATGTCGCGAGCAGAAGATGATGGTGGCATCGTCACGGTGGCAATCATAGGCGACATGCAGTGCCATGCGTCCCAGACGATCCAGGCGACGACGCATCATGGCCGGCATCTGTGTCAGCGCAGGCATGGTCTCGTCACAGACAGGCAGTACTTCAGGCCAGGGCTGCCAGGCATCCTTGCTGTTCAGGCCCGGGGCCCATGCCGACCAGTCGTCAATGACAAAGCGGCTGGGCGAGAGACATCCTGTCCTGATCATGTCCGTCTTGTTCTGGTCAACCTGAATAGGTCTTGTTGTTCGGCTTTGTACACTAGGCGGCTACTATACCGCCTGGCTTTGAACAGATACAGGGTGGCCGAGCGCAGAACTCACGGGTCAGGGCATTGCCCGGTACAAGTAGCCGGAGGGGTACAGTTCATTGACCAGCTCGGCGATCTTCTGATCAGCATCGATGAACTTGTTCATGTTGGCTGAGCCGCGCTTGGCGTCGTACCGGGCATTTCCATACACCTGCCCGTTCCTGTACACGGTGATATCCGCATACGCCATGTAGAGCGCGAGATCCCAGCGCCAGTTCGCGGTATACGTCGAGGTCAGCAGGCAGCTATCGAGTGCGCTTTGCGGAGGCAGCACCCTGATGACATAGTTCTTGCTTGATAGTGCGTCTTGATAGGCCCGCAGGAAACCGCCACGTACCTCATTGTTTTCAATGATGCAGATTTCGCGCGAAGCAACACTGGGAAGCGGTTGCACCTGCTGGTGAATTGCACACCCAGACAGTCCAACCAAGGCGCTGGCAGTCAAGATCAGTCGTTTCATCTTCATTCCCTTGCATGATGACATGGTGAGTGATCGTAGCCGGCTGCCCAGAAACAATAAAACCCGCCTGGGCGGGTTTATTGTGGTGCGACTGTTGCGCGCTCAGTGGTGGTGACCACCGACGCCGTGCACATGGCCGTGATCCAGCTCTTCCTGCGAGGCAGCGCGCACTTCCTTGACGGTGACGTCGAAGTGCAGGGTCTCGCCAGCCAGCGGGTGGTTGCCGTCGACGGTGATGGTGTCGCCATCAACGGCCGACACGGTGATGACCTGCATGCCGCCGCCGGTCTGGGCGTGGAACTGCATGCCGACTTCGATGTTGTCGACGCCCGAGAACATGTGACGCGGCACCTGTTCGACCAGGCTCGGGTTCTTGTCGCCGTAGCCTTCGGCCGGGGCGATGCTGACCTTCAGCGAGTCACCGGCGGTCTTGCCGGCCAGTGCCTTTTCCAGGCCCGGAATGATGTTCTGGTGGCCGTGCAGGTAGGCCAGGGGCTCGCCACCCTGGGAGCTGTCAATGACGTCACCGGCATCGTTGGTCAGGGTGTAGTCGATCAGGGCGACGCAATCTTGTGCGATTTGCATGAGGGCTCTCTCAGGGGACTCAGGGGGGGAGTATGGGGGCGGCCGGATGCCGAGGCCATATGGTAGCCGATTCCGGCGCCGAGGCGAAATTCAGAAGTAGCGCAGCCACTGAAGGCTGAGCACGTCATGACGCGTGTCGCGCCATTCGCGCTGCCATTCCAGGCGCAGGGCCTGGGCGCTGCCAGCCGGGCTCCAGTGCAGTCCGCTGCGCCAGAGGTGGGTCATGTCCTGCACGGGCCAGCGATACAGATGGCGACTTTCTGCCAGCCAGCGCAGGCGTTCGCCACCACCGATGCAGCCCAGGCGAGCGCCGGCACCGACCTCCCAGCCTCGGTCCAGCCCGCGACCGCCGCGTGCATCACTGTGCGACTGGGCGTGGCAGAGCGTGCTGCCGAGGCGCCGCGCCAGCCCGCCACCACCTTCGAACACGGCCATGCCGTGCGTGCGGTCATCGTCGGGGCGGTCGCCGAGCGCGCGGTCGGCACCCAGTCGCACTGACCAGGACAGCGGCTGGCGCAGGCCGTCGGCCGGGGCCAGCGAGTCGATGGCGACCACCGAGCCTTCCTGCAGGGTCAGGCGATCTGCACCGGCTCGCCAGGTCGAAGACAGGAAGTCGATGCGGGCGCCTTCGCGATAGCCGGCATTGGCATCCAGCCAGTCGTGGTAGGCCGGGCGGTAATGAATGAGTGCAGCGTCCTCGCTGCCGTCATGCAGCCAGCCCAGCCCCCAGCGCGCCGTATCATGCCCCTGCGACGGGTCCAGTGCCGGTCGTTGCAAGGTGACGCGCTGATCGCGTTCGGCGATGCGGCTGCGCTCGGTGAGCAGCTGGCGCAGGCGTGCAGGGGCATCGGCATCGGCCTTGCGGCTGACATGACGGCTGTAGAGATCGTCATAGGCGACCTCGTAGGCGCGTGCCGCCTGCACCGGGGTCAGCTGGTCGCGCACCGGGTCACGTGGCGCGGCGGCCAGGGTCACGGCGGCCCGGTTGGTGGCGCGGTCGTTGCGACTGACCGCGGCGGCGAGGCGGGTGCCGCTGGCCGGGCGCCAGGTGATGCGCTTGAGCAGGCCGGGCTGGGCTATGACCGCGCGCAAGGTGTCGCTGGGAATCACCGCGACCGGAAACCGGTTCTGCAGACGCAGACCGGGGCGGGCCATCTCGATCAGCCCGAGCAGGGCGTAGGAGCAGTTGCGGCTGAGAAAGAAGTAGGGGTCGGTGACTTCCTGCCATTCCCACTGCGTCAGCACCAGACGTCTGACCTCGTCCGGCGTGAAGTCGAGTTCGTATTCCCAGAGGTCGCGGCTTTCCCAGTCGTTGTATTCCTTGACCTTCTCGTAGTAAGGCAGCAGCGAGAATTTGCCGGGATAGCCTCCGGTCAGGCCCTTGACCGCGAACTCCAGGCCGTTGCTGGTCGCTGTCTGCGCCGAGTAGTTGATGGCATAGGCGAGCAGGCGGGTGTCGTCGGTCTGAGTGCGTGCATCCAGACGCAGGAGGGTGTGGCCGAACATTGACGACGGGTTGTTCAGGTAATCGCTGGCGAACACCAGGGTGACGGCAGCGGTGTCGAGTGCCTGCAGCCAGGTGTCCAGGTCCGGACAGGCCGGTTGCGGCCAGGCCGCAGCCTGCAGCGGCAGCTGACTGCGCAGCCACAGCACGCGGGCCGGAAAGTGGCATGCGGGATGGTCGTTCGGGGCCAGGTCGGTGGCGGGCTGGTTCAGGCGACTGACCAGTGCGCGCAGCTCGGCTGCGGCATCGCGTGCGCCATCGGGTGACAGAAAGAAGCCGGTTTGCGTTACCGGGCTCAGATAGCGGCCGTCATCAGGCGTGCGATCACGCAGCAGCTGATGCCAGTAAGGCTCTCGTGCCAGCGCGGTCAGCGCATCGGGCTCCTGAGCGGGCAGGGTGGCTTGCGCCCAGGCGCTGGCCAGCAGCAAGGTCATGGTCAGCGCAAAGCTGAGCCACAGCGGTTTTTCAGGGGAGTCGGTCGGGCGTCGGGAGCGGTGCGGCATGCAGTCGGTCAGGCGTCCGTGAGAAATCGTGTTAAGAGATCACGCCCTGCCGGGGCAGGGCGTGACGACAGCGACGATCAGGCCTTGGTGGTGTAGGCCGACAGGCGTTCGTCGCGGGCCATGACGGCATCCAGCGCATTCAGCACATCGCCGGCGGTGGCGTTGGCGGGCGCGAAGATTTCGCCGAAGTGGCTGCGGGTGGCCTGGAAGAACACCGGCTTGTCAGCCTCGGTGACGCCCATCAGGTCGGCGAGCACGTTCAAGGTTTCGCCCTGGCCGACCGACATGTCACGTGCCAGCTTCTCGATGTTGGAGCCGGTGAACATGCTCAGACGCACGCGCGAAGTGATGGTGCCGTTCTTCTGGCAGCCCAGGGTGCCGGTGGAGATGCCGAAGGTCTGGTTGCCCAGGGTGCCGTTGGTGGTGGCGGCAAGTACCTTGGGCAGCAGGCCCGACTGGCCGGCCCACAGGGCGGTGCCGAGACCGCAACCGACGTCCTGGTCGGCAAACGAGACGGTGCTGGCGCAGCTCAGCACGGCAACAGCAAGCAGCTTTTTCATTCTGTGTCCCTCATGTCTTGGAAGGTGCTTGGGCGATGCCGCAAGCATGACATCGAGTCTAGTCGCATTTTTGTCGGAAACGCAGCTGCCGCCGTCTGTTTTCTCGACAAACGGCACCCTTGAGTTTTCGCCATCCGGCACCACATCAGAAACACGTCCGTTTCCTGTCCACTTCCGGAGAACTGTCATGAGCACGGCCCCCGAGCACACTGCCCAGCGCGAGACCCTCGGCTTCCAGACCGAAGTGTCGAAACTGCTGCATCTGATGATCCACTCGCTGTACAGCAACCCCGAGATCTTCCTGCGCGAGCTGGTTTCGAACGCGTCCGATGCCGCCGACAAGCTGCGCTTTGAAGCACTGTCGGATGCCAGCCTGCTGGCCGACGAGCCGGAGCTGGGCATCTGGATCGAGATCGACAAGGACGCCGGCACGCTGACCCTGCGTGACAACGGCATCGGCATGAGCCGTGACGAGGTGGTGCGCAACCTCGGCACCATCGCGCGCTCCGGCACCGCCGAGTTCCTGCAGAAGCTGTCCGGCGACCAGAAGAAGGACAGCCAGCTCATCGGCCAGTTCGGCGTCGGCTTCTATTCCAGCTTCGTGGTCGCTGATCGCGTCTCGCTGGTGACCCGTCGCGCCGGCCTGCCGGCCGACCAGGCCGTGCGCTGGGAGTCCGAGGGTACCGGCGAGTTCACCGTCGAGACCGTCAGCGATGCCCGTCGCGGCACCGCCATCACCCTGCACCTGCGCGAGTCCGCCCGCGAGTTCGCCGACAGCTGGCGCGTGCGCAGCATCATCAGCAAGTACGCCGAGCACATCGAGCTGCCGGTGCATCTGCGCAAGCCGTCCGTGAAGGAGGGCGAGGTCGGTGAGTGGGAAGTCGTCAACCAGGCCAAGGCGCTGTGGACGCGCCCGCGCACCGAGCTCAGCGATGATGACTACCAGGGTTTCTACAAGCACATCGCCCATGCCATGGATGATGCCCTGGGCTGGAGCCACAACAAGGTCGAGGGCAAGCTCGAGTACACCTCGCTGCTCTATGTCCCGGGCCGTGCCCCGTTCGATCTCTACCAGCGCGAGGGCGTGCGCGGCCTCAAGCTCTACGTGCAGCGCGTGTTCATCATGGATGACGCCGAGCAGTTCCTGCCGCTGTACCTGCGTTTCATCAAGGGGGTGGTCGATTCCGCCGACCTGCCGCTGAACGTGTCGCGCGAGCTGCTGCAGTCGTCTGATGTGATCGACAGCATGAAGTCGGCGCTGACCAAGCGTGCCCTCGACATGATCGCCAAGCTCGCGGACGACCCGGACAAGTACGCCACCTTCTATGCCGCCTTCGGTCAGGTACTGAAGGAGGGCATTGGCGAGGACCATGCCAACCAGGAGCGTGTCGCCAAGCTGCTGCGCTTTGCCAGCACCGCCAACGACGGCACGCAGTCGGTATCGCTGGCGCAGTACGTCGAGCGCATGAAGCCGGGACAGGACACCATCTACTTCCTGACTGCCGACAACCATGCCAAGGCCAGCCAGAGTCCGCATCTGGAGGTGTTCCGCAAGAAGGGGGTCGAGGTGCTGCTGCTGGTCGACCGCATCGACGAGTGGATGATGAGTTACCTGTCGTCGTTTGACGGCAGGAAGTTCCAGCACGTCGGCAAGGGCGAGATCGACCTGTCGACGATCGAGGGCGGTGATGCCGACAGCGATCCGGTGCTGAGCGAGGAGCAGAGCAAGCAGGCCGAGTCGCTGGTTGCTCGTCTGAAGAAGAGCCTGGGTGAGCGCGTCAAGGATGTGCGCGTGACCACGCGCCTGAGCGAGTCGCCGACCTGCCTGGTGCTGGATGCCTTCGACATGGGCTTCCAGATGCGCCAGCTCATGGAAGCGGCCGGCCAGAAGCTGCCCGAGTCCAAGCCCATCCTCGAGATCAATCCGGTGCATCGCCTGGTCGAGCGCCTGGCGGCAGAGTCCGATGAGGCGCGTTTTGCCGATCTCGCCGAGGTGCTGCTGGATCAGGCCGCGCTTGCCGAGGGCGCCCAGCTGGAAGATCCGGCCGCCTACGTGCGTCGCGTGCAACGCCTGCTGCAGGCGCTCTGAGGCAGGGGCTTCAGCCGTCGCGAGGAATGACGTGACCGTGTGCCGGGAGCACCCTGTACCGGTCATGTCATCTTGCGTATCGTCCGACAGAATTCCTGTGCGACAGACCGCTCGTCAGTATAATCGAGCGATCTGTTACTCTCGGTGACCTGAAGGTCAGGCACCGTCTGCAAGGAATTGTTCATGCCCCAGTTCAAGGTCGCCGTGTTGGGCGGTGGCAGCTTCGGTACCGTGATTGCCAATCTGGCTGCCGGCAACGGTCACGACACCACGCTCTGGCTGCGCGATCCGCAGCAACTCGCCGACATGCGTGCCAGTCACGAGAATACCCGCTATCTGCCTGGCTTCACGCTCGAAGCCGGCCTCAAGTTCAGCGACGACCTGCAGGCCGTCGTTGGCGCTGCCGATGTCATTTTCGTGTCGATTCCCAGCAAGGCCTTCCGTGCGGTGCTGCAGGCGGCACGTCCGGCGTTCCGTCCCGAGCAGATGCTGATCAGCACCACCAAGGGCATCGAGACCGACAGCTTCGCGTTGATGAGCGAAATCCTCGTCGAGGAGTCGGGCCTGTCGCGCATCGGCGTGCTCAGCGGTCCCAACCTGGCCAAGGAGATCATGGCGCGGCAACTGGCCGGCACCGTCATCGCCAGCCATGACGAGGAGCTGCGCGACAGCGTGCATGCCGTGCTGTCGTCACCGTTCTTCCGGGTTTTCTCCAACACCGACGTCTATGGTGTCGAGCTTGGCGGGGCGCTCAAGAACATCTATGCCGTGGCCTCCGGCATGGCGGCGGCACATCAGCTCGGCGAGAACGCCCGTGCCATGCTGCTGACCCGCTCGCTGGCCGAAATGAGCCGTTTTGCCGTGCATCTCGGCGCCAATCCGCTGACCTTCCTGGGGCTGGCCGGGGTCGGTGATCTGGTGGCCACCTGTTCGTCGTCGCTGAGCCGCAACTACCAGGTGGGCTATGCCATCGGGCAGGGCCAGACCCTGGCCGAGATCGTCGAGGATCTGGAGCAGACCGCCGAGGGCATCAACACCATCCAGATGGTCAAGCACAAGTCCGACGAGCTGGGCATACGCATGCCGCTGGTCTGCGGTCTCTACGAGATCATTTTCAATGGTCGCTCGCTCTACGAGGTTGTGCAGGCGATGATGCTGTCGAGCCAGAGCAGCGACGTCGAGTTCGTGCTGCCCAAGCCGGGTGATGTCTGAGCATGAGAATCTATCTGGTACGCCATGCCGAGGCCCAGCCCGAAGCCAGCCAGGATTCGGCCCGCGAGCTGACGGCGCTGGGCTGGGAGCAGGCGCAGCAGAGCGCCGACTGGCTGTGCCAGCAGGTCTCCGGGTCGACGCGTATCCTGATGAGTCCGTATTGCCGTGCCCGCCAGACTGCCAACGTGATCAGCCAGAGCCTGGGCTGCGAGCGCATCGAGATGCTGGACGACCTGATTCCGGACGGCGATCCGCTGCGTGCCGAGCAGAGCATCAGCCTGCATGCCCGCGACGACGTCGAGGAGCTCATCGTGGTCAGCCACATGCCGTTGATCGCGTCCTTGCAGAGCTGGCTGGAAGAAAGCATTCTCACCACCGGCAAGGCATTCACGCTGGCCGAGGTGCGTGCCTTCGAGGCCAGCGTGCTGGCCCCGGGGCTCGCCACCCTGGTGGGCGGTTACATTCCCGGCGAAGATCCGCCGTGCCCGCGTGGTGACCTGCGTTCGCTGATCACGCGCCGCTGAGTCGTTTCACGCTCACATCGTCCTGTTGAATTCCGGAACCCGATCATGCTGATGTTGCAAATGCTGGGAACAGCCCTGCTGTCGAGTCTTTTCACCGTGTTCATGATGCGCTGGTGGCTGCGCCGCCAGGGTCAGCTGGTCTGGCAGCAGCAGATGGATGATCTGCACGAGTCGATTGCCCGTACCGTCGAGGTGCGCGTCAAGCGCGCGGTCATTGAGAGCCTGTCGGAAACCCGGTCGGAAGAGGAGCTGCGCGACAGCACCTGGCGTGCCGCCAAGTCGGGCGGGGAGCTGCTCAACGAGGGGTTGCAGAACCTGCTGGGTCGCCGCCGCCGCGACTGAGCCAGTGATGCAAAGAGGCCCCCGGCCTGCCGGGCTTTGCTTCCATCAGCAAAACCCGGCAGGCCGGGGGCCTCGTACATTGGCAGATTCGTCGCGGTGGCGGCGACTGCGCCCTGGCACTTCTAGCGTCGCCAGATGCGTGCCGCCACCAGACTCAAGGTCAGACCGATCCAGAGCAGGCGCTCCGTGGTCAGGGCGTCAAGGCGCTGGCCCAGGCTGTCGCCCGGCAGCAGCGCAAACGCCATCAGGGTCATCAGCGCCACCACCATGCCGAGGTCCCAGCGTCGCTGCGCCTGCCACAGCTCCTGCTGTTCGGCGAGGTTGATCTTCTGCTGCTCGACGCGCTCGCTCAGGGTTTTGAGCTGGGTCTGGATGTCTTTCATCATGCCCGGCAGGGGCAGCAGGTCGGCGATCCAGGTCGGGTCGTGGCCGCGGATCTTTTCCCAGATGTCGTGCAGGTTCATGTGGTCGTGCAGCCACTTCTGCGCCGAGGTGCGCAGGTTGAGCTGACGCGCCAGACGCACCAGCCAGCCGACCTGGTCAGCATCGCCCCAGACGTGGATGCGCGGCGAGTCATCGAGGCCGTTGCGGCCAGCCAGCACGGCCAGCAGCGACATCACCGTGCCGCTGATGCGGACCTTGGCCGGCCCCGGGCTGTGGTGCGAGAACTCCAGGCCTTCGCGCGTGCACAGCACATAGAACACCGAATTCGGGTCCGAGGTTTTCACGCGCACCACCAGGCCCTCGTTGGCCGCCACCTCGGCACGAGTCGGCGGGTCCAGGTCGATGACGCCATTGATCACCGTTTCGAGGGCACCTAGCCACAACTCCTGCATGAGGGCTGGGCGGGCGTCGAACGTTTCTTCTTCTGATTCGTAGTGCTCTTCGGCCATGGACATCAAGGGTCTCTGCGTGCAGTCATGTCATCACGACAAGGCAAACCGCATTCTAGCCTGCTCGCGCTCGACCACAAGGCGGTTTGGGTATACTCGTCGGATTTGCCGGCCACCCAGGCTGGTTGCTGACCGGGCCCGGGCCCGTATCCGGAGGCATGATCCGCATGCAGGACTGGTTGCCAGCATTCTTGTCGGGGCCGCAGGCCGGGCTGCTGCTGAGCCTGCCGCTGGTGGCTGCGCTGGTGGGCTGGTTCACCAACTGGATCGCCATCGAGATGACGTTCCGGCCCCTGCGCTACATGGGCTGGCGCTTCCTGCACCTGGGCTGGCAGGGCATCGTCCCGGCCAAGGCCGGCAAGATGGCCGGCCTCGTTGTCGATCACGCGCTCACCCGGCTGACCTCGCTCTCGGAGCTGTTCCGCGAGCTGCAGCCGGAGCTGCTGGCTGCGCACATCAGTGATCACCTCAATCGCGACATGGTGTCGCACATCGACGATGTCATGTATCGGCATCATCCGGTGTTCTGGGAGTCGTTGCCCTGGCTGGTCAAGCAGCGCATCCATGCCCGCATCCGGCGTCAGGTACCTGTCGTGGTCGACGGCATCGTCGACGAGCTGGCAGAAAACATCGAGGACCTGATTGATCTGCGCACCATGGTGGTCAGGCAGCTCAGTGCCAATCCGGCCCTGGTGGTGCGCGCCTTTCGCGAGGTCGGTGCCAGCGAGCTGCATTTCGTGGTGCGCTCCGGGCTCTGGTTCGGTCTGCTGTTCGGCTGTGTGCAACTGGCGGTCTGGCTGATCTGGCCCGAGCCCTGGCTGATTCCGATTGCCGGCCTGCTGGTGGGCTGGGTCACCAACTGGCTGGCACTCAACCTGGTGTTCCGTCCGCTGGAGCCCGTCCGGATCGGGCCGTTCCGTATCCAGGGCCTGTTTCTGCAGCACAAGGCGCAGGTCGCGCAGCGCTTTGCGGCGCTGGTGGCTGACGAGGTATTGACTCTGGACAATCTGCTGCAGGAAATCATGCAGGGGCCGCAGGCGGATCGCAGCCGTGCCATCATTCGCCGTCACCTCACGCCGGTGCTCGACAACAATCTGGTCCAGGCCGTGGTGCAGTTCGCGGTCGGGGCCGAGGGACAGGCGCAGCTGCGCCAGCAGGTGCTTGGCCACGTCATGTCCTTGTCACTGCATTCGCTGGCCGAGCCTCGCTTCCACCATGAGCGCTCGCGTATGATTGAGAATCTGCTGTACCGACGTATGCTTGTCATGAGCAACGCCGATTTCCAGAATGTGCTGCGTCCTGCCTTCAAGGAAGATGAGTGGATACTGATTGCACTCGGTGCTGCGCTTGGTGGCATGGCCGGTGTGCTGCAAATGCTTTTGGCCTGAGTGCAACAGGCCCTGTGTAGAGAGAAGACGCATGACCGATGACATCCGCAACGCCCGCAGCCGTTTGAAGATCGCCCCCGCCAAGGATCTGCGCAAGTACACGCAGCAGATCTGGCTGGCCGGTCTGGGCGCGTTCTCCCGTGCCGAGGAAGAGGGTGGCAAACTTTTTGACAACCTGGTCAAGGTCGGCGAGGAGCTGGAGAACAAGACGCGTGACCTGGCGGACAATGCCACCACCGATCTGCGTGACAAGGTCATCGAGAAGGCATCCGACACCCGCGAGAAGGTCGAGCGTGCCATTGATGACCGCCTGAGCAGCACCCTGACGCGTCTGGGTATTCCCAGCCAGCGCGAGTTCGAGGCCCTGAGCGAGCGCATGGATCGGCTTACCCAGGTCATCGAGCAACTGGCGCAGCAGCTGGAAAGTCAGCGCAAATAAGCACGGGCACGTTGACAGCTGTCGGGCGCCTCTCTATGATTCGCGCCCACGGTGGTGCAAACACGCCGATGCGGGAATAGCTCAGTTGGTAGAGCACGACCTTGCCAAGGTCGGGGTCGCGAGTTCGAGTCTCGTTTCCCGCTCCACATTTCGAAGCCCTTGATGCCTCACAGCTCAAGGGCTTTGTCGTTTCTGGCGCCTGAAAATCACGGTTTTCCCGCTATTTTCCGCCTGTCTCGCCCGCGGTCAACCAGCGCTTGTACATGTCGTTTTCTTGAGATGGGCTTTTAGACTAGCTCTGCAACCTGCTCAGGTTGCACGATGTCGTTAGCAAGACTTCCAGCCGACATGAATCAGGTGACCTTCAATGAATCCCAATGATCTGCTCGAACAGTTTCTGGGCGTGAAATCGTCAGACTCGACGCGTAAAACGCAGGCAAGCAACCCGTCGGCATCAGGCTCCCTCGATCTTGGCAGCTTCGGTGGCGGGGCGCTGGCAGGCGGCATTCTCGGCTTGCTGCTGGGAAACAAGAAGGCCCGAAAGATGGCCGGCGGTGTTGTCGGCTACGGCGGCGCCGCCGCTGCCGGTGCCATGGCTTACAAGGCTTACCAGAGCTGGCAGCAGGGCAGAGAGGTGGCTGCGGCGCCGGTGGTGACGGCTGAGGATATCGTGCAGGTTGACCACACCTTCCAGCCCGCCGCCATGAAAACCCGGAATGGACAACCGTTTCAGCTGGTCATGATCAATGCCATGATCGCAGCCGCAAAAGCGGATGGCCATGTCGATGCCGCAGAAATGAAGACGATCTTTGACCGGGTTGAAAAAATGTCGCTGGATGCCGAAAGCAAGGCATTCGTGTTTGATGCGTTGAGCCAGGCAACGGATATCGACGCACTCGTTTCCGCGGTCAATGGTGTCGAGCAGGCTGCAGAGGTCTATCTGGTGTCCAGATTAGCCGTGGACGTGGATCATCCTGCCGAGCGCATCTACCTGGATGTGCTGGCGAACAAGCTCAGTCTGCCGCGCGAGCTGGTGACACATCTTGATCATCAAGCCGACCATGCGCGCATTCAGCTGCGCGGGTGATCCGGCAGGCTTGCATGGTTAGACGGCACGCAGTCGGATTCCGGGAGCGGCATCATGTCGACCATCGTTGAGGTTTCTGAAGTCATTGCCGTACTGGCTACGGCATTGCTGTTCGGTGGCATGACCCTGTTTGCCGGAGGACTGGCCGCCTTCCTGTTTTCCGTGCTGCCCGTGGCGGAAGCGCGTCGCCTGATTCGTGCCGCGTTCCCCCCGTTCTACCTGCTGGTGATGGCAACGGCGGCCATTGCGGCGCTCGCTGCCATGCCCCTGTCGAGCATGGCGGCTGGCCTGTTGCTGACCATTGCCGTGACCACCTGGCCGACGCGCCAATTCCTGATGCCTGCCATCAACCATGCATCCGACACGGGTGCTAGTCAGCGCTTTCATCTGCTCCATGGTCTGTCCGTGATCATCACGCTTGGCCATATCGTGGTCAGTGGCTGGGTGTTGGTAACATTCGCCACCTGACATTGGCAGGGGGCATCGCGATCCCTGCTGTCCTGGTGCGCCTGGCTCAAGCGCGACGCGGCTTACACCGTGCTCAACGTGTTCTGGATATTGGTCGGGGTGGTCGGCATCTGGCGTGCCCTGCCGGCATCCTGATCAGGCAGCGCTGCTGCCACCGCCTGATCAGGGCGCTCTCGATCATTCCGGACGCGTCTCTTCCTTCTTCGCTGCGAACGGGTAGGCGCCGGTGGCCTTGCCGCGTGCCGGGATGGCCAGCGACAGCAGCATGGTCACGGCAAGGATGCTGGCGGTCACCGACAGCGACCAGACCACCGGGATCTTGTAGATGTCGATCAGCAGCATCTTGGTGCCGATGAACACCAGCACGATGGCCAGGCCGTAGCTGAGCAGGTGGAAGCGCTCGTGCACGCCGGCGAGCAGGAAGTACATGGCGCGCAGGCCGAGAATCGCGAACACGTTCGAGGTCAGCACGATGAAGGGGTCGGTGGTGATGGCGAAGATGGCTGGTATCGAGTCGACCGCGAACACCACATCGACGATGCCGATCAGCAGCACCACCACGGCCAGCGGTGTCAGAACGCGCATGCCCTGGTGCATCGTGAAGAACTTCTCGCCGTCGAAGTCGGGCGCGATGTGCACCTTGCGGCGCAGCCAGAGCAGGGCGGGGTTGTTGTCGAGATCCGGTTCCTGACCGGCTGCCCACCACATCTTGATGCCGGTGAACACCAGGAAGGCGCCGAACACGTAGAGGATCCAGTGGAAGGTGGCGATCAGCCAGGCGCCGACGAGGATCATCACCGCACGCAGCACCAGCGCGCCCAGCACGCCGATCATCAGCACGCGCTTCTGGTACTCCGCCGGCACCGCGAAATAGGTGAACAGCATCAGGAACACGAAGACGTTGTCGACGGCCAGCGCCTTCTCGATCAGGTAGCCGGTGATGAACTCGATGGCCTTGGTGTCGGCGACGGCCTTGACCGCGGCATCGTCACCGGTGCCGCCCAGCATCCACCACAGCCAGCCCACGAACACGAAGGACACAGCGACCCAGACCAGGGACCAGATGCCCGCTTCGCGCATGGACACCTTGTGCGCGCCTTGGCGGTTCAGGGCGAAGAAGTCGAGTATCAGCGCCACGACAACGAAGAGGGCGAAACAGGACCACATCAACGGGGTGCCGATGGTCGTCATGGTGTTCATTCCGGGTGGGTCTCCTGATCATTGATCGGTTGGTGGTTGCGCGCAAGTGCCATGCGGCATGGTCAGTGCCGGCAATCAGCACAGCATGGGCTTTCGGAGGACGCGCCTGGTCGGTCATTCGGCAGATGGCAGGGTCTGCCTTGCGACAGAGGGGGCTGGCGCCGCGAACTGCGACCTGAGGAAGGCGATGGCTTCGTCTGTCACCGCGCCGGGGAAGAGCGCGGCGGTGATGTGGCCCTTGAGCGGCAGCCAGCGCAGCGTTGCCGGCACCCCGGCCGCGTGCAGCGCCGCCTGCATGCGTTCGGCCTGCGTCGGTTCGACCAGGCGATCCAGGCGTCCATGATAAAGATAGAAGGGAGCGCTGGCGGAGGTGACCTGGGTCACCGGCGAGGCGTCTGCCCAGCGCGCCGGTTGCGCCGACAGCGAGTCACCCAGATAGGCGTTGACCATCGCCGAGTCCGGCCACAGACGCAGATCGGCGGGGATGCCGCCGGCGACCACGGCGCGCACCCGTGCCGCATCGGGATCGTCAGTCGGTCGGGTGCCGAGCAGGGCCGCCAGATGGGCCCCGGCCGAGTAGCCCCAGGCCGCGACGCGCTGTGCATCCAGACCGAGTGCCGGGCCTTCGCGGGTGAGCCAGCGCAATGCCTGCTGAAGGTCGTCCCGGGGGGCAGGATGCCGGCCCAGTTCACCCAGCCGGTAGCTGGCTGACAGGCAGGCCATGTCTGCCCTGACCAGCGCCTGACACAGCTGGGTGACGTAACTGTCCTGGCGGCTGCCGCTGCGCCAGCCACCGCCATGCACCATCAGCACCACCGGATGCGGTCCGGCTCCGGCTGGCCGGTACAGATCGGCCTGCAAGGCCGCAGGCCAGCCCGGCGGCGTGTAGGTGATGTCGCGCAGCACGCGCTCGGCGTGTGCCGGCAGGCACAGTGACGCAAGCAGCAAGGGCAGGGCATGGCGCATGGGCATGGGAAGACTCCTCGTCATGACCTCATCCTAGGGAGGCGGCACGCGGTCTGTCACGTGGACACGCACCACGCACCTGTCTGGCGTGCGCATGCTTCCGTCTGATCCTCGTCGTCGCGACAGACGGTTCTGCTAAGGTTCCAGCCAGTCTCGTCGCCACAGGAATCTCGTCATGGACACCACGCTCATCCCTCAGCAGATCGCCGTCGAACGTGCCAAGCTGACGGTCTGGACGGCTGGAAGCGGTCCGGCCGTGCTGCTGGTGCACGGCTTTCCCGATGATCATTCGGTATGGCGTCATCAGGTGCCGGCGCTGGTGCAGGCCGGCTACCGGGTGGTGGTGCCGGACATGCGTGGCTGTGGCGAGTCCTCGATGCCGCGACGCGTGTCGGACTACCGTCTTGCCTATCAGATCGAGGATCTGCAGACCGTGATCACGGCGCTGGGGCTGGATGAGGTGCATCTGGTCGGACACGACCTGGGGGCGGTGATCGCCTGGCAGTTCGCCATGGCGCATCCGGCCCTGGTGCGCTCCTATGCCGCGCTCTCGGTGGGGCATCCGCGCGCCTATGCCACTGATGGCATCAAGCAGAAGCTCATGGGCTGGTATGCCGCCGTGTTCCAGGTGCGTGGCCTCGGCGAGCTGCTGATGAGCGGTCGCGAGTGGGCGCTGGGGCGACGTCTGCTCGGCAATCACCCCGAGGTCGAGCACTGGGCCCGTCGCCTGAAGGCACCGGGGCGCCTGACCGCCGCCATCAACTTCTACCGCGCCAACATCGGTCCGCTGATGCTGCGCCGCGATTATCCACCGGTCACCATGCCGGTCATGGGGGTCTGGAGTGACGGTGATCGCTACCTGACCGAAAGCCAGATGACACGCAGCGAGGCCATGGTCAGTGGCGGATGGCGCTATCATCGCGTCCAGGGCGCCAGCCACTGGCTGCAGCTGGATCAGCCGGAGCAGGTCAATCGCCTGCTGCTGGATTTCATGGCCGCGCACCCGGTGCGTTGAGCAAGGAGAAAATTGATGAGAGCGGTGGTTTGCCAGAACGAGCACTTGCAGGTGCGCGAGATCGCGGATCCGGTTCCACAGAAGGGGCAGGTGCTGCTCAAGGTGCTGCGTTGCGGCATCTGCGGTTCCGACCTGCACTTGCGGCATCACTGTGACCACATGTCGGCGCTGTCGCTGCGCGTCGGCCTGCCGGGATTTCCCACCAGCAAGGACGCCATCGTCTTCGGTCACGAGTTCTGCGGCGAGATTCTCGAGCATGGCAAGGGCAGTCGCCGCAAGCTGCCGGTGGGGACGCGCGTCTGTGCCGTGCCCATGCTGCGTCGTGGCCAGGCCATTGACCTGATCGGCCTGTCGGCCACGTCGCACGGTGCCTATGCCGAGCGGGTGGTGGTCCAGGAGCCGTTGATGGAGGCGATTCCCAACGGCCTCAGCGATGACATGGCGGCACTGACCGAGCCCATGGCGGTGGCCCTGCATGCAGTGCGTCGCAGCGAGGTGCGCAAGTCCGACGTGGCCGTGGTCATCGGCTGCGGACCGGTCGGTCTGGGCGTCATCGCCATGCTCAAGGCACGCGGTGTGCGCACCATCATCGCCAGCGACTTCTCGCCCGGCCGGCGCGCGCTGGCGCAGCAGTGCGGTGCCACCGTGGTGATCAATCCGGCCGAGTCATCGCCGTTCACCAGCTGGGCCGAGTTCGGCCACATCGGCACCATGGCCGGCCTGCTTGAGCTGGGTGTGTCGACCCGCGAGAAGCTGGGCATGCTGCCGGTGCCGTGGTGGCATACCTGGCGCGTTGCCGAGAAGGCCGGCCTGGCGCCCAAGCGTCCGGTGATCTTCGAGTGCGTGGGCGTGCCCGGCGTGTTGCGCCAGCTCATGGACGGCGCGCCGCTGATGTCGCGCATCGTGGTGGTTGGGGTGTGCATGCAGGCTGACACCATCGAGCCTGCCATCGGCATCAACAAGGAGATCGAGCTGCGCTTCGTGCTTGGCTACTCGCCGCTGGAATATCGCGACGCGCTGCATCTGCTCGCTGAAGGCAAGGTCAATGCCGGCTGCCTGATCACCGGCACGGTGGGGCTGGATGGTGTCGAGCAGGCCTTTGCCGCGCTCGGCAATCCCGAGCGTCATGCCAAGATCCTGATCGATCCCTCGCGTTCGGGGCTGGCCGTTCTGTAACACGGCGCCGCCACCCCGTATCCGTGTGACGGGGTGGCGGCGACTGTGTAACCCGTCATGGCTTCTGTGCATTCCTGCGTAACGACTGTGACGGTTTGTCACCGGATTGTCTGACACCGGGTAACACGCCGTCACAACCTGCCAGCACAAACTGCACTGAAGCCTTGCTGCCTGCTGCCGTACTGTTCGCAATGAAAACAGGGCTTTAGGATGCTTTCCCATGCCGACAGGGTCGTACGTCTTTCATTACAGCTGCCTGGCGATCGCGGTCGCGATGATCAGCTTCACCCTGCTGACGGGCTGAGCAGACGCTCGACAGTGAGGCCGCTGCTCGGGTAGCGTCGACGACTTCCTGGCCACGCGGTGTGGCCGCCTGACACAGGGGAGTCGACATGACTGCACGTCCGCCCGTGGTGATGATTCACGGCATGTGGTCCCAGGGCCGCATCTGGGACACCTTCCGGACGCCGTTCGAGGCTGCCGGTCACGTGGTATACACCCCCACCTTGCGTCATCATGCCCCGGGCGCGCCGCATCCTGATCTGGGCACGACCAGCCTGCGTGACTACGTCAACGACCTTGCCGATTTCATCGCCACCTTGCCTGAGCTGCCTATCCTGGTGGGTCACTCCATGGGCGGCCTGCTGGCTCAGCTGCTGACAGCGCGTGGTCTGTCCCGCGCCACCGTGATGCTGGCGAGCGCGCCGGCGCGCGGCGTGTTTCCGATCCGGCCAGTGATGCTGCCGGGTACTGCCCGCATTTTCAGCACCCCCGGTTTCTGGAGGAAACCTCATCGCCTCACTGCGTGGGAGGCGCATTACGCGGTGTTCAACGTGCTCGATCGACAGGCATCCGATCTCGAGCATGCACGGCTGGTACATGAGTCCGGCAAGGCGGCGGCCGAGATCGTGTTCGCTGCGTTTCAGCCCCATGGGGCTGCCAGCGTGGATTTCCAGGCCAATCGGGTGCCGCTGCTGAGTCTGGCGGGAGGCCGGGATCGCATCGTGCCGGCCAGTGTCTGTCGTCGCAATGCCGCTCTCTATGGCGAGCGCTGCCACTTTCACGTGTATCCCGAGCAGGCGCATTTCCTGATCGGGGAGCCGGGCTGGGACAGGGTGGCTGCCGACACACTGGCATGGATCAGGGCGCACGGAATCTGACCGGGGCATGCCTTGCCGCCCATGAAAAAGCCCCGGATGAACCGGGGCTTTTCAGTCAGGCGGTTGAATCGCTGGCGGTCAGGCCTTCGATTCCTCACCCACGGTCAGCGCATCGGCCGCCACCATGTTGGGCAGCGACTCGGCCGGATCATCGGCGAGGACTGCCGGCCTGCCGAAGCGGGCGTAGATGGCCTCGCGGGCTTCCGGTTGCATGTTGATGCGGCTCAGATCGCCCTTGTAGTGGTCGACCACGCGCTGGTCCATCATGCCGAACCACCATGACGGGAAGTACGCCGGCAGCAGCATGGAGGCATAGCCGCCTGGCAGCTGCGGGGTGTTGTCGAAGTGACGCAGGGCCTGGAAGCTGCGGGTCGGGTGTGCATGGTGGTCGCTGTGACGCTGCAGCTGGTACAGGAACAGGTTGCTGACGATCTCGTTGCTGTTCCAGCTGTGTTCCGGACGGGTACGTTCGTACTTGCCCTTGGCATCCTTCTGACGCTTCAGGCCGTAGTGCTCGATGTAGTTGATGACTTCGAGCAGGGAGGCGCCGTAGGCAGCCTGTCCGACCAGGAACGGCACGGCGCGCGGGCCGCCGAACACGGTAAGGGCGCCAAACAGGCCGGCACTCATGGCCCAGCCCTGCAGCAGCTCGTTCTCCAGGCACCAGAAGCTCTTGCCCTTGCGCTCGAGACGACGCTTCTCGATCTCGTAGGCCGACTTGAAGCCGCCAATCACGGTGCGCGGCAGGAACTGCCAGAAGGTTTCGCCCATGCGGCTGCTGGCCGGATCTTCCGGGGTGGCCACGCGCTTATGGTGACCGAACGGGTGCTCGACGGCGAAGTGCGTGTAGCCGGTCGGGGCCAGGGCCAGCATCGAGAAGAAGCGGTCGGTGGCATCGTGCTTGTGCGACAGCTCGTGACCGGTGTTGATGGCCACGCCGTTGACGGCGCCGACGGTGAGGGTCAGGCCGACATAGTCCATCAGCGGCATGTCCTTGCGGCGGCCGGTGAGCCAGGTGGCCAGGGCGAGCGTGGCGTACTGGGCCGGGATGAATGCCTTGACGATCCACTGGTAGTACTTGTCGTTCTCGAGCTTCTCGATGACTTCTTCCGGCGGGTTGGTGGTGTCGGTACCGATCAGGCGGTCGAGTGCCGGAATGATGCCGTGCACGAGTGCCGGGCCGGCCCAGGACAGCGCGCGCAGCTTCTTGGGTGCCACCGCGTAGGCCGAGACGGCGGCGAGGCCGATCACCGGCAGCGCCGGGCTGAGCAGCCACAGGTAGCGCTTGGGATCCTTCCAGTTGGCACCCTGGCTTTGCGGGGCGGTGTTCAGGGTGGTGGTATCGACTTTCGCGTTCATGGAGAACCTCGAGGACGGGGGTCAGTTGGCTTCGCTGCTGGCGCGGGCCGCACGGGCCTGCCAGAGCGACAGGTAGTCCAGCACCATGACAGTCGCCTCGCGGCGGGTCTCGGCACTGATGTAATGCGTGTGGAAATAGCTGGCCTTGATGATGGCGAAGGCGATTTCCACGACATGCATGGCGATGTTCGGGCTGTCTGGCAGGTGGATCGGCGTGTCACGCTGTGCCAGCAGCTCGCGGAAGAAAATGGCGATCTGTTCGTTGCAGCGTTCGCGAGCCAGGTATTCGGCATGGCTGTAAGGGCCGCCGAGAATCAGGCGGGCCGCGGCCGGGTGATCCTTGTAGTAATCGCTGACTTCATCAATGAAGGCGGTCACCAGGGTGGCCACTTCGGCATTGCGCAGACGCTCGCCGACGGCGGTGATGCGCTCCATGATGCCGGTCAGGTGCAGGCCGGTCAGGTGCGCAAACAAGGCTTGCGAGGTCGGAAAGAACGGGTAGATGGCCGTGCGCGGCACATCGGCAGCCAGCGACAGACGCGGAATGGTGATGGTTTCGGGGTTGTCGGTGACCAGCAGCATCTCGGCAGCCGCCATCACGCGCTGCATGCGTTCACGCGAGCGTTTCTGGGCTGGCTCCCGCAGAGCGGGTGTCGACGAGATGTCGTTCATTGATGTTCTCATTGTCGGATGTCGCATTCTCAATTGGTGGTGTCGCTAAATCCTGTCACTTTCTGACATGATATTATCACTTTCTGACATCGTGACTGGTGAGTTGCCATGACGACTGAAGTGCCGGAACTTCCGGTTCGCTACTACGCCAAGTTATTCGATTTGCTCGACGCTGTGGGCTTCGATACCGAAACATTGCTCCAGAAGGCAGGAATTTCCCGACGGTTGTTGGCTAAGCCGGATGCCTGCCTGCGTCTGAGCCAGGTAGAGGCCTTCGTGGATGCCGCCGTGGCCATGGGCATACGCCATGACATCGCGCTCGATCTCGGCGCCATGATCAAGCTCAGCTCGCACAGCATGGTCGGCTACGCCATGCTCAGCAGCCCGACTGTCGACTATGCCCTGCGTACCGCATCGCGCTTCTTCCGCCTCATTCTGCCGTCGTTTCGCATGAGCTGTCGCCATGAGGACGACAGGCTGGTGCTGGAGTTCACGCCGGTGATGCCGATGAGCCGTCTGGTGATGACCTTCCATCTGGAAGCCATCGCCTCGGCCGTGCACCATGAGTTGCGCGAGATCCTGCGCAATGCCATGCCGCCGTATGAGCTCTATGCCTCCTATGCCATGCCGCCGCACGCCGCCCGCTATGCCGAGCTGATGCCGGGCGCGCGCTGCCATTTCGGCTGGACGGCGCGGCCGGGCCTGCGTCTGGTCTATCCGCTGGAGATCGCGCACTTCAGCCCCGAGCTGGCCGACACCGCCGCCTTGCGCATGGCCGAGAACCGCTGCCGAACGCTGGTGCGCAACGTGGTGTCCGATCGTCGCGTGTCGGCCTGGGTGCTGATGATGCTGCGCGAGGCCGCCGACAGCCTGCTCACCCTGGAGGAGCTGGCGCACACCCTGAACCTGTCCCCGCGCACGCTGGACCGCTACCTTGTGCAGGAAAACACCGGTTTCCGTGCCCTGCGAGCCCAGGTGCACCAGGAGCGTGCGCAGGCGCTGCTCGACAACCCGGTCCTGTCGATCACGCAGATCGCGCACGAGCTCGGCTATACCGATGCCTCCAACTTCAGCCGCGCCTACCAGCGCCTGACCGGGCAGACGCCCAGTGCCTGGCGTGCCGCACGTCTGGCCGGAGTGGGTGACGATCCGGTCTGACCGGCTCGGGCGGGGGATTGCCCTTGTGAGGGCCAGACAGGGCCAGTACCATTGGCGGCTTGATTTCCCTAGTCCGCTTACCGCGTGGAGAGCCGCATGATTCTTGGCAGCCTGGTGGCCCTGGCCACCCCGATGACCCCCGATGGTTCGGTGGATCAAGCGGCGCTGAAACAGCTGGTCGAGTGGCATGTCGAGCAGGGTACCCACGGCATCGTCGCGGTCGGCACCACCGGTGAGTCCGCCACGCTGGATGTTGACGAGCACCTGGGCGTGGTGCGCACGGTGATCGAGGTGGCCGCCGGGCGTCTGGCCGTGATCGCCGGCACCGGCGCCAACTCCACCCGCGAAGCCATCGAACTGACCGCTGCTGCCGCCAGCCTGGGCGCCGATGCCGCGCTGCTGGTGACGCCGTATTACAACAAGCCGACCCAGGAAGGCCTGTACCAGCATTACAAGGCCGTTGCCGAGGCAGTCGCGATTCCGCAGATCCTCTACAACGTGCCCGGCCGTACCGGTGTCGACATGCAGAACGCCACGGTCGCGCGTCTGGCCGGCGTGCCCAACATCGCCGGCATCAAGGACGCCACCGGCAACCTCGAGCGCGGCCAGGAGCTGATCAAGCTGGTGGGTGACCGCATGGCCGTCTATTCCGGTGACGATGCCACCGCCATCGAGCTCATCCTGCTCGGTGCCAAGGGCAACATCTCGGTCACCGCCAATGTCGCGCCCGCCATCATGGCGCAGGCCTGCGAAGCCGCCCTGGCCGGTGATGCCGAACGTGCCCGCGCGCTGACCGCGCGCTGCGCCGAGCTGCACGACGTGCTGTTCATCGAGTCCAACCCGATTCCGGTGAAGTGGGCGCTGGCCGAAATGGGTCGCATGGGCCTGGGCATCCGTCTGCCGCTGACCGTCCTTTCCGAGGCCGCCCGCCCGCGCGTGCGCGCCGCCCTGCAAGCTGCTGGAGTGCTGTGATGCGTCATTTGCTGGTAGTGGCTGTCGCCGCCGGGCTGGTGTCCGGATGTTCCTTCCTGCGGGACCGCAGCCTGGACTACGTCCATGCCGAGCCGGGTGCTCCGCTGGCCGTGCCCGAGGGCGTCAACACCCGTCCGATCAAGCCGCTGTACCCGATTCCGCCGCAGCGCCCGAACGATGCCCGCATCACCGAGCCGGTGCAGCCGCCGTTCCCGCCCAGCATGGAACAGGTTGCCGTGGCCGAGCTGCCGGCGCTGCCTAACGCGCCGGGCCGCTCGCCGGTCAAGCTCGGCACGGACGGCAACGGCGTGCCCGAGCTGCGCGTGGTCGGTCCGCGCGAGCGCGTCTGGGACGAGCTGGGGCGCGCGCTGGCCAATGCCGGCGTGATCATCAAGGATCGCAACCAGTCGCTGGGCATCGTCGATGTCAGCATCGACAACGAGGCCTACCAGGTCCGCATGGTGCGTGCCACCGAGGCCTTCGTCATCAACGTGCAGAAGGACGAGGACACGGTGGCGCCGGTGCGCGTCAGCCGCTCGCTGCTGCCCGCCCTGCAGGCCCGCTGGCCCTGATCAACGATTTCCGGAGAATCTGACATGAACAAGGGCGAACTGCTCTACACCGGCAAGGCCAAGTCGGTCTACGCCACCGACGACGCGGATCGCGTGGTCATCCTGTACCGCAACGATACCTCGGCCTTTGACGGCAAGAAGGTCGAGCAGCTCGATCGCAAGGGCATGGTCAACAACAAGTTCAATGCCTTCATCATGGACACGCTGGCGGCCGCCGGCATTCCCACCCACCATGAGAAGCTGCTCTCGGACACCGAATCGCTGGTCAAGCGCCTGCAGATGATTCCGGTCGAGTGCGTGGTGCGCAACTTTGCCGCCGGCAGCCTGGTGCGTCGCCTCGGCGTGGAAGAGGGCATCGCTCTGAACCCGCCGACCTTCGAGCTGTTCCTGAAGAACGATGCCCTCGGCGATCCCATGATCAACGACGCGCACGCCATCTCCTTCGGCTGGGCCACGGCCGAGCAGCTGGCCGAGATGAAGGCGCTGACGCTGAAGATCAACGACATCCTCAAGGACCTGTTCCTCAAGGGCGACATGCTGCTGGTCGACTTCAAGCTCGAGTTCGGCCTGTTCCACGGCAAGATCGTGCTCGGTGACGAGTTCTCGCCGGACGGCTGCCGCCTCTGGGACCGCGAAACCCGCAAGAAGCTCGACAAGGACCGCTTCCGTCAGGGTCTGGGTGGCGTGGTTGAGGCCTACGAGGAAGTCGCCGCCCGCCTGGGTGTGACGCTGGACTGATCCGCGACGCGCGACGGCTGCTTTTTTCGGCAACCGGCGTGCGCGGCTCTTGAGTTGAACGACGCGAAACGTTTATATTTCGCGACCGCTGGAGAGGTGGCAGAGTGGTTGAATGCACCGGACTCGAAATCCGGCATACGGTTCGCCCGTATCGAGGGTTCGAATCCCTCCTTCTCCGCCAGCATTGACGAAAAGGCCCTGACGCAAGTCAGGGCCTTTTTGTTTGGGCGCGCGCGTCATGGCCTGCCCGTCCGTCTGCCATGGCATCGACAGCAGAAATGGGTGTTGCGGCGCAGGTGCTGATGCGCGACGCTCATGTCAGTGTGTGCACACTTCATGAACCGGGTATCGCGGAGACGGACATGGAAAAAAACCATCATCTGCTGAGTGAACTCTTCCTTCAGCTCGGTCTGCCAGCCGGACCGGAGCAGATCAATGCCTTTGTGGCGGCGCATAGTCCGTTGCCGCATGGCACCTCGCTGTCCGAGGCGACTTTCTGGAACACGGCGCAGGCCGCCTTCCTGCGCGAAGCGCTGGAGCAGGATTCGGACTGGGTCGAGGCGGTTGACCAGCTCAACGAGGCCTTGCGGCAGGCACCTTTGCCAAACCTGGAGTGAGCAAGGAGATATGAGCATGTCTGGCATGCGTGGCAGGGTCAGCCTGAGCAGCGTGTTTGCGCGGCTTGATGGAGCCGGTCGCGAGAACGGCAAGCCGTTCCGGCACCCCGGCATGCTGCTGCCGCATGTCGACTCGCGGCGGATTGGCTGGACCCATTACGGCGTGATGATTCCCGATCTGCCGGCACCGCACCGGTTCTTCTCGATCATGTCGGTGATCGGTACGCCGGGCGCGCGAGCCTTCGACACCGATCACGCACTGGTCGACTCCCCGCGTTGCAATGCCACCGTGGTCAGCGGCACGGCAGCCACCCATCCCGGGCATTTCGGCAGTTATTCGATTGCTCGCGACTGCGATTTCTCCGCCGACGGCAGCCGCATCCGCTTCGGGCGGGAGGTCGAGATCACCGGGAGCTACCCTGACTACCGTGTGCAGGCGCACTGGGGCGACTTCGCGCTCGACATCGTGCTGACCTGCAGTGACCACGTGTCGTGGTTCGTGCACAACCCGATCTACAAGCACCTCAGCCTGTACGCCAGCTATCAGGGCAGCGTGCGTCATGGTGATCAGCGCCAGGATATTGCCGGTGCCTGCACCTTCGAGTACGCGTGCTGTCCCAGTCCCTATCTGCTGCGTGACCGGCCACTGCCGTTCGCGGCCAAGCTGCCGCTGGATTTCTTCACCTACCAGATCATCAATCTCGACGATGGCCAGCAACTGCTGATGGTGCACGCCACGGTGCTGTCACGTCCGCTGCTGACGGCGGTCTATCTGCGCTCGGCCAGCGACCCGGGTCGTGCCCTGCACGATGTCGACTTCGAGGTCCTGTCCTGCCAGTCCGCTCCGGCGATCGCACCCGATGGTGTCGCCATGTCGCTGCCTGAGGTGATGCGCTGGACTGCGCGTGACGGCGGTCGGGTCGTGCTTGATCTGACGGCCACCGTCGACACCGCAATGACCTACGGTCTGGGTTCAGGCTACGTCGGCGGCTATCACTACGACGGCAGACACAACGGTCGTGCAATCAGCGGCCGGGGCTATGTCGAGTATATCGACCGGCGCGGGTGAGAGGGCGTTGCCCGGGCTGGCAAGGCCTGCAGGGTGGGTCGTGTCAGGTTGCCCAGTTCTCCAGTCGCAGCCCGTCGATGCGCTCGAATTCACGCAGGTTGTTGGTTACCAGAACCAGTCCCTCGCTGCGGGCATGCCCGGCGATATGCAGGTCATTGACACCGATGGGCGTGCCTTTGCGCTCCAGATCGGCGCGGATGTCGCCATAGTGAGCGGCTGCTTTCGCAGTGTAGTCGAGCACCACCAGACGCGATGAGAAGTCTTCCACCACGGCCAGGCTGTGTTCACGGCGCTGGCTTTTCTCGGCGCCATGCAGAAGCTCGGCGAGAGTCACGCTGCTGATCGCCATTCTTCCGGCATGCCGATTGAAGACATCGAGCATGGCCGCCGGTCTGCGCTTGATCACATAGATCGCGATATTGGTGTCGAGCAGGTATTTCAGCATCAGAGCGACTCGCGCTCGGACTGATGCTGGCTTGCGCGCACGTTGAGAAAGTCCTTGCTGACCGTCTCGGTAGCCTGAAAGAAGCTGTCCCAGGCCGATTCGGCAGGTGTCAGGATGCGCTCACAGCCATGCACGCGCACGATGACCTTGCGCACGCCGCTGGGAAAGCGGGTATCGGCAGGCAGACGCACGGACTGGGTACGGTTGTTCTCGAACACTGAGCCGGTATGACTGGTCATGGCGGATGACTCCTGTGTCAGCTATATACAATTAGTATATAGCATGGTTGTGCTGGCAGCGCGTGATGGCTCCAGAGATATGGTGCAGATAGCTGATGATCGCCATGTCAGTGGTCGGGACGTGTGGCAGTACCCACCGCCTGCCAATGAAATAACGATCGTTATATGTCTTCGCCGGAGGCACAATAAGGGCCTGTCTTCCTCGCCGTCGCGCGTTCATTCCCTGCCAGGAGCTCTTGCCGTGTCCCATGCCCACGCCGATTCCGTTGCCGCCTCTCTCTCGGTGGCCGTGCTGACCATCTCCGACACCCGCGAGCTGGCCAACGACACCTCGGGCAACTACCTGGTGCAGGCGCTGGAGCAGGATGGCCACGTGGTGCATGACCGTCGCATCGTGAAGGACGACATCTACGCCATCCGTGCGGCGGTGTCGGCCTGGATCGCCGATCCGCAGGTGGCAGTGGTGCTGACCACCGGCGGTACCGGCTTTGCCGGCCGCGACAGCACGCCGGAGGCAGTGTCGGTGCTGTTCGACAAGACCATCGACGGCTTCGGCGAGCTTTTCCGCCGCGTCTCGCATGACGAGATCGGCACCAGCACCATCCAGTCGCGGGCCGTGGCCGGTCTCGCCAACCGCACCCTGATCTGCTGCCTGCCGGGCTCCACCGGCGCCTGCCGCACCGGCTGGGAACAGATCATCCGCGCCCAGCTCGACAGCCGCACCCGGCCGTGCAACTTCGTCGCCAACCTGAAGCAGAGCGCGCTCTGCGCCACGCGCGGCTGATCGCCATGGGCGAGCGCCTGACCCACCTCGACGACCAAGGCCGAGCCGCCATGGTCGACGTCACCGACAAGCCCGACACCGACCGCGAGGCGGTGGCCGAGTGCCTGGTGCGCATGCGCCCCGAGACCCTGGCCATGATCGTGTCGGGCAGCCATGCCAAGGGCGACGTGCTGGCGGTGGCGCGCATCGCCGGCATCCAGGCCGCCAAGCGTACCGCCGAGCTGATTCCGCTCTGCCACCCGCTGTTGCTGACCTCGGTCAAGGTCGAGCTGGCGGCGCTGGATGCCACCAGTCTGCGCATCGTCTGCCGTTGCCGCGTGCAGGGGCCGACCGGGGTGGAGATGGAAGCGCTGACCGGTGCCTCGGTGGCGGCGCTGACCATCTACGACATGTGCAAGGCGGTGGATCGCGGCATGGAGATCACCGGACTGCGCCTGCTCGAGAAGCGTGGCGGCAAGTCCGGCGAGTTTCGTCACGAGGCCGCTGCGAGCGCAGGCGGGGAGGGCTGACCGTGACCGTGACCGTGCTCTATTTCGCGCGCTTTCGCGAGCAGCTGGGTCGTGATCAGGATACGCTGGCGCTGGAGGGTGTCGATACCGTGATGGCCTTGCGTCAGCACCTGGCGGCGCGTGGTGCTGCCTATGCCGACGTCTTCGCCGGGTCCGGCCCGGTGCTGGCGGCGGTCAACGAGGTCATGGCCCATGCCGGCACGCCGCTGCGTGATGGCGATGTGGTGGCCTTCTTTCCCATGCTGACCGGGGGCTGAGGTCATGTCGGTCGATACCCGCATCAGCAGCGACGCGCTGCCGGTCCAGCTGGCCAGCGACTGGCTGCACGCCAGTGCCGGCGCGAGCGGGGCGGTGGTGCTGTTCAGCGGGCTGGTGCGAGACGAGCGCGGCGATGTCAGCCTGCTTGCGCTGGAGCATTATCCCGGCATGAGCGAACGCGTGCTGGCCGAGCTGGCGCAGCAGGTCATGGCGGTCTGGCCGCTGCAGCGGGTGCTGGCCTGGCATCGCGTCGGCGCGATGGCGCCGGGCGAGGTCATCGTGCTGGTGGGCGTGGCCTCGGCGCACCGCGAAGCCGCTTTCGAGGCCGCCAGCTGCCTGATGGATCTGGTCAAGACCCGCGTGCCGCTGTGGAAGCGCGTGCAAGGCGCCGGCGGCATGCAGTGGGTGGATGCCCGCGACAAGGATCTGGCGGCGGCGGCGCGCTGGGCGGACCGGTTTCCACTGCCGGGGCAGTAGGCGACGGCCTCCCGCTGCTCAGAACGGCTGTACGCGCACCGACTCGCCCGTGTCCATGCGTCCCTGATCCTGGTCCAGCACCAGGTAGCAGTTGGCACGACTCAGACTGGTCAGCAATCCGGAGCCCTGTCCGGCCAGCGGCATCACCTCGAACGCGCCATCGTCGCGCTGGCTCAGCACGCCGCGCTGGTATTCGGCGCGTCCCGGCTTTTTCCGGACCGGTGCGAGCAGGCGTGCCGACACCGTCCACGCCGGCTGCCAGCGCGTGCCCTGCAAGGCGCGCAGGGCCGGCATGGCCAGCTGCTCCAGCGTCACCAGCGCCGATACCGGGTTGCCGGGCAGGCCGAAGAACAGGCTGTTCGGCAGGGTGCCGAAGGCAAAGGGCTTGCCGGGCTTGATGGCGATCTTCCAGACCCGGATGTCACCCAGCTCACCCACCACCTGGCGCACCAGATCAGCATCACCCACCGACACGCCGCCGCTGGTGATGACCGCGTCAGCCAGCCGGTCGGCGTCGGCAAAGCGGCTGCGCAGGGCGTCGAGCTCATCCTGCACATGACCCAGATCCAGCACCTCGAAGCCGGCCTGCAGCAAGGCGGCCTGCAGCATGACGCGGTTGCTGTCATGAATCTGGCCCGGTGCCAGCGGCTGTCCCGGCGGCACCAGCTCGTCGCCGGTCGAGAGCAGGGCGATGCGCAGGCGCGGACGCACGCTCACCGAGGCGATGCCCTGCGAGGCCAGCAGGCCGATGTCGGCTGGCGTGAGCTGGCGGCCGGCAGGCAGCAGCGCGTCGCCGGCGCCTATGTCCTCGCCACGGCTGCGGATGTTCTCGCCCGGCGAGAGCGCGCGGCCCAGGCGGATGTGCGTGCTGTCTGCCGGTTCACGCAGGATGTCCTCCTGCATGATCACCGCGCTGGCACCAGCCGGGACCACCGCACCGGTGAGGATGCGCAGGCTTTCGCCGGGCTGCAGGGTACCGGTCCAGGGGTGGCCGGCGGCACTGCTGCCGACCAGATGCAGCGGGGCGTCGCTGGCGAGGTCGTCGGCGTGCACGGCGTAGCCGTCCATGGCCGAGTTGTCGGCCGGCGGCGAATCCATGCGCGCATTGAGCGCGTCAGCCAGCACGCGGCCGACAGCCTGGGCCAGCGAGACGGTTTCGCTGCCCGCCAGGGGCACCACGGTGTTCAGCAGACGTTCGCGGCAGGTTGCCACGGTCAGCATGCCCGGCTCATCATGACAGGCCATGATCACCTCCGGTCAGGGCTGTCAGGATGTCATTGCTCATGTTGAATTCCTCGTCTCTGGTGCCGCCTTCTGACTGGCAGCTGCTGATTCTGGCCGGTGGCCGTGGCGAGCGCATGGGGGGCGTCGACAAGGGCCTGCTGGCGTTCCAGGGCAGGCCCATGGTGTGCCATCTGCGTGATCGCTTTGCGCCACCGCGCTTGCGCATCAGTGCCAACCGGCATGACGAGGACTATGCCCGTCTGGGCCTGGGCACCGTGCCGGATCACCGCGACAGCTTCTGCGGCCCGCTGGCCGGTCTCGAAAGCCTGCTGGCGGCGACCATGGCCGCGGATGACGGTGCCGCGACCGTGCCGGCAGTGCTGATTCCCTGCGACATGCCGTGGCTGCCCGCTGATCTGTCTGCGCGTCTGCTGGCGGCGCTGAGTGGCGAAGATACCATTGCCGTGGCCCATGATGGCGAGCGCCTGCAGCCCCTGTGCATGGCGCTGCATCCGGCGCGCTGGCGTGACGACCTCGGGCGCTACCTCGATCAGGGGCGGCGCAGCGTGTTCGGCTGGCTCGATGACAAGCCGCTGCAGGTCTGCACCTGGGATGATCCCGCAGCCTTCCGCAACCTCAACACGCCCGAGGACTGGGGCTCGGCCTGAGCGGCGCTGCGGGCGGCGCCAGTGGCTTCAGCCGCCGGTCATGTTCATGAAGCGCACGACCTGCGGTGGCTCGTCGAGCGTGAACTGGTGCCGTTCGGGCTTGGCCGGCAGGGCGGCGCGGATCGCCGCCATCAGCGCTTCGCGATCGCCAGGCCGGCCGCGCAGCAAGGCACGCAGGTCGGTGCCTTCCTCGTGGCCCAGGCAGAGCAGCAGACGGCCGCTGGCGGTGACGCGCACGCGGTTGCAGCTGGCGCAGAAGTTGTTGCTGTGCGGCGAGATCACGCCGATGCGGCTGTCGCTGTCGGCCATGCGGTAATAGCGTGCCGGTCCGCCGCTGTTCTCCAGGCTGGGCAGCAGGGCATGGCGGGATGCGATGGTGGCCAGCACCTCGCTGCTGGGCATCAGGGTCAGGGCGCGGTCATGCTCGCTGATCCGGCCCAGCGGCATCTCCTCGATGAATGCCAGATCCAGCCCCTCGCGACGGGCGAAGTCGACCAGATCAAGGATCTCGTCGTCGTTGCGGCCACGCAGGATGACGCTGTTGAGCTTGATGCGCCGGAAGCCGGCAGCGCGGGCGGCGGCGATGCCGGCCAGCACGTCATCGAGACGGCCGGTGCGGGTGAGCTCGCGGAAGCGCTGCGGCTGCAGGCTGTCCAGGCTGATGTTGAGGCGTTGCAGGCCGGCCTCGCGCAGGGCGCTGGCCTGGCCGGCGAGGCGGGCACCGTTGCTGGTCAGGGCCAGATCGTCCAGCCCTGGCAGGGCGGCCAGCCGTGTCACCACCTCGACCAGATCCGGACGCACCAGCGGCTCGCCGCCGGTGAGGCGGATCTTTCTGACCCCCAGCGCCACGAAGGCCTCGGCCAGCGCCACCAGCTCGTCGCTGTTCAGCACCTCGGCACGCGGCAGGAAGGTCATGTCCTCGGCCATGCAATACACGCAGCGGAAGTCGCAGCGGTCGGTCACTGACAGACGCAGGTAGGTGATCTCGCGTCCGTGGCTGTCGGTCAGTGCCATGCCGGTCTCCCGAAGCGCCAGCGGCCGGCTCAGGCCGGCACGGCCTCGTCCTGCGCCGCCACTGCCCGCAGGCGAACCGGCACGTGCTTGTGGTAGGGCGTGCGCGACAGCGGGTCGCAGTGAGCGGCGCCGGTGAGCCGGTTCAGCTCCGGACCGATCGGTGCGCTGTCGCGGAAGCGCTGGCCGTAGCCGTGCGGCAGGCTGACCATGCCCCGGCGCAGGCCGTCGTCGAACTCGGCCACCACCGCGATTTCGCCATGGGCCGAGGTGCACAGGGCGGAGCCGCCTTCGTGCAGGCCGAGCGCGGCGGCATCCTCGGGGTGAATGCGCAGGGCGCCATGCGGATCGACCTTACGCCAGGCCGGGTCGCGGTAGATCTGGTTGGCGTTGTAGCTGCGACGTTCGCCCGCGGCGAGGATGAACGGGAACTCGCTGTCCTCGGCCGGAATCTCGTCGACCAGTGCGCGCCACTCCGCGAGCATTTCCGGAATCTCCAGCTGTACGCGCCGGTCCGGCGTCTTCACCAGGTCCCAGACCTCGTCGAAGGTGTTGATGCTGATCAGCGTGCCTTCGCGCTTTTCCAGGATGGCGCGGAACAGCGCCACGCCCTGGGTCAGACGGTTGCCGACATGGCCTGCGCGTGCCGTGGCCTGACGGTGCTGGTTGGCGAACTGGATGCACAGCGGCAGCAGCGGGGCGGCCGCAGCCAGCCCCTCGGGCAGCGCCGGTCCCAGCGTCCGGTACAGGATGGACGGGGCGTAGGCGAGCAGCCGCTTGTCACGCAGCATGCGTGCCGCGAAGGCGGCCAGATAGCCGGCATGAGCGGTTGCCGACGGTTCGTGGCGGGCGATGCGGCGCAGCAGCGGGAAGTCGCGCGGCAGCTCGCCCATCTTCTCGAGCAGGCGGGTGTAGAGCTCGGGCTCGGGCAGCGACTCGCCCAGCGCCGGCAGCAGCGGATGGCGCAGGTGGAAGAAGTTTTCCGGGAACTCCAGGTTGAACCCGGTGGCCTCGCATTTCTCGAACTGAGACGCGGCGGGCAGGATGTAGTGTGCCAGGCGCGCGGTCTCGGTCATGGCGACATCGACCACCACCAGCAGGTCCAGCGACTGCAGCGCGGCCGTCAGCGCCGGCGTGTCCGGCCAGGTCAGCACCGGGTTGCAGCTGTCGGCAAAGGCGGCGCGGATGCGGCGCTCGCCTCCCTTGAGGATCTCGTCGGGCAGGATGTTGGGCGGCAGGATGCCGGCGATCGGAAACATGCCGTGCACCGGCGTGCGACGGATCTTCGAGCTGCGCTCGTCGGTGTGGCCGAGGATGGGAATCAGCGCGGTGTGCAGGTTGTTGCCGCCGGCCTTGCCGAAGTGGCCGGTGACCAGATACAGCAGCTTCTCCAGATAGCCGTTGAGCGTGGTGTGCAGGGTTTGCTGGATGCCCAGGTCGATGCGCACGCAGCCGCGGCGGGCGCTGGCGTAACCGCGCGCGACGCGTTCGACATCGGCCAGCGGCACGTCGGCGCGGCGCACGTAGTCCTCGACGGGAATGCTGCGCAGCTGAGCCTCGATGGCCTCGAAGCCGTGGCAGTGACGGGCCAGAAAGTCACGGTCATGCAGGTTGTCGCGCACGATGATGGCGAGGATGGCACTCATCAGGAAGGCGTCTGTACCCGGACGCAGCTGCAGGTGGATGTCGGCCTGCTTCGCGGTCTCGGTGCGGCGTGGATCGATCACCACCACGGTGCGTTCGCCGGCCTTGCGGAACTCGCGCAGGGTGTCGCGGGCATTCGGGATGCCGTGAGCCTGGAACGGGTTGCAGCCGATGAAGAGCAGGTAGTCGGCGTGCTCGACGTCTTCGGTGGTGTGACAGGTCTGGTGGCCGAACAGGCGGCCGTTGAGCCAGAAGTCGCCGGTCTTCTCCTGGCCCAGCGAGTTGTAGTTGTTGCGGCTGCGCATGGCGACGCGCAGCTGGCCGCCGCCATAGGCGCCGCCGAGGTGGTTGCCCTGGCCACCGCCGCCGAAAAAGGCGAAGGCGTCGCCGCCATGCTGGTCACGGATCGCCAGCAGGCGTTGCGCGATGTCGTCCAGTGCCTCGTCCCAGCTGACTTTCGTGAAGCGGCCGTCGGGCTGGCGCTTGAGCGGGTGGGTCAGGCGGTCGTCATGGTTCTGGTAGTGATCGAGTCGCGCCGCCTTCTGGCAGATGTAGCCCTTGGAGGTCGGGTGATCGTCATCGCCACGGATGCGCGTGAAGCGGCCATTCTCGACCGTGATCTCCAGGCCGCAGTTGCGCGAGCACAGGATGCAGGCGGATTTTTCGACGCGTGCGGTGGTCGTGGCGCTCATGGCGGTCTCCGGCGTGATGACGTAAAGATTGTTATGATAACGAACGTTATGTTATTTTCCGGTTAACCGTCAATTGCTGTTCAGCCCGTGTCGGGGCGGAGGACAGTCAATGGAGCACCGACATGCGCTATCCATCCGATCACAAGCAGGCACGGCGCACCCAGCTGCTGCAGGCCAGTGGTGCGCTGGCCAAGCAGAAGGGCTTTGGCAATACCGGCATGGATGCGCTGGCGACGGCAGCCGGGGTCACCACCGGTGCCCTCTACAGCCAGTTCGGCTCCAAGGCCGATCTGCTGCAGGCCATCGTCAGCCAGGAACTGGGCTGGATACTGGCCGCCTTCGATGGCCTGGATTCGCCGGAGCAGCTGTTCAAGGCACTGCGTCGCTACCTCAGTCCCGTGCATGCCGAGCATCCGGAGCTGGGCTGTCTGGTGCCGTCGCTGGGTGGCGAGATCGGCCGCGCCGACCCGGCCACGCGGGAGGTCTTCGAGCGCGGCATGCTGACCCTGCATGCCCGCATCGCCGCTGTTCTGGATGATCCGGATCAGGCCTGGGCGCTGATGTGCCAGGCCTTCGGCGGCATCCTGCTGGCACGCGCCATGGCCAGTCCCGAGACCCGCGACCAGCTGCTGCACAGCCTGGTTGCGGCAGTCCGCCCCCAGTTGCGTCCGGAGCAGGCTGCCGAGCCTCAATCCGGCACGCCGTCCACGCACAACGCCTGACGAGGTTGCCCATGTCCAGTCATTCGCTTGATCGCGCCCTGGCGCTTGCCCCGGTCACCCATGCCGAGACCGAGGCGGTTTTCAGCGGCCATTACCAGGGCCTTTACGCCAACATGATCGGCCCCTTCGGCGGGCTCATGGCGGCCACCGTGCTGCAGGGCGTGCTGCAGCATCCGTCCCGGCGCGGCGATCCGCTCAGCGTCACCGTCAACTTTGCCAGTGCGCTCGCCGACGCGCCGTTCGAGGTGCGCAGCCAGCTTGCCCGTGCCACCCGCAGCACCCAGCACTGGCAGGTCAGCGTGATGCAGAACGGGCAGGTCGCACTGACCGGCACGGTGATGCTGGCGACCCGCCAGGACAGTTCCTGGGAAGCCACCGAGCTGGTCATGCCGGCGGTGCCGCCGGTGACCGAGGTGCCTCGTCTGGATACCGAGGGCTTCTTTCCGCCCTGGCTGCGCCATTACGCGCTGCATGTGGTGGCCGGCGGCATCGGGCCGCAGACCCCGCCGGTCACCGGCAGGACCTCCGAGTCCACGCTGTGGGTACGCGACGAGCCGCCCCGTGCGCTGGATTTCCTGTCGCTGCTGGCGCTCAGTGACGTGTTCTTCCCGCGCGTGTTCGTGGCCCGTCAGCAGATGATGCCGGCCGGCACCGTGACCCTGACCACCTATTTCCATGCCGATGCCGAGTCACTGGCGCGGCAGGGCGCCCGCGAGCTGCTCGGTGTGGCGCGCGGCAACCGCTTCCATCGCGGCTTCTTCGATCAGGATGCCGAACTCTGGAGCCACGATGGCGAGCTGCTGGTGACCACGCATCAGGTGGTCTATTTCAAGGGCTGAGTCCCGTTTTCACGTTCCCAGGAGTTTCATGATGGATCTTTCTCCGCTCGCGCTCTGGCAGTCGCTGTCTGCCCAACCCGGCGGCAAGTGGCTGTTTTCCCGTGCCATCTGTTTCAAGGCGCCGTATTTCGCCAGCATCAGTCCGCGTTTCGAGGTTCTGCGTCCCGGTCATTGCGAGGTCAGCGTGCGCAAGCACCGCGCCGTGCTCAACCACATCGGCACCGTGCACGCGATCGCCATGTGCAACATGGCCGAACTGGCTGGAGGCACCCTCACCGAGGTCACGGTGCCGGCCACGCATCGCTGGATTCCCAAGGGCATGACCGTCGAGTACCTGAAGAAGGCCGGGACTGATCTGCGCGCGGTGGCAACCCCGGTTGGCGATCTGCCTGCAGGTGCCGGGGAATACCCGGTGCAGGTCGACGTGTTCGACACGGCGGGTGATGTCGTGTTCCGTGCCGTCATCGCCATGTGGGTGTCTGCGAAGAAATGACGGCCGCGCGGGGCCTGCTAGAATCGCGTTTTCGTTCTCGGCAGGTCCCCGCGTCATGAGTGATCCCGTACGCCTCACCCAGTACAGCCACGGCGCCGGCTGCGGCTGCAAGATCTCGCCCAAGGTGCTGGACACCATTCTCGCCGGCAGCGGGGCCCAGCACCTGGACCCGCGCCTCTGGGTCGGCAATGCCTCGCGTGACGATGCCGCGGTCTATGCCATCGATGACACGCGCGGCGTGGTCTCGACCACCGACTTCTTCATGCCCATCGTCGATGATCCCTTCGACTTCGGACGCATCGCCGCCACCAACGCCATCAGTGACATCTATGCCATGGGCGGTGATCCGCTCATGGCCATCGCCATTCTCGGCTGGCCGGTCAACGTGCTGGCGCCCGAGATCGCCCGCGAGGTGGTGCGTGGCGGTCGTGCGGCCTGTGATGCCGCCGGCATTCCGCTGGCTGGCGGGCATTCCATCGATGCCCCGGAGCCGATCTTCGGGCTGGCCGTGACCGGTCTGGTCGAGAAGCGCTTCATGAAGCGCAACGACACCGCCGAGGCTGGCTGCCGGCTCTACCTGACCAAGCCTCTGGGCATCGGCATTCTCACCACGGCCGAAAAGAAGGGCCTGCTGCGTGCCGAGGATGCCGGTGTCGCCACCGCGCTGATGTGCACGCTGAACACGCCGGGTGCCCGATTCGGCAAGCTGCCGGCGGTCGCTGCAATGACCGATGTCACCGGTTTCGGCCTGCTCGGTCACCTGGTCGAGATGGCCGATGGCAGTGGTCTCACCGCTCGTCTTCATGCCGGCGCCGTGCCGCGTCTGGACAGCGTTGCGCATTACCTGGCGCTGGGCTGCGTGCCCGGCGGCACCGTCCGCAACCATGACAGCTACGGTGAGCGCATCACCGGACTGGACGATGCCAGCCGGTCCCTGCTGTGTGATCCGCAGACCAGTGGCGGCCTGCTGGTGGCGGTGCGTGCCGACGGCGAGGCCCGGTTTCTGGCCTTGGCTGAGGAGCTGGGCCTGAGCCTGCAGCCCATCGGCGAGCTGCTGCCGGGCCAGGCACACGGCTTTGCCGTCGAGGTGGTCTGATGACGTCGGCCGGCCGGCGCGACGACAGCGCTGACTACGCGCGTATCCTGGGCAGCGGCCTGCCGCTGATCGACACCCGTGCGCCGGTCGAGTTTGCCAAAGGCTCGTTTCCGGGCGCCGTCAATCTGCCGCTGATGACCAACAGCGAACGCCAGAAAGTCGGTACCTGCTACAAGCAGCAGGGTCAGGAAGCGGCCATCCGGCTTGGCCACCAGCTCGTCTCCGGCGCGGTGAAAGCGGCGCGGGTTCAGGCCTGGCACGACTTTGCCCACGCCCATCCCGAGGGCTACCTGTTCTGCTTCCGGGGCGGACTGCGTTCGCAGATCAGCCAGCAGTGGCTGGCCGAGGCGGGCATGCCGTATCCGCGCATCCGGGGCGGCTACAAGGCCATGCGCGGCTTCCTCCTGCAGACGCTGGATGCGGCGGTCGCCGACCTCGGCTTCCTGCGCATCGGCGGTCTTACCGGCAGCGGCAAGACCGAGGTGCTGCAGCAGCTTGCCAATGGCGTCGATCTGGAAGGGCATGCCAACCATCGAGGCTCCAGCTTCGGGCGCCGTGCCACGCCCCAGCCATCGCAGATCGGCTTCGAGAATGCGCTGGCCATCGACCTGCTGCGCAAGCGCGAGGCGGGCTGGCGCACGCTGGTGCTGGAAGACGAGGCGCGTCTGATCGGTCGTTGCGCCTTGCCGTTGCCGCTGCACCAGCGCATGCCGGCGATTCCGCTGGTGTGGCTGGAGGCCACGTTCGAGGCTCGTGTCGAGCGCATCCTGCGTGATTACGTCATTGACCTGTGCGCCGAGTTCGTCAGCGAGCTGGGCGCGGAGCAGGGGCCGTCCGGTTTTCATGAGCGTCTGCAGGAAGCGCTGCGTCATATCGCCAAACGCCTGCGTCCGGAGCGCGCGCGCGAGCTTGCCGATGTGCTCGCGGCGGCCTTTGCCGCCCAGCAGCGCGGCGAGGGCTTTGATGGCCACCGCGACTGGATCCGCGTGCTGCTGCGCGAGTATTACGATCCGCTGTATGCGCATCACCGTCAGCAGCGCGATGCCGCCGTGGTATTCCGGGGTGACCGGGATGAGGTGCTGCACTGGCTGCGGCGGCAGACCCTCACCTGAGCATCCGCGCAATACGACTTTTGCATTATTTACAATAGCTTTCAGTCACACCACAGGGTTGCCACCGAAGTCGTCTTGGCTGCAGTCAGGCAGCGCGTAAGGTAGCAGGTAGTCCAAGGAAACCAGTACATGCCGCGCGGCCTGATGCCGTCGGGTGTCACTGCAGGTCCGAGTGCAACCTCATGCTTAAGGTCAAGGCCATGCGCCCTGCTGGCAGGAAGCTTCCGGCAACGCCTGCCATGCTGGCGGGGCTGGTCTTTGCGCTGGGCATGGCGTTGACGTTTTGCGGCCTTTACCCGCTCAGGCAGCACCATGTCGGTGAGCGTGAGACACAGTTCGATTTTCTCGTGCATCGTGCCACCGATCAGCTGAGCAATCGCCTGCTGGCCTACGAGGCCGGTTTGCGCGGCATTCGCGGTCTGGCTATTGGCAGCGGTGCCGATCAGCTAACGCGACGCAAGTTCCATGAGTACATGGCCTCCCGCAACATGCTCACCGAGTTTCCGGGTGCCCTGGGCTATGGCTTCATCCGCCGAGTAGCCATGACCGACCAGGAGCGCTTCACAGCCGAGGCCCGTCGTGACGGCTGGCCGGATTTTGCCCTGCGCTATCTGACGCCGCATCAAGGCGATCGCTGGGTCATCCAGTACATCGAGCCCGAGGCCGCGAACCGGCTGGCCATCGGTCTGGACATTTCTTCCGAATCGAGTCGCCTGCGGGCCTTGACGGCCGCAGTGCACAACAATGCGGCCACGCTCACCGAGCCGATCACCCTGGTGCAGCAGTCGGGCAAGGCCAATCGCGGCTTTCTGCTCATGTTGCCGATATTTCGTACCGGCTATGCTCCCGCCACGCCAGCGCAGCGCTGGCAGCAGGCGGTGGGGCTGACCTATGCCCCGGTGCTGATTGACGAGGTCATGCGTGGTTTCGATTTCCGGGGCGGCGAGTTTTCGCTGACGATTGCCACGCGCAGCCAGTCCGGCGGGCTGTTGCCGGCGTATGCGTCTGCCGGGTCGGATCAGCCACCATCCGCAGACCTGCAAAGGCGGGTTCCTCTGCAGATCTTCGGCCAGACCTGGGTGCTGCATTTCAAGGCGCGTCCGGCGTTCCTGGCCGCGCTCAATCAGCTGGATCTGCGCTGGGTGCTGCTGCAGGGGCTGTTTCTGTCAGCACTGCTGGCGGCCTTGACCTATCTCTTCCAGATGGGGCGACAGCGCCACCTGCAGGCACTCAAGACCCAGGCGCGCCTTGGCGCCATTGTCAGCCATGCCAGTGATGCCATGATCGGTCTCGACCGGCACGGTCGCATCACGTCCTGGAATCAGGCCGCCGTGCACTTCTTCGGCCAGTCGGAGGCCGAGGTGCTGGGCACCAGCCTGGCCTCGGTGCTGTTGCCGGCAATGTCGCGTGAGCAGCTCGACAGCATGCTGGCGGCGCTGGCAGAGGGAGAGCTGGTGTCGCATTTCCTGATTCGTCTGCCGCGTGCCGATCAGCCGGTGCTGCATCTGGGTGTCACGGCATCGCCGATTCGTGGTGGCGAGGGCGAGATTCTCGGCAGCGCCTTGCTGCTGCGCGACCTCAGCAGCGAGGTCGAGTCAGAGCGCCAGATTCATGATCTCAACGCCAGTCTCGAGGCCCAGGTCGGGCAGCGCACGGCCGAGCTTGAGCGCGTGTTGCGCGAGAACGAGGTGCTGCTGCGCACCATCAACCAGCAGATGCTGTATTCGGTGACCGATGTCGCCGGCCGCATTCTCGAGGTCAACGACAATTTCTGCGAGCTCAGCGGATACTCGCGTGAGGAGCTGCTCGGCCAGAACCATCGCAAGATCAACTCCAACGTGCATCCTCCCGAGTTCTGGCGCCATGTCTGGGGCGAGATCTCGCAGGGCAAGTCCTGGCATGGCGAGGTCTGCAACCGCGACAAGAAAGGCGGGCTGTACTGGGTCGACAGCGTGATCGCCCCGTTCATCGGCAGCAATGGCCGCGTCGAGCGCTATGTCTCGATGCGCACCAACATCACCCGGCGCAAGCAGGCCGAGGCGCAGTTCCGCCAGGCCACCGATCTGCTGCAGAACGTGCTCAGTGCCGCCTCTGAAGTGTCCATCATCGCCACCGACTGCCAGGGCGTCATCACCCTGTTCAATGCCGGTGCCGAGAACCTGCTGCAGTATGCCGCCGACGAGGTCATCGGGCGCTGCACGCCGACCATCTTCCATTGTCCCGAAGAGGTCATGCGTCGTGGCCGAGAGCTGGGCGAGCAGCTCGGCGAGCCCGTCGAGGGCTTCCGCGTCTTTGTGCAGCTGCCGGAACGCGATGGCATGGAGTCACGCGAGTGGACCTATGTGCGCAAGGATGGCCAGCGCATTCACGTGTCACTGGTGGTCACGGTCATTCGTGGCGATCAGGGAGAGATCACCGGCTATCTGGCGGTGGCGCAGGACATCACGGTGCGCATCAGTTACGAGCAGGCACTGGTCGAGGCCAAGTTGTCGGCAGAGTCGGCAAACCAGGCCAAGAGCGAGTTCCTGGCCAACATGAGCCACGAAATCCGTACCCCGATGAACGGCATACTCGGCCTCTGCTATCTGCTTGAGCGCCAGCCGCTGGCGGACGAGACGCGCGCCATGGTGCGCAAGGTGCAGGGCGCCAGCCAGAGCCTGCTGGCCATCATCAACGACATTCTCGACTTCTCCAAGATCGAGGCACGCCGGCTCGAGCTGGAGCGTGCTCCGTTCAGTCTGGCCGCGCTGGTCGACCAGCTGCGCGGCCTGTTCCAGGCCTCCCTGCAGGACAGGCCGGTGGGCCTGCTCATCGAGCCGGTGCCGGCACAGATCAGCCAGCTGGTGGGTGACTCCCTGCGTCTGAACCAGATTCTTACCAATCTGCTCAGCAATGCGGTCAAGTTCACGCGCCAGGGTCAGGTCTCGCTGACTGTCACGGCGCTGGGAGAAACGCCTTGCGGGCACCAGCGCGTGCGCTTCACGGTTGCCGACACCGGCATCGGGATTCCAGAGGAAAAGCTGGACTCCATCTTCCAGGCCTTCAGCCAGGCCGACAGTTCGATCTCGCGCAGCTTTGGCGGCACAGGGCTCGGTCTGGCCATCAGCCATCGTCTGGTGACCCTGATGGGGGGCGAGATGAAGGTGCAGAGCCAGCTTGGTCAGGGCAGTCGTTTCGAGGTCGAGATCGCCTTCGAGTGTCCGCGCCAGCCCATGCTGCTGCCTGAAGCCGAGGTGGTTGCGGAGGAAGAGCGTGGTTATCGGCGTCTGTCAGGCGTGCGCATCCTGCTGGCTGACGACAGCGAGCTCAATCGCGATGTCGCCAGGAGCATCCTGGTCATGGAGGGTGCCGAGGTCACCACGGTCGTGGATGGCCTGGCGGCCGTCGAACAGCTGCGCTCGCATCCGGATGCCCATGACCTGGTGCTGATGGATGTCCAGATGCCGGTACTGGACGGTTATGCCGCCACGCGCCTGATCCGTGACAGTCTGCAGCGCAGCGATCTGCCTATCCTGGCGCTGACTGCGGGCGCCATGTCCGGGCAGCGTGACAAGGCGCTGGCGGCCGGCATGAACGGCTTCGTCACCAAGCCTTTCCAGGTCGATCTTCTGGTGCGCGAGATTCGTGCCTGTCTGCCGCAGCCTGCGCATGTGCTGGCACTGACCGTTACCGGACCTGCCGCACCGGTGCTGGCAGAGAGCAGTTCGGCGCCACAGCCCGTGGCGGAGCCGGATCGGCAGCTGTCGACGGAAGCGCAGGCTCGGCCGGACCCTGATCCGGAGATCGCGGCCGCGCTGGCGGTGTTCCGCCAGCGCTATCTGGACGAGCGTCTGCCGCAGCAGCTGACCACCCTCGAGGGATGCCTGGAGCAGTCCGCCACACTGGATGTCGACCTGCTGCGCCGCACCTTGCACAGCATGGCAGGGGAGGCCGGCATGGTGGGTCTGGTCGAGCTGGGGCGTCGGGCGCGCGAGCTGGAGTACCAGCTTGACCAGAATGTGGAGGCGGTCCGCCTGGCCTTGCCGGATCTGGTCGCCATGGTTCGCGCCGTGCCGCATCAGGCGGCCTGATGCAACGATTCGGGCAGACGACACTGTCATCCTGCTGTCGTCAGATTGTCATGAAAGCGTGACACCGTGCACGGGTTGGCCATGACGGCATGGCCTCGTCCCGACCCTGCATGAACGGAGTGCTCTCATGAACAAGCTGCTCGCCGCCGCCCTCCTGGTGGTTTCCCCGCTGGCCCTGGCCGCCAGCCAGTACGACAAGCCCGGCTATGTCACCAAGGTTGAAGACGGCCGCCTGTGGGTGTTCGCTGAAGGCTCCAAGGAGCTGGCCCAGTTCGAACAGCATGGCGAGCCGGCCATCTCGGTTTCCCGCATTGGCGAAGGCCCGGAAGGCATGACCCTGCGTGGCCCGTCGGCTGACGTGGTTGATGCCTACCTGGCCAAGTGAGCTTGGCAGGCATGTGCAGCTGCCGCTGAGCAACGCATGAGCAGCGGCCCGCCAGCGGGTCGCTGTGGTTTTTACGCCACGGTTCCGGACTTCCGGGCCGTGGCGTTTTTTCGAGCGTCAGGCGAGCCTCAGCATGTCGGGCTCAGCCTCTGCACTGCCAGCTCCGTGGACAGATGCACATGGTCCGCGCCCAGCGCCCGCATGAAGTGGGTTCCCTGCAGCTTGTCCATGACCGGCCCCTTGACCTCCGCCAGATGCAGCTGCATGCCGGCCTCCTGCAGCGACTGCTCCAGGCTTTCCAGCAGCTCCAAGCCGCTGGCGTCGATGGCGGCGACCCCGGACAGGATCAGCACCAGCTGCTTCGCCTGCGGATGATCCGCGACCAGTGCCAGCAGACGTGACTCGACTTGCGGCACATTGGCGAAATAGAGGTTCTCGTCGACACGCACCAGCAGCAGCTCCGGCCAGGTCACCACATGGTGACGCAGGATGTTGCGGTAGTGTTCGGTGCCGGGTACGCGGCCGACCACGGCGATGTGCGGGTTGCTGGTGCGCCGCAGGGTGATCGCCAGCGCCAGGCCTATGCCGAGCAGCAGTCCGGGCTCGATGCCCAGCGCCAGCACGCCGAGCACGGTGGCGAGCTGGGCGAGGCCGTCGCCGCGGTCATAGCGCCAGGTGCTGACGATGCCGCGCAGGTCGATGAGCTGCGTCACCGCCACCACCACGATGGCGGCCAGCACCACCTTGGGCAGCGGTGCCAGCGCACCGGTGAAGGCGAACGCGGCCAGGGCCACCCAGCCGGCCGTGATGATGGCGGCGAGCTGCGTGCGTGCGCCGGCATCGAAGTTGACCATGGAGCGCGCAAAGCCGCCCGCCACCGGCATGCCGCCAAAGGCAGCCGAGCCGATGTTGGTGACGCCGAGTGCCAGCAGCTCGCGATCGGGATCAATGCGCTGGCGACGGCGCAGGGCCAGAAGGCGTGCCACCGACAGGCTCTCGACGTAGCCGATCAGCGCGATCAGCAGCGCGGAGCCGACCAGGCCCTGCCAGCCGGGCACGAACAGGAAGTCCAGCGAGGGAGCCGGCAGCCCCTGCGGAATGCTGCCCACCACCGGCATCTGCGCTTCACCCTGAAGGCTGGCCGACAGCAGGATGGCGCCGACCACCAGCAGCAAGGGCATCATGCGTGCTGACAGGGCGGCCTGCTTGCGACTCAGTCCCAGCACCTGCAGCCAGCCCGGCAGCTGGTTGCGTGCCAGCAGCAGCAGGGTCATGGTGAGCAGGCCGCAGCCCAGAACCAGTCCGTTGATGCTGGCCAGTCGTGGCAACAGTTCCTGCAGCAGGTCGAGGAAGGACTCCTGGTTGCCCAGCCGGATGCCGACCAGTGCCGGCACCTGGGTGCCGATGATGGTGATCGTGGCACCGGTGCTGAAGCCGTTGAGCACCGGATGGCTGACGAAGTGGGACAGCCAGCCCAGGCGCAGAAAGGCGAACAGCAGCAGAAACAGTCCCGACAGCAGCGCCAGCCACAACCCGCCCGCCAGAGCCCGTGCCGGATCGCCCTCGGCAAAGCCGCCCAGCGCAGCCGCCACCATGACCGCCGCCACCGCTACCGGTCCCACGGCCAGGGTGCGGCTGCTGCCGGTCAGGGCATACAGGATGGGCGGAATCACGCTGGCATAGAGACCGACTTCCGGTGGCAGGCCGGCGAGCAGGGCATAGGCCAGTGCCTGCGGAATCAGCAGGATGGCGGTGATGGTACCGGCGAGGGCGTCATCACCGAGGTCGCGGCGCTGGTAGGTCAGCAGCCAGTCGGGCAGCAGCGTCATGCCGGTATCCTTGTTGCCGGTGGGGTTGCGATCACAGCGCGTTGAGCGGAATCTTCAGGTAGCGGGTGCCGTTGTCCTCGGACGGCGGCAGGTGCCCTGCGCGGATGTTGATCTGGATGGCTGGCAGGATCAGGTTGGGCATGGCCAGGGTGGCATCGCGTGCGGTACGCATGGCCACGAACTCGTCCTCGCTGATGCCGTCGTGCAGGTGGATGTTGCGCGCGCGCTGCTCGGCGACAGTGGTGATCCACGAGGCCTCGCGCGCGACCGGGGGATAGTCATGACACATGTACAGGATGGTGTCGTCCGGCATGTCCAGCAGCTTGCGTGTGGAATGGTACAAGGTGTGGGCATTGCCGCCGGGAAAGTCGCAGCGCGCCGAGCCGACGTCCGGCATGAACAGGGTGTCACCGACAAAGACGTGCTTTTCCTCCACGACATAGGCCATGTCGGCCGGCGTGTGGCCGGGCACGTGCAGGACGCGCGCATTGAGTTCGCCGATGCGGAAGCGCTCGCCATCCTTGAACAGGTGGCCGAACTGCGAGCCGTCGAGGCAGAACTCCGGCTCCAGATTGAAGATCTTCTTGAACACGCCCTGCACGCCGCGAATGTCTTCGCCGATGGCGATCACGCCACCGAGCTGCTGCTGCAGGTAGGGAGCCGCCGAGAGGTGGTCGGCATGGGCATGGGTTTCCAGCAGCCATTGCACGCTGAGCTGCTCGGCGCGGACATAGGCGATGACGGCGTCGGCAGAGGTGGTGCTGGTGTGCCCCGAACGAAAGTCATAATCCAGCACCGAGTCGACGATGGCACACTGGCTGCCGCGACCGCCATGGATGACATAGGTCACGGTGCTGGTGGCCGGATCGAAGAAGGATTGAACTTTTGCATCCATGACGCTTCCCCATTAAACTTAATATGAATGTAGATTATTGGTGAATAATTTACTTGTCAATAAAGTGTTAGCCATGACGACGAGGTATCCGACGTGACGACAACCCTGAGTCTCGAGGCCTTCACCATGTTGCGCGATTCGGCCACCAAGGCCTGCGCGCTGCTCAAGGTGCTGGCCAACGAAGACCGCCTGCTGTTGCTCTGCCAGCTGACCCAGGGCGAGCGCAACGTGGGCGAGCTGGAGTCGCTGTGCGGCATCCGTCAGCCGACCTTGTCGCAGCAACTGGCCGTGCTGCGCGAGGAGGGCATGGTCAATGCCCGCCGCGACGGCAAGTACATCTATTACAGCCTGGCCAACCCGGAAGTCATCCAGGTCATGAGCACGCTGTCCAGCCTGTACTGCGGCCGCGTGCTGACCGAGCTGAAATCACACCCATACTGAATGCACGAGGAGAGGGCGATGGTCGACACGACGCGGATCAACGGGGTCTTGCAGGTGGCGCCACAGCTCCTGCCCGAGCAGCTCGAGGAGCTGGCCCGGCAAGGCATCAAGTCAGTGATCTGCAACCGGCCGGATGGCGAGGGCGGTGCCGGGCAGCCGGATGCCACGCGCATGGCCGCCATCGCTGCCGAGCATGGCCTTGCCTTTACCTATCTTCCGGTGGTGCCTGGCCAGATAACCGATGCCGATGGCGAGGCCTTCGGCAAGTTGATCGCCGAGTTGCCGCACCCGGTCGTTGCCTACTGCCGCACCGGCAACCACAGCCGGATGCTGTTCGAGCGCGCCTCCGGCCTCGGTCTTTGCGAGCAGGAGGGCGTGCTGCGTCATGACATTCTCGTGCTCGGTGGCGGCACGGCCGGCATCGGGGTCACCGCCAGTCTGCTCAGGCGTCACCGCGATCTCGACATCGCCATCGTCGAGCCTGGCGAGAACCATTATTACCAGCCCGGCTGGACCCTGGTCGGTGGCGGCGCCTTCGATCAGAAGCGTACCGTGCGACGCACTGCCGATCTGATTCCGCAGGGGGCGCACTGGATCCGTGGCGCCGTGTCGCGACTGGATCCGGACGCCAGCATGGTGCATCTCGCCGACGGGCGTCGCATCCAGTACCGCCAGCTCATTGTCGCGCTGGGCCTGGAGCTGAACTGGGAAGGTGTCGAGGGGCTGGAGGAGACGCTGGGTGCCAACGGCGTCACCTCCAACTACCGTTTCGACCTCACGACCTACACCTGGGAACTGGTGCAGGGGCTGCGTTCCGGCAAGGCACTGTTCACCCAGCCGCCCATGCCCATCAAGTGTGCCGGCGCGCCGCAGAAGGCCATGTACCTGTCCTGCGATCACTGGCTGCGCAGCGGGCGTCTCAAGGACATCGAGGTCGAGCTGAATTCGGCGGGCGCCGTGCTGTTCGGGGTGCCGGAGTTCGTGCCGCCACTGATGCGCTATGTCGAGAAATACGGCGCTCGCCTGGCCTTCCAGTCCACGCTGGTCAAGGTTGATGGTCCGGCGAAGAAGGCCTGGTTCGATGTCGTGGCAGCGGATGGCCAGGTCAGCCGGGTCGAGAAATCCTTCGACATGCTGCATGCGGTGCCGCCGCAGCGCGCCCCCGACGTGGTACGCAACAGCCCGCTGGCGGATGCCGCCGGCTGGTGTGCGGTCGACCAGCACACGCTGCAGTCGCCGCGCTATGCCAATGTCTTCGCGCTCGGCGATGTCTGCAGCTCGCCCAACGCCAAGACCATGGCGGCGGCACGCAAGCAGGTCGTGGTGGTGGCAGAGAACCTGCTCGCCGCCCGGAGCGGACAGCCGCTGCCAACCCGCTATGACGGCTACGGCTCCTGCCCGCTGACGGTCGAGAAGGGACGTGTGGTATTGGCCGAGTTCGGTTTCGGCGGCAAGCTGCTGCCAACCTTTCCGCTGGATCCGGTGGTGCCGCGCTACTCGGCCTGGGTGCTGAAAGCGGTGTTGCTGCCCTGGGTGTACTGGAACCTCATGCTCAAGGGGCGTGAGTGGTTTGCCCGGCCCGGTCAGCCAGCTGTCAAGTAGTTCAATTCATCAATATTGCAGGAAGGATTGAATCATGAGGGCGAATGTCGGCGGTATCGACCGCAAGCTGCGCATCGTTGTGGGCGTGGCACTGATCGTGATGGCTGCCACGGGTGCCATCGGATTCTGGGGCTACATCGGCGTGGTGATGGTGGCCACCGGGCTGGCGCGCTTCTGCCCGGCCTATGTGCCGTTCGGGTTCAGCAGCGAGAAGGCCTGCTGCGACAAGAAATCCAGCGAGAGTTGAAGATCATGACACCGTGTTCACGATGGATGCTGCCGGCGCTGATGCTCGGGCTGGCGGCCTGCACCTCTGGCCCTGCGGTGACGGCACATGACGCCACCAGGCTGATGCCGGTACCCATGTTGTCTGTTGCCGAGCGCGCTGCGTTGACGGCGTCCGGACCGGTCGGGCTGCGTCAGGCATCGTCAGGGCACTGGGTGTCCGGGTATGTCGAGAACGCCAGCCAGGTTGATGCCGTGCGCGCGCTGGGCGTGCGCACGGTGATCAGCCTGGTGCCTGCCGGCGAGCGTTCGGAAATTGACGAGCAGATGCTGGTGACGTCCGCCGGTCTGCGTTTCGTGTCGGTGCCGGTGGCGGGGCCGGCTGACCTGACCCGCAGCAAGGTCGAGGCGCTGGCAGCTGCCTTGCAGACGGCTGCCGGCGAGCCGGTGCTCATTCACTGCGCAAGTGCAAACCGGGTCGGTGCTCTGATGGCGTTGAAAGCCGCCTGGCTGGATGGCCAGAGCAGCGAGCAGGCGCTGGAGATCGGCCGTGATCATGGCATGACCCGGCTCGATGGTGCCGTGCGTGAGCGTTTGATGTCGCCGTGATCCGGCGGGGCGGGGCGCCGTCAGGCGGCCGCCCCGGATCTGTGCGTCTTCGGGCGTGCGTGTCCGGGTATCAGGCCACGTTGGCGCTGGTGTTGTCGCTGGCTGCTGCGGAGGTCACCGGGGTCAGGGTCTCGCGGGCGAGCGCGAGCACCGAGTCCAGCGTGGCCGAGAACACGCAGTTCGGATAGGGCGCCCACTGGCCATCGCTGTTGATGGCAAAGATCAGCCAGCCTTGCGGATCATCGGAGTGCACGGCCTTGAGGCGGTGGTGAGCCACCAGTCGCAGGGATTCCGCGCATTGCAGGTGCTCGGTGACGAGAAAGGCGTCGACGCTGAGCGTGTAGGACACATCCTGTATCGCACGGTGCGTGGGGGAGGGTCTGACTTCCGCCAGAAAGGTCTCGAGCTGCTGCCGGACTTTTTCAATTTCTCTGCTGTTCAGCACAGAGAGCTCCTTATGCTGTCTTTATGGGCAGTATAGCGCGCGTCCAGAGGTCATCCAAGACCGCTCGCCATGATACCGCGTCCGATGGTCGGCTGCAGGTCATATTGCAGCCGGCGATACCGTTCATTCGTGATAACGTCGGAAATACCAGCCATGGAGGGTATGGTCATGCACAAGGCAGGTGCGCTTGCGGTCAGCCTGTTGAGCATCGTCGTGACGGCGTGCGGCAGCCTGTCCACGTCACTGCAGTCCAGTCAGCGCGTGGGCGCCACGCTGGTGCTTCCGGCACGGACGGATGGCAGTCGCGATGTCGTGATGAACCCGGCCTGGGTGATCCGTCCCGGCAGCGGTACGGCACTGCTGTCACTGGGGGCCGAATGGAGCAGCCGGCGTCCGCAGCAGGTGGTGCTGGTGGTGCGCCTGAGCACGGTGAACTACCAGCCGGTGACGGCTGCCACCCTGCAGCTGGGCGGCGAAGACATCGTGCTGCCGGCGCTTGAGCAGGTCGTGATTCTCAGCGAGTTTGCCCTGCCTGATCCCTACAGCGGCCTGAAGCTGTCCGAGCGCGAATTCGTCATCAGCCGCACGCAGCTGGATCAGCTGATGCAGGCGCCAACGGCCCTGCTCAGGGTGCGCGCCGGCACACGCGAGTTTGTCGGCGATCTGCGCGCACGTTCCTCCGGCAACATCACGGCGGGCATGTCCCTGCCCGACTTTGTCGCGGCAGTGCGTGCGCTGGATGGCGGCGCGGCCACGGCGCCCTGAGTGCTCAGACCGGCGCGGCGCTGGCGGCAGACTTGCCGTCCAGCCAGGCACTGACCTGCGGCCAGATGTGTCGCGGTGCCTGGCTGCCGCTGACGATGCTCATGTGGCCGCCGGGCACCTGGATCATCTCGCAGTGTGCCTGCTTCATCAGACCGATCAGCTTGCCACTGGCCTGCGGCGTGATGATGGGGTCCTTGTCGCCCACCACGATCAGCACGCGGGCGGTGATGCTGGCCAGGCTGGCGTCGCAGCCGCGGATGGGCAGACGCCCCTGGGCCAGCACGTTCTCGGTGATCAGGAAGCGGATCATGTCCTGGGTCACGCCACCCGGATAGGCCACCATGTCGTCGAGGAAGGCGGCATTGGTGGCATGCGCGCTGATGTAGCGGCGGTCATCCAGGTTGCGCAGCAGCTCGGCATAGCCGCGCAAGGTGCCGGCCGGGCTCATCAGCTTGAAGCCCAGGGCATTGACCCAGCCCGGCACATGCCAGAGTGCCTGCGGGCTCTTGTCGACGCGCCAGCCGGTACGCTCCTGCAGTGCCTTCAAGGGTTTGGCCAGGTGACGGTTCTGCATGTTGGGCGCGTGGTAGTCACAGGGCGGTCCGATCAGCACCAGGCGGTCGATGTCCGGATCACCGAGGGCGGCATAGGCATACGAGAACATGGCACCGATGCTCCAGCCATGCAGGGTCAGCTTGTGCTGACCGCTGTGCGCGCGCACCTGCGCCAGCAGGCGCGGCATGAAGTCCTGCAGGTAGGTGGCCATGGTGTAGTGCGCTTCGCGACGTCCCGGCCGGCCCCAGTCGATGAGGTAGAGCGGGTAGCCCTGGTCACGCAGGGTGGCAACCAGGCTGCGCTGCGGGAACAGGTCGTAGATGTACATGTTCACGGCCAGCGGCGGCACGATGACGATGGGTTGCTTGCCGCGGGTATCGACACCGGCCGGCGCCGGGTAATGGCGAAGGCGGGCGATGCCGGCCTCGGCGATGATCTCGAACGGTGTCTGGCCGGCCTGGTTGAGCTGGTCCGGATGGCGGATCAGCTCCTGCAGATTGCTCAGGCGCTGGGCCAGCTGGGTACGTGTCGGCAGCATGGGGTATTCCGGTGTCAGGGACAGATGCGGCTATGATACCCGCCTGTCCGCAAAATCCTACCTGCGGACGGTTTCTCATCCGGGGAGGAGACGGGCATGGCAGGTGAACTCGAGATCGTCGATCTGGAGACGGGCAGCGGCAAGTCGGTCGTCAAGGGCGCGCTGATCATCACCCACTACACCGGCACCCTGGAGGATGGCACTGTCTTTGACAGCTCGCATCAGCGTGGTCAGCCGTTCCAGTGCGTGATCGGCACCGGCCGCGTGATCAAGGGCTGGGATCTGGGCTTGATGGGCATGCAGGTCGGTGGCCGTCGGCGCCTGTTCGTGCCGGCACACCTGGGCTATGGCGAGCGTCAGGTGGGCGCGCATATCCGTCCCGGCAGCAACCTGATCTTCGAGATCGAGCTGCTGGAGGTGAGAACCCGTGATGACTGATGCCGCTCAGGCCGCGCAACTGCACTGGTTGCCGGGTCTGTCCGATGACCATCCCGGTGCGCGCATCGCCCTGATTCACGGCTTTCTGGCTGGCAGCCACATGCAGCGTCATCTGCTGCGCTGGGTGCGTGAGCAGGGGCATGCGGACGCGGCCCTGTTCAGCCATTTCGCCTCCGTGCACGGCATTGCCGACTGGCTGCAGGCTGCTGCCGCCCAGGGTCGTCCGGTCGTTCTCATCGGCTACAGCCAGGGTGGTTTCCAGGTGCTCAAGGTGGCCAGGGTGCTGTCGGCTCGCGGCATCGACATCGCGCTGGTGGCGAGCATAGGGCGTGGCGGGGTGGGCTGGCTGATGCCGGCGCAGTGGGGGTTCCGGCCGCGTCTGGCGCAGACCCGCATCCGTCGTCTGCTCAATGTCTATTCGCATGCCGATCCCATGGGCACCGATCCGCGCGCTGCCGGCAATGCGCTGAAAGCACCCGCCGGCATGTGTCTTGACACGATCGCCTTTGCCCGCAGCGACGCCGTTGATCACATCGCCCTGGTGCGTTGCTACCCGGAAGAAGCCGTGCATCCGGCTGTCCGGCGTCAGTTTCTGGAGCCGCTGGCACGTGCGCTCGCGGACCTCTCATGAGACGGATTGTTTACCAATAACCCATTGAACATCATGAGCTTGCCGGATACTGTGAGATCAGATCAGGAAGCGGACCATGAGCACAGACCGGTATCACGAGCTGAAGGCGCGGCAACGTGCCGAGCAACTGCGGCATCCCGATGGCATGGCTCTGCGCGTGCATCGCGCCCTGAGCTGGCTGCAGCGTGCCGAACTGGCAGATGACGACGAGGATGCCCGCTTCCTGTTTCTCTGGATCGCCTTCAAGGCGGCCTATGCCGAGCATTCGCTGGTGGAGCGGGACTTCACCGAAAGCCCGGCCCTGAGGCAGTTCCTGGCGCATTTGCTCCGCTTGGACGAAGGCGAGCAGCTTGCCCGTCTGCTCTGGCGTCAGTTCCCCCAGGCCGTGCGCCTGCTGCTGGACAGCCCTCACTGCTTTCAACCCTACTGGGATGCACACGCACAGGGCCAGATCGCGGCGTTGAGTCCTGACGAGATTGCCGCACTCTGGAAGCCGGCGTTCGAGCGCGCCCGCATCCAGGCACGCGGCGCCCTGGTGCGACTCGACACCGAGGATGTGCTGATACTCGTGCTGTCACGTCTGCATGTGCCACTGACCCAGCTGCAGCTTGGCGGCACCACCTGGGACAGTCGCAGCAGCCGGGACACGGTGCGTGACGGTGCGCGCCTGCTTGGCGTGCTGGTGCCGCTGATCATCGAATTGATGCTGGACAATCCCGGGGCTGACTGGGCGGCGCCGTGCTATCCCGGTGAAAATCCGGCATTCTGATTTCGCCAAATGATGCAAGGCGTGTTGTATTATTGATGCATGGAAAAAGAAACCGCCGTATCCCTGTTTGAGTCCCTGTCGTCGGGAGTTCGCCTCGACATTTTCCGATTGCTGGTGCCGCATGGCGAGGCGGGGCAGGTGGCGGGCGAAATTGTCACCCAGCTTGGTCTGCCGCCCACCAATGTCTCGTTTCATCTCAAGGCCATGACCCGAGCCGGTCTGCTGCATGTGCGCCAGGAAGGTCGTTTTCAGCGCTACCGGGCCGACTTGCCGAAAATGCAGGAGCTGATTGCCTGGCTGGATGCCGAGTGCCGGCCAGCGCCTGTCAGCAAGCCGTCAGCCAGGGTGGCAGGAAAGGCGCCTCGAAAGCGCAGCACCACGTCAGACCGCAAGGCCGTCGAGCCGGCAACTCCAGTGGCCAAGCCGACCGCCCCCAATCTGACCTTCGATTTCTGAGCGTCTGACATGGCTGGTGCCTGTCATGCAGTGAGGCGGTCATGATGACGAAACCTGCCGAATACCTGGTTTTTCTGGGGTCTGCCCGTGACAGCACGCCTCCTCAGCCCGCCAGACTGGGCCTGCGCGTGGCGCGGCAGTGTGTTGCCCAGCTGCGCGAAACAGGTGCCATTGTCAGGCTGGTTGATCCTCTGGAAATTCCGCTGTCCGCTGTGTTCAAGCCGCATTTCTCGCATGCCCGGGGCAGGGCGCCGGCAGAACTTGAGGAATTGGCTCAGTACATCGAGTCTGCTGACGGTTATGTCATGGTCAGTCCCGAGTACAACCACAGCATGAGTCCGGCATTGGCACACCTGCTCAATCATTTTGGCAGCTCCCTGTTTGCCGGCAAGCCTTCCGCGATCGTGACATATTCCGCAGGTCAGTGGGGTGGCGCCAGAGCCGCCGTGAACATGCGTACCTTTCTGTCGGAGCTGGGTTGCCTCCCGGTGTCGGCGATGGTGCATTTGCCTGCTGCACATACCGTGCTGGATCCGGATGGCAATTTTCTCGCCGGGGTAGATGAGCCGGCCTGGCGTGGTTATTTCAGACGGACCCTGGAGCAGCTGCTCTGGTGGTCCGAGGCGGCCTCTCGTCAGCGCGCAAACCCGGCTGCCAGATTTCCTGGCGCATTTGATCGTTCTCCGACACAGCGCAACGCACCTGAAGCATCCACATAGGGTCCGGATTGACGCCATGACATGATTCCTGTGCGTCAGAAGAACGATGCTTTACAGGAAATATGATTTTTCATATATTCGGATATTCATATATTCCTGATGCGATTGCAGTGGTGTCAGGTTTGCTCAGGAGGATCTCGGCATGACCACGGAAAGCTGCATGACATCCGATGACCCGCTGTCGCCTGTACAGCTGTTCAAATGCCTTGCTGATGATACGCGTGCTCGTGTCATGTTTCTGATTCAAAAGGAAAAGGAACTGTGCGTCTGCGAGCTGACCTGCGCGCTGGATCAGAGCCAGCCGAAAATCTCCCGCCACCTGGCGCAGCTGCGTGGTTGCGGCCTGCTGGCGGATCGCCGCCAGGGGCAGTGGGTCTACTACAGCCTGCATCCTGATCTGCCGTCATGGGCCCGGACTGTGCTGGAGGCATCCTTGCCCGCACATGAGGCTGCGCTGCTGGCTGATGCCACCCGCCTGCGGCAGATGGGCGATCGCCCGCAGCGTGCGGCAGCCTGTTGCTGAACCTGCCTTGATGTTCATCTGATCACGGATTCCAGAGTCGTCATGTCCGCGCATCCTGTTTCACTGTTCGACGCTGAAGGTGTCACCACCCGGCTGATTTTCACGCCCTGCCCCGGTACCCGGCAGGTCTCGCTGGATGAGGCGCTGACAACACTCAAGGAGGCTGGAGCCACTGCAGTCATCACGGCCATGCCTGACACCGAACTGGCCGAGAATCAGGTCACTGACATGGGGCCGCGCTGTGCGCATCATGGGCTGGACTGGTTTCACCTGCCGGTTGCCGATGACAGTGCGCCTGTCGATGACTTCGAGAGGCTGTGGGCCGCACAACAGGATGCGATCCTGACACGCCTCCAGGCTGGCGAGCGTATCGCCATTCATTGCAAGGGTGGCTCCGGTCGTACCGGGCTGATCGCGGCGGTGTTGCTGACCAGCATGGGCCTGCCTCTGGTCCGGGCCAAGGCACAGGTTCAGGCGCTGCGCCCCAAGGCCCTGCAGCACCCGGTTCATGCTGCCTGGATCAGCGACTTTGCCGCACGCCTTGGCGGGCCATCCTCATGATTGCGCCACGTGGCGCCTGACTTTTCATCTGAACGCGAGAATACGGACATGACCATCAAGGTAGGCATCAACGGCTTCGGCCGCATCGGACGACTGGCCCTGCGCGTGGCCTGGGACTGGCCCGAGCTGGAGTTCGTGCGCATCAACGACCCCGCCGGCGATGCCGCCACCCATGCCCATCTGCTCAACTTCGACTCGGTGCATGGCCGCTGGCAGCATCAGGCCGGCAGCGAGGGGGATGACGTGGTGGTCGCCGGCAAACGCATCCGCGTCACCCGCGAGAAGAGCATCGCCGCCACCGACTGGTCCGGCTGCGATCTGGTCATCGAGGCCAGCGGCAAGATGAAGACCGTGGCCGTGCTGGAGGACTACCTGAAACAGGGCGTGAAGCGAGTGGTGGTCTGTGCTCCGGTCAAGGAAAAGGGCGCCATCAACATCGTCATGGGCGTCAACCAGCACCTGTTCGATCCGGCGCAGCATCGCATCGTCACGGCGGCCTCCTGCACCACCAACTGCCTGGCGCCGGTGGTCAAGGTCATCCACGAGAACCTGGGCATACGCCACGGCTCCATCACCACCATCCATGACCTGACCAACACGCAGAGCATTCTCGATACCCCGCACAAGGATCTGCGTCGCGCCCGTGCCTCCGGCATGAGCCTGATCCCGACCACGACGGGCTCGGCGACGGCCATCGCCGAGATCTTTCCGGAGCTCAAGGGTCGCCTCAACGGCCATGCCGTGCGTGTGCCGCTGGCCAATGCCTCGCTCACCGATTGCGTGTTCGAGGTCGAGCGAGCCACCACGGCCGCCGAGGTCAATGCCCTGCTCAAGGCTGCTGCCGATGGCCCGCTGAAGGACATCCTCGGCTATGAGGAGCGCCCGCTGGTTTCCATCGACTACCGCACCGACCCGCGCTCCTCGATCATCGACGCGCTGTCCACCCTGGTCGTCAACGGCACCCAGGTCAAGCTCTACGCCTGGTACGACAACGAGTGGGGCTACGCCAACCGTGCCGCCGAGCTGGCGCGCCTGGTCGGCCGGGCAGACTGAGCAGGGCGCAGACCGGAGCATCACGATCATGACCAGCGCTGTCGCCAGGCCAGGCCCCGAGGTTCGCCAGTACCTGCTGGTGACGGGCAACTACTGGGCCTTCACGCTCACCGATGGCGCCCTGCGCATGCTGGTGGTGCTGCATTTCCACAGCCTCGGCTACAGTCCGCTGCAGATTGCCGCACTGTTCCTGTTCTACGAGATCTTCGGCGTCATCACCAACCTGTTTGGCGGCTACCTCGGTGCCCGTCTCGGCCTCAACCGGACCATGAACATCGGACTTGCGCTGCAGGTGGGGGCCTTGCTCATGCTGACCGTGCCGGCGGCCATGCTCAGCGTGCCCTGGGTGATGGCGGCGCAGGCGCTGTCCGGCGTCGCCAAGGACCTCAACAAGATGAGCGCCAAGAGCTCGATCAAGCTGCTGGTCCCGGACACTGCGCAGGGCGCGCTCTACCAGTGGGTAGCCATCCTCACCGGCTCCAAGAATGCCTTGAAGGGCGTCGGCTTCTTCCTCGGTGGCGCCTTGCTGGCGCTGATGGGGTTCACGGGTGCGGTGCTGGCCATGGCCGGCGTGCTGGCCCTGATCTGGGTCGGCAGCCTGATCCTGCTCAGGAAGGATCTCGGCAAGGCAAAGGTCAGGCCGAAATTCAGGGACCTGCTGTCCAGGAGTCGCGCCATCAACGTGCTGTCGGGGGCCAGACTGTTCCTGTTCGGTGCCCGCGATGTCTGGTTCGTGGTGGCACTCCCGGTCTATCTGAGTACCGTCTTCGGGTGGGATTTCTGGCAGGTCGGCGGCTTTCTTGCCGCCTGGATCATCGGCTACGGCATGGTGCAGTCGGCGGCGCCCGCCATCACCGGCAAGGCGCAGGGCAGGGTGCCTGACGGACGCAGTGCCCTGGTCTGGGCGCTGACTCTGGCGGGCTTGCCGGCAGCCATCGCCGTCGGCTTGCAGGCGTCTCTGGACCCGCAGTGGGTGCTGCTGGGAGGACTGATGCTGTTTGGCGCCCTGTTTGCGGTGAACTCGTCCCTGCACAGCTACCTCATCGTGTCCTGGGCCAGATCCGATGGCGTCTCGCTGGATGTCGGCTTCTACTACATGTCGAACGCGCTCGGGCGACTGCTGGGCACGCTGCTGTCCGGCTGGATCTACCAGATCCAGGGCCTGGAGGCCTGCCTCTGGATGTCGACGCTGTTCCTGCTGGCGACGGCGGCGATTTCGGTCAGACTGCCGCGCCCGCCATCCGCATCACATGCCCCGGAGTCCACCTGACCATGACCCACACGCTCACCCTCTGGCACAACCCGGCCTGCAGTGCCTCGCGCGCCGTGCTGACCCTGCTGCAGACGCACGGTCTTGATCCCGTGGTCATCGACTACCTGCACGAGCGGCCGACGCTGGCGCAGCTGCAGGTGCTGGCAGCCACGCCGGGACTGGGTGCCCGCGAGATCCTGCGCGTCAAGGAGCCGCTGGTGGCCGAGCTTGGCCTGGATCACCCGGACACGTCCGACGCCAGCATTCTCGCGGCCATCGCTGCGCATCCGGTGCTGCTCAACCGGCCGCTGCTGACCAGTGCTCAGGGCGGTCGCGCCTGCCGCCCGCCGGAGCGGGCCTGGGAGATCGTCAGTCCCTGAGGGGATTCCTGCGGCTCCCGGACTTGCGTGGGGTGCAGCGCTCTGGCATATACTGTCATCATGGACAGTATAATGGCGCCTGCCTCCACCCGCTGCATTGCCCATCTCGACATGGATGCCTTCTTTGCCTCCGTGTCGCTGCTGCGCTATCCGCAGCTGCGAGGTCTGCCCGTGGTCATCGGCGGCAGTCGTGCCGGCCATGCCGGTCTGCAGCACGCCGGGACCGCCGGGCTGGCCGATGCCGATCTGCCGGTATCCGCGTTCGCGCGTCTTCGTGACTATGTCGGGCGTGGCGTCATCACCACGGCCACCTACGAGGCGCGTGCCTTTGGCGTGGGGTCGGCGATGGGGCTGATGGCGGCGGCGAAGCGCTGCCCGGAGGCCATCCTGCTGCCTGCAGACTTCGAGCGCTACCGCAGTTTCTCGCGACGCTTCAAGGCGTGTGTCCTGGCGCTGACAGCGCAGATGGAGGACCGGGGCATCGACGAGGTCTATATGGATCTGAGCGACCATCCGCTGGCGATCCGTGACGGCGGCGAGTCGCTGGCGCGCACGCTGCAGGCTGACATACGACGCACCACCGGGCTGAGCTGCTCGATCGGACTGGCACCCAACAAGCTGCTGGCCAAGCTGGCCAGCGATCTCGACAAGCCGGCCGGCATCACCCGCCTGGATCAGGACGAATTCTTCCGCCGCCTTGGCGGCCGTCCCTGCCGTGCCCTGCACGGCATCGGCCCGCAGACCGACGTGCGCCTGCGGGCCATGGGCATCCTGACCATACGCGAGCTGGCGGAAACGCCGCTGTCCCGGTTGCAGGAGCTGTTCGGTCGCCGCCAGGGGCAGTGGCTGCATGACGCCAGCTGGGGACGTGATGATCGCCCGCTGACCGTGAGCCGGGATCCGGTATCCATGAGCCGGGAAACCACCTTTGCGCGAGACCGGCATCCCCGCCAGGACAGGGCGGCGCTGACGCAAACCCTCGAGGCATTGTGCCAGCGCCTGGCCGACGACCTGCAGCGCAAGGGCTGTTGCGGGCGCACGGTGGGCATCAAGATTCGCTATGACAATTTCCAGACGGTGACGCGCGAGGTGTCGGTGTCCGCCGGCGTGGCCTCTGCGTCAGACATTCTGCTGCTGGCCCGGCAAGCGCTGCGGCGGGTGCCGCTGACCCGGTCACTGCGTCTGCTGGGGGTGCGGGTGGGGGCCTTGCAGCCCCGCACGGCACCGATCAACCATTCCTTGCTGGATCTGCTCGAGGCCTGCTGACGACGGTCAGCAGGCGCGTGTCGAGCGCCAGTCAGGTGCTGCGTCAGCGGCCGTAGTAGCCGTCACGGTAGCCTTCGCGATAGGCGATGCGTTCATCGCGGTCACGGCGATCCCAGCGTGCATGATGCTTGTGATGGTGCTTGTGCCAGCGCTTGGCATGGCCCGGCGGGGTGCTGACATAGACCACGCGAGGCGGTGCATAGGTCTGGGTGACCACCACCGGTGCCTGGCGATAGCTGCTGACCGGCTGGTAGTAGACCGGTGCGGCTGCAGGTGCATAGCTTGCATAGGTGGGGGCGTAATAGCGGTCATCGCGATCCGCCCGGTCGCGGGTGACGGCATTGCCGGCCGCCGCGCCGATGGCACCACCAATCACGGCGCCCTGGTTGCCGCCGACCTGATGGCCGATGACGGCACCGACGCCAGCACCGATCACGGTACCGAGTACCCGGTCATCCGCAGCAGCGGTGGTGCCGGCGAGCAGGGCGCTCAGGCCCAGGGCGGTGAACTTCCATGGTGTCGTCTTCATGACATGCTCCTGTTCAGTCTGTCCCTGTAATAAATGGTCGACCTCGGCTTTCGTTGACAGCAGCAAGCTGTGCACGAAAGACACACGTGTCGGATATGGAATGTGTTATTTCTGTGCTGTTTATGTGTATCTTTGAAATATTGACAAGAACGAGAACAAGAAATGAACACGTCACCTTTCGGTCGTGCTGCCGCATTGACCCTGCTGAGTCTGTCGTTGCTGGGCCTTGGCGCCTGCTCCCGCAACAGCGATGACCGGGTTGCCGGCAGCGACGACCCGACCTCGCCGGCTGTCCGTGGCGGCTGCATTGCCGCCGACGCCCGGGCGCGCGACCGCATCCTCACCGAGCTGTTCCAGGCCAGTGCCGGTGATGTGGTGTCGCTGTGCGAAGGCCGCTTCGACATGCCCACCGGTCTGCTCATCAACAGCAAGCCGGGTATCACCCTCAAGGGGGCCGGCATGGACAAGACCATCCTCAATTTCGCCAAGAGCGACAGTGCCGAGGGCATCAACGCGTCCTATTCGGACGGTCTGGTGCTGCAGGATTTCACTGTCGAGGACACGCCGGGCAACGGCATCCGCATCTTCCGCTCGAATTTCATCACGGTGCGTGGCGTGCGTGCGCGCTGGCATGACCTGGCCGGTCGCGACGAGACCGATCCGGGCTACACCCCGCGCTCCGATGTCGGCGCCTACGCGCTGTACCCGGTCGAGGTGCGCCACATCCTGATGGAGAACTGCGAGGCGCATGGCGCCTCCGATGCCGGCGTCTACGTCGGGCAGTCCAGCGATGTCGTGGTGCAGAACTGCCTGGCCACCTACAACGTCGCCGGCTACGAGTTCGAGAACACCTACCGCGCCATCTTCCAGAACAACGTGGCGACGAAGAACACCGGCGGCTTCCTGATCTTCGACCTGCCTGACCTGCGCCAGTACGGCGAGAAGAACATCGTCCGCAACAACAAGAGCTACGGCAACAACACCGAGAACTTCGCGCCCATCGGCAACATCGTCGGTCTGACCCCGCGCGGCACCGGCATGCTCGTTCTGGCCTCCGACCAGCTGGAGATCTACGGCAACGAGATTCATGACAACGACAGCATCGGCATCGGCATCGTCAACTTCGGGCTGGTCGACAACAAGTACCCGGATCAACGCTACGACTTCTATCCGGAGGGTTTGGAGATTCACCACAACACCTTCCGCAACAACGGCATGAATCCGCAGCAGCCCAATCCGGATCGTGGCGTGGCCTCGGCGCTGCCTCTGCTGCTGCGCGTGAAGAACTTCGGACGCGGTGCGGACATTGTCTGGGATGGTGGCGAGGACACGCCGAACGGCTGCACCGAATACCCCGTCGACAAGGATGGCGTCCCCCTCAACCGGCCCAATCCCAACGAGACCGGGCGGTACGAAGCGCGGGTGGACGAGCGCGGCCGACCCAATTTCGACCGTTCCGACCGGGAGCCGACCTGCAAGTACAATGCCTGGAAATTCACTGCCCAGGGCCAGCTCAAGAAGCCGGAAAACGGCATCTGCATCACCAACAACCAGCATGACAGCAACCCGCTGAAGACGGCGTTCCTGAATGCCAAGTTGAATCGTACCGACCTCGGGCCGGAGCTGGTGCAGCAGCTGGCCACGCCGGGCTCCTCCGATCTGGCGCCGCACAACTGCGATCTGCCGGCACGCGTGCCACCGGTGCTGAAGCTGCCCTATGTGGCAACCGCCGGCGAGAAGCGCCCGACCGCTGCCGAGACGCAGAAGGTCTGCTCGGCAGTGAAGCCGGGCGAGGTCAACTGGGCCGCGCTGGCTCGCCATGACTGCCCGGATCTGGCGCAGTACGGCCTGTTCAAGGAGGCGTCCGATCCGCTCTCGGGCGGGCAGGGCAACGGCGTCATGCCGTATCAGCTCAACACCGCCCTGTTCAGTGACTACGCCAGCAAGGACCGCGTCATCTTCCTGCCACCGGGCAGCACGCCGGGCTCGGTGCAGCCGGCTGCCTACAAGGACAGCCGCCAGGGCGTGACCGCGACCCTGGACTTCCCGGTCGGCACGGTGATCGCCAAGACCTTCAGCTTCCGCAAGGAGGATGCGGCCGGCAAGCTGCTGGCCGAGAAGGTCATCGAGACCCGTCTGCTGATCAAGCGCCAGACCGCCACCGGCGTGAACTGGGTCGGGCTGCCCTACATCTGGTCGCATGACGGCAATGGCCGCACCACGACGGCGGCATTGAGCCTGGCGGGTGGTTCGGCATCGGTGGCCTGGGACTATCTGGATCCCAATCCCAAGGTGCTGAAGAACGGCCAGCGTGCGCGATACACCGGCACCGCCAGCCAGTACACGATTCCGGCGGCGCTGAACTGCATCAGCTGCCATGGCGGCGATGATCGCGAGCCGGGGTCGGCACCGATCGGTCCCAAGGCGCGCAATCTCGACCGTGGTGTCAATGCCGATCTCGGTGGCAGCAACCAGCTGGTGCTGATGAAGACGCGCGGCTGGCTGACCGGGCTGCCGGCCACGCCGGAGGCACGCCAGCCGGCCTGGGACGTCGCCGGTGACTCCGGCGAGCTGCCGGGTTCCGCGCTGGACATCCACAAGCGCATGCGGGCCTACCTCGAAGTCAACTGCATGCACTGCCACAACCCCAATGGCGGCGGCTCCAACTCGGGCCTGTTCCTGGACAGCTTCCGGGTCGTCGACAAGCGCTACGGCATCTGCAAGAAGCCGGTGGCGGCCGGGCGCGGCTCCGGCGGCTTCAAGCACGACATCGTGCTGGGGCAGGCGGCGTCATCGATCATGCCGTTCCGCGTCGGCTCCGCCGAGGCCGGTATCCGCATGCCGTCGATCGCACGCACGGTGGTGCATGGCGAAGCAGCGGCGATGATGAACGACTGGGTGCAGAACCAGCTGCCGGCGGTGAATGCCCTCGACGATGATCTGGTGCGCAACGAGGAGAACTGCAGCGACAGCGAACTGCCGCTGCTGGTCACCGAGCTGCTGCCGGGCGAGGTGCTGGACGTGATCAACGAGCTGCAGAAGGCGGGTGCCACCGGCGGTCTCTCGACAGACCAGCTCACCAGCCTGTTCAGCCGTGTCACCGGCATGAGCTCGCCGACCCAGCGTAGCCAGCAGGCCATGCCCGCCTCGCGCTGAGACGGGCCGAGGTGCCTGGCTGAGGTATCGGGCTTGCATGTCGCAGGCCGGGCCGCTGCTCACCTAGGTGTGCAGCGGCCTTTTTCTTTATACTGCGCGCCTTCCGTTTTCCCGTGACGAGATGTCCATGACTGCCCTGACCAAGCCTGTGCGTACCCGTGTCGCGCCTTCGCCTACCGGCGATCCTCATGTCGGCACCGCCTATGTCGCCCTGTTCAATCTCTGCTTCGCGCGTCAGCACGGCGGTCAGTTCATCCTGCGCATCGAGGATACCGATCAGGTGCGCTCGACGCCGGAGTCGGAGCAGCAGATCCTGGCCTCGCTGAAGTGGCTGGGCCTGAACTGGGATGAAGGCCCCGATGTCGGCGGTCCGCATGCACCGTATCGTCAGAGCGAGCGCAGCGACATCTACAAGACGCACGCGAACATCCTGCTGGAAAAGGGACATGCCTTCCGCTGCTTCTGCACGGCCGAGCGTCTGGAGCAGCTGCGTGCCGAGCAGACCGCCGCCAAGGGCGCGCTGGGCTATGACGGGCACTGCACGGGATTGTCCGCCGACGAGGTCAGCCGTCGCCTGGCGGCCGGCGAGCCGCACGTCATCCGCATGAAGGTGCCGCGCCCGGCCGCTGACGCGCCTCGCGAGGAGACCACCTGCGAGATCAACGACCTGCTGCGCGGCACCATTGCCATCGACTGGAAAGAAGTCGACATGCAGGTGCTGATGAAGGCCGACGGCCTGCCCACCTATCACCTCGCCAACGTGGTCGATGACCACCTCATGGAAATCACCCATGTGCTGCGCGGCGAGGAGTGGATCAGCTCGGCGCCCAAGCACAAGCTGCTCTACCAGTACTTCGGCTGGGACATGCCGCAGCTCTGCCACATGCCGCTGCTGCGCAACCCGGACAAGTCCAAGCTGTCCAAGCGCAAGAACCCGACCTCGATCACCTACTACGAGCGCATGGGCTATCTGCCCGAGGCGCTGCTCAACTACCTGGGACGCATGGGCTGGTCCATGCCGGACGAGCGCGAGCAGTTCACCCTGGCCGAGATGATCGCGAATTTCGACGTGCAGCGCGTGTCGCTGGGCGGGCCGATCTTCGATGTCGAGAAGCTGGCCTGGCTCAACGGCCAGTGGCTCAAGGGCCTGACACCTCAGCAGTTCGTGGCGGCCTTCCAGCGCTGGATCACCCCGGACTATCTGGCGCGCGTGGCCAGCCAGATCCAGACCCGTGTTTCCACGCTGTCGGAGGCGGTCGACAAGGCCGGCTTCTTCTTCGCCGGCAAGGTCGCGCTGACGCCGGAGAGCTTCGCGCACAAGTCGCTGACGCCGGATCAGGTGAAGACCATCCTGCAGCTCGCGCTGTGGGAGCTGGAGGCGCTGCGTGCCTGGCAGCACGAGGGGATCGCGGATCTGCTGCAGCGCCTGAGTGCCTTCCTGGGCATCAAGATGCGTGACTTCATGGCGCCATTCTTCGTCAGCATGGCGGGTTCGCCATCGGCGCCGCCGGTGATGGAGGCCATGGCCATCATGGGTCCGGACATGACCCGGGCGCGTCTGCGTGAAGCCATCGCGGTGCTCGGCGGCGTGTCCAAGAAGGAGGCCAAGGAGCTGGAAAAGCTGCTCGCCGCCTTCCGCCGTGGCGAGCCCCTGGCCGTCTCGCCGACCCCCTGAGCGGCTTTGAGTCCCGGGCTGGTGCTGTCCTCCCGGAGGACAGCACCAGCCCGGGACTCTGTCACCTCACGCAGTCTCGGCGAGGCGTCCGGCGGCACTGAGCACGGCCTGCAGACTGGCGGCCAACGTGTCGCCCGCGATCCCGGCGGCAGCGGCCACCCGGTCGCCATCCCGCACCTTGACGCAGGCCATGGCCTGGGCCTCGGTACCGGCGCTGAGCGCAAACTCGTCATACGCCTCGATCACCAGCCGTCGACCGCTGTCGGCCTGCACGGCCGCCACCAGCGCCTCGATCACGCCCTGTCCCCGACCCTGCAGGCTGTGGTCGTCCAGTGCCAGCTCGGCGTGCACGATGTCGCCCTCGCGGTGCAGGTCGTAGCGGCCCAGATGCCAGCCCGGCGGCACCGCCAGGTAGTGACTGCGGAACAGGGCGTGGATGCGCCCGGCATCGACCTCGCCGCCATCACGCTCGGCCTGCTCCTGCACCACGCGCGAGAAGTCGATCTGCAGCCAGCGTGGCAGCGTGATGCCGAACTGCTGTTCCAGCACATGCAGCACGCCACCCTTGCCGGACTGCGAGTTGATGCGCACCACCTCCTCGTAGCGGCGTCCCAGGTCGCGCGGGTCGATGGGCAGGTAGGCGACATTCCACGGGTTGCCTGCAGACGCTTCGCCCTGATTGGCCAGGCACTTGCGGATGGCATCCTGGTGGCTGCCCGAGAAGGCGGTGAACACCAGTTCGCCGGCATAGGCATGACGGGGATGAGTCTTGATCTCGGTGACGGCCTCCACGGTGTCGATGATCTCGCGCATGCCGGAGAGGTCCAGCATCGGATCGACACCCTGGCTGTACAGGTTCATCGCCATGGTCACCAGGTCCATGTTGCCGGTGCGCTCACCGTTGCCGAGCAGGGTGCCTTCGACGCGGTCGGCCCCGGCCATGACGCCGAGCTCGGCGGCGGCGACACCGCAGCCGCGGTCATTGTGCGTGTGCAGTGACACCACGACATGCGCGCGCTGATGCATGTGCTCGAGCATCCACTCCACGCTGTCGGCAAACACGTTGGGCGTGCTGACCTCGACCGTGGCCGGCAGGTTGATGATGACCTTCTGCCCGCGCTCGGGCTGCCAGACGTCGATGACGGCATTGACCACCTCGGCGGCGACCTCCAGCTCGGTGCCGGTGAAGCTTTCGGGCGAATACTGGAAGGTCCAGTCGGTGTCCGGGTGGCGGGCCGCATGCTCGGCCACGCACCGTGCGCCGGCCACGGCAATGGCTTTCACGCCGGCGACATCGGTGCGGAACACCTGCTCGCGCTGGGTGCGCGAGGTCGAGTTGTAGACATGCACGATGGCGCGCGGCACGCCCCGGAGTGACTCGTAGGTGCGAGCGATCAGCTCGGGGCGGGCCTGGGTCAGCACCTGTATGGTGACGTCATCGGGAATGTGACCCTGTTCGACGAGCTGACGCACGAAGTCGAAGTCCGGCTGCGAGGCGGCCGGGAAGCCGACCTCGATTTCCTTGAAGCCGAGCTTGACCAGCAGCTGGAACAGGCGGGTCTTCTGCTCGACGGTCATGGGCTTGACCAGGGCCTGGTTGCCATCACGCAGGTCGACGGCGCACCAGCGCGGCGCCTGGCTGATGACCTGGTCCGGCCAGCGGCGCTGCGGCCGGACAATGGCCGGGGTGGGACGGTACTTGCGATGGTCGAAGGCCATGATCTGCTCCTGAAAATGCAGGACGGGCCGCCAGGGCCCGTCGTCGTGCTCACGAAACACAGTCTATGCGGCAGGTTGCGCAAAAGGCTTGCGAAGATCGGGTGATTTACAGGGTTTATGGTGATATGTTGCGTTTAATTTAGTCTTATTGGTGATTTATTGTCATGAAATCGCATCCGTTCCAGATGGATCGCTATGATCGTCACATCCTGGCGCTTTTGCAGCAGGACGGCGGTCTCTCCAATCTCCAGCTGGCCGAGCGGGTCGGGCTGTCGCCATCGCCGTGTTCGCGTCGCGTGCAGAAGCTGGAGGAGGCCGGCATCATTCGCGGGCGTGCCGCGCTGCTTGACGGCAAGGCACTGGGTCTGGGCCTGACGGTGCTGATCCAGATCAGCATGGATCGCCACACGCCCGAGCGTTTCGAGAACTTCGAGGCCACCGTGCGCGGCTTCGAGGAGGTGCAGCAGTGCTACCTCATCACCGGGCAGAGCGCCGACTACCTGCTCAAGGTGGTGGTGCCCGACATGGACAGCTACCAGGCCTTCCTGCTCGACAAGATAACCCGCATCGAGGGCGTCAGCGGCGTGCATTCCAGCTTCGTGATGCGGCGCGTCGTCGATACCACGGCGCTGCCCCTGAACTATCTCTGAGGTGGCCATGAAAACGCTGCTGATCGTGGCGCATGCGCCCTCGCCAAACACCCTGGCGCTGCGCGATGCCGTGGCACGCGGGGCAGGGCATCCTGACATCGCCGGGGTGAGTGTGCGCGTGCTGTCACCGTTCGAGGCCGGTGCGCAGGACGTGCTGGCGGCGGATGCCATCCTGCTCGGCACCACCGAGAACCTGGGCTACATGAGTGGTGCCCTGAAGGACTTCTTTGACCGCATCTACTACCCCGTGCTAGAACAAAAACAGGGCATGCCCTGCGCGCTCTGGGTGCGTGCCGGCCATGACGGCACCGGCACCTGCCGTGCCGTGCAGACCATCGTCACCGGTCTGCGCTGGAGCTGGGTGCAGCCGCCAGTGGTCTGGCGCGGCACTTGGCAGGACAGCTTCGTGGCAGATGCGGAAACGTTGGGGATGACCCTCGCCGCCGGACTGGAGAGTGGCATCTTCTGATCACCGACCCGGTCCGGAAGGAAGAGGCATCATGTCCTGGCAGGTTGCCATCAACGGCTACGGCCGCATCGGCCGCAACATCCTTCGTGCCTATCACGAATCGGCGGTACCCCGCGATGAACTGCGCCTGGTGGCGCTCAATGATCTGGGCGATCTTGCCACGCATGCCCATCTGACCCGGCATGACACTGCCCATGGCCATTTCCGCGGGCGCGTCGAGCAGCTCAGCGAGCCGCATGGCGACAGTCCGGCCGATTTTCTGCTGATCAATGACGAGCCGGTGCGCGTGCTGTCGGTGCGTGATCCGGCTGCCCTGCCATGGCGCGAGCTGGGCATCGATCTGGTGCTTGAATGCACCGGCCGTTTTGCCGATGCCGACAAGGCGCAGGTTCATCTGGCTGCCGGCGCCAGGCGGGTGCTGATCTCGGCACCGGCAGCGGGCGCGAAGACGGTGGTGTTCGGCGTCAATCATGATCGCCTGACGGCCAGTGACCGCATCGTCTCCAATGCCTCCTGCACCACCAACTGCCTGGCGCCGCTGGTGCTACCGCTGCACCGTGCCCTGACCGTCGAGCAGGGACTGATGGTGACCATCCACTCGGTGACCAACGACCAGGTGCTGACCGATGTCTATCAGGGCGATCTGCGGCGGGCGCGGGCAGCCACGCACTCCATGATTCCGACCAAGACCGGGGCGGCGCTGGCGATAGGGCAGGTGATCCCCGAGCTCGACGGCCGTCTGGACGGCTACGCCATGCGTGTGCCGACGCTGAACGTGTCGCTGGTGGATCTGACCCTGACCTGTGCCAAGGACACCACGGCGGCCGAGGTCAACCAGCTGCTGCGTGATGCGGCGGCGCAATCGCTGGGCGGCATCCTGAAAGTCTGCGAGGAGCCCTTGGTATCCATCGACTTCAACCACGATCCGGCTTCCTGCACGGTCGATCTGGCACTGACCAAGGTGATCGGACGCACGGTGAAAGTGTGTGCCTGGTATGACAATGAGTGGGGCTTTGCTCAGAGAATGCTCGATGTCGCCAGAGCCTGGAGAAATATCGCGAATTGCTGTTGACAGGGTTTTTGGTCATCCATAAACTGCGCGCCATCGAACGACGCACACCCAGCAGCGTTCGGGAATGTGGGGCTATAGCTCAGCTGGGAGAGCGCTACAATGGCATTGTAGAGGTCAGCGGTTCGATCCCGCTTAGCTCCACCACGTTCGGCCCCATCGTCTAGCGGTTAGGACATCGCCCTTTCACGGCGGTAACCGGGGTTCGATTCCCCGTGGGGTCACCACACAGCAAGGCCCGGTCAGCAATGACCGGGCCTTTTGCTTTGTGCCGTCGGTGCTATGCTGACCTTCCAATCGATCTGGAAGGTGGTCGTCATGAGCGTGATCTGGTTTCTGCTGATAGGTGCCGTTGCCGGCTGGCTGGCCGGTCTGATCATGAAGGGCGGCGGCTTCGGTCTGGTCGGCAACATGGTGGTGGGTGTTCTGGGTTCCGTGATCGGGGGCTATCTGTTCGATTCGGTGGGGGTTTCGGCAGGCAATCTGCTGACGGCCCTGATCGGCGCGCTGGTACTGCTTTTTCTGGTGGGCTTGCTGCGGCGTGGCCGCTGATCTGCCGGTCTGTCGGTTTCCGCTGCGGGTGTTTGTCGCGCCGCGTCGCCAACCTTGACTTTATGGTCACGCCCTTGTGTCATGTGCGGGCATTTTCTGCCTCTTCACTGTAACAAGGGATTCCTTCATGTCTTTCCGCACCGTCTTCCGTCCCGGCCTGTTCGCCGGTCAAACCCATATTGTCACCGGAGGTGGTTCCGGCATTGGCCGCTGCACCGCGCATGAGCTGGCGGCGCTGGGTGCTCACGTGGTGCTGGTGGGACGCAATCTGGAGCGTCTGGAGAACGTGGCGCGCGAGATTCGCGAGGATGGCGGCGAGTGCAGTCTGCACAGCGTCGACATTCGTGACGAGGAGGCGGTGCAGAAGATGGTGGCGGCGGTGGTGGCTGAGCGCGGCGTCATCCATGGCCTGGTCAACAACGCCGGTGGCCAGTTCCCGTCCCCGGTCGAGAAGATCTCCAAGAAAGGCTGGGACGCGGTGGTGGCCAACAACCTCACCGGCGGCTTCCTGGTCGCGCGAGAGGTGTTCAACCAGTCGATGGCAAAGACCGGTGGCAGCATCGTCAACATCATCGCCGACATGTGGCGCGGCATGCCGGCCATGGCGCATTCCGGGGCGGCACGTGCCGGCATGCTCAGCTTCACCGAGACGGCCGCGGTGGAGTGGGCCAACCGTGGCGTGCGCCTGAATGCCGTTGCACCGGGCTTCATTGCCTCCAGCGGCATGGATCGCTATGACCCGTCCTTTGCCCAGCACGTGATTCCGCAGATGAACGCCACGATTCCGGCCCGCCGCATGGGCGACGAGGACGAGATCAGCAGCGCGATCGTGTTCCTGCTGTCACCGGCCGCCTCGTACATGACCGGTGCCTGCCTGTGCGTGGATGGCGGCTCGTCGCTGAACACCAAGCTCTTTGCCCTCAAGGATCATGACCGCATGTCGCCGCAGAACGCCTTTCACCGCGCCGTGCGCCCGAAAGCGGTGCCGGGGAAATGAACTGCTCGGTCCGGCTGGCGCGCTGGTGGCAGCAGCGTGACAACGCGCTGGTTGCCGAGGTGCTGCTGCCGGACTTTGCCGCCGTTCAGGCTGTTATCACCGAATTGATGGCGCTGGCGGTGGCGATGGACCATCACCCCTACGTCAGCTTCGGCTACCGCCGTCTCAGCGTCACCTGGCAAACCCACGATGTCGGCGGCTTGAGTGATCTCGACTGGCAGGCGGCGCTGGCCACCGACACGGTGCTGGCGCGCTTTCATGCCGTTGGCGAAAACGCGTAACATCGCTTTCACATGACCCGGCAGCGCGCGTTGCGCTGGCCGGCGTGCTCGTCAGGAAAACAACAAGAAATGATTCCCGAACAAGGCTATACCGCGCATGGCCGCGGCTTTCTCAAGGCATTCTGGATCGAGCTTGCGCTCTACGTCCTGCTGGCTGCCTGGCTGCTCAGCCGTGGCAGCTCTCCGCTGGCCGTGCTCCTGGTGGTGCTGTCCACGTTCGCCATGCTGCGCCTGGTAATGGTGCTGGGCAACGTGATTCCGACCTGGAAGGCACGCTCCCCCAAGACCCCCGAGCAGGAGATCGGTCTCCCGGCCACGCTGGCGATGATCCTCCGTGAGTGGTGGGCAGCCATGCTGACCTATCCCTTCCTGTTCGCCTTCGAGCCGCGCTGGGTGCCGACCAACCCGCCCCGGGGCTTGCCGCACAAGGGCCTGCCCATCGTGCTGGTGCCCGGCTTCTTCACCAATCGCGGCTACCTCAAGGCCTGGCGGGATCATCTGATCGCGACGGGCTACAGCCAAGTCTATGCCGTCAGTCCGGAGCCGATCTTCGACAGCGTGGAAAAGAATGCCCAGCATGTCGCGCGCTTTGTCGACGCGGTGCTGGCCGATACCGGTGCCCGCCATGTGGTGCTGATCGGGCACAGCATGGGTGGTCTGGTGATACGGCTGTATCTGCACCGCTTTGGTGGCATGAACAAGGCTGCGCTGGCCATTGCCGTCGGCTCGCCGTTCCGCGGCACGGTGCTGGCGCGGGGCAAGGAGGGCATGGGCCCTATCGTGTCTCAGCTCACCGACGAGAACCCGTGGGCGCGCACCTTGATGACCGAGATCGAGGCCGTGCCCTGTCCGGTTCCGTTCGTGGCGCTGTGGTCGCCGCATGACACCATCGTGGCGCCGCAGAGCGGCAGCCGGGTGGCCGAGCATTACGGGCGCAATGTCGCGCTGCCCGGCATCGGTCACATGGAAATGGTCAACAACCGGTCGGTGATGAAGCATCTGGTGCACGAGCTGGATACCTTCTATGCCGTGCAGGGCGAGCACTGAGCAATCGGCCCGTATGATGCGGCGCAGTGGTAGGCAGCCTCGCGGCTTTTCTCTATACTGCGCCCTCGTTCGTGAGCGAGCGTCGTTATGGTGGCCCTGCCGGTCTCCTCGCAATGTGAAACGGTCAATCCCGCCAGGTCCGGAAGGAAGCAACGGTCCCCGTCAAGCATGTGCCGGGGTCGGGCTGGCAGGGTCGCCACCCTCATTGTTCCTTCCCCCTTTTTCCTGATGTCATGACAGCGCTCGTCGTGGGTGCCGGTCCTGCCGGTCTTATGGCTGCCGAGCAGCTGCTGCAGGCGGGTTTCGACGTCACCGTCTGTGATGCCATGCCGTCACCTGGCCGCAAGTTTCTGCTCGCCGGCATCGGCGGACTCAATCTCACCCATTCCGAAGCGACATCCGACTTCCTTGCCCGTTACGAGGATGCCGCCGACTGGCTGCGCCCCCAGCTTGACGTGTTCGGGGCTGAGGCCCTGCGCGCCTGGGCTGCCGGGCTCGGTGTCGAGACCTTCGTCGGCAGTTCCGGTCGCGTCTTTCCCGCCGGCATGAAGGCGGCGCCATTGTTGCGACGTTGGCTGCAGCGTCTGCGCGGACAGGGCATGCAGCTTCTGACCCGGCATCGCTGGCAAGGGGATCTGGCACGGGACGGCAGTGACTGGCTGCTGGGTTTCGCGACTCCAGACGGCACCACGTCGTTGCAGGCACGGGTGGTGGTGCTGGCGCTGGGTGGCGGCAGCTGGGCACGCCTGGGATCGGATGGCGCCTGGCTGCCGTGGCTGGCTGATCGCGGGGTGTCCGTCACTTCGTTGCGGGCAGCGAATTGCGGCTTCGAGGCAGACTGGAGCGAGGTGCTTACGCGTCGAGCCGGCGAGCCGCTGAAGAATGTCAGCCTGTCATTGCCGTGGCTGGCCGGCACGCGGGAGCGGCGCGGCGAGTGCATCCTGACCCGTGACGGTCTTGAGGGCGGCCTGATCTATGCCCATGCGCGTGCCATCCGCGAGCGCATCGAGGCCTGCGGGCGTGCCGTCATCACCCTGGATCTGCTGCCGGATCGCTCCCTGGCCACGCTGGGTGCGGCCCTGGACAAGGCTGCTGCCGGCAAGGCGGGACTCACGCGCAGCCGGCTCTGGCAGCGTGCCGGACTCGATGGCGTGAAAAGCGCCCTGCTTGAGGAGGTCTGGCGTCAGCCGGACACCTCGAGCTGGTTGCAGGCACAGGGTCTGGCCGGGATGCCGGTTCTGCGGCAGCAGGCGGCGCTGTGCAAGATGCTGCCGGTGACATTGAGCGCGACCCGTCCGCTGGACGAGGCGATCAGCACGGCGGGTGGCATCAGCCGTGCTGCGCTGGATTCCGGGCTCATGCTGAACGCGCTCCCCGGCGTGTTCTGCGCCGGCGAGATGCTGGACTGGGAAGCACCCACCGGTGGTTATCTGCTGACGGCCTGCTTCGCCTCCGGACGCCGGGCCGGCGAGGGCGCCGTGCAGTGGCTGCAGCACGGCGGCGTGGCCTAGCTGCGCTGCTCGGGCGCCTTGCCGCTGGGCGAGCCGGGACTCCGCTCATCCGGTTTTTGCACACCAATGTCATGTGCTCGCGCTATAAGCGATAGGCACGGATGCGCTGTCCGTGATCGATCACGCCCCAGGAGACGATGTCATGAGTTCCCTCGACGAACTGAAGCAGAAACTGCAAACCCAACTGAATGATCTGAAGACCCAGGCCGATGGCCTCAAGGCCAAGGCCGAAGGCGCCACTGCGGAGGCCAAGTCCGAGCTGGAAGCCCAGCTGGAGCGCCTGAAGGGCGTTCAGGCCGATGTCCAGAGCCAGATCAACGGCCTGCTGCAGAGCGGCGAAGCGGCCCTGGGCGACCTCAAGGGTCGTGTCGAAGGCCTGGCCAGCGAAGCCACGAGCGCCCTCAAGTCGCTGACTGACAAGTTCAAGTAAGCGCTTGCCAGCGGGTTGCGTCGCCGGTCACGCCGGCGCGCCCCGTCACGGCACGCTCCGTCACGGCACGAAGCCGATCTGTTTCATGAAGCTGCGCATGGCCCGCAGATAGCGGCCCTGATCGAGATGAATCAGGTGATTGCCGGGGAACCAGTGCAACCGGCAGCGCTGCCAGTGCTCCCAGAGCAGGTAGGTATGCTTGGGTGGCGCCAGCCGGTCACCGGCACCGGCAATCAGCATGAGCCGGTCATGGTCAATGACGGCCGGAAAGCTCAACGCCGATTGGATGGCCACGGTATGCCGTGCCTCCTGCAAGGTGATGCCCCCCAGTTTCATGCCTGCCTTCGCCAGCCAGCTTGCCGGCTGCCAGGACAGGATGATGTCGATGATGCTTACCACGGGCACGTTGGGAATCGCGCACTTAAGGCGCTCGTCCACTGACGCCAGCAGGGCGGTGGTGTAGCCGCCGAGACTGATGCCGGTGGCGCCGATCTGGGTCACGCCGGTTTTTTCCAGGTAATCCATGAACACGCGGATGTCATGAATGGCATGCGCGACGGTCTCGTTCATGTGGCAGAAGCCGTGCGAGAAATAGCCATGGCCGCTGTACGGCGAGCTGCGCTCCTGGCGACGGCCGTGGAAGGGCAGGGTCACCAGCAGGATGTCGTAGCCCAGCTCGTAGAACCAGGGCAGGGCCAGAAAGCGGCTGTTCAGCCAGTAGGGATCGGCGGTGAAGCCGTGGATCACGATCAGCGTCGGACGCGGACGATCGCCGTGCACCCAATGCTCGGCCCAAGCGGTACGGTTGCGCCGGAAGCGGCTGTAGTGTGCCTGCATGGCCGGATTCACCGTGCGGAACTCGCTTTCGAACGACAGCACGTCAACATGGCCGACCTTCGGCCGGTAATCCAGCCAGCCAGGCTGGTGATGCTGCATGATCGGGCGCTGGGTCGGGCGCGGATAGATGGCGGCGGCATCGCCGGCGTCGGCCAGGGCCTGATAGAAGGCACGGTTGTCACGATCCAGTGCCACGGTTTCCGGGCGCAAGGTGCTGGGCACGGCAAACACCCCTGCCAGCGTGGCGATGCCGGTCCGCAGGCCGACATCGATGCCAGCCGTGCCGCCGACCATCAGCCGCGTGGTGATGTCGAGCCGGAAGCGGTCCGGCCAGCTGGCGAAGTCGCCGGGCAGGTGCTGCCACCAGGGCTGGGCAGGAATCACGCCGGTTCGACGGCGATAGGTCTGGTTGGCAATGCGGGAAACACGTTGGGCGGGTGACAGCATGGTATCGAACACGGGTCGGGAACTGCTGCCGACCCTACGCGACCAGGCGGTCATCTGGCAAGCCGTGATGTCTCATGCGGATTGTCTGGATGCAAAAAGGTCAATGCGGCTTGGGCCTGATCACGCCATCCGATAGGATAGGCGGCAACATCAGACAGGTTGTCCGCCATGGGTTATCAGGTTCTCGCCCGCAAGTACCGGCCGCGTCGCTTCCAGGAGCTGGTCGGTCAGGATGTGGTGGCGCGCGCTCTCACGCATGCGCTGGAGCAGAACCGTCTGCACCACGCCTACCTGTTCACCGGTACCCGCGGGGTCGGCAAGACCACCATCGCACGCATCCTGTCGCGCTGCCTGAACTGCGAGCAGGGCATCAGTGCCACGCCCTGTGGCGTCTGCACTACCTGCCGTGAAATCGACGAGGGCCGCTTTGTCGATCTGATCGAGGTCGACGCCGCCTCGCGCACCAAGGTCGAGGACACCCGCGAACTGCTCGACAACGTGCAGTACGCGCCGACCCGCGGGCGCTACAAGGTCTACCTGATCGACGAAGTGCACATGCTCTCCGGCCACTCCTTCAATGCCTTGCTGAAGACGCTGGAAGAGCCGCCACCGCATGTGAAGTTCCTGCTTGCCACCACCGATCCGCAGAAGCTGCCGGTCACCATCCTGTCACGCTGCCTGCAGTTCGCGCTCAAGCCGATGACGCCGGAGCGGGTGGTCACGCATCTGCAGCAGGTGCTGACCCAGGAAGGCATTGCGGCCGAGGAGGGCGCGCTCTGGCTGCTCGCGCGCGGTGCCCAGGGCTCCATGCGTGATGCCCTGTCGCTGACGGACCAGGCCATTGCCTTCGGCCAGGGGCGTCTGCTCGAGGCCGAGGTGCGCGGTCTGCTCGGCTCCATTGACCGCGACCAGGTGTTTCGCGTGCTTGACGCCTTGCATGCGGGAGACGCGGCGGCCTTGCTGGCGGTGATCGCGGCCATGGCCGAGCAGAGCATCGATTTTGCCGGAGCGCTGGCCGAGCTGATCAGCGTGCTGCATCGCCTGGCCGTGGCCCAGGTGGTGCCGGATGCCATCGACAATGCCGAAGGCGATCGTGATCGCCTGCTGCAGCTGGCCGCTGCCATCACCCCGGAAGACCTGCAGCTGTACTACCAGATGGCGCTGCATGGTCGCCGTGACCTGCCGCTGGCGGTGGATGCCCGTGCCGGTTTCGAGATGACCCTCCTGCGCATGCTGGCCTTCCGCCCGGCGGATGCCGGCATCCCGGGTGGCCCGGTGTCGTCGTCTTCTTCCACGGGTGCCCAGGGCTCCGGTCCGGCGGCTTCCGGGCGTTCTGCCTCCGCGGCACCCGTGACGGCATCCCTGCCGCGCCAGCCTGCCCCGGCAGCTAGCGTTCAGCCGGCTGGCCCGCTGCAGAGCCCTGCCGTTGTTGCTCCCCCCGTACCCGCTGCGACCGCTGCCACGCCGGCGCCGGCGATCAGTCCGGAGCCGGTCTGCACCGCCCCTGTGGTGGAGCCGCTGCTTCAGGCATCAAGCGATGCCGCCTGGACGCCGGCACGCTGGGCCGAGTGGGTGGAGTGCTCCGGCCTTTCGGGGGCGGCGATCAACCTGGCGCGCAACACCGTGCTGGTCGTCGATCAGGATGGCCGCTGGACCTTGCAGCTCTCGCCCCGGCACCAGATGCTGGCAGGCGGTCAGGCCTTGCCGCAGTTGCAGCACAGGCTGGCCGGCCAGTTTCCGCAGCAGCCGGTGCAGCTGCTGATGGTCGAGCCGTCCGCTGAAACTCCGGCGCAACGACGCCAGCGCGAGCTCGCGGCGCGTCGCGAGCAAGCCGAGCGAGCTGTGCGTGACGATCCGGTGGTGAAGGCGCTGATGTCCACCTTCGAGGCTCAGCTGGTGCCGGAAAGCCTGCAGATCAAGCATTAATCTCTTTCTGAACATGAGGAACACCCGATGAACATGCAGCAACTGATGCAACAGGCCCAACGCATGCAGGAACAGATGCAGAAGAACATGCAGAAGGCCCAGGAAGAGCTGGCCAGCCTGGAGCTGGTTGGCGAGTCGGGCGCCGGTCTGGTCAAGGTCACCATGAACGGCCAGCATGACGTCAAGCGCGTCAGCATCGACGACAGCCTGCTCAGCGAGGACAAGGAAATCCTCGAGGACCTGCTGGCTGCCGCCGTCAACGACGCCGTGCGCAAGGTCGAAGCCAGGAGCAAGGAAACCATGGGTGCCGCCACGGCCGGTCTCGGCCTGCCGCCGGGCATGAAGCTGCCGTTCTGACGGACGCTGCCGGCGCATGCTCAGTCCCCTGATCCGCGACCTCATCGACGCTCTGCGCGTGCTGCCGGGTGTCGGCCCGAAATCGGCACAGCGCATGGCGTTGCACCTGCTGGAGCGCCAGCGCGCGGGCGGTCTGCGTCTGGCGGACACCCTTCAGAAAGCCTTGAACGAGGTCGATCACTGCCAGGTCTGCCGCAACCTGTCGGAGCAGCCGGTCTGCGGTCTGTGCAGTCACCCGGGCCGCGATGACAGCCAGCTCTGCATTGTCGAGAGTCCCATGGACGTGCTGGCGCTGGAGCAGAGTGGCGGCTACCGCGGGCGCTACCATGTGCTGCTCGGGCGCCTGTCACCGCTGGACGGCATCGGCCCCGGCGAGCTTGGCCTGCCGGCGCTGATCGAGCGCCTGCGCAGCACGCCAGCCATCCGCGAAGTCATCATCGCCACCAACCCCACGATCGAGGGCGAGGCCACGGCGCACTACCTGCGCGAGGCGACTCGTGACCTGCCGCTGAGCATGACCCGCATTGCCCATGGCGTGCCCGTGGGTGGTGAACTGGAATTTGTCGATGGCAGCACCCTGAGTCATGCACTCAGTGGCCGACGTCCGATCTGAGACATTACGCGCTGTCACCAGATTCGTCGTATTTCGTCACTTTCTGCCTTGCTGTCGCCGCGGGCGGCCTGTAAAACCGACCGGTCACGTTGCGCTTTCTGCAATGCACCGGAGTGTTTTTCATGAGTCTGTTCACCCCCTATTTCAACGAGACCCACGAGCAGGTGCGTCTTACCGCTCGCCAGTTCATCCAGCGCGAGGTGCTGCCGCACATCAACGCCTGGGAAGAGGCGGGCAGCTTTCCCCGCGAGATCTACCGCAAGGCCGGAGCCGCCGGCCTGCTCGGCATCGGCCATGATCCGGCCTATGGCGGTACCGGCGAAGACGTGTTCATGAAGATTGCCGCCACCGAGGAGGTCATGCGCTCCACCTCCGGTGGTTTCGCGGCCAGCCTGGGCTCGCTGGACATCGCGCTGCCGCCGCTGGAGAAGTGGGGCAGCCAGGCGCTCAAGGACCGCTTTGTCGGCCCCGTGCTGGCAGGTGACATGATCGCCGCCCTGGCCATCACCGAGCCGTCTGGCGGATCGGATGTCGCCAGCCTGCGCACCCGCGCCGAACGCCGTCATGACGAGGTCAACGGCGATCACTATGTGGTCAACGGCAGCAAGATCTACATCACCTCCGGCATTCGTGCCGACTTCTATGTCGCCGCCGTACGTACCGGCGGCCCCGGCTATGCCGGTGTCAGTCTGCTGGTCATCGAGCGCTCGCGCGTCGGGGTGTCCACCGGTCAGCCGCTGAAGAAGATGGGCTGGTGGGCTTCCGACACCGCCGAGGTGTTCTTTGACAACGTCATCGTGCCGGCGGAGAACCTGATCGGCAGCGAGAATGCCGGCTTCCTGCTGATCATGAGCAACTTCCAGATGGAGCGGCTCAACCTGGCGGTGATGGCCAACATGACGGCACAGATGGCACTGGAAGAAGCCATCCGCTGGTCGCGCGAGCGCGAGGCCTTCGGCAAGGCCATCGGCCGTCTGCAGGTGATCCGTCACAAGCTGGCCGACATGGCGACACGCATCGAGGCCAGCCGCGAGTTCACCTACCGGGTCGGTGCCCGCATCGCTGACGGCATCCCGTCGGTGAAGGAGGTGTCGATGGCCAAGAACTTCGCCACGCAGACCTCCGACTTCGTCACCACCGAAGCGGTGCAGATCTTCGGTGGCATGGGCTACATGCGCGAGTCGGTGGTGGAAAGACTGTACCGTGACAACCGAATTCTCTCGATTGGCGGCGGCACTTACGAGATCATGAACGAAGTGATCGCCAAACAGTTGGGAATCGATTGACACAGACGATGTATATCGCCAGCGCGCAGGGGCTCGAGCAGTCCCTGCCACGCTGGCATCAGGCGGCGCCGCTGGCGCTGGACACCGAGTTCATCCGGGTCGACACCTTCTTTCCGCGTCTTGGCCTGGTGCAGCTGGGTGACGGGCAGGGCGAGGCGCTGGTCGATCCCCTGGCGATCCCGTCGCTGCAGGCGCTGGCTCCGCTGCTGGGGCCGTCAGGCCCCTGCAAGGTCCTGCACGCCTGCTCCGAGGACCTTGAAGTCCTTTCTCCGCTGGTGCCGCAGGGCCTGGGCGTCATTCATGACACCCAGATCGCGCTGGCCATGCTGGGCGAGGGTCTGCAGGTGGGCTACCAGAAGGCGCTGCAGCTGATGCTGGGCATCGACATTCCCAAGGATGCCTCACGCTCGGACTGGCTGGCACGTCCGCTGAGCGTGCAGCAGTGCGACTATGCCGCGCTCGACGTGCGACATCTGCCGGCCTTGTATGCAGCGGCCCGGGAGCGTCTGCAGGTACGCGAGCTGTGGCCGCTGTTTGTCGCCGAGTGCGCCGAGGTCTGTCGTCCGGTGGCGCTGCCGGATCCCGAGCTGGTGTGGCTGGATCACCCCAATGCCTGGCGGTTGCCGCCCAAGGCGCTGGCGGTGCTGCAGACGCTGATGGCCTGGCGCGAGCGCGAGGCTGTGGCACGCGATGTGCCACGCGGGCATCTGCTCAAGCCGCTGTCGCTGTTCGAGATGGCACGTCTGCAGCCACGCACGATGCGTGAGCTGCAGCAGATCGACGAGCTCAATCCACGCGTGGCAAGGCGTGATGGCGAGGCGCTGCTGGCGCTCATTGCCGACGCGACATCCTTGCCGCCGTCGGAGTGGCCCATGCCGTTGCCGATGCCGCTGCCCCGCGAGGCAGGCCGTGTTTTTGATGCCCTCAAGCAGTCGCTGCAGCCGGTTGCCGAGCGTCTTCAACTGCCCATGGAAGTGCTCTGGCGCAAGCGCCTGGCCGAGCAGGTCGTGCTGGCCGCCGTCGATGACGGCCTCGAGGCCGGCCTTGCCGTGATACCGGGCTGGCGAGCCGGGCACTTGCCAGATGCCGTGGCCGGCGTGTTGAATCAGCACCGCGATGCACTCGCGGCATGGCGCAAGCAACGCCATGCCGGTGTCTAGACCCAGGATATGCCCATGACCAGTCGACTCTTCTGCTCCATCTACAAGAGCAGCCGCAAGGACGAGATGTACCTCTACGTGCCCAAGGCCAAAGGACTTCAGGCGGTACCCGAGGCCTTGCTGGCCGGCTTCGGCCAGCCGCGCCACGTCACTGATCTCGTGCTCAGCCCGGAGCGTCCGCTGGCGCGGGCGGATGTCAGCAAGGTCATGGAGCATCTCGAGTCCGCGGGGTTCTATCTGCAGATGCCGCCCCCTCCCGAGCCTTGGCTGATCCAGCCGGATCAGGCGCCGGCGTGGCGTCGCCGGCTGGCCACGGATGATGACGACAGCCAGGAGAGCACGACATGAATCCGGTCTATCTGGCGGCATGGCTGGTCTATCTGGGCGCTGCCGTGGTGCTTTACCGGGTGTTCCTGCGCCCGCATCTGGCCGCCTGGTTTCCCAACAGCCTGCGGGTGGCGCGCATCGTCGTGCTGGTCCTGCTGTTCAGTCCGGCCCTGATGACCTCGGCGGACCAGAGCCTGGTGCTGGCGCCGTCGCTGCTGGCGTTTGCCTTCCAGCTGCTGATGAAGGCGCCGCTGGGCATGTTCAAGGTGGCCCTGTCCTGGTTCCTGTTTGGTGGCATCTGGCTGTGGCTGGATGCGCTCTGGCAGCGCCAGCATGGCACCAGCAACTCGTGAGTCGCGGCGGTTGCCGTGGCTCTGGAGGCTGCGGTGACCCTGCATGTCTGCGGTTGTTCCCGTTACATTCCTGACGCATTCCGTTAGGCTCATGTCATATCATCTGGCCATCCTGGCCGCGCTATCGAGGTTCACATGTCTTTCATCGGCACGGATCACTACATCGCCACCCCGGAACTGACGCTGGCCGTCAATGCCGCCATCACCCTGCAGAAGCCGCTGCTGATCAAGGGCGAGCCGGGTACCGGCAAGACCCTGCTGGCCGAGCAGGTGGCGCTGGCCGAGAACACGCGGCTGATCCAGTGGCACATCAAGTCGACCACCAAGGCCCAGCAGGGCCTCTACGAATACGATGCGGTGTCGCGACTGCGTGACTCCCAGCTCGGCACCGAGCGCGTGCATGACATCCGCAACTACATCCGCAAGGGCAAGCTCTGGGAGGCCTTCGAGGCTGACGAGCGCGTGGTGCTGCTGATCGACGAGATCGACAAGGCTGACATCGAATTCCCCAACGACCTGCTGACCGAGCTCGACAAGATGGAGTTCTTTGTCTACGAGACCGGCGAGACCATCAAGGCCAAGCATCGTCCCATCGTCATCATCACCTCCAACAACGAGAAGGAGCTGCCGGACGCCTTCCTGCGCCGCTGCTTCTTCCACTACATCCAGTTCCCCGATGCCGAGACCATGAAGGCCATCGTCGAGGTGCATCACCCCGGCATCAAGGGCACGCTGCTGAAGGAAGCGCTGGACATCTTCTTCGACCTGCGCAAGGTGCCGGGCCTGAAGAAGAAGCCGACCACGTCGGAGCTGATCGACTGGCTCAAGCTCATCCTGTCCGATGACATGCCCGAGGACGTTCTGCGCAACCGCGATCCGCGCAAGGCCATTCCGCCGCTCTATGGCGCGCTGCTGAAGAACGAGGCTGACGTCGCCCTGCTGGAGCGTCTGGCCTTCATGAACCGCCGCGAGACGGCCCAGTAAGCACGATGGCCCGCCGTTCGTGCGTCACGGGATGCACGGGCAGGGCAGGGGGAAACGAGCATGCTGGTCAAGTTCTTCGAGACCCTGCGCGCGCACAAGGTGCCGGTCAGCATTCGCGAGCTGCTGGAGCTCAATGCCGCGCTCAAGTCCGGACTGGTCTACGCCGATGCCGAGCAGTTCTACCACCTGGCGAAGATCTGCCTGGTCAAGGACGAGCGCCACATCGACAAGTTCGATCGCGGCTTCAAGGCGTTTTTTGACGGTCTTGATCTGGTCACGCCCGAGTTGCTGAGCAAGGTTCTGCCCGAGGACTGGCTGCGCAAGGAGCTGGAGAAGACGCTGTCACCGGAGGAGCTGTCGGAAATCGAGAAGGCCGGCTCGCTGGACGAGTTGCTGCGCAAGTTTCGCGAGCGACTCGAGGAGCAGGAGAAGCGTCACCAGGGCGGCAACAAGATGATCGGCACCGGCGGCACCTCGCCCTTTGGCGCCTATGGCGCCAATCCCGAGGGCATACGCCTGGCCGGGCCGTCACGCAACAAGAGTGCGGTCAAGGTCTGGGAGAAGCGCGACTTCCGCAACCTCGACGACAACGTCGAGCTCGGCATCCGCAACATCAAGCTCGCCCTGCGCCGCCTGCGCCGTTTCGCCCGCCAGGGCGCGGAGGAGGTGCTGGACATCGACGACACCATCCGCAACACGGCGCACAATGCCGGTCTGCTCGACATCAAGCTGGTCCCGGAGCGCAAGAATCGCGTCAAGGTTCTGATTTTCTTTGATATTGGCGGATCGATGGATCCCTATGTGCGGGTCTGCGAGGAGCTGTTCTCGGCGGCGCGCAGCGAGTTCAAGCACCTCGAGTTCTATTACTTCCACAACTTCATCTACGAGTCGGTCTGGAAGAACAACTTCCGGCGCTGGAGCGAGCGCACGCCTATCTGGGACATCATCCACAAGTTCGGCAAGGACTACCGGGTAGTCATCGTCGGTGATGCCAGCATGTCCCCGTACGAGATCCAGGCCGTTGGCGGCTCGGTCGAGCACTTCAACGAGGAGCCGGGCGCGGTCTGGATGCAACGCCTCACTCAGCATTTCGAGAAGATGGTATGGCTCAATCCCGAGCCGGAAAAGCACTGGGGCATGACCCCGTCCACCGAGATGACCCTGCAGCTGCTGGATGGTCGCATGCATCCGCTGACCTTGAAGGGCATCGAAGACGCCATGAGGTATCTGAGCAAATGAACACGTCCATTCTTTCGGCCGCGCTGGGCGCCGCTGTTCTTGCCGTGTCGCTTCCGGCCCATGCCCTGTTGGCAGTGGGTGCCAAGGCACCGGATTTCGTTCTGCCTGCCGCCCAGGCCGGCAACCAGATCAGTGTCGACAGCAAGGCCCTGCGCAGCAAGGGACCGGTGGTGGTGTATTTCTACCCGGCCGCATTCACGCCCGGTTGCAGTGTCGAGGCCAAGCTCTTCGCCGAGGCCATGCCGCAGTTTGCCAAGGCCGGTGCCAGCGTGATCGGCGTCTCGGGTGATGACATCACCAAGCTGAAGAAGTTCTCGGTGTCGCACTGCCAGGGCAAGTTCCCGGTGGCGTCCGATGCGGGGCTGAAGGTGGCCAAGCAGTACGAGGCGGCGGGTGCCTTCGGCTTTGCCGGCTTCGCATCGCGGGTGTCCTACGTGATCGGGCAGGATGGCAAGGTGGTGTATGCGCACACGGATTCAGGTCCGCAGGGGCATGTCAGCGAGTCGTTGAAGGCTGTGCGGGGGCTGGTGCCGAAGCTCTAAGTCCTGCTGTGTTACGCCTGGTCATTGCAGGCTCACAATCATGCGCCCGGGCATCTTCCCTGAAATGAAAATGGCCTGCTGAATCAGCAGGCCATTTTGTTTTCTTCTTGTACCGACTTCAGATCACAGTTCGGTGTAGAAGAAGATCTCGTCGATCACCGAATTGCGATTGGCAACGCGCTTCAGGTTGGCATCCTTGCAGAAGGACTCGTCCTGAACGCAGGCAGCGGCCAGATCAGAAGCACTACCATCATCAGCCACAATACCGCTCAGATTCGGAACTTCCACCACAGGGCCTGTTGGACCATTGCCGCCGCCGCCAGCGTTGCCGCCGCCGCCAGCGTTGCCGCCGCCGCCAGCGTTGCCGCCGCCGCCAGTGTTGCCGCCGCCGCCAGTGTTGCCGCCGCCGCCAGTGTTGCCGCCGCCGCCAGTGTTGCCGCCGCCGCCACCGCCGCCTGGAGGTGTGACCACTGCGCAGCCAAGAGCACTTTGTGCGCAGGAGGCGAGCAAACGAACTGCAGCGTTGCCAGCTTTGCCGTTGGCAATGGTATTGAGTTTGTCAGCGCCAATGAACTCCAGCCGACTGTTCTTGATCACATCAGACAAATCGACAGCCTTAGGCGCAGATACAGCTGGTGTAGCCAAGCTACCAATGGCAATTGCCAGGCACAGGTGCTTGATTTGAGAGATTTTCATGGTCGTCATCCTTAACGGTTGCAATTAGAAGAACTTGGTTCCGCTCATCCAGACACGGATGTCACGCGAATCATCATCCTTGTACTTGTCGCCCCCTGCTCGCGTGGCCACATCGAGCTTGATATTGAAGTCTTCCGGCTTGGCGATAGTGACACCGGTGCCTATGCCGGAAAGGCGCATGGTGTTGTCCGAGAAACCGGGGTTTTCCACGTTGTACTTGACGTGACCGACATCCCAGAACGAGTTCCAGTACACCGTGCTGCCCAGCGGACTAAACTGGCTCACGAAATAGCGGTATTCCAAGGTTTGAAGGTAAACACGGTCACCAAAGCCAGTGCCAACCGGAAAGGCACGCACACCCACCGGACCACCGAGCGAGGCACGTTCTAAAGGATCAAGATTTTTGTTTGCAGTTTGGCCGCGTATAGACAGCAAAACTTGATCGTTGCCACGTACGGGTTTTACAGCCAGATACTTGCCCGCAACCTTGGTGAACTTGCCTGTGACTTCACGAGCCAAATTGACGCCCGGAATATCGAATTCGTCCAGAATTTGGGATAGCGGACTGCGAATGTTCACGTCACCCCGGGTGACCGTGACTTCAAAGGCTTGGTAGAGACTGTCGACTTCATCGCCTTGATGATTAATGCCCAGCGTGAGGTTGCCATTGTCCAAGCGACGTGAATCTTCCAGTGTCTTATCCAGCTGACGATCATTGGCTCGCTTGTGCTCATAGCCCAAGCCGGCATTGACCTGAAGGTTGCGGCGCAGCACCAGTGGATGGCTGACGCTCATGCTCAGGGTTTCACCCAGGCCGTCAGCGTCCAGATCCTTGAAGGCCTTGCCGACACCGTACTTGAGCAGCGAGTAGGTGAAGTTGGCGGTGGTGCCGCGCGAGCCCACCGGAGCATCCACACTGAGACGGCCGAATTCGGTGTTGCCGCTCTCAGCCAGCAGACCGACCACGCTGATCAGTTCGCCCTGACCGAACAGGCCACGGCTCTGCAGATCGACGATGCCGCGAGCGCGACCCGTGTTGCGGTTACCCCAGTTGTCGGCGCGCACGCTGCCACCGAACGTGGCCTGGCCACGAGTGACGTTGAGGGTGGCATCGGCTTCGCCGAGGTTCACGCCAGGACGGACGCTGGAGCGCACGCGAATGGCTGGCACGTTGCGCAGAGCCAGAATGGCGCGCTCGATTTCACCCGACTGTACAGGCGAGCCGGCTTCGATGTGGTCGAAGTAGCCTTGCACACGCGACTCCTTGAGCGGGGAGTCCTCGGCCACGAAAATGTTCTTGCGACCGTTGACCCACTCGATCACACGGATTTCCACCACGCCGTCCTTCACACGATCGGCAGAGGTATGGGCATTGGTCAGGAAGTAGCCCTGATTGCGGTAATGGCTCTGAACCGCGGCTGCCGCCTTTTTCAGTTCGGCAACGGATACCTGCTTGCCGACCAGATCCTTGACATAGGGGGTGAGCTCGCTGGTGGGAACAAGCTTGTTGCCCGTGAAGGTGACAGCCTTCACGTCGACCATGACGGCGGCGTTGGGATCCTTGGGTTGTTCATCGTCAACGCGGGTGACCGGCGCAGTGGCCGGTGAAGGAATGGCGGCATCCGGGGTGTTGCCGAGCGTGAGGCCGGCACCGGGAACGGCATCAGCTGCAGTGGCGGCCAGAACAGGTGCGGCCGAGACGGCGGCAATGCAGGCGACGAGCAGGCGAGTGCGCATGAACAACTCCTTTTGTTTACACGCCCATCCATTGGGCACAACACAAGGTTACTCTGTGATCAATGCGTAATCAAGTGCGGCGTTTTGTCAATTTCATTTATGAATAAAGATTATCTTTCATGAATTTTCATATTAAATTCATGTGCTTATATTTTTCTTCTGATGTAGATTAACAAGACTGCAGATTTTCATCCCCTTAATCGTCCAAGGAATTGATCCGGATCAGAAAATCTGAAGAGGCGCATGAATGGTCAGTGAAAAAGGCGACGGCACCTGCGTGGGTGCCGCCACCGATATCGCTCTCAGGACGACACGCTGGCCAGGCTGTCTTGCACCGCTTTGCGCGCATTCGGCGACGGGGCCAGCTGCATCAGGGTCTTGTCCATCCATGCCAGCAGGTCGCCGAGCACCTCGTCACGGTTGGTTTCATGGAACAGATCATGACGGGCGCCTTCATAGATCTTCAGGCTGACATCGATGAGGCCGGCCTCTTCGAGCTTGTCGTCCAGGGTGGCGACGGTGACGCCATCCTTGCCGACCGGATCCTTGTCGCCGGCAAATGAATAGATAGGCAGGTCCTTGCGGATCTTGCGCAGGTTGCGCATGCGCTGGGCACGGCTGAGGCCGACCAGCAGATCGCGCCAGTAACCGTTGGAGCAGGTCACGCCGCAACGCGGGTCGGACAGGTAGCGCTGCACGAAGCCGGCATCGCGCGAGAGCCAGTCGTAGGGTGACTTGGCCGGCTTGAAGGCACGCGCGAACTTGCCGAAGGTGAGGAAGTGAATGATGGCACTGCGGGCATTGATGCCTTGGCGCCAGCACTCGAAGGCGGCAAACCAGTGTGCCAGCCAGGTGAACCAGGGCGGCTCGTAGTTGGTGCCCTGCAGCACCAGGGCATCGATGGTCTGCGAGTGGCGCTCGACATAGGACAGGCTGATGAACGAGCCCATGGAGTGACCGAGCAGAATCAGCGGGACATTCGGATACAGCGTCCGCACATGGCGATTGATCAGGCGCATGTCGGCGCAGACGGCTTCCCAGTGCTGCGTGCTGCTGACATTACCCAGCGCCTCGATGGGCACCGAGAGGCCATGGCAGCGATGGTCATGGGCGACGACGGCGTAGCCGGCCCGGGTGAAGTACTCGGCGGCGTCGGCATAGAGCCCGCTGTGCTCCGACATGCCGTGGGCAATGTGCAGGACGCCACGCGGCCGGGTCACCGGCCAGTGCCGGATCGGGATGCGATGACCGTCATCGGCGGTCAGGAAGGAGAGGCCGGGCTCGTTGCCCGGCGTGATCTGGTATTCAGCGCCGCTCTTGTTCATATATGCTGCTGAACCTCGTTTTTCAGGTCATTCAGGGGTGTAGCCTGTATGCAATCCGCCGTTTCTTATCGTGTTTCTGTGGCGGCGCCTGCTTCGCATCGCTTTCTTGTCCATCTCGAGATTACGCATCCCGATCCGGCAGGGCAAATGCTTTGGCTGCCCGACTGGATCCCCGGAAGCTACATGATCCGTGACTTCGCCCGCAATGTGTCGCGACTGAGTGCGCGCACAGCCGACGGAGCGCCGGTGACGGTGACTTCCGTCGACAAGTCGCGCTGGCAATGCGCGCCGGTCCGGGGACCGTTGCGGGTCGATTACGAGGTCTATGCCTGGGATCTCTCGGTGCGCAGCGCGCATCTGGATCAGCATCATGGCTACTTCAATGGCACCTCGTTGTTTCTGGCCGTGGCCGGGCAGGAGGACAGGCCGGTGTCGGTCGAGCTCTGTCATCCCGAGGGCGTGAGCGATGCCTGGCGCGTGGCCACGACGCTGACGCCGCTGGCGGCACCGTCATGGGGTTTCGGTACCTACACAGCATCCAGTTACGACGAGCTCATCGATCATCCGGTCGAGATGGGCTGCTTTGATCTGGTCGAGTTCGAGGCCTGCGGTACGCCGCATGCCGTCGTGGTGACCGGCCGCCACCAGGGCGATCTCGATCGTCTGGCGCGCGACCTGAAGCGCATCTGCGAGGCGCAGATCCGGTTCTTCGGCGGGCAGGCCCCGTTTGCGCGCTATCTGTTCCAGCTCATGGTTGTCGGGCAGGGCTATGGCGGGCTCGAGCATCGCAGTTCGACCAGTCTGCTCTGCAGCCGTGACGATCTGCCACTGGCCGGTGAGTCCGAGAGCCAGCCTGGAAACGGCTACCGCGGCCTGCTCGGTCTGTGCAGCCACGAGTATTTCCACAGCTGGAACATCAAGCGGTTGAAGCCGGCGCTGTTCATGCCCTATGACCTGCGTCGCGAGCAACACACGCCGCTGCTCTGGTTCTTCGAGGGCTTCACTTCCTATTACGATGACCTGTTCCTGGTGCGCACCGGACTGATCAGCGTGGACAGCTACCTCGAGCTGCTCGGTCAGCACATCACGCGTCACCTGCGCACGCCGGGGCGTTTCGAGCAGACCGTCAGCGAGTCCAGCTTTCATGCCTGGACGCGCTACTACAAGATGGACGAGAACACGCCGAACCGGGTGGTCAGCTATTACGTGAAGGGCGCACTGGTCGGCCTGTGTCTGGACCTGCTGCTGCGTCAGCACGGACACACGCTGGACGAGTACATGCAGCACTGCTGGCAGCGCTTTGCCCTGCAGGGGCGTGGTGTTGCCGAGGAGGATCTGCTCGCGGCCCTGGACGAGATCGTCACGGCTCCGGCGCTGCGCGACTTCATGCGACAGGCCCTGCACGAGACCACTGAACTGCCCTGGCAGGCGTTGATGGAGCAGGCCGGCATCACGGTCAGCCTGCGAGCTGGCGAGGGCGCCCAGGATGCGGGCGGCCGTCCCGGCAGTCGCAAGACCGTGCTGCCGTGGCTGGGCGTCAAGGTGCAGGCCGGCGAGGGTGGCGCGCAGATCTCTCATGTCACGCCGGACGGGCCGGCAGAGCGCGCCGGGCTGTCGGCAGGTGACTGCGTGGTCGCGCTTGACGGCCTGAGAACAAATGCCGCGAATTGGGAAAAACGCCTGCAGCGGCTGGCTGTCGGCGACTCGGTCTCGGTGTATGCTTTCCGGCGCGACGAGTGGCTGGCGACGACCTGCGTACTGACTGAACCGCCGCTGGATACCTGCGTGCTGGCGCTCGCAGATGACCCGGTGCAACGCGTCATCGCGGAAAAGTGGCTGCTCGATGCGCGAACCTGATTACAACAACATGATCCCGTTGGAGACACCCCCTCATGCAGGCTGACTTCTGGCAAGACAAGTACCCGTCCTCGGTTCCTTTCAACATCAACACCGAGGCCTACGATTCCGTTCTGCAGGTGTTCTCCGAGGCCGTGCACCGCTACGGCGATGCGCCCGCGTTCTCCAACATGGGTCTGACGCTGACCTACAGCCAGGTCGATGAGCTCAGCGCGGCCTTCGCGTCCTACATCCAGCATCACACCGACCTCAAGCCGGGTGACCGCATCGCCATCCAGATGCCCAACCTGCTGCAATACCCGATCGCGGTGTTCGGTGCCATGCGCGCCGGCCTGGTCATCGTCAACACCAACCCGCTCTACACCGCCCGCGAGATGCTGCATCAGTTCAACGATGCCGGCGTGAAGGCCCTGGTGGCACTGGCGAACTTCGGCAACCTGGTGCAGGAAGTGCTGCCGCAGACTGGCATCAAGTACGTGTTCATGACCGAGATCGGCGACATTCTGCCGGTGCCCAAGCGCTGGCTGGTCAATGCCGTGGTCAAGCACGTGAAGAAGATGGTGCCGGAGTTCAACCTGCCGCAGGCCATTCCGTTCACGCGCGTGCTCAAGCAAGGCCGTCGCCGCCCGCCGGTCGATCATGTGCCGACCCAGGCTGACATCGCCGTGCTGCAGTACACAGGCGGCACCACCGGGGTGTCCAAGGGCGCCATGCTGACCCAGGCCAATCTGGTCGCGAACATGCTGCAGGTGCGCGCGCTGCTCGCCACCAGCTTCGAGCCGGGCAAGGAGACGATGATCGTCCCGCTGCCGCTCTACCACATCTTCGCGTTCATGGTCGGCTGTCTGGCCATGATGGAGCTGGGTGGTCACTCCGTGCTGATCACCAACCCGCGCGACATTCCGGCCTTCGTCAAGGAACTGGGCAAGTACCGGTTCACCGCCCTGGCCGGTCTCAACACGCTGTTCGTGGCACTGATGAACAACCCCGAGTTCCGTCAGCTCGACTTCAGCGCCCTCAAGCTGACGGTCGCCGGCGGCATGGCCATGCAGATCAAGCCGGCCGAACAGTGGGAAGAGATCACCGGCTGCAAGATCTGCGAAGGCTTCGGCATGACCGAGACCTCGCCGGTGGTGACGCTGAACCCGCTCAATGCCATCCAGCTCGGCACCATCGGCATGCCGGTGCCCAACACCGAACTCAAGGTGATCAACGACGCCGGCGAGGAACAGCCGGTGGGCGAGGCAGGCGAACTCTGCGTGCGCGGTCCGCAGGTGATGAAGGGCTACTGGCAGCGTCCGGAAGCCACCGCCGACACCATTGATGCCGATGGCTGGCTGAAGACCGGTGACGTGGCGGTGATCCAGCCTGACGGCTACCTGCGCATCGTCGACCGCAAGAAGGACATGATCCTGGTGTCGGGCTTCAACGTGTACCCGAACGAGATCGAGGATGTCGCCGCATCGCACCCGGGCGTGCTGGAAAGCGCGGCCGTCGGCGTGCCGGACGAGAAGTCGGGTGAAGTGGTCAAGCTGTTCGTGGTGAAGAAGGATCCGGCCCTGACCGAAGATCAGCTGATGGCGCATCTGCGTGCCAACCTGACCGGTTACAAGGTCCCGCGCTTCATCACGTTCCGTGCCGATCTGCCGAAGACCAACGTCGGCAAGATCCTGCGCCGCGAGCTGCGCAGTGCCTGATACGCCGATGTCCGGTGAGCAGCAGGAGGGCGGCGCAGGCCGCCCTCCTGCTTTGCGGCGCGGGCGCCGGCGTGGTCCGGGCGAGGCGCGGCCGGCTCCGGTCTATCGTGGCGCGGCGGCCATTCCGTCCGACATCGACTGGTCCGGCGATCTGCCGGTGCTGGCGGTGCGTGAGCAGCTGATTGCGGCGGTGGCGGCGCACCAGGTGGTCATCGTGGCTGGCGAGACCGGCTCCGGCAAGACCACCCAGCTTCCCAAGATCTGCCTGGCTGCCGGACGTGGCCGCACCGGCCTCATCGGCCATACCCAGCCACGCCGCATCGCGGCGCGCGCGGTGGCGACGCGGATTGCCGAGGAGCTGAAAACCGCGCTGGGCGCGGGCGTAGGCTTCAAGGTGCGCTTCAGCGATCAGACCGCTGACTCAACCTATCTCAAGCTGATGACCGACGGTGTCCTGCTCGCCGAGCTGGGGCAGGATCGTCTGCTGCGTGCCTACGACACGCTGATCATTGACGAGGCCCATGAGCGCAGTCTGAACATCGACTTCCTGCTCGGCTACCTGAAGACCCTGTTGCCGCGCCGGCCGGATCTCAAGGTGGTGATCACTTCGGCAACCATCGATGTCGAGCGCTTCAGCCGGCATTTTTCCGACGCCCCGGTGTTCGTGGTGGAGGGCCGCAGCTACCCGGTGGAGATCCGCCATCAGCCGATCGCCACCGATGCGCCGCAGGGCAGCGAGGATGACGGCTTCGATCTGATCGAGGAGGCGATTCCGCGCGCGGTGGTCGAGGCGGTCGAGGACTGTCTGCGCGACGAGCGCATCGGCGGACGCCAGGGGCGCGGCGACTTCCTGGTGTTTTCCAGCAGCGAGCGCGAGATACGCCAGATTGCCGAGGCGTTGCGCAAGTTCGGTCCCCCGCATACCGAGATCCTGCCGCTGTATTCGCGGCTCTCGGTGCAGGAGCAGCAGAAGGTCTTCGCGCGTGGCAGCGGTCGTCGCATCGTCATTGCCACCAATGTGGCCGAGACCTCGCTGACCGTTCCCAACATTCATTACGTCATCGATCCTGGCTTTGCCCGCATCAGCCGCTACTCCTACCGTTCCAAGGTGCAGCGTCTGCCGGTGGAGGCGGTGTCGCGCGCCAGCGCCAACCAGCGCGCCGGTCGCTGCGGCCGCATCGCGCCCGGCCTCTGCATCCGGCTCTACAGCGAGGCGGATTACCTGGCGCGCAGCGAGTTCACCGATCCCGAGATCCACCGCACCAACCTAGCGGCGGTGATTCTGCAGATGCAGGTGCTGGGTCTCGGCGACGTCGAGCGCTTTCCGTTTCTGGATGCGCCCGACGGCCGTCTCGTCAATGACGGCTTCCGGTTGCTCGAGGAGCTGGGCGCGGTCGACCGGGACCGGCGCATCACCGCACTCGGCCGCCAGCTCGCGCGCCTGCCGCTGGATCCGCGCCTTGGCCGCATGGTGCTGGCAGCGGCCAGCCTGGGCGCCTTGCACGAGGTGCTGATCATTGTCGCGGCGCTGTCGGTGCAGGATCCGCGCGAGCGGCCCCACGATCGCCAGCAGGCCGCTGACGAGCGTCATGCCCAGTTCAGGGACAAGGACTCCGACTTCCTGTTCTTCGTCAATCTCTGGCAGGCACTGAGTGCGCAGAAGGAGACCATGACCGAGCGCGAGCGCCGCGAATTCGCGCGCAAGCATTTCCTGTCCTGGATGCGACTGCGCGAGTGGCGCGAAACCTATCGCCAGCTTGCCCAGCTGGCCGAGGATCTCAAGCTGCCGCTGAATCGCGAGCCCGCGCCCTACGAAGCCGTGCATCGTGCCCTGCTCAGCGGCCTGCTTTCGCAGATCGCGCAGAAAGGCGAGGAGCGCGAGTACCTGGCGCCACGCAACCAGAAGGCGCAGGTCTTTCCCGGTTCGGTGCTGGCGCGCAAGGGGCCGCCCTGGATCATGGCCGCCGAGCTGGTCGAGACCCATCGCGTGTTTCTTCGTCTCGTCGCGAAGATCGAGCCGGAGTGGGTGGAGAAGCTGGCCGGTCCGCTGCTCAAGCGCAGCTACGCCGAGCCGCACTGGTCGCGCAGTCAGGGGCGGGTGCTGGCCTGGGAGCAGGCCTCGCTGTTCGGTCTGGTGCTGTACAGCCGGCGCAAGGTCAATTACGAGCCCATTCAGCGCATCGAGGCGCGCGAGATCTTCATCCGCGATGCCCTGGTGGCCGGTGACTGCGAGCTCAAGGCGCCGTTCTTCCGGCACAACCGTGCCCTGGTGGCCGAGGTCGAGCGTCTCGAGGACAAGGCCCGGCGCCGCGATCTGCTGGTCGACGAGCAGGTTCTGTTCGACTTCTACGATGCCCGCATCCCGTCCGACGTGGCGAGCCTGAAGACCTTCGAGGACTGGCGTCACCGCATCGAGAAGGAGGACGCGCAGCATCTGTTCCTGACCGCCGAGCAGGTCATGGCGCGCGAGGCGGATGCGCGTTCGCTGCATGATTATCCCGACAGCCTGCAGGTGGCCGGCCATGAGCTGGCTCTGCGCTATGTCTTCGAGCCCGGTCACGAGGCCGACGGCGTCACGCTCGAGGTTCCTGTCGGCCTGCTTGCCGACCTGCCGGCGTCCCGTCTGGACTGGCTGGTGCCCGGACTCATCGCCGGCAAGGTCGAGGCCCTGATGCGCGGCCTGCCCAAGGCCGTGCGCCGTCAGCTGGTGCCGCTGCCCGACACGGTGGCCTGGGTGCTGGACGACCTGCGCTATGGCGAGGGCCGGCTGCTGGACGTGCTGACCCGGGCACTGACCCGGCGCGGCCATGTGCTGAAGCTCTCGGACTGGCCGCAGGACATCGAGGACCATTACCGGATGAACATCCGCGTGCTGGGGCCGCGTCGCCAGATCCTGGCCGAGGGCAGGGACGTGGCAGCACTGGTCGCGCGGCTGGCGGGCGGGCAGGACGCAGCCACCCTGATTGATCCTGACCTGCGGCGTCAGTGGCAGCGCAGCGGCATCCAGCAGTGGGATTTTCCGGATCTGCCCGAGGTGGTGGAAAGTCGCGAGAACGGCGTGCCGACGCGGGCCTATCCGGCGCTCAGGCTCACGCCGCAGGGGCTGGCGCTGGGGCTGGTGATGCGTGAGCGCGAGGCGCGCGCCAGCCATCGCGAGGGGCTGGTCGAGCTGATACGCCTGCAGTGTGCTGGCGAGGAAAAGACGCTGCTCAAGGCGCTGAACGGCGAGCGCGCCGCCGTGCTGTCGGCCTCCTGCTGGCAGGAGGCTGCAAGCCTGGGCACTGATTTTGTCCGTGCCGTGATCCAGGGCATCTTGGAGCGCGAAGAAACGCTGGTTTACACTCAGGCCGGATTTACCGCCTGTCTGGCGAAGGTGCGTCCGCAGCTGGTTCCGCAGGGTCTGGAATGGCTGAAGCTGCTGGTGCAGACCCTGGTCCTGGCGCATGATGTGCGCAATCGCTGCGAGGCGCTGACCTTGCCGGTGCAGGCCATGGCGCGCGAGGATCTGCGTGCCCAGTTGCTGGGCTTGCTGGGCGAGCGCTTCCTGGCGCGTGTGCCGGTGTCGCGCTGGCTGCATTACCCGCGCTACCTCAAGGGCATGGCGCTGCGACTGGACAAGCTGGGCAACAACCTGTTGCGCGATGACAAGGGCAGTGCCGAGCTGCAGCAGCGGTGGCTGGCGCTGCAGGGCCTGATGCAGCGATGGCGGGAGCGCGGGGAGGACCCGGCGCCGCTGGAAGATTACCGTTGGCTGCTGGAGGAGTACCGCCTGTCGGTGTTCTCGCAGCCACTGAAGACTGCAGTGCCGGTGTCGGCAGCCCGACTCGACAAGCTGTGGTCACAACTTGCGACCTGAACGAGGTATTCATGCAGCGTGTCGTCATCAGTGGCACCGGTCTTTTCACCCCCGAGCAGTCGATCAGCAATGACGAGCTGGTGACGGCCTTCAATGCCTACGTGCGCAGGCACAATGCCGAAAATGCCGAGGCCATCGCCGCCGGCACCCTGCAGGCGCTGGCCGAGTCCAGCGCCGAATTCATCGTCAAGGCCTCCGGCATCCAGTCGCGCTACGTGATCGACAAGACCGGCGTGCTGGATCCGGCGCGCATGTTCCCGCATATCCCGGAGCGTCCGGATGACCAGCTCGGCATCCAGGCCGAGATTGCCGTGATCTCGGCGCGCGAGGCGCTGGCCCAGGCTGGCAAGACCCCGCAGGACGTGGATGCCATCATCGTCGCCTGCTCGAACATGCAGCGTGCCTATCCGGCGGTGGCCATCGAGGTGCAGCAGGCGCTGGGGGCGGGCGGCTATGCCTACGACATGAACGTGGCCTGCTCGTCGGCAACCTTCGGTCTGCAGGCAGCGGTCGATGCCATCCGGGCCGGATCGGCGCGCTGCGTGCTGGTGGTCAGTCCCGAGATCACCTCGGCCCACCTCGAGTTCCGTGATCGCGACTGCCATTTCATCTTCGGTGACGTGGCCACCACCATGGTGGTCGAAGCGGCGGATACCTGCACCGTGGAGGGCGCCTTCGAGGTGCTAGGCACGCGTCTGCAGACCCAGTTCTCCAACGCAATCCGCAACAATTTCGGTTTCCTCAACCGCTGCGACGAGTCTGGCGTCGGTGCGCGTGACAAGCTCTTCCGCCAGGAGGGCCGCAAGGTCTTCAAGGAAGTCTGTCCCATGGTTGCCGAGCAGATTGTCACGCATGCTGGCGATGCCGGGGTGGCCGTGGACGATCTCAAGCGTCTCTGGCTGCATCAGGCCAACCTGAGCATGAACGAACTCATCGCGCGCCGTGTGCTCGGCCGCGATGCCACGCGCGAGGAGGCGCCGGTGATTCTCGACGAATACGCCAACACCAGTTCGGCCGGCTCCATCATCGCCTTCCACAGCTACCGGCATGATCTGGCCAGCGGCGATCTCGGCGTGATCTGCTCGTTCGGTGCCGGCTACTCCATCGGCAGCGTGCTGGTTCGCCGCTGCTGATCCCCAGAGGAGACTGATTCATGCGCATGCTTCGTCATTCCACCCTGGCAGCCGTACTCCTGCTGTCAGCCGTCAGCCCGCAGGCCTTGGCGGCAGACGCCGCCGACCCGTGGGAGGGCTTCAACCGGGCCGTCTTCCGCTTCAATGAAACGCTCGATCGCTATGTCACCAAGCCCCTCGCCAAGGGCTACCAGACGGTGACGCCGCAAGTCGTCGATGACGCCATCAGCCGTTTCTTCAACAACCTGTCCAGTCCGGTGACCCTGGTCAACCAGCTGCTGCAGGGCAAGCCGGCGGCGGCAGCAGCCACCACCTCGCGCCTGATCTTCAACAGCACCGTGGGTGTCGGCGGTCTGTTCGATGTCGCGGCCAGGATGGGCGTGAAACGCGAGAAGGAAGACTTCGGCCAGACCCTGGCGGTCTGGGGTGTCAAGCCCGGTCCCTATCTGGTGCTGCCGCTGCTGGGGCCGAGCACGGTGCGTGACACGGCCGGCAGGGTCGGCGACATTGCCAGTGATCCGCGCGTCTACATGAATGACGATTTCGCCATGGTGCTGGGCTTTGTCGAGGTGGTCGACGTGCGCGCCGACCTGCTGTCGGTGGAGAAGGTCATCGAGGGCGATCGCTACAACTTCATTCGCGACTACTACCTGCAGCAGCGCGAATTTGCCATTGCTGACGGCCGCATCGAGAAGGACGAGTTCCTGGACGAGGATCCTTCTGACGAGGTGTCGGGTGACGTGAGCGAGCCGACCGCGCAATGAGTACCTATGCACCGGGACCGCTCCTGGTGATCGAGGCTGACCAGACCGCCTGCGGGCGACTGGCTGGATGGTTGCGACAGGACGGCTTCGAGGTGGTCGCCGCCGTGTCGGCTGACGAGGGCTACCGGCTTGCCTGCGAGTTGCGCCCGGCCCTGATTCTCAGCGAGTTCTCGCTGGCCATGGCCAATGACTCGCATCTGCTGCGCAGTCTGCTGCAGGCGCTGCCGGCATCCTCCGTGATCGTGCTCACCGAGGATGCCGCCCTGGACGCCGCCGTGCGTGCCCTGCAGCAGGGTGCCAGTGACTTCCTGGTGAAGTCCCTGCTCAACGAGGATGTTCTGCGCGTCTCGGTACGGGCGGCACTGGAGCGCTTCCAGCTGCGCGAAGAGAACCACCGCTACCGCGAGCAGCTCGAGCGCGCCAACCAGCAGCTGCAGCACAGCCTGCAGCTGCTCGAGCATGACCAGCGCGCCGGACGCCAGGTGCAGCGTCGTCTGCTGCCACCCACGCCGCATCTGAGCAACGGCCTGACCCTGTCGCACATGATCCAGCCGTCACTGTTCCTGTCCGGTGACTTCGTGGACTACTTCAGCGTGGGGGTCGGTCGCACCGCCTTCTACCTGGCCGATGTTTCCGGGCACGGCGCCTCCAGCGCCTTTGTCACCGTGTTCCTGAAGACGCTGACCAACCGCATTCGCAGGCACTACGAGAAGCGTGCCAGCATGCTCAGCCTGTCGCCGGCACGCATCATGGCCGCGATGAACGAGGAGCTGCGCGTGCTCGACACCGGCAAGCACCTGACCTTGTTCTGCGGCGTCATTGATACCAACCGCCAGGTGCTGACCTATGCCCTCGGCGGCCATCATCCGCCACCGCTGCTGTGGCAGGAGGGGGTCACCACGCCGCTGCGCGGCCAGGGTCTGCCGCTGGGACTGTTTCCGGATGCCCGCTACGAGGAGCATGAGGTGGCGCTGGCACAACGGTTTTCACTTCTGGCCTGTTCAGATGGTATCCTAGAAGTCATTCCAGCCGGAGATCTGGTCGCCAAGGAAGCCTGGCTGCAAAGCGAGGTCACTGCCGCGAACGGTCAAATGGATACCCTGACGGAGCGCCTGGCGTTGGCCAGCCTGGCAGATGTCCCTGATGACATTGCCTTGCTGATGATTCGACGCGACGAATGACGATGGACGCCTGCAAGATGCACTATGCCGTGCACAACGGCACCTATGTTCTCAAGCTGCGAGGAGACGTTCGCGTCCCCTTGTGCACGTCGCTGGAAACCTTTGTCGAGGAGCAGATCGGTCATGACGACGATCTGCGTGCCGTGCTGATCGACCTGACCGAGACCGAGTCCATCGACTCCACCGCGCTCGGTCTGCTCGCTCGCATCGCCGTGCTGCTGCAGCAGCGCGGGCTGGGCAGGGCGGTGATCTTCTGCATCAATCCCGACATCCAGCACATTCTGGTCAGCATGGGCTTTGACCAGGTCTTCCGCATTCTCAACACCACGGCCGCGCTGCGCGACCGGCTCGACGAGGTGCCGGGAAACTGCATCAACGAAGAGTCGGTGACCCAGGCCGTCATCGACGCCCACCGCACCCTCATGGGTCTCAATGAAAGCAACCAGGCCTGCTTCCGCAGCCTGGTCGACGCCCTCGAAAGCGAGCAGCGTCAGCGTCAGTGAGCCGCCACGTCAGTTCAGACGTGGCTCCAGCAGCCTTTCCAGCTTGACCAGATCCGCCGCGAACAGGCGTATGCCTTCGGCCAGCTTGTCGGTGGCCATGGCGTTGTCGTTGAGCTGCCAGCGGAAGCCGGCCTCGCTGAGTTCGGGCAGGCGCGGCCGGATGGCCACGGCATCGGCTTGCAGCGCCGGAGCCAGCGGCGCGCTTTCCTGAGCCAGCGCATCGAGCAGGGCAGGGCCGATGGTGAGCTTGTCGCAGCCGGCCAGGGCACGGATCTCGCCGGTGTTGCGAAAGCTTGCGCCCATCACCACGGTGGCATGTCCGACGGCCTTGTAATAATCGAAGATCTCGCGCACCGAGACCACGCCCGGATCCGTGTCGGCGCTGTAGTCCTGCCCCGTTTCAGCCTTGTACCAGTCCAGGATGCGTCCCACGAAGGGCGAGATCAGGGTGGCGCCAGCTTCGGCGGCAGCCTGGGCCTGGGCAAAGCAGAACAGCAGTGTCAGGTTGGTTCGTATGCCCTCGCGCTCCAGCACGCGTGCGGCCTGGATGCCTTCCCAGGTGCTGGCGATCTTGACCAGCACACGCTCGCGGTCGACGCCTGCGGCCCGATAGCGCGCAATCACGCGACGTGCCTGCTCGACGGTGCCACGCTGGTCAAACGACAGCCTGGCGTCGACCTCGGTCGACACCAGACCCGGCACATGCTGCAGGATTTCCACGCCAAAGCCCACGGCCACGGCCTCGATCGCCGCGGTCAGGCGCTGCGAGGGTGCCACCCGGCTGGCTGCCGCCACGCCGCGCGCCAGGATGTCCGCGTACTGCGGGTCGCTGGCCGCTTTCAGAATCAGCGAGGGGTTGGTGGTGGCATCGGTGGGCTGCAGTCGCTTGATGCTTTCGATGTCACCGGTGTCGGCGACCACCACGGTGCAGGCTTTCAGTTGTTGCAGCGGGTTCAGCGGGGCATTCATGCAGAGATTCCTGTGGCAGCGGCTGCGTCGAGTAGAACATCCAGACCGGCGCCAGGCAAATGCGCACGCGTGCTCAGCACCTGGCGATAGCGCCGGCCGCCGGGCATGCCCTGGAACAGACCCAGGATATGGCGGGTGATCTGGTTCAGCGGGCAGCCGGCGGCCAGCTCGCGCTCCACGAAGGGCAGGTAGGCGTTGAGGATGTCGGCGCGCGAGGGCAGCTCGGTGTCACCCCAGAGTCGACGCGCCTGCACCAGCAGGTAGGGGTTCTGGTAGGCCTCGCGACCGATCATGACGCCATCGGTGTGCTGCCAGTGACCGACGATCTCGTCGACGGTCTTGATGCCGCCATTGATCTCGATGGTCAGGTGCGGGCGATCCTGCTTGAGGCGATAGACGTCGGTGTAGCGCAGCGGCGGCACCTCGCGGTTTTCCTTGGGCGACAGTCCGGCCAGGATGGCGATGCGTGCGTGAACGATGAAGTGCGTGCAGCCACGGGCAGCGACACGGTCGACGAAGTCGAGCATGTCCTCGTAACGCTCCAGCCCGTCGATGCCGATGCGGTGCTTGACGGTGACCGGGATCTTCACCGCTGCCTGCATGGCGGCCAGCACCTCGCCGACATGATCCGGCTCCGCCATCAGGCAGGCGCCGATGCGCCCCTGCTGCACGCGGTCAGACGGGCAGCCCACGTTGAGATTGACCTCGTCATAGCCCCAGTCCTCGCCCAGCTTCGTGCAGTGCACCAGATCCTTGAGGTCGCTGCCGCCCAGCTGCAAGGCGATGGGATGTTCCTCGGCCTCGAAGCGCAGGTGGCGCGGCACGTCGCCGAACACCAGCGCCTGCGTGGTCACCATCTCTGTGTAGAGGCGGGCATGGGGGTTGCACAGGCGCAGGAAGTTGCGGGCGTGGCGGGTGGTCCAGTCCATCATAGGTGCAATGGATAAATTTTTTGGTTGTAAAATCATCAACTTATCTATATAATTCAATGTGTTGGACGAATGAATTTGCACGCTCGTGTGCACTCATTTTCGCCTGAAAACGCCCTGTTTCGCCCTATCAGTGCACACATAGTGCACACGAAAAGGAGAGTGCCATGGCCAGTTTCACCCGTCTTGAGTCCGGCAACTGGCGTGTCCAGGTGCGTCGCAAGAACTGCTATGTCAGCGAGACCTTCCGCCGTCATGCCGATGCCCAGAAGTGGGCCTTGGAGACAGAGCGAAAGATCGACCAGGGACGCACTCCCACTCGACGATCCATTTCCGACCCGACCACGGTGGGTGATCTGATCGACCTGCATGTGACGGACATGCTGGAAGTGGGCAAGCCCATGCGCCGATCCAAGAGCTTCGTCATGGAGGCGCTGAAGACGCAGCTCGGCAACGTGAAGCTCAAGGAGCTGACCCGCGAGCGCTTGATTCAGTTCGGCAAGGATCGCGCAAGGCAGGGGGCAGGGCCGGTCACCATTTCCATGGATATCGGGTATCTCAAGCTCGTAGTGTCGCACGCGGCCGCCGTGCACGGAATTGACATCTCGCCAGAGCCTGTCGACCTTGCGCGTATCGCGCTCAAGCGATTAGGCCTGATTGGCAAGAGCAAGGAGCGGGATCGTCGGCCGACACCGAACGAGCTGCAGCGTCTGTTTGACCATTTCGACAATAACAATCGCTTGCGATTGCCGATGACGCGTATCTGCAAGTTCGCCATCGCGACGGCCATGCGTCAGGAGGAGATTTGCCGCGTGCGCTGGAGCGATGTGGACGTGGCTGGCAAGACCGTGCTGGTGCGTGATCGAAAGGACCCGCGCGACAAGGATGGCAACCATGTGAAGGTGCCGCTGATCGCTGCCACGGGTTATGACGCGTGGGCGTTGCTGGCCGAACAGAAGATTGCAGGGCGTCGGGAGCCGGAGTGCTTTCCGTATTTCAGCAAATCCGTGGGTACGGCTTTCCGCAGAGCGTGCCAAGAGCTGAAGATCGAGGATCTGCACTTTCACGACCTGCGCCACGAGGCGGCCAGTCGGCTGTTCGAGGTGGGATTCCGCATTGAGCAGGTGGCGCTGGTGACGGGGCACAAGGATTGGAAGATGCTGAAGCGCTATACCAACCTAAAGCCTGAGCATGTACATCAGGTTTCGGCTAGTCTAGGCAATGTGCGCTGGTCAGCATGATCCACTGATTTCAGAGTCGAGATTGTAGTGGCTTAATGAATCATTGCCGGAGTGTATAACTAAAATAAAGCAACAGTTTTCGCTGTAAAAGCTATAATGCTTTCACGGCTAGTTCTTTTAGATATTTAAAATTATCTATAGAAAGTAATAGTATCTGGGATCCACTATTTTCGATTTCGGCGATAATTGAGTCAATATCTGACTTGACTTCGCTTGCAGATGTGTCGATTTTTTTTATTAGCTCGTCTATCCCAGTTTCACAGTACTCAATTTTAACTAAATCTTTTAATTTGCAGTATTTTTTTATTCCAGAGTATTCTGTGTATAAAAAAATGGCTAGAACTTTTCTAATATCTGCTTCTTCAGTGGAAAGGCTTAAATTTTTTCTAAAATATTTCTGGAGCTCAGTATATAAATAATTTAAGGCAACAAGGTCATGTATGTAAAATTCTTTCCTTGTAATTGGATTTTTATTGAGGAGTCGTGCGGAGTTATTTCTTAATAAAGCAACACTAAATTTTGTACACTTCCAGGAGAACTCATCTATAAATAAAAAATTGCTGGCTAGCGCTTTTTCATAAGCTCTAATTGTATCCTCAGGAATTAAGGCAAATCTTGATGTGGCGCTATCGAAGTTTTTATCAACATGATCAATGCATTCATAATATGAGTACATTACTTTTTCAATTGCTTCTTTTTTCTTCTCATAAATTCCGAATGTTCTATTCGATTCGTTTTTAAGGTCCTCCGCTTTTTCAATATTCATGATTTCTAGTTTTTTCTCGAATATTTTTTGTAAGACATAGCCAATTATTGAGATAAATATAACAAGCCAGAGCGGTGTCGATGAGGTTAATAAATTAATAATGTTCATTCTAATTATTTTGTGTGGATTAATTATTAAAATTCACTGAGTTGTATGCTAAAATGCCCGGCAAGAATTATATTTTCATGCCAAATGGCTACTCAAGTTTTAGCACTCCGCGCCGATTTTCTCAAGCTTTGCAAAAATAGTCAAAATTCTAGATTCGATCTGCTTAATTTCAAATTTTCCTCTAGATGTGAGTTTTCTGTTTTGCGCTGGCTAAGTGTACCCGGCACCCCTGCTTCAGTGATAAAGCGCTGAACCGTAAAAGCGTATCTGTACCTTCGTTCACATCCGTAGTTGTGTAAGAGGGCAGTAGGTCGGCCTTGCTGATCCCTTCACCGTACCACACCGTTCTCGCCGACAAGGACTGCGCGTGCTCCGCATGCTCGCGGCTGCGCCGTCTGCGATCCCTGACTGCTGCGCTGCGATGTGTTCCGCCGGTCTCGGGCAAATCCGCCCGCAGATCGGAGAAAGACCATGAATCGCATTGCTCAATCACCAGCTACGCTGATGGTGCGCAACGAAAACGGCCGCTACTCGGTGGCATCGGCTGACGTCATCCTCGAGGTGGCTCGTCAGGTCATCGATCAGAAGCTGCAGCGGGGCGAGAAGTTCTCGTCGCCGGACGCGACGAAAGACTACCTGCAGATGAAGCTTGCAGGCCTGGAGCACGAAGTTTTCGCGGTGCTCTTCCTCGACAACCAGCATCGGCTGATCGCCTATCGCGAGATGTTCCGGGGCACCATCGACAGTGCCAGCGTCCACCCGCGCGAAGTCGTCAAAGCGGCGCTGGCGCTGAACGCGGGCGCCATGATCGTGGCGCATAACCACCCCTCCGGACACCCCGAGCCAAGTCCAGCGGATCGGCAGATCACCCGGCGCCTCAAGGAGGCGCTGGCGCTCGTGGATGTGCGCATCATCGATCATCTCGTGGTCGGCGGCTTCACGTCGGTGTCGTTCGCGGAACGCGGGCTCTTGTGAGCCCCAGGGGGCTTCGCCCCCTTTTTGCTTCGGCTGTTGCAGCCGCAAGCATCAATCGCTGGCCCAGCGGGTCTGGCTCACCAAAAGCCATCAGCACTCAAACAGCCTTCAGCGCCCATGACCTCCGAGACTTGCTGTGACCGGCGGCAAGACGACTGCCGCCGATAGCCCACGCTGGAGGTTCTTGTCATGTCCATGGATACGCTGATGCCCGCTGCCAGCAGCGCCGTTCGATACCTCACCAATGCCGAGGCGGCTGCGTTTCTGCGGCTGTCGCCGCGCACGCTGGAGAAGCGCCGCATGTTGGGCGGCGGTCCGCGCTTTCGCAAGTTTGGCCGGCGCGTCATGTATGCCTTCGACGACCTGGTCACTTGGGCAAATGAGCGCTGCTTTGAGGGCACGCGCGAGCTGGATTAAGGCAAGCCGCACGCAGCGCGCTGAGAGCCACTCGCCATGTCACGTGTGAAGCGAGCGGATAGAACTGAGGCGCATGGCGCCGGGCAGCTCGAACTGTTCCGTGCTTTGCCACCCATCATGGCCCCGCGCGATGCCCAGGACCTGATGGCCTATCCGTTCTTCGCGCTCGGCAAGTCGCGACGGGTGCAGCCCATCGACTTTCGTGCCGGCGGGGTGCAGGTGCGGGTCGAAGGCACGTTGGAGCATGGTCTGGCGACCATCTGGGATGCCGACATTCTGATCTGGGCGGCCAGCCAGATTGTCGAGGCACGCGATCTGGGCATGCGCACCTCGCGGCTCATGCAGGCCACGCCCTACGAGATTCTGACTTTCATCGGTCGTGGCACCTCGCTGCGTGACTACCAGCGTTTGAAGGCAGCACTGGATCGTCTGCAGTCCACCAGCGTCGCCACATCCATCCGCGAAACGACCGGGCGGCGTTTGCATCGGTTCTCGTGGATCAACGAGTGGAAGGAGCTGGCTAACGCCGAGGGCAAGCCCTTGGGACTTGAGCTGATCCTGCCCGACTGGTTCTACGCCGGTGTGCTGGAAGAGGCGCTGGTGCTCACCATCGACCCAGCGTATTTCCGGCTAGGTGGTGGCATCGAGCGCTGGTTGTATCGGCTGGTGCGCAAGCATGGCGGTCGCCAGAAAGGCGGCTGGCACTTTGCGTTTCAGCATCTCTATCTCAAGTCGGGCTCGATGGCCCGCTATTCGGATTTCGCCCTCGACATCCGCCGCATCGTCGCGCGTCAGTCCTTGCCTGGCTACCGACTCAGCGTGCGTCTGCGCGCTGACGGACACGAAACCCTGACTTTCTTGCCGCGCCCGGAGCCGGGTGCTCCAGCGTGCCCAGTCGGAAGATAAAACGGAGGATATCCTGTGATCGCACTCGTGCTATCAGGCGCAGTCAGGGTCGTGCTATCAGGCGCAAACGACCCGTGCTATCAGGCGCACAACTCGGGCTACAGCCCTTGCGGTGTCTGCGTTTCAGCGCTCCGTAACTTATATAACCATAAAAGAATAACAGTAGTAGGGCAGGTCACGGTCTGTGGACAACATCCGCGGTTTTCGGGGGTGAGAACATGATCATTTCCCTGCTCAACCAGAAAGGCGGCGTGGGTAAAACCACGCTCGCCACCCATCTGGCCGGTCAGCTGGCCAGTGAGGGCGCCTCGGTTCTTTTGATCGATGCCGATCCGCAAGGTTCGGCACTGGACTGGTCACAGCGACGCAGCCAGAGCGGCTACGCGCGACTGTTCACGGTCGTCGGTCTCGCCCGTGAGACTTTGCATCAGGAAGCCCCTGCGATGGCCCGTGGCGTTGACCACGTCATCATCGATGGGCCACCACGGGTCACGGCCTTGGCGCGCTCCGCGCTGCTCGCCAGCGACCTGGTGCTGATTCCGGTGCAGCCCAGTCCCTATGACATCTGGGCCAGTGCCGAGATGGTCACGTTGATTCAGGAGGCGAGGATCTTCAAGCCGGCCCTTCAGGCCGCCTTCGTGATCAATCGCCGGGTCAGTCATACCGTTATCGGCCGGGAAGTGCGCCAGGCGCTCTCTGAGCAGACGTTGCCTGCAATTGCTGCCGAGGTGCGGCAACGCATCGTTTTCGCCGACAGCGTCGCCTCAGGGGCATTGGCGTGCGAATTGGAGCCGGAGGGCAGGGCAGCTGATGAGATTCGTCTGCTTGCGGCTGAGTTGCGCACTGTCGAATGGTGCGGGAGGTCGTCATGAGCCGGCGCATGCCCTTCGGTCAGCGTCCGTCTGCCGATCCCTCGCTGGAGGCCTGGGTACGACAGGACAAACCGCCGGCTCCTGTTCCTGATCCTGTCAAAGCGGATATCTACACCGCCCGCATGACACTGGATGTCACGCCGGAGATGCGGGCACGCATCAAGGTCGCGGCGTTCAAGCAGGGCAGGACGGTGACGGATCTGCTGCGTGAACTGCTGGAGCAGCACTTTCCCGAGGATGCGTCATGAGCGCGCCGCTGACGCGGGTGCAGCTGCTGTTCGTGCCGGATAGTGTGAACGTCTGGCTGCGCTTTGGTGAACCAGTGGCGATCCATGACCTGGATGCGCAACAACGTGTCGCCGACTTCGCACCCGGTAGCCTGTTCTGTCGTGTCGAGTGGCAAGCCAATAATTATGGCACGACACGCTGGGTGCTCATGGTTCTGCAGGCGGCAGAACCGGGTGAATGTGTTTCGTGCGTTCGTGGTGTTCAGCCGGGCGCACAGCTTTTGCTGCGTGGCTCTGGCCAGCCGCGTGTGATGCAGCTGTTGGGGCTGATTGATCAGCTGGAGGCGGATGGTCTATCGCCGTGCTCCGTGTCACCCGATTACTGGCGTCTGGTTCAGCATCGAATCGCGGCGCGACAGCCGCTACCGGACTACACGCCAGCGCGACACCTCGCCGCACAGCGTCGGGAGGTGCTGCGATGAGCCGGATGATTCTTGCCGGCATGTCACTGGCCGTCAGCGCGCTGGCGCTGGTGGCGACCGCGAGCATGCCATCGTGCGTGATCTACAACCCCAGTAGCAGTGCGCCGGAAGGTTGGTATGCAGTCGAGGCTGCCGAGCAGTTGCACGTCGGTGAGCATGTGCTGGTGCATTTACCTGCTGTAGCGGCTGCACTGGCCGCCCAGCGCGATTACCTTCCTGCCGGCATCCCGTTGGTGAAGCACATCGCGGCGCGTGCACCGCAGCATGTCTGTGTGCAAGCAGATGCCGTGCTGATTGATGGTCGACATGTTGCCGATCTGCGTGCCGCAGACGCGCAAGGTCGACCGCTTTCTGCCTGGCGCGGCTGTCGTCGTCTCGCGGCAGACGAGCTGTTCCTGCTGAGCGAGACCAGCGCCGCCTCTTACGACAGCCGCTACTTCGGCCCGGTCACGCGTGAGCGCGTGATTGGCCGCGCTCGCCCCCTGTGGACCTGGGCACCTGCGGAGTCGGGTGGCCACTGAGCGAGCGGGAGCGAGCGAAAAGCGGGAGGGCAAGATAAAAGGGGACGGCACGTGGCCGTGCTCCATGCCCTCCCAATGCTGCGTTGCACGCAGCACCAGACCACACCAGCCGCGTGCCGTCAAAAACGCGGACACACGGCAAACACTGGGACGAGTGCGTGCCGTCTGCGACGGAGCGCGCGCAAGCACGCTGGAGGCTACGCCATGTCAGGACGTGATGAAGATGGCTTTGATGTCCGGCCGGGGACGCCCAAGGGTCGGCATCAACGTTTTGTCAGCCAGGTGATCCGTGAGGCGAGCAAGGCCGGAGGCCGTGCGCTGAACCGACCTGCGGCACGCACGGGCGCTTCGCTGGGGCGCGGCAAAGTGGCCTCGCGGATGATGGGGCAGGGGCTTGGTCGCAAGGCCAGGCGCGTGGTCATCAAGACGCGGTTGGTGAACCTGCAGCGGGCTGGCACGCGGTCGACCATCACACATCTGCGGTACATCGAGCGCGAGGGTGTCGGGCCAGAAGGAGAGCAAGGGCAGGCCTATGGGCTGCACACAGATGACGCCGACATGGATGGATTCGAGCGTCGCGTGCGCGATGACCGACACCAGTTCCGGTGCATTGTCTCCCCGGCGGATGCGGACCAGTTGGGCGACCTCAAGAGCTATACCCGCGAGCTGATGATTCAGGTGCAGGTAGACCTGGGCACTTCGCTGGACTGGGTGGCTGTAGACCACTGGAATACCGACAACCCGCATACGCACATCGTGCTGCGTGGGAAGCAGCACGATGGCCGTGACCTAGTGATCGCACGCGAGTACATCAGCTCCGGGATGCGGAAGCGGGGGAGTGAGATTGCGACGCGGTGGCTTGGGCCAAGGACGGAGTTGGAGATACAGCGTGATCAGATGCGCGAGGTCGAGCGACCTGGTTGGACAGAGCTTGATCGGGCGCTGCAGCGGATGGCGCCGGATGGTCGAGTGACGCTGGAGAGGCTTGCAGAGCGGTGTCCGGATCAACGCTACCGACGGTTGCTGATCGGGCGGCTGCAGTATCTGGAGGGAATGGGGCTGTGTGATGCTGTCTCAGGACCGGGCTGGATTTTTAGTGTCGATTTGCGAGTTAGGCTACATAAATGTATTAATGGTAGATTTAAATTTGGTATATCTAAAGAAAAAGAACCTTTTTTGTGATTTGTTATTTCGCTAGAAAGTACCTGTCTTGAGTCCTGTTGAATAGTGAGTGAAAAAAATTAATATCTACTGGCCTCTCAATGCCAATCTTAACTGACGAGGAGTTTTTGAAGAAAAAATCAAAATGAAACCGAGGGTGAATCTTTCCATTTTGATTTATCTCATCATCGTCAAATCTGAAGTATCCATGATCTTCAGATAGAAGTGAGGCAAACGCATCATAATAATAAATTGCCTCATGCACCTCTAAGTCAAAGCTTTCACAGAATGAAAAAATAATATCCTCGTGTGAAATTTGAATTTTGCTTGTTGAGATCGCATTTTTTAGGATTGAAAGAAGCTTTCCACTAACCTCCTCGCCAACTTCATCGCAATTGAATCGGAGGATTTCTCCGTCATTTATGGCTTGAAATGGAATTGCCATTGTAAAGAAGCCGTCAGGCTTCTTTACAAGTGCGCGACAATGGTCGCCAGTAAAAATTACAAAATCGAAATTTTCTTGATGCAACGTAGTCATATGATGGCCGCATGTATTAACAAGCTCCACTATCTCGAGTATATTGCTAAGATTGTCAAGTGCGCTTCTAACTGGCCGAAATCCTTTAAGTCTCGACTCCGGTATATCTTTATAATAAAAGATGCTCATAAGATCATATTTCTCTTGTACTCTGCTTCAAGCATATCTCTTAGATATTCCTCGTCATAATCTGAGTCCTCTAAAATATCATTCATTCTTTTTATTAACTTGGCGACAAGCCTTGGACTTGCTGATTTCGTTGCGCAAAATTGCTTCACATGTTCTTCAATAGAAGTTTGCTCATTTAAAATTATAAGTTCTTTTTGGCTGGCTATTTCTTCAGGTGATGGAATTCTAACGTTCATTACTCCATGTTGAGTGATATGCTCAAGCCCTATACTTATGCTGGATAATACTTCGGTATTGGCGCGTCTTCCTAGAACCAAGTGGCTTTCAAGAAATGATCTAGCCATCATTGTGTATAATGCATTACGGAATGAGGGATTTCTATTTAAATTTGCTGCGAAGCAAATTACAAATGGAAACTCGAGCCCTTTTGCATTATTTATATTTGATATAAAAAATTTATCTGGGTGGCTGTTCTTTGATTCAAAAGATATATTTGCATCCCAATTGAATTTTTCTTTTATTGCAATTTTTAGATCGCTGATCGCATCATAAATATAGCCGTCTTTATCTAGGAATATTACTGCAATGTCGCCTTGCTTAAGGGTTTGATGTCTTGATTTTATTTCTTGAACTATATCCAGGATTGAATCTGATATTGTTTGACCCTCTTTTAATGAATAAATTCTTGTGCTTTCGAAGTTATTTGGAATATCTTCGAATCTTCTCAGTGGATCACGTGATAGTAATGCATGATCATTTTTCTCTTCAATTTTATATCCGCAAGAATCCCATTCGTTTGGTTTTAACCATCTGAGAACTGGGGTTTCAAAAAGCCCCATGCCAAGAGCATGTGAAAACATAAGATTTTTTGGGTCGGTTCGGTAGCATTTTTTCAGAACCATATCTGCGCCATTAACATCATCATCAAATGGACGAAAAATATTTTGAAAGACATCGCCGGCAACAAAGACTCTTTTCTTTGTTGTCATTTCGCAGAGATCTATAAAGCTCTTTGGGAAGTCTTGGCTCTCGTCAATGAAAACATAATCAAATATATGGTCTTTCTCTTCTTGAATAGCAGATATTTCTTTAATTGCTTTCTTGCACAGGCTATCAAAACTACCTGCTTGTAGGCTGCCGAATGGAATTTCATAGTGATGGCAAATATAGCGATACATCCCCGAATGAGGGTCGCGCCCACTTCCCCAAGAGTGAAAGCAAAATAATTTTTTATTCCAGTCAATTTGCCTTTCAACGCGCATGAAATCAAAAAAAACTGGTATTCTATCCTTCATTGACGAGGCAAGTATTTTATTATAGCAAGTGAATGCAATTTTTGCATTCAAATCATTTGAGTATATTTCTTTCATTTTGTGTAGCAGTAGTTCTGTTTTTCCAGAGCCTGCCAAGCCTTGAATTACAAATTTTCTGCTGCCGCTTGATCTAAAAACAAAACTTGTCTGATCAGTATCAAAAAGTATTATTTTTGATTTGACGGATTCTAGAAGGTCTGTTGCTTCTAAACTTATTTTTGATACATCATTAATGCTTCCAACTACTAACGAGGTTATCAGGTCTACACGACGACCATCGGGTGGGCTCTGTACTGCTAATGACTCGATATTTAAATTACTAGGATCGAGGGTTTCAAAGAGTAACATCCAATTTTTTTTGCGACCAATCTTCTCTCTATACTTAAACTTTTCTGACAAAAAAGAAACATCTTCAAGAAAATCGGCTTTGTATTCCTCGAAAGCTTCTGGGTTATTTCCAAGATCTATAAAAAATGGTCGATGACCGGATGAAAATATGACAACTGCATCGTCATAGTCATAGGTTGCGTCATCTTTAGAAAGAGGGCGACATAAAACATATGTTTGCTTCTTGTTGCCTTCTGAAAAGCTTTCAATATTCTCTTTTATTTGTGCTCTTTCTATGAGTTCAAGTGCGTCTGGAGCAATAAAACAATAACTTGACATGTGCATTCCTTTTGATATTTATTTTCTTTTTATCAGATTTTATGTTGGCTAATATTAAGGCTATCTAAACTCAGTCTTAGGTTCTAGTGGCTAAATATCTTATTTTTGCACTTCGGGCAACTTCATTGATCTTATGGAGTTAGGCAAGGTACTTTGCTTAGCCGCTTTAGATGTATTGATGTCCAAGTTGTAGATGCATGTTCTCGGTGTGGGATGGAAAGCCTGAATTGATCAAGAGCGCAATAATTGTTGCCCAATAGGAATTTGTCCAGCACGCCTCACGCCCCTGACCCTGCCATAACGGCACGGACCTCCTGTGCCGCATGGTCTGGGTCGGGAGTTCGCCATGCAGGCGTCCGGTGTGCTGGTTGGTCAGATGCTGCTGGTCCTCGGCATTGTGCTGCTGGGAACCTGGGGCGCGACGCAGTACGTCGCCACGGCACTGGCCTTTCAGCCCGAGCTCGGAGCCCCGTGGTTCCTCCTCGCTGATTACCCGGTCTTCTATCCCGCGCAGTTCCTGCACTGGTGGTACTTCTACGACGTCTATGCCCCGCATGTCTTCGCCACAGGCGGTCTGATTGCCGCAGGCAGCAGTCTGGTCGCGGTGGCTGTCGCGATTGGCCTTTCAGTCTGGCGGAGCAGGCAATCGCAACTCGTCACCACCTACGGGTCAGCGCGCTGGGCGGCAGATGATGAGGTTGTCACCGCCGGCCTGACCGGCACCGCTGGGGTGTTCCTGGGCCGCCATGAGGCGAGCTACCTGCGGCACGACGGGCCTGAGCATGTCATGGCGTTTGCTCCAACACGCTCGGGCAAGGGCGTGGGTTTGGTTGTGCCAACGCTCCTGACCTGGCCAGGCTCTGCCGTCATCCATGACATCAAAGGCGAGAACTGGTTTCTGTCCGCCGGATGGCGCTCTCGGTTCTCACACTGCGTACTGTTCAACCCCACCGATACGCACTCGGCTGCCTACAACCCGCTGCTTGAGGTGCGTCGCGGCACTCATGAAGTCCGCGACGTGCAGAACATCGCTGACATTTTGGTCGATCCTGAGGGCGCGCTGGAAAAGCGCAATCACTGGGAGAAGACCAGCCATGCCTTGCTGGTCGGCGCCATCCTGCATGTGCTCTATGCCGGTAGCGACAAGACGCTGCGCGGTGTCGCCAATTTCCTCTCTGACCCGGCCCGCACCTTCGAGAACGCGCTGCACTTGATGATGACCACCCGGCACCTGCCGGAGGGGGCCCATCCGGTGGTGGCGTCAGCGGCTCGTGAGGTGATGAACAAGAGCGAGAACGAGCGCTCCGGCGTGCTGTCCACGGCCATGAGTTTCCTCGGGCTTTATCGTGATCCGACCGTGGCCGAGGTGACCTCGCGGTGCGACTGGCGCATCGCAGACCTGATCAGTGCTGAACATCCGGTGTCGTTGTACTTGGTGGTCCCGCCGTCGGACATCAGCCGCACCAAGCCGCTGATCCGTCTGTTGTTAAACCAGATCGGTCGCCGCCTGACCGAGTCGCTGGATGGCAGCGACGGCATCGCACGCAAGCACAAGCTGCTGCTCATGCTCGATGAGTTCCCAGCACTGGGCCGGCTCGACTTCTTCGAGAGCGCGCTTGCGTTCATGGCTGGTTATGGCTTGCGGGCGTTCCTGATCGCCCAGTCGCTGAACCAGATCGACAAGGCCTACGGGCCCAACCACGCGATCCTCGACAACTGTCACGTACGCATTGCCTTTGCCACCAACGACGAGCGCACCGCCAAGCGCATCTCAGATGCCCTGGGTACGGCCACCGAGCTGAAGGCGCAGCGCAATTACGCCGGCCACCGGCTGGCGCCGTGGCTGGGGCATCTCATGGTGTCCCGTCAGGAGACGGCACGACCGCTGCTGACGCCGGGCGAGGTGATGCAGCTGCCACCCGATGAGGCCGTGGTCATGGTCTCCGGCTATCCCCCGGTACGCGCCAAGAAGATCCGCTACTTCAACGATCGCAATTTCATGACCCGCGTCGTGCCACCGCCCGAGCTGGTGGATGGTGACTATCGCGACGCCCCGGCGGCACGACCCAATGACTGGGCCGGTCAGCTGGCGTTGTTTGCGGACAACGACGGCTCGCTGCTGGCATCCGGTCTGCCTGGCGGTAGCGATCTGCCGGGCATGGCCAGCAAGCCGCTGACCGATGTCGGTCTGCTCGATGACGAAGCGGCTGCCAACGCCCCGCGACCCGTTCTTAAGACCAATCGCGCTTCGCGACTGGCTGCCCTTGATCCCAACGATGGAATCTCGCTATGAGCCGCGCCCGCCTGAACATCTTCATCGAGCCTGATCACGCGCGCCGGCTCGATGAGCTGGCCACCATGAAAGGCCTGTCCAAGTCGTCGATCATCGCTGCTGCCCTGGCGTCCTTCCTGTCACCTGATGCGGCGGATCGGCGCGATGCCGCTTTCGCCAAGCGGCTGGATCGACTGTCGAACCAGTTCGACAAGCTGGAGCGCGACCAGACCATCCTCATCGAGACGCTGGCGCTCTATGTCCGCTACTTCCTGACAGTCTCGGCCCCCGTGCCGGAGGCCCAGCAGGAGGCGGCACGTGCACAGGGCCGCCTGCGCTTTCAGCAGTTCATCGAACAGCTGGGTCGCAACCTGATGCGGGGCCGCAGTCTCGTGAAGGAAGTCCATGAAGAGGTCTTCCCGGATGCCGGGCAGTTCTTCGCAATGGACGATCCGGCGGCACCGGGTGCGGGCGCGCCGGACGAGGAGCGGCTGGCATGAACAGCGCCGTCACCGCTCTGCCGGAGAGCAGCGAGTCGCAGGCGTTGAGCCGGCGCATCCGCATGCTGCGCACGGCGCTGGGGCCGACCATCACGGCGGCACTGGATGACCCCGAGGTCGTCGAGGTCATGCTCAACCCGGACGGCACGCTCTGGCTGGACAAGCTGGGTGCGGGCAGGGCGCCGGTTGGTCTGTCCCTATCGCCGGCGGATGCCGAGCGCATCATCCGACTGGTCGCGGCCCATGTCCGAGCTGAGGTGCATGCGAGCGCACCCATTTTGTCGGCTGAGCTGCCGGAGACCGGCGAGCGCTTCGAGGGGCTGCTGCCACCGGTGGTGCGGGCACCAACTTTCGCCATCCGCAAGCGTGCGGTCGGCGTGATCCGGCTGGAGCACTACGTCAGCGAACACATCATCACGGTCGAGCAGGCCGATTTTCTGCGCAAGGCCGTACAGCGCCGACTAAACATCCTAATCGCCGGCGGCACCAGCTCCGGCAAGACCACGTTGGCCAATGCGCTGCTGGCCGAGATGGCGGTCACGGGCGACCGCGTCATCCTCCTGGAAGACACGCTGGAGCTGCAGTGCAGCACGCCGGATCACGTGTCGCTGCGTGCCAAGCCCGGTGTGGTGTCCATCAGCGACCTGGTGCGCTCAACCATGCGCTTGCGCCCGGATCGTGTCGTCGTCGGCGAGGTTCGGGGTGCCGAGGCACTGGACCTGCTCAAGGCCTGGGGCACGGGCCATCCCGGTGGCGTTGCCACCATTCATGCCGGCTCCGCCATGGGTGCACTCACGCGCCTGGAGCAGCTGATTCTGGAGGTGGCGCTGACGCCACCCCGCGCGCTGATCGCCGAGGCGGTCAACGTCATCGTCTTCATTGCCGGTCGCGGACGCGAGCGCCGCGTGCAGGAGATCGCCTGCGTGACCGGCTTTGATGCCCACAGCTACGCCCTTACTGCCATCCCTGCCGAACCCGGAGTTACGTCATGACGCATTCACGCTTTTACGGAAACACGCTTTCCCGTGCATCACAGGCCGCCGGCCTGCTGCTCATCAACTTGATGCTGAGCTCAGCCGCACAGGCGGCTGGTTCCAACATGCCGTGGGAAGGCCCGCTGCAGTCGGTACTGGACTCGGTGCAGGGGCCGGTGGCCCGCATCATGGCGGTCATCGTCATCATCGTGACCGGCCTCGCGCTGGCTTTCGGTGACACCAGCGGCGGCTTTCGCAAGCTGATCCAGATCGTCTTCGGGCTCTCGATTGCCTTCGCAGCCTCGTCGTTCTTCCTGGCCTTCTTCAGCTTCTCCGGCGGGGCGGTGGTGTCATGAGCCTACCCATCGCGCCGGGCTTCGAGGTGCCCCTGCATCGGTCGCTGACCGAGCCCATCCTGCTGGGCGGTGCGCCGCGCACCGTTGCCGTGGTCAACGGCACGCTGGCAGCCGCTGTAGGACTAGGGCTGCAGCTCTGGCTGCCCGGTCTGGCCTTGTGGCTGGCCGGGCACACGCTGGCCGTGTGGGGCGCCAAGCAGGATGCACAGTTCATGGAAGTGTTCGCCCGGCATCTAAAGCACAAGTCGCTGCTCGACGCGTGAGGTCGCCATGATCAATCTCGCCGAGTTCAGAAAACGTCCCGCCCAACTGGCGGACTGGCTGCCGTGGGCCGGTCTGGTGGCGCCCGGCGTCGTGCTCAACAAGGATGGCTCCTTCCAGCGCACCGCGCGCTTTCGCGGGCCGGATGTCGACAGCGTCACCGAGAGCGAGCTGGTCGCCACCACCGCGCGCATCAACAACGCCCTGCGCCGGCTGGGGTCGGGTTGGAGCCTGTTTGTCGAGGCTGCACGCGAGCCGGCGGCGGGCTACCCCGAGTCTCGCTTTCCGGAGGGGTTGTCCTGGCTGGTGGAGCAGGAGCGCAAGGCTGCCTTCGAGGAGGCGAGCAGCCACTTCGAGAGTCGCTATCACGTCACGCTGGTCTACCTGCCGCCCGAGGAGTCGCGGGCCAAGGCTGGCAACCTGCTCTACGAGCATGGTGGCCAGACGGGCGTGAACTGGCGCGAGCAGCTGCAGACTTTCATCGCCGAAACCGACCGCTTTCTGGATTTGCTCGACACGGTCATGCCGGAGCTGGGCTGGCTGGATGACGAAGCCACGCTCACCTACCTGCACGGCACGGTATCGACGCGGCGCCATCCTGTCCGTGTCCCGGACGTGCCATTCCACCTTGATGCACTGCTCACCGATGTCTCGCTCAGCGGGGGCTTGGCGCCCATGCTGGGGGATCAGCACCTGCGTATGGTCTCGGTTCGCGGCTTTCCCACCTCGACCTGGCCCGGGCTGCTCGACGAGCTGAACCGGCTGGGCTTCGACTACCGCTGGAGCACGCGCTACCTGTGCCTCGACAAGGCCGAGGCGGAGCGAGAACTGACCCGGTTGCGTCGGCAATGGTTTGCAAAGCGCAAATCCGTGCTCACGCTTTTACGGGAAACCGTGTTTCAGCAAGAGAGCCCGCTGGTCGACAGCGATGCCGACAACAAGGCGGCGGACGCTGATGCGGCCTTGCAGGAGCTGGGCGGCGATTCCGTAAGCTTCGGCTACGTCACGGCCACGGTCGTGGTGATGGATGCCGATCCCGAGCGCGCGGACGAGAAGCGCCGCGCCATCGAGCGCGTCATCCAGGGTCGTGGCTTTGTCACGCTTACGGAAAGCCTGAATGCCGTGGATGCGTGGCTGTCCACCATCCCCGGCCAGTGCTACGCCAATGTGCGCCAACCGCTGATCTCGACCTTGAACCTGGCCCACCTGCTGCCGGTCTCAGCCGTGTGGGCAGGCCCTGAGCGCAACGACCATCTGGCGGCGCCACCGCTGATGGTGACCCGTACCGAGGGCTCGACGCCGTTCCGGCTCGTGACCCACGTCGGCGATGTCGGTCACACGCTGGTCGTGGGGCCGACGGGCATGGGCAAGTCAGTGTTGCTGGCCACGCTCATGCTGCAGTTCCGTCGTTACGCCGGTTCGCGCCTGTTCATCTTCGACAAGGGGGGCTCCGCCCGCGCCACGGTGCTGGGGCTGGGTGGCGACCACTACGAGCTGACGCTGGAAGGCGGAATGGCGTTTCAGCCGCTGGCGCGCATCGACGAGGAGGGCATGCGTGCCTGGGCAGCCGAGTGGCTGACCGGGCTGCTGACCCATGAAGGCGTGACCATCACCCCGGAGGTCAAGGAGGCGGTGTGGTCGGCACTGACCAGCCTGGCCTCTGCTCCGGTCGAACAGCGCACGCTCACGGGGCTGTCCGTGTTGCTGCAGTCCAACGCGCTGCGCACGGCATTGCAGCCCTACACCTTGGGTGGTCCGTTCGGGCGGCTGCTGGACGCAGAGCGTGACCGCTTTTCGGTATCGGACGTGCTGTGCTTCGAGATGGAGGAGCTGATGCACAGCCCCTCTGCCGTGCTGCCGGTGCTCAGCTACCTGTTCAAGCGGCTGGAAGAGCGCTTCGATGGCGCCCCGACGCTGCTCATCCTCGATGAGGCTTGGGTGTTTCTCGACGATCCGGCCTTCGCCATCCGCATCCGTGAGTGGCTGAAGACGCTGCGCAAGCGCAATGTGTCGGTGATCTTTGCCACCCAGTCGCTGGCCGACATCCAGCGCTCCAGCATCGCGCCGTCCCTGATTGAAAGCTGCCCCAGCCGTATCTTCCTGCCCAACCCGCAGGCGGTGGAGCCACAGCTGCAGGGGATCTACCAAGGCTTCGGACTCAACGACCGCCAGATCCAGCTGATCGCTCGGGCAACCCCAAAGCGCGAGTACTACTACCAGTCCCGTCTCGGCAACCGCGTCTTCGAGCTGGGCCTCGGACCGGTGGCGCTGGCCTTTGCCGCCGCGTCACGCCCGGAAGATCAGCAGGCGATCACCGCCGTGCTGGCTGACACCCCGCCATCCGACTTTGCCCGCGCCTGGCTGCAGCGCGTCGGGCTGACCTGGGCCGCAGACCTGCTGGCCAATCACCACTCCCCGGAGCAGACACCATGAACAAGCCACTTTCCGTCGCCATTGCCCTGGTACTCGGTCTCAGTCAGCCGGCTCAGGCCATGACCGTGTTCGATCCCAGCAACTTCTCCCAGAATCTGCTGATCGCGATCCGCACCTTGGAGCAGATCAACAACCAGATCACTCAGCTTCAGAACGAGGCGCGCATGCTAAGCAACGACGCGCGCAACCTCGCCGGGCTGGACTATGACGCCAGTGCGCGCCTGCGAAACACGCTGGCGACCACCAACCGACTCATCCAGCAGGCCCAAGGGCTTGCCTACGAGGTCAGTCAGGCCGATACCACGTTCGCGCGGCTTTACCCGGACGCTTACGGCACAACGGTCTCCGGCAGCCAGATGGCCGTGGATGCGCGCGAGCGCTGGAAGAACTCGCTTGAAGCGCTGCGCACCAGCCTGCAGATGCAGGCGCAGTCGGCACAGAACTTCGCAGCTGATGAGGCCATGCTGAGTGAGCTGGTCGCGCAGAGCCAAGGTGCTACCGGCAACCTGCAGGCTACCCAGGCCACCAACCAGCTGCTCGCCTTGCAGTCCCGGCAGGCCATTCAGGCCCAGCAGCTGCAGATCACGCAAGGTCGTGCGGATGTCTTGGAGCAGGCCCGTCAGGTCGCGGCGCAGGAGCGTTCGCGTGAAGTGCGTCGCCGTTTCGACAGCGGTTCCACGCGCTACACCCCGCAGCCCGTCACCTTCTACGAGCGCTGAGGGGACAATCATGCGAACTCGTCTCCTGCTGATGGCGTGGGTCCTGGGGCTGGCCGGCTGTGGCCAGCCAGCCCCGGAGGTGACGGTTGAGTACCTGCTCGCGAATCCGGACCGGCTGCGTGCCTTGCAGGCGTATTGCCGGGACCGGCGCGAGGAGGTCAGCGAGAAGGTCTGTGCTGTTGTCAGCGACGCGCAGCATCGCCGCTTCTGGGGCAACGGGCAGACCCGCTACACACCGGGTGGCGGGGTGAGCCATGAATGACATCGGCGTCATCGACCGCTTTCTGGATGTCTTCTCGCGCTACATCGATTCCGGCTTTGGGCTGGTGGGCGGGGAGGTGGCGTGGCTGAGCGCCACCCTCATCGTCATCGACATGACGCTGGCAGGCCTGTTCTGGGCCATGGCGGGTGACGAGGTGATGGGCAAGCTGATCAAGAAGATCCTCTACGTCGGCGCCTTCGCGTTCATCATCACCAACTTCAACCAGCTCGCCGGCATCATCTTCAACAGCTTTGCCGGTCTGGGGCTGGTGGCCTCCGGGGGCACGCTGACCCAGGCCGAGCTGCTGCAGCCGGGACGGCTGGCCGAGGTCGGCATCGATGCAGGCCGGCCGATCATGGAGCACATCCGCACGCTGTCCGGTTTTCCGGATTTTTTCATGAACATCGACACCATCGCCGTGCTGTTTCTGGCGTGGGTCATCGTGATCATCAGTTTCTTCATCCTGGCCGTTCAGCTTTTCGTGACGCTGATCGAGTTCAAGCTGACCACGCTGGCCGGCTTTGTGCTGGTGCCATTCGCGCTCTGGAACAAGACCAGCTTCCTCGCCGAGCGCGTGCTCGGCAACGTGATGATGGCCGGTGTGAAGGTACTCGTGCTGGCCGTCATCGTCGGCATCGGCACGACCATCTTTGGCGAGTTCCAGGCGCCGCCCAATGCCGAGCCGTCCATCGACGAGGCTCTGGCCCTGATGTTGGCCTCGCTGTCGCTGTTCGCGCTGGGGATCTTCGGACCGGGCATCGCCAGTGGTCTGATCGCGGGCGCTCCCCAGCTGGGCGCGGGTGCAGCGGCCGGTGCGACGCTGGGCGCCTCCGCGATTGCTGTCGGCGGCGGGGCAGCTGCGCTTGGTGCCGGCAAGCTTGCGGCGTCAGCGACTGGGAGCGCCGTGCGCTCAGCCAGCTCGATGGCCTCCGGTGCCCGCGACGCCTATGCCGCCGGGCAGGCCACCACCTCAGGTGGCTTCAAGGGTGCCGTCGCAGGCATGGCACAGGTCGCTCGCAGCGGAGCGGCAGCCGTGAAGGGCCGTTTCCAAGGCGGCAATGACGGGCCCGAGGGGGCGTCATCGGGTCAGCCAGCCGCACAGCAACCTGCATGGGCACAACGCCTGCAGCGCAACCAACGCATCGCCCAAGGCGTCACCACCACTGCCCATGTCATGCGCTCTGCCGATCACGGTGGCAGCGGCGCCACCCCCAGCCTGCGTGATCAAGGAGAGTCCTGATGCGATTCAAGCGAGCGCATGTGCGCTATTCGGAAACCCCGGTGCCGGAGACGCCGTATCAGGCGGCCGGGCAGGTCTGGGACCAGCGTCTGGGCAGTGCCCGGCTACAGGCCAGCAATTGGCGCTTGATGGCGTTTGGCTGCCTGGGATTGAGCCTGATCATGGCCGGTGCGCTGGCGTGGCGTGCTGGCCAGTCGATGGTCACGCCCTATGTCGTCGAGGTCGACAAGACTGGGCAGGTCAGGGCGGTGGGCGAGGCGTTGACGCCCTATCAGCCTACCGATGCGCAGGTGGCCTATCACTTGGCGCAGTTCATCAACAACGTCCGCTCGCTGGCGATTGATCCCATCGTCGTGCGTCAGAACTGGCTGCGTGCCTACGACTACACCACGGACAAAGGTGCCGCGACGCTCAACGAGTTCGCACGCCAGAACGATCCGTTTGCCAACGTCGGTCGCAAGTCCGTGTCGGTGGAAGTCACCAGCGTGGTGCGTGCCAGCGACACCTCGTTTCAGGTGCGCTGGATCGAGCGTCACTACGACAGCGGTACGCCGGTCGGCCAGGAGCGCTGGACGGCCATGCTGACCATTGTGCAGCAGCCGCCTCGTGACGAGTCACGCCTGCGCAAGAACCCGCTTGGCATCTACATCAATGGCCTGAGCTGGAGCCGCGAGCTGGGCGCAGCCGACATCAACCCCCTGACCTCCGGAGTGAGACCATGAAGCGTTCGTCTGTGTGTGCGGTTGTTCTGCTGGCCGGCTGCGCCAGCCAGCCTGCGGTCCCGCTGGATCAGGCCATCCAGGCGGAGCCTTTGCCGGAGCCGCCCAAGCCGGTTCAGGTCATCGAAGTGCCCAAGCCCTTGCCACTGCCCGGTCAGCTCAAGCGCCTGCCTCCGAAAGGGCTGGAGAAGGCGCGTGAGCCGCTGGATGCCCGTGCGCGGGTGGCTCGTGCCACCGAGGAGGCGAGGGTGGTGCCCTCGCAGGAGGGCTTCATCAACGCCATTCAGGTCTGGCCCTACAGTGACGGCGCGCTCTATCAGCTCTACACGAGTCCGGGCCGCGTCACCGTGGTGTCGTTGCAGCCGGGCGAGGAGCTGGTCTCGTTCTCCGCCGGCGACACCGTGCGCTGGATCGTCGGTGACACGGTCAGCGGCTCTGGCGCCGGCCAGCGCGTGAACCTGCTGGTGAAGCCGATCCGCAGCGGGCTCAAGACCAACCTCGTGATCAGCACCAGCAAGCGCACCTACCTGCTGGAAATGACCTCCACCGAGAAGGCGTGGATGGCCTCGGCGTCATGGGAATACCCCAAGGACCAGTCGATGGCCTTGCAGAGTCAGTCCCGCCTGGCAGACGCCAAGGCACCGGTGGCCGAGGGACTGGATATCTCGCAGCTGCGCTTTCGCTACGCCATCTCCGGAGACAAGCCGTCGTGGCGTCCTGTGCGCGCGTTCGATGACGGGGAGCATGTCTACATCCAGTTTCCCCCGCGCATTGCCCAAGGCGATTTGCCACCGCTGTTCGTGATCGGCCCCGAGGGTGACGGTCAGCTGGTGAACTACCGCTACCGGGCGCCGTACTACGTTGTCGACCGCCTTTTCGGTACGGCCGAGCTGCGACTGGGTGGCAAGAAGGCGCAGGTGGTGCGTATCGCTCGCGATGACTTGCGTCAGGGAGGTCGCCATGACGACAGCGAGTGAGCCGTTGCCGCCCAAGGTCGATCCCGACAGCCTGGCGCTGCGTGCGCAGCCCAGTCCGGTCAAGCGTCTCAACCGCAAGGTGCTGATCGCAGGGGCGGGGACAGTGTCGTTGGGACTGCTGGGTGTCACGGTCTGGTCGTTGCAGCCGGTGACCCGCTCGGCCAGCGAGGCGCCTGCGGAGCTGCACAACGTCGAGCGCGTGGCGCGCGCGGAAACGCTGGATGCCTTGCCGCAGGAGTACAGCCAGATGCCTCACCCGGCAGCGTTGCCGCCGGAGGTGCCGGTGTTGGGTGAGCCGTTGCCCGGTGATCTGGCCAAGCCCATGCTGGATGCCCAGCGGGCGGGTACCTATACCCCAACCTATCAGGGCGGATCACCGGGGGCTGCGTCGGGACAGGCTGCTGCCAGCCATGAAGAGGTCGCCAAGTCGCCGCTGTTCTTTCGCAGCAATTCCTCCGGACCGGTGCGTGGTGCCTCGGACGTTGCCGCAGGCCTTGCACCCATTGTGGGCGGTGACATTGCTGCCGCAGGCATCACGACTGTTCAGGGATCGGCCGGAGCCACAGACCCGACCGTGGGCCAGAACCAGCAGGCCAGCAAGCAGGCCTTTGTCGACACAGCGGAAAGCCGTGATTCCGTAAATCCGTCTTCCCTGAAATTGCCCGCGTCGCCCTATCAGGTGATGGCCGGGACGCTGATCCCGGCCGCCCTTATCACCGGCCTCAAGTCCGATTTGCCGGGGCAGGTGATCGCCTCGACCACCGAACCGGTCTACGACACGGCCACCGGCCGTCATCTGCTGATTCCGCAGGGCTCGCGTCTGATCGGTCGCTACGACAGCCAGGTGACGTTTGGTCAGCGTCGGGTGTTGCTGGTCTGGCAGCGGGTGATCCTGCCGGACACCTCATCCATCGCCCTCGACCGGTTGCCCGGGGTCGATACTGCCGGCTATGCCGGTCTGGAAGACGGGGTGGATTGGCACTGGGACCGCATTCTGGCAGGTGCCGCCCTGTCGACCTTGATCGGTGTGGGTGCCGAGCTTGCGGCCCCTACTCGCGATGGCGCTGATGGTCGCGTTGTTGTCGCGACCCGTGAAAGCGTGCAGGAGACCATCAATACGGTGGGGCAGGAGCTGACCCGCCGCAATCTAAACATCCAGCCGACCTTGACCATCCGCCCCGGCTTCCCGGTGCGCGTCATGGTCAACAAGGATCTGGTGCTCAGGCCTTACCAACCATTGTTCTTCACACGAGGATTGCCGCAATGACAACACTGAAACTGGGCCCGCTGCCCAAGACCGAAGCCGTGAAAATGACCATCAGCGTGACCACCGAACTCAAGCAGCAGCTGGATCGCTACGCGCAGCTGCACAGCGAGACCTGGGGCGACACCGTGGATGCCACGGCGCTGATTCCGCACATGCTGGAGGCGTTCATGGCCAAGGATCGGGGTTTTCGCCAGCAGACAAGGGTCAAATCGAGAGGCCTGCAGAGTATCTAGTCCCTGCGCTATTTTGGTTTGCTGCTGGTCACGTCATCACTTCTTTCGACCATCTTTGACGTAGACCAGCTTGCCTCGCCACTCAACTTCGAAAAGACCGATTGCTTTGATCAATTCACTGAGCTTCTTGAAGCCATAATTTCGTGGATCAAAGTCGTTAGCGGTCTTGTTGAGCAGACTCCCAATCGGTGCTAAGGCTGCCCAACCAGTTTCGTCAGAGACGGCTTCAATAGACTCCCGCAGCATCGTGACCAATTTCGTGTCTGAACGCAGTGTTTTGACGTTTGGGGTCGTGACTGCTGGAGCGCTCTCATCACTGGCTGGTTGCGTGAACACTTCTGTGTAGATGAATCGATCACATGCAGCGACAAAGGGGCGAGGCGTCTTCTTCTCTCCAAATCCGTAAACACGCCTGCCTGACTCTCGAATGCGTGATGCCAGTCGCGTGAAGTCGCTGTCACTTGAGATCAGGCAAAAGCCGCTGAAATGGCCCTCATAGAGCAGGTCCATCGCATCGATGATCATGGCGCTGTCGGTGGCATTTTTACCGGTGGTGTAGCGGAACTGCTGTATGGGCTGGATGGAATGCTCCAGCAGTGTCTGCTTCCATGATCCAAGATTTGGTGTTGTCCAGTCACCGTAGATGCGCTTGACGCTGGCAACGCCGATCTTGGCGATTTCTGCCAGCAGTCCTTCAACAATCGCAGGTCTGGCATTGTCGGCATCAATCAGGACCGCCAAGGCAGCGTTATTGTCGTTATGGGGTTGCATGCGATATCTATCCTGAAGTCCGTTTCATTCCCTAGTTGAGCATGAAAAAGAATTTCAGGCATGACTGTTTGTCACTGTGACGACGAAGTGCCTGTACGCCCAAATGCAGTAATCAAGGGCTTCAGAGCGTTTCCAGACCGACTTGGATGATTCGGCGCAGTGGGCCTAGGTCATTGTCGTCAATGCTGGCAATGCACGCTTGCTTCATGGCTTCCTGGGATACACCAGCCCAGTTGATGAAGTACCCAGCGCCATTGGCGAGCTGCTGAATGAATTCACGCTGAGCCCTGCCGTTCCCTTCGCGAAACGGGTGCATGAGGTTGATGCGAGCCAGGTAGTACGCAGCGCGCTCACTGAATGTGCGTGCATCCAGTCCGGTCAGTAGCTGCTCCTGATGCAACTCATCATGAATGCGAGCTGCCATCTCGGGGATGTCTTGATGGCGCAAGAATGCGGTCGCGTTCTTGCCGATATCGACGACACGAAGTTCACCAGCCCACGGATAGATATCCTGAAACAGGAATGCGTGAATGGCTTGCAGATGCGCAAGGTCGAATTGGCCGCGAATCGGGGACTCGCTGATGATGGCGGCCCGGATGGTCACCAGTTCTGTTTCAGCGGCGTTCAGCTCAGCGGTGGTGGTGAAGCCCAGACGGTTGATCAGGACACCGTTTGGAAGGACGTAGGGGTCATCACTGACGGAGTATCCAGTCAGGTAGTAATGACCATCATCCTCGTACATAACGAGCCTGGGCGGCCTGCAATATCTCTTCGAGTGAGGTCGTGCCTTCAACGTACTGGCGAAAGCTTGTCTGCAGTGCCTTGGGAACAACCAAGCCTTCCAAGGCAGCACTCGCAACGGCATTGCGGGTTGCACGCTCGCGTCGCTGTCTGAGTTGAAGTTCAGTCATGGCTGATTGCCTTGGTCATGATGTTCAAATTTTAGGCTGTAATGCCGCATGCGTCCAGCGCCTACAGCATGTCACCTGTGTCCCCATCATGCCAGTTCTGCGTCACTTGGCATCTCTGGCTCATCGTCTTCCAGCAGCTTCATGAACGGCAGCACTGTGTCTGGCAGATGCTGGGCATGGTGCAGCATGTAGGTCGTGATCACTGGAGCAAAGCCACCCAGTGGTTTGATGACAACTTCAGCCGTGTCGTGACCTCGCAACTGCGCCTGCGTGGCGAAGCCAATGCCGATGCCGGCTTTCACCAGGCTCATCATCAGGCTGACGCTGTCCGTGCGCTGAACCACGTTCAGAGTGCGGTCGTGTTGGCGGACCAGGCGGTAGATGGCTTGATGCAGGGAATTGGTGCCACGCGCTTCTGGCAGGATCAGCGGATAATGTGTCAGCTCGGCCAGTGAAAATCCTTTGCCGCGTGACATCGGATGTGATGCGGGCATGAGGGCGCACAGGCCATCGTGCCAGAGGCGCGAGGAAGATACCGTCGGCTGATCATCAAAGCTGTTCAAGGAAAGACCAAGGTCCACTTCACGGCTTTGAATTGCTTGCAGCAGGCGTGTGGCCGACATCTCGTACAAGCGGATGTCGATCTCTTCGTTCATTCGACGTTGCTTGGCGATCAGTTCTGTCACGCGCTGCATGGGTACGCCATCAGAGAGCGCGATGCGCAGTTGTTGCGAATACCCCAACGAGGCGGACTTGATGGCGGATTTAGCTTGCTCAACCGCCGCTAGAATGCGGCGTGCCTCCATCAGGAAGATCTGGCCAGCACGCGTGATCTTGGTGCAGCGGGTCGTGCGCTCGAGAAGCTGAACACCGAGCTGGTTTTCCAGATCCTTTATGGCCCGAGAGAGCGGCGACTGCTCGATGTGCAGCCGCTTGGCTGCGCGTTGAAAATGAAGCTCTTCGGCAACAGCCACGAAGTATCGCAAGTGTCGAAGTTCCATTCGCGTTTAACCCCCATCCTTGGCCAAACAGATACGCAGTCAGTGTTAAGACTTTGTTTCCCAAGGATAGTAAGTATTAAATGGTGTAAAGGAAGTACCTATTCAGACTTTTGACGCATATGTGACATATGTCGGCATCAAGATATGATTTTCACGACAAATATCTGTATTTTCGATGCTGATCTTTAGTAATTTGCGTAATTTGCAATCATATTTGCGTTTAGCGAAAGCTATTTTCGTGTGAGATCACAGCATGCGGTGTTGACAAGGCGTAGCAGGTCCTAAATATACTGGCCATATGGACAGTATAAATTTCCCGACGTGGAATCCGCCCAAGCAGCTTCTGCCGTTGTACGAAGGTCGTGTACCGGCAGGATTTCCCTCGCCAGCTGCGGACTATGTGCAGCGCCGCATTGATCTAAATGAGCGTTTAGTTCACGACAAGATCGCCACGTTCTTCATCCGTGCCTCTGGCGACTCGATGCGCGATGCCGGCATTCAGGATGGCTCCATCCTCGTGGTGAACAGTGCTCGACCTCCCATATCGGGTGATGTCGTTGTGGCCAGCGTAGATGGCAAGCACACAGTCAAGCGGCTAGTGAAGCGGGGTGATCGATTCGAGCTCCACCCGGATAATGCGTCCGGTGAATACCCCGTGATCACGGTCGAGCACGAACTCAACATCTTCGGGGTCGTGACTTCTGTCATCACCGAGTTCGTGCGCTTGGCGCCCAGGAAGGGCTGACATGCCGCGTCAGGCGTTTGCTCTGGTGGATGCCAACAACTTCTATGCAACCTGCGAGAAGGTCTTTCAGCCTGAGCTGGCCACGCGTCCGGTTGTGGTGCTGTCAAACAACGACGGCTGCATCGTCGCGCGATCTGCCGAGGCCAAGGCCTTGCAGATCCCGATGGGGGCGCCGATCCATGAGTGGCGTGAGTTCTGCGATCGTCATGACGTGGTGATCAAGAGCTCCAACTACACGCTCTATGGGGACATGAGCGCGCGCATGCTGGGCGTGCTTCAGGACATGTGTCCTGAGGTGGAGAGCTATTCGATTGACGAGTCGTTTCTAAACCTGACGAGTTTGCGTGACCATACCCAGCTGGGTTTCGAACTCCGGAGAGCCATTCGCTGTCGAACACACATCACCTGTGGTGTGGGCATCGGGCAGACCAAGACGCTCGCGAAGTTCGCCAACTTCATCGCAAAGAAGCAGCCATTCTGGGGAGGCGTGTTCAACCTGCTCGATCAGCCAGCTGAGATGATGGATGGCCTGATGTCCGGATATCCGGTGGATGAGGTCTGGGGGGTGGGGCGGAGGCTCAGCAAGCGCCTCAACGAGGAGGGCATCCTCACGGTCCTGGATCTCAAGCAGGCTGACCCGGATCGAATTCGTGTTCGTTATGGGGTCGTCCTCGAAAAGACCGTGCGCGAGCTGAATGGATTGTCTTGCTTGAGCATGGAGGAGGTGGGGCGCCCCAAGCAGCAGATCATGGCGTCGCGCTCCTTTGGCGCGACGCTCACCGAACTGCTGCCAATCCGCTCAGCGGTCTCTCATCACATCGCACGAGCCGCCGAGAAGCTGCGCCAGCAGAACGGTTTGGCCCAGCATGTCTACGTGATGCTGCGTACCAACCCGTTCCGAGAGCAGGATCTGCAGTACCGACGTACCACTCTGATCCCGCTGGCTATGCCTACGTCGGACACTCGGGTGCTCATGGCTGCCGCTATGGCGGGGCTCAAGGATATCTATGTGCCAGGGTTTCGGTATCACAAAGTCGGCGTGATGCTTGGACAGATCACCGATGCCGGCGTTCAACAGCAAGATCTGTTCTCGCAGCCTGACGATCCACGGCGGTCTCGACTCATGAGCTTGGTCGATCAGATCAATCAGGTGCAGGGCAGGGGGACGCTGCATTTTGCAAGTACTGATCTGGACGATGGCTGGCAGATGCGGACGGGGAGCAGGTCGCCTCGTTACACAACCTGCTGGGAGGAATTGCCGGTCGCTCTTTGTTGCTAGTTGGTATGTCTCTGCCTTAGGTCACAAACTAGCTTGTTTGTCACTTGATGTTGCCGGGTTATGTTTACAGACATACCCTAAGACTCTTTGAGAGTACGTGATGCACTACTGACTAGTGTTCTACGTGCAAGCTCACCACTCTCTTTTCTTCTCTTCGTCGTGCACAACTTACAACGGTCATTCGACGTCGAAGGGCATTGCTACAGTGGTGCCTGAACTAGGTAAATAAGAAAAATCGGGACACCGAGTAAGGGAAGCAGCAATGAAGTTTGTCAGCAACGCTGGATCTGATCGAGTTTTGGATCTGATCCGCCCATGGCTCAAGCCTGAGCACCGGATGGATATGGTGTCCCCGTCATTTTCTCTGTACGCCTTCTCAGAGGTCTTGACTGAGCTACCTCATCTGTCGAATGCACGACTGGTAGTGCCGCCTACCTCCACAGCCCCAACCAAGGGTACGGAGCAAGAGCAACTGGGCTTGTTGGGGACGGCAGCCGACCGGGCTTCCCGAAACAAGTTGCAAGCTCCTTGGTTGGCGAAAAAGTTGGCGGCCTGGCTGGAGAGCAAAGCTGATGTTCGTCATGCAAGCGGCCCCATTCCCCAAGGCACATTGGTTCTGAGGGATGGCAACGGCTCAGCACAACAGGCTGCGCTGGGCTCGTTTTCCTTCAGCAGTGAAGGCTTGGGCGTCACCCCCGGCAACCCTCTCAGCCTTATTCAGGCTTCCGAAAGCCCTGCTGAGGCGCAAATGCTCAGTCAGTGGTTCGACATGCAATGGGCCACGCTGAAGGAGCATCCTCAAGCCAAGGCCGACCTGATCGCAGCGATCAAAAGCCTCTCTGTCCATCGAGACGCCACCAGCGTGTATGCGTTGATGCTGCAGCACCTGTTTGCCTCCAGTGGCGACGGGCTTGACGAGGAGCGCATCGTCAAATCGGCAACGGGTATCCGCAATACGGTGGTTTGGAAGAAGCTGTACAAGTTCCAGCGTGATGGTGTTGTGGGGGCCATCGACAAGTTAGAACGGTTTGGCGGCTGCATCATCGCCGATAGCGTGGGCTTGGGTAAGACGTTCGAGGCACTGGCGATCATCAAGTACCACGAGCTACGCAACGACCGCGTATTGGTGCTTTGCCCGAAGCGTCTCCGTGACAACTGGACGCTCTACAAGGCCAACGACCGGCGCAATGTCCTCGCACCGGATCGCCTGAACTATGACGTGCTCAACCACACGGATTTGTCACGTGACGGCGGCCATTCCGGAGACATCGACCTGTCTCACATCAACTGGGGCAACTACGACCTGGTGGTGATCGACGAGTCGCACAACTTCCGCAACAAGAAGTCACCTCGCCAAGGCAACGAAACCCGTTACGACCGGCTGATGCGAAAGATCATCCGTGAGGGTGTTAAGACCAGGGTGCTGATGCTGTCTGCCACCCCAGTCAACAACCGTTTGGCTGACTTGCGAAACCAGATCGCTTTCGTGACCGAAGGGGACGATACCGCGCTGTTCGACCATGGCATTGCCAGCATCGACAGCACCACGCGACGAGCGCAGAAAGCCTTCAACCGCTGGCTTGAGCTACCCAACGAAGAAAAGACACCATCGCTGCTGGTGGAGATGCTTGGCTTTGACTACTTCGCCTTGCTCGACCATCTGACCATCGCCCGCTCACGCCGTCACATCGAAAAATACTACGGCACGAGTGAGACAGGCCGCTTCCCTGACCGACTGCCCCCGATCAACATCAAGGCGGATGTAGATCGGGCGGGAGAGTTTCGCTCGATCCGCGAAATCAACCTGGAAATCAAGCGGCTCAATCTCGCAGCCTATGCGCCACTGCGCTACGTGCTGCCTCACAAACAGGCTGCTTATGATGCCAAGTACAGCACTCAAATTCGTGGCGGCGAGAGCTTCTTCCGTCAGGTGGACCGTGAAGAAAGTTTGATTCACCTGCTGCGCGTCAATGTCCTCAAGCGCATGGAAAGTGCGGTTTCGTCGTTTGCATTGACCGTTCGTCGCCAGCTTAAAGACGTCGAAACGACCCTGGCACAGATTGAAGCGCACAGCGAGGAAATCGAAGAACTCGACATTGCAGATGTGGACATTGACGACCCGGCCTTTGAGGCCTTGCTGGTAGGACGCAAGGTCAAGGTGCTGCTGGGCGATGTTGATTTGCTGCGCTGGAAACAAGACCTGATCGAGGATCGCAACCGCCTTGCCACGTTGTACGCGGCAGCAGAGCAAGTCAGCATTGCGCGGGACGACAAGCTGCTGAAATTGCGAGATCAAATCGCCAGTAAGTGCAAGAACCCCATCAACGCCGGTAACCGCAAGGTCATGGTGTTCACGGCTTTTGCTGATACAGCCACCTACTTGTACGAGCAACTGGCCGGGTGGGCCAAGGCAGAGTTGGGCCTTGAAACAGCCCTGGTTACCGGATCTGGCCGCAACCAGACCACGCTTCCCAGCTTGCGGCGTGATTTGACCAGCATCCTGACCGCCTTCTCCCCACGCGCAAAAGAACGCCCCGAGGAGTTGGCTGGTGAAGGCGAAATCGACCTGCTGATCGCCACCGACTGCATCAGCGAGGGCCAGAACCTGCAAGACTGCGACTGGCTCATCAACTACGACATCCACTGGAACCCGGTTCGCATCATTCAGCGGTTTGGCCGCATCGACCGAATCGGCTCCACCAACAGCCGTATTCAACTGGTCAACTTCTGGCCCAACATGGAGCTGGAGGAATACATCAACCTGGAGCAGCGCGTCAGCGGTCGCATGGTCCTGCTGGACATCTCCGCCACGGGCGAAGAAAACATCATCGAGCAGCAGTCCGGCAACCAGATGAACGATCTGGAATACCGCCGAAACCAGTTGCTCAAGCTTCAGGAAACCGTCATCGACCTGGAAGACCTGTCCAGTGGCGTTGCCATCACAGACCTCACGCTGACCGACTTTCGTATTGACCTGGCCGAGTTCGTAAAAGCGCACCCAGGCAAGCTGGAATCCCTGCCGCTGGGCTGTTTTGCCGTGACGACCAGCATCAATGCCGAAGTTCCCCCAGGAATCATTTTTTGCTTACGTGCAGAAGATGCGGCTGCCGAGAAATCCATCGACCCCGGCTACCCCTTGGCCCCCCATTACCTTGTCCACGTGGGCGAAGATGGCTCGGTGCTGTTGCCCTATACACAAGCCAAGCGCATCCTGGATCGACTCAAGCGCATGAGCCTTGGCCGGGACTTGCCTGACGCTTCTGCATGTGCCCAGTTTGACCGCGCTACCAAGCAAGGCGAAGACATGCGCCACGCACAAAAGCTCTTGTCTGCGGCAGTGTCGTCCATCGTCGGTAAGTCGGAAGAACGGGCCATTGCCAGTTTGTTCTCACCAGGTGGCACTCACGCCATGAAGGGCGAGTTTGCTGGCTCGAATGACTTTGAAGTGCTGGCCTATCTCGTGGTGCTGCCCAACCACGCTGAAGGGGCCGCTGCGTGAGTAAAGCCATGCAGGGCCTAACTGCCGATCAAGTCGTGTCAGCCATGGGCTTGCCAGATGCGGCCATGGTGAACCAGCGCGTTCCCAAAAAAATGCTGCTTGAAAACGGAGTGCCCACGGCAGCAGACCGCAAGTTGATTCAGGACCACATTGAACAGGTGACGTGGGTCGCCGCTCTGAAGCCAGCAAACGCCGGGGTGCCCGACTTTCAAGACGAACAGCGCACCTACCTGGAGGTGGCTGTCCTAACTGTTGCCATGCGTGACTTGGGCGGATTGACCGCAAACTCAACCAAAGTGAAGCGCATCAGCGAACTGCTCCACCGCGCCATTCCGTACCCCGTCGTGGTGGTGCTGAGCGAAGGCGAGAACCTGTTCATGTCAATGTGCCACATCCGCTGGGCGCATAAAGAAGCAGACAAAACTTTGCTCGATGGGGAGCCCTTGTTCGCCGCGCTAACGGCTGATGAGTTCTGCTCCGCCTTTCTGGAGGCGTTGGCGATGAGCCAACAGCCACGCACCCATTTGTACACGCTGTACCAGGGCTGGATGGACACGCTGTCAGCATGGCAAGCCGCCAAAGTATCTGGGCGGTTTGCCCTTAGCCAATCGACCGTCCATGCCGCTGAGCGGCGTGCTGCACTGCAGCGTTGCCGGGAACTGGATGCCAAGATTGCCAGCTTGCGTTCAGCCGCCAGCAAAGAAAAACAACTGGCCCGCCAAGTGGCAGCCAACCTAGAAATCAAGGCGCTGTTGGCTGAACGCCAGCGTGTCGCTGCCAATGTTTAAGGGATTAAAGAGTGAAAGCAACTGAAGCCAGCCTGCTCCTGTTTTTACAAAAGTCGCCGCAGTTCGCCATTCCCATTTACCAGCGCAACTACTCCTGGACGGCCACGCAATGTCGCCAGCTATGGGCAGATTTGCTGCGAGCAGGACGTAGCGACGCGATCAAGGCCCACTTCATAGGTGCAGTCGTCTATGTCAAGCGGGGGCAAGACAACGTGGTGGCGCAAGAGCCGTTGATGGTCATCGACGGGCAACAGCGTTTGACAACGAGTACTCTGTTGATTGCCGCCCTGGCAAAGCACTTTGAAGCCAAGAAGGTGGCAGAGCTGCTGGAGTCGTTTTCAGCCATCAAGCTTCGTAACTACTACCTTCTGAATCCCTATGAGGAAGGCGAGCGCCACTACAAGTTGATTCTTTCGGAGACCGACAAAGACACCTTGTTGGCGATCCTGAACAACGCCCCGATGCCTGCTGAAGCCAGCCAACGCATCGTGGAGAACTATGAGCTTTTCCAGGAACTGATTGCAGCCCATCAAAGCGAACTGGAGGCCATTTGCCGTGGACTTTCCAAGCTCGTGATCGTGGACGTATCCCTGGACCGTTCACAAGACAACCCGCAGCTAATTTTCGAGAGCATGAACTCCACCGGCCTGGAGCTCAGTCAGGCCGACTTGATTCGTAACTACATCTTGATGGGGCTTGAGCCCAAGCTGCAAACCGACCTGTACAAGACGTACTGGCGGCCCATGGAGAAAGCCTTTGGTCAGACCGCGTATGGGGTGCACTTTGACCCTTTCATGCGTCACTATTTGACTGCCAAAACGGGGGAAATCCCAAATGTGCGTGAGGTGTACACCGCTTTCAAGAGCTTTGCTGCCAGCTTTAAGGGGGACATCACCAGCTTAGTGGCCGACATTCACGCCTATGCAACTTACTACTGTGCGATGGCCTTGGGCGCAGAGCAAGACAGTGCGCTCAAGCAAGTCTTCCATGATCTGCGAGAGCTGAAGGTCGATGTGGCCTATCCCTTCCTGCTGGACGTGTACCACGACCTGAAGCAAGGCCGTCTGACCAGCGAAGAGGTGCTGACCATCGTGCGGCTGGTTGAAAGCTACGTCTTCCGCCGGGCGATTTGTGCCATCCCTACGAACTCACTGAACAAAACGTTTGCGGGCATGAGTGGCACCCTGAAGAAGGATCGCTATTTGGAAAGTGTGAAGGCGGCTTTTCTGTTGCTGCCGTCGTACCGCCGCTTCCCGAGCGACGAGGAGTTTCAACGAGAAATCAAACTGCGGGACCTGTACAACTTCCGCAGCCGCAGCTACTGGTTGCGTCGCCTTGAAAACCATGGCCGTAAAGAGCGCGTGGTGGTGGAGGACTACACCATTGAGCATGTCATGCCTCAGAACGAGGCACTTTCGGCTGAATGGCAAACCGAACTTGGCTCCGAGTGGCAGCGGGTTCAGCAAACCTGGCTGCACACGCTGGGCAATCTAACGCTGACGGGATACAACAGCGAATACAGCGATCACCCTTTCGCCTACAAACGCGATCAGGTCACTAGCAAGGATGGCAAGAAGATCGGCTTCAAGTACAGCCCCTTGAACCTGAACGAGGGGATGGGTGAGGTCGAAAAATGGGACGAAAATGCCATCAAGGCACGTGCCACCAAGTTGGCTGCCGAAGCGGCCAAGGTCTGGACTGCGCCGCAACTCGCTGCTGATGTGTTGGATGCTTATCGCCCGGCAGCCGTCAAGGGTAGTCAGCAGTACGCCATCACCGACCATCCCCACTTGGCGAGCGGCCCAATGCAAGGGTTGTTCGAGGCGCTCCGCAAAGCAGTTCTCGCTCTTGACCCCTGCGTGAGCGAAGAGTTTTTGAAGCTGTACGTGGCATACAAAGCGGAAACCAACTTTGTCGATGTGGTGCCACAAGCCAAGCGTTTATTGCTCGTGCTGAATCTGAGCATTGAAGACATCGAAGACCCCAGGAGCATGTGCCGAGACATTTCAAACATTGGCCGGTGGGGCAACGGCGACGTGGAGGTCGGGGTGTCAAACCTCAACGATCTGCCCTATGTGATGGGGCTGATACGTCAGTCCTTCGATCACCAAATGGGTAACCCGCAGGACGTTTGAGTTCGTCACCGATGCTGAATCACAAGAGATTAACCAAATGACCATGCAAAAAATCGAAGCTCACAGCTCTGAAGCTCAGACCGCGAACATCTTGGCTGACAATATTGCCCAACTGAAGGCAATTTTTCCTGAATTGTTGACTGAAAATACGAAAGGTGCCGCTGCTATCAATGTGGATGTATTGAAGCAGCTGGTGGGTGATGCCATAGCCTATGACGGCGATGAAAAGTACGGGTTGAACTGGCACGGCAAGCGCAAAGCGCGCCAAATTGCGCTGACGCCTAGTACTGGCACCCTTCGTCCTACGCAGGAGGAGAGCGTTGATTGGGACACTACTCAGAACTTAATTATTGAGGGTGATAATCTTGAGGTATTGAAGCTCCTGCAAAAGAGCTATGGCGGAAAGGTCAATTTAATATATATAGACCCACCATACAACACTGGAAAAGATTTTGTCTACCCAGACAATTTCCAAGATAGTATAAAAAATTATCTCGATATTACTGGCCAATCCGATGGCGGAGCAAAAATTTCAACGAATACTGAGTCAAGCGGGCGTTTTCATACTGACTGGTTAAATATGATTTACCCACGTCTAAAGCTATCTCAGTCACTTCTAGCCGATGATGGAGCAATATTTGTTAGCATTGCGGACCACGAAATTCACAACCTTCGCCATGTAATGGATGAAATTTTCGGCCCCGAAAACTTTATCGCTAATGTTATTTGGCACAAGATGGATAGTCCGAAAAATTCGGCAGTTCATCTGAGTGAAGACCATGACTACATCGTGATTTACGCCAAAAACAGCGAAATTTGGCGCCCGGTACCTCTTCCTCGAACGGAAGAAATGATTGCCAGATATAAAAACCCTGACAATGACCCTCGTGGACCTTGGTTACTGGGAGACTTGGCAGCTAGAAACTTTTATGCTCAAGGTCGCTATCCTATAACAACACCTTCTGGAAAAGTTATCTCCGGTCCGCCCGCAGGGAGCTACTGGAGAATTAGCGAAGAAAAGTTCCGAGAGTTTGAAAAAGATGGACGTATCTGGTGGGGCAGCTCCGGCGACAATCGCCCAGGAATAAAACGCTTCATTTCGGAGGTGAAGGATGGGGTTGTTCCACAGACATACTGGCCATGGAAGGATGTCGGCAGTACTCGTCATGCCAAACAAGAGCTCTCACAAATTATGGAGGCCGATGCAGGCGAGGATCTTTTCATTACCCCCAAGCCTGTTCGACTTATAAAACGGGTCCTTCAAATTGGTGCAGGAAAAGATAGTTTGATTCTGGATTTTTTCGGAGGCTCTGGTACTACGCTGCATGCAACCTACGAATTAAATTCAGATGACAATGGGTCGCGCAGGTGCATACTTGTTCAGTTACCTGAGCCATTAGCCGAGACATCGAAAAAAGGATATCGAAATATTGCAGATATTACTCGAGATAGAATTCGCCGGGTAGGCAAAAAGCTTCGCGAAAAGAATCCAATGGGGGGGCAGGATCTTGGGTATCGGGCATTTAAGCTCGATACATCAAATATCCGCGCCTGGAATCCAAGTTCCAGTGACCTTAAAGCGTCGCTTTTCGATCATCTTGAGCACCTAGAGCCGGGCCGCACCTGCGATGACATCCTCTACGAGATCCTGCTCAAGCTGGGGCTCGACCTTTGCATACCCATCGAAACACGTGACATCGCTGGCAAGCAGGTGAACAGCGTTGGTGCTGGTGTGCTGATGGCTTGCCTGCACGAAAGTATCAAGGCGTCTGAAGCGGAGGCTCTTGCCTTGGGTATGGTCGCCTGGCACGAGGAGCAAGGCACCGTGGGTGATACCACCGCCGTCTTCCGAGACAGCGCATTCGAGAACGACATTGCCAAGAGCAACCTGGCTGCGATCCTGAACCAGCATGGCATCAAGCAGGTGCGGAGCCTGTGATGAAACTGCATTTTGAATCCGACCTGCCGTACCAGATCGACGCCATCGAGGCGGTGTGTGACCTGTTCCGTGGTCAGGAGGTCTGCCGCTCGGTTTTCACGGTCACCGCGCAGGCATTGACTGCTCGCGCACAGCAAAGCTTTGAGGGCAAGCACTTCACCGAAGGCGGTGGCATTGGCAATTCGCTGCAACTGGTGGTGGATGAAGAGCTGTATACCAACTTGCAGCAGGTGCAGCTTCGCAATGGCTTGCCTCCGTCTCAGCCTTTGTTAGCTAAGCAACCGCTCGACTTCACCGTGGAGATGGAAACAGGCACAGGCAAGACTTACGTGTACTTGCGAACCGTGTTCGAGTTGAACCAGCGGTATGGCTTCACCAAGTTCGTGGTTGTGGTGCCTTCTGTTGCCATCAAAGAGGGTGTGAACAAGACCCTTCAGATCACCCGGGATCACTTCGAAACGCTATACCCAGGCGCCAAGGGTTACGAGTTCTTCCAGTACGACTCGGACAAGCTCGGCCAAGTGCGTAACTTTGCGACCAGCCCGAATATCCAGATCATGGTCATCACGGTTGGTGCCATCAACAAGTTCGGTGATGAGACTGCTGCATTGGCAGAAGAGTCTGACGAGGCCAAGCGCCGGGAGAAGTCCAAGAACAAGATGTACCGCACCAGTGAGAAAACGGGCGGCGAGCGCCCCATCGACCTGATTCGAGGCACTCAACCCATTTTGATCGTGGATGAGCCACAAAGTGTGGATGGTGGCATCGACGGCAAAGGCAGGAAGGCGTTGGCGCACATGTCACCTCTTTGCACGTTGCGCTATTCCGCCACGCACGTTGACAAGCACAACATGGTGTACCGGCTCGACGCCGTGGACGCCTATGAGCAACGGCTGGTGAAGCAGATCGAGGTGGCCGCAGCCACGGTGCAAGGGGGTAACAACAAGCCCTATGTGAAGCTACTTGCGGTGAGCAACAAGCGTGGTGTCATCACGGCCAGCATTGAGGTGGATCGTGAAAACGCGGCTGGGGCTGTCAGGCGAGATGTCATCACGGTGCAAGACGGCTTCGACCTGGAGCAAGAAACCGGACGCCCGCTGTATGCCGACATTTGCATTGGTGAGATCCGCACGGCCAAGGGCGATCAGTTCCTGGAGCTGAAGGTGCCCGGCAGCGAAGTGTACCTGCGGGTGGGTGAAGCATGGGGTGATGTGGACGCCAGTGCCGTGCAACGCGAAATGATCCGCCGCACGATCAAAGAGCATCTAGACAAGGAAAAGCGACTGCGCCCACTCGGGGTCAAGGTGCTCAGCCTGTTCTTCATCGACGAGGTAGCTAAATACCGCCAGTACGACGATCAAGGCAACCCGGTGAAGGGGGAGTACGCCTTGATGTTCGAGGAAGAGTACAAACGCTGGGCGCGTCATCCAGACTACCAAAGCCTTTTTGCAGAGGTGGACCTGAGCATGGCCGCCCATGACGTGCACAACGGCTACTTCTCTATCGACAAGAAGAAGATTGGCGGTAAGACAGTTGAGGTGGTGAAGGACACTAGCGGCAGCACGGCAGCCGATGACGACACTTACAACCTCATCATGCGAGACAAGGAAAAGCTGCTGAGCTTTGAGTCTCCCCTGAAGTTCATCTTCTCCCACTCGGCCCTGAAAGAGGGTTGGGACAACCCCAACGTCTTCCAGATCTGCAACTTCTCGACCCGTGAAACCGAGCGTTGGCGTAGGCAAACCATTGGCAGAGGCTTGCGCCTGTGTGTGAACCAGAAGGGTGAGCGACTGCACGGCTTTGAGGTCAATACGCTGACGGTGATTGCTACCGAAAGTTATGAACAGTTCGCCGAGAACCTTCAGAAGGACATTGAGAAAGACACCGGCATTCAGTTTGGCGTGGTGCAAGACCATGAATTCGCAGGCATTGCGGTTGTGCAGGCTGCCGGTGATGTGCAACCGCTGGGCTTTGAGGCATCCAAGGCCCTGTGGGCTCACCTGAAAGCCGAGGGGTATATCAATGAAAAGGGCAAGGTACAGGACACGCTGAAAACTGCCCTGAAGGAGGGCACCCTGTCGCTGCCAGGTGAGTTCGAGGCTCAACGTCAGCAAATCATAGCGGTGTTGAAGAAGCTGTCAGGCAAGCTCGAAGTCAAGAACGCCGATGACCGCAAACCCATTGCAGTGCGTAAGTCGGTGCTGGTCAGCCCGGAATTTCGTGCCTTGTGGGATCGAATCAAACACAAAACCACATACCGGGTGCAGTTTGACAATGAGAAGCTGATTGAGAGTTGCATCGAAGCCTTGAACGATGCGCCCCCCGTGGCAAAAACCCGGCTGCAGTGGAAGAAGGCGGGCATGGCGATTGGCAAGGCGGGTGTTGATGCTTCCTTGATCTCCGTGTCTGATTCGATCACTTTGAACGAGGGTGACGTTGAACTGCCCGACGTTCTCACGGAGCTGCAGGATCGAACGCACCTCACCCGCAAAACGATTGCTCGCACCCTGACCGAAAGCCACCGGCTGAACGACTTCAAGCGCAACCCGCAACAGTTCATCGAACTGGCAGCCGATGCCATCAACCGTTGCAAGCGGCTCGCGTTGGTTGATGGCATCAAGTACCAGCGCCTGGGTGATGAGCATTTCTATGCCCAAGAGCTTTTCGAGACTGAAGATCTGACCGGCTACCTGAAGAACCTTGTGCAAAACACCACGAAATCGGTTTACGAGCACGTGGTGTACGACTCCTCTGTTGAGCGTGACTTCGCCGAGGCGTTGGAGAGGAATGAGGCTATAAAGGTCTATGCCAAGCTACCCGGTTGGTTCAAGGTGCCTACCCCATTGGGATCCTACAACCCTGATTGGGCCGTGCTGGTTGAGCGCGACGGTCAGGAGAGGCTGTACTTTGTTGTGGAGACCAAGAGCAGCCTTTTCGATGATGACCTACGAGATGCAGAAAGTGCCCGGATCAAGTGCGGCGCGGCGCACTTCAAGGCACTGGCGGTGGGCGAAAATCCAGCGATCTATCTCAAGCTCAAGGATGTAGATGGCCTGCTTGAACAAAATTGATCGAGCCAACTTGAGTCTTGTGAGCAATATCGAAAATACAGTTAAAAAGTGCGCTGAGCACAGAAGTTATCGGCCGCAGTCTGGCGTAATCCAGCAAAGCCAATCATAGCCCAACGTGCAAAAAATCGTGTGCAACTACTGCACACGAATAACTTTAAAGCATTGATTTATATGTTAAATATGCTCTTTCCATCATGGGGGCGACGGAGAGGCTTTTTGCGTCAGAAGTCATGGTGTCGTCTGGTTTTGAAAAGTGGCGTGGCCGGGCGCTGGCTGACAATCGAGATGCCTCGACCAGCGCCGGTCACGTCACTAGTGTCGCATGGTGGCGTCGTATGCGGAATTCTCCGGCGACAGCGCCATCCAGTGCTCCACCACCGGCTTGTCATGCCCGTGATGCAGCGCATGTACCCGCGCCTGCACCTCGCGATCGGCCTGCGAGACACGTTCGTGCTGACGCAGATGCTCTTCCCAGCTGCCCAGCAGGAACCACTCCATGACGTGTTCGGGATGTGCCATGTCGAACATCACGCCCCAGGCGTAGGCGCCATCGCGGCGGCGTATGCGTCCGAGCGGGCGTATGGCCTCGAGAAAGGCGGCCTGGTCGGCAGCCGACACGCGATAGCTGATGCGTATCATCACCGGTCCGCCGGTGGCGTCGACATCGTCGGCAATCGCCGGTTCGGGCCAGTGCAGGGAGGGTGTCAGGTCACGGTCGCCGGATGGCAGCTGCCAGCGGTGCGCGAGCAGGCCGATGCTGGCGGTGGCGGCAGCCGCTACCGCCAGCGTGACGGGAATTCCATGCAGCGAGGCGAGCTGGCCCCAGCAGGCGCTGCCCAGGGTCATCGCCCCGAAGAACACGGTCAGATACAGCGCCAGGCCGCGACCGCGAACCCAGTCCGGCAGTACCGACTGGGCGGTGGCATTGAGTGTGGTCAGCACGGCAATCCAGGCCGCGCCGGCCATCAGCAGCAGGGCAATGCCCTGTGCCGGCGAGCTGGCCACGGCCAGGCCGGCCATGACGGCGGCGGTCAGAAGCGCGCCGGCCAGCACGGTGGCGTTGGCTGACAGGCGGTGCTTGAGGCGCGGCAGCAGCAGGGCACCCGTGATGGCCCCGGCGCCGATGGCAGCCATGGCCAGACCGTACACGGTGGCATCGCCGTTCAGCTGCTGGCGCACGATCAGCGGCAGCAGCGCCCAGTAGCAGCTGCCCGCGATGAAGAACAGGAAGGCACGCAGCAGCACGCGTTGCAGGTCGTGATGGAACAGGGAAAAGCGCAGGCCGCTTTTCATGGCATCGACGATGTGCTCCGGGTCGCGAACCGCGACGGGCGCCGGCCGCCACCAGTACAGGGCGGCAATGATCAGCAGGTAGCTGAAGACATCGACCAGATAGGTGGCAGCGATGCCCAGCGTGGCGATCAGAACGCCCGCGATGGCGGGCCCGATGGCGCGCGCGATGTTCACGCCCAGGCTGTTGAGCGCCACCGCCGGCCGCAGCAGCGGGCGCGGTACCAGCTGCGGCACGATGCTTTGCCAGGCAGGTGCGATCAGTGCCGCGCCAATGCCGCCGCAGAACGTCAGCGCGAGCAGGATTTCCGGCGTCATGCCGTTGCGCCAGGTGAGCAGGCAGAGCAGGGTGCTGATCATGGCCAGGGCGATCTGTATGGTGATCATCAGACGGCGGCGGTCGACGATGTCGGCGAGTGCGCCTGCCGGCAGCGCGAGCAGGAAGACCGGCAGCGTCGTGGCGGCTTGCACCAGCGCCACCAGCGTCGGGGATGGCGACAGCGAGGTCATCAGCCAGCCCGAGGCGGTGTCGCGCATCCAGGTGCCGGTGTTGCCGGCGACGGTGGCGAGCCAGAGAATCAGGAACGCGCGCTCACGCAGCGGGGCAAAGGCGGATGGCTGATGCGAGGCGAAGGTCATGGCCGTGTCTCTGGGGGTCAGAAGGTGAGCGTGATGGCAGTTTGCAGATAATCGATGCCGTCATCCTGCAGGTCGTCCAGGGCCGCGCCGGGCTGGAAGCGCACGTAGCTGGCCTGCAGGCGCAGCGTGTCGCTGGCTTGCCAGGTTCCGGCCAGCTGCAGCTGCTGGCCAATGAAGCGGTCGCTTCCAGCCGTGCCGGCGATGGGGTTGAGGGGCACCGGGCTGGTGTACACGGCATCCTCGCGGCGGTGCTTCCAGAGCAGGTTCCAGCCCGCCTGAAGGCTGATGTCGGCACGCGGCGTCAGGGTCAGGCCGGGTTGCACATCGATCAGGTTGGCAGGTGCGATGAAGCCGGCATCGCTGAAGTAGCTGGGATTGGGGTAAAGCGCATTGAAGGTGTTCAGGCGGCCATCCCCGGGCGTGCCGTCGCCACTGGCGAGATCCGCCTTCAGGCCCAGCCGGGGCTGCCAGGGCAGGCGGGGGAGATGCCAGCCGATGTCATTGGCGACGGTCCAGGCCCGGATGCGTTCATCCTGCCAGCGTCCGGTCTGCCAGACGGCTTCGCTGTTGAGCGTCAGCGCGCCATGGCCGCCATGCAGGCGCGTGCCCCAGGACTGCCGCTCCTCGTTGCCGCTGCCGCTGGCGAAGCGGGCGTTGTCGCGTGTGTAGTCCAGCGCGTACAGCTCCAGTTGCAGCGTCTTTGACAGCGGTCGCGTCAGCTGCATGGCCGTCAGGCGCTGTGCGGGATGCCCCCGGTCATCGAAGTCGCCATCACGATTGAGCACGGGACGCCCCGCCAGCACGCGCAGCGTGGCAGCGCCGAGACCGGCCTCGGCATCGAGACCGTCGAAGGCGCGCCGGATGTTGGGGCCGTCACGCAGGGCAAGCAGGCGGCCGCTGCCCAGCAGCCACTCCTGACGGCCGGCCGTGATGCGCAGATCGCTGCGCGGGCGCCAGACCAGAAAGCCCTGATGCAGATCCGGCGCACTGTCATCGACCGGTGACGGGCCGTCGTTCCGGCCATTCTGGGCATAGGCGCCGAGTTGCACGAAGGCGCGCAGCGATGCCTGCGGCCGCCAGTCGGCATGCCCCAGCAGCCGATGCTGGAATACCGTATCGGTCTCGCCGCCGGCGCCCAGGCGATTGTCGGAGACATGCTCGATCTTCTCGCGCAGGCTGGCGCCGAACGACAGTGCCTCCGCGCCTGCCACGGCCGGCAGCAGCCCCGTTGCCAGCAGGCAGGGAAGCAGCCGTCGCGCTGTCACGGCGCCGTCACGCATCAGACAGCCCAGCAGGCGCAGCCAAGCGCGCCCCAGAAGGCAGACTGCTGATCGTCCGTGACCGCTCCGGCACTGGCCCGGCCGTGGGCATGGCCATGCACGTTGCAGCTGCTGGCACAGGCGCAGCTGGCGGCGGCCAGGGCATGCATCGCGGCCTGGTTGCGCTCGGATTTCCAGTAGCGCGAGCCGTGGTTCACTGGCGACCAGTCCGGCATGGCCGGCGGCAGGCCGGGATCGAAGCCTGAGAAGCTGCCGGCGCCATAGACCACCTTGCCATCGACCACGGTGAGTACCGAGGTGAGTTGGCGAATTTCCTCCACCGGGACGCTGAAGTAGTCATCCGAGAGCACGGCCAGGTCGGCGTACTGACCGCTCCGGATCTGGCCCTTGACGCCATCTTCGTTGGAGAACCAGGTGTTGTGGCGGGTATACAGCGCCAGCGCGGTCTGGCGGTCGACCAGATTGGCATCGGGATACAGGCTGAGGCCTCCCAGCGTCTTGCCGCTGACCAGCCAGTACAGCGCGTTCCAGGGGTCGTAACTGGCGACACGGGTGGCATCAGTGCCGACACCGACCGGCAGCCCCATGTCCAGCATGCGCTTGAAGGGGGGCGTGCGTTCGGCGGCACGGCTGCCGTAGCGCTGGACGAAATACTCGCCCTGGTAGCTCATGCGATGCTGGATGGCGATCCCGCCACCGAGCCTGGCAATGCGTTCCAGGTTGGCATCGCTGACGGTTTCGGCGTGGTCGAAGAACCAGTGCAGACCGTTGAAGGGCTGGTCGCGATTGACCTTCTCGAACACGTCGAGGGCGCGCGCGATGGTCTCGTCATAGGTGGCATGCATGCGCCATGGCCAGCGGTTTTCCACCAGCAGGCGCACCACGGCTTCGAGGTCGTTTTCCATGCTGGCCGGCATGTCCGGGCGCGGCATGCGGAAGTCCTCGAAGTCGGCGGCCGAGAACACCAGCATTTCGCCGGCACCGTTGTGACGGTACATGCCGCTGCCCTGACCGGGGCTGACCTGCCCGGACCAGCGCGCGAAATCGGCAACTTCCTCTTTCGGCTTCTGCGTGAACAGGTTGTAGGCGATGCGCAGGGTCAGCTGTCCGGCCTCATGCAGCTCCTCGATGACCTGGTAATCGTCCGGATAGTTCTGGAAGCCGCCGCCGGCATCGATGACCGAGGTCACGCCCAGGCGATTGAGCTCACGCATGAAATGCCGAGTCGAGTTGACCTGGTATTCGTGCGGCAGCTTCGGCCCCTTCGATAGTGCGGTGTAGAGCAGCAGGGCATTGGGCTCGGCCAGCAGCAGACCGGTGGGTTCGCCACGCGAATCCTTGACGATCAGTCCGCCGGGCGGATTGGGCGTGTCACGCGTGTAGCCGGCAGCGCGCAGCGCGGCCCGGTTGAGCAGCGCCCGGTCATAGAGATGCAGGATGAACACCGGCGTATCCGGTGCCACGGCATTGATCTCGTCCAGTGTCGGCAGTCGCTGCTCGGCAAACTGCAGCTCACTGAAGCCGCCCACGACCCGTACCCATTGCGGTGCCGGTGTTCTGGTGACCTGCTCCTTGAGCATGCGCATGGCATCGGCCAGCGACGGCACGCCATCCCAGCGCAGCTCGAGGTTGAAGTTCAGGCCGCCGCGAATGATGTGCATGTGCGAGTCGATCAGACCGGGCACGACACGGCGCCGTCCGACGTCGATCACTGTGGTGTCGGCGCCGGCCAGACGCAGGATGTCGGCATCCTGGCCGACGGCAAGGAAGCGACCGTCCTGCATGGCCACCGCCGTGGCCTCGGGATGGCTGGCGTCAAGGGTGGTGATGCGGGCGTTGTGCAGGATCAGGCTGGGACAGCTCATGCGGAGGCTCCGGGATCAGGTGCTGGCAGGCGGTGTCAGCATGCTGGCTGCATAGCGCAGCCCGATGCCGTAACCACCGGCGTTTTCCTCGATGATGGCGCGTGCCTGGGCATAGGTATCGCGGCGGGTCCAGTCACGCTGCAGCTCCAGCAGCAGCTGGATCCAGCTGATCAGGCGCGCACCGGCCTGTTCCATGCGTCTCAGCGCCAGTTCATGCGAGGTCGTGCTGGCGCCGCCGCAGGTGTCGGCCACGACAAAGACCTCGTAACCGTCGGCCAGCGCGCTGAGTACCGGAAAGGTCACGCAGGCTTCGGTCAGCAAGCCGGAAACGATCAGCCGCGGGCGCCCGGTGTTGACGATGGCGGTGCGCACCTGCTCGTCTTCCCAGGCGTTCATGTTGCGACGCTCAAGCGATTCCACGTCGGGCAGCAAGGCCTTGATCGAGGGCATCAGCGGGCCGGAGTAGACCTTGCTGGCGGACGTGCTGACGATGACGGGCAGATCGAAGGCCAGGGCCGTCTTGACCAGCGACAGGGTGTTGTTGAGCAGGGTTTGTCGTGCCTGTGACTCGACCGCGAAGGCAAGGCCGGCCTGATGATCAAGCAGTACCAGCGCGCAGGCATCAGGTGTCAGGAAGGGAGAGGGCGTTTGCATCCTGGATCTTCCTTTCATGCGTTGAATGCAAAAACGGCCACGATCCCTGCCGGGGATGTGGCCGATCCTGGGTCAGGTGCTGCGTCGCCACATCACTTCTTGGTCAGGGCGTCGTAGCTGGTGATCAGGTTGCGGTAGTCCGGGATGTGGTTGGACAGCAGCGTGGCCAGGCCTTCGACGTCATTGCGCCAGTCGCGGTGCAGTTCGCAGGCGACAGCGAACCAGTTCATCAGCTGGGCACCGGCAGCGGTCATGCGCTCCCAGGCCGACTGGCGGGCGATGTCGGTGAAGGTGCCGGAGGCATCGGTGACCACGAACACGTCAAAGTCTTCTTCCAGGGCTGACAGGGCCGGGAAGGCGACGCAGACTTCGGTGACCACGCCGGCGATGATCAGCTGCTTCTTGCCGGTGGCCTTGACGGCCTTGACGAAGTCTTCGTTGTCCCAGGCGTTGATGTTGCCGGGACGGGCGATGTAGGGCGCATCCGGGAACAGGGCCTTGAGCTCCGGCATCAGCGGGCCGTTGGGGCCGTTCTCGAAGCTGGTGGTGAGGATGGTCGGCAGCTGGAAGTACTTGGCCAGATCGGCCAGGGCCAGCACGTTGTTCTTGAACTTGTCAGGGTCGATGTCGCGCACCAGCGACAGCAGACCGGCCTGATGGTCGACCAGCAGGACAGCGGCATTGTTCTTGTCGAGACGCTTGTAGGTAAAGCTCATGGTCGTATTCCTGTCGATTGGGGGGTATTTTCCGATGACTGTCTGGTCTTTTTGCTGTTCCATCCATGCTTGCAAAAAAGCCGTTCGAAAGACATTAATCACTGGACATGTATTGGACAAGACAGAAAAGATGAGTATCAGTGTTGCGCTGATGGAACGACCATGGATGATCTGAACGACTATCTTTATTTCGCACAGGTGGTGGATCACGGCGGCTTTGCCGCTGCCGGCCGGGCCCTGAATCTGCCCAAGTCAACGCTCAGCCGTCGCATCAGCCAGCTTGAGGAGCGTCTCGGCGTGCGCCTGCTGCAGCGCAGCACCCGGCACTTCTCGGTCACTGACCTGGGGCGCGAGTTCTATCAGCACTGCGTGGCCATGCAGGTGGAGGCGGAGTGCGCGCGTGACGTGATCGCCCGTCATCAGGGCGAGCCGCAGGGCATCGTGCGCATGAGCTGTCCGATCACGCTGCTGCACTACAACATCGCCGAGCTGATCAGCCAGTTCATGGTGCGCCATCCCAAGATAGTCGTGCAGCTGGAAGCCACCAATCGCCGTGTCGACGTGCTGGCCGAGGGGCTGGATCTGGCCCTTCGCGTTCGCTTTCCACCGCTGGAAAACAGCAATCTGGTGATGCGGGTGCTTTGTGAAAGCCCTCAGCGCCTGCTCGCCAGCCCCGACCTGCTGACGCGTCATCCGCCAATCCGGCAACCCGAGTATCTGCAGGGGCTGCCAAGCATGGACTGGGGCACGGTCGGAGAGCATGTCTGGTGCCTGGAGTCCGTCAACGGCGAGTCCCGCCTGATACGGCATCAGCCCAGGCTGGTGACCGAGGACATGACGGCCCTGCGCATTGCCGCCATGCATGGTCTGGGCGTGGTCCAGCTGCCCACCATCATCGCGCGCCAGGCGCTGGATGCCGGTGAGCTCTGCGAGGTGCTGCCGGACTGGGCGCCGCGCAGCGGCATCGTGCATGCGGTGTTTCCGTCACGCCGGGGCCTGTTGCCCAGCGTCCGGCTGCTGCTCGATTATCTGGTTGCCAACATCCGCCACTGAGCCGGTCAGAGCGGCTGCAGGCGGGTCATGACATCACCGCGCGCCAGCATGTCGCGGAACTCGTCGGCAATCCGCTCGCCCAGTGACAGTGCGGCTTGCCAGGCCTGCAGGCGCTCGCTGTCACGGCCCTTGTAGCCGCTGAAATCCTTGCGGCAGGGAATCTTGCCGCCGGGCAGCCGGGCGACAAGCGCCGGGTTCGGCGAGAGCACCAGCATGCGCTCGACATGCCGGGTACGACGGTGACGCAGACCCTTGTCCAGCCAGCCAGGCACTACGCGCTGCTCGTAATGCGGAATGAACAGCAGGCCGGATGGCGACTCCCGAAGCGGCAGGTCCATGTGGTAGTCGATGAGACCGCCATCGATGTGTGCGCCCAGTGGCGCGGCAGGAATGTCACGCACGGTCTGCATCATCAGCGGGATGCTGCCGCTGGCCAGCGTCGCTGTCGCCAGGTTGTCAGGGGTCAGACGTATCACATGATTGCGGAAACTGTCCGGCAGCAGAATGTCGGCCGGACGCTGCTGGTTGTGGAACAGGCAGCGCTCGAACGAGGCGGACAAGCGACGGCGGTGGCACAGGTTGTTGACGAAGGCCAGGGCAAAGCCGATCGCCTGCACGGCCGGCTGATGGCTGGCGGCGAGGCCCAGGCAGCGCGCGGTGATCAGGTTCAGCTGCAGCCAGGGGTGTGCCAGCACATGCTCGATGTCATCGTGATTCAGGGTGGCATCGAGAATGCCGCGTACCTGGCGGGTGATCTCGGCAGCATCGGGCCGTTCCCGGTAGTGCTGGGCGCAGTAGGCCGCCACCAGCCTGTCGATCGCCGCCACCGGATCACGGTGTGCTGCCGCCACCAGGCGGAAGGCCCCCACCGACGCGCCGAAGGCGGGCAGGGGCGAGCGCCGCTGCGGCAGCCAGTCGCCGAACAGGAAACGGTCGAGGGCGGCGATGACCAGGAACTTGGGGCCACCGGCCGGCGCACCCAGGGCAGCCAGGCTGTCCGGGGTCAGTCCCTGCTGTTCCAGCAACTGCCGGGCCTGCGCACCGGCGCGCAGCACGAAGGCGGGTTCGTGTGTCATCCGCCTGATCAGCCCAGCACGGCCAGTGCGGCAGCGTAGTCAGGCTCATTGGCGATTTCGCTGACCAGCTCGCTGTGCAGCACGCGATTGTCGCCATCGAGCACGACCACGGCACGTGCTGCCAGGCCGGCCAGCGGGCCGTCGGCAATGGCGACGCCGTAATCGCGCAGAAACTCGCGACCACGCAGCGTTGACAGGTTGATCACGCGATCCAGACCTTCGGCACCGCAGAAGCGGGCCTGCGCGAACGGCAGGTCAGCCGAGATGCAGAGCACAACGGTGTTGTCGAGGCCAGAGGCGCGGGCATTGAACTGGCGTACCGAGGTTGCGCAGGTCGGAGTGTCGACGCTGGGGAAGATGTTGAGGATCTTGCGCTGGCTGCCGAAACTGGCCAGCGTGGCATCGGACAGGTCGTTCCTGACCAGCGCAAAGGCTGGGGCGGTGTCACCAGGGACGGGCAGGGTTCCGTCGACCCGGACCGGGTTGCCATGCAGGGTTGTTGTTGCCATCACGCATCTCCAGGAAAAAGAACCAGTCGCCGAGTAAAGCAGAAGTTGGCACGCACGGGCAGTGGGCGGTGACGTGTGTGCCGGTGTGCGCTTTGCGTGCAGTGTGGGCTTTGCAGGCATGCAGCGACTGTCTAGTCTGTGTCGCAGCGCCCTCAACACTGTCCGGGAGTCCCCATGTCTGATCTGTCGTCGCTGTTCCAGCCCCTGCAAGCCGGTGCCCTGCAGGCCGCCAACCGCATCTGGATGGCGCCCCTGACGCGCACGCGTGCCGGTGAGGAGCATCTCGCCAACGCCCTGATGGCCGAGCACTACGCCCAGCGTGCCAGTGCAGGCCTGCTCATCGCCGAGGCCACCATGGCCATGCCCGGCTGTTCGGCGTTCTGGCGCGAGCCTGGCGTGCACAGCGATGCCCAGGTTGCCGGCTGGCGGCTGGTCACCGACGCCGTGCACGCTGCCGGTGGCCGCATCGTGCTGCAGATCTGGCACGGCGGACGCGCCTGCCATCCCGACCTCAATGACGGGCGCCAACCGGTCGCGCCCAGTGCGCTGGCCATCACCAACGACACCGTGCACACCCCCAGCGGCAAGGTGCCCTACGTCACCCCCAGGGCCCTTGAGGAGGCGGAGATTCCCGGCATCGTCGAGGGCTTCGCGCATGCCGCACGCCAGGCCATGGCGGCCGGCTTTGATGGCGTCGAGGTGCATGGCGCCAACGGCTACCTGATTGACGAGTTCCTGCGTGATGGCAGCAACCAGCGCACGGATGGCTATGGCGGTACCCGCGAGAAGCGTGCGCGCTTCCTGTTCGAGGTGCTGGAGGCGGTGATCGCGGTCTGGGGCAGCGATCGTGTCGGGCTGCGTCTGTCGCCGCTGAACAGCTACAACGACATGCGCGACAGCGATCCGGTCGGCCTCGCGGGGTGGCTGGCCGGCGAGCTCAACCGTTTCCGGCTGGCCTATCTGCACCTCATGCGTGGTGATTTCTACAACCAACAGAAGGGCGATGTGCTGACGCCGGTACGCGCTGCCTGGCAGGGCGTGCTGGTCACCAACATGGGCTACAGTGCCGAAGAGGCGGCCGCCACCGTGGCAAGCGGACAGGCGGATGCCGTGGCATTCGGCGTCCCGTTTCTCGCCAATCCCGACCTGCCGGCCCGTATCCGGGCTGGTGCGCCGCTGAACGCGGCTGATCCGGCGACGTTCTACAGTCCGGGGCCGGCCGGTTACACCGATTATCCGGTATGGTCGCAGTGACGATGATCGCTGGCGCCATGGTCAGGAATGCCGGGCATGAATGCTCTATAATGGTACGATCGTATTAATTTATCCGCAGGGAGAGCCAGTACATGGCGCGAGTGAATCTGCTGTCGCGGGCGCGACAGTATGCCGAAACCGGCGTGGCGATGGCGCGCAAGCTCACCGACAGCCGCCGCCACAAGGAGCGCTACATGCTCCAGGACCTGTCTGCCTACGAAACCATCCTGCGTGACGGCCTGATGTCGGTTCGGCACTACCGGCCGCTGGACGAGACCGAGGTTGTCATCGAGGGCAAGACCCAGCCGGTGCAGCAGCAGAAATACCGCATTCCGCTCGTGCTGGTGCCGCCACTGGGCGTGTTCGCTTGGATCTTCGACCTCATGGCCGACCGCAGCCTGGTGCGCTACTTCCTCGCCCATGGCTACGACGTCTACCTGATCGACTGGGGCTCCCCCAACCGTGACGACAAGCACCTGACGCTGGAAACCTACGTTGGTTACTGGATGCCGCTGGCCATGAAGGCGATTCGCAAGCACAGCGGCAGTCAGCAGCTGTCCCTGCTCGGCTACTGCATGGGTGGCCTGCTGTCGCTGATGTATCTAGCCTCCAGCAAGGATCGCGAGGTGCTCAACCTGGTCACCATCGCCAGCCCGGTCGACATGCACAAGACGCTCAGCGGTCGCCTGTCGGCCCTGATCGAGAAGCCGGCCCATTTCGTGCGCAAGACCACCGGCTTCCGCCTCGACAACCTGGATGACAAGCTGTTCCACATCCCGGGCCCGATGCTGTCGTTCATGTTCAAGATGACCAACCCGCTGGGGGTCGTGTCCAGCTACATCGAACTGCTGCGCAACCTCGGCGATGACGACTACGTGGCGCGCTACATGACCATGAACGAGTGGTTCACCAACATGCCGGACTATCCGGGCGGGACCGTGCAGGAAGTCATGCGCGACATGGGGCTGTACAACCAGATGGTGCGCGGGCGCATCAAGGTCGGTGGCGTGCTGGCAAACTTTGCGGACATCACTGCCAATGTGCTGGCGTTTGCCGGTGAAACCGACGTTATCGTGTCGATACCGGCGGCCGAGGCCATCATGGATGTGGTGAGCTCCCGCGACAAGACCTTCCATGTCGTGCCGGGTGGCCATGCCGGTGTCTTCACGGGCAGCAAGGCGGCGCACACGACCTGGGCCCTGAGTGCCGCCTGGCTGTCGACGCGTTCCGGTGGCTGGGCTGCCTGCGCCTTGCCGGAGCAGGCCACGTGAGCCAGGGCAACCGCCTGACCTCGCTGCTCGGCATCGAGCAGCCGTTCCTGTGCTCGGGCATGACCTATGTCTCCAATGCCCGTCTGGCGGCCGCGGTGAGCGAGGCGGGCGGTCTGGGCCTGATCCAGATCGGTCACCTGACACCCGAGCAGGCACGCGCCGAGATCCAGCTTGCCAAGCGTCTCACCAGCAAGCCGTTCGGCATCGGTCTGGCGCTGATGATGCCCGGCGCCCGTGAAAACGCCGAGGTGGCACTTGACGAACAGGTGCCGGTGATCAACTTCTCGCTGGGCAAGGGTGACTGGCTCTGCCGTCGCGCGCATGCCTATGGCGGCAAGGTGCTGGCCACCGTGGTCACCGAGCGCCATGCCATGGCCGCTGAACGCGATGGCGCCGATGCCCTGATCGTCACCGGCCATGAAGCCGCGGCGCATGGTGGTGATGTCACCACCCTGGTGCTGATCCCGGCAATTCGCCGCGTAACCGCGCTGCCCATCATCGCGGCTGGCGGCTTCGCCGGTGGCGAGGGCCTGATCGCCGCTCAGGCGCTGGGTGCGGATGCCGTGGCCATGGGCACACGCTGGGCCATGACCCGTGAAAGCCCGCTGCATGACAGGACCCGTGAGCTGGTGCTTGCCAAATCGGTGGATGACACCCTGGTCACGCGCAATTTCGACGGCATGCCCTGTCGCATCATGGCCACGCCCACCGGCCGTGCCGTGGCACGCAAGCCGCTGACGCCCTGGCGCGCGCTTTGGCAGTCCCTGCAGCTGATGTGGCGACAGCGCACCCCGGTGTCGCAGGTGCTGCGTTCGGTGCGTGAGCAGGGCGTGATGGAGGCGATCAAGCTGATGTATTTCGGTGCCGCCGTCGAGCGCATCCGGGTCGCCATCGAGGACGGTGATCACGCGCGCGGCGTGCAGCTCATCGGCCAGGCCCAGGGACTTATTGATGACGTGCCCAGTTGTGCCGAGCTGATGGCACGTCTGGTTGCCGATGCCGAGGCCACGCGTGCCCGGCTGCTCGCAGCCACGGGAGGAGTACATCATGCAGCTTGAAGAGGCGTTGTTGACGCGTCGTTCGCTGTCGCAGCTGGGGGCTCCGGCGCCCTCCGCCGAGCAGCTGGCGTTCGCTTTCGCGGCGGCAGGCCGTGCCCCTGACCATCGTCTGCTGCGTCCCTGGCGCTACCTGGTCATCGAGGGGGAAGGTCTGAGCCGTCTGGGTAATCTGTTCGTGGCCTCGGTGGCGGCCAGCGATCCGGCGCGTGCCGAAGCCGAGTCGCAGCGCCTGCGCCAGATGCCGCAGCGTGCGCCGATGATCGTGGTGGCCATCCTGGCGCGCCAGGAACATCCGACGGTTCCGGACTGGGAGCAATGGCTGAGCCTGGGCGCATCGGTGCAGAACTTCCTGCTCATGCTGCATGACCAGGGTTTTGCCGGCATGTGGCGCACCGGCGAGATGGCGACCTCGGCCACCGTGCGTGACGGCCTCGGGCTGCAGCCGCAGGAGCAGATTGCCGGCTTCATCTATGTCGGTTCGGCACTGGCTGACAAGGCGGCACCCGCGACACCGGAGCCGTTCTGGCAGGTCTGGCCGTGACTGCCGCGATCAGGCTGCCTGAGCGCGCCGCCGCGGATGCACTGATTGCGGCCATGCGCGAGGAGATGCCGCTGCTGGCATTCATGGGGGTCGAGGTGGAGGCGTGTGACGGTCATTCCCTGACCTTGCAGGCGCCGCTGGCGCCCAATCGCAACGACAAGGGCACGGCTTTCGCGGGCTCTCTGGCTAGCCTGTCCACGGTGACCGGCTGGGCGCTGCTGACCCTGTGGGCGCAGGCGCAGGGGCTGCCGTGCCAGGTGGCGGTCTTTCACACCGAGATTCGTTACCGTCGACCGATCGTTCAGCTCTTCAAGGCGACGGCCATGCTGCCGGATGACGCTGCACTGGCTGCGCTCAGGGATCAGCTGCTGACCAGGAGCAAGGCCCGGGTCACGTTGAATGCGGTGGTGGTGTCTGCAGAGGGAGAAGCGGTGGAGCAGGTGGCGTCGTATGCGCTGTGGCGGATCTGAAAACAAAAGGCCCGAGTCATTGAGGACTCAGGCCAGAGGGTAAACAGCGGTCAGGCGGCGTGGCGAACCGACGGGAACTGGCAGCGCTTGGCGAGATCATCACAGGCTTTCTGGATCATCTCTTCCGTGATGGCGATTTCATGGCCTTGATCGTCGAGCAGAATGGCAAACTGGAACGGATTGCCGATCACACGCTTCTCGTTCATGCTCTTCTCGGTCTGGATCATCATCGTCACGTCCTCTTGCCCTGCGGCGTTTTCATCGGTGGCTGCGTCGCCTTCCCTTGAGTTCAATATAGTCAGCACCCCGGCGTCTGTCCTGTGCTTTCCTCCGTAATGTGTAACCAACTATGAAATCATTTCAGGATGTTTCGGAGCGTCCGTTGCGGCTGGGTTTGCTGGTGAACCCCTATGCCGGTGCCGGCGGCCCGCTGGCGTTCAAGGGCAGTGACGAGCTGCCCGCAGCGCTGCGCGAGCAGCTGCAGGCGCAGGCGGCCGCCGGGCTGGCGCCGGCTCAGCAGCGGGTGCTGGACATGCTGTCTGTCCTGCAGCGTGGAGAGGCGTGCAGCCGGCGACCGCTGCACTGGCTCACGGTGGCGGGTGCGATGGGCGAGCACGTGCTGCGCCAGGCGAACATCGCTGCCGAGGTGCTGCCATTGTCGCTGCCCGAGCACACCTTGGCGGATGACAGCCGGCGTGCGGCCCGGGCACTGCAGGCAGCGGGTGTTGACCTGCTGCTGTTTGCCGGTGGCGACGGCACCGCGCGCGATGTCTGCGCGGCCATCGGCCTGCAGGTGCCGGTGCTGGGCATTCCGGCAGGCGTGAAGATGCATTCCGGGGTGTTTGCCATCAATCCCCAGGCCGCCGCCGCCGTGCTGCAGCTGCTGCGTGACGGCCAATGGGTCAGTGTCGAGGTGGCCGAGGTCCGTGACATCGACGAGTCAGGGCTGCAGCAGGGGCGGGTGCGCGCGCGCCATTATGGCGAGATGCGGGTGCCGGTGGAGCCGCGCTATCTGCAGCAGGTGAAGTGCTCAGGCCGCGAGGTCGAGGAGCTGGTGGTGGCGGAGATTGTCGCCGATGTGCTGGAACGTCTGCAGCCGGGTGTCCGCTATGCCCTCGGGCCGGGCACCACGACGGCAGCCGTGCTGGCGGCGCTGGGCCTGCCGGCGACCTTGATGGGCGTCGACGTGATTGCCGATGGCTGCCTGCTGGCTGCCGATGCCAGTGCCGATACCCTGCGCACCCTCGCCGATGAGGGCGAGATGCAGGTGCTGCTGTCGCCCACCGGCGGCCAGGGCAGCCTGATCGGCCGCGGCAACCAGCAGCTGAGACCGGATCTGCTGCGCCGCATCGGTCGTGCCGGCGTGCAGGTGCTGGCCACCCATGCCAAGCTCGATGAGCTGGCAGGACGACCGCTGCGCCTGGATACCGGCGATGCCGCGCTCGATGCCGAATGGTCAGGCTGGTGGGATATCGTTACCGGCTATCAGCAGCGCGTGCTCTACGCGGTCAGCGGCTGAGGCGGCAGCAGCCGATCATTCCCCGCGCAAGACGCGCGCTGGCGGTGTGGTCCAGATGCGGCGCATGCCCAGCCAGCCCGCGAGCATGGCCAGAACGGAACCTGCCAGCGGCGTCAGCAGCCAGAGCAGCGGGTCTGCCTGTGCCGGCATGTCCAGCACCTGTGTCTGCACAATGATCGCCACTGCGGTGGCGAGGCCGGCTGCCAGCATACCGGCCAGCAGGCCCAGCATGGCCAGTTCGGAGATCAGTCGCCGCGCCAGTTCGCGCTGGCTTGCGCCGAGGGCGCGCAGCAGGGCGGCTTCTTCGCGACGTTGATCCAGCGAGGCTGCCAGACAGGCAAGCAACACAAGCACCCCTGCCACCAGCACGAAGCTCAGCACGACACGGATGGCGAGCGAGACCTGTGCCAGCAAGCTGCGCACCTGCTGCATGAGGGCCTGGACATCAATCAGCACCAGTGCCGGAAAGTCATTTACCAGGGTGTTCAGCACCTGGCGCTGGTCATCCCTGACATGAAAGCCGGTCAGGTAGCTGGCCGGGAACCCGGCCAGCGCGGCAGGTGGAAAAACCATGTAGAAATTGGGCTGGAAGCTGTCCCAGTCAACCTCGCGCAGGCTGGTGACACGTGCCTGCACGTCACCTTCGGCCAGCGAAAAGCGAAGACGGTCGCCAAGCGAGAGACCAAGGCGTTCTGCCAGTCGTGACTCCACCGAGACCGGATGTATCGCCTGGCTGGCGATATCGTTTTCCCACCAGCGGCCGGCGATCAGACGATTGCCTGCCGGCAACCTGTCCGAGACGGTCAGATTGAGTTCCCGGTTGAGTGATTCCTCGCTGCTTCGTGCATCGTCGTCGGAAGATTCCTTGCTGATGCGGGTCTGCACGGGCTCGTCGTTGATGGCAACCAGGCGGCCGCGAATGACCGGATAGAGCGCCGGACGGGCAATGCCTGCGCCAGCCAGGGTGTCGAGCACGGCATCGCGCTCGTCGTCGGCAATGCCGAGGGCAAACTGGTTGGGCGCATCTGCCGGCAATCTGTTCTGCCAGCTGTCGAGCAGGCTGCTGCTGATGTGTGTCACCAGCAACATGGCTGCCATGCCCAGTGCCAGTGCCATGATCTGGGTGGTGGCCGCTGCCGGGTGGCGCCAGAGTTCGCGCAAGCCCTGCACGGCCGATGGCAGCGGGCGCTGCTGCCCGTGGCGGCGCAGCAGCGCGAGCAGGCCGCGCAGCAGCAGTGCCAGGAGCAGCGCCAGCAGACTCCCGGCAACCAGCACGCCGATGCTGAGCCGGGCGTTGCCGGTCTCGAGCCAGAGCAGCAATCCCAGTGCCGCCATGGCCAGCGCGGTGATCAGCCAGAGGCGCGGCGGCATGGGCAGCAGATCGCGCCGCAGCACGCGCAGCGGCGACACCTGGAGCAGATTGAGCAGGGCCGGCAGCGCGAAGCCGACCAGGGTCAGGCTGGCCGTGGCCATGCCGGTGAGCAGCGGCGCCTGCCAGGCGAACACCTGGCCGATATCAGGCAGCAGGCCTTGCAGCACCTGGAACAGCAGTGCCGAGGCCAGCGCACCCAGGCCACCACCCAGCAGCAGGGCCGCCAGCCAGATGACGAACAGCTGCATGCCGTAGAGGCGTTTGAGCTCCTGCCGTGAGGCGCCCAGACAGCGCATCAGCGCGACGGCGTCGGTCTGGCGGCGGACATGACGACCAGCGGCCAGCGCGACAGCCAGTCCCGACAGCACGACCGTGAGCATGGCGGCAAGGCTGAGGGTGTCGAGTGCCCGGCTCAGCGGCGTGCCGATCTCCGGGCGGCCACGCCGGATGTCGAGCAGACGTTCACCGATGGCCAGACGGTTGTCGAGGGCGCGCTGCTGCGCGGCAACAGCGGCACTGTCGCCGGCCATCAGCCAGCGATACTGCACGCGTGAGCCAGGCTGTATGACGCCGGCGCCGGGCACGTCGTCGAGGTGCATCAGGGCACGTGGCGCGAATGCGGCCACGTTGCCGGCACGGTCAGGCTCCTGCACCAGAATGGCCGTGACAACCAGGTCGAGCTCGCCGAGTCGCACGCGATCACCCGGACCGACGTCGAGAAGCTGCGCCAGACGATCATCCAGCCAGATTTCTCCCGGTTGCACGCGCGTGGCTGGCGACAGCGGGCTGCCGCCGCGCCTGGCCAGCAGCTCGCCACGTAGCGGATAGGCCGGTGCAACGGCTTTCACGGCGGCGAGCTGAAAGCGTTCGCCGTGCTGGACCATGCTGGAGAACTCGATCACCGCGGTGCCGAGCAGGCCGCGTTGCCGGCTGTCATCCATGACGTCCTGGCGCAACGGCCGGCTGCTGCTCAGAACCAGGTCAGCGGCCAGCAGGCTGGCCGCCTGGCGTTGCAGACCCTGGTCCAGACTGGCGGACAGGAAGCGCAGGCTGGTGGTGGCAGCAACTGCCAGCACCAGGGCGAAAAACAGCAGCCAGAGCTCGCCGTGGCGCAGATCACTGCGCAGCAGGCGCCAGGCCAGGCGCATCAGCCGGCCACCTGCGTGGCTGTTGACGTGGTGGCGGTGACGGCGTGGGGGGCAAGCAGATGGCCGCCATCCAGATGCAGCCGGCGCTGGCAGCGCGAGGCGAGGTTGTCGTCGTGCGTGACCAGCACCAGCGTGGTGCCGGCATCGGCATGGGTGTCGAAGAGCAGATCAATGATGCGGGCACCGGTTGCGCTGTCGAGGTTGCCGGTGGGCTCGTCAGCCAGCAGCAGTGCCGGAGCGCCGGCAAAGGCGCGCGCGATGGCCACGCGTTGCTGCTCGCCGCCGGAGAGCTGGCGCGGCGTGTGCTGTTCCCTGGCGGACAGGCCGACCCGGTTCAGCCAGTGCCGCGCCGCTTCACGGGCCGGGCGTCCTGCCAGCTCCAGCGGCAGCATGACGTTTTCCAGGGCCGTCAGGTGCGGCAGCAGCTGGAAGTTCTGGAACACGAAACCGACATGGCGGCGTCGCAGTGCGGCACGGCCATCCTCGTCCAGCGCGGTCAGTGCCTGACCGGCAAGCCGGATCTCACCGCGGGTTGGCAGGTCCAGACCGGCGAGCAGGCCGAGCAGGGTGGACTTGCCGGAGCCTGAGCTGCCGGTTATGGCCACGGTTTCTGCCGCGTTGATGGTGAAGCTGATGTCATGCAGTATCACCAGCGGCCCGTCGGCGGTGGTCACGGCATGGTGCAGGTGGCTGACATCCAGCAGGGGCGAGGAGTCGATGTTCATGGGATCCCGGATTCGAGGCCTGATGGCGGGCATGTGTCTGATGCTGTCGGCACTGCTGTCGATGCAGGCATCTGCAGCAACCATCCTGATCGTTGGCGATAGTATCAGTGCCGCTTACGGCATGGACATCCGACAGGGCTGGGTCAGTCTGCTGGAGCAGCGTCTGCAGCGCCAGTCCGCGACGCATCAGGTGATCAATGCCAGTGTCAGCGGCGAGACCACTTCCGGAGGGCTGCAGCGTCTGCCGCGCCTGCTCAGGCAGCATCGCCCGGATCTGGTGGTGCTGGAACTGGGTGGCAATGACGGCTTGCGCGGTCAGCCGCCTGCGCTGATGCAGCGCAACCTCGAGCGCATGGTGCGTCTGACGCAGGCAGGTGGTGGTCGCGTCATTGTCGCCGGCATGCGCATTCCGCCCAATTACGGGCGCGCCTACACCGATGCCTTTGCTGCCTTGTTTCCGGCTGTCGCGCGCTCGACCGGCAGTGCCCTGGTGCCGTTTCTGCTTGACGGTGTCGGTGGCAGACCCGAGTACATGCAGGCGGATGGCCTGCATCCGAATGTGCGCGCGCAAGCACTGATCCTGAAACAAGTCTGGCCGGTGCTGGAGCGTGAGCTGCGCCAGGTTGAGGCGCGCCGGAAATGAAAAAGCCCGCTGAAGCGGGCTTTTTCGTCAGGTCGCGGATCAGGCGATCTGCAGGCTCTGCAGATGCGCGATGCGCTTTTCCAGCGGCGGGTGCGACATGAACAGCTGGGCCAGCGTGAAGCCTTCGAGCTTGCCGGTGGTGATAGCCATGGCGGTCATCTCGGCCGGCATCTGGTCAGGCACTTCATGCTCGCGCTGCAGGGCGCGCAGGGCGCTGATCATGGCGGCACGACCGGCGAGTGCGGCACCAGCCTCGTCGGCACGGAATTCGCGGTGGCGCGAGAAAGCCATCACGATGGCCGAGGCCAGGATGCCGAGCACGATGTCCGCGATGATGCTGGTCACGTAGTAGGCGATGCCCGGGCCTTCCTCGTTCTTGAAGATCACGCGGTCGACGAAGTTGCCGATGATGCGCGAGAAGAACATCACGAAGGCGTTGACCACGCCCTGGATGAGGGCGAGGGTGACCATGTCACCGTTGGCGACGTGACCGACCTCGTGCGCGAGCACGGCACGCACTTCATCCTTGTTCATGCGCTGCAGCAGACCCGACGACACCGCGACGAGGGCGTCATTGCGGTTCCAGCCGGTGGCGAAGGCGTTGGACTGGTAGCTCGGGAAGATGCCGACTTCCGGCATCTTGATGCCGGCGCGCTGTGCCAGATCGGCGACGGTGTCGAGCAGCCAGCGTTCCTCGCCACTGCGCGGGTTCTCGATGAGCTGGACACCCATGGTGCGCTTGGCCATCCACTTCGACATCAGCAGCGAGATCAGCGAGCCGACCGAGCCGAAGACGAAGCACATGACCAGCAGGTTGCCCAGCTGCAAGGTATTGCCGGCGCCATGAGTCGAGCCGACCCCGAGCAGGCTGAGGACGATCCCGGCCACCAGCACGACGGCCAGGTTGGTGAGCAGGAACAACACGATGCGTAGCATGGGCTTTAGAACTCCATCAATGGATTGACGCTAGTAAAGTAGGGGCGACGAATGACGTTTTCAAGTCATCAATCGGCGTTTGCCGCTGCCAGCACCTCGGTGCCGTGACGCTGGCGCCAGCGCGCCAGGAAACGCGACAGCCGCGTGATGGCTTCCACCAGTTCCTCGCGATGGGGCAGGAAAACCACCCGGAAATGGTCCGGATGCGGCCAGTTGAAGCCCGTGCCCTGCACCAGCAGCACCTTTTCCTCCTGCAGGAACTCGAGAATGAACGCCTGGTCGTCGGTAACGGGATACACGGCAGGGTCCAGCTTCGGAAACAGGTAGAGTGCACCCATGGGCTTGACGCAGCTGACGCCGGGAATGTCGTTGAGCATCTTCCAGGCCAGCTCGCGCTGCTCGTAGAGACGGCCGCCAGGGCGGATCAGGTCGTTGATGCTCTGGTAGCCGCCGAGCGCGGTCTGGATCGCGAACTGGGCCTGCACGTTGGCGCACAGACGCATGGAGGCGAGCATGTCCAGACCTTCGATGTAGTCCTTTGCCGAGCCCTTGTTGCCACTGACCATGAGCCAGCCGGAGCGGAAGCCGGCGACGCGATAGCTCTTGGACAGGCCGTTGAAGGTGATGGTGAGCAGTTCGGGGGCAAGGGTGGCCAGACAGATGTGCTCGGCATCGTCGTAGAGAATCTTGTCGTAGATCTCGTCGGCGAACAGCACCAGGTTGTGCTTGCGTGCCAGCGCCACGATGCCGTCGAGGCTTTCGCGGGAGTACACGGCGCCGGTGGGGTTGTTCGGGTTGATGACCACGATGCCGCGCGTGTTCGGCGTGATCTTGCGTTCCATGTCGGCAAGGTCGGGCGCCCAGTTGCGCGCCTCGTCGCACAGGTAGTGCACGGCCGTGCCCCCGGCGAGGGTGACGGCGGCGGTCCACAGCGGGTAGTCCGGTGCCGGCACCAGGATCTCGTCACCGTTGTTGAGCAGGGCCTGCATGGCCATCACGATCAGCTCGGAGACGCCGTTGCCGATGTAGATGTCGCCGACATCCACACCCAGCAGGCCGCGGGTCTGGTAGTAGTGGACGATGGCCTTGCGCGCCGCGAACAGGCCCTTGGAATCGCAGTAGCCGACGGCGTTGGGCAGGTTGCTGATGACGTCGGACAGGATTTCCTGCGGCGCTTCGAAGCCGAACGGGGCCGGGTTGCCGATGTTGAGCTTGATGATGCGATGGCCCTGTTCCTCCATCGCGTTGGCCGCCTTCAGAACCGGTCCACGAATGTCGTAGCAGACGTCTTTCAATTTGGCGGATTTGGCAATGGACATGGCACGCTCTGTGAAGATGACAAGTTACTGCGCGTCAGAATGGCAGCCTTCTGATTGTAACGAATAAATGCGATGCTCTGTGGACTTTCCCTTGACCCGCTGCCGGGCAGATACTGAGCGCACACGGCAGGAGTTGATGATGACCAGCAAGCGACCCGATCGAGACACCAGTGACGCCGAGTGGCGCCAGCGTCTGGAGGCTGCCGAGTACCAGGTGATGCGGCAGAAGGGCACCGAGCGTCCGTTCACCGGCGAGTACTGGAACACCACCACGCCCGGCCGCTACGACTGCCGCGGCTGCGGCGAGCCGCTGTTCGATGCCGCGACCAAGTTCGACGCGGGCTGTGGCTGGCCCAGCTTCAACCAGCCGATACGTGACGGCGCGATAGACGAGCACCGTGACCTGAGTCATGGCATGATCCGTACCGAGATCGTCTGCCATCACTGCGGTGCCCATCTCGGGCATGTCTTTGATGACGGCCCGGCACCGACCGGGCTGCGTTACTGCCTCAACTCCCTGTCGTTGCGCCTGCGTCCGTCGTTGCCGGAAGCGTGAGCGGCGCCCGACATACATGAATAAAAACGAGGAGAATCAACAAAATGTCGTCAGTCTATGATTACACCGCGCGTACCATCCTGGGTGAGGAAATGGCGCTCGCGGACCTCAAGGGCCAGGTCCTGCTCATCGTCAACACTGCCAGCAAGTGCGGCTTCACGCCGCAATTCAAGGGCCTGGAAGCGCTTTACCAGAAGTACAAGGACCAGGGTCTGCAGGTGCTGGGCTTTCCCTGCAACCAGTTCCTGAACCAGGATCCGGGCAGTGACGAGGAGATCCAGAGCTTCTGCTCGATGGATTACGGCGTGACGTTTCCCATGTTCGGCAAGATCGAGGTCAACGGCCCCGGTGCGCACCCGCTGTTCCAGCATCTGGCAGCCGAGGCGCCCGGTCTGCTCGGCAGCAAGGCGATCAAGTGGAACTTCACCAAGTTCCTGGTCGGCCGCGATGGCAGGATCATCGACCGTTATGCGCCGACCACCAAGCCGGAAGACATCGCCCGTGACATCGAGAAGGCGCTGGCCGGCTGAGACAGCGCAGGCAGCGCCTTTCTTGACACCTCCGAAGGGCGCTGCCTACCATCCGTCGCGCCGGCGCCATGCCGTCGGCATCCGCACCGTCCCTATCGTCTAGCGGCCTAGGACATCGCCCTTTCATGGCGGAAACCGGGGTTCGAATCCCTGTGGGGACGCCACATTTACGCAGTCATTCGCGCGAATCCGGAAGTGCAGCTGCATTTCCAGGTTTGCCGGCGACAGCGTTACACGCTCAAGAAATGACTCGAGAAGCGGCTTCACCCGCTCGGTTGGGCTTACCGCTAGTTGCTCCGAGAAATCATCCAGCAGATCACGAATGCGTTCGCGACTGAGCTGCTTGCCGGCAAGCTGAATCTCGTCTTCCTGCCTCTGCTGTTCGATATCACCAATGAGCGCGCGGCGCTGACGCTCGAGCTCATTGATCTTGCGATACATCGGGGCGGGATCCTCAAGGGAGATGACGGCATCGACCGCGCGTGAGATCCGTCCATTCAGCATCGCCAGATCCCGTTGCAGGCCCTCGCGCCGACTGACGTCTATCGTTGCCTGTTGGCTGCTCTGGTAGAGAGCGTCGACAAAGTCACTGCTCTGCAGGCTCTCGGCCAGTTGCCCCAGCACGACCTGGTCGACTTCTTCCGCACGAATAACCCGACCGCGCTGTCCATTTACGCCAGGGAGGCGGTATGACGGTCCGCGTCGATCACGCATGCCATTCCATTGCCTGCCATCGGGTGCGTAGAGCAGCCCGGACATCAGGTAGCTGCTCATTCCGCGCTTGGCTTCGGAGATCCGCTTGCCCATGTCGCTGTTCTCGAGGCCAGCCATGATGGTCTCGGCTTCATCGCGAGTGATGATGGCCGGATGGGTGTTCTCGGTAATGACCCACTCGCTGCGCGGCCGCTTGCGGCCCTCAGGATGGCCGACTTCCCGATTCACGTTCCAGACCGTGCAGCCCGCATAGGTGAGCACGTTCCACTCGACGCCGACACATGAGCTGCTGGAGATCTGGAGGCCTGAGTTGCGCAATGCCATCGGGCGCGGGGTGCCGACTGCTCTGGCCTTGAGGTAGCGCGCGACAGCAGGCGCCTGTGGGCCCAGCTTGAGAACGCTTTTGGTCACCGGCTTGCCGTCGCGAATCAGTCCGGTGTCCTGTGGATCCAACTCGTAGCCGATCGGGGCGCGCCCACCGGCGCGGAAGCCTTTGCGCACGTTCTCGGCCATGCCGCCCAGACCCTTCTCGCGAGAGGCGTGGCTGTGCATCTCGTCCATCGCGCGCATCACCGAAAGCACAAGCATCTCGGTCACGGGATCCATTTCGGGGATCTTGGAGTAGATGATTTTCACGCCTTTCTTCTGGCAGTGGTGCGAGAAGGCGACCGCAATGTGCTGGCGTCTGGCCAGGCGGGATGTGTCGTAGATGAGCAGGTGATCCCAGGGGCGAAGAGGGTTTCCGATGGCAGCGCACAAGCTTTGGTAGCCAGGCCGCTGTTCGTCTTTGCCGGACTCGACCACGTCGCTGTATTCCGCAGTGATGGTCAGTCCACGCGCATCAGCCAGGCGTTCCAGCTCCCGGCGCTGGAAATCCAATGACACGTCCTTCTGGTCCTTGCTGGACCGAAGGTACAGGGCGGCTTTCAGTCGCATCGCGATTCCTGGCATCCAGTTCGGTCAGAAACGGTAGCACAAGCCGCGCCAAGGCGGGATCTGGGCGTCCTACCGGCGGAAGCACCCGGACCCGCTGGTTCTGGCTTCTGTCAGCCATGAAAAACGGCTCGCTGAACGCAAGGTCCAGGACGGCGCATCACGTGTTGACACGCTCATATGCCATTTCGTGCGAACAGGCATCGGCTTCACGCATGACTGCCTGTTCCATGTAGACCTGCTGGCCACGAATTCGCAGATAGACTTCCTCGCGGTGTACCGCCACGTCATCCGGTGCGACCACGCCAAGGCGTACCTCGTTGCCGCGAATGCCCAATACCACGACCTCGATGTCGTCACCGATGATCAGTCTTTGATTTTCTCGGCGGCTGAGAATCAGCATGCTTCTCTCCTTGCTCAGGTGTTTTTCTTGAAGATCCAGCACTTCACGGTGGCTGATCGGGTCAGGCCGCCAGAGGCGCGGATGGTGCTGTGGGTGGGTCGGTTGCTGTCGACAAATGGGTGGCGCCGCGAGCTCTTGAGCAGCTCGCGCAGCAGCGGCAGCTCGGCGATGGTCTGCTTGTGGAAAGCCGCCTGTTCGGCAAAGTCGTTGAGGTTGATGGCAATGACTGCGGGGTCGCTGGAGTGGTTCACGGCCGGGCGGTCGTCTGGCGCACGCTGCTCCAGGTAGTCGTAGACCTCCCAGAACTGGGTCACCAGCGGGTGGTCGGCATTGACTGCGCGCTGGCGCTCGAGCGCCATGAGGGTGAGGGTGCGTTGGGTTTCTTCAAGCTGCGCGGCACTGATGGGCACCAGCAGGGGCAGGCAGTCGAGCAGCGCCATCATCTGCGCGTGGTTCTTGATGATTCGCTCGATGCGGATGTCTCTCAGGCCTCGCAGAATGCCTTCGTGAACACGCACACGCTCGTTGAACCGCTCCAGAATCTTGGTTTCGCTGCGGACGGCCTTGATCAGGAAGTGGCTGACGGCATCGACAGACATCATGTTCAGGTTGTCAGCGGCGGCACGGCTCTCGCTGGTGACCACAGGCCGCTTGAAATGCAGCTTCACGATTCGGGTGAGAATGGCCTCGCTGGCATTCACGTCGGCGTTCTGACTGATGCAGATGGTGGCGCGAAACGGCGGCTCATAGGTGTCGTTGCCACCATTCTTGACGCCCCTCGTGCGCAACGTGCCTCCCCCGAAGAAGTCCTTCAGCTCATCCCAGTCGAAGGACTTGGCGTGGGCCTTGTCGGGGCTGTTGCGGTCGCCCTCGATGAGCACCACCGGCATGCCGGCTACCTGACCCATGGCACGCGAACGGCCCGCGATGGACGACTTGCTTGGGTCGAAGCCTTCGTATTCACGCCCGAACAGCTTCCAGAGAAAGGTCAGCAGCGTGGTCTTGCCGGCGCCGGCCTCGCCGGTGGCCTCCAGAAATGGAAAGCTCTTGTGGGCCGCGCGGATCTGCTCGCAGAACAGGGAGCCTGTCCAGAAGGACAGTGCGATCATGCCTTGGGTGCCGAAGCACTGCCAGAGCATGTCGAACCAGCGTTCGTTGTATTCGCTGGTGTCGATGCGCAGTGACAGCGGCACGCCTTTCATGAGCGTCTTGAGGCGCAGCTTGTCGAACTCGAAGAAGTCTTCGTCGTTGATCTGGCTGACCACGCCATCCTTCACGGCCACCTTGTCGAGGATCCAGCAGCGGTGCTCGCGGCTGTAGCCGATGTAGTCGATGGTCTCGACGCTCTTGATGTTGTAGGTCTGGTTCTTCATGAGGATGTCGAGCTGGTGCTGGCTGCCTGTCCACCAGGCGCCAGCCGCCTGGGCGAGCTTCTTCTTGAAGTCGCCGGCCGATGTGATCTGCGCCGGGGTGAAAGCCATCTTCATGTCCGGACCGCCATGCGGGAACGCGACGCGGATGTAGTACCAGGCCTCGTCGGTGACCTCGGCGCGCTGGTGGTAGAGCACTTCGGGGTAGCAGTTGGCGACCTCGTTGACGGCGCCGGCCTGCTGCAGCAGATAGGCCCGGCGCTCGTCGTCGGTCATGGCCTCGGCGCGCTCGCTGTCAGCCAGGCGGTCCTGGGCGTCGGCATAGCGCTTGTCGTCGAACTTGAACCAGAACAGGCGGTTGTCGAAGCCGAAGTAGAACTCGCGCTCTTCCTTGTGCCGATAGATGAGCAGGGCCTTGTCTCGGGCGCTCTCGGCAATCAGCAGCGCGCCCTGGTAGCGGCACTCGGCGAGGGTGTTGATGCCGAGCTGGTCACGCAGGTGCAGGTCATTCCAGTCCAGGCGCTTGCCAGCGCGGTCCTTGAGGGTGATGGTCGCCGCCTCGCAGACAAAGCCGAGGTCGCGCGCCCGCTTCACGAACTTGCGGGTGAAGCTGGTGCCGGCGCCATCGCCATCGAGGGCCCAGACCAGTTTCGGCAGGTCGCCGGTGCGCGCCTTCGCAAGTGCCTCGAGGGCGATGTCGGGGAAGTTGTTGCTGGACAGGGCAGCCACGGCCTGGACGTCGTGGTGGAGCAGGGCGAGAGCATCGAAGATGCCTTCGGTGATCCAGAGCTCCTTGACGCTGCTCAGGTCAACGGCGGCGGGTCGCCACCAGCTGCCCTTGTAGCTGTCGCCGGGCTTGAAGCGGGCCTTCATCTTGCCGAACCGGTGCGGGCGATCGATGAGGCGCTCCCACCAGCCGCCTTTCTCGAGCGGGAAGCGCACGGTGGCGGTGCCAGCCCGGGCGGCGTTGTCGAAATAGGCCTCCTGGATGAACTCGCCGGCGGTGATCTTGGGATCAAAGCCCCGGCAGAACTGCAGGTAGGCGGCGGCCGTGGCGGCCGGTTCCTGTTCGGTGGCGGCGTACTGGCTGGACCAGTCGTCGAAGAGGTCGCGGTAGACGTCCTTCACGGCCAGCTCGGCGCCGCACTTGTTGAGTCGGCCGCAACGCACGATCCAGGGCGACTCGGCGCTGACGTAGAGCTCTTTCTTCTTGCAACTGGGGCAGGTGCCCTCGCGCAGCCACCCGGCTGCCCGCGCCTTGAAGCCGTAGTCGGCCTCGAGGCGCGTGAGCACGCGCTCGCGCAAGTCGTGGTTCATGCGCGCCTCCGGAGCTCATCGGCAATGAGAGCCAGTTCCTGGGCACGTGCCTGCAGGGTTTGACCGAGCACGCTCATGAGGCTGCCCAGCTCTTCACCGCTGAGTTCTGGGGCGCGCACGGTGGCTGCGCGGTCGGCGAGCCGGCTGACCGCGATCAGGGCCTGGGCGAGTTCATGCAGGCGGAACTCGCAGGTGTCGAGGGCGTGCAGGGCCTGCTGAGCACGTGGGTGGTCAGTCATGCCGCACCGCCAGTCGGCGGGCAGCTGCCATGTGCGCGTTGTAGCGCGCCAGGCGAATGCTCGCGCGTTGCCGGCTGACCAGAAGGGCAGCGACAGCATGACGGCGGTGGTAAGCGGCGATGAGACGGGACAGCAGGGACGGTGCGGACGCACCTGGGGCGGTGTACTGGGCCATGATGGGCCTCCTGGAACTGGGTTGTGAAACCCACCACCAGAGTCCGCCAAGACTAGGGTGGCAGGCTGGACGGCGTTGGCGGACCGGGCTCCAGGACCGGCGCTCCCGAAGGAGCCACCGCCCAGCCCGCCATAACGACGCGCTGGAGCGTGCCCACAAAAAAAACCGCGAACGTCAAACGCTCTGCGGCTCTGTGAGCCTGGAACACCCGGGCCGCCAAGCCCGACTGCGGGATTTACCGCAGCACGAACAGTGTCGTCCCGGAGGTTTTGTACTGTCAACCCTGTGAGGCAGGGCTGAGCGAAATATTTATGGATTCCATAAACTTTAACTTGTGCTGAATTCATGGATTCCCTAAAGTGAGGGATATGGAAAAGCACACCGCCCACTATGCGTTGCACGAGCTCCAGGCGGTTGTTGCCAGGTGCGGCATCGATGTCTTCACTCGTACCGCGCAGGTCGGAGTAGATGCTCTGGGCCTTACAGCTGCTGAGGCAGTTGCCGTTGTGCTGAGTCTGAAGTCGTCCATGCTCTACAAGAGCATGACGACCCATGCCGATCACCGGGTGTGGCAGGACGTGTATCACGCGCCGTGCCCGAACGATCGCATGGCCTACATCAAGCTGACCTTGCGTGACGGCACGGTGGTCATCCAGTTCAAGGAGTTGTGACATGACACAGGAATGCACTTCCCGATTTTGCCTGCAGTGCGATGACGGCACTGAGCTGGCCCACGAAGCGCGTGACCTGAAAACGGTCATCGACGGTCTGCCCTTCACGGTGGCAGCGGTGTCTGGCTGGCACTGCCCGGTCTGTGGCGAAGTCGAATTCGATGCCGGTGAGGGTGCGCGATTCAGCGCTGCGCTGACCGAAGCACGCGGGCAGGTCACTGAGCGCAAGGCCCGGGTCATTCGCGAGATCCGCAGGCAGCTCAAGTTGACGCAGGCTGAGGCCGGCCTGATCTTCGGCGGCGGCGCGTCGGCATTCTCGGAGTATGAGCGTGGTCGTACGCAGCCGCACAAGTCGACCTGGGCGCTGATGCGGATTCTGGGCAAGCACCCTGAGCTGCTGAACGAGCTGCGCTGAGGGCTAGGCATAGTTGCCATTGAGGACATGACCTGCCCTCAGTTATGCGGTTGCGACAGATCGCCGCCGGCGGGCCACCAGGCCGCATCGTCGGGCAGGTCGCTGGTCAGGAAGACCTTGGTTTGGCCGGTGGCCGGGTGGTACAGAAAGAGGGCATTCGGCGTGGTGCGCAACGCATCAATTCGCCAGCCCAGCTCCTCACGCTCCACATCGGCAATGGCATGCACGGATGCAATGTCCGCCTGCCGGCGCGACACCTCGAAGCGTTCGATCAGATAGCGTGTGCAGCGGTCAACCAGCCGCATGCGATCACCGCGCAGGTGCTGGCAGTGGTGTTGGCGAAGCCAGTTCAGTGCGTGGCCTTGCAGTTCAGTCATGTCATGCCGCTCCTGCTGTGTGTTGAGGTTCTTGTTCTTCGATTTCATCGAGCAGGTCTGCTTGCCTGTCATCACCTTGCAGGCTGCGCATGGCGTCACGGCGCATGGCCGAGGGAGCCAGCGGCAGCTGGATTGCCGGGTTGGGCATGGCGGAAGGCGAGAGGGTGTGCGTGATCTCGAAGGCGGCCCGGTACGTGGCGCCACAGGCTTCGTTGGTGCACTGCAAATACGCTGTGCGAAGCAGGAGATGCTCCCCGAGGGAGCTTCGAATGCGCACCTTGGCGCGGCAGTGCGCGCAGATTAGGCCGTAGCTCATGCCATGGCCTCCAGGCGTGCCAACATGACCTGCATGCACTGGATGGTCCGGTACATGGCATCGCGAACGGCAGCGAGCTCCTGAGCATCAACACGACCATCGGCCAGGGTGTCATCGACAGCACGCCCTACATCGCCATGTGCCCGCCACAGGTGCGTGATCAGTTCCAGGACGGCGAGGTCGCTGGGCGGCACGTCCGAGTCGAGGCGATAGCAGACGTAGCCATGGTTGGCAGCCAGCGTGTGCAGGATGAGGTGGTTGTCCGTGATGCCCATGATGAGATCAGCATCGCTGAGCAGTGGCTTGTTGCTGGGATTGTTGGGGTTGGCCTTGTTCCTCAGCACGGCGCCGCTCATGCCCATGAGCGGGCCTAAGGCCTCGGTGCCACCTTTAAATGCATGTGCTGTGCGGTAAAACGCGAGTTGGACGTCCATTCAGCGAGCCTCAAGTTGAATGATGAAGTTGGCTGCAAACGGTCGTAGCCTGCTGACTCGGGGCTGGCTTGAGGCCAAGTGCTACAGCAACGCGATGCGCATCCCCTCTGCAGCACCGCCGGCGGCCAGAGAGGACTTCGTAGACGGTTGACGGCGAGACACCATGAGCCATTGCCCATGCGTGAACGGTAGTGCCGGTCTCGTAGAAGCGATTGCGGGCAGCCGCGAGGGCTTGCTCATTAAAGGTGGCGTCGGTCATAGTGCATTCATGTGTGCAATTGTGTGATCAGGGATGAGAATTACCCAAGGAATTGGGATTGTCAATGCTTGGGGTAATCATTTGTGGGATTTGGCGACCGACTGCGCGAAGAGCGATCGAGGCTTAATCGCACTCAAGCTGAGTTTGCGAGCCTTGGCGGCTGCTCCAAAAACACCCAGTTGAACTATGAGAAGGAAGAACGCACACCTGATCTGGCCTACCTGGCCGGTATTGGTGAAGCTGGCGCGGATGTCCTCTACATCGTGATGGGGGTGCGCAACACGAGCATGCTGGAGCAGTTTGAAGAGAAGCTCCTCACGCTGTATCGATCAGCTCCCGTCAGTCTCCAGGCAGCTGCGCTGGGTGCACTTGAGGCAGGTCTGAGTGCGGATCGGGGCGTGCTCATCAAGGGCGCAGTTTCTGGGCAGGTTGCTGGTGGCGACATCACCAACAGTGGTCCGGTGAGGTTCGGAAAATAACAAGATGGACCCGGTCATGGATGGCATGAAAATCGGTGGCGGAGTCTCCGGGCAGGTGGCAGGAAATGACATCCACAATCATGGCACGGTGGTGTTCGGGTCTTTACCTCAAAAGCCAGAGTCGCAGCTGCAGGAAGAGTTTGCATCACGAACAGGCGTGTGGTGCGCCAAGCCTGCGCGCGAGTGCTTCGAATGGCTGATGTCCGAGCATCACTTCGTGAAGACCGAGCTTGAGCCAGCCTGGCGGCATAGGATGATCATCTGGTCTGACGGGCGCCTGAAGTCCAACGCAACCACTCTCGATCGTTTTTTCGGTTGGTTCCTTGTGGTTGCGATGAGCGTACCTGCACTTCAAGCGCTGCTGCTCAGTGAAATCCCCATTTTTGTCTCTGTTCTCGCGCTCATACCGGTTGTGCTGGTTGGCGCCTGGATGGATCGCACGCTTTTTTTCCCGCACCGGGTGGCTCGCCGGGCTGTGGCTTTGATGGATGACTGGTTTTCCGACAACAACAACAACATGGACGGAAGGTATGACTCAGCAAAAGGATCTGCACGGCCAGCCAGTGGCCGGGTTTCGTAGCACCGCAAACCGCGAAAAAATGCTCAACACCCTGATGGGTATCTGTCAGGGCATCACGGCAGACCACACGCTCAATGATCGTGAGGTCTCCTACCTCAGTGTCTGGCTCAACGAGGCTGACGCTATTGTGTATGGCGATCCGGACGTCTTCGACATCGTGTGCCAGGTCAAAGACATCCTGGCTGACGGCTATGTATCGAGAGACGAGCTCGAAGACCTGCGCGACATGCTCGATGACATAGTGCGCCAGCGACCCATGTCGAGGTTCTCCGATGATGACGCCGTGCTTCACCGGCTGGGCGGCATGGCACATGGCCTCGTGGCTGACGATGCCTTGAATGACACAGAGATCCGGGTGCTGCACAGCTGGCTTGAACAGAATGCGCATATGCAGAGCACCTGGCCTTTCAGTCGCATCATTGAGCGTGTTCGTGCTGTGCTCCAGGACAACCATGTCTCGGAGTCTGAAAGGGCTGATCTGCTGACCGTCCTGAAGGATCTGAACGGATCTGCATTTGATGAGCAGGGCACGGTCGGTGGCATGTCCACTCGTCTCTACAGCGCGGACATGCCGCAAGAAATCGATCTCGTGTTCCCGCGCCGCTCATTCGTGCTGACAGGCAAGTTCGCCTATGGCCCCCGCGAGCGCTGCAGTCAGGAAATCATCATCCGCGGCGGGTCAGTCGCCGGCGCGGTCTCAAAGAAAGTCGACTACCTGGTGGTGGGCGCTCTGTCATCCAGGGACTGGATCAACGAGAGCTACGGAAACAAGATCCGCCGCGCCATTGAGCTGCGAGAGCAGGGGCATTCGATCGTGGTGGTGAACGAGGAAATGTGGGCCTGTGGGTTGGGGCATTGAAGCTAATTATAGAGTTCGGCTCAGCTATAAAAATAGAGAATATAGTTTTTATTGAAATTATTATTAACAATAACAGATGCTAAATATTCATGAAATGCATATTTTTTACAAGTAGTTTGGCTTCATGTTTTTTGAGGCAAAAAATTTCTCTGAAGGAGTAATTTTAATGATCATAATGCTGGTTGTGCTTAAGGCTTTTGGGAATTTTTACTGAATTTTGCATGCTTTTTATAGGCGATTAGTTATGGACAGGTTTATTAATAAGTATTTCTTGCCGGCAATCGAATTCCTTCCATTTTGCAAAGGGATTTCTCGTGTGCAAAAAAAGAACTTTCTCGATGCTGCAAGTGATGTTGCTATTACAGTCCTGTTGGCTACATTTCCATTATGGGCGGCTGCATTTTTTGCGGCAATGTCTAATGAAAAAGATATTGATAGTTTCGTTGCCGCTGTAGCTTCTGTCGGCAATATGCTATATGTTCAAATTAATGATGGAGCTCTTATACTCTACTCGGCATCATTGATTGCTCCGGTCTTGGTGATGGCGCTTGAGTTTAGGAAGGACAGCCAGATATTAAAGGTCCCTTCTCCAATGTCATATATTGTTTCTGTGTTTATGATTCAAACTGCTGCAACCATTTATTTTTCCAAAAAAGCCTCCAATGATTATATAAATATCGAATTTGCATATTATGTTTCTATTTCTATGTTTTTATTAACCATTATTATTCTTTATATTGTTAATTGTTTTAGATATTTTGAGGCAGGAATTGATCCCGGTAGTGAAATTGAGAGTAGTGCAAAAAAATTTCGTGACGGTTATAGCCGCCATCGCGGGGTGCAGTAATGAATGATGATTTGGTTGATGAGATGCATTTTGATCGTAAGTTAGAGGTGCGCTGCCTTAAGGTCACACAGCCTCTTGGGGATTTTTATATTGGAGTTATTGATTCTAAGGATTTAAGGGAGATCACTTTTTCAGATGTTAGGCGATTAGAAGGTGAGAGAGGATTTGAGACTTATCTTGGAATTCAGCGGCCGCTTAGTAAGGATCGAGTTCGAAAGATATCTGAGTATGTAAGAACTGTTGATGCGTGCTTTCCTACGGCCGTACTACTATCTGTTCAAGAGCGTTGTGCCGAGTTCGATGAGGAAAGAAGTATTCTAACTTTGCATGCATACAAAGCTCAGGTGGATGATGTTTATGAGAGTATTAATTATGAGGGAATTGCTAATGTTATTGACGGACAGCATAGAATAGCTGGCCTTGATGGCTATGCAAAAGGCGACTTTCAAATCAATGTATCAATATTTGTAGATATTGATGTGTCGTCGGAGGCTTATATATTTTCAACAGTCAATTTGGCGCAGACGAAGGTTAATAATAGTCTTGCTTATGATCTGTATGATTTAGCGACAAAAAGAAGCCCTCAGAAGTTATGTCATGAAATTGCGGTTGTCCTTGAGAAAGAACAAGACAGTCCGCTACATCGAAGAATAAAGAGACTAGGAACTGCGACTCCGCATAGCCTCCCAGGAAGTATTACTCAAGCAGCTTTTGTTCAGTCGCTCATGAAATATATTTCATCAGATCCAATGAGAGATCGTGATGCCTATATGAGAGGTAAAGTTCCTGCGCTTTCAGAGGGGAACTTGAACAAACTTATATTTAGGCAGTTTCTTATTAAAGAGCGCGATTTCGATCTTACTGATATAGTTTGGGATTATTTCTCGGCAGTAAGTAAAAGGTGGCCAGTAGCTTGGGAGTCATCTGAGCGAGGAGTCATGCTTTCAAAGACAAACGGCTTTTTTGCACTTATGCGTCTCTTGGGGGATATATATAGTGGCCTAGGACTTGATAAGCCATCTGAAGGTGATTTCAAAAGGGTTTTTGATAACTATCAAATTATCGATGATGAGTTTACGACGGCAAATTACAAACCAGGATCAAGTGGGGAGTCGGCACTTTACAGAAAGCTGAAAACAGAATTGAATCTTGGTTAGCTATTCCCAGCATTGTATAGCGAGTTCTTGGTACTTCCCCCGGAACTCGCTTTTTCCTGCAAGTACGTTGCTTCTTGAAAGTACATGTTGATTGTATCCCTCATAAAGTTCGCAAACTGATGCATGGTTTGCATTTAAAACTAAAACCTTTGCCCCCCTTTCGGTGGCACGGTCGACTGCATTTTTCAGTCGTATTTGGTCTTCCCATTTGAAGAGGGATTCATTGTATTTTATAAAGCCATTGTAGTTATGCTTCACTGTATATGGTGGATCAATAAAAACAAAGTCGCCATCTTGTGATTTATTTATTGACTCTTCGAAGTCGCAACACAAAATTTCTACTGAAGATAATAGATTGGAGACATGTGGAAAGCTGTCAATATCAATTAAGATATTTTTTTTTGTGCCAATTGGGACATTAAATTCGCCTTTTAAGTTGACGCGATAAAGTCCATTCCAGCATGTTCTGTTTAAGTATAGCGTTCTTGCTGCTTTTTCCATGCACCCGCTAGGCGATGATTTTCTAACTTCATAGTAGTGCTCAATGCTATGAAGATTTTGATGGATTTGTAGTAACTCTATAATTGGCTTCCAGTCCTTCTTAATTGAGGTGTAAACATTTATTATCTCTTTATTAATGTCTGAGATTATTGCATTTCTAGGCTTTAGATGAAAAAAAACGGCCCCACCTCCAAAAAATGGCTCTATGTAATTGTTGAATTTTTCGGGGAAAAGCCAACTTGCTTGAGCTGTAAGCCATCGTTTCCCACCGGCCCATTTAATTATTGGCTGAGCTTCCACATTTTTCTCGATTGGCGATGTTTGCTGGCGCCTAGCTTAGTGACACTGTCGATTTAAGTCGATGGCCAATCTCGCTCTCAAGTCTGCTGCGCTTGTCGAAGCGCTGCGTTTGCTCGTGTCTTGGCAATGGCTCTGTTGGTGTAGAGCGGCGAGAGGGTTTGCACGTTTCCTTCCTTTCCAGCTAGAACTAGTGACCGCTTACCGGTCTTACTGTCTATCCATCGAGCACGCACTCCCGACAACTGGCTGTCGTTGCTGTGACTGGACTCGGCTGAGAACACTTCAGCCTCAACTTTTGTGGTGAAGCCGCTGTCCGTGATGCTGTGCACCAGCTTCACGGCAATCCAAGCTTGTCCGTCGATCTCTGGTTTCCAGCCGCTCACGATCAGAGGAGTCTCGGGATACAGCTCAGGCCGACCTACGGCCAAATCCAGTGTGAAGGTGGCTGCAGCACGCTGGATCCTGCCCATCTCGGCAACGGCCGCCGTCATGGCATCCTGTTCGGTAGCATAGGTGTGGCGCAGGGTTTTCAGATTTTCTTCATCGCCGGCAATAACCTCGCGCTTGCGGCCGGTGCTGGCCTCCAGCCAGTAGGCCATGACCCCGGTGTAGGCATCGCGGTCGCTGGAGCCGTACTCGTGCTCGTCGCCATCGGCGCGTGTGATGATCGCCGGCGAGATCTCTCGTCCGGACACCGTGGCAGCCTGCCCGCTGGGAAACACCACCAGGCGGTCCGCCTTGATGCTGGCGATGGCGCCGTGGTCCTTGCAGAGCCGGGTGAGCAGGTTGACGTCGCTTTCGCTGGTCTGGTCCAGGTGCTTGATGACGATGCTTGCCAGTCGCGCGGTCAATGCCACCTTCAAGCCGTTGGTGGCCGCGATGGACTTCACGATGGCGCCGAGGGTGGTGTTGTGCCAGCTGCGCTCCCGCTTCACCCGCAATCCGGCGCAAAGGTTCGCGCTGCGGGCGCGGATGGTGAGCTGGTCAGGTGCGCCGCTATGGCGCACCTCGTCGACGGTGAACGTGCCCTTGTCGACCAGCGGCGAGCCCTGCCAGCCAATGGCCAGCTGCAGCTTGACGCCCTTGGACGGCATGGCCAGCTTGCCGTCGCTGTCGGAGATGGTCAGATCAAGCTGATCGGCCTCGAGGCCGCGATTGTCGGTCAAGGTGAGGCTGATCAGCCGACCCTGAACACGTGCGCTGATGTCCTCGCCGGCCAGGCTGATCTGGTAGGCCGGCTTGGGCACGTGCTGGGGGTTGATGGTCCAGAGGTTCATCGCAGCAGGTTCAGGCCAATGTTGAGCAGGCTGCCCAGCAGGTCCACGCGGTCGTCATCTACGCGCTTGAGCTGCAAGGAGAACTCGACGCGGCGCGGGTGGCCGTCCGGGAAGAAGACCGTCTTGGTCTCCTCGAGCTCTTCAATGACGAACAGGCCGTAGATGCGGCCGGTACCCTCGATCAGCGGCCAGGCCTCGCCGCGCTCAGCCATGAGGCGCAGGGTGTCCATGGAGATCATGCCGCTCGCCAGCTCGGTGGTGTACCAGCCAGAGAGGGTGATCTTGTCATCGCCCGGGCCCAGGTACTGGTTGGCCGGCCGCAAGCCGATGCGGTTCTGGGATGCGTGTCGGTAGCTGGTCTGGCGTCTGAAGTCCTGGTAGGCCAGTGACGACAGGCTGAACACGAACATCCCGAGGGTCATCATCATCGACTGCATGCATTACTCCAGATCGCGCAGAGCAGAGCGCACCGTGGCTGCCTTGTCTTGGGCGAACTTGCGCATGGCGCGCTCGACAGCCTGCCCGATCTGCCGGGGATCTCCGCCTGTGACCTGAATGGTCAGGTGGATCTGGTCGCCCTGGACCACCACGCTGCCAGCCGACCGCTGCACGGACATGGCTGGCCGGTTGTCGATGGGGACGCCAGCCAGCGCCGGCATGGTCATGCCCAGCGCCATGCCGGCGCCGGCGGTCTTGAGCTGGCCGGTGATACGGTTGATCTGCCCAAGCACGCCACCGGTGCCACCCTGCAGGCCGATCTGCAGGCCTGCCATGGTGTGGCCGCCCAGCTCGGCGAACACGCGGCTGGGGGAGTGAATTCCCAGGCGCTCCTTGAACCAGCCGACTGCGCCAGTTCCGACGCTGGTGATGGTGGCCTTGAGACTGGCCAGCTTGCTGTTGATGCCGCCGATCAGGCCATCCAGCATCTGCGAACCCATGGTGCGGAATCGCTCCGGCAGGCCAGTGAACCAGTTCAGGAACTCCTGGCCTTTGGCCTTCAGGTAGTCCCAGTTCTTGTAGATCGCGTAGACCGCGATTGCGATGGCCGTTAGCGCCAACCCGACAGGGTTGAACAGCATGATCCGGAAGAGACCGCTCAGTGCGATACCAGCCAGCCCGATGCCCTTGCTCAGCAGCGTCATGGCGCCGAAGCCTTGGATGCCCAGCAGGGACATGCCTAAACGCATGATGGCGAAGGGGCCGATAATCGCGGCCAGCGCCAGCGTCAGCCCGCCCATGACCACCATGATGGCGCTGATCACGGCCAGTCCCTTGAGCAGGGTGGCTGTCAGCACCGGATTGGCCTTGGTCCAGGTGTCCACGCGCTCCAGCACGTTGTCCAGGGTGTCGAGCAGGCCCATGAGTGGTCCCTTCAGCAGCCCGCCCTGAGTGCCGGAGGTGTTGAAGAGCCGGTTCTGGGTCATCTGCCAGCGGGCGGACACGGTCTGGTTGCGGGCATCGGCCTCGCGTTGCATGGAACCCTTGGCTTGGGCCGCGTTGACCAGCTCGAGCTGGCGCCGGTACTCGGCCAGGTTTCCCGATAGCTTCGCGGCATCGTCGCCGAACTCGTCACCGAAGAGCATCGTGGCCGCGGACAGGCGCTTTTCCCGACTCAGCGCCTGGATGGCCGTGAGCACATTGATGATGGTGTCGGTGGGATTCTGGGCCATGCCTTTCTGGATGGCGGCCGGGTTCATGCCCAGCATGTCCATGCCGGTCATGAAGCGCTTGCTCTGGTTCTCCGCGATGGACAGCTCACGGATCATCGCGTTGGTGGCCGTGGCCGCTACCTCGGCGCTGCTGCCCAGGCTCAGGAAGGTGCTGCCCAGCGCGGCCGTGGTGCGGTAGTCCATGCCGGCGGTCGTGGCCACGCCGGCAACACGCTGCAGCACATCGATGATGTCGCCACCCTTGGAGAGCGCCTGGTCGTCGAGGTAGTTGATGACGTCGCCGAGATCCCGGATGTTCTTGATCGGGATTTTGTAGAGTGCTGCAATGCGGCCCATGTTTTCGCCCAGCTCGTCCTCGGGCAGGTCGAAGGCCGAGGCCATGATGGCGGCGGTCTCGGCGAAGTTGAGCAGGTTCGCCACGCCCTGGATGTTCATGCGCGCGCCGCCCTCGACCAGGGCGGCCAGCCCGGTGGCGGCAATCGGCAGGTGCTTGGATAGTTCCTGGATGCCGGCGGCGAGCTGGAAGTAGGTCGGCGTCAGCTTGCCATTGGCATCGCGGGCTCCCTGCACTTGGCGCGCCACGCCGAGCATGGCGTCCTCGAAGGTCGAGTAGTCCTTGATGAACTTCACCACTGGCACCAGCCCGGCCGTGCCGCCGGCGGTCAGGCCGGCACCGGTCGCGGCCGCGTTGCCGGCCCACCCCATGGCGTTGTCGTAGGCCTTGCGTGCAGCGGCCAGCCTCTTGTGCTTGGCAGCCAGGGTGGCCAGCTGGGCCTCCTGCTTCTTCATGGCGGCATTGGCGGCCTCGACGCTGGCCTTGAGCTCCTTCTCGAAGCCGCGCAGGCGGTTGGTGGCGATGCCGGCTTCGTCGAGCGCACGTCTGTTGTCGGCGAGCTGCTTCACCTGGCGGGTCTGCTTCAAGCGAAGGTTGTCGGCGGCGCTGGCCAGGCGCTTGAGCTTCGTGGCCTGTGCCTCGGTCGGCGGGCCGCTGGCCGCCACCTCTAGGCTGTAGAGCTTGTACTGGTGCCGGGCCTTCTGCAGGTCGTTCAGAGTCTGGTTGAGCGCTGCCTGGCGCTGCCGGAAGCCGTCGATCTTCGCCTGCTGCTTGTCGAGATCGCGCAGTTGCCGGCGGGTCGCCTGCAATGCGGCAGAGGTCTGGGCGCTGCCGCGCTGGATCTTCTTGAGGGGGGCGGTGACCGTCTCGATCGCATCGAGCAGTACCTGCAGCTTCAGTCTGTCAGTCATCGTCCTGTCCGCAGCGCTTGCGGGCGTCTTCACGCCAGCCCATCAGTTCAGCGAGATCCATGTCATCCATGGTGGACGGCGGCCAGTGGAATACAGCAGCGATGTCCGCCATGGCGTCATTCACGCGCCGAGGGACGCTTCCTGCCGCGCGTCCTTCGGCAGCAAAAAATCGCTCACCTTCGCGCCCAGCTGCAGGAGGTCGGCCGGATCCAGCTCCAACACGTCCTGGGCGGTGAGTGCCGGCGTGGTGATACGAGGTAGCAGCACGCGCAGGGCGTCGACGTCCATGCGCAGCACGTCGACCAGCTGCAGGCCGCGCAGGGCGCCGGCCTTGGGCTTGCGGACCTCGATCTCGGTGATCAGGAGAGTGCCGCGCTGCAGCGGCTCGTCGAGGGTGACCAGGTTGGGGTTCTTCATGGATTCGGTCTGCGCCTGCTGATCAGCCGGCATGTGGTTCTGCTCGCTCATGAGGCGCTCCAGAAAGTGTCAGGGGAGCCGCCGGCGGCTGCCGGCAGGGAAGGGTCAGGCCAGGCCGATGGCGCGGCGCTGACCGGCCATACGGTCGACACCACCCACGACCTCCTTGAAGTTCAAGAGATCGATCTCGATCTCGACCACGCCGTTGATCTCGAGGCGGTAGTAGGTGAGTGGGGTCTTGATCTTGTGCTCGGTGTCCTCACCCGGCTTGGCGTCGCCCATGTCGATCTCTTCGTGGCGACCACGGACGATGATCTCGACGGCATCCACACCGCCGTCATCCTCGCGCTGGTAGGCACCGGCGAAGCGCAGGCCGATGGCATCTACGCCGACGGCGCCAAACTGGCGGAGGACGATCAGATCCAGACCGCCCAGGACCCACTCCAGCGTCAGGCCGTCATCCGACATACCGAAGTCGGTCTTCACGGCGCCATTCATGCCGCCGCCACGATAGGACTCCATCTTGCGTGCCAGCTTGGGCAGGGTGACGGACTTCACCAGGGACAGGTAGCTGTTGCCCTCGTTGAACAGGTTCAGGTTCTTCAGCTTGCTCGGCAGCGACATGGCTGGCCTCCTTCAAATCGTAGGTCTTTCCCCGACGATCGGGGCGTGTTCACCAGCAGCGTCAGGCCGCAGCCACGGCTTCCGCGAAGTTCACCAGATAGCGGCCGGTGATGCGCTGCCGCAGCATGAGGTTCTCCAGCGGCGGCACCGGGGTGAAGTCGTAGTCGATGTAAAGGCCACCGGCCTGCAGCACGTCAATGCCATTCGCTTCCGGATCGAACCAGCACTGGCCATCGATGATGTAGCCCTGCGCCTTGAGGCCACGGAGCTTGGCGTTGATGCCCTCGATGATGTCCTTGGCCAGGCTGGGGTGCATCGGCTTGTCGACAGCCCAGAAGTGACCTTCCGCCATGGTGTCCATGAGCACCTGAGCGGTGCGGGTGTAGTTCTCGAAAGCGAACAGGGGGTCATCCGTGGCGGTGCGCGAGCCCCAGAAGCGGAAGCCGTCCGAGCGGATCAGGGTGGTGACCTCGGCCGCGTTCAGGTAGCCGGTGTCGGTGGCCGGATCCTGCAGATCCCAGAACACGTCCTTGCTGATGCCGGTGACACCGTCGACGACCACGTTTGAGAGGGTCTTGTGCCAGCCCACCTCGCGGTCGAGCTTGGCGCGCAGTCCCAGCGCATGCGCCGTGGCCGGGGAGGTTACGCCGAGCTTCGTGAAGTCCGGCCAGATGACCATGACCTCGCGGGCTCCGAAGTTCTCGCGGTAGGCAGTGGCTTCTTCCTTGGTGGCGCAGTCAAAGGCGCTGACGTAGGCGAAACCTCGCAGCTTCTGTGCAAGGGACACGAGTTCGGTGGCCACGCCCTGGGTGTCGAGGCCAGGGGCGCCCAAGATGCGCGGCTTGATGCCGAAGCGCTGCTTGGCGGTGAGTAACGCCTTCAGGCCGGTGTACTGACCTTCGGTGGTGATCGTGCCAATGACATTGACCGTGGTGGCGGCTTCATCAGCACCAGCTTCAACACGAACCACGATGCAGATGGCGTTGCCCTTGTCGGCGATGGCCTGCAGGGTCTTGGCCAGCGTGCCGGCGACGCCGGCCTTGGCGATCATTGCCTGAGGGTTAGTAACCAGCACTGCCTCGTTGAGGGGGAAGGCCAATGCGTCGGCATCGGCAGCGGTGGCGGCAAAGCCGATCACGGCGGTCTCGATGGTGCGGATGGGACGCGGGCCGTCGGTGACTTCGAAGACTCGTACGCCGTGGTGGTATTCAGCCGACATGGTTCAGCTCCTGTTTGGAAGGGCGAGGACAGGAGCAGGATGTCGCGCGCGCGGTAGGCGAGGGTAGCGGTTGAAGGTGTATGTGCGTTTGATACACCGCGTGACTTGTAAAGCGGGTTCCAGTCCCCCACAACTGAATAGACGCCATGGCATGGTGCCAGTGGGTCTCATGGAAGAGAAAATATGATTCATGATGCAAAAGCAGCATTAAATGAGGTTTTCGGACGCAAAAATCAGCTGCGTGCACTTCGCGTTGAAATGAGCAGGTTGGAGCGTTGTTTTGACATCCCCCGGGACGACTTGCCCGGAGATTTTCCGATTGATGGGGTAGAGGTGGGGGATGGCGAGATTTCAGTCTCGTGCTATGGCAAGACTCTCCATGCAACTGGTCGGATTGTTGATATTGGTGGCAATTTCTATGGCGAGTACATGTTCACCGCCAATCAGAGTGGGCAGATCCACAATGTTTTTTCGATCTACGTGAACTCAGACGGTGATGTCTTGGCCGGGAATGATTTTGACTCATCCATAGGGAGTGTCGGTAATCCGAGTCGGATTCTCTATCAAGTAGCGCTTCACATCGCTTTGACCTTGCCAAGGTCTTCAGTGTTCACACCATCAGCACCTGGTGTTTTTCAGGTGCGCTGATCTGAGAAAATGTGGCGGCTCACTGATCCATGAGGGCCGCCACATCCGGGTTGTTGTTCAAGAAATCTCGCAGCTTTGCCACTGGGTCAATGCCACTCTCAGCGTGGGAGACTGGCTTGATGGCCAGCTTCCAATTGCGGCCCATCCAGCGCGGCCATTTGTCTGCCGGCCACTCCTCGGGTGGCGCCACCAAGGTGCAGTTCGCTGGCAGCAGGTACACACCGGGTTCCAGTGGGGACTCATCGGCCTCGGTGGTCCCGGTCAGCATGCCAGCGCGGTCGAATTGGTACGCGGTTTTCGACGTCATGGTGTCAGCCTCAGAACTTGATGCATGCCAGCAGCGCGACGTTGCGCGGGCGTGCCTCGTTGCCACCCATGGAATTCGTGATGCCTGCGTTATGCGGTCGTGCGGCCGGGTCGTGACCGCCCAGGTGATACGCGGACTCGCCACCGGTGCCGCCGTTGTTGCTCAGGACACGGACTGCATCCAGCGTATTGCGGGCTGCGAACACGTTGTCCTTGTTGGCGATCAGGTGCGTGTGCGCAAGGTTCTGGCTGCCCTGGCTGGATCCGAACGCCCGGCCGGTGTCGACGCCACGACCATCATCCCAGCCGCGGGGGAACTCGCCGCGCAAATCCGGCAGGTTGAATGTGTTGAATCCGTCGCCGGAGCCGAACGTGGTGCCGATCGACGCGAACAGCGACGCGTAGGCGATTCGGCTGACTGCGGCGCCGTTTGCCTTCAGGTAGCCGGTCGGCGCCGTGTGGCGCGCGAAGAACATCACGGCACCAGGCGACACACCGGCAGACACCAGGGTGTCGACCTGGGCCTTGCTGTACACGTCCAGGTTAGTGCGGGCGGCAGCCTTGTCCGGCACGTCGACCAGGTTCTGGTCGCGCTGCAGCGGCGTGGTGACGGCGCCGGCGGGCTCATTCTGCACGCCCAGGATCTTCGTCCCGGCCGGGTAGCTCTGGCCCAGGATAATGCGGGTAATGTCATTCGGCGCGGCGGCCTTAGTCCACCCGTCTACGCCGGCGCCGAAGGACAGGCGCACACCATCGATGTAGATCGCCAAGCCCTCGGTGGTGACAACGGCCCAGTCGACCTGTGTCTGGCTGTCGGCCAGCGTCTGCAGTTCCTCGATTGTGGTCACAACCACGTTCAGCTCGGCGGTCGGGTCTGCCCATTCCGCATCGCCGCATGCGTTGCTGGCCTTGCGCAGCACCTGGCCGGTGGTGCCACCTGGCGCAACAGTGCACAGGGTGACGTAGTTCTGTACCCAGGTGTGGGTCGCCACCACGATGCTGGGGTCCAGCGTGATGCTGATCACGTCGGCGTTCGTGACCTTGAACACGACGTTCACGACGGTGTCGGATACGGCGCCTTCGCTGGCGGTCGGCTTGTAGGTGTCCGGCAGGTTGCCGACCGCGAACAGGCCGCCATCCTCGTCGTATACACCAACCTCGCGCAGCACGAAGCCGCCTTCGCTGGAAGGGATCAGCAGCTGGGCGGTGAACTCGGTTGGGTCGTCCGGGTTCTGGAACACCTGGTTGATCGTGCTGCGGTAGATTTCGCGCACCAGAACCTCCTGGCCTTCGTTGGGCTCGGTCGGGTTGCCGTTGCCGTCACCGACTGCCATTTCGGTCAGGTTGATCGGTGTGTTCGTCAACTCGGCGGACGCGATCTTCGCAAGGCCATAGGTGGTGTGCAGTGTTTTGTAGGTCATGGCGTGTACTCGATGATTTTGGCACTGACGTCGTCGATGTAGGCGTTAAGGTTTGTTCCCGCAGATACTCGCGTGCCCAGCATGATCAGCCGCAGCGTCTTGGTGCCTGCCGGGATCTTCGCGCTGATATTTCGCTGTAGCCACGTGTCGTTATCGATCTGGACCGCCGTCTGGCGGCCGATTTCGACGTTGCTTCCATTGAGGAATGCAATCGCCATCGCGCCGGAGTCGGAGTCGCTGGCCCATCCAGCCTGCCACCAGGTCAGGGCGACCGCAGCGTTTCCGGAATCGATGGCCGTGGCGCGCGATGACACGCTGACGTCCTGGTATCCCTCATACGTGGAGGACGCACCCAAGCGGAAACAGTTAAGCCCGCTGTGCGGGCCGGGTTCGCCTGCGCCGTTGAAGACCCCAGAAACCAGCGTTCCGGTGACGTTGGTCCAGCCGGTCACGCCGGACTCGGCGCCTGGGTTGGTGATCGTCAGGTCTGCAGAATAGGTCTGCACCTTCGCGGCGGCGACTATGTCGTCGATGTAGTAGTTCAGCTCGATGCCCAAGCCGCGAAGGCCGTACATGTGCAGCCTGATCGAGCGGGTGTTCGCTGGGAACAGAACGAACGTGTGCTGCGCGCGCCACCCGGTAGTGACGCCGACAGCATTCGATCCAGGAAACGTGCTGATCGTCGCGCCGCCAGTGTCTCGAAACGTGACCCCAATCCGGCCGGTGTCTGCTGCGGAATCGTTCAGGTAGGATTCCCACCAGGTCAGGCGCAGCAGCAGGGATCCGGCATCGATCAGGCTGTGCAGCGCGGCCGGCAGCGTGACGTCCTGGTAGCCCTCATACGTGGCTGTGTCGCCAAGCCTGAACGCATAGGAACCGCTGTGCGGCGGGTATTCAGTGGGGTCCAGGCACGTGTCGGAAACCAGGGTCCCGGTGACGTTCGTCCAGCCTGTGGTGCCAGACTCGGCGCCAGGGTTCACGATGGTGATGCTTGCCAGTGCGGCAGACGATGCCGCTAGCAGCGCAGGCGCGCAGGCGAACATTACGCCATCCCCTTCGAAATGCTGCAAAACAGCTTGTCCTCGACGCTGTCGTAAACGCACGAAATAAGGTCGATTGCGCTGGCGGTCGTGGTCAGCGTCGGCGCACCTCCGGGGAACTTGTACTTGTTGCCGTAGGCCAGCGTCTTCGAACCTGACCCGTCCTGCTTCACGCGGAAGTTCAAGACCTGTCCGTCTGCCAGGTTCGTCGGGTTGTCCAGCGTGCGGTTCCCGCCCAGCGTCACCTTGAAATTGTTCGACAGGCTGGCGTCGACCGCGATGTTCGCGCCATCGGTCAGGCCGACGAAAGACACGGACTGGGCCTTCGTGAACGTGTTGGCGGTGGACTTGTGCGTGGCGATGGCAATTGCAGCGGCTGCAGCGGCACCAGCTTCAGCGTCCTCGGCAGCGGCCTGGGCATCTTGGGTGGCATCGCGTGCGGCCTCAGCGGCTGCCACCACGTCGCTGGCGTCCAGGAACTGCACCCGGATCGTGAAGTCGCGGCCGGCTCCGGTGACGCGCAGATCATACTTGCCATCAGGCGCGGCGAACTGAATCAGGCCGTTGACGGTGCCGGTGAATGGGTTGGCCAGCGGGTCGCCATCCTTGTCCACCATACCGGTGACCAGCGTCGTGGTGCCGGGCTCGTACAGGTACGCAGTCGGGCCGGCGATGACATTGCCGCCGGTGTCCTGCGCGAAGAAGGTTTTCAGTTCCATGTCAGCCCACCAAGATGAATTCATTGATGCCGATGAAGGGCACGACGTAGTTCGTGACCGTAATTTCGTGACCGGACAGGGCCACGGCTGCTACGTTCGGGCCAGCGCGCGACGACACCTTCGGGACCACCTCATCCAGCCAGCTGCGCAGGTTTTTCGTGGCTTGCACGGTGCCCAGCAGGCGCAGGAACTGCAGTTGGCTGAACCCGGCCTGTTCGCTGTTGATCAGCAGCTTGAAGGTGTACGGGTCGCCGGCAGGGATCTGGTTGAACCATTCCTGGGCCTGGGCATCGAACCCGATGCCGGCCAGCGCCTCCTTCAGCGCGCCGATCGTGCCCTTGTACTTGTGGACAGCGATCGATGCCTTGATCGCGCCGCGCTTTTGCGTGTCAGTCCAGCTGGTATCCCAGCTGTCGACGGTAAACGCCCAAGCCAGCCAAGGCAGCAGCTCCGGCGGGCACAGGTCTGGGTTCCAGACATCTCGCACCAGCACGGGTACCTCGCCAGTGCGTGCGATTGCCTCGGACAGCGCGCGCTCGGCGGCCGTTGCGTTCGGCGGCAGCAGATCAGACATCGGTGCCTGCCGCTATGGTCACGGTGATTGCCGTGCAGTTGCTGGCCTCGCCGTCATCAATAGCCAGCGTTGCCATGGGCTCGGTCAGGTTCACGCGCTGGACACCTGGCTGATGCAGTGCTGCGTACAGGCCGGACATGGTCACGTCGTAGCCGATGCGCCGCACGCTCTCGGCGTAGGCTGTCACGGCATCCTCGGCAGCCTGACGCACGACTTCAGCATCCGGGCCCGGATACATGACCAACTCGGCTTCGATGGTGTAGGGCACGATCGCAGCCGACATCACGGTGACCAAGTCAGTTAGCGGGCGGACGCGTTCGGCGTTAAGGGCTGCACCTACAGCATCAAGAAGTTCACTATCCGCAGCGCCGTCACCACTGCGTGAAAGCACGTAGATGGTCACTTCTCCCGGGGCAGGGCTTGTTGCGCTGGCATCTTTGACATCCCCATCCGCACTGAGCGCATGGAAAACATAGCTGCCTTCAGAGCCGGCCGTGGTTATCCCTTCCAGAGATAGTTGGAGTCGCGCACGAAAGTCTTCGTCGGACTCATAAATGGGTTCGATTGGCGGAATAGCTTCCGGGTCACCTTCGGTAATGAGGAGCCTGCCGACATCCAGATTGGCACCGATGTGATCAAGGTCCGTGTCTTCAGCAAATGCCAGCATGACGGCTTTTGCGGCCTCATTGACACGCTGTCGCAGAAGCACTTCACGGAAGGCAGCGACTTCGAGAATTTTGTATGCCGGATCAGACTCGACAGTGGCAGTGAATCCCGGATGGCGAGCACGAAGATCCTGAAGCATCTCATTCAGGATGCTCTCGAAGTCGAGACTTTCTACGACTCCAGGCGCTGCAAGGCGCTGAAGATCAACGGTAGTGAAAGCGCCCCCAGCCATCAGATGCGCACCCCAATCGGAATCGTCAAGTTCACATTTTTCCCAGTGCTTTTTATCGAGCCCTCGATGGTCAGATTGGCAGTGCCAGTATTCGCTGCTTCAGAAAGAAGGATCCGCGAAATCAAGATACGTGGCTCCCAACGCATCAGGGCAATCAACGCGGCCGAGTAAAGCAACAGGGACATTTCAGCATTGAGAGGTTGATCCAATAGCCTTGGAATGAGAGAGCCATAGCTCCTGCGCATCACACGAGACGCGATGGGCGTCAGCAGCACGTCTGAGATCGATTGCTGAATATGCTCAATCTCGTCGGTGCTTGATTTGCCGGTGGATGAATGCATACCGATCATGATGTCGCTACCGGTGGCCCGCTCTGTCCAGAGCCTGCTTGAACACCTGATGTTGGGTGCTCGACAAGGCTCACGCCTGCGGCGATGACATCGACGCTCGCAGTGAGTTTGCCAACCACGTTGACATCGCCTTCGATGGTCAGACCACCCAGCGATCTGACAAGGCATGTGGCGTCAGCAGGTAGCATCACCTCGAGGTGATGTGTCTCGGAGTCGTAGCGGATCACTGCACCGTCACGGAAGTGGCGGGCGCGCTGTGTGTCGCTGAAATCAGGGCATGGCCAGAGCGTGGTCGGTAGGCCAGTGAGCACGAAGCCTTGGGCCGGATCACCGCCCGGGGAAAGGATCACACAACCTTCACCAACGCTGGGGGCCCCGGCGTCATGGTCTGCCCCAGCGGACACCATGAAGTAGGGCAGCCAGTCGGTCAGCAGACGCCCGGACATCACTCGCACCCGAGGGGCCGGGTGCGCCTCGACGTCGACTTGCTCGATCGTTCCGAGTCGAATCAGGTTGTCCAGGCGGCGGGTGAGGTCGGCGGTATTCATGCCCTCATCGTGCCGGCATCGCGCGAGGGGGTCAGCAAGCTGGCGTTGTAGATGGCGCCTATACACATCGCCATCAGTGGTCGAGGTGAGACAGCGTGGTCGCCCGGATGAGGTCGATGTCACTGGGCGAAAAGCCGATCAGCTGGCGCTCAGGGTAGCGGATGTAGGGGCCGCGCCGGCTGACGCGGTCACGTCGGCCTTCCTGATGAACCTGGGCGATGTAGTTCACCAGTCCCCCCTGCAGGAAGCCGACCGAGACCTGATTGCTGTTCGAGGTAGCCTTGAGATAGCGGGCCTGACGGAGGCGGGTGAACATCTTTCGGCGCAGCCTGCCGCGCTTGTCCCGCAGTCCCTTGCGCGGCCGGCGTTGCTCAAACGGCGTGCCGTCCGGGTTCTGCTGGGCGCTGATGCGTTCGGCCTGGCTGCGCTGGAGTCCGCGAAGAATGGCGACAGCGAGCTGCCGGCGTTGGCCAGCCTCAAGCCGCGAGGTCAGCTGGCTGATCCACTCCTCGAGCGCCTGCAGGTCTTGCGTCATGGCGCGGGTTCTGTGCTCAGGTAAACCGGCGGCTGATCGCCTTGCTGGGCATGGAGCTTGCGGAATATCCCCAGCGGCGGGCCGAGCGGATCCGGCGCCAGCGGCTCCCCGACGTGCTCGATGTTGTGACTGCCATCCTCCTGGCGCTTCACCAGCACGCGCTCCGTGAGCGGCATCGTGATGGCGAGGTCGACCTTGTTGTCATCAATGACCTCGGCCTCGAATTCGATGCCTTCCTGCGTGTTGCGCCAGCGGTCGAAGATCTCAGGCTCGTTGACCTGAGCCCACAAGATGCAGGCCACCACCGCGAGGTCGACGTCAGCGGCGAAGTCGGTGAGGAGGATCTGGACCTCGTAGCGGTACTCGAAGGAGGCATGCACACGGCTGGCGCTGGCGATCCGGCCCTTCTCCACGAACAGCGAGAGCCGTTCCGGGTGCTGCCGCAGCTCTGGGATGGCCTGCTCAATCGCCGCGCGCAGGCTGTGGATCTTGTTCATGGAGCAGCCTCTGCTGGCAGCGGTAGGTGGTGTCGACCTGGGCGGCGCACTGCGCCCAAGCGCCCTCGATCAGCTGCAGGTCACTGTGAAGCTGGCCGTTCAGCCGGGGGGCTGTCGCCGGCAGTTGGCAAGGCGTCACCGGTGGACAGCCATTGAAGGTAATCGTCGGCACCGGTGATGGCGGGGCGCTCACGCAACCGGACAACAGCATCAGGCAGAGGCTGATCAGCCCACTGGCGGTAGTTCTCGTCTTCACGTTGAAGGCTCTCGAGGTGGATGACACGGGTACGGATGGCGCCGTTCAGCGAGGCTTGTCGCTGGTACTGCGCCTGCATGTCCGCGTATTGCGTGACCATCTGCTGGTTGGTCGCTTCGAGCTGGCTGACGGCCTTTCCGTGGTTGTCGATCGCCTGACTCAGCGTGGCCAGCGCGGCCTGGGTGCGGGCATTCGCCGCCTGCCGCTGGGCGTTCAGGCCCCAGATCAGCGCCAGCAGCACGCCGGCGGCGATGCACTTGAGCAGAAGTCGCTGGAGGATGGTCATGCGGCATGCACCTCGCTGAACTCCTCATAGGCGCGCTGCAGCCTGGCGTCGTAGAGGTTCTTCCGGTAGTCCGGGCCGTTGTAGCGCTTGGCGAAGTCCGTCCACCGGCGAGCGCGCAGCGCCTTGTGCAGGCCCGGGTCGGCCTTGATGAGGCGCACGAAGGCATCGAGCTGGGCCCCCTCGCTGGTGCTCATGGCCTTGGCGAAGGCCTGCACGCTGTCGTAGCCCAGCTGCTGCCAGTGAAAGCCCATGATCTGGAACAGGCCCCAACTGGCCGACTCCAGGGCGGCGGTGTCATCGATCCGGCGGGCATGCGCAAGGCGCTGGTGCTCTGCAGTTCCTCCTGCGTATCCGCCTGGAGTCTGATTAACGATCCCTGGTTGTGCTCGTGAGGTGCAAACCAGAAGGCCCAGCGCCAGCGATGGCTCTGTACTGGCCAATGCTTTCTCTTTCATGCGGCGATACATGATGTGCCGCTCGAACAGGATCACCGGCCGGCCGTTGGCTAGGAAGCCGTGGCCGTTGCTTTCCACCGCGTTCACTGCCATGACGGCGGCCAGCTCAACGTCCAAGGTCTCTGCCGCGCGCACCAGGTCGAGTTGGGTGAGCAGGCGGGCGTCGAGCTGGCCCTGCAGGGCGGCGATGGTCTTCAGGCCAGCCACGCCATCAATCACCAGTCCTGCGCTCTGCTGAAAGGAGCGGACGGCGGCGGCCGTGGCATCACCGTAGTCGCCGTCGATCTCGATGCTCAGGCCGGCAGACTTCAGCAGACGCTGCAGCTGGCTTACATCCTGCCCGCGACTGCCGGGTGTTAGTTTCTGGATCATGTGCTTGGCCTCAGCAAGGCGGCCAAGTTGCCGCCGGCGCGGCAGACGAGGACGCAGAGGAGTAGGGCGATCAGGGCTTCGTCGACCCCGACCACCGGGTGAAACAGGAGAATGACGATGGCAGAAGACATCAGGACCGCTATGGTCAGCGAGGCCAGAAGTGAGATCAGTGGCCGGTACCGAGCGCCGTTGCGCGGGAAGCATAGCAACCGGATGGCGGTGATCATGTAGGCCATTGCCGTCACCAGTCCTGGGAGCGTGGACATCAGGAAGGTCATCATCGGCTCAGCCTCCTTTGCTGCCCTTCAGCAAGGTGCCCAGATCGAGCTTCTCGACCTGAGCCAGCGCCTTGAGCAGGACAGGGATGATGAGGACCGCGCCGACGGCTGCTGCCGGACCGGTCTGGGTGATCGGTGTCTGATTGAGGATCTCCGGTGCCGAGATGTAGCCGCCGATGATCGATAGCAGCATGCCCAGCAGGCGAGCGGCCGGCCGCAACTCCTTCTTGGTCATGGCCACGACCGCGGCGCCGAAGATAGCGCCGATCAGCGCGTTGACATCGATCCACGGGATTAGGGTGGCCAAGCCGACGCCAGCGGCGGCGGTTGCCGCGACGGCAGTGCTGGTGGTGGGTTCAGCCACGGTGCTCTCCTGTTCAGGTATTCAGTCCCACAGCTGCACCAGCTGCGAGGTCACATCCACGGCCGGTGCTTCGTCCGGCAACGTCACCATATGTCCCTCCGGCAGGATCACTCCCGCAGCCGCCAAGCCCCGGTTGAGCTCGAGGATCTGCTCGACCACCCCGGCGGTGCGTCCGAAGTGCCGCCAGGCAATAAGGTCGACGGTGTCTCCTTGCAGTGCCCGGACCTGCATCAGATCAGCTCCACGGTCGAGCGCGTGATACCGAGCAGGTCGCGGATGGCCCAGCGGGCGTTGCGGTAGTGGTCGTCTCCTGCCGGTGCCAGGGCTTCCGACCGGCGGGCGCCGGCCTCAGTGATGCTGTAGTCCGGGTAGCGCTCGATCAGGTCGGCATGCGCGTAGGAATAGACCGCGCGCTTGTAGAGGCTGATCAGGCGGCTCTCGCCGTTCACCTGGCTGGCCGGAATATCGGCCATGGAGGCGGCGGTCTGTTGTTCGCGCCAGTCGGCCAGATCCTTGTTGACGGTCAGGATGGCGTTGACGATGGCCCAGCGGAGACGCTCTGGGCTGATTGACGTGGTCAGGCGCTCGGTGGCGCGGACGTCATCAAGGCCGATGTTCGGGAACCAGCCATCATTGGTGATCTGCGCACCAGGTGGTTGTGCAGCTGGGATAGAGATGAGGCCGGTCATGCAGGGCTCCAGGCCGGTTCGGCGGTGGTCGAGGGTTCACGCAGGATCAGGGCAGAGGGATGCCCATCATTGCGATTCCCATCGAGCCGCCGGGGTGCCGGGGAAGGCTCGGTCAGCCGGCCGGCGCGAGCGGCGCCGGTTCAGCAATCTTTTTCAGAGCGCGTTCAGCGCGGTCGATCTCGGTCTTGACGCCGCACTTGTCGTGCAGGGTCAGCGCTCGATGCAGGTGCGGTATCGCCTGCTCGAGCCAGGTCTTGTCGGTGCTTGCCGGGGCGTCCGGATTGATCTGGGCCAGCATGGTGCGGCCGATGGCCTTCTCCAGCTTCGCTCGGGCCTCATCCGGCATGTCCTGCTCGGTCGTCAGCTCAGCAGTGCTGGCCAGCAGCTCCAGCGCCATGGGCGTGCCGGCGGCGACAGCCACCAGGGCCTGTTCGGCGATCTCCTCGGCGATCAGGCAGCCCATCGTGCGGTTGAAGCTGTCGGGCAGTACCAGCTGGTAGCGCAGCACGTAGGACGCCAGCGGCAGGGCGCCGGCGATATCGCCGATATCGATGCGCCAGAGCATCACGCGGGTGAGCACCTCGTCCTGGCCGCCCTTGCCGCCGACGAGCGCGCCGGCCACGTAGTCGGCGTACTCCGGAAGAATCTCGCGCTTGACCGCGATCTTCGTCTCGACCGACTGGATGGCCTTGAGGCGAGCACGATCCTGGGTGAGTTTTGCCAGCATCAGCTCGTAGGCGCTGCCGGTTACCTCGCCGTGTTCATCCTGGGCAGCGGCAGCCGTCTGGCTTGCCGTCACCCGAATGAAGTGGCGCTGGGCAGGGCTCAGGCGGCGGTTCATCACGGCACCACCGGCCATTCGCCGAGCTCGATGTTCTCGATGACCGCGATCAGGCCGTAGTCCTCGATCACGTAGGCATCGTTCGAGGACTCGAAGTTCTCGATGCGATCACGCTTCGGGTTGTCCAGGATGACGCGACGGCGGCCACCTTCCTGCCAGTAGATGGCCAGGTTGGTGAGGCAGGTGATGATCACCGTGCCCTCGGGGATGAAGGGCACCTCGACAGCCGGCAGGCCACCGACGCGGCGCTGGCTGATGATGACATCGGTGGCCAGGGCGTTCTCGGCGGTCTGCTCGCGGTTGATCAGCGGCAGGTACTTGTCGTGCATCAGCTCACGACCGATCAGCACAACCAGGTCGGGGCGGCGACGGTGCACCGGGTCGAGCAGCTGGATGCCGTCATAGACCAGGGCATCGAGGTTCTCGTAGTCGCCGTTCTTGCCCACACGGATCTCGTCGCTGGCAGCGACCACTTCCGACATCAGGCGGGCCGGTGCATCGACGCGCACATGCTCGATCCAGCCGATGTTGACGTCCTGCAGCAGCGGGTTGGCGGCGCGGTTGGTCGCGGCCGCGGCACTGGTGCCGTTGAAACCGATCATGATGCGGTCCAGCGCCTGCTGCTGCAGAATGGCGTCGCGCAGCATGGACTGGAACTCGGGGAACTTGGCCCAGGCGTCGAGCTTCGCGTAGGGGATAGCGGTGTCGAAGTCGGTCTTCGCACACTTGTAGGTGCCCTTCGACAGATCGCTGACATCGCGCGGCTCGCGTTCATCGGCGGTGGTGTTCGTGCGGCCGGCGATGGTGCCGGACACACCGAGACCGATCTTTTCGCCTTCCAGCTCGTCGACCGGAAGGATCGTGATGCGCTTCAGAAACTCGCTGGACTCCTGGATGCGCTTCTCCAGCGTCTGCTGGACGCTGGGCGTGACCGTGAACTTCTGGACCGCGCTGGCGATGGCGTTGAGCTTGGCGATCTGGTCGGTGTACTGGGTGAACTTGGTGCGGGTTGCGGTCTTCATCGACGTCTCCAGGGTAATCGGGTCGGGTGGCTTAGCAGTCGGTGGCGGCGGTGGTGCGATCACCGCCGGTGGCCGAGGGGCGACGGCCGCCGAGTTCGGTGTTGTCCAGTTGTTCACTGAAGACCTTGTTCGCGGCTTCGACGGCATCGAGGCGCTTCGTCAGGGCCTGCACCTGGTCTTCGGCAGCCTTGCAGGCGTCCTGCAGGGCCGTGAAGGCAGTGGCCTGGGTGGCAGCATGCTGCGCGATCTCTTCCACCGCCTTGTGGACGTCGCTGAACTTCTGCGCGTCGGTGGCATCCTTCTTCTTGGCGCCGGTGAGCAGTTCAGTCACGCGGGTCAGCAGGGTCTTGTCCTCGGTCTTGACCTCATCGAACTCGATCAGGGTCTCGGTGGCGGCGGTATACATGGCGGCTTCCGAGTAGTGACGAGTGCGGAACGGGCTGACGTCGGGCTTCTGTTGAGCGAAGGTCAGCATGTCGGTGCCGAGCGAGGCAGGGGAGTCGGTGACGCCCAGGCCGACCAGATAGGCTTCGCCGGTGTCAGCGAAGCTCGGGTCGAACTCGCACGAGGTGTAGAGCTTCTGGCGCTTCTTGTTCATCGCCAGCAGCTCGTCGGTGGGATCGACCTGGGCGAACAGGGCCAACTTCTTCTCGTTGCCGATGGTGACCTCTTCGGTCTTCAGAGCGACCACGTCGCCCAGCGCGGAAAACGGGCTGTCGGACAGGATGCCTCGGAAGTGCTCCAGCCAGATGCGGGCGCCATAGGTGGCCTGGTTGAAATTCTTGGCTGCCTGCTCGAGCCAGACGCGCTCGATGGTGCGCTTGTCGGTGGTGGCGCCTTCAACCGCCACACGGAACCACTTCGACTTGAACTTCTTGATGGACATGCTGGATTCCTGCTCTCATTGGCCTGCCTGATATGACTCGCATCGTCGGCAAGCGCGCGCGGCGCAGCAACGCGCGGCATGTGTAAATCCCACGCATACACAATCTGATTCAACTCCCTGATTTTTCAGCGCTTCATCATGGCGCCATGAATGCACTGGCCCTTCCAGACATCGCTGATCTCGACACCCGCCGGAAGGCTCGCGCCCTCTACTGGCAGGGTTGGCGCGTGTCATCTATCGCCCGCCACCTGGTGCTCAAGCCAGCCACGATCCACTCCTGGAAGCGGCGGGACGAGTGGGACGAGTTCACGCCTATAGAGCGCGTCGAGGAGACGCTGGACCAGCGCCTGCAGGCGCTGATCGTCAAGGACGAGAAGGAAGGGCGGGACTTCAAGGAGATCGACCTGCTGACACGGCAGATCGAGCGGCTGGCACGCGTCAGACGGTATCAGGAGCCGGGCGGCAATGAGGCTGACCTCAATCCCAAGATCGGCAACCGCAACGCCGGGCCCAAGGCCCCGCGCCGGAAGAACCACTTTTCTACGGACGACATCGCGGCCCTGCGCGCGAACCTCGAAGAGTCGCTGTTCGACTACCAGAAGGCCTGGCTGCGCGAGAAGGATCAGCGCACGCGCATGATCCTGAAGTCGCGTCAGATCGGCGCGACCTGGTACTTCGCCCGCGAGGCCTTGATTGATGCGCTGGAGACTGGCCGCAACCAGATCTTCCTGTCGGCCTCGAAGGCCCAGGCGCACATTTTCAAGCTCTACATCAAGAGCTGGGCGTTCGAGGTCTGCGGCATCGACCTGACGGGTGACCCCATTGTTGTCCAGACCGATGAGCATGCCGACGCCACGCTCTACTTCCTCGGCAGCAACGCCCGCACAGCCCAGGGCTACCACGGCAACTTCTACTTCGACGAGTTCTTCTGGGTCCACCGATTCGAGGAGCTGAACAAGGTCGCCTCGGGCATGGCGATGCACAAGAAGTGGCGCAAGACCTACTTCAGCACGCCCAGCAGCACCTCGCACGAAGCCTATCCGTTCTGGACCGGCTCGCGCTTCAACAGGGGCCTGCCGAAGGAGCAGCAGCTCAAGATCGACGTCGGCCACGCGAGTCTGAGGGCCGGTGTGGCATGCGAGGACAGCATCTGGCGCCACATCGTCACGATTCTCGATGCGAAGGCGGGCGGTTGCGACCTGTTCGACATCGACGAGCTGCGCAGGGAATACGCGCCGGACGAATTCAACAACCTGCTGATGTGCCAGTTCATCGACGACGGCCAGTCGCTGTTCCCGCTGGCCACAATGATGCGCTGCATGGTCGACAGCTGGGTGGAGTGGGCTGCCGACTTCAAGCCGCACACGAAGCGCCCCTTCGGCAACAAGCCGGTGTGGGTCGGCTACGACCCGGCGTCGACCGGTGACAGTGCCGGACTGGTGGTCATAGCGCCGCCGGCGCGCTCGGGCGGCAAGTTCCGGATGCTGGAGAAGCACCAGTTCCGGGGCCTGGAGTATGCCGAGCAGGCCGCGAAGATCGAGGAGATCACGAAGCGCTACAACGTCACCTACATCGGCATCGATGTCACCGGCCTGGGTGGCGCGGTCTACCAGCTGGTGAAGCACTTCTTCCCGGCGGCAACGGCCATCCAGTACTCGGTCGAGATCAAAGCGCTGATGGTGTTCAAGGCGCTGGATGTGATCGGCAAGGGTCGGCTCGAGTTCGATGCCGGCTGGACCGACGTCGCGGCGTCGTTCATGGCCATCCGCAAGACCCTGACGGCCAGCGGCCGGCAGGCCACCTACACCGCCGGGCGCTCGGACGATATCGGTCACGCCGACCTCGCCTGGGCGGCCATGCACGTCTTTTACAACGAGCCCCTCGGCGGTGAGACCCCGCAGAGTACGGGCGTCATGGAGATCTTCTGATGAGCGATACCACCTTCAACACGCCGGCGGTCGAGGCTTTTTCCTTCGGCGACCCGGAGCCGGTCCTGCAGGGCAGGGGCGTGCTGGACTACCTGCAGTGCCTGGAGAGCGGCAACGGCCGCTGGTACGAGCCACCGATCAACATGCACTCGCTAGCCCAGGCATTCCATGCTGCCGTCCACCACAGCTCGGCTATCCACGTGAAGCGCAACATCCTGCTCAGCACCATGGAGCCGACGCCGCTGCTCAGCCGACAGAGCGCCTCGCGGCTGTTCAAGGAGTATCTGGCCGTGGGCAACTGCTACCTCGAACGGCGCCGGTCGCTGAGCCGCAAGACGCTGCGCTTCGAGCCATCGATGGCGAAGTACACGCGGCGCGGGCTGGATCTCGACCAATACTTCTTCGTGCCGGACTACGAGAAGGAACACCCATTCGCACGCGGGGCGGTGTGGCATCTGATGGAGCCGGATCTGCACCAGGAGATCTACGGGGTGCCGGAGTGGCTGGCCAGCCTGCACTCGGCGCTGCTCAACGAAGCGGCGACGCTGTTCCGACGCAAGTACTACCAGAACGGCTCGCATGCGGGCTACATCCTGTACATGAGCGATCCGGCGCAGAACGAGGATGACATCGCCGCGATCCGCAAGGCGATGAAGGACAGCAAGGGCCCGGGGAACTTCCGGAACATGTTCGTCTACCGCCCCGGCGGTAAGCCGGACGGCGTGAAGGTGATCCCGGTCAGCGAGGTGGCGGCCAAGGACGAGTTCCTCAACATCAAGAACGTGACCCGCGACGACCAGATGGCGGCACACCGCGTGCCATGGCAGATCATGGGTATCCCGCCCATGAGTGGGGTGTCGTCGGGTGACCCAAGGTCAGTGGCACAGGTATTTGCTCGCAACGAGGTCGAGCCGCTGCAGGCGGCGTTCCTCGATGCCAACGAGTACTTCGGCGAGGAGATCTTCCGCTTCAAGCCCTACGAGATCGTCCAGACGGTGGCCGGGCCGCAGTTGGTGACCTAGTCCCCGGTCGGGTATGACCATGAAGCCGCCTTCGGGCGGCTTTTTTTCGACCAAAATCTGTCAAATCAGGTCATTTCCAGCCAAAACCGCAGTTCTGGCGCGCCGTCTTCCCCCCGCCACGCCCGCGGGCTTTTTTGGGCGCTCACGATGCACGTGCATGATCCCCTGGGGCCCGCGTCATTGCTGGGGCGCCAGGGGATCAGACGAGTGGAGATTTGCTTGCGGAATCATGCAGGGTCGGCATGGGTGTGCTCTGTGTCCGGTGATCTCTGGCAAGACAGGCTCAGGCGATTCATTTTGGGGGACGCATCGGAAACAGGTTAGAAAGGTTAGTGGCCCTGTTTTTTGCCCTCAAACCCAGCAATGGCGCGGGTTATAGGCATTACCCCTGTGAGGTTAGACGAGGTAATGCGTGAGGTTAGGTCATTGATTTCAAAGGGAGTGACTTTTCCGGAAAATTACCTTAGGTCTGGGTAATGCCATTACCTATAAATTACTCAATCCTAACTTTCAAATATGAATTGTAAGGCATTGATATATATTACTATATGTTCATATTTTATTGATTCTAACTTTTCTAACCTGTTTCCGATGGCTTGCCAAATTTTCTGTACGTTGCGTCAGTGTTGATACCCCGTGGCACAAGATCTGGACAATAAAAGGCCCTCAATCGAGGGCAGGAAAAGGCTATAAGACAGACGCCGCAAGGGATTCATGCAGCCCTGCGAAGCGTGAGGACATGCCTGATGACTGCACATACCCCCCCACTCTGTGGGGACGCCACCATTCGCAGGCGGCAGGTCATGACACGAATCGGCATTTTCGGGGCAGGCAGTGTCGGTTGCTACCTCGGCGGCCGTCTCGCTGCCGCCGGCGTGCCGGTGACACTGGTCGGGCGCGAGCGCCTGCTGCGCATCACGGCCGAGCACGGCCTCACCACCACCGATTACCAGGGCCATCATGCCCATGTCGCTCCGGACGAGTTCCGTTTCAGCACCCGGGCGGCCGACCTTGCCGATGCCGACGTCGTGCTGGTGACGGTGAAATCGGCTGCCACCGCCGATGCCGGCCGGGCGCTCGCCGAGGTGCTTCCTGCCGGCACGCCGGTGGTCAGCTTCCAGAACGGCATCCACAATGCCGCCACCCTGCAGGCGCTGCTGCCGGATCAGCCGGTGTTTGCCGGCATGGTGCCGTTCAACGTGCTGGATCGCGGGCAGGGCGGTTTTCACCAGGGCTCCGCAGGTGCGCTTGAGCTGGCGCGGGATACACGGCTGATGCCGCTCTTCGCGGAGCTTGCCGCAGCCGGTCTGGCGCCGGTCTGTCATGCCGACATGCCGGCCGTGCTCTGGGGCAAGCTGCTGCTCAACCTCAACAACCCCGTCAATGCGCTTTCCGGTCTGCCGCTCAGGGATGAGCTGTCACAGCGCAGCTTCCGTCGCTGTCTGGCGCTGGCGCAGCGCGAGGCACTTGCCGTGATGTCGGCGGCGGGCATCCGTCCGGCGCGCGTGACAGCGGTTCCCCCGAGCTGGCTGCCGCGCGTCATGGACGTGCCGGATGCCCTGTTCCGGCGTCTGGCCAGCCGCATGCTGGCGATCGATCCGCTGGCGCGCTCGTCGATGTGGGAGGACCTGGAGGCAGGTCGCCGCACCGAGATTGACTGGATCAACGGCGAGGTGGTGGCTCAGGCCGCGCGTCTGGGCATGCCGGCGCCCGTCAATGCCCGTCTGGTCGCGCTGATCCGTGACGCGGAGGCGGGCGGACGACGCGACTGGTCAGGCCCGGCCTTGCTCGCCGAGCTCACGGCAACAGGGTCCTGAGCGGCTGACTGCCCGGCACCGGGCAGCCCTTTCTGGGTATCTCGTATCAAGACTTCCATTCGTCTGGCTTCCATGTCGCCGGTCACATCGCGTGGCGGCGCCGACAGGCCTGTGCCATGTTTTCTGCGTGCAAGGCCTGCATCCGGGCTGTTTTTCCCAGTCGCCGACCAGCCCCCGGCATTCAAGGAAGAAAATGCATGAAGACAATCCATGGCGTGGCCATTCTGGCCGCATGCCTGAGCGCGTGCTCAGGCAGCGGTTCAGGCGATGCGGGGCGGCGCGACGCCGCAGCAACGGCATCCGGCGAGCAGGCGTCGGCAATGACGGCCGGCAATGATCAGCGCATGCGAGCCGCGGGCGGCGGGCACGGCGGGCACCTCGACGGTGGCGTGGACAGCAAGCCGGGCAAGGGGCATGACCACGAGGGCATCAGCGAGGATACCTCGCGCGGGCTCAAGGGGCGTGATCGTGATGGCAACGGCATTCGTGACGACATCGACCAGCTGATTGCGCAGAAGTTCTCGCCGACCCCGGAGGTGAAGCGTGCCGCCGAGCAGAAGGCGAGGGCGCTGCAGGCGATGATGGAGGCGTCAACCAAGGCGACGGTGCACAAGGCGGTATACGAGCTGGGGCGTTCGACGGCGTGTATTTTCAAAGTGATTCCAGAGAATAACGCGCAAGACGCAAAGATCCGACAGGCAATATCACAGGAAATCGAGGCATATACCGCCAATACCCGAGAGCGACTGCTCAAGTACATGGACTCCAATCGTCTTGCCGGTGGTGGCTATTTCTCGCAGCCGCCTGAACCAGTGTGTGACTGATCCAGGTGATTACTCATGAAAACTATCATCTACTTAATGCTGGCTGTGTTCTCACAGATCGGAATCCTGCATGCAAGTTCCGAGTGTACGGACGCTGAGGAGGCATTCCGCATAACTTTCACCAACGGGGTTTTGGTCAGCTCTGAAAGTGCTCTTTTATCAAAAGAGGCTCTAAAGAAAGTTTATGGCACCTCCCACAGCGGACAAGAAATCGAATATGACCTGGCCTACAACTACACCCACGGGCCGTTCACGGACATGGTGCAGGCAGCCGACCAGCATCTGAGCCAGTATTCCCACGAGGTGCTGCTCTGGCTGCACGGCGTGGGGGTGATTCCCGACTGGTTCCTGCAGATGCAGCAGCGCCTGCTGCAGGCGGCCTATGTCGCCAATGCACCCGAGCTGACCGACCATGTCGCCAAGTACCGCGATGCGGTGCTGCAGGGCCGCAAGGTGCTGATCGTGGCGCATTCGCAGGGCAACTTCTACGCCAACCAGGCGCACCAGATCCTGTCGTCGTCGCAGCCGGCGGTGCCCATGGGCAGCATCGGGATTGTCTCGGTGGCGTCGCCGGCCAACCGGGTGGCTGGTGGTGGCAGCCATGTCACGCATCACCGCGATGTCATCCAGTTCGTTCCCGGCAACCTGGCCACGAACTGGACGCTGACCGATCTGGCCACCGGTTTGCCGGCGGATGATCTGGGCTTTGTCGAGGCACACGCCTTCACCGGCACCTACCTGAGCCATGGCTACGACGTGCAAGGGCAGCTGCTGACGCTGGTGGCTGCCACCTTGTCGTCACTGCAGGATCCGCCGTCAGTGGCAGGCAGCGGCCCGGTCACCGCGACCCTGACCTGGGATACCGGCCAGAGCGATGTCGATCTGCATATCTTCGAGCCCGGTGGCGCACATGTCTTCTATGCGCAGCTGCAAGGCGAGAGCGGTGTTCTGGATGTCGACAATGTCACCGGCATCGGGCCGGAGCATTACTACACCGACTGCAACCAGCTTCAGGTCGGCAGCTACCGCTTCGGGGTCAACTACTACTTTGATCACACCAAGGAGTCGCTCAGTGATCCGTCACGTCCGGTCACGGCGACCGTGCTGCTGGGCACGCCGGGCAACAGCAGCACGACGACGGTGACCTTGACGCAGCATCTGGGCAATGCCGGCAACGGCAGTCCGACCCTGGTGGGAGAGATCCAGGTCTCGCGCATCAGCGACCCGGGCAATCCCAACCGGGACGGGCAGCTCAGCTACGACATCGTGACTTACTGAGGCCTGCGAGGAGTCGATGGCGCAGCCGGGGCGGGGGTGAAAACCCGCTCCCGTCGCGCCATCGGCAAGCGATTGTGATGTTCAGTACTGACTGTCATGATCGGGCATCATCAGCGGAGTCCCTTCATGCCCAAGCGTCCTGTTGCAGCGCCCGTCATCGCGGGATATTCCGTGAGCGAGGAGATTGCCAACGCCCTCAGTCACGGGCTGGCAATGGCGGCGGCAATCGTGGCCACCACGCTGATGCTGGTGAAGGGCCTGCCGGTGCTGACCGCCACCCAGCTGCTGGGGGTGGCGATCTACGGTGCCAGCCTGATCACCCTGTTTCTGGTCTCGACGCTTTATCACGCCTTCACGCACGAGCCCACCAAGGCGGTGCTCAAGCGTCTTGACCACTGTGCCATCTACCTGCTGATCGCCGGTACCTACACCCCCTATCTGACCATCACGCTGGACGGGCTGCTGGCGGATGTCATGCTGGCCGTGATCTGGGGCCTGGCCTTTGCCGGGGTGGCGTTCAAGATCTATTTCATCCACCGCTTCAAGCGCCTGTCGCTGGCGACCTATCTGCTCATGGGCTGGTTGTCCATGTTCATGATCTACGAGCTCTGGCTGAACCTGGACCGCACCGGTTTCTGGCTGCTGCTGGCCGGCGGGCTGTGCTTCACGCTGGGCGCGGTGTTCTATGCCGCCAAGCAGTACGCCTACACGCATGCGATCTGGCATGTCTTCGTGGTGGCAGGGGCCGCCTGCCATTGCATTTCGATTGCCGTCTACGTGATTCCGGCCGCTACCTGACCTGACTGGCGGACAGCCGGCAGGCAGGGGTGATGGCTCGACTCTTGTCGCATTGACAGCGCTTTTCCAGCCAAGTGTTTCAGCTGCCTGCCGTGATCAGGCAACGCTGCAAGCGCTGCACAATTAACCTTCCGCAACATCCGGCGACAGTGTAATCGCACATCCCGACACCGGTTTTTACCGTAACCCCGCATTGGCAACAGAGCAGCAACAATCGGCTGCAATTTTGCTTACGTAAACCGCTTCCCGCTGACTAAAGCGCGACGGAACCCGGCCGAGAAAGCCTGCAAGCTTCTAACCAATGAAGAGCAGGAGAATCTCCATGAAATTACTGATTGCCGACGACAGCAAAGCCATGCGACTGGTGATTGGCCACATGCTGCGCCAGGCCGGCTACAAGGGTCACCAGATCGTTGAAGCCGCCGATGGTGAAGAAGCCCTGGTGATGGTCGACAAGGAAAACCCGGACCTCATCATCTCGGATTGGAACATGCCCGGCAAGACCGGCATCGAAGTCCTGCAGAAGCTGCGTGAGGATGGCAACAAGACCACCTTCGGTTTTGTCACCACGGAAGTCAGCACCGAAATGCGTGCGCTGGCTGAAAACTCCGGCGCCGCCTTCCTGATCGGCAAGCCGTTCACGCCGGAAGACTTCCAGCGCGCTCTCGACACCTACCTCGCCTGAGGGCATCGCCATGCCACATGCCCTGCCCAGCACGGATGTCGTCGAACAGACACTGAGCGCCTTTGTGCGTCGTGAGGTGTTCGTCAAGGCATCACCCGCCGGTGGCGCGCCGCTGCAGTTTGCCGGCGTCTACCACGACAGCAGCCAGCAGCTGGTCGCCGTCTGCTTTGCTGACAACGCCTTTGCGGCAACGTCGGCCGCGGCGTTTGCGCTGATTCCGGCGCCGGTGGCGCGCGAGGCAGCGGCCAGCGGCAAGCTGGACGAGTCGCTGGTGGAGATCTTCGCCGAGGTGCTCAACGTGCTCTCGCGCCTGTTCACCAGCAATGACAGCCAGCGCATCACCCTGCGCGACAAGTACCTCTCGGCCGGCAGCGTGCCGGCCGACATCATGGCCTGCGCCAGCGGACCGAACAGCCTGGACCTGCTCGTCGACATCGACGGGTATGGCAAGGGGCGCCTGGTGCTTGGACTGATCAAGGCCTGAGGGAGACGATCATGAGCTTCGACATGGACATGAGCGAGTTTCACGCCATCTTCTTTGAAGAGGCGGGTGAGCATCTCGCCAGTCTGGAATCCCTGCTGCTCGAGCTCGATCGCGACAACCCGGATCCGGAACACCTGAACGCCATTTTCCGTGCCGCCCACTCCATCAAGGGCAGCAGCTCGACCTTCGGTTTTCCCGACATGGCGGCTGTCACCCATGATCTGGAAACCCTGCTGGATCGGGTGCGCAAGCAGGAAATGCCGCTGACCGATCACATCATCGACATCACGCTGGCAGCTCGCGACGTGCTGCTGGCCCAGCTTGCCCACCATCAGGGTGGCGAGCCGGTGGCAGCCGAGGTGGTCGAGCAGCTGATCACGGAAATTCGCCGTCTTGCCGCCAGCGCCGACGACATGGTGGTTGCGCCGGCCGTGGCTGCGCCCGACACGGTGGCCGTCGCAGAACCCGCCGAGGTGGTTTCCGAGTCGTCAGCGGCGGATGTCGCGGACGCTGTGGATGCCGATCCGGTGGTGTCTGTCGCAGCCGCCAGCGTGACCGCCGAACCGGTGCGTGCCCAGGACAAGCCCGGCAACGTGGTGAAGATGCCCAAGGCATCCACGGCCAGTGAAACCTCGATTCGTGTCAGCGTGGAGAAAGTCGACCAGCTCATCAATCTGGTCGGCGAGCTCGTCATTACCCAGTCCATGCTGGCGCAGACCGCGCAGGTCGGCATGAACAGCGATGACGGACTCGATCACGAGAAGCTCAACGAGCGTCTGCAGCAGCTGGAGCGCAACACCCGCGAGCTGCAGGAGTCGGTGATGAGCATCCGCATGCTGCCGGTGAGCTCGGTGTTCAACCGCTTCCCGCGTCTGGTGCGCGATCTCGCCGGCAAGCTCGGCAAGCAGATCGAGCTGCGCACCATCGGTGAAGCCACTGAAATCGATCGCGGCGTGATCGAGAAGATCACCGATCCGCTGACCCACCTGATCCGCAACAGCGTCGATCACGGCATCGAGACCGAGGCCGAGCGCGAGGCTGCCGGCAAGCCGGTCAAGGGCATCGTCACCCTGTCTGCCTATCACCAGGGTGGCAGCGTGGTCATCGACATCAGTGATGACGGACGCGGTCTGAACCGTGACAAGCTGCTGTCCAAGGCGCGCGAGCGCGGCGTCCCGGTGGCCGAGAATCCCACCGACCAGGATGTCTGGCAGCTCATCTTCGCACCTGGCTTCTCCACCGCCGAAGCCGTCACCGATGTCTCCGGACGCGGTGTCGGCATGGACGTGGTGAAGCGCAACATCGAGCAGCTCGGCGGACGTGTCGAGCTCAATTCGGTGACCGGCAAGGGCACCACCATCAGCATTCGCCTGCCGCTGACGCTGGCCATCATGGATGGCATGTCGGTGGGCATCGGCGACCAGACCTACATCGTGCCGCTGACCGCCATCATCGAGTCGCTGCGCCCGCAGGCCGAGGACGTCAAGTCGGTGGCGAGCCGCGGCCGCGTGGTCTATGTCCGCGGCGAGTACCTGCCGCTGGTGGCGCTGCATGAGGTCTTCTGCCTGACCCCCAAGACCGACAGACCGGAGCAGGGCATCCTGATCATCGTCGATACCGAAGCGGGTCGGCATGCGCTGTTCGTGGACGAGCTGCTGGGTCAGCGCCAGGTCGTCATCAAGAGTCTCGAATCCAATTACCGCAAGGTTCCGGGCATATCCGCCGCGACCATCATGGGGGACGGCAGTGTCTCCATGATTCTCGACGTGTCGGAAGCGGTGCGCCTGGGCAAGCGATCCCCTCTGGCCTGTGCTGTCTAGGAGCATGCCGACATGATGGAAGCATTGAACGTGCAAGAAAATGGCAAACCCCGCACCGGTCAGGAGTTTCTGACCTTCGCCCTCGGCAACGAGGAATACGGGATAGACATCCTCAAGGTCCAGGAGATCCGGGGCTACGAGAAGGTCACGCAGATCGTCAATGCGCCCGGCTTCATCAAGGGCGTGATCAACCTGCGCGGCACCATCGTGCCGATCATCGACCTGCGCCTGAAGTTCAAGCTCGGGAGCGCCGAATACACCCCCTTCACGGTGGTCATCATCCTCAACCTGTCCAGCCGCGTCGTCGGCGTGGTGGTGGACAGCGTGTCGGATGTCATCCAGCTCGACCCCGAAGAGATCCGCGAAGCCCCGCCGCTCAATGGCAGCGAGGTGGATACCCGCTTCATCCGCGGTCTGGCCACGCTCAACGAGCGCATGGTCATCCTGATGGACATCGAAACCCTGATGTGCAGCCCCGACATGGCCCTGATGGCCGATGCCGCCTGATCACGACTGACCCATCCGTCCTGGAGACAGAAAAATGCGTACCAACCTCCCCGTGACCGGCCATGAGAAGTTCCTTGAAGAGGGCGAGTTCATCCTCTCCAAGGCCGACCTCAAGGGCAACATCACCTACATCAACCGGACCTTCATCGAGATGTCCGGGTTCACCGAAGCCGAGCTTGCCGACCAGCCACACAACATCCTGCGCCACCCGGACATGCCGCCGGAAGCGTTCCGGGATTTCTGGGCGACCCTGAAGTCGGGCAAGTCCTGGAGCGGTCTGGTCAAGAACCGCTGCAAGAACGGTGACCACTACTGGGTGCAGGCCAACGCGTCGCCGATCTTCCAGAACGGCACCGTGTCCGGCTACATGTCGGTGCGTACCCGTCCGGATCGTCGTGCCGTCGACCAGGCCGAGGAGCTCTACCGCAAGATGCGCAGCGGCGAGTACAAGGCCACCCTCAAGGAAGGCCGCGTGATCGAGCCCGGTATCAAGGGCAAGCTGCAGGAGCTGGGCAACTTCAAGCTGCGCACCCGCATGCTGATGAGCTTTGCCGCAATGCTGTCGTTCACTGCGCTGCTGGGCTGGATGGCCACGCACGATGCCAGTTCGCTGCCGCTGCTGCGCCAGTACCTGACTCCGATCACCCTGGCGGGTCTGGGCCTGGTGTCCTGGCTGATGTACCAGTCCTACAAGGTGGTGGTGGACCCGATTGACCGCATCCGTCGCCAGATGGTGGAAATCGCCAACGGCAACATGTCGCTGCTGATCAACAAGGACCGCGATGACGAGATCGGTGACATGACCGATGCCTTCAAGTCCATGTTCATCAAGCTGCGCTTCGACATGGCCGACACTCGTCGCACCGCCGATGCCGCCCAGCGCATGAACTTCGCGCTCGACAACGTGTCCACTGTGGTCACCGTGTCGAACGAGGAGAACAACCTGATCTACATGAACCAGGCCGCGCGCAAGCTACTCGAGAGCATCTTCAAGAGCTCGGCAGCCGTTGACCGCCTGTTCGGCCACCCGCTGGCCAACTCGCTGACCGACGAGAAGCTGCTGGCCATCACCCGTGGCCGTCTCGAGAAGCCGCAGCTGGCCGAAGGCCAGGTCGGTGACCGCATCATCCGTCTCGCCACCAGCCCGGTGATCGATTCCAAGGGCGTCTACCACGGCCGCGTCTGCCAGTGGACCGACCGCACCGCGGAAATCGCCGCCGAGAAGGAAGTGGCCGCGATGGTGGAAGCTGCCGCCGCCGGCGACTTCTCGCACCGCATCAAGGAAGCCGACAAGGAAGGCTTCTTCAAGACCCTGGCACACGACCTCAACGCCTTCGTGGAGGCAGCGGACAACGGCCTCAACGATGTCGTGCGCGTGCTCAATGCCTTGGCCCAGGGTGATCTGACCCAGACTATCGAGCGTGAATACCGCGGCACCTTCGCGCAGATGAAGACCGACGCCAACGCCACCGTGTCGCAGCTCAAGCAGATCGTCGGCACCATCACCGAAGCCACTGACGCCATCAACAACGCGGCCAAGGAAATCGCGGCCGGCAACGCTGACCTGTCGCGTCGTACCGAGTCGCAGGCGGCCAACCTGGAAGAGACCGCGTCGAGCACCGAAGAGCTCACCAACACCGTGCGCAACAACGCCGACAACGCCACCCAGGCCAGCCAGCTGGCAGCCACCTCCTCGGAAGTGGCGGATCGTGGCGGTCGCGTGGTCAAGGAAGTGGTGACCACCATGGGTGCCATCCAGGAGTCGTCGAGCAAGATCGCCGAGATCATCAACGTCATCGACGGCATTGCCTTCCAGACCAACATCCTCGCCCTCAACGCGGCGGTGGAAGCGGCGCGTGCCGGTGAGCAGGGTCGCGGTTTCGCGGTGGTTGCCGGTGAAGTCCGCAACCTGGCGCAGCGCTCGGCATCGGCTGCCAAGGAGATCAAGGAGCTGATCTCGGAGTCGGTGGCCAAGGTCTCGAATGGCTACAAGCTGGTGGAAACCGCCGGTCAGACCATGGAAGAGATCGTCGAGTCGACCCAGCGCGTGTCGTCGATCATGAGCGACATCTCGGCCGCCTCGGAAGAGCAGCGCACCGGCATCATGCAGCTCAACCAGGCCATCACCAGCATGGACGAGACCACGCAGCAGAACGCTGCCCTGGTCGAAGAGGCTGCCGCCTCGGCGCAGTCCCTGGAAGACCAGGCCGCCAACCTCAGCCAGGCAGTCAGCGTGTTCCGCATCGACGGTCGCGCCAAGTCCGGTCGCCAGGCCAGCAATGTCGAGCGTCTGCCGGTGCGCAGCGCCGGTGGTGCAGCGCGCATGAAGCCGCGCAGCTCGGCCGCGCCCAAGCTGGATGACGAGTGGGAAGAGTTCTGAGTCATGACGTGAATCCCGGGGCCGTCACTCGGCCCCGGTCAACCCGATCCTGCAAGGAAAGATCATGAAGCCGCATGTCAGCATCCTCGACAAGGAACGCATCTTTGATTTCACCGAAAGTGATTTCAAGGTGGTTCAGAAACTGATCTACGATCATGCCGGCATCCGTCTTTCCGATACCAAGCATGACATGGTGTACAGCCGCATCATCCGCCGGCTGCGTGCCACCAAGCTCAACAGCTTCAACGAGTACCTGTCGCTGATCCAGCGTGATCGCGACGAGTGGGAAGCCTTCGTCAACAGCCTGACTACCAACCTGACCTCGTTCTTTCGCGAGGACTACCACTTTCCCATCCTTGCCGAGCGCCTGAAGCAGAAGGCGGGCCGTGACGTGCGCATCTGGTGCAGCGCCGCCTCGACCGGCGAGGAACCCTATTCCCTGGCCATGACCGCGATGGAGGCACTGGGCCCCAGCGCCGTTGATCGCGTCGAGATCGTGGCCACCGACATCGATACCAGCGTGCTCGCCAAGTGCGAGGCCGGTATCTATGGCGAGGAGCGCATCGAGAAGATCGAGCCGCGCTACCACAAGTACTTTCTGCGCGGCACCGGTGCCAAGGCCGGCTTTGTCCGCGTCAAGCCGGACCTGCAGCGCATGACCAGTTTCCGCCAGCTCAACCTGCTGGCGCCGGACTGGCCCATCCAGGGCCAGTTCGACATCCTGTTCTGCCGCAACGTGCTGATCTACTTCGACAAGGAGACGCAGCGCCGGGTGCTGGAGCGTTTCATTCCCTACATGGCACCGGATGCGCTGCTCTTTGTCGGCCATTCCGAGTCCCTGCTGCATCTGGGAGACCTGTTTCGTCTGCGCGGCAAGACCGTCTACGAACTGCGCAACCAGGGTCGCTGATCATGTCCAGGATCCGTCAGCGGGCGGTACGCGGCGAGCGCTTGCCCGGTGACGAGTTCGTAGCCAAGAGCCGCTTCCATGATCACCAGCTCAAGTGCGACGTGATCAAGATCATGCCCGGCGAGTTCTATGTCGCCAGCGGGCATATCGCGCTGGCCACGGTGCTGGGCTCCTGCGTGGCGGCCTGTGTCTGGGACCCCATCACGCAGATCGGCGGCATGAACCACTTCATGCTGGCCAATGCGGCAGGCCACCTCGATGGCCGTGCCGACAGCATGCGCTATGGCGCCTTCGCCATGGAAACCCTGATTCGTCATGTGCTGGCTGCCGGCGCGCTCAGCCATTCGCTGCAGGCCAAGGTCTTCGGCGGCGGCCAGGTGCTGCGCGGCTTCACCTCAAGCGATGTCGGCATGCGCAATGCCGAGTTCGTGCTGGACTATCTGGCGGATCAGGAGATTCCTGTCACCGGCCAGGACCTGGGCGATGTCTACCCCCGAAAGATCTATTTCTTCCCTGATACCGGCAAGGTGATGATGCGCCGGCTGCCCGTCAACGAAAGTACGTCCGTGCTGATGGAAGAGCAGCAGTACCGTCAACGCATTGCAAGAGAGGCATGAGATGGCATTACCCAATTCGTCCGTGCAGACCGTGCACGAGCGTCAGATACGCGTTCTGGTGGTGGATGATTCGCCCGCCATGCGCCTGCTGCTGCAGCAGATCATCAACAAGCATGAAGACATGCGCGTGATCGGCTCGGCACCCGATCCGCTGGTGGCGCGCGAGATGATCAAGGAGCTGGAGCCGGACCTGATCACGCTGGACATCGAGATGCCCGGCATGAACGGCCTCGATTTCCTGGAGCGCATCATGCGCTTGCGACCGATGCCCGTGCTGATGATCTCCAGCCGAACCGCCGAAGGCAGCGAGCACAGCCTGCGCGCCCTGGAGCTGGGGGCGGTGGACATCATCCAGAAGCGGGCACTGACCGACAAGGCGGCCATGGCCGGCATGGCGGAGGAGGTGGGCGAGAAGATCCGTGCCGCCTACAAGGCGGTCGCTCATTTTCAGGGTCGGCAGCCGTTGCGCGTGGTCAACAAGCCTGGCCTGGTGCATGTCGACAGCAAGTTCGATCCGCGCAAGCTGCTGTTCGTGGGTGCCTCCACGGGCGGTACCGAGGCCATCAAGGCCCTGCTCGACGTGCTGCCGCCGCATTGCCCGCCGGTGCTGATTGCGCAGCACATGCCGGAAGACTTCACCGCACGCTTTGCCAAGCGCCTCAACGACACCTGCACCATCCGGGTCAAGGAGGCGGTGCATGGCGAGCGTGTGCAGGCCGGTTGTGCCTACATCGCGCCCGGGCATTCGCATCTGCTCGTCCGGCGCATCGCCGGCGGCGGTTACGAGACCCAGCTCTCGGACGCGCCCGAGGTCAATCGTCACCGGCCCTCGGTGGATGTGCTTTTCGATTCCGCGGCCGACCAGGTCGGCAAGCTCTGCTCCGGCGTGCTGCTCACCGGCATGGGCAAGGACGGTGCCGCCGGTCTGCTGCGCATGCGCCAGACCGGCGCCCTGACCTACACCCAGAGCGAAGCCAGCTGCGTGGTATGGGGAATGCCGCGCGCGGCCTACCAGATGGGCGCTTCATGCGCGGAGGGCACACCGGCCGAGCTCGCCAATCTGGCGCTCAACAGCCTGCGGCTCTGACGCTGACAAATTCCCGACCATGGCCGTGCCGCTGCCGGGAATTTGACGCAACCCCTCTGGTAGTGTGTTTGCAAGATCATGTTTTAAAACGAAATTCAAGTTGGCATGTGAATTGCTTTAGTCTTGCAGACAGTCTCTACTGACGTGCAAAAGGACTCAGGCATCATGTCGAAGAAAGCCATCATCCTGCTTGTGGCCGGGATATTCCTGATGCTGGTTGCCAGCATCGGTGCCACCCTGTTCATTGCCAAGACCTACCTGGCACCGCACCCCGAGACGGATGCCAAAGAGGCGGCGGCGGCTGCCAAGCCGGCAGCAGTTCCCGATCCGGTCTACTTCACCATTGATCCGGCCTTTGTCGTCAACATCCAGGATGGCGCGCGCATGCGCTTCTTCCAGTTGCAGGTCGACATCATGGCCCGCGATCCGGCCGTCATCAAACGCTTCGAGAAATACCAGCCGCGCATCAAGGGCGAGCTGACCATGCTCTATGGCGGTGTCACCTCGGAACAGATCTACAGCCCGGAAGGTCGCGTGACGCTGCAGAAGAGCACGCTCGACACCATCAACAAGGTGCTCACCGAGGAGTCCGGCGAGGGCGGCATCCAGGCCGTCTATTTCACCAAGTTCGTGGTTCAGTGAGGGCCGCATCATGAGCAACCTGCTCGAGCCTGCCGAACTGGAGGCGCTGATGGGCGAGATGCAGCCATCGGCGGATGGCGGATCGGCCGGCAGCCAGGATTCGCGTGACCGCTATGACTTCGCCACCCAGGACTACGCCGTCCAGCGCCTGATTCCGGCGCTGTCGCTGGTGCAGACCCAGTTCGCCGAGGCCCTCAAGCTGCGCCTGCGCCAGCTTGTGCCGGGCATGGACAATGTCCGTGCCGAGCGCGTCAACGTGATGAAGTTCGGTGAACTGCAGCGCACCTTGCTGCCGCCCTGCGACATTTCGGTGATTTCCGCGCAGCCGCTGGCCGCGCCCATGTACCTGGTGTTCGAACCTGACCTGGTGTTCTCGCTGGTCGATCATTTCTTCGGGGGGCGTGGCAATACCGGCGGCAAGCGTCTGCAGGCCGATTTCTCGCCCTCCGAGAGCCGCTTCATGCAGCAGCTGGTACGTGCCTTGCTGCCGGATCTCGGCCAGAGCTGGCACAGCGTGGTCGACATCAGCCCGGTGCTGACCGAGCGTCATGGCGATCTGCGCTTCATTGACGACCTCAAGCAGAGCGACACGCTGCTGGCGACACGCTTCGCCGTGACCCTGCCGGGGCAGGAGTCCGGTGTCTGGCTGCTGGTGCCCTGGGCGGCCATTGATCCGGTGCGTGAGCATCTCGGCGGACAGAATCGTAGCAATCGTCAGGAGCACGATGCGCTCTGGCAGCAACGTCTGCTACAAGGCGTGGAGTCTGCCGCTCTTGAGGTGGTGGCGCGTCTGAACGAGTCGCGCATGCCGTTGTCACGGGTGTCGCGACTCAAGGTGGGGGACGTGATTCCCATTGATTCGCCGCAGTCGGTGACCCTGCTGATCGAGAATCTGGCCATGATGACCGGCACCTTCGGCAGCCATGACGGTCAGCTGGCGGTGAAGGTGCAGCAGTCGCTGGATCCCATGTCCCACGTTTCCCAGAGGATGAAATCATGATGGATGACAACAACCCGGCTGAGCTGAGTGATCCTGGCATGCCGCAGGCTGCCGGATTGCGCGAGCTGAAAGGCCAGTCCGAGAGTTCCCTTGGCGGGGGTGCGCATGTCAATCTCGACATGATCATGGACGTGAACGTGTCCGTGTCGGTCGAGGTCGGTCGTGCCCGCATGAGCATCAATGACCTGCTCAAGCTCAGTCAGGGTGCCATCATCGAGCTCGACCGCATGGCTGGCGAACCGCTGGATGTGCTGGTCAACGGCACCCTGGTGGCACGCGGCGAGATCGTCGTGGTCCGTGACAAGTTCGGCATCATGCTCACCGAGGTGGTGAGCCCGGAAGAGCGCCTGCGTCGCTTGAGATAACAAGGACAAGAACCATGACGCGAGTATGCGGCACGTGCGTAGAGCGGCTGGCGGCAGTGCCGCTGCTGCTGTCTTCAACCTGCCTGTGGGCGGCGCCAGCGCCGGCCGAGGTGGCACCGCTGTCGCTGGGCAGCGTGTTTTCCGTGCTTTTCGGCCTAGTGGTGGTGGTGGCGTTGCTGCTCGGCACAGCCTGGCTGATTCGTCGCCTGCAGGGGCTGCAACAGCCTAGCCTGGGTGTGATACAGCCGATCGCGCATCTGCAGCTGGGGCTCAAGGAGCGCATCCTGCTCGTCCGCATTGACCAGGAGAATGTGCTCATCGGCTGCACGCCGCAGGGCATACGTGCGCTGCACGCCTGGCAGGGGCCGCCGCCGCAGGGCATTCAGCCCGCAGGCGAGGGCATGGCCATGAACGCCCCCTTCGTCGAGCACCTCAAGCGTCTGCTGGGTGAGAAGAAATGAGGGCAGGCTGGCGTGTGCTGATCGCGCTGGCGCTGCTGCTGCCAGCGGCTGCCTGGGCCGAGGGGCAGGGCGTGCCGGTGCTCAGCGCCAGCCGCAATGCCGCTGGCGGCCAGGATTACAGCGTCTCCATCCAGCTCCTGGTGATCATGACGCTGCTGACGCTGCTGCCGGCGATCCTGCTCGGCATGACCGCGTTCACCCGCATCATCATCGTGCTGGCGCTGCTGCGCCAGGCCCTGGGTACCGGCCAGACGCCGTCCAACCAGGTGCTGCTCAGCGCCGCGCTGTTTCTCTCGCTGTTCGTCATGCAGCCGGTGTTCGAGCGCATCTACAACGATGCCGTGGTGCCCTATCAGAACGACACCCTAGCCTTCGAGCCGGCGCTGCAGAAGGCGGCTGCGCCCTTGCGCCAGTTCATGCTGGCGCAGACTCGCGAGGATGACATCGCGCTGTTTGCTGGCATCGCCCGTGCCGGCACCTTCCAGACTCCGGACGACGTGCCGTTTCCGGTGCTCGCTGCCGCCTTCCTGACCAGCGAGCTGAAGACCGCGTTCCAGATCGGCTTCCTGCTCTTCATTCCTTTCATCGTCATCGACCTGGTGGTGGCCAGCGTGCTCATGGCCATGGGCATGATGATGCTGTCGCCGATGATGATCTCGCTGCCGTTCAAGATCATGCTCTTCGTGCTGGTCGATGGCTGGGCGCTGATCATGGGCTCGCTGGCCGCCAGCTTCCAGACCTGAGGTGCTGCCATGACTCCCGATATGGTGATCGAACTGGGCCGCCAGGCACTCATCGTGACCGTGCTGCTGGCAGCGCCACTGCTGATCTCGGCGCTGATCGCCGGCTTGCTCATCGGCCTGTTCCAGGCTGCCACGCAGATCCAGGACATGACCCTGAGCTTCATTCCCAAGCTCATCGTGCTGATTGTGGCCCTGGGCCTCACCGGGCACTGGATGCTGCGCCTGCTCATCGACTACACCCGCAATCTGTTCCAGATGATTCCGGGCGTGGCGAACTGACGGCAGCACGGCAGCCATGGTCATCTCCGACGCCCAGCTCGCCGGCTGGCTCACCGCCTGGTGGCTGCCCTTCGTGCGCATCAGTGCCGCCATGATGGCGGCGCCGCTGTTCAGCCATCGCGCCGTGCTGCCGCAGGTGCGTCTGGGCATCGCGCTGGTGGTGGCGGCGCTGCTGGCGCCGTGGCAGCCGACCATTCCGGACTTCAATCCGCTCAGCCTGCAGGGCGTCCTGATGACCGCCAACGAGATCCTCATCGGCGTGCTCATGGGCTTCATTCTGCAGCTGGTGTTCGAGGCCGTGCTGTTCGCCGGACAGTTCATCGCCACCGGCATGGGTCTGGGCTTCGCCACCCTGGTGGATCCCCAGCAGGGCATCTCGGTGGCGGTGGTCGGCCAGTTCCTGATGATGATGGCGCTGCTGCTGTTCCTGGCCATGAACGGGCATCTCGCCTACATACAGATGGTCGCGGACAGTTTCGCGCTGTGGCCCATCGGCAGTGCCTGGGTCAGCCCGGACACCCTGCAGCTGGGTATTGCCTGGGTCGGGCAGATGCTGCGCGGCGCCCTCGGCATCGCGCTGCCGGCGGTGATCGCGCTGCTGGTGGTGCAGATCGCCATGGGGGTGATGAGTCGTTCGGCGCCCTCGCTGAACCTGTTCGCGGTGGGTTTTCCGGTGACCCTGATGGTTGGCCTGATCGTGCTGGAGCGGACCCTGCCGGCGCTGCTGCCGCAGGTTGAACGCCTGTTCCTGGGCGCCCTCGACGCCATGCGTCAACTTCTGGAGAGTGGCAACCGTGTCCTCTGAAGAAGGCCAGGAACGCACCGAACAGCCTACCGCCAAAAAGCTGGAGGATGCCCGCAAGAAGGGCCAGGTCGTGCGTTCCCGCGAATTGGCCACCATGCTGGTCACGATGGCAGCGGCCACCGTGCTCATGGTGCTCGGCGGCTCCTTCCTGGATGGCTTTCTGCGTCTGCTGCGCTACGGCTTCTCGCCGAGCTTTCTCAATACCCGTGATCCGCAGCAGCTGCCGACCCTGTTCCAGACCTTCCTGATGGAGTCGCTTTTCCTGGTCTGGCCCATGCTGCTGGTGTGTTTCGTGGCGGCGCTGATCGCCAACGTGATGCTCGGTGGCATGACCTTCTCGCTGGGCTTCAAGCTCGAGAAGCTCAACCCAATCACCGGCATCGGCCGCCTGTTCTCGACCCAGAGCCTGGTCGAGCTGATCAAGTCCGTGCTCAAGGTGGTGTTCATCGGGGGCGTCGCCTGGATACTGCTGGAAATGCTCACCGACGACATTCTCGAGCTGTCGCTGCAGTCGCCCGAGGCGGCCATCATGTCCAGCGGCAGCCTGCTGGTCTGGTTCTTTCTGGTGGTCAGCATGCCTTTGCTGCTGATCGCGCTGATCGACGTGCCCTGGCAGCTGTTCAGCCACAATAAGCAGCTCAAGATGACGCGCCAGGAAGTGCTCGACGAGCACAAAGAAAGCGAAGGCCGTCCGGAAGTGAAGTCACGCATCCGCCAGGCCCAGCAGGAGGCTTCGCGCCGACGCATGATGGAAAAGGTGCCGACCGCCGACGTCATCATCACCAACCCCACGCATTACGCGGTGGCGCTGAAGTACGATGCCAGCAAGGGCAGTGCGCCGGTGGTGGTGGCCAAGGGCATCGACGAGGTGGCGGCCCGCATCCGCGAGCTGGCCCGGGACAATGACGTGCCGCTGGTGGCGTCGGCGAAGCTGGCGCGTGCGGTCTATGCCAGCTGCGATCTCGATGCCGAGATTCCCGCCGGGCTCTATCTGGCGGTGGCACAGATCCTGACGTATGTGTACCAGCTCAAGCAGTGGCAGGAGATGGGAGGCGACTTCCCGGATGTGCCCGTGCCCGAGGTGGATGACCAGTACTTGAAAGATCACGGCTTTGACCGGCCGTCGAACCCAATGGATAGTTGAACATGGCTTCTTCAGCGCAGAACGGCAACTGGCAGCACACGATCAGGGACCTGAGCCGCAACGGCACCGGCATTCTCGTGCTCATTCTCGCGTTGCTGGGCATGCTCATCCTGCCGCTGCCGCCGTTTCTGCTCGACCTGTTCTTCACCTTCAACATCGCGCTGTCGCTGGTGGTGCTGTTCGCGGTCATCTATGTGCAGCGTCCGATGGATTTCAGCGCCTTTCCCAGCGTGCTGCTGATCGCCACGCTGCTGCGTCTGGCGCTCAACGTGGCCTCGACCCGGGTGGTGCTGATAGAGGGCCACAACGGCCCCGGCGCGGCCGGCCAGGTCATCGAGTCGTTCGGCCATTTCATCATTGGCGGCAACTTCGCGGTCGGCATCGTCGTCTTCATGATCCTGGTCATCATCAACTTCATGGTGGTGACCAAGGGCGCCGGCCGGGTCTCGGAAGTGACCGCGCGCTTCACCCTCGATGCCATGCCCGGCAAGCAGATGGCCATCGACGCCGACCTCAATGCCGGCGTGCTGACGCAGGAAGAGGCGCGCAAGCGCCGCGAGGACGTGCGCATCGAGTCGGACTTCTACGGCGCGATGGACGGTGCCAGCAAGTTCGTCAAGGGTGACGCCATCGCCGGCATTCTCATTCTCTTCATCAACCTGATCGGCGGCATGATCATCGGCGTGCTGCAGCACGACCTGTCGGCCGGCACCGCCGCCGAATACTACGTGCTGCTCAGCATCGGCGACGGCCTGGTGGCGCAGATCCCGGCGCTGCTGCTGTCGATCGCGGTCGCCATCATCGTCACCCGCATCTCGCGCAGCGGCACCATGAGCGAGCAGGTGGTCGGGCAGATGTTCGACAACTCCAAGGTGCTCTACCTGTCCGGTGTCATTCTGCTGCTGATCGGCATCATTCCCGGCATGCCGCACCTGGTGTTCCTGCTGCTGGGCGGCGCCTGCATGGGCGGCGGCTGGCTGATCGACCAGAAGGCGCTGCAGCCCGAGGTGGTCAGCGAAGGGGGCGCGGCGGCGGCGGGTGCGGGTGGTGCAGCAGCCGGTGCGGCGGCCGCGAAGGCGCCGACCGAGGTGCAGTGGGAGGACGTCACCCAGCAGGATGTCATCGGTCTCGAGGTCGGTTACCGCCTGATTCCGCTGGTCGACCGCAACCAGGGCGGCGAGCTGGTCGGCCGCATCACCGGCGTCCGCAAGAAGCTGTCCAAGGACCTCGGCTTCCTGGTGCAGTCCGTGCACATCCGCGACAACCTCGACATGCCGCCCACCGGCTACCGCCTGCTGGTGCTGGGCGACGTGGTGGCGCAGGGCGAGATCCAGCCCGGCATGGACCTGGCCATCAACCCGGGCCAGGTGCATGGCACGTTGCGCGGTCTGCCCACCCGGGATCCGGCATTCGGCATGGAGGCACTGTGGATCGAGCCCGCGCTGCGCGATCAGGCCCAGAGCCTGGGCTACACCGTGGTCGATACCGGCACCGTGATCGCCACCCACCTCAGCCAGGTCATCCGTCAGCACGCCCACGAGCTGCTCGGCCACGAGGAAGTGCAGCAGCTGCTGGACCGTCTGGCGCAGTCCGATCCGCGCCTGGTCGAGAACCTGGTGCCTAAGCAGCTGCCGCTGAGCGTGGTGGTGCGGGTGCTGCAGAACCTGCTGCGCGAGGGCGTGTCGATCCGCAGTTTACGCCTGATCGCCGAATCCTTGGCGGAGCAGGCGCCGCGCACCAAGAACCCTGATGAACTGCTGGAAGGTGTCCGCATCGCGTTGGGTCGAATGATTGTTCAGGAAATCAACGGCTTGGACGAAGAGATGCCGGTGATGGTGCTGGATCCAGAGTTGGAACAGATCTTGCTAAACAGTATCAGAGGCGGCGCAGGGTCGGTCGGACTGGAACCCGGACTGGCCGAGCGCATGCAACAGGGACTGGCGGATTACGCCCGTCGCCAGGAGGCTCTGGGACAGCCGGCGGTGCTGCTGGTATCCCCCGGCATCCGGTCGTGGATATCGCGGTTCATACGCCGCAGCATCCCGTCCCTGGCTGTGCTGTCCTACAACGAAGTACCTGACAATAAGCAGGTGCGCCTGGTGACCAGTCTTGGCCCCCAGGGGCGCCTGACCCAGAGCGGATAAGGCTTGCCGGGCAGCTGGCAAGGAGAACGGAACATGAAGATCAAGAAGTATCGCGCCGTCGACAGCCAGCAAGCCCTGCGGATGATCCGCGCCGAACTCGGCCCGGACGCCAGCATCCTCACCACCTACCAGGTGCCCGAGGGTGTCGAGATCGTGGTCGCGATCGATACCCCTGATCTCGTCGATGCCGACGCTCCGGCGGCACGCCAGGCCAGCGTCAAGACACCGGCAGTCGCGCCGGTTCGTCAAAAAACCGACGTCGCACCGGCCGCCGACCAGGATCTGCACTCCCTGCGTCAGGAGCTGGGCTCCATGCGCTCCCTGCTGGAACGCCATCTGCATCGCCTCGCCGTGCGCGAGCCGCATCTGGCCGGTGGCGCCGATGACAGCCTGCTGTCGCGTCTCGGCAGTCTCGGTCTGCATGGCCAGCTCGCCCAGCGCGTGCAGGCCATCCTGCCCAGAGGTGCAGGGGCCGGCGAGCTGGCAGCCGCCGTGCAGACCTGCCTGGGCGATCTGGCGCGTCCGCTCTCGACCCGGACCGGCATCACCGCCCTGATCGGCACACCGGGTGCCGGCAAGACCCACATCATGGCCACGCTGGCTCTGCAGCATGTGCTCAGCCATCAGGCCGAGCCGCTGTTCCTGGTCAGCATGGATACCCAGCGCCTGGGCGCACGCGAACAGCTGTCGGCGCTGGGACGCATGCTGCGGCTGCCGGTCCTGTTTGCTGCAGACCATGAAATTTTGACAACCGAACTCGCACAATTGCCCGCAAATGCGCGTGTTATCGTCGATACAGCAGGCATTGATGCGCACGATGCCGTCGGCATCGCGGCTCTGGGCCGTACCCTGCAGGCCATCGGCACGACACAGCGTGCTCTGGTGCTGCCCATGGACATGGCCCTTGGCCAGCGCGAGCGGGTGCTGGCTGCCTATGCCGGGCTAACGCCGGACGGAATCATCGCCACCCGCGTCGACGCCCTGGACAACCTGGGTGAGCTGGCGTCCTGGCTGCTCGAGACCGGCATCAGCTGGTTCGGTGCCAGCCAGAGCCGCGACCCCTCTGCGGCCTGGCAGGCCGCAGACGCCGACTGGCTGGCCGAGCGCATTGCCGCCGCCTGGCAGGTCCCGGTGCCGGCAGCCGCCGCGGCCGTGACAGCGGCCAGCGAGCCGGTGTCGCGCTGGTCCTGGACCGCCCAGCGCGCCAGCGCCTGATCACGCAGGAGTAGACAACATGCATCCGGTTCAAGTGATTGCCGTCACCAGCGGCAAGGGCGGGGTAGGCAAGACCAATGTCTCGGTCAACCTGGCCTGCCAGCTCGCCAAGCAGGGCAAGCGTGTGCTGCTCATGGACGCCGACCTTGGCCTGGCCAACGTCGACATCCTGCTCGGGCTGCGTCCCCTGCGCAACCTGTCCCATGTGCTGGCCGGCGAGTGTTCGCTGCGCGATGTGCTGGTGACCGGCCCGTTCGGCGTCCAGGTGATTCCGGCCGCGTCCGGCATCAAGCAGATGGCGGAACTGACACCCACCCAGCATGCCCAGCTGGTGCAGGCCTTCGGCAGCCTGGAGGACGATTTCGACGTGCTGGTGGTGGATACCGCCGCCGGCATCTCCGACAGCGTGGTGACCTTCTCGCGCGCCAGCCAGCACGTGCTGGTGGTGGTCACCGAGGAGCCGACCTCGCTGGCCGATGCCTACGGCCTGATCAAGGTGCTCAACCGCGATGCCGGCATCAGTCGCTTCAAGGTGGTCTGCAACATGGTCAGCAGCGACCTGCAGGCACGACGCATCTTCGAGCGCCTGTGCGCGGTCGCCGAGCGCTTCCTCGACGTGCAGCTGACCTTCGTCGGCGCCATCCCGCGTGACGAGTTCCTGCTGAAAGCCGTGGCCCGTCAGCGCACGGTCAGCGAGATGTTCCCCGCCACCGAGTCGGTGCAGGCCTTCAAGCGTCTGGCGGACCAGGTGTCGGCATGGCCGATTCCCGGTGAACCGCGCGGCCACATCGAATTCTTCTTTGAACGGTTGTTACCGGTCGCGACCCGCGAAGCGAGCATGGCATGGTAAGCGCACACGCAGCCTACAGACAGATGCAACGGGGCAGCCGCGACGAGCTGGTCATGCAGCACGCCGGGCTGGTCAAGAAGCAGGCGCTCTATCTCAAGGGACGTCTGCCACCAAGCCAGGATGTCGATGACCTGATCCAGGCCGGCATGATCGGCCTGCTTGAGGCGGCCAGCCATTTCGAGGCCGACAAGGGTGCCAGTTTCGAGACCTGGGCCACCATCCGCATTCGTGGCGCCATGATGGATCAGCTGCGTCGTGGCGGCTGGGCCCCGCGCTCGGTGGCCAAGACCAGCCGCGAGATCGGCGAGGCCAGGCAGAAGGTCGAGCAGCGCATCGGTCGCGCCGCCACCGCCGCCGAGGTGGCGCGCGAGCTCGCGATCGACCTGCAGACCTACCATGCCTGGCTGCAGGACGGCGAGGGCCTGTACCTGGCCAGTCTCGATCAGCTGGTCGAGGAGCATCCGGAGCTGCCGGTACTGGCTGACGGTGCCAGCGGTTCGCCGCTGCAGGAACTGATGAGTGACGGCTTCGAGCAGTCGCTGGCGGCCGAGATCTCGGCACTGCCGGAGCGCGAGCGCCTGGTCATGGCCCTGTACTACGAGCAGGGACTGAACATGAAGGAAATCGGCCGCGTCCTCGACGTGACCGAATCACGGGTCTGCCAGCTGCACGCCCAGGCCGTCAGCCGCCTGCGCAAGTCGCTGGGTGACTGGTCTGCTGAAGCCGTCTGAATGAGCCGGGGAGACGTGTCACCATGGATTTGATGACCATACTGGGCTTCGTGCTCGCCCTGGTAGCCCTCATCCTGGGCAGCATCCTCAAGGGTGCCGGCCTCAAGGGTCTGATCGGTGGCGCCGCCTTCGTGATCGTGATCGTCGGCACCCTGGGGTCGGTGTTCGCACAAACGCCGAAACCCATCTTCATGCGTGCCATGAAGATGGGCAAATGGCTGTTCAAGCCGCCGGTCATCGATCCGGCTGCACAGATCGCCAATGTCGTCGAGTGGAGCCGGGTAGCACGCAAGGACGGTCTCATGGGCCTGGAGTCGCGCATCGACGACGTCAGCGATGACTTCATCAAGAAGGGGCTGCAGTTGCTGGTGGACGGCGGCGAGCCGGAAAACATCCGCCACATTCTCGAGGTCGAGGTGGATACCGCCGAGGAATACGATACGGCAGCGGCCAAGGTCTACGAAGCCATGGGCATTTACGCGCCCACGCTGGGCATCGTGGGTGCCGTGCTCGGCCTGATGGCGGTGATGGCCAATCTCGCCGACCCCAGCAAGCTCGGCCCCGGCATCGCGGCGGCCTTTACCGCGACCATCTACGGCATTGCCTCGGCCAACCTGTTCTTTCTGCCCTATGCCAACAAGCTCAAGCACCATGTCAAGCAGCAGGCCAAGCTGCGCAACATGATGATCGAGGGCCTGGTGCTGATCGCCCAGGGTGACAACCCGCGCAACATCGAGACCCGTCTGCAGGGCTATTTCGTGGTCGAGCCCAAGAAGGGCGACGACAAGGCCAAGAAGGGCTGACCATGTCGCGCAAGCACAAGCATGAAGACCACGTGAACCACGAAGCCTGGGCGATTCCCTATGGCGACCTGGTGACCCTGCTGCTGGCGCTGTTCGTGGTCATGTACGCGATTTCGTCCGTCAACGAAGGCAAGTACCGTGCGGTGTCGGCGTCGCTGTCGGCGGCCTTCAACGGGGTGCCGCGCACGCCGATTCCGGTGCAGATCGGCGAAGTGCCGGTGCAGTCGCAGGGGGCCAGCCCCGACGTCGCCATCATGCCGCCGCCAACCCCGCCGGAGTCCGAGGCCCTGAACACGCCTGATGACGCCCAGGGCACGGGGAATGTCGCCCTTGAGCAGATTTCCGATCAGCTCAGCGAAGCGCTGCGCGACCTCATCGAGGCCGATGTCATCGTGGTCCGTGACACGCCCTATGCGCTCGAGATCGAGATCCAGACCGACCTGCTGTTTCCCAGCGGCACCGCCGATCTCAGCAGCCAGGCTCGTGCCATCCTCGGTCGTCTCGGCAATGAACTGAAGCAGTTCGCCAATCCGGTCAAGGTCGAGGGGCATACCGACAACCTGCCCATACGAACGGCCGAATTTCCCTCCAACTGGGAGCTGTCCTCGGCGCGAGCGGCAACCGTCGTGCATCTGCTCATGCAGGCGGGTGTCGCCCCCAGACGCATGACCGTGGTAGGTTTGGCGGAGTATCACCCGAAGGCAGACAATGCCACGGAAGCCGGCCGCAACCGCAATCGCCGCGTGCAGCTGATCATTCCCGGCAAGCGTGCTGACGGTCCGGCTCCGGTGCGCCAGTCCGTGCCTGCCGATGACTTGAAATCCACCCAGGGAATCCGTCATGACGACCCCAACGCCAGCCAGCCAGCCCCTGTTTCCCGGTCTCGCTGATTTTCTTCACCGCATGGGCGAGCAGATCGGTGCCGACACCCCGCTGGGCATCGCCCTGATGGATCCGCGTTCAGCCACCTGGCTGGTATTCCTGATCGCCGCCGGCAGTCTGCTCTGGCTGCTGCATCTGGCCGTGCAGCGCAGCCGCCTGCGCCGCGAAAGCCAGCATTTGCAGGCCCTGATGCAGGCAGCGCGAAGCCAGAATGGCGCCGTGGATGACGGCAGTGACCGTACCCACCGCGAGGCGCTGTCAGCACTCTATGACATGACCCCGGCAGCGGCATCGCCCGGGCTGGCAGCCGTCGAGCCTGAGCCGGCGCCACCGGCGCGTGGCCTGGCCAGCACCGACAGCAACCGTCTCGAGCCGGTGCTGCGACAGGAGGCGAGCCCGACGCTGCCGGCGTCATCGGTCACCGAACTGTTCCGAAGCGCGCCGCAGCCGGCCGTCGTGCCGCCGCAGTCGCCAGCGGCGGAGCCCGATGTTTCCCTGACGATGGCGAGCGCCATCCGCGATGTCACGACAGGAGCCCAGACCATGGCCCGCAATGATCAGGACGACCAGCACCGCGAGTCTGCCAGCGTACGTCTGCTGACCGCCGCCGTGGACCGTCTGCTGCAGCGCGTCGAGTCGCAGCAGGCACAGATCCATGAGCTGGTCAGCGAACTCAAGTCGCAATCGTCTGCCGTGGTGCTGCAGGGCGAGCGTCTGATGGCGCTGGAAGCCCATGTCACCGGCCTGGTTGCCGCCGAGCCGGAACCGGAGGTGGTGGAGCAGCCGCTGGAGGAGGCCATCAGTTCGGCGGCCCAGGGCCTGAGCACCGAAGAGCTGGTCAGCCGCTTCGGACTCAGCGAGGCCGAGGCCCGTCTCATCCATCTCGTGCACGGGGCGGACGCGTCGGCCGCCGGGCGTTCACGTCAGCTCGCTGGCGGATCGCTGACCGGTACCGACGCCTCGCGCGGGTGACCTGGCGGCGTCATGCCACGCAGGCGATAGGTGAAGGCCAGCACCTCGGCCACCGCCACGAACAGCTCGATGGGGATCTCCCGGTCGAGCTTCACCTGAGTCAGCAGCTGCGTCAGCTGCGCATCACGATGAATCGGAATGTTGTGCTGATGCGCCAGCTGCAGCATGGCGTCCGTCAGCTCGCCCTCCACCTTGGCGGTGACCCGGGGTGCCGCCATGCCGTCATAGGTCAGGGCAACCGCCTGTCGCGAGTTCTGCCAGGGATTCATGCCGTGGTCTCCAGCACATGGTGGGGCGGATCGGGCAGGGCGTCCGGATGCGGCAGCCCCTGATGACAGGTCAGCTGTGCCGGCACCACGCCCTTGTCGCGCAAGGCGCCCAGCAAGTCACCGAGGTGGTCGTGGATCTGCTGCTGCGTCGCCGCCGAACCGGTGTGGAAGTGTATCCACAGCTGTTCTCCCTGCATGCCGAGTCGAATCATCAACGGGCCTTGCGTGGCCATGTCCACTGACAGCGTCAGCTGCCAGCCGGGCGCCTGTTCCTGCTGATCGGGGCGTGGCGCGTCGCGCTGGATCTGGCACTGCCAGAGATCGATCTGCTGGCCATGGCGCAGCGGCAGCTCGAAAAGCCACTGCGGCTGGGTGCTGTCCTGCTGCTGCAGATGCATCAGCTGATGTGACTCGATGCGGGCGAGTACCGGCTCGGCTTCGGCGGCGAGCTGCATGAGCAGATTCTGCAGGCCGGCCTCGTCGGCGGGCGGTGCCAGCGTCGGCGTGGACAGCGGATGCAGCTGGCCGGCAGGAGCGCTGCGCTGACCGTGTGCATCCACCGGCAAGGTGGGAGCAATCTCGGCCAGGGCGGCAAGCGCCTGCTTGAGATCATGCGGCACATGGCCCGTGCCCGGGGTGTCACGGTCAGGCGCGAGCAGGCCGCTGCGTTGCAGGCTGCCGAGCACGCCGGCACTGGTCTGCATCTGGCTGCTGGTGGGCAGGCTGTTGAGCAGCTGACGCGCCGCCTGCAGCAGGGGCGAGGCCGTGTGCCGGCTGTCCTGCAGGGCCGGTGTCAGGGCTTGCAGCAGAGCCACCAGCCGGGTCGGATCCTGCTGTCGCGGCAGCAGGCTTTGCAGCTGCACACGCGCCTGGCTGGCGATGTCGGTCAGGCCGCGATTGACGGGCGCGGGCATGGCGGTGCCGGCAGCTGGTACTGCGGATGCAGGCCGCGCTTCGCTGCCGGGCAACGCAGCGCGAACTGCACGCGCTTCGGCCGGGGCCGATGCCAGCACCTGCGCTGCATGGGCGCCTGCGCGCGGCTCGCTGGCGCTTGCCGGCACCCGTCCGGACAGCTCCTGATACAGGCGGGTGGCAGGGGCCTGAGCACTGGCAGGCGCAGGCATGCTGGCTGTGGAGTTGCCACCTGCCGCGTTGCCAGCCGCAGTGGCCGGGGTGGCGCGCGCTGCCGTCTGGGACAGTGCCGGGTTTTGCAGTGCGCTCGTGGCCTGAGCCAGGTTCAGGGCTGCACTTGCCAGCAGCTGGCCGCGTGCCGACAGCTGGGTCAGCACGGCAGGGGTGTCGGCAGTGTCGGGAAGAGTGGCGGCATCGGTCTGGTCGGGAACCACGCTGGCCTGACCCTGGCCGTGCAGATGCAGCCTGACCGGCTGGCCGGCGATCAGCGGCACGGTACTGCGTACCTGCAGCTGCAACTGACCGGCCACGGCCTGGTACAGGTCACCGGCTAGCGGCGTGACGATGCGCGCGTCCACCACGCGACCGAGGGTGGGCGAGCCGGTGCCGGCGATGCCCGAGCCCAGCGCCGGCGGGGGTGTCGCGGGCAGCGCCGGCAGGATGCGCATGGCGAAAGACGGGGTCAGGCCACGCCGAACGATGCGTGGCGGGGCATGTGGCGGCGGGCGCCCTGGCGACCATAGGTCATGGCCTGATCGGTGCCGCCGAGCAGCAGGTCAAGCGACTGGCGCATGACGGTTTGTTGACGCGCTAGGCGGGAGCCGATGATCTGGTTGCTGCGCTGGCAGTCAGCCAGCAGTTGCAGGGTGTCCTGCCACAGACGCAGACCGTCCTGTCCGACGCAGCGGGCCATGCCCTGATGCAGCGCCGCGCCCTGCAGAAACCCCAGGCCATTGGCCTGCAGCGCCTGTTGCAGCTGGCGATGACCGTTTTCCAGTTCGCGCATGACCACGAGCTTGCGGTCCTGCAGGCTCCAGTCACCGGGTGTCGGCAGCCGCGACAGATGCTGCAGTTCTTCCTGCAGCACGGCCGCGAACTCGCGGGCATGCTCATGCAGGCTGGTCAGGGTGTTGCGCAGCAGGGTGGCCGTCATGACGGTGCTCCGTTCAGCGCCCCGATTCCATGTCCATGAAGGCTCGCGCTATCGCATCAGGGTTCATCTGGAACTCGCCTTTGGCGAGTGCCTCCTTGATGCGTGCCACCTTGGCTTCATCGATCTCGGGGGCGGCACGAGCGATGTCGGTGGCGCGGGCCAGCAGCGAGCTGCTGGCGGCCGCAGACGAGCGGTCCGTGCTGGCGGTCGGGGCCGACGAGCTTTCCGGCGGGCGGGCTACCGCCGTGGCGCGTGCCATGTCGGCACGACGCAGCGGTACCGGCGAGCCGGTGTTGTCGAGTTTGCTGACCATGACGGTCTCCCTGGGAGTGGTGCTTCAGTCACAGTATCGACGGCAATCCGGCAAACTTGAGGCCTGGCCTCGCGTTTTTTTCAGAACGCCATCGACACCGAGCCATCGGCTTCCACCTCACCTTCCAGCACTTTTTGCGACGACAGGTTGCGCACCTTGATGCGCTCACCCAGACCCCCGTCGCTGAGGGCTTCTCCGGCCATGCTGATGGACAGCGCGGCATTGTTCACGCGCAGCAGCACCTGCTGTCCGCGCCTGACCAGGGTTTCCGGTTTCACCAGAGCGCGGGTCAGGATGCTGCCACTGGCAATCAGCAGGCGGCTTTCCAGACCTTTCAGTGCGTCAGGCGGGACATGGCCCTGGCTCAGGGTGGCGACATCACGCCAGCTCACCTCGAACAGTTCCGGTCGCAGTGCCGTGCCGGCGGCGATGGCCTGCCGCGCGACCAGTGCGCGTGCCTGGGCGTTGATGCGCACCGGCAGCAGCAGACGCCAGGGCGAGGGGGCGCTGCAGGCGGCCATCACGGTGGTGCGTGCGCCGATGCGCTGACCGGCCGGCAGTGTCAGTTCCGGCGTGCTGGCGCAGGCGGGCAGACGCAGGCGGGCATCCAGCGGCTCGGCCGTGATGGACACCTGGTAGTCCGTTCCCTGCCAGGGGTGGCGAGTCTGCAGCCAGTCTTCGGTCTGCGCGCGCAGCAGTGCGGCCGACTGGGTGGCGCCGGGTGAGGCAAGAAGCGTCGACGCAGCGGCAGCCTGGGCCACGGTGGCCAGTGCCAGCCAGAACAGCAGGCTGATCGCCACCAGGCCGAGGCTCACGGACTCAGGCCCGTGACCGACCCGGAATCGGGACGGCCTGGCGGGGCAGTGCGGTGAACTGGCTGGCAGCATGGTGGCGGCAATCCGTCATGAACCTTTCGGCATGAACCATGCAATGCAGAAACCATGCCAATGGAATGTGACGGAAAACCGTCGGTGATCCGTCACGCATCCCTTCAAGGCGGCGTCAAGAAACCCGTCATCTCCGCGACGGTATCCTTCAAGTCATTGATATGACAGCTGAAAAATAGTTGGCACATGGATTGCTTAAGTCTTGTGCAATCAGATTATCGGCAGCGTGCCGGGAAACTTTAGGGGGTCAGCAACAATGGCCATCAATTTCGACAAGGCCTTGGGCATCCACGAGCAGGCACTGATGGTGCGTGCTCAGCGCAATGAAATCATTGCCACCAATCTCGCCAATGCCGACACCCCGAACTACAAGGCACGCGACATTGATTTCCGCGCGGTGCTGGCGGCTGCCGGCACCGGCAATGCGGGTGGCCAGCTGGCCATGCAGCGCACCAGCAGCGGCCATATTGATGTCAATGGCCAGTCCGGCCTGTCGCCGCTGGGCGCGCAGCTGCAGTACCGCCTGCCCAGCCAGCCGCGCCAGGACGGCAACACCGTCGAGGCGCATGTCGAGCAGACTGCCTACGCCGAGAACGCCATGCGTTACCAGGCGTCGCTGCAGTTCCTCGGCAGCAAGTTCAGCTCCCTCAAGAACGTCATCAGCGGAGGTCGTTGATCATGGCCAGCATTTTTGACATCGCCGGCTCTGCCATGAACGCGCAGATGCTGCGTCTGAACACCACGGCCAGCAACATGGCCAATGCCGACACCGTGAGCAGCACCGAGAAGGGCGCCTACCGTGCCCGCCAGACCGTGTTTTCCACGGTCATGGACAACGCTGCCGGTGGCGGCGTTGCCGTGCCGCGCATCGTCGAGAGCGAGGCGCCGGTGCCCAAGCGCTACGAGCCGGGCAACCCGATGGCGGATGCCGATGGCTATATCTATGCCTCCAACGTCAATGCCGTCGAGGAGATGGCCAACATGATTTCCGCGTCGCGCAGCTACCAGGCCAACGCCGAGGTTTTCAGCACCACCAAGTCCCTGATGCTGCGCACGCTGCAGCTGGGCCAGTAAGGAGTTCCGCCTGATGGACATCCAGAGCCTGTTGAACACGTCGAAGGCGCCCGAGGCAGCCGGCGGCACCCGCAAGAAGGACCTGTCGGAGCTGAACCAGGAAGACTTCATGACCCTGATGCTGCAGCAGCTCAAGGCCCAGGACCCGTTCAAGCCCACCGACAACACCCAGTTCATTGCCCAGATGGCGCAGCTGAGCACGGTGACCGGCATCAGTGAGATGAAGAACTCGCTGACCGACATGATCGACACCCTGCGCGGCTCGCAGATGCTGTCGGCCTCCAGCCTGGTCGGCCGCGAGGTGCTGGTCGACAGCGACAGCCTGACCATTGACGCCAGCAGCCCCGACCTGGTCGGCGAGATCAACCTCGAGAAGGGCGCCGACAGCGTCAACATCGAGATCCGCAACGCTGCCGGCGTGGTGGTCAAGCGCCTGTCGGCCGAAGACCAGATGGCCGGTCCGCTGGTGTTCGCCTGGGACGGCAAGGACGAGGGCGGTGCCCAGGTCGCTGCCGGCACCTACACGATCACCGCCACCGCCACCCGCAACGGCCAGAGCGAGGCCCTCACCACCAGCCTGCGCGCGCCGGTGACCGGGGTCAGCCTGCCGGCGGACGGCAGCGGCGCCAAGCTTCAGGTCCAGGGTCTCGGCACCCTCGGCCTCAACGACATCAAGGAAGTGGGCTGAGCCCACGCAACGGTCCCCAACGGAGAGTCATCACCATGAGCTTTCAAATCGCACTCAGTGGTCTCAATGCCGCCCGCAGCCACCTCGACGTGACGGCGCACAACATCGCCAACGTCAACACGGCCGGCTTCAAGTCGTCACGCGCCATGTTCTCTGACGTGTTCGCCACAGCCAGCAACGACCTGTCCTCGACGGCGTCGGGCTCGGGCGTGCAGGTGTCGTCGATCCAGCAGAAGTTCAGCCAGGGCAACGTCGACTTCACCAACAACAACCTCGACATGGCCATCAGCGGCGAAGGCTTCTTCGTCATGAAGGGCCGCGAAGGCACGGTCTACAGCCGCGCCGGCGCGTTCTCGGTCGATCGCGAAGGCTATGTCGTCAACGACGACCAGCAGCGCCTGCAGGTCTTCCCGGTCTCGGAAAATGGCGACTTCGCCACCGGCTCGCTCAGCGACATCCGCCTGCTGACCACGGAAAGCCCGCCCCAGGCCACCACGGATGTCGAGATCGGCATCAACCTGCCGGCCAATGCGCCGGTACCTGCCGGGGTCTTCGACGCCAACAATCCGTCAACCTACAACCATGCCACCTCGATGACGGTCTACGATTCGCTGGGCACGCCGCACACCGCGACCGTGTACTTCAGCAAGACCAGCACCGATAACGCCTGGGAGCAGCGTCTGTTCGTCGATGGCACGGAGCGCGGCACGACCCAGACCGTGACCTTCGATGCCGCCACCGGCAAGCTCGCCACGCCGGCCGCCGGCACGCTGCCACCCGTGACCATCACCGGGGCTGATCTCGGTACCGGATCCGCGGACATGGTGCTCAACTTCAATTATGGCGAGTCGACCCAGTACGGCCAGAACTTCGGCGTCAACAGCCTGTTCCAGGATGGCTACAGCACGGGCCGCATGACCGGTGTCGAAGTCGACAAGAACGGCGTGGTGTCGGCGCGCTTCACCAACGGCCAGCTCAAGCTGCTCGGCCAGGTGGCGCTGGCCATCTTCTCCAACCCCAACGGCATGCAGCAGATGGGTGAGACCTCGTGGGCCGAGACCTTCAGCTCCGGCGGTCCGCGTCTGGGTCAGGGCGGTTCCTCGAACTTCGGTCTGCTTCAGGCCGGTGCCCTGGAAGCCTCCAACGTCGACCTGACCGAGCAGCTGGTCGAGATGATCACCGCGCAGCGCAACTTCCAGGCCAACGCGCAGATGATCTCGACCTCGGACCAGATCACCCAGACCATCATCAACATGCGTTGAGCGCCACGGCGCTGACGGGGGATAGACCATGGACCACATGCTCTATATCGGCATGAACGCAGCCCGCGCCACGCAACAGGCGCAGGCGACGGCGGTGAACAACCTGGCCAATGCCAGCACCACCGGTTTCCGTTCCGATTTTCACAGTCTGCTGACCAGTGAAATCGCCGGTCCGGGTCATGCCTCCCGTTTCAATGCCACCTCGACCGAGCGCGCCAGCAACCTCGACGCCGGCCCCATCCAGCAGACCGGTCGCGACCTCGACATCGCGCTGCAGGGCAAGGGCTGGTTCGCGGTGCAGGATGCCCAGGGCGGCGAGGCCTACAGCCGTCGCGGCGACCTGCAGGTGCAGGCCGACGGTCGCGTGCTCAACGGTGCCGGCCAGCCGGTGCTGGGCGAGAACGGTCCGCTGGTGCTGCCGCCGCACAGCAGCGTCACCATCGGCCAGGACGGCACCGTGTCCGTGGTGCCGCTGGGTCAGGGCGCCAACACCCTGGCCACGGTCGACCGCCTCAAGCTGGTCGCGCTGGACGAGACCCAGGTGGCCAAGGGCGATGACGGCCTGATGCGCCAGATCGACGGCAAGCCCGGCGAACCGTCGGCGGCCGTGCAGGTCATCTCGGGGGCGCTCGAAGGCTCCAATGTCAATGCGGTCGAGGCCATGGTCGACATGATCAGCCTGTCCCGCACCTATGAAATGCAGGTCAAGCTGATGGCTACGGCAAAGGAGCTTTCCGATGCCGGCACCCGTCTGATGCGACTGGAATAAGTCAGGAGAAACACCATGAATCCGGCACTGTGGGTAGCGAAAACCGGCCTTGATGCGCAACAGACACGCATGCAGGTGGTCAGCCACAACCTCGCCAACGCCAACACCACGGGCTTCAAGAAGGACCGTGCGGTGTTCGAGGACCTGCTCTACCAGAACGTGCGTCAGGCCGGCGGCCAGACCTCGCAGCAGACCCGCATGCCCACCGGCATGCATCTGGGTACCGGTGTGCGCGTGGTCGCCACCGAGAAGATCCACTCCCAGGGCAACCTGTCGCAGACCGGCAACAGCATGGACGTCGCCATCGACGGCCGCGGCTTCTTCCAGGTGCGCATGCCCGACGGCACCCCGGCCTACACGCGTGACGGCAACTTCGAGCTCGACAACCAGGGCCAGCTGGTGACCTCCAACGGCTATGTCGTCGAGCCCGGCATCACCGTGCCCCAGGGCGCCAGCACCATCACCATCGGCAGCGATGGCACGGTTTCTGCACAGATACCGGGGCAGGCCACGCCGGCACAGATCGGCAACCTGCAACTGACGGATTTCGTCAATGCCGCCGGCCTCATGCCGCGTGGCGAGAACCTGTACGTGGAGACTGCCGCCAGTGGCTCGCCGCAGACCGGCACTCCCGGCCTGAATGGCGTCGGAACGCTGACGCAGGGGGCTCTGGAGAGCTCCAACGTGAATGTGGTGGAAGAGCTGGTGAACATGATCGAGACCCAGCGCGCCTACGAGATGAACTCCAAGGCGATCTCGAGCACGGACCAGATGCTGCAGTACCTGACCAACAATGTCTGATGACAGGATGACGCCATGAAATTGACACTGACCCCGGTGATGCGTGTTGCCAGTCTGGCAGCCGTCATGGCGTTGACGGGCTGTGCCCACAACGGCCATGTGCAGCCGGGGCAGGGTGACTGGAAGCCGGTGCAGCCGGTGGCGCCGCCCTACGCCAGCGCCACGCCTGGCGCCATCTTCCAGGCCGGTCGCGGCATGAGCCTGTTCGTCGACCACCGCGCCATGCAGGTCGGTGACATCGTCACCATCAACCTGGAAGAGCGCACCGACGCCAGCAAGCAGTCGACGACCACGACCAACAAGGAAAACGATCTTTCCGTGCCCGGCGCCACGCTGCTTGGCGGGCCGGTCACGGCCGGCGGCAAGGCCTTCTTGGAGAATGCCTTCGGCTCCGAGCAGTCGTTCAAGGGTGCCGGCTCCAGCAGCCAGAGCAACCGTCTCAGCGGCAGCATCACCGTCACCGTCGCCGAGGTGCTGCCCAACGGCACCCTGCGCGTGCAGGGCGAGAAGTGGGTGACGCTGAACCAGGGTGAGGAATTCATCCGTCTCACCGGCCTGATCCGTCCGGTCGACATCGCGCCCGACAACAGCGTGCCGTCGTGGAAGGTGGCGGATGCCCGCATCGCCTACAGCGGCAAGGGTGCGCTCAATGATGCCAATGCCATGGGCTGGTTGGGTCGTCTGTTCCAGTCCGTGCTGTCCCCGCTGTGAGGAATGCCAACATGATCATTCGCACCCTGCTGTCCAGCCTGCTCGCTGCCTGGATCCTGATGCTGTCCTCCGTCGCTCACGCCGAGCGCGTCAAGGACCTGGTCTCGGTCACCGGCGTGCGTGACAACCAGCTGGTCGGCTATGGCCTGGTGGTGGGTCTGGCCGGCACCGGTGACCAGACCAGCCAGGCGCCGTTCACCATCCAGAGCATTCGCAACATGCTGGCGCGCTTCGGCATCAAGGTGCCGGACAACGTCAATCCGCAGCTCAAGAACGTGGCCGCCGTGACCGTGCATGCCAGCCTGCCGTCATTCGCCAAGCCCGGCCAGGTGCTCGATGTCACCGTGTCGTCGATCGGCAACGCCGGCAGCCTGCGCGGCGGCAGCCTGCTGATGACGCCGCTCACCGGCGCCGACGGCCAGGTCTACGCCATGGCCCAGGGCAGCCTGCTGGTCGGCGGCCTCGGTGCGTCGGGCCAGGATGGCTCGCGCATCACCGTCAACATTCCCAGCGCCGGCCGCATTCCCAGCGGTGCCACCGTCGAGCGCGCCGCGCCCGGCCAGGTCGCCGTCAACGGCCAGATCCAGCTCAACCTGAAATCGCCGGATTTCACCACCGCGCATCGCCTGGTGGCCGAGATCAACCGCCAGTTCGGCGAGGGCGTGGCCAAGGCCCAGGACACCACCTCCGTCCTCGTGCAGGGTCCGCAGGACACCAACAGCCAGATCAGCTTCCTGTCCATGCTGGAAAACCTGGAAGTGAAGCCGGCCGAGGCGCCATCACGCGTGGTGGTCAATTCGCGCACCGGCACCATCGTCATCGGCGGCACCGTGCGCACCTTGCCGGCGGCCGTCACCCACGGCTCGCTCACGGTGACCATCAGCGAAAAGCCTGAGGTCAGCCAGCCGGAGCCGTTCTCGCAGGGCCAGACCGCCATCGTGCCGCGCTCGACCATTGCCGTCGAACAGGCCACGCCGCGCATGTTCAAGCTTGATACCGGCAACACCCTGGATGACGTGGTGCGCGCCATCAACGCGGTCGGCGCGGCGCCGTCCGACCTGGTAGCCATCCTCGAAGCCCTCAGCCAGGCCGGCGCCCTGCGCGCCGAGCTGATCGTGATCTGACATGAACATCAGCAAGCCCGTGCTCTCGCACGATGCCAACGGCCTGACGGATCTCAAGCGCGAGGCCGTCAAGGATCCGACAGCGGCGCTGAGGCCGGTAGCCAGGCAGTTCGAGTCCGTGTTCATGCAGATGATGATCAAGAGCATGCGCTCGGCTACCGAAGATGGCGGCCTGTTCAGCGACGAAGGCGGCAAGATGGCGCGTGATCTCTTCGATAACCAGATGGCTGTCAATCTTTCCGAGAAAGGTGGCATAGGAATTGCTGAAGCTTTGGTGAAGCAGCTGGCACCGTCAGCCGAAAGTCAGTCGTTGCAACTCAGCCTGCGGGCTGACGGCAACCGGACAGCGGAACGGGGCAGCAGCACCAACCAGTGAAGGCCCTCGGTGACGTCCACCGACGGCGCCGCAAGAGGGAAGTGACATGGCCGACATGATGGGCAGTGCGTTATCCGCACTCACGTCCTACCAGCGGGCTCTGGCCACCACCAGCCACAACATCGCCAACGCCAACACGGACGGCTACAGCCGCCAGAACGTGAACATGGCGGCGCGCATGGCCACCAACACGGCCATCGGTGCCATCGGCAGCGGTGTTGAAGTCACTTCCATTCGACGCGCCTACGATCAGTTCGCGGTCGATCAGCTCCGCACCAGCACCTCCGGTCTGTTTCGCGAGCAGACCTTCGCCGGTCTCGCCACCCAGGTCGAATCCGTGGTGTCCGACCCGGTCACCGGCATCAACTCCGCACTCGGCCGCTTCTTCAACGCGGCGCAGGATGTCGCCACCGATCCCTCGTCGCTGTCGGCACGTCGCGTGCTGATCGGCGAGGGCCAAGCCCTGGCCACCCGTCTCAACGACATCGACAGCCAGCTCGAAGCCATCGACCAGGATGTCGATGCGCGCATGCGCGCGTCGGTGGACGAGATCAACGAATACGCCAAGCGCATTGCCCAGCTCAACCAGGCCATTGTCGACGCCCAGGCCTCGATGACCTCGGGCTCGCCCAATGACCTCATGGATGCACGCGATCAGGCCCTGCTCGGTCTCAACGAGCTGGTCAAGGTCAGCACCGTGCCGCAGAACGACGGTGCCGTGAATGTCTTCATCGGCAGCGGTCAGTCGCTGGTGCTGTCGACCACGCCGCAGAAGCTCACCATCACGCCGAACGCCTTCAACCCGACCAAGCCCGACATTTCACTGAGCAATGGCGGCGTCATCACCAGCACGCTCAATGGCGGCTCGCTGGGCGGACTGCTGGAGTTTCGTGACGAGGTGCTGACGCCGACACGCAACCAGGTCGGCATGATCGCGCTCGCCGTGGCCACCCAGGTCAATGCCGTGCAGACCGCCGGCCGTGATCTGACCGGTGCCGCCGGCGTCGATTTCTTTTCGGTGCCGGGCCCGCAGGCCCTGCCCAGCACGCTCAATACCGGAACCGGCAGTGTCACCGCCAGCATCAGCGACCTCGGCAAGCTGCAGCCGGACAACTACCGGCTGATCGCCGATGGCGCCGGCGGCTTCAGCCTGTTCACCGAGCCCGGCGGCCAGGCCGTCAATGCCGCCGATGTCGGCCTCAGCATCAGCCTCGGTGGTGCGGCGGCAGCCGGCGACACCTTCATGATTCGTCCTGCCGGCAAGGCCGCCTCCGACATCCGCGTCAACCTGACGCAGTCGACCCAGATCGCGGCCGCCAGCGGCAGTGGCGTGTTCGGCCCGGGTGACAACAGCAACGCCTTGGCGCTGGTGGGCGTCGAGAACAGCAAGGTGCTGTTCAACGGCACCGTCAGCCTGGCCGAAGGCGTGCAGAACCTGATCAGCGAGGTGGCCAGCCAGGTGCGCAGCGCCGAGATCGCCACCACCGCGCAGAACCAGCTGGTGGAGCAGGCGATGTCCCGCCGTGATGCCGTCTCCGGCGTCAATCTCGATGAAGAGGCCGCCAACCTGATGAAGTACCAGCAGGCCTATCAGGCCGCGGCACAGATCGCCAGCACGGCCAACACCATCTTCCAGACCATCATCGACACCTTCCGTCGGTAACGGGGACTGATCATGCGCATTTCCTCGCAGCAATGGTTCCGTCAGAGCATGACCAGCATGCTCGAGCAGCAGGCCTCGGCCATGAAGACCCAGGAGCAGCTCGCCACCGGCAAGCGCTTGCTCAAGCCCTCTGACGATCCCATGGCGGCCTCGCGCATCCTCGACGTCAGCCGTGCCATCGAGAAAGTCGACCAGTTCGAACGCAACGCCGGCCAGGTGCAGGACCGCCTGCAGCTGCAGGAGACCGCGGTCGACAGCGGCATCGCCACCCTGCAGCGGGTGCGCGAGCTCATCGTGCAGGCCAACAACGGCGTCCAGAGCGACGAGACCCGCGAGATGATTGCGGTCGAGGTGGAGTCGCTGCGCAATGCCCTGACCCAGCAGGCCAACGCCCGTGATGGCGTCGGCAAGTACCTGTTCGGCGGCATCCATGATGACCAGCCACCCTACATGATGCTCGGCGAGCACGCCTTGCCGGTGCTGGAAGATGCCGGCGGCCAGCGCGTGCCCGGCGTGCTGCTGGCTGACGGCTCGCTGGCGCCCGCCATGCTCGACGTCGATGGCATGCCGATTCCGGATCCGTCGCTGGATCCGCTGGATTTCCATCCGCTGGGCAACGGCCAGCGCCAGATCCAGACCAGCGCCTCGACCCAGATGGCTGACGCCGATCCGGCCACCAGCGTCTTTCAATACGGGGCAGGGGCGTCGCGTCACGACATCCTGACCACCGTGACTGCATTGGCACAGGCCTTGCAGAAAACCAGTGTCGCTGAAGGAACAGTGCCGGTGCCCGCCGGTTCCTTGACACCCAGCCAGCGCAATGCCGCCCTCAGTGACGGCCTGGCGCAGCTGGACAGGGACATCGGGCATCTCTCGGATGTCAGAACGGGGCTAGGTGTGCGGTTGAATCAACTCGACCTGCAGGCCGATGTCCGGGCTGAAACCAGTATCCAGATGCGTTCGACCTTGTCTTCCCTGGAGGACGTCGACTACGCCGAGGCTGTCGGTCGCCTTAATCAGCAACTGACGGGGATGCAAGCCGCGCAGCAGGTGTTCGTGAAGGTGCAGGGGCTGTCGCTGTTCAACTACCTCTGAGTGTTTCGTGAGCAAGTGCAGCGTTTTGTGGGGCAAGTGTAAAGGGGCCTAAAGAGCCCGGAATGCAAGTCGATAGTCAGGGTGTTAGCGAAATAAACGCCACAGTGGCCGAGATCGCTACCGCCTACGTCCCAAGACATATGGAGAAACATCATGGCTCTGTCCATCAACACCAACGTCGCTTCCCTGAATGCTCAGCGCACGGTCTCGAAGTCGCAAGATGGACTGGCCACTTCGCTGCAGCGCCTGTCCACCGGTCTGCGCATCAACAGCGCCAAGGATGATGCTGCCGGCCTCGCCATCAGCGAGCGCTTCACCAGCCAGATCCGCGGCCTCAACCAGGCAGCCCGCAACGCCAACGACGGCATCTCGCTGGCCCAGACCGCCGAAGGTGCTCTCGGTGAAGTCGGTTCCAACCTGCAGCGTATCCGTGAACTGGCCGTGCAGGCTTCCAACGGCACCAACACCCAGGCTGACCGTGACGCCCTGAACTCGGAAGTCACCCAGCTCAAGGCTGAAATCCAGCGTGTCGCCGAACAGACCAACTTCAACGGCAACAAGCTGCTCGACGGCTCGTTCACCGGTGTCTCGTTCCAGGTCGGTGCCAACGCCGGTGAAACCATCAGCGTGAGCAGCATCGCCAACGTTCAAGTGGCAGCCTTGGGTGGTACTGTCAACCGTTTCACCGCCACTGCAGCGGCCTCGTCGATTACCGACTTCACGGCGATTGCTGCCGGCGGTATCACCGTCAACGGCACCAGCATTGGAGCCATCGGAGTTGCTGCCAACGCACAAGAGCGCGCTGGTCAGGTTACCGAAGCGATCAACCGTGTCTCGTCGACCACCGGCGTCGGTGCTTCGTACGACACCACAACGGGCTCGATCACGCTGACCAGCTCTGCTGCGATTGTGTTCGGTGGTGCTGATGCAACAGTCGTCAAGTCTGGCTTCACTGGCACTGTCGGTGCATCCACTCCTGCAGTTGGCGTGGCTTCCGCAGATGTGTCCAGCTTCACTGGAGCACAAAACACGATCGCCATGATGGATGCGGCACTGAAGGAAGTGAACACGGCGCGCGGCAACCTGGGTGCCATCCAGAACCGCTTCAGCTCGACGATCGCCAACCTGCAGACCACCTCGGAAAACCTCTCGGCTTCCCGCGGTCGCATCCAGGATGCCGACTTCGCCGCCGAAACGGCCAACCTGTCCAAGGGCCAGATCCTGCAGCAGGCCGGTACCGCGATGCTGTCGCAGGCCAACTCCCTGCCGCAGGGTGTCCTGGGTCTGCTCCGCTAAGGGCAGTCGCCGGGGTTGTCACCGCCCCGGCAGCATCATCCCGCAGGCAGGGGGCGCGTCGCGCTCCCTGCCTGCACCTGCTTGACGTTCCAGCCTGCGGGCGGAGGTGAATCATGGACAACATCGCAGCCGTACAGTCCCTGCGCATTCCGGCGGCGGTCTCGCCAGCGACCGGAACCCCGGTATCGCCGGTCGCCTCATCGCCATCGGCCAGCACAGTGACAGCGGTTCCGGCGCCGACACTGTCAGCACCAGTCGCAAGCGGCGAGGCCGCTGCACCGAGTGCCGAGCAGATAAGAAATCTCGACCAGTTGTTACAACAACGCCAACAACATCTGTCGTTGAGCGTGGATGATAAGAGTGGTCATTCGGTGATCAAGATCATCGACAGCGAGTCTGGCGACGTCATTCGCCAGCTGCCCTCGGAGGCTACGCTGAAGCTGGCCGAGTCCCTGTCCGAACAGGGCTCCGGACTGATTCACGATCGCGCCTGAGGCGCCCACAGGAGTCGACATCATGGCAGGCATCTCGTCCGCGGGACTGGGCTCCGGCCTCGACATCAACAGCCTGGTCAGCCAGCTGGTGCAGGCGGAAAGAGCGCCGGCCTCTGGTCGTCTGACCACGCGCGAAACCCGGGTCAGCTCCAAGCTGTCGGCCTACGGCACCCTGAAGTCGACCATCGCCGAGTTCCAGGAGTCGCTGAAGAAGCTGAAGAAGATCGAGACCTTCCAGAACCGCTCCGCCAAGGTCAGTGACGAGTCCCTGCTCAAGGCCACCGGCGGCACCACCGCCACGCCGGGCAGCTATCGCGTCATCGTCGAATCGCTGGCACAGACGCAGAAGCTGGCAAGTGACGCCTACGCGACCAGTTCCACCGTGGTCGGTACCGGTCAGCTGCAGTTCAGCGCCAACGGCAAGTCCTTCAATGTCGACATCACGGCGGCCAACAACACTCTGGCCGGCATCCGCGATGCCATCAATGGCGCCTCCGGCAACCCCGGCATCAAGGCCTCCATCGTCAATGCCACCACCGGATCGCATCTGGTGATCACGGCGGCTGGCAGCGGCACGGCCGAGGGCATGACCATTGCCGTCAGTGGTGCCACCGGCAGTCTCGGCGATCTCGCCTACAACCCGTCGGCTGGCAGCAATCCGATGACGGTCAAGGTTGCCGCCACCGATGCCCGCATCGACCTCGACGGCTTCAAGATCACCTCGTCCACCAATGTGTTCAGCAATGCCATCGACGGCGTCACGCTGACGGCGGCCAAGGTCGATCTGGCGACGCCCGTCGACATCACGGTGGCCAACGACAGCAGCGCCTCGAAAACAGCTGTCGACCAGTTTGTCAGCAGCTACAACAAGCTGCAGACCAAGCTCAATGAAATGACCGCCTACAACGCCACCACCAAGTCGGCGGGGCAGTTGCAGGGCGATTCGCTGACCTCTCGCCTGGCCTCCCAGCTGCGCAACGAACTCAACACCGCCTTGTCGGGCGTCGATGCCGATCTCGACACGCTCACCGAGCTCGGTATTACCAGCGCGGCCAAGACAGGCACGCTGAGCGTCAACAGCAGCAAGCTGGACACGCTGGTGAGCGAGCGCTTCGAGGATGTCGCCGCCTTGTTCACCGGAGACAACGGCCTCGCGGCACGCATGAACAAGATGCTCGATGCCTTCAGCGGCAGCGATGGCTCCATCGCGGCACGCACCAAGAGTCTGCAGGGCGAGCAGAAGTCGCTGACCACGCAGCGCGAGGCGCTGGACCTGCGCATGACCCAGCTGGAAGCGCGCTACATGAAGCAGTTCACGGCGCTCGACACCATGATGTCCAGCCTGGCCAGCACCAGTGCATTTCTCAGTCAGCAACTCGCCTATCTGTGAAAAACAGGCTCAAGTCTCCCGGCCTGACGTCGATAAACAAGGTATGCAAGCCACACCGTACACAAGGGGGACGACACCATGAAATTTGGATACGCACACGCTGCCCGCGCCTATGCCGACATGGGTCGTCATGCCAGTGTCGAGGCCGCCAGCCCCCACCGTCTGGTGCAGATGCTCTTCGAAGGCGCCCTCGATCGCATGGCAGCCGCACGCGGTGCCCTGGCGCGTCGTGACATCGCCACCAAGTGCCACGAGATCGGTCGTGCCGTGCGCATCGTCGAAGGCCTGCGCATGAGCCTGGACCGTCGTCTCGACACCCCGCTGACCGCCAACCTCGACGAGCTCTACGATTACATCGGCCGCCGTCTGCTGCTGGCCAACCTGAACAACGACGACGCCATCCTCGACGAGTGCGCGCGTCTGCTGCGCGAGGTCAAGGCTGGCTGGGACGAGATTCCCATGCACCTGCGTGACGGCGTGCCGGCGCAGTCGGCCGACCTGGCCGTGGCCGTGGGGGGCTGAGATCATGCTGACCCATGCCGAGGTGATCGCCTTTCCGAAACCGGCCTCGCCGGAGCGGCTGACCTGGAACGGCCTGCTGGAAATGACCCATGCGCTGCTCGAGCAGGCGCGACAGGGTGACTGGACCGGAGCCCTGGCTCTGCAGCAGGCACGCCGTCCACTGCTGGAGCAGTATTTCCGCGAGCATCCCGAACACATCGACCGCCAGGAGCTGGCGGCCGGCATTCGTGTCATGCTCGGTCTCGATGCCGAGGTCACCCGTCTGGCGGCCGAGCACCGTCAGCAGCTTGACGACGAGATGTCGGGCATTCATCGTGCCGGCAATGCCGCCGGCGCCTACCTGCGCCACCAGGGCCTGTGACGACCAGCGAGTGAGCGACCATGCCGAACCGTGACACCGGTAACCGTCCTGTCGAGGACGCCATCGCCAGCGAAGAGACGCTGGCCGAGACCATCTGTCTCGATGGCGTGTTCCCGGTTTCCTGGAAGGAAATGCCTGCTGGCCTGGCCGATGTCGAATACGCGGCGCTGCACGAAGGCAACCTGATGCTGCTCAATGCCATCGCGGTCATGGAGCAGCCTCGCCATGCCGAGGGCGAAGAGGGCAGCGCGCTGCACCAGGACATGTTCCGCCTCGAAGCCAAGGTCGACCTGCTCACCAGCCTGGTGACCCGTCTGCTCACCCATTACGAGATGGTGCCGCCGCTGGCCGCCGTGACCCTGACCGCGCGTACCTTCCACTGGCATGGCAAGGTGCTGCCGGCCGAGCCCGGCCAGTCCGGCATCATCGAGCTCTACGTGCATCCGCTGGTGGCTGCGCCGCTGCGCCTGCCGGCACGCATCGAATCCGCCGGCGTCGCCAGTCTGGGTGAGATGTCACAGCCGGTGCGCAACGGGCTGGAGAAGTTCCTGTTCCGTCAGCACCGCCGCCAGATCGCCGTGCATCGCCAGGCGCGGAGCTGAGTTCATCACCCAAGTGGTCAGTTTTTTACTCGCGCAATGAACGGGTTACAAAAGCCTGACAATTCTGGCCTCAAGTCGTACGAACAGCGCCTCAATCAGCAACTGATCGCCAGCGTCAAATAACCGACAGTCACCTCATGAACTTCGCTGACGGACAGGGGTCCGAAGGGAGCATGAAGATGAATCTCGGTATCGTCGAAACCATCCAGGCCAACAAGCCCGTCAACAGCCCGCTGGGCAACTCGCCGGCCATCGTGCAGGTGCGCAAGCTGGTCAGCCAGGTTGCCGCCCACAACACCCTGGTGCTGATCCAGGGCGAGTCCGGCAGCGGCAAGGAAGTGGTGGCGCGTGCCCTGCATGACAGCTCCGACCGTGCCGGCAAGCCCTTCATCCCGGTGAACTGCGGCGCCATCCCCGCCGATCTGCTGGAAAGCGAGCTCTTCGGCCACGAGAAGGGCGCCTTCACCGGCGCCATCGCCACCCGCAAGGGCCGCTTCGAGATGGCCGAGGGCGGCACCCTGTTCCTCGACGAGATCGGCGACATGAGCCTGCCAATGCAGGTCAAGCTGCTGCGCGTGCTGCAGGAGCGCTGCTTCGAGCGCGTCGGCAGCAACCAGACCATCCACAGCAATGTACGCATCATCGCGGCCACCCACCGCGATCTGGACGCCATGGTCGATGCCGGCACCTTCCGTCAGGACCTGTACTTCCGCCTCGCCGTGTTCCCCATTCAGGTGCCGCCGCTGCGCGACCGCGTCGAAGACATTCCGCTGCTGCTGCAGCATTTCCGCCGCCGCCTCGAAGCCCGTGGCGACAAGCCCGCCGAGTTCAGCCAGGGTGCCCTGCAGGCCCTGATGCAGCACCGGTGGCCGGGCAATATCCGCGAGCTGGAAAACCTGGTCGAGCGCATGTCCATCACCCATGCCGGCGAGCTGGTACGAGTGCGTGATCTGCCGGTGCGCTATGCCGGCGACTTCATCCAGAGCAGCGAAGACGAGAAGTCCTGCCTGCTCGACAAGCCGCTGATCTCGGCCATACCGGCGGCACGTCCTGCCGAGGAGCGCGAAGAGGCTGCCGCACTGCCCAGCCAGGGCATGGATCTGCGTCAGCATCTGCAGGATCTGGAAGTGAACTACATCAACGAAGCCCTGCGTCAGGTCAACGGCGTGGTGTCCCAGGCAGCCAAGCTGCTCGGCCTGCAGCGCACCACGCTGGTCGAGAAGATGAAGAAGTTTGGCCTGCAAGCTGCATGGTAAGCCACAGGATTGACGGAGCAGGGCAATGAACGGCATTTCAGGCGTCGACAACATTCTCAGCCAGATTCGTAGCATGCGGCAGCAGACCAGTCTGCCGGTGGGCGGCGCTGGCAGCACCCCGGTGCCGCTGCGTCCGCTGGACACGGCATCTGACGTCAAGCCGGCCGGCTTCAGCGATCTGCTGAAGAACTCCGTGCAGGCGGTGAACCAGACCCAGAGCAAGGCCACCGAGATGACCACGGCCTGGGAGCGCGGTGACAGCGAGGTCAGCCTGACCCAGGTCATGGTGCAGCTGCAGAAGGCCGACGTGTCCTTCAAGGCCATGATGGAAGTACGCAACAAGATGGTCGACGCGTACCAGGAAGTGATGCGGATGTCGATCTGATCGATCTCCGGATTCAGTGACCAGTCAGCAACAGCACCAGACAGGACAGCATCATGGCCAAGGCGGATCTCAATCAACTCAAGCAGCGCTTCGCAGCCAACGGCCTTCCGGCCTGGGCGCGTCAGCTGATCCTCATGGTCGGTGTTGCCGCCAGCGTGGCCATCGGCCTGTCGCTGGTGCTGATGAGTCGTGAGCCGGACTACCGCGTGCTCTACAGCAGCCTGCCGCCGGAACGCGCCAGCGCTGTCATGGATGCGCTGACGGCACAGAACATCGCGTACAAGCTCGAAGACAACACCGGCGCCATCCTGGTTGCCGAGAAAGAGCTGCACAATGCCCGCCTCAAGCTGGCTGGCAGCGGCCTGATGCAGTCCGAGGACGGCACCGGCCTGGAAATGATCCGCGAGGAAAAGGGCTTCGGCGTCAGCGAGTTCATGGAAACCCGCAAGTACCAGCATGCCCTCGAAGTCGAGCTGGCACGCACCATCGAGAGCATCCAGCAGGTGCGTTCGGCACGCATTCATCTCGCGCTGCCCAAGCAGAGTGTCTTTGTGCGTGACCGCAAGTCGGCCAGCGCCTCGGTGATGGTCGACATCCAGCCCGGCAGCACGCTCGAGCAGAAGAACGTCAAGGCCATCATGAACCTGGTGTCGGCGAGCATTCCCGAGCTGACCCCGGAGCAGGTCACGGTGGTCGACCAGCAGGGCAATCTGCTGTCCCGCGTGGACCGTGACGATGCCCTGGAGATCAGCAACCGCCAGTTCACCTACCGTCAGCAGGTGGAAAAAGCCTACGAAGAGCGCATCGAGCGCCTGGTGTCGGCGATCACGCCGTCCGGCCAGGTGCGTGTGCAGGTGTCGGCCGACATGGATTTCTCGCAGCAGCAGGAAAGCCGTGAAAGCTACAACCCGGACAAGGCCGTGGTGCGCAGCGAGCAGATCACCACCAGCAACAGCGGCACTGCATTGGCCAAGGCCGAAGGCGTGCCGGGCGCGCTCAGCAACCAGCCGCCGGTGGATGCCACGCCAGCGCCGGGTGCCAGCGAAGCCGGCGCGGCCACGGCCGCTGCCACCGGCAACTCCGCGATCACCCGCAACTACGAAATCGAACGCGTGCTGAACTACAGCGCGACCCCCGGCGGCGCCATCCGCAATCTGTCGGTGGCCGTGGTGGTCGACAGCGCCCCGGTCAAGGACGCCGCCGGCAAGATCGTCAAGGCCGGCCCCGGCACCGCCGACCTCGAACGCATGACCGGTCTGGTGCAGGGCGCCATCGGCTTCCAGGTCGAGCGTGGCGACAAGGTCACCGTGGTCAGCGCCCCGTTCACCAATGTCGACATGGCCAGCATGGGCGAGAGCGAAGAAGCCGCCTTCTGGGAGCAGGCCTGGTTCCGTGACCTGATCAGCCAGGTGCTCATCGGTGTTGCCGTGCTCATCGTCGCCCTCAGCGTGCTGCGTCCGCTGCTGCGTCAGCTGCTCGGCGGCGGCACGGGTGGTGCTCTGCCGGAGGCCGTGCCGCTGCTGGCCGGCGGTCCGCAAGGCGACGCCATGATGCGCATGGGTTATGTCGGTCCGGACGGACTGCCGGCACCAGCTCACGCCGCGCCGCTGGCCCTGCCGTCGAACCAGATGCTGGAAGATCGCATGAACGCGGTGCGCCACGCCGCCGCCGAAGACCCGCGCCTGGTGGCGCAAGTCGTGAAGAGCTGGGTGATGCCAAATGAACAGTAATGCCGCCGTTGCCGTCGCGCCGGGAAGCCAGCAGGCCGCCATGCTGCTGCTCATGCTGGGTGAGGACCGTGCCGCCGAAGTGCTGAAGTACGTGGGTTCCGAAGCCGTCGAGCGCATCGGCATGGCCATGGCCGGCATCCGCGAGGTCAACAACGACCAGGCGCTGCAGGTCATCGACCAGTTCGGCTCCGCGCTCAAGGCGCACACCCCGCTCGGCGTCGGCGTGCCGGATTACGTGCGCCAGGTGCTGGTCAGCACGCTGGGCGAGCAGCAGGGCCGCACCCTGGCCGACCGCGTGCTCGGCGAATCGGCGCCGGTCGAGATCGACTCGCTGCGCTGGCTGGATTTCGACACCGTGGTGCAGATGCTGCGCGACGAGCACCCGCAGATCATCGCCATCACCCTGGCCCACATGGCCAAGGACCAGGCCGGCATGATCCTCGACAAGCTCAGCCCCGAGCTGCAGCAGGACGTGGTGCTGCGCATCGCCACGCTGGAAAAGATTCCGCAGGCGGCGCTGATCGAGCTGCAGGACATCCTGCGCAACAAGCTGTCGCTGTCGGGCTCGTTCAAGTCCAAGGCCATCGACGGCGCCAAGGCCGTCGCCGGCATCATGAACTGCGTCGGCTCCGACACCGAACAACGCATCATCCAGGCCCTGAGCCAGGCCGACAGCACGCTGACCGCCAAGATCCAGGACCTGATGTTCGTCTTCGACAACCTGATCACGCTGGATGACAAGGGCATGCAGCTGCTGCTGCGCGAAGTCTCAAGCGATCTGCTCGGTCTCGCCCTCAAGGGCACCGCCGAGCCGCTGCGCGAAAAGATCTTCAAGAACATGTCCAAGCGTGCCGGCGAGATCCTGCGCGAAGACATGGAGACCCGCGGTCCGGTCAAGATGAGCGACGTCGAAGCCGCCCAGAAGGACATCGTGGTGATTGCCCGCCGTCTTGCCGAGGCCGGCCAGATCACGCTCGCCACCGGGAGAGACGATTATGTCGAGTAAGATGGCCCAGGCCTGGTCGCGCTGGCAGATGCCGGCCATGCACGACATTCCGGCACGTCATGCCGGCCATGACGAGGACTATGTCGATGTCGCCACGGCCGCCATGCCGCGTCACGATCACGAGGCCGACCTCGCCGCGCTGCGCGAAGCCGCGCGCCAGGAAGGCTGGATGCAGGGCCTCAACGAGGGCCGCCAGGCCGCACGCGGCGAACTGCGCCTGCAGGCCGAGCGCTGGCAGCAGCTGATCCGTCATTTCAGCCAGCCGCTGGCCGCACTCAACGAGCAGGTCGAAGAGGAATTGCTGGGACTGGCCTTCGCGCTGGCTCGCCAGGTGGTCGGCGAGACCCTGGCCGCCGAGCCCGAGCGTGTGCTGACTACCTTGCGCGAGGCGGTGGCCGCGTTGCCGGCCTCGTCGCGTCATGTGCGCGTGCACTTGCACCCGGAAGACGTGCATCTGGTCCGCGAAAACCTGCCGTCTGGTGACGATGTGCACTGGCAGCTGATCGAGGATGCCACCATCACGCGTGGTGGCTGCCGCCTGGAATCCGGCAGCGCGCGCATCGACGCCCGCGTCGAGACCCGTCTGGCCGAAGCCGCGCAGCGTCTTGACCTGCCGCAGCCGGTGCCTCTGAGAGTAGTGAGCTGATGACCCAGTCGCCCGACATCGATGCCACCCGCCAATGGCTGAAGGCCCTGAGCAGCCGTCGTCAGCAGCTCCAGGAGCCGCTGGCGCCGGTGGTGGAAGGGCGCCTGCGCCGCATCGTCGGCATGATGATCGAGGTCGAGGGCATCACCGCCGCCATGGGCTCGCGCTGCGCCATCGAGACCGGTGACGGCGGCTGGCTGGAAACCGAGGTGGTGGGCTTTCACGGCGACCGCCTGCAGCTCATGGCCACCGGCGAGATGGTCGGCATCAAGCCCAATGCCCGTGTCGTGCCGGTCGCCAGCGACCCCAGCGTGCCGGTCGGCGACGGTCTGCTCGGACGCGTCATCGATGCCTCCTCGCGTCCGCTCGACGGGCTCGGCCCGCTGCAGACCCATGCCCGCCGGCCGCTGCTGGCGCATCCGCTCAACCCGCTGCAGCGCCAGCCCATCCGCGAACCGCTGGATGTCGGCATCCGTTCGCTGAACGGCCTGCTCTGCGTCGGTCGCGGCCAGCGCATCGGCCTCTTCGCCGGCTCCGGCGTCGGCAAGTCGGTGCTGCTCGGCATGATGACCAAGCACACCGAAGCCGAGATCGTCGTGGTCGCGTTGATCGGCGAGCGTGGCCGTGAAGTCAAGGAATTCGTCGACCACATTCTCGGCCCCGACGGCATGGCTCGCGCCGTCGTCGTGGCCACGCCGGCCGACCACTCGCCGCTGATGCGCCTGCGCGCGGCCTGGGTCGCCACCGCCATTGCCGAGCACTTCCGCGACGAAGGTCGCCAGGTGCTGCTGCTGATGGATTCGCTGACCCGCTTCGCCCAGGCCCAGCGCGAGATCTCGCTGGCGGTGGGCGAACCGCCGGCCACCAAGGGCTATCCGCCGACCGTGTTCGCGCGCCTGCCGGCGCTGGTCGAACGGGCCGGCAACGGGCCTGCCGGCGGCGGCTCCATCACCGCGTTCTACACCGTGCTCGCCGAGGGTGACGACCAGCAGGACCCCATCGTGGACTCGGCGCGCGCCATCCTCGACGGCCACATCGTGCTGTCGCGTCACCTCGCCGAGGCCGGGCATTTTCCCGCCATCGACATCGAGCAGTCGGTGAGCCGGGCCATGAACGACATCATCAGCAAGCCCTATCGCCTCGCGGTGCGCCAGTTCCGCCAGCTCTGGGCGCTGTATCAGCAGAACAAGGACCTGATCGCCATCGGTGCCTACCAGCGCGGTGCCGATCCCCGCGTCGACGAGGCCATTCGCCTGCAGCCGCTGATGACGGCCTATCTGCAGCAGGACGTCGACGAGGGCGTCACCGTGGACGAGGCGCAGCAGGGCCTGAGCCAGCTGCTCTCGCTGACCAGCCAGCCGACCTGAGGTAGCCCGTCATGAAGCCGCGTTCGCAACGCCTGCAACCGGTCGCCGATGTCGCCCAGCGCAACGAGGCGCAGCACATGAAGCTGGTGGCGGCGGCGCGTCAGCGCCTGGCTGACGGCCAGCACAAGCTGCTGCAACTGACGGAATACCGTGACGAATACCGTCAAGGCCTCGACAGGCAGCGCGGCGGCGTCATCAACCTGACGCAGCTGCAGACCGCGCGGCACTTCCTGCAGCGCCTGGATGACGCGATTCGCCAGCAGCAGGCCGAAATCGTCAAGCTGGAACAGAACGTGCATGTCTGTTTGACACGCTGGCAGGACGCGCGCCGCCAGCAGAAGAGCCTGGATGGCCTGATTGATCGCTACCGCGACGAGGAGCTGCTGCAGCGCGAGCGCAAGCAGCAGGCCCGCGACGACGACATGGCCGGGCAGCGCTGGCTGCGCCAGCGTCAGCAGCAGGCACAGGATACCCACGCAGCGAGCGACGCTGCAGGAGCAGGAACATGATGTCAGGACTGGCGGCCCGCGAGGCCACAAGCGCACTGTCGGGCGTGCTGCCGGCGGCGGCTGTGTCGGCCGATCCGGCGGCGGCAGGCAAGGGCGGCAACCCGTTCGCGTCCATCCTCTCGGGCATGCTGCCCGGCGAGGCATCGCCGGCCGCGACCGCTGCTGCACCAGCCTCCGCAACCGGCCTGCCAACCTCGGCGAGAGCGGCCAGCGCGGCAACGGCGACTGCCACCGGCAGCACGGAGGCCACCCTGGCAGATGTCGGCAGCACCGCGTCTGCGACCGCTTCCGGCGAGCTTGCGACTCCCGTCACGGCTGCTGCCACGGACAGCAGCGCCGCCAGCGGCCTCGATGCCACGGCAGCCGCACTGGCAACGCCGGTGACCACGACGCTGGCCGGCATGCTGTCGGCAACCACCGTGGCAGGCAGCGACAGTGCCGTCGAGGCCAGCGCCGAAGGCAGCGACAGCGAGACGGCCGAGGATGACCCGCTGACCGCGATGGCAGATGATAGTTCCAGCGCGGCGCTGATGCCCGGTCACGCCGCGCTCACGCCGGCGCTGACCCATGCCGCGCCGCTGCAGCTTGCCGGTCATCCGGCTGCCGCCGCCCTGGCCCAGGCCGTGGCGCGTGCCGGTGGCCAGGCCGCGTTGCCGGGCGACAGCGGCGAGGCGCCAGGCGACAAGACGCTGCCCGACGGCCTGCTCAAGGCCTCGCTGCAGCAGGCCGTGCAGGCACAGCAGAACAGTTCGGCGCTGGCCGCGCACGGCGCCGCGGGTGCGCTTGGCGCAACCGGAAGCGGTCATGCCCAGGCCGCCTCGGTGGCATCGCTGAATGCCGCGCCGGCCTGGCTGTCGGTGCTGCGTGATGCCATGAGCAGCGGCCAGCCGGTGGCTGCCTCGGCTCTCGACGGCATGGTCGCCGGTGAGACTGGCGGCAGCCCGGGCCTGTCCGGCGAGTTCTCGCTGCGTCTGGCACAGCCCGCCGTGAGCCGCGAGCTGCCGGTGTTCACGCTGGCGCCCAACGCCCAGCAGGACACCAGCGCCTGGACCGCCGCCTTCAACCAGCGCCTGACGCTGATGGCGCAGCAGGGCATGCAGCAGGCCAGCCTGACCATGAACCCGGTCGACCTCGGTCCCATCGAGGTCCATCTCAGCATGGCCGATGACGTCGCCCGTGTGCAGTTCTCGGCCCAGCATGCCGCCACCCAGGACCTGATCGAGTCCGCGCTGCCGCGTCTGGCGCAGGCCTTCGAAGCCCAGGGCATGCGTCTTGAAGACGCCCGCGTCAGCGCACAGCCGCTGCGTGCCGACACCGGCTTTCTGGCTCAGGCGGGCGGACAGTCGTCCGGGCAGCAGCTGAACCAGGGCCAGAACCAGAGCCACGGCGCGTCGGCACAGGCCGGCGGGCAGGGCGGGGATGGTCGTGGCCAGGCGCAGGCCGGACAGACCGGTCAAGCGACCGGTTCGGACAGCTTCCTGAGCGACACCTCCAGCACCCCGGCCTCCGCCATCGCCAGCGCTGACGGCGCGGTCGACTACTACGCCTGAGCGGACGGCGCCCGTCTGCACCCAAGTGCCTGCACGGGCCGGTCTCTGACCGGCCCTTGTCTTTTGCGCGCTGACACCAGACCATCGGGGACCTGTCCCGAGATCGTCCGGAGTCCGTCATCGTGTCGTTTCCCGCCATCCTGCTGAGCCGCCCCGAATCGGGCTTCCACGCCGAACTCACCACGCTGCAGCGCGAGCAGCTGCCCGATGCCGACGTGCACGTCGCCATCAGCCATTCCACGCTCAACTACAAGGATGGCCTGGCCATCTGCAACCGCTCGCCGGTGGTGCGCCAGTGGCCCATGGTCGCCGGCATTGACGGCGCCGGTACCGTCATCGACAGCCGTGATCCGCGCTGGCAGGCCGGCGACGCCGTCGTGCTCAACGGCTGGGGCGTGGGCGAGACGCACTGGGGCTGCCTGGCCGGCGAGGCCCGTCTCAAGGGCGACTGGCTGATCCGTCGCCCGGAGGCGCTCAGCGCCCGCGACTGCATGATCATCGGCACCGCCGGCTACACCGCCATGCTCTCGGTGCTGGCCCTGGCCGACCATGGCGTGGCGCCGTCACATGGCGAGGTATTGGTTACCGGTGCCGGTGGTGGCGTCGGCTCGGTGGCCGTGGCCCTGCTGGCCCGGCGCGGCTTTACCGTCGTCGCCAGCACCGGCCGCGTCGACGCGCTGGGCGAGAGCCTGACCGCGCTCGGCGCCAGCGAGGTGGTCTCGCGCGAGTCGCTGTCGCAGCCCGGCAAGCCGCTGCAGAAGGAGCGCTGGGCCGCCGTCGTCGACTGCGTCGGTTCGCACACCCTGGCCAACGCCTGTGCCCAGACCCGCTACGGCGGCGTGGTCACTGCCTGCGGCCTGGCCCAGGGCATGGACTTCCCGGCCTCGGTGGCACCGTTCATCCTGCGTGGTGTCACCCTGCGCGGCATCGACAGCGTGATGGCGCCGCGTGCCGCACGCGAGCGCGCCTGGGCCACGCTCGCCACCGAGCTCGACCGCGCCACCCTGGACCGTCTGTGCAGCCGTGACATCGGCCTCGACCAGGTCATCAGCACCGCCGGCGAGCTCATGGCCGGCAGCGTGCGCGGCCGCGTCGTCGTGCGCGTGACCGGCTGAGTCGGGCCATCATGTCCGCGTTCAAGGGCAAGTCCGCCTGGAGCGGCTGGCTGCTGCTGTTGCTGCTCATCGTCGGCATCAGCCAGTACCGCGAGTCGCTCAGCAACCCGGCCCCCGACGACGACGTCTCGGCGCTGGCCGAGGCCTTCAGCCAGGGCCGCAGCGACGTCTGGCTCAACGGCGTCGGCGAGGTCAGCAAGCTGCTGCCCGATGACAACACCGGCAGCCGTCACCAGCGCTTCGTGCTGACCCTGGCGCATGGCCAGACCGTGCTCGTCGCCCACAACATCGACCTCGCACCGCGCATCGACGGCCTGGTCGTCGGTGATCGCATCCGCTTCCGCGGCGAGTACGAGTGGACGGCGCAGGGCGGGGTGGTGCACTGGACCCATCACGACCCGCGCGGCCGCCACGACGGCGGCTGGCTGGAGAAGGACGGCAAGCGCTACCGCTGACCCCGGCAGCCGTGGTAAACAGCGTGCTCGCGCCAGCCGGCGACACCACCATCCGGCAGCCACCGTCCAGCCATTGCCAGGGAGACCGCCATGCAGGTCCTGATCGTCCACGCCCACCCCGAGCCGCAGTCCTTCACCGCCGCCCTCAAGGATGCCGCCGTGGCTGACCTGACCGCCGCCGGCCACACGGTGACCGTGTCCGACCTCTACGCCATGCAGTGGAACCCGGTCGCCAGCCCGGCCGACTTCGCCACCCGCGGCAACCCGGACTACTTCAACTACGCCCTCGAACAGCGCGCCAACACCGAGGCCGGCACCCTGGCCCCCGACATCGCCGCCGAGCTGGCCAAGATCGAGGCCGCTGACCTGGTGCTGTTCACCTTTCCGCTGTACTGGTTCTCGGTGCCGGCCATCCTCAAGGGCTGGATAGACCGCGTCTTCGTCTCCGGTCGTGCCTATGGCGGACGCCGCATCTACGACCGTGGCGGCTTTGCCGGCAAGAAGGCCTGGCTGGTGCTGACCTGCGGCGGCCGCGAGCACATGCTCAGCGAAGGCAGCATCCACGGCGACATCACCGCCATCCTCAAGCCGGTGCTGCAGGGCAGCCTGGGCTATGTCGGCATGACCGTGCTGCCCCCGTTCGTGGGCTACCACGTGCCCTACCTGACGCCCGAAGCACGCGGCGAGATCCTTGCCGACTTCCGGGCGCAGCTGGCGCGCATCGACGAGATTCAGGCGCTGCCGATGCCGGTGATGGCGAATTTCGATGCGCAGCTGAAGCCGCTCTGATTCAGAGGCTGGCTCCTGGAGCTGGCTCCGGGGGTGGGGGATGTTCGTCCCCTGCGGGGATCGAACACCGCCCATCCCCGGAGACGGCACATGGCCGACCCACAATGCGGATTCAGCAGCGTGTGACTCGGGCCTTGGTGGTCTGACTTACCGCTACTGCCCGATATGAGGCCGTCGTGACGGAAGTGGGTATTTCGGCCCCGAACGGGGCCCGAAAACCCACTCCCGGCACGCCAACCTCTAATACCCGACAAACGGCACGCTCAAAAGACAACCTGTCACACGCCGCTCAATTCTCTGGCGTACCCTCGGATGGTCATTCAACCGCACAGGAGACCATCTCATGGGGACCAAGCTGGAAGCGATCGAGGGCATCGGCCCGGCCTATGCCGCCAAGCTGATCCAGGCTGGCGTCAGCACCGCCGAAGACCTGCTGGTAAAGGCGAAGACGGCCAAGGGCCGTGACATGCTGGCACAGGCCAGCGGCGTCGCCGAAAAGCTCATCCTGGGGTTTGCCAACAAGGTCGACCTGACGCGGGTCAAGGGCATCGGTGCCGAATACGCCGACCTGCTCGAAGCTGCCGGCGTCGATACCGTGCCCGAACTGGCTCGCCGCGTGCCGGCCAACCTGGTCGCCAAGCTCGCCGAGGCCAACGAGAAGGTCAAGCGCGTCACCCGCCTGCCGGCGGAGTCCGAGGTCGCGCGCTGGGTAGAGTTCGCGAAGTCGTTGCCGCGCGTCATCGAGCACTGATCCGTGTGAGCCCTGCCTGCCCTGGGGGTGTCTGATTCCTGGAGGGAACAGACACCCCCAGGGCAGGCAGGGCCGACCACCTTCAGAGCTGGTAGCGGCGCCGCCAGCGCGCGGGGCTCATGCCGGTCTGGCGCGTGAAGGCGCGGGTGAAGGCGCTCTGTTCGGCGTAGCCGAGCAGGTCGGCGATGTCGCAGAGGGTCAGGCGCGGGTCGCGCAGGTATTCCTCGGCCACGTGCTGGCGCGTGCGCTCCAGCAGCTCGCGAAAATTCAGGCCGGCCTGCTGCAGGCGGCGGTGCAGGGTGCGCTCCGACACGTGCAGGGCCTCGGCCAGCGCGGGCAGGGTGGCGCGCTGCTGACGCAGGGCCTGGGCCAGCCAGCGCCGCATGGTGCCGATGTCACTGTCGACCACCGGCAGCTGCGCCATGAGCTGGTCGATCTGGCGCTCCAGCAGACCCAGCAGCTGCGGGTCGGGCTGGCGCAGCGGCAGGTCCAGCACCACCGCTGGAATGCGCACCTCGGTATCCGTCCCCGAAAACGTCGGTGTCACCCCGAAGAAGGCGGTGTAGGGCGCCACGTCCGCCGGCGCCGGGTTCACGAACTGCACCTGTACCGGCGCCTCCAGCGCCCCCGTCAGCAGGCGTGCGCACTGCACCAGCGTTGCCACCGCGCACTCGTCCACCAGCGGGCCGGGGCGACCGTGATCCGTGCCCCAGTGCAACACCAGCCAGTCGGTGTCGCCCTCGTGGCGATGCAGGCGCTGCAGCGGGTTGATGTCGTTGATCAGGCGCTCGTAGCGCTGCAGCCGCTCCATCGCCGCGCCCAGCGTCAGGCACGACTGCAGCACGTAGCCGAACAGCCCCAGATGATGAATGCGGATGTGGCGGCCGATCATCAGGCCCAGATCCGGGCGCTGCCAGGCCGCTGACACCGCCTGCAGCACCTCGCGCCAGGCCGGCATCGGCATCACCACGGCATCGCCCAGCCGTTCCTTCAGCGCCAGCAGCGCCGGATGCTGCGCCACCGTCTCGCCACGTTCCTGCACCAGCTCCTCCAGCACGCGCACATAGGCCGTGCTGACGTGGCCGTGGCGGGCGGCATCGGGGAGGGGCGCTGCGGCAGCGCGCGGCGTGGCGGAATCGGTCATGTCAGTCATGGCGAGAAGTGTCAAAAAATTGGCCGTGACCGTCAAGCCATCACTACCCCGACGCGCTATTCTGCTGACATCACAGGAGGGTAATGCAATGCAAGCACTCGAAACATGGCTGTACCAGATGGTGCACTGGCTGGAGCAGCTCACCGGTTTTCCGGTCGACACCAAGCAGATCATCCTGATCGGCCTCACGCCGCTGTTCCTCGGCGCCTTCTTCGTCGAGTGGCGCGTCATGCTGCGCCGCGGCCAGGACAAGTACTTCAAGGGCCAGCTCATGCCCATCCTGACCAACCTCAACCTTGGCGCCGCCTACCAGGCCTTCGAGCTGGTCGTGCACGCGTTCATCTTCATGGCGGCCATGCACTGGGTCTACGGCCAGCGCTTCTTCGACGTGCCGTTCAACGGCTGGACCATCCTGCCGCTCTTCATCCTGCTCGAGCTCTGCTACTACGTGTTCCACCGCACCAGCCACCGCGTGCGCTGGTTCTGGTGCGCCCACGTCGTGCACCACAGCGGCGAGCACATGACGCTGAGCACGGCCATGCGCCAGAGCATGCTGTACTCGCTGACCGGCTACTGGCTGTTCTTCACCCCGCTCATGCTCATCGGCGTGACCCCGGAGATGACGCTGGCCATGTACGCGGTCAACCTGGCCTACCAGTACTTCGTGCACACCGAGTCGGTGCGCAAGCTGCCGGCCTGGTTCGAGTACGTGTTCGTGACCCCGTCGCACCACCGCGTGCACCACGCCCGCAACCCGCAGTACATCGACAAGAACTACGGCGGCGTGCTGATCATTTTCGACCGCCTGTTCGGCACCTTCGCCGAAGAAGTCGAACCCGTGGAATACGGCATCGTGCGCCAGGTGCACAGCAACAACATCATCACGCTGAATTTTCACGAGTTCGTCGACATGGTGAAGGACATGCTCAAGCCCGGCCCGCTGTGGCTGCGCCTCAAGCACTTGTGGGCGCCGCCCGAGTGGGAGCGTCCCGGCCTCGAGCGTTCGCTTGAACAGAAAGGATGACCTGAGGAAATGACAGGGCCGCCGCAAGGCGGCCTTGCTGTTTCTGGCGGCGTACTTGTCGCGAACGGCACAGGCGAAACCGGTGGGCATGGTCCATATCTGTATCGCAAGCATGCAACACGAATGCTATTGCGTATGGACAATATATTGCTAGGATGCCATATATGTCTGGACATGCTTTGGTACGGGCAAAGGAAGTTCGTGATGACGGCAGCATTGTCGATATCGTGCCTGGGAGAGCGAACATGAAAGCGATCATTGATCTGGCGCCACGCAGCAGCGTATTTGCCACGGCAGCCGCGCAACTGGCGGCAGGCGGCGAGAGCGATTTTCGACTGCATTTCGAGTCGGCACGAGCCCTGTTCTCTGAACTCACCCCGGCGCGCATCGAGTTGCTGGATACCCTGCGTCGTCAGGGGGCGTGCAGCGTTTATGCTCTGGCCAAGGCCGCAGGCCGAAACTACTCCAATGTGCATGGCGACATTGCCGCACTGGAGAACCTGGGGCTGGTAGCCCGCGACGCGAGCGAGAACGTGACCGTGCCGTTCGAGTCCGTTGAAATCCGTTTGTGTCTTGCGGACGCAGTCGCCTGAACCGTTGCCTGACTACCTGCCCAATCGGGCAGGTGACACGCCTTGATCCGCTCGCGTTCAATGCCGGCAGGTGCACTTGCTGCGGTGTTTGCTGTCGCAGCCGTGCTTGGTCACACACATTTCCTTGAGCCGGTGGCTGCACGCGTCGTGCGGTAGCCTGCCCGGATGGCAGGTCAGCGCCGGTCCAGCGGACTGATCACGCCACGCCCGCCCTGGTTCAACACATGGGTGTAGATCATGGTGGTGGACACATCGGAATGCCCCAGCAGCTCCTGCACCGTGCGAATGTCGTAGCCACCCATGAGCAGGTGCGTGGCAAAGCTGTGACGGAGGGTATGCGTGGTGGCAGGCTTGACGATGTCGGCGGCCTGCACGGCTCGCTTGATTGCACGCTGCACGGCCTGCTCGAAGATGTGATGCCGCCGTCGCACGCCGGTGACCGGATCCAGCGAGAGGTGGTCTGCCGGAAAGCACCAGAACCAGCTCCAGCTGGTTGCCGCGCCGGGGTACTTGCGAGCCAGTGCATCCGGCAGGGAGACACCCGGTTCAGCGCGCGCCCGGTCGCTGTCATGGCACTGGCGAGCGGATTTCAGCTGTGTCTGCAGGTCCGTGATCAGACTGGCAGGCAGCATGGTCACGCGATCCTTGCCGCCCTTGCCGGCACGTATCGTGATTTCATGCTGCTGAAAGTCGATGTCCTTGATGCGCAGCTGGCAGCACTCCATGAGCCGCATACCGGTGCCGTAGATCAAGCGGGCCATGAGGCCGGTGACACCGCTCATGCAGGCCAGCAATGCACTGACTTCATGGTGAGACAGCACGACCGGTCGACGCTCGCGGGGTTTGGCGCGGGTGATCTTGTCGAGCCAGGGCAGGGTCAGTCCGAGCACTTCCTTGTACAGAAAGAGCAGTGCGGCCAATGCCTGGTTCTGGGTGCTGGCAGACACCTCGCGGTCGGTGGCCAGCCATGACAGGAACGCTTCGATGTCGGGGCCGTTCATGTCTGCCGGGTGTCGTTTGCCGTGGAAGAGAATGTAGCGCTTGATCCAGTGCGTGTAGGCCTGCTCGGTGCGTCTGCTGAGGTGTCTGGCGCGAATGCGGCGTCTGACCTGTTCCAGCAAGGGCAGGGCGGTGCTGCGGTGATTGTCCGGTGCCGTTGTCGACATGATGCACGCCTCTTGCCTGCGGAATCATGTCATTAACGCTAGACACGGTACCGGCATATCGCCAGTCGTGCAGCTTATGCAGCAGGCTGTCGGGAGGTCAGGCAGCTGTCACGCGGGATGACAGAAAAGCTGCGATAGTTGACGGACAGGGCTGCGGTGACGGGTTTTTCAAGGCGTTGATTCAAGGGGTTTTTCATGGCCGCCAACGGTGTTACGCAGCAATTCAGATTACTTACACCGCACCACTGCGGTCGAATTTAAGTTGGGTGTAACAGACATGAGGAGTCGCACTTCTGCACTGCTTCTCGCAATCATTGGCTGGAGCTATGGCGCTGGGCTCCTGCTTATTGCATATCGGGGGCTAGGTCTTGACGGTCAGCCAGCCAGTCCAGTGTGGAGCGGGGTAGGCACATTTCTAGCGGTCGGCTTCATCGCGTCACTTGTTGCGGCAGTTGCAATGAGCCTGCAGGGTCTTTGGCAGAGGGCGCACGTCGTAGAAAACCTTCTTGCATTGCTGCTAGTGTTGCCGGCTGCAGTTCTTGCATTCCTGTAATTGGTTTGCTGAGCGGAGGCATCAAAATGTACCACCCAACCAACGCTTCAATCCGACGTGGCGCTTCGCGCCACGCGGCTTAAGCTAGGCGTTATGCGCCTATGGCTGCGCGAGGTGCTCCGTGAGTGAGTCAAAGAAGAAAGGAGTGCTAGCCGATCATCATCGGCAAGGGAAGCGACTAATCCCGCCTCTCATGAGGATCGCAAATATTGCAGAAACTTCGTTCCGTGACTCAAAAATTCCAGAACTAGTGTGGATGTCAGCAATATTTAACAGGGCTACGGACAAGAGTGCAGTTGATGGAATCGTAGAGTTCCTAATAGCGTGCCAGGAAGGGATTTCTGAAGATGGCGCACCGCACCTTTCCTTTCTAAGCAATTTTTCTCGGCTTTCGGGTGCCCAGAGGCAGAAAATACTGGACTGCGAAAAGTGTCAGGAGAGAATTCCATTCCTTCAGCAGCATCTTTGGCATCACAACGTACTTTTCGAAGCATACCCGCTGGCATTCATATTTCCGGATCGCCCAGAGTATGACCATCAATCTGCAATTGAACGCCTAAAGCTAGATGTAGATTCTTTGCTTAATAGGTACTCAAGCCACGCTACTAAAGTACAAACGACAGCCGTTGTTGCCATGATGGCAACTGGGAAAATGTTTATACACGAGAGAATCGATCTGCCAGACCCGAATGCCATTTTCACCAGCCCCGACTCAGATGAAGCAAAGAGGGTGGCGTCGTTCGTTAGGGCCACACTAAATGCCGGGAGTGATTTATTGGAGGAGCAGGCCGTATCAGAGCGATGGATTTCCGAGTTCTGGGCTAAATGCTTTGTACTGGAAGGGTGTAAGTGAATGAGCGATCACATGGATGAGCTGAGGGCTCTCGTTCAGGACTATGAAGCGTACTTGCAGTCGTCGTTTCGGGAGCTTTGGCAGAAGGTTCCTATAGACCCTTCCAACCTAGAGGCATATTCGGTAATCGGTGGGCTACTCTCTCGCCAGGTAACACTATCCATCCAATTGGCAAGATCTCCCGCAGCATGGAATGGGCATGCCGCCTCGCTATTTCTTCGTGCACAGACTGATCTGCATATAACGCTTGCATGGATTCTAGGAGACCTGGTCGATCGTGCAAGGAAATATGTATTGCATGGGCTTGGAGAGGAGAAGCTCATAATTGAACAATACAAGAAAGAAATTGAAGAAATGCCAGATTGCGATCTTCGTTCGCAGATGGAGCAATTGGTTGAAGTAAAAACGGCGTGGGTAAGCTCGCAGCGCCATGAGTGGATGGTGGAAGTAAATCTTGGTCATTGGGCGCACCTAGATACGAGGTCAATGGCTATTGAGGCTGACTGTGAGGGTCTTTATAAATTCGCCTACAAGCCGTTTAGTCAGTCAGCGCATAGTATGTGGCCTCATGTGTCCATATATAACTGCAGGCAGTGCGAGAGTCCTCTGCATCGTTATCACCTAATTCCAGAACTAATAGATCTTCACGGTGATCCGGACTATTTGTACCGGTCATGCAAATATGTTGACCGGAGCTATGAGTCCATCGTAAAGAGGTTTGGCATCGCTTTGCCTGTGCCAATGCCACTTCAGTGGTGGAGTGACTACTTTTCTGATGATGAACTGCCTTCGGAACAGGAGCCTAACGCAGGCGCATAACCATTCGCTGCAGGCGCGACGGCCCGGACGGGTCGCGGCCTGAGCTCAAACGTTAGGGCAAGTTAAAGTCATGTACGAAAATAGATTTATTGCATTTATAGATTTACTTGGATTCGGAAGTCTTGTTGAGAAAAGCGCAACAGATAACGACCTACCGGGGAAAATATTCTCGGCACTATCCTCGCTTCAACCAAAAACCATAGAAGAAGAGGCTTATGCCTCGATAAATCATGAACTATGCCCACCCGAGGAACTAGAAAATGTTCGCGCCCTTCTCAAGAGAATGACGCAGAACATGAAAGCCTTGCACCCCGTAACAATCACATACTTTTCTGATAGCTTGGTTATTTCAGCATTATCTGATGATGTGATTTCATCACAAATGATTCTTGATCTTTTAGCAAAGCTCAGCATTAAGTTGTGGTCAGAGCATTCACTTCTGCTCCGAGGAGGCATAACAGAGGGAAAACTAATACATCAGGAAGGCGGCCCACTTTTTGGCCCAGCCATGAATCGTGCTTATTATTTAGAATCAAAACTAGCAATAAACCCAAGAATACTTATTGATAATGAGTGCATTACAAAATACAGAAGCGTTGAAACATTCCAACTATTTGAGTCGTTCTTTGAGTTTGATGGCGAATTTAACTATGCATCACTAGGAACCGCATATCGTCATATCTTAAACGATAGCTCTTTAGTATTAGCTGGAGAAGAGGTTCTTTGGAAGTTCCGAAAAACGCTTGCAGAAACAACCGGAAAGCTATCAGAAATAAGAGAACATTTCGAAGATGAAAGAGTTAAGGATAAATATACTTGGCTTATAGAAGAAGTATCTAGAAGATAAAGTGAGATAAATCAGCTCTAATAAGTCCTTCAAGCGGACACCGTACCGGTGCCGCTTAAGTCCAACGTTAGGCCTTAAAGAGGTGCGGTCAGTGGGCATGACGCCGGAACAGTTCCTAGAGTCTTTCGTCGAGTGGAACCTCGCTGATTGCTGTGAACAACCCGGCGATATCCGGCGCGGATTTAACGCTGCGGTATCAGCGTCTCAGCTGGCAGACCACTATTTTTTCTTCGCAAAGCGCCACAAACCCGAACTCGTGGCCCCTTTCCAAAACCTCGGGCAGTTTGTAGAGCACATATGCCAAGAGACGTCTGGAGCGTTTAAAGATATTCGCAGCGTATCCAACGTTTATAAGCATCTATACACAGATAAAGGCGAGCTCTCGCAGTATTCGTCAGTGAATTCATGCGGCGCTATTGAATGTCTGAGGCTGGAGACAGACGAACCCATTAGGGCGTTGGAAGAAGACTACGTTTCCGGTGACGAGCAGGAAGGCCGGATGCGTGTAATCGTGAGGAGAAAAGACGGCTCTAACTTCGAGCTCCTTCCAGCGCTGGAGGCCGTCGTGGCTTATTTCAGAGAGCTGGTCTATGCCCAGGTATAATCAGAGCTTCCAGCCGACGTGCTTGCCTCCGCTTAGCTTTTGCGGGGCCGCAGGTGAAGGCTGGCGTTAGGTGCCATGATAGAAGCACCAATGGTTGCCCCTGCAGGAGACCAACATGGTTATTGACATCGAGAGACTCAAGCATGACCTGCGGTACTGGACGCTGCTTCTCGGTACTCTGCAGATCATTGTCGGCTGCGTCGTCGGGCTCATCCCGCCCTCTGCCGTGAGCTGGTTTCGCGGGATTGTCATGGCGCACATCGAGTTCACGGCCAATGGCGTCCTGATGGTCGTGCTGGGTTTGCTGGTTCGTGACCTGGCGCTCAAGGCCTCCGCGTTGAAGGTGTGGTTCGCAACGCTCCAGATCGGCACGTGGACGAACGGTACAGCGGGTGTCATCGCAGCGTTCTCCGGGACTACCTCAACACTCATGACGACCCTTAACGAGAAGTTTCCCCCACCACACGGAACGGACAGCGTGCTCGTGACCAGCACGCTTCAGCTTTGCGGCGTCACCATCCTGATTGCGCTCGGGCTGACCCTCTATGGTCTGTACCAGTCTCGGCATACTTCCGCGTCGTAACGCAGCGCCCGGTCGCCAGTAGAGAAGTAACCCGACCGGGAGCGTTGCCGAGCCTGCGTCGTGGTGCCATGCTCATAGGGCAGCCTCGCGTCATGTCCCGGCTGTGTCTGCTGCTGTCAGCGTGTCTCCGCACCATCCCGAGCCGGAGGTTGCCATGACCGATTTCACTGAACTCAAGACGCGTCAGCGTGCCATGTGGGCGCTGGGCGAATACGACCGCATTGCCGACGGGCTGACCGTCTCCACCGACCAGACCCTGCGTGTCGCCGCGGTTCGCCAGGGCGAGAAGGTGCTGGATCTGGCGACCGGCACGGGCGTGACCGCGATTGCGGCGCGCGAGCGTGGCGCCCGTGTCACCGGTGCCGACCTGACGCCCGAGCTGCTGGCGGTGGCGCGTGACCGGGCCAGGGCTGCCGGCTTTGACGATATCGAGTTTCTCGAGGCCGATGCCGAGGCCTTGCCCTTCGCCGATGCCAGTTTCGATGTCGTGCTTTCCACCTGCGGGCACATGTTCGCGCCGGACCAGCCCCGCGTTGCCGCCGAGCTTGGCCGCGTCACCCGCCCTGGCGGGCGAGTGGTGTTCCTGGCATGGACGCCGGAAGGCGGCATAGGTCAGTGGTTCCGCATCACCAATGCGCATGTGCCGCCACCGCCCGGCCTTGCCAGCCCGTTCAACTGGGGCAATCCGGAGCAGGTCAGGACGCTGCTGGGCAGCGCGTTCGCCGAGATCAGCTTCACGCAAGGCGATTGCCCGCAGTTCGGTGACTCGCCGGAGAGCATCTGGGAGCTGTTCTCGACGCGCTACGGCCCGACCATTCGCGCCCTGGGCAGCCTTGAGGGGCCGGCCAGGGAGGCATTCCGGCGTGACATGCTGGCGTTTCTCGCCGGCTATCGCGCTGCCGACGGCAAGGTGCGCTGGGGCCGTGAATACCTGATCACGCGCGCGATCCGGGCCTGAGGGCGAGCGGGTGGCGTGGCCATGTCCGGTTCGTGCAGCCACCTGCACCGGGCGCCGGATTGACGCCGTCCAGCGCGTGCGCGAGTCTTGCGCCTCGTCAGTCATCGCCGCCCGGGATCCTCCATGCGCATTCACTGCCTGCAACACGTCGACTTCGAAGGCCCCGGCCAGATCGGGACCTGGCTGGCCGCACGCGGCCATGTGCTGACCACCACGGCCTTCTGGACCCGGGATGCCGTGTTGCCGGCGCTGGATGCCTTCGATGCGCTGCTGATTCTGGGCGGGCCGATGAGCGTCAACGACGAGCAGCAGCTGCCCTGGCTGCGTGACGAGAAGCGATTCGTGCGTGACTGCATGGCGGCCGGCAAGCCGGTGCTGGGCATCTGCCTGGGCGCCCAGCTCATTGCCAGCGCGCTGGGCGCGCGGGTGTTTTCCAACCCGGTCCGCGAGATCGGCTGGTTCGACATCCACCCGGTGACCACCGGCGGCGATGACCTGCTCAGACTGACCGGGGAGACCCGCGTCTTTCACTGGCATGGCGAGACGTTCGAGCTGCCGGCAGGGGCGCGACTGCTGGCCAGCAGCGCTGCCTGCGTGAATCAGGTGTTCCAGATCGGGGAGCGCGTGATCGGCCTGCAATGCCACCTGGAAACCACGCCAGAGGCGGCGCAGGCACTGGTGGCGCACTGCGGTGACGAGCTGCAGCCGGCAGCCTGGGTGCAGAGCGAGGCGGAGATTCTGGCGGCACCGGCTTCGGCCTATGCGCAGGCCCATGCCGTGCTCGACTCGCTGCTCACGCGGCTGTTGCGCGACTGATTTGTCCCGCGCTGTTCCATGCCATCCGTGCCGGCGCTGGCTATGCTGACATTTGGTCAAGAATCGGGGATTTCCACATGCCGCGTTTAGTCATCTACGTCCTGATCATTCTGCACGTGGCGCCCGGCATCGCCTTCACGCTGCTGGCCTTCGGCTGCAATCCCTACGTGCCGTCGCTTGGCGGTTTCTGCGGTCAGGGTCTGCTGCTGCCGTTCATGCAGATCACCCTGATTGCCACCCTGGCACTGGCAGGGGTGTTTGCGCTGTTCGAGCGACTGCGAACGCGTTGACCGAGAGTGGCGTCCACCGAGAGGGGCGTCAAGGCGATGGCGTGTTCTCGGTGACGCCAGCCGGCGCCGTTTCAGAAGGAGCGGCCGGTACTGCCGACAGACGCATGCCGACGGCATGAAGCACGGCCAGCAGCGTTTTCAGTGTCGGATTGCCCTGCGCAGACAGCGAGCGATACAGCGCCTCGCGCGAGATGCCCGCTTCACGGGCAATCAGTGCCAGGCCGCCATGGGCCTCGGCGACATGACGCAGAGCCATCAGCCCGATGGCTCTGTCTTCGGGGTTGTCCAGATCTTCCAGCGCGGTGCGCAGGTACTCGCTGGCGAAGGCCTTGTCGGCGCGAAGCATGTCAATCATGAACGCATGATGTGACACGGAGGCTGGGTAATTCATGTGCGCAGTCTCGCTTTCCAGTCATGCCAATAGGTGAGTGCCAAGGCAATGTCGCGATCCTGCGTGGATTTGTTGCCTCCTGCCAGCAGGATGTCCCACTCCGGACCATGGCGACCCAGATAGATTCTGTAACCAGGACCACTGTGCAATCGCAGCTCCAGAATGCCTGCCCGGAGTGGACGAACATCGCCGAAATTTCCATCTGCAAGGCGATTAAGTCGCGTCGTGATGCGGGTGATCAGTACGGGATCACGCAGTCCCAGCAGCCATTGCTGCAAGGGACGCTGGCCGTCAGGGCGCTGGTAATGCACAAGATGAATGGTCATGGCACTGTAACTTAAAAGCTACATGCAATCAAACGCCCGGCCAATTCCGCCTGTTTCCGGATCATGGCGCTGCCTCCCGGCCTGAATGCTCCTCAAGACATGGCACCGCGATGGCGATTTCGCCACCCGCGGGCACAGCCAGTCGTCGTGCTGATGCCCTGAGCGCGTCACTGCGCTAGAATCCGGCCTCTGTCTTTTGCCCCCTGCGTGAGGCCGTCATGTCCCAGCCCGTCGATCCCGCCGCCCAGCGCCTGGTCCAGGAGCACCTGGCCCATCTGCACGAGGTCGTGGACACGCACACGCCGGAAGAGAAGCGCGCGCTGCGCGAGCGCATCAAGGCCTTGCTGAAGGCGCAGGATGCCGTGCTGGTGGCGCATTACTACACCGACCCCGAGCTGCAGTCGCTGGCCGAGGAAACCGGTGGCTGCGTGTCCGATTCGCTGGAGATGGCGCGCTTCGGCAATGCCCACCCGGCGAAGACGCTGGTGGTGGCGGGCGTGAAGTTCATGGGCGAGACCGCGAAGATTCTCAACCCCGAGAAGCGCGTGCTGATGCCGACGCTGGAGGCGACCTGCTCGCTCGATCTGGGCTGCCCGGCGGAGACCTTCACGGCCTTCTGCGACGAGCATCCTGACCATACCGTGGTGGTCTATGCCAACACCTCGGCAGCGGTGAAGGCGAGGGCGGACTGGGTGGTGACGTCGAGCATCGCGGTCGATGTCGTCGATCACCTGGCCGGCCTCGGCGAGAAGATCATCTGGGCGCCGGACAAGTACCTGGGCGCCTACGTGCAGAAGGTCACCGGTGCCGACATGATTCTCTGGGACGCCTCCTGCATCGTGCACGAGGAGTTCAAGGCCAAGGGCATTCTCGACCTCAAGCAGCAGTTCCCGGACGCCGCCGTGCTGGTGCACCCGGAGTCGCCGGCCTCGGTGGTGGAGATGGCCGATGCGGTCGGGTCGACCTCGCAGCTGATCGCGGCGGCGAAGAACCTGCCCAACGAGCGCCTGATCGTCGCCACCGATCGCGGCATCTTCTACAAGATGCAGCAGGCAGCGCCGGGCAAGATCTTCATGGAGGCGCCGACCGCCGGCAATGGCGCGACCTGCCGATCCTGCGCGCACTGCCCGTGGATGGCGATGAACGCCCTCGACAACCTGGCGCATGTGCTGGAGCACGGCGGCCAGGAGATCTTCGTGGATGAGGCCGTGCGCGTGGAGGCGATGAAGCCGCTGCAGCGCATGCTCGATTTCTCGGCCGAGCTCAAGCGCGCACGCGGCGGCTGAGCGTTCAGCGTTGCAACCGTTGACTGAGCCGGCAGCGGCTCAGCCGCGGAATTCCTCGTCGAGCTCGCGCATTTCCCGCAGTCGCTTGTTGAGCTGGGCGGTCAGCGAGTAGTTGTCGCGCGCCAGCCGCAAGGCGTTGTTGATCTGCTCTTCGGCCAGGCGCAGACGCCCGCTCAGGAACAGGATCTCGGCGCGGGCACGAAACACGGTGAGGCTGTCTTTCTGGCTCGCGGCACAGTCTGCGAGCTGGCGCCAGATGCGCAGGTCGTTCGGGTAGCGGCGCAGGGCCCGGTCCAGACGCGGCCGCAGCAGATCGGCCTTGCCGGCGGCAAGGCCGGCACGGGTCAGGCGCTCAAGCGCGGCGCGCCGGTCCGGGTACAGACTCCAGGCGCTGTCGGCCTGTTTCCATGCGGTGTCGTAATCCCGTTCGGCCAGCGCGATGTCACTGGCGGTAAGCAGGTAGTCGATGCGGTCGGGGTCGGCCGCCAGCAGTGGCGCCAGGCTGGCGCGCGCTGCCGGCAGCTGGCTGGTGCGCAGCAGGGCCAGGGTCAGTCCGAGCTGGCTGGCCTGGGAGGCGCGGCCGCTGTCGACTTCCTTGCGGTAGGCCGTGACCAGCTCGTCAGGGCTGGCGCTGTAGGCGACCTGCAGACGCACCTGGGCCAGGCTGAAGTCGGGCGAGCGGGCACTGAGCTTGCGTTCGCTGGTGGCGACACGGCGCTCCAGGTCGGCCAGGCGGCTGCTGCTCAGCGGGTGGGTGAGCAGAAACTCGGGGATGTAGCCGAGCTGGCGCGAGCTGCGTTCCATGCGCAGGAAGAACACCGGCATGGCACGCGGGTCGTAGCCGCTGCGGGTCAGGGTCTGCAGGCCGAGGCGGTCGGCTTCCTGCTCGAACAGGCGGCTGTAGCGCAGCTGGTTCTGCGCCACGGCAGCCTGCGCCGAGAGGCCTGCGGCAAGGCCGAGGTCGCTGCCCGAGCCGCCACCGGCGGCCGCGGCGGCGATGCTGGCGAGCAGGCCGCCCAGGGCGATCCACTGGTTGTACTTGCCGGCATCCTGCGAGCGCGCGAAATGGCGCTGGCTGAGGTGGCCGAGTTCATGCGCCAGCACGCTGGCGACTTCATCTTCCGATTCGGCGGTGAGAATGAGGCCGGTGTTGATGCCGACCACGCCACCGGGCACGGCGAAGGCGTTGACCTGCCTGTCGTCGACCACCACCAGCGAGAATTGCGGGGCGCTGAAGTCTGCCTGTGCCGCCAGACGGTAGAGCAGGGCTTCGATATAATCGCGTACCAGATCGTCACGCCACAGCGGTGTGGTGGCCTGCAGCTGGCGCAGCCAGGCCTGGCCGAGACGACGCTCCAGGGCCGGATCGGCGATCAGGTCGGCGGGCTGGCCCAGCTCCGGCAGATCAAAGCCGGTCACGGGTGGCCGGCCGTCAGCCGCCGCCAGCGGCAGGGCCAGCAGCAGGGCGCAGCTGGCGGTCAGCAGCCGCTGATGACGGCGATGTGGCCTTTTAGACACGAGACTGAGCTCCGATGGATACGCTGGACCTGCGCGGCTTGCGCTGCCCCTTGCCCCTGCTGCGACTGAAGCAGGGCTTGCATCAACGTGCGGCCGGCGTCGAGCTGACCGTGTACACCAGTGACACCGGCGCGCGCCGTGACATCCCCGCGTTCCTGCGTCAGGCCGGTCACGAGCTGCTGGCCATGAGCGAGTCTGCCGACGGCGAGACCTGCTTCGTCATTCGCAAGCAGCCCGGCTGAGGCTCAGGCCAGCGCCTGCACGGCAGCCAGCACCTCGGCGGCATGGCCTTCGGGCTTGACCTTGCGCCATTCCTGACGCAGCACGCCATCGCCATCGATGAGGAAGGTGCTGCGCTCGATGCCCAGCACCTGCTTGCCGTACATGTTCTTCGACTTGATCACGTCAAACAGGCGGCACAGGGCCTCGTCGCCATCGCTGAGCAGGGCGAAGGGCAGGCACTCGTTGCTGCGGAAACGCTCGTGTGACTTCAGGTTGTCGCGCGAGATGCCGAAGATCACCGCGCCGGCAGCGCTGAACTGGTCATTGAGGTCGCGGAACTGCTGGCTCTCCAGGGTGCAGCCGGGGGTGGCATCCTTGGGGTAGAAGTACAGCACGACCTTGCTGCCGCGCAGGGCCGACAGGGTGACCGTGGTATCGCCGGTGGCGGCGATGGTGAAGTCGGGGACGAGGTTTCCGATGCTGACGTTCATGGGGGGTTCCAGGCTCAGGCCTTGTAGGGTTCGATGATGGCGTCGAGGTTGCGGTCGTCACAGAACAGCATGAAGTTTTCGCGCAGAGAGGCAATGTGCACCCGGCCCGGAATGTTCACGGTCATGGACAGCGCGAACATCTGCGAGCCGGTGTGTGGTGCGGCGTAGGTACTGGTTTCCATGGCTTCGATGTTGATGCCCTGGCTGGCGAAGAAGTTGGCGATCTCGTGCACGATGCCGGGGTTGTCGAGGGCGATCACGTGCACGCTGTAGGGAATCGATTCCTTCTGCGCCGGACGCTGTTCGGTGCGGCGCGACAGGATGTCCAGACCCAGGCGGCGGCCGACGGCGGGCAGCTGCGATTCGAGCTTGGCGATGGCGTCCCAGGTGCCCGAGACCATCATGATGATGGCGAATTCCAGGCCCATGACCACCATGCGCGAGTCGGCGATGTTGCAGCGCGTGTCACTGGCGGCACGCGCCAGTTCGTCAATGATGCCGGCGCGGTCGCTGCCCAGGGCGGACAGCACGAGGAAGTGTTCGGTTTCAGGTTTCATGGTGATGACTCAGTGCGGTATGAGGGCAGTCTAGCCAGCTGGCGCGAGAGCGACTAGTGGGCAGGACGGTATCGGGTCGGGTCTGGCAGGCCGGCATCGTCAAATCCCTTGCGGCGCAGGCGGCAGGCATCGCAGACGCCGCAGGCGCGGCCGTCGTCGTCGGCCTGGTAGCACGACACGGTCTGGCTGTAGTCGACGCCGAGCGCGGTGCCGGCGCGAATGATGTCGGCCTTGCTCAGCGTGATCAGCGGCGTGCGTATGTCCATGCCTTCGCCTTCGACACCGGCCTTGGTGGCCACATTGGCGAGGCGGGCGAAGGCCTCGATGAATTCCGGCCGGCAGTCCGGGTAGCCGGAGTAGTCGACCGCGTTGACGCCGATGAAGATGTGGCGGGCCTGGGTGACTTCGGCGAGGCCCAGGGCCAGGGCCAGGAACACGGTGTTGCGCGCCGGCACGTAGGTCACCGGAATGCCTTCGCCCGGCTGTTCGGGCACGGCGATGGCGGCGTCGGTGAGCGCGGAGCCGCCGATCAGGCCTAGGTCCAGACGCAGGATGCGGTGGTCGCTGACGCCGAGGTCGGCGGCGATGCGTTGCGCGGCCTGCAGCTCGGCGGTGTGGCGCTGGCCGTAGTCGAAGCTGAGCGCGGTGATGCTGAAGCCCTGGTCGCGAGCCATGGCAAGGCAGGTGGCGGAGTCCAGTCCGCCGGAAAGCAGGACCACGGCGTGCGGCATGTCAGTGTCCGGGTTCGTTGTTCCAGAGGTATTTGTGCAGCTGCACCTGCAGGCGCACGCGCAGGCGGTCGGCAAGTATCCACTCGGCCAGTTCGCGCGGCGACAGCGTCTCGTGCGCGGGCGAGAACAGCACCTCGCTGACGCGCTCCTGCAGGCGATGCTGGTCGCACTGCAGGCGTGCCCAGTCGTAGTCCTTGCGCGAGGCGATGACGAACTTGACCTGGTCGTGCGGCAGCAGGTGGTCGAGGTTGTGGTAGCGGTTGCGATGCACCTCGCCCGAGTCCGGGGCCTTCAGGTCCATGACCTTGATCACGCGCGGGTCGACCTCGGCCAGCGACAGGGCGCCGCTGGTTTCCAGCGAGACTTCGTGACCGGCATCGCAGAGCGCAAGCAGCAGGGGCAGGCATTCCGGCTGCGCCAGCGGCTCGCCGCCGGTGACGGTGACGTGGTGCGCGCCGTACTGGCGGACCTCGGCCATGACCTCGTCCAGCGTCCACAGGCTGCCGCCGCTGAAGGCGTATTCGGTGTCGCACCAGCTGCAGCGCAGCGGGCAGCCGGTGAGACGCACGAACACCGTGGGCAGGCCCACGGTGCGCGTCTCGCCCTGCAGCGAGAAGAAGATCTCGGTGAGTCGCAAGGTCACCGGGGAAGCGCCCGTGCCAGCCGTCACGGGGTGGTTCCGCTGGCCGGGTTCTGCTTCAGGTAACCCTGGGCCAGGCGGGCTTCCTGGCTTTCCGGAAACTGGGCAATCAGGTCGGTCATCCAGCGCCGGGCCTCGTTGCGCTGGTTGCGCAGGTCGGCGATGGTGCCGAGCTTGTAGTACGACGACGACACCTTGGGGCTGCTGGCGTAGTCATTGATCACGCGCTTGAAGCTGGCTTCGGCGGCGGCATAGTCGGCCGGCTCGTTGGCGAGCTGGAACTCGCCCAGCCAGTACCAGGCGTTGGGGGTGAAGACGCTGTTCGGATGCTGCGTGATGAAGCCCTGCATGGCCGTGATGGCGGCGGCCGGACCGTCGCTGCGGAAGCGCTGGTAGGCGGCCAGGTAGGCCTGCTTCTGGCCTTCGATGTTGCTGCTGTCGACCGGGGCGGTGACGCGTGAGGGCTCGGTCACCGGTGTCGGCACGGGCACGGCGACCGGGGCGGGCGCTGCCGCTGCCGGGGTGGCGGCGATCACCGTGCTGCCGTCGACGCCGGCGCTGACGGCTGCCGGGTCGACGCTGGCGGCGGGGGCCACCGGCTGGCTGGCTGCCGGTGCCGCGGGCGCGGCCTTGCCGTTGAGCTGCTCGATGCGCTGGTCAAGGTCGGTGTAACGCACGCGCAGGTCTTCGCGTAGGCGTTCGATGAGCTGCTGCTGTTCCTCGACCTGGCCTTGCAGGGTGGCGACGGTGCGCTGCAGGGCTTCAAGCTGCTGGAACATGTCCCAAGCCGGGTTGGCGGCGGCGCTGACCGGGCGGCTGGCGCTGGCCACGGCAGCGGCGGTCTGCGCGGGCTGGCTGGTGATGACCGGGCTGCCGGCACTGGTCAGCGGGCGCTGCTCGATCTGCACGGCGTGGGCGCTGGCGCAGAGCGCGAAGAGGCTGCCGCAGAGCAGGGAAGAGGTGAGTCGCATCAGGTTCTCCGGATAGTCGGTTCAGCACAAAAAACAAACGGGCCTGAGCCCGTTTGTTGCCGCGAAGGACGGGACTCAGTTGCCGGACACGTAATCCAGCTCGACACGGCGGTTCTTGGACCAGGCTTCCTCGTTGCTGCCATCGGCCGCCGGCTTTTCCTTGCCATAGCTGACGACGCTGATCTGCGAGGAGTTGACACCCTGGCTGACCAGGTAGCGGGCAACGGCGTTGGCACGACGTTCGCCGAGCGCCAGGTTGTATTCACGGGTGCCGCGCTCGTCGGTGTGGCCCGACAGCTGCAGACGCTGACCGGCGTTTTCCTTCAGGTAGGCGGCGTGGGCATTGAGGCCGCCGTAGGCGATGGCGGTGATGTCGCTGAGGTTGGTGCCGAAGTAGAACACGCGCACCTTGAGCAGGTCGGACATGCTGCCGGCGATGACACCGGAGCTGCCGCTGCTGTCGGCCATCACGTTGCCCTGGATCGGGTTGTCGAGGTTGGCGGAGCCGGTCGAGGGATCGCTGTCGGAGACCGAACCCACCGATTCGACTGCCGGCGCCGGCGGCAGGTTTTCATACTGGCTGGCGTCGTTGGGGTCGATCGGTCGCGGGCCGCGGAATGTCGAGCAGGCAGCAATGCTGGCAACCAGCAGGGACACGGTGGCGACACGAACGGTCTTGTGGATCATCACGATAAAAACTCCTGTACCAGGGCGCTGGCAAATCTGGACGAACTAATGGATGCGACGGTAACTGACTCGGACATCAGCGTAAATAGGGGGACCACACGGGCTCGCGAACTTCTCCCTCGACGGCCGGCAGACGCAGCTTGAAGCGACCGTCCAGCGACATCATGCCGAGCACGCCCTGGCGTCCCTTGCGGGTGGCGTAGACCACCATGCGGCTGTTCGGCGAGAAGCTCGGCGACTCGTCCAGCGGCGTGTTGGTGAGGATGCTGAAGATGCCGTTGCTGAGGTCCTGGATGCCGATGGCGTAGCTGTTGCCGCCGGTCTGGTGGACCATGGCCAGGTAGCGGTCGTTCGGGCTGATGTCGGCACGCGCGTTGAAGCTGCCGCTGAAGGTCAGGCGCTTGGTTTCACCGCTGGCGATGTTGAGGCGGTAGATCTGCGGGCCGCCGCTGCGATCGGAGGTGAAGATCAGGGAGCGGCCGTCACGTGTCCAGCGCGGCTCGGTGTCGATGGCCGGGTTGTTGGTGAGGCGGGTGAGCTGGCGGCTGTCGAGGTCCATCAGGTAGAGCTCGGGGTTGCCGTCACGCGACAGGGTCAGGGCCATGCGCTTGCCGTCCGGCGACCAGGCCGGTGCGCCGTTGAGACCGGCGAAGTCGGTCAGCTTGGTGCGCTGGCGGGTCGACAGGTTCTGCACGAAGATGGCCGGCTTGCGGCTCTCGAAGGAGACGTAGGCGACCTGGCGTGCAGTCGGCGACCAGGTCGGCGACAGGATGGGTTCGACCGAGTCGAGCAGGGTGATCTGGCGCTCGCCGTCGATGTCGGACAGCTCCAGGCGGTAGCGCGGCTTGCCGCCCCGAGAATACTGGTTCACGTACAGGATCTTGGTGGCGAAGATGCCGGGCTCGCCGGTGACCTTCTCGTAGATCTTGTCGCTGATGTAGTGCGCGGCATCGCGCCAGCGGCTGGCGTCGACGGTGAAGCTTTCGCCGAGCAGGCGCTCGAGGCCGCCCTTGCGCAGCAGCTCGTAGCGGAAGCTGTACTTGCCGTTGGCGAGGCGGGTGGCCTGGCCGATCACTACCAGGTCGGCACCGATGTTCTGCCACACGCCGGGCAGCATTTCGGCGCTGCTGGCCGGGCGGCCGGGCAGGCGAGACGGGTCGAGGGTGCGGAACAGGCCGCTGCGATCGAGGTCGGCACGGATGATGCTGCCGGTGTTGACGTTCTCGGCCTCGATGCCGGCAAAGGCGGCGACGGCGATCGGCGTGGCGTCATCCGCCCGCTGGGTGACTTCGATGGTCAGTGCCGCGCTGGCCAGACCGGACACCCACCAGAGCACGAGCCCGATGACTGGTACGCGAAAACCCATCTCATTCCTCCGATTTCAATTTCAGCGTCAACACCTTGAACTGTTCACGGAACAAGGCGGGATCCGATGGCACGGGCAGCGGGCTGGCGCGGCGCACGGCTTCCTGCGCGCTGGCATCCAGCGCCGGATTGCCGCTCGATCGTATCACCACGACCGAGGCGACTTCACCTCCGGGCAGCAGGGTAATGCGCATTTCGGTGGTCAGCCCGGCCGGCACGTTGGCGGGCAGGCGCCACACCGACTTGATCTTGCGGTCGATGGCGCGCGTGAACTCGCCGATCTGCGCCGCCATCTGGCGGGCGCGGGCATCGGCGGCGGCCTGCGCCGCCAGTGCCTCGGCCTCGTCCGCAGCCTGCGCCGCCAGCGCCTGCTGACGCGCCAGGGCATCGCGCTTGCGCTGCTCGGCCTGTTCGCGGGCGATGCGCTGGGTTTCCTTCTCGACCTCGGCCAGCTCGCTGTCGACGGCATCCGGGTCTATGCGCGGCTCGTTTCGGGGTTTGGGCGGCTGCTTCTCGGGCTTTTTCTCGGCCGGCTTCACGGTTTCCGGCTTTGCCGGCGGCTTGACCGCGGGCTTGGCCGGTTCCGGAGCCGGCTTCGGTGGCGTCACCGGCTTGGGGGGGGCGGGTTCCGGCGGTGGCGGCAGCGGTTCCGGCTCCGGCAGGGGCGCCGGTGCCGGGGCGTCGGCAGGCAGTGCCGGCTGCGGCGCAGGCAGCACGGCGCCACCGGCGGGCATCAGCATGGCCTGCATCACCGGCGGCGGCTCGGGCAGCGTGTGCGGCTTGGCGACCAGCCACAGCACCAGCACCAGTCCGCCATGCAGGCAGACCGAGAGCAGCAGGTTGCGACGGGACAGGTTCATGCGTGCGGGCGTCCGGTCATCACGGGGTGGCCGGCAGTTCGGTGAGCAGACCGACCTGCTTGACGCCGCCCTGCTGCAGCGACGACATCAGTTCGACCACGCGGCCGTAGCCGACGCTGTGATCGCCGTTGACCAGCACCGGGATCTCCTCGCCGCGCGCCTGGCGCAGGGCGCGAATCTCGCTGGGCAGGTTCTGCAGGCTGACCTGGCTGCGGTCGTCCGGACCGGTCTGCAGCCAGAGCTCGCCGTCGGCCTTGACGGTGACGATCAGGGGCTGCTGTTCCTGCAGGCTGAGGGCGTCGGCCTGGGCATCGGGCAGGTCGACTTCGATGCCCTGGGTCAGCATGGGTGCGGTGATCATGAAGATGACCAGCAGCACCAGCATGACGTCGATGTAGGGCACCACGTTCATTTCCGACATGGGCGCCCGGCGGGGCCGGCGGAACGAGGAGTGCAGGCTCATGGTCAGCGTCCTGCGTGGGCTTCGCGGTGCAGGATGCTGCTCAGTTCCTCGGCGAAGATCTCGTAGCGCGACAGCAGCTGCTCGCTGCTGGCGGAGAAGCGGTTGTAGGCGAGCACGGCCGGGATTGCCGCGAACAGGCCGATGGCGGTGGCGATCAGGGCTTCGGCGATGCCGGGCGCGACCACGGCCAGCGTGGCCTGCTGCACCTGGGCCAGGCCCAGGAACGACGACATGATGCCCCAGACCGTGCCGAACAGGCCGATGTAGGGGCTGGTGGAGCCGACGCTGGCGAGGAAGGGCAGCTGGGCATCGAGCTTGTTCTGCTCGACGCTGAGCGAGATGCGCAGGGCACGGCTGACGCCCTGCATGATGGCATCGCCATCGGCCTGCTTCTCGCGCAGGCGCTGGAACTCCTGGAAGCCGGCACGGAACAGGTTCTCGCAGCCGGAATCCGGCTCCGGCTTGTGCTGCGACTGCTCATAGAGCTGGCGCATGTCCATGCCTGACCAGAAGCGTTCCTCGAAGCTGCGGCTGAGGGCGTCGGCGCGGCTGTAGATGCCGCGACGCTGGAAGATGATGGTCCATGACATCACCGAGGCCAGCACCAGGATGGCCATGACGGCCTGGACCACGAAGCTGGCATTGAAGATCAGGGAAGTGACGGTCATTTCGGGTGCAGCGGTCATGGGGTGCTTCCTGTATCGGCATTCAGCAGGGCGGTGAGTGCGGCGGGCAGTGCGCGCGGCTTGAGAGTATTGCGGTCGACGCAGGCAACTTCAATCCGGCCCTCGGCGAGTACCACGTCACCACGCAGGATCCGTTGACGGAAATGCAGCGAGGCACGACCGCGATGGATGATTTGTGCGCAGGCGGTGAGGGCATCGTCGAGGCGGGCCGGCACGCGGTAGTCGACATCGGCGTGACGGACCACGAAGAACACCGGTTCGTCGCTGACCAGGTAGTGCGAATAGCCCAGCGAACGCAGCCATTCGGTGCGCGCGCGTTCCATGAACTTCAGGTAGTTCACGTAGTAGACGATGCCGCCGGCGTCGGTGTCCTCGATGTAGACCCGCACCGGCGTGCGGAATTCGGGATACGGCGTGTCGGCGGCAGCGGCGGCAGTTGAGGCGTGCTGACTCATGGCGTCTCCGGGGCGGCGAGCCCGAGCTGCAGCCAGGCCGACTGGCTGGCGACGCGGCCGCGCGCGGTGCGCAGGATCAGGCCCTGCTGTAGCAGGTAGGGTTCGATGACATCCTCGAGGGTGCCGGCATCCTCGGACAGTGCCGCCGCCAGGGTCTCGACGCCGACCGGGCCGCCGTCGAACTTGTCGATGAGCAGGCTGAGGTAGCGGCGGTCGAGGTGATCGAGGCCGTGGTCGTCGATGTCGAGCATGGACAGGGCCTGGCTGGCGACATCGGCAGTGATGTGGCCGTCGGCGCGCACCTCGGCGTAGTCGCGCACGCGGCGCAGCAGGCGGTTGGCGATGCGTGGCGTGCCGCGTGCACGCCGGGCGATCTCGCGGGCGCCGTCATCGGCGATGGACAGGTTGAGCAGGCCGGCGGAGCGGGTGACGATGCGGGTCAGGTCGGCGAGCTGGTAGAACTCCAGGCGCTGCACGATGCCGAAACGGTCGCGCAGCGGCGAGGTCAGCAGGCCGGCGCGGGTGGTGGCACCGACCAGGGTGAAGGGCGGCAGGTCGAGCTTGAGCGAGCGCGCGGCGGGGCCCTCGCCGATCATGATGTCGAGCTGGTAGTCCTCCATCGCGGGATAGAGGATCTCCTCGACCACCGGTGACAGGCGGTGGATCTCGTCGATGAACAGCACGTCGCCGGCTTCCAGGTTGGTGAGCAGGGCGGCGAGGTCGCCGGCACGCTCCAGCACCGGGCCCGAGGTCGAGCGCAGCTGGCCGCCCATCTCGCGCGCGATGATGTTGGCCAGCGTGGTTTTGCCGAGGCCGGGCGGTCCGAAGATCAGGGTGTGGTCCAGGGCCTCGCCACGGCTGCGTGCGGCGCCCATGAAAATGGCCATCTGCTCGCGCACCTGGGGCTGGCCGATGTAGTCGGCGAGCTGGGTCGGGCGGATGGCGCGATCGACCGACTCGTCCTGGCCGCGGGCGATGGGCGTGATGAGGCGATCCGATTCAATGCTCATGGCTTATTGTCTCAGCAGGCTCTTGAGCGCGGCGCGCACCAGGTCGGCGGTTTCGTGGTGGTCATCGGACACCGCCTTGACGGCGCGCTGTGCCTCGGCCGGCTTGTAGCCCAGCGCGAGCAGGGCGCTTTCCGCCTCTTCGCCGGGCGTGGCGGGCGCCGGCGCCGGGGTGCGCGCGGCCGGTAGCGCACCGCGCAACAGGGGAATGCTGTCCATGCCCGGCAGCTTGTCGCGCAGCTCGATGATCAGGCGTTCGGCGGTCTTCTTGCCGACGCCGGGAATGCGCGTCAGCGTGGCCAGGTCTTCCTGGCTGATGCAGCGCTTGAGGGCATCGACTTCCAGTCCGGAGAGCAGGGCCAGCGCCAGACGCGGGCCGACGCCGCTGACCTTGATCAGGATGCGGAAGGCCTGCAGGGCATCGCGCTGGTGAAAGCCGAACAGGCTGTGGGCGTCTTCGCGCACGCTGAGGTGGGTCCACAGCGTGACCGGCTCGCCCAGCGCGGGCAGCTGGTAGAACGTGCTCAGCGGCACGTCCACCTCGTAGCCGACGCCATGGACGTCGATGACCACGGTGGGCGCGATTTTCTCGATGAGCTGGCCGTGCAGGCGTGAAATCATGGTGTTCCCGTTCGGGTTGTCGTGAAGCGGTCGGCGTCGTGACGCATCAGCGCGCGCGTCCGCCGCGCAGACCGGATGCCGCGATTCTACTCAGGTTCGCGCCGGCATGGGCATGGCAGAGGGCGGCGGCGAGGGCATCGGCGGCGTCGGCCGAGGGCATGCCGGGCAGGTTGAGCAGACGGGTGACCATGTGCTGGACCTGGGCCTTGTCGGCGGCGCCGGTGCCGACCACGGCGAGCTTGATCTGGCGTGCGGTGTATTCGGCCACCGGCACGTCGCCATGGGCCAGTGCCGCCAGCGCGGCACCGCGTGCCTGGCCGAGCTTGAGCGCGGAGTCGGCGTTGTTGGACAGGAACACCTGCTCGACGCTGGCCTGGGTCGGACGCCAGGTCACGATGAGCTCGCCCAGGCAGCTGAAGATGGTCTTCACGCGCTCGGGCAGCGACTGCTCGGTATTCATGCGTATGCAGCCGCTGTCGAGGTAGCGCCAGCCACGGCCGTCCTGGGCGATGAGGCCGTAGCCGGTGATGCGCGATCCGGGGTCGATGCCGAGGATGATGGTCATGGCTGGCTCCCCGGCCGTGCTGGCATGGCTCAGCCGTTCAGCTTCGCCATGATCTCGTCGCTGAAGCTGACGTTGGTGTAGACGTTCTGCACGTCATCCAGGTCTTCCAGCATGTCGATCATCTTCATCAGCCTTTCCGCCTGCTCGGGATCGGTGATCTCGGCATCGGTGGAGGCCTTCATGGTGACTTCGGCATTTTCCGGCTTCAGGCCGGCGCCGGCGAGGGCGTCCATGACGGCACCGAAGGCTTCCGGCGAGGTCACCACGGTGATGCCGTCGTCATCGGTTTCGACGTCGTCGGCACCGGCATCGAGCGCGATTTCCATGACCTTGTCTTCATCGGTGCCGGCCGGGAAGCGGATTTCGCCACGCTTGCTGAACAGGAAGGCGACCGAGCCGCTGGTGCCCATGTTGCCGCCGTTCTTGCTGAAGGCGTGACGGACTTCCGAGACGGTGCGGTTGAGGTTGTCGGTCATGGTTTCGACCAGCACCGCCACGCCGCCGACGCCATAGCCTTCGTAGGTCAGTTCGTCGAGCTTCTTGTCGTCATCGCCGCCGGCGCCGCGCTGGATGGCGCGGTTGACGACGTCACGGCTCATGTTGGCGCCCAGCGCCTTGGCGACGATGGCGCGCAGACGCGGGTTGTCGGCTTCCGACGGGCCGCCGAGACGGGCGGCCACGGTGATTTCACGGATGAACTTGGTGAACACCTTGCCGCGCGAGGCATCGACACGGGCCTTCTTGTGCTTGATGTTCGCCCACTTGCTGTGACCTGCCATGTGCTCAGGCCTCCTTCTTCACTTCTTCGCGCAGGCGGATACCCAGCTCGCGCAGCTGTTTGTTCTCGACCGGGGCCGGGGCGTGCGTCATCAGGCACTCGGCGGTCTTGGTCTTGGGGAAGGCGATGACGTCGCGAATCGAGGTCGCGCCGGTCATCAGCATGACCAGGCGATCGAGGCCGAAGGCGAGGCCGCCGTGGGGCGGGGCGCCGAACTTGAGGGCGTCGAGCAGGAACTCGAACTTCTCGTTGGCTTCCTCTTCGCTGATGCCGAGAGCCTCGAACACGGCCTTCTGCATGTCCATGTTGTAGATGCGCAGCGAGCCGCCGCCGAGCTCGGTGCCGTTGAGCACCATGTCATAGGCCACCGACAGGGCCGAGCCCGGATCGGTCTTGAGCACGGACACGTCGCACTTGGGCAGCGTGAACGGGTGGTGCACCGAGGTCCACTGGCCGTCGGCGACTTCCTCGAACATCGGGAAATCAACCACCCACAGCGGGGCCCATTCGCAGGTCAGCATCTTGAGGTCGTGACCGACCTTGACGCGCAGGGCGCCCATGGCGTCGTTGACGACCTTGGCCTTGTCGGCGCCGAAGAAGATGAGGTCGCCGTTCTGTGCGCCGGTACGTTCAATGATCGCTGCAAGCGCTTCATTCGGAAGGAATTTCACGATCGGCGACTGCAGGCCGCTGCCTTCGCCGTTGTGGATGTTCGTGACGTCATTGACCTTGATGTAGGCCAGGCCCTTGGCGCCGTAGATGCCGACGAACTTGGTGTAGTCATCGATCTGGCTGCGCGGCATGGCGTTGCCGCCCGGCACCTTGAGCGCCACCACGCGACCCTTGGGGTCCTTGGCCGGGCCGGCGAAGACCTTGAACTCGATGTTCTGCAGCAGGTCGGCGACATCGACCAGCTCCATCGGGATGCGCAGGTCGGGCTTGTCGGACGCGAAGCGGCGCATGGCTTCGTTGTAGGTCATGCGCGGGAAGGCGTCGAACTTGACGCCGAGCAGTTCGTCGAAGAGTTGCACGATCATCTTTTCGGTGATCGCCATGATCTCCTCGTCGCTGAGGAACGAGGTCTCGATGTCGATCTGGGTGAATTCCGGCTGACGATCAGCGCGCAGGTCTTCGTCACGGAAGCACTTGGCGATCTGGTAGTAGCGGTCGAAGCCAGAGACCATGAGCAGCTGCTTGAACAGCTGCGGCGACTGCGGCAGGGCGAAGAAGCTGCCCGGCTGGGTGCGCGAGGGCACCAGGTAGTCGCGCGCGCCTTCCGGCGTGGCACGGGTCAGGATGGGGGTTTCCACGTCGAGGAAGCCGTTGTCATCCAGGTAGTTGCGGATCAGCGAGGTGACCTTGGAACGGAAGCGCATGCGCTCCAGCATTTCCGGACGACGCATGTCGAGGAAGCGGTACTTGAGGCGCGTTTCCTCGCCGACGTTGCTGAAGTCGTCGTTGAGCGGGAACGGCGGGGTCTCGGCCTGGGCGAGAATCTCGATCTGCTTGCCCAGCACCTCGATCTGGCCGGTGCTCATGTTGGCGTTCTCGGTGCCGGCGTAGCGCTGGCGCACGCGACCGGTGACCTTGAGCACGAACTCGGAGCGCGACTTGTCGGCGAGCGCAAAGGCATCCGGGGTATCCGGGTCAATCACCACCTGCACCAGGCCTTCGCGGTCACGCAGGTCGAGGAAGATGACGCCGCCGTGGTCGCGACGACGATGCACCCAGCCGCACAGGGTCACGGTCTGGTCGATATGGGATTGGGTGAGACTGCCGCAGTAGTGACTACGCATGGTGCCGATGATTCCGTTGCCGTAAAGAGGGGCGGCAGGGCCGACCCCGGTAAGCCGGCGAGTATAGCGCGTGCGGCAAATGCCTGAGAACCGGCATTTCGGCGGAGTGCTATTTACAGCGCGGCCGTCGTGTCTTAAATAGCCGAGACGGACCGCAGCGGTCCGGATTCTGGCACAACGGCTTGCTGGAGAGCGTCATGTTGGAAGAAGGCTTCAACGACGAAGCGGCAGATGGCGAAGACGAGACCGTGTCGAAGGCGCAGGCGGCGAAGAATGCCCTGCTCAAGCGGCGCGCACTCGATGACGTGATCGAGGAGCACCGCCTCAACAAGCGGCTGCGCGATTACGACTTCGATCTCGATGACGACTGATCGCCGCGCCGGCTGTCCGCAGCGGCGCCGGCCTTGCACCTGTGCGCCGTGTGGGCATAATGGGGCGGCCTCGCGCTAACCCCGCATCAACACTGAATCACAAGGAAACTGTCATGGCGATCGAACTGCCGGCTCTGCCCTATGAAAGCACCGCCCTGGAGCCGTACATCACGGCCCACACCCTGAGCTTCCACCACGGCAAGCACCACAATGCCTACGTGGTCAACCTCAACAACCTGATCAAGGGCACCGACCTTGAGAACGCCAGCCTGGAAGCCATCGTTGCCGCCTCGGCCGGTGACGCCGCCAAGGCCGGCATCTTCAACAACAGCGCCCAGGTCTGGAACCACACCTTCTACTGGAACAGCATGAAGCAGAACGGCGGCGGTCTGCCGACCGGTGCCATCGCTGACAAGATCAACGCCGACTTCGGTTCCTACGAGAAGTTCGTCGAGCTGTTCAAGGCCGCTGCCACCACCCAGTTCGGCTCCGGCTGGGCCTGGCTGGTCGTTGGCGCCGACGGCAAGCTCGCTGTCACCAAGACCGGCAACGCCGACACCCCGATCGTGCACGGCCAGAAGCCGCTGATCACCATCGACGTGTGGGAGCATGCCTACTACCTGGACTTCCAGAACCGTCGTCCGGACTACATCACGACCTTCCTCGACAAGCTCGTGAACTGGGACTTCGCCAACGCCAACCTGGCCGGCTGATTTCCCCGATGCGGGCACTGACCGGCCTGGTGCCCAGTGCCCGCCATCGCAACCTGGCTGAACTCTGCCTGCTGCGCGGTGTTCTGCTGACCCTGCTTGTCGGCAGCGGTCTCTGGCTTTCCCTGCATCATGGTCTTGCGCTGCCGCTGGCGTCCGTCTCCTGGATACTGGCCGGATGGCTGCTGCTGACCGTTCTCACGCTCTGGCGTCTGCGCCAGCGCAGCGTCGTGGATGATGACGAGCTGTTCCTGCAGCTGCTGGGCGACGTGCTGCTGCTGTCGGCGCTGTTCAGCCAGACCGGTGGCCACAGCAACCCGTTCGTGACCTATTACCTGGTGCCGCTGGCGATTGCCGCCTCGACGCTGGCGTGGCGCCAGACGCTGACGCTGGCGGTGACCATGCTGGCCGCCTACAGCAGCCTGTTCTGGCTGCCGAAAAGCCATGGGCCGGCCTGGCCCTGGGACAGCTACCACGGCCATCTGCTCGGCATGTGGTTCAATTTCCTGATCAGTGCCGTGCTGCTGGTGGTGTTTGTCAGCCGCATGCAGCAGCGCCTGCGTGATCATGACCGCCAGCAGGCCGTGCAGCAGCGTCAGCATCTGCAGCAGGACCAGGCGCTGGCGGTGGGCACCCTGGCCGCCACCGCCGTGCATGAGCTGGCCACGCCGCTGGCCAGCCTGACCCTGCTCAGTGACGAGCTGGCGGCGGCACTGACGTCTGAAACCCCGGACGGTCAGCCGGATCTGCCCCAGGCGCAGGCGGATCTGCTGGCCATGCAGTCGGCGCTGGCACGCTGTCGTGACATTCTCGGGCGTCTGCGCGAGCAGGCGCGCAGCCCGCAAAGCAGTCCTGCCCAGCCCGTGCAGGTGCAGGTCGAGCAGCTGCTGGTCGGATTGTCGCTGCAGTTTCCGGACTGTCGCTTCCTGGCGCTGGCGGGCACGGCCGACCCCTGGAACCTGCCCATGCCCTGGCGTCTGCAGCAGGTGCTGCACACCTTGCTGGTGAATGCCGCCGAGGCGGCCTCGGGCACGGTCAGCGTGCAGGTCGACGGTGTCGATGGCGCAGGCGCCGTGGTGGCTTCCCTGGCCGAGGCGGCCCGGCTGCGCTGGCGCATTGCCGATGACGGGCCGGGCTGGCCCGCCGACGTGCTGGCGAGTGCCGGTCGTCCGCGTGACAGCAGCAAGCCGGAGGGGTTTGGCTGGGGCCTGTTTCTCAGCGAACTGACAGTGACGGCTCTTGGCGGGCGTCTTGACACGCTGGCCGGCGAGAGCGGCGGTGCGGTGGCTCAGCTGAGTCTGCCGCTGCCGGTGTTTTCCGAAACGATCTGACTGGGTGGAGAGTGCAGGCGATCATGCGCATGCTGCTGGTGGATGACGATGAGCTGTTTCGCGACACGCTGGCACGCGGCTGTCGCCGGCTGGGTCACGAGGTAAGCACGGCGGCAAGCGCTGCCGAGGCCTTGCAGCAGCTGCGCGAGCAGGCACTGGATGCCTGCGTGCTGGACCTGCGTCTGGCCAGCGGCTCGTCCGGCCTGCAGCTGCTGCCCGAGCTGCTGGCGCTGCAGCCGTCGCTGCAGGTGCTGATGCTGACCGGTTACAGCTCGATCGCGACGGCGGTGGAGGCGATCAAGCGCGGTGCGGTGAACTACCTGACCAAGCCGGTATCGGCAGCCGACGTGCTGCGTGCGCTGGAGGCAGACCCGGAGCAGGCCGAGGTCAGCGACAGCGAGGTGGATGCGCTCGAGGATCTGACGGTGAACCGGGTGGCCTGGGAGCACATCCAGCGCGTGCTGCTGGAGGAGAACGGCAACATCTCGGCCACGGCACGCCGTCTCGGCATGCACCGGCGCACCCTGCAGCGGCGTCTGCTCAAGCGTCCTGTGCCGCTCTGAGCCGAAGCAACGCCCCTTGGCGTGGCTGCACCTGGGGCAGCGGCATCAGCCGCCGGCGCGGCGTTCGCGCAGGCTGGCCAGCTTGAGACGGATGAGGCCGTAGATGCCGGGGGCCACGCTGAGAATGATGATGGCGAAGATCACCAGCATGAAGTTGTCCTTCACCACCGGCAGATTGCCGAAGCCGTAGCCCAGCCAGACGAAGCTGCCGACCCAGACCAGTCCGCCGAACACGTCGATCAGGAAAAAACGCTGGTAGGGCATCTTGCCGACACCGGCCACGAAGGGCGCGAAGGTGCGGATGATCGGCATGAAGCGCGCCAGCACGATGGTCTTGCCGCCATGGCGGTCAAAGAAGGCCTGGGTGCGAAGCAGGTAGTCACGGCGTATCCAGCGTGAGTCCATGTCGTAGACGCGCTCGCCGAGCGTGCGACCGACCCAGTAGTTGCAGTTGTCGCCGAGCACGGCAGCGAACCAGAGCAGGAAGAACAGCAGCCAGGGGTCCATGACACCGGTGCCGGCCAGTGCGCCGGCGGCGAACAGCAGGCTGTCGCCGGGCAGGAAGGGCATGACCACGACGCCGGTCTCGACGAACACGATGAGAAACAGCAGGCCATAGATCCAGGCCCCGTTCTCAGCCGCGAAAGCCGCGAGGTGTGCGTCAACATGCAAAATGAAATCAATCAGTTCCATGACTTTTCAACAAACTCCATGAAGGTTTCCCGGGTCGATTCGCCGACCAGGGGCTGAGCCTTGCGGCCCTGGCCGTTCCACGCCACGAAGGCGGGAGGACCGAACAGGTTCTCGCGCTGCAGCCAGTCGAGCTGGGCGGCGCTGGTGTCGGTGATGTCGAACTTGAGCAGCACGCCGCTGGCCAGCAGCGCCTGCACCTCGGGGCGCGGGAACACCGTGCGTTCCATTTCCACGCAGCTCACGCACCAGTCGGCATAGACGTCGATGAGCACGGGCTGACCTGCCGCGAGCGCGTCCGCGACGGCGGCATCGAGCACGGCCGGGTCGGTGATGCGACGGAACTGGCTGCCGCGCTTGGCGTCAGTCAGCGTTGCCTCGGCCTGCCAGGGCCTGAGCAGGTCGTTGCCGCCGCGCGAGGCGCCCCAGACCAGCACACCGGCCCAGGCCAGCAAGGCAATGACCAGCAGCCAGGCCGGTGCCTGCCTGACCTGCCAGGCGCCCAGCCGCTGCACCAGCAGCAGGGCCAGCATGGCGGAGAAACCGGCCCAGACCAGCAGCTGGCTGGTCAGCGGCAGCATCCGGTTGATCAGGCTGATCGCCACCGCCACCAGCAGCAGGGCGAACACCTGCTTGGTCAGGGTCAGCCAGGGCCCCGAGCGCGGCAGCCAGCGGCCGCCGCCGGCGCCGATCAGCAGCAGCGGCAGACCCATGCCCAGGCTCAGGCTGAACAGGGCGGCGCCACCCAGCCAGAGATCCTGGGTCGTGCTCAGGTAAAGCATGATGCCGGCCAGCGGTGCCGACACGCAGGGCGACACGATCAGGCTGCTGATGGCCCCCATGACGAAGACCGAGGGCAGCGAGCCGCCGGCCTGGTTGCCCTGCCAGCGTGTCAGGCGCTCGGTGAGCCAGTCCGGCAGGGCCAGCGCGCTGCCACGCCAGAGCATGATGGCGAGCGCGAGGAAGAGCAGGGCGAAGGGAATCAGCACGGCCGGGTGCTGCAGCCACAGCGAGACGTTGGCGGCGGCGCCGAGGCCGGCAATGAGCAGACCCAGCGCGGTGTAGACCAGGCACATGCCGAGCACGTAGCTGCCGGCCAGCGCGAGGCCGCGTCCGCTGCCCAGCGCCTTGTCCTTGCCCTGGGCGCCACTGATGATGGCGGACAGGATGGGCAGCATGGGCAACACGCAGGGGGTGAAGGCCAGCCCGATGCCCAGCACCAGGAAGGTCAGCATGACCAGCGGCAGGCTGGCCCCGGTCAGCCACTGCGACAACGTATCCGAGCGCGTGCTGGCGGGCAGGGCCGGCGTGCCGGCGGTGCTGCTGGCCAGCGGGGCGTCCGGCACCACGGCCTCGACCTTCGGCCCGGCATCGGCCAGTGCGGTCCAGTCGGCCAGTGCTACCGTGAGCTGGCGGCGCTCCGGCGGATAGCAGAGGCCGGCATCGGCACAGCCCTGGTAGCTGACTTCCAGCGTGGCCGTGCCGTCGAGGGCACGGTTCGGCGCCGGCAGCACCAGGGTGAGTTCGTCACGGTGAATCTTCACGCGCCCGAAATTGGCATCGTCATGCCATTCGCCGGGCTGCAGCAGGGTGAACTGCACCGGCAGCTCGCCATGACCCGGACTCAGCCAGGCCAGGCTCAGCGACTTGTCATAGAGATAGTGTCCCGGGGTGATCTCCCAGCTCAGCACGAGCTGGCCGGGCTCGACGCCGTCGCTGAACACGAAGGCTTCGTCCACCGGCAGGAAGTCACGCTTGCCGCTGTCACCGAACAGGCTCACGGCATGGGCAACGCCGCCGAGGCTGAGGCCGAGCAGCAGCAGGATCAGTGCATGGAAGCGGGAAGCAGACGGCATGGCGGGCGCATCCGGGCTGGTGGTGGCTGGGAACCGATCAAACGCGGCAGAGTATGGCGTGGTGCACGCCAGTTAGCCACGGCACGCGGCATACAGTCGCGCGCTCAGCACGTCTTTCAGCGATGTCGGCCGGTCCAGTCCGAGGCGTTCCAGTTCTGCAGCCGGCGCCTGCACGTGCCGGTACTGCCAGAGCCGGGTCAGCAGCGCCTTGCGATCGTTGAGCAGCGGTTTCATGCGCTGCAGCGTGGCTGCCATGACAAGTTCGTCGGCGCTCAGGTCGCTGCCGAAGGGAAATGCCGGCAGCAGGCCGTCGGCACGGAACGGTTGCAGCCGCTCGGCCAGGCGCTCCGGCAGGTTGTGGCGCTGCGCCTCGGGAATCACGTAGTCGGCGGAGAGCTTGCCGGCGGCCACGGCCTGCGCCTGCAGCTCGGCCTGGAAGCGCGAGTCGGTGATGGCGAGCAGGCGCTGGATGACCTCGCTGTCGGTGCGCCCGCGCAGTTCGGCGATACCGTATTCGGTGATGACGACATCGCGCAGCTGGCGCGGAATCGTGGTGTGGCCGTAGTTCCAGACGATGTTGGACACGGTCTTGCCGCCGCTCTCGCGCACCGCGCGCAGCATCAGCACCGATTGCGCATCGGGCAGGGCGTGCGCCATGGCGACGAAGTTGTACTGGCCACCGACGCCGCTCACCACGCGGCCGTCGGCAAGACCGTCGGACACGGCCGCGCCGAGCAGGGTCATCATCATGCAGGTGTTGATGAAGCTGGCGCGCTGGCGTTGCGCGCGGGCCAGCGCTTCCTGGCCGTAGAGCTGGTTGATGAAGCCGATGGCGGTCATGTTGATGGCATCGCGATCCTCGTCATCGAGATCACGCAGGGCCTGGTAGAAGTCGCGCGGGCCGAGGAAGAAGCCGCCGGTCAGCGCGTGTCCGCCACGCAGGCGGGTGCCGAGGCCGTCGGCGGCCAGGACGTCGCGGGTGCGGGCGTCATCCCAGCATGCCGGCACGGTGTGCTCGCCAATGACCAGGGTGTCGTTGTGCCAGCGCACCGAATCGCGCAGGATGCCGACGCGCTGCAGCCAGGCCACGTCGCCGGCGTCGGCATGGCGGCGCAGATGGCCGTGGGCACGCAGGGCGTCCAGGGTGGCCAGCGACACTTCCTCGCCGATGACCTTGTCGTTGAGCAGGGTCTGCAGGCCGGCGTGCGGGTAGACGAGGCGCCGGATCAGGCCATCCTGCTGCAGGCGCAGCAGGCCGTTGACGAGCATTTCGCTGCAGCCGTAGAGGCCGTCCTGAAAGTCCTCCAGCGCCGTGTCGGGGCGGGTGCTGCCGAGGGCGGCCATGACGTCGCGGTAGCGCGCGTTGTTGCCGTCACGCAGGCGCAAGGCATGGCAGATGGCGTCACCGAGGGCGCCGATGCCGATCTGCAGGGTGCCGCCGTCACGCACCAGGCTGGCGGCATGCAGGCCGATGGCATGCTCGCTCAGGCTCACCGGCGTGTTGGGGGCGCCGAACAGGGCGTGACTGCCCTCGGGCGTGTCGAGGATGACATCGGCAGCGGAGGCGTCGATGAGCGCGTCATTGGTCATGAACGGCAGTTCGCGGTTGACCACCAGCACCTTCAGCACCCGGCGGCCCGAGGCCGCGATCAGCGGCAGCAGATCCAGGGTCACGTCCGGATTGCTCGACAGCGAATACTGGCGCTGGCCGTCCTGTTCGCGCATGGCCACGGCCTGCACCACGACATTCAAGCCCTGCGCCATCATGTCGCGCGCCACCAGCGTGTAATGGGTGGCGAGGTAGTCCTGCTGGGCTCGCGGATTGCCCAGGTAGTCGCCGGACTTGAGGAAGAATTCCGATACCGTCACGTTGGCCGGCAGCTGACCGCGCTGCTGGTCGCGCACGTAGTGCAGATCCGGGTAGCCCGCGAACAGGCGCTGCAGGATGGGCTGCATGAAGGCGGTTTCCAGCCCCGGTGCGGTCGACGGCACGTTCAGCGAGAGCGCGGTGAGCAGATGCAGCGAGCGGGTCGGATCAGCCTTGATGCGGTCATAGACGGCATTGAGCAGGGTGTTGGGCTTGCCGGTGCCGAGCGGGGTGCCCAGTATCAGGTTTTCGCCGGCGGCGGCCAGCACGGCGTCGACACACCGGTTCATGTCGGAGAAATGCAGAGTCATGACGGCTTCCTGAACGGTGTGGTGTTGATAGGGTGTGTGACTATAAGAAATCCGGTCCGGCTGGGCTACACTAGGCACCTTGTCTTCGGGGGCCCTCCGGCGTGCTTGAGCTGCAACATCTGGACGCGTGGCGTGATGACCGCTGTCTGTACCGTGATCTGACCGTGACGCTGCCGGCGGGTGCGGTACTGCAGGTGGCGGGCGTCAATGGCGCCGGCAAGACCACGCTGCTGCACACGGTGGCCGGTCTGCGCGCGCCCGATGCCGGCCGGGTCTGCTGGCGCGGTGTCGACCGTCGTGACGATCCGGAGGCCATGCAGCGCGATCTGCTGTTTCTCGGCCATCTGCCCGGCCTCAAGGCCAGCCTGAGCGTGCAGGAGAACCTGCGCTTCCTGGCTGCCTGTCGCGGCCTGCGTCTGCCGGCAGCGCTGCTCGACAGGGCGCTTGAGCGTGTCGGCCTGGCTGGCTGCGAGGATGCGCCGGTGGCGCAGCTGTCGGCCGGCCAGCGTCGCCGTGTCGCGCTGGCACGGCTGTTCACCGAGCCGGTGCCGCTGTGGGTGCTCGACGAGCCGTTCACCGCCATTGACCGCGACGGCGTCGCCGCCATCGAGACCTGGGTGGCCGACCACGCCGAGGCCGGTGGCAGCGTGCTGCTGACCACCCACCATGCCCTCAGCCTGCGCTGCCCGCTGGCGCAGCTGACCCTGCAGCGTCGTGTTGACGACGACATGCTCGCGGATGACGACGGAGCGCTGCCGTGATGATGCAGGTCTTTGCCGAAGTCCTGCGTCGCGACCTGCGCGTGGGCATGCGCCAGGCCTCGGACTGGCTGAATCCGCTGGTGTTCTTCCTGATGGTGGTGGCGCTGGTGCCGCTGGCGGTGAGCCCGGCACCCGAGCGACTGCAGGCCATGGCCGCCGGCATCGTCTGGATCGCCGCGCTGCTGGCCGTGCTGCTGGCGATGGACGGCCTGTTCCGCAGCGATTTCGATGACGGCAGCCTGGAGCAGCTGCTGCTGACGCCCGCGCCGCTGTCACTGCTGGTGCTGGCCAAGGTGCTGGCGCACTGGCTGCAGACCGGACTGACGCTGGTGCTGGTGGCCCCGGTGGCGGCGCTGCTGCTGAATCTGCCGGTGGCGGCAATTCCGGTGCTGTGCCTGACCCTGCTCATCGGCACCCTGACCATGAGCCTGGTCACTGCCATTGGTGCCGCACTCACGGTAGGCTTGCGCCGGGGTGGCGTGCTGGTGCCGCTGATCAGCCTGCCGTTGCACATTCCGGTGCTGATCTTTGCCACGGCAGCGGTTCAGACTGCCATGAGCGGCCTGCCAGTGTCGGGATTCCTGGCCCTGCTGGCGGCTTTTCTGGTGCTGGCCCTGCTGTTTGCCCCGCTGGCGGCCGCTGCCGCCTTGCGCCTGTCCCTGAGCGGAGGATGAAGTCAGCGTCATGATGACCCTGTTGCGAAAACTCTGGGCCGTGATCGAGCCCACCGTCAGTCCGCGCAATTTCCATGATCTGGCCGGACGTCTGCTGCCCTGGTTCGCCTGGCCGGCTGCCGTGCTGCTGCTGCTCGGCCTGGTCTGGGGGCTGGCCATCGCGCCGCCCGACTACCAGCAGGGCAACAGCTACCGCATCATCTTCATTCATGTGCCGTCGGCCAGCCTAGCCATGGGCGGCTACCTGATGCTGGCGGCCTGCGCGGTGATCTCGCTGGTGTGGAAGGTCAAGACCGCCGACATGGTGGCGCGCGCGGTGGCGCCGGCCGGTGCCGTGTTCTGCTTCCTGGCGCTGATCACCGGTGCGCTCTGGGGCAAGCCGACCTGGGGCACCTACTGGGTCTGGGATGCGCGGCTCACCTCCATGCTCATCCTGCTCTTTCTTTACATGGGCGTGATCGCGCTGCAGCACGCCTTTGACGAGGTTGCGCAGGGTGGCAAGGCGGCAGCCATCCTGGCGCTGGTCGGCGTCGTCAACCTGCCCATCATCAAGTACTCGGTGGAGTGGTGGAACACGCTGCACCAGGGCTCCACCTTCCGCATCACCGAACGCCCGACCATGCCGCCGGAAATGTACCTGCCGCTGCTGGTCATGTTCTTCGGGCTCTGGTGCCTGTTCGTGGCGGTGGTGCTGATGCGCAGCCGCCACATCATCGTGCAGCGTGAGCGCCGCACGCGCTGGGTGCGTGAGCTGATCGCGGAGGGCAGGGCATGATGGCCTTCGAGTCGCTGTCCGCCTTCCTAGCCATGGACGGTCATGCCCTCTATGTCTGGCTCTCCTACGGCATCGCGCTGCTCAGCCTGGGCGGGCTGGTGCTGCTGTCGCGTCAGCACCATCGCCGCTGGCTGCGCGAACAGCAGGCGCTGCTGCGCCGCCAGCAGGGCAGTCGTCGCAACACTCCGTCATCCACGTCATCCCGCGAGGAAATTTCCTGATGCATCCGCAACGTCGTCGTCGCCTGATCTGGCTGCTGGTCCTGGTGCTGGGTGTCGGCCTGGTGGTGGCCCTGTCCAGCTATGCCCTGCGCCAGAACATCAATCTGTTCTTCACGCCCAGCCAGCTGGCGGCCAACGAGGCCTCCGACGGCCAGCGCATCCAGGTCGGCGGTCTGGTGCTGCAGGGCTCGGTGAAGCGCGATCCGGGCAGTCTGGCCGTGCATTTTACGCTGACCGACCTGAAGCACTCGGTCGAGGTCTATTACGACGGCATCCTGCCCGACCTGTTCCGCGAGGGGCAGGGCATCGTCGCCAACGGCGAATGGCGTGACGGCCGCGTGGTGGCCGAGGAAGTGCTGGCCAAGCATGACGAGAACTACATGCCGCCCCAGGTCAAGGAAGCCATCGAGAAGGCCGGTCATCCGGGAGCCGCGCAGTGACGGAAGATCAGTTCGAGCAGCTCCTGCAGGACAGCACGCAGCAGCTGCGTGACAAGCAGGCCCGCCTGGAGCGTGACTGTCATCTGCAGGCCATGGCGCGCTGGCAGCTCAATGAGGCCGATGCCGAGCTCACCTTTTTCGACGCGTCAGGTGTCGCGCAACTGGTGTTCTCGGTGACGCCGCTGGGCTCGTTCGCCGCCGCCCAGGACAGCTGGAAGTGGGCCTGGGCCAATCCCAAGCTGAACGGCAACTTCCGTCAGCGTGCGGTCCCGCTGCAGGGCCTGTTCCAGATCACCGACTACGACCTGTTCCTGGAAAAGGACACCGTCAGCGTCGATGCTGGCATGGCCTGGGAGCTGGCGGCGGTCGCGGTGGCGCATCTCGATGCGCTGGGCTGCTACCGGGTCACCCATGGCGATGTCTGGCTGTTCCTGGCGCTGGATGCCGTGCGTCCGGCCGGCGAGGTCTGATTCGTGGCGGCGGCAGTGATCAACGGGGTCGCTGCCAGTCGGGTGTTCTGCCCGCCCGCTGACTGGGTGACGGTGCTCGACTTCCTGGCGACGCGCTTTCCCCACATCGCCCCGGAGATCTGGCGTCAGCGTCTGGCCACCGGCAAGGTCAGCGACGAGCAGGGCCAGGTGCTGGACGAGCACAGCCGTTACCGGCCGGGTGCCACGCTGTGCTATTACCGCGACGTGCCGCCGGAGGCCGTGCTGGCCGGCCCGGTGACCATTGTTCATGGCGACGCGCATCTGCTGGTGGCCGACAAGCCGCATTTCCTGCCGGTGATGCCGGGTGGCCGCTTTGTTCGCGAGACCCTGCTGGTGCGTCTGCGCGAACAGCTGGGCGAACCGGATCTGGTGCCGGTGCACCGGCTGGATCGCGACACGGCTGGTCTGGTGCTGCTGTCGCGTCGTCCCGATACCCGCGATGCCTACACCGCGCTGTTCCGCAGCCGCGCCATCCGCAAGACCTACGAGGTGCTGGCACCGCTGCGCGAGGACCTGGCCGAGCCCTTGCACTATCGAAGCCGCCTCGAGGATGCCGAGGAGTTCTTCCGCAGCCGCGAAGTCGCCGGCGAGCCCAACAGTGCCAGCATCATCCAGCTGATTGGCGAGTGTCGCGGCCTCGGACGCTACCGCGTGCAGCTGCTGACCGGTCGCAAGCACCAGATTCGCGTGCATTTCGCGGCACTGGGCATCGCCATCGAGAACGACCGCCTGTATCCGGTCTGGCAGCCCGATCTGCCCGATGATGCCGGCCGGCCGCTGCAGCTGCTGGCACGCGAGCTGGCCTTCACCGATCCGGTCAGCGGCGAGGACCGGCATTTCATCAGCGGCCGGGTGCTGTCATGAGGCTGCTGGCCGTCCTGCTTGCCCTGCTGCCGCTGTCCGGCCTGCATGCTGCCTGGCGCAAGGACATCCAGCCCGAGTCGCTGGTGCAGCCGATACGCGACACCATCGCGCTCTGGGAGTCGCCGAAGAAGGGCAGCGAGCCGCCGTCCGATCTGGCCATTGCGGTCGAGGCGCCGGTGGCCATCTTCGATACCCTGAAGGCGCTGGGCTATTACGATCCCGAGGTCAGCCTGCTCAAGGACGATGACAGCTGGGTGCTGCGCGTGCAGGGCGGGCAGCCGGTGCGGGTCGGCCAGGTCAGCGTCGAGTGGCTGGGCGAGGCCGCCGATGACCGCCTGCTGCGCCGGCTGGAATTTCCGCTCAAGACCGGTGACGTGCTCGATCAGGTGCGCTATGAGGCCTTCAAGCAGACGCTGAGCGAGCGCATGCTGGAGCGGGGCTATTTCGATGCCGAGTGGCTGGTCACCGACATCGCGCTCGATCTGCAGGCACGCCGTGCCGACATCACGCTGCGTCACGACAGCGGCATGCGCTACCGCTTCGGTGACATTCTTTTCCTGGACAGTCTGGGCCAGCCGCTGACCGGTCTCGATGCGCGCTGGCTGCGTGCCATGACGCCGTTCAAGCCCGGTGACGAGATCAGCAGCCGGCGCATCACGGCGCTGCAGAAGACGCTGCAGGCCTCGCGCTACTTCGCCGATGTGCGTGTCACCCTGCTGCGTGACCAGGCCGAAGGCCGTGACGTGGCACTGGAAGTGCGCGCCGACACCCGCAAGCCCAACCGGATGGCGGTCGGTCTCGGCTATGCCACCGACGAGGGGCCGCGGGTCTCGCACGAGTGGCAGCGGCATCTGCTCAACACCCGTGGCCACGGCATCAGCACCGAGCTGCAGCTGTCGCCGGTGCGCCAGCAGGCCGACCTGCGCTATCGCATCCCGTGGAAGCATCCGGTCGAGGACTCCCTGCAGTTTCTCGCCGGCATGCAGCGCGACCGCATCGACGACACCCTCAATACCCAGACCGTGGTCGGCGTGCAGCGCGTCATCCAGCCGCCGCGTGGCTGGCAGACCACCTATGGTCTGCGCCTCAGCGAGGACCGCTTCGAGCGTGATGGCGGCGAACGCGGCAGCACCACGCTGCTGATGCCGTCCGTGGCCTGGAGCCTGGTCGAGAACCGAGGCGGCGCGCTCGACCCGCTGTCCGGGCATCGTCAGCTGCTGCAGATCCAGGCGGCGCACCCGCAGGCGTTTTCCGATGCCGAGTTCGTCTCGGTGCGTGCCGGCAGTCGCTGGCTGACCACGGTCGCCGAGCGTCACATGCTGCTTCTGCGTGCGGATGCCGGCGCCATTGTCAGCCCGCGCTTTGCCGAGGTGCCACCCAGCGTGCGCTTCTACGCCGGTGGCGACAGCAGCGTGCGCGGCTACGACTACCGTGCGCTGTCACCGGTCAATGCCGATGGCGACACGGTGGGCGGCCAGTATCTGGTCACCGGATCGATCGAATACAACTGGCGCTGGCGGACCGCGTGGCGGCCGGCCGTGTTCATTGATGCCGGCAATGCCTTTGATGCGCACTGGCAGCCGCTGGCCATCGGCGCCGGTGCCGGTCTGCGCTGGATTTCCCCGGTCGGTCCGGTACGTGTCGATGTCGCCAGCGCCGTCTCCGAGCCAGGGCGTCCGCTGCGCCTGCACATCACCCTGGGGTCACCCCTGTGACCTCGGTGGCGGCGGTCTTTGCCCGGGTGCTGGCGGTGCTGGTGATCTGGCTGCCGCGTCTGCTCTGGATGTTCCTGGTCCAGCTCTTCATTGCCGTATCGCTGGTCCTGCTCTGGCTGTCGCTGTCCGCGACGGCGCCGGTCTGGCTCTGGCAGCAGTTTGGCGAGCGCGTGCCGGGGCTGCAGATCGAGGGCATGCAGGGACGGCTGGTCAGCGGTCTGCACCTGCAGCGCGTGCACTGGCAGTCGGATGCGCTGGCGGTGAGCCTGACCGACGTCACCCTGGGCTGGCAGGTCAGCGACCTGCTCAAGGGTCGGGCACAGCTGCATACGCTGGCGGTGGCGCAGGCGCAGGTTCGACAGCTGCGGCCATCGGCGCCCGGACCGGTGACGCTGCCGGCCTTCAGCCTGCCGATGTGGTGGTCGCTGCCGTCGGCGCGCATTGGCGAGCTCCGCTGGCAGCCGGCCGCAGGAAACCCGCTGACGCTGCATGACCTGCAGCTGAGCGGACACGGCAGCGGTGACACGATCACGCTGACCCGTCTGCAGCTGCGTCATGAGCTTGGCAGCGCCAATGTGTCGGGCAGCCTGCAGACGGCGGCCGACTGGCCCCTGCAGGCCTCGCTGGTGCTGACGCCGGCCACGCCGGACTGGCCTGCGCAGCGACTGAGCTTGCGTGGCGGCATGTCGGCACTGGAGTTGCGCGCACGTGGCCCGGCCCGCTATCCGGTCTCGCTGCAGCTGGTCAGCAATCTCCTGCTGGAGCAGCCCAGCTTTCAGGGGCGTCTGACCTGGCCACGCTGGCAGCCCCCCGGCCAGCAGGACTGGCTGCTGGCACCGGGAAGCCTGGTGCTGCGTGGCACCGCCACGGCCGGCGAAGCCCGCCTGCAGGCCGCTGCCACGCCATTGCGCCCCGAGGCCCTGGGCTGGCCGGCGGCCTGGCCACGTCAGGTGACGCTGGCCGGCCCGCTGACGTGGCGTCGCAGCGGTGAGGGCATGCAGGTCGAGGCCGCCCAGGAAGGCCGTTTCGGGAATCTGCCGACGCGGTTCCGGCTGGCCTGGGACAGCCAGCGCCTGCACGCGACCCGCCTGGACCTGACGCTGGCGGATGCCCGACTCCAGGCCGACGGCTGGCCCGGCGCCCGCGGCCTGCGCTGGCAGCTTGGGGTGCCGGCGCTGCAACGCTTCCAGGCCAGCTGGTCCGGCGCGCTGGAAAGCACCGGGCAGTGGCAGGGCGCCTGGCTGGACGGTCGCGGTCAGCTCGTGCTGCAGCTTCGCCAGCTGCGCCAGGGGCGTGACCTGCTGCTGCGCTCGGCGGACATCGGCGTTACCGGCAGCCTGGCACGGCATCAGATCCGCAGTGCGGTGGTGCGAGACGAGGCACGCGCCAGCCTGGTGGCGGCGGGCGGTCTCGATGTCGCCCGCAAGCGCTGGCAGGGTGTCGTGCGTGACGGCGTGCTGACCCTGGCAAAGGGCAGCTGGCGCCAGCAGGAAGCCGCTGCCGTGATCCTGACGCCGGAGCGGCAGCAGATGGCACGGCATTGCTGGGCGCAGTCGCCCTGGCGCCTGTGTGCCGATGTCGATCTGCAGGCCTCCGGGTGGCTGGCTCGTGCCGACCTGACCTCCTCGTTTGCCGGCAGGCTGACGGCACTGCTGCGCCGCGATCCGCGCCAGAAAACCCCCGTGCTGGATGGCGAGCTGAGCTTGTCCGGCCTGCTGCTGCAGGAGTTGCCGCTGCCGCTGCCCGCCGGTCTGGCCGTGGCCGGGCGTGTCGATGGCCAGGCGCGCCTTGGCGGGTCGCTGGCGGCACCGCGTCTGCAGGGCGGCCTGCGGCTGCGTGACGGCCGCGTCAGTTACCCCGAATTCGGTCTCGACTGGCAGCCGCTGACCCTGGACATGCAGCTGCTGGGTGATCGCGCGCGCTGGCAGGGGCGCTGGCAGGATGCCCAGGGCGGCCAGGCCACGCTGGATGGCGACGCCACGCTGTCGCCATGGCGTGTGCAGGCCCGGCTCAACGGGCAGCAGCTGGCCATGCGCTACCAGCCCTGGGTGCGCTCGGCGCAGGTCAGTCCCGAGCTGACCCTGGATGTCGCCGCGCAGGGCGCGCGTCTGCGTGGCAGCGTCCTGGTGCCGCGTGCCGATGCCGTCTTCACCCTGCCGCAGGCTGGCGGCCTGAAGCCGTCGCCGGATGTGCGCATCGTGCGTGATCGTCAGGGCCGGGTGCCGGTGCTGGCCGGAACCGGCGGCCAGGGCGGCGGGTTGCCGCTGGACATGGCGGTGGTGCTGCGCCTCGGGCAGGACGTGCAGCTCAGCGGACAGGGCCTCACGGCCAGGCTGCTCGGCCAGTTGCAGTTGCAGCAGTCGCCGGGCAAGGCGCTGATCGCCAATGGCGAGCTGCGTCTGAATGACAACGCCCGGTTCGAGGGCTATGGCCAGAAGCTCACCCTGCGCCAGAGCCGCTTCCTGTTTGCCGGGCCGCTGACCCGCCCCGAGCTTCAGGTCGAGGCGGTACGCGAGGTCGACGGACGCCTGGTCGGTGTGCGCCTGAGCGGACGGCCGCCGACGCCCCGCGCCGAGCTGTTTTCAGACGAGGCCATGGCGCAGGAGGACATCCTCGCGCTGCTGGTGCTGGGGCGCACGCTGGACGAGGGCACGGGGGCTCCCAGCGAGGCTGAGCGCCAGGCCTTCGCCCTTGGTGCGGCGCTCAAGCTCGGCGGTCGCACCGGTCTCATGGACAAGCTCGGCACGGGTCTGGGCATCCGCAATTTCGCGGTCTCCACCCAGGGTGAGAGCGAGCAGACGCAGGTCGCCGTCTCCGGCTTCATCGGCGAGGACCTGTTCCTGAGCTTCGGCATGGGCGTGTTCGAGCCGACCCAGACCGTGAAGCTGCGCTACCAGGTCAATCGACGCCTGGCCCTGGAGGCGATGAGCTCGCTGCAGTCGGCCATCACGCTGTTCTATACCTGGCGTTTCTGAGCGCAGGGCTTTTGCCCCGCGCCAGCCCATTCGCTACACTGCGCGGCTTGTCGCTTGATCACTTGTCGCTTCATCAGGAGTTCCTCATGCCCGTCATCACCTTGCCCGACGGCTCCCAGCGTGCCTACGACCACCCGGTATCGGTCATGGACGTGGCCACCAGCATCGGCCCGGGCCTGGCCAAGGTGACCGTGGCTGGCCGCATCACCCCGGTTGCCGGCGAGCGGGCAGGCGAGTCGCGTCTGGTCGATGCCTGCGACCTGATCAGCGAGGACGTTCAGCTGCAGATCCTCACCCCCAAGGACGAGGCCGGTGTCGAGATCATCCGCCACTCCTGCGCGCACCTGGTCGGCCACGCCGTCAAGCAGCTCTATCCGAGCGCGAAGATGGTGATCGGCCCGGTCATCGCCGAGGGCTTCTATTACGACATCGCCTACGAGCGTCCGTTCACGCCTGACGACCTTGCCGCCATCGAGGCGCGCATGAACGAATTGATCGCCAAGGACTACGACGTCATCAAGAAGGTGACGCCGCGCGCCGAGGTCATCGACGTGTTCACGTCGCGTGGCGAGGACTACAAGCTGCGCCTGGTCGACGACATGCCGGACGAGCAGGCCATGGGCCTGTACTACCACGAGGAATACGTCGACATGTGCCGCGGCCCGCACGTGCCCAACACGCGTTTCCTCAAGGCGTTCAAGCTCACCAAGCTGTCCGGTGCCTACTGGCGCGGCGATGCAAAAAATGAGCAGCTGCAGCGCGTTTACGGCACCGCCTGGGCCGACAAGAAGCAGCTTGCCGCCTACATCCAGCGCATGGAAGAGGCCGAGAAGCGTGATCACCGCAAGATCGGCAAGGCCCTGGACCTGTTCCACCTGCAGGAAGAGGCGCCGGGCATGGTGTTCTGGCACCCCAACGGCTGGACCATCTACCAGGAGCTCGAGCAGTACATGCGTCGCGTGCAGCGCGACAACGGCTACCTCGAAGTGAAGACGCCGCAGGTGGTCGACCGCATTCTCTGGGAGAAGTCGGGGCACTGGGAGAACTACGCCGAGAACATGTTCACCACGGCCTCGGAAAGCCGCGATTACGCCGTCAAGCCGATGAACTGCCCCTGCCACGTACAGATCTTCAACCAGGGCCTGAAGTCCTACCGCGATCTGCCGCTGCGCCTGGCCGAGTTCGGCGCCTGCCACCGCAACGAGCCCTCCGGCGCGCTGCACGGCATCATGCGCGTGCGCGGCTTCGTGCAGGACGACGCCCACATCTTCTGCACCGAGGCGCAGATCGGCCAGGAAGCCGCCGATTTCATCAGGCTCACGCTGCAGGTCTATGCCGACTTCGGTTTCAGCGACATCAGCCTCAAGCTGTCGACGCGTCCGGCCAAGCGTGTCGGTGACGACGCGCTCTGGGATCGTGCCGAGGCCGCCATGGCCAAGGCCCTCGATGACGCCGGTCTGCCCTGGCAGCTGCAGCCGGGCGAGGGCGCCTTCTACGGCCCCAAGATCGAATTCACCCTGCATGACTGCATCGGCCGGGCTTGGCAGTGCGGCACCCTGCAGCTGGACTTCAACCTGCCGCAGCGTCTCGACGCCAGCTACATCGCCGAAGACAACAGCCGCCAGTACCCGGTGATGCTGCACCGCGCCATCCTGGGCTCGTTCGAGCGCTTCATCGGCATGCTGCTGGAAAACTACGCCGGCATCCTGCCGGCCTGGCTGTCACCGAGCCAGGTTTGCGTGATGAACATCACCGACAAGCAGGCCGATGCCGTCCGTGACGTGGAAAAGGCACTGAAACAACATGGCTTCCGTGCCTTCAGCGACTTGAGAAACGAGAAGGTTGGCTATAAGATTCGCGAGCGCACGCTCCAACGCATCCCGTACATGCTGGTCATTGGTGAGCGTGAGGCAGAACAAGGGACTGTGGCAGTCCGCACCCGTGAAGGCAAGGACCTCGGTGTCATGACCGTAGAGGCCTTCGCGCAGCGCCTGTCCGCAGACATTGCCCGCAAGGGTCGAGTGGTGGAGAACGAAAATCAAGCCGGATAACAAGCAGGGACGTGACAGCAAGCGCGCACCCATCAATGGCGACATCAAGCACCGCGAAGTGCGTTTGATCAACCAGAATGGCGAGCAGGTGGGCATCGTGTCCATCCGCGAGGCGCTGGCAGCAGCGGAAGCCGTGGAACTGGATCTCGTCGAGATCGTGGCTGACGCGGAACCGCCAGTCTGTCGCATCATGGATTACGGCAAGTTCGTTTTCGAGAAGAAGCAACAGGCCAAGGAAGCCAAGAAGAAGCAGCATCAGGTCCAGATCAAGGAGATCAAGCTGCGTCCTGGCACCGAGGAAGCCGACTACCAGGTCAAGCTGCGCAACATCGTGCGCTTCCTGGAAGAGGGCGACAAGGTCAAGATCACGCTGCGTTTCCGCGGCCGTGAAATGGCGCATCAGGAGCTGGGCTTGAAGCAGCTTCAACGAATCGAGGCCGATCTGGCCGAGATCGGGTCTGTGGAACAGCACCCGAAACTGGAAGGGCGCATGATGGGCATGCTCATCGGCCCCCGTAAAAAGAAGTAAGTCGGCAGGAAGCTGTCTTGCGTCTTACCCCCAGGTAGGTCACGTCATGTCTGCGGACACCGTGCGACGCCGACAGGGTCACTAAACGAGGTTACACATGTCTGCAAAGATCAAAACCAAGCGGGGCGCTGCCAAGCGCTTCTCGAAGACGGCCAACGGCTTCAAGCGCAAGCAAGCCAACAAGCGCCACATCCTCACCAAGAAGTCGGCGAAGCGCATTCGTCAGCTCCGCCCGATGTCCATGGTCTCGGCCTCGGATACCGGTCGCGTGCTCGCCATGCTGCCCAACCTGTAATCTGACGGAGGATAAGAAATGGCTCGTGTTAAGCGTGGCGTCATTGCCCACCGTCGTCACAAGAAGGTCCTCGATCGCGCAAAGGGTTACTACGGTGCCCGTTCGCGTGTCTATCGCGTGGCCTTCCAGGCTGTCATCAAGGCGGGTCAGTACGCCTACCGTGACCGCCGTCAGAAGAAGCGTCAGTTCCGCGCGCTCTGGATCGCCCGTATCAACGCCGCCGCGCGTCTGAACGGTCTGTCCTACAGCCGCCTGATCAACGGCCTGAAGAAGGCCTCGATCGAAATCGACCGTCGCGTGCTGGCAGACATTGCCGTGCACGATGCTGCCGGTTTTGCCGCGATCGCCGAAAAGGCGAAGGCCAGCCTCGCTGCCTAAGCGGTTGGTGTCTGCCGGATGATTCCGGCTGGCACGCACGAAGGGGAAGGGCTGTCTGGTTCTTCCCCTTTTTGTTTTCTGCGCCGGTGGCCCCTGCGGGCGGCCGGCATGTGTGGCGCGGTCATCTGCGACCGGCCCAAGGATAGGTCATGAGTGATTTGCAAGCGCTGGTGGCACAGCTTGAGCGTGCCGTGGCGGAAGCCGCCGACAGCAGTGCCGTGGAGGCGCTGCGGGTGCAGTTCCTGGGCAAGAAGAGCCAGCTCAGCGAGCTCTCCAAGCAGATGGGCAAGCTTGCCGACGAGCAGCGCCGTGTCTTCGGTGCCGAGCTCAACGCCGCTCGCGAAGCCATCACCTCGGCACTCAACAATCGCAAGCAGGTCCTTGATTCGGCAGCACTTGATGCGCAGCTCAAGGCCGAGTGCGTGGACGTCACGCTGCCTGGTCGCGGCCAGCCGGTGGGCGGCCTGCATCCGGTGACGCGCGTCATGGAGCGCATCGAGGACTTCTTCACCGCGGTCGGTTTCCAGGTCGCCGACGGTCCCGAGGTCGAGGATGACTTCCACAACTTCGAGGCGCTGAACATTCCCTCGCACCATCCGGCGCGGGCAATGCATGACACCTTCTATTTCGATGCCACCCGCCTGCTGCGCACGCACACCTCGCCGGTGCAGGTGCGTGTCATGGAAAGCCAGCAGCCGCCGATCCGCATCGTCTGCCCGGGCCGCGTCTACCGCTGCGACTCCGACCTCACGCATTCGCCCATGTTCCACCAGGTCGAGGGCCTGCTCATCGACGAGCACGTCACCTTTGCCGACCTCAAGGGCATGATCGAGGATTTCCTGCGCGTGTTCTTCGAGAAGGAACTGCAGGTGCGCTTCCGTCCGTCCTACTTCCCGTTCACCGAACCGTCGGCGGAAGTCGACATCCAGTGCGTGATGTGTCACGGCGACGGTTGCCGCGTCTGCAAGCAGACCGGCTGGCTGGAAGTGCTGGGCTGCGGCATGGTGCATCCGCAGGTGCTGAAGAACTGCGGCATCGACCCGGACAAATACCAGGGCTTCGCCTTCGGCATGGGCGTCGAGCGTTTCGCGATGTTGCGCTATGGCGTCAATGACTTGCGCCTGTTCTTTGACAACGACGTGCGCTTCCTTCGCCAGTTTGCCTGAAACGGCTTTTACTGTTTGAAATAACCTGTTGTTTCAGAACGACAAGATCGTGTGAAGCACAACGATTCAGCCTGCACTGCCAGGCAAGCGAGACCGTGATGCAATTCAGTGAACAGCGCCTGCGCCAGCTCGTGAACCCGTCCGTGGACACCGCCGCGCTCGCCCACCAACTCACCATGGCCGGCCTCGAGGTCGATGCCATTGTGCCGGTCGCGCCTGCCTTCAGCGGTGTCGTCATCGGTGCCGTGCTGAGCACCGAACAGCATCCCAATGCGGACAAGCTGCGCGTGACCACGGTCGACATCGGCAACGGGTCGCCACTGCAGATCGTCTGCGGTGCCGCCAACGTGCGTCCCGGCCTGCGCGTGCCGGTGGCCACGGTGGGGGCCGTTCTGCCGGGTGACTTCCGCATCAAGGAAGCCAGGCTGCGCGGCGTCGAGTCCTTCGGCATGCTCTGCGCCGAGCAGGAGCTGGGCCTGGCCGAGACCTCCGACGGGCTCTGGGAGCTGCCGGCGGATGCGCCGGTGGGTGCCGACATTCGCCAGTGGCTGGCACTCGATGACAACCTGATCGAACTGGGCCTGACACCCAATCGCGGTGACTGCCTCAGCCTGCGTGGCCTGGCACGTGAAACAGCGGCCGTGTTCGGCATGGCCTTCACGCCCGACACGGCGAGCCCGGTGGCCGCCACGCTTGCCGACACGCTGCCGGTCTCGGTGGATGCCGTCGATGCCTGCCCGCGCTATCTCGGCCGCCTGATCCGTGGCGTGCGTGCCGGTGGCGAGAGCCCGCTGTGGCTGGTCGACGCGCTGCGCCGCTTCGGAGTGCGCTCGCTGTCGCCGGTGGTGGACATCACCAACTACGTGCTGCTGACCCTGGGTCAGCCGCTGCATGCCTTTGATGCGGATCGTCTGCAGGGCGGCATTGTCGTGCGCCGTGCCCGTGCCGGCGAGCAGCTGACCCTGCTCGACCAGCAGACCGTGACCCTGCGCGAGCAGACCCTGGTGATCGCGGACCAGGCCGGTCCGGTGGCACTGGCCGGCATCATGGGCGGCCTGGCGACCGCGGTCACCGCCGACAGCACCAGCATCTTCCTGGAATCGGCATTCTTCCAGCCGCTGGCGCTGGCTGGCGAGGCGCGTCGCTACGGCCTGCACACCGATGCCTCGCACCGCTACGAGCGTGGCGTCGACTTCGCGCTGGCCGAGGAGGCCATCGAGCTGGCGACCCGACTCATCGTCGAGATCGCGGGCGGGCAGGCAGGTCCGCTGACGCGCGCCGAATCTCCCGAGGCGCTGCCGGTTCGCGCGCCGATCCGTCTGCGCCGCGAGCGCATTGCCCAGGTGCTGGGCTTCGCGCTGGCTGACGAGCAGGTGACAGCCTTGCTGAGCCGGCTCGGACTGGCGCTGGTGGCCGACGCCGAGGGCTGGCTGGCGACGCCGCCAAGCCATCGTTTCGACCTGGCCATCGAGGTCGACCTGATCGAGGAGCTGGCCCGTCTCTACGGCTACAACCAGCTGCCGGTCACCGCGCCGCAGGCACGTCTGCGTCTGACCCCGCGTGTCGAGGCCCGGCAGTCGCCGCGTCGTTTCAAGCGCGCCCTGGTCGATCTGGGCTGGCAGGAGGCCATCACTTTCAGCTTCGTCGAGCCCGGACTGCTGCAGCTGGTCGATCCCGGTGCGCAGCCGCTGCTGCTGGCCAACCCGCTGTCGGCGGAACTGTCGGCCATGCGCACCACGCTGTGGGCCGGTCTGGCGCTGGCTGCGCGGCACAACCAGAGTCGCCAGCAGGGCCGCGTTCGTCTGTTCGAGACCGGTCTGCGCTTCGTGAATACCCCGGATGGCCTGCAGCAGCAGCCCATGCTCGCCGGCATCGCTACCGGTACCGCCAGTCCGGAAGCGTGGAACAACCCTAAGAATCCACTTGATTTCTTTGATGTAAAAGGAAATATTGAGGCTGTTCTCGATGTGGCCGGCGTCGCGGGCGAGATTCGCTTCGTGGCGGGTGCGCATCCGGTGCTGCATCCGGGCCAATGCGCGCAACTGCTGCGCGGCGAGCAGGTCGTGGGCTGGCTGGGTGCCTTGCATCCGCTGACACAGAAGGCCCTGGACCTGGATGGCCCGGTCTATGTCTTTGAACTGGATCTGGCCGCACTGGCCGGCGACACCTTGCCGCGTTTCAAGGCCTTGTCGCGCTTTCCGGAAGTGCGTCGTGATCTCGCGCTGCTGGTGCCGGTGCAGCAGTCGGCGCAGTCCGTGCTTGATGTCGCGCGTGCCGCCGCTGGCGAGTGGCTGCGCGAGGTCCGGGTCTTTGACCTGTATCGTGGCCAGGGTGTGCCCGACGGCTTCTGCAGTCTGGCGATTGCGCTGACCTGGCAGCACCCGGACAGAACGCTGACCGATGACGAGGTGCAGGCCCTGCGTGACCAGGTGCTGGCAAACCTGTCAGAAACATTGAACGTGACCCTGCGCGCCTGAGTGCCTGCGGGGTCATTCCCGCACATGAGGGAGGCCGACATGGCTGCATTGACCAAGGCTGACATTGCCGAGCGCCTGTTCGAGGAGCTCGGCCTGAACAAGCGCGAAGCCAAGGAGCTGGTCGAACAGTTCTTCGAGGAGATCCGCCAGGCCCTGGTTGACGGCCATGCCGTCAAGCTGTCGGGCTTCGGCAACTTCGAGCTGCGCGACAAGCGCCAGCGTCCGGGGCGCAACCCCAAGACCGGCGAGGAAATTCCCATCAGCGCGCGACGCGTGGTCACGTTCCGTCCGGGGCAGAAGCTGAAGCAGCGAGTGGAAGGTCATGGCGCTCAATCGACCTGAGGTTTCGCTGCCCGAGATTCCTCCCAAGCGCTACTTCACCATTGGTGAGGTCAGCGAGCTGTGTGACGTCAAGACGCATGTGCTGCGTTACTGGGAGCAGGAGTTCACGCGCCTGAAGCCGGTCAAGCGGCGCGGCAACCGGCGCTATTACCAGCGTCAGGATGTCGAGCTGATCCGGCAGATCCGTGATCTGCTCTACCTGCAGGGCTACACCATCCAGGGGGCGCGCCAGAAGCTGGCTGATGTCCGTCATGACAAGCCCGAGACGGCGACGGGTGCCGCTGACGACGCGCCAAGCCTGGGCAGCCAGACACCGGACACGGTCTGGCACTTCGCGCTCAGTGACATGATCGAGGATTTGCAGGAAATTGCTCACATGTTGAGCCATCGCGAATCCTGATACTGGACAGCAAGGCGCAATCCAGTATCATGCACACCTCGTGAAATCGTCGGGGCGTAGCGCAGCCTGGTAGCGCACCTGCATGGGGTGCAGGGGGTCGCAGGTTCAAATCCTGCCGTCCCGACCACGATCTCTTCGCGATGAAGCCGTTGCACCCTCCGGGTTGCAGCGGCTTTTTCGTTTCCGGGCCCGGCTGTCGTGACTGGCGCGGGCGCTGATCATGGTCTACCTCCTGAAGACAGTCATGCGGTCGCATGACGTTGCCGGAGATGACCATGCGCCTCGCCACGATCTCGGCCCTGCTGAAAGTCAGGGCCATGAGCAGAAGTCTGTCACTGCTGCTGTGCACGTTGCCGACACCGGTGCCTGCCGCCGATGGCCATGTGCTGATTCGTCATCGACCTGCGACGGCGGCACAGGCCGTGCCGGGCGAGGGGAGTGGCAGTGGACAGGCAAGGGCGGAGGCGGTTGTCGCGCTGGACATCAACCGCGCCGGGGCCGGGGAGCTGGAAGCCGCGCTCGATGGCGTAGGGCCGGCCAAGGCGGCGGCGATCATTGCCTGGCGTGAACAGAACGGTCCGTTCAGGACGCAGCAGGACCTGCTGGCGGTGAAGGGCCTGGGCCCTGCGTTTCTGGAAAAGAACAGGCTACGCCTGGCGCTGCCGGTCGCGCCAGTGACGTCGTCGCCGACCAGTGCCCCAGGCCGGTTGTCAGAATCCCCCACGTTGTTACAGAAATCGTCTGGAATTCGTCTGGATTAGTATTCCCTGCCTGTTTTTCCAGCGCTTGTCAGACAATTTATCGGGCGGTTGTCTGACTTATCCTCCGTGTCAACCCGAGCTGCCGTTTTTTCATGAAATCCCGTGGTTTTTTCTTTCATTAACAGGACATGACGGTGTTGACAAAATTAAGTTGTTGAAAATAAACAATAAAAACGATTTGCTCAAAATATGATCAATCTGTGTCGAGGCCAGTGGTCAGGGTGCTTGGGAGCCATTCCCAACGGCTTTTCCACGGAGTTATCCACAGAAATTGTGGACAACTTTTCAGGGCCCGGCAATGCCGCGTCCTGTCTGGCTCTGACGGTGAAAATGCCTGGCTGGCGCCGCTGAGGAGGATCGCTGACGCCCCTGAGCCTGTGTTTAAATCGACGAACGGAGGGGCTGTACGCGGTCTTCACCGGCAGGTTGTCGATCTGGCAGTACAGGAGTGCGGTTCGTGCTGAATGCGTTGTGGCTGGCGTTCTTTGTGGTGACGGCGCTGAGCGCCACCTGGCAGGCCCTGGTGCTGGGCGATGGCGAGAGTTTCTCGCGCGTGGTGCAGGCCTGGTTTGAGGGGGCCAAGACCAGTGTCGACATCAGCATCGGTCTGGTCGGGGTCATGACCTTGTGGCTGGGGCTGTTCAAGGTCGCCGAAGAGGCCGGGCTGGTGGCACGCTTCGGACGCCTGCTGGCGCCCCTGTTTCGCCGCCTGATGCCGGACGTGCCGGCTGGGCATCCGGCTCTCGGCGCCATGACCATGAACATGTCGGCCAACTTTCTCGGACTCGACAACGCGGCCACGCCGCTCGGCCTGCAGGCCATGCGTGAACTGCAGACGCTGAATCCGGAGCCGGAGCGGGCAACGCGGGCACAGGCCCTGTTCCTGGTCATCAACACCTCGTCGGTGACACTGATTCCGGTGTCGGTGTTTCTCTACCGGGCGCAGCAGGGCGCTCCGGATCCGGCCAGCGTCTTCCTGCCCATCCTGCTCGCGACCTCGGCGTCGACCTTTGTCGGCGTGCTGGCAAGCTGCCTCTATCTGCGCATCCGCCTGCGCGACCCGGTGCTGCTGGCCTACGGGGCCGGCTTCGCCACGGTCATGGCGCTGTTCATCAGCGCCCTCAGCCAGCTGCCGGCAACCGAGCTCGGCCAGTTCTCCAGCAGCCTTGGCAACGGCCTGCTGGTGCTCATCATCATGGGCTTTCTGCTGGCTGGCTGGTGGCGTCGCCTGTCGGTCTACGACACTTTCATTCGCGGTGCGAAAGAGGGCTTCGAGACTGCCGTGGGCCTGATTCCGTACCTGGTGGCCATGCTGGTGGCGATTGCCGGCCTGCGCGCCAGCGGCGTCATGGACACGCTGCTCGACGGGGCTGCCTGGCTGCTGAACCAGCTCGGCATGGCCACCGAGTTCGTGCCGGCCCTGACCACCGCCTTCATGAAGTCGCTGTCGGGCAGCGGTGCCCGCGCCATGATGCTGGAGACCATGCAGACCTACGGCGTCGACAGCTTTCCGGCACTGGTGGCGGCGGTCATCCAGGGCTCGTCCGAAACCACCTTCTACGTGGTTGCCGTGTACTACGGCGTGGTGGGCATTCGCCGTGACCGCGGCGCGCTGGGTTGCGGCCTGCTGGCCGATGCCACCGGGGTCACGGTGGCCATCGTGGCGGCCTACTGGTTTTTCCCGCCGGTCGCGTGAGCAGTCGACACGTGACGGGCATGACAGGAAGCTGTCCTGAGCTAGACTAGCGCCAGCCCGGATCGGGCAGGCAGGATCATGAGGAGTGGCAACATGCGGCGGGTGGTGTTCAATCAGAAGGGTGGCGTCGGCAAGTCCAGCATCACGGTCAATCTGGCGGCCATCAGCGCGGCCAGGGGGCGACGCACGCTCATCCTTGATCTTGATCCGCAGGGCAACGCCAGCCAGTACCTGCTCGGCGAAGCCGCCGAGTTCGGTCGCGACAAGGCCGAGCTGTCACCCAACATCGGCCAGTTCTTCGCGCAGTCGCTGTCGTTCAAGGTGCGCGAGCGACCGCTGTCGGAGTTCGTGCATCCGACCCCGTTCGACGGCCTGTTCCTGATCCCGTCGAATCCCGAGCTGCGTGAAATCGAGCACCTGCTCGAGAGCAAGCACAAGATCTACAAGCTGTCGGCGGCACTGGCAGAGCTCAGCGAGCAGTATGACGAGATCTTCATCGACACGCCGCCGGCCTTCAACTTCTATACGCTGTCGGCGCTGATCGCCTCGCAGCGCTGCCTGATTCCCTTCGACTGCGACGCCTTTTCGCGCCGGGCGCTGTACACCCTGATGGAAAACGTCGAGGAGACCATCAAGGACCACAATCCGGCGCTGGCCATCGAAGGCATCATCATCAACCAGTTCCTGCCGCGTGCCACGCTGCCCGGCAAGCTGGTTCAGGATCTCAAGGACCAGGGCCTGCCGGTGCTGGATCCGCCGCTGTCATCGTCGGTGATCATGCGCGAGTCGCATCAGCGCTGCCTGCCGCTGATCCATTGCGCCCCGCGCCACCGCCTGACGCAGGAGCTGGTCAGCCTGTTTGATCGTCTGACGACGCCAGACCCAGCGCCTTGAAGCTGGCCACGGCATGTGCCTTGGCGCTGGCGTGATCGACGATCGGGCGAGGATAGCCCGGTCGCGGCGCCTTGGGGTCATGCAGGGCCTTGGTCGGGCAGCGAGCCAGCTCGGGCACGAAGCGGCGGATGAAATCGCCATCCGGATCGAATTTCTCGCCTTGCAGCCAGGGATTGAAGACCCGGAAATACGGCGCGGCATCGTTGCCGGTCGAGGCACTCCACTGCCAGCCGCCGTTGTTCGCGGCCAGATCGCCATCGACCAGATGGCGCATGAAATGGCGCTCGCCCAGTCGCCAGTCCAGGAACAGGTCCTTGGTGAAGAACATCGCGGTGATCATGCGCAGGCGATTGTGCATCCAGCCGGTAGCCAGCAGCTGGCGCTGAGCGGCATCGACGATGGGAAACCCGGTACGCCCTTCCTGCCAGGCGGCCAGCAGGGCCGGATCGCTGCGCCAGGCCAGGGCATCGGTCTCGCGCTTGAAGGCGCGATGCCGGCAGACATGCGGAAAGGCCACCAGGATGTGCTTGTAGAAGTCGCGCCAGATCAGCTCGCTGATCCAGGTGTCGACATCGAGTCGGCCCTCCAGTGCGCCCTGGTGCTGCCAGGCGGCGGCCAGGCACTGGCGCGGCGAGAGTATGCCGGCAGCCAGGTAGGGTGACAGCGTGCTGGTGCCGCTGACGGTCGGCAGGTCGCGCTGGCGCTTGTAGAAATCCAGATCGCGTTCGGTGAATGCCTGCAGGCGCGCATGCGCTGCCGCCTCGCCGGCCGGCCAGAGCTCGTGTCGCAACGCCTCGGGCACGGTCTGGCCCTGATCCAGGATGGCGGGTCGAGGCGGCAGCGCGATCGTTGCCTGGCGCGCTTCAGGGGAACGGGGTGCCGGTGCCGGCAGCAGCTGCACGCCACGCTGAGCCATCTGCTGCAGCCAGTTGCGCTTGAAGGGCGAGAACACGGTATAGGGCTGACGCTGGCCGGTGAGCACGCTGCCCGGCGGCATCAGGCACAGGTCCTCATGCCAGTGGCAGGGGATGTTGCGCGCCGTCAGCGCAGTCTCGGTGGCGCGGTCTCGCGCCTGCTCGTTGATCTCGTACTGGCGGTTGGCGTGCAGCGCCGTGATGCCCTCGCGAGCAGCCCAGTCCGACAGGGTCGCGGGCGCGGCCGCGAAGTCGTCACAGGTCAGCACCACCAGGCGCATGCCCAGTGCACCGGCATCGGCATGCAGGGACTGCAGCTGCCGCCACTCCAGATCCAGGCGAACGGGGGCGACATCGTGGGCCTGCCATTGTCGCGGGGTCACCAGATAGACCAGGCTGACCCGGCAGGACGGGTCGCGGGCGGCAGCGGCGAGGGCGGTGTTGTCAGCAAGACGCAGGTCCTGGCGCAGCCAGACCAGGTGATGGGGCAGTGCAGCGGTCATCGTCTCATCCTGTGTTCAGCGGTGCTGGCGTCGCCATTGCAGCACCGTGGTGCCGAGGCTGCCGAGGTCGGTCATCAGGCGCACGCCGTCGACCTGGCGGCGCGAGCTGCGCAGCGCCGCGCCACCGGCCCAGATATCGACCGAGGCAGGCAGGCGGAAGCGCAGTTCCTCGAGGTATTCCACCGCGCGTGTGGCCGGGAACGACGCACTGATGGACAGCGCCACCACGTGCATGCGATGGCGCGACACGGCCTGCACCACATCGCGCAGCGGCATCTGTGCGCCGTAGCTGACGGCATCGACGTTGTCCAGGCGCAGCAGCGCCTCGACCATGAGAATGCCCAGCGTGTGCAGCTCGTCCGGCGGCGTGGTGAGCAGAACCCGGGGCGGCTGCGTGCTCGGGCTCAGGTTGCTGATGGCGTTGCGCACCAGACCCTGCACCTGCTCGGTGAACAGATGCTCCTCGTGAACCTGCAGGTCGCCGCGCATCCAGCCATCGCCCACCACCGTGGTGGCATGGGCGAGGAAGTCGATGATGAAGCGCTGCAGGCCCAGACTCACCAGCTGGTGCGACAGATAGGCCCTGACCCGGCCGGGATCCTGTGACTGCAGGGCCGACAGCAGCTCCTTCTCGAGCTCGGGGAAGCTCTGCTGGACATCCTGGCCCTGGGCCTTGAGCAGGGCATCCAGCTCGTTGCTGGCCAAGCTGATGATCTTGCCGGGACGGAATCCCTGCTCGATGAGGCGACGCAGCAGGCGCAGGCGATTGACCTGGTCCATGGGATAGATGCGATCGCCCTGGGTGTCGCGTGCCGGCTGCGGAAAGCCGTAACGGCGTTCCCACATGCGCAGCAGTTCCTTGGACACGCCGGTTTCGCGTTCGACAGCCTGGATGGGCAGCATCAGGGCGGTGTCGTCGCTGTCCTCGGTCATGGTGTTCATCCTCGTTGTCACGGTCACGGTCACAGGTGTCAGGTCAGGCCGGGCGCGTGAACACGGCCTGGCAGACATCGGTGCGGGCGGCGTCGAAGCCGGCCTCGCAGTAGCCATAGTAGAAGCGCCAGATGCGCTGGAACGCCTCATCGAAGCCCTGTTCGCCGATGCGGGTCAGATGGGCTTCGAAGCCGTCACGCCAGCGCCTCAGGGTTTCCGCATAATCCGGGCCGAAGCAGTGCATGTCCTGCAGCTGCAGGCCGGCGGTCTCGCCACACTGACGCAGACGTGTCGGTGACAACAGCATGCCACCCGGAAAGATGTATTGCTGGATGAAGTCTGTCTTGCGGCGGTAATCGTCGAAGCGGCTGTCAGCGATCAGGATGGCCTGGATGCCGGCGCGTCCGCCCGGCTTCAGCAGGTCATGCAGCTGACCGAAATACGATGGCCAGTAGCTTTCGCCGACGGCTTCGATCATCTCGATGGAGGCGATGGCGTCGTACTGGCCGCGCACGTCGCGGTAGTCCTGGAAGCGGAATTCGCACAGGGACTCGATGGCCGTGCCGCGCACCCGTTCACGCGCCCAGGCCAGCTGTTCGCGTGACAGCGAGATGCCGGTGACGCGCACGCCACGGGTGGATGCGGCGTGCTCGGCAAAGCCACCCCAGCCGCAGCCGATCTCGAGGATGTGATCCCCGGCCTTGACGCCGAGGCGATCGAGCAGGCGTTCGTACTTCGCGGTCTGGGCCTCGGCCAGGTCCTGGCCGGGATGGCTGAACAGCGCCGATGAGTAGGTCATGGTGCGGTCCAGCCAGAGCCGGTAGAAGTCGTTGCCCAGGTCGTAGTGGGCATGGATGTTCTTCTTGCTGCCCTTGCGCGTGTTGCGGTTGCCCACGAAGTGCTTGAGCTTGTACAGCAGCGTGCCCCAGAAGCTGCCGTAGAAGGCCTGCTCGAGCGCTGCCTCGTTGGCCATGGCCAGCAGCAGGAAGGCGGGGATGTCCGGTATCTCGAGCTTGCGGTCACGGTAGGCCTCGGCCAGGCCGATGTCGCCCGAGCGCAGGATCTGGCCGCACGCTGACCAGTCACGGATCTCCAGCGCAGCGTCCGGCCCGGGGGTGTGGCCGCCCGCATGCAGGGTGCTGCCGCTGGGCAGGGTCAGCTGCAGGCTGCCGACCTCGATGCGCTGCAGCAGGTTCATCAGCAGGCGTGCCATGGCTGGCGCGCGAGCGATCTCGATGCGGGTGTTTTCGGACAGGTTCATTGCGTGATCTCCTCGACCGGCGGCGCCGGCTTGCGATGAAACGTGGCGCCACGAAGCCAGAGCTTCAGGGCCTGCCAGTGGATGCGCCAGACCACCAGGACGGTGCTCCAGCCGAAACGGAACAGGGCGCCCAGCAGATGACGGGTGTCTGCGGGCTGGTGCACGGCATGCACCCAGGTCGCGAGCTGCAGTTCGCCATCGCGCCAGTAGTCGATGTGCAGCTGTTCGCGGGTTTCCGCCGCGCCGTCGACGCGACTGAAGCGGAAGCGGTATTCGCCTGCCACCGGCATGAAGGGCGAGACATGGAACACCTTGCGGCAGTTCAGTTCGCAGTCGTTGCCGATGACACCCTGGCCCGGTGCCGTAAGCAGGTAGACATGGCGCTCGCCAAAGGTGTTGTTGACCTCGGCCAGCACGGCGCGGCGCTGGCCGTCACGATCCAGGCAGAACCAGAAGCTGACGGGGTTGAAGACAAAGCCCAGCACGCGTGGCTGACAGATCAGCTCGATGTCGCCATCGGCTGCGGTGATGCCGTGGCGTGCCAGGATGTCGCGCGCCCAGGCCTCGCCATCCGCGCCATTGCCGTGATCGCGCCAGTGGTGACCGAACAGGTTCCAGCGTTCAAGGCTGAACAGCGGCGAGCGCAGGCTGGCTCGCGCCGACAGGCGAAAGCGTATGAGCAGGCTGCCATAGCGAAACACGTTGTGCGGGCCGCGCGGGCGCGCGTGCCCCACTTCGCCGACCAGCAGGCTGCTGTTCATGCCGCGGCTTCCCGCGCGTCGCTCGTGTCCGCAGCGGCCCGGGTCTGGCTGTCGCCCAGCCAGGGAATGTCGGCACCGAGCAGGCTGGCCACCGCCATGCCCGACTTCAGGCCATCCTCATGAAAGCCGTAGCCGGCCCAGGCGCCACAGAAGTAGACATGATCCAGGCCCTGGATCGCGGCCAGCTCGTGCTGCGCCTCGTAGGCCGGCTCATCCAGCAGCGGATGCGCGTAGTGCATGACCTTCAGGGTTTTTTCCGGTGCCGGCGGCACCGGCGGATTCAGCGTGACCAGCACCGGGCTGGTGAAGGGCAGGGGCTGCAGGCGATTGATCCAGTAGGTCACGGCCACCGGCGTGGCGCCGTCGCTGCCGGGCGCGGCATAGTAGTTCCAGGCCGACCAGGCGACGCGGCGCTGCGGCATCAGGTCGGCATCGGTGTGCAGATAGGCGACATTGGGCTGGTAGCGTATCGCCGACAGCACCTGGCGTTCGGCCGGACGGGCATCGCTGAGCAGGGCCAGGGCCTGGTCACTGTGCGTGGCCAGCACCGCGCAATCAAAGTCTTCGCTGCCGGCATCGGTCACCACCGTCACTCCGTGGCGGTTGCGTGACAAGGAGCGTACCGGGGTGGCCAGGCGCACGCTGGCGATGCCGTCGCAGAGGCGACGCACGTACTCGCGTGATCCGCCGCGTATGCTTTTCCATTGCGGACGATCGGAAATCTGCAGCAAGCCGTGGTTGAGGCAGAACTGGATGAAGGTCTCGGCCGGGAAGTCGGCCATCGCGGCCATCGGGCTGGACCAGATGGCGCCCCCCATGGGAAACAGGTACCAGTCGCGGAATTCGTCGCTGTAGCGGTTGTCGGCCAGCAGCTGACCCAGCGTGAGCTGGCGCTCGCGTGACTGCACCAGCAGGCGGCGGGCATGGCGGTTGAAATGCAGGATGTCACGCACCATGCGCCAGAAACCCGGTCGCACCAGGTTGCGCCTCTGCGCGAACAGCGTCGCCAGGCTGGCGCCGGCCCACTCCAGATCGACGTGCGGCAGCTTGACGCTGAAGCTCATGTCGCTGTCGGGGGTATCGATGCCCAGCCGCTGGAACAGCGCGACCAGGTTGGGGTAGGTGCGGTCGTTGTGAACCAGAAAGCCGGTATCCACCGGATGCGTGATGCCGTCCAGCGTGATGTCATGGGTATGGCTGTGACCACCCGCCCGGTCCTCGGCTTCAAACAGGGTGACCTCGTGGTGCGGATTGAGCAGCCAGGCCGCGCTGAGGCCACTGATTCCGGAGCCGATGACAGCGATTTTCATGATGTGTTCCGTTCCTGTTGAGCGTCTGTGTTGAACAGACGCGACATATGTCGTGTTGTTACAGTAGGCGAGCATCAAATTATTTGTATTGGACAAAATGATTTTGTTCAGTCTTTTTTCATGCTCTTAACTGGACAGACGTAGTACGCCAGCGGCAGCTGTTCCGCAGCGGCGGATCGGGCTCATGCTAGACTTGCTCGGTTCTGTGGCCGCGATCGAGCTGGCCGTTTCGTGCTCACGTCCTTTCAGGAGCCTTCATGACCGCCGCCTTGCAGCTGACTGGCGTCACCAAGACCTACCGTTCCGGCGTCTCCGCCCTCAAGGGCATCAATCTCACCGTCGCCCCCGGCGATTTCTTCGCGCTGCTCGGCCCCAACGGTGCCGGCAAATCCACCTCCATCGGCATTGTCAGTTCGCTGGTGAAGAAGACGTCCGGCACGGTGAGCATCTTCGGCCATGACCTGGACAGCGATCTCGAGGCGGCCAAGCGCCAGATCGGCGTGGTCCCGCAGGAGTTCAACTTCGGGCAGTTCGAGAAGGTCATCGACATTCTCGCAACCCAGGCCGGCTATTACGGCATCGCACGCCCCCGGGCCTACGAGCAGGCTGAGAAGTACCTGCATCAGCTCGGTCTCTGGGAAAAGCGCGACCAGCAGGCGCGCATGCTCTCCGGCGGCATGAAGCGCCGTCTGATGGTGGCGCGCGCGCTGGTGCACGAGCCGCGTCTGCTCATCCTCGACGAGCCCACGGCCGGGGTCGACATCGAGTTGCGCCGCTCCATGTGGGACTACCTGACCACGCTCAATCAGCAGGGCACCACCATCATTCTCACCACGCACTATCTGGAGGAGGCAGAGTCGCTGTGTCGCAACATCGCCATCCTCGACAAGGGCGAGGTGGTCGAGAACACCGACATGCGCTCGCTGCTGGCCAAGCTGCAGCAGGAGACCTTCGTGCTCGACATCAGCCACGAGCTGAACGTGGTGCCGGAGCTGGATGACTACCAGATCCGCCAGCCGGTGGCCGGCGCACTCGAGGTCACCATCCGGCGCGGCCAGACCCTGAATGCCGTTTTTGCCGCACTCAGTGCCCAGGGCATAGACGTCACCAGCCTGCGCAACAAGACCAATCGCCTCGAGGAGCTGTTCGTGTCCCTGGTGGAAAAGAACCTGGCTGACGGAGGTGCGGCATGAGCACGCTGCTTTCGCAACCCAACCGCATCGCGCTGCAGACCATCGTCGTCAAGGAAGTCCGGCGCTTCACGCGCATCTGGGTACAGACCCTGCTGCCGCCGGCCATCACCATGACGCTGTACTTCGTCATCTTCGGCAACCTGGTCGGACGCAGCATCGGCGGCATGGGCGGCATGCCCTACATGCAGTTCATCGTGCCCGGCCTGATCATGATGGCCATCATCACCAATGCCTACGCCAACGTGGTGTCCAGCTTCTTCGGGGCCAAGTTCCAGCGCAGCATCGAGGAGCTGCTGGTGTCGCCGGTGCCGCACGCCATCATCCTCTGGGGCTTCGTGCTCGGTGGCGTCGCGCGCGGGCTGGCGGTCGGCCTCATCGTCACCGTGCTGTCGCTGTTCTTCACCGACCTGCATCTGCATCACGTCGGTGTCATGCTCTACAGCGTGCTGATGACGGCCATCCTGTTCTCGCTGGGCGGCTTCATCAATGCGGTCTACGCCAAGACCTTCGATGACGTGTCCATCGTGCCGACCTTCATCCTGACACCGCTGACCTATCTTGGCGGCGTGTTCTACTCGATGGATCTGCTGTCGCCGTTCTGGCAGTCGGTGTCCTACCTGAACCCCATCGTGTACATGGTCAATGCCTTCCGCTACGGCGTGCTCGGCCACAGCGACGTCTCGGTGACGGTGTCGCTGACCTTCATCACGGTGCTGGTCGTGGTGCTCTACGTGGTCGCGCTGCGCCTGCTGCAGCGTGGCACCGGCATGCGGGAGTGAGGCCATGGATCTGCACGAGCTGACCCGTCTGGGCCAGGCCACCGACTATCCTGACGACTACGCACCCGAGCTGCTGCAGCCAATTCCGCGCAGCCTGGGCCGGGCCGGACTCGGTCTGGACGAGGAGGACGGACTGCCGTTCACCGGTGTCGACCTGTGGACGCATTACGAGGTGTCGTGGTGCGATGAGGGAGGCAAGCCGGTGGTGGCCATCGCCGAGATTCGCGTTCCGGCCGACTCGCCCAACCTGATCGAGTCCAAGTCGCTGAAGCTGTATTTCAACAGCCTCAACTTCATGCGCTTTGCCCGCCGCGATGACGTTCTGGCCGTCGTGGAGCGTGATCTGTCGGCTGCTGCCGATGCCGCGGTGCGCGTGACCTTGAGCGCCGCCGCCGAGGCCGGGACGATGCCGGCTTGGCCCGGTCTCTGCGTGGATGATCTGCCCTTGCGGACCGATGTCTACGAGCCTGATCCGGCGCTGCTCACGGTGACCTCGGACGAGATCGTCGACGAGGTGCTGCATTCGCATCTGCTGCGCAGCAACTGCCCGGTGACGGACCAGCCGGACTGGGGCAGCGTGCTGATCCACTATCGCGGCCCGCGTCTGGATCCGGCCGGCGTGCTGGCCTACATCGTGTCGTTCCGGCGTCATTCGGACTTTCACGAGCAGTGCGTCGAACGCATGTTTGTCGATCTGCAGCAGGCCGGGGCACAGCAGCTCTCGGTCTATGCCCGCTACACCCGTCGCGGCGGCCTCGACATCAATCCGTTCCGTTCCAATTTCGAGGTTTTGCAAAGCAGCTGGCGCACACCGCGTCAATGAGTCTTGCCAAAGCCGGTGTGGACGGCGAATATGCCAGCCACACTGCCTACCATGTGCCAACACAAACAAGAAGATGGATGCTGCTCATGACTTATTACTTCGCCTTCCCGCTGGATGCGGCCCTGCAGTCCTCGATTGACGAGATCCTGGCCGGCCAGGCGGTCGGACGCTTCCCGGATCCGTCGACCAGCGTCGCGGTCGCGATCGGCACCACCGACGGCATCGTCAAGGCCACGGCCGAGGACGTCATCCAGATCCTCAAGCACAACGGCGAGGGCGCGGGCGTGCTCGACGTGCTGGCCAAGCTGCTGAAAGGCACCATGCACGTGCTGATTCGCCAGATCATGGGCAAGGTCGACCACAAGGAGCAGGAGCGTCTGGCCGGCTATCTGCGCAACCGTCGCATCGTCATCAACGGCGAAACCCGCTTCGGCTTCGTCATGCCGGCGGCGCTGGGCGAGACCCTGGAAGGCATTCTCGAGAACATCGACCACGGCCGCATGGAACATGTCCGTGCCGAGCTGACGGCGGCCATGCTGGAGTTCGTCGATCACGCGGTGAAGAGCTTCTACGAGGACTTCACGCAGTGTCTCGAGCTCGGCATGATCAAGCGCAAGATGGTCGACATCGGTCATGGCACCGTGCTCAAGGGCAGCCACAGCGCCGTCAAGAAGCTGTTTGCGACCATGTCGGACGATGACCTCAAGCAGGTCGCCCAGCATTACCACACGATGTTCGTTTCCGACTGAGCCGGCGAGGTCCTGCACACGTGACAGAGCGTTTTGCCTTTCCGGCCTCGCAGGCCCTGGCGGAGGATTTCGAGGCGGTCATCCAGGCATTCGCGCATGGTATTCCGCGTGAGCCGCAGTCGGCACGTGTGGTTGCCCTGGCGCAGCGCTACGCCGACGAGATCGTCGATGCCCTGATCCTTGCTCTGGTGCGCGGGTCGGCTCCGGACAGCCATGCCCCGGGCGTGCTCGACAAGGTTGCCAGCCTGATCAAGGGCACGGTGCATGCCCTGATCCGTCAGGTGGTCGGCAAGCTCAGCAACAAGGAGCTGGCCTCGGTGGCTGACTATGTCAGACACCGTCGTTCGCGCATCGAGGTCGATGGCGTCCTGCGTGACCACATCAGCTTCGATCTCGAGCCCCAGGATGCCTTCTTCCTGCGCTCGACCTGGAGCAAGGCGGCACAGGGCGAGGGCGATCTGGCCGAGATGACCCGTGCCATGACCCTGTTCGGCGAGCTGGCGATTGACGCGTTCTACGTCGACAGCGCCAAGGCGCTGAGCATGGGCTTCATCGCCCGCAACATGTTCAATGTCGGGCACGTCGCGATCAGCAAAGGGGCGAAGACGGCCATCAGCCATCTGGTTCCGAACATGAAGGCGCGCGAGCTGCAGTATTTCGGCGCCTACTTCCTCGGCATGCTCAAGACGAGCAGCTGATCTCCAGGCAGCGCCCCCAGGCGGGCGCTTCACCGGCATAGGCGCTCCACTCGGCACGCTCCTCGAAGGGGGAGCGCACCACCTCCAGCAGACGCTTGAGCGGCACATCGTCGCCGTGTTCGGCCGCCTTGATGGCGATTTCCGCGAGGTAATTGCGCAGCACGTAGAGCGGATTGACGGCTTTCATGGCCTGCTGGCGCAAATCATCGGTGCACCCGGCCTGCTGCACGCGCCGCGCGTAGCGCGCCAGCCAGGCGAGCGCGCGTTCCTGCTCTGCCGGAAAGCGTTGCATGACCTGTTCCTGCAGCTGCTCCAGGGCATGTGAAGACAGCCAGCGGAAGCTCAGGTTGAAGTCGGCCTTGGCGGCTTGCAGCAGCGCCAGCCAGTCCTGAACCAGTTCGCGATCACCGCTCACCACGTCGTCCAGACCCAGGCGCCGGTTCATGCCGGCATCATAGTGCGCGATCAGCGTCGGCTCGTAGAGCGACAGGGCCTCACGCAGGGCTTCCACCGGAATCAGGGGTGACAGGCCATGCGCCAGCGCATTCAGGTTCCAGAACCCCACCGAGGGCTGCAGATACCAGGCGTAGCGACCGTTGTGATCGGAGTGGTTGCAGATGTGGTAGGGGTCGTAGGTTTCCAGGAAGCCGTAGGGGCCGAAATCCAGGGTTTCACCCACGATGGAGAAGTTGTCGGTATTCATCACGCCATGCGCGAACCCAGTACGCTGCCAGTCCGCCATCAGCCGCGCGGTGGCGGTCACCACCTCGCTGAAGAAGGCGCTGTGGCGCTGTGGCAGAGCGCTCAGATGCGGGTAGTAACGCGCGATGACGTGGTCGGCGAGCTGTCCCAGCAGGGCGGTCTGGCCGCTGTGGTGCAGCCACTCGAAATGGCCGAAGCGGATGTGGCTTTGCGCCACGCGCAGCACGGTGGCTGCGGTTTCCATGCGCTCGCGGCGTACTGGTTCGTCCGAGCCGGCAAGCGCCGCCACCCGTGTGGTCGGCACGCCAAGGGCATGCAGTGCCTCGCCGGCCAGGTATTCCCGGATGCAGGAGCGCAGCACGGCGCGGCCATCGCCCATGCGCGAGAAGGGCGTCGGGCCGGCACCCTTGAGGTGCAGCTCGAACGCGCTGCCATCCGGCGCCAGGCCATCGCCGAGCAGCAGGCCGCGACCATCACCGAGATCCGGATTCCAGCCACCGAACTGGTGGCCGCCATATTTCATCGCCAGCGGTTCAACGCCAGGCCAGCCCTGTGCCGCAGACAGCATGGCAAGCGCTTCAGGGCCCTGCCACCAGGCACGGTCGTCCAGGCCGAGGCGGGCCAGCAGGCCGGTGTTGAGATCGATCAGGCGGGGATGGCGTAGCGGGGAGGGAGCCTGCCGCCGCCAGAGGGCGGACGGCAGGTCTGCATGACGCTGTGCGAGCGGCAGCATGTGCTCAGGCAGGTACCTGGGCGGTGAGCAGGCGCAGGCGCTTGCGCTGCATCTTCAGACGGTACTCGATTTCCTGGAAGCGGGTGCGGAAGCTGGCTTCCTCCCACTTCTGCAGCAGCTGCTGCTTCTTCTCGGCATACCAGGCTTCCTTGAGCGCGCTCCACTCCTGCATGACCTGGGCGAAGTGCTCGGACTCCTGGGCCAGACGCTGCTTCCATGCCTCGAGCTGGGCATGACCGGCGGTCTTGCGCGCCAGCTTGGCTTCCGCCTGCTTGAACTGCATGGTCAGGCGCGCCTTCTCGATGGCGAATTCCGGGCAGCGCTTCAGGTTGCGCGCGAGACCCAGCACCGACAGCGAGAAGATCAGCCACTTGGTCGGGTCGAACTGGTACCAGCGAATGCCGTTGCGGTAGTCGTACTGGAAGATGTGGTGATAGTTGTGATAGCCCTCGCCGTAGGTGAACAGGGCCAGCACCGGGTTGTCGCGCGCCGAATTCTCGTCGGTGTACGGACGTGTGCCCCACATGTGCGCCAGCGAGTTGATGAAGAACGTGGTGTGGTGGCTCCAGACCAGGCGCAGCAGGCCGCCCAGCAGCAGGACGCCGGCCATGTCACCGGCCAGGTAGCCGATCAGGGCCGGCACGCCGAGGTTCATGACCACGGCCAGCGGCACGTAGTAACGGTGCTGGAACATCACGATGGGGTCGTTGAGCAGGTCCGGCGCGTTGCGGAAGTCATCCTTGCCGGACTCGTACTGGCGCAGCATCCAGCCGATGTGCGAGAACCAGAAGCCGCGACCGGCGGAGTAGGGGTCCTTGTCATCATCGTCGATGTGACGGTGGTGGGTGCGGTGGCCCGACGCCCAGACCAGGATGCTGTTCTGCAGCGCCATGGTGCCGAACAGCATGAAGAAGACCTTCACGCTCCAGTGGGCTTCATAGGCGCGGTGCGCCCAGAGACGGTGGTAGCCGCCGGTGATCGACATGCCGTTAAGTATCGACAGCACCACGAAGCTGACCCAGGCAGCCGTGGTGAAGTCGTTCGCCCAGGCATAGAGCGGAATCAGGATCATGGCGAGAAGCGGCGTGACGGCCAGGACAACGGCGCCATACCAGTTGATCGGGGGACGAGACGCGCGGTCTGCGTGCATGGGTAACCTCAATTCAGTGAATAAATGTTCACATCTTCAGTATACCGGAAAAGCGGTCAAGGGACCGCTCATCCGATAGACGGCTGTATATACAAATGTCATTTCAGCTTAATGACGGGGAAAAGAAAAGGAGATTTTTGTCAGCAATTTGCCCAGCGCCGGCAAATGTGGGCCCAGCACCGGCTTGCCCGAGGTCAGCAGGGCGACCGAGATGTCACGCTCCGGATCGGCCCAGCAGAAGATGTTGGAGAAGCCGAGATGGCCGAAGGCGCGACCGGTCATGGGGCCGTAGAGACCGACCGGATTCTGTCCCAGCATCATGCCCAGGCTGTAGCGCAAGGGCATCATCAGGGTGCCGTCGAACTGCGGCTTGCCGGCCTCGATGGTGGCCCGGCGTATGGTCAGCGGGTCGAAGATTCGCACTCCGTCCAGCGTGCCGCCACGCAGCAGCAGCTCGAAGAAGCGGCAGGCCTCGTCGGCGGTGGCGTAGATGTTGCCGGCCGGGCAGGCGATGTCCATGAAGCGCTCGTCGTTGGTGACCTCGACCACGCGCTCGAGACTGTCACCGAGGGCATTTTGGATGAACCAGTCCAGCGGACCCACGGGCTTGAATCCGGTGGCGTAGCTGCGAGCCTCGATGCCGCGCAGTTCAGGCACCAGTCCGTAGTTGAAGGTGCGCATGCCGAGCGGCTTCTGGATGGTCTCGGCCAGGTAGTCGCGCGGGTCCAGGCCGGTGATGGCCCGGATCAGCTCGCCGAGGATGTAACCCCCGGTCATGGCATGGTAGGCCGCGCGGTGACCACTGCGCGTCTCGGGTTCGGCCCGGTAGAGAATGTCCACGACGGCCTGGGTGTCGAACAGCGTTTCCGGATCGAAATCCCCCTTCACGGTGGGGATGCCGGCACGGTGCGAGAGGATGTGTGCGGTGGTGACATGGCGCTTGCCGTTGGCACCGAAGGCGGGCAGGTAGTGTTCCACCGGCGCCAGCAGATCGAGCTTGTGATCCTCGGCCAGCTTGTGGATCAGCATGGCGGTGACCACCTTGGAGGCGGAGAACAGGCAGAACGGGGTATCCGGCTGCGCCAGCACGCGTGCCGCGTCAGGACGGTCGTCGGGGCCGTTGCCGATGCGGTGGCCGATGGCGCGATCAAGAATGACCTCGCCGCCCTTGCGCAGGCAGATGGACACGGCCGGGGAGATGCCGGTGGCATAGAGTGCCTCGACGGCGGCCCAGACTTCGGCCTTGGCTTTCTCGCTGACGCCGACACGGGCGGGATCGACTTCACGTGACGGGTTGTATTGCGTCACCGAGGCCAGATCGGCAGGTACGCGGCAGGTGTTGCTGGACAGCAGTTTCATGGTCTTTTCTCTCTCACTTGTCCGCGGAGCGCTTTTCTTCCTGGGCGGCCTGGAAGGCCTTCATGAACGGCATCAGGCGCGATATCCAGTGGTTGCCGCTGAACAGGTGGTCGAGCTTGTCCACGGTCGGCTTGATGCTGGCCAGAGTGCGCACGTCTTCGGACATGCGGAACACCACGAGCAGGAACTCGGTGGTGGCGCGACAGGCCGAGGCCCAGACCAGCAGCGCCAGCGGTGACACGGCGAGGTAGGTGAGGCCGCGCTGGGTGTCTTCCTGGAAGGCATCCCAGACCAGCTGTCCGATGACGGCTAGGCCGCCAATCACCAGGATCACGTAGAGCATGGGTAGCAGCTGCACGGTCAGGTAGCGCTGGAACTTGAGGTCGAAGAGCAGGCGCAGGTAATCCATGGCGAGCTGCTGCAGCGAGCGCCGCACCGGGGTGGTTCGGGTCTGCTTCAGGGTGATCTGCGGCACCCGTTGCGGACGCTTGGGCGCTGCCGGGCGCGGCCTCTGCGACCCGTTGTCGAGATGACGCTCCGGATGGCCGGCTGGCAGGCGTCGGTTGGGATCACGGCCGGTGGGGGGCAGGGACATGCGTGGCTATCTCCGGATTACCAGCGGACAAATTGGTCTTCGACGAAGCCCGTCAAGGAAGTGACAGGATATATTGTCTCATTTACGCGCAAATGTCCGTCAAAGACACCGAAAATTTGCTGGAAGTGACTGGCGACCAGGGGCAGGCGCATTTTTTCCTGATGTCGCCCGAGGGCGGTGAAGCGCAGATCGACCTGGCCATCCAGCGACACGATGTGCCAGGGCGCCAGCGGCTTACGCTGCTCGAAATGAAATGCGGTCCCGGTCACAGGGACCAGGCGTCCGTCCAGCCACAGGCAGTTCTCGCTGTGCGTGGTCTCGTTGACGCCGCAGGAGAGATTGAGGCCGATGGTCACCGCCGGCGCGTTTGCGGGCTGGCTGAGTCCGGACAGGCAGGCCCAGTTCCACCAGGTCTCGCGACGCATGTAGCCGCAGGAGAAGTCGTGGTGGCCCATGGCACCGCAGGCGGCCAGATCGACGAGGCGGCTGCCCCAGCGCAACGTGCCGGTCAGCGGCAGGCCGGCGGTCTTGTTGGCGTAGACCCAGCCGTGATAGCCGGCACGCGTGCACAGCGACATGGGTTCGAAGCCGGTCTCGGGCATGTCGGCATCAATGCTCAGGGTGTCGCCCCAGCGCACCTGCAGCGATTTGCTGCGCGGTGTTCCCTGATAGCGCTGCACGATGTTCAGATCGCCGCTCTGGAAGCGGCTTTCACCCTCCACCGGGCTTTGCGACAGGGTCATGCCGAGATGCCCCGGCAGACGCACCGAATGCGTCAGCTTCTCCCCGCTGTGGCGGTCGAAGACATAGAGAAAGACGCTGTTGAGGTAGCCCAGATCGATCAGGGCACAGCCAAAGATCAGGTCACGGCTCATGCCGCCGAAGTACTGGAACTGCTTGTAGCCGAGATGCCGCGCCAGCAGGCCGCGCGCATGTCCGAAGGCATCGCGCTGGTCGTCCAGGGCCGGATCGATGCGCTGGACGCTGTCGGCAAAGCGGCCGAAGCGTGGCTGTCCCTGGGTGAACAGGGACTCGGGATCAAGCAGCCCGGCGCGGCTCATGGCGTTCAGACCGTGCGCTGCAGCAGGGCCAGGAAAGGAGCGGCCTGGGCGTGGCCCTGGAGCAGGTCGGTCAGGGTCTGGCCATTGCGGTTGCGCGCCTGCAGATCACGACCGGCGGCGCTGAAGAAGGTCAGGAAGCGGGCGAAGTCGTCGTCACGCATGTGCTTGTAGGCGGTGTAGAGAACATGAAAGTCAGCCGATTCGCCGGCGGGCGGCTGGCGCTCCAGGTAGGACTGGATGCGTTCGTCAGACCAGGTTTCGCCGAAACGGGCGGGTTGCGAGAGGGCCATGAGGAGTCCTGTCAGTGGTGTGAAGAGGGGGCCGCTGTCAGCAGCCTGTCCAGGGTATTGTCTTTCTCTGCCCAGATATTGCCAATCCATTGCTGGAATTCGGCGCGATAGGCGGCATCGTTCTCGTAGCTGGAATGGCAGAAATGCGGCGGAATGTCGCGCAGGCGCACATCGACGACGATGCGACGCACGCGGCCGCAGCAGAAGTCCCAGAAGCTGGGCACGCCATCCGGATAGGCGATGGTCAGGTCGAGCACGCAGTCCATGCGCTCGCCCAGAGCCGACAGCACGAAGGCGGGGCCGGCCGCCTTGGGCTTGAGCAGGTGCCGGTAGGGCGAGGCGGTAGCCTGGTGCTTGGCCGGCGTGAGGCGGGTGCCTTCGATGTAGCTGAGCACGCTGACCGGATAATCCGCGTACTTGGCGCAGGCCGCACGTGTGGTTTCCAGATCCTTGCCGCGCAGCTGCGGTTTGCGCGCCAGAAGCTCCTTGCTGTAGCGCTTCATGAACGGATAGTCGAGGGCATAGACGGCAAGGCCCACCACCGGCACGTAGAGCAGCTCCTGCTTGATGAAGATCTTCAGGGGCGGAATGCGCCGGTTGAGCACGTGGAAACTGGTCAGGATGTCGAGCCAGGCTTGGTGGTTGGCCATGACGAAGTACCAGCGGTCACGACGCAGGGTTTCCATGCCATGCACCTCCCAGCGCAGGCCGGGCAGCAGCCGGTAGAGGCGACCGTTGTTGGAGGCCCAGTTCTCCTGCACCGCCGTCAGCAGGCGTCGCACTGGCGGAGCCAGCGTCGGCAGCCACAGGGCCAGCAGCTTGAGCGGGCTCAGCAGCAGAATCAGCAGCGAGGAAAACACGGTGCTGGCAATCAGCAGCGTGCCCATGATGACGCCTCGCAAAGGGGCGGGAAGCAGTGACAGCATGAGCAACCTGGTGACGTGAAAACGGACTGAGCAGCCGAGTATGTCGACAGGCTCCGCAAACGGCAATCGTTCTGACATCTTGCGTCAGGCTGGCTGAGCGATCTCGTCATTGGCAATCACCGGCCAGACTGGCTAGGATCGCGACTCATCAGTCACGCAGTCTCGCGTGACCTGTCTGCCTGAGGAAATTGCGATGCCTGGTCCGCTTGCCGGCTTGAAGGTTCTGGATTTTTCGACACTGCTGCCCGGTCCGTTCGCCACCATGATGCTGGCCGATCTGGGCGCAGAGGTGCTGCGCGTGGAGTCACCGTCGCGACCGGACATGGTGCGGCTGATGCCGCCACTGGCCAGTGACGGCAACTCGGCGGCGCATGGCTACCTGAACCGCTCCAAGCGCTCCATTGCGATCGACCTGAAGTCGCCGGACGGCGTCGAGATCGTCAAGCGCCTGGTCAAGGACTACGACATCGTCGTCGAGCAGTTCCGTCCCGGCGTCATGGACCGCCTAGGTGTCGGTTACGAGGCGCTCAAGGCCGTCAATCCCGGCCTGATCTACTGCTCCATCACCGGCTACGGCCAGGACGGTCCCTACAAGGACCGCGCCGGTCATGACATGAACTACCTGGCCATTGCCGGGGTGCTGGGTTACAACGGTCGCCGCGAGACCGGGCCGGCGCCGATCTCGGTGCAGGTTGCCGACGTGGCCGGCGGCTCCTGCCATGGCGTCATCGGCATTCTTGCCGCTGTCATCCACCGCAGTGCCAGCGGCGAGGGCCAGCACATCGACATCTCGATGACCGATGCCGCTTTCAGCCTGCATGCCCTGACCGCGCCGGGCGCCCTGATGGGTGGGGATCAGCCGGATCTGGAAACCACCCAGCTCAATGGCGGCAGCTTCTACGACTGCTACCGCACCGCCGATGGCCGTCATTTCTCGGTGGGCGGACTGGAACCGCAGTTCTTCATGCAGTTCTGCGCCGCCATCGGTCGCCCCGAGCTGGCGCCGCAAGGCCTGGACATGCGTCCGGAGTCGGTGGCTGTGCTCAAGCAGGCCATCCAGGCCGAAATGGCCAAGAAGACCTATGCCGAATGGTCGGCGATCTTCGCGGCGCTGGATTCCTGCACTGAGCCGGTACTGAGCTTTGCCGAGGCGGTTGAGCACCCGCATGTGCAGGCACGCGAGCTGGTGATCGAGGTCGAGCAGCTCGATGGCGGCCGCCAGCGGCAGCTGGCGTCGCCGATCAAGTTCTCGAAAACCCCGCCGGTGTATCGTCACAGCGGCGTCAGCCTCGGTCAGCACACCCGTGACGTGCTGCGCGAGGCCGGCTACAGCGACGACGAGATCAGCGCGCGCCGCTCGGCCAACGTGATTTTCTGATCCTGCGTGCAGGCAGGGCAGTGACGTCAGCCAACGTGTAAACTGGCCGCGTCGCTGTCCTGTCGAGCGTGCCTGGCACGCAGGGTGTGCCATGCCGCTGTGTCGTTCACTCCTGCTTTTCTGCCTGCTGCTGTGCCAGCCGCTGACGGCCGCTGCCGCCAGCATCACCATCGCGGCGGCATCTGACCTCAAGTTCGCCATGGACGAGGTCATTGCGGCCTTCAAGCAGCGTCACCCCGGCGATCAGGTCGAGGTCGTCTACGGCTCGTCCGGCAAGTTCCAGACCCAGATCCGCCTTGGTGCACCTTATGACCTGTATTTCTCGGCCGACATCGCCTACCCGCGTGCGCTCGCCGAGGCTGGCCTCGCCGCCTCGCCGGTGACGCCCTATGCCCATGGCCGGCTGGTACTGTGGAGCACCCGGCCTGACAGCCGCACGCTGACGCTGGCCAGCCTGGCTGATCCGGCGATTGGCCGCATTGCCATTGCCAATCCCCGCCATGCACCCTATGGCAAACGTGCCGTCGAGGCCTTGCAGGCTGCCGGTGTCTGGTCACGGGTCGAGGCAAGGCTGGTGCAGGGCGAAAGCGTGTCGCATGCCGCGCAGTTCGTGCAGAGCGGCAATGCCCAGGTCGGCATCATCGCGCTGGCACTGGCGTTGAGTCCGGAGCTGGCGCGCCAGGGCGGCTATCAGCTCATCCCGGACAGCCTGCATGCGCCGCTGGAGCAGGGCTTCATCATCACCCGGCGCGCGGCCGGCAACGCGCTGGCGCGCCGCTTTGCCGCCCACATGCAGGCGGATGACACGCGTGCGCTGATGCAACGCTACGGGTTTGTCCTGCCTGAGCGTGAGCGGCGCTGAACCAGCACATGCGTAAGCGCGCAAGGAGTGTGGCGAGATGCTGATGGCAAGTGACTGGCAGGCGCTGTGGCTGACCGCCCAGCTGGCGGCGATCGTCACCGCGCTGCTGCTGGTCATCGGCACCCCCATCGCCTGGTGGCTGTCACGTACCCGCTCCCTGTGGAAAGGCCCGGTTGCTGCCGTGGTGACCTTGCCGCTGGTGCTGCCGCCCTCGGTCCTGGGGTTCTATCTGCTGCTCGCGATGGGCCCCGAGGGTCCGCTCGGGCAGCTGACCGATGCCCTGGGCATGGCGCCGCTGTCGTTCAGCTTCGAAGGTCTGGTGGTCGCGTCGCTGTTCTATTCGCTGCCGTTCATGGTGCAGCCGCTGCTGGCGGCCTTCGAAAGCGTCGGCAGGCGCCCGCTCGAGGTGGCCGCGACCCTGCGTGCCTCGCCGCTGGATGCCTTCTTCAGTGTCGTGGTGCCGCTGGCGGCGCCGGGCTTCCTCACCGCCTGCGTGCTCACCTTCGCGCACACGGTCGGCGAGTTTGGCGTGGTGCTGATGCTGGGCGGCAATCTGCCCGGCGAAACCCGTGTCGCCTCGGTGCAGATCTATGACCATGTCGAGGCGCTGGATTATGCCTCGGCCCACCGTCTGGCCCTGGTCCTGCTGATCTTCTGCTTCGCGGTCCTGCTGGTGCTGCATGCCGTTCGCCTGCGCCAGCGCCGCGCGGACAGCAGTCAGGAGAGCGCGTCATGACCGGGCTGCAGGCCCGTTTTCATCTGCAGCGTCCGGGCTTCTGCCTGGATGTCGCGCTCGACCTGCCGGCACGTGGCGTGACGGCACTGTTTGGTCCTTCCGGGTCCGGTAAGACCACGCTGCTGCGTTGCATCGCCGGCCTCGAACGTGCCCGCGGCAGCGAACTGGTGGTGGCAGGAGAGGTCTGGCAGGACGCCCGCCACTGGCTGCCGCCGCATCAGCGGCCGATCGGCTACGTGTTCCAGGAAGCCAGCCTGTTCCCGCACCTGAACGTGCTCGACAACCTGCGCTACGGCCAGCGTCGACAACGTGACGCGCAACGCATCAGCCTGCAGCAGGCCATCGACCTGCTCGGCATCGGGCACCTGCTGGCGCGACGTCCGCAGGCGCTGTCAGGCGGCGAGCGCCAGCGCGTCGCCATTGCCCGGGCACTGTCGGTCAGCCCGCGTCTGCTGCTGATGGACGAGCCGCTGGCGGCACTGGACCTGCAACGCAAGCGCGAGATCCTGCCGTATCTCGAGCGTCTGCATGACGAGCTCGACATGCCGGTGATCTATGTCAGTCATGCGCCTGACGAGGTCGCCCGCCTGGCGGATCATCTGGTGGTGCTGGACGAGGGCAGGGTGACGGCCAGCGGCGCGCTCGGTGATGAGCTGGTGCGCTTCGATCTGCCCGTCCGGCTCGGCGAGGATGCCGGCACCGTGCTTGACGGCGCCGTTGCCGAGATCGACAGGGACTGGCACCTGGCGCGTGTCGACATAGATGGCGGCAGCCTCTGGGTGCGTGACTCGGGGCTGGTCGTTGGCCAGCGCGTGCGCCTGCGTGTGCTGGCCCGCGACGTCAGCCTGGCGCTGGAGCCGGGCCGCAGCAGCATCCAGAACCTGTTGCGCGGGCAGGTCGACGCCATCGCCGACGATGACCATCCGGGTCAGGCCCTGGTACGCGTCCGTGTCGGGGACACCCGGCTGCTGGCGCGACTGACGCGTCGCGCCATCGCCAGTCTGGGCGTGGCCCCCGGGCAGGATCTGTGGGTGCAGATCAAGTCGGTGGCCTTGCTGGCCTGATGCCGGATGCAGGACGACCTAGAGCAGATCGATGCCGTATCGGCGCAACAGCCAGGCAAAGGCGGCAAAGCAGACGCTGGTGATCACGATGCAGCTCAGCAGGGTCAGCCAGAAGCCGACACGTGGCAGCAGCAGCGGAAACGCCAGGAACATGGGCAGCGTAGGCAGCACATACCAGAAGGTGTACCAGGCATGGTTGGCGATCCGTGCCTGGGGCTGGTTTTCCAGATAGAGCCAGATCAGCGTCAGGATGGTGACCAGGGGCAGGGCGGCCACCAGTCCGCCCAGCTTGTCACTGCGCTTTGCCAGCTCCGACACCAGCACGACCATCGCCGCGGTGATCAGGTACTTGCTTGCAATCCAGATCATCGTGCGTCTCCTTCTTTCGTTGGTGCGGTGTCATTGGCGATGCCACCAGTCCTGGCCATGTCGCCAAACCTCAGATACAGGCTGGGCACCACGAACATGTTCAAGGCCGTGGATGAGAGCAGACCGAACAGGATCACCACCGCCATCGGGGCCTGGATCTCGCTGCCCGGTTCACCGGCGGCCAGCGCCAGCGGAACCAGTGCCAGACCGGCTGCCAGCGCTGTCATCAGGATCGGCAACAGGCGCTCTCCAGCCCCTCTCAGTATCGCGGTTCGCAGATCCTGAACCCCTTCGACCTGCACCAGGTGGCGGATATGCGACACCAGCATGACCCCGTTGCGGGTGGCGATGCCGAACAGCGTGATGAAGCCGATCAGGGTGGCCACCGACAGCACGCCGCCGACCACATGCATGCCGACCACGCCACCGATCAGCGCCAGCGGCAGGTTCAGCATCACCACCAGGGCATCGCGCGTGGAGCGGAACGCCAGGTACAGCAGCATGAAGATGCCAGCCAGCACCATGGCACCCAGCACGGCCAGGGTTTGCGTGGCCTCTCTCGCGCTTTCGAACTGGCCGCCGTATTCGATGAAGTAGCCAGCCGGCAGCGTGACCTGCTGCGCGACGCGACGCTGAATGTCCTCGACCACGCTGGACAGGTCGCGCTCGGCGACATTGACCATGACCACGATCTTGCGCTGCACGTTCTCGCGACTGACCAGATTGGGGCCGCGGTCGCGCGTCACCTCGGCCAGCGCCGACAGCGGCAGGCGTGCGCCGGACGCGGTAGTGATCAGGGTCGACTGCAGTGCCTCGAATGACGCCCGCGCCGCCGGGTCGAAGCGCACCACCAGATCAAAGCTGGCCTGGCCTTCCAGGATGCGCGACACCTCGCTGCCGGCAAGCGCCGTCTCGACGGCATCGGACACCTCGCGCACGGACAGTCCATGCTGCGCGATGGCATCGCGGCGGAAGCGGATGCTGACAAACGGAATGTCCGCCTGCTGCTCGAGGGCGACGTCGACGGCACCGGGCACGCCGGTCGCGACACTCCTCACCGATTCGCCCAGCGTGCGCAGCGCCTGCAGGTCAGGGCCGAAGAGCTTGATGGCAATATTGGCCCGGGTGCCGGACAGCATGTGGTCGATGCGGTGCGAGATCGGCTGGCCGATGACGACACTCATGCCGGACAGTGCCGCGAAGTCGGCGCGCAGTGCTGCCAGCAGCTCGCCCTTGTCGCGCTCCTTCATCACCAGGGTAGTCTCGATTTCCGAGGCATGAATCTCCTGGGCATGCGGATCGGCAGGAGCGCGCCCGGTGCGTCGTGCGGTAGCCACCACCTCCGGCTGCGCCAGAAGGATCGCTTCAACGCGCTGTGCCATGCGATCGGATTCGGCCAGTGATGTGCCTGGCAACGTGGTGACGTTCACCGTCAGGCTGCCCTCGTTGAAGTCGGGCAGAAAGGTGCGACCGGCGCTGAACAGCGCCAGCAAGGCAAGCACCAGCGCGAGGCCCGAGATGCCGGCCACCCGTTGCCAGTGCGGCAGCAGGCGGGTCAGGCTGCGTTCGTACCAGGCCTTGAGCCGGCTGATCAGCACCGGCTCGCGATGGGCCAGCACCTGCGGGTCGTCAGGCAGAAAGCGCTCGGCAAGCAGGGGCGTGACCGTGATGGCCACCAGCAGCGAAGCACTCAGGGCCACCACATAGGCAAAGCCCAGTGGTGCCAGCAGACGTCCCTCCACGCCGGTCAGGAAAAACACCGGCAGGAACACCAGCATGATGATCAGCGTGGCGAACACGATGGAGCCCTGGATCTCGCGGGTTGCCTCGAACACGACCTGGCGAACCGGAGCACGGCTGGCGCTGCCGGACTCCCTGCGCTGACGCAGGCGCCGCATGATGTTCTCGACGACGATGATGGCGTCATCGACCAGGGCGCCCAAGGCGATTGCCAGGCCGCCCAGTGTCATCGTGTTCAGCGAGGCACCCAGGGCATGCAGAATCAGGATCGCGACCATCAGCGACAGGGGCAGGGCCACCAGCGTCACCGCCGTGGCACGCCACGACAGAAGAAAGGCGAACACGATGGCAATCACCAGAATCACGCCGTCACGCAGTGCCGACAGCAGGTTGTCCATCGCCCGCTCGATGAAGTCGGCCTGGCGAAAGATTCTGCTTTCTATCGTCATGCCTGCCGGCATGCTGCCCTGCAGGACGGCAAAGCTGTCATCCAGGCGTTGCGTCAGGGCCAGCGTGTTCACGCCCGGCTGTTTCTGGATCGCAAACACCACAGCAGGCTTGCCATTGTGCGATGCCGTTCCGCGCACCGTGCCCACGCCGATGGCCACCTCGCCCAGATGGCGCACAAGCACCGGCTGGCCAGCCACCACGGCCACCAGGGTCGAGCCGATATCGTCCATTGACTGCAGACGGCCCAGCCCCTGGATCAGGTACTCCTGGCCGTTCTCCTGATAGAAGCCGGCCGGCGTGTTCTGGTTGCTCTGGCGCAGGGCCTCAAGTACCTGATCCACCGTGATGCCGTATGTCGACAGCCGCTCCGGGTCGAGGGTGACCTGATACTGCTTCTCGTCACCGCCAATCGTGAGCACATCGGCAACGCCGGGCACGGCAAGCAGGCGTCGCCGGACGACCCAGTCCGCCGTTGTCTTCAGGTCGGCGCCGGAGGCGCGGTCCGACGTCAGCGCGACAAACATGATCTCGCCCATGACCGATGCCGCCGGGGCCATCTGTGGCGGCGGCAGATCGGCTGGCAGCGCGGAACGCGCCAGCTGCAGCTTTTCAGCCACGATCTGACGGGCTTCCCGGATCTCCATGCCCCAGTCGAACTCGACGGTGATCACCGCCAGGCCAATGCTGGTGTTCGAGCGCACCCGGCGCACGCCGGGCGAGCCATTGAGCGCGGTCTCGATGGGGAAGGTGACCAGGCTTTCGACATCGGTCGGTGACATGCCGTGCGCTTCCGCCACCACGGTGACTGACGGTGCCGTGAGGTCAGGAAAGACATCCACCGGCATGCGGGTGGCTTGCCATCCTCCCATGATCATCAGCACCACGGCCGCTACGAAGACCAGCAGCCGGTTGTGCAGCGACCAGAGAATCAGGCGGGCAACAAGCGACGGGGATTCAGTGCGCATGGCCATGCCCCATGGTCGCCGGAGAAGCCGCGGCAAGACGGATCTGGTAGGCACCGGTGGTCACCACGCGTTCGCCGGCGGCCAGACCTGACGTGATGGCAATGCGATCGCCATCACGCGCGCCGACGCGTACCGGCCGACGTTCGAAGGACTCACCCTGCCTGAGCACGTACACCACCGGCTGCCCGTGCTCGTCGAGCACGGCAGCAGCCGGAATCACGATGCCGGGGCGACCGCTGCCGCTGTAGACCCTTGCGCGCACACGCATGCCGGCACGCAAGCTGCCCTCGCCATTGGCAAACTCGAAAATGGCCGGCACGGTACGCGTGGTGGCATCGACCATGCCGCCATAGGCAACCAGACGGGCATTGCGTCCGACATCCAGGGTGACCGGCGTGGGCCCGCCGTCCAGCTCGAACGATGCCCCCGTGGGCGCCGCAATCCGCCCCAGGTCACTTTCGGCAATGCGTGCCTCCAGCCAGAGCGTATCCAGCGAGGCAACGTGAATGATGGTCTGGCCTTCGTTCACGGCGGCACCGGCTGCGCCATTGACCGCCACGATGCGACCGGAAACGGGCGATCTCAGGGCTATGCCACCCGATGCGCCGGCAAGGCCACGCATTCTCTGTGTCGCAGCCTGCAGTTCTGCCTTCGCCAGTCTGGCCGCCAGTGACGCCTCGCGCACCCGCCTGGCAGGAATGGCCTCGTCGGCCAGCAGCGCCTGCAGCCGTTCCAGGTCTGCCTCCGCCTGTTCGGAACGGATGCGGGCGCGCTGCACATCCAGCTCCAGGCTGGCAGCATCGGTGTCACCACCCAGTCGCGGACTCAGATAGGCCAGGACCTGACCCGCCTTGACCGCCATGCCGAGCTCGGGAAAGCCGTCGGCAGTTGCGCGCAGAATGCCCGCTCCGGGCGCTGTCAGCATGGCTTCGCCAGCGGCGCGAGGACGCAGCGTTGCCGACACCGCGACCGAGTCGCGCACGGGCGCCGACACGGCTTGCGCGGTCGCGAACGGCATCTTCCATTGCTGTTCCTTGGTGAAGCTGATCAGTCCCGGCTGTTCGGCATCATGCGACAACGCCAGATCGGCACTGGTCTGATCCGCGAACACATCCACCTCGCCAAGATCATGGACAATGGTCCGGGAAGGCGTCACCAGGCTGAGGGTGAGCCTGCGAATGCCCTGGTGCCGGGGTGTGAGCACCGGCCGGAAAATGCCAGCGGTGTCACTGACATTGACCTCGACACGCTCGTCCGGGCGATTGTCTCCCGACAGGGTGACGATGAGGCGGCCGGCGCTGGCGGGCGTGAAGTCCTTGAGCCAGGTCAGGTGAGCGACAAACTCCGATGCCTGACCAGCCACCAGGGGCGGGTACTCGACAAAAAGCTCGCTGTCCGGCGTGTAGTGGGTCACGCGCACGCCGGCGCCGTGACCATGCTCATCGTGGCCGGCAGCATCACCCTGTGCTTCGTCCGGGGCGTGCGCGTTCGCTGTCTCGTCAGTCGCTGCCGAACAGCCGGCCAGCACCAGGGTCAGGGTCGTGAACAGCAGAGTTGTCTTCAGGATGGTCATGGTGCGGCTCCCGCCAGCGAATCCAGTTCTATGCGGACCAGGCGAGCGCGCAGCTCGAGGTCGATGATCATGCGTTCGGCATCCAGCTCGGCACGATAGGCATCCAGCAGCTCGAGGACGCCGGCCTCACCCGCGCGATAGGCCTTTTCAGCGATGCGCGAGAGGGTTCTGGACTCGGCCAGGGCACTGGCCCGAAACGCGATGGCCGCGTCACGCAAGGCCTGCAGCTGATGCCATGTGCCTTTCACGTCAGCCTCGGCAGCGGACAGGCGCAGGCGTTTCTCGGCGCTGGCCGCCTTTGCCAGGGCATGCAGCCGGGCCGCCTGCGGCTGGCCACGATCAAGCAGAGGCAGTGGCACCGCGAATGACAGGGCCAGGCCCTTTTCGGTGCCGGTGACGGTGTCGATTTCCTTCTGGCCAATGCCCACGGTGACATCCTGGGCCCAGCCGCGTCCGGCCGCCTTGCCTTCGCTGGCTAGTGCCTCCGACTGCGCACTCAGCAGTCGCAGGTCGGCACGGGCAGGAAGACGCGCCAACAGGCTGTCCAGGTCTTGAGCAGGGGCGGGCAGCAGCTCGCCAATGACCCTGGTCGCAGCGGGATCGTCCGCAGCCACCAGATTGGCCAGTTGATGCCGTGTGCGCATCAGGCCGGCATCGGTCTGCAGGTACGTTGCCCGGGCGGTCTGCAGCTCCCGGTCCAGCCGCCGCTTGTCATAGCCGGACACCTCGCCGGACGTCGCCAGGCGCGTGACTGTCTTGCCGGTGTCCGCGAGACGGCTACGCCACGCCGACATGACCTTGAGATTTTGTTCCTGCGCCAGCGCTTCCGCGAAGGTCTGGCGGACCCGGACAGTCATGTCCTGACGGGCCAGACCCTGTTCGGCGACTGTGGCGTCACGGCGTCTTTCCGCACCTTGGGCAGTCAGGGCACGCTTGCCTGACAGATCCAGTGTCTGCGAAAGCTTCCACACGGTTTCCGTGGTCTCTGTCCCGGTTGCGCGGGTCTGGTCGCGGTCCAGCGAAAGCACCGGATTCGGCCAGCGGCCAGCCTCGGCAACGGCGCTGTCAGCCGCCGACAGGTGCTGCCGTTCGACCTCCGCAACGCCGGGTCGCGCCAGCGCGCGCTGGATGGCCTGCTGCTCGGTGAGTGCCTCGGCACGGGCGGTCACACTGCCGACGGCAGCGGCAAGAACAATGAGTCGGGCAAGATGCGTCCAGGAACGGACGTCCTGAACACGCGATTTGCGCGAAGGGGCATATCCCGGCATGGGGATCTCCTCGTCGAGTAAAGCCATGGGACGGACAGGGCAGGGCCAGTCCGTGACAGACATCAAGTGTCAGGCGACGAGGGCTTGCGGGGGTCTGAAGAGGGCGCTGGGCAGGCTGCCCGGAATGCCATCGGAGGGCTGGGGACTCATCACCATGCCGGCCACCGAGGTATCGACACGGGTTTCCTGGGTCAGTGTCAGCGGCATGTGACCGAGCAGGTGGCCCATCATGGTGTGGGCATCGTCATGCTCGTTCTGCATCACGCTGGCCAGATCACCCGCAGGCTGGGCATCGGGCGCGGAGACATCATGCATGTGATGCGCGCTGCCATCGCTGGCATCGGCATGCCCGGCGTGAGCCAGATGATGGTGACCGCCGTGCTCGTGAACCACCACCATCTGCCAGCCAAGGCCGGGAGAAAACAGTGTGGCCAGCATGAGCAGCAGGGTCAGGCGGGCGGTGAGCATGTGCAGACGGGTCATCATGATGAGAAGGCTAGCACCCGGATGTCGTGTCGCGCCAGAATGATTGCGTGGTGTTGGTGCCCGAGACCGGAATCGAACCGGTACGACCAAAGGTCGAGGGATTTTAAGTCCCTTGTGTCTACCAGTTTCACCACTCGGGCGGGTAGGGTGCTGCGGGTTTCCGCATCGCCTCAGAAGCGATCCTGACGGCAGCGGGGGAAGAAATATGGAGGCTGGGACCGGAATCGAACCGGTGTACGCGGAGTTGCAGTCCGCTGCATAACCATTTTGCTACCCAGCCAAAGGGGCGTTGCTCCCTTGCGAGAGGCGGCATCATAGCCAGCGCCCCCAACAGCGTCAAGCCGTCAACCACGCGTGGCTGCTGGCGTTTTAGGCTGTCGCGCCATGCCCCGGCAGGCGTTAATAAATGACATACAGAGTCACACTGACGCGCAACAAGGGCATGCAGTAGACTCGCATCAAAGTCACACGAACAGGTTGAATTTCATGATGTCTGCGACATTGGCCGTCTCCGACATGCCATGGCCGGAGCCACCGCGCGTGGTCCGGTTGCCCTACAGCTTTGCCAAGCGTCACGGGCTGGTCCTGCACATCGAATCCGAGGAAAACTGGTGCCTGCTCGCACGGCCGGACTGGAAGCTCAGTGCCCTGGCCGAGGCGCGTCGTCTGCTCGGCCGGCCGGTGTATTGCCGTCCGGTCTCGGAAAGCCAGTTCAATGATGCGCTCAGCCGCAGTTACCAGGGTGACGCCGGCGACTCCATGCAGGCCGCCGAAGGCATCGGTGACCAGATCGACCTCGAGAAGCTCGCGGACCTGGTGCCGGAAACCGAGGACCTGATGGAGCAGGAGGACGATGCCCCCATCATCCGCCTGATCAATGCCATTCTCCAGGAGGCGGTGCGCGAGAACGCCTCCGACATCCACATCGAGACCTTCGAGAAGCGCCTGTCAGTGCGTCTGCGCGTCGACGGCGTGCTGCGCGAGGTGCTGCAGCCGCGTCGCGAGCTGGCGCCGCTGCTGGTGTCGCGCATCAAGGTCATGGCGCGTCTCGACATCGCCGAGAAGCGCGTGCCGCAGGATGGCCGCATCTCGGTCAAGCTCGCCGGCCGCGAGGTCGACGTCCGTGTCTCGACCATGCCGTCGAGTTCGGGCGAGCGCGTGGTGCTGCGTCTTCTCGACAAGCAGGCCGGGCGCCTCAACCTGTCCAGCCTCGGCCTCACCGCCCACGATCATCACGTGCTGCGCGAGCTCATCGCCAAGCCGCACGGCATCCTGCTGGTCACCGGTCCCACTGGTTCCGGCAAGACCACCTCGCTGTATGCCGCGCTCACCGAGCTCAACGACCATTCCCGCAACATCCTCACCGTCGAGGATCCCATCGAGTACCAGCTCGACGGCATCGGCCAGACCCAGGTCAACACCAAGGTCGACATGACCTTCGCGCGCGGCCTGCGTGCCATCCTGCGTCAGGACCCGGACGTGGTCATGGTGGGGGAGATCCGTGACCGCGAGACGGCCGAGATCGCCGTGCAAGCCTCGCTCACCGGTCACCTGGTGCTGTCGACCCTGCACACCAACTCGGCCGTGGGTGCGGTGACGCGTCTGGTCGACATGGGCATCGAGCCTTTCCTGCTGTCGTCGTCGCTGATCGGCGTGGTGGCTCAGCGCCTGGTGCGCGTGCTCTGCAGCGACTGCCGCGAGCCGCACCGCGCCGATGTCGCCGAGTGCGAGCTGCTCGGTGCCGATCCGTCGTCGGCACCGACGATCTATCGCCCGGTCGGCTGCCCGGTCTGCAACCAGCGTGGCTATCGCGGTCGTACCGGCATCTATGAAGTGGTGGCCATCGACGAGCCGCTGCGTCGCCTGATCCATGAGCGGGCATCCGAGCAGGCGCTGGAACTGTCGGCCCGTGAAAGCGGTCCCGGCATTCGTCAGGATGGCATGCTCAAGGTGCTCGCTGGTGTAACATCGCTGGACGAAGTCTTGCGAGTGACACGAGAGGATTGATGCCTGCTTTTGACTATGTGGGTGTGGATGCGGCGGGCAAGCGACACAAGGGCATTCTCGAAGCGGACAGCGCCCGCCACGCGCGTCAGCTGCTGCGTGACAAGGGCTGGGTCCCGGTCGTGCTCGGTGCGGCTGCCGAAAACACGCAGTCGACAACCGTCAGTGCGCGCTTTTCACGTTTTCTGACCCCGGGCCTGAGCGCCCGCGATCTGGCCATGATCACGCGTCAGCTGGCCACGCTGGTGCAAGCCGGCGTGACCCTCGACGACGGTCTTCGCGCTGTTGCCCAGCAATCCGAGAAACCCTCGGTGTCGCGCCTGCTCACGGCCGTGCGTGCCCGTGTGCTCGAGGGCTACAGCCTGGCACAGAGCCTGGCCGAGTTTCCGCAGGCCTTTCCCTCGCTGTACCGTGCCACCGTCGCGGCCGGCGAGAAGTCCGGTCACCTCGACCTGGTGCTGAGCCGTCTCGCCGATTACACCGAAAGCCGCCACGAGACCCGTCGCAAGGTGCAGGGCGCGCTGATCTATCCTGCCATCCTCACCGTGCTGTCGCTGCTCATCGTGGTCGGCATGCTGACCTATGTCGTGCCTGACATCGTCAAGGTCTTCGAGAACCAGGAGCAGGCGCTGCCGCTGATCACCCAGCTGCTGATCGCGGCCAGCGACTTCCTGCGCGAATCCATGGGCTGGCTGGTCATTCTGCTGCTGCTGACGTTTCTCGGCGCGCGCCGCCTGCTGCGCAACCCGGTCTGGCAGACACGCTGGCACCGCTTCCTGCTGCGACTGCCGGTGGCCGGCCGCCTGATTCGTGATGCCCAGGCCTCGCGCTTCGTGAGCACGCTGGCCATCCTCACCCGCAGCGGCGTGCCGCTGGTGGAGGCACTGCACATCGCCACCGGCGTGGTCGACAACCTGCCCATGCGCGATGCGGTTTCCGAGGCCACCAGCCGTGTCACCGAGGGCGGACGCCTGGCGCCGGCGCTGAGCCAGTCTGGGCTGTTTCCGGCCATGATGATCAACATGATCGCCAGCGGGGAGTCCAGCGGCGAGCTCGACGACATGCTGGCGCGCACCGGGCAGATGCAGGAGCGCGAGCTGACCGGCAGCATCGCCACCCTGGTCGGCCTGTTCGAGCCCATGATGCTGCTGATGATGGCCGGGGTGGTTTTGCTCATCGTTCTGGCTATCATGCTGCCCATCGTGCAAATGAATAACCTGGTCTAAGGAGTTTCCCTGATGTCGCTGCCTCGCCGTCGCCGCCAAGCCGGCTTCACGCTGATCGAAGTCATGGTGGTGGTTGCCATCATCGGCATTCTTGCCCTGATCATCGTGCCCAATGTCGTCGGCAAGGATGACCAGGCCCGCGTCACCTCGACCAAGGCCAGCCTGAGCGCCGTCGCCAACGCCCTTGAGCTCTACAAGCTCGACAACTACCGCTACCCGTCGACCGAGGCCGGTCTCGACGCGCTGGTGAATCGCTCGCCGGAGGCGCGCGTGTTCCCCGATGGCGGCTACCTGAAGAAGACGCCGGTGGACTCCTGGGAGCATCCGCTGCAGTACGTGACACCGGGCAGCAGCGGCAAGGCCTATGACCTGTACTCGCTGGGTGCCGACAATGCCGAAGGCGGCGAAGGCTACGCGGCGGACATCTATTTCGAATGAGACAGCCGGGCCGGCAGCGCGCACGACAGCGGGGCTTCACCCTGATCGAGGTGCTGCTGGTCGTGGTGCTGATCGGCATTCTCATGGGCGTGGCCGTGCTCAGCCTGAATGCCGGGGACGGCAGCCGTCGCCTGCAGCAGGCGCAGTCGGCGCTGACCGGCCAGCTTGGCTACGCGCGCCTGCTCGCCGAGAACGAGCAGCAGGAGATCGGCGTGCGCCTGCAGGCACCGGGCTATCGCTTCCTTCGTTTCGAGCCGGCAACGCGGCGCTGGCTGCCGGTGCGGGATGACCCCGTGCTCAAGCCCCAGGAGTGGCCGGATCTGACCTTCAGCTGGCGTGACAGTGGCGAGCCGGTGGCGTCGCCTCTGAGCGCCGCTGCAGCCGGTCCGTCAGGCGTTTCTGCCTCGAGCCCGGCGCCTGAGCGCCCGGACTTCGTGTTTCTCTCCAGCGGAGAGGCTACGCCGGGTGAACTGACCATCAGCGTGCGTGACGGCAATGCACTGGCACGTCGTCTGCAGGTCAGCGACCTTGGCGATGTGCGCGACCCCGAGCGCCTGCCGACGGCAGGAGGTCAGCGTGGCAACTAGGCAGCGCGGCTTCACCCTGATCGAGGTGCTGGTGGCCATGGCCATCTTCGGCATCGTCGCGCTCACCCTGCTGACCCACAACCGTGACCAGGTCCGCCAGGCGGCCAGCCTGGAGGATCGTCTGCTGGCACACTGGGTGGCGCTGAACACGCTTACCGAGCTGCAGACCGGCAACAGCTTTCCTGACCTCGGCAAGGCCGAGACCAGTGCCGTCATGGCTGGCCGGGACTGGTTCGTCGACTACCAGGTGCAGCCGACCCCGGTCAACGATGTACGCAACGTGCGCATTGATGTGTCGGCCTACGACGTGGTCAGCGAGCAGAAGGGCAATGTGCTGGTATCGCTGACCGGTTTCGTCGGGCGCCGTGGCGGGGCGGGCAACTGATGCGTGCGACCCTGTCACAGCGCGGCTTCACTCTGATCGAGCTGCTGGTGTCGATTGCCATCATGGCGCTGGTCAGCGTCGGTGCCTTCAGCCTGCTCACCAGCACCACGGTGACCGGGGAGCGGGTGACGGCACGCCAGCAGCAGCTGTTGGGTCTGGAGCGCCTGCAGGGCGTGATCGCGAATGATCTGGCGCAATGGGTGGATCGCCCGGTTCGTGACGAGTTCGGTGACCCCTTGCCGCCATTCTTGCTGGCCCCAGACGGCAGCCTGGAGTTCACCCGCCGGGGACTCAGCAATCCGCTCGACAAGCCGCGTAGCGACATGCTGCGCGTGCGTTACGAGTTACGTGGCGACCAGCTCTGGCGGCTGTCCTGGAATACCCTGGACCGCATGCCCGGCATGCTGCCATCGGCCACGCCGCTGGGACCGGCAGGCGTGTCGCTGCGCTGGCAGGTGCAGGCCGCGCCCGGCAGCCGTCAGCAGTCGGTGTGGCCATCCACCGACTCCGGTGCCACCGGCCAGAGTCGCGCCGTGCTCACGGCGGGCGCCCCGGAAATCGTCAATCTCGTGCTGCGCCTGCAACCCTGGGGTGAAATTCGTCGTGTCTATGCCTTGCCCAGCCATGATCCGCAGTGACCGCAGACGCGGGCAACGTGGCGTGGCGCTGCTGACCATGCTGCTGGTGGCTGCCCTGGCGACCACGCTGGTGGTGGCCTTGCTGGGCCAGCAGATGCGCGTGCAGCGCGAGCTCGGCGGACAGCTGCAGCAGGACCAGATGGCCGAATACCATCGCGGAGCCGGTCTGTTCGCGCTGGCCGCCCTGCGCGAGGACGCACGTGGTGGCAGCACCGTCGATCATCCCGGCGAGTTCTGGGCTCAGCCGTTTCCGCCGTTTCCGGTACCGGGCGGCGTGATCATGCCGGTGCTGCGTGATGCCCAGTCGCGCTTCAACCTGAACAGCCTGGTGTCCGGTCGCCAGCTCAATGACGATGCCGTCGCGGTCTACCGCACCATCCTGCAGGCCAACGCCTTGCCCACGGAGCTGGCCGACAGCCTGATCGACTGGCTGGATGCCGACACGCTGCCGTTCTCGGCACAGGGCGCCGAAGATGACTACTACCTGCGTCAGAGTCCGTCCTACCGTGCCGGCAACCAGTCGCTGAGCACCTACAGCGAGCTGCGCCTGGTGCGTGGCTACAGCCAGGATGTGTTGCGCACGCTGGCACCGTGGGTGGTGGTGCTGCCAGCGCGCGCCAGTCAGCTCAACGTCAATTTCCTCACGCCGGCACTGCTGGAAGCGCTGCTGCCGTCGATTCCGCCGGCGTCGGCACTGGCTCTGCTGCAGAACCGCCCGCCAGCCGGCTGGAAGAAGGTCGACGAGTTTCTCGACAACCCGCTGTTCAACGGCGTCGATGCCGACAGCGTGGCGCGTCTGCGCCGCCTGCTCACGGTACGCAGCGACTATTTCGAGCTGTACACGCGCATTCGTCTGGCTGATCGCGAACGACAGTCATGGTCGTTGATTCTGCGCGAGCAGCGTGGTGCTAAACTCGCGGTCATCGCCAACGAGCGCAACCCGGCCTGGGTGCCGGTTTTCGAGGCGCTGCCCGCAGCAGCGGCCTCCGAGCCAGATCAAGAAGAACAAGGAACTCCCTGATGGACATGCTTTTTCTGCGCCTGCCGGCGCCGGGGCAGCGGGAACTGACCGCGCTCAGCTGCGTTGCCGGCAGCTGGCAGCGCCTGGGTATCTGTCGTGAGGGCGACGACCTGGGTGCCTGGCTGGCCGCACAGCGCGGCCTGCCGACGGTGCTGATCACCCCGGCCGGACTGGATATCGCGCTGACCCTGGACGCCACGCCCAAGCAACGGCGCGAGGCCGGCATCGCGCTGGTGGCGCTGGCTGAGGAATCGCTGGCCGAGGATTTCGAGCGCCTGCACTGGGTGCTCGACAGCCTGGATGAGCATCAGGTGCTGGCGCGCGGCATTCGTCGTGACTGGCTCGAGAGCTGGCTGGCACGCCTGGCCGATGCCGGCCTGAGCGTGAAGGCGGCCATCCCCGAAGCCGCGCTGCTCAGTGCCGATGCCGAGAACTGGGCCTGGCTGCCCAGCGGCAACGAGGTGTTTCTGCAAACCGCTCCCGGTCAGGCTGCCATGATCCAGCCCGCGGACGCCGTCACCGTGCTGACCCAGCTGCTGGCGCAACGGCCGATGCAGACGCCCGTGCGCCTGCGTCATCCGCAGGGCAGCACGCTGCCGACGCTGCCGGACAGCGTGCATGCCGCGCCCGCGCCCTGGCAGGACTGGAGCGATCTGCTGCGTCACCAGCCGCCCTCGGAATGGCTCAAGCATCGCGCCAACTGGCTGACCGGCGAGCTGGCACCACGCAGCCAGGCGCGCTATTCGCGGGTCTGGATCGGGGTTCTGGCGCTCGCGCTGCTGGTGGTTCTGGTGCAGGCCGGGTTCGCGCGCTGGGAGGCCCGTCAGCTGCAGCAGGCCACCGAGCAGGCCCGTGCCGAGGCCGAGGCGGCCTATCGCCAGGCCTTCCCGCAGGATCGTCGCATCATCAATCTCGAACGCCAGTTTGCCGCCCGCCAGCAGCGCGCCGGAGACCTGGCCGCCGACCAGATCCTCTCGCGGCTGGCGCAGACCAGCCCGGGCCCGCAATGGCAGATCCAGCGTCTGGATTACCGTGGCGGCAGCACCCGTGTCGAGGTCATGGGCCCGTCCCAGGGCGAGTTGCAACGCTGGTTGAACAGTCTGATCGCCAGTGGCCTGAGTGCGCGGATAGAGACCAGCCAGGCGGCTGACAATGCCATCAAGGCCACGCTGCTGCTGCAGTCCGGTGCCGAGCAGGGAGGTCGCTGAAATGTCGCTGCGAGATCAATTCGATAGCATGCGCGCCCGTGTCACCGAAGGTTGGCAGGGCCTGGGGGATCGCGATCGTCGCGCCCTGACGCTGCTGCTGGTGGTGTTTCTGCCGCTGATCTGTGTCTTCGGCATCTGGCTGCCCGCCGATCGTGCGCTGGTGACGGCGCGCGAGGAGCATGCCGCCGCGACGGCACTGGCGGCACGCATCCGCCAGCACGCCCCGGCGCTGGCCATGGCTGGTGCTGCCTCGGGAGGCTCGCTGACACCCGATACGCTGCCGCCGCAGCTGCAGTCGCTTGCCGGCACCAACGGCCTGGCCATCGAGCGCATGGACAAGGACGGCGAGGGCATGCGCCTGGTCTTCGCCTCGGCCCCGGCCGGTGGCGTGCACAGCTTTCTCGGCGCCTGCCGACAGCAGGGCATACGGATCAGCGAGCTGCAGATCACCCGGCTTGCCGACGGTTCCGGCAGCCAGGTCAAGCTGCTGGCGACGTTGTGATCACGGACTGGCTGAGCACGCTGGGTCGCACCGGCAACCGGGTTCAGGCCGAGCTGACGCCGCGCGAGTTTCGCTTGCCGGATGCGGTGATCAATGCAGCACTGCTGCGCTACGTGGTGCAGGGTGACATACGCCGCCTGAGTGTTGCCTGCCATGCCGGCTGCCTGACCCTGGACATCGCGTTCACCACGCCGTGGGCACAGGTCGCCGTCAGCGGCGACTTCCGCATTGATGACTTCCATCTCGATGGTGCGCTGCAGCGCGTGCTGCTGGCGCAGCAGGGCAGGTTGCGGGTGCAGGCCGACAACTTCGCCGCGCCCTGGCAAGGCAGTGTCTACCGTCTGCTTTCGCCGGTGTCCGGCTGGCTCGCCGAACGCCTGCTCAAGCACTTTCTGCTCAAGCTCAAGGGCACGCGCATTCTGCGTCGGCACTACCGTTTCGATCTGTCGCACTACATTCCGGCGCAATCCTGGCTGGCACTGACGGCCAGGACCGTGCCGCTGCACGGTTCCCGTTGCGAGCCCGGCACGCTGGTGCTGCTCGGGCATGTCGACGTGCTGGGTGTGCTCAAGTGACTTTGCTCGCAGTCTGATCCGGACTGCGCTAGTCTCGGGGCACCGCCATTTTCACCGGAGTGTTTCCGTGTCTGCACGCATTGAGTTCTTTTACGACATCGCCAGCCCGTACAGCTTTCTTGCCGCCCTTCAGATTCCGCGTCTGCAGGCACTGGCCGAAGTCGAGTGGCGCCCGTTCCTGATTGGCGGCGTGTTCAAGGCCTCCGGCAATGTCATGCCGGCGGCCAATCCGGCCAAGGGCCAGTACATGTTCAAGGACCTCAAGCGCCTGTTCGCCTATCACGGCGAGCCGTTCCGGTTTCCTTCCCGCTTTCCGATCAATTCGCTGCTGGCCATGCGCTGCCTGACCGCGCTGCCGCCGGAGCAGCGTCCCGAGGCCACCCTGACCCTGTACCGTGCCTACTGGGGCGGTGCCGATCGTGATCTGGCCGATCCGGCGGTGCTTGCCGAGCTGCTTGGAGCCGAGGTGGTGGCGCGTGCTGCCGACGAGGCCGTCAAGGCCGAGCTCAAGGCCACCACCGAGGATGCCGCGACGCGCGGTGCTTTTGGCGCACCGACCTTCTTTGTCGGCAAGGACATGTATTTCGGCGAAGACCGCGTGTTCCTGATCGAGCATGCGCTGCAACAGGCAGGCTGAGCCTGCCGGCAGGGCGACCTGGCATCAGGCGCCCTTGCTGTCCTCCGAGACCCATGACGTGCTGCGTGCCATCACGCCCCAGCTGGCCTTCTTGCCGATCAGCCAGTGCCAGGTGCCCACCAGTCGCCACCAGCTGATCAGCTGGCGATACCCCAGATTCTCCAGGATGGCCCAGAGAAACAGGTTGATGCTGTCGCTGAAGCGCGGATAGACATGAAAGCTGCGCTCTTCCAGCAGGATGGCGGAGCAGGACAGCACCAGCCCCAGTCCTATGGTGGCCAGGAAGAACATCAGTGCGGCTTCCGGGTTGAGGAAGCCGACGTAGTACAGCAGCACGGTGAAGATGAAGCCCAGGATCTCCACCATGGGGCTCAGGGCTTCGACCACGATCATGAATGGAAACGCGATCCAGCCCACCGTGCCCGAGCCGCGCCGGAAGCACAGTGACCGGTGTTCGCTGAGCACTTCGAGCAGTCCGCGCTGCCAGCGTATGCGCTGCTTGCGCAAGGTTGAGAGGTCTTCCGGCGCATCCGTCCAGCACACCGGATCGGGCACGAAGTTGATGTGATAGGGCAGGTTGTTCTCGATGTGGTAGCGATGCAGCCGAACCACCAGCTCCATGTCTTCGCCCAGGCTGTTGCACTTGTAGCCGCCGACACGGATCACTGTATCGCGCTTGAACACGCCGAAAGCACCACTGATGATCAGCAGCGCATCCAGCTGTGACCAGCCCAGCCGGCCGAACAGGAAGGCGCGCATGTATTCCAGCACCTGCATCTTGGCCAGTCGGCTTTTCGGCAGGCCGATGTTGGCGAGCTGACCGTTGTGCACGCGGCAGCCATTGACGATGCGGACGGTGCCGCCAGCGGCAATGGTGTCCTCGCGTTCGAGGAAGATGCGCACCACGCGCAGCAGGCTGTCACGCTCCAGTACCGAGTCGGAATCCATGCCGCAATACAGCGGGTATTTGGCGACATTGATGCCGGCATTGTTGGCGTCAGCCTTGCCGCCGCCATTGACCTTGTCGATCAGCACCAGGTTGGGAAAGCGCAGGGAACGGTACACCGCCTTGATCGGGGCGCATGGCACCTCGTAGCGGAACGCCATCGGGCAGGGTTCCATGGCAAATTCACGGATCATGATGCCGATGGTGTCGTCGTTGCCGCCATCATGAATGACCACCAGTTCGAACTGCGGGTAGTTCAGTTGCAGCAGGGAGCGCACCGAGGTCGCGATCAGCTTCTCCTCGTTGTACGCGGTCAGCAGGATGCTGACCCCCGGCAATGCTGCGTCATAGACACGTGGCAGGTACATTTCCCGGCCGCCGCGCGTGACATGACGGACGATGCTGAAGGCGATCAGGTTGAGTGACATGTAGCTGCCGAACACGATCACCTGATAGATCAGAAAGAACAGATAGATGACGCTGGTGAGTACGGCCAGGGGCCCGGAGCCCATGCTGGCCGGGGTCAGCAACCATTCGCTCATGACAGTGTTCCGTCAGTGATGCTTTCGGAATAATGCAGCCAGCCACGCAGGAACAGGGCTTCGCGCCAATGCTGACGTGCGCTTTCATGCGTCAGGCCGGGCAGCAGGGCCAGCGCGGCATCGCGCTGCAGGCCGGGCAACTGTGCCAGTGCGCGCGCTGCTGTCTGCTGCTGCTGCCAGTCATCACAGTCCAGCGCCGACACCAGCAAGGCCTGGTCCCTGCTGGTGCCGACACGACCCAGGGCGGCCAGCGCGTTGCGCCGCAGCGTGGCATTCTCATGCTGACTCATTCTGACCGCCAGTGCGTGAAGGTCGGGGTCATCATCGAGTTGCAGGATGATGGCCAGCAGCCTGGTGTCATCCGGGAAGCGCTTCATGACGTGTCTGGCGACCTGATGAAACTCGGACTCGGCCAGCGCATGCAGAATTTCCAGCAGCTTGCCCAGTCGTGACGCGGGCCAGGTCTCCAGTGCCTTGGCAAACTCGGCATGCAGCAGCTTGGCAGGTGCGAGCTTGAGCAGCTGGCCTATGCGCAGCGCAGGCCAGCCCGGGTTGTCGAGCCGGTCAAGGACCATGCCGACACCGTTGTGCGGATCGATTTCCACGAGGGCACGTGCCGCTGCCAGAGACATCAGCGGGTAGTCATTGTCCAGCATGGACAGGGCCAGGGGCAGGGCACGGGTGTCCTTCATGGCGCCAAGCGCCAGCAGTGCCTGCAGCTTGAGATCGGTCTTTCCCGATCTGAGCTGGGGCAGCAGATGTTCATGCAGGCGCAGGCGCATGGCCAGCACACCCAGACCATGCGTGCTTTCAAATCCCCTGATGCGTTCGACGCAGTCCAGCCAGATGTCGGTCACGATGCGCGCATCGGCAGGGTTCAGTGCCGGCAGCTGTTCGGGCATGTCATTGACCATGGCGGCAAAGCAGTACGGGCGCCAGATCGCATCCACGTCACGAGCCCGCTGTTCCCGCTTGAGCCTGAAATATCTGAGCACCAGGCTGGTCAGCAGGCAGCCGACACAGCTGAGCAGCAGCACGATGACCACGATGGTTATGGGCTGCAGGGTGATTTCTGTATCAGGCATGACGAGTAATCTTTTCCTGGTTAGCTCAAGCCCGGCTGCGCAGCAGCTTGTTGACGCGCGCGGTCAACTCGGCTGGCTGGAAGGGCTTGAGCAGATAATCGTTGGCGCCAATGGCAAGCGCCTTGACGATATCACTGGACTGGGTCTTTCCGGTCAGCATGAGCACCTGGATCCGTGCCGTTTCAGCATCCGCATGCAGGGCTTCCAGCACCTGGAAGCCGTCGAGCAGCGGCAGCAGCACATCCAGGATGATCACATCGGGTCGCAGACTTCGGGCCAGCTCCAGACCGGCCCGGCCGTCGGACGCATGCTGGAATGCGTAGCCCTGGCGCTCCATGAGAAAGCGCACCAACTGCGCCGAGGTCTGGTCATCTTCTATGTAGAGTATGGTCGGTGTCGACATGGCGACGGCCTCCGGTTCAATGGGCTTCGGCGAGAAGTATTTCGCCATTGTGCAGCAGTTCGGCGAGGGCTTCCTGCTCGCCGTCAGTTGGCTGATCTGACTGCAGCAGGCGTTGCTCGAGGGCCCGGGCCTGACGACTCAGCGGCAGCAGGCCTACGGTGCCGGCCTCGCCAGCCAGCTTGTGCAGTTTTTTGGCGAGATCGGCCCGCTCCGACGCGACATCCGGACGGCTGCCACGCAGGGTTTCGAGATGCCGGGGCAGGCTGTCGTGCACAAAGCTGCCTCTCAGCATGGCCATCATTTGTTCCAGTTCCGGATCATCGGCAGCTGAGTCCACGCTGTCGGCAATGGCAGGTTGCGTGACATGTTCCTTGATGGTGCTGATCAGCATGGTGGCCTCGAACGGTTTGGCGATGAAGCCGTTCATGCCGGCTGCCAGCGCCTGGTCGCGCTGGGTCTCGAAGGCGCCGGCCGTCAGCGCAAGTACAGGCAGGTGGCGCGTGGCGGCGTTGTCGCGGATGCAACGGGTGGCGGTATAGCCGTCCATGACCGGCATCTGGACATCCATCAGCACCAGATCAAACAGGGCAGGAGCCTGCTTGAGGGTGTTAACGGCCTCCTGGCCATCGCTCGCCTGCACCACCAGCGCACCGGCCCGCTCCAGAATGAAGGTAGCCACCTCACGGTTCAGACTGCTGTCATCAACCAGCAGCAGACGCAGACCTGCCAGCGCCTGCGGCTCCTGCAGCACCGGATCGTCAGCAAAACGCTTGCGGCTTTCGGCCTTTCTTTCAGCGTCCAGCTGAAAGTCGATGACAAAGCTGAACTCGCTGCCCTGGCCCGGAACGCTATGCACCGTCAGCACACCGCCCATGAGCTCCACCAGGCGCTTGCTGATGGCTAGCCCGAGTCCGGTTCCGCCATGATTGCGGGAGATGCTGCTGTCGGCCTGGCTGAAGGCGTCGAAGATGAGCTCCAGCTTGTCCTTGGGGATGCCGATGCCGGTATCACGGATGGCAAAGTGCAGCGAGATCGTGGTGCTGCCACGGCTGACGACATTGGCGTCAAGACATACGCTACCTGCGTTGGTGAACTTGACGGCATTGCCGAGAAGATTGGTCAGCACCTGGCTCAGGCGCAGCGGGTCACCGATCAGGTAGCGCGCTTCATCGGGAACCTGGTTGACGTTGACCGTTACCGGCTTGTTGCCCAAGGCTCCCTGGGCAATGCTGCTCAGGTTGTCCATGGTTTCCTGAAGATCGAAAGCGACACGTTCGAGCTGAAGATGACCGGCCTCGATCTTGGAGAAGTCGAGGATGTCATTGATGATGCTCAGAAGATGGTGACTCGCTATTTTGATTTTACGCACCATGTCGAGCGGGGTTGCATGCAGGGCTTGCTTTTCCAGCATGTAGCAGAGTCCGATGATGCCGTTCATGGGCGTCCGTATCTCATGGCTCATGGTGGCAAGGAAGTTACTCTTTGCTTGGCTTGCCTCTTCAGCAATGTTTTTGGATTCAAGCAAGGCTTCCTCGAAATGGATGCGTTCGGAAATGTCCTGCGCGATGCCGAGATAGCCCGTGATGCAGCCATTCGGTGCACGCAGCACGGTGACCGAAAGAGAGACCGGAACCCGTCGGCCATCTTTGCGGACATAGTGCCAGTTGCTACGTTCGACACCGTGCTGCTCGGGCAGGTGCACAAAGACGCGGAATCCTGACACATTGCTGCCGCTCAGCCTGCTCAGCTCAATGCCGCGAGCGACGACTTCCTGCGGACAATGGATGAGGGCGGGTGTCTGCTTGCCGACCATTTCCTCGGCGCTGTAGCCCAGCATTTCCTCAGCGCCCCGGTTGAACACTGTGATGATGCCATCGGCATCGGTGGCGATGATGGAGAAGCCGCTTGCCGCTGCCAGCACCTCACGGAACAAGGCGGTGATGCGTTGCAGTTCGAGTTCGGCCTTCTTGCGCTGGGTGATGTCGATGCGCAGCGACACGTAACGTTCGATCTCGCCGTTGCTGCCGTAGAACGGCGCGATCACGCTGTCTACCCAGTAGAGTTCGCCGGATTTCTTACGGTTGCAGACTTCGCCGCTCCAGGCCTTGCCCGAGCGTATGGTTTTCCAGATCTCCTGCCAGAATTCGCGGCTATGGGTATTGGAGCTGATCAGACGATGGTTCGAGCCGATCAGTTCTTCCTGGCTGTAGCCACTGATGTTGGTGAAGTTGTCATTGATCTCGATGATTCGGCCCTTCGCATCGGTGACCGAATACAGCATCTGCTGGTTGATGGTGGTGAGCAGGATGGTGTTCTGCTGCACCAGTGCCTCCAGGCGCATGCGGCTTTCAGTGATTTCCGTCACGTCATGCACGATGACGTAGAAGCCGACTACCTCGCCAGCGATCCGGTCTGGCAGGTAATGTGCCAGCGAGTGCCGGACAGTGCCATCGCGGGAGGTGATGCTGCGCTCGAACTGCTGGGCTTCGCCTGCGAGTACTCTGCGTATGTGGGGCAGATTCTGCTGATAAAGCTCGCGCCCGAGCAACTCACTCATGTGATGACCATGAATTTCACCATGGTCGGTAGCGAACCAGACCTGATAGGCCTTGTTGGCAACGCGGTTTATGAGGTTCTTGTCCCAGTAGCCGATCATCGACGGCATGGCGTCAAAAATGGTTTCCAGGTCGCGCTTGGCAATCTGCAGCTCCTCGGTTCTGCGCGCGACTTCCTGTTCCAGCGTGCTGTTGAGCTGGCGTATCTGCAACTCTGCCTGATGCTCGCGGCTGACATCATGAATGAGCAGAACTCGTTTTTGCACTGAAGCAGGCGTGCCCTCTGACTTAAACGCCGAGAAGTCCACATGCAGAGTCGCACCATCTACGCGGGTCAGTTCGCAGCGAGTATGTTGAACAGACGATCCGCTGAGCACGTTGTTGAGTAGCTCGAGAACAGACTGTCGACTTGTCTCATTTGTCAGCAGGTCCAGAAAATTCTGACCCATGACCATGTCGGTGGAATAGCCGAACAGGTTCGTTCCAGCCTGGTTCCAGTCCGTGATGCGGTTTCCGCTATCGATTTCAACAATGGCATCATTGGTGTTTCTGAGCATGCGCCAAAGACGTGCCTTGCTTGTCCACTCGGTGACTTGCTGATGCCGGAAGAGCGCATAGCTGTGAAACAACGCCGCTAGCAGAAGGCTCAGCAGACTGCCGATGAGAATCACATGCCATGGTTTCAACATCTGCTGGCTGACCAGCGTGGAGGGCGAGGCCGTGAACGTCAGCTGCCAGCGTTGTCCGAGAAGGCTCACATCGATTTGATGAGAAACCAGATCGCTGCCAGGATCAGCAAACGCCGGCGATTGAAAAAATGGCACCAGTGTGCCCGCCTGCGAATAAGCCGCCGCATTCAAGCCCATGGAAGTTGGTATGGATCCTCCAAGCACCATATCGGCAATCAGGGTGGCATTGACCAAACCAATGACTTTGTTGGCGCGCTCGGACAGGCTTTCAGGTGTCTTGATGCTTGCATAGACTGGCAGCACCAGCAAAAAGCCTTTGCGTGACTTGTCCACCTGTACCAGGTGAATAGGCTCGGTGAGCGTGGCCTCGCCAGTACTTGCGGCCTGTACAAGTGCGCGGTGGCGACGATCCTCTGAAGCAATGTCGAGACCGATCGCCGGTTTGTTTGGCGTTTCAGGCGTCAGCAAGTAAATGACCCAGCGTTCGCGGTTGACGGCATTGAACTGCTTGAGCTTCATCATCGTTATGCCCATGCTGAGAGCATCTGCCTTGACCTGTTCGTCACTCAGACTCCGTGGCAGCCGCTTGATGTAGCCGTAGCCCTGCATGCCAGGAAACTCGGAATGAATGTTGCGAGATGCGGCATAGCGGTGAAATGCCTCATAGTCCATACCGCCCGGATGTGCCAGAAATGCACCACGCAAACCGAGAAGACCGTAGACGTAGAGTTTCATGCGAGACTGGATCTTGTTCGCGGCCTCGCTCGATTGTGCGCGGATTTCCTGCTGGATATAGTTTGCTCGCTGTTCATGCAGCAGGTACGCAGTGGAAAAAGTCAGCAACAAGCCCACCAGCAGGGTAACGGTAAAGAAAAGACGCGGCCGTACGGGCTCATCTTCACGCGATTGCAATAAAAAACGCCAAGACCAGGGCTTCATGTTGATTCGCTCGGCAAACTCATGATTGTTAATGAGATCACGTTAGTTAATGCTGTAATTTATGGCGATTATGAAGTGACGTTTCGCAGGCTATCCACCGGTTGTCATGGTGAAATTGTTGGTTAACTGTCGCACTGATGAACGGGGTGTTTCAGACCCGAGGGGGCATCGTGGCTGCAATCTGGCTCTATGGTGAACATCTGGACGTGGATGATCTGGTCGAGCGTAGCTGTCTGCGCCAAGGCTGGCCTGTCCGTCGCGGCGTTGATGTCGCGTCCGACATGGACAGCTTGCGCGAGCAGCCACCGGCACTTCTCCTGCTCGTCGCCGGCAGAACGGCCCGTGATGACTTTGCCGCCCTCTACACCGTGCGCGCAGATGCCGCGCTCGCCGCGGTACCGGTGATGATGATAGGCACACCGGGCGGTCCGGTACGCGAGCTGGAAGAGGCGGTGGCCCTGGGCGCTAATGAATTCATGGATTCATTCCATGTCGAGGAGTTTGTCAGCCGCGTTTCCCTGCTGCTGGGCACACGTGATGCCTGAATCGCAGGCATGAAAAAAGCGGCCCTGAGGCCGCTTCTTTCAACACCGAATCACCCGATCACATGTTCGGGTAGTTCGGGCCGCCGCCACCTTCCGGAACCACCCAGTTGATGTTCTGGGCCGGGTCCTTGATGTCGCAGGTCTTGCAGTGCACGCAGTTCTGCGCGTTGATCTGGAAGCGCTTCTCGCCAGCCTGCTCGACGATCTCGTACACGCCGGCCGGGCAGTAGCGCTGCGCCGGTTCCGCGTACAGCTTCAGGTTCTTGGTCAGCGGAATGCTGGCGTCCTTCAGCGTCAGGTGGATGGGCTGGTCTTCCTCGTGGTTGGTGTTCGAGATGAACACCGACGACAGCTTGTCGAAGCTGATCTTGCCGTCCGGCTTCGGATACTCGATGGGCTGGTGGAACGAGGCCAGGTCCAGCGTCTTGTAGTCCGGGGTGGTGTCGTGGATGTTGAACGGCAGCTTGCCGTCAAACCAGTTCTGCTCGACGAAGTTGTAGGCAGCACCCATGAAGGTGCCCATGCGGTGCATGGCGGCGCCGAAGTTGCGTGCCTTGTACAGCTCCTCGTACAGCCAGGAGGCCTCGAAGCGGTCGACGTATTCGGTGACTTCATCACCACCGGTACGGCCGGCCTTGAGGGCGTCAAACAGGCCTTCAGCGGCCAGCATGCCCGACTTCATGGCGGTGTGGCTGCCCTTGATCTTGGAGAAGTTCAGGAAGCCGGCGTCGTCACCGATCAGCACGCCACCCGGGAAGGTCAGCTTGGGCAGCGAGTTGAGGCCGCCCTTGACCACGGCACGGGCGCCGTAGGAAATGCGCTTGCCGCCTTCTAGGTACTGCTTGAGCACCGGGTTGTGCTTCAGACGCTGCATCTCGTCGAACGGCGACACGTACGGGTTGTGGTAGGAGAGGTCGGTGATCAGACCCAGCGAGACCTGGTTGTTCTCGGCGTGGTAGAGCCACCAGCCACCGGTGGAGCCGGACTCGAGCAGGGGCCAGCCGGCGCCGTGCAGCACCAGACCGGGCTTGTGCTTGGCCGGATCGATTTCCCAGAGTTCCTTGATGCCGATGCCGTAGTGCTGAGGATCGGAATCCTTGTCCAGCTCGTACTTGCTGATCAGCTGCTTGCCGAGGTGGCCGCGGCAGCCTTCGGCGAACAGGGTGTACTTGGCGTGCAGCTCGTAGCCCGGGGTGAACGAATGCTTCTGTTCGCCGCTGCGCGAGACGCCCATGTCGCCGGTGGCGACGCCCTTCACGGAACCGTCTTCATTGAAGAGGATCTCGGAGGCGGCGAAACCGGGGAACAGCATGACTTCCAGCTCTTCGGCCTTGGTGGCCAGCCAGCGCACCACGTTGCCGAGGCTGACGATGTAGTTGCCATCGTTGTGCATGGTCTTGGGGATGGCCCAGTGCGGCGTCTTCACGGCCTTTTCCTGACCCAGCAGGAAGTAGACTTCGTCGCCGGTGACCGGCACGTTGAGCGGGGCGCCTTCGGCCTTCCAGTTCGGGAACAGCTCTTCCATGGCACGTGCTTCGAAGACCGCGCCGGACAGGATGTGAGCACCGAATTCCGAGCCTTTCTCGACCACGCAGACCGAGATCTCGTGACCGCTCTCGATGCTCAGCTGACGGAGACGGATAGCCGCGGACAAGCCCGCCGGGCCACCGCCGACCACAACAACGTCAAACTCCATCGCTTCTCTTTCCACGATGTTCTCCTACACGCAAAAGGACAAAGGGCCCGGGCAGTCCCTGACAGGGCAGCCGCACCAGACGCAAAACCCGCGTAGTATAAAAGCAAGGCGTGAGCAGTCCAATGCAATGCCGTGTCTTTTGTACGGTTTTGTCGCGGTTCAAGACGATCGGTCTGACGGAAACTGCGATAATCGTTGCAGAACCAGCAAGCCGGCAGGCCTGAGCCTTGTGGCCGGCGGGGGAACACCATGACCATGAGCACACCCATGATGCCGGCAACCGAGACCGATACCTCGCCGGCCAGCGCCGCCGACAGAGTCGCGCGTCGCCTTGAACAGGCCTGCGCCGGTCAGCGCAAGCCACCGCTGCATCTCTGGCACCCGGCCCTGAGTGGCGACATGGACATGGTGATTCGTCGCAACGGCGACTGGGTGCACGAGGGCACGGTGATCAAGCGCCAGGGCCTGGTCAACATATTCAGTTCCATCCTGCGTCGCGAAGTCGACGATCATTACTACCTGGTCACGCCGGTGGAGAAATGGCGCATCCGCGTGGACGATGCCCCGTTCCTGATCACCACGGTCAGCCGCGAGCAGCATGAAGGCGTCGACTGCGTGCTGCTGACCTGCAACACCGGCGAGGTCATCGTGGCAGGCCGCGATCATCCGGTCTGGCTTGAGGAGCGCAACGGCGAGCCCGCCCCCTATGTGCTGGTGCGTGACCGCCTGCATGCTCTGATCGGACGCAATGCCTGGTATGAGCTGCTGTCATGGTGCGAGGACGAGACGCTGGCTGACGGCGAGCATGTGCTGCATCTGGCCAGTGCCGGCCAGCGTTTCGAGATGGGCCGCTACCGCTGACTCAGGTCAGCAGAAGACCGGCCCAGAGCGCGGTCAGCACGGCAATCTGGCCCGGCACCACACGCAGGAAGAAATCGCGACCACCGCTGCTCCACGCCACCACGGCCTTGGACAGCGTGTTGGTGCTGAGTGCGGCCAGCACCGGAATCGCGACATGGTCCACCGGCAGGCGGCCGCTGGCTGCCAGCGAACCGGTCGAGATTGCCGAGGAGTGGGCATCGGCAAAGCCGCCGATCGCGGTCGCCAGCACCACGCCGTGCTCGCCCTGCCAGGCCAGCAGCGCTGCCGCCAGCCAGCTGATCACGGTGATCATCAGGGTGAGGAAACCGACCAGGCGCAGATCGAAGATGCTGCCTGGCGTGAGTGTGCCGTCATGGCTGACTTGGCCATGCCCGGGCCGCATGAACGCCACGCCATAGAGCACCGCGACCAGACCACCCAGCAGCAGCGGCCACTGCATGGCGGCAAAGGCGGGCGGGTAGGCGGCCAGCAGCAGCAGACCCATCTGCACGATGGTGGCGACGGTCGACAGCACGGCACCGGTCACGCAGGGCAGCAGCAGATCCGGCCGGCTTCTGGCCTGGACGCCCATGCTGGCGATGGTCGCGGTGCTGGACGCGAAGCCCGAGAAGAAGCCGGCCAGCGCCAGACCGCGCGAGGCGCCCAGCAGGCGGACGGCGAGATGGCCGATGGCACTGATGACCATCAGCAGCACGGTGAACTTCCAGATCACACGCGGATTCAGGGACTCATCCGGTCCGAGATAGGTATCGGGCAGCACCGGCAGGATGACCAGAACCGCCGTCAGCAGGATCAGGCCGTCACGCGCCTCGACACTGGTCAGCCAGCGCTTGGCGAAGTGATGCAAGGGCTCGCGCATGGCCAGCAGCAGGGTCAGGATCACCGCAAGGGCCACTGCCACCACGGCATCCTGCCGGCACAAGGCGCCCAGGCAGGCGGTCAGCAGCAAGGCCATTTCGCTGGTGAGCCCGGGGTCGCGGTCGCGGCTTCGCAAGTAGCTGGCGCCCAGCAGCAGACCGGTGACCGCGAGCAGCACCGACAGCAGCACGATGCCGCCGATGACCATGGCGACATACCCCGCCAGCGCCGTCACCGCACAGGTGCGCAGGCCGATGGCACCGCGTTCCTCACCATCGCCTTTCTTGCGCTCACGCTCCAGACCGACCATGAGGCCGATGCCGACCGCACTGGTGATCGGCAGCAGCTCCTCGAAGGTCATCAGGAAGCTCATGGCAGACTGCTCTCGCGGGCATTCAGCACGGGCAGGGTGCGGCGCGTGTCCAGCGCCGCGAGAATGCGGGCATCCTGGTCATAGACATCGGGCTTGAAGGAGACATGGCCGTCGTTGCCGATGTCCACGGTCCAGTAGGCAATCAGGATGGGTATCTGCTGATCCAGCGACTGGTTGCGGGTGCGCCGGTCCTGCAAGGCGGCATCCAGCTGTTCGCGTGTCCAGGCAGTCTTGCCGTTGAGCAGCAGTACGGCCAGTTCGTGGATGTTCTCGACACGGATGCAGCCGGAGCTGAACGCGCGCTGACTGTCGCTGAAGTGGCTTTTGTGCGGCGTGTCATGCAGATAGATGCTGTCGTCATTGGGGAAGCGTATGACCAGCTCGCCCAGCGAGTTCTTCGGGCCTGCGGCCTGGCGCAGAAAGATGTTGCCCGGTGCCGACCAGTTCACGCTGCCTGCCGGAATGACCTTGCCGCGTGCATCCAGCACCTGCATGGTGTTCCTGGTCAGGTAGCCGCGATCACGCCGGATGGCCGGCAGCGAGTCCTCGCGGAAGATGGTAGGCGGGACGGTCCAGGTCGGGTTCAGCGTCAGGTGCGTGATGCGTGACTGCAGGATGGGCGTGGGTCGCACGCTGCGACCGATCTGCACCCGCGATCGCCAGCGCACCACCTCGTTCTCGACATACTGGATGCGGTAGCCGGCCAGATCGACGATGACCGCGCGTGGCAGCTTCTGGCGGTCGAACCAGCGCAACCGCTCCAGGTTGGCGCGCAGCTGGCCGATGCGTGCCGACAGCGGCACATTGAGGGCATTGACCGTTGCCAGGCCGACGATGCCGTCCGCCGTCAGGTAGGACTCCTTCTGAAAGCGCATCACGGCCTCCTGCAGCACTGCGTCATAGACCGGGCTGTCGGCATTGCCGCCATCCGGCAGCAGACCGGCCAGGCGCAGGCGTTCGCGCAGCACCGGGACGCGCGCATCCTGGTCGCCCGGGCGCAGCGAGGCGCCGGCGGGCAGACGCGGCCACTCGCCGACCGTGGCCAGCTGCTGCCGGTAACGCGCCAGCGCCCGCCGCACGATGGCGTATTGCGGCAGGGTGGGGCGGGCACGCTGGAAGAAGTCGGCGAGCTGATTGGCCTCGGCGGCGTCGCGCGCCAGATCGAGGCCGGCCAGCGGGTCTATGCTGCGGCTCTTGAAGTTCCAGTGCGAATCCAGCTGTACCGGGTCAACCTTGCCGCGGAACAGGTCACGGCCGGCGAGCAGATAGGCCTGGGTGGCCAGCAGTTCGCGCTGCAGTACGGCGCTCTGGCTGGTGTCCTTCTCCAGCGCGGTCAGCGTAGAGAGAAAGTAGTCCTCGGGGTCGAGGCCGTCGTCACGCAAGCCGTCCAGCTCGCTCAGCAGGCTGCGCAGACGCGGTCTGTCCCATAGGCTGTGCCAGTCACGCGCCTGGTAGAAGCGGCTGACGGCCTGCGGCATGGCATCCGGGCTCAGGCTCAGCGAGGCGCGCACGTCATGGGGCGCGAGCACGCCGCTGAGTTCGGCTTCCAGAGCGGCGACGGCCGGGGCGGCGGGGCTCAACGTGAGGGCAAGGACGGCAAGCAGGGTGGCCGGACGGCAGGCGCGGAAGCGGTGAGGAACCATGACGTCCCCTTGAAATGGGTGAAAACTGACCTCATGGTATACTGATTGAATGGCAGGCCGGATGTCTCTCGGCTGGCAAAACGACGAGGGCATGCATCATGCGATCACGTTTCATCCAACGAGCGGCCTCTCTGCTTGCGGCAACGGCCCTGTCTGCCACCGCGTTGACTGCCAGTGCCTCGCCAGCCTCTGTCGCGGCCCTTAGCCGACTCGCGCCCGATCTCGACCCCAGCGTGCTGCAGCTGGCCATGAACGCCCTGCAGTGCGCCGGCGACAACGGCATGGCCGCGTCGTCACGCCTGGCTGTGATCGATTACTCGAAGGCATCCAGCGAGCCGCGTCTGTGGGTATTCGACCTCGAGCGCCAGCGTCTGCTGTTCCGTGAGCTGGTTGCCCACGGCCGCAACTCCGGCGACAACTACACGCGCCATTTCTCGAACCAGAAAGACAGCCTGGCCACCAGTCTCGGCCTGTTTCGCACCGGCGAGACCTACGTCGGCAGCAACGGCTATTCGCTGCGTCTGCAGGGGCTGGATGCCGGCTTCAACGACCGTGCCGAGGAACGCGCCATCGTCATGCATGGCGCCCCCTACGTGAACGAACAGGTGGTGCAGAAGCTCGGCCGGCTCGGTCGCAGCTGGGGTTGCCCGGCGGTGCGCAGCGGCATTGCCCGGCAGATGATAGACACCCTGAAGCAGGGCCACTTCGTGTTTTCCTACTACCCCGATCCCGAGTGGCTGGCATCGTCACGGCTGCTCAACTGCCGTGCGCCAGCCACCCTGGCGGCGCTGGGCCGCTCAGGCCGCAATGATCAGGCGTACCGCGTAGAGTGACATGTGCAGGCTGGCCAGGGCATTGCGGCCGGCTTGCAGTCGCTCGCGCTGAGCCAGGATCTCGCTGTCGCGCACGGCCGGATTGACCGCCTTCAGTGCCTGCAGGCGCTCCAGTTCGCTGCCCTCGATGCGCTCCCACTCCGCCAGTGCCTGTTCACGGCAGCTCGCCAGCTGCTGCTGGGCCAGTACATCGGCAGCGCTGAGCAAGGCATCGGCATCGTCGCGATGGGTCTTGATCACCGTGCGCGCCAAGCGGTTTTCCGGCACCACGAGCTGGCGCTGCAGACCGGCAGCCGCGACCTGGGGCGCCAGATCACGGCCGCGGGCATCGACCAGCAGTCGCAGCGGCTCGGCCTGCAGCACGCGGTCCAGCGCCAGATGTGCCGGCGCCTGCACGTCGGCCTGGTACCAGGCCTCGAGCAGCAGGGTGCCGGGCTTGACCGAGGTCTTCTGCAGCACGGCAACCTGCACGCTGCCCTGGGCTGCCTGCGACAGCCACTCCAGCACGCCGGTGACCATGGGGTGCTCCCAGGTCAGGAACTGCCAGTCTTCGTGTGACAGCGCGGTGTCGCGGCAGGCACACACGGTCATGCCGTCCGGATCGAGACCGGGGAAGGCGTCAATGAGCTGATGCTCACCAGGCTGCAGAATCCAGGTACGGTGCGCGCCATGGTCCTCGACGTGGACGCCGAACGCCTCCCAGGCCGCCAGCATGAAGCGGTCCAGGCGCTCTTCCGCGTCCTGCGCGGCGAGTGCGGCAACCAGCGGCTCGGCAATGTCGGCACGACAGGACTGCAGCTCCAGCAGGCGGTCGCGGCCATCGGCCAGGTCTTCTTCCAGGGTGGCGCGCAAGGCTGCGGCACGCTCGATGAGCGCATCGAGCAGGGCCTCGTCGGCACTCGGGCGCAGCAGCCCCTTGAGCTCGCCGAGATAATGTTCGTGCACGGTGGCGGCGGTGGGCGAGCAGCGTGCGAATACCGACAGCGCCTCGTCATACCAGCGGAACAGACGTGCCTGCGCGGAGTTTTCCAGAAGGGGCACATGCAGCTCAATGGTGTGCTTCTGGCCGATGCGATCAAGACGGCCGATGCGCTGTTCGAGCTGGTCGGGGTTGTCAGGCAGGTCGAACAGCACCAGATGATGGGCAAACTGGAAGTTGCGGCCTTCTGAGCCGATCTCCGAGCAGATCAGGATCTGCGCGCCCATGTCGTCGTCGGCGAAATACGCTGCCGCACGGTCACGCTCGAGCAGGTTCATGCCTTCGTGGAACACCGCTGTGCGTATGCCCTCGCGCAGGCGCAGCCAGTTTTCCAGGGCTTCGGCCACCGGTGCCGTGCGCGTGATCAGCAGGCACTTGTCGCGCTTGTGTGCTTTCAGCCAGCCGGCCAGCCAGGGCAGGCGCGGATCCTCTTCCAGCCAGACCTCTTCCTCGACGCGGGTCTCCGGCCAGATCGCGCCCTTGGCGACCCAGGGGACGTAGCTAGGCGGCACCGGCAGCGTCACCGGGTGACTGCGACGGACTGGAAAGCCGCCGACGGCGGCGCGGGTGTTGCGGAACAGCACGCGACCGAGGCCGTGGCGATCGAGCAGGGCATCGAGCGCGGCGCGGCGGCCCTGTTCGTCATCGAGCTGCAGCGCGAGATCCGGCAGATAGCGTGCCAGCGTGGCGGACTGGGCCGGCGAGAGGGCATCGGCCAGCAGGGCGTCGGCGAGATCGCGGGTGTCACGCCAGGCGTCATGTTCGTCGAGGAAGGCTTCCAGCGACGGATAGCGCGCCGGATCCAGCAGGTGCAGACGGGCGTAATGGCTTTCCACACCCAGCTGCTCGGGCGTCGCGGTCAGCAGCAGCAGACCGGGAATGGTTTCCGAGAGCAGGGCCACGGTTTCGTAATCGACGCTGGGCTCTTCCGGTGACCACGCCAGGTGGTGGGCTTCGTCGACCACGAGGATGTCCCAGGGCGCTTCGCAGGCCGAGGTGAGCAGATTGGGATGGTCGGTGAGCAGCGACAGCGGCGCCAGCACCAGCTGTTCGCTGAGGAAGGGGTTGTCACCGCTTTCCGCCATGGCCGCGCAACGCGTCAGGTCGAACAGGCTGAAGGCCAGGTTGAAACGGCGGCGCATTTCCACCAGCCACTGATGCACCAGGCTGTCCGGCACCAGGATGAGGATGCGCTGAGCTCGGCCCTGACGGATCTGCGCATGCAGGATGAGACCGGCCTCGATGGTCTTGCCGAGACCGACTTCATCGGCCAGCAGCACGCGCGGTTGCAGACGCCGGGCCACGGTGTGCGCGACCGAGAGCTGGTGCGGAATCAGGCCGACGCGGGCGCCCGCCAGGCCACGGGTGGTGCTGCGTGCCTGCGCCTGCTGTTCACGCGCGGCCTGCAGGCGCAGCGGAAACCACTGGCTGCCATCGATCTGGGAAGCAAGCAGACGTTCCTTGGGGCGTGACAGTCGCAGTTCCGGCGAGACCCGGGTTTCCATGAGATCACGTTCGCTGCCGTCCTGGCTGCGCACGCGGTAGCGGAACAGGCCATGAGCCTCGCTGACGCCGGTGACCTGCCAGGTCTGGCCATCGACGTCGGTGATGTCATCACCGACACTGAACTGGATGCGCGTCAGCGGCGCGTTGGCGCGGGCATAGACGCGTGATTCCTCGCTGCGGGGAAACAGCACGGTCATGGCGCGGGCATCGGCCTCGACGATGACGCCCAGCCCGAGTTCGGGTTCGGCATCGGAGATCCAGCGTTGGCCAAGGGCAGGCAGTGCGTTCTTCATGTCAGGGTCTGGCAGTGTCAGGAGGTGAAGGATTCCGGCAGCACGAAGCGCATGCGCTCGCCACTAGACGGATGATCAAAGGAAAGTTCGCTGGCGTGCAGGCACAGCCGCGCGCGAGCACACTGCCAGACCTCGCTGGCATAGAGGCTGTCGCCGACGATGGCGTGGCCCATGGCCTGGCAATGCACGCGCAGCTGGTGCGTGCGTCCGGTGACCGGGGTCAGGGCCAGCAGGGTGGTGTCCGCACGGCGTTCCAGCACCTGCCAGTGTGTGGTGGCGGGCTTGCCATTGACGGCATCGACGACCTGGCGCGGCTTGATTTCCGGCGCGTAACGCATGGGCAGATTGATTTCGCCGGCGTCATCGGCCACCAGGCCGGCAACCAGCGCGACGTAGCGCTTGTGCACGGTGCGCGCCTCGAACTGCATGCCGAGTGCGCGGACGGCCGCCTTGGTGCGGCCGAACACCATGACCCCCGAGGTGTCACGGTCAAGACGGTGCACGGCATGGAACAGCGGATCAACCGCCTGCAGGCGGGTCAGCAGACTGTCGTGCTTGTCGCTGCCGAGGCCGGGCACGCTGTGGATGCCCGACGGCTTGCTGACCACCACGCACTCCGCATCCGCATGCAACAGGGCCAGGCCAGGCCATGAGGCAGAGAAAACGGAGGAGGCGGGTTCAGTCATGGCGCGGATTGTACTTAAAAGCCTGGCCGGGGTGGCAAACGATTGTCAGACACTCGCCTGTACCGGCGGCAGGTCATCGTGACGTGGTGCCGGCCGGTAACGCAGGATCAGCACCAGCGCGACCGCCTGCAGCACGGCACTGACATAGAACGTGCCACCCAGGCGCCAGTCATCCGCCGGCAGGCTGGCTGCCAGACCCAGCAGTGGCGTGCCGATCAGCGGCGCGACCACGGTGCAGAGGCTGGCAATGCTGTTGAGCGCGCCCTGGGTCAGGCCCTGCTCATGCGCCGGTGCGGCATGCGAGACCACGGCCTGCAGTGCCGGCGTTGCAGTGAAGGCCAGCATGTTGAGCACGATCAGGACATAGAGCATCCAGCCTTCGGGTACCGAGCCATAGGCAATCGATGCCAGGCAGGCGGACAGGATGGCACGTCGTGCCAGGCTGACCTCGCCCCAGCGCTTGACCAGTCCGCCGAGCAGCACGCCCTGGGCAAGTACCGCCATGAGGCCGACCAGGCACAGGGCATAGCCGTTGTCGGCGGGCGTCCACTGGAAGCGGAAGGTGGTGTAGAGCACCCAGGTGGTGTGCATGATCCACTGAGCCAGCAGCACCAGGGCATAGATCACCAGCAAGGGACCGACACCATGCAGCGAGCGCAGATGCGTCAGCGCGCCGACCGGGTTGGCCTGTTTCCACTGGATCGGCCGGCGTTGCTCGCGCGGCAGCGACTCGGGCAGCAGCCACCAGCCGTAGACGGCATTGACCAGCGACATGCCGGCGGCGACCCAGAACGGCAGCCGGATGTCGCCGCTGGTGGCAAGCACGCCACCCAGCACCGGTCCGATGATGAAGCCGAGACCGAAGGCCGCACCGATGGCACCGAAGCCCTTGCTGCGTTGGGACGGTGGCAGGATGTCGGCGGCATAGGCATTGGCGACGGTCATGCAGGCACTGGTGGCACCGCTGACCAGACGCGCGAGAATCAGCACCACCAGCGATGTCGTGGTGGCTGACACGAGATAACTGAAGCCGAGACCGGCAATCGACAGCAGCAGCACCGGACGCCGGCCGTAACGGTCACTGAGCGCACCCAGCAAGGGCATGGCGAGGAACTGCACGAGCCCGAACACCATCATCAGCAGGCCGTAGGCATAGGCCTGCTGATCGGGACTGTCGACCAGCTCGCCGACAAGACCGGGCAGCACGGGCAGCATGAGACCGATGCCAAGCATGTCGATGAACACGGTGACAAGGACAAAGCGCAAGGCCGGGTTGCGGGTGTCGGGAGCAGGTGGCGAGGCGAGGGCGGTCACATCGGTCATCGCATGGCTGGAGTCATCGCAGTCTACCTGTCGCCCGCGGAAACGCCATCCGGACGGCATGCGACTCGTCAGTCCGGACGCCACATGGTAAAAGGCAGCTTGAGGCGACATGGGCTCGCCGGCAGGAACCCGTCATGTCGTCGTCCGCACCCGCCAGTGATACCGGATTTCTCTACGCGGCCGTGACGCTGCTGATCTGGTCGAGCTTTGTCGTGGTGTCACGGCTGGGCGCGGAAAGCACGCTGACGGCCTTCGACATCTCCGCCTTGCGCATTGCCACGGCCGCGCTGGTGCTGTCTCCGTGGTGGCTGCCGCGTCTGCTGCGACCGGCCCTGCGTCAGCTGCGCTGGTACCAGTCACTCAGCTTCGCCATGCTGGCCGGCATCTTCTATCCCTTGCTGGCGTATCTGGGCTTCGAGTCGGCACCGGCCAGCCACGGCGCCGTGCTGATCTCCGGCATGCTGCCGTTCTTCACCTCGGTGCTGGCGTTCTTCCTGCTTGGCGAACGTCCCGGCCGCACGCGCGTGCTGGGTCTGGTGCTGATTCTTTCCGGCGTGCTGACCTTGCTGTTCAGCCAGCATGCGCCGGCTGCGTCCTCGGCAAGCACGCTCAGCGGCGATCTCTGCCTGCTTGGCGCCAGTGCCGTCTGGTCGCTGTTCACGGTGCTGCTCAAGGTCTGGCGCGTGCGTGCCTTTGACGTGACGCTGGGCGTGTCGGCGTTCTCGGCACTGATCTATCTGCCGGTTTTCCTGCTGTTCCTGCCCAGTCAGCTGGCTCAGGCCTCGTATGCGGAAATCGGTCTGCAGGCGTTCTTCCAGGGCTTCGTGGTGGTCTGTGTCGCCATGTGGACCTATGCACGCGCCGTCGAGCTGCTCGGCAGCGTTCGCGTGGTGATCATGATGTCGGGTGTGCCGGTGGTCGGCGTGCTGCTGGCGATTCCGGTGCTGGGCGAAGCGCTTTCTGCCGGATCGGCACTGGGCACCGTACTGGTCTTTCTGGGCGCCTTGCTGGGGGCAATGAACAAGCCCGAGGCGGCCGCGACACCGGTTGGGAAGTCCTCCACATGAGTGCGTATAATTTATATTATGTTAAATAGCATGTTTTCCAGGATGAGTGTCGTGGTGGCTGCCAGCCTGTTCTGGCTCTCGGCACCCGCGCATGCCATCGCTGTGGATGCTGCCAGCTACGGCTTTCCGCTGAGCAATCCCTTTGTCGCCACCATCGCGACCACGCCGGCTCCGCTGCAGCCGCAGGATCTGCCGCAGGACAAGTTCATCGACCAGAGCGACTTCAGCCTATCGCTGCATCCGGACCGCGAGTTCACGCTGCCTGACGAATTCTGGGCCGTGAAGAAATTCAAGTACCGGCTGGCGCGCCAGCATCAGGCCGCGCCGCTGATCTTCATCATTGCCGGCACCGGCAGCGACTACGCGGCCGGCAGCATGGAGTTTCTCAAGCGCGTCTACTATCAGGCCGGCTATCACGTCGTGCAGCTGTCATCGCCGACCAGCTACGACTTCATGTCGGCGGCTTCGCGCTTCGCCACGCCGGGTTTCAGCCGCGAGGACGCACGCGATCTCTACCGCGTCATGCAGGAAATCCGCAACAGGCATCCGGATGTCGAGGTCACGCGCTATCTGCTCACCGGCTACAGCCTGGGCGGACTCCATGCCGGCTTTGTTAGCCAGCTCGACAGCATCAATCAGGTGTTTGATTTCAAACGGGTTTTGATGATAAATCCGCCGGTGAACCTGTTCGCATCGGTGGGCCAGCTTGACAAGCTGGTCAATGTCTCGGTGCGTGGCGTCAGTGACACGCAGACCTTCTATGATCATATTTTCAGCAAGCTGGCGACGTTTTTCCGGGACCGAGGCGGACTGCGTCTGGATGCCGCCATGCTCTACGAGTTCCAGCAGTCGGAACAGGGCCTGACCAACGAGGAAATGGCCATGCTGATCGGCACGGTCTTCCGCTTTGCCGCCTCCGACATCGTGTTCACCTCGGACCTGGTCAATCAGCGCGGCCTCATCGTGCCGCCCGGCAAGCGCCTGACCAACGGTACCTCGCTGACGCCGTATTTCGCGCAGGCGCTGCAATGCAACTTCAACTGCTACATCCGGACCCAGCTGCTGCCGTTCTGGCGCAAGCGCTTTGACGGTGAAGACATCAAGTCCCTGATCGAGGAAACCGGACTGGCGGCTATCGAGGAGCACCTGCGTGACAATCCGCGCATTGCGGTGATGACCAATGCCGACGACCTGATCCTGGTGCCCGGCGATCTGGCCTGGCTGCGCGCGGTGTTTGCCGACCGGCTCACCGTGTACCCGTCAGGCGGGCACCTGGGCAACATGAACTACCGCCGCAACGTGGCGGACATGCTGGCGTTCTTCCATGAATAAGCTCTGCCTTGCCGGCATCGGCATCCCTGCCCTGCTCGCCTCCGGTCTGGCGCTGGCGGCAGCGACGACAGCACCGGCCAGCCATGACGAAGGCTTCAGCAACCCTGTCGCCTCGCTGCGCTTCCACCAGATCGACGGCGCACCGGACCGCTTCGAGCGCGCCACGCTCAAGGCGCTCAAGGTGCATGACCCGCTGGAGCCGTTCAACCGGCGCATGTACCTGCTCAATCTGCAGCTGGACCAGCGCGTGCTGGTGCCTACCATGCGCTACTACCGGTTCTTCGTGCCCGCGCCGGTGCGCAGCGGCGTGCGCAACGTGTTCGCCAACCTGGGCGATGTCAGCAACCTGGTCAACAGCGTGCTGCAGGGCAAGATCGTGCGCAGCGGCAGCACCGGCGCCCGCCTGCTGCTCAACACCACAGTGGGCATTGCCGGGCTCTGGGATCCGGCGACCCGGCTCGGCCTGGCGCGGCAAAGCGAAGACTTCGGCCAGACCCTGGGCTTCTATGGCGTGCCGTCCGGCCCGTTCCTGATGCTGCCGCTGCTGGGACCGTCGAATGTCCGGGATGCCGGCGGCCAGGTTGTCGACATCAACATCGAGAGCGCCATAGACCTGCTTGGCGCCGCCACCTTGCAGGCCGAACAGCCCTATCTGATCGCGCTGCGCGTGGTCGATACCCGCGAGGCGGTGCCGCTGAATTACGGCCAGCTCAACTCGCCGTTCGAGTATGAAAAGCTGCGTTACGTGTTCACGCGGGCGCGTGAATTGCAGGTGGCGGACTAGTCGCGGAACCAGTTCAGTCGCTCGCGCAGCGTCACCACGTCGCCAACGATGATCAGCGTCGGTGCCGGCAGCGGCGTGGCTGCCAGCTTGTCGGTGATGTCCTGCAGGGTGCCCGTGACGACCTGCTGCTGAGGCGTGGTGCCACGCGAGATCATCGCGACCGGCGTGCTGATCGGCAGGCCGTGCGCCAGCAGCTGCTCACGGATCGGGCCGAGACTGACCAGACCCATGTACAGCACCAGCGTCTGGTTGGGATGCACCAGCTCTGCCCAGGGCAGATCCGGGGTGCCGTCCTTGAGATGGCCGGTGACGAAGCGTACCGACTGGGCATGGTTACGGTGCGTCAGCGGAATGCCGGAATACGCCGCACAGCCACTGGCGGCGGTGATGCCGGGCACGACCTGGAACGGAATGCCGGCATCGGCCAGTTCCTCGATCTCTTCGCCGCCACGGCCGAAGATGAACGGGTCACCGCCCTTGAGACGGCAGACGCGCTTGCCCTCGCGCGCCAGACGCACCAGCAGGCCGTTGATGTCTTCCTGCGGCAGGGCGTGATCCGCCCTCGCCTTGCCGACATAGATCCGGTCGGCATCACGGCGGCAGAGATCCAGAATGGGCGCGCTCACCAGACGGTCATAGACCACGACATCGGCCTGCTGCATCAGACGCAGCGCCTTGAAGGTGAGCAGGTCCGGGTCGCCGGGCCCGGCGCCGACCAGGTAGACCTCGCCGGAGGGCGGCTTTGCCGGATTCTCCAGCAGTCCGGCCAGTTGCTGGCGCGCTTCGGCCTCACGGCCGCCGAACACCAGCTCGGGCAGCGGACCGTCCAGCACCGACTCCCAGAACTGGCGACGTGCCGAGGCATCGGGAAAGTGCTGCTTGGCCTGCTTGCGGAATTCGCCCAGCAGGCTGGCGAGACGACCGTAGGCCGCAGGAATCAGCGACTCGATCCTGCCGCGCAGACGTCGCGCCAGCACCGGCGACACGCCATTGCTGGAGATGCCGATGAGCAGTGGCGAGCGATCGATGATGGCCGGGAAGATGACCGTGCACAGCGCCGGCGCATCGACCACGTTGACCGGGATGCTGCGGGCCTGGCAAGCCTGCGACACGGCGGCATTGACCGCCTCGTCGCTGGTGGCGGCAATGACCAGCACGTTGCCGACGACGTCATCTTCCTGGAAGCGACGCAGCTGCACCGTGCCGCCCTGTGCCTTGATGTCGGCACGCAGGGATGGCAGCACCTCGGGCGCGACCAGCGTCACCCGCGCACCGGCGCGCAGCACCAGCGAGGCCTTGCGTGCGGCGATGTCGCCGCCGCCGACCACCAGGCAGGGTCTGTCCTGCAGTCGGAACCCCAGCGGCAAGGTTTCCATGAATCAGCTCCGCACCGAGCTGAGCTGGGTCAGACCGCCGACATAGGGCTGCAGTGCGGCCGGAATGCGGATGCTGCCGTCGGCCTGCTGGCCGTTTTCCAGCACCGCCACCAGGGTGCGGCCGACCGCCAGGCCGGAGCCGTTGAGGGTGTGCAGCAGATCCGGCTTGCCGGTGTCCGGATGACGGTAGCGGGCCTGCAGACGGCGCGCCTGGAAGCTGCCGAAATTCGAGCAGGAGGAAATCTCGCGGTACTTGCCCTGCCCCGGCAGCCAGACCTCGAGGTCGTAGGTCTTGCAGGCCGAGAAGCCCATGTCGCCACCGCACAGCAGCATGACCCGATACGGCAGCTCCAGCGCCTGCAGCACGGCCTCGGCATGGCCGGTCAGGGTCTCCAGCGCGGCATCGGACTCCTCGGGACGCACGAACTGCACCAGTTCGACCTTCTCGAACTGGTGCTGACGGATCATGCCGCGGGTATCGCGGCCGTAGGAGCCGGCCTCGCTGCGGAAGCACGGCGTGTGCGCGACATAGCGGCGCGGCAGATCGGCGGCCGGCAGGATCTCGTCGCGGTGCAGGTTGGTCACCGGCACCTCGGCGGTCGGAATCAGGTACAGCTCACGCTCGCCCTGCAGCTTGAACAGGTCATCGGCGAACTTGGGCAGCTGGCCGGTGCCCTGCAGGCTGTCGGCATTGACCAGATAGGGAACGTAGAGCTCCTCGTAGCCATGCTGGCGCGTGTGCATGTCAAGCATGAACTGGGTCAGGCCGCGATGCAGACGTGCGAGATCGCCCCTGAGCACGGTGAAACGCGCGCCGGAGAGCTTGCTGGCACGGTCGAAATCCATGCCCAGCACCTCGCCGAGATCGACGTGATCGCGCGCCTCGAAGGCGTATTCACCGGGCGTGCCCCAGCGCCGCACCTCGACGTTGTCATCCTCGCCCTTGCCGGCCGGCACGCTGTCGTGAGGCAGATTGGGCACCGCCAGGGCCAGCGTCTGCCATTCTGCCTGCACCGCTGCCAGGGCCTGCTCGACCTCGGCCAGACGCGTGTTGATGGCGGTCATTTCGGCCTGCAGCGCATCGGTGTTTTCGCCCGCCTTCTTGGCCATGCCGAAGCGCTTGGAGCCGGCGTTGCGCTCGCCCTGCAGACGCTCGGTCTCGACCTGCAGATCGCGGCGACGGGCCTCCAGCGCGGTCCAGACCTCGCTGTCGAAGGCGACATGGCGCTTGGCCAGTGCGGCAGAAACGGAGGCATGGTCATGGCGCAGCAGTTTCGGGTCCAGCATGGAGGGAGGTCCTTGAAACGGTGTGGAATGGTGATGTGACAATGATAGTCGAGAAGCGGGCCGGATGGGTGCTGCTGTACTCGGGTTGCCGTGCGCGTGGCAGCCTGTCGGACGGAGCTGTTGCGGGCGTGGTGGCGATGGCATGCTCGGTGGCAGTGGATTTGCGGCAGGTGTTGGCAGGGAGTGCTGTGCGTGTTTTTCCAAGGGGTTGATGGGCTTGGATATTTCATCAGACTTTCTGCTTTATACCGCCAGTCATGTTTTTTATACCGCATCACTGCGGTCGAATTTAAGTTAGACAAGGGGGCAAGTGTGTCGAAAGGCTTGACGGAAGGCGCGATCATGCGCGCACTGGACTTTGCGTATGACAAGGCAGTCAATGGCGTAGCTGGCATGGATTCGGCGAGCGAAATCGCCGAGAGCTACATGAAGGTGGAGGGGTCAAAGATAGATCAAGCCAACTCATTGATCCGTTGGCAAAACACAAAGGCCGGAACGTCTGGGTTCCTGACTGGCCTTGGCGGCATCATTGTGATGCCCGTAACTATCCCAGCCAATATCGCTAGCGTCATGTATGTCCAGATTCGCATGATCGCTGCCATTGCACACCTCGGCGGTCACGACCTGAAAGATGACCGAGTAAAGGCTCTAGTTTATACATGCCTGACCGGCAATGCAGCCAAGGACATAATGAAGGACATTGGCATCGTTGTGGGCAGGAAGCTTACAGAGAATGCAATTAAGAACGTGAGTGGAAAGACCATAACAGCCATAAACCAAAAAGTAGGGTTTAGGCTTCTAACAAAGTTCGGAGAAAAGGGGGCCGTCAATCTTGGCAAAGCAATACCGCTAGTCGGGGGGATTGTTGGGGCAACGTTTGATTCCGTCACCACGAACATCATTGGCAACATAGCTCGTGACACATTTATCTCCAGCAAGTGAAGCCCTTGTCTAACAATTCATTCAAGCCGACGCCGCTTCGCGGCGCGGCTTAATTCAGGCGTTAAACGCCCTCAGCATGCCCTTGGCTGCTTTCAGTCGGGGAAGACTGCATGTTCTCGCATGAGCCGATGACTGAAATAATCTGGTCGGACTTCGGCGCTTACGGATCTGGATCCCATCCTGATTTAATTGTCGTAGAAAACCCAACCAATTGCGGCAGCAGTCACCTCAAGCCGCCACAACAGTCCACCGCAGTCCCAACGCCTGACTGACCTTGAGGATGGTCGCGAAGCTGGGGTTGCCTTCTTCCGACAGCGCCTTGTAAAGGCTTTCCCGGCCAAGCCCGGTATCGCGAGCCAGGCCTGTCATGCCCTTCGCTCGAGCGATCACGCCCAGCGCCTTGGCGATGAAGGCGGCATCATCCCCCGCCTCCTCCAGACAGGCTTGCAGATACATCACCATGTCTTCCTCGGTCTTGAGGTATTCGGCACTGTCCCACTTGCGCAGTTTGATGGTGCCCATGTCAGCCTCTTTCAAAGTTGTCGCGCCAGCTCTAGCGCGCTCCTGATATCACGGCGCTGTGTGGATTTGTCGCCGCCGGCCAGCAGAATCACGACTTCCCGCCCACGCTGCACGAAATACAACCGGTAACCGGGGCCATGGTGAATACGCATCTCTGAAACACCTTCGCCGACTGGTTTGCAGTCGCCGAAGTGACCCTATTCGGCACGGTCGATACGCATCTGAATGCGGTGGACTGCGATCAGGTCGCGCAAGCCCGCGAACCAGTCATCGAACACGTCCGTTGTGAGGATGGTCTTCATGGCATGCTCGTATCTTTCAGGATACACCCGAGCCCCGGCGGCCACAATTGCCAGGGCGCTCATGACATGAAGTGAAGTTCAGATTGTCGGCTTTCGCCAATCAACCGAACGGGGTCTCACCCCTTCCCCGCCTCCTTGTCCAGCTTCCGCAGAAACACCAGCTTGTCGCCGATCTTGATCTCCAGCCCGCGTGGCACCGGCTGGTACCAGCGTGGTTCCGGCATGTCTTCAGGCAGGTAGCGCTCGCCCGCTGCATAGGCATGCGGCTCGTCATGCGCGTAACGGTAGGCGTGGCCGTAGCCCAGCTCCTTCATCAGCTTGGTCGGGGCGTTGCGCAGATGCACCGGCACCTCGCGGCTGCTGTCCTTGGCGACAAAGGCGCGTGCCGCGTTGTAGGCGTTGTAGCCGGCGTTGCTCTTGGCGGCCACGGCGAGGTAGATCACCGCCTGGCCCAGCGCCAGTTCGCCTTCGGGCTTGCCCAGGCGCTCGTAGGTCTGGGCCGCGTCGTTGGCGATCTGCAAGGCGCGCGGGTCGGCGAGGCCGATGTCTTCCCAGGCCATGCGGATGATGCGTCGAGCCAGGTAGTACGGGTCGGCGCCGCCGTCGAGCATGCGGCACAGCCAGTACAGCGCGGCATCGGGGTCGGATCCGCGCACCGACTTGTGCAGTGCCGAGATCTGGTCATAGAAGTCGTCGCCGCCCTTGTCAAAGCGGCGCAGGCTGCCTTGCAGCACCTCGGCAAGACCCGCCTCGCCCAGCGTGCCGTCACCGGCCTCGGCGAGGTCGGCGGCCAGCTCCAGCAGGTTCAGCGCGCGGCGCGCATCGCCATCGGCAGCATGGGCAATGGCCTTGAGCTCGGTGTCCGTGAAGCGGGCATCACGCTCCGCCAGGCCGCGCGCATCGTTGCAGGCATGCTGCAGCAGGCCCTGCAGGTCTTCAGGTGCCAGCGACTTCAACACGTAGACACGGGCGCGCGACAGCAGCGCTTGGTTGAGCTCGAAGGACGGGTTCTCGGTGGTGGCACCGATGAAGATCAGCGTGCCGTCCTCGACATGGGGCAGAAAGGCGTCCTGCTGCGACTTGTTGAAGCGGTGCACCTCATCGACGAAGAGCACGGTGCGCTGACCGCTCTGGCGGTAGAACTGCGCCTCCTCGATGGCGGCGCGGATCTCCTTGACCCCCGACAGCACCGCCGACAGGGCCAGGAAGCGGGCATCACAGGCACTGCACATCAGCCGCGCCAGCGTGGTCTTGCCGACGCCGGGCGGCCCCCACAGGATCATGGAGTGCAGCTGGCCGTTCTCCAGCGCCTCGCGCAGCGGCCGGCCACGCGCCAGCAGGTGCTGCTGCCCCACGTACTCGTCCAGGCTGGACGGGCGCAGGCGTGCCGCCAGGGGCTGCCAGGGCGTGTCACGCATGGTCTGCCTCCTGACCTGTCGTCGTTGCCGGTCTCATTCGCGGATGATGTCGGTGCCCTTGGGCGGTTCGAAGCGGAACAGCGACGGCGCCAGCGTGGTGTTCAGGCGCAGATTGCGGAACTCGATCAGGGTCTGCTGGCCGAGGCTGTCCTTGAGCCGCATCACGGTCGGTGTCTTGCCCTTGAACTGCAGGCTCACGGAGGCGAACAGCGCATCCTTGGCACGTGGCGTGAGCTGGTATTCGGTCTGCAGCAGGCGCTTCTTCTCGCTGACGCGGAACTGCTGCTGCAGCAGCTTGGCATCGCCGGAGAGCAGCAGCGCCGGGGTCTGGCCCATGTCCTTGCCGAGCGGGCGTATGGTCATCTGCATCAGGTCAGGGTCATGCACCCTCACCTCCTTGCCATCCGAGACGATCAACTGCTGATAGGGCTGGTGCACGGCCCAGCGGAACAGGCCCGGCTTGCTCAGGCTCAGGCTGCCGGTGACCACGGTGGGCGCCTTGCCGGTCTGCTGGCTGGTCTGGGTGAAATCGGCCTGGAAGGTGTTCAGGCTTTTCAGGCGTTGCGCCAGGGCAGCACTGGCGTCTGCCGCCGCCGCATGGGCGGCAGCGGGCAGCGCGATCGCCAGCACGGCGATCAGGGAAACACGGCGGAACAGCGTAAAGTCAGCATTCACCTGGGGTTCTCCCCTCATTCGTTGCGGCTCGGTACCATGACTTCACGCTGGCCATTGCTCTGCATCGGCGACACCACACCCGCGTTCTCCATTGCCTCGATCAGGCGGGCAGCGCGGTTGTAGCCGATCTTGAACTTGCGCTGCACGAACGAGATCGACGGACGTCTCGTCTCCAGCACAAAGGACACCGCTTCGTCATAGAGCGCGTCCTGTTCCGGATCACCGCCGACATCGTCGAAGCCTCCGAAGCCGCCACTCTTGCCACCGCTGTCGGTGACTTCGAGGCTGCCTTCGAGAATCTCGTCGATGTAGTCCGGCTCTCCGCGACTGCGCCAGTCACCACAAACGCGGTGAACCTCGTCGTCGCTGACAAAGGCACCGTGAACACGTTCCGTGAGGCTGGTGCCAGGCGGCAGGAACAGCATGTCACCGTGACCCAGCAGCATTTCGGCGCCACCCTGGTCGAGGATGGTGCGCGAGTCGATGCGCGAGCTGACCTGGAAGGCGATGCGGGTCGGCACGTTGGCCTTGATCAGGCCGGTGATGACGTCCACCGACGGGCGCTGCGTGGCCAGGATCAGGTGGATGCCGGCGGCACGCGCCTTCTGCGCGATGCGCGCGATCAGCTCCTCGACCTTCTTGCCGACGATCATGATCATGTCGGCGAACTCGTCGATGATGACCACGATGAAGGGCAGCTTGCCGAGGTCGGCGGCCTCTTCCTGGAAGATGTCCTCGCCCGGGCGCCAGAGCGGGTCCTTGATCGGCTCGCCGGCGGCGATGGCCTCGGCCACCTTCTTGTTGTAGCCCTCGAGGTTGCGCACGCCGAGCTTGGACATCAGCTTGTAGCGGCGCTCCATCTCGGCCACGCACCAGCGCAGCGCGTTGGCGGCATCCTTCATGTCGGTGACCACGGGAGTCAGCAGGTGCGGAATCTTGTCGTAGACCGACAGCTCCAGCATCTTGGGGTCGATCATGATCAGGCGCAGCTCGGCCGGCGTGGCCTTGAACAGCATGGAAAGGATCATGGCGTTTACACCCACCGACTTGCCCGAGCCGGTGGTGCCGGCGACCAGCAGGTGAGGCATGCGCGCCAGGTCGGAGACGATGGGGTTGCCGGCGATGTCCTTGCCCAGCGCCAGCGTCAGCGGGCTCGGGCGCGAGGCGAAGGCCTGCGACGACAGGATCTCGGACAGACGCACCATCTCGCGGTCCTGGTTGGGCACCTCGATGCCGACCACGGACTTGCCCGGGATGACCTCGACCACGCGCACCGACACCATGGCCATGGCACGTGCCAGATCCTTGGCGATGTTGGTGATGCGCGCGACCTTGACCCCGGCGGCCGGCTGGATCTCGAAGCGCGTGATGACCGGACCGGGCTGCACCGCGACCACGGTGGCGTCGACGTTGAATTCCTTGAGCTTGATCTCGAGCAGGCGCGACATGGCCTCCAGGGTCTCGACCGTGTAGCCCTTCTTGCCGCGCGGCTCGGGCGCATCCAGCAAGGCCAGGCTGGGCAGTGTTGAGCCGTCACTGATGCGCTGGATCACCGGCTTGGCGGTCGGTCGTGGCGTGACCGCTGCCGGGGTGGCACTGGCCGGCTGCACGCTGCCCAGCGGCGCGATCGCGATGCCTGAGGCCGTGACCGCTGCCGCGCCAGCCGCAATACCCGCAGCCGAGGGCACGACCACGGTTGGCGCACGCGGAGCCGACGGCTCGTCAGTGTCCCAGGGCAGGTCGTCATCACTGGCGTCGTGGTCAACGGGCATGGCAGCCGGCAGGCCGGACGACACCGGCGCTGGCACGACAGATGCGGCAACCGGTGCGGCCATCGGCATGGCCTGTGCCTGCGGCATCACGGGCGCGAAACTGCCCGACGACAGTGTGGGCTCGATGCGAACGGCCGGTGTCGCCGACGGGGCAGCCGGCACGGATTGCGGCGCAGCGGCGGCCGCCACGGCCTTGTCGGCACGTTCGGCAGCGGCTGCCGAGCGGGCGGCCTGGTGCTGCTCCCAGCCTTCGGCCACGGTGTTCTTCAGGCGATTGCCGACCTCCCCCGCCGCCGGTCTGGCCATGGACCAGAGCCCGGTCGCGGCCAGCCACAGGCCGCTGCCGATGCGCTGCAGCAGCCACGACCAGGACAGGCCGCTGGCCAGCGTCACGGACAGCAGGAATACCGTGATCAGGATCAGCGAGCTGCCCATGATGCCGGTGTAGCGCCACATGGCCATGCCCAGGGTCTGCCCCAGCACGCCGCCGGCGGCATTTTCCAGACCATGCCCCGGCGTGACGAAATGCAGCTGCAGCAGCGCTGCCAGCGAGAACATGGCAATCAGCCAGGCCAGCGCCTGACGCAGGCCGGTCAGCGCACCGGCCGGCTGGCGCCAGAGCAGCATCACGCGCCAGATCAGCAGCGCGGGGACGGCCCAGGCCAGGCCGCCCAGAAGAAAGCCCAGCACATCGGCCATCCAGGCACCGAGCACGCCGCCGGCATTGCGCACCGGCTCGTTGCCGACACGCGTCCAGGCGCTGTCCGATGGATCATGGCTGGCGAGCGCCAGCAAAGTGAAGCCGGCGAACAGCAACCAGACCAGGGTGCGGATCTCGCGCAGCCCGGGCTTGTTGCCGGCATTTTCGTCAGCGGGTTGTCGAGACGCGGACACAGGCATTTTCCTTCATCATCAATGCGATCATTGTAGCGGTCAGCGTCGACCTTGGCATGGCCCCTGCTATACTGATCGCCTGTCTTTTACCCTTATTCGCGGAGTTTCCATGGCCAGTGTGCACCACCGTCTGATCATCCTGGGTTCCGGTCCGGCCGGCTACACCGCCGCTGTCTACGCCGCGCGCGCCAACCTGCAACCGGTGGTCATCACCGGCATGCAGGCCGGCGGCCAGCTCACCACCACCACGGAAGTCGACAACTGGCCCGGCGACGTCGAAGGCCTCACCGGTCCGGCCCTGATGGAGCGCATGCAGCGCCATGCCGAGCGCTTCGGCACCCAGGTGGTTTATGACCACATCAATGCCGTCAAGCTCGACCAGCGCCCCTTCGTGCTCAGCGGCGACAGCGCCGAATACACCTGTGACGCTCTGATCATCGCCACCGGTGCCTCGGCCCAGTACCTCGGCCTGGAGTCGGAAACCGCCTTCATGGGTCGCGGCATCAGCGCCTGCGCCACCTGCGACGGCTTCTTCTACCGTGGCCAGCGCGTCATGGTGGTCGGCGGCGGCAACACCGCCGTGGAAGAGGCGCTGTACCTGTCGAACATCGCCGAACACGTCACCTTGGTGCATCGCCGTGACAAGCTGAAGTCCGAGAAGATCCTCCAGGACCACCTGTTCGAGAAGGAAAAGGCCGGCAAGATCAGCATCATCTGGAACCACGCCCTGCAGGAAGTGCTGGGTGATGACTCCGGCGTCTGCAATGCCCGCCTGCGCTCCACCGTGGATGGCAACGAGCAGATCGTGCCGGTGGCCGGCATCTTCATTGCCATCGGCCACAAGCCGAACTCGGACATCTTTGCCGGTCAGCTCGCCATGGCCAACGGCTACATCTCGGTCAAGGGCGGCAGCGAGGGCAATGCCACCGCCACCAGCGTGCCCGGCGTGTTCGCCGCCGGCGACATTGCCGACCACGTCTACCGCCAGGCCATCACCTCGGCGGGTGCCGGCTGCATGGCCGCGCTCGATGCCGAGAAGTACCTGGACGCGCTGGGCCACTGAGGCGCGTCGACCGGCATGGTCCATCTGCCCTGGCTGGAGGCTGACGACCCGTTTCCTCCGCCCGGGCAGGCGCTGACCGAGCCCGCCGGCCTGCTCGCGGCCGGTGCCGATCTCTCCCCTGCCCGCCTGGTCTCGGCCTACCGGCAGGGCATCTTTCCCTGGTACAACGAGGGCGAGCCGGTGCTCTGGTGGTCACCGGACCCGCGCGGCGTGATCTTCCCCGAGCAGTTCGACGCCAGTCGCAGCCTGCGTCAGCAGCGTCGTCGCAGTGGCTGGATGCTGGCCGTTGACCGGGACTTCGACGCCGTGCTGGCCGGTTGTGCCGGGCCCCGTGCCGGCGCCGGAGGCACCTGGATCAGCCCCGACATGCAGGCGGCCTATCGCCAGCTGCATGACCTGGGTCTCGCGCACTGCATCGCGGTGTACCGGCACGGCACCCTGGTCGGCGGCCTCTATGGCGTCAACTGCGGCGGCCTGTTCTGCGGCGAATCCATGTTCAGTCATGCCAGCGATGCCTCCAAGCTGGCGTTCTGGGCCTTGATGCGTCTTGCCGTCCGCTGGCAGTGGCCCGTGCTCGACTGCCAGCTGCCCAACCCGCATCTGCTCAGCCTGGGCGCGACAACCATCCCCCGTACACGATATCTGTCGTTTGTCACTCGACTTGTTGAGCAGCCTGCGCCACAGTGGAATCATGCCGAGGCCCTCCTGCGCGAGGAGGGGTTTCCGGTGATGTCTCAAGGGACCGGGTCATGAGCAGCGCCTCTTCACTGAAGTTCTTCACCACCTCGCCGCATGACTGCAGCTATCTCGAGCAGCGCAAGGCGGTGACGCTGTTTGCCGACCCCGAGTCGGACATGACCCCGGCGCTTTACAGTCACCTGTCCATGCTCGGTTTCCGGCGCAGCGGCAACTACGTGTACCGGCCGCAGTGCGAGAGCTGCCGCGCCTGCATCTCGGTGCGCATCCCGGTGGCTTCGTTCGTGCCCAGCCGCAGCCACAAGCGCTGCTGGAAAAGCAACCAGGACATCACCGTCACCTGCGTGCCGGCGGCCTGGGATGAAGCCCACTACAGCCTCTACGCGCGCTACATCGCCAGTCGCCACCGCGACGGCGACATGTATCCGCCCACACCCCGGCAGTATCGCGAGTTTCTCACCTGTGACTGGTCCGAGACCTTCTTCGCCGAATTCCGCATTGACGGCCGGCTGGTCGCGATCGCCGTCACCGATGTCGTCGACGACGGCCTGTCTGCCGTCTACACCTTCTATGATCCGCAGGAAACCGCACGCAGCCTCGGCACCTACGCCATTCTCTGGCAGATAGCCGAGACCCGGCGCCAGGGCCTGGGCCATCTCTACCTGGGCTACTGGGTGCGGCATGCGCCGCGCATGCGCTACAAGTCGCAATTCCGCCCGCTGGAGCTGCTGATCGAGGGCGAATGGCTGCTGGCTCGATGACCTTTGCCAGCGCCAGGATTTTCATGCACAATGCGGCGGTTTTGTGGGCAGCCTGCTTCTGCCTTTACCACTGACTGCCCCCGAGGCCCTTGCTGCATGTCGAAAGAAGATCAGATCGAATTTGATGGTGTTGTCGTCGATACCCTGCCCAACACCATGTTCCGCGTCAAACTGGAAAACGGTCACATTGTCACCGCTCACATCTCCGGCAAGATGCGCAAGCACTACATCCGCATTCTCACGGGTGACCAGGTCAAGGTCGAAATGACGCCTTATGACCTGACCAAGGGCCGCATCACCTACCGTGTGCGCTGACCCCGTGCAGGTGGCATGAAAAAACCGGCGAAAGCCGGTTTTTTGTTTTCCGCGGGAACCATCACGGCGCACCCGCCGGGATGACAACCGCCCCGCCCCTGTGCGCCAGACAGCGCCAGGAACGGGGCGGCCGGACTCAGTCCTCCCAGACCACTTTCTGACGCATGGCCAGCCAGGCATCGGCGTTCGGCAGATAGCGGTCCTCGATGATGTTGCGCTTGATCTTCATGGTCGGCGTCAGGTAGCCGTTGTCCATGGTCCACTGGTCCTTGACCACCACGACGTAATCCAGCTTCTCGTGGTCCTCGAGGGTGGCGTTGACGCTGGCCAGCAGGGACTTGAACTCCTCGGTCAGCGTGGCCTTGTCGAGACGGCCGTCCTTGAGCTCGGCCTGGGCATCCAGCGACAGCATGAAGAGCGCGAACGGCTGCGGCTGACCCGGGCCGGTGACGCAGATGACTTCGACCTTGGGGTGGTTGTTGAGCTTCTGCTCGATGGGCACCGGGGCGATGTACTTGCCCTTGGAGCACTTGAACAGCTCCTTGACGCGGCCGGTGATCTTGAGGCGGCCCTGCTCGTCGATCTCGCCACGGTCACCGGTCTTCAGGAAGCCGTCATCGGTGAGGTCTTCGGCGGTCTTCTCCGGGGCCTTGTAGTAGCCCATCATCTGGCCCGGGCTCTTCACCAGCACTTCGCCGTTGTCGGCGATCTTGCACTGCACGCCGGGGTTGGCGTGGCCGACATAGCCGGGGCGCACCTCACCCGGACGCGAGCCGTGCGAATAGCCGAAGTTCTCGGACATGCCGTAGACATCCAGCAGCTCCAGACCGATGCCGTGGTACCACTGCAGGATGTTCGGCGGCAGCGGTGCCGATGCCGTGATGGCCAGGCGCACCTGGTCCAGACCCAGCTGCTTGAGAATCTTCCGCTTCACCAGCGTGGAAATGATGGGCAGGTTGAACAGCACCTTCTGCTTGGACGGCGGCAGCTTCTCGTTGATGGCCAGGTAGAACTTGGTCCACAGACGCGGCACCGAGAAGAACACGGTGGGACGCGCGCGCTGCAGGTCCTGCTGGAAGGTTTCCAGCTTGTCGGCAAAGAACACCTGGAAGCCGAAGTACAGCGAGGCGGTCTCGACCACCGCACGCTCGGCGACGTGGGCCAGCGGCAGGTAGGACAGCATCCGCTCGTTGCGCGAGATCTTGTAGGTGTCACGCAGCGCGTTGGCGACCGACACCATGGTGCCGAAACTGTGCATGACGCCCTTCGGGCGACCGGTGCTGCCCGAGGTGTAGACGATGGTGGCGAGCGCGTCGGTGGCCGGCAGCACCACCTCGCTGACCGGTTCGGTACCGGCGACGATGTCCTTCCACTGCGGGATGTCGCTGCGCGGGCACAGCGGCAGACCGATCTTGGGCAGGTCTTCCGGCAGGTTCGGGCCGATGTCGTTCCAGCCGTCGGCAACGCCATCCATCTTGCCGATCATCAGCAGCTTGACTTCGGCATGATCGAGCACGTACTCGGCGGTGTCCCAGTTCAGCGTCGGGTACAGCGGCACGGTGACGTGGCCGGCCATCCAGATCGCGAGGTCGGCAAGAATCCAGTGCGCACTGTTGCGCCCCAGCAGGGCAATGCTGGATTGCGCCGGCAGATTCAGCGACTTGATGTGATTGGCAACGCGCTTGACCTGATCAGCAGCCTCGCCCCAGGTGATTTCAAGGGTTTGTCCGCCCGGCATCGGCTGGGTCATGTAGACCTGCCGCGGGCTGGTTTCGGCCCACAGCATGAAGCAATGCAGCAGGGTGGATCGGGAGGCGTAACGGCTCATGACAGGCTCCATCTTGTTGTTGAAATGGCACTGGGACCAAGGTCGTATTGCAAGCTGTGTTATACCAGAAATCGTGACTCCGGAGTTCTGCTACAGTCACAATCCCAGGCGGGCGAGATCCAGGCGCGCGTCACGCAGCGGCGGGCACCAGAGGTAGGCGCCGTTGACTGGCCGGCTGAAGCGGAACAGGGCGTCGACGATGCCGTCCTCGGCGCCACTCATGCGTGTCAGCTGGGCCTCGAAGGCATCCAGCGAACTGCCGAAGGCGACAAACATCAGGCCGCCGTGATGACCGGCAACCCAGGGCATGGAACGGCGCCAGACAAAGGCCTCCGGGCTGAAGCTCTCCTGCGCGGTGCGCTTGACGTGGGCACTGTCCGGAGCCTCGTCAAGCTCCTCGTTGTCAGCACGACGACGGCCGATGGCCATGTCCTGTGCCGTCGGCGACATGGCGTCGAAGTCCTCGAAATCATGCAGCCACTGCTGCACCGCGACAAAGCTGGAGCCTTCCAGACCGTCACCGCCCCCAACCGCCACCGTCGCCACCCGGGCGATGTCATCGCCCTGCGGATTCTCGGTACCGTCCTCGTAGCCGGTCAGGTCCCTGCCCTGTTCGTGCAGGAAGGCCTCGACGCTGTGATGACGCGCGAACGCCGGCTGCAGTGCCTGTACCAGCTGACGCTCGCGATGCAGCAGCTCGCCGCGATCGCTGCCGCGCAGCCACAGCCACAGGGACACCGGATGGCAGGGAATCGGCACCAGGCTGCCGGGAATGACCGGGCCGGCGCGCAGGCCGGGCATGTCATGGCCCAGCGCCCGCAGCACATCCTGCCCGAGGGCGACGACCGTGGCCTTGCCGTCAGCCAGCGTCTGCAGACGCCGCAGTGCCGCGACCAGATCGCCGGTGTCGGCAAGCTGCAGGCTGATGTAGCGCGCCTGATCCGGCAGGCTGGCAAGTATTCCGGGCTGGCTGTGGGTCATGACAAGACATCTCGAAGGCATCACTGCACCGACCATAAGCGAGGCCGGGGCGAAAAAAAAGCCGCCGCCCGCTGCCGGGCGACGGCTTTCTGCTCGATCACGGTCCGCCGTGCGGGACGGCGGACAACGGATCAGGCGCGAGCGGCCTTGAGCTGCAGACGCGAGCGGTGCAGCACCGGCTCGGTGTAGCCGCTGGGCTGCTTGCACCCGTCGAACACCAGCTCGCAGGCCGCCTTGAAGGCGAGTCCGTCGAAGCCCGGTGCCATCGGCGTGTACAGCGGGTCGCTGGCGTTCTGCTGGTCAACGATGATGGCCATGCGCTTCATCACGTCCATGACCAGCTCGGCCGAGACCACGCCATGACGCAGCCAGTTGGCGATATGCTGGCTGGAGATGCGCAGCGTGGCACGGTCTTCCATGAGGCCGACGTTGTTGATGTCGGGCACCTTGGAGCAGCCGACGCCGAGGTCGACCCAGCGCACCACGTAGCCGAGGATGCCCTGGCAGTTGTTTTCCAGCTCGGCCAGCTTCTCGGCGTCCGTCCAGTCCGGGTTGGCGGCCAGCGGCGGGTTGAGGATGGCATCGACCGGATCGCCGGCGACCAGCTTGAGCTCGTCCTGGCGGGCCTTCACGTTGACCTGGTGGTAGTGCAGCGCGTGCAGCACGGCACCGGTCGGGCTCGGCACCCAGGCGCAGGTGGCGCCGGCATTCGGGTGGGCCGACTTGGTGGCGACCATTTCCTTCATCTCGTCGGGCTTGGGCCACATGCCCTTGCCGATCTGGGCGCGACCCTGCAGGCCGCAGGCGAGACCGATGGAGACGTTGCGACGCTCGTAGGCAGCGATCCAGGCCTGCTTCTTGACGTCGTCCTTGCGCACCACCGGGCCGGCTTCCATCGAGGTGTGGATCTCGTCACCGGTACGGTCCATGAAGCCGGTGTTGATGAAGATGGTGCGCTCGCTGGCCTGGCGGATGCACTCCTTGAGGTTCACCGAGGTGCGACGCTCTTCATCCATGATGCCGATCTTCAGCGTGTTGCGCGGCAGGCCGACGGCGTCTTCGGCAGCGGCGAAGAGCTCGACCGCGAAGGCGACTTCTTCCGGGCCGTGCATCTTGGGCTTGACGATGTAGGTCGAGCCGGTGCGCGAGTTGACCAGGGCGATGTTGGCCTTGTCGTTGCGCACGCGACGGGTGATCAGGGCAGTGATCAGGGCATCCATGATGCCCTCGAAGACTTCCTCGCCATTGAGCAGCACGGCCGGGTTGGTCATCAGGTGGCCGACGTTGCGCAGCAGCATCATGGAGCGGCCGTGCAGCGTGAAGCTGCCGCCCTGCGGGCTGGTGTAGCTGCGGTCGGCGTTCATGCGGCGCACCACGGTCTTGCCGTTCTTCTCGAACGACTCCTCGAGGGTGCCGGTGACCAGGCCCAGCCAGTTGCGGTAGCCCTCGACCTTCTCTTCGGCGTCAACGGCGGCAACCGAGTCTTCCAGATCCTGGATGGTGGTGACGGCGGCCTCGACCAGCAGGTCCTTGACGCCGGCCAGGTCATCCTTGCCGACATGGTGGCTGGCATCGACCTGGATCTCGATGTGCAGGCCGTTGTTCTTCAGCAGCACGCCGGTCGGGGCGGCGGCATCGCCGGTGTAGCCGACGAACTGGGCCGGATTGGCGAGGCCGGACTGGCTGCCATCCTTGAGGCTGACCACGAGCTGGCCGTTGGCAACCGCATAGCGGGTGGCGTCGACGTGCGAGCCGGCGGCCAGCGGGAAGGTCTGGTTGAGCACGTTGCGGGCATAGGCGATGACCTTGGCGCCACGGGCCGGGTTGTAGCCCTTGCCCTTTTCGGCACCGTCGGCTTCGTCAATCACGTCGAAGCCGTAGAGGGCGTCGTACAGCGAGCCCCAACGGGCGTTGGCGGCATTGAGGGCATAACGGGCATTGCGCACCGGCACCACCAGCTGCGGACCGGCGAGCACGGCGATTTCCTCGTCCACGTTCTCGGTGCTGATGCTGAAGTCGGCACCTTCCGGCACCAGGTAGCCGATCTCGGTCAGGAAGGCCTTGTAGGCGGCCTTGTCGAAACCGGGGTTGGCACGGTGCCAGGCATCGATGCGGGCCTGCAGGTCGTCGCGCGTGGCGAGCAGCGCCTTGTTCTTGGGGCTCAGGCGCGTCATCACCTGTTCGAACTGGCTCCAGAAGTCGCCGGCTTCGACACCCGAGCCGGGGATGATCTCGTTGTTGACCAGGTCGTACAGGGATTTGGCGATTGCGAGTCCGCCGTGTTGGATGCGTTGCTCAGTCATGTCCGTCAGCCTCGTGGGAGCGTGTGTCGAATGCGGTGTGCCGCCCATGCCGCCACAGGGCGAGGCGGCCGGGTGTCAACTCAGGTGGCGTAGTCTACTCAAAACCTCGGGTGTGGTCATTCCCGATCAATGGCCTTGCGACGGCGTGGCGACCATTGTCTGCCCTCCTCGTCGCGCCGCTCCTGCTCGTTGATCTGGCGGGCGACATAGAGAATCAGGTGACGCAGCCAGCGGTGCGCCGGACTGTGCTGGAGAATGGGTCCCCAGGCCATCTTCAACTCGAACTCCGGGATGAAGAACGGCGGATCCTTGACCAGCAGCTGCGGATGATCGCCCTGCAGACGGGCAATGCGTGACGGCAGCGTGGCGATCAGGTCGGTCTTGTGCGCGACCAGCGCCGGCATCTGGTAGTGACGGGTGTAGATGGCGATGTGGCGCTTCTGTCCGATGCGCTCGAGCGCGGCATCGATCTGGCCCAGCCCGCCCCGTTCCGGGTTCATGCCGAAGCCGATGCCCATGCCGGTCTTGGACACCCAGATGTGCCGGGACTCGATGTAGGTTTTCAGGTTGAAGCGGTTGGCAATCGGATTGCTCCGGTTGACGAGACAGGAAAAGCTGTCAGACCACAGCGTAATCTGATGAAATGACTGGGGAATCTCGTTGAAGCGGTTGATCGCCAGATCGACCTTGCCCTGCTCGATGTCCTGCACGCTGACGTCGGATGGCGTGAGGAAGTCGAGCACCACGTCCGGCGCTTCCGACCGCAGCGCCTTCACCAGCGCCGGCATCAGGGTGGCCTCGGCATAGTCCGATGACATGATCCGGAACACCCGCTTTGATGTCAGTGGTCGGAAATCCTGCTTGGGTTCGAGGATCTCGGTGACCGCGGAAAGCGCCTCCCGAACCCGTGGCGCAAGCTCCAGGGCGCGCTCGGTCGGGGTCATTCCACTGCTCGAGCGAATCAGAAGCGGATCATTGAAAAGATCACGCAAGCGCTTGAGTCCGTTGGACATTGCTGGCTGCGTTATGCCCAGCTGCTCGGCCGAGCGTGTCACGCTCTGCTCACGCAGAAGCACATCCAGATACACTAGGAGATTGAGGTCGACCTGCTCAAGATTCATTTGGTGAATACCGACAATCAGACGCATATATTTTGAAAATTATGCCACAGATCGTAGACTGCGCGGGCTTTCTGCCGAGGCCGTCCGCAGATGACATCGGCTTCATCCAACCCTGAACAGGAAATCGTCATGACGACTTACAAGTCTGCTCTGGAACACGTTCGCGCCGTCAAGGCCAAGCTCGGTGGCACCTGGGGCGCCATCCACCCGGAAGACGCTGCCCGCATGATCGTGCAGAACCGCTTCCGCACCGGCCTCGACATCGCCAAGTACACCGCCTCGATCATGCGCAAGGACATGGCCGAGTACGATGCCGACACCAGCAAGTACACCCAGTCGCTGGGTTGCTGGCACGGTTTCATCGCCCAGCAGAAGATGATCGCCAACAAGAAGTACTTCGGCACCACTGACAAGAAGTACATCTACCTGTCCGGCTGGATGGTTGCCGCCCTGCGCTCCGACTTCGGCCCGCTGCCCGACCAGTCCATGCACGAGAAGACCTCGGTGCCGGCCCTGATCGAAGAGATCTACACCTTCCTGCGTCAGGCTGATGCCCGCGAACTCAACGACCTCTTCCGCGCCCTGCAGAAGGCCGAAGAAGCCGGTGATGCCGCCAAGGCCGCCGAAGTCGAAGCCAAGATCAACGGCTTCCAGACCCACGTCGTGCCCATCATCGCCGACATCGACGCCGGCTTCGGCAACGAAGAAGCCACCTACCTGCTCACCAAGAAGATGATCGAAGCTGGCGCCTGCGCCATCCAGATCGAAAACCAGGTGTCGGACGCCAAGCAGTGCGGCCACCAGGCTGGCAAGGTTACCGTTCCGCACGAAGACTTCCTGGCCAAGATCAACGCCGTTCGTCTGGCCTTCCTGGAACTCGGCATTGACGAAGGCGTCATCGTCGCGCGTACCGACTCCGAAGGTGCCGACCTGACCCAGAAGATCCCGGTCTCCAAGAAGAAGGGCGACATCGCTTCCCAGTACATCAGCTACCTCGACACCAAGGAAATCGACATCAGCGAAGCCGCTGACGACGAAATCCTGATCAAGCGTGACGGCAAGCTGCACCGCCCGACCCGTCTGGCTTCCGGCCTGTACCAGTTCCGCGAAGGCACTCAGATCGACCGCGTCGTGCTGGATTGCGTCACCTCGCTGCAGAACGGTGCCGACATGCTGTGGATCGAGACCCCGACCCCGAACGTCGCGGAAATCGCCCACATGGTCAACCGCGTCAAGGAAATCGTTCCGAACGCCAAGCTGGTCTACAACAACAGCCCGTCGTTCAACTGGACGCTGAACTTCCGTCAGCAGGCTTACGACCGCTGGGTCGCCGCCGGCAAGGACGTGTCGGCCTACGACCGCGCCAAGCTGATGGACGCCAAGTACGACGGCACCGAGCTGTCCAACGACGCCGACGAAATGATCCGCACCTTCCAGGCCGATGCGGCCCGTGAAGCCGGCGTGTTCCACCACCTGATCACGCTGCCGACCTACCACACCGCCGCTCTGTCGACTCACGAACTGGCCAAGGGCTACTTCGGCGAGCTGGGCATGCTGGCCTACGTGGGCGGCGTGCAGCGCAAGGAAATCCGTGAAGGCATCGCCTGCGTCAAGCACCAGGCCATGGCCGGCTCGGACATCGGCGACGACCACAAGGAAATGTTCTCCGGTGACAACGCCCTCAAGGCGGGCGATGCCTCCAAGAACACCATGAACCAGTTCGGCGGCTGATGCCACCGACACGGTGAGTGAAAAAAACCGCGCGCAAGCGCGGTTTTTTTATGGGCGTTCACGGCACCGTGACGCTGCAGGGGGTGTCGGTCGGGGCTCAGGTTTCCGGGCTTGCAGGAACACCAACGCCGGGTTCCACCCAGATGTGGTGTACGTGCATGCCGCCAACACACCCACTCCCTGTTCCGGCCGGAACCTCGGCAATCATCCGCTGCCGGGAACCGGCCATGAAAAAACCGCCATGAAAGGCGGTTTTTTCATTTCAGAATAGACGCTTAGTGCAGAGACTTGGCGCCCTTGACGAGGTGGCTGATCTCGCCATCAACACCGAACAGACGCTCGCGCCATTCGGCAACCAGGGCGTTGGTGTCGTGATCGTTGGGATGGAAGCCCGGCTTGAAGAAGTCGAGGAACTTGGGCAGCAGACGCGTCATGCGACCCTGGCGACCAAACAGCGACAGGAAGCCGCGTGCGTTGTTGCGCACATCGAACAGCTTGCCGTCAGCCTGCAGGATGCTGGCCGTGGCATAGGCCATGACGGCACCCAGAATGACCGTGGTCAGACCCATGGTGGCGACACGCACGGCATAGCTGCCGCCAGTCTGCTGATAGACATCCCAGGCGACCGCCTTGTGTTCGGTCTCTTCCAGCGCGTGCCACATCCACAGCGGACGCACGTCCGTGTTGATGGCATCGTGGTGATCCTGCTCGGCAAGCAGCTGTTCGCCGAGCAGCGCGGTGAAATGCTCCAGGCAGATGGTCGCGGCAAGATTGAGACGCGGGTGGATCTTGCCGACGGTGTCGAGCAGGAAGCGCAGCTGCTTCTCGAGACGCTCGGCCGGCAGCTTGTGGTTCTCGATGTAGGCATTGAGCACCTGGTGACCCTGGGTGTGCAGGGCCTCCTGACCGATGAAGCCGGCGATGCCTGCCTTCAGGTCCTCGTCGGTGATCTGGTCGCGATAGTGCTTCACGGCACGCACAAAGAACTGTTCACCTTCGGGCAGGAGCACGGAGAATGCCGACCAGTACGCGGTCAGAAAGGCATCATCGGCGTACCAGTGCTTGCTGCGGGTGTCTTCAAGATTCATCGCGACGCGACGCGGCGGAATGCCGACGCGGGCGCCCAGCGGTTGACGCGAGGCCGTTTGCTTGAGGTTTTCGGTGACATCGGTCGAAAGTGATGCAGTCATCATGCCCCTCCGGATAAAGAAAAATCGGGCACGCCAACTGTGCTTTTGACCGGGTTCCGACAACAGGTTATTTTGGGACATCTTCTTGTCATTATGTGCCATTGAATGATGTCATCGTTGGACAACCTCGATACACAAGGCCTTCCCGGCGCCTATGCCCTGCTCCTGCTGGATGTCACGCGGCGCTGGGGCGTGGAGGACCAGGATCTGCTCGCCACCCATGGCCTGACGCGCGAACAGCTCACCTCGCCCACCGTGCGCATCCCCATGGCGGTCATGAACGCCATCTATGAGCAGGCTCTGGTGCTGACCGAAGAGCCGGCGCTGCCGTTCTACATCGGCATGCAGATGAAGCTGTCCAGTCACGGCTTCATCGGCTTCGCCGCCATGACCGCCGACACGGTGGCGCAGGCGCTGGAACTGGTCGAGCGCTTCATCAGCCTGCGCATCATGGGGTTTTCCATCCGCCTCACGCGCCAGGACGAGCGCGCCAGCATTCACCTGGACACGGCCTTCAACCTTCAGCCCCTGCGTGATGGCGCGGTAGCCGCGCTGATGATCGGTCTCGGCCAGATGGCACAGGTCGTCACCGGCCAGACCCTGTTCGGCGTCGCGGAAATCGACATCCCCTACAACACGCGCTACGAGTCGTTCAAGCACATCCTTCCCGCGCAGATCAGCTTCGGCCGCCCCGGCAACGTCATCCATTTCGATGCGAGCTATCTTGACCTGCCACTGGTCATGGCCGACAGCCACTCCATGCAGCTGGCCGTCGAGCAATGCGAACGCGAACTGATGGCCCTCGGACTCAACAATCGCTTCATCATGCAGGTCAGACAACTGGTGAAGAAGGAGCCACAAGGCTTTCATTCACTTGAAGAAGTTTCCGAGAAACTGCACATGTCTGAGCGCACGCTCAAACGTCAGCTGGCGCATGAAGGCACGACCTTTTCGGACATTCTGGAGGACATGCGCCGGCAGGCCGCCATCGAAATGCTGGAGCGCGGCGAAGACTCCGTGGAACGCATCTCGGACAGCCTGGGCTACTCCGATGTCGCCAACTTCTCGCGTGCCTTCAAGCGCTGGACCGGGGCCAGCCCGGCGCAGTACCGGCGCAGCCTGGGCGCGACACCGGGAGCCTGAGCCAGCTCTCGCTGGCCACGATCAATACATATGTCAGATTTTATCGGAATCTGCTCTTGCCCGTGCAGACACACTGTGAAAAACTCCGTAGATCCCCGTTATAATAAGAAAAGGGTGCTACATGGGTTCCTCCAGCCTTTCCCGCTTTCCGCGTCATCTCCTCGCCGCCTCCGTTCTGATGTGCTCCGTCGCCGTGCATGCCGGCGGCTTCGACCTGCCCACCATTGCGGCATCACACCAGGGCACCTCGAACGCCAACGCCATCGAGGCCAATGATCCCTCCGTGCTGTACTACAATCCGGCCGGCATCACCCGCCTGCGTGGCACGCAGCTGTCGCAGAGTGCGTCCCTGCTGCTGCTCCGCGGCAAGGTCGAGGATCGCGGCACCACCGGCACACCGCAGCCTGGCCAGGAAGAGGGTCGCCCGCTGGCTGACGCCCCCTACAGCGATGGCAAGCCGGGCTCGTTCTGGCCACAAGTCCTTGCTGCCGGCGGTCTGTTTGCCACCACGCCCTACGATGACATGGTCACCCTCGGTCTCGGCATCTTTGCCGCCGGTGGCGGCAACCTGAACTTCAAGAAGGACTGGGCTGGCGCCTACCATATCGATGCCGTCGCGGTCGAGCTGGTCAACATCAACCCCTCGGTCGGCATTCGCTTTGACGACAAGCACAGCGTGGGTGCTGGCGTGCAGATCATCGGTGGCCACCTGAGACAGCAGAACCAGATTGATGTCGAGGGCGTCGCGCCCTACCTGCTGTCGCCCGTCATCGACAATGCCACGCTGGAAACCCTGCGCCTCAACAACGAGCTGACCCAGATCGTCGGTCAGATCTGCGATCAGAACCTGCTGTCACCGGTCTGCAGCATCGACCTCGGTACCGTGCTGCCGCCCGACGTGACCCTGCAGCTTGCCGATGGTGCTGCTCCGCTGATCATCGACCCCAAGAGCACTGGTTCCGTACAGGTTGAAATGTACGGTTACGGTCTGGGCTACAACCTCGGCTACATGTTCCAAGTCAATGACCGTACCCGCTTAGGCATCGCCTACCGCAGCGATGTGGACATGAAGTTCCGTGGTGACCTGGAATGGGATCTCAATGACATCCGCGAGACGCCGACCGGCTCGGTCATCGTCAGCGCGATCAATGACGGCAACGGCGACATCCGCGACTTCCTGCGCAAGTACCTGCGTCCGGACACCACCGCCAAGTCTGACATCACCATTCCTGCCCGTCTGTCCTTCCACGGCTTCCACCAGCTCAGCCAGAAGATCGACGCCATGTTCGACGTGACGCTGATCAACACCTCCGTGCTGGACGAAATCCGTGTCAAGTTCTCTGACAAGAGGGACCCGCAAGGCAACAAGGTCGTGCAAGGCGATGCCAGCGTGCAGACCAAGTGGCGCGACTCCTACAAGGTGTCGGTGGGTGCCAACTACCGCTGGGATGACAAGCTGACCTTGAAGACCGGCTTCCAGTTCGACAAGACACCGGTGCCCGATGCCAATTCCCGTCACCCGGGCCTGCCTGACAGCAACCGCTACATGTATTCGGTGGGCGCCAATTACAAGGCCAAGAAGAACCTGAGCTTTGACGCGGCCTACAGCTACGTGATGCTGGAAGACTCCAACGCCAACTACCGCGACGCCTGCCGCGGCGTGATCAACGAGAATGACGGCAGCCCCTGTACCGGCAACGGCGGCACCTTCCGCGGCCGCTTCTCGGACACCAGCATCCAGGTGCTGTCGGTCCAGATGAACCAGCGCTTCTGAGGCAATCGACGTGCATGAAAAAGCCGGCATCAGCCGGCTTTTTCATGTCTGGGAGATTCATGACTGGAACATGCCCGTCACCCTGCCGGTGGCCGGGCAGCCAACGTCAATCCAGCTGCACGTTCACCATCGGCACGCGATCCGGTGCAGTCACCTTGGCCTCGGTCGGCACGCGACGCGTTTCCAGGCCCTCGAAGTCGAACAGCTCGCGATCGGCCAGCTGTGACGGCGCCACGTTCTGGATGGCGGTGAACATGCTGTCCAGGCGCTGCGGGTACTGCTTGTCCCAGTCACGCAGCAGCTGGTTGATGGCCGCGCGCTGCAGATTGGCCTGCGAGCCGCACAGGTTGCAAGGAATGATCGGGAAACCCTTGAGTGCAGCGTATTCGGCGATGTCCTTTTCCTTGCAGTAGGCCAGCGGGCGAATCAGCACGTTCCTCCCATCATCGGAGAGCAGCTTGGGCGGCATGGCCTTGAGACGGCCGGCATGGAACAGGTTGAGGAACAGCGTGGCCATGATGTCGTCGCGGTGGTGGCCGAGTGCAACCTTGGTGGCACCGATCTCCTGGGCAAAGGCGTACAGGTTGCCGCGACGCAGGCGCGAACACACGGCACAGTAGGTCTGCCCTTCCGGGGTCAGTTCCTTGACGATGCTGTAGGTGTCCTTCTCGAGAATGTAGAACGGCACGCCGCGTTCGGTCAGGTACTTCGGTAGCACATCCTCGGGGAAGCCGGGCTGCTTCTGGTCCAGGTTGACGGCGACGATCTCGAACGTGACCGGTGCGCTGATCTGCAGATTGAGCAGGATCTCCAGCATGGTGTAGCTGTCCTTGCCACCGGACAGGCAGACCATGACCTTGTCGCCATCCTGGATCATGTTGTAGTCCTGGATGGCCTGGCCGGTCAGACGGCGCAGGCGCTTCTGCAGCTTGTTCAGGCGCTGGCGGGTGGCGGCATCGGGACGCGCCGACGCGGCTGCCGTTTCCGGCAACTCAGCCTCGCCTGCGCTGTCGTCGCCATCCAGGTCATCCGCGTCATCGTCCAGGGTGAGAGCCGAGGCAGCAGCATCCTGCGCTGCCGGCGGCACGAACCAGCGGGCGATCGGGTCGTGTTCGGCGGAGGAAGTCGTGTCAGCGGGATGGCTCATGCGCGTGCCTGTGTCGATGAAAAAGTGCGCGCATTTTCGCGGAAGCCACCGGTGCTGTAAATCGCTTTGCGCATCCCCCGCATGTCTTCAGAAGCGCTGGTTGATCTGGATGCCCAGGGACTTCACGTAGGTATCCTTGAACTCGCCGCGAAAGGTGCCGCCGTTGCCGGTGCATTCGCCGCCATCGGTGGCACCGACGCCGTCATCCTGCGAGGGGATGTAGCCGGACGGGTGGCAGTCATCGGTGTAGTTTGCCTTGGCATCCTTGAGACGGATGTGGCTGTAAGCCAGGTCCATGCTCAGGTTCTTGCGCAGCAGCAGGTTGGCACCCAGGGAAAGCACCACGCGGTCGGCATCGGGCGTGGTGGCATCACGTGATTCCGGATCAGGCACCGGGGTCTGCTCGAAGCCGATGCCGCCGCGCAGCAGCAGCCGCTCGTCCCAGCGGTAGTTGGCGCCGGCAGCAATCTTCCAGGTATCACGGAAACGGGTGTTGACGACCCCGTCCCCTTGCCGAACGGTCCCGTTCGGTCCCTGCCGGTCGGCGATCTCCAGTCTCAGGGCCTGAATGCTGCTGGATCGGGTCCAGGTCGCCGAGCCCATCACGGCCCAGTCGGCATCGAGCTGGTGAAACAGGGCCATGCCGACCGAATCCGGGGTGGTGAAGCGGATGCGCCCGTCACTGTCCGGCCTCACGTAGCGCCGCGTGTAGTCCTGCAGCGAGATCTGCGGGGATGCCAGCGCCCCGGCCAGCGATACCGGATCGCCTTCGCGCACGCCGGTGATGTCAGGGATGTTGCCGCTGACATCGCGGAAATCCCAGTCGACGTCACCACTGACGCGCATGCGGATGGCGGATCGGTAGGTCAGGCCGACGCGAGTGCGATCGTCATTGAAACGGTACATGTAGCCGATGTTCCAGCCATGTCCGATGCCGAGACCGTCGAACAGCAGCTTGCCCTCGCCGGCGCCATCACTGACCAGCGGTCCGGCCAGCAGGTCGGCAACCTCGCTGCACACGACAGCGGAGATGCCGCCAACCAGCGGCAGGCCGGATGGCGAGCAGAGCTGGCTGGCACCGCTCTGGATGGTGCGGCGAGCGATGCCGTTGGCGCCCTCCTGGACGTCGACGCCGGCGCGCAGGCGCACATGCATGATCTGCGCGGACAGTCCGAGACCCAGGCTGTGCTTGTCATCGAAACGGATCGCCAGCGACGGGTTCAGGTTGATCGACTCGATGGCGCCGGCGTCCTTGAAGAAACGGCCTGCCCAGTCCGACTTGTAGTTGACGTTGGCGCCGTAGGGCACGAACAGGCCGAACCCCAGCGTGATGCGGTCATCGTAGGGCGTGACCACATAGAACTGCCCGGCCGGAATGGCTTGCGGATGATAGCTGCCGGCACTGCCACCGGTGACAGGCACCAGCTCGCCGTTCTCGTATTTGGTGGTGCCGTCATTGACGAAGCGTCCGCGCACCGACAGCACCTGACCGGCCTGACTCACGGTCGTTGAGCGCAGTCGCACCATGCCGGCGGGATTGAAGAACACGGTCGAGGCATCGGCCGCTTCGGCGGCATTGGCCTGGGCCGTGCCCATGGCTGCCGTGGACTGCCAGGGATACTCGAGACCGGCAGCCTGCAGGACCGCGGAGTGTGACAGGGAAACCAGAAAAACCAGGCGCGGAACGCCACGCGCAAGGGCTGCAAACATTATGACCAACCAGTCGTCGCCGATGAGCGGCGAATGGTGTCATGCAGACCTCAGGTTGACAAGCTCACGTGTCCAATTTGGAACCAAGTGAACGGATTACACGACACCCAGGGAACGGTTGATGTCGATCAGAGCCTGCACCGGGTCTGCCGCCTGCGTGATCGGCCTGCCGATCACCAGATAGTTGACGCCTGCGGCGACAGCCTCGACCGGCGTCATGATGCGACGCTGGTCGTCACCGGCACTGCCGGCAGGACGGATACCGGGAGTCACCAGCTGGAAACTGGCCGGCAGCTGCTCGCGCAGCATGACGGCCTCCTGGGCCGAACACACCACGCCATCAAGCCCGCTGTCGGATGCCAGCCTGGCAAGACGCAACACCTGGCTGCGCGCGTCATCGACACAGCCGGTCTCGGCCAGCTCTTCACTGGTCATGCTGGTCAGCACGGTCACCGCGGTCAGCAAGGTGCGGTGCTGATGCCGGGCAAGCGTCTCGCGAGCCGCTTCGAGCATGCGACGGCCACCGCTGGCATGGACATTGACCATCCACACGCCAAGATCGGCAGCAGCGGCAACGGCACCGGCCACGGTGTTGGGAATGTCATGGAACTTGAGATCGAGAAACACGTCAAAGCCGCGCGTCTGCAGATCACGCACCAGCTGCGGACCGGTGTGCGTGAACAGCTCCTTGCCGACCTTGAGGCGGCAGGAGCCCGCCGGCAGGCGATCAACCAGTGCCAGGGCATCGTGCGAGGTGGTGAAGTCGAGCGCGACAATTACCGGCGACGTGGTCACAGCGGAAACCGGGGACATGCGTAGAGACTCAGTAGATAGGTGGCGACGGCGGCACGGGGGGGGATGGGGGCTCGCTGCTGACGGTCGTGGCCTGGCGTGACTTGCGCCAGAGTGACAACCGGGTCAGGCTGCTGCCAGTGACAAGACCCAGCAGCATGCCGCTGACGAACACCACGAGGATGACGAAACCGGCGTTGACCGGTCCGATCTCGGCAAACAGCAGATTCAGGGTCAAGGGCGCGTTGTTGACGATCACCATCCAGAAGCCGGCGAACAGGAAAGCGGCCAGCAGCAGCCAGAACACCAGCTTGCGCAGCATGCTCATCAGCCCTCTCCTTCCGATGCCTGATGGATCGGCGTGTTCGCGGCGCTTTCATTGACGCGGTCACGCAATTCCTTGCCGGGCTTGAAGTGCGGCGTGCTCTTCGCCTCCAGCGACACGGATTCGCCTGTCTTGGGGTTGCGACCGATGCGCGGGGCGCGATGGTGCACCGAAAAACTGCCGAAACCGCGGATCTCGATGCGCTCGCCGTCACTCAATGTTGATGACAGATGCTCGACGATGGTCTTGACGGAAAGCTCGACATCCTTGCCCGTCAGGAGCTGCTGCCGGGCAGCCAGGCGCTCGATCAATTCGGATCTGGTCAGGGTCATGGCCGATGGCTCGCGTCAATAAATGACAATGGCCTGATTCTAAACAAAAAAAAGCGGGAGGTGACAACACCTCCCGCTTTTTTAGACAGCCGGTTGGCCGATCAATTGCCCATTTGGGCCTTGATCAGGTCACCGATGGTCTTCGGACCGGCGGCATCGCTGCCCTGCTCGCGCAGGCTGGCAATGGCTTCGCGGTCTTCGGCTTCATCCTTGGCCTTGACGGACAGGGAGATGACGCGGGTCTTGCGGTCGATGCCGATGATCTTGGCTTCGACGCTGTCACCGACAGCCAGGTGCTTGGTGGCATCTTCGACGCGGTCGCGGCTCAGTTCGGAAGCGCGCAGGCTGGCTTCAACACCATCCATGACTTCGATCGTGGCGCCCTTGGCGTCAACCGACTTGACGGTGCCCTTGACCACGGCGCCCTTGTCGAACTGGGCCACGAAGTCACCGAACGGGTCACGCTCGAGCTGCTTGATGCCCAGCGAGATGCGCTCACGCTCCGGATCAACCGAGAGAATGGTGGCTTCGATCGGATCGCCCTTCTTGAAACGACGGACAGCGTCTTCGCCGCTTTCGTTCCAGGAGATGTCGGACAGGTGAACCAGACCGTCGATGCCGCCATCGAGACCGATGAAGATGCCGAAGTCGGTGATCGACTTGATGTTGCCGGACACCTTCTCGCCCTTCTCGTGCTGACGCGCGAAGGCATCCCACGGGTTCTCGCGGCACTGCTTGATGCCGAGCGAGATACGGCGACGGTCTTCGTCGATGTCGAGAACCATGACTTCCACTTCGTCGCCGATCTGGACGACCTTGGACGGGTGGATGTTCTTGTTGGTCCAGTCCATTTCGGACACGTGCACCAGACCTTCGACGCCTTCCTCGATCTCGGCGAAGCAGCCGTAATCGGTCAGGTTGGTGATCTTGGCCTTGACGCGGGTGCCTTCCGGATAGCGACCCATCAGGGCCAGCCACGGATCTTCGCCCAGCTGCTTCAGACCCAGCGAGACACGGTTGCGCTCGCGGTCGAACTTGAGGACCTTGACGGTCAGTTCGGTGCCGACTTCAACGATCTCGGACGGGTGCTTGATGCGCTTCCAGGCCATGTCGGTGATGTGCAGCAGACCATCGATGCCGCCCAGGTCAACGAACGCGCCGTAGTCGGTCAGGTTCTTGACGATGCCCTTGACGACCTGGCCTTCCTGCAGGTTGGCGAGCAGCTGTTCGCGCTCGGCCGACGATTCGGCTTCCATCACGGCGCGGCGCGAGACCACGACGTTGTTGCGCTTGGCGTCGAGCTTGATGAGCTTGAATTCCAGCTCGCGGCCTTCCAGGTGCGCGGTGTCACGGATCGGACGGATGTCGACCAGCGAACCCGGCAGGAACGCGCGGATGGAACCGACGTCAACGGTGAAGCCGCCCTTGACCTTGCCGGAGATGATGCCGCGGACGATTTCGCCAGCTTCGAAGACCTTCTCCAGACGGATCCAGGTTTCGGCACGCTTGGCATCGGCACGCGACAGGATGGTGCGGCCCAGGCCGTCATCCAGCTGCTTGACGACGACGTCGACGTTGTCGCCGACGGCGACTTCGAGCTCACGGCGATCGTTGAGGAACTCTTCGCGGTCGATCACGCCTTCGGACTTGAGGCCGGTGTCAACGGTGACCCAGTCGCTGTCGATGCCGACAACGATACCCTTGATCAGCGCACCGCGCTCGACGTCCAGGGAAACCAGGCTTTCTTCAAAAAGGGCGGCAAATGAATCAGTCATGTAATCCTTCCAGTGCCGGGATTGGCACTTGTATGGCAGCCACCTGACCAGCTCAGGCGGGTTGGTTGGTTTACGCCACGGCGACGACCAGGCTGGTGGACGTCGACGCCATGACGCCAAAAACAAGAGGCCTTGACGGCCTCTTGTCGTTCAGCTCGCATTCGCCCGGTGGCCCGGCAGTTCACAGGCTCGTGAGCGAATCACAGGTATCTGGCGAGTCCGGGCGCTGTAGCCGCTGCCGCGAACACGCGATCGACCACGGCATCGATTCCGAGGTCGGTACTGTCGAGTATCAGCGCATCGGCGGCAGGCCTCAGGGGCGCCACGGCACGCTCGGTATCGCGCGCATCACGCGCACGGATATCGTCGATCAGACTCTCAAGATTAGCATCGAAGCCCTTTTCCAGCAACTGGCGATAGCGTCGCTCTGCCCTCGCCTCGGCCGACGCGGTCAGGAAGATCTTCACGTCGGCATCCGGAAACACCACCGTTCCCATGTCGCGACCGTCGGCGACCAGGCCCGGACCTTCACGGAAAGCCTGCTGACGAGCCAGCAGCGCCTGCCGCACGGCGGGCAAGGCCGCAACCTGGGATGCGGCACGGCCGGCTTCTTCGGTGCGGATGACATCGGTGACGTCCTCGCCCTCGAGCAGGATCACCGGCTCGCCATCGGTGTTGCTAATGAACTGCACATCCAGATGCGCAGCCAGCACTTCCAGTGCCGCCTCGTTGTCCATGGCCACGGCATGGCGTTGCGCGGCAGCACCGAGCAGGCGATAGAGCGCGCCGGAATCCAGCACATGAAAGCCGAGTCGCTGTGCGACACGGTGGGCGATGGTGCCCTTGCCCGAGCCGCTGGGGCCGTCGATGGCGATCACCGGAACCGTGATGGCACGCGGGCTTTTCTCGATTTCTGCACTCATGTTCACGCGTCCGTCTGTTGCGAGGCCGAGCGTTCGCTGGCCTGGATTCTCAGGCCGCAGCGACTGGCAAGGCCGATGAAGTCCGGAAAGCTGGTGGCCACATTGGCGCAATCACGGATCACGATGGGGCCGGCAGCACGCAGGCCTGCAATGGAAAACGACATGGCGATGCGATGATCGCCGTGGCTGATCACCTCACCCTGCCCGAGCTGGCCACCCTCGATGATGATGCCATCCGGCGTGGGGGTGGCGGCAATGCCCAGGGTGTGCAGGCCGTCGGCCATGACCTGGATGCGATCGGATTCCTTGACGCGCAGCTCCTCGGCGCCGGTCAGCACCGTGGTGCCTTGCGCGCAGGCGGCGGCAATGAACAGGGCCGGGAATTCGTCGATGGCCAGGGGCACCTGGTCCTCGGGGATGCGGATGCCCTTGAGGCGAGCGCTGCGGATGCGGATGTCGGCCACCGGCTCGCCGCCGATCTCGCGTTCGTTCATCACCGTGAGGTCGCCGCCCATGGCGCGCAGGATGTTGATGACGCCAATGCGTGTCGGGTTGATGCCGACATGCTCCAGGGTCAGGTCGGCATCTTCCGCGATGGACGCCGCCACCATGAAGAAGGCCGCCGAGGAAATGTCGGCAGGCACGTCGATGCTGGTCGCGGTTAGCTCGCCACCGCCCTGGATGGTGACGGTGGCACCATCGACCTGCACGTCGTAGCCGAAGCCGCGCAGCATGCGTTCGGTATGATCACGGGTCGGCGCCGGCTCGGTCACCGAGGTGCTGCCCTCGGCCCAGAGACCGGCAAGCAGGACGCCGGACTTGACCTGGGCACTGGCGATGGGCAGGTCGTAATGAATGCCCTTGAGTCCGCCGCGCGAGGCGGTCACCGACCCCAGCACGCTGACCGGCGGCGTGCCGCGCTCGCCCGTGGTCTGGATTTCCGCGCCCATCAGGCGCAGCGGCTTGGCGATGCGCTCCATGGGACGCTTGTTGAGGGAGGCATCCCCCGTCATCACGGTATCGAACGGCTGCGCCGAGAGAATGCCGGAAAGCAGACGCATGGTGGTGCCGGAGTTGCCGACATAGAGCGCGCCGGGCGGGGCCTTCAGGCCGCGCAGGCCGACGCCGTGCACACGCACGCGGCCACGGTCGGGACCTTCGATGACCACGCCCATGTCACGAAAGGCCTGCAGGGTGGCAAGCGCATCCTCGCCTTCGAGAAAGCCGCTGACCTCGGTGACGCCGTTGGCCAGCGAACCGAGCATGATGGAGCGGTGCGAAATGGATTTGTCACCGGGCACGCGGGCACGGCCGGACAGACGGCCGCCAGGCTGGACGGTGAAGATCAGTTCATTGGATGAGGTCATGGACTTGGCATAGGCCGTACCGGCCAACATGTGGGTGAAATGTTCTCGTGCGGCACGCGCACGGGTGAAGATGCCCAGCAGGGTCTCACTGTCGCCCTGCTCGATGGCGCGACGCAGGGTCTGTGTGCCTGCCTCGAAGGTGCCCAATGCCTGCAGCACGGCCTCGCGGTTGGCGAGGAAGATGTCATGCCACATCAGCGGGTCGCTGGCGGCGATGCGGGTGAAGTCGCGAAAACCGCCGGCAGCATACCGGAAAATGTCGAGATTTTGGGATTCGCGTGCCAGCGTGTCGACCAGCGAGAACGCCAGCAGATGCGGCAGATGGCTGGTGCGCGCGAGCACGGCATCGTGCCGGGCGACATCCATGGTCAGCACATCGGCATCGGCATGGCGCCACAGCGACTCGACCAGGGCCAGCGCGCGCGGATCGGTATCCGGCAGCGGCGTCAGGATGACCTTGTGGTTGGCAAACAGGCTGGAGCGGCCGGCAAGCACGCCACTCTGTTCGGAGCCGGCAATCGGGTGGCCGGGCACGAATCCGGCAGGCACCCTGCCCCAGACCCGCTCGGCAGCCGCCACGACATTGCCCTTGGTGCTGCCGACATCGGTGATCACCGTCTGCGCCGTCACCGCCGGCCGTATGCTGCGCAGGACCTGCTCGGTGGCATTGACCGGCATGGCCAGGATCACCAGATCCGCGCCGCGGACCGCATCGGCGGCGTCGCTGTAGCCGATGTCGATGAGTCCGAGCTGCTTGGCCGTGCGCAAGGTGGCCGCACTGCGGCTGGATGCCGTGATGCGCTCGACCAGCTGCTTCTCGCGCAGGCAGCGCGCCAGGCTGGAGCCGATCAGTCCGAAGCCGACGAACGCGACCTGGCGCAACGGCCAGCGGCTCATGCGCCCGCTCCTGCTGGCGACTCCGCGGCATCGGCACGGGCCAGCACGCGCTGCAGCGCGGAAATGGCAAACGCGTTCTCCTCAGCCAGGCCGATGGAGATGCGCAGATGCTGCGGCAGACCGTAGTTGGCCACCGGACGCACGATCACGCCCTCCTGCAGCAGGGCCTGGAACAGCGCCATGGCCGGGCGACCCATGTCGACACAGAGAAAGTTGCCACGTGACGGCATGGCCTGCAGACCCATGTCAGCCAGGGCTGTCAGCAATTGCTCGCGGCCGGCGGCATTGAGCGCGCGGCTGCGCTGCACGAAGGCGTCATCCTCCAGCGCGGCGGCGGCGGCGACCAGGGCCAGGCTGTTGACGTTGAACGGCTGACGCACGCGGTTGAGCAGGTTGCAGACGGCCGGACTGGATACCGCATAGCCGACGCGCAGGGCTGCCAGTCCATAGGCCTTGGCAAAGGTGCGCGAGACCACGAGGTTGGCATGCTCATCAAGCAGGTCGAAGCCGTTCAGCGCCGCCGCATCGTCGACAAACTCGCCGTAGGCCTCATCGAGCACCACGATGACGTGTGACGGCACGCGCGCCATGAAGCGACGGAAGTCATCGGCCTCGAACCAGGTGCCGGTGGGATTGTTGGGGTTGGCCACGAACACGACCTTGGTGGCAGGCGTGATGGCGGCGGCCATGGCCTCGAGATCATGGCCGAAATCACGTGCCGGCACCTCGATGCCGCGCGCGCCCACGGCCTGCACGGCCAGCGGGTAGACGGCAAAGGCATGCTGGCTGAACACGGCATCATCGCCCTCGCCCAGGAAGGCACGCGCAACCAGCTCAAGCACGTCGTTGGAGCCGTTGCCCAGCGTGATGCGATCCATGGCCCAGCCGAAACGGCGCTCGATGGCGGATTTCAGCACATAGCCGTTGCCGTCCGGATAGCGCGCCAGCTCCAGCGGGTTGAGCAGCGCCTGCTGCACCGCTGCCAGGGCCCTGGGCGACGGGCCCAGCGGATTCTCGTTGCTGGCCAGCTTGACCACACGGCTGAGGCCGAGCTCTCGCTGCAGCTCCTCGACCGGCTTGCCGGGCTGGTACGGTGAAAGCTTCTGCACGCCGGGACGCGCCCGGGACAGGAAATCGTGATCCGATCCGCTCACAGCACGGCCCTGGGGTAGGAACCCAGCCACTTCACGTCGCGCATGCGCGGGCTGAGCTCGGCCATGACGTCCTGCACCAGCGGATCATCGCGGTGACCCTCGAAATCGATGAAGAAGACGTAGGTCCAGAGATCGGTCTTGCTTGGCCGGCTCTCGATGCGGGTCAGGTTGATGCCGCGGCGTGCGAACGGTTCGAGAATGTGATGCAGGGCGCCCGCCTCGTTGTGCGGCAGCGCCACCACGATCGAGGTCTTGTCATCCCCGGACGGCGCCACGCCCTCGTTGCCGAGGATCAGGAAACGCGTGGTGTTGTTGGGGTTGTCCTCGATGCATTCGTGACGCTTCTGCAGACCGTAGATCTCGGCAGCGGTCTCGCCGGCAATCGCCGCCGAGTGCCATTCGCCCTTGATGCGACGCGCCGCTTCGGCATTGCTCGACACCGCGACACGCTCGGCCTTGGGGAAATGCGCATCCAGCCACTGCCGGCACTGCGCCAGCGCCTGCTGGTGGGCATAGATGCGCGAGATGCTGGCGACCTGGGTGCCTTCGCTGATCAGCAGGTGGTGATGGATGCGCAGCTCGACCTCGCCGATGATCCTGACCGTGCTGGTCAGGAACGAGTCCGCGGTATGCGTGACGATGCCCTCGGTGGTGTTCTCCACCGGCACCACGCCATAGCTGACGGCACCGGCCGTCACCTCGCGGAAGACCTCGTCGATGGTGTTCAGCGGCACGGTTTTCACCGAATGGCCGAAGTGCTTGAGCGCCGCCGTCTGCGTGAAGGTGCCGTTGGGGCCCAGAAAGGCGATGCTCAGCGGCTGCTCCAGCGCCAGGCAGGCCGACATGATCTCGCGGAACAGGCGCGCCATCTCCTCGGCATGCAGGGGGCCGGTGTTGCGCGCCATCACCTTCTGCAGCACCTGGGCCTCGCGCTCCGGACGGTAGAACACGGTGGCATCAGGCTGGCTGACACGCTTGACCTCGGCAACCTGCTGGGCACAGCGGGCGCGGGCATTGATCAGGTCCTGGATGCTGCTGTCAATGCGGTCAATCTCCTGACGCAGGGACTCCAGGCTGGGCAGCGATTCACTCATGGGCATCACTCGACATGCAGGGATGACGGACTGGCCGACTCAGCCGTGACGGCGAGAGAAGTCGGCCATGAACGCGATCAGGGCATCGACGGCAGCTTCCGGCACGGCGTTGTACAGACTGGCGCGCATGCCGCCCACCGAGCGGTGACCGGCCAGATTGAGCAGACGCAGCTGCTCGGCCTCGGCCAGGAAGGTCTTGTCGAGACGGGCATCAGCCAGCGTGAACGGCACGTTCATGCGCGAGCGATTGGGCACGGCCACCGGGTTGGCATAGAACGGATTGTCATCAATCGCGGCATAGAGCTTGCGCGCCTTGCGGGCATTGGTCTCGGCCATGGCGGCAAGACCGCCCTGCTGCTTCAGCCACTGGAACACCAGGCCGGACAGGTACCAGGAATAGGTCGGCGGCGTGTTGTACATGGAGCCGTTCCTGGCCGCCACGGCATAGTCCAGCAGCGTCGGCGTGCCCGGCAGCACCTGGCCGAGCAGGTCGTCACGCACGATGACCACGACGATGCCGGCCGGGCCGATGTTCTTCTGCGCGCCGGCATAGATCAGGCCGAACTTCGAGACATCCAGCGGCTCCGAGAGAATGCTGGAGGAGAAGTCAGCCACCAGGGGCACATCACCCACGGATGGAATGAAGTCGAACTCGACGCCGTGAATGGTCTCGTTGGGCGTGTAGTGCAGGTAGGCGGCATGCGGGTCCAGCTGCCAGCTGTCGAAGGACGGCACGCGGGTGAAATTGTTCGCGACATCGGTGGCGACGACATTGACGCCGCCGAACTTGCGCGCTTCCTCGATGGCCTTCTCCGACCACACGCCGGTGCAGACGTAGTCGGCCGAGGCCTTTCCACGCAGCAGGTTCATCGGGATCTGGGCAAACTGCAGCGAGGCGCCCCCCTGCAGGAACAGCACCTTGTAGTTGGCCGGGATGGCCAGCAGGTCACGCAGGTCCTGCTCGGCCTGTTCGGCGATGGCGACGAAGTCCTTGCCGCGATGGCTCATCTCCATCACGGAGCAGCCACGCCCCTGCCAGTCGACGAGGTCGGCCTGTGCCTGTTGCAGAACGGCTTCCGGCAGAGCGGCCGGACCTGCGCAGAAATTGAAAGCTCGCGTCATGCTTGCACCGGAGTATCAGTATCAGTGTCGTGTGAGGGGGCGGCTGCCGCATCGGCAACCACGGAGTCATCGGCGACCGTCACGGCATCCTCGAGAATGTCTTCCTCGACTTCGTCGAGACGGACCAGACCGACCAGATGTTCGTCCTTGCCGAGCTTGATCAGCGTCACGCCCTGGGTATTGCGGCCCGAGGACGAGACCTCGCCGACGCGGGTGCGTACCAGCGTGCCCTGATCCGAGATCAGCATCAGCTCATCGCTGTCGGCTACCTGGACGGCACCGATCAGCTCGCCATTGCGCTCGGAGGCCTGCATCGCGATCACGCCCTGACCGCCACGGCCACGGCGCGGGAACTCGGCGAGGCCGGTGCGCTTGCCGAAGCCGTTGCGCGACGCGGTGAGGATCTGCGCGCCCGAGACCGGAATGATCATGGAGATCAGCTGCTGGCCGGCCGGCAGTCGCATGCCGCGCACGCCGCGGGCGGTACGGCCCATGGTGCGCACGTGCTTTTCCTTGAAGCGGATGACCTTGCCGCCATCGGAGAACAGCATGACTTCGCAGGCGCCGTTGGTGACGGCAGCGGCGATCAGGGTGTCGCCCTCGTCCAAGCGCAAGGCGATCAGACCGTTGCTGCGCGGACGGCTGAACTGGGCCAGCGGTGTCTTCTTCACGGTGCCGGAGGCGGTTGCCATGAAGATGTAGGCGCCCGTGGGCTCGTCGAGACCGGTCAGCGCCAGATCATCGGCGTCGTCCTGCTCGCCACTGTCGCCGTCCTCGATCTCGACCGCCTCGCCGACGATGTCGTCAAGCTCCTCGTCATCGGCCACGTCCTGGTCGGCCTGCTCCGGGTGATAGGCGGCCAGGTCAATCGGCAGCAACGCGGTGACGCGCTCGCCCTCGCCCAGCGGCAGCACGTTGACGATGGGCTTGCCCTTGGAGCCGCGACCTGCCTGCGGCAGCTCGTAGACCTTGAGCCAGTAGACCTTGCCGGCGCTGGTGAAGCACAGCACGGTGTCGTGGGTGCTGGCGACCAGCAGATGCTCGATGTAGTCCTCGTCCTTCATCGCGGTCGCCGACTTGCCGCGGCCGCCACGGCGCTGGGCGCGGTAGTCGGTGATCGGCTGGATCTTGGCGTAGCCGCTGTGGGAAATGGTCAGCACCACGTCCTCTTCGCTGATCAGGTCTTCCAGCGTGAGGTCGAGGCGCGAGGCAATGATCTCGGTACGACGCTTGTCGCCATAGGTCGAGAGCATCTCGCGCAGCTCTTCGCGGATCACGTCGAGCAGGCGCTCGGGATCGGCGAGGATAAGCATCAGGGCGCGAATGCGGTCGAGGATCTCGCCGTACTCGGCGACCAGCTTGTCCTGCTCCAGCCCGGTAAGACGGTTGAGGCGCAGGTCGAGGATGGCCTGGGCCTGTTCCGGCGACAGCTTGTAGCGGCCGTTGTTGAGGCCGTAGACCAGCGACAGGCCTTCCGGACGGCTGGCATGCTGGTCACCGGCACGCTCGAGCATGCCCTCCACGGCGCCGGGCAGCCAGGTCTCGGTCATCAGGCGCTCGCGTGCCTCGGCCGGGCTGGGCGACTTCTTGATCAGCTCGATGACCGGATCGATGTTGGCCAGCGCAACCGCCAGGCCTTCGAGAATGTGGCCCCGCTCGCGCGCCTTGCGCAGCTCGAACACGGTACGGCGCGTCACCACTTCCCGGCGATGGCGCACGAAAGCCTCAAGAATCTGCTTGAGATTCAGCACCTTGGGCTGGCCTTCGTCGATGGCCACCATGTTGATGCCGAACACGCTCTGGAGCTGGGTCTGGGCAAACAGGTTGTTGACCACCACCTCGGCCATTTCACCGCGCTTGAGCTCGATGACGATGCGCATGCCGTCCTTGTCGGACTCGTCACGCAGCTCGGAGATGCCTTCCAGCTTCTTTTCCTTGACCAGCTCGGCGATCTTCTCGATCACGCGCGCCTTGTTCAGCTGGTAGGGAATCTCGGTGAAGATGATGCTCTGGCGATTGGTACGGGCATCGGTCTCGATGTGATGACGGGCACGCAGGTAGATGCGGCCACGGCCGGTGCGGTAGGCCTCGACGATGCCGGCACGACCGTTGATGATGCCCGCCGTCGGGAAATCGGGACCGGTGACGTGCTGCATCAGGCCGTCGATGTCGATGTCCGGGTTGTCGATCAGCGCCAGCACGGCGTTGATGACTTCGCTCATGTTGTGCGGCGGAATGTTGGTGGCCATGCCCACCGCGATGCCGCTGGAACCGTTGACCAGCAGGTTGGGCACGCGCGTAGGCATCACCGCCGGAATCATCTCGGTGCCGTCGTAGTTCGGCACCCAGTCGGTGGTTTCCTTGTCGAGATCAGCAAGCAGGTCATGCGCGAGACGGGTCATGCGCACTTCGGTGTAACGCATGGCGGCGGCGTTGTCGCCATCCACCGAGCCGAAGTTGCCCTGGCCGTCGACCAGCAGGTAGCGCAGCGAGAACGGCTGCGCCATGCGCACGATGGTGTCGTACACCGCCGTGTCACCGTGCGGGTGGTACTTGCCGATGACGTCACCGACGACACGGGCGGACTTCTTGTAGGCCTTGTTCCAGTCGTTGCCAAGCTCGTGCATGGCGTAGAGCACGCGGCGGTGCACCGGCTTCAGGCCGTCACGGACGTCCGGCAGCGCGCGCCCGACAATCACGCTCATGGCGTAGTCGAGGTAGGACTGTCTCAGCTCGTCTTCGATATTGACTGGAAGAATTTCCTTGGCAACGTCGGACATGCGGTTTTCTCTTCTTCTGGGCCGTCGTCAAAGCCGGCGATTGTATCACAGCTGACCATCGTCAGCAGCCTGCAGAACCGCGCAAACCCTGTAATGCGGCTATACTTCGCGCACTTCGCCGAGCCACCGCCATCGCGGCTGCCGGCGCATCCAGACCAGGAGATCGCAGCTGTGCAAGAAATGCTCAATGTCGACCGGGCCGAGATCGCCAAGTTCGAGGCGCTGGCGGAAAAATGGTGGGATCGCCAGTCCGAGTTCAAGCCGCTGCATGACATCAATCCGCTGCGCCTGGACTGGATAGACGAGCGTGCAAGTCTCTCCGGCAAGCGTGTGCTCGACGTCGGCTGCGGCGGCGGCATCCTGTCCGAAAGCATGGCGCGCCGCGGCGCCGCCGAGGTGCTGGGCATAGACATGGGCGAGGCGCCGCTGGCCGTGGCCACCCTGCATGCCAGCCAGCACGGCGTCGGCAACGTCAGCTATCGCCAGGTCACCGTGGAGGCGCTGGCCGAGGAGCAGCCGGCCAGCTTCGACGTCGTCACCTGCATGGAAATGCTTGAGCACGTGCCCGACCCGGCCGCCGTGGTCGCGTCCTGCCAGCGCCTGGTCAAGCCCGGTGGCACGGTGTTCTTCTCGACGCTCAACCGCAACCCCAAGTCCTGGCTGTTCGCCATCGTTGGCGCCGAGTACGTGCTGCGCATGCTGCCGCGCGGCACCCACGACTACCAGAAATTCATCCGTCCGGCCGAGCTTGGACGCTGGATACGCGACGCCGGACTGGATCTCGGCGACATGACCGGCCTGCACTTCAATCCGCTGACCGGACGCTACTGGCTGGCGGCCAATGTCGACGTCAACTACATGATGGCGACGTCGCGTCCGCTGTCGCCGGAGCAGGCATCGTGAGCAGCCTGCCGCACGCCGTCTTCTTCGATCTCGACGGCACCCTGGTCGACACCGCGCCCGACTTTCATGCCGTGATCAACCGCCTGCGTGAACGCGAGTCGCTGCCTGCCCTGCCTTACGACATCATCCGTGCGGTGGTGTCCGAGGGCGCGCGCGCCGTCATCAGCGCCGGCTTTCCGCACCTCGCCAGTGATGATCCGGCGCTGGAACAGCTGCGCGAGGACTTCCTGAGCGCCTACGAGCAGCACCTGGCCGACCATTCACGCCTGTTTCCCGGCCTTGATGACGTGCTTGCAAGCCTCGAGGCACAGGGCATCGCCTGGGGCGTGGTGACCAACAAGCACAGCCGCTACACCCTGCCCCTGATGCAGGCGCTGGCGCTGGACAGCCGCTCGGCTGCCACCGTCTGTCCGGACCACGTGACGCGCACCAAGCCCGACCCGGAGCCGCTGTTCAAGGCTGCCGAGCTGGCCGGCGTCGATGCCGCACGCTGCATCTATGTCGGTGATCACGTGCGCGACATCATCGCCGGCCGAGATGCCGGCATGCAGACCGTGGCCGTGGGCTGGGGCTATGTGCAGGACGGCGACTCGCCGGCGGACTGGCAGGCCGACGTGCTCTGCGAGCGCGTCGATGACTTTGCCCGCTGGCTGGCCGAGCGCCTGGCCTGAGCGCTTCTTTCTCTTACGGATACTGCTGCGAGACACACGATGCAAAGCTATGAAGCCGCTTCTGACCTGATGAAAGACCGCGTGGTGCTGGTGACCGGCGCCAGTGACGGCATCGGCCGCGTCGCGGCGCTCACCCTGGCCGCGCATGGCGCTACCGTGATCCTGCTCGGCCGCGTGCTGGAAAAGCTGGACGCCGTCTATGACGAGATCGTTGCCGCCGGCCATCCGACACCGGCCATCCTGACCCTGGACTTGAGCATGGCGGGCGAGCACGAGTGCCGCCAGCTGGCCGAGGTCGTGGAAACCACCTTCGGCCGTCTCGACGGCGTGCTGCACAATGCCGCCGTGCTGGGCGACATCACGCCGCTGGAAATGTACGACCCGGATACCTGGGACTTCGTCATGAAGGTCAATCTGCGCGCGCCCTTCGTGCTAACCCAGGCGCTGCTGCCCCTGCTCAAGCAGTCGCCCGATGCCAGCGTGGTGATGACCACCAGCAGCGTCGGTCGCCGTGCCCGTGCGTTCTGGGGCGCCTACGCGATCTCCAAGTGCGGCATCGAGGGCATGGTGCAGATGCTGGCCGACGAGCTCGCCAACGTCTCCAGCATCCGTGTCAACGCCATCAATCCGGGCGCGACACGAACCAACATGCGCGCCAGCGCCTACCCCGGCGAGAACCCGGACGGCGTCACCCGCCCGGAAGCCCTGATGCCGCTTTACCTGTATCTGCTCGGCCCGGACAGCCAGGGCATCACCGGGCAGTCCTTCGACGCCCAGCCCCCCAAGGCCGCCAGCTGAGCCGGCCAGCCCTCACAGATGCTTGTGCCAGGCCTGGTCGCGGACATCGAGCTCCTCGATGTCCGCGAGATGGGTTTCCAGTGCCCGCGTCGAAATCAGGATCTCGCGCAGTGACAGCGCCAGCGCAAGGAACATCAGCACCAGGCTGATGACGAAGGCGATCAGGGCGCCGAGCTGGAACTTCAGCAGCACCAGCCCGATGCAGAGAATGCACACCACCAGGCTGGATACGCCGCAGGCCTGCATGTCGCGAATCAGCAGCAGACGATTGCGCAGATTGCCGATCTGCGCCAGCACCAGCGCATCCGGCGCCCGCTTGTAGTGGTCATGCAGGTTGCGGATGAGTGACGCCAGCGCCAGGAAGCGGTTGGTGAACGCCAGCAGCAGCAGGGAAATGGCCGGGAACAGGATGGACGGGGTGCTCACGTCGATGATCATGGTGCCGGCCACAGGCTTACTCCTCGCCGTCCTGGCCACGACCGTCGCGGCGCTGCTGACGCAGGTAGCCACCCTTGCGGCTGGCCGGCTGGCTGTCACGCGCCAGTGCCGGAGTCGACGTGCTGCCGGGCCGGATGATGCGACCTGAGCGTGGCGCCGGCGCATCGGTGTTGGCAGCCGCCACCTTGCGACGCGTGCGCGAATCGACCGGACGTGCCTTGAGCGGGTTCTCGCGCTGCTTGTCGATGCGGCGCTTGGCCAGCCCGAACAGGCCGGTGCCGCCACGACGCGGACGCAGCTCGACCGCGCCCAGCAGCGCGTCGATGTCGGGCTTGTCGAGCTCGATCCAGCGCCCGGTGCGAAGCTCGCGCGGCAGCTGCTGGGTGCCGTAGCGTGTCCGCAGCAGTCGCGAGACCTTGAGCTCCTGCGACTCGAACAGCCGACGCACTTCGCGGTTGCGGCCTTCCTTCACCACCACCTGCCACCAGCGGTTGAAGCCCTCGCCGCCGAGCTCGGACATGCTCTCGAACTTGGCCGGACCGTCCTCCAGCTCGACACCCTCGCAGAGAGTGCGCTGGATCTCGGGCGTGACCACGCCCATCACGCGCACCGCGTATTCCCGCTCGATGCCGCTGGAGGGGTGCATGAGGCGGTTGGCAAACTCGCCGTCATTGGTGAACAGCAGCAGACCGGTACTGTTGATGTCGAGGCGTCCGACCATGACCCAGCGCTCGCCGTTGAGACGCGGCAGACGGTCGAACACGGTGGGACGCCCCTCGGGGTCGGAACGCGAGCAGATCTCGCCTTCCGGCTTGTAGTAGGCAATGACGCGGCGACGCAGCTCGGACTCAACGGTGAAATGCACCAGGCGTCCGTCCAGGCGCAACTCGGCATCCGCCTCGATGCGATCACCGAGGCTGGCGACACTGCCATTGACGCTGACGCGGCCGTCGAGGATCGCCTGTTCCATGTGGCGACGCGAACCCAGGCCGGTACGGGCGAGGACCTTCTGCAGTTTTTCACTCATTGTTTTCTATCCAGGTCAGCGGCGATCTCGTCGAGATCGCGAATGGAGGCCAGCGCTGGCAGATCGGCCAGGCTTTGCAGGTTGAAGTCGTCGAGAAAGCTGCGCGTGGTGGCAAACAGTGCCGGACGCCCAGGTACTTCCTTGTGGCCGGCGACACGAATCCACTCGCGCTCGAGCAGGGTCTTGACGATCTGGCTGCTCACCGACACGCCACGAATGTCCTCGATCTCGGAACGCGTGATGGGCTGGCGGTAGGCGATCAGCGCCAGCGTCTCCAGCAGGGCTCGCGAATAGCGCTGCGGACGCTCCTCCCAGAGCCGGCTCACCCAGGGCCCGACGTCACTGCGGACCTGGAAGCGCCAGCCCGAGGCCACCTGCTGCAGCTGCACGCCACGACCGGCATAGTCATCGGCCAGTGCCGCGAGAATCGCCTTCAGACTGCCGGCATCGGGCGCTCTGCCCTCCTCGAACAAGGCTTGAAGCTGCTCGATGGAGAGCGCACGGCCGGCCGCAAACAGCGCGCCTTCGACAATGGCTTTGAGTTCGTCAGGCGTCATCGAATGCCCCTTCGCTGCCGGACGCTTCCGGCTCGTTGTCGTTCAGTTCAGCGAGATCCAGATCATTACCTTGGGCATCGCCGATCCGGGCCCGGACATGGATGTCGGCAAAGGACTCGGTCTGTACCAGATCAATCAGCCCTTCCTTGACCAGCTCCAGGATGGCCATGAACGAGACCACCACGCCGAGCCGTCCCTCCTCGACCACGAACAGCGAGACAAACGGGTGGAAGCCGCCACCGCGCAGGCGGTCGAGAATGCCGCTCATGCGCTCGCGCATGGACAGCGTCTCCTTGGAGATCTGGTGCGACTCGTAGAGATCGGCACGACGCAGCACGTCCTGCAGGGCCAGCAGCAGCTCGCGCAATTCGACCTGCGGCGGCTCGACGGGACGTCGGTAGTCCGGCGCCATGGCGGCGGCGACAAAGAAGTCGCGACCCTCGCAGGGCAAGCCGTCGATCTGCTCGGCAGCCCGCTTGAAGCGCTCGTACTCCTGCAGACGACGGATCAGCTCGGCGCGCGGATCGACCTCCTCGACGCCATCCGGCCCCTTCGGGCGCGGCAGCAGCAGGCGCGACTTGATCTCGCCCAGCCAGGCGGCCATGAGCAGGTATTCGGCGGCGAGGTCGAAATTCAGCGCGCGCATGACCTCGATGTACTCAAGGTACTGGTGCGTGATCTTCGCCACCGGGATGTCGAGGATATCGAGGTTCTGCGCGCGAATCAGGTACAGCAGAAGGTCCAGCGGCCCCTCGAAGGTGTCGAGAAAGACCTGCAGGGCATCCGGGGGAATGTAGAGATCGTCCGGCAGCGTGGTGACCAGCTCACCCTTGACGCGTGCCACCGCCGTCAGGGACGCAGGCGCATCCTCGGCAATCGGTGCAGCGGTGGCGGTGGTTTCCGGCACGGTGTCGGTCATGTCGTTCTCGGCTTGCCGCTTCGCAGCGGTAAAAGGCATTAGACCGGGCTTAGCGCGTGTAGGCAAGCCCCAGTGCCTGCCGGACATCGGCCAGGGTGGCGCCCGCCACCTCGCGGGCACGCTCGGCACCATCGGCCAGCACGCTGCGCAGCATGTCCGGGGCCTGCTCGAACTCGCGGCCACGGGCACGCATGGGCTCCAGCTCGGCATTGATGGCATCGATCACCGGCTTCTTGCACTCGAGGCAACCGATGCCGGCACTGCGGCAACCCTGCTGCACCCACTCCTTGCGCTGTGCATCGGAATAGACCTCGTGCAGCTGCCAGACCGGGCAGACATCGGGATTGCCGGCATCGCTGCGACGGATGCGCGCCGGATCAGTCGGCATCTTGCGCACCTTGGCATCGACATCATCCGGTGCTTCACGCAGCGAGATGGTGTTGCCATAGGACTTGGACATCTTCTGGCCGTCGAGACCCGGCATTTTGGAGGCCGGCGTCAGCAGCGGCTGCGGCTCCGGCAGGATGATCTTGCCCGAGCCCTCGATGGAGCCGAGCAGACGCTCCTTGTCACCCAATGTGATGTTCTGCTGGTCACGCACCAGGGCCTGCGCCGTGCCCAGGGCCTCGACATCGCCGGTCTCCTGGTAGCGCTTGCGCAGATCGACATAGACCTTGGCCGCCTTCTTGCCCATCTTGGTGATGGCGGACTCGACGGCCTGCTCGAAGCCGGGTTCGCGACCGTAGAGATGATTGAAGCGGCGCGCGACCTCGCGCGTCAGCTCGACGTGCGAGACCTGGTCGGCACCCACCGGCACCAGACCGGCGCGATAGAGCAGGATGTCAGCCGCCTGCAGCAGCGGATAGCCGAGAAAGCCGTAGGTGGCCAGATCCTTCTCGCGCAGCTTTTCCTGCTGGTCCTTGTAGGTCGGCACGCGCTCCAGCCAGCCCAGCGGCGTCATCATGGACAGCAGCAGATGCAGCTCGGCGTGCTCGGGCATGGCCGACTGCACGAACAGGGTCGCGGCGCGCGGATTGACGCCGGCGGCCAGCCAGTCCACCAGCATGTCCATGGTGGCCTGCTCGATGGCGGAGGGATCGTCGTAATGCGTGGTCAGGGCATGCCAGTCGGCGACAAAGAAGAAGCAGTCATATTCATGCTGCAACTTGACCCAGTTCTTCAGCACGCCGTGGTAGTGACCGAGGTGAAGACGCCCGGTCGGGCGCATGCCGGACAACACGCGTTGCTGCGAAGCGACTGAACTCAACACCCATCCCCTGCAAAGACCACAATCAGCCGGTGAGTATAGCCTGCCTGTTTCGTCATTGCAGTGCGGCGGGCGGCCAATTTGGCCATGACCGGTTCATGCTGGGGGATCGGTCGCGACGCTGGCACGCTCAGGCAAAGGCGCTGACATCGCCGAGGCCTTCGCGCATGACCTGCGGCACGCCGTCGCTGAAATCAATGACGCTGGTGGCCTGGGTGCTGCAGATGCCGGCATCGAGCACGGCATCGATCTGGTTGTGCAGACGCGCCAGGATGTCCTCGGGATCGCTGAGCGGATCGCTGTCACCCGGCAGGGTCAGCGTCGTCGACAGCAGAGGCTCCTGCAGGAGCTCGAGCAGGCCCCGGGCCACCGGATGATCCGGTACGCGTATGCCTATGCTCTGCTTCTTCGGATGCAGCAGGCGGCGCGGCACATCGCGGGTGCCGGGCAGAATGAAGGTATAGGCACCCGGTGTGTGCGCCTTGAGCAGGCGGAACACCGGATTGTCGACCTTGGCGTAGGTGCCGATCTCCGACAGGTCACGGCAGAGCAGGGTCAGGTGATGCTTGTCGTCGAGCTGGCGCAGACGTCTCAGCTTTTCCATGGCGGCCTTGTCGCCGATGTGGCAAACCAGCACGTAGCTGGCATCGGTGGGCACGGCCAGGATCGCCCCGCCCTGGATCAGCTCGACCGCCTGCTTGAGCACGCGCGGCTGCGGATTGACCGGATGCAGTCGCCAGTGCTGGGTCATGACAGGGCCTCTGCCACCACCGGGACAGACCCGGTGGCAACGTCCGTCGCCATGCACGCTGGCAGACCGTCGACCGGCCAGCCCCAGGCCGTCCACACCGGTGTGCATCCTGCCGGCAGACGCGGAAAGTTGCCCAGAGCAATCCAGGGTGCCGGGGTGCCATGGTAGTCACTGCCCTGCGAGGCCAGCAGCCCCAGCTCGACCGACAGGCGACCCAGATACTGCACCATGTCCGGCTTCTCGGTGGCGGTGGCAACCTCGATGGCCTCGCCACCCGCCTGCCGGAAGGCCGCGATCAGGCCTCGCATCTTGGTCCGCGTCAGCGGATAGCGGCCGGGATGCGCCAGCACCGCGACTCCGCCGGCTGCGCGAATCCAGCTCACCGTATCCTCCAGGCTGGCCCATGGCATTGGCACCGAGGCCGGTTTGCGCGGGCCCAGATAACGGTCAAAGGCCTGCTGGATGGAGCTGACATGGCCGTTCGCAAACAGCCACTGCGAGAAATGCGTACGACTGATGGCGTCGGGACTTTGCGCCAGGGCCAGAACACCGTCGTAAACACCGGTCATGCCCAGTGCCTCCAGCTTGTCGGCCATGTGGCGGGCGCGCAGCGCGCGCGCACCGGCCTGTCTTGCCAGTCCGTCACGCAGAATGGGGTTTTCCGGATCAACCTGCAGACCGACCACATGGATGTTGTGCCCGTTCCAGGCTGCCGAGATCTCGACGCCGTTGATCAGGCAAAGACCGTGCACGGCTGCGGCGGCTCGGGCCTCGGTCAGGCCCGCCACGGCATCGTGATCGGTCAATGCCAGGGCCTTGACGCCGGCGCGCGCAGCCAGCGCCACCAGATCGGCTGGCGCAAGGCTGCCGTCCGAGTAGCGACTGTGGCTGTGCAGATCAATTTCCGGCATGGCATCCGGCTCCACGACTGCTTTAAGATGCCCCACTTTAACAGATCCGGACTGCTGACGCGGGCCGGCACGGAGACTGCTCATGAGAGCCTGGCTGGACTTCCTGCCGCTGGTGGTGTTTTTCGCGGCCTACAAGATGCACGGCATCATGACGGCGGCCATGGCCCTGATGATCGCCGTGGTGCTGATCTACGGCGGGCTCTGGTGGCGCGAGCGACGTCTCGAGACAGGCCAGTGGATCACCGTGATCGCGACCGTGCTGCTGGGCAGCCTGACGCTGCTGCTGCATGACGAGCGCTACCTGCAGTGGAAGGCACCCGGCGTCTATGTCCTGCTCGCCCTGATCTTCGCCGGCAGTCGCTGGATCGGCGAGCGCCCGCTGGCCGAACGCATGATGGGACAGGCCGTGACCTTGTCGGCCGCGCAATGGCAGGGTCTGAACTGGGCCTGGGTGGTGTTCTTCCTGGCATCGGCTGCCGCCAATGCCTGGGTGGTGCTGTTCCTGCCCGCCTGGTGGGTGGACTTCAAGCTGTTCGGCAGCCTGGCCATGACCTTTGCCTTCGTGCTGGCACAAGGGGTCTGGTTCGTCCGCATCGGTGCCCTGCGCGCTGACACCGGCAACGGCTCCGGCAATGATTCCGGCCACGACCCCCGCAACGATTCCTGACCCTGACGCGAGCATCCGACACCATGTGGTACGCCATTCTTTCCGAAGACGCCCCTGATACCCTGCCCCTGCGCCTGGCCCATCGCCCGGCGCATCTGGCACGCCTGCAGGCACTGCAGGCCGAAGGACGCCTGCTGCTGGCCGGTCCGCATCCGGCCATCGACAGTGAGGATCCGGGTCCTGCCGGCTTCACCGGCAGCCTGGTGGTCGCCGAGTTCGACAGCCTCGACGCCGCCCGCGCGTTTGCCGACAGCGATCCGTTCGTGACGCACGGCGTCTATGCCCGCGTGGTGGTCAAGCCCTTCCGCAAGACCCTGCCCTGACCGGCATGACGGTTGATGTCATCGTGGTCGGTGCCGGCATCGCCGGCGCCAGCACTGCCTGGCATCTGGCCGAGCGTGGCGCCAGCGTGCTGGTTCTGGAGTCCGCCGCGCAGCCCGGCAGCGGCGCATCCGGCAATCCGGTCGCCATCCTCTACCCCAAGCTGGTGCCGGCCCAGCATCTGGACGGACACCTGCAGTCACAGGCCTTCCTGCGCGCACTGAAGACATTGCAGGACCCGCGCCTGAGCCCGCACTTCCTGCGCTGCGGCGTGCTCTGGCTGGCCGGGCGCAAGCCGGTCGTCGACATGGACAGCCGGCATCCCTGGTGGCAGACCCAGGTCTGGCCGGTGACGGCGGCCGAGGCCGGTGCGCATGCCGGGCTGACGCTGTCCACCGGTGGCTGGTGGCTGCCGAATGGCGGTCTGCTTCATCCCGCCGGCCTGCTGGCCGCGTTGCTGGCGCATCCGCGCATCCAGGTGCGCACCGCCTGCCGCGTGCTGGGACTGCGACCTGTCGCCGGCAACACGGGTGCCGGCATGGCGCCCGGCTGGCAGGTACACACCAGCACGGGCGAACTCGAGGCTGCCTCGGTGGTGATTGCCAACGCCGGCGATGCCCTGGCCTTGCCACAGACCGCCACCCTGCCCCTGAGTCCGGTGCGCGGACAGATCACGACCTTCAGTGGCGCCAGCGCGCAGCGCGCCGTGCTCTGCTATGGCGGCTATCTGAGCCCGTCCTGGCGGGGGCTGCAGTGTCTGGGCGCGACCTTCCAGCCCGGTCGCGTTGACGACGCGCTCGACGACAGCGATGACAGGGTCAATCTGCAGACGCTGGCAGCGCTGCTGCCGGACGTGGCGCGGGCGCTCGCGGACAGTCCACGCGGACCGTCACGCACCAGCGTGCGCTGGCAAACCACGGATTACCTGCCGCTGATGGGCGAACTGCCCGATCTGGCGCGGTATCGTGACTGGCTGCTGCAACGCAAGCCGAAGAAGGGACTGCGGGCACCGGCGGATCCCGACAGCCCCCGGCTCTTCGTCAGTGTCGGCCATGGCGCCAAGGGCTTCACCCAGGCCTGGTTCGGCGCCGAGCTGATTGCCGCGCAATGGGCTGGCGCGGAACCGGAGCTGCCGGCAGACCTGATTGCGCAGGTGCGTCCCGAACGTTTTCTGGAAAAGGCCTGGCGACGCGGTGAACTGACGGTTCCGGCTCAGGGCTGAGCGGGCAGCAGACAGCTTGCCAGCTGCTCGCGGTAACGCGCCTCGGTCGCCACCACCTTGTCGGTATAGGCCAGCAGCCAGGGCTTCTGCAGATGTCTGCCGGCGCGGTAGCCGTTGCGTCCCTCGTGGTAGGTCAGATACAGCATGCGCATGTCGTCGGCAGCCGCGCCCATGCTCTGCCGCGTGCCCTGGTGATACCAGCCGATGAAGTCCACGGCGTCGGCAAAGTCGTCACGCCGCGCATAGCCCCTGCCCTCGCGCTGGCGATACTCGTCCCAGGTGCCGTCGATGGCCTGGGCATAGCCATAGGCGGAGCTCGGTCTGGGGCCGGGAATGAAACCGAGGTAGCGGATGCGTCTCGGTCTCGCCTCGGGCCGGAACGAGGACTCGTGATAGACCGTGGCCATGATGATGGAGGGGCTGACCTGCCAGCGTGCCTCAGCGCTCAGCAACGGATGCTGCCACTGCGGACGCTGGGCGAGCACGCGACAGGCATCATCGGCATGACGTGGCGGCAGCGACAGGCTGCTGCACCCGCTCAGCAGCAGCACCGCACCGGCGGCGGCAAGACGTTTCATCGTTCATGCTCCTGCAGCAGCGCCAGCAGGCCGGCCTCGTCCATCACCGGAATGCCGAGTTCGCGCGCGCTGTCGAGCTTGGAACCGGCACCCGGTCCGGCCACCACGGCATGCGTCTTCTTCGATACGCTGCCACTGACCTTGGCGCCGAGGGCGCGCAGGCGATCACCGGCCTGGTCGCGACTCATGGACTCCAGGGTGCCGGTCAGCACCCAGGTCTGACCCTGCAGCGGCTGGGCCTGCGGCTGCGGTGCCTCGACCTCGGGCCAGTGCACCCCGGCGGCCTGCAGCTCGGCAATGACCTGCCGGTTGTGCTGCTCCTGCAGGAAGTCGCGAATCGACTGCGCCACCACGGGGCCGACGTCCGGCGTCTGCACCAGCAGCTCGACCTCGGCCGCGATCAGCGCCGGCAGATTGCCGAACTGACGCGCCAGTGCCGCTGCCGTGCTCTCGCCGACATTGGGAATGCCGAGCGCGAACAGGAAGCGCGGCAGCGTGGTGTCACGACTGCGCGCAATGGCCTGCAGCAGGTTGCCTGCGGATTTCTCCGCCATGCGTGGCAGCGTCAGCAGCTGCTCCAGCGTCAGCCGATAGAGACCGGCGCTGGACTCGAGACCGAGCTGATCCACCAGCAGATCTATCCACTTCTCACCCAGGCCCTCGATGTCCATGGCACGCCGGGAGGCGAAATGACGTATCGCCTCCTTGCGCTGTGCCGGGCAGTAGAGACCGGCGGAGCAGCGCGCGATGGCAGCCTCTTCCTCCTTGATCACGGCCGAGGCACAGACCGGACACTGCGCCGGCAGCGCCGTCAGGGGGCGCTGCTCATGCCCGTCATCATCGACGCGGCGCAGTACCTTGGGAATCACGTCACCGGCACGGTGGATGACCACGGTGTCGCCAGCACGCAGATCGAGACGCATGACCTCGTCGTGGTTGTGCAAGGTGGCATTGCTGACCACCACACCGCCCACAGGCACTGGCGTCAGGCGCGCGACCGGCGTCAGGGCCCCGGTACGACCGACCTGCCAGTCGATGGCCTCGAGTCGCGTGCTGACCTCCTGGGCCGGGAACTTGTAGGCCACCGCCCAGCGCGGCGCGCGCGCGATGAAACCCAGCTCCAGCTGCTGGCGACGGTCATCGACCTTGACCACCATGCCGTCGATGTCGAACGGCAGCGCATCGCGTTGCGTCAGCAGGTGGGTCCAGGCCTGCTGCACGAAATGCGGACCGGGTCCGGTGCAGGCCAGCTCGCTGACCTGGAAACCCTGCCCGGCCAGCCAGCGCAGGCTCTGGCTGTGGCTGGCCGGCCACTCAGCCCCTTCGAGCCGGGCAATGGCATAGGCATAGAAGCTCAACGGGCGCTGCGCGGTGATGCGCGAGTCGAGCTGGCGCAGGGCACCGGCAGCGGCATTGCGGGGATTGGCAAACGGCTTGTCACCGGCTGCCAGCTGGCGCGCATTGAGCGCCTCGAAGCCGGCGCGCGGCATCACCACCTCGCCACGCACTTCCAGACGGGTCGGCCAGGCGTCCGCCGGACCGGCAAGACGCAACGGCACGGTGGCAATGGTGCGCACATTGGCGGTGATGTCTTCGCCGGTACTGCCATCGCCCCGGGTCGCCGCCTGCACCAGCACACCCTGTTCGTAATGCAGGGCCACGGCGAGGCCGTCGAACTTGGGCTCGCAGGCGTAAGGCACGCCAACCGCCAGCTCCCAGCCCAGCCGCTCACGCACGCGGCGGTCGAAATCCAGCCAGTCGGTCTCGTTGAAGACATTGTCCAGCGACAGCATGGGCACGACATGCGGCACTGGCGTGAATGCCGTGTTGATGGCGGAGCCGACACGCTGCGATGGCGAGTCGGCGCTGATCAGCTCAGGGTGTTCGCGTTCGAGCGCCAGCAACTCCCGGAACAGCGCGTCATAGCTGGCATCAGGCAGCTCGGGCGCATCCAGGGTGTGATAGAGGTGGGCGTGATGGTGAATCAACGACCGCAGAACCTGCAGTCGTTGCTCGGGAGAATCGGACATCAGTGACTCGACAGACGGTGACGTTCAAAGGCCGCAAGCTCATCGCGCCACTGCGCCATGAGTTCGGGCGTGACCAGCGCGGAGCCGGAATCCAGCATCTCGCCATCGAGGTCGGCAGCCAGTCGCCGCGCCGTGTCCATCATCAGATCGAAGGCGGTCAGCGACTTGTAACCCGGCACTGCCATGAAGAAGCTGACGCCGGGCACCTGCAAGCGGCTGAGTTCGTCAATGTTGAAAGTTCCGGGCTCCAGCGCCTGCGCCATGCTGAACAGGGTCATGCCGTGGCCGGTGGGAAACTCGTGACGGTGGAAGATGTTCATGTCGCCAAAGCGCAGACCGTACTGCAGCAGACGCTCGAGCAGCTGCTGACCGGCAAAGCCGTTCTGTCGCGACATGACATGCAGGGTGATGACGTAATCGACCGGAGCCGGCTCGGCAGCCACCACCGGCAACGGTTCAGGCTCAGGCTGGTCGGCGAACAGATCGGTCTGCTCGCGGGCAGGCCGGACGGGCTGCGGCGGGATCTCCGTGGCGACCGGTGTCGCCGCAGCGGCATCGGACGTTGCGACCTGAGCTGCAACGGCATCGAGCAGCGCATCACACGGCGGGTTGTCGGCTGACGGGGCTGCCGGAACGGTCGTGTCAGCGGACGGCTCTGGAGCCGGGGCATCGACAACCACATCCCGTGGCGGCACGGTCGGCGCCTGTCGCGGCTTCACGCGCACCGGACTGACGATCTCGTTTCGCTCCACCGGCGTGTTGTCGATGCGGTCCTGGGGTACCGGCTCGATACGCAGCTTCAGACGCTGGCCGCGCCTGAACACCAGACCCGCACCAACGGCAACCAGCAGGACAATCGCCAGAGCCCAGGTCCACCACGGCAAGCTCGCAATCATTTCTCGCTCATCCCCTCAACAGTAAACGGCAGTCGCCCCAATTCACTGGGCGGCCAAGGCAGCAGCCTCATCGACATTCACGGAGACCAGACGCGACACGCCCGGCTCCTGCATGGTGACCCCCATCAACTGGCGAGCCATCTCCATGGCAATCTTGTTGTGTGTAATGTAGATGAACTGTACCTGTTCAGACATCTGTTCCACCAGCCTCGCGAAACGGCCGACATTGGCATCATCCAGCGGCGCATCGACCTCGTCGAGCATGCAGAATGGCGCCGGATTGAGGCGGAAGATGGAAAACACCAGAGACAGCGCGGTAAGCGCCTTCTCGCCGCCGGAAAGCAGGTGAATAGTGGAGTTACGCTTGCCGGGCGGGCGCGCCATGATGGTCACGCCAGCCTCCAGCAGGTCCTCGTCGGTCAGCTCCAGATAGGCGCTGCCACCGCCGAAGACCTTGGGGAACAGGTCCTGCAGGCCGGCATTGACCTTCTCGAAGGTCTCCTTGAAGAGCTGCCGGGTCTCGCGATCGATCTTGCGGATGGCGTTCTCGAGGGTTTCCAGGGCCTCGTTGAGGTCGGCATCCTGCTGATCCAGGTAGACTTTGCGCTCGGCCTGGGCCTGGTACTCCTCGATGGCAGCCAGGTTGATGGCACCAAGCCGGCTGATGCGGATGCCGGTGCGTTCCAGCGCCAGCTGCCATTCCGACTCGCCGGCCTCTGGCGGCAGGCTGGCCAGCACGTCATCCAGCACGTGTTCGGTTTCCTGCAGCTGCTCCAGCACACTCTCGCGGCGCGCCACGGCCGTCTGCCAGGACAGCCGATGCCCCTGCAACGCGTCACGCAGGCTCTGCACCGACAGATCGGCGCGGCTGCGCGCCTGCTCCAGCTCGCGCAGCTGCTGCTGGATGGCCTCGACCTGATCGCGCACGCGCGCCAGTGCCTGCTCGGCCTCCAGGTGGCGGGCCAGCAGCTCGTCCAGCCTGTCGCCATCCTCCTCGCCCGGTGCTGACAGCTCCATCTGCTGCTGCACCAGGGCTTCGCGGCGCTCACGCAGGGCATCCAGCTGCTCTTCCAGACGGGCCAGACCAGCACCCAGTCCCTGCACGCGGGCACGCACCGACTGCTCGCGCATGCCGCTCTGGTAGACCGCATCACGGCGCTGGCGCTGCTGCTGACGCGCCAGTTCGACCTGGCTGCGCAGGGTCTCGCGCATGCCCAGATGCTGCTCGCGATCACGCGTGTCCTGGCTCATCAGATCCAGTGCTTCCTGCAGCAGCAGTCTGGCCTCGGCCAGGTTTTCCTGATCCAGCTCCTGTTGCCGACGCACTTCCTGCTGGTCCTGGCCGATGCGCTCGCGACGGGCCACGAACTGCTCCAGACGCACCTGGCGGGCACCGATCTGCGCCTGCAGCTCGGCAAGCTGGCGCTGGCGCTGGGTCAGCTCACGCTGCAGATTCTCACGGCCCTGCTCGTCCTGGCGCAGCTGTTCGCGAACCGCCTGCTGGCGCTGCTGGCATTCGGCCAGACTGTCCTGCAGGCTGTCGCGCTCGCTGCCGAGGCTGTCGAGCTCGCGGCGACGGGCCAGCTGACCGCTGGCCGGGTCCTTGTCACGTACCTGGTAGCGCAGCCAGGCGGCTCCCACCCAGATGCCCTCGGGCGTGATCATGGATTCATGCGGTGCCAGGCTGGCACGCTCGCGCAGCGCCGTGTCGAGGTCATCCGCGACGCGGATGCTGTCGAGATGCGTGCGCAGCCAGTCCGGGCCGCTGATCAGAAGCCCGCTCAGGCGACCGCTGGCCGCCGTGACAGCAGCGCCTGATCCGGCGGGTGCATCACTGAAGCAGATCTGGCCGGCCGGCAGCCTGGCCAGATCCGCCGCGATGGCACGCATGTCATCAATCTGCAGCGCCGACAGGGTCGGACCGAGCACCGTCTCCAGCGCGGTTTCCCAGCCGGCCGCAATCTGCAGGTCAGCGGACAGCGGCCGCGCCTGGATGCCACGCTCCTGCAGCCAGGCATTGACCGCGCGCTGGCCCTTCTCGGCGGCTTCCTGCAATGCCGACAGCGCGGCATGACGACCGGTGACCGCCTGCAGACGCTGACGCAGCTGGTCGAGCTCGGCAGCAACCCGCGACAGCTCGTCACGTTGTGACTGCACCGACGCCAGCACGCCGGCCACGCCCTCCTCGGCCTCGGCCACCCGCATCTGCTGCTCGGCAGCCTGCTCCTGCAGCTCGTCGAGCTCTTCCTGCAAGGGGCCGCCCTGCAACGCGGCCTGCTCCTGGTCGAGACGCTGCAGGCGCTCCTGGCCACGGCGCAGCGCCTGTTCGAGGTGCTGGATGCGCGACTGCTCGACATCGGCACGCTGACGCGGCGCCTGCGACTGCAGGTTGAACTGGTCCCAGGCCAGCTGCCAGGACGCCATCTGCTGCTCGGCATCGGCGAGCTGCTCGTCGGCGCTGTCGGCTTCGGCACGCAGCAGCTCGTGACTGGGAGACAGCGTCATCAGCTCGTCCTCGGCCTCGGACAGGGCGGCACGGTCCTGGTCAAGCAGGCCCTGGGCCTGGCCCGCCTGGCGCTCGACCACCTGCAGGGCATCCCGGATCTCGACCAGACGCTCCTGGCGGTAACGCTGCGCCTGCTGGACCCGGGCGATGTCGCTGCCGAGCTGATAGTAGTGGCTCTGCGCGGCGTTGAATTCGTCACTGAGGCTGAACTGCACCTCGCGATCACGCACCAGCGCGGCCTCGTGCTCGCGCTGAGCGGCCATGGCGGCCTCGAGACGCACCTCGTGATCGCGGATGGTGCTCTCGAGCCCCTGCACCTCCTGATCCAGCGCGCGCCAGCGCAACGCCTGCAGCTGCGCACGCAGCTGGCGCTCCTCGGCCTTCAGTTCCTTGTATTTCTCGGCATCGCGGGCCTGCTTCTCAAGATGCTGAAGCTGCTTGCCAAGTTCCTCACGTATGTCATTGAGGCGGTCAAGATTTTCCCGCGTATGACGCATGCGGTTCTCGGTCTCGCGACGGCGTTCCTTGTACTTGGAGATGCCCGCCGCCTCCTCGATGTATACACGCAGCTCCTCGGGCTTGGACTCGATCAGGCGCGAGATCATGCCCTGCTCGATGATGGCGTAGGAGCGCGGGCCAAGGCCGGTGCCGAGGAAGATGTCGGTGATGTCCTTGCGCCGGCAGCGCGTGCCGTTCAGGTAGTAGTCGGAACGTGCCTCGCGGGTGACCACGCGCTTGATCGCGATCTCGGCGTATTGCGCGTACTCGCCGCCCAGCCCGCCATCGGCATTGTCGAAGATCAGCTCGATGGAAGCCTGGCCCACCGGCTTGCGCCCGGTGGAGCCGTTGAAGATGACGTCGGTCATGTTCTCGCCGCGCAGGTGCTTGGCCGAGCTTTCGCCCATGACCCAGCGCACGGCGTCGATGATGTTGGACTTGCCACAGCCGTTGGGGCCGACAACCGCCGACAGATTGGTCGGGAACAGGGCCGTGGTGGGATCCACGAACGACTTGAAACCGGCCAGCTTGATGGATTTGAGACGCATGAACAGTCCTTAGCGGCGGTAACGGCGCGCCCAGGCCATCTCGATCTGCTTGACGCGCAGCAGGGACTCGATGACCAGGTTGCGTTGGTGTAGCAGGAATTCCTCGACCAGCTCGACAGCCTTGTCGGACTGCCGCAGCAGGATGGCATCGAGCAGGCCGCGCAGCAGCCCCCAGGACTCCTCAAGCTCGCGACGGCTCATCTGCAAGGCCATGTAGCAGGCACGACGCAACGAGGGGTGCAGGTCGGCCAGGGTGTTGTCGAGGTAGAGATTGCCCGCGAAACGGCGCGCCTTCATCAGCAGCGCCAGGCTGCCGTCGTGAAAGGCCTCGACCTCCTGCTCGTCGACGGCGGTGCGCAGACGGGCCAGGTCCTCCAGGTAGGGATCGAGATCCTGCTGGCGCCAGAGGTCGGTCATCTGCCGCACCACCAGCCCCATCAGCACCACCATCATGTCGTAGAGACCCTTGACCTGGGTCGGCGACAGCTCGGAGACCACCGCGCCGCGGCGCGGATAGATCATGATCAGGTGGCGACGCTGCAGGATCAGCAGGGCTTCGCGCACCGAGCTGCGACTGACGTCCAGCTCGGCGGCGATGCGCAGTTCCTGGATGCGCTCGCCCTCGACCAGATCACCGGAAATGATCTGGTCGCCGAGGTGCTGGGCGATCTGTTCAGCAAGACTGTCGGTTGCGCGGAAGCTCATGCCTGCCAGGGGTTCGTCAGGATCAAAGGGCTATGCTAGCACAGCTGTTCACTCTCGCCAGACTGTCTGACATGCGTGTTTTTTATAACCGGATCACGCAGTCAACATAACTAAAATGCATTTTAAATAGATAATGCGCCCTGCTACTCTTTACGCCGCTTTTTCTGACTCCCCGGAAGCCTCTCCATGTACCGCTACGATGCGTACGACCAGCGAATCGTCGATGATCGTGTTGCCCAGTTCCGTGACCAGACCCGCCGCTACCTTGCCGGCGAGCTGAGCGAAGACGAGTTCCGTCCGCTGCGTCTGCAGAACGGCCTCTATGTCCAGCGCTTCGCCCCCATGCTGCGCATCGCGGTGCCCTACGGCATGCTGTCAAGCCGTCAGCTGCGCATGATCGCCGACATCAGCCGTCGCTACGACCGTGGCTACGCGCACGTCAGCACGCGCCAGAACATCCAGCTCAACTGGCCGGCCGTCGCCGACGTGCCGGACATCCTGGCCGACTTGGCCACGGTCGAGATGCATGCCATCCAGACCAGCGGCAACTGCATCCGCAACACCACCACCGACCAGTTCGCCGGCGTCATCGCGGGCGAGATCGAGGATCCGCGCCCGACCTGCGAGCTGATCCGCCAGTGGTCGACGTTCCACCCGGAATTCGCCTTCCTGCCGCGCAAGTTCAAGATTGCCGTCAACGCCCACCCGGACGTCGACCGTGCCGCCACCCAGGTGCATGACATCGGCGTCTACATCGTGCGCAATGCCGCCGGCGAGCGCGGCTACAGGATCCTCGTCGGTGGCGGCCTCGGCCGCACCCCCATCGTCGGCTCGGTGATCCGCGAGTTCCTGCCGCACCAGGACCTGATCGCCTACCTCGATGCCGTGCTGCGCGTGTACAACCTGCATGGCCGCCGCGACAATAAGTACAAGGCGCGCATCAAGATCCTGGTCAAGGCGCTGACCCCGGCGGTCTTCGCCGAACAGGTAGAGGCCGAGTTCAAGCACCTGCAGGGCGGTGCGCTGACCGTGCCGGATGCCGAATTCCAGCGTCTCGCCAGCTTCTTCACCGAGCCGGACTACCAGCGCGACCTGCCGGCGCAGTCCGCCGTACTGAACGCCGCACGGGCCGCCGATCCGGCACTGGACAACTGGGTGCACCGCAACGTCAGCGCCCACAAGGTGCCCGGCTATGCCATCGTGACCCTGTCGCTGAAGCAGACCGGCATCGCCCCGGGCGACATCACCGCCGAGCAGATGGATGCCGTCGCCACCCTCGCCGACCGCTACAGCTTCGGCGAGCTGCGCACCACCCACGAACAGAACATCGTGCTCGCCGACGTGCGCCAGGACGACCTGCCGGCACTGCATGCCGAGCTCAAGGGTCTGGGCTTCGACACCGCCAACATCGGCTTCCTGACCAACATCATCTGCTGCCCGGGCGGCGACTACTGCTCGCTCGCCAATGCCAAGTCGATTCCGATCGCCGAGGCCATCCAGCGCCGCTACAGCGACCTCGAGGAGGTCTACGACCTCGGCCCGATCGACCTCAACATCTCGGGCTGCATGAACGCCTGCGGCCATCACCACGTCGGCCACATCGGCATTCTCGGCGTCGACAAGAAGGGCGCGGAGTTCTACCAGGTCTCGCTGGGCGGCAGCGCCGGTCATGACGCCAGCATCGGCGACATCCTCGGCCCGTCGTTCAATGCCGAGGACATGGCCGAGGTCATCGAGGAGATCCTCAACACCTACCTCGACCTGCGTCAGGCCGGCGAGTCCTTCCTGGCCACCTACCGCCGCGTCGGTATCGAACCCTTCAAGGAGCGCGTCTATGCCAACGCTGATTAAGGATGGCGTGATCGCTGTCGACACCTATGTGCCGGTTCTGCCGGTGGATGGCGTGCTGACCCTGCCGGCAGGCGGTGACATTCTGGTCTCGCTGGACACCTTCACGGCACATCGTGAGCAGGTGCTTGCCCATGGCGGCCGCAAGGGCGTGCAGCTGAAGCCGGACCAGTTTGCCGAGTCGCTGGCTGATGTCGTTGCCAGCCTGGACCTGATCGCCGTCGAGTTCCCCGCCTTTGCCGATGGTCGTGGCTATTCCACGGCCTACCTGCTGCGCCAGCGCCTTGGCTACGGCGGTGAACTGCGCGCCGTCGGCGACGTGTTCAAGGACACGCTGTTCTACCAGCAGCGCGTGGGCTTCAACGCCTTCGCCATCCGCGACGACAAGGATGCCAGCGTGGCCCTGAAGGGTCTGCAGGACTTCTCCGAGGTCTATCACGCCTCGGCCGACCAGCCCTCGCCGCTGTTCCGTCGCCGCCTGGCCTGATCGCCCGGGGGCGTGTCAGACCGGCAACAAAAAACCGCGCCTGTGCGCGGTTTTTTGTTGGGCGGCGCGTGACTCTGATCAGGCGCGGCGGCGACGCCCCGTGACGAACAGATAGGCGCCAATGATCGCGAATGCCGGCAGCGCCAGGCTGCTGAACAACAGCATGAGCTGGCCGGACCAGCCCCAGTACTGACCGGTATGCAGCATCTTCCAGGCGGCCGTCAGCTGCTCGCCCTGCGGGCGCTGCTCGAAACGCAGATGCTTGGCGACCGAACCGTCAGCCGCCACCAGCAGTTCATGCTTCTCGCGGTCATGGGCCAGGTCGGCGTCGTAGTACTCGACCTTGACCTCACCGTCCTTGAGGCTCTTGAGGGCGATCACGGCACGATCATAGGCAGGCACCTGCGCCGAGAACACCGACCAGCCGGCATCCACACGCGCGGCGAACTCGGCTGCCGGCAGCACCGGCGGCAGCACATCAGGAGCCTTGGGCTTGGCCGGCAACTCGACATCCAGCGCTCGGTAGATCGCGGCCTTGTAGCTGTCGTAGGACCAGCTCAGTCCGGTGCTCGCCGAGAACGCGAGCAGCAGGAAAACCCAGGTGCCGGCGACGGCATGCAGCTGCCAGTAGAACGCACGCCCCTTCAAACCGGGTCGCAGCAGGAGCCAGTAGCGCGTTTCGCGCGGGCGACGCAGCCAGCGCAGCGTGATGCCGCTGAAGGCCATGACGATGAGGATGATCGCCGACACGCCCGTCACCGCCTTGCCGACATCGTCCAGCAGCAGGCGGCGATGCAGGCCCTCGATGAGCTCGAAGGTCTCCTCGCCGCGCACCTCGGGCAGCACGGCACCCGTTGACGGGTGCACCAGGACAGACTCGCCCTTGGCATTGCCGACCTTGACGAAGGTGACTTGCGACGGCCTGTCGGCACGCCCGCTCACGGTCAGTGCCTGGATCGGCCTGTCGGGACTGGTCTGGCTGACCGCCGCATACAGTGCTGCCGGTGACAGCACCGGCGAGCGGTTGTCATCCAGCGTCAGCACGCCGGGGTTGAGCAGACGCAGGATCTGCGGCTCGAAAGCCATCAGGGCGCCGGTGCTGCCCACGACAATGAACACGAGGCCGGCGACGAGGCCGAGCCAGCCATGCAGCAGGAGAATGCCTTTCTTCACGTGCAACGTCCTTGCATCAATCCAGTTGTTCGGTGACGAAACCGACCTTGCTCAGACCGGACTCGCTGGTGGCCGACAATACACGAGCCACTGCCTCGTAGGGAGTCTTGCGATCCGCACGCAGGTGGACTTCGCTGTCATCGGGGAAAGGCGCCAGCGCCGCCGCCAGCCCCTCCGCCGGCACCGGATTGCCGTTGACGCGGATGCCGCCATCCGCCAGCACGGCAATCTCGACCGGCTTGGTCTTGATCAGCAGCGGTTGCGAGCTGGCCTTGGGCAGATCGACCTTGACCGCATGCGACATCAGTGGCGCGGTGATCATGAAGATGATCAGCAGCACCAGCATGATGTCGATGAAGGGAATCATGTTGATCTCGGCGTTGGCCTCGATCTCGTCGCCCTGCTCGAACGATCCGAACGCCATGTCAGACGCCTCCCGCCTGCTGGGTCTGCTGGACGCGGGTGATCATGCGGTCCGAGGTGCGTTCGACGTCATGCAGCAAGGTGCCGGTGGCGAGGCCGGTGGACAGGAAGGTGAACACGTCATGGGCGAAGGAGTTCAGCTGCACCAGGGTGTTGCGGTTGAGGCGCACGAAGACGTTGTAGGCCACGGCACTGGGGATGGCCACCGCCAGGCCCAGACCGGTCATGATCAGCGCCTCGCCGACGGGACCGGCGACCTGGCCGATGCCACCCTGGCCGTTCAGGCTGATCGCCATGAGGGCGTGGTAGATGCCCCAGACCGTGCCGAACAGGCCCACGAAGGGCGCGCTGGAGGCCACTGTGGCGAGAAAGGTGAGACCGCTTTCGAGACGGGCCTTGTCCTGGTCAATGGCACGCTTCAGCGAGCGGGTCAGGAACTCCTCGGCCGAACCGGCATCGATCAGGCTGTTCTGGTTGCGCGACTGGTGCTGCTCGACGGCGGTGAAGCCATGATGCACAAGGTGCGAGAACGGATCGGTGATGCCGGTGCTGCGCAGCTTGCGCGCCACGGCCTCGATGCTGGGCGCGGCCCAGAAGCCGCGGATGAACTCGCGCGAGCGGTTCTGCGCACCGTAGTAGCGCCAGCCCTTGGTCAGGATGTAGTACCAGGTCCCCACGGACATGATGAACAGCACGAACAGAATGAACAGGGCAACACCATCTGCCTGCGCGATGAAACTCTGGAACCCCATGATCAACCTCTCAACGCGTCAACTTGAAGACAACCGGGACGATGACCCAGTCGGAAAAGGCATCGTCACCACGACGAGCCGGAACAAAACGCCAGCGCCTGACCGCATCAAGCGCGGCATCATCCAGACGGACAAAGCCGCTGCCCTGGTGCAGCAGCACCTCCTGCGCCTTGCCGTCAGCACTGACCAGCACGCGCAGCAGCACCTTGCCCTCTTCGCCGTTGCGGCGTGACAAGGCCGGATAGGCCGGTGCCGGATTGTTCAGATAGCCGGCATCGAAGCGCGGCGGCACCACCGGTGGCGCCAGTGCCGGCTCGGGCGGCGCCGGCTTGCTCACTACCGGCTGAGGCGGCGGCGGCTCCGGTTCACGCGTGCGCTCAAGCGGCGCTGGTGCGGGCTCGGCGGAGCGCACACGCTGCACCACCGGCTTCGGTCGCGGGGTCTCGACCACCGGTTTCGGCGGAGTCACCACGGGCTTGACCGGTGCTTCCGCCGGCGGACTGACCGAGATCATGCGCACCGACAGGACATCGGTCTGGATGCGCTCTGCCGGCGAGGCCAGGAACCAGAGTGCCGCGAACACGGCGACGTGCACGCTTGCCACCGCCCCCAGCGACAGGGCGGCATGGCGAGGCGGAAGCTGGAAGGTGTCGTGGGAGCTGGCGTATTGCGTCATGGGTGAATGGTAGCCTGTGGCTGATCCACATTCAATTAATGAGAATCACTATCAAGTAAAATCAGGGGATTTCCTGGCGATTCAGATGCAACAGACGCAGGACAGAGGGACGCCATGCCAGCAGACAGGCTGTCGCGGTGGATGCCGCGATCTGCAGCATGAGCCAGACCAGCAGTGCCATCCCGCCCTGATCGACCTGCAGGCAGCACCAGCCTGCCAGCACAAGACAGCCTAGCCCCAGCACACGCAGGCGCAGGACATGCGCCCTGGATGGCAGCGCGCTGGCGGGATGAAGCCGTCGCCAGTGCTCCGCCTGGGATGATGCCAGCCACGCCATCCCGGTCAGGGAGGTGAGACAGGCCGCTGACAACCAGAGTGCGGCGTTCATGCCCGTCCCTCCTTGCGAGCATCCGTCCTCTCTGCCTCTGCATGGAAAACGGTAGCGGTTTCCGCTGACGTTCGCTGCAGCCGCCACCCGGTCAGTGTACTCAGCACGGCAACCAGCAAGAGGATCAGATCCAGACCCGCGACGGGCCAGTAGGGCTCGACAATCACGGTTTTCACCAGATGATCCCCCGTGCTCAACCAGTTGGCAGCAACGGCGACCACGGCCATCCCCGCGATGCACAGGCATTGCTCTTCCCAGGCGCGGCTTCTGGTAGCGGGCTGCAGTGGCAACGATCGCCACAGGGCATGTGCCAGCGCCAGCAGCCATCCCGCCCAGAACAGGCCCTTCTCCCAGTCCGCCTTGCCGGCAAGCTCTGACGGCAGCAGGCGGTTGGCAATCAGCATGGCCAGGGTGGCGATCACCATGCCGGTCACCGTGGCAACGGCAAACGCCTCAACCAGCCCTGTCCCCGGCCTCTGCTCACGGCGTCGCTTTCTGACGAAGAAGACAAAGCCGGTAGCGATGCAGACGCATCCCAGCAGACCGCCCAGCACATAGAGCCAGCGCAGCAGCCAGTGCTCGAAATGCTGCAGGTGCAGCCCGGTCAGGAACTCGTTCAGCGCCAGCATCGCAGAATGTGGCGGGTCCTCATGAATCACCTCGCCGCTGCTGGCGCGGAAATGAATGCCCTCGCCCACCAGCGCCACCCGGTCGCTGCCGGCGCGATACAGGCTCACATAGCTGTTGGCATCCCCGACGTGATGCACCACGAGGTAACCGACATCACCCGGCATGTCGCGTGCGGCCCAGCGGCGACGCGCTTCCGCCATCATCGCGTCGACCGAGGCCATGGGTGCTGCCACACCGGCACGCTGCGCCGGCAGACCGGTGTTCCTGGCCTCGATCTGGTGCTGCTGGTCGTGCATGGGTCTGAGCAGGGTGTGCGTGACCGGCAGATAGATGCTGCCGGCAAAGATCACCAGCCCGGTGAAGGCAAAAAAGAAATGGAACGGCAACGCGACCACGCCCGTCAGATTGTGCAGGTCCAGCGTCAGGCGCTGCGGCTGCTTCCACGGACGCAGCGTGAAGAACTCGCGAAGCAGCCGGCGATGAATGATGACGCCGGTGATCAGCGCCACCAGCATGGCCAGCGCAGCCAGTCCGACCACGAAATAGCCGATGTTCTTCCACGCCCAGTTCAGGCTGTAATGCATGGGATAGAACCAGTCGCTGCCGATGCGCAGAGCATCGTCGCGCAACTGCCGGCCGTTGCGCGGATCCAGCACCACGTCGCCGCGGATGCGCTGGGCCTCCTGACCTGTGGCGGGATGCGGCACGCGGAAGCGCACGCCGGTCGCCAGCACCGGGTCACGATGGGTGATGTAGGCCCAGTAGCGGTCAGCGGGCAATGCCTCTCGCGGCGTCATCGCCCCCGCAGCCGGATCATGCAGCACCGGCATCTGGCGCGCGTAGTCGTCGGCATCCGGACTCACCTGGCGCAAGGCCGGGAGAATGATGCGATCAAAGGATGGCATGGGCTCGGCGTTGAAGCGTGTCCCGGGGATGGCCCAGCGATCGATCTCGCGGTCAAACACCGACAGGCTGCCGAAGAAGAAACAGACCATGAGCACGAAACCCAGCACGAGACCGAACCAGGTGTGTACCCAGGCCATGGACAGGCGAAAACTGCTGAACATGACGAAGACTCAGGTAATGATGCGCTGCTGCAGCCAGATTGCTGACAGCAGCAACACCGGAGTAGTCAGCAGCAGCGTCAGCCAGACGACGCGCTGGCTGCGTGCCGCGAATGCCCACAGAAATACCGCCGGATAGATCAGGAAGGCGAGCATGAACATGCCCGCTTCGGCATCGTGAAAGTCCACCCCCAGCATGACCAGCGTGGTCATGCCGAAGGCGGCGATGCTCCAGATCAGCGCGTAGCCACCGAGCACGGCAGCCAGTACGCGAGACAGGATGGCTGCCATGGACTCAGAACCGGTAACGGGCGGTCAGGTTGGCATTGAAGCGCTCACCATAGCCGCAGTCCTGGTTGAGACCGCGACACCAGGACACGTACTGCGTATCGGCGAGGTTCTTGGCGTCGAGACGCACATCCCAGGGGCCACGACCGTAGCCCACCATGGCGTCGTAGAGCGTGACATCGGGCACCTCCGGAACGCCGTTGTTGCCGGTCACGTCACCCAGATAGCGCACGCCCGCTCCGGCACGCCAGCCGCCGGCAAAGTGGTATTGCCCCCAGGTCGACGCCGTGCGCTCGGCAATCGCCCCCAGACGCTTGCCGGTGACATCGTTGAGCGCCGTCATGTCGGTCAGGTTGGCCAACAGCTCGAGTGCGCCCAGACGATGGCGCCCTTCGACCTCCCAGCCGCGGATGGTGGCGCCCACCTGCTCACGTCCGCCGGGCGTCTTGCCATCCACCACGCGGTTCTGCTGCTTGATGTCAAACCAGGCCGCGGCTGCCGAGGTATTTCCCGAGCGCGAGAGGTACTTTATGCCGGCCTCATGCTGCTCACCCGTGGTCGGCTTGAGGAAGCCCGGATTTGCCGTGCCGTCGGTACCCAGATTGGGGGTGAAGGCGGTCGACCAGCTGACATAGGGCGACAAGCCGTTGGCAAACCGGTACATCAGACCGGTCCGCCCGGTGGTTTCACTGTTGACGACACGCGAGTCCGCTGCCGCACCGAGATTGTCGACCTCGTTGCGGGCGCGGTCATGGCGTGCCGCCAGTGACAGCACCCAGGGCCCCAACTCCATGTGGTCCATGGCGTAGACGCCGGTCTGCACGATCTTGTTGTCCGGGCGATCCGTGAGCGTCAGCGACGCGAGGAAATTGCGCATGCCGGCGCTGCCATAGACCGGGTCGTAAAGGTTGAAATCATCGACGCCATCGGCGGCCAGGGTCGGATTGGCATACGCGTAGTTGTCCTCGTCCCAGCCGGCATGCTGGTGATCGATGCCGAGCGCGACATGATGACGCGTCGGGCCCAGCGCCAGCGTGCCTTCCAGCCTCACATCGGTGGCCAGCACATCGGTTTCACGATCGGCAGCATGCACAGTGCGTCCGATGTTGCCGGCGTCATCGGGAACCTGGCCGACACGCGCCCAGATCTCCCTGGTCACGCTGTCGGAGCGGGTCTGGCGTGCGCTCGCCGCCAGCTTCCAGTTGGCGGTCAGCAGATGATCCATGAACAGGCTGAACTCCTGCTTGCGTGTGTCATAGCGGTCCCATCCGGGCTCGCCGACAAACCGGCTGCTGGGAATGCTGCCGCGCGGTGCCCGGTCTATGGTGCCCTTGCCGGGCAGGAACTGTGACGACACCTTGCTGTCATTGGCCTGGTAGGTGTACTGCGCAGTGACACTGGTGCGCGCGGTCGGTCGCCAGGTCAGCGAGGGCATGAACAGCTCGGCATCGTCATTGACGTAGTCCACCTGGCTGTCACTGTCACGCCTCAGCGTCACCAGCCGGTACAACAGGGTCTTGTCCGCGTTGAGCGGCCCCGTCAGGTCCAGCGCAATCTGCTTGCGCTCATGCGACCCCACCTGCACTTCAATCTCGCGCGATGCCGTCTGATTCGGCTTCTTGGTCACCACGTTGATGATGCCGCCGAGCTCGGCCTGGCCATACAGCACCGACGACGGCCCCTTCAGCACCTCGATGGACTCGAGGGCATTAATTTCAGGACGCACGGTGTTGTAGAAGCCGAACAGGCTGCGCAGGCCATCGGTGTAGTTCGACGGATTCAGGCCCCGCACCGCGGCCCAGTCGCCGCGCGTGTCAAAACCGTAGCGACCGGCATAGACACCTGCGCTGTAGAGCAAGGCATCCTGGATGTTCTTGGCGCCGGTTTCACGGATCTGCGCCACATCGATGATGTTCATCGCGAACGGCGTGTCCTGCACGCTGACCGGGCTCTTGCCTGCCGCGGCAACTCGCGACTGGGTGATCAGCGGGTCAGCGCCCTCTCCGGTCTCTGCGCTCGCCGCCACCGTGACTTCCGGAAGCAGCATCGGGCTGCCGGGCGCCTCCGTATCGGCAATCGCGGCCCCGGCAGACGGCAGTACACAGGCCCAGGCGATTGCAACGGCAAGGGGAGAACGGGTGAAAGGGGTGGACGACCTGCTCATGACAACTCCATATTGAATCTATATCGTAATGCTAACGCTTCTCATTTATATATTACAAGCGCATGATGGATGGATACCTGACGTGCACCGGCGAAGACAGGCCACGTCATTGATCAATGATGAAAATCATTCAACGAGAAAGGAGCACCGCATGACTGTCACGACCCCTGCCCTGCCTCATGGCAACGAGCCGCTGCTCGATGATTGCGCGGCATCCTATCTGGTCACCCTGCTCAAGCAGGTCTGCATGCTTGGCCTGGCGATCAGCATCGAGATCGGCCGTCGGCCGAGGAAGATGGTGCAGTCCGGGGTGATACGGTCGATACAGCGTCGCGGGGAATGGCTGCATCTGGTGATCGGCCGCAAGTCCCTGCTGCTGAAGACATCCACGCTGAGCGAGCTTCAGGCCGACAGCAGCGGCGATGGCGAGCCCGTGCTGATCGCGCGCGACAGCAAAGGACACGCCAACCTCCGGATGCGTTGCTGCTTCGGATGCGCACGCACGGCGGGCATCTGGCGTGCCTTGGTCGACCTTGAGCAAACCCGACGCGCCTGCAGCTATTGCAGCTGACAGGGCGTCCGGCCGGCATGGATCAGAAGCTGTCGCCAGGCACCCGCACCCAGCCTTCCATGACGATGCGCGCGCTGCGGCTCATGATGGCCTTGGTCACCGTCCACTGACCGTTGACCTGGGCAGCCGCCGCACCGACACGCAGGGTGCCGGACGGATGCCCGAAGCGCACGGCCTCGCGCGCCCCGCCACCGGCCGCCAGGTTCACCAGCGTGCCCGGAATCGCGGCGGCAGTGCCGATGGCGACCGCGGCCGTGCCCATCATGGCGTGATGCAGCTTGCCCATGGACAGCGCGCGCACCAGCAGGTCCACCTCGCCCGCCTTGATGGTCTTGCCGCTGGACGACACATGGTCGGTCGGCGGCGCCACGAAGGCGATCTTGGGCGTGTGCTGGCGCGTCAACGCCTCTTCCGGCGTCTTGATCAGGCCCATGCGCAGCGCGCCGGCGACACGGATGGCCTCGAAGCGCTTGAGCGCCGCCGGGTCCGTGTTGATCTGCTCGCGCAGCTCGGTGCCGGTGTAGCCGATCTCGGCCGCGTTGACGAACACGGTCGGGATGCCGGCGGTGATCATGGTCGCCTTCAAGGTGCCAATACCGGGTACGTCGAGATCATCCACCAGATTGCCGGTGGGGAACATGGAGCCGCCCTCCTCGCCGTCGTCCGACGGATCCATGAACTCCAGCACGATCTCGGCAGCCGGGAAGGTCACGCCATCCAGCTCGAAATCACCGGTCTCCTGGACCTGGCCATTGGTCACCGGCACATGGGCGATGATGGTCTTGCGTATGTTGGCCTGCCAGATGCGCACGACGCAGACGCCGTTCTCGGGAATGCGCGAGGCATCCACCAGACCGGCATGGATGGCGAAGGCGCCGGCAGCGGTGGACAGGTTGCCGCAGTTGCCGCTCCAGTCCACGAAGGCCTTGTCGATGCTGATCTGCCCGTACAGGTAGTCGACATCGTGATCCGGCACACTGCTCTTCGACAGGATCACGCACTTGGACGTGGACGAGGTCGCCCCGCCCATGCCGTCGATGTGCGCGGCATAGGGGTCGGGGCTGCCGATCACGCGCATGAACAGCTTGTCGCGCGCCTCGCCCGGCACCTGGCAGCGCTCGGGCAGATCCTGCAGGCGGAAGAACACGCCCTTGGAGGTGCCGCCACGAATGTAGGTGGCGGGGATTTTCACTTGCGGAACATGGCTCATGGGGAATTCCCTGGCTTCACAAATAGGTATTGATCACGCATTTCGGCTCAACACCAACAGTCCGTGTTACGACGGTTGGGTCACAGCCCAAGGCGCGGTGATCCGGACTGGCTCCGGAAAACCGTCACGCGCCATGGATGGCGCGTGCGAGCCCCCAAGGACGGGTTCACGGCGTGTTTTCCGGAGCCAGTCCGGACCACCGCGCCGTGAACCTGCCAGCTTCAGGCCGTCGCCGTCGCTTCCAGGAAGTCCTTGGCGAAGCGCTGCAGCACCCCACCGGCCTCGTACACCGACACTTCCTCGTCGGAGTCCAGTCGGCAGGTCACCGGGACGCGCACGGTCTCGCCGTTGCGACGGTTGATCACCAGCGTCAGGTCCGCACGCGGCGACAACGCACCTTCCACGTCATAGGTCTCGGTGCCGTCCAGCTTCAGTGTCAGGCGCGTGGTGCCCGGCTTGAACTCGCAGGGCAGCACGCCCATGCCGATCAGGTTGGTGCGGTGGATGCGCTCGAAGCCCTCGGCCACGATCACTTCGACGCCGGCCAGACGCACGCCCTTGGCGGCCCAGTCACGCGAGCTGCCCTGGCCGTAGTCGGCACCGGCGATGATGATCAGGTTCTGCTTGCGGTTCATGTAGGTTTCGATGGCTTCCCACATGCGCATGACCTTGCCTTCCGGCTCGACGCGCGCCAGCGAGCCCTTCTTGACCTGGCCATCGACCACGGCCATCTCGTTGACCAGCTCCTTGTTGGCAAAGGTTGCGCGCTGGGTGGTCAGGTGGTCACCGCGGTGGGTGGCGTAGGAGTTGAAGTCCTCTTCCGGCAGACCCATCTTGTGCAGGTACTCGCCGGCGGCCGAGTTCATCACGATCGCGTTCGACGGCGACAGGTGGTCGGTGGTGATGTTGTCCGGCAGGATGGCCAGCGGACGCATGCCCCTGAGGGTGCGCTCACCGGCCAGTGCGCCTTCCCAGTACGGCGGACGACGGATGTAGGTCGACATCTCGCGCCAGTCGTACAGCGGCGATGCGGCCTTCTCCGAATCCTTCTTCTCGAACATCGGGATGTAGATCTGGTTGAACTGGGCCGGCTTCACCGACGTCGCCACCAGCGCGTCAATTTCCTCGTCCGACGGCCAGATGTCGGCAAGACGGATTTCCTTGCCATCCACCACGCCCAGCACGTCCTGCTCGATGTCGAAGCGCACGGTGCCGGCGATGGCGTAGGCCACGACCAGCGGCGGCGAGGCCAGGAAGGCCTGCTTGGCGTAGGGGTGGATGCGGCCGTCGAAGTTGCGGTTGCCTGACAGCACGGCGGTCGCGTACAGGTCGCGGTCAATGATCTCCTGCTGGATCTTGGGATCCAGCGCGCCCGACATGCCGTTGCAGGTGGTGCAGGCGAAGGCGACGATGCCGAAGCCCAGGGCTTCGAGATCGTCGAGCAGGCCGGCCTCCTTCAGGTACAGCTCGACCACCTTGGAGCCCGGCGCCAGCGACGACTTCACCCAGGGCTTGCGCACCAGGCCCAGTTTGCGGGCGTTGCGCGCGATCAGGCCGGCGGCGATGACGTTGCGCGGGTTGGAGGTGTTGGTGCAGGAAGTGATGGCGGCGATGATCACTGCGCCATCCGGCATCAGGCCATCGGCTTCCTGGGCACGCGCCTTGTCGAGATCGACGGCGATGCCGCGCTCCTTCAGCGCCGACACCGGCAGGCGGCGATGCGGGTTGGACGGGCCGGCCATGTTGCGCACGACGGACGACAGGTCGAACGTGAGCACGCGCTCGAACTCGGCATTCACCAGGCTGTCCGACCACAGGCCGGCTTCCTTGGCGTAGGTCTCGACCAGCTTGACCTGCTCATCGGAACGGCCAGTCAGACGCAGATAGGTCAGCGTCTGCTCGTCGATGGAGAACATGGCGGCGGTGGCACCGTATTCCGGGGCCATGTTGGAGATGGTGGCGCGGTCACCGATGGTGAGACCCGGCACGCCCTCGCCGTAGAACTCGAGGTAGGCGCCGACGACCTTCTCCTTGCGCAGGAACTCGGTCAGGGCCAGCACGATGTCGGTGGCGGTGATGCCGGGCTGGCGCTTGCCGGTCAGCTCGACGCCGACCATGTCCGGCGTACGCATCCAGGACGCGCGGCCGAGCATGACGTTCTCGGCTTCGAGGCCGCCCACACCCACCGAGATCACGCCCAGCGCATCCACGTGGGGGGTGTGCGAGTCGGTGCCGACGCAGGTGTCCGGGAAGGCCACGCCGTTCTGGCTATGGATCACCGGCGACATCTTCTCCAGATTGATCTGGTGCATGATGCCGTTGCCGGCCGGGATCACGTCGACGTTGTCGAACGCGGTCTTGGTCCAGTTGATGAAGTGGAAGCGGTCCTCGTTGCGGCGTTCCTCGATGTCGCGGTTCTTCTGGAAGGCGTCGGGATCGAAGCCACCGCACTCGACGGCCAGCGAGTGGTCGACGATGAGCTGCACCGGCACCACCGGATTGACCTTGGCCGGGTCGCCGCCCTGGTCGGCGATGGCGTCACGCAGGCCGGCGAGGTCGACCAGCGCGGTCTGGCCGAGGATGTCATGGCAGACCACGCGCGCCGGGAACCACGGGAAGTCGCGCTCGCGCTTGCGCTCGACGAGCTGGGTCAGGCACTCGGTGACGATGGCCGGATCGGCCTTGCGCACGATGTTCTCGGCGTGGATGCGGGCGGTGTACGGCAGGCCGTCCCAGGCACCCGGCTTGATGGCGTTGACCGCGGCACGGGCGTCGAAGTAGTCGAGCGACGTGCCCGGCAGGTTCTTGCGGAATTCGTTGTTCATGATGTCTCTCTTGGTCAAAGGCCCCGCCTCCGTCAGGAGGCAGGGCCGGTCACGGGCTGACTGCGGTCAGGCCTCGCGGGCAACGGCTTACTTTCGATCCTGGATCGGCACGAACGTCTGGTCTTCCGGACCCGTGTAGTTGGCGCTGGGACGGATGATCTTGCCATCAATGCGCTGCTCGATGACATGCGCCGACCAGCCGCTGGTGCGGGCGATGACGAACAGCGGGGTGAACATGTCGGTGGGAACACCCATCATGTGGTAGCTGACGGCCGAGAACCAGTCCAGGTTGGGGAACATCTTCTTGATTTCCCACATGGTGGCTTCCAGACGTTCGGCGATGTCGTACATCTTCATGTTCGACTGCTCGGCCGACAGGTCCTTGGCAACCTGCTTGATGACCTTGTTGCGCGGGTCGGACACGGTGTAGACCGGGTGTCCGAAGCCGATCACGACTTCCTTGCGCTCGACGCGGGCGCGGATGTCGGCTTCAGCCTCATCCGGATTGTCGTAGCGCTTCTGGATCTCGAAGGCGACTTCGTTGGCGCCGCCGTGCTTCGGACCACGCAGCGCGCCGATGCCGCCGCAGATGGCCGAGAACATGTCGGAGCCGGTGCCGGCGACCACGCGCGAGGTGAAGGTCGAGGCGTTGAACTCGTGCTCGGCGTACAGGATGAGCGAGGTGTGCATGGCGCGCACCCAGCTGTCGCGCGGCTTCTCGCCGTGCAGCAGGTGCAGGAAGTGGCCGCCGATGGAGTCATCGTCGGTTTCCACGTCGATGCGCTTGCCGTTGTAGGCGAAGTGGTACCAGTACAGCAGCATGGAACCCAGCGAGGCCATCAGCTTGTCGGCGATGTCGCGCGCGCCCGGGTGGTTGTGGTCATCCTTCTCGGGCTTGACGCAACCGAGCACGGACACGCCGGTGCGCATCACGTCCATCGGGTGCGACGACGGCGGCAGCTGTTCGAGCGCGACCTTGACCGCGGCCGGCAGGCCGCGCAGGGCCTTGAGCTTGGCCTTGTAACCGGCCAGTTCGGCAGCGTTGGGCAGCTTGCCGTGCACCAGCAGGTGGGCGATTTCCTCGAACTCGCTGGTGGTGGCCAGGTCGAGGATGTCATAGCCACGGTAGGCCAGGTCGTTGCCAGTACGGCCGACGGTGCAGAGCGCGGTGTTGCCAGCGGCGGTGCCGGACAGGGCGACGGACTTCTTGGCCTTCGGAAGGACTTGCTGGGGTTCACTCATTGTCATTCTCCTGATCGAATTCTTCTGCTTTTCAAGCAGTTGCGTTGCTTACTTGTTCTTGGAAAAAAGCTGGTCAATCTTGTCTTCGTAGCTGTGGTAGTCGAGGAACTCGTAGAGCTCCTTGCGCTTCTGCATGAGGTCGAGCACGTTGACCTGGGTGCCATCGCGACGCACGGCTTCGTACACGGCCAGCGCCGCCTTCTGCATGGCGCGGGTACCGGACAGCGGGTACAGGACCATGGCGATGCCCTGCTCGCCCAGCTCCTGGGTCGTGTAGTACGGGGTGTCGCCGAACTCGGTGATGTTGGCCAGCACCGGCACGTTCACCGCGTCGCAGACCTTGCGGTACATGGTGATGTCGGTCATGGCCTCGGCGAAGATGGCATCGGCGCCGGCCTCGACATAGGCGCTGATGCGGTCGATGACGCCGTTCAGGCCTTCCTTCTGCAGCGAGTCGGTACGTGCCATGACCACGAAATCGCTGTCGGTCTTGGCGTCGACGGCGGCCTTGACGCGGTCGACCATCTCGTCGATGGCGACGATTTCCTTGTTCGGACGATGGCCGCAGCGCTTCTGCGCCACCTGGTCCTCGATGTGCACGGCGCCAGCGCCGGCCTTGATCATTTCCTTGATGGTGCGGCCGATGTTGAACGCCCCGCCCCAGCCGGTGTCGATGTCGACCAGCAGCGGCGTGTCGACGGCGGCGGTGATGCGGCGCACGTCGGTGAGCACGTCATCCAGCGAGGTGATGCCCAGGTCCGGCAGACCGTAGGAGTAGTTGGCGCAGCCGGCGCCGGACAGGTAGATGGCCTTGTAGCCGACCTTGGTCGCCATCATGGCGGCGTAGGCGTTGACGGTGCCCATGACCTGCAGCGGCTTCTCGGCGGCGATGGCGTCACGGAAGCGCCGACCGGCGCTGTGGCTGTGGGGATGGTCGTTGCAGGACATCAGGCACTCCTGGCCGGGATCGCCGGCGTTTCACGGGATGGTTCACGGGATGGATTGACGCGCGCCTCGATGTTGGCGCGCGCGACGGCGATGTGACGCCGCATGAGAAACTCGGCAAGCTCGCCGTCGCGGGCCTCGATGGCCTCGACGATGCGCTGATGCTCACCCAGGGCGCGGGCCGGGCGTCCTTCGGTGAGCGAGAACTGGCCGCGGTAGATACGCACGCGGTGATACAGCTCGCCGCACAGCATCTGGATCAGCACGGCATTGTGGCTGCCGTGGATGATGCGGTAATGAAAGTCGACGTTGCCCTCTTCCTGGATATAGGCACGGCCATCCTGCTCGGCAATCTGGCGCTCGTGCGACGCCAGCAGCGCCTTGAGCTCGCGGATCTCGGCATCGGTCATGTGCTGTGCCGCCAGGCGACAGGCCAGCCCCTCGAGGGTTTCGCGCACCTGGTAGATCTGCAGCAGCTCGTCCAGCGAGAGCGCCATGATGCGCACGCCGACGTGGGGAATGCGGGTGATGAGCTGACGACCTTCAAGCCGACGCAGTGCCTCGCGCAGCGGTCCGCGGGACACGCCGTATCGTGACACCAGCTCGGCCTCGGAAACGCGGGAACCGGCTTCCAGCTCGCCCTTGACGATGGCGTCCTGGAGCTGGGCGAAGACCTTGTCGGCGAGGGTGAGACGCGGCTCCGATGACACGCCGGCCACGACCGCCAGCACGGGTGGCAGTTCGGCATCTGGGCGGGGCGTCCGATCGGTCATTGCAGGCGTCCGAATTGTCGACAATCCATGGAATGCAGCGACGATACGCCCGCACTCCCCCGGGGTCAACCAACGGCATGGCCATTTTGTCGACAAACAGGCTGCCTGATAAACAGAAAGCGCACCCTGACGCACAAAAGGCGGCAGCCAACTACCAGATTGTCGACAAACCGCCGGTCAGCCGATGTGCACGTCACCCGAGGCATAGCGGATGCGCTGCAGCTGCGGTCGTGCCAGCAGGAACACCAACGTCAGCGGTCCGATGCGACCAATGAACATGGCCACCATCAGAACCTGCTGACCGGCGTCGGACAGATCAGAAGTGATGCCACGGGACAGGCCGACGGTGGCACAAGCCGACACGGTCTCGAAGAACAGATCGAGAAACTCCTGCTCGGGATCGGTAATGGTCAGTGCAAACAGCGACAGCATGACGATCATCATGGCGATGAAGACCATCGCAAGTGCCTTCAGGACCAGTTCCTGACCTATGGTGCGACCAAACACGACCGGCTCGCTGCGACCACGAAGAAAAGCGCGTGTCGCGAGGACCAGCGTCATGAAGGTGGTTACCTTGATGCCACCGCCCGTCGAGTTGGTACCGGCGCCAATGAACATGAGGATGATGCAGAACATGGTTGCCGCCATGGTCATGCCGCCGACATCAATCATGTTGAATCCACTCGAGCGCGGCACCACGGAATGAAAGAAGCTGATGGCCAGCTTTTCATCAGCACTGTATGGCGCCAGCGTATCGGGGTTGTTCCACTCGCAAAGCGCGAAAACCAGAAAACCCAGCAGAAGCAGCGTGGCCGTACCCGACAGCATCAGACGTGAATGCAGTGACAATGTCTTCCAGCTCGCGCTGAGCCGTATTTCCGACAGCACGGTAAATCCCAGACCGCCAACGATCGACAAGGAACCCAGCACCAGCGCCAGCGGCCAGTGGCCGGCCTGTCCCACCATGCCTTCGGATGTCAGTGCAAAACCCGCGTTGTTGAACGCGGAAACACTGTAGAAGATCGACTGGTAGACGCCCTGAATCCAGCCATCAACGGGAACCATGATGTTCATCAGCAGGAACACGCCGAACAGTTCGATGGTCAGCACCAGCAGAAAGATGCGCTTGACCAGCCAGCCCAGATCCATGACCCGGGTATGGTTCATGGCCTCGCGCACCACCCGCTGTTCGCCGATGCCCAGCTGGTGACCGAGCAACAGCATCATCAGAGCGGCGAATGTCATGATGCCGATGCCGCCGAGCTGGATCAGCAGCAGCAGCACCAGCTGACCAGGCAACGTCAGCGACTGCTGCACATCAATCACGGAAAGACCGGTAACGGTCACCGCCGAGGTGGCCGTGAACAGGGCCTGATGCCAGCTCAGGTGCTCTCGCGTGGCCCAGTCCGACTGCAGTGCGGCCGCCCCCAGCAGAATCATCAGCAGAAAGCTGCCGGCGACCAGGCTGGCCGGGTTGAATCCGGTCGGCTTGCGGTCATGCCGGCGCGATCGCAGCCAGGTCGGACGCCACATGATCAGAAGATCTGCTTGGCAAACTTGAGCAGGTTGTCGAGCTCGCCGGCAAGCACGATCTGGTCACCCGGCTGCAGCACCAGCTCGCGGTACGGTGGCGGCAGCACCGACCGGCCACGCTTAACCAGCGTCAGCTGGATGTCGTTGAACTGCATGTCCTGGGCGTAGTTGCGATGCGCGGCGATGCGCTCGTTGACCTGTATCTCGACCACGAACCAGCCGTTGCCCAGCGAGATGTAATCAAGCATCTGCGGGTGCGTCAGGCTCTGCGCCACGCGCACGCCGATCTCGTGCTCGGGATGGATGATGCGGTCGGCCTGCAGCCGCGACAGGATGCGGTGGTGGGTATCGGTGATGGCCTTGACCCAGACCTGGGCACAGCCGGCATTCTTCAGGGCCATGGTGCTGAGAATGCTGGCTTCGAGGTTCTCGCCGATGGCAACGACAATGCCGTCGTAGTGCTTAAGTCCCAGTTCCTCGATGACCTTCTCGTCGGTGGCATCGGCAATCAGGCTTTGCGTCAGCTGTTCGGCATGCTTGTTGACCATGGCATCGCGAATGTCGATGCCCAGCACCTCGTGACCCAGGCGGATCAGCTCCAGTGCCACGGTGCTACCGAAGCTGCCCAGACCGATGACGGCAAATTTCAGTTTCATGTGCGAGTTCCCGTTTCCTGCCACGCCATGGCAGCGGCAATGCCCCGCTGCTCATCCATGCGCAGAATGGTGACGATGGCCACAACGAACAGGGCCAGACAGAAGAGGATGGCATCCGCCAGCCCGAAGGCGGCCTGCAGAACACCCAGACCGACCATGCCGAACACGGCGGCCAGCTTGGCGGCCATGCCCCAGAAGCCGAAGAACTCGGCGGCCTTGCTGGCCGGGGTCAGTGCCCCCACCAGGGCACGTCCGGCCGATTGCGCGGAGCCCAGGCTGAGGCCGGCCAGGGTGCCGGCGAAGAGAAACACGTACTGTGGCTCCCACTGCTTGCCAAGCAGGGCATTGCTCGCCTCGGTGAGCTCGGGCGTCAGCCAGATGGCAAGAATGGCCAGCACCCACAGGCCCTGCGACAGGGCATAGGTGAGGCGTGCGCCAATGCGGCTCTGCAGCAGGCCGAAACCGATGGCACCGACGGCAGCCGTGAACTGCACGATGACGAACATCAGCGTGCGCACCGACTCGTCCCAGCCGATGACCTGGGCACCGTAGATGAAGGCGAAGCTGATGATGATGGCGATGCCGGCCATGGAGAAGAACACCGAGATCAGCAGCTGACGCAGATCGCGGAAGTGCTGGATGTCCTGCCAGGTCAGGCGCAGCCGCTCAAGTCCGAACGTGAGCAGTCCCTGCCCGACCGGCAGCGCGCGACGCTGACCGCGCTCGCGCAGCCAGAGAAAGGTCGGGATGCAGCCGAGCAGCACGAACAGCGCCGTGAACGGGCCGACCCAGCGCACCGTGTCGTAGTTCTCGAGGCTGACCTCACCGAGAAACTGCAAGGCGAACGCGGTCGCCACCAGACCGCCGATGTAGCCCAGTCCCCAGCCCAGACCGGAGATCCAGCCCAGCGACTCGCGCGGGCCGAGATCCGGCAGGAAGCTGGCAATCAGGCCCTCGCCCAGCGAGAACGCGAAATGCGTGATGATGACCAGCAGCATGGCGAGCGTGATCCAGCCCGGCTCCACCACGTAGAGCAGGGCCGAGCCGACCACGGTCAGCACATAGGTGGCGAACAGCCAGGCCTTGCGGGTGGCGGTGTAGTCGCTGATGGCGCCACAGAGCGGATTGACCACGGCCACCGCGAGACAGCTGATGGCGATGCACAGGCTCCATAGCAGGTTGCCGAGGGCGTAGTCGGGAGCGTCGCCGACGATCACGCGGGTGAACAGGTCACCGAAAATGACCGTGACAATGAGCAGGGTGTAGGCCTGGTTGGCGAAGTCGTACAGGGCCCAGCCGACAATTTCGCGTTTGGGTGCCAGCGGCGTGGCAGCGGAAGCAGCAGGTGCGGTCATGGACTATCCACGGAACGGGCCGGATGCCGGCAAGTCTACTGTAAAAGCCGGGGTGCCATGCTAGGGTTGCCGAATGTCCTGCTGCTGCCCGTCCTGTTCATGTCCGCTGCCCGTCCTCTGACCATCCGCCTGCCCGTGGCCGCTGCCGCCCTGTTGTTGTCGGCCTGTGCCGCACAGCGGCCACAGCCGCCTGCACCCGCCATCGCGCCGGCACAACCCGCGCTGGTGGCAACGCTTCCCGGTGCCCCGCTGGCGGAGTGCGTCGAGCGCCTGCGCCCGGCCGCGCTTGCCGCAGGTGTCCAGGCCCTGACCCTGGAGCGCCATCTGGCCGACCTCAGCGTCGATGCCGAGGTGCTGTCGCGTCTCGACAAGCAACCGGAGTTCAGCCTGCCGATCTGGGATTACCTGGCCGGCCTGGTCGACGAGGAACGCATCGAGGCCGGTCGCGAGAAACTCCAGCAGTATCAGGATGTGCTGGCGCAGATCAGCAGCCGCTATGGCGTGCCAGCCGAGGCCGTGGTGGCGGTCTGGGGCATTGAAAGCAATTTCGGCCAGACCACCGGCAGCTATCCCCTGCTGCGCTCGCTGACCACGCTGAGCTGTCTGGGTCGGCGCCAGGCCTTCTTTCGCGGCGAGCTGTTCGCCACCCTGCGCATCCTGCAGTCAGGCGATGTGGCTGCCGGCCAGCTCATCGGCTCCTGGGCCGGCGCCTTCGGCCAGACCCAGTTCATGCCCACCACCTACGAACGCCTGGCCGTGGATCATGACGGTGACGGTCGCCGCGACCTCATTGCCAGCGTGCCCGATGCCCTCGCCTCAACGGCGCGCTTCCTGCGTGATGCCGGCTGGCGCAGCGGCCAGCCCTGGGGGCTTGAGGTGCGCCTTCCTGCCGGCTTCGATGCCCGTGGCGAAAGCCGGCGCAACACGCGCCCGCTGTCGGCATGGATGACGCGCGGCCTGACCCGGGTCGACGGCAGCCCGCTGCTCTCCCCAGCCAGCCAGCAGCCGCAGCCTCCGGAACGTGGCAGCCAGGAAGCGCTGTCCGCGGCAACGCCAGCCGGCCTGATTCTGCCTGCAGGCGTCAACGGCCCGGCCTTTCTGGTGCTGCGCAACTTCAATGCCTTCTACCGCTACAACGCGGCTGAAAGCTACGGCCTGGCCATCGCGCATCTGTCCGATCGCCTGCGCGGCGAGCCCGCCTTTGCCACGCCCTGGCCTACCGACGATCCCGGCCTGTCACGCGCACAGCGTCGCCAGCTGCAGGAGCTGCTGGTGCGACGCGGGCATGACATCGGCGAGATTGACGGCCGCCTTGGCGAGCGCAGTCGTGCCGCCATCCGTGCCGAGCAGCAGCGTCTGGGACAACCGGCTACCGGCCGTGGCGGACAGAAACTGCTGCTGGCATTGCGCGAGGACTGAGCACCGCCCGATCACGGCGTGCCGGCGAGACGCAGGATGTCGAGCAACGAAAACGGCCAGCCCAGCTCGCGACCCTCGGCGTTGAGCAGCACCGGAATGCGCTCGCCGTAGCGCTGCACCAGCGTCTCGTCGAGCGCGATGTCACGGTATTGCCAGACCAGTCGACGTGCCGCGCCGGCGCGGCGCAGCAGCGCCTCCGCCTCGTCACAGAGATGACAGCCGCGCGTACCCAGCAGCGTGAGCTGGCGCTCGCTCATGGCAGCGGACGGTGACGCAGACGCCAGCAGCGATGAATCCGGGCATTGCGCTGGAAGTCGAAGCCGATGGTGTCGGCACTGATGTCCTCCACCACGTACTGCTCGCCCAGCCAGTCATCGAGCTGGAACTTGCGGAAGTTGTTGGAGAAGTAGAGCGTGCCGTCCTGGGTCAGCAGATTCATGCTCATGCGCAGCAGCTGCACATGGTCACGCTGCACGTCGAAGACATCGTCCATGCGCTTGGAGTTAGAGAACGTCGGCGGATCGACGAAGATCAGCTCGTAGAGCTCGCGCGACACCGCCGCCTGCTCGTCACGCAACCAGCTCATGACATCGGCTTGGATCAGCCGGTGCCGGGCTTCCGGCAAGCCGTTCAGCGCCAGGTTGCGATCCGCCCAGTGCAGATAGGTCGCCGACATGTCCACCGTGGTGGTGGAGAGCGCACCGCCGTTGCCGCCGTCACCCAGCGCGGCCTGCACGCTGGCGCTGCCGGTGTAGGCGAAGAGGTTAAGGAAATGCTTGCCGCCAGCCTCTGCCGCCAGACGCAGACGCATGGGACGGTGATCCAGGAACAGGCCGGTATCCAGATAGTCGGTGAAGTTCACCAGCAGCCTGGCACGTCCCTCGCGGACCTCGAAGAACTTGCCGCCCTTGCCCTTCTTCTCGTACTGCTGCTTGCCGGTCTGGCGCTCGCGCACCTTGATGAAGACCTTGTCACGGTGCAGGCCCATGACCTTGCGAATGACCAGCAGTGCCAGCTTGAAACGCGCAGCGGCCTTGTCGGGGTCGACCGACTTCGGCGGCGCGTATTCCTGCACATGCAGGCGGCCGTCGTAGACGTCGATGGCCAGGTTGAACTCGGGAAGATCGGCATCGTAGAGACGGAAGCAGCGCACGTCCTCGCGCTCGGCATCCTTGAGCGCCGCCTTCAGGTTCTTGACCAGACGGTTGGCGAAATCCATGCCCTCGGGCGGGATGTCTTCCAGCGAACCCGGGAACTGCAGCGGCAACTCGGGCTCGGACGCCAGCACCCGGCCATGGCGGGCAAAGATGGGCAACGCCCCGTTGAACAGGCGCAAGGTCGCCAGATGGCCGAGCCCCAAGGCATCGGCATGCTGGATGTCGGCAGCCAGCACCACGGCGTCCCAGTGCGGCAGCTGCTCGCGCAGGCGGCGACCGATCGCGCGGTAGAGATCGCGGATGGTGCTCTCCTCGCCCAGGCGCTCGCCATAGGGCGGATTGCTGGCAATCAGCCCCAGCGGGGCATCCGGCACGCGCTCCTGCGCCTGCGCCTCCTCGGTCCAGCTCGCCGGCAAGGCCCATTCGGAAATCGCCTGGCAATCCAGCGTGATCCACGCCGCCACGCCGGCCGACTGCGCGTTGCGCCGTGCGCAGGCCAGCGCCTGCTCGTCGGCATCACAGCCGACCAGCATCGGCGTGCCACGCTGCAGACCGGCACGCTTGCGGGCTGCCGCTTCCTCGCGCAGGCTGCGCCACAGATTCAGGTCATGGCCTGCCCAGCCTTCGAAGCCGAAGAACACGCGTGACAGACCCGGCGCGGCATCGGCCCACATCAGCGCGGCCTCGATCAGCACCGTGCCCGAGCCGCACAGCGGATCAAACAGCTGGCCACGGCCGCGTGCCGGCCAGCCCGCCTGCATCAGCATGGCGGCGGCAAGATTTTCCTTCAGCGGGGCATCGGTCTGCGCCACCCGGTAACCGCGCTTGTGCAGGCTGTCCCCGGAGAAATCGAGGCTCACGGTGAGACGGTCCGCCTCGATGAACAGGTGCAGGGCCAGATCAGGCTGATCCGTGTCGATGGCAGGACGCTCACCCGTGCGCTCGCGGTAGCGGTCGACAATCGCGTCCTTGAGACGCAGGGAGGCAAAACGCGTGTGCGTGTTGACGCCCTTGGCAGCGGCAGCGCGGATGGCCAGGGTGGCCTGTTCACGCAGCACCTTTTCCCAGGGATGCGCGAGGGCGGCCTGGTAAAGCGCATCCGGATCGCCGGAAGGCACCGTGAACAGCGGCATCAGCACCCGCGACGCCAGCCGCGACCAGAGGCAGAAGCGATACCCCGCCGCCAGATCGCCACGTACCGCGATGGCACCCTTGAGGCGCCGCGGCTCGCTGCCGCCCAGCGCCGTCAGCTCCTCGACCAGCAGATCATCAAGGCCGTCGGCGCCAGTGATGACCCAGTCGCGCAGACGTTCCGGAGGCAGACTCACGAAGCCACCTGCAGCGCGCGACGGGCCTCGGCAATGCCGGCATTGGCCCGTGCGATCACGCCCGGGCCCTGATAGATGAAGCCGGTATAGATCTGCACCAGCGAGGCGCCGGCAGCGATCTTCTCGCCTGCCGAGTCGGCATCGTCAATGCCGCCGACACCGATCAACGGCAGACGGCCGTCCAGCGCCTGATGCAGTTCGCGCAACACGCGGGTGGCACCCTCGCGCACCGGACGACCGCTGAGACCGCCGGTTTCGGCAGCATGCGGCCGGCCGGCCACGGCCTCACGCGCCAGGGTGGTGTTGGTGGCGATCACGCCATCGATCTCCTGCGCCAGGAACACGCCGGCCATGCCCTCGACTTCCTCGCGCGTTAGATCCGGGGCGATCTTCACCAGCAGCGGCACGTAGCGGCCATGCTCGCCGGAAAGCTGCGCCTGACGCTCCTTGAGGGCAGCGAGCAGACGCGTCAGCGCCTCCTCGCCCTGCAGGCTGCGCAGGCCCTGGGTGTTGGGCGAGGAGATGTTCACGGTCACGTAGTCGGCATGCGCATAGACACGCTCGAGGCAATGCAGGTAGTCATCGGCGGCGTTCTCCACCGGCGTGCTGGCGTTCTTGCCGATGTTGATTCCGAGCACCCCGTCATAGCGCGCGCGTTCGACATTGCGCACCAGATTATCGACGCCGCCGTTGTTGAATCCGAGGCGATTGATCAGGGCACCGGCCTCGGGCAGACGGAACATGCGCGGCTGCGGATTGCCCGGCTGCGGTCGCGGCGTCACGGTACCGATCTCGATGAAGCCGAAACCCAGCGCCGCCAGCGCATCGATGTAGTCACCGTTCTTGTCGAGGCCTGCCGACAACCCGACCGGATTGCGGAAGGTCAGGCCCAGCAGCTCCACCGGCTGATCCGGCACCGACGGCCACAGCGACAGCAGGCCGAGACGCTCGGCCTGGCTGAGCAGATTGAGCGTGAGGTGGTGGGCTTTCTCGGGCGGCAACTGGAACAGGGCGGCGCGTACCAGGGGGTACCACATGGGGCAGGGTCTCGAGGCGTAAAACGCCGATTATAACGCGGATTGCGGAGCAGCGAGGCTGATCGCCGCAACAGGCCGGTCGACGCCACGGACATCGACCGGCCTCAGCCTGACTCGCCCTCGCCCGCTCAGCCCGCCAGCAGCTTGCTCACGGTCTCGCGGGTATCCGCCGACAGCTCGGCATCCGCGAGGCCGTTCAAGGCCGCCTCGGCATGCGCCGACAGAGTCGGCACCAGCTTGCGCCAAAGCCCGAAGGCCGCGCACAGGCGCGAGGCCAGCTGCGGGTTGAGGCTGTCGATGTGCGCGATCCGCTGTGCCAGCCAGTGGTAGCCGGCGCCATCCTCGCGATGAAAGGCCAGTGGATTGTTGGCGGTGAGCTGGGCGACCACGGCGCGCACGCGATTCGGTGTCTGCCAGTCGAAATCCGGACGGCTGATCAGGGCGTCAGCAAGCGCCAGCGCATCCGCCCCAGGACGGCTGGCCTGGGTGGCGAACCACTGGTCCAGCACCAGCGCCTCGTGATGCCACCGGGCATGAAACGCCTGCAGCGCGGCGTCAGCTCCCGCCAGGCGATGGTGCACCAGCAGCGTCAGCGCGGACTGCTGTGCGGTCATGTGCGGCGCGCCGCTCAACCAGCGCGCCGCGATGTCGGCAGCCTGTGCCGGCTTGACACGCGCCAGCAGGTCCAGCGCCTGCCGGGCGAGCTGGCGTCCGGCAATGTCCTCGGAGCGGTAACGGTAGGGCCGCAGCATGACGTCCTGGGCGAGAATGCCGTCGCAGACCGGCTGCAATGCCTCGGCCAGCGCCTGCAGCAGACGTTCGCGACGCTGCACCAGCACCAGCGGATCAACCTGGTCGAGAAACTCGGCGAGGTAGCCGATGCCGGGCAGCTCCAGCAGCTTCACCGCCAGCGCCGGATCCTGCACCGCCAGCGCTGGCCAGAGACTGCGCAGCGCCGTGACCAGGGTGTCCTGCAGCTCAGGCTCCTGTGTCAGCACGCTGGTGGCCAGCGCCTGGATGGCGGCCCAGCGCGTGTAGCCGTTGTCGTCCACGCGGGCGATGTGGGCCAGCTGCTCCGGCGTGCGTTCGCTGCGGAAATGCACCGGTGCGCTGAAGTCACGCCCCAGCGACAGCACCGGTGCCTCGGCCACGCCATCGAGCAGCCAGCTCTGTTCGGCAGCCTCCAGCAGCAGCACATGCTCGCGGCCGACCTGGCCGTGCAGGGAGACGGTCAAGGCACCCTGCTCGCCGAGCAGTGCCACCCGTACCGGTACCGGCAGCGGCCGTGGCGATGGGTATCCCGCCAGCACCGGCTGCGACTGACGCATGGTCACGCGGTACTGGCCTTGCGCGGGCAGCCATTCGCCCTGCACCTGCACCGTGGGCGTGCCCGGCTGGCGGTACCAGCGCAGCCAGCTGTCCAGCCAGGTATCGGCAGGCTTGCCGTTGGCATCGCCCAGCGCGCGCAGGAAGTCCTCCACGGTGACGGCCTGGCCGTCGTGGCGCTGGAAATAGAGATCGGCACCGCGGCGGAACCCCGCCTCACCCAGCACGGTGTGCAGCATGCGCGCGATCTCGGCACCCTTCTCGTAGACGGTCAGGGTGTAGAAGTTGTTGATCTCGACAAACGACTCCGGCCGCACCGGGTGCGCCAGCGGGCTGGCATCCTCGGCGAACTGGTGGGTCTGCAGGAAGGCCACGTCCTCCAGGCGCTGCACCGCGGGCGACAGCTGGTCAGCCGAGAACTGCTGGTCGCGGAACACCGTGAAGCCTTCCTTGAGACAGAGCTGGAACCAGTCACGGCAGGTCACGCGGTTGCCGGTCCAGTTGTGGAAGTACTCGTGGGCGACCACCGACTCGACGCGCTGGAAGCCCAGGTCGGTGGTGGTGGCGGCATCCGCCAGCACGCAGCTGGTGTTGAAGATGTTGAGGCCCTTGTTCTCCATCGCGCCCATGTTGAAGTGCGACACGGCCACGATCATGTAGCGGTCGAGGTCGTATTCGCGGCCATAGCGCTGCTCGTCCCAGCGCATGGCGGCCTTCAGCGAGGCCATGGCGTGATGGCACTTGGGCTGGTCGACCGCCGCCGTGTAGATCTCCAGCAGCACCTCGCGGCCGGACGCCGTGACGTAGTGATCCTGCAGGCAGGCCAGATCGCCGGCCACCACCGCGAACAGGTAGCTGGGCTTGGGATGCGGGTCATGCCAGATCGCCAGATGGCGGCCATCGCCGAGATCACGCTGCTCGACGAGATTGCCGTTGGCCAGCAGCACCGGGCAGCGCGTCTTGTCGCCGATCAGGGTGACCGTGAACGGGGCCATCACATCGGGCCGGTCGGGATACAGGGTGATCTTGCGGAAGCCCTCGGCCTCGCACTGCGTGCAGTACAGGCCATGCGAGCGATACAGGCCCTCGAGCGCGGTATTGCGGTCCGGATCCAGGCGCACGCGCGTGACCAGCGTGCCACTGGTTTCACTGACCGCCAGCCGCCACTGTTCGCCAGCGCGCTGCCAGTCCGACTCCGCCAGGTCACGACCGTTCCACTGCGCCGACTCCAGGGTCAGATCAACGCCATGCAGGACCAGCGGCGCCTGCGGATCGGCGTCCGGCTGACGCGTGACCGTGAGAATGGTATCCACCCAGGTCGCCGTCTCGGTGAACTCCAGCGTCATGCGCACGTCACGCACGGCAAAGGCCGGGGCCTGGTAGTCCTTGAGCCAGATGGTGCCTGGCACGTTGGCTGCTGCAGTCATGTCGGTGTCACTTCCCATTCATGTCCGGTGTATTTGCGCACGTTGAGCACGCCGGTGTCGAAAATCAGGTACTGGCCCTTGATGCCGGTGAGCACGCCGCTGGCCTCCTCCTTCTCGGGACTCAGCGATTTCGCCTTGGTCGCGAAGGTCGTGACCGGGTACTGCAGTCGCAGCGGTTCGGCATCCAGACGCTCGACGGCGCCGGGAAACTCGGTCTCGAGCTGCGCCAGGGTGTCGCTGATCAGCGGCAGCAGGCGCTCGCGCTCGGCCACCAGGTCAACCTCGCTGACCTCGCCCTTGACCAGGGCCTGCCACTTGGTCTTGTCGGCAACATGCGCGGCCATGGCGGCTTCGATCAGCCCGGACAGACGGCGCGTGCGCACGCGGAACACCGGCAGCGCCGCGACCGCGCCCTGATCCACCCAGCGCGTCGGGATCTGCGTCTCGCGGGTGATGCCGACCTTGAGCCCGGTGGAGTTGGCGAGATAGACCACATGCGGAATCATGCAGTGGCTGTCACCCCAGGCCGGCTCGCGGCAGGTGCCCAGGTGGTGGTGACAGGTTTCCGGCTTCATGATGCAGAGGTCGCAGGCAGCCAGCTTCTGGAAGCAGCGGAAGCAGTAGCCCTGGTTGAACGACTTGTTGCTGGACTTGCCGCAGGCCACGCAGGTGATGCGCTCGCTGGCACGAATGCTGAGGTGACGGCCGATGTACTGGTTCATCGGCAGCAGCAGCTGATCCAGCGGCAGGTAATACTGCAGCGTGCCGTCCTCGGTGCCGCAGTTCCGCTCGCTGACCATTTTCTTTACAGTACCGCGCATGCTGTCTCCCGACCTTTCGGATGTGTTGCCATGATGCCACCCGCCGCCTGCAAGATACTCGCCGATGTGCTGCAGGCCACACCGGGCAGCCAGGGTCTGGCTGTCGCTCAACAGACGCTGTCCCTGCCCGACACGCTGACCTGGCAGCAGCTGGATTTCGTCCAGATGCGCGAGCGCCCCTGGCAGCAGCGCCACGACCTTGCCGTGGCCTGGGTAGACGCCGGGCAGCCCGTGGCTGGCGTGCGCCACGCCCTGTCCGCTTTGCGTGATCTGCATGCCCGTCGACTGATCGCCTTCATCCCGCGCCGTCTGACCGGCTGGCAGGATGCCGACGCGCTGGCGCTGGGTCTGCAGAAGCTGGCCAGCTTCGAGCACGAGGGAGACACGATGGATGCCTGGAGCTACGACATCCTGACCTACAAGCAGGTGCCGGACTGGCTCAATCCGCGTTTCTGGGCCAATCCGGAAAACTGGGGCAAGTATCGCTGGTGAGCGGCGTCAGTGCATGAACTTCACGGGCTTTTCGTGCTCGTGGTGTGGCGTATCGCAGACCTCGCCTTCCTTCTTTTCCTTGTCGATGTAGCCGCTGCGCTGCTCCGGTGCCAGGTTGCGGCTCTCCCAGGCGACCACGGCCTGGATGCAGGTCTCGAGCTGCTCGCGGCTCAGACGGCGGCCATCCGGCCACTTGCCCAGCTCGACAGCCCGACGAAGACTGCCGACGATCTCCGGATTGAGGACCTGCAGCATGCGGGCCAGCACGGCATCATTCATGATCAACACTCCTGCGAACTGAGGTGGCTGCTCCAGCCCAGCTTGGTACGGCACGCCGCGTAGAAGTCATGGCCTGGCGGATGCAGCAGGCGCAGCTTGAACGGGTGCTTGCGGATATAGGCCCAGTCACCGGGCTGCAGCACATGGCCGGGCTGGCCATCGGCACTGACCATGGGCGGCAGCCCGGACAGCACCTTGATCTTGATCTCGCTGTTGCCGTCGACCACGATGGGTCGGCTGCTCAGCGTGTGCGGATGCATGGGCACCAGTCCGATGGCATCCAGCCTCGGGTGCAGAATCGGACCGCCACCGGACAGCGCATAGGCAGTCGAGCCGGTCGGCGTGCAGACGATCAGGCCGTCACTGCGCAGGCGATAGACGAAGTCGCCTTCGACATAGAGCTCGAACTCGATCATGTGCACGGTCTTGCCGGTGTGCAGGATGACGTCGTTGACGGCGAGCAGCTCGCTCTTGTGCAACGCGCCGCTGCGCACGTCGACGCTGAGCAGGAAGCGCTGCTCCTCGACAAAGTCCCCACGCAGCACGGCGCCGATCTTCTCGGCAATCTCGCTGGGCGCGACATCGGTGAGAAAGCCCAGACGGCCCCGGTTGATGCCCAGCACCGGGGTATTGCTGCGCGCCAGGATGCGTGCCGCATGCAGCAGTGAGCCATCGCCACCGACCACGATGACCAGGTCGCAGGCCTCCCCCAGCGCGGTGCGGGAGCAGATCTGGAGATCATCACGATCAAGCAGAGCCGCCGTGTCTTCATCAAAGATCACGCGACAGCCTTGCGCCTCGAGGTAGCACTGCACGTCGAGCAAGGTATCGGCGACGGCCGTGTTGCCCGGACGTCCCATCAAGCCCACATTGCGAAAAGAATCCATAGACCGGGACACCTGAAACGGTTTCGCGAGTCTAGCGATACCTGAGTGCAGCGCAAAGACTCCAGCGCTTTCCATGGCGCATATGTGGTTACAAATACCGCCTAAGGGCGAATAGACAAACCGCGGCAGCCTGCGTATTTTCGTGACCGCACAGTCACAGACAGCCCGGAGCACGACGCACAGGATGAACATGCCCTCCGCCTTCACGGCCTCCTACGGCCTGACCACCTTGCCGCAAGTCCGGCTCATGCTCGACGCCGCTCAGCTGCCCGCCGCGCAATGGGCACCGGTGATGCATGCCAGAATGCATGACTCGCCACTGCAGGCCGGTGACCGCGAGCCGCTCTATGCCCTGACCGATTTCATGCGGCTTGGTGAATGGCTGATGCGGACCACACCGGTATCGTCACGTCTGGGGCTGGTCATGGGCCGCCGCACCCGTGACACCGACTACGGCATCGCCGGCCAGATCGCACGCAGCGCCAGCACCGTGGGTGAAGCCCTGGACAGCTTCCTGCACTACCTGCCACTGGTGATGCAGTGCCATACCAGCGAGCCGGCACTGCACACGGGCGCCCAGCCGCGCCTGCAGATGCACTCGCTGGCGCCCTACTCGCGCTACAACAGCTTCATTGTCGACGGCATCCTGGCTGGCTGGTTTCGCCAGCTGAGCTGGCTGACCGGCCGCAACGATGCCGTGCTGGCCGTCGACATCGAGTACGAAAACTGCCCGCATGCCCAGGAATTGCTGAACTTCTTTCGCGTGCCGGTGAACTTCCGCCAGGCGGCCAACCAGCTCTGGCTGAAACCCGGCGCGCTGGACTGGCCGGTGGTCACGGCACAGCCGCAATTACACCAGCAGCTGCGGGCACTGGGGGATGAGCTGCTGGCACAGCGCGCGCAACGTGCCACGCAGACCGGGCGCCTGCAGCAGTGGCTTGCGCCACGCCTGTCGGGCCAGTCACCCACCGTGGAACAAGCCGCCGATGCCATGGCCATGGCGCCATGGACGCTGCGCCGCCGCCTGCAGCAGGAAGGCACCAGCTTCCAGGACGTGCTCGACAGCCTGCGTCGCGACACGGCCATCCGCCTGATCCAGCAGCATCAGCTCAGTTTCGGGGAAATTGCCTGGCTGCTCGGCTTCTCCAGCCCGGGAGCCTTCCAGCGCGCCTTCAAGCGCTGGACGCAGCGTACGCCGGGCGACTATCGCCGGCACCAGCAGGTCAAGGAGGCCGACTACAACTCGGTGGCGTCGTCGGCGTAATCGGGATCGTAGGGTTCACGGTCATCCAGGCGGCCGAGCTGGTGCTCGGCCCACAGGTCATCGCGCTCCATGTCCATGCGCTGCCTCTCTTCTTTCTGTCTTTTGTCGCAGGCCAGTAGGCCATTCGCTCATGACCGGAAGATGACAGCAGCGCGACCTCAGGACACCTGCAGATCGACGGATGGATTGCTGCGCCGACCACCGGCCAGCAGACGCTGCCACAGCGTCGGATCCGGCCATTCGGCCTGCACTTGCGGCGAGAACTCGATGTGCTCCAGCGCGACCGGCCCGATGCGCGGGTTGTCGATGTCGGCACGGAAGCACTGCGCGTAACCCGTGGCCGTCTCGTGCACGATCACCGAGTGCAGTCGCACGTCCTGCTCGCCGTTGGCCATGTCGGTAAGCGTCAGCGCGCGGTCGATGAGGGTGAAGAACACGCGCGAGAACTGCTCGGCGGACGGTGACACCGGCAGCGCGATCCAGCGCGCGCTGAACTGCTGGCAGGCAGCAATGTAGTCGGGCAGATCGCGATCCCAGTACGCCACGGCGTGGTCGAAACTGTCGATGAGCGTGCGGATGTCGCTCTTCATCAGGCCGAAGTCATAGACCATCTGGCCATTGTCCAGCGCGGAAGCCTCCAGCAGCACCTCGACCTGGTAGCTGTGCCCGTGCAGCGAGCGCTTGCAGCGATCACTGCTGCAATTGCGAACGATGTGCGCATTCTCGAAACGGAACAGCTTGCGGATCAGCATCAAGGACATCCGGATGTGCATTAACTGTGCATATTCTACCAAAGCCGACTGTCTGGAGCGGGGCTTTTTCCATCGCATCTTGCCGGGGCCGTGTGTAGAATCACGACCTGACCTGGTCGCGGTCCCTTGCTCCTCATCCGGGAGTCTCTCCTGACCTAGGAGCCCAGCGGCTTTCACACAAACGCCCTACCCAGGAGTTTCAACATGAAGCAGCCCGTTCGCGTGGCAGTTACCGGCGCCGCCGGCCAGATTGGTTACAGCCTGCTGTTCCGCATCGCCTCCGGCGAAATGCTCGGCAAGGATCAACCGGTCATCCTCCAGATGCTCGAAGTGCCGTTCGAAAAGGCCCAGGCCGCCCTCAAGGGCGTGATGATGGAGCTGGAAGACTGCGCGTTCCCGCTGCTCGCCGGCATGGTCGGCACCGATGATCCCCGCGTCGCTTTCAAGGATGCTGACTACGCCCTTCTCGTCGGCGCTCGTCCGCGCGGCCCGGGCATGGAGCGCAAGGACCTGCTGTCGGCCAACGCCGAAATCTTCACCGTGCAGGGCAAGGCCCTGAACGATGTCGCCTCGCGCAACGTCAAGGTTCTGGTCGTCGGCAACCCGGCCAACACCAACGCCTACATCGCCATGAAGTCGGCTCCGGATCTGCCGACCAAGAACTTCACCGCCATGCTGCGTCTCGACCACAACCGTGCCCTGTCGCAGATCGCTGCCAAGACCGGCAAGGCCGTGGCTGACATCGAGAAGATGGTCGTCTGGGGCAACCACTCGCCGACCATGTACGCCGACTACCGCTTCGCCACCATCGGCGGCGAAGGCGTCAAGGCCATGATCAACGACGAGGAATGGAACAAGAACGTGTTCCTGCCGACCGTCGGCAAGCGCGGCGCCGCCATCATCGAAGCCCGCGGCCTGTCCTCGGCTGCCTCGGCCGCCAACGCCGCCATCGACCACATGCGCGACTGGGCCCTGGGCACCAACGGCAAGTGGGTCACCATGGGCGTGCCGTCCGACGGCTCCTACGGCATCCCGGAAGAAGTCATGTACGGCGTGCCGGTTACCTGTGCCAACGGCGAATACACCCGCGTCGAAGGCCTGGAAGTCGACGCGTTCTCGCGTGAGCGCATGGACTTCACCCTGAACGAGCTGCTGGAAGAGCGCGAAGGCGTCAAGCACCTGCTGCCGTAAGCGCATTGCATGGGGAGCTTGGCCTCCCCGTGTCGTGACATGAAAACGCCCCGCGAGGGGCGTTTCTGTTTCAGACAGGTACTGCCGTCAGCCCGGCAACGGCAACCCGGTTGCGCCCGGACTGCTTGGCTTCGTAGAGCGCCTCATCCGCAGCGTGAATTAACTGGTCGGCTGCATCAACCTGTGGCTGCGCGCTGCAGAGCAGGCCCAGGCTGGCGGTGAAATGCAAAATCTTGCCCGATGGCAGACTGACAGCGGTCGCCGCCAGCTGGTCACGGCAACGCTCGGCAATCTGGGCCGCCTGGGAACGATCCGCGCCCGGCAGCACCACCATGAACTCCTCGCCGCCATAGCGACCGACGTGATCGGTCTCCCTGATACTGCCCTGCAATGCACGCGCCGCGGCACGCAGCACGGCATCCCCCGCCGGATGCCCGTGCGTGTCATTGACCTTCTTGAAATGATCGAGATCCAGCAGGATCAGCGACAGCGGCTGCCCCTTGCGCTGACAGATCTGCAGCTCATCGGCGAACTGCGCAAGAATCTGGCGGCGATTGGCCAGACCGGTCAGGCCGTCGGTGATCGCCAGACGCTTCACGCGCTCCTCGCGATCACGCCACCACATCAGCAGTTCGTCGATCATCACCACATTGACGATGAAGAACGGCACCGAGAAATACAGGGTCGTGGAAAGCCAGAACAGCGAGCTTGCCGCAGACAGGTCGTTGCGCAGGATAGGTGCATAGGGAATCCAGCCCAGCGTTGCCGCGTAGCTCAGACCTATCAGCGCCGTCAGCCCGAGCATGGTGGCAATCCACACGGCTCGACGCTCAAGCAGAATGAAGCCGAACAGGGGGGCGCCGACCAGGATCACGCCGGCAGGATAGGAGACCGTGCCAAAGGAGTAGGCGAGCAGGATCATCGACCAGGTAAAGAAATGAATCACCAGATGCTGGTAAAAGCGAAGCTCGGGCTTGCGTCGGCGCAGGTGGAGTCCCCACAGGGCAATCGCCGCACCGCTGAACACCAGCAGGATCTCGATCTGCATCATGATGGTGAGCATGTCGCTATCGACCAGCAGATCGCGGTCTGTCCGGCTCATCACATAGATGGACCAGATCAGTGCCTGCAGGTAAAGCGGAATGGCAAACAGCAGCAGAACCAGCGACTTGTCGACCGTGCTCCAGCCCAGAGCAGCCGCCAGGCGCTTGCGCAGTCCGTAATTGAAGATCATCTTCTTTTTCTTGTTTTCATGAAGGACAGCGGCTTTCTAGCACGCCCGTCGGCAAGTGCCTAGAGGGCCGCTCCGCTGCCCGGCAAATCAGGCTAGGATCCGCTGCAGAACCTGACGGGGCAATTCATGTCAAACGCGCTGATCAATTCCGTGGCCTATGACAACCAGGGCAAACGCCTGGACAAGGTGCCTCTGGAGTCTGCCTGTGACTACCTTGAGGCGCATCCTGAAGCCTTTCTCTGGATAGGTCTGCACGAGCCCGATGCCAACATGCTGGGACTCATCCAGAAGCAGTTCAATCTGCACGAGCTGGCCGTCGAGGATGCGCTCAGCGCACACCAGCGCCCGAAGATGGAGACCTACGGCAACTCGCGCTTCATGGTCACGCACACCGCCGAACGCCATGGCAGCAAGATCGTCTTCGGCGAGACGCACCTGTTCCTTGGCGAGCGCTTCCTGATCAGCATCCGGCACGGACCGTCACACACCTACGCCGGCATGCGCCAGCGCGTCGAAGCCCGGCCGCGCCAGCTGGCCTGCGGTCCGAGTTATCCGCTGTACGCGATTCTCGACTTCATCGTCGACAACTACGCGCCCATTGTCGATGACTTCAAGCAGGGCCTGATCCAGCTTGAAAAGGAGATCTTCCTGCCCAACTACAAGCGCGGCACCATCAAGCGCCTGTACGAGCTGAAGCGGGAGCTGATCACGCTGCGCCTGGCCACCGCCCCGCTGCAGGACATCGCGCAAAGCCTCAGCCATGGCGAAGACGACTTCATCCACCCGGGCATCATGCCCTACTTCCGTGACATCGCCGACCACTGCACGCGCATCAACGAGGCCATCGACGCGCTCAACGAACTGCTCACCGCCGCCATCCAGGTCAACTTGTCACTGGTCACGGTGAAGCAGAACGAAGTGGTCAAGCGCCTGGCCGGCTGGGCCGCCCTGCTCGCCCTGCCGACCCTGGTCACCAGCATCTACGGCATGAACTTCGAGTACATGCCGGAAACGCAATGGCAGTACGGCTACCCGCTGATGCTGACGCTGACCGGCCTGGCCTGCCTGCGCCTGCACCACGTCCTGAAACGGGCCGGCTGGATGTGACGGCTGGGCGGCTGCCGGGTGGGGCCGGTGCCTGCCCGGACCGTCACGAGCCATGGATGGCGAGTGCGAGCGCTACAGGGACGTATTCACGCGCGTGTCCGGGCAGGCACCAGCCCCACCCGGCAGCCACATCAGGTCAGATCAGCTTCTTGTCGGAAACGATCACGCCGTTGTTGTCAGCATAGACATACTGGCCCGGCACGAAAGTGATGCCGCCAAAGGTCACCGGCACATCGACATCGCCAATGCCCTTGCGCACGCTCTTCAGCGGCATCGAGGCCAATGCCTGCACGCCAAGGTCGAGGTCGCCAAGCGCATCCACGTCACGTACGCAGCCGTAGACGACAACGCCCGACCAGCCGTTCTGCACGGCGCTCTCGCCGATCAGGTCGCCGAGCAGGGCGCAGCGCAGCGAGCCGCCGCCATCCACCACCAGCACATCGCCCTGGCCCGGCGTGGCCAGCAGTTCCTTGACGCGCGAGTTGTCCTCGAAGCACTTCACGGTGCGGATGCGGCCGCCGAAGGCGTCGCGACCGCCGAAGGTGTTGAACATGGGCTCGCAGACGCGCACGTGATCCGGGTGGTCGTCGCAGAGATCGCAGGTGACAAAAGACATGAAGGACTCCTCAGGCAGGGGTATCTGCCAGCGCCATGATGTCGTCATGGCGCTGGCGCAGGATGGGTGAACGCAGAGGCTTGCCGGCCAAACGCACCATGGCGGCGGCAACATCGCTGCCGGCAACCGGACGATAGGCCGAGAGCGGTCCGCGCATCAGCGGGGACAGCGGACGCATCAGCCAGGTCGCTGCCTGCTCGCCGGTGCGGTGTTCCTGACGGTCGCCCAGCAGCAGCGAAGGCTGCATCAGCACCAGATGGGCAAAACCGATGTCGGCCAGGGCCTGCTCGACCTCGCCCTTGACCCGGCTGTAGAAGCTGAGCGCGCCCGGACTGGCGCCTATGGCACTGACACTGATGAAGCGCGCGGCACCGGCACGCGCGGCGGCACGGGCAAAATTCAGCACGGCATCCTGATCGACGGCACGGAATGCGGCTTGCGAACCGGCCTGGCGTATCGTCGTGCCGAGGGCATTGAAGGCGACGTCACAGGGTGGCTGCGGCCAGCTTTCCGGCTGCATCAGGTCGACCACATGCACATGCAGACGCGGCGACTGCAGATCCGGTGCCCGCCGGACAAACAGGTGAGTCTCGGCCGCGGTCTCGGCCAGCAGGCGTGCCACCAGCTCGCGACCGATCAGGCCAGTGGCTCCGGCCACCCAGACATTGCGCATGGTCTCGCCCTCGCGAACAAAACGCGACTTTACCCTGCCCCGGCCGTTTGCCACAATTCATCTCCGCCCTGCCGGCCGAGTGACCATGCGCGTGCGACTCCCAGCCTCCCCGACCCGACACCTGCGCCTGGCTCCGGCCCTGGCAGCCGTGTTGCTGTGCGTCGCCGGCAGCGCCACCGCCGGCAACCTGTACCGGTTCCAGGATGCCGACGGCAACATGCTGCTGACCAACCAGGTCGATGCCGAGCGCAAGCCGCTGCACAGTGGCAACCGGCAGTATCGCAAGCTGGTCAAGGTGACCTGGTATCCGGACACCAATGTGCATCGCTACGGCAACTGGGGTGGCAACGAGGCCGCCGTGCGTCCCAGCTTCAGCAAACTGCGCAATGCCTTCGACCCCCTGATAGAAGCCGCAGCCTCGCGCCACGGCCTCGAGTTCGGCCTGGTCAAGGCGGTCATTCATACTGAATCGGGATTCGACCCCAATGCACGCTCCGCACCCGGCGCACAGGGTCTGATGCAGCTCATGCCGGCAACGGCAAGGCGCTACCAGGTTGGCAATGCCTACGATCCGGCACAGAACATCGAGGCTGGCTCACGCCATCTGCGCTATCTGCTCAACCGCTACCGGGATCTGCCACTGGCCCTGGCGGCCTACAATGCCGGCGAAGGCAATGTCGATAAGTACGGCGGCATCCCGCCCTTCCCGGAAACGCAGGATTACGTGCAGCGCGTCACCGGTCGCTACGAACGCCTGTACCAGACGCGCACGGCCGCCACCAACTGAACGCTCAGTCCGGCAGCCAGACACCGATCTGGTTGCCCTGGCTGTCGAGTTCATAGCGCGTGAGACAGGGGCCCGGACCGGGCAGACGACACTCGCCGGACGCCAGCTCGAAGGACCAGCCATGACCGGGGCAGCGAATGCGCCCGTTGCTGACATCCGCCGTGGTGAAGGCCTGGCCGCGGTGCGGGCACTGGTTGCGGATCAGATGCACCTGGCCCTCCTCCTGCAACAGCAGCATCGGAATGCCCTGCAGCACGAATTCGCGGCGGTAGCCATCCTCGAGAAACATCAGCTTTTCCAGCGCATGGAACTGCATGGTTCGTCACACCCCCCTGATCACCGTGCCCCAGACAGCAGAAAGGCGGGGTCTCCCCCGCCTTACGTGCCTGCCCGACCGCTTACTTGCCGTGGTTGGCGGCCAGGAAGAACCAGGTCTCCAGCACCGAGTCCGGATTCAGCGACACGGTGTCTATGCCCTCGTCCATCAGCCACTTGGCCAGATCGGGGTGGTCCGACGGGCCCTGGCCGCAGATGCCGATGTACTTGCCGGCCTTGCGGCAGGCCTGGATGGCACGCGAGAGCAGGAACTTCACCGCCGGATCACGCTCGTCGAAGAGGTGAGAGACGATGCCGGAGTCGCGGTCCAGACCCAGGGTGAGCTGGGTCAGGTCATTGGAGCCGATGGAGAAGCCGTCGAAGTGCTGCAGGAACTCCTCGGCCATGATGGCGTTGGTCGGCAGCTCGCACATCATGATGATGCGCAGGCCGTTCTCGCCACGCTTCAGGCCCTTCTCGGCAAGCAGCTCGATGACGCGGGCAGCGCCGGTGGGGGTGCGCACGAACGGGATCATGATCTCGACGTTGGTCAGGCCCATCACGTCACGGACCTTCTTGAGCGCGCGCACTTCCAGGTCGAAGCAGTCACGGAAGCTGTCGGAGATGTAGCGGCTGGCGCCACGGAAGCCCAGCATCGGGTTCTCTTCCTCGGGCTCGTAGAGCTTGCCGCCAATGAGGTTGGCGTATTCGTTGGACTTAAAGTCCGACATGCGCACGATGACCTTGCGCGGCCAGAACGCGGCGGCGATGGTGGCCACGCCCTCGGTCAGCTTCTCGACGTAGAAATCCACCGGCGAGGCATAGCCGGCGCAGCGCTGATCCACTGCAAGCTTGATATCGCGCGGCAGGCTGTCGTAGTTGATCAGGGCCTTGGGGTGAACGCCGATCATGCGGTTGATGATGAACTCGAGACGGGCCAGGCCGACACCTTCATTCGGCAGCGTGGCGAAATCGAAGGCACGGTCCGGGTTGCCGACGTTCATCATGATCTTGAACGGCAGCTTGGGCATGGCATCGATGGTGTTCTTCTGCACCTCGAAGTCCAGCAGCCCTTCGTAGATGAAGCCGGTGTCGCCTTCGGCGCAGGACGCGGTGACCTGCATGCCGTCGACCAGCACGTCGGTGGCGTTGCCGCAGCCGACGATGGCCGGCACGCCCAGCTCACGCGCGATGATGGCGGCGTGGCAGGTGCGACCGCCGCGGTTGGTGATGATGGCGCTGGCGCGCTTCATCACCGGTTCCCAGTCCGGATCGGTCATGTCGGAGACCAGCACGTCGCCGTCCTGGACCTTGTCCATTTCCTTCACGGAGCGCACCACGCGCACCACGCCGGAGCCGATGCGCTGACCAATGGAACGGCCTTCGCAGAGCACCTTGCCCTTCTGCTTGAGCAGGTAGCGCTCCATGGTGCCGGCATTCTGGCGGCTCTTCACGGTTTCCGGACGCGCCTGCACGATGTAGAGCTTGCCGTCGTCACCGTCCTTGGCCCACTCGATGTCCATCGGCGCACCGTAGTGCTTCTCGATGATCAGGGCCTGGCGTGCCAGTTCCTCGACTTCCGCATCGGTGATGGAGAATTTGCTGCGTTCGAGCTTGTCGACCTCGATGATCTGGGTCGAGCGGCCGGCCGCACCGCTGTTGGCATAGACCATCTTCTGCGCCTTGGTGCCGAGGTTGCGGCGCAGCACGGCCGGACGGCCGGCGCTGAGGGTGTTCTTGTGGACGTAGAACTCGTCCGGATTGACCGCGCCCTGCACGACCATCTCGCCCAGACCGTAGGACGAGGTGATGAAAACGACATCACGGAAACCGGATTCGGTATCGAGCGTGAACAGCACGCCGGAGGCGCCGATCTCGGAACGCACCATGCGCTGGATGCCGGCCGACAGTGCCACCAGCTTGTGCTCGAAGCCCTGGTGCACGCGGTAGGCAATGGCGCGGTCGTTGAACAGCGAGGCGAACACTTCCTTGATGGCAATCAGAACGTTGTCGTAGCCACGAATGTTCAGGAAGGTTTCCTGCTGGCCGGCAAAGGAGGCATCCGGCAGGTCTTCGGCGGTGGCGGAGGAGCGCACGGCCACCGGGGTGTTCTCGTTGCCGCCGGTCAGTTCGTCGAAGGCGGCGCGCACTTCCTGCTCCAGCGCGGGCAGCAGGGGGGTCTCGACCACCCACTGGCGAATCTTGCGGCCAGCTTCGGCCAAAGCAACCACGTCATCCACATTCAGCTGATCCAGCACATCGTGAATGCGCTTGTTCAAGCCGCTTTGCTCGAGGAAGTCACGATAGGCCTGAGCCGTGGTGGCAAAGCCGCCAGGGACAGAAACACCTGCGTTGGCGAGATTGCTGATCATTTCGCCGAGTGAGGCATTCTTGCCGCCGACGATTTCCACATCGTGCTTGCCGAGTTTCTGGAAGGGAATGACGAGATTGGCCAAGGTAAGGCTCCTGCAGTAGGACTGGATGACGTCGCCGTGGATCGCACGGTCGCGACGAAGCCCATCGATTCTACTCGAAGGCCCCTGCAAATGCTGATGACGTTCATCGCCTGCCGGACCAAGGTATAACTTCTGTATTTTTCTGCACGTGTTTCAGGATGACATGACAAGTCAATGTTTTTACTATAAAAACAAGAACCGGAAATTGTCCGGGGGAAGCGCCGTTCATCCCCCTTTGGCATTGACAGGAAAAATAGGCCTCATTCACCACGGAAATGAAAAGAGGCTCTGCTCAGACACGCGGCCCCGTACGCCGCCAGAGGACCGTACATGAAACGCTCGGTATTCTTCATCTCGGACGGCACCGGCATCACCGCCGAAACCCTGGGACACAGTCTGCTGGCCCAGTTCGAAAGCATCTCCTTCGACGAAACCACCCTGCCCTACATTGATACCGTCGCCAAGGCCGAGACCGTGGTTGCCGAGATCAACCGCACCGCGGACGCCGACGGCATCCGCCCCGTCATCATCGACACCATCGTCGACAAGGACATCCGCGACGTCATCGGCAAGGCCAACGGCTACATGCTGGACGTGTTCGACACCTTCGTCGGCCGTCTGCAGGAAGAGCTCTGCACCCAGGCCATCAACGCCGTGGGCAAGTCGCATTCCATCGACAACAACCCGCATTACAACGATCGCATCGAGGCCGTGAACTTCGCGCTGGACAACGACGATGGCGCGCGCACCCGCTACTACGACAAGGCAGACATCATCCTGGTCGGCGTGTCGCGTTCGGGCAAGACCCCGACCTCGCTGTACATGGCACTGCAGTTCGGTGTCCACGTCGCCAACTACCCGCTTACCGAAGACGATTTCGACGACCTGCGCCTGCCCGCATCGCTGCGTGAGCACAAGGCAAAGCTGTTCGGCCTCACCATCGATCCGGAGCGCCTGAGCGCCATCCGCAATGAACGCCGCGCCAATTCCACCTATTCCTCGCTGAGCCAGTGCCAGAAGGAAGTCCGCGCGGCCGAGGCCATCTTCAATCGCGAGGGCGTGCCTTTCATTCGCACCACGCATGCCTCCATCGAGGAACTGTCAACGCGCATCATGGCTGCCGTCGGCATCAAGCGACGCACGCTGCAGCCCTGATGATGCACTGGCTGTCGCCGACTACCCGCGCCCTATCGGACTTTCGGCTGATGATCATCAAGGTGCCGGTCAGTTGGTGGTACGGTATCGGTCATCACCTCTTTTTCCCCCTCAACCTCGAGACGACGAGATGAGCACGCAACAACCCACGATCATTTACACCCTGACCGATGAAGCACCACGTCTGGCCACTGCATCGCTCCTGCCTATCGTGCAGGCCTTTGCAGCATCAGCAGGCATCGATGTGGCCACCAGCGACATTTCGCTGGCAACCCGCATCCTCGGCCAGTTCCCCGAAGCCCTGAGCGAATCGCAGCGCGTGCCCGACACCCTCGATGCCCTGGGCAAGCTCACGCAGCGACCGGAAGCCAACATCATCAAGCTGCCCAACATCAGCGCCTCGGTGGCCCAGCTCAAGGCCGCCATCAAGGAGCTGCAGGAAAAGGGCTACCCGATCCCCGACTACCCCGAGACACCCCAGACCGACGAGGAGCGGGAGATCCGCACCCGCTACGGCAAGTGCATCGGCAGCGCGGTGAACCCGGTGCTGCGCGAGGGCAACTCCGACCGCCGTGCCCCCCTGGCCGTGAAGAACTACGCACGCAAGCATCCGCACAGCATGGCCGAATGGAGCCAGGCCTCACGCACGCACGTCTCGCACATGCACTCGGGCGACTTCTATCACGGCGAGAAGTCCATGACTCTGGATCGCGCTCGCGACGTCAAGATGGAGCTGATCACCAGGAGCGGCAAGACCATCGTGCTCAAGCCCAAGGTCTCGCTGCTCGACCGGGAAGTGATCGACTCCATGTTCATGAGCAAGAAGGCGCTGCTGGCCTTCTATGAAAAGGAAATCGAGGACGCGCACAAGACCGGCGTGATGTTCTCGCTGCACGTCAAGGCCACCATGATGAAGGTCTCGCACCCCATCGTGTTCGGCCATTGCGTGCGCATCTTCTACAAGGATGCGTTCGAGAAGCACGGCAAGCTGTTTGACGAGCTGGGCGTGAACGTGAACAACGGCATGGTCGACCTCTACAACAAGATCGCCACCCTGCCCCAGAGCCTGCAGGACGAGATCAAGCTCGACCTGCACGCCTGCCACGAGCACCGGCCCAAGCTGGCCATGGTCGACTCGGCCAAGGGCATCACCAACTTCCACTCCCCCAACGACGTCATCGTCGATGCCTCGATGCCCGCCATGATCCGCAACGGCGGCAAGATGTACGGCGCCGACGGCCGCCTGAGGGACGTGAAGGCAGTCATGCCGGAGTCCACCTTCGCCCGCATCTACCAGGAAATGATCAACTTCTGCAAATGGCATGGCGCCTTCGATCCGACCACCATGGGCACCGTGCCCAATGTCGGCCTGATGGCACAGCAGGCCGAGGAATACGGCTCGCATGACAAGACCTTCGAGATTCCCGAAGACGGCGTGGCCAACATCACCGACCTGGATACCGGCGAAGTGCTGCTGAGCGAGGACGTGGAAGCCGGCGACATCTGGCGCATGTGCCAGACCAAGGATGCGGCCGTCCGCGACTGGGTCAAGCTGGCGGTGACGCGCGCGCGCAACTCCGGCATGCCCGTGGTGTTCTGGCTGGATTCCTACCGCCCGCACGAGGCGCAGCTGATCGCCAAGGTGCGCATGTACCTGCAGGAGCATGACACGGCCGGCCTCGACATCCAGATCATGAGCCAGGTGCGCGCCATGCGCTACACGCTGGAGCGCGTGATCCGCGGCCTCGACACCATCAGTGCCACCGGCAACATCCTGCGCGACTACCTCACTGACCTGTTCCCCATCATGGAACTGGGCACGTCGGCCAAGATGCTGTCCGTGGTGCCGCTGATGGCCGGTGGCGGCATGTACGAAACCGGCGCCGGCGGCTCGGCCCCCAAGCATGTGCAACAGCTGGTGGAAGAAAACCACCTGCGCTGGGACTCGCTGGGCGAGTTTCTGGCACTGGCAGTGAGCCTGGAGGAGCTGGGCATCAAGAACGACAACGCCAAGGCCAAGGTGTTGGCGCGGACGCTGGACGAGGCGACTGGCAAGCTGCTCGACAACAGCAAGGGCCCCTCGCCCAGAACGGGTCAGCTCGACAACCGCGGCAGCCACTTCTACCTTGCCCTGTACTGGGCGCAGGCCCTGGCCGGGCAGACTGACGACGCCGAGCTCGCCGCCCGCTTCAAGCCGCTGGCTGACACGCTGTCGGCCAACGAGCAGCGCATCATCGATGAACTGGCGAGCGTCCAGGGAACACCATCCGACATCGGTGGCTATTACCTGCCCGACCCGCACAAGATTGATGCCGTGATGCGCCCGAGTGCCACGTTCAACGCAGCGATCGCGTCGCTGCGTCAGTAAGCAACCCGGCTCCCTGCCTCACTCGGCAGCATCGACACCCGGTTGCGGCACACGCCGCAACCGGCTGATGTCATACCCCGCATCGCTGACACGCTGCACCAGCGCCCGATACGCCGACTCCGGCACCTCCGGCGCGCGTGCCATGATCCACACGTAATCACGCTTGCTGCGCCCGATGATGGTGTATTGGTAATCCGCCGATACGTGCATGATGCGGAACTCGGCCCGGATCGGCCACACGAACTGCATGCCCCAAAGCCCACCCCCCGAGGATTGATCCACGTAGCCCGTGGGTCGGTAGACCTTCTCGGCACCCGTCAGACTGCCCTCGCGAAAACGGAACGTGGTTTTGACTACGTTGGGAGGTTGCAGTTCATAGGTCTCCGTGGCGGCATGGGCATGACGCTCGAGAAACGCCGGAATATGCGCGATCACGTGCCAGGTGCCCATGAAGCGAGGAATGTCGACCTGCGGCTCGGTGGGCAGCGGCGCAACTGTCGCGCACCCGGACAGCCCGACCGCGGCCAGCACGGTCAACCCGATTTTCTTCATCTGCGTTCTCCGCCAGCAAAAGGATCTTTCTAGGTAACGCGATTCGGACGCGCAACACCACTCGACACCATGAAAAATCTCGAAAGCACCTGAAGAGATCAGTAATCACTCATTCAAATACAATGTTTTATGATTGGATATTGATGTTGTTTTTTATCTGGATAAGATGCCGCGCCACACCACTCAGTTGCTGACCACAGCCATGAACCGTTCCTGTTTCACCACCGCGCTGTCCCGCTCCGCCATCGCCTTGCTGCTGGCTGCCATGCCACTGGCTGCCGCCGCCTTCACCGCAGGCACACCCGGCCAGGATGTCGACATCCTGACCTTCCGTGACGCCAAGGACGTGCTCAAGCGCAAGGTGCATGCTCCTGGCGAAAAGGACTTCTATTGCGGCTGCGACATCCAGGCACAGGGCAAGAAGTGGGTCGTGGACTGGCAAAGCTGCGGCCTGGTACCCCGGAAGAACCCGGAGCGCGCCAGCCGCATTGAATGGGAACATGTGGTTCCCGCCTCGGATTTCGGCCGCCAGCGCGCCTGCTGGCGCGAGGGGGGGCGCGACAACTGCAGCGACACGGATCCGGTGTTTTCCGCGATGGAGGGAGACCCCTACAACCTGCTCCCGGTCGTTGGCGAAATCAACGGTGATCGCGGCAACCTGCCCTATGGCATGCTGCGCGATGACGAAGGTGCCGGCTATGGCCAGTGCGGCAGCCGCGTCGACTTCAAGGCTCGCGTCTTCATGCCGCGAGCCGACGCCCGTGGCGATGTCGCACGCATCTACGAATACTTCGGGGAACGTTACGGACTGCGCATCTCGCGCCAGCAGCAGCAGCTGTTTGCCGCCTGGTCACGCAGTGACCCGGCCGACACGCGCGAATGCCGCCGCGCCGAACGCATCGCTGCCGCCACCGGCCAGGTCAACAAGGTGCTGACCAAGGCCTGCAATGGCGTCAGCCGGGGCTCAGCGCGCCTCAGCGAGAACTGATGAACCGGGGCAGGCAGCAGCTGAAGCTGCGCCCGCCCCGTCCTGACTCACTCGGTTCGCGCCAGCTCGCGGCGCTCCACCACTTCGGCGTCCAGCACCAGGGCGCCGTCCCTCACCGAAATGTGAACCTTGCCACCCTTGTCGGCGAGCACGCCGAACAGGATCAGCTCGGCCAGCGGCTTCTTCAGGTGCTCCTGGATGACACGCGCCATCGGGCGCGCGCCCATGAGCGGGTCATAGCCCTTCTCGGCCAGCCAGGCACGGGCATCGGCATCGACATCCAGCTGCACGTGCTTGTCGTCGAGCTGGGCCTGCAGTTCGACCAGGAACTTGTCGACCACATTGCCGATCACCGCCGTGTCCAGCGCAGCAAACTGGATGATGGCATCAAGACGGTTGCGGAATTCCGGCGTGAACGCCTTCTTGATGATCTCCTTGCCGTCCGAGCTGTGATCCTGCTGGGTGAAGCCGATGCTGGCACGGGTGACCTGCTCGGCGCCGGCATTGGTGGTCATCACCAGGATGACATGACGGAAGTCGGCCTTGCGACCATTGTTGTCAGTCAGCGTGCCGTGATCCATGACCTGCAGCAGCAGGTTGAACACCTCCGGATGCGCCTTCTCGATCTCGTCGAGCAGCAGCACGCAGTGCGGATGTTTGACGATGGCCTCGGTCAGCAGACCGCCCTGGTCATAGCCGACATAGCCCGGGGGAGCCCCGATCAGACGCGACACGGTATGGCGCTCCATGTACTCGGACATGTCGAAGCGCACCAGCTCGATGCCCAGCGTGCGTGCCAGCTGCTTGGTGACCTCGGTCTTGCCGACACCGGTGGGACCAGCGAACAGGAAGGAACCGATGGGCTTTTCCGGTGCCTTGAGACCGGCACGGGACAGCTTGATGGCCGCGCTGAGCGCGACGATGGCATCGTCCTGGCCGAACACCGTCATCTTGAGGTCGCGCTCGAGGTTGCGCAGCGACTCCTTGTCATTGGAAGACACCGCCTTGGCCGGAATGCGCGCAACCTTGGCCACCATCTCCTCGATCTCGCCGACACCGATCACCTTCTTGCGGCGGCTGGGCGGCTGCAGGCGCTGATAGGCACCGGCCTCGTCGATAAGGTCGATGGCCTTGTCCGGCAGGTAACGCTCATGGATGTAGCGATCCGCCAGACTGGCCGCCATGTGCAGGGCCTTGTCGGCATAGCGCACGCCGTGATGCTCCTCGAAACGCGACTTGAGACCGCGCAGGATGCGGTAGGTTTCGTCGACGCTGGGTTCGGTGACGTCGATCTTGTGGAAGCGGCGTGACAGCGCACCGTCCTTCTCGAACAGGTTGCGGTATTCCTGGTAGGTGGTCGAGCCCATGCACTTGAGCGAGCCGTTGGACAGCGCCGGCTTGAGCAGGTTGGAGACATCGAGCACGCCGCCACCGGCCGAGCCGGCACCGATGATGGTGTGGATCTCGTCGATGAAGAGCACCGCTCCCTTCTGTTCGGTGAGCTCATTGACCAGCGCCTTGAAGCGCTTCTCGAAATCGCCACGGTACTTGGTGCCGGCCAGCAGCGCGCCGATGTCCAGCGAGTACACGGTGGCGTTGGCGATGGCCTCGGGCACCTTGCCTTCGACGATGAGCCAGGCCAGGCCCTCGGCGATGGCGGTCTTGCCGACGCCGGGTTCGCCCACCAGCACCGGATTGTTCTTGCGGCGACGGCACAGCACCTGGATGGCGCGCTCGATCTCGTGCTCACGACCGACCAGGGGATCAAGCTTGCCCTTCCTCGCCATCTCGTTGAGATTGACGGTGTAGTTCTGCAGCGCCGAGTCCGGTGCGGCATCCGGCGTGCTCTCGGTGTCCTGGCTGCCGGACTCCTCGCGATTTTCCTCGCGCTGCCCGCCGCCATGCGACAGGTAGTTGACGATGTCGAGACGATTGATGCCCTGGTGCTTGAGCAGATAGACCGCCTGCGACTCCTGCTCGGAGAAGATGGCCACCAGCACGTTGGCGCCATTGACCTCGCGCCGGCCGGACGACTGCACATGGAAGACCGCGCGCTGAAGCACGCGCTGGAAGCCCAGCGTGGGCTGGGTCTCGCGCCCGCCATCCGGCACCGGCAGCAGCGGTGTCGATTCCTCGACATAGGCCGAAAGCTCGCGACGCAGGGATGGCACTTCCGCGCCACAGGACTGCAGGGCAGTCACCGCGGACTCGTTGTCGAGCAGCGCAAGCAGCAGATGCTCGACGGTGATGAATTCATGACGCTTGCCGCGCGCATCGCGGAACGCCAGATTGAGGGTCAGCTCCAGTTCACGACTCAACATGCCTGCCTCTCCTTGCTGCCCGTCAGGGCTTGGGCTCTGCCTGGCACAACAGCGGATGCTCGTTCTGCCGTGCGTATTCGACCACCATGGCCGCCTTGGTTTCGGCGACGTCCCGCGAATAGCTGCCAATGCCTGCCTTGCCCTGGTGATGCACCTGCAGCATCACGCGGGTGGCGTCAGCACCGGACAATCCGAAGAACCGCTCCAGCACCTCGACGACAAATTCCATCGGGGTGTAATCGTCATTGAGCATGACCACCTGATACTGTCGCGGCGCCTTCAGCTCCGGCTTGGCCGACTCCAGTACCACGGCCCCCCGGGCACTCCCGGGCGCATCCTCGCCGGCCCGTGGCGAACGGGTCGCCTGAGCCTGCTGGCAGGTCATCGCATGACGCGACGGTCGTTTCTCATGTTCCATCAACAACACACATCCTCCGAGCCCTTTCAGTTCGACTCTAGCAGAAGCCTGCCCGCGAAAAGACAGGTCAGTCCTGAAAAAAACACGGCTCGACATCGGCTGGACGAGTGTCCGGACAGTGCGTCAGAAACTCGTCAGTCAAGATTGATCACGCAAGTGTCATGCCAGAAAAAACACGCCGCTACTGCAACAGGAGCGAGAGGGAATCGCCAGCGTACAAAGGCTGACAACCACAGGCGGCACGGTGACGCATGCCATGCACGAAGGCATATACTCGGCACCCTGATTGCCCGGAGGCATCCCGTGCACAAGATGGCGCCTTCCCGGCCTTTTCGCAGACCACCGTCGCAGACTGTCCCGCCGACCGGGCCGGGCCGTCTGGTCCTGCTCAACAAGCCCTTCCAGGTGCTCACCCAGTTCACCGCCGAATACGGCAAGCGCACGCTCGCCGACGTGCTCGCGGCACACCCGTCAGCGGATCGGCTGGCAGGCTGCTATCCCGCCGGCCGTCTGGATTACGACTCGGAAGGCCTGCTCCTGCTCACCAGTCACGGTCCCTGGCAGGCACGCATCGCGCACCCGCGTCACAAGCTGGTGAAAACCTACTGGGCCCAGGTCGAAGGCGTGATCAGCGAGGAAGCGCTGCAGCAGCTGCGCGACGGCGTCAGGCTCAAGGACGGTCCGGCCCGGGCAGTGGCTGCAGAAGCGCTGGCAAGCCCGGAGCTGCCGCCACGTGATCCGCCGGTTCGCTACCGCGCGATGATTCCGACCAGCTGGCTCAGCCTGTCGCTGGATGAAGGCCGCAACCGCCAGGTGCGACGCATGACGGCCGCCGTCGGCTTCCCTACCCTGCGCCTGGTGCGTGTCGCCATCGGTCCCTGGACGCTGGACGGGCTGGCACCCGGTGACTGGCGCGAGGTGCCCGCCAGCGAGGCCGCGGCTGTGCTCGGACGCTGATCCGCGGCAGCATGCGGTGTCCCTGCCCTGCATTCCTTGCTAGCATCCGCATCCGTTTTCCGCGTTTTCACAGCGAATACAGAACCATGACTGAGTTGTCCCGCCGCAAGGTGATCGTGGGCATGTCCGGCGGCGTCGATTCGTCGGTCTCGGCCTGGCTGCTGCTGCAGCAGGGCTACCATGTCGAAGGCCTGTTCATGAAGAACTGGGAAGAGGACGACGGCACCGAATACTGCACGGCCCGCCAGGACCTTGCCGATGCCCAGGCCGTCTGTGACCGCCTCGGCATTCATCTGCACCAGGCCAACTTTGCCGCCGAATACTGGGATCGGGTGTTCGAGCACTTCCTGCACGAGTACCAGGCCGGCCGCACGCCCAACCCGGACATTCTCTGCAACAAGGAAATCAAGTTCCGCGCCTTCCTCGATTACGCGCTGGCGCTGGGTGCCGACTGCATTGCCACCGGGCATTACGCGCGCCGAGGCAGCGGCGACCCGGCCACCCTGCTGCGCGGTCTGGATGCCAACAAGGACCAGAGCTATTTCCTGCACGCCGTGTCCGGACGCGAGATCGCACGCACCCTGTTTCCGGTCGGCGAACTGGAAAAGCCGGAGGTGCGACGCATTGCCAGCGAACAGGGACTCGCCACGGCCGCCAAGAAGGATTCCACCGGCATCTGCTTCATCGGCGAGCGTCGCTTCCGCGACTTCCTCAAGCAGTACCTGCCGGCGCAACCCGGCGACATCGAGAAGGATGATGGCAGCGTCATCGGTCGTCACGAGGGCTTGATGTACTACACCCTGGGCCAGCGCCAGGGCATTGGCATCGGTGGTCGTCGTGATGCCGAGGAGTCAGCCTGGTACGTGGTCGGCAAGGACCTGTCGCGCAATGTCCTGATCGTCGGCCAGGGTCACGGGCATCCCATGATGATGAGCCGCAGCCTGCGCAGCAGCCGTGTCGACTGGGTCGCAGGACATCCCCCCGCTGTCAGCTTCCGCTGCACGGCCAAGACACGCTACCGTCAGCAGGACCAGGCCTGCCGCGTCGAGATGGACGGCGAACACGCACTGGTCGTGTTTGATGAGGCCCAGCGTGCCGTCACGCCGGGTCAGTCGGTGGTGTTCTATGACGGCGATGTCTGCCTGGGCGGCGGCGTGATCGAGGAGACCGGTTCACAATGAGTGCTGCAGCATGAGTGGTGTCAATCGCGACAAGACCCTGGCCCTGGCGGCCGTGTTCCAGGCGGCCGGGCTGGTCAACGACCTGGCGCGGCGCGGTCAGTGCGACAGCGAAGCGGAAGCCTTCCTGCTGCGCTCGGTACTGGTCATGGATACCGATGCCGTCAGCGACATCTACCCGCAGCAGCGCAGCCTGACCCCCGGGCTGACCTGGCTGGAAGGCAGCCTGGCCGAACAGGGCAAGGGCTCCGAACATGCCGGTGAACTCATCCGCCTGGCGCTGGCGGTGATCCAGGTCGAACGCCATTTCGAGAAACGCCCCGATCTGCAGCAGGCCCTGCGCCAGCGTCTTGAACAGGTGCAGCGGCAAAGCCTGCTGCAGACCGACATGAGCGCCTCCGCCCTGGCCCAGGCGCTGGCGGGCGCCTATGTCGACCATCTCGGCAGCCTGCGCTTCCGCATCCAGGTACGCGGCGACGCCCGCCACCTGCAAAGCCCGGGCATGGCCGAGCGCGTGCGTGCCATCCTGCTCGCCGGCGTGCGTGCCGCCTGGCTCTGGCATCGTCTCGGCGGTCGCCGCTGGCATCTGGTGTTCACGCGCGGCCAGATCCTCGGGGAGATCCGCGCCATCGCGAAATCGGTGTAAACTCCGCGCCTTTCTTGCTGCTGCCGGAGCCTGACATGGCCTTCTCGACCCTGACCGCCCTTTCTCCCGTGGATGGCCGCTATGCCGGCAAGGTCGACGCCCTGCGTCCGATCTTCAGCGAATTCGGCCTGATTCGCGCCCGCGTCGAGGTCGAGGTACGCTGGCTGCAGCGCCTGGCCGCCCTGCCCGGCGTTGCCGAAGTGCCGGCATTCAGCGCCGAGGCCACGCACTTCCTTGACCAGCTGGTGGCCAGCTTCAGCGAATCCGATGCCGAGTGGATCAAGACCACCGAACGCACCACCAACCATGACGTGAAGGCGGTCGAATACTTCCTCAAGGATCGCGTCACCGCCCTGCCCGAGCTCGCCGCTGTCAGCGAGTTCATCCACTTCGCCTGCACCTCGGAAGACATCAACAACCTGTCGCACGGCCTCATGCTGAAAGCCGGCCGCGATGTCGTTCTGGCGCAGATGCAGACCGTCACCGACGCCATTCGCGCGCTCGCGCACCGCTACGCCGATGTCTCCATGCTGTCGCGCACACATGGCCAGACCGCCTCGCCGACCACCCTCGGCAAGGAAATGGCAAACATCGCTTACCGCCTGCAGCGCCAGGTCGACCAGCTCGCCGCCGTGCCGCTGCTGGGCAAGATCAACGGTGCCGTCGGCAACTACAATGCCCATCTCGCGACCTATCCGGACGTGGACTGGCAGGCCAATGCCGAAACCTTCGTGACCTCGCTGGGGCTGACCTTCAACCCCTACACGACGCAGATCGAGCCGCACGACTACATCGCCGAGTACTTCGACGCCGTGCGCCGCTTCAACACCATCCTCATCGACTTCGACCGCGATGTCTGGGGCTACATCTCGCTGGGCTACTTCAAGCAGAAGCTCAAGGAAGGCGAAGTCGGCTCCTCGACCATGCCGCACAAGGTCAACCCGATCGACTTCGAGAACTCGGAAGGCAATCTCGGCCTCGCCAACGCCATCCTTGGTCACCTCGCCGAGAAGCTGCCGATCTCGCGCTGGCAGCGCGACCTCACCGACTCCACCGTGCTGCGCAACCTCGGCGTCGGTCTGGCGCACAGCGTCATCGCCTATGACGCCTCCCTGAAGGGCATCGGCAAGCTGGAAATGAATGCCCAGCGCCTCGCTGACGACCTCGATGCCTCCTGGGAAGTACTTGGTGAAGCCATCCAGACCGTGATGCGCCGCTACGGCATCGAGAAGCCCTACGAGAAGCTGAAGGCGCTGACCCGCGGCAAGGGCATCGACCGCGACAGCCTGCGCACCTTCATCGACACGCTCGACATGCCGGAAGCGGCCAAGGCCGAGCTGCGCGAGATGACGCCGGCCAGCTACATCGGCAACGCCATCGCCCAGGCTCGCGCCATCTGAATCACCACGGATACGCTGACATGACTCTGCTCGCCACGCCGGATGCCGTCGCACGCTGCCGCACGGATGCCCCTCTGCCGTGGCTGGGCGGTCTGCGTCCCAGCGAATTCCTGCGTGACTACTGGCAGAAGAAGCCGCTGCTGGTACGCAATGCCTTTCCGGCGCTGGCCGACCTGCTGGAGCCGCGCGAGCTGCTCGAGCTGGCAGAGACCGAAGACGTCGAGAGCCGCCTCATCATCGAGCAGGGCAAGACACCCTACGAGCTGCGCGAAGGGCCGTTCCACGCCACCACCTGGCGCAAGCTGCCGGCCACCGGGTGGACCGCGCTGGTGCAGGCCGTGGATCACTACCTGCCGCCGCTGGCAGACCTGCTCGACCACTTCGCCTTCGTTCCGGAATGGCGCATCGACGACGTCATGGTGTCGTATGCGGTACCGGGCGGCAATGTCGGACCGCACTACGACCTCTATGACGTCTTCCTCGTCCAGGGTCCTGGTCAGCGTCGCTGGCAGCTCGGCGAGCGCTGCGATGAAAACACGCCACGCAGTCCGCACAGCCAGCTCAAGATTCTCAGCGACATGCCGGTGCACTTCGACGAGACCCTGTCCTGCGGTGACTTTCTCTATGTGCCGCCGCACCTGGCGCACCATGGCGTGGCCGTCAGCGAATGCCTGACCTACTCGGTGGGCTTCCGGGCACCGGCCCTGACGCACCTGCTGGAACATCTGGTCGATGCCTCGCTGCAGGAGGCCGAGGCCGCCACCCTGTTCACCGACGCCAGCCGCGCCCTGCCTGCCGCTCCGCTGGCCCTGACCGCGGATGACGGCATCGCGCTGCACCGCCAGGCAATGGCCCTGCTGCTCTCGCCGGAACGCCTGCTGCCTGCGCTCGCACCGCTGCTCAGCGAACCCAAGTACGGTGATTACGAGCCCGAAGGTGAAACAGTCAGCCGGGGAGACCTGCGCAGCTTCCTCGCCGAGGGCGGCGATCTGCTGCGTGACCCCGCCTCACGCTGGCTGTGGCTGGAACAGAGCGGCACGCTCTGGGTCAACGGCCAGGTCATGGACCTTCCCGCATCCGGCTCGGCTCGCCAGCTGACCGCCATGCTGCAGGGACGCCGTCTTCACAATCACGCGCTGTCACAGCTTGATGATGCCGGGCTGGACTGGCTCTGCCAGCTGCTGGGCAGCGGCCTGCTGCTCGCCGTGGATGGCCTGTCGCCTGCCTGACCGCTGGTGATGCGCCGGTCGAACATGCCACGATAGGCACATCATGCCGATACGCGCCCTCACCTACCAGGCCAGTCCGCTGGCACTCTTCGACCGCTTCATCGACTGGTCCTGGCCGGTGCTGCTTGACAGCCAGGATGCCGGGCGCTGGGACATCATGACCGCGGCGCCCGATGCCACGGCAACACTGCTGGCCAACACGTGCTGGCAGATCGAGGGCATGCCGGAAACCGGCTTCTCCGACGCATTCGCTGCCCTGCAGGCACTGTCCGCAAGCACCTCGGCATGTGCGCAAAAGTTCGAGGTCGATCTGCCGTTCAGTGGCGGCGTCATCGCCACGCTGGGCTATGCCGCCGCCAGCGAGCGCGGACTGCCGGAACGACGTCATGACGACTGGCCCTGTGCCTTCATGGCACGCTACCGCTGGGCGATCTGCACCGACCATGACAGTCGGCAAAGCTGGCTGGTCTGGCAGAACGACATTGCCCCCGACCTGCTGGAACGCCTGCTCGTTGTCGTCGACACGCCGCCTCCGGCAGCATCGCGTCCTGCCCCGTTGCGCATGCTCGCGCCATTCAGCGCAGATACGGACACTGCACGCTACGCGGACGACATCGCGCGCATTCATGACTACATACGTGCCGGCGATTGCTACCAGATCAACTACACCCAGTCCTGGTCAGCCCCATGCGAAGGTCAGGGCTGGTCTGCATGGCAGGCACTGCGGGCTGCCGCGGGCGCGCCCTACTCGGTGTACTGGCGGCTGCCATGGGGAGAGATGCTGAGTCTCTCGCCCGAGCAGTTCCTCCAGGTGCAGCCGCGCCCGGATGGCGGCGCCCGTATCCTGACTCGCCCGATCAAGGGCACGCGTCGTCGCGAACCGGATGCCGTTGCCGATGCTGCCGAAGCCCGGGCACTGCGCACCAGCGGCAAGGACCTTGCCGAAAACGTCATGATCACCGACCTGCTGCGCAACGATCTCGCCAAGCACGCCACGATTGGCAGCGTCAGGGTTCCGGAGCTCTGCGCGCTGCACAGCTATGGCCAGGTTCATCATCTGGTTTCCACCATAGAAGCCAGGCTTGCACCCGGTCACTCTCCGGCACAGCTGTTCCGCGACGCCTTTCCGGGCGGCTCGATAACCGGCGCCCCCAAGAAGCGGGCCATGGAGATCATCGAGGCGCTGGAGGTCACTGCACGCGGCATCTACTGCGGCAGCGTGATCATGGCCGATGCCAGCGGCCGTTGGGACAGCAGCATCACGATACGCACCTTTGTCATCGGCAATGGCCGGATCCGTACCTGGGCAGGGGGTGGCATCACCCTGGACTCGGTCTGGCAGGACGAACACCAGGAATGTCACAACAAGATTGGCGGCCTCATGCGCACGCTGGAATCCCTGCACGACAGTGACGACGGCTGTTGAAGACACCCGCTTGCCACTGTTTTTTTCAACGCACTGCCCTACAATCCCCGGCCAAGCCTTTCAGCTGACACTCATCAAACGACAACGGACAGTCACCGGCAGGCCATCAACGGCATGCCGAACCAGGGAGCTTTCATGCACACGTTCAAACTCACCCGCCTTGCCTTCTGCCTCGCTGCCGCCGCAGGCCTCGCTGCCTGTTCCGAAGACAAGGACATGGGTCAGCAGACCCCCAGTGAGCCGATGATCCTCGATCCGGTCCAGGCTGAACTTGCCAACGTCCTGACCGACGTCTGCACAAGCATCATCGACGCCACGCCGGCCCAGTCCCCGCTGAATATCGGTGGCTTCGTCTGCGCCCTGGAAACCACGGTCAACAACGCGGTTGACGGCCCGGACAGCCTGATCACCAATCTGGTCACCAGCCTCCAGGCCCTGGGTGAGAACCCGTCGCCGGAACAACTGCAGGCCACGCTGACCTCCCTTCAGGCCGCCATTACCGGTGAAGGCTCCAATGTGGGCGTCGAAGAGCTGGTCACCCAGCTCGCCAGCGATCTGCCCTGCGCACTGCTGACGCTCGCCAAGCAGGAATGCGTGGCCGGTGACACGCCCCAGCAACAGCTGCAGGCGTATCTTGACCTGCTGGCCGGCGGCAATCCGTTTGCCGGAACACCGCTGGAGCCGCTGGGCGATGCCGCAAGTCCTGTTCTGCAGCCGCTGGTCGCTGCGCTCGGCACGGTATTCGCGGCAGCACCGGGCACCAGCCTGGATGGCGAGGTCGTGGATGCCCTGGGCACCGGCCTGACCGACATCGGCAACCTGCTGGTCAGCGGCTACAACAGCATTCCCGGCGCACAGCAGATCCCCGTCGCAGGCGAGCTTGTCGCCACCCTCGGCAATCTGGTCAGCGGTCTCGGCACCACGCTCGACAGCCTGGAAACCGGTACCGGTGGCTCGGTTGGTGATGTCCTCGACAGCACGCTTACCGATGTGGTCAATCTGCTCACTGCCGACACCGGCCTGCTCGGTGCACTGGCTGACGCATCCGGTCAGCAGCAACTGGTCGATGCCGTCACCACCGGCAATGAACAGCTGAACAGTCTGGTTGACGATGTCACCACCGCGCTGGACACCTCGCTGCTGCAACCTCTGGACGAAAGCGCCCTGAACCCGCTGCTCGGCGCACTCGCCCCGCTGACCTGCACCCTGCAACTGTTCGGTGACTGTGCCGAGCAGGGTGACCCCCTGGCCGAAGCCGGTGCCCTGCTTGGCCTCCTGAGCGGCAGCGACCTGGGCGCGGAAAATCCGCTTTCCGGTCTGCTCGACCAGGTCACCAGCGCCCTCGGCGGCGGTGACACCAGCGCCCTGACCGACCTGCTGGCCGGTACCCCGCTGGAACCGCTAGTGGGCCTGACTGACACCCTGTCGGAAGCCATCGGTGGTGGCGATGCAACAGCCATCACTGACCTGATCGAGAACAACCCGCTCGCTGGCGTGCTCGACACCCTGCTTGGCGACACCGGGCTGCTGGGCCTGCTTGGCGCCTGACAGACCGCTGTCACTGCGCCATGAAAAAACCGCCGAAAGGCGGTTTTTTCATGTCTGAGCGCACCTCCCGGCAACCCGTGCCGGGCACGCACGGACTCAGGGGATCTTGCGCAGCGATGCCTTGCGGATCTCGGCCTTGAGCTCTTCGTAGTTGTGCGTGACCGGGAACTGCGGGAACTCGCGGATCACGTTCTCCGGCGCATCGAACAGGATGCCCTGCTCGGCTTCGCTGAGCATGCCGGTGTCGTTGTAGGAGTCACCGGCGGCGATGCAGCGGTAGTTCAGCGAATGGAAGGCCTTGATGGCCATGGTCTTCTGATCCGGCTGACGCAGGGTGTAGTCAGTGATGGTGCCGTCTTCCGCGACTTCCAGCTTGTGGCAGAACAGCGTCGGCAGATCGAGCTGCTCCATCAGCGGCTTGGCGAACTCGTAGAACGTGTCCGACAGGATGATGAGCTGGAAGTTGTCGCGAACCCAGGCCAGGAACTCGCGCGCGCCCGGCAGCGGCCCCATCTCGGCGATCACCGCCTGGATATCCGGCAGACCCAGCTTGTGCTCGCGCAGGATGCGCAGACGCTGCTGCATCAGCACGTCATAGTCCGGAATGTCACGGGTGGTGGCCTCAAGCTCCTTGATGCCCGTGCGCTTGGCGAAATTGATCCAGATTTCGGGGACAAGCACGCCTTCCAGATCGAGACAAACCAGTTCCATCACAGCACCTCACGCGGGTAGACAGGGAGCGGGACGCCAACGGCCCCGAATGCGCGGCAAGGGTACTGGCAGACGCTGGCGCATGCAAATACCGGCGAACAGCTCTGCTATCATCGCCCGCAGGCGCGCAGCGCGTTCACGCCGCCAGCGCCCCATCTCATCCGTTGTCCAGCCAGGAGCCCGTCATGCCCGTTACCGCCGAACACGTAGCCGCCTGGGCCGCTGAACACGAGGGCAAGAGCCCGCAGACACTGATCAGGTTCGCGCTCACCACGTTTCCGAACATGACGCTGTCATTCAGCGGCGCCGAAGACGTGGTGCTGATCGACATGGCGGTGAAGAGCAAGCTGCCCTTCCGCGTCTTCACCCTCGACACGGGTCGCCTGCACCCCGAGACCTACCGCTTCCTCGACACCGTGCGTCAGCACTACGGCATCCCGCTGGAGGTCTGCTTCCCGGAACCCGCCGCGGTGAAGGCCATGGTCGATGCCAAGGGCCTGTTCAGCTTCTACCAGGACGACCACAAGGAATGCTGCGGCATCCGCAAGGTCGAGCCGCTGCGCAAGGTCCTCGCCACCACCACGGCCTGGATGACCGGCCAGCGCAAGGACCAGAGCCCGGGCACGCGCAACAGCGTGCCGCAGATCCAGCTCGACACCAGCTTCACCGGCACTGACGGCGCGCTGGTGAAATTCAATCCGCTGGCGAACTGGAGCTCGCAGGAAGTCTGGGACTACATCCGCGCGCTGGAAGTGCCCTACAACCCGCTGCACGAAAAGGGCTTCATCAGCATCGGCTGCGAGCCCTGCACCCGCCCCGTGCTGCCTGGCCAGCACGAGCGCGAAGGCCGCTGGTGGTGGGAGGAAGCCACCAAGAAGGAATGCGGCCTGCACATGGGTAATGTCGAAGCCGAGGCGGTGTCATTCGAGATCCGCCAGGGCTGAGCAAGGCCTCAGAATCGGGGCAGATCGCTGGCGCGGAACAGGTGATCGACCTCGGCCCGGGCATCGCCCCGGTTCAGCACCGACTCCACCACCGCCCGCTCCAGGTGCGGCGCGAAGGTTGAAATGAAGTCGAACATGAAACCGCGCAGGAAGGTGCCGCGACGGAAACCGATGTGGGTGACGCTGGGCTCGAACAGGTGCCCGGCGTCCAGCGCCACCAGATCCTTGTCGTCACGCGCCGGCTCGTAGGCCATCTGCGCAATGATCCCGACCCCCAGTCCCAGTCGCACATAGGTCTTGATGACGTCGGCGTCGGTGGCGGTGAACACCACGTTGGCGGCCAGGCCGGCCTGGCTGAAGGCCTCGTCGAGCTTGGAGCGGCCGGTGAAGCCGAACACGTAGGTGACGATGGGATAGTCCGCGATGGCCTCCAGCGTCAGGGGATGCACGTCGCACAGCGGATGCCCCTTGGGCACCACCACCGTGCGGTTCCACTGGTAGGCCGGCAGCATCACCAGATCGGAGAAATGCTCCAGCGCCTCGGTGGCAATGGCAAAGTCCACGGTACCGTCGGCGGCCATCTCGGCGATCTGCTGCGGCGTGCCCTGGTGCATGTGCAGGGCGACATCCGGATAGCGCTGGCGGAACGCCTCGATCACCGGCGGCAGACGGTAGCGGGCCTGGGTGTGCGTGGTCGCCACCGACAGGCTGCCGCGGGCCTCGTCCGAGAACTCCAGAGCCACCTGGCGGATCGAGTCGGTGAGACGCAGCACCTCGCCGGCCAGCTTGAGAATGGACTGCCCCGCCGGCGTGACCCGGCTCAGGTGCTTGCCGTTGCGGGCAAAGATCTCCACCCCCAGCTCATCCTCCAGCAAGCGGATCTGCTTGCTGATGCCGGGCTGGGACGTGAACAGCGCGGCCGCCGTCTGTGACACGTTGAGCTCGTGCTGAGCCACTTCCCAGATGTAGCGGAGCTGCTGAAGCTTCATCGCACAGACACTCTTGTGATAAGTCGTGGCTCATTTATAACAAAACCTGATGGACGTCACACGCACCGTTCATGTTTGAAAAGACTTTGCAGTATGATCGGGCGATTCCGTGGAGAGCCTTATGACCCTTGCTGACAACCAGATTGACGACCTCAACATCCGTTCCATCGACGTGCTGATCACGCCGGACCAGCTCAAGCACGAGCTGCCATTGAGCGACGCGGCCTACCACACGGTGCTCAACGGCCGTCAGGTCATTCGCAACATTCTCGATGGCAAGGATCACCGCCTGTTCCTGGTGGTCGGCCCCTGCTCGATCCATGACCTCAAGGCTGCGCACGAGTACGCGCAGCGCCTCAAGGTGCTGTCCGAGCAGGTCAAGGACACGCTATATCTGGTCATGCGCGTGTACTTCGAGAAGCCGCGCACCACGGTGGGCTGGAAAGGCCTGATCAACGACCCGTTCATGGATGACAGCTTCCGCATCCAGGATGGCCTGCACATCGGCCGCAAGCTGCTGCTCGAACTCAACGAGATGGGACTGCCCTGCGCCACCGAGGCGCTCGATCCGATGTCGCCGCAGTTCCTGCACGACCTCATCGCCTGGTCGGCCATCGGCGCGCGCACCACCGAATCGCAGACCCACCGCGAGATGTCCTCGGGCCTGTCGTCGCCGGTCGGCTTCAAGAACGGCACCGACGGCGGCCTCAAGGTGGCCACCAACGCCCTGCTCTCGGTGCAGAATCCGCACAGCTTCCTGGGCATCAACTCGGAAGGCAAAGTGGCCGTGATCAACACCACCGGCAACCGCTACGGCCATGTCGTGCTGCGCGGCGGCGACGGCAAGCCCAACTACGACTCGGTGTCGGTGGCGCTGGCGGAACGCGAACTGGAAAAGGCCAAGGCCCCGCTCAACATCATGATCGATGCCTCGCATGCCAACTCCAACAAGGATCCGGCGCTGCAGCCGCTGGTCATGGACAACGTCGCCAACCAGATCGTCGAGGGCAACACGTCTATCGTTGGCATGATGATCGAGTCGCACCTCAAGTTCGGCCGCCAGGACATCCCCAAGGATCTCTCCCAGCTCGAGTACGGCAAATCGGTCACCGACGGCTGCATCGACTGGGACACCACCGAAAAGGCCATCCTGTCCATGCGTGACAAGCTCAAGGACGTGCTGCCGGGACGTCGCTGACCCGTACGCCGCGAGCCCGCCAGGCCGCCCGATTCCGATGCCCAGCATTTGACCAACCAGTCATTTGCGGCATTGAAATCCGGCGGCCTTGCTGTTTACGTGCTACCACTACAATCAAGAACAAATCGGAGACCATCGTGTCAGCCTCCCGTCACCTTAGCCGCCTGACCGCCTTGGTCGCCCTGCTGTCGTCCGCACCGCTTGCCCTCGCCAGTGTCGGCAGCCCTGACCGTGCCGGCGAGCCCATTCCCGGCCAGTACGTCGTGCAACTGCAGCTGCCCGTGGTGCAGCAGGTGCTGGGTCGCCTGCCCCTGCGTTCGCTGATCAGCCAGCTGCTGCTGCCGGTCACCAGCGAGCTGCCCTTCCAGGTCTACGAGCATGCCTTTCCCGGCTTCGCGATCCGCTTGTCCCCGCAGCAGGCGGCTCAGCTTGACCGCATTCCCGGCGTGCATGTCGAACAGGACCAGGTGATGAGCGTGCAGGCTCGTACCACGGTCAGCACCAGCCTCTATGGCCTCGACCGCATCGATCAGCTGAGTGGCACCAACAGCACCTACAGCTATCCGTCGCTGGCCGGTCAAGGTGTCAATGTCTATGTCATTGACACCGGTCTGCGCTCGACCCACATGGAATTCACCGGCCGTGTCGGCACAGGCCGCAACTTTGCTCCCAACAGCAGCTCCCTGCTCGGGGCCAGCACCAATGCCAGCAACACCACTGACTGTGACGGGCACGGTACTCATGTCGCCGGCACGGTTCTGGGCAGCAGCTATGGCGTTGCACGCAGTGCCACGATCTATCCGGTACGCGTGCTGGGCTGCGACGGCTCCGGCAGCAACTCGGGCGTGATTGCCGGCATTGACTGGATGATCGCCAACCACCGCAAGCCGGCCGTCGGCAACATGTCACTGGGTGGTGCCGCCTCGACCACGCTGGACACCGCCGTGCGCAACGCCATCAGCAACGGCATCACCATGGTGGTGGCAGCAGGCAACGAGAACACCAATGCCTGCAACGGCTCGCCGAACCGGGTCACGGAAGCACTGGTGGTAGCCGCATCAACCGCGGCCGACCGTCGTGCCTCCTATTCCAACTACGGCAGCTGCGTCGACCTGTTCGCACCGGGCGATGCCATCCGCTCGGCCGGCATCAGCTCCGACAGTGCATCCGCCACGCTCAGCGGCACCTCCATGGCAGCGCCGCACGTGGCCGGGGCAGCCGCGCTGTATCTGGCCAGCAGGCCGTCACAATCCCCGGCTCAGGTTGCCAGCGACCTGTTGCAGCAGACCTCGGTGAACCGCATCACGGACGTGGTGGGCAGCCCAAACAAGCTGCTGCATGTCGGCGTGCTTGAGGATGATGCCAACTTCGTTCCGGGAGACGATCCGGATCCGGTCGAGCCGCCCCCGCCTGCCGTCCCCTGCACCGGCTGTACGGCCTACACCATCACGCTCGATGGCACGGCCCGCAACGTGCTGGCACCGAACAGCAATGGTTTCAGCTTCAGCGGCGGCACCTTGCGCGGCTACCTGATGACGGGCAGCGTGAAGAGCGGCAGCATCGGCATCGCGCTGGAACGTCGTGTAAGCGGCCTGCTGTCGACCAGCTGGCAGGCGGTGAGTGTCAGCCCGCTGTCCGGAACCAGTGCCAACCAGGCGGTCACGTCCGGGAATCTGGCCAGTGGCACCTACCGCTGGAGGCTGAGCACGTCGACAGGAAGCGGGACGGCGACGTTCTACGGGCAGCCGCGCTGAATCAGAACTACTGTGGCACCGGGGGCCCTGACCCCTGCTGAAAATGCACTGACGTGATCATTTTCAGCAGGGGCCAGGGCCCTCGGCGATTCAGGTGATGCAGCCGGTTCGGAAGACTGACTCTCACCAAGGAACACTGCAAACGTCGCACAAGGCAAAGGGGCCGGAGGCTGCTGGAAAACGATCACGCCAGTGCGTTTTCCAGCAGCCTCCGGCCCCTTTTGCCGACTGCCGACTTCACCCGCTCACTTGAAGTAGGCGTTGTCCTTCTTGCTGTGGTCCGTGCTGTCGGTGACCCGTGCCAGCTCCGGAATATGCGCCTTGAGCGTGGTCTCGACGCCCTGCTTGAGCGTCATGTCGACTGCCGAGCAGCCCTGGCAGCCGCCGCCGAACTTGAGCACGGCAGTCAGGCCATGCTCGGGATCGGTGTAGCATTCGAGCAGACTGACATTGCCGTTGTGCGCAGCAAGGCCCGGGTTGACCTCGGCGAACAGCACATGATTGATGCGCTCCTCGATCGGGCTGTCGGCAGAGATGTTGGGAACCTTGGAGCGTGGCGCCTTGAAGGTCAGCTGACCGCCCATGCGATCCTTGTTGAAGTCGATCACGGCATCCACCAGGTAGCTGGCCGAACGACCTTCAACAAATGCCGGGAAGCCGTTGAACTCGACACGAATGTCGTCTTCGCGTTCCTCGCCCTGCGTGCAGTAGGCCATGCAGCATTCGGCGCGCGGCGTACCAGCGTTCTCCACGAAGATGCGCACGCCGATGCCCGGGCTGTTCTGCTTGGCGAGCAGCTCGACCAGATAGGCCTGGGCCGTTTCCGTGATGGTCAGGTTGGTTTCGGGCACTGTGGTGTTCGTGGACTCGCTCATCAGACACGTCGCCGGGAAAATGGAAAGGGTCAAAAGTATAGCAGCTCGGCATCGCGGGCGTCGTCGGCACATGACAGGGACGCCGCGCATCAGAACTGCTACACTATCCATCCATTTTTTTGGATGGATAGTTTCCTGCCATGCCCGCGCCCGCCGCCCTGACGCAACGCCTTTCCGCTTTTCATGCTGCCCTGCGGGAACGCATCCTGATCATCGACGGCGCCATGGGCACCATGATCCAGCGTCACAAGCTGCAGGAGGCCGATTATCGCGGCGAACGTTTCGCCGACTGGCCGCGTGACGTCAAGGGCAACAACGACCTGCTGGTGCTCACCAATCCCGGCATCATCGCGGGCATCCACGATGCCTACTGCGCGGCCGGTGCCGACATCCTCGAGACCAACTCGTTCAACGGCACGCGTGTGTCCATGGCCGACTACGGCATGGAGTCGCTGGTGCCCGAGCTCAACCGCGAAGCCGCCGCCCTCGCCCGGCGCGTCGCGGACGAGTGGAGCGCGCGTGAGCCGCACAAGCCGCGCTTCGTCGCCGGCGTGCTCGGCCCGACCTCGCGCACCTGCTCGATCTCGCCGGACGTGAACAACCCGGCCTTCCGCAACGTGAGCTTTGACGAGCTGGTCGAGAACTACCGCGAAGCGACTGTCGCGCTGATCGAGGGTGGCGCCGATCTCATCCTGATCGAGACCGTGTTCGACACGCTCAATGCCAAGGCCGCCATCTTCGCCGTGCAAGGCGTCTACGAGGAGCTCGGCGTCGAGCTGCCCATCATGATCTCGGGCACCATCACCGACGCTTCCGGTCGCACGCTCTCGGGCCAGACCGCGGAGGCGTTCTGGAACTCGGTGCGGCACGCCAAGCCGATCTCGATCGGCTTCAACTGCGCGCTCGGCGGCAAGGAACTGCGCCCCTACGTGGCCGAACTGGCCGGCAAGGCCGAGACCTTTGTCAGCGCCCACCCCAATGCCGGCCTGCCCAACGCCTTCGGCGAGTACGACGAAACCCCGGCGGAAACGGCATCCATCCTGCGCGAGTTCGCGGAAAGCGGCTTCCTGAACCTTGTCGGCGGCTGCTGCGGCACCACCCCGGATCATATCCGGGCCATCGCCGACGCCGTCGCCGGCCTGCCGCCGCGTGCCGTGCCGACGCTGACGCCGGCCTGCCGCCTGTCCGGCCTCGAGCCGTTCACCATCGCGCAGGACAGCCTGTTCGTGAATGTCGGCGAGCGCACCAACGTCACCGGCTCCAAGAAGTTCGCCCGCCTCATCCGCGAAGAGAACTACCAGGAAGCGCTGGACATCGCGCGCGGCCAGGTCGAGAGCGGTGCCCAGATCATCGACATCAACATGGATGAAGGCATGCTCGATTCCGAGCGTGCCATGGTCACCTTCCTCAACATGGTCGCCACCGAGCCGGACATCTGCCGCGTGCCCATCATGGTCGACTCGTCAAAATGGGAGATCATCGAGGCCGGCCTCAAGTGCATCCAGGGCAAGCCGGTGGTGAACTCGATCTCGATGAAGGAAGGTGTCGAGGAGTTCAAGCAGCGCGCGCGCCTGTGCATGCGCCATGGCGCCGCCGTCATCGTCATGGCCTTCGACGAACAGGGCCAGGCCGACACCGAGGCGCGCAAGAACGAGATCTGCAAGCGCTCCTACGACATTCTGGTCAACGAGGTCGGCTTCCCGCCGGAAGACATCATCTTCGACCCTAACGTGTTCGCCGTGGCGACCGGCATCGAGGAGCACAACAACTACGCCGTCGATTTCATCAATGCCTGCGCCTTCATCAAGCGCGAGCTGCCGTATGCCATGATCTCGGGCGGCATCTCCAACGTCTCGTTCTCGTTCCGCGGCAACGAGCCGGTACGCGAAGCCATCCACTCCGTCTTCCTCTACCACGCCATCCGCAACGGCCTCACCATGGGCATCGTCAACGCCGGCCAGCTGGCGATCTACGACGATCTGCCGGCCGAGCTCAAGGAGCGCGTCGAGGACGTGATCCTGAACCGTCGTGCCGACGGCACCGAACGCCTGCTGGAAATCGCCGAGCAGTATCGTGGCGATGGCGCCAAGGCCGCCGTCGAGGACGAAGCCTGGCGCAGCCTGCCCGTCGGCAAGCGCCTCGAGCATGCGCTGGTCAAGGGCATCACCACCTTCATCGTGGAAGACACGGAAGAAGCCCGCCTGTCGGTGGCACGTCCGATCCATGTCATTGAAGGTCCGCTCATGGACGGCATGAACGTGGTTGGCGACCTCTTCGGCGCCGGCAAGATGTTTCTGCCCCAGGTGGTGAAATCGGCGCGCGTGATGAAGCAGGCGGTAAACCACCTGATTCCATTCATCGAGGCCGAAAAGAACGGCGTCGTGGAGGCCAAGGGCAAGGTGCTCATGGCCACGGTCAAGGGCGACGTCCATGACATCGGCAAGAACATCGTCGGTGTCGTGCTCGGCTGCAACGGCTATGACATCGTCGACCTCGGCGTCATGGTGCCCTGCGAACGCATCCTGCAGGTCGCCCGCGAGGAGAAGGTCGACATCATCGGCCTCTCCGGCCTGATCACGCCCTCGCTCGACGAGATGGTTCATGTCGCGCGCGAAATGCAGCGCCAGGACTTCCACATCCCGCTGCTGATCGGTGGCGCCACCACGTCCAAGGCGCACACCGCGGTCAAGATCGACCCGCAGTACAGGAATGACGGCGTGGTCTATGTCGCCGACGCCTCGCGCGCGGTCGGCGTCGTCACCACCCTGCTCAGCCAAGACATGAAGCCGGCCTTCCTTGCCGAGCGTCGTACCGAATACGCCGAGGTGCGCGAGCGCATCGCCAACCGCCAGCCGCTGGCAGAGCGGCTGCCCTATGTGCGCGCAACCGAGCTGGGCCTGAAGACCGACTGGGCCGGCTACGCCCCGGTGGCACCGCGCCGCAGCGGCATCACCGTGTTCGACAGCCAGCCCGGCACGGATGCTGAAGCGGTGACGCTGGGCGAACTGGTCGACTACATCGACTGGACACCCTTCTTCATCTCCTGGGACCTGCACGGCAAGTACCCGAAGATTCTCGACGACGCCGTCGTCGGCGAGGCCGCGCGCAATCTTTTCAAGGACGCGCAGGCCATGCTCGGCACGCTGATCGCTTCGCAGCAGCTGCGCGTGCGCGGTGTCATCGGTCTGTGGCCGGCAAACCGGGTTGGTGCCGACGACATCCGGGTCTGGGCTGACAGCGCACGCAGCCAGGTGCTGGGCGAGATCCATTGCCTGCGCCAGCAGAGTGACAAGGGCAGCGAGGGCGTCAACCTCTCGCTGGCCGACTTCGTGGCCCCGCTGGACACCGGCATCAACGATCATGTCGGCGGCTTTGCCGTTTCCGTGCATGGCGCCGACGAGCTGGCTGCCGCCCATGAACAGGCCGGCGACATGTACAACGGCATCCTGATCAAGGCCCTGGCTGACCGCTTTGCCGAAGCCATGGCCGAGTGTCTGCACCGTCGCGTGCGCACCGACTACTGGGGCTACGCGCCAGACGAATCGCTGGGCAATGACGAGCTGATCGCCGAGAAATATGTCGGCATACGTCCGGCACCGGGCTATCCCGCCTGCCCCGAGCACAGCGAGAAGGCCGAGCTGTTCCGCTGGCTGTCGGCACCGGAGCGGGCCGGCATGACGCTGACCGAGCATTACGCCATGCTTCCGGCAGCCGCCGTATCGGGCTGGTACATCGCGCATCCGAAGGCTGACTACTTCAATGTCGGCAAGATCGGTCGCGACCAGGTCGAGGACTATGCCCGCCGCAAGGGCTGGGAACTGGCCACGGCGGAGCGTTGGCTTGCACCCAATCTGGGGTATGATCCGGACAGAAACTGAAGTGCCGGTCCGTCCCTGAGGTCGTGACCGGTCGCTCTCGCAGAAGATCTGGTCGCCCTCGAGGCAAAACGGACGGAGGCATTCAGTGCAAGGTGGTTACGGACATGCGCTGCCGCCTGGCGGCCCCAAGCCCAAGCCGCGCTGGCGGCGGGCACTCAGCCGGTTCCTTCGATCCGGCTTCAATGTTGCCGGCCTCAAGCAGGTCGATCTTGACGAGAATGCCGAACATGCCGAGGTTTTCGTACTGTCCGGCATTCTCCTGTTCGGCCTCATTGTCGGGGCCTGCTGGATACTGATCCAGCAGTACCTCGGCATCGAGTGAACGCGATTACCAGCGCGGGCTGCTGGTGCCGCGCTGCCACCAGCGCATGACCAGGCGATCGATGCCGGCCTCGGCCACCAGACCGAGACGCTGCCCCAGCGTCTTGCGCACGCTCCAGCGCAGCGCGAACAGATCGGCATCGCTGGCACGCGCACGCAGGTAGTCATCGCTGGTCCTGAGCTCGTCCACCAGCTTCAGGCTCACCGCCTGACTGCCATACCAGTGCTCACCCGTGCCCACCTGATCCAGGTTCACCTGCGGCCGCCATTCGCCAACGAAGGACTTGAACAGCGCGTGCGTCTCTTCAAGCTCGGACTGGAACTTGGCGCGCCCTTCGGGCGTGTTTTCACCAAGCACGGTCAGCGTGCGCTTGTACTGGCCGGCCGTGAGCACCTCGACATCCACGTCATGGCGCTTGAGCAGCCGGTGGATGTTGGGAACCTGGGCCACGACACCGATGGAGCCGATGATGGCAAACGGCGCCGCCAGCAGCTGCGAGCCTATGCAGGCCATCAGGTAGCCGCCGCTGGCCGCCACCTTGTCGACACAGATCGTGAGCCTGAGCCCGGCACTGCGGATGCGCGCCAGTTGCGAAGCCGCCAGACCGTAGCCATGCACCAGTCCGCCGGGGCTTTCAAGCAGCAGCACGACCTCGTCATGTTCGGCGTCGGCCACCGCCAGCAGTGCCGAGATCTCGTGGCGCAGCTGGTTGACGGCAGAGGCGGCCAGATCGCCATGAAAGTTCAGCACGAACACGCGCGGTCGCGTGCGTCCCTCGGCGAGATCCTGCTTTGCCTTCTTCGCTTCCGCCTTGCGCTCGCGACGCGCCTGCTTCCAGCGACGCTCGTCCCAGATCAGCTCGCGCAAGCCGTCCGCTTCCTGCTGGTAGCGCTCGTTGAGCGCATCCACCGAGAGATGCCCCTGCTCCTGCGCGCTGTCGCCTTCGCGTCTGACGCGTGCCGCCACCAGGATGACGACAAGCACCAGTACGGCCGCCGTGATGCTCTTGGCCAGAAAAAGCCCGTATTCCGCCAGCCACTCAACCATGAACTGTCCTTCGCTCCTGCACAAACTGGTCAATGAGCGCGCGCGCGATGCTGCCCGGAGGCGGTATCAGCGGCAGGCGCGTGTAATGAAAGAAATCCGCCTCGGCAATCTCGTCATCCTGCAGACGCAGTTCGCCACCCGCATAGCGGGCATGAAAGCCCAGCATCAGATTGCTGGGAAAGGGCCACGACTGGCTGCCGAAATAGCGCAGATCGCTGATCTCGACACCGACCTCCTCGCGTACCTCGCGCACCAGCGTGGCCTCGGCGGTCTCGCCGACCTCCATGAAACCGGCCAGGGTGCTGAACATGCCGTTGGTGAAGCGATGGGCACGTGCCAGCAGCAGGTCGTCACCGCGCGTGACAAGGCCGATGACACAGGGATTGATGCGCGGATAGACGCTGAGGCCGCAGCTGACACATACCCGTGCCCGCTCGCCCTGGGGGTGTCCGCCAGTGGGCGTTCCGCAACGACCGCAGAACCGGTGCGTGTCCGCCCAGGCGAGAATCTGCGCGCCCCGCCCCGCCACGGCGAACCAGTCATCATCGACCTGGCCAAGCAGTCGACGCAGATCAACCCAGATCCAGTCGTCCGCTTGCACCGCGCTGGCTGCCACGGCCACGACATGCACCAGCACCGCCTGCCAGACACCAACGACATGCAGCGCGGCATCCGCCGGCAACCACCAGCGCAACTCGTCCCAGGTCGGGCAGCGCTGCGGGTCATCACGGTGCACAAGCACCCGGTTGTCGCTGAACGCCAGCATCAGGGCATCGCCACTCGGTCGCCCTGCCGGCAGGATGTTCAGGGTCTGGAAACGCTCAGTCATGGATATCCCGGAACAGGCAGCGGCCGCCAGCGGACTTGTCGAGAATCTGCAGGCGGGCCTCGTGCGCCGCCAGCTCCTCGTCGGCAACCCCGTAACCGGGCAGCGCCGGCCGGTTGGCGGGAAGCCGGCGAATGCCCTGGCCGGCGGAACCGCCAGCGCCGTCAGCGTCCTCGTCATGACCCAGCGACAGACCGACCTGCCCCCCCGTCATGGCCAGGTAGACATCCGCCAGGATCTCGGCGTCAAGCAAGGCGCCATGGTAGGTACGGTCACGGTTGTCGGCAAAATAGCGCCGCGCAAGCGCATCGAGATTGTTCTTCTGGCCGGGATGCTTGCTGCGTGCCATCTGCAGCGTATCGAGCACGCTGCACAGCTCGGTCACGGCCGGACGCCCCAGCAATGACAGCTCGTGATTGATGAAGCCGATGTCGAAGGCCGCGTTGTGGATGACCAGCTCGGCGCCACTGACGAAGGCCAGGAAGTCATCGACGATCTCGGCAAAGCGCGGCTTGTCACGCACGAACTCGTTGCTGATGCCGTGCACCGCCATGGCGCCGGCATCGATCTCGCGATCCGGATTCAGGTAATGATGAAAGCTGCGTCGGGTCAGGCGACGGTTGACCAGTTCCAGGCAGCCGATCTCGATGAGTCTGTGCCCCAGCGCCGGATCCAGGCCGGTGGTTTCGGTGTCAAGAATGATCTGTCTCATGCGCGCTTCTGCTGCTTCAGTGCGTTGTCGATGGCCTCGTTGGCAAGCCGGTCGACGGCTTCGTTGCCAGGATCTCCGGCATGCCCCTTGACCCAGCGCCAATCGATCTGATGTGGCGCGGCGGCAGCCAGCAGGGACTGCCAGAGGTCGGCATTCTTGACCGGCTGCTTGGCGGCCGTCTTCCAGCCACGGGTCTGCCAGCCCGGAAGCCATTCGGTCATGCCCTTGCGAAGGTACTCCGAATCGGTCCACAGCACGATGCGGCAGGGCTGCTTGAGCGCCTGCAGCGCCGACAGCGCGGCCTGCAGCTCCATGCGGTTGTTGGTGGTATGGGCCTCGTAGCCGGAGATCGCCTTCTGGTGCGGCCCCTTGGCCAGCAGCGCGCCCCAGCCGCCCGGGCCGGGATTGCCGCGGCAGGCGCCATCGGTATAAATGACTACATCGGGCGTCATGCCATGTCCTTGCGTGTTGAGTTGGGTGTGCTGGCCTGCGGCAGCCATTGCGGCGACCAGGCATCGCGTGCAGGCACGGTGCGCCGGCCGGAGCGCAGCGGAGCCAGCGTGTTCTTCTGCCAGAGCTGAACCGACCAGTGTGCCGTCACCGGCAGCAGACGTTGCCAGGACGCCGACCAGTGCCGACCCCAGCGCGGCGGTAGCCAGGTCAGCCGGCGACTGTCACCCCAGGTTGCCTGGCGAAGCTGCAGAGACTGCTCCGCCAGCCAGGGCATGGCGATGCGGCACCAGGCATCCAAGGGATCACCATGCACCGCCACCAGAAGGCGAGCATCCGGTCCCAGTGCCAGACAGGCCTGGGCCAGCATCTCGGGCAGCATGGCGTCGTGGGCTGCTGCCACCTGCCAGGCCACGGCATCCAGGCTGCCCGGCTGCAGCGGCCAGTGCGCCAGGCTGGCAAGACAGCGCGAGCCACCCTCCACAGACGCGGCATCCGCAGGCACGACATCCGGCAGTTCAGCCAGCAGGGTGTGCCACCAGCGTATGCCACTGCCGGCCAGTGACAAGCCGCCAGCATCCGCCGCCAGCGCCAGGCCATGCAGCCCGTGCAGCTGCTGCAATCCCTGCTGCCACGGCGCCTGCAGGCGTGCCAGCAGCAGCTGCCGGCTTTCTGGCGGCTGCGGGCTGCGAAGCGATGCCGTATGGTGTAGGTTCATGTGCGCAATAGTGAACGAGCAGACTGCGGATGTCATCCAAACCTCAGGTCAGGGCGCTGCCCGCCTTCAGTGACAACTACATCTGGATGCTGAGCACGGATCAGGGGCATTGGCTGGTCGATCCGGGCCAGGCCGAGCCCGCCCTGCAAGCGCTGGCGCAGAGCACGCTGCCGTTGCTGGGCATCCTGATCACGCATGGTCATGCCGATCATGTGCTTGGCATCGCCGACATTGTCGCCGCCCACCCCTGCCCGGTATACGGTCCGGCTGACACGGTGGCAGCGGTTAGCCGGCCCTGGTGTCTCGACCGCGAGATGCAGCACGACCTGCCCGGGCTGGGTCGCCTGATCACGCACCCGGCACCGGCACACAAGCGCGATCACGTGCTCATTTACCTGCCCGACCACGGCATGCTGTTCTGCGGCGACACCCTGTTCAGCATCGGGTGCGGCCGCCTCATGGAAGGAACTCCAGAGGAGCTGGCCGATGCACTGGGCTGGATTGCCGCCCTGCCAGGCGACACCCGTGTCTATCCGGCGCATGAATACACCCTGGCCAATCTGCGTTTCGCGCGCCTGTTCCAGCCCGATGACGCGGCGCTTGCCGCCCATGAGACCTGGTGTCGGCAACAGCGTGATGCGCTGCTGCCTACCCTGCCCACGGCGGTTGCCCGCGAGCGTGCACTGAACCCCTATTTTCAGGTGCATGATGCCCGTTTCCAGGCACGCGCGCGTCAAATCACCGGCGACGCCTGTGTCGACGGCCTCGGCACACTGGCGGCGATACGCCGCTTCAAGGACGGTTACACCGGCTAGTCTGCTGACAAGACAAGGACTTGGCTGACAAACGTGGGTTGCCATATCACATTCTTCCTGCATAGAATGAAATTTGGCGCATTTTTTGTATTCCTTTACTGACTGCACTGGAATCGGCACCCAAGCCGCGGACCCGTATTCATGACCCCATTTTCCCGTTTTTGCAGACGTTCAGGTTCGGCGCATCCACTGTCAGCCCTGCCGCTGACCGTGCTGGCCTGCCTGATCGGCACGCTTGCCTGGCCGACGCTTGCCGTCGCCGACACCTCCATCATCGATCCGGACCCTGCCCTGCAGCTGCCGGATGATCTCGCCGACATCCGTGCCCTGGCCCAGGAACAGATCAGCGCAAGCGCGTCTGACAACCTCGTCAACCGGCTGCGCCAGGGCTTTGTCATGCCCACGCGCAGTGACAACCCGCGCGTGGCCCGTCATCACCAATGGCTGGGCAGCAAGCAGGCCTATCTCGACACCCTGATGCTGCGTGCGTCACGCTATCTGCATCTCACCGTGTCGGAAGCCGAGCGCCGCCAGCTGCCCACCGAGCTGGCCCTGCTGCCGGTGATCGAAAGCTCCTACAACCCCATGGCGGTGTCACGCTCCGGTGCCGCCGGGCTCTGGCAGTTCATTCCCGATACAGGCCGCCTGTTCGGCCTGCGCCAGACTGCGCTGTATGACGGCCGCCGTGATCCGGTCGAAGCCACCCGTGCCGCCTACGACTACCTGAGCCAGCTCTACGCCACCTTTGGTGACTGGGAGCTGGTGCTGGCCGCCTACAACGCCGGCCCCGGCACCGTGTCGCGCGCCATGAAGCGCAATGCCGCTGCCGGTCTGCCCACCGACTACTGGTCGTTGCCGTTGCCCGAGGAAACGCAGAACTACGTGCCCCGCTTCCTGGCTGTGGCCGCACTCTTCCGCGAGCCCGAGCGCATGGGCCTGTCTCTGCGCCCGATCGCCAACCGTCCGCACTTCCGCACCGTGCGCACCAGCGGCCCGGTGACACTGGCAGCCGCTGCCGAGGCCGCCGGCGTGTCCGTGCAGACCTTGCGCGAGCTCAACCCGGGCCTCAGCCGCGAACAGATGGACCCGAAAGGCCCCTATCATGTGCATGTGCCGGCCAGTCTCGATGTCGCCGGTGAAAACCGCATTGCCCAGCTGACACCGATGATTCCGGGCTACTTCAGCGTCGATCGCCGCCTGGCCAGCCTGGCCGATCCGGCACCCGTCGCCGCGGCACTGCCCGTCGTCATGCGCCAGGAAACTCCGGGCCGCCATCGCGTGCAGGCCAAGGAAACCTGGTATGCCATTGCCCGCACCTACAACGTACCGCCAGCCGTGCTCACTGCCGCCAACCAGAGCAGTCTGAAGACACCGCTCGAGGTCGGTCGCGAACTGGTCATCCCGAACACCGGCAGCACCCCGGCCGCTACGTCCGGTGCGCGCATCATCACCGTGGCCAGCCAGAACACGGCGGCAAATGCCCAGGACAGCCGCATCGAGATCATTCGTCGCGTGCTGCCGGGCGAGACGCTGGAGTCCATCCGTCGTCAGTACCAAGTCACGCTGGCCGAACTGCGCGCGTGGAACGGCGATCTGCAATCGCTGACCGCCGGACAGACCCTGATCCTGCGCCTGCTGCCGGATGCCGCCCTGCCACGTTCCTTGTGATTGCGGAACATGGGCATGACAACCGTGAGGTCCTGGCTCGCCGTCGTGGTTCTGCTGCTGGCCCAGCCTGTGCAGGCAGCGGGCGAGCAACCCCGGCACATCAGCCATCATGCGCTCAGCCTGCATGGCAGCCCGGCCCTGCCTGCCGGCTTCAGGCACTTTCCCTACGCCAACCCGCAGGCCCCGAAAGGTGGCCTGCTGCGACTTGATGCGCTCGGCACCTTCGACAGCCTGAACCCGTTCATCAACCGCGGCGTCGCTGCCGATGGCCTCAGCCGCATCTACGACACCCTGACGGTGAGCTCGGAAGACGAGCCCTACTCGCGCTACGGCCTGCTTGCCGAGCGCATCGAGGAAGACCCGCAGGATGGCAGCTGGATCATCTATCACCTGCGCCCGCAGGCACGCTTCCACGACGGCAGAGCGGTCACCTCGCGCGACGTGGTGTTCAGCTTCGAGACCATCCAGCGCGTCGGCTCGCCCGCCTACAAGGCCTATTTCGCCGGTGTCGCCCGTGTCGAGGCGCTGACTCCGCACAGCGTGAAATTCCATTTCCGCCAGCGCGACAACCGCGAGCTGGCCCTGATCGTCGGCGAGCTGGCCATCCTGCCCGCGCATTACTGGCGCACGCGAAACTTCGACAGCACCAGCCTGGAACCGCCCCTGGGCAGCGGCCCTTACCGCATCAGCAAGGTCGATCCCGGTCGCGGCATCCACTACGAGCGCGTGCCGGACTACTGGGGCCGTGACCTGCCGGTGAATCGCGGCCTGCACAACTTCGACCGCATCCAGTACCGCTACTACCGTGACGGCAGCATCGCCTTCGAGGGCTTCAAGGCCGGCCAGTACGACATACGCCACGAGAACAAGGCCAAGACCTGGGCCACCGAGTACAACTTCCCGGCCGTGCAGAAAGGCCAGGTGCTGCGCATCGAGCAGCGTCACCAGCGCCCTGCCCCGGCCCAGGGCTTCTTCTTCAATACCCGCCGCAAGCCGCTGGATGATCGCCGCGTTCGCGAGGCGCTGGCCCAAGGTTTCGATTTCGAATGGGCCAATCCGCGCCTGTTCTACAACGCCTACGCACGTACCCGCAGCTATTACGACAACTCCGAGCTGGCCGCGCAGGGCCTGCCCGGCCAGGCCGAGCTGCGCATTCTCTCGCCCTGGCGCACGCAGCTGCCCGCCACCGTGTTCGGACCCGCCGTGCTGCCCCCGGTGAGCCAGGGTGACGGCTACAACCGCCGCAACCTGCTCAAGGCCCAGACCCTGCTTCAGCAGGCCGGCTGGCGCTATCGCGACGGCGCCTTGCGCAATGCCGCCGGGCAGCCGCTGGTCCTGGAAATGCTGCTGGTGCAGCCCGAGTTCGAGCGCATCGTGCAACCGTTGCGCAGGCAGCTGGCTCGCCTGGGCGTGACCCTGAACATCCGCATCCTCGATGCCGCCCAGTACGTGGAGCGACTGCGCCAGTTCGACTTCGACCTCACCGTCAGCGGCGTGCCGGCCTCGATCTCGCCCGGCAACGAGCTCTGGAACTACTGGAGCAGCGATGCCGCCAGAACACCGGGCAGCCAGAACCTCACCGGTCTGCAGTCCCCCGTGGTGGATGCCCTGATCGCCGGCATCACCCAGGCCAGAAGCCGGGCCGACCTGGTTGACCAGGTGCGCAGCCTGGATAGGGTACTGCGCGCCGAATGGCTGATGATTCCCAATTACCACACACCCTTCTTCCGCATTGCCGCCTGGGACCGCTTCCAGCGCCCGGCCCTGACACCACGCTACGGTGACGGCCTGGACAGCTGGTGGTTCGATGCCGCCAAGGCGCGACGTCTGGATGCCGCGACCGGGAAGCCCTGATGCTGAACTACATCATTCGTCGTCTGCTGCTGATGATCCCGACCCTGTTCGGGCTGCTGCTGATCAACTTCCTGATCATCCAGGCCGCGCCCGGCGGCCCGGTCGAGCGCACCCTGGCGCAGCTGCAGGGCCACGGCGGTGGTGCCATGGCCGCGGGCGGCGACGTGGTCAGCCAGAGCAGCGGCCCGGGCGGCTACCGCGGCAGCCAGGGCATCGATGCCAGCCTGATCGCCGAGATCGAGAAGCAGTACGGCTTTGACAAGCCGGCCAGCGAGCGTTTCTGGCAGATGATCAGCCAGTTCGCGCAACTGGATCTGGGCCAGAGCTTCTATCGCGACATTGACGTCTTCGACCTGATCATCGAGAAGCTGCCGGTATCGCTGTCGCTGGGCCTGTGGAGCACGCTGCTCATCTACCTGATCGCGATTCCGCTGGGCATACGCAAGGCGCGCTACCCGGGCAGCCGCTTCGACGTCTGGACCAGCGGCGTCATCATCGTTGCCTACGCGATCCCCGGCTTCCTGTTCGCCATCCTGCTCATCATCCTGTTCGCCGGCGGCAGCTACTGGCAGATCCTGCCCATGCAGGGACTGGTGTCCGACCACTTCGATACCCTCGACGCCTGGGGCAAGGTCAAGGACTACGCGGCACACCTGGTGATGCCGACGATCTGCCTGACCCTGGGCGGGCTGGCCACGCTGACCCTGTTCACCCGCAACAGCTTCCTCGAGGAGCTCGGCAAGCAGTACGTGCTGACCGCGCGCGCCAAGGGTGCCAGCGAGCGTCGCGTGCTGCTCGGGCACGTGTTCCGCAATGCCATGCTGATCCTCATCGCGGGCCTGCCGGCGACACTGTTCGGCATCCTCTTCACCGGCACCTTCCTGATCGAGATCATCTTCAACCTCGATGGCCTCGGCCTGCTCAGCTACGAGTCGGTGATCAACCGCGACTATCCGGTGATCTTCGGCACGCTGTTCCTGTTCACCCTGCTGAGCCTGCTGCTTCGCCTCATCGGCGACCTCTGCTATCGCCTTGTCGATCCGCGCATCGACTTCGCCAGGGCCGCGACATGACGATGCCGACCTTCTCACCGCTGACACGTCGCCGCTTCGCGCAGTTCCGCGCCAACCGCCGTGCCTGGTGGTCACTGTGGCTGTTCGCCGTGCTGGTGGTCATCACCCTGGGCGCCGACCTGATTGCCAACGACAAGCCCCTGCTGGTGCGCTACCAGGGCGAGCTCATCCTGCCCCTGCTGGAAGAGGTGCCGGAAACCCGCTTCGGCGGCGAGTTCGACACCGCCACCGTGTACCGCGACCCGGCGGTGCAGGCGCTGATCGAGGCCGAGGGCTGGATGCTGTGGCCGATGATCCGCTTCCATGCCGAAACCATCCACCTGGAGCGCAGCGAACCGGCGCCGTCACCGCCCTCGGCGGACAACTGGCTGGGCACCGATGACCAGGGCCGCGACGTGCTGGCACGGCTGATCTACGGCATCCGCACCTCGCTCGCCTTCGCCACCCTGCTGACACTGGCGACGGTGATCCTCGGCGTCGGCACCGGGGCCCTGCAGGGCTATCTTGGCGGCTGGGTCGATCTCGCCGGCCAGCGCTTCATCGAGATCTGGTCGGGCCTGCCGGTGCTGTTCATGCTCATCATCCTGTCCAGCCTGGTGACACCGAACTTCTGGTGGCTGCTGGCGTTGCTGGCCTTGTTCAGCTGGACCGATCTGAGCGGGCTGGTGCGCGCCGAGTTCCTGCGCACGCGTCAGCTCGACTACGTGCGCGCCGCCCGTGCCCTGGGCGTGCGTCCGATGGTGCTGGTCTGGCGCCATGTGCTGCCCAACGCCATGGTTGCCACCGTCACCCTGCTGCCGTTCATCTTCACCGGCGCCATCGGCATGCTGACCTCGCTGGATTTCCTCGGCTTCGGCCTGCCGCCGGGCTCGGCCTCGCTGGGCGAGCTCATCGCCCAGGGCAAGAACAACCTGCAGGCGCCCTGGCTGGGCCTCACCGCCTTCTTCAGCCTGTCCCTGCTGCTCACCCTGCTGGTCTTCATCGGAGAAGGACTGCGCGATGCCTTCGACCCCCGCCATGTCGAATAAGCCGTCGGCACTGCTCAGCATCGACGGACTTGCCATCCGCAGCCGCGATGGCGCGGCACTGGTGCATGACCTGTCGCTGACCCTGTCCAGCGGCGAATGGCTGACACTGGTCGGCGAGTCCGGATCCGGCAAGTCGCTGACCGCGCTGTCCTGCCTGGACCTGTTGCCGCGCTCGCTGCACGCGGACGGTGACATTCGCTGGCAGGGCCAGCTGCTGCGTGAGATGAATGCCACGCGCCGGCAGCGTCTGCGCGGCGGCGACATCGGCATGGTGTTCCAGGAGCCGCTGACCGCGCTCAACCCCCTGCACCGCATCGGTCGTCAGCTGGTCGAGGCCATCCAGCTGCATCAACCGGTATCGCATGCACTTGCCGAAAGACAGGCCGTGCAGCTGCTGCGCGAAGTCGGTATCAGAGACCCGCAGCGGCGACTGCGCGCCTGGCCGCACGAGCTCTCGGGCGGTCAGCGCCAGCGCGTGGTGATCGCCATGGCACTGGCCAACCAGCCGCGCCTGCTGATTGCCGACGAGCCCACCACGGCGCTCGATGCCATCCTGCAGATCCAGATCCTTGATCTGATCAAGACGCTGCAGAAGCGTCGCGGCCTTGCCGTGCTGCACATCAGCCATGACCTGCCGCAGGTACGGCGCTATGCCGACCGCGTCATGGTGCTGCGCGCTGGCACCGTGGTCGAGTCAGGAGCCACCGCCGAGGTCTTTGAACACCCGTGCCATGACTACACGCGCACCCTGCTGGCGCCATTCGCGACCACGCCGCCGGATGCCGCCAGCGAAGGCCCGCCCCTGCTCACCGTGAGCCGTCTTGATGTGCGCTTCCCGCGCAAGACCACCTGGTGGGGCCGGGTCAGCGAATGGCAGGACGCCGTCAGCCAGGTCGGCCTGACCCTGCGTGCCGGCGAAGCACTTGGCATCGTCGGCGAGTCCGGCTCCGGAAAATCCAGCCTGGCCAACGCGCTCATGCGGCTGACCCAGGCCTCCGGCTCGGTGCGCTTTCGCGACCTTGACTGGCTGAGCTTGCAGGGCGAACCCCTGCGCCAGCAGCGCAAGCATCTGCAGATGGTGTTCCAGGACCCTTACAGCAGCCTCAGCCCGCGCCTGACCGTGGCCGACATCATCGCCGAAGGTCTGCTCGCGCATCAGCACGGCATGACGGCCGCCGAACGGGATGCCGCGGTCGTGGCAGCCCTCAACGAAGTTCAGATCGATGCATCCGCCAGGCACCGCTACCCGCATGAGTTCTCCGGCGGACAGCGCCAGCGCATTGCCCTCGCACGCGCCCTGATCCTGAAGCCCTCGCTGCTGGTGCTGGACGAGCCGACCTCGGCCCTGGACAGACGCACGCAAGGCGACATCATCGCCCTGCTCAACCAGATCCGCGCCCGTTCCGGCCTCAGCTACCTTCTCATCAGCCATGATCTCGATGTCATACGCGCTGTCTGCCAGCGCGTGCTGGTGCTGCACCAGGGACGCATCGTCGAGCAGGCCGCCACGGCCCAGCTTTTCGCCAGACCGCAGCACGCCTATACCCGTGCCCTGCTTTCCGCTCGCCGGGACTGACACTTTGCCGTCCGGGCATGGCAGGCCCTCCTCGCCTGACGAGGTTTCGTCCTATACTCGGGCCTGCTGTCGCCGGACTGGCGACCACCACACCCCCACCAGAACTGTTCCAGAAAGGAGTCCGACATGGGCATGATGACCGGCAAACGCGTGCTGATCGTGGGCATCGCCAGCAAGCTGTCGATCGCATATGGCATTGCGCAGGCCATGCATCGTGAAGGCGCCGAACTTGCATTCACCTACCAGAACGAGAAGCTGCGCAAGCGTGTCGGGGAGTTCGCTGCCCAGTTCGACTCCACCCTCACCTTCCCCTGTGATGTCGCCTCCGACGACGAAATCCGCCAGGTCTTCGTCGATCTCGGCCGGCACTGGGACGGTCTCGACGTGCTGGTGCACTCGGTGGGCTATGCGCCGGGCCATGAGCTGGAAGGCAACTACGTCGACGTGACCACCCGCGAGGGCTTCCGCATTGCCCACGACATCAGCTCGTTCAGCTTCGGCGCCCTCGCCCAGGCTGCCAAGCCGCTGATGCTGGGCCGTAACGGCAGCCTCCTGACCCTGACCTACCTGGGTGCCGAGCGCGTGGTGCCGAACTACAACGTCATGGGCCTGGCCAAGGCCTCGCTGGAAGCCAACGTGCGCTATCTGTCGGCCAGCCTCGGCCCCGAGGGCGTCCGGGTCAACGGCATCTCCGCGGGCCCGATCCGTACCCTCGCTGCCAGCGGCATCAAGGACTTCCGCAAGATGCTGTCCTACAACGAGGCAGCAACGCCGCTGCGCCGCAACGTCACCATCGAGGAAGTCGGCAATGCCGCCGCCTTCCTGTGCTCGGACCTGGCGTCGGGCATCTCCGGCGAGATTCTCTACGTGGACGGCGGCTTCAACACCGTGGCCATGCCGGACCTGAACGCACTCAGTCAGTAAACACCGGCTGCCGGCAAACGCTGGCGTGACGACGAAAAAAAACCGTGCCAGGCACGGTTTTTTTTCATTCCGGTCACGCCTGCGGCGCACCCGGAAGCCTCACTGCGGAAACGCTTACTGCTCAGCAGATACGGCGGTTTTCTCGACATCGGCCTCGGCACGCAGCCATGCCAGCATGTCCTGCAGCTCCTGCTGGCCACGATTCTCGGCCACCATGGACTGCGTGCTGAGACGCTCGTTGCCGGCAAAGACGGCACCCGGCTTGACGGCAGTGACCGCCACCACGGCAGCACCACCCGCGCCCAGGCCGACCACGGTCGCCTGCGGCTTGCCATTGACCGGATGCGGCGCCCGGAAGATGTCACGCAGCAGCTCCTGCGACGGCATCTCGGTACGACGCGTGATGCCGGCCTGCGCAGCCACGCGCAGCCCCTGCGCTGCTGCCGCCGCTGCCAGACCGTCCTTGCCGGCAGTCTTGACCATGCTCTCGGCAAGCTTGCGGGCCTCAGCCACGGCCTTGTCCTGCTTGAGCTTGCCGGTGATGACCTCGGTGACTTCCGCCAGCGGCACGCGACGTTCCTTCTCATGCTTCGCCACGCGCAACCACACCGTGCTGCCATCCGCGAGCGTGATGCCACCGGAGTTCTTGCCCTCGAGCAGCACATCATCACTGAAGGCAGCCTCGATCACCTTGCGCTCTCCGGCAAGTCCGTCGCTGCCCTGACGCGTGAACAGCGGCGTGGTCTGGATGGCTGCGCCGGCACTGGCTGCCGGCTCCTGCAGATCAGCTGCCTCGTAGACCAGGGCATCGACCTTTTCCACGGCCTGACCGTAGAGCTCGTCAGCACGCGCCTGGCGCACCTCGTTCTCGAGCTCGCCACGCAGGCTGGCCAGGCTGGGGGCGGCAGAGGCACGAATGTCGGTGAGCTTGATCAGGTGATAGCCGAACGGTGTCTTGATGACCGGCGACACATCGCCAGCCTGCTTGAGCGCAAACAGGGCCTGCTCGAACTCCGGCACGAACATGCCCTTGCCGGCATAGCCGAGGTCACCACCCGTGGCGGCGGAGCCCGGATCCTGCGAGTTGGCCTTGGCCAGCGCGGCAAAGTCGGCACCCTCGGCCACCTGCCTGGCCAGTGCATCGGCCTTGGCCTTGGCCTGGGCATCACTGACCTTGTCGCTGACCGTGATCAGGATGTGCGAGGCCTGACGCTCCTCACCCGCTGCCAGCGCCTTCAGGCGCTCCTCGTAACGCGCCTTGATCGCGTCCTCGGTGACTGCCGATGCCGCCTCCTTGACGAAGCGATCACGAGCCAGCTGGATGTAGGCCACGCTGACCTGTTCCGGCAAGGTGAAGCGGCGAGCCTCCTTGCGGTAATAGGCATCGATCTCGGCCGGCGTCACGGCAACCGTGGCGAGGAAACGCTCGGCTGGCACCACCACGTACTCGACATCACGTTGCTGGTTGTCGAGACGCGCCAGCATGTCGAGCTCGGCAGACGTGATGAACGCGCTTTGCAGCCAGCCTCCAACGCGCTGGGCGGCGAGGATTTCCTGACGCGCACGCTCCGGGAAGGTGCTCGGGCTTTCGCCGATCTGCGACAGCACCTGGGCATAGCGCTCGGGCGAGAACTTGCCATCGGCCTGGAAGGTCGGGGTGTCGCGGATCAGCTTCTGCAGCGTCTGTTCGGACACCCGGTAGCCTGCTCCCTCGGCAGAACCCAGCAGCAGCTCGCGCTCGATCAGGTTGTCGAGCACGCGGTTGCGCAACTCGGCCTGCTGCTCGGGCGTCAGCGTGGCGCCCTCGCCCATGCGCGCCAGCAGCTGCTGACGCTGATTGTCCACGGCGCGGTCCAGCAGCGACTTGGAGATCGCGGTGCCATTGACCGAGGCCACCTCGGGATCACCGCTGCTGCCGAAGTAGGACTCCAGACCGACAAACACGAAGGGAATCGCCAGCAGCGCCAGCAACGTCTTTCCCAACCAACCACGCACCATCTCACGAAACGCTTGCATAAACCCTTTCAACCACTGTTCATGAACCGGAGGACGCCCTGTCCGCCGAAAAAAAAGCGCGCCGGGATGGGCGCGCTTTCTGAATGCCTCACATCATCCAACGGCTGACGCCATCAGCTGTTGACGGCATCCTTCAGGCCCTTGCCAGCCTTGAAGGACGGCGTCTTCGACGCCTTGATCTTGATTTCCTTGCCGGTCTGCGGATTGCGGCCGGTACGGGCAGCGCGTTCCTTGACAGCGAAGGTGCCGAAGCCGACCAGGGTCACTGCATCGCCACCCTTGAGGGCGCCGGTGATTGCGGCCACGGCAGCATCCAGCGCACGGCCGGCATCTGCCTTGGTCAGGTTGGCAGATTCGGCAATGGCGTCGATGAGTTCAGACTTGTTCACAGTAGTCCCCTATGGATATTCGTGTTGTTAGGTGTTGTTCTTTGTCGACGAACACGCCGTCGCCGAGGTGAACCGATTTATAAATCGCCCTCTCGCGAAGGGTCAAGCAAAAGTCGGACATTTGGCCTCATAAGGTGAAAAAAGTGGCAACGAGCCCCGTCAGTGATGGCTCGTGCTCGGCAGTTCACGCTTTTCCACGCGGGCCAGACCCTCGGCATAGGCCTCCTCGCTGAGCGCCTGCGGCGCGCGCGTCAGGGCAATGGCCAGGACCTCGTCAATCCATTTCACCGTGCGGATGTCCAGCGACGCCTTGACGTTGTCGGGGATCTCCTTGAGGTCACGGGCGTTCTCCTCGGGAATGAGCACGATGCGCACGCCTCCGCGATGCGCCGCCAGCAGCTTCTCCTTGAGACCGCCGATGGGCAGCACCTGACCGCGCAAGGTGATCTCGCCGGTCATGGCGACATCGGCACGCACCGGAATGCCGGTCAGCACCGAGGCCAGCGCCGTGCACATGCCGATGCCGGCACTGGGGCCGTCCTTGGGCGTGGCGCCCTCGGGCATGTGGATGTGCAGGTCGCGCTTCTCCCAGGTGTCCGGCGCCAGTCCCAGTGTCTGCGAACGCGAACGCACCACCGTCATGGCGGCACGGATGGACTCCTGCATGACGTCGCCCAGCGAGCCGGTCATCACCGTGGCGCCCTTGCCCGGCACCGAGATGGCCTCGATGGTGAGCAGCTCGCCACCCACCGAGGTCCAGGCCAGACCGGTGACCTGACCCACCTGATCCTCGGCCTCGGCCTTGCCAAAGCTGTGCTTGCGCACGCCCAGATAGTTCTCGAGGTTGTCGCTGTCGATGGTCAACGCACCGGCACGCGTGCCCATGACCACTTCCTTGACCACCTTGCGGCAGGCCTTGGCAATCTCGCGATCAAGACCGCGCACACCGGCCTCGCGGGTGTAGTAGCGCACGATGTCACGGCAAGCCGCTTCGGTCAGCGTCAGCTCGTCAGCTTTCAGGCCGCTGGCTTCAAGCTGCTTGGGAATCAGGTACTGACGCGCGATGGCGACCTTCTCGTCCTCGGTGTAGCCGGGCAGACGGATGATCTCCATGCGGTCCAGCAACGGCGCCGGAATGTCCATGGAGTTGGCGGTGCACAGGAACATCACTTCCGACAGGTCGTAGTCGACCTCCAGGTAGTGGTCGTTGAAGGCCTTGTTCTGTTCCGGATCCAGCACCTCGAGCAGTGCCGACGACGGGTCGCCGCGCATGTCCGAGGCCATCTTGTCGATTTCGTCGAGCAGGAACAACGGGTTGCGCACGCCGACCTTGGACAGCTTCTGGATCAGCTTGCCGGGCATGGAGCCGATGTAGGTGCGGCGATGACCGCGAATCTCGGCCTCGTCACGCACGCCGCCGAGCGCCATGCGCACGAACTGGCGGTTGGTGGCCTTGGCAATCGACTGCCCCAGCGAGGTCTTGCCGACACCGGGCGGGCCGACCAGGCAGAGCACGGCACCGTTGAGCTTCTTCACGCGCGACTGCACGGCAAGGTATTCAAGAATGCGGTCCTTGACCTCATCCAGTCCGAAGTGGTCGGCATCGAGGATCTCGCGCGCCTTCTTCAGATCGATGCGCACGCGGCTGCGCTTCTTCCAGGGCACGCCCAGCATCCAGTCGATGTAGCTGCGCACCACCGTGGCCTCGGCCGACATCGGCGACATCTGGCGCAGCTTGCGCAGTTCGGCCTCGAGCTTCTTGCGCGCCTCGACCGGCAGGCCGGCCTCGGCCATGCGCTGCTCGATCTCGGACAGCTCGTTTTCCTCGCCGTCGCCGAGATCGCCGAGCTCCTTCTGGATCGCCTTCATCTGCTCGTTCAGGTAGTACTCGCGCTGGCTGCGCTCCATCTGCTTCTTGACGCGCCCGCGGATGCGCTTCTCGACCTTGAGGATGTCGATCTCCGACTCCATCAGCGCCATCAGGTGCTCGATGCGGGCCTGGATCGGCAGCACGTCGAGAATGGCCTGCTTTTCCTCCAGGCGCAGCGACAGGTGCGCGGCAATGGTGTCGGCCAGTCGGAACGGATCCTCGATGCCGGACACCGAGGTCAGCACCTCGTTGGCCACCTTCTTGGACAGCTTCACGTACTGGTCGAACTGGTTCAGCAGCGTACGTGCCAGCACCTCGGCCTCGGCCTTGCTGAGCTGCTCGAGCGGGATCTCCGCGACCACGGCACTCAGATACGGCCCGGCCTCCTGCACCTCGCTGAGCGAAACACGGCGCAGCCCCTCGACCAGCACCTTGACCGTGCCATCGGGCAGACGCAGCAACTGCAGCACCTGCGCCACCGTGCCGATCTGGTAGAGACCGTCCTGGCGCGGGTCGTCCTCGGCGGCATCGCGCTGCGACACCAGGAAAATCAGCTTGTCACTGGCCATGGCCTGGTCCAGCGCGGCAATCGAGCGTTCGCGGCCGACAAAGAGCGGAATCACCATGTGCGGATAAATGACGACATCACGCAACGGCAACAGCGGAAGTTGAAGGGTGTCGGTCATGATGATGCTCCGGGGATCAAGGCGACGATCCAGACGTGATGATTATCATGTTGTGGGGGAGCGTCTGCAGGAATACAAGCACTGACAGACGAGATTGCTCGAAAAGGCAACAAAAAAGGGGCCTGAGCCCCTTTTCCGTCATCTCCGGCAAACCGGCATCACTCCGGCATGGCGCGCGCGGTTTCCGGGTTGTCGTAGACCAGCAGCGGCTCGCTTTCGCCCAGTACCACCTTCTCGTCAACCACCACCTTGCTGACGCCTTCCAGCGACGGCAGCTCGTACATGGTGCCGAGCAGAATGCCTTCGAGAATGGAACGCAGGCCGCGGGCGCCGGTCTTGCGCTCGAGCGCCTTGGCGGCAACCGATCTCAGCGCTTCGGGACGGAACTCCAGGGTGGCGCCTTCCATCTCGAAGAGCTTGCCGTACTGCTTGGTGAGCGCGTTCTTGGGCTCGGTGAGAATCTGCACCAGGGCCGCCTCGTTGAGCTCGGTCAAGGTCGCGATCACCGGCAGACGGCCGACAAACTCGGGGATGAGGCCGAACTTGACCAGATCCTCGGGCTGCACGGTCTGGAACAGCTCGCCCGTGCTCGGTGTCTTGTCCTTGCTCTTCACGGCGGCATTGAAGCCGATGCCACCCGGCTCGGAACGCTGCTGGATGACCTTGTCGAGGCCGGCAAAGGCGCCACCGACGATGAACAGGATGTTCGAGGTGTCGACCTGCAGGAACTCCTGCTGCGGGTGCTTGCGGCCACCCTGCGGCGGCACGCTGGCGACCGTGCCCTCGATGAGCTTGAGCAGCGCCTGCTGCACGCCCTCACCGGAGACATCGCGGGTGATCGACGGGTTGTCGCTCTTGCGCGAGATCTTGTCGATCTCGTCGATGTAGACGATGCCGGTCTGCGCCTTCTCGACGTCGTAGTCGCACTTCTGCAGCAGCTTCTGGATGATGTTCTCAACATCCTCGCCGACGTAGCCGGCTTCCGTCAGCGTGGTCGCGTCGGCGATGGTGAACGGCACGTTGAGCAGACGCGCCAGCGTCTCGGCCAGCAGCGTCTTGCCCGAACCGGTGGGGCCGATGAGCAGGATGTTGCTCTTGGAGAGCTCGACATCGGCACCCTGACGGCCGCCCTGGGCCTTCTTCATGCCGGCGCGCAGGCGCTTGTAATGGTTGTACACGGCCACCGCGAGCACGCGCTTGGCCTGGTCCTGGCCGATGACGTAGTCATCGAGCGTGGACTTCAGTTCGCGCGGCGTCGGCAGGCGATCGGCCGACTTGTCGTCGACCTTGTCCTGCACTTCCTCGCGGATGATGTCGTTGCAGAGATCAACGCACTCGTCGCAGATGTAAACCGACGGGCCCGCAATGAGCTTGCGAACCTCGTGCTGACTCTTGCCGCAGAAGGAGCAGAACAGCAGCTTGCTGTCTCCGCCCCGCTTTTCTTCCGTCATGTTCTTGTTCTCGTGCCTTGAGGGGCGTCACGGACGCTGGGTCAGAACCTGGTCAATGAGACCGTAGGCCTGCGCATCCTGCGCGGTGAGGAAGTTGTCACGATCCGTATCACGCTCGATGCGCTCGATGGGCTGACCGGTATGGTCGGCGAGGAGCTGATTGAGCAGTGCCTTGATCTTGAGAATTTCCTGGGCGTGGATGGCGATGTCCGAGGCCTGGCCCTGGAAGCCGCCCAGCGGCTGGTGAATCATCACGCGCGAATTGGGCAGGCAGTAGCGCTTGCCCTTGGCGCCGGCCGACAGCAGGAAGGCGCCCATGGACGCCGCCTGGCCGATGCAGATCGTGGACACGTCCGGCTTGATGAAGCGCATGGTGTCGTAGATCGCCAGACCGGCCGTGACCGAACCGCCCGGGGAATTGATGTAGATGTGGATGTCCTTGTCCGGATTCACCGACTCGAGGAACAGCAGCTGCGCCACCACCAGGTTAGCCATGTGGTCCTCGACCGGACCGACCAGGAAAATGACGCGCTCCTGCAGGAGACGGGAATAGATGTCGAACGCACGTTCGCCACGCGCGGACTGCTCGACGACCATGGGCACCAGACCCAGATTTTGCGGGTCGAAGGAAGCAGCGGAAGGCGTAGCCGGGAAATCAAACTTCATGGGACATCCTGCCAGTCAACACCGGCATGGCCGGTGATAGGAACATTAACCAACAGCTGTCGTGAAACTGCCACGCCCAGCCGATAGATGACAGGGAGTGTCAGCGCGATTGCCGTGCGCGGTCAAGGCCACGCACGGCTCTCGAGGGGCTTATTGACGCGCGGAACGCACCACGTCGAGGTAGCGGGCAGCCTGATCGACCACTTTTGCAGCAGCCAGCACGGCATCGACGACCTGGTCTTCGAGCACCATGGCCTCGACCTGGGCGAGCTGGTCACGGTTGCCGTAGTAGTAGTTCACCACTTCTTCCGGGGTCTCGTAGGACTCGGCGACTTCGCTGATGACGGCCTTGACGCGGTCGGCATCGACGCTCAGGTTCTGGTCCTTGATGATCTGGCTGATCAGCAGGCCCAGGCTCACCGAACGCGACGCCTGTTCAGCGAAGAGCTCGTCCGGCAGCATCTTCGGGTCCAGCTTGGCGCCACCGCCGAACTGCTGGAACATGGCCTGACGCTGACGATTGATCTCGTTGGCGACCAGCGCCTTGGGCACGGCAACCTCATGGCTGGCCAGCAGACCGTCCATGACCTGGGCCTTGACCTTGTTCTTCACGGCCTGCTTGAGCTCGCGCGTCATGTTCTTGCGCACGTCCTCGCGGAACTTCTCCAGACCGCCTTCGGTGACACCGAACGCCTTCAGGAACTCGGCGTCCACGTCCGGCAGCTGCTGCTTCTGCACCGCGTGGCAGGTGATCTTGAAGACGGCGGCCTTGTCGCGCAGGTGCTCGGCCTGGTAATCGCTCGGGAAGGTCACGTTGATGTCCTTCTCTTCACCCGCCTTCATGCCGACGATGCCGGTCTCGAAGCCGGGAATCATGCGGCCGGAGCCCAGCACCAGCTCGGTGCCCTTGGCGCTGCCGCCGTCAAAGGCTTCGCCATCGATGCTGCCGGCGAAGTCGATGGTGACCTTGTCACCATCAGCGGCCGCGTCAGCGCTTGCGCTGAAGGTGGCGCGCTGCTTGCGCAGGCTTTCGATCATCTCGTCGATGTCGGCATCGGTGATCTCGACCACCGGACGCTCGACGCTGATGTCAGCGAAGCTGGCCAGCTGGATCTCCGGGTAGACCTCGACCAGCGCGGTGAAGCTCAGGTCTTCGCCGGCCTTGTCGCTGACTTCCTCGATGCTCGGGAAACCGGCCGGGTTCAGGCTCTGCTGGGTCACGGCCTCGTAGAAGCTGTCACGGATGATCTCGCCCAGGGCTTCCTGGCGGATGGACTCGCCGAAGCGCTTCTGCACCAGCGACAGCGGCACCTTGCCGGGACGGAAGCCGTCCATGCGAACAGTGCGGGCAGCCTTGGCGACACGCGCGCTGACGTCCTGATCAATCTTGGCGGCCGGAACCACAACCTTGACGCGACGCTCCAGCGTGGAGACGGTTTCAACGGTGACTTGCATGACAACCTCAACGGCTTTGGTGGAGTCCCTCGGGACTGCAGAGAAAAGTGGCTTCCGGCAGGAAAAACAGTGCTCGTGCCGGTAGCGGCAGCGATCCGTCCGGAAAGCAAGGCACAGGATTATAGAGAAAGCCGGAGAGAATGAAAGGCCGCCGGAAAACCGGCGCAGAAAAGAAAAAGGCGCCTGACGGCGCCTTTCGTGCTCTGCGCTGCAGAGCGGTAGTTGGTGGGTCGTGAAGGATTCGAACCTTCGACCAATGGATTAAGAGTCCACTGCTCTACCAACTGAGCTAACGACCCGATTTCTTCATGCTTCCGGCTTGCGCCGCCCTGCCTGAAGGAGGGGTGATGGGGTGGCCGATGGGACTCGAACCCACGACAGCCGGAATCACAATCCGGGACTCTACCAACTGAGCTACGGCCACCACAACTATGCCATGAGGGATGGCGCGCCCGGCAGGGCTCGAACCTGCGACCCTCGGCTTAGAAGGCCGATGCTCTATCCAGCTGAGCTACGAGCGCATTTAACGCTGTTTCTGCCTGGGATCGGTGGTCGGGGTAGAGGGATTCGAACCCCCGACATCCTGCTCCCAAAGCAGGCGCGCTACCGGACTGCGCTATACCCCGAATTCTGCAGATCAACTGCCGAATCGGCTTTCCTCATCGCGGGGCGGATATTACGGAGGAGGCAGAAAGGCGTCAACAGGATAATTGAACATGCCCGCGCGAATGTCGAAAGTTTCGGCATTGTCATGATCCGCAGCCGGGACTGACAGCTGCAGCCGGGCATGCGAAAATGCGCGCCATTCCCGCCTGCCCGCCCCCGGAGTCCGCATGACCGCCCTGCTGCTTGATGGCAAAGCCCTGTCCCTGAAGATTGAAGCCGACCTCGCCACACGCGTGGCCGTCATCACGGAGAAAAGCGGTCGCACGCCCATCCTCGCGACCATCCTAGTCGGTGACGATCCCGCCTCGGCAACCTATGTCACCATGAAGGGCAAGGCCTGCCAGCGCACGGGCATGGACTCGATCCGTCTCGAACTGCCCGCCTCGACCACGACCGAGCAGCTGCTCGCCGAGATCGGCAAGCTCAATGCCAACCCGGATGTGCACGGCATTCTTCTGCAGCACCCGGTGCCGGCGCAGATCGACGAACGCGCCTGCTTCGATGCCATCGCGCTGGAAAAGGATGTGGACGGCGTTACCTGCCTGGGCTTCGGCCGCATGAGCATGGGCGAGCGCGCCTACGGCTCGGCCACGCCGGCCGGCATCATGACCCTGCTGCGCAGCTACGGTGTCGAACTGGCCGGCAAGCACGCCGTGGTGGTCGGGCGCAGCGCCATCCTCGGCAAGCCCATGGCACTGATGCTGCTGGCTGCCGACTGCACGGTGACCATCTGTCATTCGAAGACACGCAATCTGCCGGAACTGGTGAAGCAAGCGGATATCGTGGTTGGCGCGGTAGGACGCCCGGAGTTCATCCAGGCCGACTGGATCAAGGATGGCGCCGTGGTGGTCGATGCCGGCTATCACCCGGGCGGCGTCGGCGACATCCAGCTCAAGCCGCTGACCGATCGCGTCAGCGCGTGGACGCCGGTGCCTGGCGGTGTCGGTCCGATGACCATCGCCACCCTGATGGCACAGACCGTGGAAGCCGCCGAACGCCAGCTGGGCTGATCGGTCCTGCGGTTCCCGTCGACTGCATGGTTGGCGGAAAGGGGGTGGGGTTCGTTGAAAACCGTCGCACGCCATGGATGGCGTGCGCGAGCCCCCAGGGACGGGTTCACGGCGTGTTTTCCGCGCTCCCCGCCCCCTCTGCGGATTTCACTTAGTGCTCGTTGCGCCCAGGCCGACTGACCAGCACCTTGTCAATCCGCATGCCGTCCATGTCGACGATCTCCATGCGCAGGCTCTGCCAGCTCATCACCTCGCCCGTGCGCGGGATGCTGCCAAGCTCGAACAGGATCAGGCCGGCCAGGGTCTGGAAGTCGCGGCTGGCCTCGAGGTCTTCGCACTCGAGCGGGAACAGGTCGCGGAAGCGCTCGATGGATAAGGCGCCGTCGAGCAGCCAGGAGCCGTCCTCGCGATGCACCACGTCGGGATCGTTGTCGCTGACATTGCCCGGCATCTCGCCGACCATGGCTTCCAGCACGTCGGTCAGGGTCACCAGGCCCTGCACTTCTCCGTACTCATCAACCACCAGCGCCAGGTGTTCGCGGCGCTCGCGGAACAGGTCGAGCAAGGCCAGCGGTGACAGGCCGATGGGCGCGAACAGCACCGGCTTGAGCAACGCCTCGATGTCCCAGGCTTCGCCCAGCAGCTGGCGCTGCAGCAGGACCGGCAGTGACAGCACGCCGAGAATCTTGTCCTCGCTGCCACGACACACCGGCAGATAAGTGTACGGCGTGCCCGACAGCATGCTGCGCTGGGTCGCGATGTCCTCGTCAAGGTCCAGCCAGGCAATGTCAGGCCGCGTGGTCATGATCAGGCTGAGGTTCCAGTCGTCCATGCGGAAGACGTTGGCCACCAGTTCACGCTCGGCGTGTTCGAACACGCCCGCCTCGGCCCCTTCCGCCATCAGCACCTTGATCTCTTCCTCGGTGATGGGCGGCTCGTTGACGCGCTTGGCGCCCAGCAGGTCAAGCACGCGCTCGGTGGACCAGCTCAGGAAACGCACCACAGGATGGGTCAGCAGCAGAACCGCGCTCATCAGCGGCGCCACGATGGTGGCAATGCGCTCGGGGGACTGCATGCCCAGACGCTTGGGCACCAGCTCACCGATGATCAGCGAGAAATAGGTGATGCCGATGACCATGCAGGCAGTGGCCAGCGGCTTGGCATAGTCGGCAATCAGCGGCACGGACTGGAACACCGGAATCAGGCGCTCCGTGATGGCGCCCTCGCCCAGCGCACCGCTCATGACCCCGATGAGGGTGATGCCGATCTGCACGGTGGACAGGAAGAAGGTCGGGTTGTCCGCCAGCTTGAGGGCCGCCTTGGCGCCCTTGTGACCGTTTTCGGCGAGTTGCTGGAGGCGAATGCGTCGCGAGGACACGACAGAGATTTCTGACATGGCGAACACGCCATTGCAGGCAATCAGCAGGAGAATTAACAGTATGTCCATGGAGAGCGGCGGGAAGTGACCGGTAGCGTGGATCGCCGCGATCACATCATAGCAGCATTGGCTTCCCGCCGCCCGGACTCAGTCGGCCTTGCGCCAGCGCACGCCCTCGCGCGAGAACTCGACGATCACGCCCATGGCCTTGAGCTGGTCACGGATCTCGTCAGAGCGCTGGAAGTTCTTGGCCTGGCGCACGGCCACGATCTCGGCCACCAGCGCCTCGACCTCGGCAATGAAGCCGGCATCACCGGCACCCGCCTGGCGGAAAGCCTCGGCATCATGCTGCAGCAGACCGATCAGGCCGGCCAGGCGCTTGAGCAGGTTGGCGTGCTGGCTGGCGCCGGCGGCATCACCGGCCTTGTCGCAGCGATTGGCCTCGCGCACCAGCTCGTGCAGCACGGCGATGGCTTCGGGGGTGTTGAAGTCGTCGTTCATGGCCGACGCGAAGCGTGCCTGGTATTCCCCGGCAGCGGCCGGCTCTCCGGCTGTCGCGTTCACGAAGGCGCCCAGCGTGGTGTAGAAGCGCTCCAGCACCTGCTTCGCCTGATCCAGCGCGGCATCGGAATAGTTCAGCGGGCTGCGGTAGTGGCTGCCGGCAATGAAATAGCGCAGCACTTCCGGGTGGTAGAGCTTGAGCACTTCGCGGATGGTGAAGAAGTTGTTGAGCGACTTCGACATCTTCTCCGAGTTCACCTGCACGAAACCGACGTGCATCCAGGTGTTTACGTAGGTCTCGCCCGTGGCGGCCTCGCTTTGCGCGATCTCGTTCTCGTGGTGCGGGAACAGCAGGTCGCCACCGCCGCCGTGGATGTCAAAGCTGTTGCCGAGGCAACAGGTCGACATCGCCGAGCACTCGATGTGCCAGCCCGGACGCCCGCCACCCCAGGGCGAAGCCCAGGCCGGCTCGCCCGGCTTGGCCGCCTTCCAGAGCACGAAATCCATGGGGTCGTTCTTGATCTCGTCGACCTCGACGCGGGCACCGGCCTGCAGGTCATCGAGCTTCTTGTTAGACAAACGGCCATAGCGCGGGAAGCTGGACACGTCGAAATAGACGTCGCCGTTCTTCGCCGGATAGGCATGTCCCTTGTCCACCAGCGTGCCGACCATGGCCAGGATGTCGTCGACATGATCGGTGGCCTTGGGCTCGAGATCGGGCGCCAGCGCACCGAGGGCAGCGGCATCCTCGTTCATGGCGGCGATGAACCGGGCCGTCAGCGCCTCGATGGGCTCGCCGTTCTCGTTGGCGCGCTTGATGATCTTGTCGTCGATGTCGGTGATGTTGCGGACATAGGTGACCTTGAAACCGCTCTCGCGCAGCCAGCGCGTGATGATGTCGAAGGACACCATGACGCGGGCGTGACCGATGTGGCAGTAGTCATAGACGGTCATGCCGCAGACATACATGCTGACGGCGCCGGCCTGGCGCGGCACGAAGACGGCCTTGCGACGCGTCTCCGAGTTGTAGATGACCAGCTCGCTCATGCCTGGCCACCGTGCTTGGCCGCGGCTGCACCGCCCTGCTCGACCTTGCCCCAGGAGTCCTTGAGGCCGACGGTACGATTGAACACCAGGCGCTCAGGCGTGCTGTCGCTGTCGACGGCAAAGTAGCCTTCACGCTCGAACTGGAAGCGTTCGCCCTGCTGCGCGGCAGCCAGAGCCGGCTCCAGGCGCGCCTCGCGGATCACGGTCAGCGACTCGGGATTGATGCAGGTCTTGAAGTCGGCATCGCCACGATCCGGTGCCGGGTCACGGAACAGGCGGTCGTAGAGACGCACCTCGGCCACCACGGAGTGCGCGGCCGACACCCAGTGGATCACGCCCTTGACCTTGCGATCCGGCGGATTCACGCCCAGGGTGTCGAGATCAACCGAGCACTCCAGCGCCACGACCTCGCCGTCGGCATTCTTGTGCACGACATCGCAGCGGATCACGTAGGCATTGCGCAGTCGCACCTCGCCACCCGGCACCAGGCGCTTGAAGCCCTTGGGCGGCACTTCCTCGAAATCGGCACGATCAATGTAGATCTCGCGTGCCAGCGGCAGTTCGCGATCACCGAGATCGACGGTGGGATGGCGTGCGGCCGTGAGCACCTGCACCTGATCCTGCGGCCAGTTGCTCAGCGTGACCTTGAGCGGGCGCAGCACGGCCATGGCGCGGGGCGCCGAGTTCTCGAGCTGCTCGCGCACGCAGAACTCCAGTAGCGAGACGTCACTGATGCCTTCCGACTTGCTGATGCCGACCTTGTCGCAGAACACGCGCAGCGCCTCCGGGCTGTAGCCGCGACGACGCATGCCGGCGATGGTGGGCATGCGCGGATCGTCCCAGCCGCTGACCAGCTGCTCGTCGACCAGCTGCTTGAGCTTGCGCTTGCTGGTCACCGTGTAGTTCAGGTTGAGACGCGAGAACTCGATCTGCTGCGGGTGCGGCAAGCTCGGCAGGTTGTCCAGCAGCCAGTCGTAGAACGGACGATGCGCCTCGAACTCCAGCGTGCACAGCGAATGCGTAATGCCTTCGAGGGCATCGGAAATCGGGTGCGTGTAGTCGTACATTGGGTAGATGCACCAGGCGTTGCCGGTCTGGTGATGCTCGACATGACGGATGCGATAGAGAATGGGGTCACGCAGGTTGATGTTGCCCGAGGCCATGTCGATCTTGGCGCGCAGCACATGCGCGCCATCACCGAATTCGCCGGCCTTCATGCGCGCGAACAGATCCAGGTTTTCGGCAATCGGACGCTCGCGGTACGGGGAGTTGCGTCCCGGCTCGGTGAGCGTGCCGCGACCTTCGCGGATCTGCTCCGGGGTCTGCGAGTCGACATAGGCCTTGCCAGCCGTGATCAGTTCGACGGCAAAGTCGTGCAGAGCCTGGAAATAGGCCGAGGCGTAACGCACCTCGCCGGCCCAGCTGAACCCCAGCCATTGCACGTCACGCTGGATGGCGTCGATGTACTCCTGCGACTCTTTTTCCGGGTTGGTGTCGTCAAAACGCAGATTGCACAGGCCATCCGCCTCCTGGGCAACGCCGAAATTCAGGCAGATCGACTTGGCATGGCCGATGTGCAGATAGCCGTTGGGTTCCGGCGGAAAACGGCTGACAACCTGGCTGCACTTGCCGCTGTCGAGGTCAGCAACGATACGGGTACGGATAAAGTCTCTGGGTTCAATCATAGTCACGACGATCATCGGGCTGGCAGACGACGGGGTGGCATGACAAGGGCGAAACGGCCGCCTATCATGTCGCCACCCGGGAGCAGCACGACGGTACTGTCCTCGCTGTCTGTACGGCAGTAAATAATCGAACAGTGTACCGTGCGCCTGCTCGGCTGCTCAACCAATCACCCTCGCCACACAGGAATGTCGCCATGAAAGTTGCGCTCAACACCAACAAGGGCCGTATCGTGCTCGAACTCAATGCCGAGAAGGCACCGAAGACCGTCGCCAACTTCGTCGACTACGTGACCTCCGGCCATTACAACGGCACCATCTTTCACCGCGTCATCGACGGCTTCATGATCCAGGGCGGCGGTTTCGACGCCAAGATGCAGCAGAAGTCGACCAAGGCACCGATCCAGAACGAAGCCGACAACGGCCTCAAGAACGACATCGGCAGCATTGCCATGGCACGCACCAACGATCCGCATTCCGCCAGCGCGCAGTTCTTCATCAACGTCGGCAACAACAGCTTCCTCAACCACACCGCCAAGAACCCGCAGGGCTGGGGCTATGCCGTGTTCGGCAAGGTCAGCGAGGGCATGGACGTGGTCAACGACATCAAGGGCGTGGCCACCGGCAATGCCGGCTACCACCAGGACGTGCCGCGCACACCGGTGATCATCGAAACCGCTGAAGTGATCGCGGAGTAAGTCCGTGGCGCGCGCCCTGCTGCTCTCCGATGTCCATCTCGCGCCCGACCTGCCGCGGTGCAGCGAGGCCCTCAAGGCCCTGCTGCGCGATCTGCCGGCGGACTGCGAGGCCGTCTACGTGCTGGGCGACCTGTTCGAGGTCTGGGTCGGCGACGACCACCACACGCCGTATCTGGACGACATCTGCGAGACCTTCCGCAGCGTGGGCGCGCGCGGCATCAGCCTGGCCTTCTGTCACGGCAACCGCGACTTTCTGCTCGGCGCCAGCTTTGCCGAGCGTGCCGGCGGTCGCCTGATGGCCGAGGCCGAAGTCGTCGAGCTCTGCGGCACCCCCACCCTGCTCATGCATGGCGACCAGCTCTGCACGCTGGATGCGGCCTACATGGCCTTCCGCGCGCAGTCGCGCAATCCGGCCTGGCAGCAGCAGATGCTGAGCCAGCCGCTGGAGCAGCGCCTGATGGTGGCGGAAATGATGCGCATGAAGAGCCAGATGGCGAACAGCAACAAGGCCGAGAACATCATGGACGTGACCCAGGACGAGGTCGTCCGCGTCATGGCCGAGGCTGGCGTCGAGCGTCTGATCCATGGCCACACGCACCGCCCGGGGCGTCACCAGGTCGAGCTGCCCGGTGACATGTCGGGCGAGCGTCTGGTGCTGGGCGACTGGCGCGAGCACGAAGGCACTGCCGTCATCGCCTGGGCCACGGCCGAGGGCGTTGAACTGCGCGACTATTCGTTCAGGTAACTCAGACGCGGCGAAACAGCATCAGGCTGAACGCCGCTTCGGTGGCAACGTCGGGCAAGGCTTCCAGGGCGGCCCGGCGCTCCGCTTTCGCCTTCCAGGCATAGGGCGTCATCGCCAGCAGATCGACCAGCGCCTGCCGGGTCAGCTGCAACGGCACACGCAGCTCATGGCGCTGCTCCAGCTCGAAACTGTCGGCAAAATCGCGCAGGAACTTGTCCGGCTCATGTGCCCTGACTTCACCGAACAGCCCTTCCCGGACATGCCAGAGGTGATCCGGCGCCGGCGTCACCACCAGCACATGCCCGCCTTCGCGCAGCACACGGTGCATTTCCGCCACCGGCAACGGGCTGAACAGGCTGCACACTACATCCTGGGACGCGTCTGCCAGCGGTAGCGCCACCGCGCTGGCCACCAGCCAGGTCAGCGCCGGAACACGTCGTGCCGCCAGCTGGATGGCCGGCTTGGCGATGTCAATGCCGGTCACCTCGCCGGCTACCGTCGCCATGGCCTGCGTGTAGTAGCCCTCGCCGCAGCCTATGTCGAGCAGGCTGCGTGGCTGCAGGGGCGCCAGCATGGCCTGCACGCGGTCACGCAGGGGCTGGTAATGCCCGGCATCCAGAAAGGACCGGCGCGCACGCACGCTGTCCGGCGTGTCGCCAGGATCCCGGCTTTTCTTGTGCTGCACCGGCAACAGGTTGACATAGCCTTCGCGGGCCACGTCAAAGCTGTGCCCGGTGGCGCAGAACCAGCGCCTGGGCTCCCGTGTCAGGGCTTCCCGGCAGAGCGGGCAACGCATCAGGGACATGTCGCGCTCGCGAGTGCGCCGGCACGGACAGGAGTCAGGGTTGGCGGACCGCTGTGGAAGCGGATCTCGTCATCCGGCTGGCTGATCAGCGCCTGCTCAACCTCGCGGAAGAATGCGACGCGCTCACGTATGGAGGTGCCGGCATAGGTCTCGGCGAGTCCGAGGTAATGCTGGAAATGCCGGGACTCCGAACGCAGCAGGAAAGTGTAGAAGCGCTTGAGCTCGTCATCCAGATGCGGCGCGATGGCGGCAAAGCGCTCGCAGGAGCGCGCCTCGACGAAGGCACCGATGATCATCAGGTCGACCAGACGCCCCGGCTCCGAGGTGCGCACATGCTGGCGCAGCCCCTCGGCATAGCGTGAGGCCGAGACCGGCCGGTAGCCCAGCCCGCGCTGCCGCATCAGGTCACGCACCTGTTCGTAGTGCAGCAGCTCCTCGCGCGCCAGCTGCGCCAGCTCGTCCTGCAGGCGGTCGCGATCGTTGTAGCGGAACATCATGTTCATGGCCGTGCTGGCCGCCTTCTTCTCGCAGTTGGCATGGTCCTGCAGCAAGGTCGGCAGATCGGTCAGGGCCGCCTGGATCCAGGATTCAGGCGTCGTGCAGCCGAGAAAGTCGAGAACCGGCTGCATGAAGTCGGGGGCTGTCGCGGGCATCGGCAGGCTCCAGTAAGCAAGCCGGTCATGATACCCGAAGCCGACCGGATGCCGTGCCGTTCGCCGCATAAAGCTTGGTCGTGTCCGGGGCTTGCACTATCCTTGTGCGCGGTTGTCACGAGTTCTCTGCCCTATGTCCCAGCCCGCCCTGAGTTTCAAGGATCGCCTGTCGATCGCCTTGCTGAGCTTCTTCGGTCGCCTGCCACTGCCCTTCCTGCAGCGCCTCGGGCGCTGGCTGGGCCAGCTCGCCAGTGCCCTGCCCGGGCTCGGCCCCTTCCCGGTGGTGCTGCGCAACCTGCAGCTGTGCTTTCCGGAAAAGACGGGGGCCTGGCACGAGGAAACCGCGCGCAAGAGCATGATCAGCACCGGCATGACCGCGTTCGAGTTCGCCAGGACCTGGATCATGCCGCCGGACTACAGCGTCGCGCAGATCCGCGAGGTGCATGGCGGCGAGCTGTTTCATGATGCGCTGGCCAGCGGGCGCGGCGTCATCGGCATCGTGCCGCACTGGGGCACCTGGGAGTTCATGAATGCCTGGGTCAACCAGTACACCTCACCGGTGATCATGTACAAGCCCGGCAAGCAGCCCGGCGTTGACGCGCTGGTCGCCCTGGCCCGCAGCCGCCTCAAGGCCACCGTGGTGCCGGCCGATGAAACCGGCGTGCGCGCCACCTTCAAGGCGCTGCGTCAGGGCGGGTTTTCAGCCATTCTTCCGGATCACACCCCGACCGAAGCCGGCGGCGTGCAAGCGCCATTCTTCGGCATCATGACGCGCACCGCGGTGATCGTGCCCAAGCTGGCCGCCAAGACCGGCTGTGCCGTCATCATCATGGGCTGCGTCCGCCGCGCCGATGGCGACGGCTTTGACATGCAGTTCCTGCCGGCTGACCCCGATGTCAGCAATCCCGACGTGGCCGTGGCTGCCGCCGCCATGAACCGCTCCATGGAAGCACTGATCCGCATGGCCCCGGAGCAGTACCAATGGACCTACAAGCGCTTCAAGCACAACGCCACGCTGGCGAACCCCTACCGCTTTCCGGATTGATCGAGCCAGCCACGGCCTGTCGCGCAGAACGCGGGACGGTCACCCGTCCAGATTGGTGTCGGAGCTCGGATCGGGCCTGAAGTCGGCACTGCCGTGACGCGCCAGCGGTGCGTCCTCGACACCCGGCTTGAGCTGGTTCACCAGGCTGAGCACGTCGATGGTGGAGATCTCCTGGATGGCCGGATCCTCGATGCGCGCATTGACCTCCTTGACGATCTGGTCACGCACGATGGGCTCGACCAGCATCAAGGTGTCGAGCACGTTGCTGGGCAGGTTCTCGCTGTTGATGTCGATGCGGATGTCACGGCCGCGCACGCGGTGCGGCACCAGCTTGAGCACCACGGGGGCGTAGGTTTCCACGTCGATGCGCACGCTGATGGTGACATCCATGGTGAACTTGAGATGCAGGTTGAGGATGGTGACATCCAGCTTGACGTCGCCCAGCACCTTGAGCACGAAGCTGATGTTGGGCAGCAGATCCAGCAAGGGATCGACCGTGATATCGTCAAGCTGGAACAGGTAGTCCACCACCATCAGGTCGGCTGGCAACTTGCGCATGGTGCCGGCAATCGTCGAGTCCAGGGCGGACTGGATCTCGTGTCCGATGCGGCGCGCCGTGACCACGTGATGGATGAATTGATGGCCGAATTCGGCGTAGCTGATCTTCTGCATGCGGCTCATGCCGTTGGCTCTCTCTGATGACGCCCAATGCAGGGATAGTAGGTGGCCTGAGGGCCGGAATGCAAAACCTCATGTGCTGTCAAAGACAGCCTTCCATCCATTGATCGGACAAACACCATGGCAACACCGGATGACGAATTGCAGGCCATGCTGGCGGAGCTGAAGCAGCAGTTTCTGCAGCGCGCAGGCGAACAGGCCGCGAGCATCGTTGCCGCCTGCGCCAGCCTGGACCCAGCCCTGCCCTGCGGCGATCAACCTGCAGCCACCGAGCTGATCCGCTTCTGGCACCGGATTGCCGGCAGTGCCGGCAGCTTCGGGCTGGACGATTTGTCCGTGTCGGCACGCGCGCATGAACGCTGGCTGGAGGCTGACGTGACGGATGCTGGCATCCTGCCGGCTGAGCGCGCCGACCGGATCAGCGCCATGTCGGCGCTCGCCGCCCGCCTGGGCTGATGCCACCGAGGCGGCAGGCCCGCTTCCGGCGAGCATGAAAAAGGCGGCAACCGGAGTTGCCGCCTTGTGCAGGGGCATGACCCGGCATCGCGAAGGATGCCGGGCACGGCTTACTTCAGATCGAAGCGATCCAGCGTCATGACCTTGTTCCAGGCCTTGACGAAGTCCGCAACGAACTTGGCCTGACCGTCGGCAGCGCCATACACCTCGGCCACTGCGCGCAGCTCGGAGCTGGAACCGAAGGCCAGATCCACCGGGGTGGCCGTCCACTTCAGGGCGCCGCTGGCACGATCAACCCCTTCGTACAGGCCCTCGCCCTTGCCCGACTTGCGCCACTGCGTCGACATGTCGAGCAGATTGACGAAGAAGTCATTGCTCAGCACCCCCGGGCGACTGGTGAGGACGCCATGCGCAGACTGGCCGGCATTGGCGTTGAGCACGCGCAGGCCACCGACCAGGGCGGTCATTTCCGGCACCGTCAGCGTCAGCAGGTTGGCACGATCGACCAGCATGGTGGTTGGCGAACGGTGCTCGCTCTTGCTGAAGTAGTTGCGGAAGCCGTCAGCACCGGGCTCCAGCACCGAGAACGAAGCCACGTCAGTCTGGGCCTGGGAGGCATCCATGCGACCCGGCACGAACGGCACCGAGACCTTCTGCCCGGCCTTCCCGGCAGCCTGCTCGATGGCTGCAGCACCGCCGAGCACGATCAGGTCCGCCAGCGACACTTTCTTGCCACCGGCCTGGGCCTTGTTGAAGTCCTTCTGGATGCGCTCCAGCTTGGCCAGCACCTTGGCCAGCTCGCGCGGATTGTTCGCCTCCCAGTCCTTCATCGGTGCCAGGCGGATGCGCGCACCGTTGGCGCCGCCACGCATGTCGGTACCCCGGAAGCTGGATGCCGAGGCCCAGGCCGTGCGCACCAGCTCCGGACCGGTCAGACCCGAGGCGAGAATGCGGCTCTTCAGTGACGCGATGTCGGCGGCATCCACCAGGGCATGGTCGACGGCAGGGATCGGATCCTGCCAGATCAGGGTTTCCTTGGGCACCTCGGTGCCGACATAGCGCGCCACCGGACCGAGGTCACGATGAGTCAGCTTGAACCAGGCCTTGGCGAAAGCGAGCTCAAACTCCTTGGGATTGGCCAGGAAGCGGCGGCTGATCTTGTCGTAGGCCGGATCCATGCGCAGTGCCAGGTCGGTGGTGAACATGATCGGGGCATGCAGCTTGCCCGGGATGTGGGCATCCGGCACGTTCTTCACCTGATCGGCATTCTTCGGCACCCACTGGGTACCGCCGGTCGGGCTCTTGGACTTGACCCAGTCAAAGGCATACAGGTTGGTCAGGTACATCATGGTCCAGCGCGTGGGCGCTGCGGTCCAGGCACCTTCGAGACCGCTGGTGACGGTGTCTTCCGAGTGGCCCTTGCCACAGCTGTTCTTCCAGCCCAGACCCTGCTCCTCGAGCGTGGCGGCAGCCGGCTCGGGTCCCAGGCATTTGGACGGATCATGAGCGCCATGGGCCTTGCCGAAAGTGTGTCCGCCGGCGATCAGCGCCACGGTTTCCTCGTCGTTCATGGCCATGCGACCGAAGGTCTCGCGGATGTCACGCGCGGCGGCCAGCGGATCGGGATTGCCGTTCGGACCTTCCGGGTTGACGTAGATCAGGCCCATCTGGACCGCTGCCAGCGGCTTCTCGAGCTGGCGATCACCCTTGTAGCGCTTGTCATCCAGGAACCTGGTTTCCGGACCCCAGTAAACCAGATCCGGCTCCCAGTCATCTTCACGACCACCGGCGAAGCCGAAGGTCTTGAAGCCCATGGACTCCAGGGAGACGTTGCCGGTCAGCACCATCAGGTCGGCCCAGGACAGGTTGCGGCCGTACTTCTGCTTGACCGGCCAGAGCAGGCGGCGTGCCTTGTCGAGGTTGGTGTTGTCCGGCCAGCTGTTGAGTGGTTCGAAACGCAGCTGGCCACCACCGGCACCGCCACGTCCGTCCGACACGCGGTAGGTGCCGGCACTGTGCCAGGCCATGCGGATGAAAAACGGGCCGTAGTTGCCGTAGTCAGCCGGCCACCACGGCTGCGAGGTCGTCAGAACCTGCTCGATGTCCTTCTTGACGGCGGCCAGGTCCAGGCTGGCAAACGCCTTGGCATAGTTGAAGTTCGGGTCGAGGGGATTGGATTCCGCGCCATGCTGGCGCAAGGGTGAAAGATCCAGCTTGTCCGGCCACCAGAATTGCGGCGACACGTTGGATGCGGCCGCACCGGTCATGGCAGGCGATGCCGGTGCCGGCTTGGCCATGACCATCGGGGACAGCGCCATCGCAATAGCGACGACCAGGGCTTTTCTGTTCATGACATGTACCTCGCTGAGTTGTGCTTGTTCTGTGTGTGCTGCAATCCGTGGTCACTGTCGGCGACAGCCCTCGATGACCAATCCTACATCGGTTTGTTATGGCGCCTGCAACGACTCCGACAACCGGATCAGGTGACCGAAGAACGGCAATGCCATTCGTGCAACCGGGTTCGGCAAGAAATTGCCTTGTACCTGAAGCGCCCGTGCTCATTCATCCTACGGATTGCCGGAACAATGTGTAATTGATTGTTTTTCTGTTGTTGATAGAGGATTTCTATTGCATGGACAGACGCAGGACATAATCAGGCCACTGGATCGTGGCGCAGATATCACTATAGTCGAGACATCCTTTTCCGGAGCCCCGTCATGACTCTCGCCTACCTCTGTGTCGTCTTTGGCTTTTTCCTTCCCGTGCTGCTGGCCGGCTATGCCAAGCTCAGCTCGGGCTTCCGTCCGCGTGACAACCGCAACCCGCGCGAGTTTCTTGCCACGGTGCAAGGCAAGGCAATGCGCGCACGCTGGGCCGAGCAGAATACCTATGAAGCGCTGCCGGGCTTCTTTGCTGCCGTGGTGATTGCGCACCAGCTGCAGGCGCCGCAACACCAGGTTGACGCCCTGGCGCTGGGCTTCATCGCCCTGCGCCTGATCTATGCCTGGTGCTATGTCAGCGACCGTGCCAGCCTGCGTTCGCTGGTGTGGACAGGGGCCCTGGCCTGCACGGTCGCGTTGGTGCTGATCGGCTTCTGACGCTGGTCGCGCCAGCCGGCCTCAGAAGCTGTACTGCAGCTGCAGACGCAGAGCGTCGCTGTCAAAAGCGGCGTAATCCGGCTTGTCGGCACGGTTGCCGGTGACCAGGTTGTTGCGATCCATCTGGTGGTAGACCGCCGTCAGTTCGAGCTGGCGATTGAACTGCCACTCGAGACCGAACTCCCAGTCGTTGACGCGATTGCGCGGTGCGTTGGTCTCGGCCTTGTTGTAGCCGTCGAAGCTCTGCCATTTCACGAATGGCATGAGCACCTGCTCCTTGCCACGCTTGAACTGGTACATGGCCTGAATGTAGCCACCCTCGATGTCACGCTCGTCGATGGTCCGCGTTGCCAGATCGAGACCGGGGCTGGTGCCCCAGTTCCACTCCGCCTGCAGACCGAACGGCTGCGGGTAGAGAATCGCGCTGACACCGACGCGCTCATCGTCGAAGCCTTTGCGGAAGCGGGCGTCTGTTCTGAGACGATTGACGTCTTGCTCTCTGACACCGTTGAGGCCCGTGAACTTGCCCGTGCTCGGCACGAACTTGCCGCGGTACCCCTGCACGCCCAGCTCATAGAACTGCCCGCCAGCGGCCTTGAACGGAATGCTGACCCGGGCGACCTGGTGCAGGGTATCGTTGGTGTCGCGGCGATTGGCACCCTGGCCGTTGTAGACCCCGTAGCCGATCATGCCGTAGTTGCCTGAATGCTTGAGGCCAGCCTGCTGGATCTCCTGGAACAGCTTCTGCACCGGCTGCGGCGTGTAGTAGTAGAACACCCCGGTGTCGCGCTCATCACGCACCCCGCTGTTGAGGGCATCGGCACGATCCAGCGTGAGACGGTTCTGGCTCGACTGCAGGTTCTCGAAGCCGAACGGCACCTTGGACTGACCGACGCGGAATCGGTGCACCTTGGCCGTGTCGACATTCACGTCGGCATAGGCGTCGCGAAGCTGCAGCACGTTGCCGGTGGTGCCTGACGTCGAGGCGAAGTCGGGCTGGATGTAGACGCTGAGGTGGTCATTGACGTCGCTGGAGAACACCAGCCGGCCGCGCCGGATGAGGAAGCTGTCGCCATTGATGGAATCGGCATCCCCGACCGAGCGATCCGTCCACAGATCAACGCCTTCGTCACCGGAGAGGATGTCGCTGTAGCGCGCCTGGACATAACCGCGCACCTGGACCGAGGGGCGACTGCCCGATGGCTTGGCCGCTGCCGGTGCGGCGGCGGCTGCCGTGACGGCTGACGGGGCCGATGAGGACGTCGCGGCATCTGCCAACCGTGATGCTGCCGTCGCCTCGGCAGCGGCATCGACCGGGCGGAAACTGCCCAGCTTGATGCGTCCGTCACCGGGCTCGGCGAAAAGCTGACGGGTCTTGGCATCCATGTAGAGGTCAATCGCGCCCGAGGTCTGCGCCAGCGCCAGGCCGGAGCCCAGGCAGAGCGCGAAACAGGACAGGGAACGGGTAAGTTGTCGCATGCGTAGCATCCTGTGACAGGTAAAAAAAGGCCGGGTGGCTGACTGGACACACCCGGCCAAGAGGGTTTCGGGATCAGCGGACAGAGGGGAACATCAGCCTGCCGCCACCAGGCGGACGGTCAGGGACGGATTGCGGCTGCCGCGTTCGTCGATGACCGCCGACAGCTCGCACTTGCCGCTGGGCACGACGTGCGTGGTCTTGAACGGGCCGACGCCGCGACGCGCCACCGAGCCGCATGCCACCTCGCCCCCCGCCGTGGCCAGCATCACCTGACCGGCAGCTGGGTCATAACGCAGGCCATTGACGGTGATGCGGCGCAGGTAAGGGTCTTCCGAAAAGGTGCGGAAGGCGTACAGGCTGACCCAGGCAGTGTTGGAACGGGTATCGACGACAAACTCGGTCATCGGGTCATACAGGGTTCCGGCAGGCTCCTGATGGATCACCGGGCTGGCAATCGCGGTGGAGGAAACGAGCAAGGCAAGGGCTGCCAGCATCGATGGGGCGGGTCGCGTTTTCATGACAAGTCTCCGTGAGCTCACGGAGCCATTAGAGAATCATCCTGCGTCGTGATGATCTGCTGAAAGACAGATCCTGATGTCCGCGAAAAGACAGACACAGGATCGTCATGAGGATGTCATCGTTCTGTCATGACCAACGACATCGTAGGACGCCGCCATGCCACGGAGAACCGCTCCCCTTTCAACCTCCACCACCAACGCATCTCGCCCCGTGCCTCGCAGGCAGCCAGGCCATGCGCTGGCAATGCTGGGCCTGCTGGCGGGCGTCACCAGCGCCCTGCCCGTTCGCGCCGCGACCATTGATGACGAACTGGTCTGGGGTGCCTGGTTCAACACCGCGACCCTGAGCGACCGGCTCAGCGTGATATCGGACCTGCAGGTGCGCAGCAGCGACAACGCCGATCAGGTCCGCAACGTGCTGGCCCGCGCCGGACTCGCCTGGCAGCTGGACGACCGCCATCAGATCGTGGCCGGCTATGCGCACGTGATCACGCACCCCGACAGCGGCGACAGCCTGACCGAGCAGCGCACCTGGCAGCAGCTCAGCCGCCGCGACACCGTGGCCAGCCTGCCCCTGACGCATCGCCTGCGCCTCGAGCAGCGCCGCATCGAGCTGGCCAGCGGGGACACCACGACGTCGGATCGCTTGCGCTACATGGTGCGCACCACCCTGCCGCTGAGCGGGCCGAACTATGTCGCGCTGCAGAACGAGATCTTCCTGACGCTGAGTGGTCGCGAGGCACTGAATGACCGGGTGTTCGACCAGAATCGTGCCTACGCGGGTCTGGGTCGCAAGTTCTCGCCCTCGGTGGATGCCGAGGTGGGCTACCTGAACCAGTGGCTGCAGGGCCGTGCGGACGATACCCGCAACCACGTGCTGCAGGTCGCCCTGATCACGCGCTGGTGACAACCGCTGCGCGAGGGGAACGGCACTGCGGAGATTCCACGCAGCACCCCCGGCTGTGCCATGATCGGGCATCCCGCCTGTCTTGCCGGAGCTTTTCGTCATGTCCGCACTCACGCCCAGCACCCTGCGCATCGGCCGCCGCTACCGCGCCAATCGCCTTGAGGGTCCCTACGATGCCCTGGTGATCGGCTCCGGCATTGGCGGGCTGACCACGGCCGCGCTGCTCGCCGACATCGGCTGGAAGGTGGCCGTGCTCGAGCAGCACTACACCGCTGGCGGCTACACCCACAGCTATGCCCGCAACGGCTATGAATGGGATGTCGGGGTTCACTACATCGGCGACATGGGGGCGGCCACCACGGCCCGTCGCCTCATGGACCACCTGAGCCAGGGGCAGCTGCAGTGGGCAGCGATGGATGCGGTCTACGACCGTTTCTTTCTCGGCGACCAGACTTTCGAGGCAGTTGCCGGCAAGGCGGAGTTCCGCGACAACCTGGTCCGGCATTTCCCCGACGAGGTGGCGGCGATCGACCGTTACCTGGAGCTGCTCGCCGAGGTCAGTAGCGGCATGCGCGGCTTTGCCCTGTCGCGCCTGCTCAGCCCGGGCCAGCTCAAGCTGGTCCAGCCGGTTCTGCGTCGCCTGCTGCCAGACAGCTTTCACCGCACCACGCGCGACGTGCTCGAGGAGCTCACCGGCAACGCCACGCTGATCGCCGTGCTGACCGGCCAGTGGGGTGATCTTGGCCTGCCGCCGGCACGCTCGTCCTTCATCATCCACGCCCTCATCGCCCGTCACTACCTGCATGGCGGCTTCTACCCGGTCGGCGGCAGCTGGCGTATTGCCGAGACCATCATTCCGCGTATCCAGGCCAGTGGCGGCGAGGTTTTCACCTATGCCCGCGTGCAGCAGATCCTGATCGAGAACGGCAAGGCCTGCGGCGTGTTGATGGCCGACGGCGAACGCATCCTCGCCCCCTGCGTGATTTCCTCGGCGGGCGTGATGAACACCTTCCAGCGTCTGCTGCCACCGGATGCCGTGACGCGCAGCGGATATGACCGGCTGCTCAGACAGGTGACGCCGAGCATGGCCCATGTCGGTCTGTACATCGGACTGAAGGAGACCGCCGAGGCGCTGGGACTCCCGCGCAGCAATTTCTGGATCTACCCGAGCGCGGACTACGAAGGCGATCTGCAGCGCTTCGAGCAGGATCCGTCCGCTCCGCTGCCGGTGGTCTATGTCTCGTTCCCGTCCGCCAAGGACCCGGACTATGCCAATCGTCACCCCGGCACGGCGACCATCGAGGTGGTGGCGCCCGCTCCCTTCGCCTGGTTCGAGCGCTGGGATGGCAGCACGTGGGGACAGCGTGGCGAGGACTACGAGGCCTTCAAGCAGGCCCTGGGTGAACGCATTCTCGAGGTCATGCTGGAGAAGCTGCCGCAGCTGCGCGGTCGCATCGACTACTGGGAAATCTCCACGCCGCTGTCCAGCCAGCACTTCAACGCCTATGCCCGGGGCGAGCTGTACGGCATCGACCACACGCCCGAACGCTTCGCGCAGCACTGGCTGACGCCGCGCACGCGCATTCCCGGACTCTGGCTGACCGGCCAGGACATCATGTCCTGCGGCGTGGTTGGCGCCATGATGGGCGGCGTGCTGACCGCCCAGGCGGTGGGCGGACTGAAAGTTCTGCGCGTGCTCAAGCGCGTGATGGGCGGGCAGTAACGAGCCGGCTCAGCGGGTCACTGATGGCCGTTGGCGGGGTGCCTGGCCAGTGCCATGAGTCATTGCCGGCACGCTCCCGACCCCTGCCACTGGGGTCGTTGACGGTGAATGACCTGACCTTCAGGTAGTCTTCCGGGTCGCGCACGTAGTCCAGCTGCGGTGGCTGTGGCAGGGTGTTCAGCGCCGCCCGCCATTGCGTTTCATACGCAGCCGCGCCACCGCCGATGACCGGGAACCAGGCGTCATGATGGTTGGGGATGAACAGCGTTGAGCGTGCCGCCTCGACATGAACATCCACGCATTCCGGCAGAGATCTGATCGCGTCGCGGATGGCATCGGCCTGCGGATCATTTTCCGGCATTTCTCCGGTCGAATCATTCCACAGCAGGAAAAACCGGCCGACACGGAAATGATAGGCCCAGGTCCCCCCTTCGGGCTGACCAACGCCACCATCGTCTGGCAGCGTCAGCAGGAAGGAGAGCGTTTCGGACACATCCGTGTTCAGTGACAGCAGGAAGGGAATCAGCTCGGGCGTGTACGCCAGCGGCATGCCTCCCTGCAGCAGCGAGGCCGGATCCGCGGCAGAATGGCTGTGCTTGATGATCTGGATATCGGCGAGGTCTCTGAACACGCGCACGGGAAACACGGTACCGGCGGGGTTTCCGGCATCCGTTCCCAGATCCAGGCAGGCAAAGGGCCGGGCGGACGGATTCGCGGCGGCATCCGCGCGCGCCGCATCGCACACCGATGAGCCTGCGACCAGTGCCGCCCCCGTCCGGCTCGCGACATACCTTGCATCCGCTGCGTGATCGAAATGGCCGTGACCGATGAAGATGGCCTCCGGCTTGAGAGCGACAAGGTCGTCACGGCTAACGGGCACATAGCCCTTGTGAACCCCTACCACCTCCCAGGCATCCAGCAGCACGAGGTGGCCACCGATGGCGACAATGAACGTGGATACTCCCGCCCACCACAGCTTCACCCGGCTCGGGTCCTCGCCGGTATCCCCCAGGATTCGCAACCGCGCTGCCCGGGTCTCGGCATCCAGTGCCGGTGCGGAAGGCAGTGGCTGCCAGTCCGCCGGAGCAACGTCGCCGGCGTTCCGCATCAGGGGCTGACGCTGGCTGCTGTCCGCGTCATCGGTGTTGCATCCGGTGGCGATGATGAGTGACAGGGCGATGATCATGGTCTGTCTGAGCAGCATCGCGGTCGTCTCCCGGCGCGTTTTTGGGAGCAGTGTAGCCCATGCCGTCGTGCTTTCCAGTGCGCGAGACCGGCACGGGTCAGCATCCGGTTGGGCAACGATCGTCCTCTGCCGCGCCAGAAACGAAAAACCCGCTGGCGCAGGGCGCCAGCGGGTTTCGGAATTGGTAGGCACTAGCAGACTCGAACTGCTGACCCCCACCATGTCAAGGTGGTGCTCTAACCAACTGAGCTAAGCGCCTGAGGTCGTTTCAGGTGTCCCTGAAAGTGGAGCGCATCTTACCCAAGCGCCTTGCCACATACAACCCGGTTTCGTGTCGACTGGCGAAAATTATGGCGATTGATCGCGATCAGGACGAACAGCGCTGGATTTTTGCGGAACACGCTGCGGGTGCGGGCTCGCGCGCAGCGAACCTGATGCTCGTCCGACAGCGCAACACGCGCGCCCGGAATTGCACTAGCGTCAGCACTGTCCCCCTCACTGGAGCGCGCGTCATGCCGGAAGGTTACCTGATGGGTATCGCCACCCTGGTCATCGGGGTGCTGGGTTTTCTGCCTGCCCTGCTCGCCAGCAGGCGCAAGTCGCCAGCCCCGGACAGAAGCGCCGGGTCACGCTAGCCGGAACGCTCAGCCGCGCAGCCCGCGCGCGCAGTCGGCAATCAGGTCATCGATGTCTTCCAGACCCACGGCAATGCGGATCAGGCCGTCGCTGATGCGCGCCGCCGCCTTGGCCTCGGGACTCAGACGCCCGTGCGTGGTGGTGCCGGGATGGGTGACCGTGGACTTGGTGTCGCCCAGATTGGCCGTGATGGAGAGGATGCGGGTGGCATCGATGAAGCGCCAGGCGGCATCGCGGGCGGTCTCGCCGTCACGCGGCCTGACCTCGAACGAGAGCACGCCGCCGAAGCCGCGCTGCTGGCGTGCCGCCAGCGCATGCTGCGGGTGCGATGCCAGGCCCGGGTAATGCACGGCGGCGACTTCCGGCTGGGCCTCCAGCCAGGTGGCCAGACGCAGGGCGCTGGCGGCATGGGCATCCATGCGCAGACGCAGGGTCTCCAGCCCCTTCAGGAACACCCAGGCATTGAACGGGCTGAGGCTGGGGCCGCAGGTGCGCACCACGCCGTAGATCTCTTCCAGCAGGGCATGCGGACCGACCACCGCGCCGCCCAGGCAGCGGCCCTGCCCGTCCAGGTACTTGGTGGCGGAGTGGATGACCAGATCCGCGCCCAGCGCCAGCGGACGCTGCAGTGCCGGTGTGCAGAAGCAGTTGTCGACGGCCAGCAGCACGCCATGTGCGTGCGCGATGTCGGACAGCGCGGCAATGTCGACCAGCTCGCCGAGCGGATTGCTCGGGCTCTCGACGAAGAACAGGCGCGTTGCCGGCGTGATTGCCGCCTGCCAGGCCGACAGGTCGGCGAGCGGCACGAAACGGGTCTTGATGCCGAATTTGCCGGCATACTTGTCGAACAGCACGTTGGTGGTGCCGAACAGGCTCTGCGAGGCAACCACCTCGTCGCCCGCCTTGAGCAGCCCCAGCACCATGGCCAGGATGGCAGCCATGCCGGAGGCCGTGGCGACGCAGCGCTCGCCACCTTCCAGTGCCGCCAGGCGCTGCTCGAAACCGCGCACGGTGGGGTTGGTGAAGCGCGAATAGATGTTGCCGGGCTCGCTGCCACCGAAACGTGCCGCCGCCTCGGCAGCGGACTTGAAGACGAATGACGAGGTCAGGAACAGCGCCTCGGAATGCTCGCCCTGCTCGCTGCGGTAGTTGCCGGCCCGCACCGCGTCGGTGTCAAAGCCGGCAATGTCGTTGACCGGATCCTGATTCGCTGACATCTGCTGACTCCCCTGCTGCTGCCCGACTCACCCGTTGGCGAGGTCGACGATGGTGGCACCCTGGCCCTTGCCGATCTTGGCCTGATCATTGCGCGAGGCCTGCAGATCGTCCAGATAGCGTTCGTCGATGTCGCCGGTGATGTACTCGCCGGTGAACACCGAGCAGTCGAACTGCTGGATGTCCGGGTTGCCTTCACGCGCGGCGGCGATCAGGTCGTCCAGCTTCTGGTAGATCAGCGCATCGGCACCGATGAGGTCGCAGACTTCCTGATCGGTACGGCCATGGGCAATCAGCTCGGCCTTGGCCGGCATGTCGATGCCGTACACGTTGGGGTATTTCACGGCCGGCGCCGCCGACGCGAAATAGACCTTGCTGGCACCGGCATCGCGCGCCATCTGGATGATCTCGCGGCAGGTCGTGCCGCGCACGATGGAGTCGTCGACCAGCATGACGTTCTTGCCGGCAAACTCCAGCTCGATCGGATTCAGCTTCTGGCGCACCGACTTCTTGCGCTGGCCCTGGCCGGGCATGATGAAGGTGCGGCCGATGTAGCGGTTCTTCATGAAGCCTTCGCGGTACTTCACGTTGAGCTGGTTGGCCAGCTCCAGCGCGGCGGTGCGGCTGGTGTCCGGGATCGGCATGACCACGTCGATGTGCAGATCCGGGTAGTCGCGGCGTATGGTCGCGGCCAGCTTCTCGCCCATGCGCAGACGCGCCTTGTACACCGAGATGTTGTCGATGATGGAGTCCGGGCGCGCGAAGTAGACGTACTCGAAGATGCACGGCGCATAGACGGGGTTGTCGGCGCACTGGCGGGTGTGCAGCTGGCCGCTGTTGCTGATGAACACGGCTTCGCCCGGTGCCAGGTCACGCACCACGCGAAAGCCCAGCGAGGTGATCGCCACCGACTCGGAGGCAATGATGTATTCCTTGCCTTCCGGGGTGTCGCGCTCGCCGTAGATGATGGGACGGATGCCGTTGGGGTCGCGGAAACCTACGATGCCGTAGCCGGTGATCATCACCACCACGGCATAGGCACCCTTGCAGCGCGTGTGCACGCCGCTGACGGCGGCGAACACGTCATCCACCGAGGGCACGATCTTGCCGCGGCTCTGCAGCTCGTGGGCGAACACGTTGAGCAGGACTTCCGAGTCGGAGTCGGTGTTCACGTGGCGCAGATCGGTGCGGAAGATCTCGCCCGCCAGCTTGTGGGCATTGGTCAGGTTGCCGTTGTGGGCCAGCGTGATGCCATAGGGCGAATTTACGTAGAACGGCTGTGCCTCGGCCGAGCTCGACGAACCGGCCGTTGGGTAGCGCACGTGACCGATGCCGAAGTTGCCGGCCAGTCGCAGCATGTGACGGGTATGGAAAACGTCGCGCACCATGCCGTTGTCCTTGCGTAGGAACAGTCGGCTGCCCTCGGTGGTGACGATGCCGGCGGCATCCTGGCCACGGTGCTGGAGCATGGTCAGGGCATCATAGAGGGACTGGTTGACCGGTGACTTGCCAGCGATTGCTACGATTCCGCACATGGTGACCTCTTCAGGGCTGTGACGACGACAGAGTCGACATCGTCGGCTGTTCAACACGGACCAGTGTGTAGGCTTGGTCCTTGAGCTGGCGAACCAGCGGCTCGTATTGCAGGAAGAACGTCGGCAGCGACGAATCCTTGAACCAGGCATCGTCCTTGACGAAGGGTGCCATCAGCACCAGGGCGACAAGCACCAGCACGATGCCGCGGCCGGCGCCGAAGACACCGCCCAGAAAACGGTTGGGCAGGCTCAGCGCCGTCTCGCTGATGAGGAAGCTCACCAGCTGGGCCAGCAGGCCGAACACCAGCAAGGTGCCGAAGAACAGGCTGCCATAGGACGCGAGGAGGCGCAGTGACGGGGTCTCGACCCAGGTCGCCAGCAGCGCGCCCACCGGTTCGTTGTACCAGCGCGCCACCAGCACGGCGGCAAACCAGCCTGTCAGGGCAATGATCTCGCGGGCAAAGCCGCGAACAAAGCCGTAGACCAGCGACAGCGTCAGCACACACAGAATGACGAGATCGGCAGAATGCAAGGATGCGGTCTCAGAGACGCGGCAACAGCCCGCGAAGGCGCGCATGATAGCAAACCACGATCGCCAGCGTCATTGCCCGTGCCGGGTTTTACGGGCGATAGGCCTGGATCCAGCCAGACAGCTTGAGGGCAGGATCCGCAGCCACGCGCGACTTCACCGACTCGGCCACGGCACGATCCAGTTCGGGGCCGATGCTGACCCGCCATGCCCCCTCCTGCCCGCCGATGCCGGCGCGATAGCCCTTGGCGCGCAACGTCGCCACCAGCTCGTCAGCCTTGGCCTTGCTGGACAGGCTGGCCACCTGAACCACCCAGGCCTGGGCAGCTGCCGGATCGGCCTCGGCGACCGCCGGTTTGCTGGCCGCCGCCTTCGCCTTGGCAGCCGCTTCAGCCTTGGCACGGGCTTCTGCCTCCGCCTTGGCCTTTGCCTTGGCTGCCGCGTCGGCCTTGGCCTTGGCCAGAGCGTCGGCACTCATTCGGGCCTGAGCGGCCTTGGCGTCGGCTTCCGCCCTGGCCTTGGCAGCCGCCTCGGCCTTGGCGCGGGCATCGGCGTCAGCCTTTGCCTTGGCCGCTGCCGCGCTGGCAGCCGCATCCGGCTTGGCCGTCGAGGCAGCGGCAGCAGCAGGCTCGACCACTGCCGGTTTTGCCGGTACCACTGGCGCCGCTTGCTCGACCGCAGCGGCAGGGGCCGTGGCCGGCGCAGGAGCGGCCGATGGCGTCACCATGCGGAACTGCTGTTCGACCGCGGGCTCGGGGGCCGGCACCGTGACCGTCGGCGGCTGTACCGGATAGAACGTGGGTTCGCCATGGCTGGCGCTGATGTCAGCCTCGAGGGCGGCAGCCTCATGCGTGATGGCCGGGGCCAGCGCGGCCGTGTCAGGCACCTTGGGCGCAACCGGTGCGGCTGGCGGCTGAAGGGCGCGCACACCGGCGCCTTCAAGCAGCAGCGGCAGAAAAAGCACAGCACCGGCCACCAGCACCACACCCCCGAGAATGCGTTGCTTCACTGCGAGATCCATGACTTGCTCACTCGATCGCCAAAACGGCGCCCACGGTATGAAAGGAACCAAAGACGACAATTCTATCGCCCTCGCGCGCCTGCTGGCGAGCGGCCTGCAGGGCATCCTGCACGGTCTCGTGCACACCGGCCGGGGAGATGCCGGCATTCTGCAGGCACTCGGCCAGAAGCTGTGCCGACGCGCCGCGCGGCACATCCAGACCGGCCAGCCACCAGTGCCGGACATGACCCCGACTGGCGGCAATCACGCCGGGGATGTCCTTGTCGGCGAGCATGGCCAGCACGGCATGCGTGTCCTGCCCCGGTCGGGGCACCGGCAGCTGCTGCCAGAGAAAGCGCACGCCATGCGGATTGTGCCCGACGTCCAGCCAGACCTCGGGCTGACCCGGCAGACGCTGACAGCGACCCGCCAGCTGCACGCCGGCAAGGCCGGCACGTACGGCATCCACCGTGACCTGCGGACCACCGACCTCGGCAAGCGCCGCCAACGCCGCCAGTGCGGTGGCGGCATTGGCCACGGCCACCGCCGGACGCGGCAGATCGGCTAGGATGACGTCACGACCCTGCCAGCACCAGGTCAGGCCCCTGCCACTCGCGGACATCACGTCGGTGTCGCGAACGCTGAAATCGCGTCCGGCCTGCCAGACCGGACAGCCCCGGGCCGCGATCTGCGCCAGCATGCCCGGCTCGGGATCACTCTCGCCCAGCACCACCGGCCGGCCGTCACGCACGATGCCAGCCTTTTCACGGGCGATCTCGGCGCGGGTATCGCCGAGAAATGCCTGATGATCAAGATCGACACTGGTGATGACGGCAACCGTCGGATCGATCAGGTTAACCACATCCAGACGACCGCCCAGACCGATCTCGAGAATCAGCAGATCCGGCTGGCATTGACGAAACCACCAGAACGCCGCCAGCGTGGTGTGCTCGAAATAGGTAAGGCTGACGTCACCGCGCGCAGCCTCGACGGCCTCCAGTGCCGCGTGCAGCTGGTCATCGCGGATCTCCTCGCCGGCAAACACCATGCGCTCGTGGAAGCGCAGCAGATGCGGCGAGGTATAGACGCCTGCCCGCCAGCCCGCTGCGGCGGCCACCGCACGCAACGTGGCGACCGTCGAGCCTTTGCCGTTGGTGCCTGCCACGGTGATGACCGGGATGTCCCAGTGCAGCAGATCAAGACGCCGGGCGACCTGGCCGACGCGCTCCAGGCCCAGCTCGATAGCCAGTGGATGTCGTTGTTCAAGTGCCTGCAACCAGACCGGAACAGAAGAAAAGACCATGAGGGGAAAACCACTTGAAGCAGAACGCGCCCCGCAGGGCGCGCAGAGGTGTCACACCGGGAAGTGCATGAACTTGGCAAGCAGCCGGAACAGCGTGTCACGCATCTCGTGACGGTGAATGATGATGTCCACCGTGCCGTGAGCCAGCAGGAACTCGGAGCGCTGGAAGCCCTCCGGCAGCTTCTGGCGCACGGTCTGCTCGATCACGCGCGGGCCGGCGAAGCCGATCAGGGCATTGGGCTCGGCGGCATTGATGTCACCGAGCATGGCCAGGCTGGCGGAAACCCCGCCATAGACCGGATCGGTGAGCACCGAAACATAGGGAATGCCGGCCTCGCGCAGGCGTTCCAGTGCCGCCGAGGTGCGCGCCATCTGCATCAGCGAGAACAGGGCTTCCTGCATGCGGGCACCGCCGGAGGCGGCGAAGCAGATCAGCGGCACGCGATTGGCCAGACAGTATTCGGCGGCGGCGACAAAGCGACCGCCCACCACCGAGCCCATGGAGCCGCCCATGAAGTCGAACTCGAAGGCGGCAACCACCACCGGCAGCTGGTTCAGCGTGCCCTTGACGACCACCAGCGCATCCTTCTCGCCAGTCTCGCCCTGCGCCGCGCTGAGCCGGTCCGCGTAACGCTTGGAGTCCTTGAAACGGAGGATGTCGACCGGCTCGAGCTCGGTGGCCAGCTCCTCGCGACCGTCGGCATCCAGGGTGAGCTCGATGCGCTGACGGGCACTGATGCGCAGATGATGCTGACACTTGGGACAGACGTGCTGATTGCGCTCGACCTCAGCCTGATAGAGGATGGTCTCGCACTTGGGGCACTTGCGCCACAGGCCTTCCGGCACCGAGGCACGACGTTCGGCCGTGGACTCGCCGACGTTGGGCAGGATGCGCTCCAGCCAGTTTGAACTCATCTCAGCACTCCTGAACATGCCCGCAACGGGTCACGCCGGTCATTTGACCTGATCAATGGCCTGACGCAAGGGTGCCAGAATGGCGGCCAGCGCGGCAGGCACTTCATCGGGTGTGGCAGCCAGTTCGCCGGCACGCTGCACCAGCACCGAGCCGACCACCACGCCATCGGCATGACGGGCGACCGCCGCTGCGGACTCCGGATCCTTGATACCAAAACCCACTCCGATGGGCAAATCGGTGACACCGCGCAGCGCCTTGATGCGTTCGGCCACGGCGTCGGTATCGAGCGTGCCGGCGCCGGTCACACCCTTCAGCGACACGTAGTAAACATAGCCGCTGGCAGCGGCGGCAATCCTCGCCGCACGCGTCAAAGTTGTGGTCGGAGCTAACAAATAGATGGGATCAATGTGCTGCGCACGCAGTTCGACATTGAATTCCTCGGCCTCTTCCGGCGGCAGATCGACGGTGAGCACGCCGTCAACGCCAGCGGCCGCGGCCAGCTCGGCAAAACGGCCGTAGCCGGTGATCTCGACCGGGTTCAGGTACCCCATGAGCACGACAGGCGTGTCGGCATCACGGTGGCGGAACTCGCGCACCATGGCCAGCACGTCATGCAGGCTGACCTGGTGACGCAGGGCACGCTCATGACCCAGGGTGATGGTCGGACCATCGGCCATGGGGTCGGAGAACGGCACGCCGAGCTCGAGGATGTCGGCACCAGCCGCGACCAGCGCATGCAGGGTGGCAACCGTGACGCCAGGCTCGGGATCACCCGCGACCACGTAGGGAATCAGGGCCTTGCGACCTTGCGCCTTGAGCTTCTGGAAACAGGTGGATAGACGGCTCACGGCTCACCCCTCGTGTGGTGTCAGGCCGGCGACGGTGAGCAGGTCCTTGTCACCGCGTCCGGAAAGATTGCAGATGATGATCTGGTCAGGACGCATCGTGGGTGCCAGCTTCTCGACATAGGCCAGCGCGTGGCTGGACTCCAGTGCCGGGATGATGCCCTCCGTGCGCGTCAGGCGATGAAAGCCGGCCAGTGCTTCCTGATCGTTGATGGCGACGTAGTCGACGCGACCGATGTCCTTGAGCCAGCTGTGCTCGGGACCGACGCCGGGATAGTCGAGACCGGCAGACACCGAATGCGTCTCGATGATCTGGCCGTTGTCATCGCTCATCAGGTAGGTGCGGTTGCCGTGCAGCACACCGATGCGACCGGCATTGAGCGGCGCCGAGTGCTGCCCTGCCCCGGCCATGATGCCGTGACCCGCCGCCTCGACGCCGTAGATGGCGACATCGGTGTCAGCGAGGAAGGGATGGAACAGGCCGATGGCATTGGATCCGCCACCGACGCAGGCAACCAGGGCATCGGGCAGACGCCCGGTCTGGGCCAGGCACTGGCGGCGCGCCTCGCGACCGATCACCGACTGGAAGTCGCGCACCAGCATCGGGTACGGGTGCGGACCGGCCACGGTTCCGATGATGTAGAAGGTGTTGTCGACGTTGGTGACCCAGTCACGCATGGCTTCGTTGAGTGCATCCTTGAGCGTGCGCGAGCCGGAGGTCACCGGTACCACGGTGGCACCGAGCAGCTTCATGCGCTGCACGTTGGGAGCCTGACGCACCACGTCCTCGGCACCCATGTAGACCACGCACTCCATGCCCAGACGGGCCGCGATGGTGGCGGTGGCGACACCATGCTGGCCGGCACCGGTCTCGGCGATGACACGGGTCTTGCCGGAGAGCTTGGCGAGCAGGGCCTGGCCGATGGTGTTGTTGATCTTGTGCGCGCCGGTGTGATTCAGGTCTTCGCGCTTGAGGTAGATCTGCGCACCGCCGAGTTCGCGGCTCCAGCGTTCGGCGTGGTAGAGCGGCGACGGTCGGCCGACGTACTGGGCCAGGTCGTGATCGAACTCGGCCACGAAGGCCGGATCATTCTTGAGGCGAGCATAGAGCTGATCAAGGTCATCCAGCGCCGCCATCAGGGTCTCGGAGACAAAACGACCGCCATGACGGCCGAAGCGCCCGTGCGGATCCGGGAACTGGGCGTAGTCGATGGGCGGATGGGACGATTTCATGCGGAAGCTACTCCTGCCATAAAGGCCTGAATTCGGTGGACATCCTTGAGGCCCTTGGCCTGCTCGATGCCACCACTCACATCTACAGCATAGGGTCGCGTCTGACGGATGGCGTCAGCCACATTGTCCGGGGTCAGACCGCCAGCCAGGATCAGCGGCCGCTCGGCCGTCGCCGGCATCTTCTGCCAGTCGAAGCACAGGCCGGTGCCGCCATGCTGCTCCGGATGCCAGGCATCCAGCAGAATGCCGCTGGCGCCCGGGTGCGCCGCCATCGCCGCCGCCACATCGAGGTCCGCATGCACGCGCAGCGCCTTGATCCAGGGCCGGCCGTAGCGTGCGCACTCGGCATCTGTTTCATCCCCATGGAACTGCAGCAGCGCCAGCGGAACCCGGGCCAGCGTATCGCGAATCCGGGCTTCGTCAGCGTCAACGAACAGACCGACCGTGGTCACGAACGGCGGCAGCGCCGCCACGATGGCAGCGGCCTGTGCCGGCGTCACGGCACGCGGACTGGGGGCATGGAAGACGAAACCGATGGCATCGGCACCGGCCGCCACTGCCGCCCGGGCATCGCACAACCGTGTGATGCCACACATCTTGACACGGGTACGGGTAGCGGCAGGCATGGACAAGGCGGTTCAGTCCGGAAAAGCGGAAGTTCGCGAGTGTAGCAAAGGCATTGCCCGCCCGTCAGCGCACGAAGCAGGCAAATGCGGAACGGGGCCCTGGGGCCCCGTTCCGGCATCGACGGGAGCGTCTTACTTGCGACGCGCCATCAGGCTGTTGACGGCGAAGATGCCGAGCAGGATGAGGCCGATGAAGGCCAGCATGACGATCGAGAACACCTCGTGCGGTGCACGACCGGAGGCAGACTCGGCAGGAGCCGGTTCTGCAGCCGGCTCGCTGGCCACGTCCTCCGTCACCACCTCGTCCACAGCCACATCCGTGGTGGCAGCATCGGGATTGGCAGCGGCATTGAGTTCGGTCTCGCGCGCATCCAGAGCCTGCAGACGGGCCTCGAACTGGGCCACCATGGCCTGGGCGTCCTGGAGCTGGGTCTGCACCACGGCACGTTCCTGCTGCAGGGCTTCCAGGGTCTCCGGCTGGCCGGTGGCCGGGGCCGACATGTCAACGTTGCTGGCGACAACCACGGCAGGTTCGGCAGTCGCCGGAGCGGCGGCGGCAACAGGCTCGGTGGTGATCTCGACAGCCGGGGCGGCGGCAGGCGCCGGCTCAGGCGCGGCCACGGGAGCCGGCTTCGGACGCGACGGCTTGGGGGCCGACATGCGCGGCTTGGGCTTGCTCACCGGCTCGCCTTCGACATAGGACGGGCTGCTGGCACGGGGCGCCGGCTCGCTGCGGGTCACTTCGCTGGCCGAGGACGAGGCCAGCGGCGAGCCGTTCAGCGCGGAGTAGACCTGCTGCAGACGACCGCCGCCGAGTGCCTGCAGCTCCACGATGAAGGTCACCGGACCGTCACCGACTGACTCGCCGGAACGGGCTCGGGCCACCAGCTTGCCGCCGTCATCGAGCACGGTGAAACGAACGGAGTCTGCCCAGTCAGGACGGCTCAGACCGAGACGGGCGTGGTCGGCAGCCGATGCCACGCGCACGCGCACGTCGCCGGGCTTGGCGGCACCCAGCTCGTCGAGCGCGATATCCATCTTCAGGGGCTCGTTCGGACCGGACCACGCCGACATGCCCGAGACCGTGATCGCACTGGCTGGTGCGGCCAGAACCAGCGCAGCAGCAAGCAGCGCAGCCTGAGGGACACAACGCTTCATGACAGACTCCCTAAAAACGACAAAAGAAATGTTTCCAGTCTTATAGTTATCAAACACGGCTGCCGGCAAGCGCTTTTTCAGCGAACAGGCCAGCCGGCCATCCATAATGGCCCCAGCGGCTCACGCGGTAAATCGAAACCCGACGGATACAAGGCATCCACGAAGTAGAGGCCGTCCGGTGGCGCGGTCACGCCGCCCAGGGTGCGATCACGACTGGCCAGCACCTCGGCAGCCCACGACACCGGCATCCTGCCCTGCCCGATCGCCATCAGCACGCCGGCGATGTTGCGCACCATGTGATGCAGGAAGCCGTCAGCCTGGATGTCGAGGCGGAACAGCGGCCCCTCCTGATCCAGCTGCAGAAAATGCACATCACGCACCGGCCGGTTGGACTGGCAGGCGACGGCACGGAAGGCGCTGAAATCGTGGCGGCCGACCAGCGCCTGCGCGGCTTCCTGCATGGGCGCCAGCTGCAGCGGGTGGTAGTGCCAGGTGGCGCGCCCGGCGAGCAGGCTGGAACGGCGCGGATGGTTGTAGATGACGTAGTGGTAGCGCCGTGCCACGGCCTTGAAACGGGCATGGAAGTCTGACGCCACAGGCTGTATCCAGCGCAGGCTGACCCCTTCCGGCAACGCGGTGTTGACGCCCATCAGCCAGCTGCGTTCGCTGCGCGGCGACGGGCTGTCGAAGTGCGCGATCATGCCCGAGCCATGCACGCCGGCATCGGTACGCCCGGCCGCATGCACATGCACGGGATGGTTGGCGACGCGGGCGATGGCCCGCTCCAGGGTCTCCTGCACGCTGGGCACGCCGGCCTGCTGGGTCTGCCAGCCGCGAAAGGCGCGGCCATCGTATTCGATGCCGATGGCGTAGCGCTGGTTGCCGGGATGCGCGACCACCGGCGACAGCGACTCAGTCACGCCAGGCGCCCCAGAATTTCCTGCGCACGCTGGCGCTGGCTGTCATTGCCCCCCGCCAGCACCTGCTGCAGCAAGGCGCGGGCGGGCTCGTTTTCCTGCATGTCGAGATAGGCCAGGGCCAGGTCGAGCCGGGTCTGGTGCGCCTCGCTGTCAGCGTCAACGAGGAAGTCGTACTCCTCCTCAGGATCGAACACCGACTCCGCCGCCCGCGCCAGCCAGGCCTCGCTCTCGGCCGTGGGCCGTGCCAGATCGGCTGCCGCAGGGAGGTCCATGACAGCTGCCGGTGCCGCTGAAGCCGCCACGGATGCGGCCATTGCCGGAGCTGATGGCTCAACTGCCTCCGCCTCGCCGGACGACGCCTCAGCGCCCTGCTGACGGCGCATGCGCCACAGCAACCACAACACCAGCAACAGCGCACCAGCCACCCAGCTCCACATGAAAAACTCCTGACGCCAGAATGAAACCGCCGCCGGCGTGCCGGCTTCCCGCTCGACCTCCCCGGCTGGCGGGGATGATTGCGCCGGAACAGCAGCCGGGACCTCACCTTGCAGTGCCTGCAGATGCCCGTCCAGCACCTCCAGCTCGAGACGCTGCGAGGCGGCCTCGTCAGTCAGCGCCTGCAGCTGGCCGCGCAGGCGCGACTGGCCGGCCAGCAGGCTGGCATGCTGCAGCCGCGCCGACTGCAGGGCATGCGCGATGGCCAGGTCGTCACCGGTCTCGTTCGTGGTGGCTGTCCCGTCGGCACGGCCGGACTCGCCCGCCGTCGGTGCAAGCAGTGTCAACACCGGCTCGCCGGCAGCACTGCCGGCTGCCTGCACGGCGCGGGCTGCCGGCGACGCCGGAATGGTGCTGCCACCAGGCAGATCCTGGCTGAGCAGCACTGGCCGGGTCAGTGCCGGCTTGTCGCTGGACAACCAGCGCAGTGCCTCCGACGGTGACGGCACCGTGACCGCATCCCGATGCGGGATGACCAGCGTGGCACCGACACGCAGACGATGGATGCTGCCGGCAATGAAGGCATCGGGATTGGCTTGTGCCAGCAGCTGCTGACGCTGCGCCAGGGTCAGATCCGCCGCCGCCCAGGCCTGCGCGAGCCGGCTCAGGCTGTCACCGGGACGCACCAGCATGGGCACGGAACGCATGTCGAGTTCGGCCTGCAGTCCGCGCCAGGGAATCACGTTGAGCACCGGTCTGACGCTGCCGGTCTGGCCAGCGGAGCCCTGCGCGCCGGTGACCGGGGCGGATGGTGCTGGCGTGGCTGAATCCGGCGACGACGCCAGCGGCAGGGAAGGTGTCGTGGCCGGAATCGTGACGCTGGCATCGGCACCGGGAATGCTCGCGGCAATCTGCTGCAAGCGGACATGACCCGGCCACTGCAGCTTGAGCAGGAAGGACACCGACACCTCGGACACCGGTCGCTCACCCAGCACCAGGATGCGCGCCGTGCCGGCACCGAGCGGACTGACCTCGAAGCGCAGCTGATCCAGCCACTCGGGGCGCGTCAGGCCAAGGCGCTGATGATCGGCCGCAGAGGCCGCCGACACGCTCAGGTCCTGGACGCGGGTACCGAACAGGTCATCAACCACCACCTCCAGCTGCATCGGCTGACCGGACTGCGAAATCACACGCATGTCCATCACGGCCAGGGCAGCGGCCGGCTGGCTGAGTGCCAGCAGCAGTGCCAGCATCAGCGGGCCTGGAAAACGCGTCGACATTCAGACACTTCTCCGGCGTCGCCACCAGGCAGCCAGCAGCGCCAGCACAGTGCCGCCGGCAACGGCCAGCCAGACCTCACGGCGTGGCGCGGACTCTGCCGAGCCTGTCACCGGTGCCTCTGCCGCGTCACTGGCGGCCGGCGCCGGCGCAGTGCCGTTCAGCTGCGCCAGACGCTGGTCAAGAAACTGCAGATGGGCATCCTGCTCCTCGGCACGCGTGGTCAGTTCCTGCAGGCGGCGGGTCAGCTGGTCACGCTCGCGCAGACGCTCGCCACGCTGATTGCGGGCCTCGGTCAGCGCCGCCGTGATGCCGCCACCGCTGCCTCCACTGCCCTCGCTCTGGCCGTCACCCCCCTGCCCCGCGTCGGCACCTGGCGCTTCCAGCGTGAGACGGGCCGAGTCGGGACCGGTCTCCGCCGACTCGACGGGCGGCGCTGGTGGCACATCGACGGTGGTGGTCAGCGGCTCAGGCTCGGGCAGGCGGCCAAGATCCGGCAGCGTCAGCACGGCATCGGCACGCAGCCGGTTGATGTCGCCCTGGATGAACGCCTGCGGATTGCTCTGCACGATCAGCTGCTGGCGCTGACGCAGATTGAGACCGGACTCCTCCCAGCGTGCCGCCAGACCGCTGAGGGTCTCGCCGGGACGCACGGCAAGCCGCTTCTGCGAAAGATCACTGAAGCGGTCGAGACTGGGATCACGCGGCAGCTGTACCGGAGCGGCGGGCACGGCAGCACGTGGTGCCTCGACCGTTGCCGGCTCGGTCGCCTTCGGCACCGGCTTGACCGGTTGTTCAGGCATCGGGGCAGTAGCTGGCGCAGCCGCAGGTACTGCTGGCGCCGGCACGGGGGCTGGCACAGCTACCGGAGCGGGAGCGGCTGGCTGCGTGGCGGCGGTCGACACCGAGGGGCGCAATGCCGGCTCGGCGAGCACGGGAGCGGTTGCCGCTGGCGTGACGAAAGACGAGGTCGGTGCGGGTGTCGCTGCCGTCACGGCCGGAGTCGAGACTGGCGTGCTGGCTGCCGGCAACGTGGCAGACACTGTCGCAGACGGCGCGGGAGCAACCACCGTCTGAGCGACTGCCGGGGCATCGACGCGAGCAGGGGCAAGCACGGGCTGCGGGCGCGTTGCCAGGGGCTGGGCGCGCACCGGATCAACCAGGGTCGCGGTCACCGGCTGCAGCAGCAGACGGCCGGGCCAGACCAGACGCAGCACGAAGGACACCTGCTGCGTATACATGGTCTGCGGCGCGGTGACATAGAGCGTGGCACGACCTGCCTGGGCATCCGGAATCAGGTAGAAGCGCATCTGCTCGCCCCAACCCGGATACGGCACGCCCAGGCGGGCATGATCTTCTGCCCAGGCCAGATTGACGTCGATCTCGGCCGGCAGCACGCCGCCCAGATTCTCCAGCGGAATCGCCAGGCGCAGGGCCTCGCCCGGCGCCGAGCGCGCCTGCGGCGTGCCCAGCGACAATGCCAGGACCGGACCGGAAATACTCAACAGGCAAGCCGAAGCCAATGCCGTCAACACGCCCGCACGCGCCATGCCACCACTCCCGTTCTTGTTATCAGCCGTATCGCGGCAAACGCAGGGATAGTCGCTGATTCAGGCCTGTTGCAGCAAGCTGTCGAGCAGCGGGCGCACCAGGCCGACGCGGATCGGATCCGCCATGACATTGAGGTGTCCGCGCGTGCCGTCAAGCTGCAGACGCGAAAGGATCACCGCGTCATTGGCGACACCTTCACCCACCGGGCTGGGCTGCGTTTCCGCCGCCGGCTTGTCGTGCACGCGCACGCCCGGCTGCTGCTTGAACAGGGCCAGCATGGCGGCACGCGAGAGGACGTCCTGCTGCTGCCAGCGCACGTCGAGGTGAGCGCCGTAGAACACCGGTACGATGATCTGGCGCACCCGTGTCAGCACACCCGGCAGCGCACGTGCCAGGCCCTGCAGCAGACGTCGCTCGCGCGGCGTGTGGCCGGCCTGATCCAGCGAGGACTCGGCCGACAGCAGATTGAAGGCCACCTGCTGCGGCCAGACCGCGGTGTCGATGCCACGGCCGTTGAGCAGATCGCCGGTCTGGCGTGCCAGCTCGCCGATGCCGGCACGTCCGCGCAGAGACACCGGCGCCAGCACGGTGATGTCGAGCTGCTGCAACGGCGACTGCGCATGCAGCGGCAGCAGCCAGGACAGCAGCTGCTGCATCGGGTCATCGAGCACGATCAGCAGGCTGTCGGGGGCAGCCTGGCTCAGCGGCACCGCCTGCGGATGATTGCGCAGGTGGCCGGTGGCATCCCAGACGCGGACGCCGGCGGCCAGCAACTTGCCGGCAAGTTCGTCGGCGATATCGGCAGGAACGGCCAGCACCGCCTCGTTGAGATCGTCGAAGTCGGCCTGATCGGCAACTTCCACCGCCAGCGGCTTGTCACGGAAAAGACGCGTCTCTTCCTGCGAGCGCTCACTGGCGAACAGGCGCAGACGACCGACAAAGGCCGGCTGCTCCTCAAGGCCGTCAAAGAAGGCGCGACCGAGCTCGCCGGTAGCGCCGAACAGTCCCAGCGACTGCGTGATGGCACCCATCAGGCGGCCGTTCCACGTGCCAGCAGGATGCGCAGCATGCGGCGCAGCGGCTCGGCCGCGCCCCACAGCAACTGGTCACCGATCACGAAGGCCGAGATGTACTGCGGGCCCAGGTTGAGCTTGCGCACGCGACCGACACCGATCTTGAGGCCGCCGGTGATGCTGGCCGGGGTCAGCTCGTTGACGGTGATCTCGCGGTCATTGGGCACCCACTTCACCCAGTCATTGCCGGACTGGATGATGCGCTCGATCTCGGCCAGCGGCAGATCCTGGTTCAGCTTCAAGGTCAGCGCCAGGCTGTGGCAGCGCATGGCACCGATGCGCACGCAGAGGCCGTCGACCGGAATGACGGCCTCGGTGCCGAGAATCTTGTTGACCTCGGCCTGGCCCTTCCACTCTTCCTTGGACTGGCCGTTGTCGAGCTGCTTGTCGATCCAGGGGATCAGGCCGCCCGCCAAGGGCGCACCGAAGTACTCGCGCGGCACATCCTGTCGGATGGTCTGCGCGACCTTGCGGTCGATGTCGAGGATGGCCGAGGACGGCGTCGCGAGCTCGTCGGCGACGGCAGCATTGATCACGCCCATGCCCTTGAGCAGCTCGCGCATGTGGTTGGCGCCGCCGCCCGAGGCCGCCTGGTAGGTCATGGAGCTGACCCACTCGACCAGGCCTTCGCGGAACAGGCCGCCGACGCCCATCAGCAGGATGGAGTTGGTGCAGTTGCCGCCAATGAAGTTCTTCACGCCCTTGTCGAGCGCGGACTCGATCAGGCCGCCGTTGACCGGGTCGAGGATGATGACGGCGTCATCTTCCATGCGCAGCGTGGAGGCGGCGTCGATCCAGTAGCCGGCCCAGCCGGCGGCGCGCAGCTTGGGAAAGATCTCGGTGGTGTAGTCGCCACCCTGGCAGCTGATGATGGTGTCCATGGCCTGCAGGGCATCGAGGTCATGGGCATCCTGCAGGGTGCCGGCGGCCTTGCCGCCGAACGACGGCGCCGGTGCGCCCGGAGCCGAGGTGGTGAAGTACACCGGCTCGATGTGCGCGAAATCGTTTTCTTCCACCATGCGCTGCATGAGCACGGAACCCACCATGCCGCGCCAGCCGATCAGACCAACCTTCATTTTCTCTCTCCGGGGCTTGCGCCCGCTTCTTCAAGACTGCCGGCAAGACATCAACTTGCTGCGACAATGCATTGTTTCAATTGATTAAAGCGCTTCCACCACAGCAGCGCCCATGGCGGCCGTGCCGACCTTGGTGGTGCCTTCGCTCCAGATGTCGGCGGTACGCAGCCCCTGGTCGAGCACGCGGCCGACGGCCTCCTCGATGGCCTTGGCGGCGGCCTCCTCGGCGAAGGTGCAGCGCAGCATCATGGCCACCGACAGGATGGTCGCGAGCGGATTGGCGACGCCCTGCCCGGCGATGTCCGGCGCCGAACCGTGGCAAGGCTCGTACATGCCCTTGCGGTTCTGGTCCAGCGACGCCGACGGCAGCATGCCGATGGAGCCGGTGAGCATCGCGGCCTCGTCCGACAGGATGTCGCCGAACAGGTTGCCGGTCACGATCACGTCGAACTGCTTCGGGCGCTTGACCAGCTGCATGGCGGCATTGTCGACGTACATGTGCGAGACCTCGACCTGCGGGTACTCGGCGGCGACTTCGTTGACCACCTGCTTCCACAGCTCGGTGACTTCCAGCACGTTGGCCTTGTCGACCGACAGCAGCTTCCTGTTGCGCTGCATGGCGAGCTGGAAGGCGACGTGAGCGATGCGACGGATCTCCGATTCACTGTAGACGTCCGTGTTGTAGCCCTGGCGCTCACCGTTCTCCAGCGTGCGGATGCCGCGCGGCTGGCCGAAGTAGATGCCACCGGTGAGCTCGCGCACGATCAGGATGTCGAGGCCGGCGACCAGCTCCGGCTTCAGCGACGAGGCATGTGCCAGCTGAGGATACAGGATGGCCGGACGCAGGTTGGCGAACAGATTGAGTTCGGAGCGGATCTTGAGCAGACCGCGCTCCGGGCGGATCGAACGCTCGATCTGGTCCCACTTCGGACCGCCGACGGCGCCGAGCAGCACGGCATCGGCCTTGCGCGCGGCGTCCAGGGTGACATCCGGCAGCGGCACGCCGTGGGCGTCGATGGCGGCGCCGCCCAGCAGCTCGTGGCTCCAGCTCAGGCCGAGGCCGAACTGGTCGTTGACCTTGGCGAGGACCTTCTCGGCTTCCGCCATGATTTCCGGACCGATGCCGTCACCGGGCAGAATGACAATATGCTTGCTCATGCTAATCAATCTCTTGCGTTAATAACTTCAGGTCGTTTCAGGCGCTGCGCAAGGCATTGAACACCCAGGGGCGCGCCACCTTCGCCTTCGCCTCGAAGGCACGGATGGCATCGCCATCCTGCAGGGTCAGGCCGATGTCATCGAGGCCGTTGAGCAGGCAGTGACGACGGAAGGCATCGACCTCGAAACCGAAGGCCTCGCCACTCGGCGTGATGACCTGCTGCTTTTCCAGGTCGACGGTGATCTCGTAGCCCTCGGTCGCGAAACACTCGCGGAACAGCTGATCAACCTGGGCTTCCGGCAGGATCACCGGCAGCATGCCGTTCTTGAAGCAGTTGTTGAAAAAGATGTCGGCATAGCTGGAGGCGATGACGGCGCGGAAGCCGTACTCGTCCAGAGCCCACGGCGCGTGCTCGCGCGAGCTGCCGCAGCCGAAGTTCTGGCGTGCCAGCAGCACGCGCGCGTCCTGGTAGCGGGCCTGGTTGAGCACGAAGTCCGGGTTGAGCGGACGCGTGCTGCAATCCTGGCCGGGATAGCCCTCGTCGAGGTAGCGCCACTCGTCGAACAGGTTGACGCCGAAGCCGGTGCGCTTGATCGACTTCAGGAACTGCTTCGGAATGATCTGGTCGGTATCGACATTGGCGCGATCCAGCGGCGCGGCAAGGCCTTTGACGACGGTGAACTTCTGCATGATCTTGCTCCTCTTGCCTTTTCCGGATCAGTGCGTCAAAAGCTGCGGACATCGACGAAGTGGCCGGCAATTGCCGCCGCCGCCGCCATTGCCGGGCTGACCAGGTGGGTACGGCCGCCATTGCCCTGGCGACCCTCGAAATTGCGGTTGGACGTCGACGCGCAGTGCTCGCCGGCACCGAGCTTGTCGGCATTCATGGCCAGGCACATGGAGCAGCCCGGCTCGCGCCATTCAAAGCCGGCAGCGAGGAAGATCTGGTCGAGTCCTTCGGCCTCGGCCTGCTGCTTCACCAGACCGGAACCCGGCACCACCATGGCCTGCTTGATCGTGCTGGCGACCTGGCGGCCCTTGGCGACGGCGGCGGCGGCACGCAGATCCTCGATGCGCGAGTTGGTGCAGGAGCCGATGAAGACACGGTCGAGCTTGATGTCGGTGATCTTCTGACCGGCATGCAGACCCATGTACTGGTAGGCGCGCTCGAACGAGTTGCGTTCGACGGCATCCTCGGCATCATCCAGGGTCGGCACGCTGGCGGTGACCGGCACCACCATCTCCGGGCTGGTGCCCCAGCTCACCTGCGGCTCGATGGCAGCGCCATCCATGACCACGACGGTGTCGAACACGGCGTCGGCGTCGGAGTGCAGCGTTTGCCAGTAGGCCACGGCGGCGTCCCACTGGTCGCCGGTGGGCGCGAACGGCTTGCCGCGGAAGTATTCGATGGTCTTGTCGTCAGCGGCGACCATGCCAACGCGTGCACCGGCCTCGATGGCCATGTTGCACACGGTCATGCGGCCTTCCATGCTCATGTCGCGGAAGACCTGGCCGCCGAACTCGATGGCGTGGCCGTTGCCGCCAGCGGTGCCGATCTTGCCGATGATGGCGAGCACGACGTCCTTGGGCGTCACGCCGGCACCCAGCACGCCGTCGACACGAACCAGCATGTTCTTCGACTTCTTCTGGATCAGGCACTGGGTGGCGAGCACATGCTCGACCTCGGAGGTGCCGATGCCGTGCGCGAGGCAGGCGAAGGCGCCGTGGGTGGCGGTGTGCGAGTCGCCGCAGACAACGGTCATGCCCGGCAGCGTCAGGCCCTGCTCGGGACCGACGACATGCACGATGCCCTGGCGCACGTCATTGATGGTGAACTCGACGACGCCAAAGTCGCGGCAGTTGTCATCCAGCGTCTGCACCTGGATGCGCGAGGTCTCGTCAGCGATGGCGACGACGCCACCGGCGCGCTCGGCCTTGTCGGTGGGCACGTTGTGATCCGGCGTGGCGACGTTGGCATCGATGCGCCAGGGCTGGCGACCGGCCAGCTTGAGGCCTTCGAAGGCCTGCGGCGAGGTCACTTCGTGCAGCAGCTGACGGTCGATGTAAATGAGGCAGGAGCCATCGTCGCGCTGGGCAACGAGATGGTCATCCCACAACTTGTCGTACAGGGTCTTGCCGGCCATGACAGCCTCCTCAGCAGATTGCCGCCGTGCTGACGCGTCAGCAGGCGCTTTTCGGATGAGGCAAGACTAGTCTGGCCTATTCAATAAATCCAATTTATAGTTTTTATACATATGATTCTTTAGCGGAATGACATGGATACCGCCGTCCTGCAAGCCTTCATCGCAGTTGCCAGCCACGAGTCCTTCTCGCAGGCCGCCGATGCGCTGCACCTGACCCAGCCCGCCGTGAGCAAGCGCATCCAGGCGCTGGAGGAGCAGCTCGGCACCCCGCTGTTCGATCGCGTCGGCCGTCGCATCACGCTGACCGAGGCCGGTCGTGCCCTGCTGCCGCGCGCGCGCCAGTGGCTGCACGACCTCGATGACATGCGGCGCGTGGTCAGTGACTACGCCGAAGCCGCCACCGGTCAGCTCACTGGCACGCTCACGGTCGGCACCAGCCACCACATCGGCCTGCATCGCCTGCCGCCGGCGTTGCGTGCGTTCAGCACCATGCACCCGCAGGTGCGACTGGACATCCGCTTCATTGATTCCGAGCAGGCCTATGACGCGGTGCTCGACGGCGATCTCGAGCTGGGCATCGTCACGCTGCCGCCCATTCCGGACGAGCGCCTCATCGCACGGGTGATCTGGCCCGATCCGCTTGCCTTCGTGGTCGCCGCCGGGCACCCGCTGGCAGCACACGCAGGCGCTGCCGGTCCGGTCGGCATACGCGCCGCCGACCTCGCCGCACACCCAGCCATCCTGCCCTCGCCCAACACCTTCACGCGCCAGATCGCCGAGAGCATGTTCCGGCGCGAGGGCCTGCAGCTGCAGGTGCACCTTGAAACCAACTACCTCGAGACCATCAAGATGATGGTCTCCATCGGCCTGGGCTGGAGCGTGCTGCCGGCCAATCTCTGCGACGCCGACGTGGTCGCCGTACCGGTGCAAGGCGTGGCGCTGCGTCGCGACCTGGGCGTGGTGCATCATCCGCGGCGAGTGCTGTCACGGGCGGCGCAGGCCATGCTGGGGTTGCTGGAAAGGGAAGCCGTCACGACAGGATGAACGGTGTTGACGGACGCCGACTGACGTTGTCCAAATAAGCGGCAGGTCCGGCACACGCCTCTGCCGGCAACGGAGAACAGCGCATGAATGCCTCCTTCGACATGCTGGGTCCGGTCATCGCGCTGGTGGCGTGGTCCATGGTCATGTGGGTGTGGATGTATGCGACCCGTCTGCCGGCGATGTTTGCCGCCGGGATGAAGCCGGATCCGGAGGCGCCACGCGGCGAGCAGATGGCGCTGCTTCCGGCCAGGGTGCGCTGGAAGGCTGACAACTACAACCACCTGATGGAACAGCCAACCGTCTTCTATGCCATAGCAATCTCTCTGGCCGTGCTCTCGGTCGACTCGACCATCAGCCTTGGTCTTGCCTGGACCTATGTGATGTTGCGCGTGGCGCACAGTCTGGTGCAGGCGCTGGCAAACCGGATCGAGATCCGCTTCCTGCTGTTCGTGCTATCCAATATTCCGCTCTTTGCGCTCACCTGCATTACCGCGTCGGCCTATCTGACGCGACTGGCAGGCGCATGAGCCTCACGCCAGTGGCGGATGCCTGGCACAGGAGACGGCAATGGCCCTGTACAGAAAATCCCTGCCACAGCTCGGCGGCGAGCTTTTCCTCACCGATGGCGGCATAGAAACCACGCTGATTTTTCTGGAGGGCCTGGAGCTTCCGCTTTTCGCCGCATTTGATCTGCTGCGAACGCCCGAAGGCGAGGCTGCGCTGCGCCGGTACTTCACGACATACGCCGCACTGGCCGAACGGCTCGAGGTCGGGCTGGTCCTGGAAACTGCCAGCTGGCGTTCGAATCCGGACTGGGGCAGCAGGCTGGGCTATGGCCGTGACGACCTGGCCAGCGTCAACAGGAAGCTGGTCCGCATGCTCGAGGACATCCGTGCCGAGCATGCCAGCCAGCGTACTCCGATTGTCATCAGCGGGTGCATAGGGCCTCGCGGTGACGGCTACGTGCCGGACCATGCCATGTCGACGAGCGAGGCCGAGGCTTACCATTCGCCGCAAGTGGAGACCTTCGCTGACTCGGCGGCCGATCTGGTCACCGCCATCACGATGAACCATGTCGAGGAAGCTGCCGGCATCACCCTGGCTGCACGGCGCGTGAACATGCCCGTGGTGATTTCCTTCACGGTGGAAACAGACGGAAAGCTGCCCACGGGGCAATCACTCGGCGACGCCATCACGTCCATCGATGAACTCAGTGCCGGTTACCCGGCCTACTACATGATCAACTGTGCCCATCCCAGTCACTTCGACACGGTCGTGCGTGGCAGCGATCCGTGGACGGCGCGCATACGCGGGCTGCGCGCGAATGCCTCGAGAATGAGTCATGCCGAACTGAATGAATGTTCCGAGCTGGATGTGGGCAACCCGGCGCAACTGGGCCGGGAATATGCTGATCTGAAGCAGCAGCAGCTGAGGCAGCTCAATGTCATCGGGGGCTGCTGCGGCACCGACCACCGCCACGTCGAGCAGCTTGCGCTGGCCTGCCTGCCCCTGTTCAGGTGAGTGGAGCGGCAGGCTGCTGATTACTGCCTGAACCCGTCACCACTGCCTCGCCACCACCTCCCCCGCCGCACGCAGCCCTGACTGCAGTGCGCCATCCAGATAGCCGGTCCACTCGGTGGCGGTCTCGGTGCCGGCCCAGTGGATGCGTCCGCAGGGCTGGCGGATGACGTCGCCGAACGAGGTCATGACGCCTGGCGCCGTGTGCGCGACATAGCAGCCCCGGCTCCAGGTCTCGCGCGTCCAGTCCTGCTCGACAATCGCCAGCGGCTGCGCGGCCTCGGGCCCGAAGTAGTGCACCAGATCGTTGATCACCAGCTGGCGACGGGCCTCCTCGCCGAGCGCGCTGGCGGCGATGGCGTGGTCGGCGTCAATGAAGCCGACCAGCACGCCGAGGCTGTCGTCGCCCAGTGACTGGTCGAAGACGACATTGAAATGCCGGTCGGTGCTGACCACCGCGCCGTTGAGGCCGCGCTGACGCCAGAACGGCCGCTCGTAGGCGATGTGGATCTTGATCACCGAGCCCATGGGCATGCGCTCGTTGAGGGCGTTGCGCTTCGAGGGCAGCGCCGCGTTGAAGTGGATGCGGCTGGCCAGCAGTGGCGGCACGGCCATGATCAGGTGACGGGCGCGATGGCGCTCGCCGCGGGCGATCACGGTCACACCGTCGTCATCCTGCTCGACGGCCAGCACCGGCGCGTCGAGCAGGATGTCACCCGCCAGCCGCTCCGCCATGCGACTGGGAATCTGCCAGGCGCCGCCGGCGAACTTGTCCTGCTGAGCACCGCCCTCGGTACCGATCAGTGTCTCCAGCCCCCCGCCCTGACGCAGATAGTTCAGGAAGCACAGATACGAGACCTGACGCGGCTCGGCACAGAGCACTGCACGTGTCAGCGTGCGCGCGAAGTCGCGCGCTCCGGCGGTGCGCACATGCTTGAGTATCCAGCTCTCGATGCTCTCGGCATCCCATTCGCCGGCGCGCGCGGTGGTCCAGGGTGCATCCTTTGGCAGGCTGCGCATTTCCCGCTGCCAGCGGCGTTCAAGCAGGCCCAGCTCCAGAAGCGACAGCAGCGGCAGTTTTGGAATGTCACCGTGGTAGCTGCTGACCTTGCCCTGGCGCGAGAGCAGACTGGCTCCACGGGTGTACTGGGGATACGTCGCCACGCCCAAGTCGCGGGCCTCGGCCAGCAGCAGGTGCTGCTCAGGGCCCACCCACTGGCCGCCGAGGTCGATGACCTGCCCGCAGATCTCGCCGGGCATTGAACGGCCACCAACGCGGTCACGCGCCTCCAGCACGCGCACGCGCTTGCCGGCCAGCTTCAGGGTCAGTGCCGCCTTCAAGCCGGCAAAGCCGGCGCCGACCACAATGACATCTAATGGCCCCTCTGCCGGACTCTTGTCGCTATAGTTCATGGTATCCGCCACCTGACTGAGTGCTTGTGGGAAAATATAATGAACGCGTTCAATTAAATCAAGCCATGACTCTGACCCAATCTTCCGGCAACCGTCGCGGTCGCCCGCCACGCAGCAGCCAGCAGACCGATGACATTCGCCTGCGCGTGATTTCAGCGGCACGCACGTTGTTCGTGCAGGAAGGCTATGCCGGCGTGTCGATGCGCAAGATAGCCCAGTGCGCTGGCTGCTCTCCGGCTGCGCTGTACACGCTGTTTCCCGCCAAGCGCCAGCTGCTGCTGCACCTCTGGGGCGAGCTCTTCGAGCAGCTTCTGGTGCGGATGGCTGATTGCCGGCGTGACACGGGAGCCAAAGACAGGCTGCCGGCACTGTGCCGGACCTTCATGGATTTCTGGCTGGCACGGCCGAATGACTATCGCGCCATTTTCCTGATCGAGGATCAGCCCTCGGACGAGAACGATCGCTATTTCGTCGACAGTGCCGGCGTTCTGGCACGGCTGGACATCCTGCGTGACGCCATCGTCGAGGCGCAGGCATCGGGAACTCTGGCACCTGGAGATCCGGAGCAGGTGCTGAACTTGCTGCTCTGCGGCATGCAGGGGGTATTACTGAATGTCATCACCATTCCGGAATACCCCTGGGGGGATACGACACGTCTTGTCGATGACATGGTGCGGGTGCTGCTGGCGGGGCTGCGCGGCCGATGACCGGCCACGCCCCCGACGGGCTTACCAGCGCATCAGCACCGAGCCCCAGGTGAAGCCGGAGCCGAAGGCCACCAGACAGACCAGATCGCCCTTCTTGACCTTGCCTTCGGCACGCGCCTCGGACAGGCAGAGCGGAATCGTGGCGGCGGTGGTGTTGCCGTACTTCTGGATGTTGTTGTGCACGCGCGATGCGTCGATGCCGATCTGCTTGGCGACCATCTCGTTGATGCGCAGGTTGGCCTGGTGCGGAATCAGCATGTCGATGTCAGCGACCGTCAGCCCCTGGGCGTCCAGCACTTCCTGGATGACTTCGGGCATGCGCTTGACCGCGTTCTTGAACACCTTCTGGCCTTCCATGTTGGGGAAGATGCGACCGGACTCGACGTCGTCGTGGGTGACGTAGCTGTCACGGCCGGCGGCCATGCCGGGGTACTGCATGGCCAGGCACTCGGCATCGCTGCCGTCGGAGTGCACGCGGGTGATCAGGATGCCGGCCTCCGGATCATCGCTGACGCCTACCACGGCGGCGCCGGCAGCATCGCCGAAGAGCACGCTGACGGTACGGCCACGGGTGGTCTTGTCGAGGCCGCGCGAGTGCACCTCGCCACCGATCACCAGAATCTTCCTGTACTGGCCGGCGCGAATGAACACGTCAGCCATCTGCAGGCCGTAGATGAAACCGGAGCACTGCTGGCGGATGTCGAAGGCCGGCACATGGCCGATGCCCAGCTCGCGCTGCACCAGCACGCCGCAACCGGGGAAGAAGTAGTCCGGTGACAGCGTGGCGTAGACGATGCAATCGATCTCGGACGCATCGACACCGGCGTCGGCGAGCGCTGCACGTGCCGCTTTCACGCCCATGGTGTAGTTGCCTTCCTCGGCATCGACCCAGTGGCGCTCCTCGATGCCGGAACGCTCGACGATCCAGTCGTGGCTGGTTTCCATGACTTCGGCCAGGTCATGGTTGGTGACGGTGCGGGCCGGCACGAAGGTGCCCAACCCCAGGATGCGTGCGCGCGGTGTGCTCATGTAACGCCTCGGTGGTCTGGTTTTCATTGCCGCCGCGTCACCCGCGACGGTCAGCTGGCCGGGAGTCTAACCCGGTCAGCCGATCTCGTCGAAGCACCGCCGATCAATGCGCAACCACTCCGCCGGATGGCAGCTGACCGCCCTCGCCTGTGGCCTCAGGCTGCCGCACCTTGAACCAGGTCGCGTAGAGCGCGGGCACGAACAGCAGGGTCAGGGCGGTGGCCACCACCAGACCGCCCATGATGGCCAGCGCCATGGGCCCCCAGAACACGCTGCGCGACAGCGGGATCATGGCGAGGATGGCCGCTGCCGCCGTCAGCACCACCGGCCGCGAGCGACGCACGGTGGCCTCGACGATGGCCGTCCATGCCGCCGCGCCCTGGCGGATGTCCTGCTCGATCTGGTCCACCAGGATCACCGAGTTGCGCATGATCATGCCGCCCAGCGCGATCACCCCGAGCAGCGCGACGAAACCGAACGGCGCGTTGAACAGCAGCAGTGCCGGTACCACGCCGATCAGACCCAGCGGCGCGGTCAGGAACACCATGAAGGTGCGCGAGAAGCTCTGCAGCTGCAGCATCAGGAAGGTCAGCATGACCAGGAACATGACCGGGAACACCGCGGCCAGTTTCTGGTTGGCCTGCACGCTCTCCTCGATGGCGCCGCCCTGCTGGATCTCGTAGCCGGGCGGCAGCGCATCCAGCACCGGCTTCAGCGACGGCCAGATCTGCTGGGTGGCGAATGGTGCCTGCACGCCGTCGGCGACGTCGCTGCGCACGGTCAGCACCTGGTTGCGGTTGCGCCGCCACAGCACCGGCTCCTCGAAGGTCGACTCGACCTCGGCGACCTGGCTCAGCGGCACCGCGCCGCCGACGCGCGAGAACAGCGCGATGTCACCAACGCCGCTGAGCGACTGGCGCTCCTCGGGCGTGCCGCGCACCACGATGTCGATGAGCTCCTCGCCGCGCCGCACCTGGCTCACCGGCGCGCCCGACAGCACCGTCTGCACGGTGTCGGCAATGTCGGCACTGCTGATGCCGAGCTGGCGCGCCTTGTCCTGGTCCACGTTCAGGCGCAGGGCACGCACCTGGTCGTTCCAGTCCAGCTGGGTGTCACGCACCAGCGGGCTCTGACGCACGATGTCGCGCACCTGGTAGGCAATGCGACGCACCTCGGCGGCATCCGGTCCGACCACGCGGAACTGCACCGGGAAGCCCACCGGCGGGCCGAACTCCAGACGCAGAACGCGGCCGCGCAGGGTCGGGAACTCGCGATCCGCCTCGAACAGCGCCAGCAGGCGCGCACGCACCGCCTCGCGCGCCTCCAGGTCACGGGTCATGATCACGAACTGGGCATAGCCGGGATTGGGCAGCTCGGGTTGCAGCGACAGGTAGAAGCGCGGCGAACCCTGACCGGTGTAGGCCGTGAAGAAGGCGATGTCCTTGTCCTTGGCAAGGATCTTCTCCAGCCGGATGACCTCCTGCTGGGTAGCCTGGAACGAGGCACCCTCCTTCAGGCGCAGCTCGACCAGCAGCTCGGGCCGCGACGCCGTCGGGAAGAACTGCTGCTGCACCAGCTTCATGCCGGCGACCGCGAGCACGAACAGCGCGACGGTGCCCAGCAGCACGCTGCGGCGGTGCGCCACGCACCAGTCCACCCAGGCGCGCAGGCGGGTGTAGATCGGCCGGTCATACGGGTCATGATGCCCGCGCGAGGCCAGGTTGTCCGGCAGCAGCACCACGCCCAGATAGGGCGTGAACAGCACCGCGACGAACCAGGACACGATGAGCGCGATGCCGACGATCCAGAAGATGCCACCGGCATACTCGCCCGAGGTCGACTCGGCGAAGCCCACCGGCATGAAGCCGGCCAGCGTCACCAGTGTGCCGGTCAGCATGGGAAAGGCCGTCGAGCTGTAGGCGAAGGTGGCCGCCTTCACGCGATCCCAGCCCTGCTCCATCTTCACCACCATCATTTCGACGGCAATGATGGCGTCATCGACCAGCAGGCCGAGCGCGATGATCAGCGAGCCCAGGGTGATGCGGTCGAGATTCCAGCCGGTGGCCTTCATGATCACCGCCACGATGCCCAGCACCAGAGGTACCGAGGCCGCGACCACGATGCCGGTACGCCAGCCAAGGAACAGGAAGGACACCGCCAGCACGATCACCAGCGCCTCGATGAACGCGGTCTGGAACTCGGCCACCGAGGAGGCGGCCACCGTGGGCTGGTCGGCATACTGGATGAGCTCCACCCCCACCGGCAGATCGGCACGGATGGCCGCCAGCGCAGTCTCCAGATCACGACCGAAACGGATGATGTCGGCCTTGGGCACCATGGTCACGCCGAGCGCCAGCACGGGGTGGCCGTTGTGGCGGATGGTGGCACTGGCCGGATCCTCGTAGCCGCTGCGCACGCTGGCGACATCGCCGAGACGGATCAGGCGACCACCTGCCGACAGGCTGACATCAGCGACATCCTCGACCGAGCGCAGGCTGCCGTCGATGTGGGCGAAGACACGGTCACCGGCGGTGTCGATGGAGCCCGAGGGTCGTACCTGGTTCTGCTGGGCAATGGCCTCGAACACCGCCTGCGGTGGCAGGCCGAGGGCGGCGAGCCGGCGACTGGAGAGCTCGACATAGATCTTCTCGGGCTGCTTGCCGAGGATGTTGACCTTGTTGGCCTGCGGCACCCGCTGCAGGCGACGCTTGATCTGCTCGGCGAACTCCTGCAGCTCGGCCTGGGTCAGGCCGTCTCCGCGCAGGGCATAGAGCGCGGTATAGACATCGGTGTACTCGTCATTGAAGAACGGACCGCGCACGCCGGCAGGGAACTCGCGCTGGATGTCGCCGATCTTCTTGCGCGCCTGGTACCACAGCGCCTTCAGCTCGTCCCCGGAGTTGCGTCCGTCGATGACCACGGTCATGCCGCCATAGCCCTGGCGCGCGAAGCTCTGCACGTACTTGATGTTGGGCAGCTCCTGCACCGCCTGCTCCATGCGGTTGAGCACCTGGTCCTGCACCTCCTGCGCGCTGGCGCCCGGCCAGGCCACCACGGCCGTCATCGCCGGCACGTTGAACTCGGGATCCTCCTGGCGGCCTAGGCCGTTGAAGGCGACCACACCGGCCAGCAGCGAGGCCAGCATCAGGAAGATCACCAGGGCGCGGTGATTGACCGCCCAGGCGGAGAGGTTGAAGCCCTTCATCAGCGCGCCCTCGCCACCAGATCCAGGCCGGCGCCGCTGCGCTCGACCGCACGCACGCGCATCCCGCCATCGAGCTTCTGCACCCCGGCAATGACCACGCGCGCGCCATCCGCCAGGCCGCTGACCGTCACCGTGTCATTGCCGTGGCTGAGCACCTGCACCGGCTGCTGCTGCAGGCGGTCCTTGCCAGCCGGCAGCACCCAGACAAAGGCATCCTGCGCCGCCTTCGACAACGCCGAGGCCGGCAGCACCACCCGCTCACCGGGCATGGTCTTCGACGGCACCGCGGCAAAGCGCAGCTGAGCGGTCATGCCCAGATGAAGGCGCTGACGAGCGTCAGCCGTCAGACCGCTGAGGGAAAACCGGGCCGGATAGGTACGCAAGGGCTGGCTGGCGGTGGGTGCCACCTCGCGCAGGCGCACGGCAAACGGCGCACCACCGGCACCCCAGACCTCGGCCTGCGCAGGCAGCGAGGCAACGTCGGCCACCAGGGCCTCGGGAATGTCGGCTGCGATCTCGATCTCTCCGGGACGCGCCACCGACACCACCGGCATGCCCTCGCCCACCACCTGGCCCGCCTCGGCGTGCACGGCGGTGATCACGCCATCGTAAGGTGCGGACAGGGTGGCATAGCGCACCCGGTTGGCAGCCAGTTCGAGCTGGGCACGCACGGCGCGCGCGCGCGCCTGCACGCGGTCGTTGTCGGCCTGGCTGACCGCCCCCTCGGCGACCAGGGCCGCAAAGCGGCTGGAGTCCGCCGTGGCCTGCTCGGCCTCGGCACGGGCCGCGGTCAGCGCCAGGGTGTAATCACTGCTGTCCAGACGCAGCAGCGGCTGCCCCTTGCGCACGCTCTGACCAACCTCGACCAGGCGTGCCCCGATGCGACCGGGCACCTGGAAGCCCAGCTCGCTGGCGTAACGCGCCACCACCACCCCGGCCACCGTGCGCGACGGGTCCTGCGCGGCCTGACCCGAGCCCACGGTCATCACCAGCACCGGGCGTGGCGGCTTGCTTGGCGCCGCCTCGCTGCTGCAGCCGCTCAATGTCAGCAGTGACAGCCCCAGAACCACGCCTCCGGCGAGCGGACGCAACGGAGAAAGCAGAAAACGCGGACGGGATGACATCATGACGACGACCTCGGGGACGAAGACTGGGAAACGGGGGCGGGCTGCCAGCCTCCCCCCAGCGCCTGATGCAGGCGCACGCGATTCAGGGTGGTCTGCAGCTGGCTCTCCACCAGCGACTGCTCGGCAGCCAGTGCGGCGCGTTGCAAGGTCTGCAGCTGCAGCAGATCGATCTGGCCGGCGCGGTACAGGCTGTTACCCTGACGCAGTGCCTGCTGACGGGCATGCAGAGCGCCCTGCAGCAGCTCGCGACGGCGGCGTTCGTCGGCAAGCGCGGTCAGGCTGACCTCGACTTCCTCGACCGCCGTGAGAATGCGCTTCTCGTAATCCAGCAGCGCCTCGCGCTCACGCGCCGACTGCGCCAGGTTGCCGGCCTGCACAAGGCCGCCGGCGAACAGCGGCGCGCTGAACGCCGCCGCCACCTGCGAATAGCGCACTGGCGACAGGGCCACCTCGTTGATGGTCAGGCGCTGGCTGCCCAGCACCGCACTGAGAAAGACACGCGGCAGGAAATTCAGGCGCGCCTCGCGCAGACGCTCGCTGGCTGCCGCCAGCTGCTGCTCGGCGGCACGCAGATCGGGGCGGCGCGCCAGCAGATCCACGGGCTGACCGGTCGGCACCGGACCGGCTGCCGGCCAGGCCATGCGCACCGGCAGATCCTTGAGCTCGGCCACTGGCTGCGACGGATTGTCCCCCAGCAGCACCGCCAGCCGGGCCTCGCTGGCCGTCATCAGGGTGTTGAGTCCGGGGCGCAGGGCCTGGGCATCCAGCGACTGGCCGCTGGCGAGCTCGACATCCAGCGCACTGGACAGGCCCAGGGCATGGCGACGACGGATCAGTCGCTCCGTCGTGTCCAGCGTTGCCAGCGTGGCATCCAGCAGCTGCAGACGCTCGCGCGCTGCGCGCCAGCTCAGGTACTGACGGGCGATTTCGCCGCTGACCAGCAGACGGGCGCCGTCGACACCGGACTGCGCAGCCAGCAGGTCATGGCGCGCAGCCCGGCGTGCGGCACGTGCGGCACCGAACAGGTCCAGCTCCCAGCTCAGGTCCAGCGCCAGGCGCGAGGCCTGCACGTCAGGCTCGCCGTTCTTGTAGACAGCCGGCAGCTCGCTGCGGCTGTCGGACTCGGAGCCGGTGGCGGACAGGCCGGGCAGCAGTCGCGACTGCTGCGCCATCAGGCCGGCACGCGCCTGCTGTACACGGGCAATGGCCACGCGCGTGTCATGATTGCTGGCCAGGCCACGGGCAACAAGCCGGTCCAGCACCGGATCACCGAGGTCCTGCCACCAGTCAGCGGAGGTCGTCAGGATGGTCGTCTCGCCGCCATGGCGATAGCTCCCGGAGAGCGAGACTTCCGGGGACGGCGGCGTGGCAGCACAGGCGGAAAGCAGCACGGCAAGACCGGCCGTCATGACCACGGGAAGCCGATTGAGGGATACTGTGAATGACATCGACATGGCGGGCCCAGGCTTTGACCATTAACTATACTATGTCGTATAGTAATATTACTGATTTACTGGACTGTCAAGTATATATATGAACGACACCTCCCCTAGGCGCGGACGTCCCCGCGACCCCGAGCGCATGCGCCGTGTCATCGAGGCCGCCTCGCAGCAGTTCCTCGAACAGGGTTACGACCGGGTCAGCATGGATGCCGTGGCCCAGGCCTCGGGCGTCTCCAAGATGACGCTGTACAACTACTTTCCCAGCAAGGAAGCGCTGTTCGAGGCCTGCGTGACCTGTCGTACCGAGCGCATGTTCGAGGACGTCGCCCAAAGCCCGCTCGATCCCTCCCGTCCGGCGGACGGCCTGGCGCAAATCGCCCGGCAATTTCTCGCGCTGATGCGCGCCGATGACGTGCTGCAGATTCACCGCACCCTGTTCGGTATCGCCAGCAGCCAGCCCGAGGTCTGTTCGCGCTTCTTCAAGGCAGGCCCGCAACGCGTTCGCGAGCTGGTGCATGGCTACCTGTCGGCGTCGGTGCGGGCCGGGCAACTGGACATCGAGGATGTGACACTGGCGACAGAACAGTTCCTGGCCTTGCAGCTGGGCAGCCCGCATGTTCGCGCGCTGCTTGGCATGGGCAAACCCTCACCCGCCGAGGACGAGGCGCTGATTGCGGCCAACGTGACACTGTTTCTGGCCGGCTACCAGTCACGCTGAAACGCGACCCGCCATGAAAAAAGGCGGCGCCTCCTGAAGGGAGACGCCGCCGTTCAACGCTCAGGGAAAAAGCGGCCGGACTCAGCTGGCCAGTGCCACCGCCTGACGGTTGCTGAATTCCGCGCTCAGCATGCCGCCCTCGACAAAAAGCCGCTGCTTCCATTCCGCTTCAAGAGCCATTGTCTGCTGCTGGCTGGGGTGGAAGTCCGCCTTCAGGTAGTCGGGAATCGACTTGAACACCGCAGTCAGAAAGCCGTCGCGGCCGAACAGAGCCTTGATGCCCCTGGCGTTCTCGCGCCAGTTGCCAAGCTGGCCATCCTTGGCCATCAGAAGCAGCCAGCTGCCGAGAATCGGCGGGGCCATGAACACCAGCAGCATCGCCACGGCGGCGCGGCGCTCGGCCAGCGTACCGCCCACCTGTTCAAAGACGTCATAGGCCACCGACTTGTGCTCCAGCTCTTCGACGGCATGCCAGTACCAGAGCTTGAGCATCTCGGCGTCGGAGGTAGCGGCAAACTCGGTGTGCGTCAGCCATTGTTCGGCGAGATGGGCTGTCCAGTGCTCCATGGCGGTGGTGCAGGCGAGCTGAAGACGCGGCGCAAAACGCTCGAGCTGGCGCAAGCCGAAACGCACGAAACGATCCGGCAAATCCGGGTCCAGGCCACGCGCACGGAAATAGTCGTTGAGCTTGTCATGCTCACGCCCGTGCAGCGCTTCCTGACCCATGAAGCCGGCTATTTCGGCGCGCAGCACCGGGTCGCTGATACGCTCACGGAAATGCCGCACCGACTCCATGAAGAAACGCTCGCCGGGCGGGAAAATGCCCGAAAACACCACGAAAAGCTGGCTGGCCAGGGCATTGTTGTTGAACGCGAAATAGCGCTCGGCGGTTTCCGGGAAACGGAAGTTCATGTGGCGTGGCGGAATGCCGACCTGGGCACCCGTCAAGGCACGCGACACGGGGGATGATGGCGTCTGGATGGACGTGGACATGATCATGTACCTCTCGAACCGATGAAGATCACAGTTACAGTCTTGACTGTCACAACCTGTTCTGTGAAATTAATCCGAAAGATCATTCGGATTCAATTCGGATCATGGCCACTCCCCGCACACCCCGGCAACCACGCGCCAAGGCCACCGTCGACGCCATCATCGAGGCGGGCTTCATCAGTCTCGGCAAACACGGACTGACGGGCACCACCACCTCGCACATCGCGGAGATCGCCGGCATCAGCGTGGGCTCGCTGTACGAGTACTTCGCCAACAAGGAAGCCGTGCACGACGCCATGCGCGAGCGTTTCATCAACGAAATGATCGCGCGGCTCAAGCCCGAGGCGGCACGGATCGCGCGGATGGATGTCACCGAGGCGATCCGGACCATTCTCGAGGTCATTCATGACTTCCTGATGGAGCAGGAACAACGCAATCTGCGCTATGCCCGCGCCGCCCTGCTCGGCCAGGCCGAGCAGGACATGGCGCCACTGATCCGCTTTCTGCAGGAACTGACGCTGCAGTATCTGCTGCATCACCCGCAGTACGCGGTGACGTCGCGCCTGGCCACGATGACCTTCATTTTCATCCATGGCGGCATGTATGCGGTGCTCAGGCACCTGAGCGACCCCGCGCCGGAAATCAGCTTCGAGGAACTCGTCGAAGGCCTGGGCCTGATGGTTTTCCATTACCTCGATGGCGAGCAGCGTCGCCGCAGCGAGGCTCAGGGCACGACCGGCTGATGGGCATGGCGCAGCAGCAGCGCCAGATCGATCACCTGCAAGGCCTGGACATCGGTGGCTTCCAGCACCACGGGGGGCGCGATGCCGACCAGGGCCGCCTGCAGCCAGCGGTGCGCGCACAGGCACCAGCGATCGCCGGGATGCAGCCCGGGAAAGCGATGCTCGGCGCGCGGAGTGGTCAGGTCATTGCCGCGCGAGCGCGAATACACGAGAAAGTCGCGCGTCATGATGGCGCAGACCACATGCTGTCCCCGGTCACCCTCGCTGCCCCGGCAGCAGCCATCGCGGAAATAGCCGGTCAGGGGTGCGTAGGAGCACGCCATCAGGTCACCGCCAAGCACGTTCTTGCGGGTCGGCAGCGGGGCATCCAGCCAGTCAGTCATGGTCCGTTCTCCGGGTTCGGGTGCGCTCGCTGCGGCGCACGCGTTCAATGAAGCCGGGCGGGCGGCGCCGTACCCAGGCCAGGAACCGTGCCATGGCCGGGTGCGCACGCAGACGCTCGACGGTGTGGTAGTGCGACGCCAGTTCCTGCTCGGTGAACAGGGCATGGATCTGGCGATGGCAGACGCGATGCAGCACCCAGGTGTCACGGCCGCCATGCGAACGCGGCACGAAGTGATGGGCATCGCACTGCCCGTCCGGAATCTCGCGCTCGCAGAGCGGGCAGATCGCCGGGGCAGGCATGGGCGGCACGGGTGCGGCTGCGCGCTGCAAACGCTTGATGCGGCCCATGACTCACAGCGCTCGTGAATCACGCGTGGCCAGCCGGCGCCGCACCCAGGCAAGCAGGGGCGGACCCAGATGGCGCGACAGCGGGTGGCGAAAACGCAGGAACAGGCGATAGGCCAGCTGCCAGAACGGCTGCAGCAGCGGCTGCCGGTACAGCGCGGCCAGCACCGGATGGCCGGCGCGCGCATAGGCGGCAGCGAACACGGGAACCCCGACCAGCAGCTCGCCGTCATCGAAACGTCCGTGCAGCGCCGCCAGCGCCCGTTCGCAGCTCAGGCCGTGGCACGCTGGCTGGTAGTCGTCGGCGGCAACATCGACGAACGCCAGCTGGCGACGTTGGTTGCCGGCACGCAGCCAGAGCATCTCCGCCGCGCACAGGGGACAGCTGCCGTCGTAGTACAGCGTCAGGACGCGGCTGTCTGCCGTGTCCGTGCCGGTCGGATCATGAACACTCATGTTGGCAGCTTAGCGCGTGCCGGTCGCCTTGCCCCCTGAACAAGACCGCACTCAGGCGGCGGTCCTGTCGAGCTTGAACCACATCGCGTACAGCGCCGGCACGAACAGCAGCGTGATCAGCGTGCCCACGGCCACGCCCCCGATCAGCACGTAGGCCAGCGGTCCCCAGAAGCCGTCGAAAGTCAGCGGCACGAAGGCGAACACGGCCGCAAACGCGGTCAGCACCACCGGACGCGCACGGCACACAGCCGCTTCCACAACCGCCGTCACCGGCACCATGCCCGACTCCAGGTGGTCCTTGACCTGCTGGGTGAGAATCAGCGTGTTGCGCATCAGGATGCCGGCCAGGCCGATGAGACCGAGCAGCGCCACGAATCCGAAGGGCTGGTTGAACAGCAGCAGCGCCAGGACGGCGCCGATCACGCCCAGCGGCGCCGTCGCCACCACCATGAAGGTGCCCGAGAAGCTGCGCATCTGCAGCATAACGAAGATCAGCATCAGCGCCACCATCAGGGGCTGCAGGCGCTCGATGGAGACATTGGCCTTGTCGGACTGCTCGACGCTGCCGCTGATGGCAATGTGGTAGTCACGCGGCAGCGAGGCGCGCAGCGGCTCCATCTTCTGCCACAGCAGCGCGGTCATGTCATTGGGCTGCATGTCGACGACATCGGCATGCACGGCAATGAAGGGCTCGCGGTTGTAGCGCTTGATCACCGGCTCCTCGTAGCGGGTCTCGACACGGCCCAGCTGCAGGATGGGAATCTTGCGGCCATCGGCGCTGCGCAGTTCGAGACCGGCGAGACGCACCTCGGGCGCGCTCTTGCCGCGCGCATGCACCTCGACCACGCGATTGCCCTGGCGCAGCGTGGTCACCGCCCCGCCCTCCAGCTCGAACTGCAGCTGGCGCGCCACCTCGGCCGGGGTCAGGCCGATCTGGCGCAGGCGTGCCGGATCCATGTGCAGCTGCAGCACCGGCGCGCGCTCGTCCCACTCCAGATGCGCGGAACGGATCTGCGGCTCGGCCGCCATCAGGTCGCGCAGACGGGTGGCAATGTCACGCAGGGTGTTGATGTCCGGACCGGCGACGCGAAAGCTCACCGGCCACATCACCGGCGGTCCGTAGAGCAGGCTGGACACGCGCACCCGGGCCTCGGGAAACTCGCCGGCGGCGATGCGCCGGTTTAGCTCGGCGATGATCTGGTCGCGGGACTCGGTGTCGTGCGCCACCGCGACGATCTTGGCGAAGGCCGGATCCGGCTGCTCGGGCAGGATGGAAATGAAGAAGCGCGGCGCACCGCCACCGACATAGGACGACAGCGTGCTGACCTGCGGCATGGGCTTGAGAATGTTCTCGAGCCGGCGTGCGACGCCATCGGTGACGGCGACCGAGGTGCCCTGGGGCAGGTAAACGCTTATCATCACCTCGGGCCGGTCCGAGCTCGGGAAGAACTGCTTCTGCACCGGCCCGACCATGGCACCGATCGACAGCAGCAGCAGACCGACCGTGCCCCAGACCACCTTCTTGCGCTCATCCACGCACCACTGGATCAGCCGGCGCAACTTCACGTAACCCGGCGTCCGGTAGATGTCGCCACCGGCAGCGGCGGCATGCGCTGACTGGTCCGGCAGCATCTTCACGCCCAGGTAAGGGGTGAAGGTCACCGCCACCAGCCACGACACCAGCAGCGAGATGCCCAGCACCCAGAAGATGTTGCCGGTGTACTCGCCGACCCCGGACTTGGCGAAGCCGATGGGCACGAAGCCCACCACGGTGACAAGGGTGCCGTACATCATCGGCGCCGCCGTCACGTTCCAGGCATGGGTGGCGGCACGCACGCGATCCCAGCCCTCCTCCATCTTCACGATCATCATCTCGATGGCGATGATGGCGTCGTCAACCAGCAGGCCCAGCGCCAGGATCAGCGCGCCCAGCGTGATGCGGTCGAGGTTGATGCCCATGCTGCGCATGATCACGAAGGTCAGGCCGAGAGTGACCGGAATCGCGATGCCCACCACCAGGCCGGCGCGCAGACCGATGGCGAGGATGCTCACGCCCATGACCACCAGCATGGCGATCAGGAACTTGGCCTGGAACAGGTTGACCGCCTGCGAGATCGCGTTGGCCTGGTTGGTCAGCGGCTCGAAGCGCATGCCCAGTGGCAGACGCTCCTGCTCGGCGGCGATGAAGTCCTTGAGGCGGGCACCGAGCTCGAGACCGTTCTCGCCATCGTGCATGACCAGACCAAGCAGCACGGCGTCGTCGCCGCGCGAGCGCACCAGGTAACCCGGCGGCTCCTCGTAGCCGCGACGGATGCTGGCGATGTCGCCCAGACGTATCAGCGAGCCGCCGATGCGCAGCGGCACCTCGGCGAGCTCGTCAGGACCGGCCAGGGTGTTGTCGAGGCGGATGTAGACGCGCGGTCCGGCGGTCTCCATGCGGCCGGCGGGAATCAGCCGGTTGTGCTCCTCGATGGCCTGGAAGATCTGTGCCGGATTGATGCCGAGGTTGACCAGCTTGAGGCTGTCGAACTCGAGGAACACCCGCTCCGGGCGCTCGCCGAGAATCAGCGCCTTCTCGACGCCGGGCACGCGCTTGAGGCGATCACGGATGCCCTCCATGACCTGGACCACCTCGCGGTGCGGCAGGCCCGGCGCGGTCAGTGCCATCAGGCTGAAGTAGACGTCCGCGAAGTCGTCGTTGGAAATCGGCCCGATGACACCGGCCGGCAGTCGCGGGGCCTCGTCCTGCATGCGCTTGCGCACGTCGTAGAACAGCTGCGGCATCTTCTGGCTGGGCGTGAAGTCCTCGAACTCGACGATGATGTCGACCCGGCCGGGGTGAATGATGCTCTGCAGATTGAGGATGTTCTCGACCTCCTGCAGACGCTTCTCCAGCGGATCGGCGACCTGGCGCTGGATCTCCTCCGGGGTGGCGCCAGGCCAGATCGCCGACACCATCATCACGCGGATGGTGAAGGCCGGGTCCTCGGCACGCCCCATCGCGAAGAAGGCATGGATGCCGGCAGCGATCGACAGGATCAGAAAGAACAGGGTGACGGCGCGCTCGCGCACCGCCAGCGCCGACAGGTTGGGAAAGCTCACGGCGTGAGCTCCCGCACCGCCATGCCCGGCTTCAGCAGGTGCGTGCCGAGCGCGATCAGGCGCGTTCCGGCAGGAATCTCGCCACGCACCCGGGCAGACTCCGGCCCCACCACCAGGATGGCCACCGGCTGCGGCTGCGCCTTGCCGTCAACGATGCGCCAGACCCGGGCGCCCTGACCGCGCTCGTCGAGCGCACCCAGCGGGATCTCCAGGTCCTGGCCGCCAGCGGCGATGATCTCGAAGCGGGCACTGACGATGCTGCCCAGCTCCGGCACCACGGAGGGCCTGACCAGCTGGTAGCGCGCGCGCCAGGTGCGGCTGACCGGGTCCAGGGCACCCGCCACCTCGCGCAGACGCAGATCGAGCAGGTCGCCCGAGCCCAGCTTGACCACGCCCGTGGCCGGCACCTTCTGGCCTTCCGGCACGAACACCTCGACCTCGCGCTCGCCATCACGGGCAAGCACCGCCACGGTCTGGCCCGGCGCCACCACCTGGCCGGGCTCGACGCCGACCTCCATGAGCACGCCGGCGGCATCTGCGCTGATCGCCCCGTAGGCGGCCGCATTGCGCGCCTGCTGCCAGCGCGAGGTGGCCGCGTCGGCACGACTGCGCACCTCGCGTTCGCTCAGCTGCACGCGCTCCAGCAGCTGCCGGCTGATGAAGCCCTTGTCGAACAGCGCCTGGTGACGTGCGGTATCCGACGCCGCCGTCGCCAGCGCGGCTGCGGCCGCGGCACGCTCGGCATCGGCCGCACGCACGCCGGCCTCGAGATCACGCGGATCAAGGCGGAACAGCAGCTGACCGGCCCGCACCCGGGCACCGGCATCGACGCGGCGCTCGATGACCTGGCCGGCGACCCGGAACGACAGCGGCACCTCGTTACGCGCGCGCACGGTACCGGTCAGCGCCATGTTCACGCCGTCGGCACCACCGACGACATGGGTCTTGACCCACGGCGCCGGATCCCCGGTCTTCGCATCCGGATCAGAGCACGCAGCGACAGCCAGACCGAGACAGAGTACGACGACGATGCGTTTCAACATGAAGATGATTCCTGCAGCGTGACGGCACATGGCCGCAACGGACTTATTCAGACAGCCGACGGATTTTGCTGGCAACTATGCCACGAAGGCTGTCACGACGACAGCCCCCTGCCACCGCGTTTGTCCAGATCCCGTGCCGTTCCCGACGGTGCTACCGAGGCGGCATCGGGTCCCGTGCCAAGCCAGCGGTCCAGTGCCGGCAGCATGAAACTGAACCAGTAGTCCTCATGACGGAAATGGTGCAGCCGGTGGTTGCGGAAGACCGCCTGGTAATACGCGGAGCGCGGCTGAATGCGGGTATGGACGATCCAGTGCGTCCATTCATAATTGAGTGCGGCGAGACCGAACCCGGTCAGGAAGCTCAATGCAACGGCGCGATCCGGCAGCAGCGGGACCGCCAGCACAAGCATCGGTGCCAGCATCACAGGCACATACACCGGAAGAAACACGAGACGGACACGCCATGGCTCGGCGTGGTGCGCCCGGTGCTTGACGGCAGGATCCGGATCAATCCGCCAGCGACCGAGCTGCCACGGACGCGCATGCAGCACATGACGATGCAACAGCCACTCCATCACCGGCCAGACGGCGATGGCAAGCGCGAAACCGGCCAGATCCCGAACGGACCATTCGCCGAGTGCGAAACGCCAGCCGGCAACGCCCAGCACGAATACAAGAATCACGCAGACGCCGGGCTGTCGCAGATACACTGCGAGGGCACCGGAAAAGGTTTCAGGGGCCCGCCGGCTCGCAAGCCAGCTGGGTTCAGCCTCGTTCATGAAGTGCACTCACGTGTCAGGAGGTGCTGCCATCCTGACGCATCCGGCAGCGCACGACCAGTCCGCTCACGCATGCTGCCGTCCGGCCGATGCCGGAGCTCCGTCAGTACCCGGACTGCTGCTGACGCGCCAGGGCATCGTGCAGTGCCGTGGCATCCTCGTCCGTGATGTCCAGCGGCGTATCGATCTCGGCGAACGCCGCACGAATCTGCTCCGGCGTCAGAGGGAGCAGAACGGCCTGTTCTTGCCGCGCATGCCGCTCGCGTCCTGGATGCAAGCGCGCGGCGATCGCCGGATCCTGCAATCGGACAGGCTGGCGCCAGGCGGCCGGGTAGCGTCGCCACGGGAAGGCAGCATTCAACACCACCGCAGCAAGCACAATCAGCACGGCATCCCAGAGCACGGGGGTCATCACGAAGGACCAGTCCGGACGCACGCCGGCACCAGTGGCAAGCACCACCGACAGGGCCGTGGCGCCACCCGGCGGGTGCAGACAGCGCAGCAGGTGCATGACGGCAATCGCCAGCGATACCGCCAGCGCGGCCGACAGCGGACTGGCGCCCAGCACGCTGACCACCAGCACGCCGACGACGGCCGAACTGACCTGGCCGCCGATCACCGACCAGGGCTGCGACAGCACGCCGTGCGGCACCGCGAACACCAGCACCGCCGAGGCACCGATCGAGGCCACCAGCACCAGCCCGGACTGGCTGCTGTCCTGCCAGGCATGACCGAACGACGCCAGCAACCACATGCCGGCCAATGCCGTCAGCACGGCAATCAGCTGTTCACGCCAGGACACCGTGTGCTCGGGCCAGCCCAGAACCTGTTTCCACCGCATGCCGCGTCCCTCGCCCTGCCGAATGCGAAAATCGCACCAATAGTAGGCACTGAGACGGCAAATGACCAGTTATGGTGCGGGCAATGTGCCCGGTGCCGTGGCTGGCTTGCGACGGTAGTCGATGTCGACCAGGTAGGCCTTGCCGGTGGCGGGGTTGAGCACGTTGGACACGCCGCGATACTGCAGCAGCTCGCGACTGGTCAGGCCGTACACCACGTCGATCGGATCAACCAGCAGACGCAGCAGCGAGTCGGGCTGGATGCGCAGGCGAAGGGCCTGCTCGTCACCGACGCGGATGCGCCCCTGCGGCAGGATGCGGAACCGGTACTGGTCCAGCTGGCCGACCACGGCCAGACGCAGCGACACCGGCTTGCCCGCCTCCAGCGTGGCCAGCTTGTCGACCAGCAGGGCATTGAAGCCGGAATCGGCCGCCAGGTCCGGCAGGCGCGGCAAGGTCTTGCGTTCAACCTGGCCGTTGCGCACCTTCTCCAGCTGCAGGCCGTTGCCCGACACCGCCGTGATGCGCTCCTCGTAACCGGCGCCCGGCAGGCGATAGCGCATCAGCGGCACGTAGGGGTCACGGCTGAAGTCCAAGGTCTTCTCGCCCAGCAGGCGGCCGTCCGGCGCCACGTAGCGGATGCTGCCGGAGCGCCATTGCACGCCGTCGTACTGATGACGATGCACTTCGGTGTAGAGGTAGCGACCGCTGCCCTGCTCGGTGGCATAGCCGAGGTAGCGTGTCTCGCGCGGTGCGGCCGACACCGCAGTGCTCGTCATCGCGAGCACCGCGGCCAGGGTGACTCCCCGCATCACGATACGCATGACATCTCCCTCAGCGCTTGCTGAACAGGTAATGACCGACACCCCACTCGCGCCCGTGGTCGTAGCCGAACAGCTCCGCCACCGCCATGTAGAACATGCGCCAGCGCTGGAACCAGATCGCCGCCTGCTCATTGCCGTAGCAGGTCCGGAAAAGGGCCATGATCTCGTGGCGTGACGCGTCCATGCCGGCCAGCCAGTGGTTTGAAGTCTTCTCGTAATGACGGCCGTCGACCCACCACTGCCGGGTCAGCACCAGGTGATCCTGGAAGTTGGCCAGCAGGGTCTCCGAGGGCATGATGCCGCCACTGAAGAAATAGCGCGTCATCCAGTCCTCGCGCTCGCGATCCTCGAAGAAATAGGCCAGGTGGCGGTGCGCGAAGATGTGCACGAAGAGCTGGCCGTCGTCATTCAGCCAGCGCGACAGCTTGGCCAGCAGCAGGCCGTAGTTGCGCATGTGCTCGAACATCTCGATGGACAGGATGCGGTCGAAGCCGGGCTCAACGCGCTGGCCGTCTGCGCTGACCGCGGGGAACTCGAAGTCGACGATGTTGCCGGTCAGGATGGTGAGGTTGCCCAGACCGCGTTCGGCCGCGCGCGCCAGGATGAATTCGCGCTGGCCGTGCGAGTTCGACAGGCCGGTGACCGAGGAATTGGGAAAACGCTCCGCCAGCCACAGCGACAGCGAGCCCCAGCCGCAGCCGAGGTCGAGCAGGCGCTGGCCGTCACGCAGGCCGGCACGCTCGGCATAAAGCGACAGCATCAATTCCTCGGCCTCGGCCAGAGTCTCGTTGCCGGTCGGGTACAGGGCGCAGGAATACTTCAGGCGCGGCCCGAGGTGGCGGTGAAAGAAGGCCGCCGGCACCTCGTAATGCTGCTCGTTGGCAGCCTGGGTCTCGATGGCGATGGGGCTGGCGCGGAGCTGGTCGAGCAGCTCCTGGCGCCGCGTGCTGGCACGCTCGGCATCGTCGGCACCCTCGTCACGCAGGCGCTGCGCCATGAGCTTGCGCATGCCGTGACGCGTCAGTGCGTCAGGGATCATGCCGCGTTCACAGAGATCGATCGCATCCATCCGGAAATTCCTTGTCAGCTTGTGGCAGTTGCCGTGTTGACGGATAGTGACCGCGGTTTGTTACACCGCAAACAGGACAAAAAAAGATGCGCCGGATTCCGGGAGTGACGGTCATGCGCGCGGGACATCAACGCCAGCCCGTGCGGATGCTGCTCATCCTGGCGCTGGCCACCCTGCCGGCTGCCCTGCCCGCGCAGACCGTCAGCGCATCCTGGCCCGACGGCTTTCACAACACCACGCCGGGCCGCGAGCCGCAGACGCGCGACCTGCTGCCCTGGCTCTGGGGTCGGCTCACCGGCCCGGCGATCCGCCACGCGCCTGACGAGATCGCCCGGCAGCCGGTGGATGTCGCGCGCCTGCACCAGCGCGTCGACGGGCTGCGCGTGACCTGGCTGGGTCACAGCACGGTCCTCATCGAAATCGACGGCTTTCGCGTGCTCACTGATCCGGTGTTTTCCGAACGCGCCTCGCCGTTTTCCTGGCTGGGGCCGCGGCGACTCACCCCGCTGCCGGTCGACCCTGCCCGTCTGCCGCACATCGATGCCGTGCTGATCTCGCACAACCACCACGACCACCTCGATGTCGGCAGTCTGCGCCAGCTGGCGCGGCAGCCCGGCGGCGCCCCTGCCGTGTATGTTCCGCTCGGCGATGACGACTGGCTGCGCGAGGACGGCATCCCGCAGGTGCAGGCACTGGACTGGTGGCAGCAGGTCACGCTGGGGCCGGCGCGCATCACCTTCGTGCCGGCGCAGCACTGGAGTCGCCACATCACCCGCCGTGGCCGTGACCGGAGCCTGTGGGGTGGCCATGTGCTGCAGGTCGGCGCAGTCTCGGTCTATCACGCCGGCGACACCGGCTACGGGCCCGACTTCAAGGCCATCGGCGATCGTCTCGGCCCCTTCACGCTGGCCCTGCTGCCGATCGGCGCCTACCAGCCGCGCTGGCTGACCCGGCGTCAGCACATCGACCCGGCCGAGGCCGTGCAGGCGCACCGGGATCTGCGCGCCAGGCAAAGCCTGGGGGTGCACTGGGGCAGCTTCGTGCTCAGCGACGAACCCATCCAGCAGCCCCCGGGCGATCTGGCCGAGGCACGCCGAGCCGCGGGCGTGTCCGAGGACGAGGTGATGACCTGGGCGATCGGCGAGACGCGGTCTTGGTCTGCCCCCTGAAACCGGCTAGTCTCAGGCCTCGACGTCAACCACACGAACGGCCAGGAGAGCCCCATGGCACGACGCGACGCCAGCGCCATCAGTCCCACCGCCTACTACACCAGCGCCGTCTGGCTGCATCACGGCCTGTCGCACCCGGCCTTCGCCCACCTCAACAGCCATCTCTACTATTACGGTCTGAAAGGCCCGCAGATGGCCTTCAAACTGCTCGGCGGTCCGACCCTGGATGATTTCCTGCTGGCCCGACACCAGATCATCGACCACGAGCTCGATGCCGCCATCCGCGACGAAGGCATCACCCAGGTCATCGAGATCGCCGCCGGCCTGTCTCCGCGTGGCTGGCGCTTCGCCGAGCGCTTCAGGGACAGCCTCACCTACATCGAGGCCGACCTGCCCGGCATGGCTGAACGCAAGCGCAAGCTGCTCAAGCATGGCGGCATCGACAGCGATCACCACCACGTGCTCGACATCGACGCCTTCGCCAGCGACGGCGCCTCGCTGGAAGCCATCGCGCGCACGCTGGATCCGGCGCGCGGACTGGTCATCATCACCGAGGGGCTGGTCAACTACTTCGACACCGACACCGTGGCCGGCCTGTGGACGCGCATCGCGGCGGTGCTCAAGCGCTTCAGCAAGGGCATCTACCTGAGCGACCTGCATGTGCAATCGGTCAATCAGGGCATGTCCGTGCAGGCCTTCATGGGCGCGCTGTCGACCTTCGTGCGCGGGCGCGTGCATCTGCACTTCAGCGGCGAGACGCAAGCCTGCGAGCAGCTGCTGGCCTCCGGCTTCGACTGGGCACAGCTGCTCACGCCCTCGGACTACCGCCAGATCCTGCCCGACTGCAACCGCAGCGGCGCCGATCTGGTGCGGGTGGTCAAGGCACGCTGTGGCGCACTGCCGTCCGCTCACGCCCCCAGTTGAGCAGCAGCAGAGCCATGGCACAGAGCAGGCCGGCGCAGGTGAACACCCATACCGCGCTGGCCGGCGTCCACACCAGGCCCGCCGCCCACGAGCCCAGCGCCACCCCGCTGCCCCAGAGCATGCTGTAGATGGCCTGGCCCTGACCCTGATGGCCGCCACCGAAATGCCGGTGGATGAGCACCATGGCAGCGGCATGAAAGCTCGCGAACGAGGCCGCATGCAGCAGCTGCGCCGACCAGATTGCCCAGGGCGAGTCCGCCAGCGCCCCGATCATCAGCCAGCGCACGCCGGCCAGCGCCAGACTCCACTGCAGCAGGCGCGCCTCCCCCGCCGCCGGCAGCAGCCGGTGCATGTACCAGAACATGACCACCTCGGCGAACACGCCCAGCCCCCACAGCCAGCCGATGGTGCCGCGCCCGTAGCCGTGCTGCTCGAGGTGGATGCTGTAGAAGGTGTAGTACGGCGCGTGCGAGAGCTGCAGCAGGAAGTGCGCGATGAAGAAGGTCAGCACCGGGCGCCGGCAGAGGATGGCGAACACCCCCTCCGTGCGCTCGTGGCGCGTCTCGGTGGCGACATCCGGCACGAACAACGTCGCCAGCCAGGTCGCGAAGGCGCAGATCAGCAGCGCCAGCGGCAGGTGACTGACCGGAAAGGCCTCGAAGTACAGCCCCAGCCCGGTGCCGGTGGCAATGAAGCCGAGCGAGCCCCACAGGCGTATGCGGCTGTAGCGCTCGCGCTGGCTGCCCAGGTGCGCCAGCGTGACCGCCTCGAACTGCGCCAGAATGGCATTCTGGAAGAAGCCGTAGACCAGCAGCACGGCTGCCAGCGGCCAGTAGTCGCGCACCACGAACACGCCCAGCCAGCCGATGGTGATCATCGCCGCGCCCAGGCGCACCAGCGCCAGCCGGCGTCCGCTGCGGTCGGCGACATAGCCCCAGAAGTTCGGGGCCACGATGCGCGTCAGCATGACGATCGCACCGAGCTCGCCGATGGCGGCGGCATCGAAGCCCAGCGACTGCAGGTACAGCCCCCAGTAGGGCATGAAAGCGCCGATGACGGCGAAGTAGAAGAAGTACACCGCCGCCAGCGGCAGCACCGGAACCGGGCTGGCGCTGGCGTCAGGACGGGCCGCAGGCACGGATCGGGTCGTCATGGAACGACCGCGCGCGGCCGGCTCAATAGCCCGGGTCGGCGTTCGGCGCCAGCGCCGGAATCAGCGGCAGTTCACTGCGCACCAGGGCATTCTGCGCACGATGGCGCAGCGCATGATCGAGCAGCACGATGGCCAGCATGGCCTCGGCGATCGGTGTCGCGCGCACGCCCACGCAGGGGTCGTGCCGGCCCTTGGTGACCACCTCGATGGCCTCGCCGCGCGTGTTGATGCTGCGACCCGGCGTGGTGATGCTGGAGGTCGGCTTGAGCGCGATGCGCACGATCAGGTCCTGGCCGCTGGAGATGCCGCCGAGCACGCCACCGGAATGGTTGCTCAGGAAGCCCTCGGGGGTGAGCTCGTCGCGGTGCTGCTCGCCGCGCTGGCTGACCACGGCAAAGCCGTCACCGATCTCCACGCCCTTGACCGCGTTGATGCTCATCATGGCATGCGCGATGTCGGCATCGAGACGGTCGAACACCGGCTCGCCCCAGCCCGCCGGCATGCCCGAGGCGAACACCTCGACGGCGGCGCCGATGCTCGAATGCTCCTCGCGCATGCTCAGCACCAGACGCTCCATCTTCGGCACCGCCTCGCGGTCACCGCAGAAGAACGGATTCTGGCTGACGTAGTCCCAGTCGCAGGTCTGCGCCTTGATGTCACCGATCTGCGACACGCGACCGCGGATGGTCACGCCGAACTGCTCCTTCAGCACCTTGCGCGCGATCGCGCCGGCGGCCACGCGCATGGCGGTCTCGCGGGCGCTGGAGCGGCCACCGCCACGGTAGTCACGAAAACCGTACTTGTGGCTGTAGGTGTAGTCGGCGTGGGCCGGACGGAAGGTCTCGGCGATGTTGCCGTAATCCTTGGAGCGCTGGTCGGTGTTCTCGATCAGCAGCGCGATCGGGGTACCGGTGGTGCGACCCTCGAACACGCCGGAGAGAATGCGCACGACATCCTCTTCCTTGCGCTGGGTGGCGAACGACGACGTCCCCGGCTTGCGGCGGTCGAGATCCCCCTGCAGGTCGGCCTCGCTGAGCGCGATGCCCGGCGGCACGCCATCGACGATGGCGGTCAGGGCCGGGCCATGCGACTCGCCGGCGGTGGTGACGGTGAAGACAAGTCCGATGCTGTTGCCGGCCATGATGACGCTACTCTCGCAAAAGGTCTCAGATGCTGCTTTCGAACAGGGCCTGGTGCTCGCGGCACAGGTCCGCGGTGAGCACGAACACGCCGCTGCCGCCGCGCTCGAACTCGACCCAGACAAAGGGCACGTCCGGGAAGGTCTGCTGCAGGGCCCACTGCGAGTTGCCGACCTCGATCACCAGCACGCCATCGTCGGTGAGGTAGTCGGCAGCCTCGGCGAGGATGCGCTTGGTGACGTCCAGGCCATCCGGGCCGGACGCCAGGCCAAGCTCGGGCTCGCGCAGGAACTCCTCGGGCAGATCGGCCATGTCCTCGGCATCGACATAGGGCGGATTGCTGACGATGAGGTCGTAGCGCTGGCCCGGCAGCTTGCTGAACACGTCCGACTCGAGCAGGCTGACGCGATGCTGCAGCTCGTGATGCTCGACGTTCACCGCTGCCACCGACAACGCGTCGAGGGAGATGTCGGTGGCATCCACGAAGGCGTCCGGGAACTCCTTGGCGCAGGCGATGGCAATGCAGCCGGAGCCGGTGCAGAGATCGAGAATGCGCAGCGGCTCATCCTTCAGCCATGGCAGGAAGCGGTCCTCGATGAGCTCGGCAATGGGCGAGCGCGGCACCAGCACGCGCTCGTCGACATAGAACGGCATGCCGCAGAAATAGGCCAGGTTGAGCAGATAGGCCAGCGGCGTGCGCTCGTTGACGCGGCGACGCAGCAGCTCGGCGACCTGACGGCGCTCGCTGGGCAGCAGCACGGCATCGAGGATCTGGTCATCCGCCGACCACTCCAGGTTCAGCGTCTGCATGACCAGGGCCGAGGCCTCGGCGAAGGGATCGCTGGTGCCGTGACCCAGATGCACGTCGCAGCCGCGGAAGCAGGTCACGCAGAAGCGCATCCAGTCGCGGATGGTGCTCAGGCCCTGGACGGCCTCCTCGAGCTGGGCGTCGGACAGGGTCAGGGCGGGCAGATCGTGGCTCACGCGGGCTCCGGAAATCGGCTGGCAAATGGCAAGGATGTGATTCTACATGGATTTCCGGTGACTCAGGCAGTCACGTCAAAGGGATTGATAACCGCCACCCCCAGGGCCTTGAAGTCAGCCACGTTGCGACTGACCACCGTGAGACCATGCCGAATGGCGGTGGCGGCGATCATGGCATCCTCATGCAGGGTGTCTGACTGCCGGTGCATCAATCTGGCCCACTGCCTGAAGGCGGCAGCATCCATGTCGAGAACAGCCCGGGTGGCCACCACCCCCTCCAGCCAGGCCTCCAGTACAGCCGCTTTGTCCGGATCCTGTTCGCGCGTCAGCTCGATGCCAGCCTGGATCTCCCCCACCGACACCGCTGACAAAAAAAGATGCCGATCCTCGATGCGCTGCATCCACGCCACGACGGCACCATGCGGTCGTGGCTTGCGCAATTCGGAAATGACATTGGTATCGATCAGGTACATCGTCACTCCTGGGCGTGAATGACACGCCGGCGCGCCCGGCCGCGTGTCGGGAGAATCAGCTCGCCGCGCACCTCATCCGTGAGCAGCAGTTGCTTCAATGACGGGCCGGCCTGCGCCTGCAAGCGCTGCCACTCCGTCACGGGTACCAGCACCGCTGCCGGCAGCCCTCGCCGAGTCACCATCTGCGGCCCCTGATCAAGACAACGGTCGAGGAACTCGCTGAAACGCGCCTTGGCGTCTTGCACCGGCCAGCTCTGCATGATTCGCCACCAAATAACTAGTCATATGACTAGTTTTTCACGAGGACATCCTGCGCGCAACAGTCACGTCGCGACATCGCTATCGCCTATAATCAGGTCTCTTGCCTGAAGGTATAGACCACGCATGAAAGATCCGCTGCTGACCACTCTGCGCCGCCAGCTCAAGGCCGAGGCGCCAGTCGTGCCCGCCGTGAAGACAGCAGCTGTCAGCGTGCCGGCACGCGCCGAACCCGAGCTCAGTGACGAGGAGCTCTTCGCCCGCGCCACCCGGGGTGCCCGACGCATGGACGCTGCCGTCCCGCCACCATCACGCCCGACCAGACCGCGCAAGCCGGATGCCATGACGCTGCTGCGCCGGGCGCAGGCTGAGGGGGGTGACCAACGGGAACAGGTGCCGCTGTCCGATACCGTGGCGCTGCAGGCCGGCGTGGCGCCGGAAGCCGTGCTGAGCTTCAAGCGCAACGGGGTCCAGGAGCGCCAGCTGGAACAGCTCAAGGCCGGCAAGCTGCCCTGGCGTCACGCCGTCGACCTGCACGGCTGTACCCTGGAGCAGGCGCGCGAGGCTGTCCTGCAGCTGCTGGACGAAGCCAGACGCGATGGCATCACGGTCGTGAAGATCGTCCATGGCAAGGGCCAGGTGAATGGCCAGGCCCTGCTCAAGACGGCCGTCAGCGGCTGGCTGCGACAGGTGCCCGGCGTGCTCGCCTATGTCAGCGCCAGCCCGCGTGACGGCGGCACCGGGGCCGTGCTGGTGCTGCTCAAGCGCCCGCGCGAGACGGGCACGCCCGGCGACCACCCGGAAAAACGCGCCGCCGCGGATGCGGACGGCGCAATCAGGCCGCGCGGCGTGTAGGCTTTACTCCCCCAGGCATTACCGATACGGTGCGCTTCCCAACTGCCACTTGCACGAGAACAATCATGGAAAACGCCTACGCGGACATCATCCGCGCCGTGGGTGAAGACCTGGGCCGCCCCGGCCTGCTCGACACACCGAAACGTGCCGCCAAGGCATTCAAGTACCTTTGCAAGGGCTACGAGGAAGATCTCGACACCATTGTGAACGGTGCCATCTTCCCCTCCGAGAACGACCAGATGGTCCTGGTCAAGGACATCGAACTGTATTCGCTGTGCGAGCATCACCTGCTGCCGTTCATTGGCAAGGTGCACGTCGCCTACATCCCGTCCGGCAAGGTCCTCGGCCTGTCCAAGGTGGCTCGCATCGCCGACATGTACGCGCGTCGCATGCAGATCCAGGAGAACCTGACCAAGCAGATCGCCGACGCCATCCAGAAGGTCACCAACGCCCGCGGCGTCGCCGTGACCATCGAGGCCAAGCACATGTGCATGATGATGCGCGGTGTCGAGAAGCAGAACTCGGTGATGAAGACCTCGATCATGCTGGGTCTGTTCCGTGAGAACCCGCAGACGCGCAACGAGTTTCTGTCGCTGATCAAGGACTGAGTCCAGCGAACAGCTGCTGCTCAACGCGATCGGGTGGGGTGCATGGCAAAACGCGCCGTGGATACATCCCTGTAGGCTCAGCTCGGCATCCATGCCTCGCACGGTTTTGCCACGCACCCCACCCGATCGCTCGCGTTATCTGTTCAGCACCGCCATCACCGCGCTCAGCACATCCGCCGCACATGTCGCACCCGGCGGCAATTGCTGTTCATCTCCGCTGCGGTACTTGCCGGTGCGCACCAACACGCCCTGCAGACCTGCGTTCAGCGCACCCAGCACGTCTGCGTCGACGTCGTCACCGATCATGACCGTGTCCGCCGCTGACACGCCCATGCTGGCGCAGGCCAGGTCGAACATGGCGCGCCCGGGCTTGCCGATGACCTCGGCAGTCACGCCGCTGGCGTACTCCAGCGCTTTCACGAAGGGACCGGCATCCAGCTCCAGCCGCTCGCGTCCCTGGAAGTAGCGATTCATGCCCACGGCAAGCAGCGGTGCGCCCTGCATGAGCAGGTCAAAGGCGATGTCCAGGCTGCGGTAATCCAGACCCTCGGCAGCGTCGCAAAGCACCACGGCATCCGGGTCATGGCAATCCACCCCGCTGAACTCGCTGCGAATGTCCGGATGCACCAGCAGCAAGGGTCGCAGGCCGCGACGGCGCAGGGTTTCGGCAACCACGCGGGGGGCGGCAAACAGGTGCGCCGCGGACACGTTCAGACCCAGCCCGGCCAGCTCGGCAAGAATGGCGCTCTGCGGACGCCGGGAAGTATTGGTCAGCAGACGCCAGGGCAGCCCGGCATCATCCAGTGCCTGCAACGCCTCACGCGCACCAGGCAGCAGGCGCCCGCTGTCGGTGAGCACGCCCGCGATATCCAGACACACGGCTCGTATCGTCATGACACCCTGTTCCTGCCCCGTCATGGCGTCAGCATAGAACATGGCGACCCTGCCGCAACAGCAGGTCGGCAATCAGCACTCCCGCTCCATGCCGTCATCGCGGTATAAAGCGCGCCTGACTCCCTGACCGATGGCCGCCATGTCCCTGCCCGTCGACCTCGTGCTGCCTGACCTGCTCGCCACGCTGAGGCAACGCTCCGCGCTGGTGCTGCAGGCGCCACCGGGCAGTGGCAAGACCACGCGCGTGCCGCTGGCGCTGCTGGGCTGGCAGTCAGACACCAGCGGGCGCATGTCCCGGCTGGAGGAGCCCGCCTGGCTGGCCGGACGCCGCGTGGTCATGCTCGAACCTCGCCGGCTGGCCGCACGTTCGGCGGCACGCTACATGGCCTCGCTGATCGGCGAGCCTGTCGGCCAGCGCATCGGCTATCGCACGCGTCTCGACACCCGGATCAGTGCCGGCACCCGCATCGAGGTGGTCACCGAGGGCATCCTGACCCGGCTGCTGCGTGACGACCCGGAACTTTCCGACTACGCCGCCGTCATCTTCGACGAGTTCCATGAACGCTCGCTGCAGGCCGACCTCGGGCTGGCGCTGACGCGCGAATGCCAGGACGTGCTGCGCGACGACCTGCGCCTGATCGTGATGTCCGCCACCCTCGATCCGCTGCCGCTGTCACGCCTGCTCGGGGACGCCCCGGTGCTGTCCTGCGATGGTCGCCTGCACCCGGTGACGATCAGCTACAGCCCGCCAGATCGTCTGCCATTGCCGGATCATCTGCGCCAGGAAATCCTGCGCCTTCTGCACCAGGAGACCGGCTCGCTGCTGGTGTTCCTGCCCGGCGAAGGCGAAATCCGGCGGCTTGCCGAGCGTCTGCAGGATGCCCTGCCGCCCGATGTCGACCTGTGTCCGCTGTTCGGACAGCTCGCCGGCGAGGATCAGGACCGGGCCATTGCACCGGCGGCGGCCGGGCGACGCAAGGTGGTGCTGGCCACCAGCATCGCCGAAACCAGCCTGACCATCGAAGGCATTCGTGTCGTGGTCGATGCCGGCCTCATGCGCGTGCCCTGCTTCGATCCCGGCAGCGGCATGACACGGCTGGTCACGCAGCGCGTCTCCCAGGCCAATGCCGAACAGCGACGCGGGCGCGCCGGTCGCCTCGGCCCGGGGCACTGCCTGCGCCTGTGGAGTGGCGAGGAACAACAGCGCCTGCGCCCGTTTGCCACGCCCGAGATTCTCGCCGCCGACCTCGCCGACCTGGTGCTGGCACTGGCGGCCTGGGGCACCCGCGACCCGGCCGGCATGGCCTGGCTGGATGCACCACCGGCACCGGCCTGGGCACAGGCCCGAGACCAGCTGACGGCGCTGGGTGCACTGACCGCCGACGGCAGCATCACGGCGCATGGCGAGGCCATGCAGCGACTCGGCCTGCCGCCGCGACTGGCGCATCTGATGCTGTGCGGGCGTGCAGAAGGACTGTCACGCCTCGCCGCCGACCTCGCCGCGCTGCTTGCCGAACGCGACCTGCTCGACAGCCGCGACGGTGCCGACATCCACCACCGGCTGGCCGTGCTGCGCGGCGAGCGCGCCAGCACCGGGGTCGACCGCGGCCGCCTGCGCCTGGTGCGGGACAGCGCGCGCCGACTGATGGACAGCACCCCGCACACGGCTGCCGGGAAGCCGCCGCGCGACAGCGCCCTGACAAAACGCATTGACCGTGCCGACAGCCCGGCCGATGTCGGTCGTCTGCTGGCACGGGCATGGCCGGATGCCGTGGCCCGTCGCCGTCCCGGCAATGCGCCCCGCTACCTGCTTGCCAGCGGACGTGGTGCCTCGCTGCCAGCTGACGATGCCCTCGCCGGCGAACCCTGGCTGGTGGTTGTCGAAACTGACGGACAGGCCCGCGAAGCACGCATCTTCCAGGCCGCGTCCGTCGACGCAGCCGACATCGAGAGCCTGTTCGCGGACCGCATCAGCACGCAGGATGATCTGGCCTGGGAGGCGCAGGCCGGAGCCGTCAGCGCCCGCCGCCTGAGGCGACTGGGTGCCATCGTGATCGACGAACAGCCGTTGCCACGCCCTGCCGCCGAGGTGCTGCTGCCCGCCTTCGTCGCCGGCGTGCAGGCAAGCGGCAGCGATGCCTTGCCATGGACACCGGCGCTGCGCCAGTGGCAGGCCCGCGTCAACATCCTGCACGACCTGGTGCCTTCAGACTGGCCGGATGTCAGCGATACGCAGCTGCTTGGCACCCTCGCGGACTGGGCCGGCCCTTGGCTGACCGGCATGCGCCGCCTCGCCGACCTGGCCAGCCTGCCGCTGCAGGATGCCCTCGGCAGCCTGCTGTCGTGGCCGCAGCAGCAGGAGCTGGAGCGTCTGCTGCCACGCAGCCTCGACGTGCCCAGCGGCTCGACCGTGGATATCGACTACACCGCCGAACACGGCCCGGTGCTGGCGGTGAAGCTGCAGGAAGTGTTCGGCTGGCAGGACACGCCGCGACTGGCCGACGGCCGCATCGCGCTGACCATGCATCTGCTGTCACCGGCACGACGACCGGTCGCGGTCACCGGCGACCTCGCCAGCTTCTGGCGCAACGCCTATGGCGAGGTGCGCAAGGATCTGCGCGGGCGCTATCCCAAGCATCCGTGGCCGGAAGATCCGCTGACGGCGGTGGCGCAGCGCGGGGTCAAGCATCCGAAGCCCAAGGGCTGAACAGCGGGAGCACGCGGAAGGCGGGATGGCGAGAAAACACGCCGTGAATACGTCCCTGTAGGCTCGCATGCGCCATCCATGGCGCATGACGGTTTTCCCCGCCATCCCGCCTTCCGCGTGCCCCTAGAGATACCCCTGCTGTCAGTGAGCACCAAGTGCCCTGACGTTCTGGTGGCCGGAGGCTCTGCAGGTGACATCACGCGCCATGGATGGCGCGTGAGAGCCTACAGGGACGTACTTGCGGCGGTCACCGGCAGAGCCTCCGGCCACCAGAACACGACAGCACAGGCCTCACTCGTCATACGTCCCGCACTCCGCATCCCCCGGCACATGCTGGCACCGCGTGCGCTTCATCAGGCTCATCATGGTCGGGTGGTAGACGCCATCCTTCATCAGGCGAATGCGCGCTTCGCGCAGCATCTGGTAATAGCGATCACGCTCGGCCGGAGGCAGGTCGATCCAGCGGCTGGCCGGCACGTCCTTCTCGGCCTCCTTGAGCTGGACCACCAGGCGATCCAGATACTGCAGGCCGAAGGCGCGGATCTGCTGCAGGCGGCGATCCAGGTCAGGAATGCGTGGCACCACCAGGTCGCGACGCAGCACCACCGAGCCCGTGGCCTGCAGCAGCGGGAAGCGGATCACCCCGCCCTTGTTGCCCATGCCCTTGTACAGCTCCATCGGTTTGAAGCCCAGCGCCGGCGCGGCGATGATGTCAGCCTGGCCGTTGTTGAACTTGCCGGCGTAGCTGGTGAAGTCGGCGGGGACCGGCTGGGCACCGAGGCCGGAGATCATCTTGGCCTGGATGGGATCCCACTCCAGCACCACCACGCGCTTGCCGGCAGCCTTGCTCAGGGAGTTGATCTGGCGGTCATTGACCACGACGAAAATGGCCCCGATCGGCACCACGGCAGCGACCTGGTAACGGCCGCTGATGGCCAGCGAGGCCACCACCGGGTGCGAGAGCTGGGTCAGCAGACTCTTCATTTCCTCGTAGTTGCGCAGGTTGCCGGGCGCATCCAGGCTGCCGACCGCGAAGTTGAACTGCTTGGCGCGCAGGGTCGACAGCGCCACCAGCTCGCAGCGGCCGGCCTTGAAGTCCTCGGCGGCGACGCGCTCGTCACTGTAGGGCTTGATCTCGACGAAGAGCTTGAACTCCTGGGCCATGGTCGCCAGCTCGCGTGCCACGTCGATGACCTTGCCGCCACTGCCCATGGGGTCGAACACGCAGGCCTTGAGGTGTACCGGCGACGGCAGCGGATCCGGCTTCTTGACCGGCGCCGCCTGAGACGGCAGTGCCAGGGTGGCAAGCAGCGAGGCCAGCAGCGCCAGCCCTGGCAACGATCGCCGGCGTTCTGCCGGCAGGGACAGATGACAGGTCATGGCGCTCACTCCTCGAAGGTGCTGCATTCTTCATTGCCGGGCTCGTGCTTGCAGCGCACGCGCTTGAGCAGATTCATCATCGAGGTGTCGTAGACGCCGTCGGCGGTCATCTTGATGCGGGCCTGACGCAGCATGCGCTGGTAGCGGATGTGCTCCTCCGGCGACAGGGTCATCCAGACCTGGGGCGGAATGGTCTTCTCGGCCGCCTGGAGCCGCACGATGAAGTTGTCGAGGAAGCCCAGCCCGTACTCACGCAGCTTGCGCAGGCGCACGTCGAGGTCGGGAATCTTGTCGATCAGCAGGTCGCGACGAATCATCAGCGTGCCGGTGGCATGCAGCAGCGGAAAGCGGAACACGCCGCCCTTGGTCCCGATGCCCTTGTGCAGCTCCAGCGGCTGATAGGCGATGGCCGGCGCGGCGATGATGTCGACCTGACCGTTGTTGAACTTGCCACCGTAGCTGGTGATGTCGGACGGCACCGGCTGGGCCCCGATGGAGGAGATCATCCTGGACTGGGAGGTGTCCCAGTCGAGCACGCCGACGCGCTTGCCGGCCGCCTTCTCGATGGAGTTGATGGCACGGTCACGGGTCATCACGTAGAGCGCCCCGATGGGCAGCACGCCGACCACCTGGTAGCGTCCGACCAGCGCCATGGGCTCGAACGCGGGATGGGCCAGACTGCGCAGAAGCGTCTTGACCTCGGCGTAGCTGCGCAGGTTGCCGGGCGAGTCGATGCTGCCGACGACGCGGTTGAACTGGCGGGCGCGCAGGGTCGAGACACCCAGCATCTCGCACTGGCCGGCCTTGAAGTCCTCGGCAGCGACCTGCTCGTGAATGTGGATCTTGGGTTCGACCAGCAAGCCGTACTTGCGTGCCTCCAGCACCAGATCCTTGGCCAGGTCGGCGATGGGTCCGTTGTTGCCGACCGGATCGAAGATGCAGGCACGCACCCTGACCAGGGTGGGCAGCGGCTTCATGGCCGCCTTTTCCGCCGCCTTGCTGGTGGCCCAGACCGGCTCGGCACTCGCACCGCCGGCAGCATGAACGCCAGCTGCTGCCAGCCCCAGTGCCGCTGCGGCGAACAGGCCGGCCGGCGTGAAAAACGCATGTCTGCGGATAGTCATGTGCGTGTCCTGTTGTTCTTGTCTGCAGCAATGCCGGCACTGCTGCCTGCCCTGCTGTCACGCCCGGGATAGCTACTCAGACTACGTCAGACCCGTACCGCCGGCTTCACCGCAGTGACTGTCCGCGCAGTCACTGCGGTCAATCTGCCCAGAAGCCGGCAATCGCTGCCGCCACGGCCTCCGGGCTTTCGTCGAGATGCAGGTGATGCCCGCCCGGCAGGCTGACCACGGCGAGATCGCGGAAGGCAGCGACACGGGCCTGCGCCAGCGCGTGATCAAAGGGCATGCCGGACTCGCCGCGTACCAGCAGGGTCGGCGCGGTGATGGCGCGAATGCAGGACAGCACCTGGGCCTCGCTGAAGCGCATCAATGACGACTGGCGCAGACGCTTGTCGGTGCGCCAGCTCAGCGTCCCGGACTCCTGCCTCAGACTGCGCTCGCAGAGCAGACGTGCGGCCGGCTCGCTGAGCGCACCGGTAAGACCGTTCATGCGCGCCTGCACGGCGGTGTCCATGTCCGGGATGATCCGCCGACCGGGCTGGAAGCGGCTCCAGCTGTCGAGAGCATCGCGAGCCTGGCTGGCGTAGTCATCGGGAGTGGCCGTCAGCGGACCCAGGCCTTCGATCAGCACCAGGCGGCTGACGCGTTCGGGAAAGATGCCGGCGAGCAGCAGGCAGAGGCCGGCACCCAGCGAATGGCCGAGCAGACGCAGCGGACGATCCGGCGCAATCGCGTCCATGACCGCCAGCAGATCGTCCAGGTAGTCGGCATTGTGGTAGCGATAGCCGTCCGGGCGCGAGTCGCTGAGCCCGTGACCGGCCAGATCCATGGCATGCCAGGTCACCTGCGGCAACAGCGGTGCCAGCCGGTCGAAGGTGGCGGCATTGTCCATCCAGCCATGCACCGCGAGCACTGGCTCGCTTTTTGGAAGAACACCTGGCCAGACCTTGACCGCGACCTGACCGCGCCCGTGCGGCAGGTGCACGGCCTGTTCCCGTGGCGAGTTGCCACCGTGTGTGCCGGCGCTCATGCGCCACCGCCGTGGCCGTCATCCGCGAACGCGCCCATCGCGCGCAGTGCCTTCAGCACCGCCTGCGCCGTGGCCTCCGGCTGCTCGAACGGGAACAGGTGTCCGCCCGGCAGCAGCTGCAGCGGCACGCCCTGGGCGCGTGCCAGCTGGTGCATGCTGCCCTTGCTGGTGAAGATGCTGGTTTCGCCGGCCATGACCGTCAGCGGCACGTTCAGATGACGCTGATAGCGCCAGCTGTTGCTGGGTGTGTGCCGGAACACCTCGACTTCGACCTCGGCCGGGATGGTCAGGCAGACGCCCTCGGGGCAGTCACGCAGCCCGTGACGCAGATAGTCCGCGAAGCAGGCCTCGGTGAAGTCCCGGAACAGGGCCTTGTGGCGCAGGCTGGCGCCCGCCTCTTCGCGACTGGCCCAGACGCTGCGCCGCCCCAGGCTGCGGCCGGCCGGCGTCACCTTGTCGATCTGGCCGGTGAGCTTGGCAAGCCCCACCATCAGGCCGGCAGCCGGCGGTATGTAGGCCGGATCCATCATGATCATCGCGCTGAACAGGTCCGGGTAACGCTGCTGTGCCATGAAGCTGGTCATCGCGCCCATCGAGTGCCCCAGCGCGATCACCCGGCGGCCCTGCGCCTGGCGACGCACCGAATCGGCAACCTGATCCACCAGCCGCGTCCAGCTGCGATCCGGTGGATAGGCCGGGTCGGCACCGAGCACCGGAATCATGACCACATCCACGGCATCGCGCAGACGCAGGAACAGCTCCTCGTAGCAGGCACTGGGAAAGCCGTTGGCGTGGGCGAAATGGATCAGCGGACGCACGCTCATGCCGCACCCTCCTGCAGGCTGCGCACGATCAGACCCAGAGACAACGCCGCATCGCGCTGGGCAGCCGGTGCAATCACCACCGTCGAGGCTTGCGCCGGCGTCAGGTAGCGGGCCGCGACACGGGTCAGGTCGGCGACCTCCAGACCGAGCAGACGCTCGCGCAGGCGCTGACGCTGCGCCACGGTGCGCCCGTAAAGCTGGTTGTGGAACGCCTGACGGGCCTCGCCGGCCGGTGACAGCGGCTTGTCCATGTCGGCGAACAGGCCGAGCTGGGCCTCCTCGAGGGCCTCCGCACGGTGCGCAGTCGACAACAGCCAGTCCAGGCTGCGATCGAAGTCTTCCAGCGTGCCCTGGAAACGCGGATCGCGATAGGAGTAGAAGCGGAAGGCGCAGGCGTTGCTGTCATAGCTGGCACCACCGCCATAGGCCCCCCCCTGCTCGCGGATGGCACGGTGCAGGTAGCCGTTGCGCAGGAAGCTGCCCAGCGCCATCAGCGCCGGCGCGTCATCATGGTCAATGGGCACGGCCGGATAGGCACGTGCACAGAATTGCACCTGGGTCTGGGTCAGCCAGGCTTCCTGCACCGTGGAGATAGCCGGCACCGGCTGATCCAGCCAGGGACCGGACGCCACCGGCGAACCTTCCGGCCAGAGCGCATTCAGGGTCTCCAGCGCCTCCGGCAGCAGGCCGCTTTCGCCAATCAGCAGGAACTGGCGCGGCGCCTGCTGCACCTTGGCATGCAAGGTCGCCAGATCAGCCAGCAGGCGCTGACTGCCGGCCTCGTCCATGCCGTCGTGCAGCTGCTTGAACCAGGCAATGCCGGCCAGTCCGCTGTGGCGCTGCTGGAACGCGGCCAGGGCGCTGAAGCTGCGTGCCGCTGCCTGCATGGCCAGACCATGCCCCTGCCCCGTGATGCTGCCCTCCCAGCGTGTCTTGAGCTGCGCCAGCAAGTCACGAACCCGCGCCGGCTCGTCGAAACGCAGGCGTGCGAAGGTTTCATGCAGCAGGGCCTGGAAGGCCGCCTGGCGATAGCCCAGGGCCTTGCCGCTGACCACCAGATGCACTTGCGCCTGCGCCGGCGAGTCCAGACTGGTTCGCCCTGACAGCGACATGCGCAGGCCGCCGCTGACCGCCGACTGACGCTGCTGCATCACGCGGTAATCGGCCTCGCCAACCCCCAGCTCGGAGAACACGCTGGTGTATAGCGGCAGCAACGACACCTCGGCATCCGTCAGTGCAGGCAGCTGGATGATCAGCTGCTGATAGAACAGGCCGTTGGTGCCCTGGGCATACGTTGCCACCGGCAGCGCGTGGTCCGTGCCGGCACGCAGCAGATGCGATTCGCCAGCCAGCGCCTTGACCTGCGCCGGCACGTCCGCCAGCGTCACGCGCGGCAGCAGCGAGACATCGTTTTCCTGGGCCTGGCGCGCCGCCAGCGCCTCGGCCTGCTCGCGCACCTGCTGCAGCTGCGACGCCGACATGCCGGACTTGATGGCTGCCAGGCGCTCGGCCTCATGGGCGTCACGACGAGCCGCCAGCTGATCATCCGGGCGCAAGGTCAGGCGCACGCGGTGCGGGTTGTCCAGCAGCAGGCGACGCACCAGCCCGGGCACGAATGCCGGGTCGAGAATGGCCTGGCGCAGGTGCGCGAGCTCGGCCTCGATGTCCCAGACCGCGAGCGGATCGCTGTCCTGCAAGTAAGGCGTGAGGCCGTTGAGCAGCAGCTGCAGCCCGTAGGGATAGCTGTCGCCGCCGATCTCGCGCTGGCTGAGCTCGAACTGGTGCAGCACCGCCTCGACCTCGGCCAGTGCCACGCCCTGCTCGGCCACCTGCTGCAGGGTGTCGAGGATCAGTGCCTCGACGGCCGCGGCGTGCTCGGGCTCCGAGCCCTCGATGCCGGCAATGAAGGACATCTCGCGGCCCTGGTCATCCAGTCCCATCAGGGCGGTAGGCGCCTCGCCCAGCTCGGTGGTCTCGAGCGCATGGCGCAGCGGCGAGGCGGCATTCTCCAGCAGCACGCCACTGAGCAGATGCGCCTCGAAACGGGCACGCACATCGGCCGAGGCGCCCAGCAGCCAGGCCAGCACGTGATGCGTCTGCGGGCCGTCCGCCGATTCCGGCGCATAGGCCTCCTCGACGCGCAGCGGCGCCAGCCGGCGCTTCTCGTCACGGCCGCTGACCGGCTCGCCGACGCTGTCGAAGCGCTGCAGGGCCAGCGCGTGGAAACGCGCCTGCAGGTCCGCCGGCGCGCGGTCGCCATAGGTCATGAACACGGCATTGGAGGGATGGTAGTGGCGGCGATGAAAGGCCAGCAGCGCCTCGTGGGTGAGATCCGGGATATGGGCCGGATCACCGCCCGAGTTGTAGTGGTAGGTGGTGGTCGGGAACAGGTGCGAATACAGGGTCTCGTGCAGCACGCTGTGCGCCGGGCTCATGGCGCCCTTCATCTCGTTGTAGACCACGCCCTTCCAGACCAGCGCCGAGCGCTCGTCAGCGGCATCGGCGAACTCGACTCGAATGCCTTCCTGGGCAAAATCCAGCGGATGCAGATGCGGAAAGAACACCGCGTCCAGATACACGCCGAGCAGGTTGTCGTAATCCTGGCGGTTCTGGCTGGCGAACGGATAGGCGGTCCAGTCGCTGGCCGTGAACGCGTTCATGAAGGTGTTGAGTGAACGCCGGATCATCAGGAAGAACGGATCGCGCACCGGGTAGCGCTCGGAGCCGCAGAGCACGGTGTGCTCGAGAATGTGGGCCACCCCGGTGCTGTCCTCGGGCATGGTCTTGAAGGCCACCAGGAACACGTTTTCCGGATTGTCCGCCGCCAGATGCAGGTGGCGGGCACCGGTCACGTCGTGCCGATACTCGCACAGGGTCGCGTTCAGGGCCGCGATGTCGACCTGGCGCAACAGGGTGAAACTGGCATGGGGCGTGGTCGCAGGCAGCAAGGAGACACTCCGATTCGTCAAAGGTTGGATCTGGACAGCCAAGGATCGCATGATAAAGTGGCTGATTCCGATGGGGAGTACCAGACATGGTCGTCAACAAGAAACTCGCTGCGTTATACCGCGAGCGTGCCAATGCCACCAGTTACCAGCACTGGCGTGATGTCTCGCTGGAGCTCGACGCGCACACCGGCCGTGATCTCTGGAAGATAGAAACCTCGTCGGATGACTACCATCACGAGGTGCTCAGCGAGCGCCTGCTGACCCTGCGCCAGTGGCAGCAGGCAAAGAACCACAAGCTGCTGATCCGCGCCCTGCGTGAAGGTCTGCATCATGACCTCGGCAACATGGGCAACTCGCGCCTCTACAACCAGACCCATGTCGGCACCAAGCGCCTCATCGAGGACTACGTCGCCCAGGTCTGTGACAGCCTGAACTACCTCTGCGATGCCACCATCGAACACCTGACCAACGACGAGAAGCTGGCCCTGTTCGAGGACATCCTGCGCAGCTTCGGCCAGCCCGCGCTGCAGCTTTCCGGTGGCGCCACCCTGGGCATGTTCCACATTGGCGTGTGCAAGGCGCTCGACGAGGAAGGCCTGTTGCCCAGCGTGATCTCCGGCTCCAGCGCCGGCTCGCTGGTCGCCTCCATCATCGGCACCCACACCCGTGACGAACTGCAGGACTTCTACGACGGCGACGCGCTTTACAAGCACGCCTGGAGCTGGAACAAGCTCAGCGACGGTTTGCGCGGCAAGGGCTTCGCCAACCAGAAGCAGCTGGAAACCTTCATCCGCCAGAACATCGGCGAGTTCAGCTTCGAGGAAGCCTTCAAGAAGACCGGCCGCCACATCAACGTCAGCATCTCGCCCATCGGCGCCAACCAGAAGTCGCGCCTGATGAACGAGCTGACCTCGCCCTACCTGCTGGTCTGGAGCGCCGTGCTCGCCTCCTGCGCGGTGCCGGTGCTGTTCCCGCCCGTCACCCTCACCAGCAAGTCGGCCGAAGGCCAGCACCGCCCCTACATGCCGCTGGAACGCTGGGTCGACGGCTCCATGCGCAGCGACATGCCGCGCCGCCGTCTGATGCGTCTGTACAACGTCAACTACTTCGTGGCCAGCCAGGTCAACCCGCACATCGTGCCGCTGCTGGAGTCGGAGCGACGCCGCCAGGAAAAGGGTGCCATCGGTTCGCTGCCCAAGCGCATCCTTAAAACGCAGTCACGTCTGCTCGGCATGGGCGCCCTGCAGGTGGTGCATGACAAGGTCAGCAACGAGGCCCTGCGCGCCACGCTCAGCCACGCCTACACCATGATCTCGCAGAGCTACTACGGCGACGCCACCATCGCGCCGCGCCAGTACACGCTCAAGCACTACCGGCACATGCTGCAGAACCCGACCAAGGAATCCATCATCTGGTTCCGCCAGCAGGGCGAACGCGCCACCTGGGCACGCATCGACCAGATCCGCGTGCAGTCACGCATCAGCCGCACCCTGCAGGAATGCGTGGCGCGTCTGCTGCAGCGCCGCGCCCACAACTGGCACGAGGCCGAAGTGCGCGCCATCCTCACCGATCGCGAGGACTATCTGGCCCATCACCAGCCGGCACAGGGCAAGCGCGCCTGACAACCCTGCCCGGCTGCTGCCGGGCGGGGGCAAAACCTGCGCGAACTGGCAGTCATGGCTTGTCATTCCGCACCGTTTGCGTAAACTACGCGCCGATGATTGCCACGCCATCAGCACGGGTCGTTAGCTCAGTCGGTAGAGCAGTTGGCTTTTAACCAATTGGTCGCGTGTTCGAGTCACGCACGACCCACCATTTTCAAGCCTTGCAAGGCATCAGGCCTTCAAGGCTGTCCAATATTTCGGCAACTGTCTGATGAAAGGGCGCCCTCGTGGCGCCCTTCTTCATTTCAATGTCATCGTCCGGCGCGATACGTATCAATGAATCGGTGCGTTATGGCAGACGCCGAAACGCTGCGCGAGCAGACTCAGTCGCTTGTCGGCTGTCCAAAGACGCAGCCCCGGCGTCAACATCGTCGATGCCAGCAGCATGATGTCGACAAGACCGCATCCTTGTCCGAACAGATCTTCGCGCTCGATCAAATCGAGCACCTCGGCATGACTCGCCTGCTGCGCCTGATGCAGCAAACCCATGAAGGCGATGGTTCGGGAGCGTTCCGGCGGGGTACCACAGGCAATCTCGCTAATCACCATGGGATGGCAATAGACCTGATCCGCCTTCAGCAAGTCGACCAATGTCTGGTTGCCGCGACGAAAATGGTCCGACCACACGGATGTATCCACAAGCACACCACTCATGCCGTCGGCATCTCGCGACGGCGAGGAACCTCGGGCATGCCAGGGGCCTGACCGCCCAGCAATGCCAGACGCTTGGCAGCCTGGACACGAATGAAGGTCTTCATGGCTTCACGAAACACGTCGACCTTGTCCATGTCGGCGTCTGCCACCTCAAGTGCCTTGGCATAGAGCGCATCGTCGATGGTCACGGTGGTTCTCATGACTCTTCTCGCATCAATATTGAATCAATATCGCATCATATTTGATGCCATCGATCACCCGCCCAGCAGCATCCCCGCCAGACCGCAGACCAGCAGAACCTCGATCACGCCGCGCTTGAGCACGAACAGCGCGATCATGGCCAGTGCCATCAGCAGCAGCGCCTGCCAGTCCACGCCCGACACCAGGCCTGCATCCAGACCCTGCGGCCACAGCACGTGGTAGCCGAAGAACAGCGCCAGACTGGCAATGACACCGACGACGGCAGCACTGATGCCGGTCAGCGGGGCCGTGAAGCCGAGCCGGCCATGGGTGGACTCGACCAGCGGTCCCCCGGCGAGAATGAACAGAAAGGACGGCAGAAAGGTGAACCAGGTCGCCACGCAGGCACCGGCCACCCCCGCCAGAAAGAGCTGGTCAGGGCCGAATACCTGATGGGCCTGGGCGCCGAGAAACGCCACGAAAGCCACCACCATGATCAGCGGACCGGGCGTGCTTTCGCCCAGCGCCAGGCCATCCATCATCTGCGGCGTGGTCAGCCAGTGGAAATGATTGACGGACATTTCCGCCAGATACGGCAGCACCGCATAGGCACCACCAAAGGTCACCAGCGCGGCCTGGCTGAAGAACGCCCCCATCTGGGTCAGCGTGCCCTGCCAGCCGAACACGACCGCCAGCACAGCCATCGGCAGCAGCCAGAGTCCGGCGCCGATCAGCAGCAGACGCAGCAGGCGTGAACTCCGGAAGCGTGCATGCTCGGGAATGGGCGTGTGATCGCCTATCACCGCCTGGTCATCTGGACCGGTATCTGCCGCAGCATGCCCTGCCCCGTTCATCAGGCCCGGCCGGTACCGTCCCAGCAGCCAGCCGATCGCTGCCGCCATCAGCACGATCAGCGGAAACGGCAGCTCCGCCGCCACCAGCGCAACGAAGGCCGCTATCGCCAGCGCCCACAGCCAGCCATTGCGCAGCGTGCGCGAACCGATGCGGTGGGCGGCATGCACGACGATGGCGGTGACGGCAGGCTTGATGCCGTAGAACAGGCCAGCCAGCAGCGACTGGTCACCGAACTGCAGATACAGCCACGACAGACCGATCAGGATCAGCAGCGACGGCAGCACGAACAGCACGCCAGCCAGCACCCCGCCCCAGGTGCGGTGCATCAGCCAACCCAGATAGGTCGCCAGCTGCTGCGCCTCGGGGCCAGGCAGCAGCATGCAGTAGTTCAGGGCATGCAGAAAGCGGCGCTCGGATATCCAGCGCTGGCGCTCGACCAGTTCGCGATGCATGAGCGCGATCTGCCCGGCGGGGCCGCCGAAGCTGATGAAGCCAAGCAGCAGCCAGAAGCGCACGGCATGGCGAAAAGGGATGGCAGCAGGGGTGTCAGTCATGCGTCACCGGTTTCCTGAAAAGGTGGCAGAGGTCTTCGCGAGCCGGGGCCGCGACACGATCAACCTCATCATAGCGACTGTCGCTGCCCGCATCAGCCGTGGCTGCCGACTCCATGGTCGCGATCACCCGGACCTGCAGGCCGGCATGACGCTGCAGCCAGTACGGCACGCCGATGTCACGCCGCACATGGCCGTTTCCGGCCAGCAGCACCGCACCGGTATCGACCCGTGTCATCAGCTGCCGGGTCATCCACAGATCACGCGCCACCTGCATGCGGACCATCCCGGCCATGCCGGCGCGTGGCGCCACGCCGCAGTGTCCCGCGATGATTGCCGCTTCCTGCTCGCGCGCAATGTGCGCTGGCAGCTCCCCGGTCGGCAGATAGTCAGCCAGCGCATCCGGCAGCACGCTGGCAAGGCCGTCACGCATCACGCGCAGCGACTCCGTGCGCGAGACATTGCCGGGCAGCACCGGCAGCCGATACCGCAGTGCCAGAGCCAGCACCGGTTCGTAGTGCCTCCAGTCCCAGCCATCGCCACCGGCGGCCCTGATCACGCAGGCCGCGCTGCGACAGGTGGCCATGGCATTCGCCAGATCGGCGGCACGCTCGCGGTCGAACTGCTCCATGACCAGGGCCGGTCGCCAGCCGGCATCCATCTCGGCCTGCAGGCGCTGCAAACGCCGGGCATGACCCGCCGGGTTGTCATGAATCTCGCCCAGCAGCAGCAGGCGTCCCGGCTGGGCAGCCGGGGCCAGCGCCGGTGAATCGGCGGATGGCGTGAGCTGCGACGGCACCTGCTGCGTACCGGCAGAAACACCACCGGCAAGCAGCAGGCACGACAACAGCAGTCCGGGCAGATGACGCATCCATGACCTCGTCGGACCAAGCAGTCTATAATGCTCGCTGAAAAACCGGAGATTCGTCATGAAATACCTGCACACCATGGTCCGCGTCACTGACGTCGAGCAGTCGCTGAACTTCTACCGCGACGCGCTCGGTCTGGACATCGTGCACCGCAAGGACTATCCGCAGGGACGCTTCACCCTGATCTACCTGGCCGCCCCTGGCGATCACGACGCCCAGATCGAGCTGACCCACAACTGGGATCCGGAAACCTACACCGGCGGTCGCAACTTCGGCCACGTCGCCTATGCCGTCGATGACATCTACGCCACCTGTGCCCGCCTGCAGGCGCATGGTGTCGCCATCCTGCGCCCGCCACGTGACGGTCACATGGCATTCGTGCGCTCGCCGGACGGCATTTCGGTGGAGCTGCTGCAGCGTGGCGAGCCGCTGCCGCCCCGGGAGCCCTGGCAGTCCATGGGCAACACCGGAACCTGGTGAATCAGGCCAGTCGCTGCAGCACCGTCACCACCCGCCGACTGCCGGGATAGAGCCAGGGATCCTCGACGACCGCGCATGACAGCAGACGATGCGGCAACTCGCAGGCCTGCCAGTGCGCGGCCTGCGCGTCGGCCTCGAGCTCGTTCAGATGCACGCAGAGCAGCAGGCCGCCCGGAGCCAGCAGCGACAGCACATGCGCTGCCATGGCCCGGGGCTGGAAATGCCGGTCAGGCAAGCCCCAGCGCTGGTGCGGGCGCGCGAACACGAAGGGCATCAGCCAGGTGATCAGCGCATGACGACCGGTGTGCGCCAGCACGTCCCCGGCCAGGTAGCGCGTCTGTGCCGCTGACACGCCGGTGGCGGACAGCAGCGACTGACACCAGGTCATCAAGGCCTGGCCATAATCGACACGGCGCCGCCCATCACGGTAACGACGGCCGGCGTCCAGCTCGATGGCATCCAGCTGCAGGACCGTCGCCGCCATTTGCGCAGCCTGCGCGGCCAGGAACGTGGCCCAGCCGGGCATGACCGCCGCATTCTTGGTTCCCACGTCGAGTGTGGCCAGCATCGCATCAGGCGCACCTGCCTGCAGCGTCCACCAGTCCGGTGTCATCCACGGACGCAGATGGCCGTCGGCCAGCCACAGCAGGGTCAGACTGTCCGCGCTGATGACATCCGGGAGACCGGCTGGCCATTGCGACAGCGCCGGGTACTGCGCACACAGCCTGGCATGCTCGGCCTCCGCGCGACGGCGAGCCTGCGGCAAGCGCGCAGGCAGCGCTGGAAAGGCGCGCTGCCAGTCCGCCCAGTCCGCCGGGACAGGACGCGGCAAGATGGCTGACTGACGACGCTGGAACTGCCAGTCGCGCCAGCGGGCACGCAGTCTCTCCGGCAGGGACACGCTCATTGCCAGCCCTGCTTCCAGCACTGCTCGTCCGTCAGCAGTCGCCAGGCAATGCGCTGGGTGCGGCGTGTCAGCACCGCCTGCAGCATGACCTCGGTCACGGGCTGCGAGGGATCATCCGGCAACACCAGTTCGGTGACCAGAAAGTGCTTTTCGCGATCGCGTGGGCTGACCGCTGTCCATTTGCTCAGCCTGAGCTTGGCGGGATTGAGGCGACGTCTGGCGTGCATGCCGCTGGCTCCGGAAAAATGCAGGTCCATGGTAGAGCCCGGCGCCACGACCTGCCACTGCACGCGCGCAGCAGCTGCATCCGCCACTCGTCGGATACTGAAGTCACCCCAGCTAAAATGACAAATGTCGGCTTTAAAGATGACGCCGTTCCCTGTAAAAAGGCATCTCGAATAAAAACAGCGTGAGCGCACTCATGTCCCGACACCTGCTTCTCCCCACCCTGATCGCCACCACCGCCCTCGCCGCCCAGCCCGCCTTCGCGCAGCAGAAGCTCTGCGTGTATGACCTGCTCGGCAGTGCCGGCGACATCGCCAACATGTCGCGTGACTACGCCGTCGCCGCCAAGACCATGGGCGCCGACATCAAGGTGCAGGCCTACACCGATGAACGGGTGGCCACCCAGGACCTGCTCGCCGGCCAGTGCGATGCCGTCTTCGCCACCGGCCTGCGTACCCGCCAGTTCAATCCGACCGCTGCCGCCATCGACTCGCTGGGTGCCGGCACCCTGCTGCGTGACGGCAAGGTCGACATGAACGGCAGCTACGAGGTGGTGCGCAAGACCATCCAGACCTTCAGCTCCCCGGCCGCCGCCAAGCTGATGACCAAGGGCAACTTCGAGGTCGCCGGCGTGATCCCGTTCGGCACCGCCTACCCGGTCGTCAACGACCGCAACATCAAGACGGTCGAGGCACTGGCCGGCAAGCGCATCGCCTCGTTCGACTATGACAAGGCACAAGCCGTGATGATCCAGCGCATCGGTGCGCAGCCGGTGTCGGCCGACATCACCAACTTCGCCAGCAAGTTCAACAACGGTTCCGTGGACTTCATCGCCGCTCCGGCTGCCGCCTACCGACCGCTCGAATTGCACAAGGGCATCGGCACCAAGGGCGCGATCAACCGCTTCCCCATCCTGATCCTGTCCTACCAGCTGATCATCAATCCGTCGAAATTTCCCGAGGGCTTCGGCCAGAAGTCGCGTGCCTACTGGCTGAGCCAGTTCGATCGCGCCATGGCGCTGGTGAAGAAGGCCGAACGAGACGTGCCGGCCAATGTCTGGGGCGATCTGACCCCGGAGAACATGATCAAGTACACCATCATGCTGCGTGAGGCGCGCGTCGACATCGCCGAGCGCGGCATGTACGACAAGCAGGGCCTGAAGATCATGAAGCGCGTGCGCTGCAGCCTCAGCCCGGCCGACTCGGAATGCGCCAGCAACAGCGAAAACTGGTGACACCCTCCTCTGCGTGAGTGTTGGGCGCCTTCGGGCGCCCTTTTTTATGGGCCCGCATGCGCGTTATCATGACAAACGTCGGATGCGTCATCGTCAAAACGCCTCCGGGACACCATAACAAGAACACCAAGCCCCGTCCGCGAGACCTGCCATGCCCCGCCCCCTGCCCCGAACACGTTCCGTTGCCCTGACCGCCGCGCTGCTCGCCATCGCTCTCGTCGCCTGCAGCGAATCCGACAACACCCCTGCCGGCAACACGACCGCAACCGGCAACTCGTCCGCCCAGACCCGACCTGACGTTCCACCCGCCATTGCCGCGAACACGCGCGAGGTGCTGGTGGTCAGCAACAACTGGGACGGTACCGCCGACTTCGTCGAGGCCGGCAGCTACAAGCGTCTGCTGCGCCTCAACATCATTCCGGACAAGGCCGAACGCCTGCGCGAGATCCAGTCCTCGCCCGACCGCTACGGCTTCTACCTGGCCATCCAGCAGCTGATTGGCGAGGGCAACGACCAGTACGTCGACGACAGCTACACCTCGCCGGACGGCAAGTTCCTCTACGTGTCGCGCCCGAGCTTCGCCGATGTCGTCGCCTTTGACCTGGCCACCCGGAACATCGTCTGGCGCACACCGATGGAGGGCTACCGCTCCGACCACATGGCGCTCTCGCCGGACGGCCGCCAGCTTGCCGTCTCCGACTCCACCGCCAACAAGGTGCAGATCATCGACGTGCGCGACGGCAAGGTGCTGGGCGCCTTCGAGTCCGGCGACCAGCCGCACGAGAACACCTACTCCGCCGACGGCAAGCGCATCTTCCATGCCAGCATCGGCACCGTGTACACGCCGCTGGACCAGGTCATCTTCGACAAGACCAAGGGCAAGCGCTATTTCCAGGTGGTCGATACCGCCACCAACACCGTGCTGAAACGGGTCGACATCGCCCAGAAGCTGCGTGAAGCCGGCTATCCCGACTTCAGCTCGGCCGTGCGCCCCATGGCCATCTCGCCGGACGAGAACCGCTTCTACCTGCAGCTGTCGTTCTTCCACGGCTTCGTCGAGTACGACCTCGCGCAGGACCGCATCGTGCGCGTGGTGCCGCTGCCCAAGGTCACCACCGAGCCGCGCGAGAACTACCAGCTCGACTCCGCCCACCACGGTCTCGCCATCACGCCGGATGGCAAGACCTTGTGCGCGGCCGGCACCATGGACGGCTATGCAGCGCTGGTCGACACCGCCAGTACCGAGCACCGGCTCGTGCAGGTCGGGCCCAAGCCTTACTGGTCGACCACCAGCAGCGACGGCACGCTGTGCTACGTCTCGATCAGCGAAGAGGATGCCGTGGCCGTCATCGACTACCGAACCGCCCAGCTGATCGGCAAGTTCCCGGTCGGGGACCACCCGCAGCGCATGCGCACCGGCCGTCTGGCGAAGACTGCCGTGCGTGAGGAGACGGCGCTGCTCAACACGTCGGCGCGCTGAGACTCAGGGCCGCCCGTAGCGCGGCCATAGCGCCGATGCCGCCCGGTGCAGGAAGGCGTGCCGATGTGCGACCTTGGCCGGGTCGCGGTCATAGCCGCCACCCAGCACCCCCGCCACCGGAATGCCGTCCTGCAGGCAGCGTGACAACACCAGGTGATCACGTGCCGCCAGGCCGGCATCGCTGAGCATCAGATAGCCCAGACCATCGTCGGCGTGAACGTCGACGCCGGCATCCAGCAACACCAACTCCGGGTGGAAACGCTTCAGCGCCTCGTCCAGTTCAACCGCCAGCACCGCCAGATAGCCGTCATCATCGAGGCCGTTGGGCAGACCGACATCGCGGCTGCTGACCGCCTTGCGCGCCGGGAAGTTCTTCTCGCAATGCAGTGACAGCGTGAACACGCCGGGGTTGCCGGCGAGCAGTCGCGCGGTGCCGTCGCCCTGATGCACATCGCAATCAACGATCAGGATGCGCCGTGCCTCGCCACTGGCCAGCAGAGCGCGGGCGGTCACCGCCAGGTCGTTGAGGGCGCAGAAGCCGGAGCCGGCATCGCGATGGGCATGGTGAGTACCACCGGCGAGATGGCAGGCCAGGCCATGACGCAACGCCAGCCTCGCTGTCAGCAGCGTGCCGCCGACCTCGTGCAGGGTGCGCGTCACCAGCGCCGGGCTCCAGGGCAGCCCCAGGCGCCGTCCCTCCTGGAAGGTCAGCGTGCCGGTCACGAAGCGCTGCAGGTAGTCCGGGCAGTGCGTCAGCGCCAGCACCTCACCCGGGCAGGCGTCCGGACGATGCAGATTGTCGTCGCCCAGCAGTCCTTCCGCCCGCAGCAGGTCATGCAGCAGGCGGAACTTGGCCATGGGGAAGCGGTGGTTGTCCGGAAACGGGAAGCTGTAGCAGTCGTGGTAGACTAGGGGCAGGCGCGTCGTCATGCCCCGATCATGTCATGAACCCCGCGCCGGCAGGAACTGGCCGAAGCCCTGCTGATGCCCCAGCTCGGGCACCACCTCGCCATCGACCACGGCCGCGCGGCCATTGATGAACACCTGCTCCACGATGCCCGGGTTGCGATTGACCAGGCGCTGCAGGCCGAAGTTCTCCATCTCGGCCCAGTGCACCTGCTCGAGATTCTGGGCAAAGCCGGCGGGGTCCAGCACCACGAGATCGGCGCGATCCCCCTCGCGGATGCGACCGGCCTCGATGCCAAACCACTCGCCCTGCTCGCCGGTCACGCGCCACACCGCGCGCTCGTCGCTCATCACCGGGTCGGACTCGGCCTGCGAGCCATGCACCATCTTCAGGAAGCGCAGCGGCAGGTTGTAGAAGGCCATGTTGCGGATGTGCGCGCCGGCATCCGAGAAGGTGATCAGCGTGCGCGGATCCTGTGCCATCGCGCGAACCGCCTGCGGCCGGTGGTTGCCGACCGTGGTGTACCAGCGCAGCGAGCGGCCGAACTCGACCACGAGATCGAGGAACAGGTCCACCACGTGCACCGAGCGCTCGCGCGCGATGTCGGCGAAATTGCGTCCGACCAGGCTGCGGTCCGGGCAGTCGAGCACGATGGCGTCGCCGAAGTCGCGCTGCCAGACGCGCGGGCTGAGCTTCTCGCCGTAGAACTTGCGGAAGTTGCGGCGGTAGCTCTCGTCCTTGAGCAGCGCATTGCGTTCGACCTGGTCGCGCAGATCCAGTGCCATCTCGCCCGCCCCGAACTCCTCGAAGAACACCACGTCGATGCCATCGGCATAGACCGTGAACGGCGTCGGCAGGAACTGCCAGCGGAAATTGCCGCCGAGGGCGTTGATGAATCGCGACACCAGCTGCGCCATCGGGCGCACGGTGCGGTTGCCCTTGAGCTCGATGAGCGCGATCAGGGTCATCTTCAGCGGCTTGCGCAGCCAGCCCAGCGCGGCGCCGACATACTCGAAGATCAGCAGCGGATTGGCGGCATTGGGCGCGCCCTGATGGATGCGTCCGCGCCGGCGCAGGATGCGGTTGAAGCGACCGAGCTCGCGCAGGCGGGCATAGGTGCTGGGCAGGCTCTTGGACCACTCGCGGTCGCCGTCGATCTTGTCCCAGGTCAGGCGCATGGTCGACATGCCGAGGAAGCCGGCATCCAGCGCCTCCTCCAGCATCTTCTCCATGTGCGTCATCTCGGCCTCGGTCGGCACGATGGCGCGGTCGGTGGCACGGTGCAGGCCCATGGTCGACACGCGCAGGTCGCTGTGCCCCAGGAAGGAAATCAGGTTGGGCCCCAGCGGCAGGCCGGACACGTAATCGACCCACTCGCGCGGCCTCTTCCAGGTCTTCTTCTGCTGCAGGATGGGCAGCACCTTTTCGCGCGGCACGGTCTCGACCCGGGTGAAGATGTCGGAGGCATCCTCGGCATCGCTGCACACCATGCTGAGCGAGCAACTGCCGACCAGCACCGTGGTGACGCCGTGGCGCACCGACTCCGACAGCGACGGAGCCACCATCAGTTCGGCATCGTAATGGGTGTGGGTGTCAATGAAGCCGGGGGTGATCCACTTGTCACGCGCATCAATCACACGGAGCGCCAGCGCCGGATCCAGCGGCTGCTCACTGACCGTGGCGATGCGCCCGTTGGCAATCGCGAGATCGCGGATGGCCGAGGGGCCGCCGGTACCATCGAAGTAGCGTCCACGCTGAATCAGCACGTCATAGATCGCGGTCATGCCAGGTCTCCGGTTCTTGTTCTGTGATAACTGGACAATAACCGGCGTGACCCGCCAGTATTTGACAAATCACGAGTCCTTGACGAAAAAATCAGCGAGTCAACCGCATGCGCTACATCGCTCGCAGTGGCGGGCTGCTCGGCTATGCCGATCTGGTGCGCCAGCACGGCGGCAATCCGCTGCAGCTGCTCGACGACATCGGTCTGCCCGCGCAGGTGCTGACCAGCCCTGACCTCTACATTCCCTATCAGCGCATGGCCGAGCTCATGGAACACAGCGCCGCGCAGCTGCGAGCACCCGGCTTTGGTGTAGCACTGGGGCAGCGCCAGGGCCTGGACGTGGTAGGCGCCCTCGCCAGCCACCTCTGTCGCGAGAGCCACATCGCCAGCGCCATGATGGTGCTGCAGCGCCACCTCGGCTTTCATGCCCGCGGCATCGAAATGACGGTGACCGTGCAGGATGACGCGCTGGAGATACGCCTGGACCTGGCCTTCCAGCACCGCCAGCCCAGCCACCAGCTCATGGCGCTCAGCCTGTCCCTGCTCGACAAGGGTCTGCGCGACCTGCAACACGATCACCTGCCGCCACGGAACGTGCGCATGAGCGGCCCGCCACCCGCCGGCGACTCGGCAACGCGCTACCACGACGTGTTCCGCTGCCCGGTACGGTTTAATGCCGAGTGCAATGCCGTGATCTACCCGGCGGCCCTGCTGCTGCAGCCGGTACAGGTCGCACCAGACCTGCAGGCTCGTCTGGCACGACTATGGCGGGATGACTGGTCACAGCCCAGCACGGTCTCCCTGATCACCCAGGTCGAGCGTGCGATCTCGGCGCTGCTGCCCACTGGAGAGTGCCGACTCGATACCGTGGCCAATCTGGTCGGCCTGCATCCGCGCACTCTGCAAGAACAGCTGAAAGCCTGTGAAAACTCCTTCACGCACACGCTTGAACGCGTACGCCATGACCTCGCCTGCCAGCACCTGTGCAACAGCGATATCCGCCTCACGCGTCTCGCCCTGGATCTGGGCTATGCCGATGTCGCCGTGTTCAGTCGCGCCTTCCGGCGCTGGAGCGGACAATCGCCGAGGCGATGGCGCCAGGACAATCGCAACATTCAACTGAACGCTCAACTACAAAATCGTCACGCAGGCACGTCACAAACAGGCTGCTCGGACAGATCTATCATGGTAGATTTAACCGACATATGACTGATTGATGCGCCTGGATGCGCAACCACAACACAGGAAGGAAAGGGTGACTGCACGCAAGATCATGCTCATTGAAGACGACGACATCGTGGCCGGCCTGGTGCGCTTCCTGGTCGAGCGTCAGGGTCATGAGCTGGAATGGCTGAACACAGGTGCTGACGCCGTCGAAGCCGTGACTCGGCTGGCGCCCGATGCCCTCATCCTCGATGTGCTGCTGCCGCATCAGGACGGCTTCGCCATCCTGTCGAAACTGCGTGCCCAACCCGAAACCGCCCGCCTGCCCGTGCTCATGCTGACCGGCAAAAGCCGCGAACAGGACATCGTGCAGGCCCTGGAGCTGGGTGCCAACGACCACCTGGCAAAACCCTTCCAGCCGGCCGAGCTGACCGCTCGCCTGCAACGCCTGCTGCCCGGAAGATGACATGACACGCCACCTGTACGCCCTGCTGCCCCTGTTGCTGCCACTCGCCACCAGCGTGCAGGCCGACGCCTTTGATCCGCTCGCCGACACCGGCTGGCTGGAGGCTGGCTACGAGGAAAGCCGCTACGACAGCCTGCGTCCCGGTCGCTCCTTCGACCCCTACCGCATCACCAGTGTCAGCGGGAGCCTCACGCACAAGGATGCCGTCTGGTATGGCGAACTGGCGTTTCATGACCGCTTCAACACCAGTGACACCCAGCTGCTGATCGGCAGCTACCAGCCGGTCACTGCGACCGGCCAGCTCCATGTCGAAGCCTATGTCACCGAGGATGCCGACTTCCGTCCGCGTCTGCAGGCCTATGCCGGCTGGTACCAGAAGCTGCCCGCCGGCTTCACCGTCGAGCCCGGCTACCAGACCAGCCGCTATCCGGCCGTCAACATCGACCGCTACAGCCTGGCCACCGAGAAATACCTCGGTGCCTTCCGCATCGCGCATCACATCGGCCTGGTGCAGGTCTCCGAACAGAGTGAAATCAGCCAGCGCCTGCAGCTGGACTGGTACCGAGGCGAGCGCGCCCGCGTCGGCATCGGCATGGCCTGGGGTGATGATCAGGAACAGGAAGAAAATGGCGATGTCACCGTGCGCCCGGTGCGCAGCTACTTCGCCACGCTGGTGCAACCCGTCTCGCCGCGCCTCGATCTGACCGCGTCATTGCAGACAGCACGCTATGACGACCTCTATCGCCAGAACGGGGGGCGCGTTGGGCTTCGCTACCATTACTGATCCGGCGCTGCGCGGCGTCCTCATCACCACCATCACACTGCTGCTGCTGTCCCTGGCCTGCCTGGTCAGCGCTCTGATTCTGCGTGCACAACGTTTGCGTCGCGAACAGCGTCTGGCAGTGCTCGAAGCTACCTGGCGCGTGCTCTGCCATCGTGCCATGGTCTCGGACCTGCCTGAGGAACTGCCCGAGCTGAGGCCAGGCGATGCTCCCCTGTTCGCGCAGATCTGGCTGGACTTCCTGAACCGGGTGCGTGGCGATCACGTGCAACGAGGCCTCAAGCATCTGGCCCGGCGCATCCGTCTCGACCACCATCTGCTCCGCCGCCTGCACTCCCGGCGCACCGATGACCGCCTGCTGGCACTGCTGGTACTTGGCCGCCTGCAGGACAGCCGCGTGCTCCCACTTGCAGAGCGCTGCCTTGACGACGACTACCCTCTGCTGACGCTGTCCGCTGCCCAGGCCCTGATGCAGGTGGATGCACACCGCTACACCCGCATCGTGCTGACCGCCATTGCCGAACAGCCCTGGCCGCTCAGCCGGCTGCGCGAACTGCTGGCCCTGGCCAAGCCGGACTGGCTGCAGCAGGAGACTCGTGCCGTGCTCGGCTCCTGTGACGCCAGCCATGGCCAGCGCATCCTGCGCGTGCTGGCCGATCTCGGCAGCTCCGACATCGACGCGGTCAGCAGCCTGCTGCTGAGCCGTTTTCCTGGCCATGACGGAATCCTTGCCAGCATTCTGACCCATACCGGCAACCCGTCGCGTCATGCCCTGGCGCTGGAGGCACTGGGCCATCCAGCGGAGGCTGTACGCATGGCCGCCTGCGTCGCGCTGACGCGCATCGGCCTGCCGCGCGACCGCGATATCCTGCGCGCGCGCTGGGCCCAGGAGACGCCAGCGCTGCAGAGTGCCATCGCCAGCACGCTGATGGCCTTGCCGCGCATGAACGAAGAGGAAGCCAGAGTCATTCTCGCCGATCTGTCCGGCTCGCCCACGCTGAGCCTGATCTGGCTGCAGGAAATGCTCACACGCGGATGGGGCGAGGATCTGCCCTTCCAGCACTGGATGACGGTTGCCAATGCCTGACCTGAACGATCTTCTCGCGTTGCCCCTGGTGCACGATGGCGTCGCCGCCGGGACAGCCCTGCTGCTGACCAGCCTCTACCTGTTCTTTCTGATCTACCAGGTGCTGGTGACCGGCGGCTACATCAGCCTGAACCTGATCGCGCTGACCATGGTGCGACGCGTCACCCGCACTGGCCGTGACCTGTTCATGCCCCAGGTCTACGAACATGACCTGCCCGGTGTCAGCATCATCCTGACGGCCTTCAACGAGGAGAGCCTGATCGTCACCTCGGTACGTTCGCTGCTGCAGCAGGACTACCCTGATTTCGAGCTGGTGGTGGTGCATGATGGCGGCACAGACAACACGCTGGGTGTGATGATCGAGGCCTTTGACATGGTGCCAGCGCCTCGGGCCATCGACTACCTGATACCCTGTGCCACCATCCGCAGCGTCTACCGGTCGCGTACCCACGCCAACCTGATCATGGTCGACAAGGTCAATGGCGGCGGCAAGGCGGATGCCAACAATGCCGGCATCAACGTGGCCAGCAAGCCCCTGTACTGCGGCATGGACGCCGACTCCGTGCTGGAGCGCAACAGCCTGCTGCGGGTGGTGCGCATCTTCCTCGAGCGTCCGCACACGGTCGCCGCTGGCGGCACCGTCCGCATCGTCAACGGCTGCCAGGTGCGCCAGGGCGAGCTGGTCAGCACCGGTCTCCCGCGCAGCGCGCTGGGCTGCTACCAGGTGCTCGAGTACCTGCGTGCCTTCCTATTCGGGCGCCTCGGCTGGTCGCAGCTCAACGCCCTGCTCATCATCAGTGGCGCATTCGGGGTGTTTGATCGCCAGGCGGTCATCCGCGCCGGTGGCTACCAGCGCGGCAGCCTGGGGGAGGACATGGAGCTGGTGGTGCGACTGCACCGCTACCATCTAGAACGCAAACTGCCCTACAGCATCAACTTCGTGCCCGATCCGGTGTGCTGGACTGACGCGCCGGAAGACCGGGCCACCCTGCGCAAGCAGCGCATCCGCTGGCAGCGCGGTCTTCTCGAGGTGCTAACCGAGCACCGCAGCCTGCTCTTCAAGCGAGGCTCCGGTGCCATCGGCTGGCTCGCCTACCCGTTCATGATCCTGGCCGAGGCCTTGAGTCCTGTCGTCGAGATCGTGGGCTTGGTGTTCACACTGATCCTGGTGCTGCTCGACCTCATCAATCCGGTGTCACTGGCCCTGTTCCTCGCCGCCAACATCGCGCTCGGACTGGTGCTGTCAGCGTCGGCACTGCTGCTGGAAGAGCGCAGCTTCCATGTCTACCCCCGCTACCGTGACACCCTGCAGCTGTTCGGCTGGGCGGTCCTGGAAAACATCGGCTACCGCCAGCTGCACAGCTGGTGGCGCCTGGTCGGTACCTGGCACTGGATACGCGGCAAGGAGGCGGTGTGGGGCGCCATGAAGCGCAACACCGACTGGATGAGCTGATCAGGCCGCATCCGCCGATGCCAGCCGGTTCCAGATCTCGCGCAGCTGCCCGACCAGCTCGGTGGGGCTGAACGGCTTCGCCAGCACCGCATCCACGCCCAGATCACGCCACTGCTGAAGTTCGGCCGGATGCACCTTGGCGGTGAAGAAGCAGATCGGAAGATCAGCCACCGGACGCATGCTGCGAATCGCCGCCAGGGTCTCTATGCCGTCCATGCCCGGCATCATCACATCGAGCAGGATCAGATCCGGCCGGTAGCCGCTGGCCAGGCAATCCAGCGCATCCTGACCCGATGCTTCGGCACGCACGGTCATGCCGCCCATGCGCTGCAGAATCAGCGTCACCAGCGTGCGAATGTCAGGCTCGTCATCAACCAGCAAGACGTGTTGTAGAGACATGTTGGCTCTCCTGGGCAGGGGCTTCCTGTGTGGCCGGGTGGCGACATGGCAAGGTCAGGGTGAACTGGGCGCCGGAACCGGCCGGCGATGCCGCCGTCAGGGTGCCATCCATGCGCTCCATGAGGCCGCGACTGATGGCCAGACCCAGTCCGGTGCCGCCGCGCTCGCGCGTATCGGAGGCATCGGCCTGGGCAAAGCGCTGGAACAGGCGTGGCAGGAACTCGGGCGGAATGCCCGGACCGTCATCTCGCAGGGTCAGGCTGACGCGCTCACCATCGCAGTGCCAGCGCAGGTGCAGCTGCCCGCCCACCGGCGAGAACTTGATGGCGTTCGAGAACAGGTTGCGCAGCACCTGGATCAGGCGATCCGGATCCACCTCGACAAACAGGTTGTCCGGCATGGGCTGCACATCCCAGTGCAGCTGCCTTGTCAGCATCTGCGGCCGCGCCAGCGACATCGCCGCCTCCAGCGACTCGCGCAGACTCTGGGTGGACAGGCGCAGCGACAGCTTGCCCAGCTCCAGGCGCTCGATGTCGAGCAGGTCATTGATCAGGCCGGTCAGCACCTGGGCATTCTCGCTGGCCATGTTCATCATGGCGCGGCGGTCGTCCGGATGATCATCCAGCAGGCCGCTAGCAACCATCTCGACGGCGCCACGAATGGCGGTCAGCGGGGTACGCAACTCATGTGACACCGTCGCGACAAACTCGCGTTTCAAGCGCTCGTTGTGACGCACCGCACGCAGATCCTCGATCATCGTCCACGCGTAGGGCTCGCCATTGGCCTGCCGCATCGACAGGGCGCGCACCAGCACCGGCAGATGCTCCGACTCCCCCCCCAGCGCCTCCAGCTCCAGCCACGACGGCTGCTGCCAGCGCTCACGAAAACTTTGCGCCGACCAGGTGGTGAACAGCGACAGGAAGATCTTGCCCACCAGCCCATCGTCGTGCTGGAACAAGGCATAGGCCGCCGGATTGGCATCAAGAATCCGGCCATCCTGGCTGCAGCGCATGATGGCGATCGGCGCATGCTGGATCAGCGCCGAGAGTCGCGCCTCGCGATCAATCAGATCGTCATTGCGGGTGATGGCGAGCAACTCGGCCTGCTCGCGGCGACGGTTCTGCGAATGCATCCAGGCCATCAGCAGGGCCGTGAAGGCCATGCCAGCCAGCCACAGCGCCGGCGCCGACAGCGTGTGGCGACTGGCCCAGAAGGTCTCGCTGGGCCTGATCGTCAGCTGCATCGGGTGGCCGGCAAAATCCAGTCGAACACGACGCATCACCTCGCCGGCATGAGCATTCTGCTGGTTGACCTGCATCAGACCCGGCGTCAGGGTGTCCCGGAGACTGTCGAGGCTGACGCTGTAATCGACGGCATCCGGCAGATCCTGCAGCAGTGGAGCCAGCATTTCCCGGGCGGCAAGACTGACCGCGACAAACCCGCGCAAGGCCAGCTGGCGCTGCGCCGCCGTCTCCACCGGAACGTCACGGCGATACACGGGCTGAAACAGCGCGATGATGCGGGTCTTGAGCAACACGCTCTGCACCTGCGAACTGGCACGCACACGCCCGCTGTCCTGGGCCTGCAGCATGGCGACCAGACGCTGATCGTCGCAGCGCAGGTCCAGACCCAGCAGGTGATCGGTAGGCACCCGGCCGACAATGTGCACGATGGGGTAATGCCAGCGCGTGGTCGACGGAATGCAGCCCGGTGTCATGTCGTGATAGGGCTGTGCATCGTGGCTGCCCGCTGGCTGAGGCACGGTCCAGTATACCGAATGGAACACGTCGAGCTTGGACGTGGCGAAGTGCTTGAAAGCTTCCGGCGAAGGGCCTGGTTCACTGGCACTGACAAAGCGGCCGATGTCGCCGAGCGATTCAAGACGCTGCTCCAGCGCCTCCCGAATCACGTCCTCACGACGCTCGGCGCCGACCTCGAAGCGCTGCACCCAGCTGTCCTGCTGCTTCTGCCAGACGAACCCGGCAAGAAACGTGGACAGCAGAAAACCGCCCAGCAGCAGAACCAGCTGCAGACGGTTGTGCAGAGCATGAAATCGCAGCCACCGTGGTGTTCGCACCGGCACGCCACCCCTTGTCCAATATCCCCAGTATTACAACAAACGTGGGAAAGAGCATGGGTTGGGCTTTTGCAAGCAGCATGGGGACTTGTGTTAACGACGCCGCCAGAGCAGCAGCCCCCAGAGCGTCACGGCGAACACCAGCGCCGAAAACACGCCAGCGACCAGATCGCGCGCGTCCTTGCCGAGAAAGTCCAGCCAGTTGACCTTGTGCAGATAGGCAAAGCTGAAACCCTCGACACGATCCGCATCATGCACCACCGAGGCCACGGCGGCATCGACCGGGTCCACATACACTGCCAGAGTGTCGGGCGTGTCAAAGCGCACCTTGTAGACTGGCAGACGCTTCTGCACAAAGCCGTATTCGTGCGTGAAGCGCGTCACTGGCTCGACATCCAGCCAGCGCGCGCCCGATGCCACGTCAGCGGCCAGCATGCGGGCATAGTCGACAGCCTCGACCCGCTCACCGGTACGCGCCGAGGCATAGACCTCATGGAGCACAGGTGCAGCGCCCTGCTCGGCATGCAGATGTCCGGAGCCCCCTGACTGCTTGTCACCCACAGCGCCGTGCAGGTGTCCCGGCATCAGCTGATAGCCATGCCAGAGTGGCCCAGCCGGTGTGGCCAGCACCTGCAGGCGCGCCCCTTCAGGCAGATTCGCCGGTGCCGGCATGACCACCTCGCCGGCCCGGAAGGACGACGCCAGCGGGTAGGTCACGAACCCCGGCCGCCCCTTGTCGATGACCAGCACGTGCAGCATGCCGCTGACGCACCACGCCAGCACCGCCAACGTCACCAGCAGGCCGAGCCGGCCATGCCAGCGTCGCATCGCCGGCCGCGCGCTGCCGTCCACGGCCGTCACCCGCGCCACCCCGGCCACGGCCATGACCATGATCAGGCCCAGCGCCAGCACCATGGCGACATCACGACTGGGCTCGTGCGCCCACCATTTCCAGCTGTGCAGATTGCCGAACAGCGCGCTGAAACGGGTCTTCCAGGTATCCGTCAGGGCCGCCAGCTGCAGGCTGCGCGGCTCGATGAAAGCGACCAGGCCATCCGGCCGGTCAAACGCCACCCGCCACACCGGCAGGTAGCGGTTCACGACGGGGTATTCGGCGCTGAAGGCCGTCACCTGGCTCAGCGACACGGCAGCCACGCTCTCGCCCGTGTAGTGACGCGCCAGAAACTCGACCAGCTCACGCTCGATCTCTGCCGGCTTGCCATTGCGGGCATCGACATGGCGCAGGCTGCCATCCGGCAACTGCGCCATCCAGAACGGCACCCCTCGCCAGGTCAGTGCTCTCAGCTCGCGCAGCTGCAGCTCGGCGGGCAGCACGCTGGCTGGCGGCGGCAACGCTTTCCAGGACAACCCGGCAGGTGCCGTCACCAGCTCGACCGGGGGCTGCTTGGCCACAGCCGACGGCTGCCAGCGCGACATCACCGGGTGCAGCAGACCGGTCAGGCTCCACGCCAGTGCCGGCAGGAACACCCACAGGGCCAGACGGCGGTGACGAGACAGCAGCCAGTGGCGGCCATGGGAAAGGAATCCGCGCAAGGCCATGGTCAGAAGCCGACCCTGACGCCCACGGTCAGCGTCCGAGGATTGCCGGGGGTATAGGCATTCTGGGTATCCGGCGCATAAACGCCGCTCTTGAAGGTGCTGCTGGCCGTTTCGGCATAGCGCCTGTCAGTCAGATTCGACAGCACGCTGAACAGCTCCAGCTTCTTGAGCTCCCAGCGCGCACGCAGATTGACCAGGGTATGGCCGTCATAGCGCACCGTGTTGGCCTCGTTCATCCAGTAGGAACCGATATGCTGCACTTCGGGCGTGAGCGTCACGCCCTCGACCGGCGTCCAGTCAATGCCTGCCAGGGCAATGCTCCGGGGGGCGCCCGGAATGGTGTTGCCGTCGAAGTTCTCGGCCGCCGATGCGCCCGGACGGAAACGGGTGTAGCGATGGCGGGCAGCGCTGGCGCTGAGGTAGGTCGATACCTGATCCGTGACCCGCCAGGAGGCCCCCAGCTCGACCCCCTGGTGACGCGTGGCACCGGCATTGCGGTTCTCGCGAATCAGCGGCGAATTCTGCACCGTGTAGAAAACGATCTCGTCCTCGCCATCGAGCTGATACAGCGTCACCTCGACATGGCCCCTGCCCGGCCAGCGCTTGCGATAGCCAAGATCCGCATTGCGGAACGTGGCCTCGGTCAGGTTCGGTGTCTGCAGAGAGGCATAGAGCTGTGACACCTCCGGTGGCACGAAGCCCATGCTCCAGTTGGCAAAGACCTCCTGGCCCGGGTCAATCGAATAGGCCACGCCGAGGCGTGGCGAGGTCTTGCTGAACGAACGCTTTTCATCCGGTGCCCCGGTCATGGCAGACGGCACAAGCAGATTGTCGAAGTCATAGCGGATCTGGTCATGGCGCAGGCCCGCCACCACCGTCGTGCGCGCCAGCGGTTTCAGCTCAAGCTGGGCATAGACCGACGGATTCTGAATGCCCACCTGGTACTTCCGGCGCTTGCCCGCCACCGTGTACGACACGTAATTCAGGTTGGCATCACGCACGACACTGGTGCTGTCTTCGTCATAGTCATTGGTGGTGTAGTCGTAGGCCACGCCGCCGACAAGACGCCCGGCCAGCCAGGGCAGACCCTGCTGCCATTGCGCGTCGAAACCACCCGAGTTGTAGGCGTTCTCGTTGACACGGCCATTGGTCGTGCAGGTCAATGCCGGTGGCACTGGCGCGCAGCTGCCCAGCTGATAGCTGGGAATCTGCCCGTGGGAATTGTCACGCACATAGGCCGTGACGCGGCTGCTGCGATCGGCGCCCCAATCCGTTTCGAAGCTGGTGGACAGGCGCAGCGCGGTATCGGTGCGGGTGGTGAAGCGGTTGTAGCTTTTCTTCGGATTGTTGCGGAAATCCGACTCCCCCAGCGAACCCGTCATGTCGGTGTACATGTCGGTGTAGCTGAGGACAGTCTTCAACCACGACGCGCTTGACAGAAAGTAGTCGAGACGCGCGCTGAACGAATCCTTGTGACCATCGCTGTAGTCACGCCAGCCATCCCGCACCTGGCTGCGGTAGTAGGCCACGCGCACGCCGACATCACCCTTGGTGGTGCTGGCGCCGACATCGACACGGTCATAGCCCTTGTTGCTCATGCGATAGCCCACGCTCGCCTCGGGCGTCAGGCTGGGCGCCCGGGTCAGGAAATTGACCGCACCACCAATGGCATTGCTGCCATAGAGCGACGAGCTGGCACCACGCATCACCTCGATGTCGCCGGTACCCGCCAGATTGATCTCGTTCAGCGCATTGTGGTTGAACACGCCAATCGGGCGAATCGGCACATTGTCTTCAAGGTACTGGTACACCGCACTCGTGGTGATGGGCTGACGAATGCTCATGCTGTGCTGCTCGTTGCCGAGATCGGTCATGTGCACACCGGGAACCCGGTCCAGCACATCGCTGATCAGGCGCGGCTTGCTGTCGGCAATCACCTTCTCGTCCAGACGCGTGATCGGCGCCGGCGTCTCGCCCAGCGTGGTGGCCGTGCGCGATGCCGTGACCACCACCTCCAGCAGCTCGGCCGCTTCGCCAGCCTCCGGCTCAGAATGCAACACGGCAGGCGCGGCCTGACCAACAAGCGACCAGAGCATGCCACTTGCTGCGGCCAGACCAGTGATCAGCGGGGCGAGACGAAAGGTGGCAGGAGCAACAGCGGCGTGGCGAGGCATGAGCATGTGCAGCTTCCAGGGGCTGAGTCAGTTTTGCGGACACCGCATTCTAGAAGGCGCACAAGCGTCATGGGCTGCGACATAGTGTCGCACCCGCCGCAGATCACAATGCGCCTGGACTGTCATCGACAAGCACTTGTTTTTGCAAGCCGTAACGCGTAAAACCGACATAGGTTAAAAAAACAACAACGACACGCTCGATACAGTTTGCAAATAACGCACTACCGAATTGGCCTGTATCAAGTCAACAGGAGCCTGCACCATGAGCTTCACCAGCCCGCATGATTCCACGGTGAAACCCATGACCAGCCTGACCCTGCCCGCCAGCTCCGCACCGCAGCAGCACACCGGCATCAGCCGTCGTGAACATGTCCAGCATGCTGCCAACCTGCTCTGGTTCGCGACCGCGCTCGGCCTGACTACCAGTGCCGATGCTTTTGCCATGCACTCACCGCTGCCGATGGAGCATGTCGGTCTTACCCTGATCATGGTCATTCTGCTGCTGCCCGGCGCACTCCGACTCGCCTCCGCCACTGCCTGGCAACGCGGAACCATTGCCGTCAGCTATCTGGTGGTGTGGTGGCACTATGTCGGCCTCATGGAGCCGACCAGCGCCCTGATTTCGGTCAGCGCGCTCATTGCCGGCTGCGCATTCCTGGCACCTGTCGTCACGCGACACGCCGCCATCAGCAAAACCAGTCTGCTGAGCGTGATTGGCCTGACGCTCCTGACACTGACCGGGATCTGAGTCCGTTCCGACACAAACCAATTCAGGGCTGGCATACTCCGGGCGTTGGCTAACGGACATGGACAGCCCCTGACGTGACTTCTGCAGTTTCCCCATTACTGACTCGTCGACAGGTGCACCTGATCACCTTCGGCATTGTGGTATGCCTTCTCGTCCTTGCCGAGTTCTACATCCGCCTGCACATCACGCCGATGGAAAACGGCAAACCCAAGCACAGTCAGGATTTCATCACCTTCTACACCGCATCTGACCTGACACTCGAGGGACGCCCGGATCTCGTCTTTGATCCAGATGCCTTTCTGGCACGTGAAAGAGACATCGTGCCGTCCACCAAAAGCATCCCCTGGTTCTATCCGCCAACCTATCTGCTGATAACGTATCCACTCGCGCTCACCGACTACGTCACCGCTCGACTGGTTTTTTTTCTTGGGGGGCTTTTGCTGTTTGTCCACGCTGCGCACCTCTGGTTGCGCTGGCCGGGAGGACTGTTTGCGGTTGCCGCATTTGCGCCCGTGTTCAGCAACCTGACCTTTGGCCAGAACGGTCTTTTCACAGCCAGCTTCATGCTGCTGGCGCTGCATTATCTGGGCAAACGCCCCTGGCTGTCGGGCCTCTTCATCGGCCTGCTCACCATCAAGCCGCATCTGGGCATCCTGATTCCGCTTGCCTTGCTGGTGTCGCGTGACTACCGGACCTTCCTCTGGGCAACGGTTTTTTCCCTGCTGATCATCCTTTCATCGGCACTCGCTTTCGGCATGGCTCCCTGGCAGCATTTCTCGGCCATGCTGGCCGCCGCAGGCAGTCATCTCAGCGAGGGCAAGCTGCTGTTGTCCGGCATGATCAGTGTCACATCAAATGCCCTGCTGCTGGATTTTCCAGACAGGACCGCCCTGCTGATGCACGGGATCGCATTCCTGCCCTTTCTGGTTGTTTTCATGCGCACCTGGCGACACAGCGCGAATCCCTTCCTCAAGGGAGCCAGCCTGAGCCTGGCCACGCTCATGTGCAGCCCTTACCTCTTTGACTACGATCTGACCTGGCTGGGCATGGCGATTGGCTTTCTGGCCGTGAACGCCAGCAGGAATGGTTGGCTTCGTGGAGAGTCGGCCATTCTGGCCATGGCTTGGCTCCTCCCGCTGGCCGACTTGCTGATGACGCTGGGTGGCAGCAAGGACTGGTTTCCCTACAATCTGTGGCTGCCCATGAATCTCGCGCTGCTGTGGCTGGTGCACCGCCGCATCACGCCCCTTTCATCATCGCAAACTTAACAAGATGGATCGTTTACGCATCTATCCTTGGCTGTTCGCACTGACCCTGTCATCAGCTTACGCACTGATGGTCTGGCACTCAGAAAACATGATCGGACTGTCAGGCATACCGATCGGTGCCGATTACATCACTTACTGGTCAGCAAGCCAGATGGCCGAGCATGGACGTCTGGCTGACAGTTACGATGTGGTTGAGATCAGGTCAGTTCAACAATTGGCTGCTCCAGTCAGTAGCGTCTGGGGCTGGTTCTATCCACCCACCTTCGCCATGCTGCTTGCGCCAATAACGTCCTCCAACTACTTGGCTTCGTTTGTCATTTTCAGCATCTTCGGACTGTTGATCTTTACTGTTGCCATACTTCGGATAGCTCCACCAGCACGTTTATTGCACGCAATGTTGCTTGCACCTGCCATATTCATCAATCTTGGCAATGGCCAGAATGCCGCATTGACAGCTGGAATTGCCGGACTTGGCCTCAGCATGATTGGACGTCAACCAATCGCTGCCGGGCTCCTGCTGGGCGTATTGACCTTCAAGCCCCAGCTCGCCCTGCCGCTGGTGTTTCTGCTGGCTATGCACCGGGAATATCAGGCACTTGCTGGTGTAATGATCACAACAGTACTGCTGGCGACCATCTCTGTTGCAATCTATGGTTGGGAGCCATGGTGGGCATGGTTAGGCGGGATTGAGCTTGCAAATCAGCTGAATACCAAGGGGCAGCTGCCTTGGCACAAGATGAGCTCCCTGTTTAGTTTCCTGAGGGCAATTGACTGGAGCATCTTCGCCGCACAGATTGCACAGGCAATCTTTGCCGTTGCCATACTACTCTGGACATGGAAACGGTTCAAACACCTCACAGCCAGTCCACTGCGGCATGCCGCATGGTGCGCTGCCTGCCTGACGCTGAGTCCGCATCTCTTCAACTACGACATGCTCTGGCTGGTGCCATGTTTGGCTTGGCTTGCCATTTATGCAGATGCCTTTTCTGCAAACACCATGCGGTGGCTGATGCCAGCTGCAACCCTGATCTGGATTTATCCACTGGCTGCACCACTTCTGCAAACCCAGCTTGGCTTGACCTTGGAGTGGCTGACGCCATTGCTGATGCTTTGGATACTGCATCATGCCGAAAGAAATCTGGCCAAGCACAGGAACACCACATGACATGCCTTCTGGTTATCGAGGCTGAGACGTGAATATCGCCTTCACTCACCCCCTTCCCCACCTGCCCGGCGACCGCCGCCACTGGGGCAATCTTCCCGGTGCCGCTCTCGCCCTGACCCTGGCCGAGACCGCCAGCCGTCATCCAGGACTGGTCGTGGTGCTGATGCCGGGCACCCAGGCCGCCACCCGCCTGGAGGATGAACTGCGCTTCTTTCTGGCCGCAGAGCCGGACTGCCCGATCTGGCATTTCCCGGACTGGGAAACGCTGCCCTACGACCAGTTCTCGCCACACCAGGACATCATTTCGCAGCGTCTCGCCGTACTGCATGCACTGCCTCGCGCCACGCGCGGCATTCTCGTCGTACCAGTCAGCACCAGCGTGCACCGCTTGCCGCCGCCGGGCTGGCTGAACAGCCAGACCCTGTCGCTGCATACGGGTCAGCGCATCAGCCTCGAACGCACGCGCCAGGACCTCGAAGCCGCTGGCTACCGCGTGGTCGATACCGTCTACGAGCATGGCGAGTTCGCCGTGCGCGGCAGCCTGATCGACCTCTACCCCATGGGTGCAGAGCATCCGGTGCGCATCGAGCTTTTCGACGACGACATCGAGACGCTGCGCCTGTTCGACCCGGATACCCAGCGCACCCTCACCGCCATCGATCAGCTGTCCCTGATGCCGGCGCACGAGTTTCCGCTCGACAAGGCCGGCATCCGCCGCTTCCGCGACCAGTGGGCTGACACCTTTCAGGGCGATCCGCGACGTTGCAGCCTGTACAAGGACGTGCAAAGCGGACTTGCCGCCAACGGCATCGAGTACTACTGGCCGCTGTTCTTCGACACCACCGCCACGCTCTTCGACTACCTGCCCGATCACAGCCTGCTGGTTACCGATGCGCTGGCCAGTGAGCAGTTCCAGCAGTTCTGGCGCGAGGTCAGCAACCGGATCGAACAGTATGGGGGCGATGCCACTCGCCCCCTGCTGCCACCCGAGCGCCTGTTCCTGCGCGAGAACGAATGGCATGGCGCACTCAAGCGCTTTCCCCGCGTGTCCGTGCAGGCCGATGCCGTTGGCGTCGAGGCCGGATGCCACAACTGGTCGTTCAGTCCCGGTCCGGCTCTGCCTATCGAGAGCAAGGCCGAACATCCGCTGCAAACGCTTGCCGATTTCGTCGGCCGCCAACGTTCGGATGGCCACCGCGTGCTGCTGTGTGCAGACAGCGCAGGTCGTCGCGAGAGCCTGCTGGAGTTGATGACGCGGCATGGTCTGTCCGCTGATCCAGTCAGTGACTGGGCTGCCTTCCGCACCAGTGACTCGCCGCTGGCCATCACCGTGGCCCCGCTGGAACAGGGACTGATCGGCAGCGGACTGGCCCTGATCGCCGAATCGCAGCTGTTCGGCCAGCGCGTGCAGCAACGGCGTCGGCGCAAGGCCACCAGCGCCGATGGCCAGGACGAGCTGGCCATCCGCAGCCTCAGCGAAATCCAGCCAGGCGCCCCGGTGGTGCATCTGGACCATGGCGTCGGTCGCTACCAGGGTCTAACCACGCTGGACATGGACGGCCAGACCCAGGAGTTCCTGCTGCTGGAATACGCGGACAAGGCCAGGCTTTATGTGCCAGTGGCCAACTTGCACCTGATCTCGCGCTTCGCCGGCGCCGATGACGCCATGGCGCCGCTGCACCGGCTCGGCACCGAGCAGTGGCAGAAGGCCAAGCGCAAGGCCGCAGAACAGGTTCACGACACCGCCGCCGAGCTGCTCAATCTCTATGCCCGGCGTGCCGCCCGCAAGGGCCACGCCTTCACCATGGACGAGGTCGAGTACGCCCTGTTTGCCAACGGCTTTCCCTTCGAGGAGACCGCCGACCAGCAGAACGCCATCCTTGCCACGCTGGCCGACATGCGCTCACCGCGCCCCATGGATCGACTGGTCTGCGGCGATGTCGGCTTCGGCAAGACCGAGGTCGCCATGCGCGCCGCCTTCGTCGCCGTGCAGGGCGGCAAGCAGGTCGCCGTGCTGGTGCCCACCACCCTGCTGGCCCAGCAGCACTACGAGAACTTCCGTGACCGTTTCGCCGACTGGCCGGTACGCATCGAGGTGCTGTCGCGCTTCCGCACCGCCAAGGAGCAGAAGGCCGCACTCGATGCCGCTGCCGACGGGCGCATCGACATCCTCATCGGCACCCACAAGCTGCTCGGTGACGACGTGCACTTCAAGCAGCTCGGCCTGATCATCGTCGACGAGGAACACCGCTTCGGGGTCCGCCACAAGGAAGCCCTCAAGCAGCGTCGTGCCGAGGTCGACATGCTCACGCTGACCGCGACACCGATTCCGCGTACCTTGAACATGGCCTTCGCCGGCATGCGCGACCTGTCCATCATCGCTACCCCGCCGGCACGACGCCTGGCGGTAAAGACCTTCGTGCGCGAATCGCACCCCATGGTGATCAAGGAAGCCATCCTGCGTGAACTGCTGCGCGGCGGTCAGGTCTACTACCTGCACAACGAGGTCGAGAGCATCGAGCAGTGCGCGCGTGAACTGACGGAGCTGGTACCGGAGTCACGCATCGGCATCGCCCACGGTCAGATGCGCGAGCGCGAGCTGGAACAGGTGATGAGCCAGTTCTATCACAAGCAGTTCAACGTGCTGGTGTGCTCGACCATCATCGAGACCGGCATCGACGTGCCCAGTGCCAACACCATCATCATGGACCGCGCCGACAAGCTCGGCCTGGCCCAGCTCCATCAGCTGCGCGGCCGCGTCGGCCGCTCGCACCACCAGGCCTATGCCTACCTGCTGACACCGCATCAGAAGTCTCTAACGGCGGATGCGGAAAAGCGTCTCGAGGCCATCGCCAGCGCCACCGATCTCGGCGCCGGCTTCGCCCTCGCCTCGCAGGACCTGGAAATCCGCGGTGCCGGCGAGCTGCTCGGCGAAGACCAGAGCGGCAACATCCAGACCGTGGGCTACTCGCTGTACATGGAGATGCTCGACCGCGCGGTGAAGGCCATCCGCAGCGGCAAGACCCCGAACATGGATCAGCCCTTCACCCTGGGCGCTGACATCAACCTGCGCATCTCGGCACTGATCCCCGAGGACTACCTGCCCGACGTGCACAACCGCCTGGTGATGTACAAGCGCATCAGCAGCGCCAACAGCCAGGAACAGCTTGACGAGCTGCAGGTGGAGATGATCGACCGCTTCGGACTGTTGCCTGAACCGGTGAAGAACCTGTTTGCGGTTAGCGCGCTGAAGCTTAAGGCGAATGCCTTGGGAATCCGAAAGATCGATGCCGGGATCAGCCACGGCAAGATCGAATTTGCTCCGGACACACCTGTCGACCCCAGCCTGCTGATCAGGCTGATTCAGAGCAATCCGAAGAAGTTCAAGCTGGAAATGCCCAGTACGCTGAAGATTGCAGACACGATGAATGTTCCTGCCACTCGTATGCGCATGGTAGCCGATCTTCTTGATAGTCTTTCCAAAACTCAACCAAGGACCTGACCCATGGCCGGGCACGACATGAACAAGGATGTCATCACCGTTCGAAGCATCATCACGCTGCTGACGTTATTTGTTGCCGCGGTTGAGCTGCTTGCTCTGACTGGATTGATTCCCTCGTTGGTACTTCGAGCAGGAAACGTCCCACTGGCAATGCTTCATGGAAAGTCCCCATTTCTGAGTGCGGCACTTGCAGCGTTTCTAATCCCGGCGTTCGCGCATGCACAACGCCTGCTGCCACGTCTGGCGATTGTGATGACGGGTGCTGCAGTTGCTGTCGTGATGACAAGTGCCGACAACCCGCCAACGCAGAACCTGATGGCACTACTGGGATGTCTTGGCATGTCCGCCCTTGGCTACCTGCTTTGCTGCAAGTGCACAGGCCAAGCCTATGCCACTCAGGTCTCTCAACTTTTCAAGGAAGCCACGACGCTCTGGCTTTTCGTGCTATGTGCAACATCAGCGCTTGAGCTGACGGCCGCACTGCGCCCGCTGACACTGGACAGGAATCTGCTGGTCTGGGATCTGCTGCTTTTCGGAGACCTCCCGGCTCGTGTCGTTCACGACGTGGTCACCGATCTGCCACTGCTTTTCTTGATCAGCGCCATGGTCTACCTCGCCTTGCCATTTGGATTGATGCTGCTCAGGTATTGGCAGCTCAGCCATCCCGGCAGGATACCGTTCAATGTGACACACAGCTTTCTGCTCACTGGTGCACTAGGCTTTCTGCTGTATTTCCTCTTTCCGGTATGCGGACCAAAGTTCATTCTCGGATCTGCCTTTCCAGACCACATACCTGATGTCAACGGTGCACTGGCGCTGCCAGCCATGGTCGACCCGTTCCCCCGAAACGGAATGCCTTCGCTCCATACGGCATGGGCCATGATCATCGCGTTGGCAACAAGCTACCTGGGTGGCATGAAGCGCTTCGCAGGCATCCTTTTCCTCCTGCTTACTGTGCTGGCAACACTGATGCTGGGTGAACATTATGTGCTCGATCTTTATGCCGCCATTCCGTTCGCCCTGCTGGTCAATGTGCTGCTGACCCCCTATCGCGCAGAAGATGCCGCGCTGAGGATGCGGCATCTTCTGCGTTGCGGCTTGCTGACCTTGATTCTCGCCAGTACCGGCCTTCTGGAGCCAGAACAGATTTCGCTGCTGCCAATGCCGGTTTGGCATCTCATTCTGGGACTTGGCCTGCTGCTCTGCCTGCTGACGTTTCTTGAGATTCGTCGACTCCCGCTGAGTTCTCAGAGCAGACATGTCACACCCGATAACTCTCCATCTCGAGAAACACGGACAGACTATCTGGTGACGGTACTGTTCTTTGTGTCAGGTTTTGCCGCGCTGGTGTATCAGGTTCTTTTCTCGAAGTTTCTTGGGCTCACGTTCGGCAGTACCGCAGTAGCAACGTACACGGTACTGGCAACGTACATGATCGGCCTGGCATCAGGCACGGTAATCGGCGGGTGGCTTGCCTCACGACTTCGCGATCCTGTGAAGGCATATGCCATTGCGGAGCTCGCAATTGCCGCATACTGCCTTGCCACCCCATTCATCCTGGCAGTGACCAAGAACGCGTATGTCGGGCTTGCCACAGGACTGCCTCCGGATGCCGATGTGCTAGTTAGCTACAAGGTATTCTTGGGCGCGTTTACTCTGCTGGTCCCCACAATATTGATGGGGCTGACCACGCCCATGCTCCTGGCTTACTTCAACCGTCGGGAAGGTTTTGGCGCCAGCGTAGCTCGCCTGTACGGCGCCAACACGATTGGTGCAAGTGCCGGAGCACTTTGCACCGGCTACTTCTTGATGCCATGGCTTGGCGCCAACGGGACGTTGCTGTTTGCAATCGCGGCAAACGTAATGATCTTTTTCATTGTTCTCGGTCTCCGCAAGCGCACGGAGCCGATCGCCGGATCAAGGCCAACAAACGAAGTTGTCAAACCTCATGACACCAGCCGGGACAAGCGTCGCCTTGTCCTGGTATCAACCATCCTGTTTGTGTGCGGATTCATCACGCTTTCACTGGAAACGCTGTACATACAATTGCTGGCAGTCGTTGCAGGCAACAGCGCATATGCGTTTTCGCTGATGCTTTTCTCGTTTCTGGCAGGCCTTGGACTCGGAGCACATCTTGCCAAAAGGCTTCTTGCCACCAGTGCGTCCACCCCGGAAATGCTCTTTTTCAAAGGCATCTTTTTCCTGATTGTCGTCATCCTGCTCAGTACATGGGCCTGGGACAGGCTTCCGATGTATTTCGCAGGCTTCGATGGTTATCCACTGGCAACCAGCTTTGGATCGCGTGAGATCATTCGTGGTTTGACATGCGTTCTGCTGATGATACCGCCAGCCATCTGCATCGGATTCTGCTTTCCGCTTGCCATGGAAATTCTCGGTCGGGGCATGGATGTGGCGTCTCGCCCCATGGCCTTTGGCATTGCCTCAGCATTCAACACGGCAGGAAACATTGCCGGCGTACTCATCGGTGGGTTCATTCTTCTGCCTGCTGCAGGCTCACTGCTCAGCCTGAAGCTGATCGCATTGCTGGGACTTCTTCTGCTGGCAATCATTCTATGGCAATGGCGCAATGAGCTTGACCGGAAGTCTTCGCTTGCAAGCCTGGCGGCAGCAGGCCTTCTGCTCATGCTGTCACCGCAACAATTCAACCTGTCGCTGCTCGCTTCCGGAGCCAATGTCTATTTCTCGAGCCAGGCCTATGGTGAGGTTATTGATCATGCCGAGAGCATCGATGGCGGCCTGACAACGGTGAATCGTTCGGTTGCACACGATGGAAAAGAAACATTGACGCTGCTGACAAACGGAAAATTCCAAGGCGACAACAGCAAGGAACGCGAAATGGCTGCGCAGGTCGGCTTTGTGCTTGCGCCGTTGTTGCATACCGAGGCGCGCGAGAATGCTCTGGTCATTGGATATGGCACAGGAGTCAGTGCCAGAACGCTGCACGATGCTCAGTTCAAGCAACTGGACATTGTGGATATCAGCGGAGATATCCTCGAAATGGCTGACAAGCACTTCAGCGATGTCAACATGTCCATCCGTCAAAAGCCACATGTCCAGACGCACGTCACGGATGGGAGGAACTTCCTGCTGTTAAACCAGAAAAAATATGACCTTATCTCCATGGAGATCTCTTCAATCTGGTTTGCTGGCGCTGCCTCGCTTTACAACGACGAATTTTACGCCTTGGCTCGCAACAATCTGAAAAACAACGGTGTTCTGCAGCAGTGGATCCAACTTCACCGCATAAGCCAGAAGGACATTGCCTACATCATCAGCACCCTGCGAAATCACTTCAAATATACCTGGCTCTACTTTGTTGGAAATCAGGGGATTCTGGTCGCCACCAACGACGCTCAGCGCACGCCAAACGCGATTGCTCTCGAGAAAATCATCACTACCCCCTCCCTCCGGATGCAACTTGATCTGTATGGCGGTCACCCGGAATCTCTTCTTGAGAAACAGCTGCTGGGGCCTGATGAGATCAACCGCTTCGTGCAGACACAGCAGGAGAAACATGACGATCCACTGATTGCAACAGACGACAACCTGTATCTGGAATACAGTACGCCCAAAGGAAATATCCGTTCCTACATCGACTCGCTGCGGCAAAATGTGGCGTTCCTCACGTCCTTCCGCATCGATGGAGAGCACTCGCAATGATGATGGCCCCCATCAGCAATGATGATGCATGGACCCCGTCTCGTTTGGTGGCAGGCCTCCTGCTGGTTGCCACGCTACTGACATTGTTTGTCGAATTTCCGGACGCTGACAATCGATCATGGGCCAGCATGCTCGGATCACATCTTCAATCTGCATGGCGATGGATTCTCCCCGTGATGCTGGTTGCCGGGATCCTTCAATTCCTGTTTCCTGCAACAGTGCGAAAGCCCAAGTTTCTTTTCTATGAAAATGCCGTTGATTTGATTCATATTCTTTTCAACAGCCTGTTTTACCTCACGTTTTTTGGTATTGCTGCTTCAGCAACCCGCCGTTTTCTTGTCGACCACACTCCCTGGCTGATCTTTGACTGGGCCGCTGACTTGCCTTTGTTCGCACAAGCGTTGCTCATGCTGCTGCTGCTTGATTTTCTGGTCTATTGGCGACACAGGTTTGAGCATCGCATCAGCCTGCTGTGGCCAATTCACCTGATTCATCACACAAGTCGCCGAATCGATGTACTGACAACGCACAGGCTGCACTTTCTCGAAGTCATGCTCGGCGGCATCATCGTGGGCTGGGCAACTAGTGTTTCAGGGTTGTCTCGCGATGCCATCAGCATCGCGTTGCTCGTTTACATTCACTACAATCATTTCATTCACAGCAACATCGACGTTCGCTTCTCATCGCCGCTCAGATTCATTCTGGTCAGTCCGTTCATGCATCGATGGCATCATGCACTCGACAAGGAAGGGCATGACAAAAACTTTGGTGTGGTCTTTGCCTGGAATGACTGGGTATTCGGGACCGCGTTCCATCCCTCACATGAGCCGGCATGTTTCGGTTTGGAGCTGGATCAAGCGCACGAGGTCAATGAAAGCTGGCTGCGTCAGCAGATCTATCCCTTCCGCATATGGGTCCAGAAACTGGCAGCGCTGACTCATATACGGAGACAGGTGTCATGAGGCGACAAAGCGGTACCCGAGCAGTTAGCGTCAAGGCGAGTCGTGGCGCTGCACTGATCGAAACCGCACTGGTTTTTCCGCTCTTCTTTGCCGTTGTCTGGGCGACCTTGGGCTATGGCTTGCCTTTCTTCATGCTCCAGACCATGAACCATGCCACGGAAGAGGCCGTCAGAACGGCACTGCGTGCCGATCCCCTGCAAGGCGGTTCAGCCTATCGTGCGAAGTTGATCTCGCTGGCAGACGCAGCACTGACAGAAAAACTGAGCAGTCTTCCGGCCAGCATGGAGAACCCGCTTGTGCACTCGGTGACGGTGCAAACGATTGCCGGTGCACCCACGCTGGTGGTCAGGGTCAGCTACCCTGACTATGATCAGAATCCGATCATCCCGATTCTGACCCTGCCAGGCATCGGTCCGGTACCAAACCTGTCCGGAGATCTCATGGCGGAGTCACGCTACCGGCTCGAGTCCGGAGGTTGACATGACAGATCACGCACGCAGCCAGCTAGGTACCGCCACCATTGAGCTGGCACTGGTTTTCAGCCTGCTGTTCAGCATGGTCTGGGCCATCATCAGCTACACGCTTCCGCTCATTCTTCTTCAGAACATGCATCAGGCCGTGGCGGCCGCAACCCGGGTCGCGGCGCTGGTGCCGGTGAATACGGCCGACCACCAGGGCCAGGTTCGATCCGTCGTCGCAGCCGAATTGCGAAATCAGCTGGACTGGCTGCCTGCACGCTGGACCCAGCCACTCGATCTTGCCGCCAGTCAGAACATCAGCTTCAGCACTGCCGCGGGTTGTCCGGCACAGCGCCCCTCTTGCCAACTGACCATTGAGTTGCGCTACCCGGGCTATGCCAGCCAACCTATCGTTCCAGGCATCACCCTGCCAGGCATCGGTCAGATTCCACGTCTTCCCGCTGATCTGACGGCACACACACAAACCCTGCTTTGAGCAATCAGCCCTGTCATTGCACCAGGCTGACACCCTGTGCACTCGAACAACTCAGATTGGCTCCCACGTCAGAGATACCCAGTCCCAAACCCAACGCCGGGAACAGGGTTTGCAGAACCGGCGTGAGCAGCGGCGTGAGCACGGACGACACCAGATCCTGCACGCCGTCCTTGACGCCGTTGATGGTGCCGATGCCCGTGGTCAGCAACGAGCCCACCACTCCGCTGCTCTGGCTCTGGTAAGCCTCCAGATTGATGTCGCTGATCAGGCCGCCCAGGGTAGACAGCAAATCAGGCGTTGACTGCAGCCGCTTGTAGGCTGGCCCGGTTGAGGCATTGATCTCCGGCAGATTGGCTTCAGCCGGTGCGGTGTAGGTCAGTGTTTGCTGTGTCATGCCAAGGCCACTGTTCTCGCTGCCCACACGCAGGGCAAGTCCGGCCTCAGGATAGTAGGTGGCATCATTGCGGTTGCTGACCCAGGTATTGGTGCTGGCCTTGTACCACTCCCAGTTCGAGCACAGGGTAAGCAGGCAGGATCTTGGTCGGGCAACCTGGCGACCGAACTCGAGGATGGGAATGGCTGACGCTGCGGGCAGCGTCTGGTTGGCAAAGACTGCCGACTTCGACTCTGCCTGGGACACCGTGCCGTCTGCGTTGGTGTCCGTGCCGATACGGCCAATGCGCAGATCAGCGATTGAGGTCTTGGCGGGCACGGTCAGGGCCTTGGCCGCACCAGGTCCGCAGCTGTAGCCGGTGACGCGCGCCTCGCCACTGCCCACCTGCACCGCGACATCAAGCCGCACGTTGTTGGCCAGCGTCTTGGCATACGTCACGTTGAAACTGTTGCAGGTCGGCTGCAGGAAGCCGCCACACAGCACGCTGTTGAGCAGGCCGTCGATGGCACTGAAGATGTTGAGGCTGAGTGCGTTCTGCAGAAACGAGGTCACCGGGCTGGCCAGCTGAAGCACGCCATTGAGCACGTTGTCGACGACCTGGATGACCGTGCCGAGGCTGATGCCCGTATAGAGCCTTACTTGTGAGGACTTCACGAAGATGCGATTGGGACCGTCGTAGGTCGGCGCTTCCGCCACTGCCAGCGCCGGGTTGCCGATCGCGGACAGCTGGGGAGGCTCGATGACCTTGATCGCCAGAGCCACGCCGCCCCCGCCAGCCAGCGGCAGGCTGATGTCACTGGCGACAGCGCTGTTCCTGTTGGCCAGCAGGATGCTCGAACGCAGCAGATCGAACAGGTTGACCTGTGCGTCCGCCCCCGCATAGGACGTGCCTGTCTGCAGATTCAGCACATCATCGAGAATCAGCGTAGTCGGCCCAGTAGCCAGCTTGAGCAGGTTGATGGCCCCCAGCGCTGCCGTGGTGCTGGCCGTTCCGGATTGCTGAGACAGCGCATCGGCACCCGCGGTCAGCACCTGACCGACGGTAACCTGGGTACCCAGCACCTGGTCATACCCCCCGGCCGACAGGTTGAGCGTCGTCTTCAACGCATCCAGGAAGTCAAACAGGTTGATCTGTGACGACACCAGTCCGTTGTAGCCCAGCGCATCCAGCGACAGACTGCCGCCAAGCAATCCCCCCAGCACGGCGTTCAGCAGCGTGGCCTGGGTGCTGTCGATGCTGGCCACGGTGGTGCGCATCGTCAGGGCAGCCAGCGGCACGCCACGACTGGCGACAGCCACGGCACGCAGGGTGACATCACCGCCGAACAGGCCGCCGGCAATCAGGCTGGCAGGGACAGGTCTGGTCAACGTGACCCGAATGGTCTGCAGTCCGGTGGCATCCACCGTGAACACGCGCTCGCCATTGCTGGACGAAAGCCGGCCGCACTCGGCGACCAGCGTGCCGGCCTGGCTGTCAAAGCCGTTGCGTGTAGCGGCCTGGCTGGCATAGCTGTTAGCCAGAGCACCGGGGCTGACGCAATCTGCCCCGCGAGCCACGGCCTCGATCGCGCTGACATCAGCCACGCGCTGCAAATCGCGCTTGGCGAGGTAGAGACGACCGCTGTCGATGACCAGCACCATGCACAGCACGGCAACCAGCGTGAAGCTGGCCGTGAGAATGGTGATGGCCCCGCGCTGGCGACGGGTCATGAGCGGTCAGTCCTTGCCGCTGAGCTTGGTGTCGAACTGAACCGGCGGCACATCCTGGTCCAGGGTCTTGAGGAAGCGTGCCGAGGCCTTTTCACGGTAGGCACCGGAGAGCGCCTGCGGGTTGTCTGACTTCTGCTCACCCGTGGACTGCATGGCAAGCAGGTCATCCGTTGCCTGACCGGGGCTGCTTCCCGCGCTGACCGCGGCAGGCATCAGCAGAATCAGCAACGTCAGCAATCGAGTCTTCATGCGCATATCCTCTCAGGCGCGACGCGGATCAATCGGGCAGCGCACGCGCTGACCGTTGAGCCGCACCGACATCAGGTTGGCGCATGCCTCGGCAAGGCGTGCGCGTGTTTCGTCCGGTGGTGCCCAGCGCAGACTGAGCTGGCGCCACTCGTCGGCGTTGTTCATGACCAAGGCGCGCAGCAGCAGGTTGAACACCGGCTGCGGATCGGCCTTGGCCAGCTCATGCGCCGTACGCAACTCGAAGGCCGCCTGATCATCCTGCTGCAGCTGCAGGAAGAGCACCCCGAGGTCGTTGCGATAGCGAGGCTCAACCGGGTAGGCCTTCACCACCCGGCGCAAATGACCTGCCGCATCGGTCAGTCGCCCTTCACGGGCCGCCAGCAGGCCAAGTCCGTGTTCAGCGCGCACATCGTTGCACTGGCGCAGCACGGCCTCGTACCAGCGTCGCGCCTGTGAGGGTGCCAGCTCGCGAAGAATGTCGGCGCGCAGCAGTGCCACGGCGGGCTGGGTGGCCGGCAAGGCATCCACCTGTGCCAGGGCCGCATACCAGTCGCCATCACGCATCAGCGCCTCGATGACTGACCGCCGCAGCGACAGTGACTCGTCGGCGCGTGCACGGCAGCGCAATGACGGCAGCGGCTCGGCGCTGGCGAGGGCATCGTTGTCGACCATCGCGGGCGAGGCCGGCACCGAGGTATTCGACCGCACATCAACCGGGACAGGCCGGGTCGCCGGGCGACTCTGACAGCCCGCCAGCACCAGCATCAGCACCAGCAGACCGCCAGCACGGATCACGGCTCAGCGCCCCGATGCCGGCGCATCCCCATAGGGTGACACCGGACCCTGCCAGAACAGGCTGCCGGCGCCCGGCTCGTACTGACGCCACGGCGATCCCGGCAAGGCAGGCAGCTGGGCATCCCGGCGCAGCGGACGCACCAGGCGTGGCGTGACGATCATCAGCAGCTCGCGATCATCGGCCTCGAAACGCGTGGAACGAAAGAAGGCCCCCAGCACCGGCAGATCGCCAAGTCCCGGCAGCTTGTCGACATTGCTGAGCGTGCTGCGTGACACCAGACCGCTGATGATGAAGCTCTCGCCATCGGCAAGCGCGATGGTCGTGTCGGTGCGACGGATACGCAGCGCCGGCACTTGCGTGCCCTGGATGCTCAAGGCATTGCTGAAATCGAGTTCGCTGACCTCGGGCGCGACCTTGAGCAGGATCTGCTCAGCATCGAGGATGGTCGGCGAAATGGTCAGCCGTACGCCGAATTGCTTGTACTCGATGGCCACCGAGCCGTTCTGGCCCTGCGGCACCGGGATCGGCACCTCGCCGCCGGCCAGGAAGTTCGCCGACTGGCCATTGAGCGCCACCAGCGACGGCCGCGATAGCGTGTAGGCATAGCCGGTCTGCTCGAGCAAGTTGATGGCAGACATGAAACGGTCGCTGCTGCCGCCCCAGAAGATGTTGAAGGAATCGGCCACCGAGCCCAGGCTGGTGAGTGCTGCGGCACCCGGTGATGCAGTCACGCTGCCACTGCCGGGCGAGGTGAACACGTTGGGGCGGTTGCTGCTGCGGATCTGCAGGCGCGTGCCGACATCGATCAGCCTAGACCGGCTGACCTCGACAAAGCGGATGTCAGCCTGGATCTGAGAGGGCAGCGTCGCCAGGGTTTGACGGGTCTGCTGCTCGCTGCGGCCGGCCTGGGCTGGTGACGTCAGCTGCTGGGTAGCCTGCAGGTCCGGGGCGACGCGAACCAGCGCGCGCGCCGGCTCGCTGGCACAGGCGGTCCAGACGAAGAGACTGGTCTCGCCGGTGGACTTGCCCTGCAGCAGCAAGGTGCGTGGATTGACTACCGCCACATCGGCAACGCCAGGCTCGCCGATCGCGATGCGCGACATGGCGGCTGGCAGCGACAGGGTTTGCTGCAGGCCGGCACGGATGTCGATCTGTGCCGGCAATGCCGGACTCACGCACGCGGTGGCGTAAGTCGAGAGCGGCATGAGGCTGATCAGAACAGACGATGCGACATGACGAAGGAGCATGACTGGATTCTCAAGGCGCATCGGCGCGGTTCAACCCGCGGAAAATGACGATGTTGCCTGTACCAGACGGTTTGGCAGCGCTTGTCATGCCCGCGCGTGGTGATGTGGCTGGAGGAGGGTTGAGCCGTGGCGCCGCTTGCGCAGGACCCAGCGGTGCAAGCGCGCCAGCACGTTCCAGCCGGTTGTCGCGCGGACCGGTGCGACCGGCTATCACTGGCGCGACATCAGACCCGCCCTCATCAGCAGGTCGTATGGCCAGACGGAGAATGCCGACGCTGCTGGCCAGCATGAGCCGTGTCGTATCCTGCTCCCGTACGGCAAGAATGGCGGTACGGGCGGATCGGGGATCGCTTTGTTCAGCAGGCTGAGCGGATGGCGTTGACGTTGCTGGCGTATCCCCGCGCAAGGCAGCCGCGCTGGCCAGCTGCGTACCGAAGCCAACCACGCGCAAGGCGCGCATGACGACCTGGGCTGAACTGGACGGGCGGCTTTCACCAGGCACGTACATCAGCACATCCACCGTATCACCTGGCTTGACGAAACCACCGCCGCCAATCACTTCATCCACAGCGATCGCAAGCGCCCGCTCACCGGGACGCAGCAGACGCGCAACCTCGCTGCCGGGCTGGAACTGGCCAAGCAGGAGCACGGAGCCCGCAGCAACATCCGTTTGCACAAACTTGCCGATCAGCTGTTCGGGAGCAGTAAATGCCTGAGGCACCGGCATGGCCAGATGATCCAGCGCAAGATCTTCCGCGTTCAGAACCTGGAACGCCTTGAGATCACGACTTGCCACCAGTACCGGATGCCGATTGGCCGCTTCGGCAGCGGCCTGAGCCTTGACCTCGGCGACCGTGGCCTCGGCGGCAGCCATCTGCTGACGCGCCTCGACAGTGGTCTGATAACCAAACCAGCCCGCTGCCCCTGCCGCCAGCAACAGGACCAGACTGAGAATGACAAACAGCCGGCTGTTCATGCCCTACCCCGCCTACGAACACTGTTGCGAGCGTAACAGAATGCAGCCACGCATCGGTCCGGCATTACGAATCGCAACAAAAAGCCGCATTCCCTTAACGATCAGCGCCCGACACGGAAGTTGTTGCCATAGAACGTGGCAGGAATCGCGTAGTCATACGTCTTGATGAAACGATCGACGGCCTTTTCACGCTCGATCTCGTTGGCGGCCTGGACTGACACCCTGGAAGCGACGACACCACTACGCTGCAACTCGAGCCACTCTGTCGTGCGCGGCTGAAATCTGTCCGCCTGAGCCAAGGGGGCAAGCAGCACCAATGCGCTGACGCTGAGCAGGAACTTTTTCATGGCTGACTCCTATGTCTGCATTCACAACCGCAACGGACAGGCGGATGCCTGACCTTTCTGAAGGGTAACCAGCTCACTGCAGCTCTGCAGCAAGCTGTCGAACTCGGTACGCGTCGGCTGCCATCGGGCGATCAACTGTTCGGCGTCCTTGCCATTGTCAGACACCATGGCAAGCAGCAGCAGATTCATCGCCGCGAGTCGATTGTCCGGATCCAGCTCGATGGCCACACGCAGCTCGAACTCCGAGGCCGGGTAAGCACCCTGCTGCAACAGGGCATAGCCAAGATCACTGCGAAAGCGGGCATCAGCTGGAGCCCGTCGTACCGCTTTTTCAAACTCGATCGTTGCATCTCGCCAGGCACTGCGCTGCCCGGCCAGCAACCCCAGTCCATGATGCGCATCCGCTTCACGGCAAGTCTTGCGCAAGGCCATGTACCAGTCTGCGGCTTCAGGTCGCTTGAGGCGCCGCAGAATGTCCGCTCGCAGCAAGGCAGTCTCGGCATCCTGCGCGGGCAATGACAGCACTTCCGCATAGGCTGCGTGAAGTTGTCCGTCACTCACGCGCTTGCTGACCAAAGAGCGTTTCAGCACCACGGCTGAGTCAATGGCCGTGGACGAGGCACACGCCAGCCGTGGCACATCCCTGTTCTGCGAAGCGATCAGATCAACCTCTGCCGCATGTGCCGCGAGGCTGACCAGACAGCCGAAAAGCAGCAACGCATCCCGGATGAAGCCACGGATCATGAGAAGGCATCTGCCAGGGAAATGAAGCCCGGACCCGCAATGAGAATGACCAGTGCCGGGAAAAAGAACACCACCATGACAATGGTCATCTTGGCAGACAGCTTGGACACCTTTTCCTGAAGGTCGGTCAGCCGCTTGCCATTCATCACTTCGATCATCTTGGTCAGTGAGCTCTTGGCACTGCCACCCTGGGTCAGCATTTGCCTGAGCACCACCACGATGTCCGTGAACTCCGGATGATCAAGTGCTGCGGCCGTTGTCTGCAGTTCGCTTTCAAGACTCAGGCCTTGCTCGGCACGTCGCAAGGCCGTATCGAGCTCGTAGCCGAGCTCGGGAAGGACCTTTCTGCCCTCGATGACCAGTACGCGCAACGCCTGTTCGACGGCCAGGCCCGAGTCGAAGAGGATGCGCAGCATCTGCATGAACAGGGAAAGCTCATCACTCAGGCGTTTCATGCGTGCCTCGGCGCGACCCACGATGAGCTTCTTGGGAAGCAGAAACCCGAGAATGGCCATGCCTGCGGCATACAGCAGATTGTTCCCTTCCGTGCCGACCGACAGCAGCCAGAGTGCCGCTGCTGTTGCCAGCACCAGAGGCAGGATGGCGACCAAGGCAAACATCAGCGCACGCTGCTGATGCGTGCGGAAGCCGGCACGCCAGACTGCCAGTGCCAACTCGCTGTCCTTCTCGAGGTACTTGCGAATGCGCTCCTGGTCATTGAACACGTCAGCCAGACGATTGCTGAAGAGCAGGGCATCGTCCTTGCCGGAGGGGTTCAGCGAGAGACGACGCTCGACAAGACGACGCTCCTGCATCTGGCGATAGATCACGTAACCGACCAAGGCGCCCACAAGCAGCAGCAGCGGGATGATGACCCAGAGGCTCATGTCAGATACTCCTCAACATGCGCCAGATCACCAGCATGCCGGCGAGCTGGGCACACCCGGCACCGATCAGGATGTTCAAACCGGTTGGATCGTCGATCATGGTCATCAGGTAATCCGGATTGACTGCCATCATGTAGGCGCCCAGCGCAATGGGCATGAGGCTTAGCAGGGTGGCACCCACCCGGGTTTCACCGGTCATGGCCTTGAGCTGACGTGACGCCTTTTCACGCTCCTGGATCAGGTTGATGACGTTGTTGAGCAGCTCGATGAGACTGCCGCCAAAACGCGCATTCACGCTGATGCCGAGGGCAAGCACCCGCAGCTCCTGCAGGTTGTAGGTTTCCGCCAGGTCATTGAATGCTTCGGGAATGGTCATGCCCAGGGTGATGTTGCGACGCAGCTTCTCCATCACGGACTTGAGCGGCTCCTCGGCATCATCCGTGGCAATGAAGAATGCGTCGCCGATGGTCTTGCCAGTGCGCATCATGCGCACCACCTGGTCCAGCAGGCGCGGCATCTGGGCGATGAGCATGCCTTGACGCCGACTGAACAACACGGTGAGTACCGTGTAGCCCGTGGCCAGAATGCCGACCAACACCAGAGCCCCGGCCTTGATGCCCAGGGAAAAAGTCACCGCAATCACCACCACAACCAGTCCCAGCGCCAGAATGCGCCGTGCCGTGTCCGAGAGGGAAAGACCCGCCCTCTCCAGAACCGTGGTCACCCAGTCCCGGCGATAGGCCTGGAATCGCTGCATGCCCACCGTGGCAAGGCGCTGCTCGATCAGCTCCTCCTTGGCACGCTCACGACCCTGCGCGACAAAGTAGAGTGCACCGATGAGGAACAAGGCCGCGAGAAACAGGTAGACAAATATGGCCATGATCAGCGGGCCTCGGCCTGCTTCATCAGCTCGATGACACGGGGCTTGGCAGGGCCGGCCGCGCTTTTCTCGTGATTGCCGCTGATCCGGTTCAGCTTGTACAGCGGATTGGTCACGTACTGCTCGTCACGCAGGTCAACCACCTCGGTGATTTCGGCAACGCAACGACGACCGTTGGGCAGGCGAGTCAGCTGCACGACGATATCAATGGCCGACACGATGATGGCGCGCAGCGTGGCTTCGGAGATCTTCTGGCCCGACAGGCCAACCAGGGTCTCCAGACGCAGCAGGGCGTCCGCCGCCGTGTTGGCATGAAGCGTGGACATGGACCCTTCGTGGCCGGTGTTCATGGCCTGCAGCATGTCCATGACTTCGTAGCTGCGGACCTCGCCAACGATGATGCGGTCAGGACGCATACGCAGCGCGTTGCGGATCAGGTCGCGGGCGCTGACCTCGCCAAACCCTTCGGCGTTGGGCGGACGGGTCTCGAGGCGAACCACGTGATCGTTGTTGAGCTGGAGCTCGGCCGTGTCCTCGACGGTGACGATGCGCTCATGATGACCGATGAAGCCAGACAGCACGTTGAGGAAGGTGGTCTTGCCGGTACCGGTACCGCCACTGACCAGGATGTTGGCCCGCTGCGACACGGCTTTTTTCAGGAAGGTCAGCATTTCCTCGTTGAGCGAGCGGTAGGTCACCATGTCGCCGGCGCGCAGCAGGTCACGACGGAATTTCCGGATCGAGATGCTGGGGCCGTCAAGCGCGATGGGCGGAATGATGGCGTTGACCCGGCTGCCGTCCGGCATGCGCGCGTCGACCATCGGACTGGACTCGTCGAGACGACGACCGATGGGTGCGAGAATGCGCTGGATCACCCGATGCACATGGTTGTTGTCGACGAAGCGCAGGTCGCTGCGGCTGATCACGCCGTCACGCTCGCAGAAGATGCGGTTCGGGCCGTTGACCATGATTTCCGTCACCGACGGGTCATGCAGCATGGACTCCAGCGGACCGAAGCCCACCAGCTCGTCCACCAGCTCCTCTGCCATCTTATCGGCTTCATAGCGCGACAGCGGCAAGGCGTTGTCATGGACGTAGACCGTGAGCTTGGACTGCACGTACTCGATGATCTGCTGACGCGGATTCTCGAAGATGTTGAATCGATCCTCTTCCACCCGGTCGATCAGGTAGCGGTGAAAGCGGAACTTGATCTGGGCGATGTCCTGCTCGACCTTCTTGGTGGTCAGCCGACCACCGGGAATGTAACCGATGGCCATGACTTATTTCCCCTTGGTGCCCTTGAGCAGCCCCATGAAGCCGGATGTTCCCGCACCGGCTTGCTTGACCTGCGCCTTGTTCCCGTAAAGACCGGACCAGTGCTCGTAGCGACGGGTCAGCGGATCGGACGGCGCCACTTCATAAAGCAGCTGGCCGAGATTCATGGCACGCAAGCGCAGTTCCGGCTCTGCCGGGAGCTCGATGACCTCCTCGAACCCGAAGGAGCGCAACACGGCCTTGCTGTCCGGGGCGATCTTGGGCTGGTAGTGGTCAAGCAGCAGCATGGGATGCGTCACGGGACAACCGATTTCACGGAGGTGTGCCATGAAGCCCAGTCCGGCACGGCAGCTGGTGATCGACTGGTCCACGACGACAACCAGCTGGTTGGCATTCCCGATCAGCAACTCCGTGACCGCTACCGTGGGCAGACCGCAGATGTTGACCACCACATGCGTGAAGAGACTGCGCAAGGTCCCTACCAGCAGGAACATTTCCGAGGTCGTGATGTCATTCAGGTCCATGCCCTCGACAGGTGCGGACAACACCTTGACACCTGACTTGTGACCGGGGAACGCCGTGTCAGTCAGATTTCTGTCCAGGCGACGGAGATTTCGCAAGGTATCGAGGAAATTGAACTGCCCCTCGAGGCCGTAGAGCATCTGGGCTTCGCAGAATGGCTGACCGAGGTCCAGCAGCAGCACGCGCGCATCCGGGTTCAGCCGGGCGATGCCGGCCGCCACGTGCAGGGCATGAAACGCGGACTGCAGGACCGGACGTTCGCTGGCAAGGACGATCAGACTGCCTTGCTGCATAGGCGACTCGATGATGGATGGCGTGCGCTCGGCGAGGCGACGCACAAGACCTGCCAGCTCGCTGCCACGGGCATTGAAGGTGATGAAGTCACGTGCACCGGCACGCATGGCGCCGAGCAGTCGCTCCTGGTCCTGGATCTCGGACAAGGCAATGCATGCAAGCGTGGGGCGCGCGGCCACCAGTCCTTCAATGAACTGGATGTCACCCATCCAGTTGTCGCGACGAATGGGCACAAAGACGATGGAGGCAGCCGCCAGGCTGATCAGCTGCAGCACATCGTTCAGCTCGCGCTGCTGGCAGAGCACGACATTGGCCGTGCCTTCCAAGGAGTTCTGCAACCATTCATGCTCCTCGCGAAGCGTGCTGACAAGAACAACGGATTGTTGAGATTCAGACATGATGACTCACCGGGACAGGCCAGAGGTCGGACCGTTGGCGTAACGGTCGCCCAGGAAGAAAAGCTCCGCCATCGACGGGTCGTAGTCACCTAGTGGTGCACCTGGCAGCGACGGCATGCTGGCAGAAGCCGCCAGCGGCGTGACCAGGCGTGGCGTGACGATCATCAGCAACTCCCTGTCTTCCGCCTCGAAGCGGTTGGAGCGGAAGAACGCGCCCAGAACGGGGAGGTCGCCCAGACCCGGAAACTTATCGACGTTGCTGGTGGTAGTCTTGTTGAGCAGGCCGCCGATGACGAAGCTTTCGCCATCCGCCAGTGAAATCGACGTATCAGCCCGGCGCACGCGCAAGGCCGGAATGACGGAGTTCTGGATGGTCAGGGCGTTCGCGAAATCAAGGTCGCTGACCTCTGGCGCCACCTTGAGAATGATCTTCTGACGACTGATGACGGTAGGCGTCAAGGCAAGACGAACCCCGAACTCCTTATAATCAATGGCGATACTGCCGTTCTGGCCCTGCGGCACCGGAATCGGCACCTCGCCACCCGCCAGGAAGGTCGCCGTCTGTCCCGACATCGCCACCAAGGATGGCTTGGACAGGGTGTAGGCGTAACCGCTTTGCTCAAGCAGATCAATGGCACCCAGGAAACGGGAACTGCTGCCGCCCCAGAGGATGTTGAAGCTGTCGTTGATCGTGGTCAGGTTGGTGATGGTGCCGATGCCGGGCTGTGCCGACGCAACCCCGCCCCGGGGCGATGAAAAGAAATTGGTGCGGTTGAGGCTGCGGAACTGGAAGCGTGCACCGATGTCCTTGAGCCGGGACCGGCTGACCTCGACAAAGCGGATGTCCGCCTGCACCTGGCTGGGCACCTCATCCGAGGCGCCGGCCTTGCGCGTCAGCTGGGCGGACAGCGACTGCACGTTGACCTGCATGCGAACCGGCTGCTGGGAACAGGACGTCCACACCAGAACCGAGGTAGATCCCGGCTTCTTGCCCTGGACAAGCAGGTTGCGGCCGCCCACGACGCCCACGTCAGCGATTTCGGCCTCTGCCACGGCAATGCGGACCGGAGGCACAGGCAACATGATCGACTCATGGAAATTGGCCTGAACCGCCAGCGTTGCCGGCAGGGACATCGCAACGGCAGCACAGTTTGTGGCCGCTACGGGGGTCGTGGCCAGCGCAAACGAACTGGCCGTCAGCAGCGCGGAAAACGTCAGGAAGGCACGGGGCTGATGATGAAGTGTGCGCATGTTATTTGGACTCCGTGCTCAGGCCGCGAATGATCACTACAGAACTGCCAAGGTCAACGCCGGTTCGTGCCCGCGCGCGTGCCGGAGCAGACGTCGCGCCGCTGCTGCGGGACATGCCCTGAAGTTGCAGGGCGTTGTCAGTGAGGAAATAGCGCTGTGCCGGCACGGCGGACTGTCGACTCGGCGTCGGCACCACATCCACCACCGGCAAGGCCTCGCTCTTCGGTGATGCGCTGCCGGACAACGCGACCATGCCCGGACTGTCAAGTTGCTGGCGCAATTCTTCCGTGGGCACGATCGACAGGCGCAGTTCGCCCAGACTGTTGGCCAGCATCAGGCGAGAGACGTCTGCCGACGCGACAGCAAGCACGGCGGTGCGGGCTTCGCGGAGTCGACGCCCTGCCTCTTTCTGTTGCTCGTCCTTTTCCTTGCCGGAAACGTCCGGCGCCACATCGATCAGCGCCGAGCCGAAGCTGAGCACACGCACGCCACGCATGACCAGCTGCGTCGAAGCTCGACGGCCCTCCTCCGCGGCCAGGTACAGCACGATGTCAACAACATCACCCGGCTGCAGGAATCCCCCGCCACCCACGACGTCATTCACCGGAATCGCGACCGCCCGCTCGCCGGCGCGCAGCAGCCTGGCCACCTGACCGCCGGGATTGAAATGGGTGTCATTCAGCGCCGTACCCGCAGGCAAGTCGGTCATCACGGTGCGGCCCACGAGACCTTCAGCCGACTGGCTGGTGCCGGGAAGCGGATGCTTGACCATTTCCACGGTGAGGTCCTCAGGCACTAGAACCTGAAATCCGCGCACTGCCCGCGCAAGGACCACCATGGCGGTCTTGCCCTCATTGGCCTGGCCTTCGGCCCGTTTCTGCGCGGCAAGCGCCTCGGCCTTGGCGTCGGCTGTGGTCTGGTAGGCGAGATAACCGAGTACTGAAGCACCGATCAGAAGAACCAGTGACACCAGCAGAAGAACACGACTGTTCATGGAAGGCATCCTTGCGGAATGAGTTACTGACGTGTGGGTTCACGTTACGCGCTCGCGTCTGACGGCGCAATCCCTGTGCCGACATGTGGTTACCTTAAATCATTCACTCACACAGCGCGACAGAATTCTTACATTATCTTAACCAAATGCACCATTCAGAGTGCTTGCCTCTGTCGCTGCCCTTCGATTTAATCTGGATGAATATTGTTCTTTCCCGTACATATGCCATGATCCACTGTGAAATCGCATCCTGAGCGCAACACGGAGGTTGCCTGTCATGCCTGCACACCGATATTTCAAGTTCGCGCCATCACGCCAAACGCTGCGCGGCGCAACCCTGATCGAATACGTGCTGCTGGCAGCCCTGATAGGCCTGGCAGCCTTTGCCACCGTGCGCCTGACCGGGGTGCAGCTGGAGACCGCCTATGCCAGCGTTTCAACCAGTGTCGATGGCGCACTGTGAAACTCGTGCTCGCTGAATATGTCTGGACAGCGACTTTTTGATGCGAAAACCGCTGAATTGGATAAAAAACAAACAAACAACTTGACTCGAACGATAATTGAACAGTAATATGTTGATGGTTCTTAGATAAAGGACTATCTAAAGAGTGTTGTTTACCCCCATGGAGAGGAAAATCATGAAGCTGTTCAATCGCAAGTCCGAGCAAGGCGCCACCATCATCGAATACGTGCTGCTCGCCGCTCTGCTGTCCATCGCTGCCATCGCTGTGCTCGGCGGTCTGGGCACCAACATCTCGACAACTTTTGCTTCGGTCTCGACCTCGCTTCAGTAATCGAGCTGATCTGGAAAAAGGGAGATTTTCTCCCTTTTTTCATTTTAAGAACTTTTGAGGTCTAACCAAGTACGCTTCGAACCGCCTCTCGCGAATTGCAGATCAGAACCACGCCACACCCCGCCCCCATCGCCACAGCCACGCGCTGACGCATGTCTCCCAGGCCAGCCGCGCCTTCCATGCACAGGTCATCCGAGAACACCACACCTGTGAAGCCCAGCTGCTCACGCAGCACCGTCTTCAGCCAGAACTCGGAGAAGCCGGCTGGCAGCGGATCCACCTGCGGGTAAACCACGTGCGCCGGCATAATGCCGTCCAGTTCGGCCGCGAGCTCGCGGAACGGCACCAGGTCATAGGCCGAAATCTCGTCCCAGCTGCGGTTGTCCACCGGCAGCTCCAGATGCGAGTCGGCCGCCACCGAGCCATGTCCCGGGAAATGCTTGCCGATGGTCATCATGCCGGCCGCCTTCATGCCCTGCATGAAGGCCCGGATCAGCGTCACGGCTTTCATCGGTTCGCTGTGAAAGGCGCGATCACCAATCACGCCACTGACACCGACATCGAGATCGAGCACGGGGGCAAAGCTGAAGTCGATGCCGACCTCGCGCACTTCGCGCGCCATGGTCTCGCCCCACTGTCGTGCCGAGGCAATCGCCGCGTCGGGGTCGCGATCATAGTGATGCCCTAGCGTGCGCATGGGCGGAATGCGCGTGAAACCCTCGCGCAGACGTTGCACACGGCCGCCCTCCTGATCTACGGCAATCCACAATTCGGGACGTACCGCGCGCATGGCATCGGTGAGCGCACGCACCTGCTCGGGGGTGTCGACATTGCGGCTGAACAGGATGACGCTGCCTACCATCGGATGCGCCAGCAGCTCGCGGTCTTCGTCGGTCAGGGTGAGGCCGGCAACATCGATCATCAGGGGGCCGCGGGTCATGGCGACAGGCTCCGGAAACAGGGACTGGACAGGCTGCCGAGCCTGCCGCCCCCCCCTGCAAATGTCAAAGCCAAAACGCTCCCGAGGCCGCTGATCTTGGTGATATGATCAGGAATCCAGCATGCGCCACCTCATGAGCCAGACCAGGATGTCCGAGTCCATGCCGCACACGATGCGCCCGTTTCACCCGCCCGTTGCACGGGGCATCCACCGCAGCATTAAACTCGCTGCCGCCTTCGCATCGGCACTGGCCACCCTGCCCCTGATGGCGGCCGAGACACCCCCGCTCGAGCCCACGGCGCAGCAGAGCCAGACCACCCGACTGGTGGCTCGCCAGCTCAGTGTGCTGCACTACAACCGCCTGACCCTCGACGACCAGATGTCGCAAACCATCTGGACACGCTACCTTGATGCCCTGGACGGTCAGCGCATCTATTTTCTGGCGGCTGACATCCAGGCCTTCTCGGGCAACCGCACTTTGTTCGACAACCAGATCAAGGCCGGCCAGCTCAACGTCGCCTTCGCCATGTTCAACCGCCAGCAGCAGCGCACGCGTGAGCGCCTGGAGTTCGTGCTCAAGGAGCTCGACACCAACCAGAAAGCCCTGCTCGACTTCAGCGACAATGACAGCATCGAGAATGACCGCAAGGATGCCCCCTGGGTGCGCTCGAAAGCGGAACTCGATCAGCTCTGGCGACTTCGTCTGAAGTCGGCGGCGCTGTCGCTGCGGCTCGCCGACAAGACTGACGCCGAGATCATCAGCACGCTCAAGCGTCGCTACAAGTCGCAGTTCACGGCCATCAGCCAGAGCAAGCCGGAAGATGCCTTCCAGCTCTTCATGAACGCCTATACCGAGATCTACGACCCGCACACGCAGTACCTGTCACCGCGCAATTCGGACAACTTCAACATCAACATGAGTCTGCAGCTGGAGGGCATCGGTGCCGTTCTGCAGACGGATGACGAGTTCACCAAGGTGGTGCGTCTGGTCCCCGGCGGTCCTGCCGACAAGTCGCGGCAGATCAAGCCCAATGACCGCATTCTCGCGGTGGCCGAGGGCAACAAGGACTTTGTCGACGTCGTGGGCTGGCGCATCGACGAGGTCGTCCAGCTGATTCGTGGCGCCAAGAACACGACCGTTCGCCTGCAGGTGCAACCGGCCGGCGCCGACTCCGGTGCCGTCAAGACCGTCAGTCTGGTGCGCAACACCGTCGCGCTCGAGGACCAGGCCGCCAGCAAGCGCATCCTTGATGTTACGCGCAATGGCCAGGTACGTCGCGTCGGCGTGATCAAGCTGCCGACCTTCTATGCCGACTTCCAGGGCATGCAGTCCGGCGATCCGGACTACCGCAGCACCACCCGTGACGTGCGCAAGCTGCTGCTGGAACTCAAGCAGGAACGCGTGCAAGGCATAGTGCTGGATCTGCGCAACAACGGCGGCGGCTCGCTGACCGAGGTCAACGACCTGCTTGGCGAGTTCATCAGCACCGGCCCCACCGTGCAGGTGCGTGATGCGCGCGGCCGTACCGAAACGCTGGGCGACGGCAACCCCGAGGTGACCTGGTCCGGCCCGCTGGTGGTCATCACCAATCGCCTGTCGGCATCGGCCGCCGAGATATTTGCAGGCGCCATCCAGGACTACGGACGCGGCCTGATCGTCGGCAGCACCACCTTCGGCAAGGGCACCGTGCAATCCCTGCGCGACCTCAGCTATGGCCAGCTCAAGATCACCGAGGCTAAGTTCTACCGCATCTCCGGTGCCAGCACGCAGAACAAGGGCGTGGATCCCGACATCGCGTTTCCGGAGCTGTTCGACAACAAGGAGATTGGCGAGTCGGCACTGGACCACGCCCTGCCCTGGGATACCATCAAGGCCGCGCGCTATGCTCGCCTCGGCGACCTGGGCGCCCGTCTGACAGCGCTGCAGGCAGCATCGCGCCTGCGCCAGCAACGCGACCCGGACATGCGCTACCTGCTCGAACAGCAGAAGTTGCTGATCGATCTCAAGGACCAGAAGACCACCTCGCTCAACGAGAAGGCTCGTCTGGCCGAAAAGACCGCGCTCGATGCACGTCGCCTGGGCATCGAGAACCGCCGCCGCCAGGCCAAGGGACAGCCCCTGCTCAAGACCTGGGCAGAGCTTGAGGAAATCCAGTCCAAGCAGAACCCGGAAAGCGACCCCAACTTCGAGCGCCCCGAGGAGCGTGCCCTGGCCGAGGAGGCTGCCGAGATCCTGATCGACACGCTGACTCCCGCACTGACACGCGCCACGGCCAAGCGTTCCGCTCCCGCTGTCACGTCGCCCGCCCGGCGACCGGTGGTGGAGCGCTGACGAATGCCCCTTGCGGGCACCGTGTGACGGCGCAGATGTCAGGTGCCAACGGCCATGACTGACGCCATGCATCACGCTTGGCCGGACGCCCTGTTTGACCGGGTCAGCGGCACGCGTGCCATGCCCGGCCACCGGGTACAGCTGGTGCTCGACAGCCGTGAACACGAGCCCTGCGCACTGGATCTGATTGCCCGTGCACGTACGCACATTCACATTGAGCATTACCTCGCGGAAAACGATGCCTGGAGCACGTCCCTGCTTTCGGCGCTATGCCAGCGGGCACGCGAAGGCATCCAGGTACGCGTGCTGCTCGACTTCATGGGCAGCTGGAGACTGGGCTGGGGTTGGGGACGTGCGCTGCGCGCAGCAGGTGGCGAGCTGCGCTGGTTCAATGTGCCCGGTCTTGGCGAACCGCTTGGCTGGGTGGTTCGCAACCACCGCAAACTGATCAGTATTGATGGCACGGATGCCCTGATGGGCGGCTGGTGCCTGAGCGCGCGCTGGCGCGGCAGTCAACCGAACGACCCCTGGCGGGACACCGGAGTGCTGGTCAGCGGCCCGGTGGTGGCGCTAGCAGAAGCTGCCTTCGGCGCTACATGGCAGCTAAGCGGCGGCAGCTCGGCGCAGCCGTCATCGGCGCCCGCATCGTCCCTGCTGATGTGTCACGATGATCATTTTCATGACGATGTGCGCGTGCGCCTGCTTGCCGGTCGTCCGCAAGCCAGTCCCCTGTTTGCCCTTGAACAGCTTGCCATGGCATCGGCCCGCGAGACGCTCTGGATAACGGATGCCTATCCGGTGGGGACGCCAGCCTGGCTGGACGCCCTTCGCCGCGCTGCGGCCGATGGCGTCGATGTGCGTCTGCTGGTGCCTGGCAGCACCGACCTGCCCCTGCTGGGCATGTTGTCACGATCCAGCTACCGCGCCCTTCTGGAGGCCGGCATTCGCGTGTTTGAATGGAATGGCGGCATGTTGCACGCCAAGTCGCTGGTCATTGACGGTCATTGGAGTCGCGTCGGCTCAAGCAACTCCAATCCCGCCTCGTGGCTGGGCAACTACGAACTCGATGTGGTGATCGAAGACGCCGGCTTCGGCGACATGATGAACACGCGTTTCCTGATTGATCTGGATCATGCCACCGAGATCGTGCTGCGCGCCGACAGGGCGGTTCGCGCCGTACCCCCGACACGTCCCCCCGGGCAAGAGCGCAACACACTGATCCGAACCGTGAAACAGGCACGTTTGAATGCCAAGACGCCGCTGCGGGTGTCACGCTCGGTTGCACTTGCGGTACGCGAGGCGCGCGCACTGCCGCCCAGTGACGCCGGCCTGCTCGCGCTGGGCGGAAGTCTGGGCTTGCTGGTGACACTGGCTGGCTGGCTTCTGCCGGAATGGCTGGCTGGCGGCATCGCCCTGCTCAGCGGACTGGTCAGCATCAACTTGCTGCGCATTGCGCTGCGACGTTACGGATTGTACCGACGCGGCATGATGCCGTCGAACCCGCGCGACCTCAGTCCGCCAGAATAGCGGGGGTAGTCGCTCCGAAGAAGGCGCCACCACCCGCTCCGCCACTGGTGCCGGGAGCCTTGAAGTTGGCGATGAAACTGCCTTCGACGTATTTGCTGCTGCCGCCTACGGCGGCAGTCAACCGAAATGGCGCAAACGCGACGATGGGAACAGCCCCACTTTTGGACAGGTCAGCCTTGTCGACCACCGGTATCAACACATCCCAGCTGCCGCCCTTGGCATCGATGAGATCCTGCACGACCTTGTAGATCGACGTTTCAGTACCAGACTGAATGAATACCTCGTCATCAAGAGTCAACTCCACCGTATTACCCGTGCTGAGAAGGGTCTTGGTGACCTTGGCACTCTGGCTGAACAGATCCAGCGAGCTCCATTGACCGGCGGAGCAGTTGGGGTAGTGATATGCCGAGCCGATGCGAACCACCTGGTTGGCGTTTATGGGTGCGCCGTTAGCCCAGTATTGATCGAACATGCACTTGTTGAGCACCATGGGAAACAGCGAGCCCTCTCCGGCAAACCCGGGTGTGGCAATGACTGCGACCGCGCTGGCTTGAATGGAGGCCAGGTAACGCTGGAACACCGGCGCAAAGAGGAGATCCAGCGCACCTCCGTTGACTCCCTCGTCCAGCGTCACGGTGACCCTGACCGCCGGGTTCTCGCCCAGCAGCGGCGCCGGAGACCCCTCATCATGCGGACGCATGGGGCCTCCGCCTTCAATCGGCCAGAATCCGAGGTCAATCACACCCGTCTGCAGCAAGGCTCCGGCAGCCCGGTTCAAGGTAATCGCTTCAGCAGCCCCCTCTTCGGCCGAGTTCCAGTCCGGCGCGATGTAGCTGCCGAGGCGTGCAGCGCCTGCAAGCGCAGCCGCATCAGCTGCATTCTGCAGCTCGTTTCGGGCTACAAGGATGCGCGACACGTCAATAGCCAAAGCGGTCAAAGCAACAAGGCAGAAAGTCAATGGCGCAGCGAGCAGCATGATGCCACCACGCTGGGCCTTGCCGATGCGAGGGAGTGTCACGGAACATGCCTCGTGAATGGCCATCACGGACTCCCTGCAGGCGGACTCTGGCCCGCCCGACTCACTCAAAGATCATGGTGGCCGTCGCGGCCAATGGGCCCGGACTGAGCACCTTGAGCAGCGCAAGTCCGGTGTAGGCATAGCTGACCGTCACGCGCAGTGGCTCACCCGGGATACGCCCGGCTGGCTCCTCAATCACGACCTCAGGGGCCACCTGACTGCCAAAGGTGATGAGGTGTTCCTGGCAATAGTCGAGTGCCGTCTGGGTGATGTCTTCATGACTGGGTGCCGGAACACGGAAAGAGATACCTGCCCGAGCCGCTTCCCGGCTGGCATTGGTGATCACCGCCTGGTTGTAGAGCGCCAACCCGTACGTGATGGTCGCGAATGCCAGCATCAAAAAGACGGGCAAAACGAAAGCCATCTCGATGACGGCGAGACCACGACCGTGGTGACGTGACTTGCCTAGCAGGTAATGACAACGCATAGCGAACACTCCGAATACCCACATTTGAATATGCGTCGGATGCGGAGTGAAGAATGTGGTTTAAATGCTGGTTAAATGTCAAGAAGATCGCCTTTTGGCGACCTTCTTGTAAACACCTTGATTTAATTGACGAGAATCGATTTGGTCATCACACCGGCAGTACGCGGGCCATCCAGATCCGGAAGGCCATCGACAAACTTGACGGGATCGGCAATCGTGAACTCGATGAAATTTGTCACACCGCCAGATTTACCGTTGTTAAGTACCGGTTTGCCCTTGTTGATATTACCCAGTTCGAGTGCAATCAGGTTTTGTATCGTGACATTTTTCTGCCCCGTCGGAAGCAGGGTTTCCGAGAGCAACGGCACCAGCACCACATCACCGGTGACCTTGCCATACAGATTGGTTACCGAGCCTCCGAGAATGTCGGTGGTGTCACCTGGCTCGACAGGAACAGCCACTTCAGGATCACTGAGAATATCCTGGACGCTCTTGTTGCCGTTGCAGCCAGAGTCCGTGCAGAAGGATACCCACTGGGCAAACCCCTGGAAGACATTGCCACCAATATCCTTGCAGGCCACGTCGTTGGGTTGACCGGCGGAGGAGGAACCATAAACCCTGAATGTAAGCGGTGAATTGGTCTTGGGAGACCCATCGGCATTGAGCAACGCATTCTTGAGGCAGTTGGAGAAGGCGAATGGCATTCCCTTGCCACTGGTGGACGTGGCAATGACACCCGTTGCCGAGGCATCCAGCTCGAAGAAATCAACACCCATCAGCGGTGCAAACACGGTCTGGATCACGCCAGAAGCGGAGGCTTCGGAACGGTCGACGGTAACGCGCATGGCAGGGAGTTCGTCCGAAGCCAGCGAGAACGAGGCGATCGGCAGATCGGAACAGTCTGCAACCAGTTCGAATGAGCCGCCTTCAGACCAGACGCCCACAAGCACCGAAAGATCACCGGCAGCAACAGCTGTCTTCAACACCTTGTTCTTGGCTGCATACGTTTCTGCCGCATCACAGGCAGCGGCCCAGTCCTGGTCATAGAAATTGCCGATGCTGCCAATGCCCGCGAGGGCGGCGGAATCTGCGGCGTTCTGCAGTTCCCCCTTGACCACGTAGGCGCGGCCAAAGTCCACCGTGAATGCGGTGATGCCAAGCAACGAGACCATGGCTCCCATGACAAGAATCAGGGAGGCGCCACGCTGGTTGCGGCGCGGCTTGGCGAAAAAGCGATTCATGATGGGCCTCCGCCGGAAACAGATCAGATCTCGAACTTCATCTGTGTTTCGGATTCCATGCTGATCACGTTGCCAACACCCATCAGGGCTCCAGCAACCGTGTTGAAGTCGAAGTTCACGCGCACGATCAGCGTGTTGTCCATCTTGGTCGGGTCAACGGCATTGATGGTGGAGACAGGTTCAGCCTCTGCCGTGCACGTTGTAGAACCGCCAAAATTGATCAGACGACCATTGCAACGATTGATCGCATCCTGGGCAATCGCGTCGTAGTCAACGGTGGTGGAATAGACGATGCCGTTCCGAGCTGCCTCGCGACTGGCGTTGGTGATCACCGACTTGTTGTACAGGGCTATGCCGAAATTGATGACGCCGAAAAGCACCAGAAGCACGAGCGGCAAGGTCAATGCGGCTTCAATGATGGCAACACCTTTCTGCCCGGATGCGGACTTGCGATTCAATCTGATCATGTCAACTCTCCCTGTAACCTGATCAATCCCGTTCCGGGATCCTGATCAAGGACATGCACTGGCTGGCAGGGAGCGACACGCTAACGTGGTCTCATCAGGCAGTCATTGCCTGAGTGATGCGACGCGGCAAAGGTTTTGCCACATGCTTCGACAGTCATTGCTGCTGCCGAGGCTCCCTGCATCGATGAACGTTTACATTTTAACCACACTACATCACGAAAAGCCACTGCTTTAATCACGGGCACGATGGATTGCTCAATGCCCCCTGCCAATGACCTGGCGCCTGTTGTAGGATGCGCTGCGCGGGAGGCGTGGCAGAGTGGTTGAATGCACCGGTCTTGAAAACCGGCGACGGGCAACCGTTCGTGAGTTCGAATCTCACCGCCTCCGCCACTTTCTTCCTCACGTGTCTCATGGCTGCATCGAGGCCAGGTCACCGGGTAGGTGCTCATGCACGAAACGCCCCGCATGACACTGCCACACTGGTTGCCGGTGTGGCGGCTCGACCTGTACGCACGGCTGCTTTTGCTGCTTTATCTTCTGCTTCCAGCGATCTGGCTTGTCACTGACTTCAGTCAGGCACCCGGCGTGCTGGGGCGCGATTTCATTGCATTCTGGGCTGCTGCCAAACTGACATCGGCCCAGAGTGCGCTCGCCGTCTATCAGCCGGAAATTCTGCTTTCCTTTTCAAGAACAGCCGTGCCGGATGCGTTTGATCTGCCGTGGTTCTATCCGCCTACCTATTTGTTGATGGTGCAATGGCTGAGACCGTTCAGCTACCCGGAAGCATTTGCTTACTTCACCGGCGGAAGCATTGTGCTCTATGGCTTCGCTGTCTACGCGCTGTGTCGTTCGAAACGGATGACCTGCTATGCCCTGGCACTGCCCTTCGTGTTCATCACGGCGCAATACGGCCAGAACGGACTGCTGCTGGCCGCGATCGTGGCTGCAGCTGCCCGAATGCACTCCCGGCCCTTCATTTCCGGTGTTCTATTGGGATTGCTGTGCATCAAGCCGCATCTGTTCATCGGCCTTGGCCTGCTGTTGATCACGTGTGCCAGCCCTGCCATGTGGGGCGGTGCATTGCTGTCCTCACTGGTTCTTGCAGTGTCCGCCACCCTGATGTTCTCACCAGCCATCTGGGTGATCTTTTTCGAGACGCTGGACCGGGCTCGGCTGCTTCTCGAGCAAGGTGTTCTGCCATGGTGGCAGATGGGCAGCCTGTTCAGCGGACTGCGACAGTGGGGGGTGGATGTCACCGGCAGTCACGCTCTTCAACTGATCTGGGGACTGCTGGGACTGCTTATGACCTGGCGAGTCATTCGATCAACCCGGCGATGGGAACTGCATTGGGCGGCGAGCATCGCCGGCGGACTGATGGTGAGTCCGTTCCTGTATCAGTACGACATGGTACTGCTGGCCATTCCGCTGGTTCTGCTGGTGATGTCGGCCTGCAAGGATGGTCTGCCAGGCGGACAGGTACAGGCGTTCCTGGTTGTCGCGATGCTGCCGTTGCTCGACTATCTGAATCTGACGCATCTCAACTGGGTCCTGCCAGCCATCGTGCTGTTCATGTGCTGGCGACAATCCCGTTGCAGCTCACTACCCGGCAGATCGTGAATCATTGATCCAAACGTGCTGAAGCCAGCATGTCTGCCTGCTTTTGCAGCAGCCTCCGTTTGCTCTCTCCCACACGCTTCGGCACTGCCAGCGTGGCGACATGCCAGAGCATGCGCCCCACGGTGTGAAGGGTGTCGTTGCCGTAGCGCGGAATGACATGAATGTGCACGTGCGGCACCGACTGGCTGGCCGCTTTGCCGTCATTGATCAGGAAGTGCTGTGCAAGGCTGCCGAGGGCCTGGCGCTGGGCATGAGCGACGCGATGCGCGACCTCGAACAGGTGCGAGCGCGTGTCGGCATCCAGCTCCGCCAGCGTGGCCACCGACCGGCGCGGAACGACCAGGACATGACCGGGCGACATGGGATGGATGTCCATGAAAGCCACGCAGCAGTCGTCCTGGTGCACCCAGTGGGCTGGCAGGCTTCCGGCAATGAGCTGATCAAAAACGGTCATGGCGTGACTCCCGACGATGGTTTTGAAAACAATACCTTGCCAGATACTGGTCCGACAGTCTCTCGTTTGTGTGCGCCAACTGAAGAAGTGTCTTAGAACGATGACAGCTAAGCCAACCCTGCCGGTCACCGGTCGGGATGCCTGGGAACGGCATGGTAACCGCATCAAGTCGGCTGGACATCTGTTCGTCCTTAGACAGATTGGTTACTGGTCGCTCGCAGTCCGGTATGCGATGGTCGGTGTGTGGACATCAGCACCTGATGTCGCGACAGGGAGGATGTGCATGACGACAGCGGTAATCGCAGGCGTTCTGGCCCACAGCCTGTGGGCATTGCTCAGGAACCCGCCAATCCGTCTGCCTGACTTGGCAGAGCAACCATCTCGCCAGTGAGCTGGCAAACTGACGGGGCCCTTGGGCCCCCGTCGTGTATTCCGCACAAGGCAACGTGCGACGCATGCCGTCATTCGATGAGATCCTGGGTCTGAAGCACCAGTATCCCGTTTTGCATCACCGTGATTTCCACGGTCTCTCCCACGAAAATCACGTCCGCGATGCTGGCTTTCCACTGGCTGTTCGGACAGCCAGCCTCGCTCCAGGTCGGATCCGGCGGGGTGTCGGTGCTGAGCTTGAGGGTCACCGATCCGTTCTTGATGCTGTTCGAGGGCACCCTCAGGTCCCCCCCGATATCAGTGATGGCAGCCGGATTCTGGCCCGGCGACAGCTTGCCCTTGGGATTCTTGCACAGGGTGCTCACCTCGACAGGCTCGCTGAGCACGCGAATGGCAACGTCGAGATCTCCGTTGCCCAGACCGGTCAGCTTCATGCTGCATGTCGCGACCTTGCCGTCATCGATGCAGACCGGTCCCTTGTTGAACTGCGGATTGCCGGCCTGCACCAGCCCGGCGGTCAGGGCGCCGACGACGCCCATCATCAGGATCTTCATGTTCATGGTGTGCTTCCTTCCGTGGTCATGGTCAGTCTGCGTCGCGTCTGCACGGCGACGTCAGCATCGTGATCATGGGCGGGACAGGCCTCACCAGCCATCGCCTCGACCGGCTAGCCCTTGCGGTGTAGATCGCCGAGTCGTAGGGTGAATGTGTTGACGCACGCGCGTCGCTGCAGGGATGCGGCCAGCATGCATGCTCATCTGTTGACAGCCTGGCTGCTCGGCAACGCGGCCGACTGGCGCTCCGCCATGCGTCAGGTGATGGCGGCCTCGCTGCCGTCGCCCTGCTCGCTCTGCGATGCCCCTCTCTGCGACATGCCACGCCTGCTGGCGCTGGGGCAGCCGGATGTCGTGCTCTGGGATCGGGAGGCACGCGACTGGATAAGCGTCTTGCAAATCCTTGCACGACGCGCGCCGCATGCCCTGCAGGTGGTCGTTGGTCGACGCTGGACCGCAGATGAGGAGTCGCTGGCGCAGGCACTGGGCGTGCACCACTGCCTGTCACGTGTGCAGATCGACGCCACCCTGCCGGCCCTGTTGCGTACGCGACTGGTACCGGCGTTCTCCTCCGTCTGTCCGGAAGAATCTCGCATGAGCGTGCTGACGGCACGCGAGCAGCAGATCGTGGAGGCCTTGCAGAACGGCCTTGACAACAAGTCCATCGCACGGCTGCTGGGCATCAGTCCGTCCACCGTGAAAACCCACCTGCATCATGTCTTCGACAAGCTGGGCACGACGCGCACGCAGCTGCTGCTGCACGGACGCTGACGTTCAAGCAGCCCAGAGAGTCGTGAGGCAGCAGACCGCTGGCGTCTTCAGGCCACGTCACGCAGGAAGCGGCTGCGCAGACAGGCCAGCAATGCACATGCCGCCATCACCGTGCACAGCGTTTTCGCATCGGTGCCCTGCAGGGCACTGACGATGCCGGCGGCAATCGCGCCGGACAGGCTGCCGATGGTGCCGTACAGGGCAGACGCTGTGCCTGCGTGAGAGGCATAGGGCGCCATGGCGAGGATGGTGGCGTTGGGCAGCACGAAACCCAGGCAGCCGGTGAACAGGAACAGTGCCGGCAGCAGCGCTGTGAAGCCACCAGCGCCGGTCCAGCCCAGTACCAGCAAAACCAGCCCTGCCCCGGCCTGCATCATAAGGCTGCGCTGCAGCAGCCTGAGCGGACCCCAGCGGCGCACCAGGCGGCCATTGAGCTGGGTGGCGAGAATCAGCCAGAAGGCGTTGGCGCCGAACAGCCAGCCGTACTGGTCGGCACTGAGTCCGAAATGGTCAATGAACACGAACGATGAGGCCGCAATGAACGCGTAGAGGCCTGCCATGCTGATGCTGCTGGTGAGGGCAAAGCCGCGAAAGCGATGGGTCTTCAGCAGCAGCCAGTAATTCTGCACGATGCTGCCCGGGCGCAGCGGGCGCTGGTGTTCGGGTTGAAGGGTCTCGGGCAGATGGCGGTGCAGCGCGGTCAGGGTGATGACGCCGTAGAGCGCCAGCACCACGAAGATGGCATGCCAGTCGAACAGGTGCAGCAGCTGGGCCCCCAGCAATGGCGCCACCATGGGCGCGATGCCCATGACCAGCATCATGGCGGCGTACATGCGCGCCGCCTCGGCGGTATCGAAGCTGTCGCGCACGATGGCCCGGGCGATGACCACGCCAGCGCAGGCACCGAAGGCCTGCAGGAAGCGCAGCACGATGAGGGCATCGACCGAGGTGGCCAGGGCACACCCTATGGAGGCCGCGATGAACAGACCGAGGCTGGCATAGAGCGGTGGCTTGCGCCCGTAGCGGTCGGCCAGCGGCCCATAGAACAGCTGGCCGAGGGCAAAGGCGGCGAAGAACGAGGCCAGGGTCAGCTGCAGCCGGGCGGCGTCGGTGGCGAGATCACGCTGCAGGCTGGGCAGAGCCGGCAGGTACATGTCGATGGACATGGGCGCGAAGGCGGTCAGGCTGCCGAGCAGAAACACCAGCAGCGGCGTGCGTTGCAAACGACTGGCGTCGGTCATGCATCGGTCTCGCGTTCGCTGACGTCAGCGCGCAGCAGATCGGCACTGCGTTCGAGCACGCTGTCGGGCATGTGCTTGCTCGGCTTGACGCCGAGGTCACGCAGCATCTCGGCCTGGCGCACCAGACTGCCACGACCGCTGCTGAGCTTCTTGTGGGTGTCGTCATAGGCCTTCTGGGCCTGCTGCAGGCGCTGGCCGACCTGCTCCAGACCTTCCACGAAACCGACGAACTTGTCGTAGAGCTCGGCGCCTCGACGGGCGATATCCTGGGCGTTGCGGTTCTGCTGCTCCTGGCGCCACAGGTGGGCGACGGTACGCACCACGAACAGCAGCGTGCTCGGGCTGACCAGCAGCACGTTGCGCTTCCAGGCGTCGTGCCAGAGGTCGGCGTCGTGACTGGCGGCAAGCAGGAAGGCAGGCTCGACCGGGATGAACAGGATCACGAAGTCCAGCGAGCGCAGCTGGTAGAGCTCCTGGTAGTTCTTCTCGGACAGGCCCTTGATGTGCGCACGCACCGAGTCGACGTGGCGCTTCACGGCGCCATCACGGGCAATGTCATCGTCGGCGTTGCAGTGGTCAATGTAGGCGGTGAGCGAGACCTTGGCGTCGATGATCAGGTGCTTGCCTTCAGGCAGATGGATGATCACGTCAGGCTGGGCGCGGCTGCCGTCATCGCGGGTGTGGCTTTCCTGGACCTCGTACTCCTCGCCCTTGCGCAGACCCGAGGCCTCGAGCACCTTCTCGAGGATGAGTTCGCCCCAGTTGCCCTGGGTCTTGTTCTGGCTGGTGAGCGCACGGGTCAGGTCATTGGCGCGCTGGCTGAGCTGCTGGTTCATGGCCTGCAACTGGCGCACCTGCTCGGCCAGTGCCGAACGGTCCTTGCTTTCGCTGACGTAGGCGGTCTCGACCTTGCCCTGGAACTCCTGCAGACGCGCCTTGAGGGGCTCCAGCAGCTGACCCAGCGCGGACTGGTTCTGCTCGCTGAAGCGGCGCGACTTTTCCTCGAGAATGGACTGCGCCAGGGTCTGGAACTGATGGGTGAGCTGCTCGCGCGCCTGCTGCAGCAGGGCCAGCTTCTCGCCACCCTGCTGGCGCTCGCCCTGCAGCTCGCTTTCCAGCCGGGCAGCCCGGGTCAGCGCCTGCTGGTGCTGCTCGCGCAGCTGGATCAGCTCGTGACTGAATTCCTGGGCACGCTCGTGCTGCTGGGCGGTTTCCTGCTCCTGCGCCAGCAGACGCTCCTGCAGGCGCGCCAGCTCGCTCTGGCTGTCGACACGCACGCGCAGTTCGGCCGTGGCCAGTGCAGTGTCAAGCTGGCGCAGACGCGGCATGAAATACAGGACCGCCAGCAGCACACCAACCGTCAGACCCGCCAGCAACGCCATCACATCCATGCCACACTCACCTTGTCTTGATTACCCGGAAAGGACGCACGATAGCATGCGCACAGGTGCATCAGATGAGCTTGCACGGGCGAAAACCGGTCCTTGGCTGCCGCGACTGGTCGGCTATGTCTGGGCGGCCCCCGTGACGCTGATCGGTCTGCTGCTTTCCGTGCCAATACGCCTGAGTGGCGGCCAGTGGCAATGTCACAGTGGCGTGCTCGAAGCCTGGGGCGGCACGGTGGCACGCTGGTTGTTGCAGGGTGGTCGCCGGCGGATTCTCGCGATCACCCTGGGTCATGTCGTGCTGGCCCCGGATCGATACTGGCTGGAAAGCACGCGCGCCCATGAGCGTGTGCATGTGGCGCAGACGGCACGCTGGGGTGTGGTGTTTCCGCTGGCCTACGGCGTGGCGAGCCTGCTGGCCTGGTGGCGGGGAGAGCCGGCCTACCGGGGCAATCGCTTTGAGCAGGCTGCCTATCGGGTGCATGATCCGCTGAATCTGGCCACGGAGAGCCGCCATGAATCAGATATCACGTCGTGATGCCGTGTTGCGGGCACTGGGTCTGGTCTGGCTGGGGGGCATCGGCTTGGTGCATGCCGATGCCCCCCAGCCAGACCAGACAAGCACGGCTTGTACCGTGCACGTGACGACTGCCTCGTATGCCTGGAAAGACGATGCGCGCCCGTATCGCCTTGCACAGGGTCGGTGTACACCGGCCACAGCCCCTGAACGACTTGTGGTGGCACTGCATGCAGGCGGCTCGGATGCCCGAGCCATGGCGGACTACACGGGCCTGGATGCCCTGGCTGATGACGGACGCACCGTAGTGGCCTATCCGCAGGGTGACCGGCGCGTGTCAGGACTGCTGACCTGGAATGCCGGCCACTGCTGCGGCAATGCCATGCTGCGCAACGTGGATGATGTCAGCTATGTGCGCGGGCTGATCGCCCTGTTGCGGGCGCGCTTCGGCCTCCCCGCCGGCGCGGTGTATCTGGCCGGGCTGTCGAATGGCGCCATGCTGGCCTACCGGCTCGCAGCCTCAGCACCGCAGGAGATAGCCGGCGTGATCGCGGTGGCAGGCACGGTCGCCACCTCGCCGCCGCCAGCTGCCGCACGCCTGCGCATCCTGCACGTGCATGGGGACGATGACCAGCACGTGCCCTGGCTGGGTGGCACCGGCCAGCGCACGCTGTCAGGCACCGAGCATGCCTCGGTGCGCGACACCCTGCAGCCTTGGGTTCAGGTCACGCAGGCGACGCAACCGGTCGAGATCGTTCGCCTCGCGGCACTGGATGATGCACGCACCCGGGTCACGTCATACCGCTACCGGGATGCTGCCGGCGTCGTGCGTGTCGAACTGATCGGCATTGCCGGTGGCGGTCACACCTGGCCGGGCAGCAGCCGCTTCACCGGCTGGCTGGGCGAGGCCAACCGGACCATGAACATGAATCGGGTGATGCGGGAGTTCATGGCGGACGCCTCGGAGATGACGCCATGACTGCCGTCAGGTCAGCAGGGTCTGGCGCGCTCCCCTGAGCCGGGCATCGATGTCCAGCAGATCCACCCACTCATGGCGGACGCGCGAGAACGCCGGATGCTCCGGATTCAGGAGCAGGTTGTTCTCGAGGGGAATGACGACACTGGGAACACGCAACCCGACACTGTCGCGTGACGTGAACCAGGCCATGCCAACGGGCTGGGCATATCGACGATCCCCGTCCCAGCCCTGGGGCAATGTCGCAGCGTCCACGTCCTGGATCAGCTCATCCGGCACGTCGACGCGAATGACGGCAACGGGAAACGGCACATCGCTGCTCTGCACCAGAATCTCCAGCATGGCCAGCGCAATGCTGCTGGCCGTGTAGACCATATGCGTGCCCTTGCGATGCCAGCGCCCCTGGGTCAGGGCGCTGCCGGTGCCGGTCATGGCCGAGGCGGCGAACGCCGGATGGCAGAGTCGCCAGACGATCATCAGCAGAACACGCCATGCTGCATGCGCAGCAAGGCGTCATTGACCTCTTCGGCCCCGAACTCGGTATCCAGCAGGGAGGCCGGCGTGGCGCCCGCCGACAGGCTGCGGTTGGGACGTTGCAGCCAGGTGTAGGCCTGCTTTGCGCTGCCGAACGTCTCGATGGCACGCGCGAACACCTTGGCGTAGCGCACGACCTTGGCGGCATCCTCGCCAGTGAGACGCTCGTTGTAACGGCGCGACAGGGTGCGAAAAGACATGCCGACCGCGTCGGCGAATTCCGGTGCGGGGATGTTCAGATCGTGGAGGAAGGCCTTAACCAGCGCGCCATCCAGCCCGCTGCGTATCTGCGCGACCAGAACGTCGGCTGGCGCGCTCGCCAGCTGCAGCAAGGCATTCGACTGCAGCCGCCCAAACGCACTGTCCGCCACATGATAGCCACTTCCGATGGTGATGCTCATGGCATGCCCTCCTCATGAACACCCACAATACGCCAGTTTTGCAAAAACAACCACAAAAATGGCATGAATCGTCAGCGCCGGCTCAACGACCCCAGCAGACCGCGGAGCAGCTCGCGGCCGATCTTGCGGCCGACCTCCGAACTGGCGGCACGGGCGGCGCTTTTCGCGGCACTTTCCCAGACACTGTCAGGCTCGCGCGCGGGTCTGCGCGCCGCCGCCCTGTCAGCGGCGGCCTGCGCCTTTTCAGCCGCCAGCCTGGCCTTTTCCGCTTCTTTGGCCTGGGCCTCGGCGAGCCTCCGTGCCTCGCTCTGACGCTCGGCTTCCGCAGCCGCCTGCGCCTGCTGGCCGGCACGCGCCTGCAACTGCTCGTAGGCCGACTCCCTGTCCAGCGCGGCATCGTAGCGGGCCTTGAACGGCGAGCGGCTCATCACGGTCTGGCGCTCCTCGGGCGTGATGGCGCCCATGCGCGAACGGGGCGGACGCACCTTGGCACGCTCCACCGGGGTCGGCACCCCGCCCTCGCCCAGCGTTGACACCAGTGCCTCGCCCACGCCCAGCTCGGTGATGGCCGTGGCGACATCCAGCCCGGGTTTGGCGCGGAAGGTGTCGGCGGCGGCACGGACGGCTTTCTGGTCGCGCGGGGTGAAGGCGCGCAGGGCATGCTGCACGCGGTTGCCGAGCTGGCCGAGGATGGTCTCGGGCAGGTCCAGCGGGTTCTGGGTGATGAAGTAGATGCCGACGCCCTTGGAGCGGATCAGGCGCACGACCTGCTCGATCTTGTCGAGCAGCGCCTTGGGCGCGTCGTTGAAAAGCAGGTGCGCCTCGTCGAAGAAGAACACCAGTTTCGGCAGGTCGGCATCACCGCGCTCGGGCAGGTCCTCGAACAGCTCGGACAGCAGCCAGAGCAGGAAGGTGGCGTACAGGCGCGGCTGCTGGAAAAGCTGGTCTGCGGCGAGCACGTTGATGACGCCACGGCCATCCAGCGTGGTCTGCATGAAGTCCTCCAGCTGCAGGGCCGGTTCGCCGAAGAAGGCCTCGGCGCCCTGCTGCTCCAGAGTCAGCAGAGCGCGCTGTATGACGCCCAGGGTGGCCTTGCTGACCGCGCCGTAATCGCTGCCCAGGCTGGCCGGGTTGTCAACCGCCATCGCCAGCAGGGCTCGCAGGTCCTTGAGGTCAAGCAGCAGCAGGCCCTGGTCGTCGGCGTACTTGAAGAGCAGGTTGAGCACGCCCTCCTGGGTGTCGTTGAGGTCCAGCATGCGCGCCAGCAGCAGCGGGCCGAGGTCGGAGATGGTGGCACGCACCGGGTGGCCCTGGCGGCCGAAGACATCCCAGAACACCACCGGATAGGCCTGGGTGCGGAAATCGGTCATGCCGGTCTTGAGGGCGCGCTCAGGCAGCTTGGGATTGGCGGCGTCACCGGCTTGCGAGAGGCCGGCGACATCGCCCTTGATGTCGGCCAGGAAGACCGGCACGCCAAGATCGGAAAAGCCTTCAGCCAGGATCTGCAGGGTGATGGTCTTGCCGGTGCCGGTAGCGCCGGCCACCAGGCCGTGACGGTTGGCATAACGTCCGGCAAGCGCGCAGCGCATCGGCTCCGGCTCGCCACTCTGTCCGATCAGTACCGATGCCTCTGCCATGCCAGTCTCCCCCGTTGTCTGTGCCGGATAGTGTTGTTGTGCGACGCCGGTGGCGTCGGCTGCTGCGCAGCAGACGGCGCAGGCAATGCAGCCGATTACGCGTCAGACCGGCGCCCTTGTCAAAGGGGGTTTGCGGTATGCTTGCCTCCTGAACCGCCGCCCCGATGAACGAGTCGACGAGATGCGCTTTGCCCTGCTGATCACCGCTGCCCCGGAGCAGACTGCCGCCCGCGATGCCTTGCGCATTGCCGAGGCCTTGCTTGCCGCCGGGCATGAGCTGCTGCGGGTGTTCTTTGCCGGCGCTGGCGTGGCGCATGGTAATGCCTTGGTCACCCCGGGACGCGACGAGCCCGACCTGTGCGGCGAGTGGCAGCGTCTGCAGCGCGCACACGGTCTCGACCTGGTGGTCTGCGTGGCGGCCGCCCTGCACCATGGCGTGCTGGATGCCGACAACGCGCAGCGCTGGGAGCGCCCGGCAGCCAGCCTTGCCGACGGCTTCGTTATCAGCGGCCTGGGCCAGCTGGCGGATGCCCAGCTGCAGGCCGACCGTCTGCTCACCTTTCCGGCCTGAACGGAGCGGCCTGCCATGAAACGCCTGCTCTACATCGCCTGCCGCGACCCTTATCAGGATGCCCGCGCCCAGGAGCTGCTCGATGCTCTGCTGGTGGCGGCCAGCTTTGGCGCGCAGGTCAGCGTGCTGTTCCAGGACGAGGGTGTCTGGCAGCTGCTGCCGGACCAGCAGGCGGTCGTGCTCGGCCGCCGCACCCTGGGCGCGCAGCTGGAGGCGCTGCCGCTGTTCGAGGTCGATCAGCTCTATGTCGATGCCGATGCACTGGCGCAGCGCGGCCTGTCGCCGGAGAGCCTGCTGCTGCCGGTGCAGGCGCTGTCTGGCGAGGCCCTGCCCGACCTGCTGCGCCGCCATGACCAGGTGATCCGACTGTGAGCACCTCGGGAGATGCCCCTCTGAACACCCTGCATGTGCTGCATGACCCGTCGGCATTGCCGGCGTTGCGCCGCCTGTGGTCTGCCGGTGACAGCCTGCTGCTGGCCGGCGCGGCGGTGACGCTGGCCTGCCGTGCGGATGCCGCCCTGCCATCGCCCTGCCATGCCTGCGTCGAGGCCGTGCGAGCACGCGGCCTGTCGACACGTCTGCCAGCACACATGGCCACGGTGGATGCGGCCGGCTGGGTGGCACTGGCAGTTGCGCATGCGCGCAGCGTGAGCTGGTCATGACCGGGACTGGCGTGAACACGCCGGCGACCGCCCGGCAGACCAGTGTCACTGACGCGCAGGGCGCAACACCGTTCTGGGATGTCGCCCGGCTTGATCCGTCGCTGGCCGCGCCGGCGCAGTTCGACAGCGAGGGCTTCCTGCGGGATCTGGCGGACTGGAGCCCGGCGCTGGCGCACGGCATCGCGCGCTGCCTGGGCCAGGAGCTGACCCCAGAGCACGAGGCCGTGCTGGCCGCCTGTCGCGACTTCCACGCCCGCTACCAGCGCATGCCCACGACCCGGGTGTTCGTGAAATACCTGGGCGAAACCCTGGGGCCGCCGCACGGCAGCAGCATGACGCTGATGCAGCTGTTTCCCGACACCCCCATGCGGCGGGTGGCGCTGTGCGCCGGTCTGCCCAAGCCCCCCAACTGCTTCTGAACTGCTGGAGCCCTTGCCGTGGTCATGAAGAACCGCTACCTCGCCGCCGAGCATCCGTTCGCGCCCTATGTCCGCATTCTCGGCAAGGGCAAGACCTCGAGTCGCTCGCTGACGCTGGAGGAGGCGCGCGCGGCCATGGCCATGATTCTCGCCGGCGAGGTCGAGCCGGTGCAGCTCGGTGCTTTCCTCATGCTGCTGCGCGTCAAGGAGGAAAGCCCGGCCGAGCTGGCCGGCTTCGTGCTGGCCGCGCGTGACCGCATCGCGGCGGAGCGCGCAGCGGCATTGGCGGCAGCCGGCATCACGACACCGGTCTGCCCGGATCTGGACTGGTCGTCGTATGCCGGCAAGCGCAAGCACTACCCCTGGTTCCTGCTCGCGGTAAAGCTGCTGGTGGCCCATGGCGTGCGCGTGTTCATGCATGGGGCCAGCGGCCATACCCTGAATCGCCTCTACACCGAGGCCGTGCTGCCGCGACTGGGCCTGCGCCACTGCGCGGGCTGGGCCGATGCCGACCACAGCCTGCGCGACAGCGGCTTCGCCTACCTGCCACTGTCGCGGGTGAGCCCGGTGCTGGGCGACATCATCCAGCTGCGCAACGTGCTTGGTCTGCGCTCGCCGGTGCACACGCTGGCACGCCTGCTCAACCCGCTGGATGCCCCGGCGGTGCTGCAGGCCATCTTCCATCCCGCCTATCGCGAGTCGCACCAGCAGGCCGCCAGCCTGATCGGCTATGGCAACAGCTGCGTGATCAAGGGTGAGGGCGGCGAGATCGAGCGCAACCCGGACGGGCTCTGCCTGGCCAAGCAGATTGTCGATGGCGAGCTCCGCGAGGAGACCTGGCCAGCCCTGTTCCCGCAGCGTCATGAGGCCGAGGAAGCGTTTGACCCGGAGGTGCTGCTGGCCGTGTGGCGCGGCGAGCAGACACACGACTATGGCGAGATGGCCGTGATCGGCACGTTGGCGCTGGCGCTGCGGGTATTGCAGCGTGCCGCGTCACAGGATGACGCGCTGGCTCTGGCGAGCACCTGGTGGCAAGGGCGTGACCGCCACATCTGAGCCACTGCCCTGGCTGCGCTGGCGACACCGGGAGGTGCGTGACCTGGCCTGGGTCATCGGCAGCCCGCCTCTTCTGACTCAGCCGGGATGGCCTGACTCGGGTGACTGCCGGCACTGGCTGTCATGCAGCCAGGACTGGCTGGCCACCCTGGATGCCGACCCTGCTGCGCTGCTGGGCTTCCTGGCCGAGGCCCGCGACCATCGCCTGGGTCATGCCGTCGAGCGCCTGCTGTGCTTCTGGCTGAGCTGGCCGGACAACCCCTGCTACCGGCTGGTGGCACACCAGGTCGCCATCCGGGAGGACGGGCGCACGCTGGGCGAACTCGACTTCGTGGTGCGCAGCATGGCCACCGGCCAGCTTGAGCACTGGGAAATCGCCGTCAAGTTCTTTCTCGGGATTGCCCCCGGCGGCCGCCTGTGTGACTGGGTGGGTCCGGGATTGCGTGACCGTCTGGATCTCAAGGTTGCACGCCTGCTGACACATCAGCTGCCATTGGCACGAACCCCGCGTGCTCGCGCGGTGCTGGCCGGACTGCCCGGTGCTGACGGCGACGGGTTGTCGGCATCGCGTGCACTGGTCAAGGGTTGCCTGTTCTACCCGCTGGATGCCGACCTGCCCAGCTGGCAACCACACGGCACTGCCAGCGATCACCTGCACGGCTGGTGGGCAACGCAGGCAGACTTTCTCAGGCGCTTTGCGGAGACCGGACTGGCCTGGTCCCTGTTGCCCAAGGCGCATTGGCTGACACCACTCAGCGCTGGCGAGGCACCGGATGATCAGCGATGGATGAGCCCGGCCGAGCTGATCGCCCGACTGTCTGATGGCAGCCAGCGCGCCGTGATGGCGGTGATCGGCTGCCGCGACGGGCGTGAAGTGACGAGAGGCTTCGTGGCGCCGGCGGGCTGGCCCGCGGGCTGACGCACTGCGCTATTGCGTCAGTCGCGACAGACCGCGCCCTCGATCAGCAGGCGACGACGCTGTTCGCGGCCGGCGTCGCTGTCGACAGGCAGACTGACGCGGCCACGGGCGTTGATGACACGGTGCCAGGGCACCTCGGTGTCGTCGGGCAGCCGGCACAGCACGCGCGCCACCAGACGAGCGCCCTGCCCCAGCCCGGCCTGGCGGGCCACCTCGCCATAGCTCATGACCTCGCCGGCAGGAATGCTGCACACCACGGCCAGCACGCGGGCCAGGCGCTCTTCGGCCGGGGTCGGCAGGCCTGTGCTCATGCCGTGCTGCCATCGGCCGAGGGCACGCTGCCGCAGCCGGGACAGAAGCGCGCCAGCGCGGGCATTCGCACACCACAGCGGGTGCAGGGCATGAAGACCTTGAGACCGCAGTGCATGCAGAAGTTGCGCTGCGGGTCCTGCAGAGGGATGGCTCGCTCGCAGCCGGGACACAGGCCCTTGGCAAGACGGGTGTGGGTAAGCTCGTAGTCCAGCTGCTGACGACGCTGGGCATCCGGCAGTGCCTCCTGGGCCTGCTGCTGCTCCAGATAGCGACGCATGGCACGGATGGCGTAGTGCCCGAGCACGGCGGTCAGCAGCAGGCCGACGCCGTAGCGCACGTAGCCGCCGTAGCTGGGCAGGTAGGGCACCAGCTCGACGAAGAAGGCGAAGCCGGCAAAGAAGATGAAGCCCCAGACAAAGGGCCAGTAGGCACTGTGGCGTCGGCGCAGATAGAGCCAGCCAGCGATCACCAGCAGCGGCAGGGTCACCGCCAGACGCAGCAGGAAGACCTGCAGCTCGTTGCGACGCTGGGACTCCTGCCAGCGTGTCTGCGCCTGCTCCTGCAGGACCTGCAGTCGTCGCTGATCCTGCGAGCGACGCTGGTTGATGGCAAGCACGCCCTGCTGCTGCTGTTCGACACGCTGCTCCCAGTCACGCTCGCTGCGCTTCAGCGCTTCAAGATCACGGGTACGCGTCAGCAGATCGGGGTCGCGGGTCGCGGTGGACGTGGTCTGGCGGGTCTGCAGCCAGGCGGACAGGTTGTCACGGGCAGCGGCGGTCTGGTTGCGTGCCGCCTCCAAGAGCAGACGATCACGGGCCAGGGCCTCCTCGAGATCCGTGATTTCACGCTCGACGGATTTCAGGCGCTGCTGCAGCTGACCGGCCTCGGGCTGAGCCAGGAAGCTGTCAAAGGCGGGTGCCGGATGGGTTTGCGGCAGGTCACCGACAATCAGGCCGCCAAGCCCGATGAGGAAGCTGGCGAAGATCAGGGACAGCAGCCAGAGGCCGCGACGAAACCAGGTTTCAGACCAGCGCAGGGCTCGGCTCATGCAGGTTCAGCGCTCCAGGGCAACCACGGCCCGCCCCTGCTGCAAGGCGCGCTCATAGGCTGACATCAGGTCACGACTGATCGACAGCTTGGCCGGCGTGACGGTTTCGACGTGATCAATGACCACCGACTCCCAGCCTTCTTCCATGGCGGCGGTGGTGGCATCGGTGAAGTCGGTGCGATTGTCATACTGGGCCAGCATGACCACGAGATTCTTGCGCTCGCCGAACCTGCAGAAGGCCCGGGCACGCGGGGTGGCGACGGCATCGCCGGTATAGACCATGACTTTTTTCATGTCAGCGCCCTCATCCTTGAGTGTTCGCGGGTGACCGGCAGGGGCCGGCCATCTTCGTGACGAACCGTGACTGTTCATTTTTAGCACAGCTGCGGACATTTGGCGAACGCCGGTCAGATCAACGATAGACGCGGTCATGATCCCCGATATCGACCGGGACAATCTCGTCATCAGCAATCAGGAAATGAATGACGACACGGTAGCTGAGGTTGATGGATATCGAGTGCAGCTGACTCATGCGCCCTTCCAGCTTGTGCAGACGCAGGGACGGATGAAAGGGATCCAGCTCAAGCAGACTCATGGCCTTGCGGTATTGCGAGATCAGGGTCGGGTGACGCTTGAGGAATCTGGCGGCGCGGCGGTTGTAGACATCGGTATAAACGATGCAGTAGCGGCTCATGTGCTGATGCGCGCAATATGCTCATCGACACTGTCGCGATGCACGCGACCCGCAGCGAGATCCGCCTTGGCCTCAGCCAGCGCTGCATCCAGCTCCAGCTCTCGCAGACGGTCGTATGTCTCCATGGATAGCACCACGTAACGCGCCTGGCCACGTACCGTGATGATGGCCTCGCGATGAGCGCTCAGGGCTTCATCTAGTACCGGAACGCCTTTTACCTTGAGGTCATTGGCAGTGATCATGTGCATGGCACACCTCATCAAGCACGATTAGCAGCACGATTGTTCATGCTGACAAAAGTACCCCTAAACGTACCCCAAAACAACCAAGGTACCGTCGTGTATCCGTATGCACAGGCAATGAGCCCCAAAAAGCAGAAAACCCGCACAGGGCGGGCTTTCTGGGGTGTTTCCGATCATGCCTGGGCATATGGAAACTGTCATATGGCGCAGCGGACGGGACTCGAACCCGCGACCCCCGGCGTGACAGGCCGGTATTCTAACCGACTGAACTACCGCTGCGCGTCGGTTACACAATGACCCAAGAGCGTGGTGGGTGTTGACGGGATCGAACCGCCGACCCGCTCCTTGTAAGGGAGCTGCTCTCCCAGCTGAGCTAAACACCCGCTGCAGTCGCTGTGTGGGGCGCATTATAGGGGGAAGTTTCAGGCTGTCAAAAGGAAATTTCAGGCTTTTTCACTGACTGCCGCTTTTCTAGCCATGCGAGCCGGCGAGGTGCTCGCGCACAGCCTGTTCCGCCTGTGCGCGGCTGGCGTAGTGCCTGTCCCACTGCTGTCCCTGAGGCTCCACCACCACCCAGGCGGTGATGCGCAGGCTGAAGGTCTGACGATCCAGCTCGCCCCACTCCAGCACGCTGTAGCCGGTGTCATCGACTGGCCAGGCATTGCCGATCATGCCTGCTCCTCGATCAGCACGGGGGTGTTCAGCGGCACCTGGTCGAACAGGGCGATGAGGTCGCGATTGCGCAGGCGGATGCAGCCATGCGACAGCGGCAGGCCCATGGGCTCGCTGTCCGGCGTGCCATGCAGATAGATGTAGCGATGCAGGGTGTCGACCAGGGTGCCATCCGGCAGCCAGCCGCGATTGCGTCCGGATTCGTCGCCGGAGAGCCAGAGAATGCGGCTGAGTATCCAGTCGCGACCGGGGAAGCGGGCGTGCAGCTCGGGCGTCCAGACTTCGCCGGTCGGGCGGCGCCCGCGCAGCACGGCACCTTCGGGCAGGCCGTCGCCGATGCGGGCTCGGACATGGTGCCAGCCACGTGGCGTGCATTCGCTGCCGCTGCGCTCGCCCGCGCCCTTGCGGGCGGTGGACACCGGCAGGGTCAGCAAGGTGCGGTCGCCATCGCGCAGGCTGAGGCGCTGGCTGGCAATGTCGACATGCAGCCAGCGCCCGGATGGCAGCGGACGCTCCTCAGTGCAGGAGTCGCGGCTCATGGTCTTCGTCGGGATGGGCGAGCTGGTGAGTGGCCATCTGCACGCCGGCACCGACCATGGCGCGGGCGATGTCGCTGGTACGGCTGCCCAGCAGCAGGCGTGCCTCGGGCGAGAAGCGCACGCTCACCAGCGGCTCGCTGTCGGGTGCATCGCCGCTGCGACGCAGACAGACCTCGCCGTCGTCGGTCTCGGTCAGCTCGAGAAAAGCAAAATCAGTCATGAAGGTCCTGCGTCAGAATTCGACCAGCTCGGCGCGAAAATCGCGGATGGCCTGGGTCAGGGCCTGCTGGACATGGTGGAGACCGTCAAGGTCAGACGCGCTGAGGGGAGCATCCTCGCTGGTGTTGAACACCGGAATGGCCATGCGTGACGGCGAGTCTTCGTCGATGGCAATGTCGGTCAGCGCCACGGGCAGATAGCAGGCCGCCATGCGCTGGCGCAGCTGCGCCAGCCATGACCCGGGCTGTTCGGCCAGTTGCAGGAGGATTTCCGCCTCCGGCGAGACCTGGCCACGCTGGGCCATGGCAGCGGCCAGGGCTTCCGGGGTGCTCACCGCCGGCTGCACCTTGTAGAAGCGCGACAGCTCCTGCATGAAGGCGCCCAGTGCCGAGTGCAGATGCCAGATCGCGGCTTCGCGGCAGCTCAGTGCGCGCGGCTCGCTGTCAAAGGCGCTGCTGTCGGCGAGTGCTGCCTGCAGCTGCTCCAGCTGCAGGCGCGCGAAATAGATCTTCTGGTTGGTGCGCGCCGGATGGATGTTGCGTTCCTTGCTCATGATGACCTCACTCGTCGCCCTTGGCGGCCTTGCCAGGCTTGGGCGCGGTCACGGTCCAGCGACCGCCATCACAGAAGGCCTGCCAGCCGGTGGCCTTGCCGTTCTCGTCCTCGGTCATGACGTACTGCTCGCGGGTCTTGCGACTGAAGCGCAGCACGTAGGGGCGCCCCTCGGGGTCACGGGTCGGGGCATCCAGCAGATAATGGTGCTTGGGATCGAGCTGGTCACCCACCAGCTTGAGCTCCTCGATCAGCGGTGCGCGGGTCTCGCGGTTCTTGGGGAACTTGCTGGCGGCGAGGAAGAGACCGCTGGCGCCGTCACGCAGCAGGAAGTGGTCGTCGACCTTGGCGCAGCGCAGCATGGGCATGCTGATGGGCTCGGCCTTGGGTGGCGCCGCTTCGCCGTTGCGCAGCAGCTTGCGGGTGTTGCCGCAGCTGCTGCTGGTGCAGCCGAAATACTTGCCGAAGCGACCGGTCTTGAGCTGCATGTCGGCGCCGCACTTGTCGCACTCGATCAACGGGCCGTCATAGCCCTTGAGGCGATAGCTGCCCTCCTCCACCTCGTAACCGGCGCAGTCCGGGTTGTTGCCGCAGACATGCAGCTTGCGCTGTGCGTCAATCAGGTAGCTTTCCATCGCCGTGCCGCAGAGCCGGCAGCGGTGCTTGGCGCGCAGCTGCAGGGTCTCGGCTTCGTCTTCCTGATCCGCCGTGTCCGCGGAAATGGCAACCGCCTCGTCGCCACGCACCAGGTTGAGGGTGAACTTGCAGCGCTCCTTGGGCGGCAGCGCGTAGCCCGAGCACCCCAGGAAGACACCGGTGGATGCGGTGCGGATCTGCAGGGGACGACCGCACTGCTGGCAGGGCAGATCGGTCTGTACCGGCTGGTTGCGGCGCATGCCGTCCTCGTCCTGACCGGCCTTGTCGAGCTTGCGCTTGAAGTCCTCGTAGAAGCGGTCGAGCACCGCCTTCCAGTCTTCCGAACCTTCCGCGACCTTGTCGAGCTGGGCTTCGAGGTCGGCGGTGAAGGCGTAATCCATGAGGTTGCTGAAGTTCTCGCTGAGGCGGTCGGTGACGATGTCGCCCATTTTCTCGGCATAGAAGCGGCGATTCTCCAGGCGCACGTAGCCGCGCTCCTGGATGGTCGAGATGATGGCCGCGTAGGTCGAGGGACGACCGATGCCGCGCTTTTCCAGCTCGCGCACCAGGCTGGCTTCGGTGAAGCGGGCCACCGGCTTGGTGAAGTGCTGCTTCGGGTCCAGCGCCTGCAAGGCCAGCTTCTCGCCCACCGCGACATCAGGCAGCACGACGTCTTCCTTGTCCTTGCTGATGGCGCTCATGACCCGGGTGAAACCGTCGAAGCGCAGGATGCGGCCGCGCGTGCGCAGCTCGAAATCCCCGGCGGCCACGGTCAGGCTGGTGCTGGTGTACTCGGCATCGTTCATCTGGCAGGCCACGAACTGGCGCCAGATCAGCTCGTAGAGACGCTCGGCATCCTTCTCGAGGCCGTCGACCGTGCCCGGACGGGCGTTCACGTCGGAGGGACGGATGGCTTCGTGGGCCTCCTGCGCGCCTTCCTTGCTGCTGTAGGAAATCGGCTTGGCCGGCAGATACCTGCCACCGAACTGCTTGCCGATGAAGCCGCGCACCGCGTCCAGGGCATCCTGGCTGAGGTTGGTGGAGTCGGTACGCATGTAGGTGATGTGGCCGGCTTCGTACAGGCGCTGCGCCAGCGTCATGGTCTTCTTCACCGAGAAGCCGAGACGGGTGCTGGCGGCCTGCTGCAGGGTCGAGGTGATGAACGGTGCTGACGGCTTGCTGCGCGTCGGCTTGTCCTCGCGCTTGCTGACCGTGTAGGCGGCCTTCTGCAGCAGCGCGACAGCGGCCATGGCCTGCTGCTGGCTCACCGGCTTGAAGGCGTCACCGCCCTGCCGAGCTACCTCAAGGCGCAGGGCAGCCTGGCCGGGGGTCAGGGTGTCGGCCCAGATCTCCCAGAATTCTTCCGGCACGAAGGCACGGATCTCGCGCTCGCGTTCGACGACGAGACGCACGGCCACCGACTGCACGCGTCCGGCGGACAGGCCGCGGGCGATCTTTTCCCAGAGCAGCGGCGACACCATGTAGCCAACCACGCGATCGAGAAAGCGACGCGCCTGCTGGGCATTGACACGGTCGATGTTGAGCTCGCCCGGTTCCTTGAAGGCTTCGGTGATGGCGGTCTTGGTGATCTCGTTGAACACCACGCGCTTGTAGCGGCTGTCATCGCCACCGATGACCTCGCGCAGATGCCAGGCGATGGCCTCCCCTTCGCGGTCCAAGTCGGTGGCGAGATAGATGGTGTCCGCCGTCTTCGCCAGGGCCTTGAGCTCGCTGACCACCTTTTCCTTTCCGGGCAGCACTTCGTAGCGCGCCTTCCAGTGCTTTTCCGGATCGACACCCATGCGCGCCACGAGCGCGGCGCGCTGCTTGCCTTCCTTCTGCGCGGCCTTCTGTTCAGGACTGAGCTTGCGGGTCTCGGCAGCGGCCTTGGCACGTTCGGCCGGATCGCTGGCGGCGCCGCCACTGACAGGCAGGTCACGCACGTGACCGACGCTGGACTTCACGATGAAGTCCTTGCCGAGGTACTTGTTGATCGTCTTGGCCTTGGCCGGTGACTCAACGATGACCAGAGATCTGCCCATGGTGTCGGGAATTCCTTGCGGAGAAGCGGCGGCTGCCACTGAAGAGCGGCATATATAAGGGGGTGTTACGTCCCGGTCAAGCCGGCAGCTCGCGAAGGATGGCCAACATGGCGGGTACCGAGGCCGGATTGCCGTCCTCGCGCCAGTACACGGTGGCGCCATTTATCGATGCCTCCACGCCCAGCCAGCCAGCCGGTGCCGGGGTCGGCCACGGCATGGGCGCGAGCCAGGCCTCGGGCTTGCCGACCGGCTGCCAGTTGCCGAGACCGCCATGCCAGCGCCAGCGTCCGAGACGCGCCGTGGCCATGGGCAGGATGATCTGGTAGTGCCCGACCATGCGCTCACCGATCGGCAGCTGCAGCCACTCCGGGGCATGGCGCAGGGCGACGCTGAAGCCGGCCTGCTTGGCCTGCTGGCGTTGCGCCTCAAGCGCGCGCTCGCGGGGACTCGGACGCAGCCAGAGCAGATTGCCGATGATGACGCCGAGAACCAGCACCAGCACGATGACGAAGGTGGACATGAACTTCCTTGCAGGAACGGGAGGCTGGCCGACGTGGCAAGCGCAGGGCTCCAGTCTAGCAGACCGGCCCGCCCCGATAGCGCCGGACCGGCTGCGCAATCGCTCCGACCAATGGCGAACTGATCGCAAGGACAGCACTGTACATAAAAACAGCCATGCGCTATGGTCAGGACATGTTCATCCCAAGGAGTGTCCTCATGCAGGCACTGACGACCCGCCAGGCCGAGATCCTGGACTTCATCCGAGAATCCGTGGCTGACACCGGCATGGCACCAACCCGGGCCGAAGTCGCGCTCAAGTTCGGTTTCCGCTCCAAGACGGCTGCTGTCGACCATCTGCGCGCTCTTGAGCACAAGGGCTACATCAAGCTGCATGCCGACGTGTCACGCGGCATCCAGCTGCTGGTCGATGATGAGGAAGACACCGACCTGATTCCGGTGATCGGCTCGGTCGCCGCCGGCCTGCCGCTGGAAGCCGTGGAGAATCATGACCAGAGCCTGCCGGTGCCACGCGGGCTGTTCAGCAAGCGTCCGACCTATCTGTTGCGGGTGCGCGGCGAGTCCATGAAGGATGCCGGCATTCTCGACGGCGACCTGATCGCGGTCAGCAAGACCAGCATCGCACGGGCTGGCCAGATCGTCATCGCGCGCATCGACAACGAGGTGACGGTGAAATACCTCGATTACGAGAAGAAGATGGTCAAGCTGGTGCCGGCCAATCCGACCTTCGAGCCGCAGATCATCTCGCCGGACAAGGTGGTGATCGAAGGGGTGTTCGTGGGACTGATTCGCGACAGCTTCATGACCTGAGCCCTGCCCGTCAGACGCGGCGTACCAACACCGAGCCGATCGAGTAGCCGGCACCGAATGAGCAGATCAGCCCGAGATCACCGGGTGCCAGGTCATCGCGGTGATGATGAAAGGCAATGATGGAGCCCGCCGAGGCCGTATTGCCGTACTCGGCCAGAATCAGCGGTGCCTTGGTCGGGTCATGCCCCTTGCCCAGCACATGACGGGCAATGTAGTCGTTCATGTTGATGTTGGCCTGATGCAACCACAGGCGCGACATGCGTTCAGGTGCCACGTCCAATGACGTGAGCTGGTCGCGGATCAGCTCGGCGACCATGCCGCAGACCTCCTTGAACACCTTGCGTCCCTCCTGGCGGAAGAGCTTGTCGCGAGCATCCGGCGGAGTGTCTTCGCAACGATTGAGAAAGCCGAAATTGTTGCGGATGGCATTGGAGAATCGGGTTTTCAGGCGTGCGCCCAGCACCTCGTACTGGACCGGCGAGGTAGCCAGGTCAGCCGGCTCAAGCAGCACGGCCGTGGCAACATCGCCGAAGATGAAATGGCAGTCACGGTCGTCCCAGGCCAGATAGCCGGAGGGAATCTCCGGACACAGCACCAGCACGCGGGTGGCCATGCCGGAGCGTATGGCATCGACCCCGTTCTGCAGCGCGAAAGTGGCCGAGGAGCAGGCCACATTCATGTCATAGGCATAGCCGGTGCAGCCCAGCTCGCCCTGGACCTCGATGGCGACGGCCGGGTAGGCGCGTTGCAGCGCCGAGGTCGAGACAATGACCAGATCAACATCGGCAGCCTCGACACCAGCCTGCGCCAGCGCCGCACGCGCCGCTTCCACCGCCATTTCCGCCTGCACCGACAGGGCCTCGTCGGGCCGTGCCGCAACGCGGGGCACCAGGCGCTGCGGATCGAGCAGACCGTCGGCGGAAACCACATGGCGACGCTGGATGCCGGACGCCCGGCTGATGAAGTCGGCATCGGAACGGAGGCGCGGCGACAGGCGGGCAGCGCCGATGTCGGCTGCGTGTTCACGGTTCCAGGCATCCGTCGCCGCATTGAAGGCGGCCACCAGCGCATCGTTGTCGATGACCGCCTGGGGTACCGAAAGCCCGGTGCCGCTGATGACCACTGCCGTCATGCCACTCTCCTCCACCATGGATGCCGATGATCCGCAGCCCGTGGCTGCTCAGGAATTGGGCGATGGTAGTAGAGGCACGTCCCGGGCATGGCCCGCCCGGGCGTTTCTGTCGGGCACGATGGCTGATTCGTGCGCTGCAGTGACAGGGCCCGGGAAGTGGGGCTCCAGGAAAGACAAAGGCCACGCGGATGGCGTGGCCTCTGGCAGGACGCGCGGGACGGGATCGCCGTCCGCTGCACGAATCTGGTGTGGCGTCCGCAGGCGGACGCCGGCGCTCAGATGCGCTCGATGACGGTGGCGATGCCCTGGCCGAGACCGATGCACATAGTGGCGAGACCGAGCTGGGTGTCCTTCTGTTCCATCACGTTCAGCAGCGTGGTGGTGATGCGAGCACCGGAGCAGCCCAGCGGGTGACCGAGGGCGATGGCGCCGCCGTTGTGGTTCACCTTCTGGTCGATCTGGTCGAGCAGGTTGAGGCCCTTGAGCACGGCCAGGCCTTGGGCGGCAAAGGCTTCGTTGAGCTCGACGGTCTGGATGTCGTCAATGCTCAGGCCGGCACGCTTGAGCGCCTTCTGGGTGGCAGGCACCGGGCCCCAGCCCATGATGGCGGCTTCGCAGCCGGCCACGGCCATGGAGCGGATCTTGGCGCGCGGCTTCAGGCCCAGGGCCTGGGCACGTTCGGCGCTCATGATCAGCATCGCGGAGGCTCCGTCGGACAGTGCCGAGGAGGTGCCGGCGGTGACGGTGCCGCCCTTGGGATTGAAGGCCGGCTTCAGCGAGGCCAGCTGTTCCAGCGAGGCGTCCTGGCGGATCACTTCGTCGATGTCACAGAGCTGACGGAAACCGTTGGCGTCATGGCCTTCGATACCGATGATCTCGTTCCTGAAACGACCGTTGACCGTGGCGTCCCAGGCCTTCTGGTGCGAACGCAGACCCATCTGGTCCTGCATCTCGCGGCTGATGCCATTCATCATGCCGAGCATTTCGGCAGTCAGACCCATCATGTTCGAGGCCTTGGCGTAGTACTTGGACGCGGCCGGGTTGAGGTCGATGCCGTGCATCATGCCGACGTGGCCCATGTGCTCGACGCCACCGATGACGAAGACATCACCCTGGCCGGTCATGATCTGGGCGGCGGCCGTGTGCAGGGACTGCATCGAGGAGCCGCACAGGCGGTTCACGGTCTGGCCCGGCACGGTGCGCGGCAGCTCGGCGAGCATGGCGATGTTGCGGGCGATGTTCATGCCCTGTTCCAGGGTCTGGTTGACGCAGCCCCAGATCACGTCCTCGACTTCCTCGGGGTTGGCATTCGGGTTGCGGGCAAACAGCGCCTTCACCAGCTCGGCGGAGAGGGAGTCGGCGCGCACGTTGCGGAACATGCCGTTCTTGCTGCGGCCCATGGCGCTGCGCACGCCATCGACGATCACGACATCACGCGGATTCAAAGTAGTCATGTCTGGCTCCTGTCTCAGCCGAAGAATTTCTGGTTGTTGGCGGCCATGTCACGCAGCAGCTGCGGCGCCTCGTAGGCCTTGCCCAGGTGCGCATACTTCTCGCACAGCGCGACGTAGTTGCCGATGCCCATCTGGTCGACGTAGCGGCAGGCGCCACCACGGAACGGGGGGAAACCGATGCCCATGATCAGGGCCATGTCGGCTTCGGCCGGCGAGGCGACGATCTTCTCTTCCAGGCAGCGCGCGATTTCGTTGACCAGCGGCAGCATCAGGCGGGCGATGACCTCGTCAGCGTCGAACTCCTTGCGGGCACCGACGACCGGGGCGATCAGCTCGTAGGTGGTCGGGTCGACGACCTTCTTCGGCTTGCCCTTCTTGTCCTGCTCGTAGACGTAGAAGCCCTTGCCGTTCTTCTGGCCGTAGCGCTTGTTGTCGAACATGACTTCGGTGGCGGACTTGTAGTCCGGCTTCATGCGATCCGGGAAGCCTTCAGCCATGACATGCGCAGCGTGCACGCCGGTGTCGATGCCGACCACGTCGAGCAGGTAGGCCGGACCCATGGGCCAGCCGAACTTCTCCATGACCTTGTCGACGGCCTGGAAGTCGGCGCCGTCACGCACCAGCAGGTCGAAGCCGCCGAAGTACGGGAACAGCACGCGGTTGACCAGGAAGCCCGGGCAGTCGTTGACCACGATCGGGGTCTTGCCCATCTGCTGCGCCAGCTTCACGGTAGCGGCAACGGCTTCATCGGAGGACTGCTCGCCACGGATGACTTCGACCAGGGGCATCATGTGCACCGGGTTGAAGAAGTGCATGCCGACGAAGTTCTGCGGACGCTTGAGGGCCTTGGCCAGGTGGGTGATGGAGATGGTCGAGGTGTTGGACGCGAGGATGGCGTCCTCGGCGACAAGGCCTTCGACCTCGGCCAGCACGGCCTGCTTGACCTTGGCGTTCTCGACCACGGCTTCGATGACGACGTCGACGCTGCCGAAATCACCGTAGTTCAGTGTCGGACGGATGCTGGACAGCACCTTGCCCATCTTGTCGGCGGTCAAGCGGCCCTTGGCGACCTGGCCGGAAAGCAGCTTGGTGGCTTCGCCCATGCCCAGATCCAGGGCCTCGGTGCGAATGTCCTTCATGATGATCGGCGTACCCTTGCTGGCCGACTGGTAGGCGATGCCGCCACCCATGATGCCGGCACCGAGCACGGCGGCCTGCTTGACGGCCTTGGCCGACTTGGCCTCGTGCTTCTTGGAGGCTTTCTTGACGGCCTGGTCGGCCAGGAAGAGGCCGATCAGGGCGTTGGCCTGCGGTGTCACCGCAGCCTTGGCGAAGTACTGCGACTCGACCTTGAGGGCTTCATCGCGGCTCAGGTTGGCGTGAGCCTGCATGGCCTGCAGGGCCAGCTTGGGCGCCGGGTAGTTCGGGCCCGCCTTGCCGGCCACCACGGCAGTCGCCGTGTTGAAGGCCATCATCTGTTCCATGTTGTTGAGCTTGACCGGCGAGGTGCGCTCGCTGCGGCGGGCCTTCCAGTCCAGCTTGCCGGCGACGGCCTTGCTGACCAGGTCAATGGCGGCATCACGCAGCAGCTCGGGGGCGACCACGGCATCCACGGCACCGGCCTTGAGGGCGGCATCCGGACGCTGTTCGGCACCGGCGGCAATCCACTCGACGGCGTTGTCGATGCCGATCACGCGGCTCAGACGAACCGTGCCGCCGAAGCCCGGGAACAGGCCCAGCTTGACTTCCGGCAGACCGACCTTGGCGGCGCTGGACATGACGCGGTAATCGCAGGACAGGCACATCTCGAAGCCGCCGCCGAGGGCGATGCCGTTGATGGCGACCACGGTCGGCACCGGCAGGTCTTCAAAGGCGTTGAACATGGCGTTGGCCTGCAGCGTCCACTCGGCAACACGGCCCTCGCCTTCGGCGAACATGCCGCCGAACTCGGTGATGTCGGCGCCGACGATGAACACGCTCTTGGCCGAGGTGACGATGACGCCCTTGACCGAGGCGTCGGCCTTGATGGCAGCGGCGGCTTCACCCAGCTCGCGGACAGTGGTGGCGTTGAACTTGTTGACCGATTCGCCGGCGAGGTCGAAGGTCAGCTCGGCAATGCCGTTTTCCAGCGCTTGCACGCGGATGGCGGTTCCGGAAAAAATCATGCAGGGTTCTCCTGTGACAGGGTAATAACGCGTACCCGCCGGCTGCATGCGCCGGTCATCCGGGTGGCGAGTGCAGCGAGTGTACGCAAAACAGCGGGTTTTGACAGAATCTGTCAGGTTCAAAGCGGCCACATTTTGTGACCGCCCGGTCAATCAATTGCCCTTGGCTTGCGTCAGCGCTTTCGCCGCCGCCGCTTCCTCGGGCTTGTCATCGTCGTCATCGTCCTTCTCGGCGTCATGCCAGACGGCAAAGCGCTCGGCCACCGCCGCAAACACGGAGCCCTCCGGGTAGTTGCCTTCCTTGTCCAGCATGCCGGCCGGCTTGCCCAGCAGCAGCGCCACCGCCTCCTCCACCTGGCTGACGGCATGGATGCGGAACTTGCCGGCACGCACCGCGTCCAGCACTTCGTCGCGCAGCATCAGATGGCGCACGTTCTGCACCGGAATGATGACGCCCTGCTCGCCGGTCAGCCCCTTGAGCTGGCAGGCAGCGAAGAAGCCCTCGATCTTCTCGTTGACGCCGCCGATGGGCTGGACCTCGCCAAACTGGTTGACCGAGCCGGTGATGCCCCATGACTGCCTGACCGGCAGCTTGCCAATGGCCGAGAGCAGGCCGCAGAGCTCGCCCAGCGATGCCGAGTCGCCATCCACGCCGGAATAGGACTGCTCGAAGGCGATGTTGGCGGCGAAGCGCAGCGGATGCTCGGCGCCGAAGCGCGCCTTCAGGTAGCTGGTGAGGATGAGCACGCCCTTGGAGTGGATGGCGCCACCGAGCTCGACATCACGCTCGATGTCGGTGATCTCGCCACCGCCATAATGCGCGGTAACCGAAATGCGCGACGGCAGGCCGAAACTGGCATCGCCATAGCTGACCACGGTGAGGCCATTGACCTGGCCCACCACCTCGCCCTCGCACGAGAACAGCTGGCTGCCCTTGCCGATGTCCTCCAGATAGAGACGGCGAATGCGGTCATGACGGCGCTCGCGACCCTGCAGGGCCTGCAGGACATGGCCCGAGGTGATGCAGTCGGCGCCCTGCAGGCCGGCACAGTAGTTGGCTTCACGCAGCAGATCGGCAGCGCTGCGGGCATGCAGCGAGAGCAGGTCCTGGTCATCGGCCGTGCGTGCGCTCTCCTCGATGAGTCGGGCGACGCCGCTGCGATCCAGCGGCAGCAGCTGTTCCTGGCGCGCGATGTCGGCGAGGAAATGGGCGTAGGTGAGCTCGTTCTCCGGCGTGCGCGGCATGTCGGACTCGAAGTCGGCGCGCATCTTGAACACGGTTTCCAGCTCGGGATCGAACTCCTGCAGCAGATAGAAGGTCTCGCGATCGCCGAGCAGCACCAGCTTGAGGTTGAGCGGAATGGGCTCGGGCTCCAGCGACACCGTGCCGGTGAGGGTCAGCATCTGCTCCAGCGACGACAGCTTGAGCGACTTGGCACGCAGGGCGCGCTTCAGGCTCTGCCAGGCGTACGGATGCTCGAGCACCTGCTCGGCCTCGATGATGAGGAAGCCGCCGTTGGCACGGTGCAGGGCGCCGGGACGGATCAGGGTGAAGTCGGTGGCCACCGTGCCCATGTAGGTGACCTGCTCGACATGACCCAGCAGGTTGTAGTGCGTGGGCAGATCCTCGACGATGACCGGCGCGCCCTGCTTCGGATCACGACTGACGATGGCGTTGACCTGGTAGCGCACCGGCGGCAGGTACTCGCCAGCTTGCCCCACGGATACCGTGGCATCCTGGTTGTCGCCGGCATTGAGCACCAGCTCGAGGTGATCAAGCAGGTCGCTGCGGTAGGCCTTGAGGTAGACCACCAGTTGCGGATGCGCCTGGTACTTCTCGGTCAGCCGGCTCAGGATGGGGTCGATGACGGCCAGCGCGACTTCCTCGTTGAGGGTGTCGATATGCTCGCGGTTGCGCTCCTCGATCTGGTCAAGCTTGCGCGCCACCTTGCGCAGGCGGTTGTCCATGTCGGTCATGGCCTCCTTGAGGCGCTGCTGGCGCGCCGGAGGCAGCTGTGACATCGCCTCCATGGCCATGACGTCACCATTCTCCGCCATGGGCGAGAAGCCGTAGCCACCGGGTGTGCGCAGCACCAGCTTGACGCCTTGCTTCTCGGCAATGGCGGCGAGCTGGGTCAGGGCATCCTGCTGCACGCGGGCAAGCTCGCCCTTGAGGCCTTCGCGGCGCTCCTGGTAGCGCTCGCTCTCAAAGGCCGCCATGATGCGTTCGGACAGCTTGCGCCAGGCCTTGTGGATGTCCTGCTTGAACGAGGTGCCCAGCCCGGCCGGGAGCTCGATGGCCTGCGGATAGCGCGGATCCTTGAAGTTGTTGACATAGATCCAGTCTGACGGGGCCGTGCGCTGACGCGCGACCGACTCCAGGTAACGACGAATCATGGTGCCCTTGCCAAGGCCGTTGTGGCCGATGGCAAACAGGTTGTAGCCGTCATGCGGCATGGCCACGGCCATTTCCACCGATTCGCGGGCACGCTCCTGACCGAGAAAGTCGGTGACCGGCTTGAGTCGACGCGTGTTGCGGAAGGGCAGATTCTTCAGGGGCGTGGCGCGATAGAGCTGGCTGATTGCAAGAGGCTTGGACAAGAAGAAAGTCTCCGGCAAGGCGACCCTGCGGATCCGGGTCGAATGCCCTGAGTGTAGCCGACACGGGCCGGCGCTGGCACCTGCCACAGACCACCGGTGCCTGCGGCAGAGCGCCGCCTGCGCGACTCAGCCGGTACGAGCGGGAATCGCGTAGGTGCCGGTAGCCTGCGCAACTGGCGCATCCTGCCCCTCGGCATGAATCAGCACGTCAATGACGGCCGAGCTGCGGCCAAGACGCAGGAAGCGCGCGCTGGCAACCAGGTCGGCATCACGTGGCTTGTTGAGAAAATGGATGTTGAGGTTCTGCGTCACTGCCAGCCCTACCGGACCCAGACGCGCCAAGATGAGGGCATACATCGCCGTATCTGCCAGCGCCATCATGGTTGGCCCGGAGATGCTGCCGCCCGGACGGATGGCGCCGGCGTCATAGCGCCAGCGCACCTGCACGGCCTCGTCGGCCACCTGGTTCACATGGTAGCCCGCGGCACGAAACGCCGGAATGCCGGCATCAATGAAGGCATTGAGCTGGTCGGTGGTCATCTGCATGGTGACGGACATGGCAGGCACTCGATGGGAAAGCATGATGCCGCGGATATTACATAAATATCACCAAAGCGGCAGCATCAATAATTTATTGATGACGCACGCCGCCTGAAGACGGCATTTCCGGCCATGCGGGAACACCAACGCTGGGTGGAAGAAGGAAATCACGGCCGGCATGTCCCGTCAGCCATCGCTGACAAATGATGGTCAGTCGCCCTGCCCCTTCGTACAATGCCGGGCTTCACTCTCCAGCCATTGATCCGGGAACCGTCATGCGCGCCAGTCGCTACCTGCTTGCCACCCTTCGTGAAACCCCGGCCGACGCCGAGGTCATCTCGCACCAGCTCATGCTGCGCGCCGGCATGATTCGCAAGGTCGCCACCGGCCTCTACAACTGGCTGCCGCTGGGCAATCGCGTGCTGAAGAAGGTAGAGCGCATCGTGCGTGAGGAGATGGATCGCGCCGGTGCGCTGGAAGTGCTGATGCCGGTGACGCAGCCGTCGGAGCTCTGGGAGGAGTCCGGCCGCTACGTGCAATACGGGCCCGAGCTGCTGCGCTTCAAGGATCGCCATGACCGCCTCTTCGTGCTTGGCCCGACGCACGAGGAGGTGATCACCGACCTCGCGCGCAACGAGCTGCAGAGCTACAAGCAACTGCCGATGAACCTGTACCAGGTGCAGACCAAGTTCCGCGACGAGATCCGCCCGCGCTTCGGCGTCATGCGCTCGCGTGAATTCATCATGAAGGATGCCTACTCCTTCCACGTCGACCAGGCCTCGTTGCAGCAGACCTATGACGTGATGTACGACGCCTACTGCCGTATCTTCACCCGACTGGGCCTGGACTTCCGCCCGGTGCAGGCCGACACCGGATCCATCGGCGGCACCGGCTCGCATGAATTCCATGTGCTGGCCAGCTCGGGCGAGGATGACATCGCCTTCTCCAACGCCTCCGACTACGCAGCCAACATCGAGATGGCCGAAGCCCTTGCGCCGACCGCGCCGCGCGCCGCCGCCGGCGAAACCATGACGCAGGTCGCCACTCCAACGCAGACCGCCTGCTCCGATGTCGCCGCCCTGCTCGGCCTTGCCGTGACCCGGACCGTGAAAGCGGTTGCCGTGGTGGCGCCGGTACCGGTGGATGCCGAGACCCTGAAGGCCAACCCCAAAGCAGAACCGGCTCAGCGCTTCTTCCTGTTCCTGCTGCGCGGCGATCATGACCTCAACGAGATCAAGGCCGGCAAGCTCGACGGCCTCAAGGACTTCCGCCTCGCCACGGAAGCTGAAATCGTCGCCGCCCTGGGCTGCGTACCCGGCTTCATCGGTCCGGTCGGTGTCGCCGCCAATGTCACCGTGATCGCCGACCGCACCGTGGCCGCCATGAGCGACTTCGTCTGCGGCGCCAACCAGGCCGGCTTCCACCTGACCGGGGTCAATTTCGGTCGCGACCTGCCGGAGCCGGCGCTGGTCGCCGACATTCGCAACGTTGTCGAAGGCGATCCCTCGCCCTGCGGCAGCGGCACGCTGGTAATCAAGCGCGGCATTGAAGTCGGGCACATCTTCCAGCTCGGCAAGAAGTATTCCGAGGCACTGAACTGCCGCGTGCTGGGCGAGGATGGCAAGCCGCTGGTGGTGACCATGGGGTGCTACGGCATCGGCGTCACCCGCGTGGTGGCCTCGGCCATCGAACAGAACCACGACGACAAAGGCATCATCTGGCCGGACGCCATCGCGCCCTTCCAGATCGCCATCGTGGCCATGAACTGGGCCAAGTCGGTACGCATCCAGGACGAGAGCCTCAAACTCTACGAGCAGCTCACCGCCGCCGGCTATGACGTGTTCCTCGATGACCGCAACGAACGCCCCGGCGTGAAGTTCTCCGACATCGAACTGATCGGCATTCCGCACCGCATCGTGGTCGGCGAAAAGGGCCTCGATGCCGGCACGCTGGAGTACAAGGGTCGCCGAGATGCCGAATCGCAGGATGTTCCCGTGGCGGGCCTGATGGACTTCCTGGCGGCTCGCGTGGCGCGCTGACGCGTGTTTCAGCCTCATCGCTGACATGAAAAAGGCGCCCCGCAGGGCGCCTTTTTCATGAACTGAGCGTGGCTGCCGGAGCAGCCAGCAACTCAGCCGCTGCAGCTTGAGCCAGTGAGTCCGACCAGCAGCTCGCCAAGCACCGGAATCGCGCACAGCTGGCTGGGGTCGGCCAGGTCAGCAGGATCGGCCGGAAGGCCCGGGATCGACGGGGCCGTGCTGCCGCCGTCACCGCAGTCACCACCGCTGGCCGCAACGATCTGCGCACCAATCACGGGAATGGCACACAGCGCGGTGGCATCCGGAAGACCGGTGCCGCCACCCGCGCCCGAACAGTCCTCACCGAGCGCGGAGACCAGTTGCGGCCCCAGTTGCGGAATGGCGCACAGCTGGGTCGGGCTGAGCTCGGCCGGCAAAGGCGAGGAAGACGGCGCATCTCCGCAGGTGCCGCCAGCGGCGTTCACCAGCGCTTCGCCGATCGTCGGAATGACGCAGAGCTGACCGGCACTGATGGGCGACTCGCCACCACCGGCATCCGGACAGGACTCGCCTGCAGCCTGGACAAGTGCCGGACCGATGCCAGGCAGGGCACACAGCTGGGTTGCGCTGATCGGACTGGGCTCGGCGTCATCACAGTTGCTGCCTGCACCTTCGGCAATCGCGGGGCCCAGCGTGGGAATCGCGCAGAGTTGAGAAGCACTGACCGTGCCACCGGTACCCGGGGTCACGGCAGGAGGATTGTTGCTGCCGTCGTCCGCATTTTCCGGCAGGGTGAGATCGTCGTCTTCGGCCTGGCAGGCGGAGAGCGCGAGCACGGAAGCCACGCAGAATGACACGGCAATACGCTTGAACATGAGAAACCTCTTCTTGTTGTTGTGTGTTCCTGAGTCAAGGATAGCCATAAAATCCTCAAATGGACAATTGTTCGTTTATCAACCGTTGCCGGCTCATTCCCCGTGCACTGCCTGCACGTCTGGTCAAAAAACGCCCCACAGGACTTGCATGCCGCAGCGCATGTCGTACAATGCGCGCCTCACAGCGCAGCATTCAGGCGTTCGTGGGCGATTAGCTCAGGGGGAGAGCACTACCTTCACACGGTAGGGGTCACTGGTTCGATCCCAGTATCGCCCACCACTTCAGAAACCCGTTGAACCTTGCGTTCAGCGGGTTTTTCTTTTGAGCAATGCGATTTGCTGTCAATTCACCGGAATTTGGTGGCCTTGTCATCGGATGCTGTATCTGCATCGGAAAATCGTCTAATATATCGATTAATACGTATTGTATTTGGCATGAACCCTTTGCAATTCCATTTCGTGACAGATATAAATTCGGCTTATATTTTCCAGCGGAGCACGGATCATGGATTTTTCCCAATATTCCATTGAGCAGCTTGAATCATTCCAGGTTGCCATCAGCAAGGAAATCACCAGCAAGCGCGAACAGAAACGGCGTTCGCTGATGAGCGACATGGAGCGCCTTGCCCGGGAAGCCGGCGTTTCGCTGACCGAGCTGTTCGGCGAGGCCGCCGCACCGGCGAACACGAAGAAAGCCGTCAAGGCCAAGGGGTCCGTCGCTGCCAAGTACCGCAATCCCAATGATGCCAGCCAGACCTGGACTGGCCGCGGGCGTCAGCCGCTGTGGGTCGCCGCCCTGCTTGCCTCGGGCAAGACACTGGACGATCTGGCTATCTGACATCAGGCCATCAACCTGGTTGACGATAATACGCCCGGCAATCCGGGCGTTTTTCTGACGATGATTCGTGGCTTTTCCGATCCGGTTATCCATCATGGCACCTCATGTGCAGCGGCATTGAATATCTGGATGCATTGATCACCTGGCAGAACGAGCCCGTAAAACTGCCTGTTCGGCTGCGAAACGGCGACATCACCTGGATACGCTGGGGTGAATTGCATGGCAGGCAAAGTTCATTTGTGCATGGCCCCTGCGCCCGCCTGGATTCGATCCAATCCGGCAAATGGGATCGCTTTCAGCCGCAGCCGGTGAAAATACCTCTTGCCCGCTACATGGAGCGTGATTCACGCGGGACTCCCGTCTGGATCAAGGTCAATCCCGGTCAGCACCTGCAGGGACTGATCGCCACCTGGCAAGGTGAGCAGCGGATCTATGTCGTGACCGTTGAGACGCCAAAAAACTTCCGTCACGTGCAGCCTCGGTGGCCCAGGCTTCTGGACTAACCTCTACAATCGCGACCTTTCCGTTGGCTTGAGTCCGCTTGTGAATACCGACGCCCTGCCCCTGCACCCCGACCGCCACACCCTGTTCAACGAACTGCACGCGCGACCGTTCCCGCTCCTGCAGCCGGGTACGCGCATCTCGCAACTGGCGCTGCTGCACCAGGGTTGCACCGCGGATGACGAAGTGAGACATCTCGGCCATCTGGCAGGGCTGCTCGGACAGCCGGCGCCGGCCAACAGCACATCGTGCCATCATCTCGATTTCGGCAGCTTCGAACTGCGCTGGGAACGCCATACCGAATTCTCGACCTACACCATCCTGCGCGAGGTCGGTGGCCATGAGCCTTTTGCGGCAACGGCGCTGTCGCTGCTGCCGACCGCCTGGGTTCGCCATCTGCCGGGGCAGGTGCTGAGCGGGCTGCATGTCGAGATCCACGACCAGAGTTGCATGGGCAGCACGCCGGATGGCGTGCGCCCTCTCTTCGAGGGCCATCGCCTGATCAGCTCCTGGGTACTTGGCCACAAGGCACGCCTGTGGACAGCCTGGCGCCTGCACCAAGATGGCATGGGCCGCATCCTGATCCAGAACCTGGCGCTGAACCCCTGCCAGCTTGGTCGCCTGGTGCGCCGTCTGCTGGAACTGGAAAACTACCGGATGATGGTGCTGCTCGCATTCCCGATGGCCCGGCAGATCGGACCTGATCTGGCGGCAATGAGTGCCGAGCTGGCAGGCATCAACGCCGAGATCACGGCAATTGCCGGTCTCGATGACGAACGCCGTCTGCTCGCGGCGCTGGCCGCCCTGGCAGCACGCATCGAGCACATCCGCTCGGAGACCACCTTCCGCTTCACCGCGACACGTGCCTACTACGACCTGGTGCAGGATCGCCTGCAGGGTCTGCGCGAACAGGAAGAACCTGGCATGCAGACATTCAGCGAATTCCTGCCGCGTCGTCTTGCTCCGGCCTTTCGTACCGTGGTGGCGGTGGTGGACCAGCTGGATGCGCTGGCCGGACGTATCGACCGGGCCAGCGAGCTGCTGCGCACCCGCATCGACCTGACCCTGGAAGCGCAGAACCAGGACCTGCTGCACTCCATGAACCGCCGCAGTCAGGCCCAGCTGCAGCTGCAGCAGGCGGTGGAGGGACTCTCGGTGGTGGCCATCAGCTATTACCTGGTGGGGCTGGTGAAATATGCCGCCGAGTCACTCAAGGACATGGGCTTGCTGGAACATCCGGCACTGATCACCGGACTGGCAGTCCCCGTCTGTGCCGTGCTGGTGTGGCGAGGCATGCGCCGCCTGCACCGGGCCATGCCAGCCGCGTGACCCCGGCGAGCACGGCCGGCCAGCGCACTGGCGGCCTGCCTTGACGGGATGTGCAGACCGGATGATCGTGTCCGTCGATGGCTGTCAGATTGCTGCTGATCGCGGAACATGTCAGAAACACCCAACGTTGGCGCAACAGGATGTCATTCACATGGTCTCCCTCCTCCTCTCCACTCGACGACATCGCTGGCTGACCCCATTGCTGCTGATGGCCACCGTGCTGCTCAGCGGCTGTCTGGCACCGCCACAAGGCATCACGCCGGTCACCCCCTTCGTGCTTGAACGCTACCTCGGCACCTGGCATGAGCTGGCACGGCTGGACCACCGCTTCGAGCGCGGCCTGACCCGGGTCTCGGCGCAGTACGTGCTGCGCGACGATGGCGCGGTCACCGTCATCAACAGGGGCTATCGTGCCGCCGAGGGCACCTGGGACGAGGCACGTGGCGTGGCGCGTTTCCAGAGCGAACGCGACACGGGGTCACTGAAGGTGTCGTTCTTCGGCCCGTTCTACGGTGGCTATCACATCGCGCGACTTGATCCGGACTACCAGTGGTCCCTGGTGATCGGGCCCAGCCGCGACTATTTCTGGATCCTGTCGCGTCAGCCGGTGATTCCGGAGGCGGCCTACCAGCAGCTGGTGGCGCAGGCGGCGGAACTGGGCATAGACACGCGCCAGCTGATCCGCATCATGCCGAAAGCGGCCGAAGCACCCTAGAGCTGATCGAGACGACTGCGCCAGAACACGGCCTGCTCTCGAATGGCCGTGCGCTCCGCATCCGGCATGCGATCAATGTTGCGGTACACCATGCCGATGCGCGGGTTTCGCCGCAGGCGGGACTCGTGGCGCAGGTGAAAGTCCCAGTACAGGGCATTGAACGGGCAGGCCTTGGGTCCCAGCCGCTGCTTGCGGTCATAGGCGCAGCCCTTGCAGTAGTCGCCCATGCGATCGATGTAGGCCGCCGCCGAGACGTAGGGCTTGGTCGCCAGCACCCCGCCGTCGGCGAACTGGCTCATGCCCAGAGTATTGGGCAGCTCCACCCATTCAAAGGCATCGATGTACACCCCCAGATACCAGCGATGCACCGCTGCCGGCGCCAGCCCGGCCAGCAACGCGAAGTTGCCGATCACCATCAGACGCTGGATGTGATGGGCATAGGCCTGCGACAGTGACTGCCCGATCGCGTGCGCCAGACAGGCCATGCGGGTATTGCCCGTCCAGAACCAGTCCGGCAATGGCAGATCGTTGCCGAGCGCGTTGGCCTCGGCCAGCTCCGGCATGCGCGCCCAATAGAAGCCGCGCACGTACTCGCGCCAGCCCAGGATCTGGCGTATGAAGCCTTCCGCCGTTGGCAGGGACACCTCGCCGCGCCGCCAGGCAGCCTCGGCGGCGGCTATGACCTCGCCGGGCGCCAGCATCTTGACGTTGAGCGCGAACGACAGCAGGGAGTGAAACAGACGCCAGTCCTGACGGGTCATGGCATCCTGGAAGCGGCCGAAGTGCGGCAGACCATTGCGAATGAAGTCATCCAGCATGACCAGCGCTTCGTCGCGATCCAACGGCCAGGGCATGGTCTCGGCCTGCGGGTCGCCGAAGCAGTCCACGCCGGCCTCGCGGATCATGACCCAGAGCGCGCGATGATCGTGGCTGGGCAGGCGCAACTCAGGCAGCGGCGGATCACCACGCCAGGACTCGCGGTTGTCGTGATCGTAGTTCCACTGGCCGCCTTCGGGGCCGCCATCCAGCGCCATCAGCACACCGGTGCGCTGACGCATCTGGCGGTAGAACGACTCCATCAGCCACTGCCTGCGATCGGCAAAATGCCGGGAGACAACATCGCGCGCGGTCAGGAAATGCTCGCTGTCATGTGCCGTGACCGTCAGGTGGTGACTGGCTGCCCAGCGTGACAGCTGCACATCAAGCCGCCACTCGTCAGGCAGCTGGTAGCGCAACGCACTGGCACCGCTGGCATCCGCCAGGGCGTCGAGGTTGTCGGTGAGATGCTGGGTATTGAGCGGATCATCCAGACTCAGGTAATGCACGCGGTGACCAGCGGCAGCCAGCTCGCGCGCAAAGGCGCGCATGGCGGCAAACACCGCGATGACCTTCTGGGCATTATGACGGACGTAGTCGGTCTCCTGTCGAACTTCCTGGAAGACCGTGACCGTGTCCGGATCGACTCGGGAGAACCAGCTGTGCCTGCGGTTGAGCTGATCACCGAGCACCAGCTGCAGGCAGCGTGCCGGCCAATGATCGGCCGGCAGCACGCTGTCCGCGACAGCGATCGGAACAGTAGCGAACCTCATCCCAGACCGCCGCCCACTTGCGTCGCCAGCTGAACGGTCGCCCGCAGGTCGCGCAGGGCTTCTCCGGCAGATGCGGCTTGCGATGCCCACCCATGACCAGGACTCACGTCAGTGCCGGTGCGTCTGGCGCCAGTCAGCCACGGCATGGCGCAGGCTGGGCAGATCATGGAAGAAGCGAACGGCCTCGATGCTGCGCCGCGTCGACCGCAAGCCCGATCCGCCACCCCAGACTTCGACGGCCAATGGCAGCTGGAAGCGCAACTCCTCCAGGTACTCGATGGCCTTGGCCACCGGATAGGCGGCACTGAACGAGATCGCGACGATGTTCATGCGCTGCTTCTTGGCCGCCTGGGCGACTTCGCGGTGGCCCATGCCGACACCGAAACTGAAAGCCTCGGCGTCATCCAGGCGCAGCAGCGACTCGACCATCAGCAGTCCCATGCCATGCTGCTCGCCGGGAGGCGTGGTCAGCATTACGCGAGGTGGCTGAGCCGGTTCGCGCAGACAGCTGATGGCCGCGCGCATCTGGGTCTGCACCTGGTCGGTGAAGAGATGCTCCTCGTGCACGTCCAGTTGACCCCGCATCCAGGCATCCCCAATGATGACTTGGGCATGCTGCAGGAAATCCAGCACGAAACGCTCCAGCCCCAGTCGGGTCAGCTGATGCGCGACGTATTCGCGTACCTGGTCCGGCTGATGTGTACGCAGCACCTGAAGCAGCTCCTGTTCCAGCTCGGGAAGCATGGCGTGACGGGCCTTGCTCTGCGAGGCCAGCATGCGCTCGAGTTCGACGGTTTCAAACGCCACCAGCTTGCCGGGACGGAAGCCGATGTCGATCAGACGGCGCATCAGACGCAGCCGCGTGACCTGCTCCAGCGTGTAGACGCGGTCGCCCATGGCATCGCGCAGTGGCTGAGGAAAGCCGTAGCGACGCTCCCACATGCGCAACAGTTCCTTGGAGACACCGGTCTCGCGTTCCACGGCCGTGATCGGCAAGAGCAGGAGATCCGGACTGGCTTGCTGATGAGGGGTTTGCAAATTGACGGGGGAACCCATGACTATTACCTCCAGGTCTTCAACCGGTGACGAACGTTGCGGTTCACCGTGTCGCAAGATCTTCAGGCAGGGTCGGATGGCCGCGCCGCGCTCGCTTGCGCTGATCTTGTCCAGTACAAGATGCTCGCAGGATGATCAGGTCTGTATTGGACAGAACTAACACAAAGGCAGATTTGTCATGGACAAAACCAGAAAATCCCGGGCCAGGATCATCAAGCGCCTTCTCCAGCTGCTGCTGCTTGCCCTGCTGATTTTTCTGGTCGCCTATCCTCTGCCCATGGAGCCGGTGGCGTGGCAGCCGCCTCAGGCACCGACGCTGGAAAACGGCCCCTATGCGGAAAACACGCGCCTCAAGGATCTGCACCGCATCGGCGCCCCCAACCTCTCCGGTCCGGAAGCCTTGGTCTTTGACGGGGAACAGCACCTGGTCACCGGCCTGCTCGATGGTCGCGTGGTGCGCACCGGCATACTGGACGGCAGCGTTCAGGACATCGGCCACACCGGCGGGCGTCCCCTGGGCCTGGACTGGCATCCGGACGGTCGACTGATCATCGCTGACGGAAAACGGGGACTGCTGGCGATGGCCCGGGATGGCACGGTGGAAACCCTGACCACCCAGGGCAATGACCTGCCCATGAAATTCACCGACGACGTTGCAGTCGACCGTGCCGGCCGTCATGCCTATTTCAGTGACGCGTCCAGTCGCTGGGGCTATGGTCAGGACGGCGAGGCCGTGCTGGAACACGGCGGTGACGGTCGCCTGCTGCGCTACGACTTCAAGAGCAAGACCACGGAGGTCTTGCTGGAGGGTCTGCAATTCGCCAACGGCGTGACCCTGGGTCCGGACGAGGCCTACGTGCTGGTGGCGGAGACCGGTGCCTACCGGATCACCCGCTACTGGCTGGCCGGTAAGCGTGCCGGCACGACTGACGTGTTCATCGACAACCTGCCCGGCCTGCCGGACAACATCCGCTTCAACGGCCGCGACCGCGTCTGGGTCGCCCTGTTCACGCCGCGCAACCCGCTGCTTGATCGTCTGGCAGGCTGGCCCTGGCTGCGCAAAGTCGCCGCACGCGCCATGCTGATCTTCCCGAAACCCATCGATCACCATGCCATGGCGCTCGGGATCGACCTCGACGGGCATGTCGTGGCCAATCTGCAGGACGGCAGCGGCGGCAACTACTCGCCGGTGACCACCATCGCCGAGCGCGGTGAATGGCTCTATCTCGGCTCGCTGAAGCAGACCCAGCTCGCGCGTTTGCCGCTGAGCAAGGCCGCTCTGGCTACGCCCTCCCCGTGACCCGAGTTATCCCCAATATCTGTGGATAACTTCGTGGAAAAGAATGTTGGCAGCAGGCGAAAGCCGCGCGACAAGCGGCTTTCAACCGTTCGTCCAGTTTTTGATCACAATTATTTTAATAAGCAAATTCAATAACTTGGACTGATTGCCGGGTTTTTGACCCGGTTCAGATCAGAAAACAGTCGGATTGCACAGAAAGCGTGCAGGGGTGTGCACAAAAACACGGCAATTGCATGAGCTGCGGGTTTTCGTACGACGAAAGGTCTTGCAAACCGCACGAACGGCATAGTAGCGGATACCCAGAAATGAACCGCTTGCACGGCTTGCTGCAAGACTCGGAAAGAAACCTCAGGCAAGCGTCTGTTTCCGTTTGTAAGCTTGTGTTAGAAAGCTCTTACAAAAGCAAGGAGCGCTCACATGGCCAGCACCACCTCGACCACGTCCTACACCAAGACCCCGCAAGCCACCGATGACAGCTACGCATTCAGCGAGGATGCCCTGACGCTGAACAGCGAATGGACCCTCGACGTCATGTCGAATGACCTGGGCGGCAAAGCCAAGGTGCTCTGGAGTCTGGATGGTGTCGAAGCCAATGCTGCCGACTACGCAGCGCGTGACATGCAAGGCACGACCAGCAATGGCAACATGATCACGATCTCGGGCGGCAAGATCACGTACAAGGTGCTCAACACCTTCGATTATCTCGCTGCTGGCGAGACCGGGGTTGATACTTTCCAGTACCAGATCAAGCTGGCCAACGGCACCATCAGCATTGCCGAAGTGTCCATCGTGGTCACCGGCACCAATGACGCCGCCGTGATCACCGGCGACATCGCCGGCTCCGCCGCCGAGACCAACGCCCCGGTCACCATCTCCGGCGTGCTCACCGCCACCGACGTCGACAACGATGACGGCTTCCAGGCCGAAACCATCGGCGGCACCAACGGCTCGCTGAGCATCAACACCACCGGCAGCTGGACCTTCACCGCCAACAGCGCCTTCGATTCCCTGAACGTCGGCGACAAGGTCGAGGAGACCTTCACCGTGAAGTCGGTGGATGGCACCGAGCAGGCCATCACCGTCACCATCAACGGCACCAACGATGCCGCCGTGATCACCGGTGCCAGCACCGGCTCCGCCG
>NZ_ATUE01000007.1 GCF_000420045.1 Perlucidibaca piscinae DSM 21586
CTTGACCATATAACGCCCAAGCAGTCTGCAATGCAGACGGGCGATTGATTGATGAAAGACAAAGCGCTTGACGCGTTCTCTACAGACTCGAATCACGAATTTGGACGATGTTGTGTTGCGCGAGCAGCAGCGACATCCGGTCCGCCGAATTGCCTGGCGACCATAGCGAGTGTGAACCACCTGATCCCTTCTCGAACTCAGAAGTGAAACCACTCAGCGCCGATGATAGTGTGGCATTCGCCATGTGAAAGTAGGTCATTGCCAGGCACCTAATGCACGAACCCTCAACCGTATCACGGTTGGGGGTTTTTGCTTTCTGACTGTTTTCAAAGGGATTTCAGGCATGCAGCCAACCGTACGCAAGGGCTTTTACCGGCACTACAAGGGGCCGGTCTACGAAGTGCTGGATCTTGTGCGTCATTCCGAGACGGAGGAGTGGCTGGTGCTGTACCGCACCTGCTACGGCGACTGGGGTCGCTGGGTGCGACCGCACGCGATGTTCACCGGGATGGTGACGGGGCCCGACGGGGAGGAGATGCCGCGTTTCGCCTGGATTGGAGAGGACATGCCGGGCTGACGACGACTCAGGCCATGCCAGGGCACGGCGGCGCCCGTGCAGGTGCCGCGTTGCCCGCTCAGGCGTCGAGCAGGCGCATGGACAGGTCGACGGCCTTGATGTCCTTGGTGATGGTGCCCAGCGAGATGTAGTCGACGCCGGTTTCGGCAATGCCGCGCAGGGTGCTGCGGTTGACGTTTCCGGATGCCTCGAGCTGGGCGCGTCCGGCGGTGATGGCGACCGCGTCGCGCATGCCGGCGAGGTCAAAGTTGTCGAGCATGATGCGATCTGTACCCGCAGCCAGTGCCTGCTGCAGCTCATCGAGGTTCTCCACCTCGACTTCCACCATGGCGCCCGGCGCCTGCTGACGTGCCGCGCTGACCGCAGCAGCAATCGAGCCGGCGGCCAGGATGTGGTTTTCCTTGATCAGGAAGGCATCGAACAGACCCATGCGGTGATTCTCGCCACCACCGACCAGCACCGCGTATTTCTGTGCCACGCGCAGGCCGGGCAGGGTCTTGCGGGTATCCAGCAGACGCGCTCGCGTGCCGGTCAGCAGGCGCGTCAGTTCGCGCACATGGGTGGCGGTGGCCGACAGGGTCTGCAGGAAGTTGAGCGCGGTGCGTTCGGCGGTGAGCAGGCTGCGCGCGCTGCCGGTGACCTCGAACAGCGGCGTGCCGGCGGCAATGTCGGCACCTTCATCAACCAGCCAGCGGATCTTCAGTGTCGGATCGACGGCCACGAAGGTGGACTCGACCCAGAGCTTGCCAGCCAGCACCATGTCATCACGGGTGATCACCCGGGCGGTTGCCTGACGTTCCGCCGGAATCAGCTGAGCCGTGATGTCTCCGGTACCGATGTCCTCGACGAGAGCGGCGGCCACGTTGGCGGCCAGTGCGGCCTTGAGCATGTCGGGTGTCATCAGGTGATATCCGGCTGAAAAAAGACGGTGAAGTATAAATCATGTCAGGCACGGGTTTGCGCACGGGTTGCCTTGGCGTAGGCTAGTTGCGTCGTTTCAGGAACCTCCGCATGCAGATTGATGCCGAACACTGGCTGAGCAGCGCGCGCCGCTGTCCGTCGCCGCATTTCAACGAGCGTCCGACGGGCGAGATCAGCCTTGCGGTGATCCACAACATCAGCCTGCCTCCCGGCGAGTTCGGCGGGCCCTGGATCGACCGGCTTTTCCTCGGCACGCTGCCGGCATCGGAGCATCCCTATTTCGCCAGCATCGCGGGCATGGAAGTGTCTGCGCACCTGCTGATTCGTCGCGACGGCGAGCTGGTCCAGTACGTGCCCTTCGATCGCCGGGCCTGGCATGCCGGTCGCTCCGAGTACCAGGGGCGCAGCAACTGCAATGACTTTTCTGTCGGGATCGAGCTGGAAGGGTGCGACGATCAGCCCTTCGAGGCGATACAGTATGCGCAACTGGCGCAGGTGCTGCAGGCGCTGTGGCGGCGTTATCCGGACGCGTCCGGAAAGCTCGCCGGCCACAGCGACATCGCGCCCGGTCGCAAGAGCGATCCCGGACCCTGTTTCGAGTGGTCGCGTCTGCATGCGCTGATGCCGGCTGCTGCGGCACCTGAACCTGACAAGACTGGATGTCGAGGAGAGTGAAGTCATGACCCTGTTACTGGCCCTGCTGTCGCTGGCTGCCTATTTCGCCATGCCGGCGGAATGGCGCGTGCCGGCTGCCCGTCCGGGGACGACCTGGCTGCAGGTGTCGGCGCGTCTGCCGGCATCGATCGCTGTCGGTGTGAGGCTGGCGCTGATCCTGATCATTCCCATGGTGGTGCTGGGCATCATCCTGCAGGCTTTTCGCGAGGTCGGTCTGAGTGTGCTGACGCTGCTGCCGGCGGCACTGGTGCTGCTGGTGGTGTTTGGTGACAGCCAGCAGCCGGTCGCGGCGCCCGACAGCCCGGACGATGGCGACGATGATCATGGTGACGAACATGTTCCTGATGTCACCGACAGTGCCATGGTGCGTGATGCGGTCGAGGTGTCGGCCACCAATGTGCGTGAGCTGCTGCTGCAGGCACGTCGGCGCGTGCTTTCCGGCCAGCTCACCGAACTGTTCTCGCCGTTGTTCTGGTTGCTGCTGGCGAGCCCGGTGGCCGCGCTGGGCTATTACCTGGTGCGTCGTGCCGAGCAGCATCCCGAGGAGGCCGTTCGTGATCTGGCGACGCGCTGGCGCGATCTCGCCGACTGGCTGCCGACGCGTCTGCTGGCCCTGAGCCTGGCGCTGGCCGGCAACTTCAAGGACACCTGGCAGGTCATCCGCGAGCGGCTGCTGAAGCCCGAGGTGGCCAGTGCCGAATTGCTGGATCAGGCGGCGGAGGCGGCCGAGCCGGCCGATCTCGACGTCACGCTGAGTCCCTCGGTCGGTCTTGAGCAGGCGCTGCTTGAGCTCAGTGCGCTGCTGCAGCGTGCCCTGATTGTCTGGATGGTCATGCTGGCGCTGCATACCCTATGGCCTGGCGGCTGATTCCCTGTCTGCTCGGCAGCCTGCTGTGTGCAGGTTTGCCGACGCAGAGCGTTGCCTCTCCTGGGGCTCCCCTTCCTGCTGCGGCATCACCGGCACCGGCCGGGCTGACGCAGTGGCGCGATGATGCCGGTACCGCCTGGCAGCTGCCGGCGCGACTGCCGCAGCGCTGGGTGGTTCTGGGCCCTCATCTGGTCGACATGCTGCATGCCATCGGTGCGCGCGAACGCATCGTCGGGGTGCAGGATGATCATCTGCTGCCCGGCGCCCATGCGCGCAGCCTGACCGGACATCCGGTGGTCGGCTTTGCCGATCGCGTGCATGACGAGCGTCTGTGGCAGCAGAAGCCGGATCTGATCGTGTACTGGCCCAGCGGCATTTCGCCGCAGCCACTGGCGCATCTGCGCCGTCTCGGCCTGCCCATGCTGGCCGTGGAACCGACCCGGCTGGAGGACATTCCGCAACGCCTGCGCTGGCTGGGTGCGCTGGCCGGCCGGGCGCAGGCCGCCGACGCTCTGGCGCGCCAGCATGAGCGGCGCTTGCTGCTGCTGCGCAGCCAGCGCAGTGACGGACCGCGCCTGCGTGGCTTCTACCAGATCTGGCAGGCGCCGCTGTACACGCTGTCACCGGATCATCTGACCAGCCAGGCGCTTCGCCTCTGCGGTGTCGACAACATTGTCAGTGACCGCCGCATGGCCTCGCCGGTGGTGCAGCCGGAGTCGGTGCTGAGGGCGCGACCCGAAATCATCCTGGTGGCGCCTGAGCAACTCGCCGAGGCGCGCCGCTACTGGCGCCGTTTTCCCAGTCTGCCGGCCGTGCAGCGACAGGCCATTGTCAGTGTCGATGACCGGGCGCTGACGCGTCCCGGCCTGTCATTGCTTGATGCGCTGCCATCACTTTGTGCGCAAATGAAGCCATGGCGTGCTGGAGCGCGCTGACCAGCCATGACATTATCCAGATGACCGAGCAGTCACTCCCCTGTTCCTATCCGGAACAGTGGGTAGGCTGCTCTTTACCCGGCCCAAGAGGCTGAGCCCCGTCATCGGGAAGGAGTAGTTCATGGCACGGCATCGTCACTACGGCGACACCGACCACGCGGAAACGCAGGAATGGCTGGACGCCCTGGCTTCTGTTGTGGAAAACGAATCACCCGAGCGTGCGCGGCAGCTGCTGGAAAAGCTGCTGGCACTGGCTCCGGACCTGGGCGTCACCATCGATCGCCTGAACACCCCCTACGTCAATACCATTCCGCGCGAGCGCGAGCCGCTGATGCCGGGGGATCCCAGCCTGGAGTGGAAGCTGCGCTCGCTGGTGCGCTGGAATGCGCTGGCCATCGTCATGCGCGCCAACCAGAATGACGACGAGCTGGGCGGCCACATCGCCACCTTTGCCTCCTCGGCAACGCTCTACGATGTCGGCTTCAATCATTTCTTCCGTGCCCCCGATGCCTCGCATGGAGGCGACCTGATCTATTACCAGGGGCACTCGGCACCGGGCATCTATGCACGTTCCTTTCTGGAAGGACGCCTCACCGAGGCCCAGCTCGAGAACTTCCGTCGTGAAGTAGGTGGCGAGGGCTTGTCGAGCTACCCGCATCCCTGGCTGATGCCGGACTACTGGCAGTTCCCGACCGTGTCCATGGGGCTGGGCCCGATCATGGCGATCTACCAGGCCCATGTCATGAAGTACATGATCAACCGCGGTTTCGTGCCCGAGCAGAACCGCAAGGTCTGGGCCTTCCTCGGTGACGGCGAGATGGACGAGCCGGAGTCGCTGGGCGCGATTGCCCTCGCGGGCCGCGAGAAGCTCGACAACCTGATCTTCGTCATCAACTGCAACCTGCAGCGCCTCGATGGCCCGGTGCGTGGCAACGGCAAGATCATCCAGGAGCTGGAGTCGGTATTCCGTGGCGCCGGCTGGAAGGTCATCAAGGTCATCTGGGGCAAGAAGTGGGATCCGCTGCTGGCGCGTGACGAGAGCGGTGCCCTGCGCCAGCGCATGAACGAGGCCGTGGACGGCGAGTACCAGGCCTTCAAGAACCGTGGCGGCGCCTATACCCGCGAAAAGTTCTTCGGCAAGTATCCGGAGCTGGCCGAGCTGGTGAAGGATCTCAGCGATGACGAGATCGCCGCGCTGGATCGCGGCGGCCACGACCCGTTCAAGGTCTATGCCGCCTATGCCGAGGCCATGGCCGCCAAGGGCCAGCCCGTGGTCATCCTGGCCAAGACGGTCAAGGGCTATGCCACCGGCGCCGGCCAGGCCGTCAACAAGACCCACCAGCTGAAGTCGCTGGATCTGCCGTCGCTGAAGCAGTTCCGCGACCGCTTCGACATGCCGTTCACCGATGAGCAGCTGGAGCAGCTGCCGTTCTATCGGCCGGCCGACGACAGTCCCGAGATGCGCTACCTGCGCGAGCGTCGCGAGAAGCTCGGCGGCTATCTGCCGCAGCGCCGCATGAAGAGCCGCGCGCTGCCGGTGCCGACCCTGGACCAGCTCAGCACCATCACCACCGGTTCCGAGCGTCCGATTTCCACCACCATGGCCATCGTGCGTCTGATGGGCGTGCTGCTCAAGCTGGAGGGCCTCGGCGAGCGCATCGTGCCCATCGTGCCCGACGAGGCGCGCACCTTCGGCATGGAGGGCATGTTCCGCCAGCTCGGCATCTACTCCAGCGTCGGCCAGCTCTACGAGCCCGAAGACTCCGGCCAGCTCATGTACTACCGCGAGGACCTCAAGGGCCAGATCCTCGAGGAGGGCATCAACGAGGCCGGCGCCATGAGCGCCTGGGTCGCCTGCGCCACGGCCTACAGCGTGCATGACCAGCCGCTGGTGCCGTTCTACCTGTACTACTCGATGTTCGGCTTCCAGCGCATCGGCGACCTGGCCTGGGCCGCCGGCGACAGCCGCGCGCGCGGCTTCCTGATCGGTGCCACCGCCGGACGCACCACGCTCAACGGCGAAGGTCTGCAGCACGAGGATGGTCACTCGCACATCCTGGCCGCGACCATCCCCAACTGCATCGCCTACGACCCGACCTACAGCTACGAGATCGCGGTCATCGTGCAGGACGGCCTGCGCCGCATGTATGGCGAGCAGGAGGACGTCTACTACTACCTCACCGTGATGAACGAGAACTACCCGCACCCGGCCATGCCGGTGGGCTGCGAGGAGGGCATCCGTCGCGGTATCTATCGCCTGCAGGCCGCGAAGAAGGGCAAGGGACCGGAGGTGCAGCTGATGGGCGGGGGTACCATCCTGCGCGAGGTCGAAGCGGCTGCCGTGCTGCTTGCCGAAGAGGGCGTGCGCGCCAGCATCTGGAGTGCCACCAGCTTCACCGAGCTGCGTCGCGAGGCTCAGGAGGTGGAGCGCTGGAACCTGCTCAACCCGGAGCAGAAGCCGCGTGTGGCATGGGTCAGCAGCCAGCTGGCCGGCAGCAAGGGACCGATCATCGCGGCCACCGATTACATGAAGGTGCATGCCGACCAGATTCGCGCCTACGTGCCGGCGGGTCGCAGCTACCGAGTGCTGGGCACCGACGGTTTCGGCCGTTCCGACTCGCGCGCCCAGCTGCGTCGCCACTTCGAGGTCGATGCCGCCCATGTCGCCTATGCGGCGCTGGCGTCGTTGCACGAGGCGGGTGACATCACCACGGACAAGCTGCTGGCCGCACGCGCACGCTGGGGTGTTGATCCGTCCCAGATTGCTGCGGCCAACGCCTGAGGAGCTGATCATGAGCAAGCAGATCAGCGTACCTGACCTGGGGGTCGATGAGGCCGAGGTGATCGAGCTGCTGGTGCAGCCGGGTGCCATGGTGAAGAAGGATCAGGCGATTGCCGTGCTGGAATCGGACAAGGCCAGCCTGGAGCTGCCTGCCGAGGCCGATGGCGTCGTGCAGGCCTGGGCGGTCACGGTCGGCCAGCGCGTCAAGCAGGGCGATGCCTTGATGACGCTGGTGGAGGCGGGCGGGGCGAGCGCAGCCGCGTCTGTGCCGGCAGCAGCTGCATCCGAGCCGGCTGCCGAGGCAGACGTGCCGGCGCCGGTTGCTTTCATGGCGTCAGCGGCGACGCCAGCCGTCGTGCCTGAGGCGGTGACAGCCGCTGCGGGTTCGGTCGAGCAGATCAGCGTCCCCGATCTCGGCGTCGAGCAGGCCGAGGTCATCGAGCTGCTGGTACCGGCCGGTGCCACGGTGAAGAAGGATCAGCCGATTGCCGTGCTGGAGTCGGACAAGGCCAGTCTGGAGCTGCCGGCCCCCGCGGATGGCGTGCTGGTGGCCTGGGTGGTCACGGTCGGTCAGGCGGTCAGGCAGGGTGATGCTTTGCTGTCGCTGCAGTCCGGCGCCGCGCCGGGCAGCGTCCCCGCTGCTGTGGCCGCCGCGTCAGTGGCTGCACCAGTGCCGGCATCGGCCGCGCCCGTTGCACAGTCTGCGGCATCGGCCTCATCTGCGTCCGTCGCGCTCTCGCCAGCAGAACCAAGTGCTGCCACGGCGCCGTCGGGACCGGTGCATGCCGGGCCTGCCGTGCGCAAGCTCGCTCGCGAGCTTGGCGTGGATCTGTCGCAGGTGACCGGCAGCGGGCCACGCCAGCGCATCCAGAAGGATGACCTGCACGCCTGGGTCAAGCAGCAGCTGTCGCGACCCGTGGCGGCCGCGCCAGCTGCATCCGGTGGCGGCATGGCCGCGCTCTTCGGTGATCTGCCGGCCGAGCCGGATTACCGCAAGTGGGGCGAGGTTGAGCTCCGGCCGCGCTCGCGCATCCAGCGCAAGTCGGCCGAGAATCTCGCCCGCTCCGCATTGATCGTGCCCCAGGTCACGCAGTTCGACCTCGCTGACATCACCGAGCTTGAGGCCTTCCGTCTCAGTCTGCGTGACAGCTTCAAGAAGGATGGCCTGTCGCTGACCATGACCGTGCTGGTCGCCAAGGCGGTGGCCTATCTGCTGCGCGAGATGCCGGTGTTCAACAGCTCGCTGGCGCGGGATGGCGAGAACCTCGTGGTCAAGGACTACGTCAACATCGGCATTGCCGTCGACACGCCCAATGGCCTGCTGGTGCCGGTGCTGCACAACGCCGACCGCATGAGCCTGAGCCAGATGGCGCGCACGCTCGGCGAGCTCTCCGAGCAGGCCCGCACCGGCAAGCTGCCGCCGGCAGCCATGCAGGGGGCGACGTTCAGCATCTCGTCGCTGGGCGGGGTCGGGGGCACCGCGTTCACGCCGCTGGTGAACTGGCCGGAAGTGGGCATCCTCGGGCTGTCTAAAGCCAGCCAGCAGCCGGTCTGGGATGGCAAGGGCTTCGTGCCGCGTCTGATGCTGCCGCTGTCGCTGTCCTACGATCACCGTGTCATCGACGGTGCCGTGGCGGCACGCTTCACCACGCGTCTGGGTGTTCTGCTGGCCGACATCCGGCGATTGCTGGTCTGACACATGGTGTCGTGAGTTATGAAAAAAACCGGACCATGGCCCGGTTTTTTCATTCAGCACTGGTGCAGCAACTTTGCTGAGCCCATCGTCTGGTGTGACGCGTGGGCACAGCGGCGTCAGGTCGTGCGCGCCCGCCACAGCACTTCCTGGCCGCCATCCTCGCGTGCCAGCTGACGCGCCAGCACGAACAGGTAGTCAGACAGGCGATTCAGGTACTGCACGGCCAGCGGGCTGACTTCTTCCAGATCAGCCAGCGTCAACGTGCGGCGCTCGGCTCGGCGGCAGATGGTGCGCGCCATGTGTGCCTGTGACGCCGCCAGCGAACCGCCGGGCAGGATGAAGTCCTTCAGCGGCGGCAGATGCTCGTTGATGGCGTCGATGGCTTGCTCCAGCCGCTCGATGTAGGCGGCGGTGAGCATCCGGTGACCCGGAATGCAGAGCTCGCCGCCGACATCGAACAGGTCATGCTGCACATGGGTGAGCATGTCCTGCGCCGGATGCTGCTGCGGCAGCTGGGCACGCAGCAGGCCGACTGCCGCATTGGTTTCGTCGACCGTGCCGTAGGCCTCGACCCGTGCCGCGTCCTTGCGAACGCGGCTGCCGTCGCCGAGCCCCGTACTGCCGTCATCGCCGGTGCGGGTGTAGATCCTGGAGAGGCGGTAGCCCATGGTGTCCTCGACTCAGAAGGTGTATTCGATGTTGACCAGCAGGTTTCGGCCCGGCAGCGGATAGGCGTTGTACTTGCCTTCCGAGGTGCCCCACGGATTCATGACCAGGGTGCCAAAGGGCAGGCCGCTGCTGGCAGCATAGTCGTACTGGTCACGCTCGTCGGTCAGGTTGCGCACCGTGCCGGTGACGCGCCAGTTGCCCTGACGATAGCGGATTGCCGCATCGCTGCGCACCATGACAGGTGCACGACGGCCGAAGGAGTTTTCGTCATCGTTGTCGAAATGGCGGCTGCCGGTGTAGTTGCTCGACACGGCCAGCTGCCAGCGTGCGTTCAGATCATGAGTCAGCTGCAGCTGTGCCAGATGACGCGCCACCAGCGGCACATCATTGCCCTTGTTGGCGCCAGCGCTGAAACGTGCGCGCTGGAAGGTGGTGCTGGCATCCAGGCGCGTGGCTCCTGTCAACGGCGCACCGACACTCAGCGAGATGCCTTCACGACGCGTCGGATCGATGTTGTCGTTGGTGAAGGTCTCGTTGCTGAAGTAGATCTCGTTGCGCAGCCGGTGATGGAAGGCATCCAGGCGAATGTCCGTCTTGCCTGCGCGGGTCTGGGCATAGGCCGTCAGGTTCTTGCCGACTTGAGGGCGTAGTGGGGAAAACGCGCGTGGATCAGAAAAGCCGGGAAATCCTAAACCAAACCCTTCAAATAGGTCATCGACGGTCGGCAGGCGGACATTACGGGCAATTCCCAGGCCAACCTGTGTTTGCGGGCTGATCTGCTGGCCGACTGCTGCCTCGTAGAGCGAAGCCTTAAGGGTTGCATTGTAAGGAGCTGCCTTAGCATCTCCGCCACCAAATGGATCAGCGCTTTCGTCATAACGGTCCCGTGCTCGCAGCCGTGCACGAGTCTCGCGCACACCCAGCGTTACGGACGTGTTGCCGTTTCGCAGTGTCTGGTGAGCATAGATGCTCTGATTGCGTGAAGTGATGTTGAGCCTGTGGATGGCGTCTGCGTTTTCATCGGCCTTGCGGTCTGAGTCATAGTCGCTCAGCTGCAGGTCGACGCCGATCGTGAGTGGGCCGCTCCAGTTCGCAAGTCGTGCCTGCTGTTCCAGTCGTGGACTGAGGCTGGTTGTCTGCAGACGTGTGTCGATGTATCGAGAAAAAAAAGGATCAACAAAAAGGGCGCGCTGCTGCTTCTGGCGATGTGCTGCTTCAAGCACCAGCGTGGTGTCCGGACGGAGCACGGCTCGCCAGCCGACGGTTCCCTGCAAGCGCTCGGTATCCGCATAGTCCAGCTGAGAGCTGGCTTCACGCGGGCTGTCATTGAGCTGGTCTTCCCGAGCCGTCACGCTGCGGAAGCCGGGCAGACCGGTATCCTGTCGCGAAGCCTGGAAGCTGCCATACAGTGACTGCCTTTCCGTCAGGTCCAGCTGCAGCTTGCTGCCAGCTTCGATGCGATTGGCTTGACTGTTGTCACGGTAGCCATCGGAACGGCTGTGCTTGATGAACGTCTGGCCAGCGATTCGGCTGGCGGCAAACTGGCTGAGCAGTTGCGCTTCTTCCGTGTCATAGCTGCCAGCCCCAAGGGTGATACGCGTGCGATTGATGCGCTGGTCGCGGGTGATGATGTTGATCGTGCCACCGACTGCACCATCTCCATACAGCACGCCTCCGGAGCCGGGCAGGATTTCGATGCGTTCGACCTGATCCAGTGACAGGGCGCCGATGTCGGTGGCGCTGGAATCGATGTCGTTCTGACGACGTCCGTCAATCAGGATCAGGGTGTTCTGCGCCGCCGCAGGACCAAAGGCGCCGAGGTCGACAATGGCCTCCGAGCTGTTGACGCCGAAGAGGGAGCGCACCTGAAGGCCGGGAACCTGACGCAGCAGGTCGGGCAGGGTCTGCGCCGTGGAGGTTTCGATCTGCTCGCGAGAGATCACTCGCAGGGACTGGGCACCGGCTTGTTCCGTGAGTCGGCTGGCGCTGACCACGATGTCGGGCAGGGTGTCATCAACGGGGACATCGTTTGCTGACGCGATGAGGGATATGCCCAGCGCCAGCGGCGCCAGGGTAAAAGGCAGGTATTTCATTGAGGTGCTCGCTCCAAACTGTCGCCTTCCCGCAGACAGTGATTCCGGGAAAGGCCAGCACGAAGCGGGGCGGCACGTGGCGTGCTGCCCTCAACGTCGCAAAGCGCCCTCCGCGCTGGCCGTGAATGTCATCGGTCGGTCTCCGGGCTGTCTGGCTGGCTTGCGCCGAGGCCGCTCACCTTCCCATTCGGAGGAACAGTGGTTTTCGAGCGGCTTGACCAGGGTCACCGTTGCGGGGGCAGCGTCGGACTTGCACCGACTTCCCATCCGTGCGGACACGGACCAGCGTGAGCTGAACACCAAGGACGTGCGCATTGTCGGGCGTTGACAACCGCTTGTCCAACATCGTGCCCGCAGTCATGACCTCGCGAGCATGAAAAAGCCGGCGCAGGGCCGGCTTGCATCAGGGATTTCGTCGCGTGCATCCGGATGCAGGTGCTGCCAGGACGTTCAGGCAGTAGGCAGCACATACCCGGCCAGCTGCTCGCGCAGCTTGACCTTCTGCATCTTGCCGGTGGCGCCGAGCGGGATGGCATCGACAAAGACCGCGTCATCCGGGATCTGCCACTTGCTCAACTTGCCCTGGTAGAAGGCCAGCAGCTCTTCCTTGCTGACGTCGGTACCCGGTTTCTTCACCACCACCACGATGGGGCGCTCGTCCCATTTCGGGTGCTTCATGCCGATGCAGGCGGCCATGGCCACGGCCGGATGCGCCATGGCGATGTTTTCGACATCGATGGAGCTGATCCATTCCCCTCCCGACTTGATGACATCCTTGCTGCGGTCGGTGATGTGCAGATAGCCCTCGGAATTGATCGTGGCCACGTCGCCGGTGGGGAACCAGCCGTTGACCAGCGGATCGCCGCCTTCGCCCTTGAAGTAGCTGCTGACGATCCAGGGGCCTCTGACCAGCAGCTCGCCCTGTGCGACGCCATCGTGGGGCAGGGCATTGCCTGACTCGTCGACGATCTTCAGGTCGACGCCAAACACCGGTCTGCCCTGGGTGCAGAGAATCTTCAGCTGTTCCTCGGGCGACAGACTCAGGTGCTTCTTCTTCAGTGTGCACAGCGTGCCCAGCGGCGACATCTCGGTCATGCCCCAGGCATGCAGCACGGTCACGCCATAGTCGTCCTTGAAGGCCCGGATCATCGCGGGCGGGCAGGCCGAACCTCCGATGATGGTGCGTTCCAGCGTGCTGAAACGCAGCTGGTGCTGCTGCAGGTGGCCGAGCAGCATCTGCCAGACCGTGGGTACGCCGGCGGCCAGGGTCACGCCCTCGGCCTCGATCAGCTCGTAGACCGACTTGCCGTCCAGTGCCGGCCCCGGAAACACCAGCTTGCAGCCGACGGCAGCCCCGATGTACGGGATGCCCCAGGCGTTGACGTGGAACATGGGAACTACCGGCAGCACGGCATCGCGAGCCGACAGGCCCATCACGTCGGGCATGGCGGCGCCATAGGCGTGCAGCACGGTGGAGCGGTGGCTGTAGAGCACTCCCTTCGGATTGCCGGTGGTGCCGCTGGTGTAGCACAGGCAGGCGGCGGCGTTTTCATCCAGCGCCGGCCACGTGTACCAGTCCGGTTCGCCGGCGATCCAGGCTTCGTAGGCGAGCAGATTGGGGATGCCGCTGTCGGCAGGAAGCGCGCTGCCGTTACAGAGGGCGATCCAGCGCTTCACGCCCGGGCAGTGCGCATGAATGGCCTTGATGATGGGCAGGAAGGTGAGGTCGAAGCAGAGTGCCTCGTCTTCGGCGTGATTGATGATCCACGCCACCTGCTCCGGGTGCAGGCGCGGATTGATGGTATGCAGCACGCGGCCGCTGCCGGACACGCCATAGTAGAGCTCGAAATGGCGATAGCCGTTCCAGGCCAGCGTGCCCACCCGGTTGCCCTCGGGAATGTCGAGACGATCGAGCGCATGAGCGACCTGACGCGCGCGTTTCGCGGCATCGGCATAGGTGTAGCGATGGATGTCACCCTCGACGCGGCGACTGACAATCTCGCCATCGCCGTGGAAGCGCTCGGCGAAATCAATGAGGTCGGCGATGAGGAGGGGACGGTTCTGCATTTGACCCAGCATGACAGGCTCCGTGGCAGGCATCGGTTCCGGGATATGACCGATGTTTCTTGAGTACGGACCGAGTATGGCAATGCCGGACGGGTGTGACCAGTGGGTCTGTAGCTGCGCTTTGGGAGGGTTTTGCCGAGATCGTTCTTTGTTCTGACAGGCTCAAATGAAAGAGCCCGGCGGGTGCCGGGCTCCTGTTGCCTCAGGTCAGATCAGGTGATCAGAACTTGAGGGTGTATTGCACGCCGTAGATGCTGGCGGAGTTCTGGAAGGTGGCGGCGTAGCCATCTGCCGGACGATTCACGTCAGCACGCTCTTCATCAATGTACATGTAGGACACATCCACCACCTGGTTCGGTGTCAGTGCATAACCTGCACCGACGCTAGCTACACGGCGGTCGCCACTGGGCAGACGGACGCCTCGATCGGCCGGAGCTACCGGGGTGTTGTCATAGGCGAGGCCGGCACGAACGGTCAGCTTGTCATCCAGCGCGTGGCTGACGCCCACGGCATAGGCCATGGAGTCTTTCCAATTGAACTCTTCGGACTGTGCGCCGAGAAGTGAGCCGTTATCAACATCTAGGCTTTTGAATCGGCTCCACCTTGTCCAGCTGCTTGTGGCATGCAGTTTGGTTTTCTGAGAAAGGGCATGGGTAATACCAAGCTCTACACTTTCTGGTGTCGAGATGGCGGTACTCGCGTCAAACTCCCCTGCAGCCGGTCCAAATCCAACGCCGAGGCGAATTTCACCGTCATCGATCTTGTATTTGACCTTGGAGCGGTAAACCAGACCAACTTGGGTGTTTTCTGTCACGTCTGAATGCAGTGCGAGATTGAAGCCATAGCCCATGTCATCGCCTTCAATTTGAACACGACCAGCATTCTTGCCAAGGGCAAATGCACCAAGTGCGTCAGCGGGGTTGCTGCTCAAATAGGCTTCGAGCTTGTTAATGGTCGCGCCGACACCAACGGACAGTTTGTCATGAAGCTTGTAGCTCACTGTAGGTTGGACGGTCATGATCTTCACGTCACTTTTATTGCCCAGGTAGCGACCAGCAAAGCCATCGTTGTGATTGGTCTTGAGGCCGAAGCCGCTATATGCGCCAACGCCCCAGGCCCAGCCGCCTTGATCACCTGAGGTAAAGTAGCCTGATGGGATGAAAGAGTGAGGAACAATGTCGCCTTTGCTATTGCCAGTTGCAGCCAATGCTGGGGGAGCAACGCTTTGATTCTTGATCTTCGTGTCCGCATCAATGAACGACACGTTGGTGGTGATCTGCGCCTGCTTCAGCTTGTGCATGGCGGCGGGGTTGTTGTAGACCACGGAGGCATCGACAGCGTCGGAGGCACGTCCGGCATTGGCGGTGCCATTGGCGGAAACGCTCTGCTCGCTCAGCGCGAAGCCGGCGGCGGAGGCCTGGGCGGCGAACCCGGCGGCCAGAATGGCCACGGTCAGTTGATTCAGCTTCATAATCGTTACCCTCAATGCATCCATAGCTGGAAATTAGTGCAAGATTAGGTAGCCCGATTCTTCTTCTCTACAGCGCTTTACGCACACTTTCGTTGCATTCGTGTGTCTTAAGCACCAACTTCGGGCTTCCTGCACAAGTATTTAGATATCCAGAGAAAAAGTGCAAGTGCTGGAATCACGCAAATGGTGGAAAAAATGAAAAAGCCGTTGTAGCCCATGCCGGCGACCATGAAACCGGAGAATCCCCCGATAAGTTTGCCGGGCAGGGTGACCAGCGAGCTGAACAGGGCATATTGCGTGGCGGTATGGGCCTGATTCACCAGCGATGACAGCCAGGCCACGGCAGCGGCACCGAGAAAACCGCCGGACAGGTTCTCGCCTCCGATCACGGCGACGAAGACGCCGAGATCGCCGGGAAAATAGGACAGCAGAAGATACAGCAGGTTGCTGACGGCACCGATGATCATGCCGATCAGCAGCGTGGTGTGTATGCCCAGGCGCACGGCGCAGGCACCGCCAATGAAGGCGCCGGCGATGCCGACCCAGACCCCGAACAGCTTTGAGACGCCGGCGATCTCGGTCTTGCTGAAGCCGCTGTCCAGATAAAAGGGCAGTGCCATCACGCCCAGCATCTGGTCCGAGATCTTGAACAGCCCGATGAACACCAGAATGCCCAGCCCCAGCCAGCCGGCGTAGCGCTGGAAGAAATCGTGAAACGGGGCCACCACGCTGTCGCGCACGGCGCGCAACCAGGGCTGTGCGGGCAGGGCCTCTGGCGCCGGCGGTTCGCTGGCCCACAGTGTCGACAGCATGATCAGTCCGACCAGCGCGGCCATGCCCTGGTAGATCAGCGGCCAGTCGACGTGGTCGGCGAGCACGAGGGCCAGTGCACCGGAAACGAGCAGCGCCAGGCGATAGCCCAGCGTATAGGTGGCGGCCAGCGCGCCCTGCATCTCCGGCGGCGCGATCTCGATGCGGTAGGCATCCACCACCACGTCCTGGGTGGCGCCGGCAAAGCCGGCCAGAACGACCAGGGCAACGAACAGCGGCAGGGCGGTGGCGCTGGCGGGCGTGACGACACTCATGCCTAGCAGGGCTGCCGCAAGCAGGATCTGCGCCAGTAGCAGCCAGCTGCGTCGCCGCCCCAGACGCTGCAGCAGAGGCAGACGTGCGCGATCCACCAGCGGTGCCCAGAGAAACTTGAAGGCGTAGGCGAGGCCGGCGAGGCTGATCAGGCCAATGTCTTCGAGCGAGATGCCGCTGTCCTTGAGCCACACCGACAAGGTGCCGCCGACCAGCAGGAAGGGCAGGCCGGAGGCGAAACCGAACAGCAGCAGGGTGAAGGCGGCGGGCCGGGCAAAGGCGGCGCGCAAGGTAATGGCGGGCGTGTCGGTCATGACGGGGTCTCGAATCAGGCTGCGCCTACTGTAACGACAGAGCATGTGCCCGTGGACACGAGCCTCTGAAATGACTGGAAAAATTTTGCCGGTCTGCCCTTGAACGCCGGACTTCCATCCCCATCACAAAGACAAGCCGGCAATCCAGGCTGGCAACCGATTGTGCGGTACCCGTGTCGGGGCCGCAGATTCACAGCAACCATGAGGAGGTTCCGATGAAAATTCGTCCCTTGCACGACCGTGTCGTGATCCGTCGCGTTGAAGAAGAAACCAAGACCGCTGGCGGCATCCTGCTCCCGGGCTCGGCGGCCGAGAAGCCGTCCCAGGGCGAAGTCGTGGCTGTCGGCAACGGCATCATCAAGGACAACGGCGATGTCCGTCCGCTCGACGTCAAGGTCGGCGACAAGGTCCTGTTCGGCCAGTACAGCGGCAGCACCGTCAAGGTCGACGGCGAAGAGCTGCTGATCATGAAGGAATCCGAAATCTTCGCGGTGCTGGGCTGAGCCCGGTCCGCAGTCGTGAGCGTCGGTGACGCTCATCACGTTGAACCCTGACAAGAGGAATAGCAAAAATGGCAGCAAAAGACGTCAAGTTCGGTGACTCCGCCCGCGCCCGCATGATCGCCGGCGTCAATATCCTGGCCGATGCGGTCAAGGTGACCCTGGGCCCCAAGGGCCGCAATGTCGTGATCGACAAGTCCTTCGGTGCACCGCACATCACCAAGGACGGCGTGTCCGTGGCCAAGGAGATCGAGCTCAAGGACAAGTTCGAGAACATGGGCGCCCAGCTGGTCAAGGAAGTCGCTTCCAAGACCGCCGACATCGCCGGTGACGGCACCACCACCGCCACCGTGCTGGCCCAGTCCATCCTCAACGAAGGCCTGAAGTCGGTCGCCGCCGGCATGAACCCGATGGACCTCAAGCGCGGCATCGACAAGGCCGTGCGCGCCGCTGTCGCCGAGATCAAGGCCATCTCCCAGCCCTGCTCGGACACCAAGGCCATCGCCCAGGTCGGTTCGATCTCGGCCAACTCTGACACCACCATCGGTGACCTGATCGCCCAAGCCATGGAAAAAGTCGGCAAGGAAGGCGTGATCACCGTCGAGGAAGGCTCGGGCTTCGAGGACACCCTCGATGTCGTGGAAGGCATGCAGTTCGATCGCGGCTACATCAGCCCGTACTTCGCGAACAAGCAGGACACCATGACCGCCGAGCTGGACAATCCGTTCATTCTGCTGGTCGACAAGAAGATCTCCAACATCCGTGAGCTGATCCCGGTGCTGGAAGGTGTCGCCAAGTCCGGCAAGCCGCTGCTGCTGATCGCCGAGGACGTCGAGGGCGAAGCCCTGGCCACCCTCGTGGTCAACTCCATGCGCGGCATCGTCAAGGTCTGTGCCGTCAAGGCTCCGGGCTTCGGTGACCGTCGCAAGGCCATGCTGCAGGACATCGCCATCCTGACCGGCGCCACCGTGATCTCCGAGGAAGTCGGCCTGAGCCTGGAGAATGCCAGCCTCAACGACCTCGGCCACGCCAAGAAGGTGGTGGTTGCCAAGGAAAACACCACCGTCATCGACGGTTCCGGCCAGGCTGCCGAGATCGAGGCGCGCGTCAAGCAGATCCGTACCCAGATCGAGGAAGCCACCTCGGACTACGATCGCGAGAAGCTGCAGGAGCGCGTTGCCAAGCTCGCCGGCGGTGTCGCCGTGATCAAGGTCGGCGCTGCCACCGAGATCGAGATGAAGGAAAAGAAGGACCGCGTGGATGACGCCCTGCACGCCACCCGCGCCGCCGTGGAAGAAGGTGTCGTGGCCGGTGGCGGTGTCGCCCTGGTGCGAGCCATCAAGGCCCTGGAGTCGCTCAAGGGTGACAACGAAGACCAGACTGCCGGCATCAGCATCCTGCGTCGCGCCATGGAAGCCCCGCTGCGCCAGATCGTCACCAACGCTGGCGAAGAAGCCTCGGTGGTGCTGAACAAGGTCAAGGAAGGCTCCGGCAGCTTCGGCTACAACGCTGCCAGCGGCGAGTACGGCGACATGCTGGTCATGGGCATCCTCGATCCGGCCAAGGTCACCCGCTCCGCGCTTGAACACGCCGCCTCGGTTGCCGGCCTGATGCTGACCACCGAAGCCATGATCACCGATGCGCCGGAAGACAAGGCCGCCGCACCGGCCATGCCGGACATGGGTGGCATGGGCGGCATGATGTAAGCCCCCGGTCAGTCGACTGTTCGTGAAAAGCCCGGCCCGTGCCGGGCTTTTCCGTTTCCGGTCCGGCGGACGGCATGGCCCAACTGACAGCCACCTGCGTAGAATCTGCCAATGGCGGTTGTCAGCCTGAGCCTATGCTCGGGACATGCCCAGTTCACATGGAGATCATCATGGTTCCTGAAAGACCGTTCATTGCCTGCTACGTCAGCAATGATCTTCCGCATGCCATCACCGAGCTCGACCGCCGACTGCAGTCGGGCGTCAAGGAGTCGCAGTCCAAGCGGGCCGGGGAGATCATGACCGAGGCGTCCTGCGACCTCATCGAATCCCTGTTCGGTGACATGATCGATGCCCTGCATGCGGCCGAGCCGCAGTCGCCGGTGTTCATCGAGTCGCGCAAGGTCATCGACCAGATCAAGGGCACGCTGCAGCATTACCTGGGCTGGATCACCGGCTTCTTCGGCAACGAGCGGCTGGCGCCGGTGGTGACGCATTTCCAGCATTTGCTGGTCACGCTGGACAGCCCTGCCGGAGCGCAGGCCAATCTCGTGTTTCCGGTCACGCCCGAGCTGGCCCGGGAAGGGCGCGCGGCACTGACGGCCTTGCAGACCGGCACGGCAGCGGATGCACGAGAGGGCATCGAAACCCTGATCCGCTTCATCGAGGCCGGCCTCCAGCCCCTGCTGTTCGAGCCCAAGCGACTGTTGAAGTTCAACTTCGTCGTCGACAAGACCCTCAACGGTGTGATATCGATCACCACCAGTCTGGGCTTCCGCAGCTTGCGCCGCCTGGGGGAGCATCTGCCCCCGCATCTGCACAAGCCGCTGGCGGACCATCTCGCGCAGTTCCTCAAGGATTGAGCGAGACAGCCCCGCGTGAGCAGGGCTTGACGTACACTCGACGGCCTGGCGGCCGTTGCCATGCTGACACTGACCATTCCATAACGAGAGGACGTGCCATGTCCCGTTTCCTGTCCCTGCCAGCGCTGCTTGCCCTGGTGCTGCTCCCTGTTTTCTCGCTGCCGGCCCAGGCCGTCATGCCCCAGCCCGATGCCGCCCAGCGCAAGGCGCTGGAAAGCATGAAAGGCAAGAACGTGCGTTTCTGCATCTTTGACCCGGTTGGCGCCAACGGGCCGGCCATGGGCTATGCCAAGGACTATCTGCTGGAGGGGCGCAAGTGGGGCATCAATGCCGAGCTGCGTGCCTATGTCGACGAGCGTGTCGCCGCCGAGGATCTGAAGGCCGGGCTCTGCGATGCCGCTGCCATCACCACGCTGCGCACCAAGCAGTTCAACCATTTCGTCGGCAGCCTGGATGCCGTCGGCGGCGTCCCCGACAATGCCCACATGCGCGATGTCCTGCGCTCCCTGGCCGACCCTAAGATGGCGCCACTGATGATCAAGGGCAACTTCGAGGTGGCCGGCCTGATTCCGCTGGGCTCGGTCTATGTCATGGTGCGTGACCGTGCCATCAACTCCATCGAGAAGGCCGCAGGCAAGAAGGTGGCCGTGATGGAGTGGGACAAGTCCCAGGCCAAGATGGTGCAGCGCCTGGGCGCCCAGCCGGTGGCATCCGACATCACCAACTTTGCCGGCAAGTTCAACAATGGCCAGGTCGACATCATCGCGGCGCCGGCCGTGGCCTTCAAGCCGCTGGAAATCTACCGCGGCCTGGGTGACAAGGGTGCGGTCTACCGCTTTCCGCTGGCCATGCTGAGTGCCTCCATCGTCCTGCGCCGTGACCGTTTCCCGCCCGAGGTGGGGCAGAAGATGCGCGAGTTCGTGGTCACCCAGATCGAGGAGGCCTACAAGTACATCGCGCGCGAGGAGGCCGGCATCGAGGCACGTTACTGGCTCGACCTGACCCCGGCGGACAAGGCCAAGTATCTGGGGCTGATGCGCGAGGCGCGGTTGAGCATGACCGCGGAAGGCGACTACGATCCGCGCATGATGAAGCTGCTCAAGCGCGTGCGTTGCAAGAACGCGCCCGGCAGCGCAGAGTGTTCACTGAACGACGAATGAAGCCGGCGCGCGCCGTGGCAAGGAAAACGAGGCAATGAGCAAAGACAAGCTGGTCATTTTTGACACCACCCTGCGCGATGGCGAGCAAAGCCCCGGGGCATCCATGACCCTGGAGGAGAAGGTGCGCATCGGCAAGGCGCTCGAACGCCTGCGCGTGGACGTGATCGAGGCCGGCTTCGCGATTGCCTCGCCGGGTGACTTCGAGTCGGTGAAGGCGGTGGCTGCTGCCGTGCGCGAGTCCCGCATCTGCTCGCTGGCGCGTGCCCGCGCCGAGGACATCGACCGTGCAGCCGACGCGCTCAAGCCGGCCAATGCGGCGCGCATCCACACCTTCATCGCGACCTCGCCCATCCACATGAAGTACAAGCTGCGCCTGGAGCCGGATGCGGTCATCGAGAATGCCGTGCGCGCGGTCAAGTACGCACGCAACCGCGTCGAGGACGTGGAGTTCTCCTGCGAGGACGCCGGCCGCTCCGAGATCGATTTCCTGTGCCGCATCATCGAGGCCGCCATTGATGCCGGCGCCAGCACCATCAACATCCCCGACACTGTCGGCTACGCCATTCCCGGCCAGTTCGGCGACACCATCGGCCAGCTGCTGGCGCGCATTCCCAATGCCCACCGCGCGGTGTTCTCGGTGCATTGCCACAATGACCTCGGACTTGCCGTGGCCAATTCGCTGTCGGCGGTGCTGCAGGGTGCCCGCCAGGTTGAATGCACCATCAATGGCCTGGGTGAGCGTGCCGGCAATGCCTCGCTGGAAGAGGTGGTGATGGCGGTGAGAACGCGTGCCGACCTGTTCCCGGTCGAGACCACGATCTGGACGCCGGAGATCGTGCCGACCTCGCGTCTGGTGTCGTCGGTCACCGGTTTCCCGGTGCAGCCCAACAAGGCCATCGTCGGTGCCAATGCCTTCGCGCACGAGTCCGGCATCCACCAGGATGGCGTGCTCAAGCATCGCGAGACCTACGAGATCATGCGTGCCGAGGACGTCGGCTGGAATGCCAACAAGATGGTGCTGGGCAAGCACTCCGGCCGCGCCGCCTTCCGTGCCCGTCTCGACGAGCTCGGCATTCCGGTAGACAGCGACAACACCCTCAACCAGCTCTTCGTGCGCTTCAAGGAACTGGCTGACAAGAAGCACGAGATCTTCGACGAGGACATCCACGCCCTGGTCTCGGATGCCCAGCCGCAGGCCGAGGAAGTGTTCAAGCTGGTCAGCCTCGAGGTCACCTCGAAGACCGGCACCATGCCGGAAGCGCGCCTGCTGCTGTCGGTGCGCGGGGTCGACAAGCCGGTCACCGCCACCGGCTCCGGTCCTGTCGATGCCAGCTTCCGTGCCATCGAGGCGGTGGCCAACTCCGGCACCTCGCTGGAGCTGTACTCGGTCAATGCCATCACCAGCGGAACGGATTCGCAGGGCGAGGTCACCGTGCGTCTCAGCCAGGCCGGTCGCATCATCAATGGTCACGGCGCGGATACCGACATCGTGGTGGCCAGCGTCAAGGCCTATCTGAATGCGCTGAACCTGCTGCAGGCCGGCGGTGATCGCGAGCACCCGCAAGGCACGCCGATCTGATGACCGTATCGATGTCCGGGCCGGTATCTGACGCGGTGCGCACCGCCTACCTCTCGGCCATGGGTGTTCCGTTGTTCCGGGCACGCCATGTGCTGCCGGGAGCGGCGCCGTCCCGACCCGTACCGGCGGTCGATGTCGCGTTGCCAGTGACAGCGCTGACGGACGCACCGCTGCCGGATCTGCCGATGGCGCCCGTACCTGTCAGCGCAACGGCGGCGATTGCGCCGCTACCCGAGACTCTGCCTCAACGCATGCGTCCGGATCTGCCGCCAGCGGCTGCCACGACGCCGGCACCAGCGGTTTCCCTGCCGGTCCCGGCATCGGCGCCGGCTGACGCAGCCGATGCCGGCACGGTTCCGCGCTTCAGCTGTCAGCTTTTCCGCCTGGCAGAGGGGCATTGGGCACTTGTCGACCTGGATGACCATCCTGCTCTGGAGGGGCTTGAGCGTCAGCTCTGGCAGGGCATTCAGCGCGCCATGGCCTGGCAGGCGGAGGCCGTGGCCAGCGCGTTTGTCTGGCCCAGATCGGTGACGCCGAGCTCGCTCTTCCTGGCCCCGGATGCCGAGTCGGCACGCGCCGTGATGACCTCGTGGCTGCAACGCGATGTGCCCGCCGGCGAGCGACTCTGGGTGTTTGGCGACCAGCTGGCGCCATTCGTGGACCGACCGCATCGTGTCGTTCCGGCGCTGACCGCCTGCCTGCGTGATCCCGTGCGCAAGCGTCTGCTCTGGCGTCAGCTGAGCCGGGGCGACTGAGTCATGTCCGCTCTGTTGCGGCGCATGACGGCCGCAGACCTGCCCGAGGTGTTTCGCATCGAGCAGACGTCGCACCCCAGTCCCTGGCCCATGAAAGGGTTGCAGGAGTCGCTGCAGCAGCACCATGCCTATGTGCTGGTCACGGCAGCGGGCGAACTTGGCGGCTTTGCCTTCGTGCAGCGCATTCTTGACGAGGCGCATCTGCTCGACATTGCCATTGACCCATCGCTGCGCGGCCAGGGACTCGGGCGCGAGCTGCTGCGCCGGCTCATGGACGAGGAGCTGGCGGATGGCATCAGCATCTGGTTTCTCGAGGTCCGTGTCTCCAACCAGGCGGCCATCTCTCTCTACCAGTCGCTGGGCTACAACGAGCTGAGCATCCGCAGGAACTACTATGACGGTCCTGACGGCAAGGAAGATGCCCTGCTGATGGCGTGCAGCACTGGTCTCGGCTGAACCCTGATCGTCTGTCGCATGCGGGAAGTCGGCACGCTGATGCCGGTTCGCCGTATAATCCCGGCATCGCTGATCAAGGCCCCTCGAGCACTCATGTCCTTTTCCGAACAGCTGGCCGCTGAAGTCGCCCAGCGCCGCACCTTTGCCATCATCTCGCACCCCGACGCGGGCAAGACCACCATCACCGAGAAGCTGCTGCTCTGGGGCAAGGCCATTCAGGTCGCGGGCACGGTGAAGTCGCGCAAGTCCGATCGCCACGCGACCTCGGACTGGATGGAAATGGAAAAGCAGCGCGGCATTTCCATCACCACCTCGGTCATGCAGTTTCCCTACAAGGACGCCACGATCAACCTGCTTGACACCCCGGGCCACGAGGACTTCTCGGAAGACACCTACCGCACCCTGACGGCGGTCGACTCGGCACTGATGGTCATCGACGGCGCCAAGGGTGTCGAAGACCGCACCATCAAGCTCATGGATGTCTGCCGCCTGCGCGACACGCCCATCGTCTCCTTCGTGAACAAGCTTGACCGCGAGATCCGCGACCCCATCGAGCTGCTCGACGAAATCGAGTCGGTGCTGAAGATCAAGTGCGCACCCATCACCTGGCCGGTGGGCAGCGGTCGTGATTTCAAGGGTGTCTATCACCTGCTGCAGGATCGCTTCTACCTGTACCAGCCGGGCCATGGCTCCGAACTGATCGCCGACAAGGTCATCGACGGCCTCAACAACCCCGAGGCTGACGCCACCCTGGGTGACGAGGCTGCCGCGCTGCGCGACATGCTGGAGCTGGTGCAGGGCGCCAGTCATGACTTCGACCTCGAGGAGTTCCGCGCCGGGCGCATGACGCCGGTGTTCTTCGGCACCGCGCTGGGCAACTTCGGCGTCAACCACATCCTCGACGGTTTCGTGGACTGGGCCCCGACACCGCTGCCGCGCCGTACCTCGCAACGCGAGGTGCAGCCGACCGAAGAAGGATTCTCCGGTTTTGTGTTCAAGATCCAGGCCAACATGGACCCGAAGCACCGCGACCGCATCGCCTTCTTGCGCATCTGCTCCGGGCGCTACCAGAAGGGCGTGAAGATGCAGCATGTGCGCATCGGCAAGGATGTCCGCGTGGCTGACGCGCTGACCTTCCTGGCCGGCGAGCGTGCGCATCTGGAGGAGGCCTGGCCGGGCGACATCATCGGTCTGCACAACCACGGCACCATCCAGATCGGAGACACCTTCACCGAGGGCGAGAAGCTGCAGTTCCTTGGCATCCCGCACTTTGCGCCGGAAATGTTCCGCCGTGTGCGCCTCAAGGATCCGCTCAAGAGCAAGCAGCTGCAGAAGGGCCTCAAGGAGCTGTCGGAGGAGGGCGCGACCCAGGTCTTCATGCCGCAGATCAACAACGACCTCATCCTGGGGGCGGTCGGTGTGCTGCAGTTCGACGTGGTCGCCTTCCGTCTGGCCGAGGAGTACAAGGTCGAGTGCGTCTACGAGGCTGTCAATGTCTCCACGGTGCGCTGGATTCATTGTGATGACGAGCGCAAGCTGGCCGAGTTCAAGAAGAAGGCGCACGATCAGCTGTCGCTGGATGGTGGTGGCTACCTGACCTATCTGGCGCCGTCGCGCGTCAACCTGCAGCTGATGCAGGAGCGTTATCCGGATATCGTCTTTTCCCCGACACGAGAGCATTGATGACACGTTCGACCTGGTCTGCGCTGGCGTTTCCTGCAGTTCTGGCCACGATGCTGACCACCATGCTGGCCGCCTGTGACGCCCGCAAGGAGCCGGTGCCGGCTGGCACGTCCGCAGACGCGAGCGCGACGCAGATGCCGGCCGCGAGTACGCCGCGTCTGCTGGCGACGCCGGTGCATGTCGAGCTCAAGGCCGGTCAGGGCTGCACGGAGCGTTGCAGTGAGTTCAAGGCGACGTGGCTGCATTTCACGGCGGCTCCGGAGCTGCAGAAGGCCCTGATGGCAGCGGTGGCTCTGCCCGCCGATGTCAGTCCGCAGCAGGTCCTGACCCAGGCTGGTCAGCGTTTTCTCAAGGAGTCGGAAGAAGGCGGTGGCGGCTGGCAGCAGATGCTGTCGGCCAGGGTCGAGAACGGCCAGGGGCGCATCAGCATCATCGTGGTCGAGACGTATGACTACACCGGCGGTGCCCATGGCATGAGCACGGTGCGTTACCTGAACTGGGATCCCGAGCAGGGCAAGGTGCTGACGTTGGGTGACATGCTGCTGCCCGGCAAGGAGTCGGCGTTCTGGGGCGAGGCGCAGCGCGCTCATCAGCGCTGGCTGGCAGCCCGCCCGACGGATGCCCCGCTGGGTGATGGCTGGCCCTTCGTCAAGGCCGATACCCTGGCTCTGCGCCCGCAAGGGGTCGAGCTCAAGTACCTGCCGTATTCCATCGCGCCCTATTCCGAGGGCATGCCGGCGCTGATGCTCCCGTATCAGCGACTGTCCGGCATCCTCAAACCCGCCTATCTGCCAGCTGCTCCGGCACGTTGAGTCAGGGGCAGCGGCCATGTTGATTGACAGCCACTGCCATCTCGACGCTCCCGAGTTCGATGCGGATCGCAGCCAGGTGCTGCACGATGCCCGCGCGGCCGGTGTTGTCGGCGTGGTCATTCCCGGTTATGTCGCCTCGCGCTGGTCCGCCCTGCTGGCACTGACGGCTGCCCATGACCGGGTCACGCCGGAGGCGCCGCAGCTTTGGCCGGCGCTGGGGCTGCATCCGGTCCATCTGGCGCAACACGCCGACGATGATCTGCAGCAGCTCGATGCCTGGCTGACGCGCTGTCCGCAGGTTGTCGCTGTCGGCGAGATCGGGCTGGACCGCTTTCTGCCTGAGCTCACCACGCCGGCCGCCTGGGCCAGGCAGCAGTCCCTGTTCGAGCAGCAGCTGCAGCTCGCGACCCGACATGGCAAGCCTGTCATCATCCATGCCCGGCGTTGCCACGCCGAGATCGTGCGCAGCCTGAAGCGCACCGGCTTTGCCCGGGGCGGCATCCTTCATGCCTTTTCCGGCAGCATCGAGGAGGCGCAGGCCTATGTCCGTCTGGGTTTCCGCCTCGGCTTTGGCGGACCGCTGACCTATCCGCAGGCGCGGCGCTTGCGCGAGGCCGTGCAGGCCTTGCCGCTGCACAGTCTGGTGCTGGAAACGGATGCGCCTGATCTGGTGCCGGCACCCTGGCGTGATCGTCATGGCGATGGCCGGCCGCGTCAGCCGGGAGAGCGGGTGCGCAACAGCCCGGCGTATCTGCCCGCGGTGTTCGAGACGCTGTGCCAGTTGCGACCGGAGCCGGTACCTGAGTTGCGTCAGGCGCTGCGTGACAATGTCTGTTCCGCACTTGGCCTGCGGTCTGTCGGGGGAGGGTGAGGGCGCCGGCGGTCAGCCAGCGCCCTCGCGAGGCAGGGCGCCTCAGGCCACGGCCACGACCTGCTCGGCCGGTGCAACGGCGGCAAAGGTGTCCGGCGAGGCCATGTCCCAGAACATCTGGTAGACCGGATGGGCGGCCCGGTTGTCGAGCAGGTCACCCGGCTTCAGATAGGCGATCAGGGCGGATACCAGCGCCACCTCATTGATCGACAGGCGCCGTACGATGTGATGCGGGCGCAGCTGGTTGGGATGGCTGAGGCCGGCGGCACCGGTCAGCTCGGCCACCGCCTTCAAGGTGTTCTTGTGGAAGTTGTAGACGCGCGTGGCCTTGTCGGCCGGATCCAGCGCACGCTGGCGCAGCCAGCTCTGCGTTGCCACGCCGGTCGGGCAGCGTCCGGTGTGGCAGGTCTGCGCCATGATGCAGCCCAGTGCGAACATGAAGCCGCGTCCGGAGTTGCACCAGTCGGCACCCAGTGCCATGGTGCGGGCGATGTCGAACGCCGAGACAATCTTGCCGGCCGCACCGATCTTGACGCGGTCACGCAGATTGAGGCCGACCAGGGTGTTGTGGGCCAGCACCAGCCCCTCATGCATGGGCGTGCCCATGTGGTCGCTGAACTCCACCGGCGCAGCGGCGGTGCCACCCTCGGCGCCGTCGACAACGATGTAGTCGGGGGTGATGCCGGTTTTCAGCATGGCCTTGCAGATGGCGAAGAACTCCCAGGGGTGTCCGATGCAGAGCTTGAAGCCGATGGGCTTGCCGCCGGACAGCTCGCGCAGCTGTGCAATGAAGTTCATGAGCTCGACCGGCGTCGAGAACGCCGAATGGCAAGAGGGCGAGATGCAGTCGACCCAGGGCTCGACGCCGCGTGCCGCCGCGATTTCCTCGGTCACCTTGGCTGCCGGCAGGATGCCGCCATGGCCCGGCTTGGCGCCCTGGCTGAGCTTGATCTCGATCATCTTGACCTGCGGATCGCGGGCATTCTCGGCAAAGCGCTCCGGATCGAAGCGGCCATCCGGGGTGCGGCAGCCGAAATAGCCGCTGCCAATTTCCCAGATCAGGTCGCCACCGTTAAGGCGATGGTGGCTGCTGATCGAGCCTTCACCGGTGTCATGGGCAAAGTGCCCCATCTTCGCCCCCTTGTTCAGGGCCTGGATGGCGTTCGCTGACAGCGCGCCAAAGCTCATGGCCGAGATGTTGAAGATGGACAGCGAATACGGCTGCTGGCATTGGCCCTCGCCAATCATGACGCGGAAGTCGGTGTCGGTGATCTTGACCGTATGCACCGAATGGTTGATCCACTCGTAGTGCGCCTCGTAGACATCGGTCAGGGTGCCGTAGGCCTTCTTGTCGACAGCGCCCTTGGCACGCTGATAGACCAGCGAGCGCTGAGCGCGCGAGAACGGAATGGCTTCGGTGTCGGACTCAAGGAAGTACTGGCGAATTTCCGGGCGTATCGATTCGAACAGGAAGCGGAAGTGCGCCATGATCGGGTAGTTGCGGCGTATCGCCTGCTTCTTCTGGAAGAAGTCGATGCTTCCGAGCAGGGTCAGCGCTCCGAACAGCAGGCTGGGCGTCGAGCCGATCAGCGGATTCCACCACAGCAGTCCCAGTGACGCGATGAAGGCGATACCGCTGAACAGCCAGACAAAATAGCGATAGGGAATGACGTTGCGGATCCAGTGCATGTCAGGCGGTCCTCCGGGTGGCTGAAGGATTCACGCTAGCATGGCCTCTACCGCGATGCTGCCTCGCGGTGAGGTCATTAGTCTGCTTGCTGCCGCCTGTGGTCGGAGCGGGCCCGGAAAACAGGGACCCCCGCATGATGCGGGGGTCCCGGGTGCCGCCATGACTGCCGGCAAGGGCAGTGCGCTGGTGCGTTACAGCACTTCGATCGCCATCGCGGTGGCTTCGCCGCCGCCGATGCAGAGGCCGGCGACACCACGGGTCTTGCCGTGCTGCCTGAGCGCGTGGATCAGCGTCAGGATGATGCGCGAGCCGGTCGAGCCGACCGGATGGCCCAGCGCGCAGGCGCCGCCGTAGACGTTGACCTTCGCGTGCGGGATGTCGTGCTTGATCATCGCGGCCATGGTGACCATGGCGAAGGCTTCGTTGATCTCGAACAGGTCCACGCTGTCAGCCGTCCAGCCAGTCTTGGCGAACAGGTTGCTGAAGGCGCCGATCGGGGCGATGGTGAACTCGCTGGGGTGCTGCGACTGGGTGGCGTGGCCGACGATGCGGGCCAGTGGCTGGAGGCCGAGTTCACGCGCCTTGCTCTCCTTCATCAGCACCAGGGCCGAGGCGCCATCGGAGATTGACGAGGCATTGGCGGCGGTGATGGTGCCATCCTTCGCGAACGCCGGCTTCAGGGTCGGGATCTTGTCCGGGCTGGCGTTGCCCGGCTGCTCGTCGGTGTCGACCAGGACTTCGCCCTTGCGGGTCTGCACCGGCACCGGAACGATCTCGGCCTTGAAGTTGCCGTTGGCAATGGCGGCATTGGCACGACGCAGCGATTCGACAGCGAAGGCATCCATGTCGGCACGGGTCAGGCCCAGGGTGTTGGCCATGTCCTGGGCGAAGGAGCCCATCAGGCGGCCGGTCTTGGCGTCTTCGAGGCCGTCAAGGAACATGTGGTCCATGATCTGGCCATGGCCCATGCGATAGCCGCCGCGCGCCTTGGGCAGCACGTAGGGTGCGTTGGTCATGGATTCCATGCCGCCCGACACCATGATGTCGGCGCTGCCGGCGAGGATCAGGTCATGGGCCAGCATGGTGGCCTTCATGCCCGAGCCGCAGAGCTTGTTGATGGTGGTGGCGCCGGCAGCGGCCGGGATGCCGGCATCGAGAGCGGCCTGGCGTGCCGGGCCCTGCTTGAGACCGGCGGGCAGCACACAGCCCATGATGACTTCCTGCACCTGTTCAGGTGCGACACCGGCGCGGGCCAGGGCTTCGCGGATGGCGACTGCGCCGAGTTCGGTGGCAGTGACCGCGGCCAGGGCGCCCTGGAATCCGCCCATCGGGGTGCGGGCGCCGTTGACGATGACAACTGGATCGTGACTCATGGAAGGTGCTCTCCGTAAAAGGGACTGTGCCCGGCGTCAGGCGCCGTGGCACTTCTTGAATTTTTTTCCGCTGCCGCAATGGCAGGGGTCGTTGCGGCCGATCTTCAGATCGTTGACCACGGGCTTGAGCTTTTCGGACGGTCCGCTGTGCAACACCTTGCCATCCCGGAACTGCCATCCGTTGTCGCCGCGGATGAAGCCCGATACCTCATGGTGATGCTGCTTGACGCCACCCAGGGTGTAATGCGCGACGAATTCTACCAGACCTTTGCGATCCGTCTCGCCTCCGGCTTCCACCTGGAGAACCTCGAGTCCCTGCCAGTCGGCGGCTTCCGCCCAGGCCTTCATGGCGTCGATGTCGCTGTCACCCTGGCCATCGGGGTGCGTCGACTGCATGATGAAGTCAATGTTGTGCTGGGTGTAGGCGGTGTAGCGGGCGCGCATCAAGGCTTCGGCCGTCGGGGCGGACTGAGTGCCGGCGATGATCGGGGCGCAGCAGGATTCAAGCGGACGTTGCGAGCCGCAAGGGCAGGTCATGGGGAAAATCTCCAACAGTCAGACATGAAAAAGGGGTGCCGAAGCACCCCTTTTCGTGAGGCGTGAGCCTCGACCCAATTACTGGGCAGCGGCTTCAGCGGCCGGAGCAGCAGCTTCTTCAGCGGCCGGGGCAGCTTCAGCAGCCGGAGCGGCTTCAGCGGCCGGAGCAGCTTCAGCGGCCGGAGCTTCAACAGCAGCGGCTTCTTCAGCGGCCGGAGCTTCAACAGCAGCAGCTTCTTCCTTCTTGGCGCAGCCAGCAACGGCCAGGGTAGCGGCAACGGCGGCGAGCACAGCGATCTTCTTGATTTGCATGATTCAGTCTCTCTCAGGTTGGACTTGACTAGTCATATTCCGCTTGGCAACGGGTCCGGCTTCGTTTGCGGCTAAGCCCAGAGGTCATCAAGCGAAGCCATAGTAGCACCGGCCAATCCGGTTTGCACGGCGATTTTGTCAGACAGGCCGGTCAGTCATCACTTCCAGTGCAGAGCGTGGCGACCCTGCTCCGGATCGGCATAGGCAACGCCATTGCCGGCTGTCAGCGGATACTGACGCGCGCGGTGCACGGCCTGGATGACGTTGTGCAGCAGATCATCGAGAGCGCGCGGAGCTTCCGGCAGCCAGGTCGCGCCTATCTGCAGGGTGGCGGGCAGACCGGCCTGTGCACTCGCGGCGTGGAAGGCCGTGTGCAGGCGATGCGCGATGGCCTCGGCCTCCTTGTGCTGGCAATCCGGCAGGCAGAAGACGAAGCTGAGCTGATCGTAGCGCGTCAGCACATCGCAGCCGCGCAGGTGTTGCAGGCTGCAGTCGGCGAGGAGGCGTGCCAGCTGGTTGGCCTGGGTCGCGTTGCAGCGCGCTGCGGTCGGCGTCACTTCGAGATAGAGCAGGCTGAAGGGAATCAGCTGGCGATGTGCCAGAGGCCACAGAAAGCGTGCCGCGGCATACAGACTGTAGCGGGTGCCTATCCCGGTCACCGGATCATCATCCAATGTATTGAGCTGACCAAGCTGGAGCGCAAGCAGGTTCTGACGCTGTCCTGCAAACCAGAGCAGCAGCGTTGTCACCACGACCAGCATCGGCACGGCTTGGCGCCAGTCTGCCTGGATCATGCCGAGCTGCTGGCGGAATGCCAGCGCAGCGGTGGCGCCCAGCAGCGTGGCAGCAAGCCAGACCCGGTAGCGGGCAGGCAGCAGCTGTGGCAGGGCAAGGCCGGCCAGCAGCAGACTGATGCCCAGGGTGGGCGTCTCCGGGAGCGGATCGCTGGCCACCGCCAAGACAAGCAGGGACAGGTCCAGGAGCCGGACGAGCCTGCCGGTGAATGGGTCTTTCGGATGCCGATGCTCGTGCAGGGCCAGCATCAGATAGAGCAGTGCCAGACCAGCCAGGATGGCCGCGCCGGTGCGCGTGTCGTGCCAGACCGGAGATGGCAGCATCCAGGCATAGGCGGCGAGAAGGGCGCACAGCAGGATGCGCCAGCAGCCATGCTGCAGGCTCTGCCGGGCGGGTGCCAGCAGGCGTGGATCATTCATCAGGAAGGGCTGCAGAGCGTCGGAGGCGGGGGAGGGCATGACAGGCTGGTCTCACGGTTTGTGCTATGTCATCGTCACAATGAGCATGCAGCGCCAGTATACCGTTTTGTGCAGCTGACTACAGGAATCGCCATGTCGAATGATCCGGATCACCACGCCCCTTTGCGTGAAGACGTACGCCTGCTCGGGCGTCTGCTTGGCGAGTCACTGGCTGCCCAGAAGGGCCAGACATTCTTTCAGGATGTGGAGAATGCCCGGCGCTGGGCCTTGAAGGCAGTCACCGGTGATGCCGATGCGCGTACACGGCTGGACCGGCTGCTGGCTGAAAGCTCCGAGGAGACCGTGCATGACATTGCCCGGGCCTTCAGCCACTTTCTCAGTCTGGCCAACATGGCCGAGCAGCACCACCGTCTGCGCCGGCGCCGGTTGCGGGCGCAGAACAGCCCGGAGCAGATGCCTGCCGACTCCATAGAGGCCCTGCTCAGGCAGCTGCTGGCACGCGGCGTGTCCGCGCAGACAATTCGTGACCAGGTACGCCAGCTGGCGATCGACCTCGTGCTCACGGCCCACCCCACCGAGGTATCGCGGCGGACCCTGATCCAGAAGCAGGATGAGGTGGCGGCCTGCCTGCATCGTCTCGATGACGGCACTCTGGACCCCTTCGAGCGCGCCGCCGTGCATGACCAGTTGCGGCGGGTGATGATGTCGATCTGGGAGACTGACGAGATCCGCAACCAGCGGCCTACGCCGGTCGACGAGGCGCGCTGGGGCTTCACCACCGTCGAGAACAGCCTCTGGCTGGCGCTGCCGTCCTGTCTGCGCGAGCTTGACCGCGCCCTGCGCGTGACCGTGGGCGAGGGCTTGCCGCTGGAGCTGGCGCCATTGCGCATCGGCTCCTGGATGGGGGGGGACCGCGACGGCAACCCCTTTGTCACCCATGTCGTCACCCGTGAATGTATCTGGCTGGCACGCTGGATGGCGGCGGACCTGTTTCTGCGCGATGTCGATGCCCTGCGTGCCGACCTCTCGATGAATCGTTGCGGCGAGCTGCTGCGCGCCCGGGTTGGCAGTGGTTCGCGCGAGCCCTACCGGGACTGGTTGCGCCAGGTGCGCGAGCGCCTGATGCAGACGCGCGAGCATGCCAATGCCCTGCGTGCCGGCCGCGTGCCGGCTCCCGCCACCTGGGAGCCCTATCACGACAGTGCCGAGCTGCTGGCCGATCTTCGTCTCTGCCATGACGACTTGAAGTCCTGCGGACTGACCGCGATTGCCGACGGGCCATTGCTGGATACCCTGCGCCGGGTCAGTGGTTTCGGGCTGGCCCTGCTGCGCCTGGACATTCGCCAGGAGTCCGGCCGGCACGTGCAGGCGCTGTCGGCGATCACGCGCTACCTCGGTCGTGGCGATTACGGCCAGTGGAGCGAGACCGAGCGCCAGGCATTCCTGCTGGCGGAGCTGGACAATCCGCGCCCGTTCCTGCCCGAGGCGATCTTGCATGGCGACCCCGTTGCGCCGTTCGATGCCGAAACCCGCGAGGTGCTTGCAACGTTCCGCATGCTGGCCACCCAGCCGCGCGAGTCCCTGGGGGCCTATGTGATCTCGATGGCGCATCAGCCCAGCGATGTGCTCGCGGTCCTGCTGCTGCAGCTCAAGGCCGAAGTGCCGCAGCCCCTGCGTGTGGTGCCCCTGTTCGAAACCTATGACGACCTCGCGCGGGCTCCCGAGTGTCTCGATGCACTGTTGTCGCTGCCAGCCTATCGGGCCCGAATCGATGGCAGTCAGGAAGTCATGATCGGGTATTCCGACTCCGCCAAGGATGCCGGTTTTCTCGCGGCAGCCTGGGCCCAGTACCAGGCCCAGGAAGGTCTGGCTGCGGTGGCCGCGAAACATGGCGTCAAGCTGGTGCTGTTCCACGGTCGTGGCGGCACGGTCAGCCGCGGCGGCGCACCGACACGCCAGGCCCTGCGTTCGCAGCCGCCGGGGTCGGTGGCTGGTGCCCTGCGCGTGACCGAGCAGGGCGAGGTCATCCGCATGAAGTTCGGTCTGCCCGGCCTGGCGCGGCATCATCTCGAACGCTATCTGGCCGCCACCCTGGAGGCCAGTCTGGCGCCGCCACCCCAGCCCGAGCCGCACTGGCGCGACCTGATGGATCAGCTGTCGGCGACATCCATGCAAATCTACCGGCACTGGTTGCGTGCCACGCCTGACTTCATCGAGTACCTGCGCACGGTTACCCCCGAGCTCGAGCTGCAGCTGCTGCCGCTGGGCTCGCGTCCTGCCCGGCGCCAGACCGGGGGCGGCATCGAGACCCTGCGTGCGATTCCCTGGGTGTTTGCCTGGACACAGATCCGGCTCATGCTGCCGGCCTGGCTGGGTGTGGTCGAGGCACTCGAGCAGGCATTGCAGCAAGACCAGGGCGGCAGCCGGCTGCGCGAAGCCATATCACGCTGGCCCTTCCTGGCGGGTCTGATCGACATGCTGGAAATGGTGCTGGCCAAGTCGGACATGGCCATTGCCAGTCATTACGAGCAGCTGCTGGCGGAGCGTGGCGAGTTGCGCGACATGGGCGCTGCGCTGCGTGCCATGCCGGAGCGCCTGCTCGCGGTGCTGGCTGACCTGCAGTCGGGACCGGACTGGCCCAGCCGCAATCCCATCCTGGCGCAGTCGATACGTCTGCGTTCCCCGTATCTGCTGCCCTTGCATCTGCTGCAGGCCGAGCTGATGCGCCGGCGACGATTGCATCTGCGCGAGCATGGCGGCATCGCGTCGGCAGCGGGAACGCCGCATGATCACGCCATCATGGTGACCATGACCGGCATTGCCAGCGGGTTGCGCAATACCGGTTGAGGTTCAGACGCCCCCGAGAAAGCGCAGGCCGATGACGACGAGCAGCACGCCGAAGATCTGCTTCAGTCGTGCTGCCGGCAATGCATGCGCGGCGCGTGCCCCCCAGTGGGCGAGTACGAGGCTGGTGACGGCCAGTCCGAGCAGGGCGGGCCAGAAGACATAGCCGCTGCTGCCTGCCGGCAGCATGGGGTGGCCCCAGCCGGCCCAGATGAAGCCGGCCGTTCCGGCCGCCGCGATCGGGAAGCCGCAGGCGGCTGCCGTGCCGATGGCGCGCTGCATGCGTACGCCATGATGGCTGAGAAAGGGCACCATCAGACTGCCCCCCCCGATGCCGAAGATGGCCGAGGCAATGCCGATGACACTGCCGGCTGCGGCCAGGCGTGGGCCGGCGGGCAGTGGCTGGTCAAGCTGGTCGGGCTTGCGTCCTCGCCACATTTTCAGACCAGTCCAGATCGCGAAACTGCCGATCACCAGCTGCAGGATGCGCGCCGGCAGGGCATCGGCTATCCATGCCCCCACCAGGCTGCCCAGCAGGAGGCCGGGGGCCAGGCGTGCCAGCAGGCTCCAGTCCACGCTGCCATGCTGATGATGGGTGCGTATCGAGCTGGCCGAGGTCAGCAGGATGCTGGCCAGCGACGTGCCGATGGCCATGTGGGTGACCACCTCGGGCGACTCGCCCTGGGCCTGCAGAATGAGGATCAGCGCCGGCACGATGACCATGCCGCCACCGATGCCGAGCAGTCCGGCAAGAAAGCCGGCGAGGGCGCCGACCAGAGCAAACAGGGCCCAGGCTTCCGCCGGAATGTTCCACATGCTGCGCACTCCTGACACGCCAGTCTGGCGTGCGGTCTTCATTGAACTGTCACGTTCCCGTCACGGTGTTTTCATGCCTGCACACGACAGTGTCGGGCATGAAAACGACCCAGACGAGAGCCACCATGCACGCACGCAGCCTGAACGATGCACACCTCATCAATCCGGCGCTGACCGCTTCCTGCCAGCCGGAAACGGCATCGGCCAAGCCATCCAGACCGCGTCTGAGTGCACGCATGGCGAGCAGCGATAATGACGTGGTGCGTGCCCAGCAGCTGCGTGCCGATGTCTTCGGCAGCGAGTATGGTGTTGATTTTGAACAGACCGGCGGCATTGATCGAGATCATTATGATGCCTTTTGCCAGCATGTGATGATCTTTGACGATGCCAGCGGCGCGCTGGTGGCCACCACCCGGCTGCTCGGTCAGGAGCAGGCCGAGCGTGCCGGCGGCTTCTACTCGGCGCAGGAGTTTGACCTTTCCGCCCTGGCCCGTCTGTCCGGCAGGGTGCTTGAGGTCGGCCGCACCTGCGTGCATCCCGACTACCGTTCCGGTGCCGCCATCGGCCTGCTCTGGAGCACGCTGGCGGAGTACCTGCTGCAGGAAGGCTTCGATTACCTGATCGGCTGCGCCAGCATCAGCCTTGCCGACGGTGGCACCACGCTGGCCAGTGTCATGCCCAATCTGCGTGACAATTACCTGGTGGGTCCGGAGCTGCGTGTCAGCCCCAATCGCGGCATTGTTCTGGCCTCGCCGGGTACCGGCCCGGTGTCCGTGCCGCCGCTGCTCAAGGCCTATCTGCGCATGGGCTGCCGCATTGGCGGCGAAGCCTGCTGGGATCCGGAGTTCAACTGCGCCGATGTTTTCATCGTGCTGGATGTCGAAGCGCTCTCGGGACGTTATGCTCAGCGCTTCCTGAGGTCAGCCTGAAATGAGACATCGTGAGCCGAGCGCCCAGACATAGACATGCACATCCTGCCGTGATCGAGAAACCGCCCCTGACGCCACGCCTGGTCTGGCGTCTGTCCTGTCTGCTGCTGCTGATCGTGTTCGGCCTGGTGCTGGCGCTGTTCAGCGGCATGTTCTTTTTCCAGGCGCGCTGGCAGCAGCCGCTGGTGACCTGGTGGCTGCGTCGCCTCACCAGCAGCCTGCAATTGCGCATCAGCGTACAGGGCGAGCCGGTCGAGGAGCCGGCGCTGTGGATCAGCAATCATGTCTCGTGGATGGACATTCCCGTTCTGGGTGGCGTGCGTCGCCTGCACTTCCTGTCCAAGGCCGAGGTTGCCGAGTGGCCGCTGATCGGGCTGCTGGCCAAGGTCGCCGGCACCCTGTTCATCCGTCGTGGTTCGGGCGACTCCGCCCTCGTCAGTGCCCAGATGGCCGAAGCCATCGGCGAGGGCAAGCGCGTGCTGTTCTTCCCGGAAGGCACGACCACGGACGGCCATACCGTCAAGCGCTTCTTTGCCAAGCTGTTCCAGACCGCCCACCTGGCGGGATGCCGCATCCAGCCCATGGTGCTGTGCTATCAGCATGACGGGGAGCTGCACCCGCTGGCTCCCTTCATCGGTGATGACGAGATGGGCGCGCACCTGCTCAACCTGCTGGCGCTGGGCCCCATGGATGTCACGGTGCAGTTCCTGCCGGTCATAGATCCTGCCGGACACACGGCGCCGGAGCTGGCGATCCATTGCGAGGACATCATGCGCACGGCGCTGCATGCGCTGCATGGTGCCAGTCCGGCGCCGGTGCGCGAGGGCTGGCCGGGTGTTGTGGTTCGCAAGGCTGCCAGCTGATTCTGACATTGACTATTGCCTGTTTGTGGTTTTTGAGGGATGCTCGCTGCTCTTCATGCTCCGGAGTCCCTCATGACCCAGCCCCAGACCCTGCTTGCCACCCCGCTGACCCTGCCCAACGGCTCGGTGCTGCCCAACCGCCTTGCCAAGTCCGCGCTCAGTGAGTCCCTGGGCACCTATGACAATCGCGTCACGCCCGCGCTGCCAACCCTGTTCGGGCGCTGGGCCGCAGGTGGCACGGGTCTGCTGATCACCGGCAACGTCATGATCGACCGGCGTGCCCTCGGCGAGCCCGGCAATGTCGTGGTCGAGGACGAGCGTGACTTGCCGTTGTTGCAGGCTTGGGCCGAAAGTGCCACACGTCAGGGCTCGGCGATCTGGGTGCAGCTCAATCATCCGGGCAAGCAGTCGCCCAAGGGCCTCAATCGCGAGAACGTGTCCCCGTCAGCGATTCCGTTCAAGAAGGACATGCAGGCTTTCTTCGACACCCCGCGTGAACTGACCGATGCCGAGATCCGCGACATCATCGCGCGGTTTGCGCGCTCCGCCGCGATCATCAAGAAGGCAGGCTTCACCGGTGTGCAGATTCATGGTGCGCATGGCTATCTGGTCAGCCAGTTCCTGTCACCGCATCACAACATTCGCAGCGACGAGTGGGGCGGCACGCCCGAAAAGCGTCGCCGCTTCGTGCTCGAGGTCTACCGGGCGATCCGCGACGCCGTCGGTGCCGACTTCCCGATCGGCATCAAGCTGAACTCGGCCGATTTCCAGCGTGGCGGCTTCACCGAAGAGGAGTCGCTGGACACCATCAAGGCGCTGGCCTCGGCGGGCATCGACATGGTCGAGATCTCGGGGGGAACCTACGAGGCTCCTGCCATGGCCGGCAAGAAGCAGAAGGCGTCGAGCCAGGCACGTGAGGCGTATTTCCTCGCGTTTGCCGAGCAGGTGCGCACGCAGGTGACGGTACCCCTGATGGTCACTGGCGGCTTCCGCAGCCTGTCCGCGATGGGCGAGGCGCTGGCCTCCGGCGCCCTCGACCTGATCGGTCTCGGTCGTCCGCTCTGCATCGAGCCGGATGCCTCACGTCGTCTGCTCAGTGGCCAGGAGACGCGTCACCGCGTCAAGCCTATCGTCACCGGCATCGGCATGGTCGACCGCATGGCCCTGATGGAGGTGGCCTGGTACACGCGTCAGCTGCATCGCATGGGCGCCGGCAAGGAACCCAAGCCCAACGAGTCGGCGCTGTGGTCGCTGGCCAACACCGTGGTCGGCAACGTGCGCGGCACGCTCAAGACCCGCCGTCTGCGCGCCAGCTGATCAGGCTGGCTTGTGCGTCATCGGGGCCGGCCGGTATAGTCCGGTCCCGATGCGCCAGTGGTGAAATTGGTAGACACGACGGATTTAGGTTCCGTTGCCGCAAGGCGTGTAGGTTCAAGTCCTATCTGGCGCACCATCTTCAATCAACGTTTCCGCCTCATGCCGGATGCGTTCTCGCCCGCAACAGATCCCGCTCGTAATACGCACAGGCCAGGCCATGCAGCTCCTGATTGATCTGCTCGCGCAACTCGGCCAGTGACAGTCCCGACGTGTCCAGGCGTTGCACGCCAAACAGGGCGAGGTCTGGCGACTGCCGTGCCATGTGCTTGAGCAGCAGGGCCAGCCAGGTCCAGGGCGAGGCATCCTCGCGCAGCGGCAGGCGCAGTGCCAGCAGCTGCTTTTTCAGGGTCTCTTCGGAGGCGATCTCGAAGTAGCGCGGCAGTACCTGGGCCTGCAGGCCGTCCAGACGGCGCCAGATCAGGCGCTTTTCGTCGCTGCTGTAGCGATTCCAGTCAATGACCTCATGCAGGTAGCGGCGACAGCCGCGGCAGACGGTATCGCCATAGGTGGTGGAGCAGATGCCGACGCAGGGCGTGGGTACCGTGTTGAAAAGCATGGTCATCGCGGGTGCTTGCACAAGAGATCCTGCACGCTATCAAAATCGCGTCGTGTCGTCGCCTCCGCAGAGCAGGGCTGATACAGTCCGGACACTGTCAAATCATCCCTGTCGGAGGACGTCGTGAACACATACCTGGCATTCAAGCACCCGCACCTGCTGATGGCGGCACTCATGGCCGTGACCTGGGTGGCTGCAGCGGTCATGGTATCGCGCGGCAGTTCGCGAGCCATCCCGACCTGGCTGAAGGTGGCGCCGCATGCCCTGGCGCTGCTGCTCATCATCACCGGTGGCGGCATGGTGCATGCCTACGGTGGCCTGCCGGGATGGGTGATCGCCAAGTTCGTGCTGCTGGTGGTGCTGGTGCTGAGCATCAGCCGTGCGCTCAAGGCAGCCGACAAAAGGCCGCAGGCAATGCGCTGGCTGGTATTGGGTCTGCTAACCTATGTCTATATCGTCGGGGTGGCGATGGCCCGGGATGTCCTGGGCTGGCTGGCCTGAATCGCGGCGGTGTAAACCGACTGTCGACTCGGGCGTATTAGCCGACATGTACATACCCTGACGGGAATTAGGAGAGCACACATGCGTAAGTTTATGCTGGCCGCCCTGGCTGGTTCGGTTGTTCTGGCGGGTTGCACCACCAACCCCTACACCGGTGAGCGTCAGGTTGCCAAGGCAGCCTACGGCGCAGCCATTGGTGCTGCACTGGGTTGCGGCATTGCGGCTGCAACCACCGAGAAGGGCAAGCGCGATGACCGCTGCCTGCAGGGCGCAGCGATCGGCGGTGTTGCCGGCGGTGGCGTTGGCGTCTACATGGACGTCCAGGAAAAGAAGCTGCGTGACCGTCTCGCCGGTGTCGGCGTGGGCGTGCAGCGTGACCCGGCCACTGGTGCCATCAACCTGATCATGCCGGGCAACATCACCTTCCCGACCGCCCAGGCCAGCATTCGTGCCGACTTCTACCCGGTTCTCGATGCCGTCGCCGACGTGCTCAAGGAATACAAGAACACCACGATCTCGGTCTCCGGTCACACCGACAATGTCGGCGCCGACGCCTACAACATGAAGCTGTCGCAGGATCGCGCCAATTCGGTGGCGTCCTACCTGGTCAACCGTGGCGTGGCCTCGGGTCGTGTCTCGGCGGCCGGTTACGGCAAGTCCTCGCCGATCGCTTCCAACAGCAGCGAAGCCGGTCGTTCGCAGAACCGCCGTGTCGAGGTTCGCATCAACCCGCCCGCCCAGTAAGCGGCAGGCTGAGCCAGAGGCGCCTGCGGGCGCCTCTTGTTTTTCCAGGGTCATGACATGAGCACAGGGTGTGCCGGAGTCATTTCATGCGGTTGCATTTTCTGGTCGGCATGGTCTGTGCTGCCAGCCTGACGGCGACGGCGACGGCGCAAGCCTCCCTGACCATAGAGATCACCCAGGTTCCGGACGATGCGCGTCTGATCGCCGTGGCGCCGTTCACGGGTGAGCAGGTCGGCGAGAACCTGGGCAGCATCATTCGCTCGAATCTCAACCATGCCGACGTGTTCCGGGCCATCGGTCCGTATGGCAGTGATGGCGATGCCGTGACACCGCCCGTGGTCTCGTCCTCGGAAGACTGGTTGTCGGCAGCGGGACTCGTGGTCCGCGGCCAGGTGCTGCGTCAGCCCGATGGTCGCCTCTCGTTCCAGTACACGCTGGCCGACCGTGACGGCAATGCCCTGCTCAGCGAGCGGCTGTCAGCCGGGACTGGGCGCTGGCGTGATGTCGGTCATTACATCAGTGACCGCATCTATCAGCGCATCACCGGTGAGCGCGGTTTCTTCAGCACCCATCTGCTGTACGTGAACTCTTACCGTCGTGACGGCAAGCTGCGCTACCGGCTCGGCATTTCCGACATGGATGGCAAGCGCCACGTGACCGCGCTGGACTCGGCCGAACCGATCAATTCGCCGACCTGGTCGCCGGATGGCCGCCAGGTTGCCTATGTGTCGTTCGAAAGCGGTCGCCCGGCGATCTTCACGCAGAACCTGGCCACGCGTCAGCGTACCCAGCTGACCCAGTTTCCGGGGCTGAACAGCTCGCCTGCATGGTCGCCGGACGGCCAGCGCATGGCCATGGCGCTCTCGAAGGACGGCAACCCCGAACTCTACGTGATGGATCTGAAGACGCGTGCCCTGACACGCCTGACCGATCATCCTGCCATTGATACCGAGCCGCGCTGGAGTGCTGACGGCCAATCGCTGGTGTTCACCTCCGACCGCAGCGGCAAGCCGCAGATCTATCGCCTGCAGCTGGCCAGCGGCGAGGTCCGGCGCCTGACTTTCGATGGCCGTTTCAATGCCCGCCCTGACTTGAGCCCGGACGGGCGGACGCTGGCGGTGGTCAACGAGAACGGTGACGGCCAGTACCGCATCGCCACGCTGGACCTGCGCAATGGCGTGTTCAGCCGCATGACCTCGACGCGTCTCGATGCGTCCCCCAGTTTTGCGCCCAATGGCCGCATGCTGGTCTACAGCACCCTGCGTGCCGGCAAGGGCGTGCTGTCCATCATGTCGCTGGACGGGCGTTTCCGCCTGACCTTGCCGGCGATTGAAGGCGAGATCCGCGAGCCGGTCTGGTCGCCCTGGTTGCGTTGATCCATCCCCCTGACCCAAGGAGAAAACCCATGAACATGACAGTGAAGAACGTGGTGATCGGTTCCGTGCTGCTGGCCAGCCTGAGCGGCTGTTCGCTGTTCCGCTCCGGCAGCACGCCGGCGACCTCGCCGGACATGCAGTCGGACACGCTGCCGCCGGTGCTGGGCGTGGGCACGGTCGAGGCCGAGCCGGGCAAGCGTCGTCTGTGCAATCCGCAGGAACTGGAGCGCCTGTTTGCTGGCCTGGATCCGGCCGTGCAGGCAAAGCTGGCGCAGAAGGTCTACTACTTCGCCACCGATGCCAGCGAGCTGGCGCCGGAAGCGGCCGACAGCCTGGACGCCCATGTCGCGGTGCTGCTCAAGGGCGGCAAGACCATCGCCCAGCTCACCGGGCATACCGACGAGCGCGGCACGCATGACTACAATCTGGCGCTGGGGGAACGCCGCGCCAATGCGGTGGCGCGCTATCTGGTCAGCAAGGGTGTCAGCAGCGACAAGATCGCCGTGGTCAGCATGGGCAAGGAGAAGCCGGTTGCCGATGGCCACGACGAAGCGGCCTGGAAGCTCAATCGCCGTGTCGAGCTGGACTACACCGAGTGTGCCACGCGCTGACGCGGATCACGGAGTCCGCCCTGCGTTGATGCAGGGCGGCACCGCCAGCCTCCGTCAGGAGGCTGTCTCGTCCATGCGGTAGATCGGCGGCAGCTGGTTGGCGGCACTGTAGTGCACGCCGAGATCGCGCAGGATGCCGTCGCGCACGCTGAAGATGAAGCCGTGCACCGAGACATCCTGGCCACGTGCCCAGGCATCCTGAAGGATGGTGGTGTGGCACACGTTGGCGACCTGCTCGACCACGTTCAGTTCGCACATGCGGTCGATCTTCTGCTCATGGGTCAGGCCGACAAAGGCGCTTTCGTGGATGCGATGAATGTCCCGGATGTGTCGCAGCCAGTTGTCGATCAGACCGAACTTCTGGGTTTCCATGGCCGCCTTGACGCCGCCGCAGCCGTAGTGGCCGGTGACCAGGATGTGCTTCACCTTGAGCACCTCGACGGCATATTGCAGCACGGACAGGCAGTTCATGTCCGTGTGCACGACCAGGTTGGCGACATTGCGGTGCACGAACACCTCGCCGGGAAGCAGCCCCATGATCTCGTTGGCAGGAACCCGGCTGTCTGCGCAACCGATCCAGAGAAACTGCGGGGTTTGCTGCTGAGCCAGTTTTTCGAAGAAATCCGGATCGCGAGCCTTCACGGAATCGGCCCAGGAACGGTTGTTGCGAAACAGCTCATCCAGCATTCTCAGCATCCTCGTAGTCCTCAGTGTGACGTGACCAGTATGCCATGCCCGGTGCTGGCCATCCCGGTCACATTTGGCCATGATGCCCTGTCTGTCATTTCAGGGTAGTGAAACGATGTCCGAGCGCATGCACTGGTCAACACTGCTGTCTGCCACCCGCTTCAAGGTTCGCGATGGCGGCCTGCGTGCGATGCCGGCGGCCGTGAGCGAGGATGGCAGCGCGGGGCTGCGCTCGGAGTTTCACATTGATCATGATCGCATCGTGTTTTCCAGCGCCTTCCGTCGTCTCGGTCGCAAGACCCAGGTGCATCCGCTGGCGCGCAATGATCATACCCACAACCGCCTGACGCACAGCATCGAGGTCGCCAGCGTCGGGCGCAGCCTGGGCAACCGGGTCGGTGCCATGCTGCGTGCGGGTGGTCATTTGCCTGAACCTTACACGCCCTATGACATCGGCTCCACTGTACAGGTTGCCTGTCTGGCACACGATCTGGGCAATCCGCCCTTCGGGCACACGGGTGAATATGCCCTGCGCGACTGGTTTCGCGAGCCGTCGCGCGCGGCGTTGCTGGCGCAGTTGAGCGCGGGCCAGCGTGCGGACATCCAGACCTACGAAGGCAATGCCCACGGCCTGCGCCAGGTCTGCAGCCTGGAGATGTACAGCGGCGAGGGCGGCATGCGCCTGACGGCGGCCAGCCTGGGCACCTTGGTCAAATACCCGTGGACGGCACAGACCTTTCCGGACAAGGGCAAGTTCAACATCTACCAGGCCGAGCTGGCCTATTTCGATGCCGTGGCGGAGGAGCTTGGCCTGCTCCGGCGCAGTGCCGAATGCTGGGTCAGGCATCCGCTGTCCTACCTCATGGAGGCCGCGGACGACATCTGCTATGCCATCGTGGATCTCGAGGATGCGGTCGAGATGGAGATCCTTGACCTGGTCGAGCTGCAGCGCCTGCTGGCGCCCATCGTCGATCCCGACAAGGTCTGGCAGATACGTGATCCGCGCCAGTACGCAGCGGCGCTGCGCGGCACCATGGTGGGGCGCTGCGTGAAGGATCTGGCCGATACCTTCATGCGTCACCATGACGCCCTGCTGGCCGGTGAGCTGCCCATGCATGACCTGATTGCCGGTGCCTCGCCGGAAATCCGGGACACGCTGGCGGCGTCCAAGCAGCTGGCCAGCGAGAAGGTCTACCGGCACCGCAGCAAGGTGGTCACCGAGGTGGCGGCCTATCCCTGCCTCGCCGTCATTCTGGATACCCTGGTGCCGACCGTGCATGCCCTCTGCACGCAGGGTCCGGATGCGCTGAGCCATCGTCAGCGCACCCAGCTGGCCTTGCTCGAGGTGCCTTTGCCGGAAGCGGTCAGCCTGTACGAGGGCTATCTGCGCGTGCTCGACTTCGTCGGCAGCATGACCGACAACCATGCCGCGCGCCTTGCCCGCGAGATATCCGGCATCGGACTGATCTGACGGCTTGCCAGTCTGGCTGGCGGTGGTATTCTCCGGGCCGTGACTGAATGGTCAGTTTTCTTCAGGAGTTCTCATGCAGCTGCAAGACAAGATTGCCGTCATTACCGGTGGCGCCTCCGGCCTGGGTCTGGCCACTGCCCGCGTTCTGCTCGCTCGCGGCGTCCGCGTCGCCCTGTTCGATCTCAATGCCGAGAACGGCAGCGCTGTGGCCGCCGAGCTGGGCGCCAATGCCCTGTTCTGCCAGGTCAACGTGTCTGACGAGGCGTCGGTGCAGGCCGGTCTCGCTGCCGTGTCGGCGAAGTGGGGCGGGGTGCATGTGGTGGTCAACTGTGCCGGCATCGGCAGCGCCCAGCGCACCGTCGGCAAGAACGGCCCACATTCGCTGGAGGTGTTCAACAAGGTCATCACGGTGAACCTGGTCGGCACTTTCAATGTCACGCGTCTGGCCGCTGCCGAGATGGCGAAGAATGACCCCAACGCGGATGGCGAGCGTGGCGTCATCATCAATACGGCCTCGGTGGCGGCCTTTGACGGCCAGATCGGCCAGGTAGCCTATTCCGCGTCCAAGGGCGGGGTGGTCGGCATGACGCTGCCGCTGGCACGTGATCTCGCCACGCTCGGGGTGCGCGTGAATACCATCGCACCGGGCATCTTCAACACCCCGCTGATGAATGCCTCGCCGGACTCGGTGAAGCTGCCGCTGATCGAGATGACGCAGTTCCCCAAGCGCCTGGGCGTTCCCGAGGAATATGGTCAGCTGGTCGCGCACATTGCCGAAAACAGCTTCATCAATGGTGAAACCATCCGCATCGACGGCGCTATCCGGATGGCTCCGCGCTGACATCCGTCTGCTTGCGCTGCCAGTTCTGCAAGCCATCGATGCCGTTCAGCACGGCGTCGATGCTGCTTGCGCAGGGCCACTGGCCCCCGGCTTCCTGACAGGCTGTCATGGCGGCCTCCAGGGCCTGGTGCAGTTCCGGCACGCCGCAGTAGCGGCAGGCCCCGAGCAGGCGATGCACCTCGTCTTTCCAGGCTGAGGCATTCTGGCTGGAGATGGCCTGCCGCATGCGCTGCAGGCAAGCCGGCAAGTCCTTGAGCAGCTCCTGCAGAAGTTCTTCCGCGAGATCGCGTCGACCGCCTGCGCGCTGGGTGGCCATGTCCCAGTCAACCACCGGCGCCTGCCAGATCACGAAGCGTGTCCACTGCTGCAGGATGTGCAGCAGCTGGGATTCGTGCAGCGGCTTGCTGACGTAGTCGTCAATGCCGTTGCTGGCCCAGAACTCGCGCTCCGAGCTGAGCGCGTGCGCGGTCAGCGCGATGATGGGCACGCGATGGCCCTGTGACTCATTGGCCCGTATGGCCTGCGCGGCTTCCAGTCCGCTCATGCCGGGCATCTGGATATCCATGAAGACCAGGTCGAAGGGCTGCTGGCTGGCGCGGTGTATGGCTTCCGGACCGTTGTCGACCGCCACCGTGATGATGCCGATGTCGCCCAGCCAGGTCTGCATGAGCTTGAGGTTGGCGGGGTGGTCATCGACCACCAGCACCTGCAGCGGTGGATCCAGCATGGGAATCTGGCGTATCGGCAGGGTCAGCGGCGCCGAGTCCGTGATCGGTGCCAGGGACTCGAAGGGGTCCTTGCGCATCTGCCAACGCACCGTGAAGGTGGAACCCAGACCCTGCTGGCTTTCAACCGTGATGCGACCACCCATCAGCTCGACCAGCTGCCGCGTGATGGTGAGGCCCAGTCCGGTGCCGCCGAAGCGCCGCGAGGTCGAGGTGTCGGCCTGTTCGAAGGCGTCGAACAGGCTCTCCTGCAGATGCCGGGGAATGCCGATGCCGCTGTCACGAACGATGAGCACGAGGTCGGCGCTGATGGCATCCTGCCGCGTCACGTCGAGGCTGACATTGACCTCGCCGGATGGCGTGAACTTGATGGCGTTGCTGATGAGGTTGGTCATGATCTGCTTCAGGCGCATGGGGTCGCCGAGCATGCTGCGCGGGATGCTGTCACTGACGTGCTGATGCAGGGTGACGGGCTTGTCGCCGATCAGCGGTTGCAGCATGCCCAGGGTTTGCGACACCACCTCGCGCAATGATACCGGGGTGGCATCCAGGGTGAGTCGGCCGGCCTCCATCTTGGACAGGTCAAGCATGTCGTTGAGCATGGCCAGCAGATGTTCGGCAGACTGCTTGAGGTCGTTGACATGGTCGTGCTGGCGCTCATTGAGCGGGGTGCGCTCCAGCAAGCGGGCAAAGCCGATCAGGCTGACCAGCGGCGTGCGGATCTCGTGGCTGATGTTGGCGAGAAACTCCGATTTCAATTCGGTGCTGGCGCTTGCCGAACGGCGCACGCTGTGCAGGGCGAGATTCTGGCGTTCGACCGTGACCAGGGCCTCCTTGAGCTCCTCGTCGAGCAGCGCGACATCCTCCTTGAGGCTGGCCTCCTGGGTCGCCCACTGCTTGAACAGCTTGTCCAGGTGCATGGCGAAGCTGGGCCAGACTTCACGTGCCTCTTCCGGCACGGTCATCCGGCTGACCGGCATGTCGATGGGCAGCGACTTGTCCAGTGTTGCCAAGGGGGCCAGGGTGCGCCGGATCTGCACACGGATCAGCAGGAACAGGATCCCGATGGAGACCACCAGAATCAGCACGTACTGCAATACCCGTTCGTAGAAGGCGATCTTCTGCGGCCGGTCGGTGCCGGTCAGGATGAGGCGGCGCTGGTCGGGCAGAATGGCGATCCAGTGCATGCCTTCGTCGACAGCGACTGACAGCACGTGCAGGCGCAGACTCGTCGGCGCGCGCTGGTGCAGACCGGTGATGTCAGGGCGCGGAAAGTCGCTCATGCCGGCCTCGGCGATGACCTGGCCCTGCGAGTCGAGCAGGGTGATGCGGCGCAGACCTTCGAATTCCAGCTGCTGCGACAGCCAGCCCTGCAGGTCAGGCGTGCTGATCTGGCGCCGGTCCAGCCAGGCGCCGGCCTTCTCGATGGTGAACAGGCCCTGATTCTCGAATTGACGCTGCAGATCCTGCCGGTACATGCCCAGGTTGAGTGCGGGCAGCAGGACGAGGAAGAAGCTGGTGGGCAGCAGCACGGCCAGCAGCAGACGATAGTGGAGTAGCCAGGGCAGCATGCGCGCCTCCAAGGGATGTGCGCAGCTAGCCTAGCACGCTGTCACGGGCTGCTGCAGGTGGGAAGGGATCTGTCGGCATGACAGTGGGGGGCGGCAGCGCTTTCCATTACAATGCGCTGTTTTCCACTCCGCGAGTTGTCGGGCATGACCTATCCCACCATCGCCGACTGCATCGGCAACACGCCGCTGGTGCGCCTGCAGCGTCTGCCCGGGCAGACCTCCAACATCGTGCTGGTCAAGCTCGAGGGCAACAACCCGGCGGGCTCGGTCAAGGACCGTCCGGCACTGTCGATGATCCAGCGCGCCGAGCAGCGCGGCGAGATCTCGCCCGGTGACACGCTGATCGAGGCCACGTCCGGGAACACCGGCATCGCTCTGGCCATGGCGGCGGCGATCATGGGTTATCGCATGATCCTGATCATGCCGGCCAACCAGAGCCAGGAGCGGCGCGACGCGATGGCTGCCTATGGCGCCGAGCTGATCTCGGTGACCCAGGCCGAAGGAATGGAGGGCGCCCGTGACCTGGCGCTGAGGATGCAGGCCGAGGGGCTGGGCAAGGTGCTCAACCAGTTCGGCAACCCGGACAATCCGCAGGCGCACTACGAGGGTACCGGGCCGGAGCTCTGGCGCCAGACCCAGGGCCGCATCACCCATTTTGTCAGCTCCATGGGTACTACCGGCACCATCATGGGCACCTCGCGCTTTCTCAAGGAGCAGAACCCGGCGATCCGCATCATCGGTCTGCAGCCGGCCGACGGCGCGCAGATTCCGGGCATACGCTGCTGGCCGCAGGAATACCTGCCGACCATCTTCGAGCGTCAGCGCGTCGACGAGGTCATCGACATCCCGCAAGCGGAGGCGGAAACCATGATGCGCCGTCTGGCACGCGAGGAGGGCATCTTCTGTGGCGTGTCCTCGGGCGGGTCGGTGTGGGCGGCGCTGGAGCTGAGCAAGCGTGTCGAGAATGCCGTCATTGTCGCGATCGTCTGTGATCGCGGTGACCGTTACCTGTCCACCGGCGTGTTCACGCCGGTGCCGGCCTGATCGCGGAGCGTGACCATGAATACCCTGGTCTTTGACATCGAGACGGTGCCGGACATCGCCGGTGGCCGTCGTCTGTACGGACTGGCCGGGCTGGATGACGCCGCTGCCGCCGAGGCGCTGTTCAAGCTGCGCCGCCAGGAGACCGGCGGTTCCGATTTCATCCGCCACTCCCTGCAGCGCGTGGTCTGCATTTCGGCCGTGCTGCGAACCCGCGACGGCATCAAGGTGTGGTCGCTGGGCGAGGAGTCCTCGACCGAAGGCGAGCTGATCCAGCGTTTCTTTGCCGGTCTGGAACGCTACCAGCCCACGCTGGTGTCGTGGAACGGCAGCGGCTTCGACCTGCCGGTGCTGCATTACCGGGCCCTGCTGCATGGCGTGCAGGCGCCCAGCTACTGGGACCAGGGCGAGCACAACCGCGACGCCAAGTTCAACAACTACTTGGGGCGTTTCCACGCCCGTCACACCGATCTCATGGATCTGCTCGCCGGCTACCAGGCGCGTGCCGTGCAGCCGCTGGACCAGATCGCCACCTTGCTGGGCTTTCCCGGCAAGATGGGCATGGACGGCAGCCAGGTCTGGCCGTCTTTCCTGGCCGGCGAGCTGGCGAAGATCCGCCAGTACTGCGAGACCGACGTGCTCAACACCTGGCTGGTGTTCTTGCGCTTCCAGTTCATGCGCGGACTGCTGGATCAGACCGCGCTGGATGCCGAGTTCGCGCTGCTGCAGGACACCCTGCGCGCCAGCGGCCAGCCGCATCTGCTGGACTTCCTGTCGCAGTGGCAGACGGCGACGGCCGCGATGCCGGCCGACAGTCCGCTGAATGCCCCGATTTCCTGACGATCTGCTTTTCGAGAGCCTCATGCCCCGTGTTCGCAAGAAAGAAAAACTGCGTGCCCAGCCGCCGCTGGACCTGACCATTGATCGCCTCAGCCACGAGGGGCGCGGCATCGCGCAGCGCGAGGACGGCAAGCTGGTGTTTGTTGATGGTGCGCTGCCAGGCGAGCAGGTGACCGTCCAGGTGACCTTCAGCAACAAGAAATTCGATGAGGCCCAGGTGGTATCGGTGCAGTATGCCGCCGCTGACCGGGTCCAGCCGCCGTGCGCACACTTCGGTGTCTGTGGCGGCTGTTCGCTGCAGCACATGGCCCCGCCCGCGCAGATCGCCTTCAAGCAGTCCGTGCTGGCCGATCATCTGCGTCATTTCGGCGGACTCAGCCCGGAGACCTGGCTGGCCCCGCTGACCCATGATGCCGCGGTGGGCTATCGCCGCAAGGCGCGTCTGGGTGTGCGCTACGTGATCAAGAAGGAGAAGCTGCTGGTCGGCTTCCGCGAGCGTCAGGCCAGCTACTTGGCCGAGATCGACGCCTGCGCGGTCATGGACCCGCGTCTCGGTCAGGCAGTGACACCGCTGCGCGAGCTGATCGCCGGTCTGCAGGCTCGCGATCACATTGCCCAGGTCGAAGTGGCGGCGGGTGATCGCCTGCCGGGTCACGAGGACGTTGCGCTGGTGTTCCGCCATCTGGTGCCGCTGGTGGAGGCGGATCGCCAGGCCATCATCGCGTTCTGCGCCAGCCGTGGCTGGCAGGCCTATCTGCAACCTGCCGGTTACGACTCCGTGCACAAGATCTGGCCGGAGCAGGGGCCGGATCGTCTGGCCTACCATCTGGCCGCGTTCACGCCGCCGGCCGCACCGGCTGGCACCGGGCTGACCATGGCCTTTCACCCGAATGACTTCACCCAGGTCAATGCCGACATCAACCAGCGCATGATCAGTCTGGCACTGGAATTGCTTGATCCTCGTCCGGACGAGCGTGTGCTGGACCTGTTCTGCGGTCTCGGCAATTTCACCTTGCCGCTGGCGACCCGTGCCAGGGAGGTCGTGGGCGTCGAGGGTGTCGCGAGCATGGTCGAGCGTGGCTACGAGAATGCGCGTGCCAACGGATTGGGCAATGTGTCGTTTCATGCCCATGACCTGACCCAGGACTTCCAGACCCAGCCCTGGGCCGGGCTGGGTTTCGACAAGATCCTGATCGATCCGCCGCGCAGCGGTGCGCTCGAGGTGATTCCGCATCTGGCGAAACTGGGGGCGCGGCGTGTGGTCTACGTGTCCTGCAATCCGGCGACACTGGCACGTGATGCAGGCGCCATGGCGGAGCAGGGCTATGTGCTGGTCAAGGCAGGAGTGATGGACATGTTCACGCACACCACGCATGTGGAGTCCATCGCCCTGTTTGAAAAACGGCGTTGAGCGCCCCATAACAGGGCAAGAGCAACAGGAAAAGGCATCACCATGGTCAAGGTTCGCGAAGATTATCCGGTCCGGGTCGACGGCAGCGTCGATCTGGAGACCTGGCTCGCGCGCATCCAGGACCAGGTCGAGCTGCATGATCCGGCCGAGCTGTTGCGCGCCTGCCGCTACGCCGAGCAGCTCGACCGCGAGGCCGAGGCCCGCCACAACGTCTGGTCGACCCGAACCTCCAGCTTCCTGACCGGTCTGGCCATGGCCGACATCCTGGCCGAGCTCAACCTCGACCAGGATTCCCTGATCGCGGCGGTGCTCTACCGCTCGGTGCGTGAAGGGCGGGTCGAGCCGCGCCAGATCGAGAAGGACTTTGGCCAGGACATTGCCCAGCTCATCGACGGCGTGTTGCGCATGGCCGCCATCAGCCGTCTGATCAATCCGGACCACCACCGGCCCGGCAGCGGCACCGAGGCGCAGCAGCTCGACAGCGTGCGCAAGATGCTGGTGGCCATGATCGATGACGTGCGCGTGCCCCTGATCAAGCTCGCCGAGCGCACCTTCGCCATCCGCGAGCTGAAGGAGGCCAGCGACGAGCGCAAGCGCCGCGTGGCCCGGGAAATCTTCGACATCTACGCGCCGCTGGCACATCGCCTCGGCATCGGCCACATCAAGTGGGAGCTCGAAGACCTGTCGTTCCGCTACCTGGAGCCGGAGGCCTACAAGCATATCGCCAGTCTGCTCGACGAGAAGCGACTGGATCGCGACGGCTACATCCAGCAGGTCATCCAGACCCTGCGCGACAACCTCGAGCGCATGGGCATGGTGCGCATGGAAGTCAGCGGGCGCGCCAAGCACATCTATTCCATCTGGCGGAAGATGCAGCGCAAGGGCATCGGTTTCCACGAGGTCTATGACGTGCGCGCGGTGCGCATCCTGCTGCCCGAGGTGCGCGACTGCTATGCCGCGCTGGGCGTGGTGCACTCGCTGTGGAAGCACATCCCCAAGGAGTTCGACGACTACATCGCGACACCCAAGGAGAACGGCTACCGCTCGCTGCACACCGCGGTCATCGGCCCGTCCGGCAAGCCGCTGGAGGTGCAGATCCGCACCTTCGACATGCATCAGGAGGCCGAGCTCGGCGTCTGCGCGCACTGGACCTACAAGGAAGGCAAGTCGGCACGCTCCGATCTGCGCTATGAAAACAAGATCGCCTGGCTGCGGCAGGTGCTGGAATGGCAGGATGACATCGGTGATCAGGGACTGGATGACCTCGCCGAGCAGATCAATCAGGCCATCCACGACGAGCGTATCTACGTGTTCACCCGTGACGGCCATGTCATCGACATGCAGGCCGGCGCGACACCGCTGGATTTCGCCTACCACATCCATACCGAGGTCGGTCACGGCTGCCGCGGCGCCAAGGTCAACGGCCGTATCGTGCCCATCACCTACAAGCTGCAGACTGGCGAGCAGGTCGAGGTGATGACCACGCGCGGCGGTCAGCCCAGCCGTGACTGGATGAATCCGGCCTCGGGCTATCTCGGCACCAGCCGTGCCCTGGCCAAGGTCAGACACTGGTTCAAGCAGCAGGATCGCGAGGGCAATCTGGCCGAGGGCAGGGTGCTGCTGGAGCGTGAACTGTCGCGACTTGGCCTGCATTATCACCGTGCCGCACTCGACAAGATCGCGTCGCGCTTCAATGTCCGCACGGGCGAGGACGTGCTGGTGGCGCTGGGTGCCGGCGATCTGCCGCTGGCGCGCGTCACCCATGCCCTGCACGAGGGTCTTGTGCTGCCCAGCCATGAGCAGCTGGCGCTGCCCGAGCTGCCGGTGCGTCCGGCACGGCAGAGTGCCGCCGAGCGTGGCTCGGGCATCATCATTGAAGGCGTCGGCAATCTGCTGACCCACATCGCCGGCTGCTGCAAGCCGGTGCCGGGCGAGCCCATCGTCGGCTATGTCACGGTCGGTCGAGGCGTCAGCATCCATGCCCGCGGCTGTCCCGAGTTCATGCGTCTGAAGCAGGAGGATCCTGCGCGCGAAGTCGAGGTGCAGTGGCAGACCCGCGAGGCCGATACCTATGCCGTCGACATCCAGGTGCGTGCCTGGGACCGTACCGGCCTGCTGCGTGACATCACGGCCGTGCTGGCCAACGAGCAGGTCAATGTCACCGGCGTGCAGACCCATTCCGACAAGCGTGACAGCACGGCAAGCATGCGCATTACCCTGGAGGTGACCGGCCTGTCCAAGCTCTCGCGCGTGCTGACGCGCATCGAGCAGCTGCCCAACGTGATCGAGGCGCGTCGTCTGACCAGTCAGGGGCAGGGAGCAGGTCAGGAGTCGCGTGATGTCTGAACGGCCCGTCGTGACGTTGCCCGAGTTCCAGGTGCCAGCCCTTCAGCAGCTGCTGCAGGTCATGGCGCGTCTGCGTGATCCGGAGCAGGGCTGCGAGTGGGATCTGGCTCAGACGCCGCAAACCCTGGCGCCCTACACGCTGGAGGAAGCCTACGAGGTGGTCGAGGCCGTCGCGTCCGGCTCGCCTGCGGAGTGGCGGGACGAACTGGGCGATCTCCTTCTGCAGGTAGTGTTCCAGGCCCAGCTGGCCAGCGAGCAGGGCCTGTTTGACTTCGATGCAGTATCGGCGGCCATCGTCGACAAGCTGATCCGTCGCCATCCGCACATCTTCCGCGACGGTCGTCTGGACCTGCCGCGCCAGACGTTGTCTGCCGACCAGGTGGCTGCGCAATGGCAGGACATCAAGGCGCAGGAAAAGGCGCTCAGGGCGGCGACGCATCTGGCGGAAACCGGCCGGGCACTGCCCGAACCCGCGTTTCTTGACAAGGTGGGTGCCGGGCTGCCGCCACTGCTGCGTGCCGAGAAGCTGCAGGCCAGGGCGAGCGAGGTGGGTTACGACTGGCATGATCCGCGTGCCGTGATCGCCAAGCTGCGCGAGGAGCTCGACGAGCTTGAGCAGGCACTGGACCAGCAGGCACCGGCATCGGCCTTGCAGGACGAGCTGGGCGATCTGCTGTTCTGCTGCGTCAACATCGGGCGGCATCTGCGTATCGACAGCGAGCAGGCCCTGCTCGGCTGCATCGCCAAGTTCCGTCGTCGTTTCGGTCACATCGAGACGGTGCTGAAGGCGAAAGGCGTGCCGCTGGCAGAGGCCTCGCTGGATGACAAGGAAGCGCTCTGGCAGGAGGCCAAGCGTCTGGGGCTTTGAGCGGTACGCTGTCGCTCTGCGTCTGCCTGAAAAATATCCGTACGGATGTAAACCAAATCAGTTGTAACCAATCTGTCATCAAACTGGCGCCGTCCTGTCACAAATCTCGCCAATACTTCGCGGCATCCCGGCAGCAGGCCCATGTCCCTGGCTCTGTGCGGGGGGACTGGCTGACAAGCCGCTCTTACTAGCTGACTGGTTGAGGTTTACACAATGAACATGACGATCAAGACCCTGGCTGTTGCCATCGCTGCCGCCACCCTGGCGACTCCGGCTCTCGCTGCCGATGAAGTGAAGACCAAGGGTGGTTTCCAGATCAAGTCGGAAGACGGCAACTTCGAATTCAAGCTCGGTGGCCGCATCCACTTCGACGGCAACTACTACGTCAACGAAGACAACAAGGACAGCGGCTTTACGGCGGCTGCCGAAAAGTCCAACAGCCAGTTCTTCTTCCGTCGCGCCCGTCTCAGCCTGGAAGGCAAGGCCTATGACTGGAACTTCAAGTTCGAGAACGATTTCGCCACCAGCTCGGAAGAGCTGACCAGCACGACGACCACCACCACGCGTCTCTGCCAGAACACCACCACCAACGTGGTCACGGCCGTGTCGGGCAGCTGCCCTGCAGGTACGGTGTCCATCTCTTCGGTGCTTACTGGTGCCACCGCCAGTACCAAGGGCAACGAAGGCTTCCGTGAAATGTGGATCGGCCGCAAGGTGCTGGGTGACAAGAACCTGCGTCTGGGTCAGGCCAAGCCCTACCGTGGCATGGAAGAGCTGACCAGCTCCAATGAAATCACGTTCATGGAGCGTCCGTTCGCTACCGCCACCGGCATCTACAACAACCAGTTCACCACCGGTGCCTTCCTCGATGGCTCTGGCGAAGGTTTCGGCTACGGCGTGTCGGTCTACACCCCGCGCTCGGTGTCCGACAGGGAAACCCAGGGCCTGGGTGTCAACGCGCGTGGCTTCATCGTGCCGATCCGTTCCAACGGCAACATCGTGCACATCGGTCTGAGCGCCACCCAGGACAACTTCGAAAGCAACACCACCTCGAAGAACGTGCGTGTCGTGGGTCGCGAGAACGGTCTGCGCAGCGGCAACCTGATCACCAGCGGCATCTTCAACGAACAGACCACCCTGGCTGCCGAACTGGCTGCCCGCTTCGGTGCCCTCTCGCTGCAGAGCGAATACGCCAAGTCGAGCTTCAAGGACAACCGTACCCTGGGTGCTCTTGGTGCCGGCACCAATGATGACCAGGATCTCGACACCTACTACGTGCAGGCCAGCTACTTCCTGACCGCCCACGAGAAGGCCTATGACTTCAAGAAGGGCGTGTTCAAGTCGCCCAAGGTCAATGGCGAAGAGGGTGCCGTCGAGCTCAAGGCCCGTTTCGACAAGATCGAGAACAAGGATCTCGACAATGTGGAAGCGTCCTACTACGCGGTGGGTGTCAACTACTACGCGACCCCGAACACCCGCTTCATGGTCGAGTACGTGGATGGCAACGCCAAGAACGGGGCCTCTGATCTCGATGCCTCGGCCATCACCGCCCGTGCCCAGTACAACTTCTAAGCTGTCCTGAGCATCTGGAGACACCGGAAGGCCCCGCAAGGGGCCTTCTGCTTTTGTGGCGCGGGCTCCCGCAGACTATCCCTGCGTGATAACATTCTGTCCCGTCTTTGTACCCACGACGTGGGTGCGCCTCAACACGCAAGCGGCCTGGATTTTTCATGACCAAGTTCATTTTTGTCACCGGTGGTGTGGTTTCTTCGCTGGGCAAGGGCATTTCGGCGGCATCGCTGGCGGCACTGCTGGAGGCGCGGGGTCTCAAGGTCACCATGATCAAGATGGATCCCTACATCAATGTCGATCCGGGCACCATGAGCCCGTATCAGCACGGCGAGGTCTTTGTCACCGACGATGGCGCCGAGACCGACCTTGACCTGGGCTACTACGAACGCTTCCTGCGCCGTTCGCGCATGAGCAAGAAGAACAACTTCACCTCCGGCCGCATCTACCTTGACGTGCTGCAGAAGGAACGTCGCGGTGACTACCTGGGCGGCACCGTGCAGGTGATCCCGCACATCACCGACGCCATCAAGCAGCGCGTGCGCGACGGTGCCAAGGGCCATGACATCGCCATCGTCGAGATTGGCGGCACCGCTGGTGACATCGAGTCGCAACCGTTCATGGAAGCGGTGCGTCAGCTGCGCATCGAGCTCGGCTACCAGGGCTCGCTGCTCATGCACCTGACCCTGATCCCCTACATCGCCTCGGCGGGCGAGCTGAAGACCAAGCCGACCCAGCACTCGGTCAAGGAGCTGCGCTCGATCGGCCTGCAGCCGGACATCCTGATCTGCCGTTCCGAGCATGACGTGCCGGCCGACTCCAAGCGCAAGATCTCGCTGTTCACCAACGTCGAAGAGCGTGCGGTCATCATTGCCAAGGATGCCAAGACCATCTACCAGATTCCGCGCCGCTTTCACGAGCAGGGTCTGGATGACTTCGTGGTGGAACGCCTGGGCCTTCAGGCTGGCCCCGCCGACCTGTCGGACTGGGATGCCGTGGTCGACGGCCTGCTCAATCCCGAGCGCGAAGTCACCATCGCCATGGTCGGCAAGTACGTTGAGCTGATCGACGCCTACAAGTCGGTCAACGAGGCGCTGCTGCATGCCGGCATCCGCAACAAGACCAAGGTGCGCATCCGCTACATCGATGCCGAATCGGTGGAGCAGCAGGGCATCTCGGTGCTGGCCGGCGTTGACGGCATCCTGGTGCCGGGCGGCTTCGGCGATCGCGGTACCGAGGGCAAGATCGCCACGGTACGCCATGCGCGCGAGCAGAAGATTCCCTATCTCGGCATCTGTCTGGGCATGCAGGTCGCGGTCATCGAGTTCGCCCGGGATGTGGCGGGCCTGGCCGATGCCAACTCCTCCGAGCTCAAGCCGGGTTGTGCGCATCCGGTGATCGGCCTGATCACCGAGTGGATGACCGAGGACGGCCAGGTCGAGCGTCGTGACGCCAGTTCCGATCTCGGCGGCACCATGCGACTGGGGGCCCAGGTTTGTCACCTGGAGCCGGGCACGCTGGCGCAGAGCACCTATGGTGCCGAGCAGATCACCGAGCGCCATCGCCACCGTTACGAAGTCAACAACACCTATCTGCCGCAGCTGGAAGCCGCCGGTCTGGTGATTTCCGGACGAAGTGCCGACAAGACGCTGGTCGAGATGGTGGAGATCAAAGATCATCCGTGGTTCCTGGCCTGTCAGTTCCACCCGGAATTCACCAGTTCGCCGCGCGAAGGCCATCCGCTGTTCTCGGGCTTCGTGCGCGCTGCGCTGCAGCATTCCGGACACTGAGCGGTCATCACAACAAAAACGACACACGACACCTCGGGAGTGGCACCCATGTCCACGCAGAAGATCCTGTCGCTTGGCGACATCCGCATTGGCAACGACCTGCCGTTCGTGCTGTTTGGCGGCATGAACGTGCTTGAGTCGCGTGATCTCGCGATGCAGATCTGCGAAAGCTACGTCAAGGTCACCGAGAAGCTGGGCATCCCCTACGTCTTCAAGGCCAGCTTCGACAAGGCCAACCGCTCGTCCATGCATTCCTACCGCGGCCCGGGCCTGGATGAGGGCCTGAAGATCTTCGAGGAGATCAAGAAGACCTTCGGCGTGCCGGTGATCACCGACGTGCACGAGCCGCACCAGGCCGCTCCAGTGGCCGAAGTTGCCGACATCATCCAGCTGCCGGCCTTCCTGTCGCGGCAGACCGATCTGGTGGTGGCGATGGCGCGCACCAACGCCATCATCAACATCAAGAAGGCCCAGTTCCTGGCGCCGCATGAGATGAAGCACATCCTCGCCAAGTGCGAAGAGGCCGGCAACGACCAGCTCATCCTGTGCGAGCGCGGTTCCTCGTTCGGCTACAACAACCTGGTTGTCGACATGCTCGGCTTCGGCATCATGAAGAAGTTCAACTACCCGGTGTTCTTCGACGTCACCCACTCGCTGCAGATGCCGGGCGGTCTGCCCAATGCGGCCGGCGGACGTCGTGCCCAGGTCACCGAGCTGGCTCTGGCGGGCATGACCCAGCGCCTGGCCGGTCTGTTCCTGGAAGCGCATCCGGAGCCGGAAGTCGCCAAGTGCGACGGCCCTTGCGCCCTGCGCCTGTCCCAGCTCGAGGCCTTCCTGACCCAGGTCAAGGCCGTCGATGACCTGGTCAAGAGCTTCCCGACCCTGGACACCCACTAAGACTTGTTGTTGCAGTGCCCGGCAACGGGCCTCGTTCATTGCACTGGAGATGAGACAGATGGCAACCATCGTTGACATTCGCGGTCGCGAAATCATGGATTCCCGCGGCAACCCCACGGTCGAGGCCGATGTCATTCTCGACAACGGCATCATGGGCCGCGCCACGGCGCCCAGCGGCGCCTCCACCGGTTCGCGCGAAGCCCTGGAGCTGCGTGACGGCGACAAGTCGCGCTACCTCGGCAAGGGCGTGCTCAACGCCGTCGCCAACATCAACGGCCCGATCCGCGAGCTGCTGGTCGGCAAGAGCGTGTTCGACCAGTCCGGCCTGGACCATGCCATGATCGCCCTGGACGGCACCGAGACCAAGTCCAAGCTCGGCGCCAATGCCATCCTTGCCGTGTCGCTGGCCATCGCCAAGGCTGCCGCGCAGGCCAAGGGCCAGCCGCTGTACGCCTACATTGCCTCGCTGCGCAGCAATACCCACTACACCATGCCGGTGCCGATGATGAACATCATCAACGGCGGCGAGCACGCCGACAACACCGTCGACATCCAGGAATTCATGATCGAACCGGTGGGTTTCACCTCGTTCGCCGAGGCCCTGCGCTGTGGCGCCGAGATCTTCCACGCGCTCAAGGGCGTGCTGAAGAAACGCGGTCTCAACACTGCCGTCGGTGACGAGGGCGGCTTCGCGCCCAACCTGAGCAGCAACGAAGAGGCGCTGCAGGTCATCGTCGAGGCCATCGGCATCGCCGGCTACAAGGCGGGTGAAAACGTCATGCTGGCGCTGGACTGCGCGTCCTCCGAGTTCTACCACGATGGCAAGTACGTGCTCGAAGGCGAGGGCAACAAGGCCTTCACCTCGGCCGAGTTCGTCGATTACCTGGCCGGTCTCTGCGACCGCTACCCGATCATCTCCATCGAGGACGGCCTCGACGAGTCCGATTGGGCTGGCTGGAAGATCCTCACCGAGAAGCTGGGCCATCGCGTGCAGCTGGTGGGTGACGACCTGTTCGTGACCAACCCCAAGATCCTGCAGAAGGGCATCAACCAGGGCGTGGGCAACTCCATCCTGATCAAGTTCAACCAGATCGGCTCGCTGACCGAGACCCTGGATGCGATCTACCTGGCCAAGGCCAATGGCTACACCACGGTGATCTCGCATCGTTCCGGTGAAACCGAGGACGCCACCATCGCCGACCTGGCTGTTGCCACCGGCGCCGGCCAGATCAAGACCGGCTCGCTGTGCCGTTCCGACCGCGTCGCCAAGTACAACCAGCTGCTGCGCATCGAGCAGGAACTGGACTACAGCGCTCCCTACCGCGGCAAGGCCGAGTTCAAGGGCCTGAACTGAGCATGACACCCGCGTCCAGCCTTGGCCGTTTGCTGCTCTGGTTGGCCGCGGGCATCTTCCTGATCCTGCAGGCCACGCTCTGGTTCGGCGAGGGCGGCATTCTCGACGTGCATCGCCTGAAGCAGGCGGTGGCCGAGCAGCAGGCCGAGAATCTCAAGCTCAGGCACCGCAACCAGGTGCTGGAGGCCGAGGTCAACGATCTCAAGAACGGTCGCGAAGCCATCGAGGAGCGCGCCCGGCTTGATCTCGGCATGATCAAGGACGACGAGACCTTCTACCTGATCTCCGGCAAGCCGCTGGCCGGCTCGGCCACGGCGGATGTGCGCCCGGCCACGCCGGTGACGGTGAAGCCGCTGGCACCGACCGCCACCACGGCGCCGGTGTCAGCCGCTCCTTCCAGCGCTGCCGGCGAGACGCCCTGACGCATGGCCGTGCACGCGGTGATTCCCGCTGCCGGTGCCGGCCGTCGTTTCGGCGCCGACCTTCCCAAGCAGTACCTGCCGCTGGCGGGCATGCCCATCCAGCAGCACACGCTGGACAGGCTCTCAGCCATCCCTGCGATCGCGCACCTGGTGGTGCCGGTGGCGGCCGATGACACACGAGCACGTGAGCTTGCCTATGCCCGTCCCCAGCGCCTGCGTTTTGTCACCGGTGGTGGCGAGCGCATGGACTCGGTGCTGGCTGGTCTGGATGCCTTGCGCCATGGCGGTGCCGCCGACAGCGACTGGGTCCTGGTTCATGACGTGGCGCGTCCTCTGATTCGTGCCGAAGACGTGCGGCGACTGATGGCGGCGGTGCAGGATCATCCGGTCGGCGGCCTGCTTGCCAACCCGGTGCGTGACACCATGAAGCGGGCGGACGCGGCAGGGCAGGTGCAGGCCACGGTCGAGCGGGACGGTCTCTGGCATGCGTTGACGCCTCAGATGTTCCGGCTCGGCAGCCTTCATGATGCCCTGCTGGCGGCGCGCGCAGCCGGGGCCGTGGTCACTGACGAGGCCTCCGCCATGGAGCGCCTGGGCCTGTCGCCGCTGCTGGTATCGGGTGCCCGCGACAACCTCAAGATAACCTTTGCCGAGGATCTGGCACTGGCCGAAGCCCTGCTGGCTGCCCAGTCCCGATCCGGAGTATCTGCATGAGCCATCCTGATCAGCCCCGTCTGCCGCGTGTCGGCCACGGCATCGATGTGCATCGCTTTGGCGACGGTGATCACGTCACCCTGGCCGGGGTGCGCATTCCCCACGAGCAGGGCCTGATTGCCCATTCCGATGGCGACGTGGCCCTGCATGCCCTGGCCGATGCCCTGCTGGGTGCGCTGGCCCTGGGTGACATCGGCAAGCACTTCCCGGATACCGATGCCGCCTATTCCGGCGCCGACAGCCGCGTGCTGCTGCGCCATGTCGTTGCGCTGATCCATGCTCGTGGCTTCGTCGTGGCCAATGCCGATGTCACCGTGCTGGCCGAGCGCCCCAGGCTGGCACCTCACATTGCGCTGATGCGCGAGCGCATCGCCGAGGATCTCGGCGTGGCGTATGACCAGGTCAGCGTCAAGGCCACCACCACCGAGAAGCTCGGCTTCGTCGGACGCCGTGAAGGCATCGAGGCGCATGCCGTGGTGATGCTGTGGCCGGCCTGACGGCCTCGACCTGCCCGTCACCATGGCCGGTGCTGGGCACGGCCATTCTCAAGCAGTGCGCCGATGACTTCGTGGTCGATGAGCAGCTCGGTTTCGAGCCCGGGACCGGACCCTCGCCGGACTCGGGGTCAGGGCCTGGAGAGCATCTCTGGCTCTGGGTCGAGAAGCGCCACCTCAATACCGATCAGGTCGCTCTCGAGCTGGCACGGGTACTCGACGTGGCGCGTGATGCCGTCAGTTTTTCCGGTCTCAAGGACCGCCGTGCCCTGACCCGGCAGTGGTTCAGCGTGCACTGGCATGGTGACGGAGCATGGCCGCTGGGCGAGGGTTGGCAGACCCCAGCTGGTCCGGACACGGCGGATGCTGGCGTCTACCGTGTGCTGGCCTGCCAGCGTTGCCAAAGAAAGCTGCGCCGTGGCGTCCACGCCGGCAACCGCTTCGAGATCACGCTGCGTCAGGTGAACGCTGACCGTGCGGCAGTCGATGCCCGTCTGCAGATATTGGCAACTTCCGGTGTGCCCAACTATTTCGGCCCGCAGCGCTTCGGCCATGACGGCCGCAACATCGCGCGCGGTCTGGCCTTGCTGGCGGATCGCCGTGCCGGCCGCCGCCGTCGCCGTGACACCCGCGACAGCCTGTGGCTGTCAGCCGTGCGCTCGGCCTTGTTCAACCAGGTACTGGCGGCACGCGTGCAGGACGGCAGCTGGCAGAGCCTTCTGCCTGGCGACGTGCTGCAGCTGGACGGGCGCAGCGCCGTGTTTCGGGCCGAGGCTGACGATGCCGCCGTGCCATCGCGTCTGGCTGCCGGCGAGCTGCATGTCACCGGGCCCTTGCCGGGTGATGGTGATGCCCTGGTAGGCGAACGCGCTGCCGAGCTGGAGGCGCGGCTACTGGCCCCCTGGGCAGACATCGTGTCCGATCTGGCCGCTGCGCGCGTGCCGGTTATGCGCCGCGCCCTGCGCCTGCGTGTGCAGGATCTGAGCTGGCAGTGGCCGGAAAAAGATGTCCTGTCCCTGGGTTTCACCTTGACCTCCGGCGCCTTTGCCACCAGCGTGCTATCCACTTTGTTTGACCTGGAAAATGCCCATGAGCCCGAATCCGCTGCGCTTTCTGCTAAGCAATGACGATGGCGTGCAGGCCCCCGGCCTGGCGGCCATGGCCGAGGTGCTGGCCACGCTCGGCCAGGTCACCGTGGTGGCGCCTGACATGGAGCGCAGTGCCTTCTCCAGCGCGCTGACCCTGGATCGCCCGTTGCGCGTGCATCGTCTCAGCAACGGCTTCCTGTCGGTCAACGGCACGCCGGCTGACTGTGTCCACCTGGCCCTCAACGGTCTGCTCGAGGACATGCCGGACATCATCGTGTCCGGCATCAATGCCGGTGCCAATCTCGGAGACGACGTGATCTATTCCGGCACCGTGGCGGCAGCCATGGAGGGGCGATTCCTCGGGCGTCCGTCGATTGCCGTGTCACTGGTCGCCGAGCGCGCCAAGTCGCTGGGCATCGAGGCCTACCGGCCCGCGGCGCAGCAGATCGGACGGCTGCTGCAGAGCTGGTCTGGACTCAACCTGCCGCCGCGCACCGTACTCAACATCAATGTGCCGGACGGCGATCTGGCCAGTCACAAGGGCGTGCGCCTGACCCGTCTCGGCCACCGCGATCGTGGCGAGGACGTGCTCCGCCTCAAGGATCCGCGCGGCAACACCGTGTACTGGATCGGCGCTTCCGGCGAGCCGCTGGACCATGCCGAGGGCACTGACTTCCACGCCATCCGGCAGGGCTTTGTCAGTGTCACCCCGCTGGACTCCGACATGACCCGCTATGGCGTAATGGATGTCGTCGGCGACTGGCTGCAGGCTGCCACCCGTCCCGCCACGTGATACAGTTCCGGCTTGCCCGTGATCAAGAACAAGAGCAGATGAATCCAGGCCATTCCTTCGACCTGCAGGGGTCGGGCTTCACGTCGCCACGCACCCGTGACCGCTTGATCACCCGACTGATCGCGCAAGGCATCCGTGACCAGCGCGTGCTCGACATCCTGCGCCAGACGCCGCGCCACATCTTCGTCGATGAGGCGCTCGCGCATCGTGCCTACGAGGACACCGCGCTGCCGATCGGCCACAGCCAGACCCTGTCGCAGCCCTACATCGTCGCGCGCATGACCGAGCTGCTGCTGACCACCGGTCCGCTCACCAAGGTGCTGGAGATCGGCACCGGTTCCGGCTACCAGACCGCCGTGCTGGCCCAGGTTGCCGGCATCGTGCATTCCATCGAACGCATCAAGGCGCTGCAGGACAAGGCGCGCGAGCGGCTGTCTGCGCTTGGTCTGCACAACGTTCGCCTGCGCCATGCCGACGGCCTGCAGGGCTGGCCGGGCGAGGGTGGTTACGATGCCATCATCGGCACGGCAGCGGCGCTTGGCGTGCCGTCCAGTCTCACTGACCTGCTTGCACCTGGCGGCCGACTGGTGCTGCCGGTGGGCGGTCCGCAAAGCCAGCAGCTGGTGCTGGTCACCCGCTTGGCGGACGGTCTGCAGCAGCAGGTCGTCGAACCGGTCAACTTCGTGCCCATGCTGGGCGGGGTGGTCTGAGACCAACCCGCCCATGTCTCCGGCAGGACAACCGGGGGGCTTTTTCGGTGTTTTTTTCATCGCGCCGCAAGTCATGCAAGTTTTTGCAAGATTCGTGGGGAGTCCGTGTGAACAATCGACACAGGTTCTCCGGAGCATGCAGGTGAGCGAAACAACCTTCAAGTCCGCGATGGCGGGTTCTTCATGAGCCTTGTTGATGCGGTGCAGCGCCGCTCTGTCATCGCCGTCTTGCTGGTGGTGCTGGCGATCGGCTGGGTGTTGAGCCTGACAAGTTATTCGCCCGTATCCGGTGATCGCATCATCGCGCGCAGCTTCCTTGCCGACGCTAGCCGCAGTCTCGGGCTCGAGGAGGTACGGCAGGTCAGCTTTCAGCCGTTCCAGGGCGGGCTGTCTCGCGGCAATCGCGACGAGCACCTGTGGTTGCGGCTTATCCTGCCGCCGCTGCCAGACCGCGGCTGGGTACTGCAGTTCGAGCCGGCCTATCTGCGCGATGTCACGGTGTTCCAGCGTGATGAGGCAGGACAATGGCAGACGCAGCGTGGTGGCCTGCATCATGCCTTCGTCACACGCGAGCTGCCCCTGCTCAACTACGTCGTACCGGTGCGCACCGATGTGCGGCGCGAGACGGTCATCTATGCGCGCATCGATACCCCGACGGCATTCTCGATGGCACGTGTGCTGCAGCGCGAGGATGCCCAGTACCAGGATGGCCTGATGAACTTCACGGCCGGCCTTGCGCTGGGCGTGGTCCTGATCCTGATGCTGTCATCCCTGGCGTTGTGGCTGCTGACTCGTGACGAGGTCTGGCTCTACCATCTCATTCTCGATCTCGCCGCGCTTATCCTCTTCTATTTCCTGCTCGGACTGGCCTCGAAATACCTGTTGCCAAACGTCGGTGGTGTTGCGGATCGCATCGTGGTTTTCTGCAGCTGTCTGTTGCAGTTCTGCGTGTCTCTGACCTTCCCTCGCGTGTTTCGCGTCTTCGGCCTGCCGGGGTGGACGGTAGCGGCCTACCGGGCCGGGCTGGTGATCTTTCCTGCGCTGTGCCTGGCCATGTTCCTGGGTCATGATGCGCTTGCGCTGAGCGGAAACCATGCACTGATCCTGTTGCAGAACCTGTGGGGGATCAGCATCCTGATCAAGGCGCGGCATCATGACGCCTGGCTGCTGTGGACATTCCGCGTGATGTTCGGTCTGTTCATGGTGCATGCCATGCACTGGGTCTGGCCCCTGCTGCTGGATGGCGGTGCCATCGGCCTGCAGCAGCTGTATCCGTCCGTGCTGGGCAATCTGTTCGTGCTTGCCATGCTGATGGTGATGCTGCTGCGCAAGACCCGCCTCGATGTTCGCGAGCACCAGGAGGGACGTCTGCGCTCGGCGCTTGCCGAACAGCATCTTTCCCAGGAAAAGCTGCGTCACCAGGATACCTCGGCATTTCTCGGCATGATGATGCATGAACTCAGAAATCCCCTGAACAGCATCCGCATGGTCGAGTACAACATGTCTGCCGAATCCCGGCCCGAGCGCGATGGTGTGCGTCTGGCGCGCATCCGGGATGCGGTCAATGACATGGATCGCGTACTGAATCTGAGCATCGAGGTCGATACCGCGGAGCAGGGGGCCGTGCGCATAGACTGCCAGCCCATGGATCTGATGCCACTGATCCGGCAGGACATGCTGTCGCGCGCGTCCCGGATCGAGCTCGAGGGCGACGTGCGTGTCGCCATCATCAACAGCGATGCCACGGTGCTGCGGCTGATTCTTGCCAACCTCATCGACAATGCGCTGAAGTATTCACCAGCGGACTCGCCAATCCGTCTGCGCGTTGAGATTGCGCAGGAGACAGTCAGCCTTCGCGTCACCAATGCGGTCGGTGTCAGCGGCATGCCCGATCCGCAGCGCGTGTTCGACAAGTATTACCGCACGCCGGGCGCGACACCGATGAGCGGCATGGGCTTGGGGCTATACTGGATCAAGCTGGTCACGCGCCTGCTCAACGCCCGCATCAGCTGTGCCATTGCAACGGACAGGATCGAGTTTCTGCTATGTCTGCCACGCTGAGTCTTGCCCTCGTCGAGGACAATCAGGTCGTTCGTGAGGAAATGGCCTGTTTCCTCTCCCTGAAGGGCTTTCCTGTCCACCTGGCTGACTGCGGCGAACAGCTCAACGAGCTGCTGTGTTCCCATGAGATTGACGTGGTTGTCCTCGACATCAACCTGCCGCACGAGGATGGCTACTCGATCGCCAAGCGCCTGCGGCGCAGCCATCCCGGGCTGGGCATCATCATGCTCACCGCACGAACTCGTCATGCCGATCGCACCCTGGGTTATCAGGCAGGTGCGGATGTCTACATCACCAAGCCCGTGCAGCCGGAGGAGCTGCTTGCCGTGCTCGAGACCATGAGTCGCCGGCTGGTGCCGCGCAACGAGGATCAGCTCAGCCTGTGCCGCCAGCACCAGCTGCTGCGCAACGGCGCCGGCGCCTCGGTCGGGCTGACCATGAGCGAGCTGCTGCTGCTGGAGACGCTGATGCTGTCACCCAACAAGGAGGCGGATGCCGAGTATCTGCGCCTGATGCTCAGCCGTCGCGGCGACGAGGACATGTCCCGTGACAGTCTCTACGTGGTGATCAGCCGCCTCAAGACCAAGATCAGCCGGGGACTCGGTGTCAGCAGTCTGCTGTCCTCGATCCGGGGGTACGGCTATCGTCTCACGGTGCCCGTGCGCATGGACTGAGTGCTACCTGATGGTATGCTCGCCGTGGTCGCTGCCCATGGCGTGCCGACCCGGGACAATGTGGCTTTTCGCGGATTTCTGGATTCAGCAAGGCATGTCGGCACCCATTCAAATCACGCTGGTCGAAGACAACCCTCTGGTGGTCGAGGAAATGTGCCTGCTGCTGGAGCGCCATGGCTACATCGTGCGTGGCGCTGACTGCGGCGAGCAGCTCAACGAGATTCTCCGGGGGAGTCCGGTCGACATCGTGATTCTCGATGTCAATCTGCCGCATGAGGACGGCTTCTCGATTGCGCGGCGTCTTCGCCAGAGCCATCCCTATGTCGGCATCGTCATGGTCACGGCACGCGGTCGTCACAGCGACCGTGCCGAGGGTTACCAATCCGGCGCCGACGTCTACATCGCCAAGCCGGTGCAGCCTGACGAGCTGCTCGCCGTGCTCGCCAAGCTCACGGCACGCCTGGCACCCGCCAGGCCATCCCGCTTCCTGCTGTCACGTGCTCAGCAGCGGCTGGTGACGGACACCGGCACGCAACTCGATCTCACGGCCAGCGAGTACCTGCTGCTTGAGCTGCTGATGCTGTCCGTCAACCAGGAGGCGGACATCGAGTTTCTGCGCTTCCGCCTGAACCGCGATGGCGACAGCGAGATATCCCGCGAGAGTCTGTATGTTCTTGTCAGCCGGCTGCGCAGCAAGGTGGCGACGGCACTCGGCGTGTCCAGCTGCGTCTCTGCCATTCGCGGTTACGGCTACAAGCTCAACATTCCCCTGAGTGCGGGCTGAGCCATGACTGACCTCGCCGCCCGTCATGATCCGATGCTGCGTCTGGCGATCAGCTGCCTGCTGTTCTTCCTGCTGCTGCTGGCCCTGGTGTCGATGCCGCAGCTCCGCGACGATGTCCGGGATGCGGCCACCGTCCGCGCCTATGCGCTCAGTGATTACCCGGCATTCGATGTCGAGGATGCGCAGCGACTGGCATACACCCCCTTCGACAACTTGCTGACGATCGGCAACAGCCAGCGTACGGTCTGGTTGCGACTGGAGATCGCGCCGGCGCAGGAGCCTCTGGTCCTGCAGGTCCTGCCCGCTTACCTGCGCGAGGTGACCCTGTTCCAGCGCTCGACGGACGGCCGCTGGCTGGCGCAGCAGGCTGGCCTGCGCCACCCCTTCAATGTGCGTGCGTTGCAGACATTCAACATCGACTTTCCGCTGACGACCGTGGCGGAAGGCAGGCCGTCCACGGTCTATGTCATGGTCAGAAGCCCCACGGCCAGTCTCGACGTGCGCGTCATTCCGCTGCGCGCGGCACTGCAGCACGATGCCTTGCTCGGTGCCGTGATCGGGCTCACCCTGGGGCTGACGCTGATCATGCTCATGCTCTGCCTGACGGCCTGGGTAGTCACCGGGGATGCACTCTGGGGCTTCAGCGTGCTGGTCGATCTCTCCTCGCTGCTGTTCAGCGCCATCCAGTTCGGCTTCGTGGCGCGCTATGTGCTGCCTGATGCCGCCGGTCTGCTCGATCATGTCTATCCGCTTGCGTTCAGCCTGCTGGTGCTTGCCGTCTGCGGTTTCTACGGCCGACTGATGCGTCTGTTCCATATCTCGGGCATCTGGCTTATGCCCTACCGTGCAGGCATCTGGATGATTCCGGTCTGGGCCTATTTCTGGCTCTCCGGTCGTCATGACCTGTATCTGCAGGTCACCAATGTGTTCCTCCTGTGTCTCGCCCTCTGGGGCATGCTGCTGGTGGTGCGCGCACGGCATGACAATTTCTGGATGCTGGTGCTGTTCCGCAGTCTGCTGGTGTTCTCCAACGTGATGACACTGATCTGGATTTTTGCTCTGGTGTTCCGGTTCAGTCTGCCCGACTTCATGGTGTTCTACGCGATTCTGCCGCACAGCCTCATCACCCTGTTCATTGTGCTGCTGCTGCTGGGCTACAACACGCTGCTGCAGATACGGGAGAAGCTGGCGCTGCAGGTAACGCAGCAGGAAACCAGCCGGCGTCTGGTCGAGGAGCAGGACCGCTTTGCCGAGTCCACCAGCTTTCTCAGCCTCATTCTGCATGAGGTGCGCAATCCGCTGAATCACATCCGGCTGGCCGTCGGCAACCTTCTGCATGAACTGTCGGATGACGGTCAGCAGCGGCGTCTGCGCCGCATTTCCGCGTCCGTCACCCTGATCGATGATGTCCTGCAACGCAGTCTGGAGGTCGACAACATCGACCATGGTGTCCTGCCCATACGGAAGGCGGAGGCGGATGTGGCCGGACTCTTGCGCGACTTCATCGACGAGCACCCGCAGGCCAGCCGCGTGCAGGCCGTTCTTCCCGGGGTACTGGTTGCCAACGTGGATGCCGATCTGCTGCTGATGGCGATTCGCAATCTCGTTGACAATGCCCTCAAGTACTCGCCGCCCGCAGACCGGATTCGGGTGATCCTGTCCAGCGCGGCGGATGGATTCAGCCTGCAGGTGCGCAATCCACCGGGCATGGCAGGTTTTCCGAGTCCGGAGCGTCTGTTTCGCAAGTACTATCGTGCCGATGGCGCGATGACCCAGTCCGGCATGGGCCTCGGCCTGTACTGGGTATCCAGCGTGCTGCCGCGCCTGGGGGGGCGTATCGCGTACGTGGCAGAGCAGGGCGAGGTGGTGTTCACGGTGTGGCTGCCGCGATGAGGTGCCTGCTCGCAGCCATGCCCTTGCTGCTGGCTGGCGGTCTGGCACGGTCTGATGACGCCGTGTCTGCACCCGATGGCGTATCCGATGCCGCGACGCCAGGCGCCACGCTGACCGAAATCACGGTAACGGCAAGCGCGGCTGTCGAGCAGCCAGCCGAATCCCGCGTGACCGTCTCCGGCGAAACACTGGTGCAGGCGGGACTCAACAACCTGACCGATCTGGACGGACGTCTCCCCGGTCTGACCACCCAGGCCTCCAACCCCCGGACCACCGGCTTCAGCATTCGCGGTCTGGGCAACAACCAGGCCAACGATGGCCTCGACAGCAGCGTCGGTCTGTTCAGCGATGGTGTCTATCTGGCGCGCCAGGCCTATGGCGCGTTCGGGCTGTACGATCTCGAGGACGTCACGCTGCTGCGCGGGCCGTCCGGTGCCACCCGGGGTTTCGGCAGCACCGCCGGAGAGCTCGAGTTGCGCACCCGGGCGCCGTCGTTCATTCCCGGCGCCGAGGGCGCGCTTTCCCTGGGCAATCTGGGCTATCAGCAGCTCACAGCCGCCGTGACGGGGCCGCTGCTGGCGGAGCAGCTGGCCGGTCGCTTCAGTCTCTATACCCAGCGCCGTGACGGACTCATCGAGAATGTCTTCGACGGCAGCCGGCTCAACGACCAGGACCGGCTCGGCCTGCGCGGCCAGCTGCTGTGGACGCCGGATGCCCGTCTGCGTGTGCGCGTGAAGCTGGAGCATGACGAACTCGACGAGCGCTGCTGTGCCTCGCAGCTGCTCGGCCCGGTGCGACCGGGCATCCAGGCATCCGACGACTACATGGGCTATGAGCGGCCAGGCACGAATCCGTACGACCGGGTGGCGGACAAGGACGTGACTCCCATGGGGCGCCTGCAGCAGCAGGGCGTGACCGTGGCCACGGAATGGGACCTGGCCCCTCGGCATCAGCTGATCAGCCTGACCAGTGCGCGGTCGCTGGCCTATGATCCGGCACGCAATGATGATGGTGCCTCCCTGCGCCTGGTGACAGGCTTTGTGACGTCGGACTCGCATCAGCTTGGCCAGGAGTTTCGCTGGCAGGCCGACTACGCCCGTGCGCGTTCCGTGCTCGGTGTCTCCTGGCTGCGCCAAGATGTCGCCGGTAAGGAGGTTGGCGTGCTCGGTGACGAGATCGCGCTCTGGACCCTAGGCGGGCTGCTGCGTCAGCGGCTGCCGTTCGCCACCCGGCAGAACAGCGGTTTCCTGATCAATGCCATCCTGCCGCCGCAAACCCTGGATGGCCTGGCCGTGTCTCGTCCCTATCGCCAGCTCTCTGACAGCTACTCCGGTTTTGGCTCGGTGGACTGGCTGCTGCGTGACGACACCACGCTGACCACCGGGCTGCGCTACACCTTGAGCCGGCGCGAGGTCGACATCAGTCGCAGTCGCTCCGGTGGCAATCCCGGAGCCAGTCCGCTGTCGCTGACCAATTCGCTGGCCCCGCTGGAGGATGTTCTGGGTGTCGATCTGGGGCCGCTCACTTTTGACGGCCTGATCGACAGCCTGGTCGGTCCCCCGTTCGAGCGTCATGACAGCCGTGAGGATGAAGGCGTGTCCGGCCGTGTCACCCTGCAGCATCAGCTCAGCGACCGGCATCAGCTGCATGCCGGTGTCAGCCGTGGCTACAAGAGCGGGGGCATCAACCTGGACGCGCTGAGTCCGCGCATCGCGCCACAGTTCGCAGCCGAGATCGCCGAAGGCGCCGAACTGGGCTGGCGAGGCAACTGGCCGGCGCAGCGCCTGACTGCCGGCCTGGTGCTCTATCACACCGATGTGCGCAACTTCCAGGCGCTGACCTACGACGACGGAGACGGCCTCGTCGACAGTCCGCGCCAGAACAACGTCATCAGCATTCCCAAGGTGCGCCTGCAGGGTGCCGAACTCGATGTCTCGGCACTGTTTCGCCATGGCCTGTCGCTGGCGCTGGGGGTGGCCTACAACCGCGCCATCAGCCAGGATTTCCGGCGCGCGCCGAACGAGGATACCGGTGTCAGTGACAAGGATCTTAGCGGCCGGCAGCTGTACCAGGCACCGCGCTGGAGCGGTCATGCCGGCGTGCAGCAGACCTTCGCGCTAGGGCAGGGCTTCATGGGCCATGTCGGGGTTGATCACCGCTTCCGTTCCGGTACGTTTGCTGCTGTCGAGCAGAGCCGGAACAGCTTCATTGACGCCTACCAGATCACCGATGTTCGCCTTGGCGCGCGTCGTGCCAGTGGCGCCTGGGGCATCGAGGCCTGGGTGCGCAATGTCTTCGACGAGGAATACCTGGCGTCGGTGTCAGGGCTTTACGGTCTAGGGGACTATGCCGGCTTTGCCGGTGATCCGCGCACCTACGGCATTACCTTGGATGCGCGCTGGGGGCAGTGAGGCATCGGCCAGCAAACCCCAGAAAGCACAAAGGGCTAACCGTTTCCGGTTAACCCTTTGTTTCATATGGCGCGCCCAGAGAGATTCGAACTCCCGACCCCCAAGTTCGTAGCCTGGTGCTCTATCCAGCTGAGCTATGGGCGCGTTGCTGAGGCCGCGAATCTTACGCATCGACCTTGGCAGCGTCAAGCACTGCCTTGCCTGAATTTCAGGCGATCGCACCAGCACGTGCGATGTAATGGCGGAGAGTAAGGGATTCGAACCCTTGAGGAGCTTTTGGCCCCTACTCCCTTAGCAGGGGAGCACCTTCGGCCTCTCGGTCAACTCTCCGACAAGCCAGCGATCATACCCATGTCGATCCCGCTTGAAAAGGCGCGACTGCCGGTATTTCGAGCAAGCGCAGGCAGTATGGCGGTCTCTCCGGGGGCACTGGCGAGCGTTATACTCGCGCATCGCGTGAATTATGGAGAAGCACGATGTTGGACCTGACAACCGTCTGGCTGGGCAACACTTTGCAGGACTGGAGTCATGCGCTGTTGCTGGCACTCAGCATCAACCTGCTGGTGGCGGCGATCAAGTGGGGGGCTGACCGGTTGTGGTCCGACCTGCGCCAGCCGCGCAGCGGGCAGCGTGATCCGCGCCTGTTCGTGGTCGCCATGCTGCGACGCACCAAGCAGCTGCTGATCTTCGGCGTCACGCTGCTCATCGGCACGCGTCTGCTGACGCTGGCACCTCACCTGGAGAAGGGGCTGGTGACGCTGGCCACGATCTCGGCCTTCCTGCAGGTCGGACTCTGGTTCAGCGGGGCCTTCAACTTCTGGCTCGATCGCTACCGGCAGAACTCGCCCACCCCGGGTGCCGCCACCAGCCTTGCAGCAGTCAACTTCGTCGGCAAGATGCTGCTGTGGACGCTGATCCTGCTGCTCATGCTCGACAACCTCGGGGTCAACGTCACCGCCATGGTGGCCGGTCTGGGTGTTGGCGGCATCGCGGTGGCGCTGGCGGTGCAGAACATCCTGGGCGATCTCTTCGCCAGCCTGTCCATCGTGATCGACAAGCCGTTCGTGATTGGTGACGTGATCACCGTCGACAGCTTCACTGGCTCGGTCGAGCATGTCGGGCTCAAGACCACGCGTCTGCGCAGCAGTACCGGCGAGCAGATCATCATGTCCAACGGGGATCTGCTGAAGTCGCGCATACGAAACTTCAAACGCATGCACGAGCGTCGCATGCTGTTCACGCTGGGCGTGGTCTACCAGACCTCGCCGGAGCAGCTGGCACGCATCCCCGGCATCATTCGCGGCATCATCGAGAGCGTGCCCAACACGCGTTTCGAGCGCGCCCACTTCAAGACCTTCGGCCCGTCCTCGCTGGATTTCGAGGTGGTGTTCTGGATCAGCAATCCGCTCTTCGATGACAGCATGGATGCCCTGCACACGGTCAATCTGGCAATCTTCAAGCGCTTTGGCGAGGAAGGCATCGAGTTTGCCTACCCGACGCAGACCATGATCGTGCAAGGCGGCACGCTGGTGGAGGACAAGCCGGGGGCGTGAAGAGGCGATGCCGGGAGATGAAACTCCCGGCATCGGGCGACTTATTCGAAGGTGATGGCGATGTCGCTGAGCTGGGGGCCGCTCGTTCCCCCCACGCGATTGCTGGTGCCCGGATAGGCGGTCAGTGTGCCGGATGCCGAGACGGCATCGGTGACCAGCTTGACGCTGAACAGACGCGATCCCTGACCGCTGGTCGTGGCCATGATCAGCGGAAGCCCGTTGGCGCCGCCAGCGATGTCGAAGCCGGGCGTCGTGCCCAGTGCGGGGTCCGTCAGTACACCCTCCCGGGCAACCTGTCCCGCGTTCGGGTTGGGTGACCGGGTCAGCCGGTTCTCGCTGCGGTCCACATGATACAGGGTAGTGCTGGCCGGCGCCGGTCGGATGCTGTTGGTGTAGGCGGCGGCAACAAGCTGCGGGGTGGGCAGGGCGGGTGTGTCGCTGCGGTTGATCGGCGTGTCGATGGTGGTCGCCCCGGTGTCCACGTTGATGCGCAAGTTCTGCCCCGTGCTGGAAATCACGCGTAGCCGGTCGGCAGCCGGGTTGAAGTCGACTGAGAAACGGGTGCCGCTGAGGCTGGCCCCGCTCAGGCTGCTGACCAGCGTGGCGGACCCCGTGTCCGTGCCCAGACGATACAGCCGGTTCTGGCTGGTCAGTCCGTACAGCCGGCCGTCAGCCGGACGGAAATCGATGCCGACCAGGATCTCACCCGAGGTCAGGCCCGACACGGACAGGGTGTCGAGGATCTGTGCCGGACTGGCCGGATCGAACACCACCAGGCTGTTGCTCCCGACGACAAGGCCATAGGCCATGGCATCACGCGGCATCAAGGCAAGTCCCTTGAGGGGGCGGCTGCCGGAGCCCAGTTTCGCGATACGCGTGGCGGCATTGGTGGTAGCCGTCAGATCGATCCGGAACAGGCTGGTGACACCGGCTACCTGCAGGGCGGCATAGCCGATGTTGTTGCTGCCGTCGATGTCGAAGCCGCTCACCGAATCCGCGTCGAGGCCCAGCGACACCGGGTTGCTGAGCGTGCTGGTGCTGGCGTTCTGCACCACCAGCCGGTCATTGAACGTGTCGAGCGCATACAGCGTGGTGCTCACCGGCCGGGCAAAGGCGTTGGTGTAGGCGGCGGCGTTCATGTTGCGGGTGCCCGTGCCGGTCTCGTTGATGGTCGGGCTGTTGCTGACGCTGCCCGTGTCGACATTGACCACCTGGCTGGTGTCACCGTTGGAGATCACGCGCAGCAAGTCCGCCACCGGATTGAAGTCGACCCCGAAGTCGGTGCCGGTGAGCGGCGTGCTCAGCGCCCTGCGGTTGCTGGCCACGCCGCGCAGGGAGAGCTGATACACCGCGTTGCGCGTGAGGCCGTAAAGCAGGCCATTGCGGGTACGGTAATCGATGCCGATCAAGGTTTCTCCGCTGGCCAGTCCGGTGATCGGTACGTCGGTGGCGATGATGTCTGCGCGGGCGCGGTCAAACGTGATCAGCCGGTTGTCGACGGTCAGCGCGACCGTGTCGCCCGGCTCGAAGAGATCCTCGATGCGGTCGTCCTCGTTGCAGCCGGTGATCGCGAAGGTCAGACCCAGCGCCAGAGCGGTGAGTGTCAGTGTGCGTGTTGTCATGGGCTTTCCCTGCTGTTCAGTGTGTGACGCCGAGTTCGCGGGCGTGATGCGCCAGATGATCGGCAATGACCGTGCTGATGAAATAGTAGCCGTGATCATAGCCGGCATGGCGACGCAGTGTCAGGGGCTGTCCCGACGCGTGGCAGGCGGCCTCGAACAGGTCGGGGTGCAGCTGGTTGACGAGAAACTGGTCGGCCTCGCCCTGGTCGATGAGAATGTGCGATGTGCGATGGCCATCCTGCACCAGCGCGGTCGCGTCATGCGCACGCCAGGCCGCGCAGTCAGTGCCCAGATAGCCGGTGAAGGCCTTGATGCCCCAGGGGCACTGCATGGGGGCGCAGATCGGTGCCAGTGCCGACACGCTGCGGAAGCGCTCCGGATGCCTGAGTCCCAGGGTCAGGGCGCCATGGCCTCCCATGGAGTGGCCGAAGATGCCCATGCGTGCCGGGTCGGCAGGGAAATGTGCGCACACGTGATCGGGCAGCTCCCGAGCGACATGCGTGGCCATGCGGTAATGCGCTGACCAGGGGGCCTCGGTGGCATCGAGGTAGAAGCCGGCGCCGATGCCGAAATCCCAGTGCTCGCGATCACCGGGCAGGGTGACATCGCGGGGGCTGGTGTCGCAGCTGACCAGCATCAGGCCGAGCTCCGCGGCGATACGCTGGGCGCCGGCCTTGATCATGACGGTTTCTTCCGTGCAGGTGAGGCCGGCCAGGTAGAACAGCACGGGCACATGCTCGCCAGCCAGCGCTTGCGGCGGCTCGAACACCGAGAAGCGCATGGACAGCCCGATGGCGGCCGAGTCCATGGTGTAGAAGCCCTGGCGTCCGCCGAAGCAGGCATGCGTGCTGCGTGTCGTCAGCGCCACCTCAGAACTCCACCACCGAACGGATGGATTCGCCGCGCTTCATCAGCGCAAAGCCTTCGTTGATGTCCTCGAGCCTGAGCTTGTGGGTGATCAGCGAGTCGATGTTGATCCTTCCTTCCATGTACCAGTCGACAATCTTCGGCACGTCGGTGCGGCCGCGCGCGCCGCCGAAGGCCGAGCCTTCCCACTTGCGTCCGGTGACCAGCTGGAAGGGGCGGGTGCTGATTTCGGCGCCGGCTTCCGCCACGCCGATGATGATGCTGCGGCCCCAGCCCTTGTGCGTGCATTCCAGCGCCTGGCGCATGACCGTGGTGTTGCCGATGCATTCGAAGCTGTAGTCGGCGCCGCCATCGGTGAGCTGCACGATGGCATCGACGATGTTGCCCCCGGCGGCCTCGACCTCCTTGGGGTTCAGGAAGTGCGTCATGCCGAACTCGCGCGCCATCTTTTCGCGCTCGGGGTTGAGGTCGACGCCGATGATCTTGCCGGCGCCGACCATCTTCGCACCCTGGATGACGTTCAGGCCGATGCCGCCGAGACCGAAGACCACGACATTGGCGCCGGCCTCGACCTTGGCCGTGAACAGCACGGCACCGATGCCGGTGGTGACGCCGCAGCCGATGTAGCAAACCTTGTCGAAGGGGGCGTCCTCACGGATCTTGGCGAGCGCGATTTCCGGCACCACGATGTAGTTGGAGAACGTCGAGGTGCCCATGTAGTGAAACAGGTCCTGGCCGTTGAGCGAAAAGCGGCTGGTGGCGTCGGGCATGAGGCCGCGACCCTGGGTGCTGCGGATGGCCTGGCAGAGGTTGGTCTTCTGCGACAGACAGAACTTGCACTCGCGGCATTCCGGCGTGTACAGCGGAATCACGTGATCACCCTTGCGCAGCGATTTGACACCCGGGCCGACATCGACCACGACGCCGGCACCTTCGTGGCCGAGGATGGCCGGGAACAGGCCTTCGGGATCGGCGCCGCTGAGCGTGTACCAGTCGGTGTGACAGATGCCGGTGGCCTTGATCTCGACCAGCACCTCGCCGGCTTTCGGGCCTGCCAGATCAACGGTTTCGATGGTCAGGGGCTGGCCGGCTTTCCAGGCGACGGCGGCGCGGGTCTTCATGGGGGGTATCTCCGGGAGGTCGAATCAATCAGTTGTCGGAACATAGCAAGTTCCCCGGGGCAGCGTCACGCGGACATGGCCGGGTGTCAGCCAGTGGCGGGGTGTTCTCATGCCCTCTGCAGCAGCCAGTCCTCCCGGGCGCGGGCGCGCTCGTGCAGGTATTCGGCCACCGTGGTGATGCGTCGCAGGCGGCGCAGGTCTTCGCTGTAGGACATCCAGAACTGGCGTTGCAGCTGCACCTCGTCCGCGAGTACCACCTGCAGGCGCGGGTCATCGGCAGCCAGGAAGCAGGGCAGGATGCCCAGTGCGCGGCTCTGCAGCACGGCCTGGTGCTGGGCCAGCACGCTGGTGCTGCGCAGCGGGCTGCGTGCGCCAGGCGCGACTTCGTCGAGGTAGAGCAGCTGCGCGCTGAACGCCAGGTCCTGCACGTAGTTCACGAACCGGTGGCGGGCAAGATCGCCACGGCTGCGGATCGGTGCCTCACGCGCGAGGTAGTCCGGGGTCGCGTAGAGGGCCAGCCGGTAGTCGCAGAGCTTGCGAGTGACATAGGGGCCACGCGCCGGACGCTCCAGGGTGATGGCGATGTCGGCCTCGCGCCGCGACAGGCTGATGAAATGCGGCACCGGCAGCACGTCGATGCTGATGTCGGGGTGACTGTCCTGGAAGCGGGTCAGCTCGGGCACCACGAAATGGCTGCCGAAGGCTTCCGTGCAGCCTATCCGGACATGCCCGGCGAGCGCGCTGCCCGAGCCCGACACGCGTTCGCTGGCGGCCTGCAGTGCCTGTTCGACGGCCTCGGCATGCGGCACCAGCTGCTGGCCGTCGCGGGTCAGGGTGAAGCCGTGACTGCGCGAGCGCTCAAACAGCAGCGTGCCCAGTGCCTCTTCGAGCAGGCGGATGCGGCGCGCCACCGTGGTGTGGTTGAGGCCGAGCTGGCGGGCGGCCTGGCTGGCGCTGCCATGACGCAGCACCGCGAGAAAGACCCGCAAGTCGTCCCAGTTCATGTTGCTGGTCAGTGATGTGCTTTTTTGCATATCAAACCGGATTTATTGTGTCTTCATTGTGCATATTATCCGGAATATGCTGGAAACACAGTCCTCACAACCCAGGCCAGAACGCCATGACCACGTCCGCCATCCCCACCGTCAAGCTGCTCATCAACGGCGAGTTCGTCGAGTCCAGGACCACGCAATGGCGTGATGTCGTCAACCCGGCCACGCAGCAGGTGCTGGCACGCGTGCCGCTGGCCACGTCCGAGGAGCTGGACGCCGCTGTCGCCGCTGCCAAGGCCGCGTTCAGGACCTGGCGCAAGACACCGATTGGTGCGCGTGCCCGCATCTTTCTGAAGTATCAGCAGCTGATCCGCGAAAACATGGGCGAGATCGCCGCCATTCTCACCGCCGAGCAGGGCAAGACCCTGCCGGATGCCGAGGGCGACATCTTCCGCGGTCTCGAAGTGGTCGAGCACGCGGCCAACATCGGTTCGCTGCAGATGGGCGAGCTGGCCAACAATGTCGCCAATGGCGTGGACACCTACACGCTGCAGCAGCCGCTGGGCGTCTGCGCAGGCATCACGCCGTTCAACTTTCCGGCCATGATCCCGCTGTGGATGTTCCCGATGGCGATTGCCTGCGGCAACACCTTCGTGCTCAAGCCGTCCGAGCAGGACCCCATGAGCACCATGCGTCTGGTCGAGCTGGCCATCGAGGCCGGCATTCCGGCCGGCGTGCTCAATGTCGTGCATGGCGCGGAAGACATCGTGAACGGTCTCTGCGATCACCCGGACATCAAGGCGATCTCGTTCGTGGGCTCGACCCGCGTGGGCACGCATGTCTACAACCGGGCGTCGCTGAACGGCAAGCGCGCCCAGTGCATGATGGGTGCGAAGAATCATGTGGTGGTGCTGCCGGATGCCCCCAAGGAGCAGACGCTCAATGCACTGGTCGGTGCCGGCTTCGGCGCGGCTGGTCAGCGCTGCATGGCGTCATCGGTGGTGGTGCTGGTGGGCGAGGCGCGCGCGTGGGTGGACGAAATCGCCGAGCGTGCCAAGACACTGAAGGTTGGTGCCGGCCATGACAAGGGCGTGGAGATCGGTCCGGTCATCTCCTGCGCCGCGCTGGCGCGCATCGAGGGCCTGATCGCCACCGGCATCGAGGATGGCGCGCGTCTCGTGCTCGATGGTCGCAAGCCCGCCGTGCCGGGCTACGAGAACGGCAACTTCGTCGGCCCCACGCTGTTCGCCGGCGTGAAGCCGGGCATGCGCATCTATGACCAGGAGATCTTCGGGCCGGTGCTGTGCGTGGTCGAGGTGGAGACGCTGGAGGATGCCATCGCGCTCATCAACGCCAACCCCAACGGCAACGGCACCGGCCTGTTCACCCGCTCCGGCGGCGCGGCCCGGCACTTCCAGGAGGAGATCGACGTCGGCCAGGTCGGCATCAACGTGCCCATTCCGGTGCCGGTGCCGCTGTTCTCGTTCACCGGCTCGCGCGGCTCCAAGCTCGGTGACCTCGGCCCCTACGGCAAGCAGGTCGTGCTGTTCTACACGCAGACCAAGACCGTCACCGCGCGCTGGTTCGACGAGGATGCCGTGAGCAGCGTCAACACCACCATCAGCCTGCGCTGAGCGCCAGGAGCATCGAGGTGAATTTCGAACTCAATGATGACCAGCTGGCGTTCCAGCAGCTGGCTCGCGACTTTGCCGCCAACGAGCTGGCGCCACATGCCGCGCAGTGGGATCTGGAACAGACCTTTCCGTTGCAGGCCCTGCGCCAGGGCGGCCAGCTCGGCTTCTGCGGCCTGTACTCGCCGGAAGCGCAGGGCGGGCTCGGTCTGAGTCGTCTCGACGCCGCGCTGGTGTTCGAGGAGCTGGCGGCCGCCGACCCGTCCACGGCCGCCTTTTTCACCATTCACAACATGGCTACCTGGATGCTTTGCACCTGGGGGCAGGATGCGCTGCAGGCCGCGTGGGGTCCGCGCCTGACCTCGGGTGAGCAGCTCGCCTCGTACTGCCTGACCGAGCCTGATGCCGGCTCCGATGCGGCCAACCTGAAGACCGTGGCACGCCGTGACGGCGACCACTACGTGCTCACGGGCAGCAAGATGTTCATTTCCGGTGCCGGCGACACCGACCTGCTGGTGGTGATGGCGCGAACCGGCGGACCGGGCGCCAAGGGCATCAGCGCGCTGGCGGTGCCTGCTGACACGCCAGGCATTCGCTACGGCAAGAAGGAACACAAGATGGGCTGGAACAGTCAGCCGACACGCGCGATCTTCTTCGATGACGTGCGCGTGCCGGTGGCCAACCGCCTGGGCGAGGAGGGCGAGGGCTTTCGCATCGCCATGAAGGGGCTGGATGGCGGACGCATCAACATCGCCACCTGCTCGGTGGGCGCTGCGCAAGGAGCGCTCAACGCGGCACAGCGTTACCTCGGCGAGCGTCGCCAGTTCGGTCAGGCGCTGGCCGAGTTCCAGGCGCTGCAGTTCCGCCTCGCCGACATGGCCACCGACCTCGTGGCCGCCCGGCAGATGATCCGCCTCGCGGCCAGCAAGCTCGACGCGGGTCACGCCGAGGCAACCACCTACTGCGCCATGGCCAAGCGCTTCGCCACCGACGCCGGTTTCCGGGTCTGCAACGAGGCCCTGCAGCTGCATGGCGGCTACGGCTACCTCAAGGACTACCCGCTCGAGCGTCTGGTCCGTGATGCCCGCGTGCACCAGATCCTCGAGGGCACCAACGAGATCATGCGCGTGATCATCGCGCGCCGGATGCTGGCCGCCGACGCGACCGACACCATTCGCTGACGGCGAACCCGTCCGCCTACGACTTCACAACGGCCGCTCACCTTTGGGCGACAAGGCCAGGAGAGACAGATGACCGAACACATCGCCTTCATCGGCCTTGGCAACATGGGCGGCCCGATGGCCGTCAATCTCGGCAAGGCCGGCTTCCCGGTGGTCGCCACCGACCTCTCGGCCAGTGCTCGTGACAGTGTGGCAACGCATGGCATTCGCGTGGTGGCCACTGCCGCCGAAGCGGTGACTGGTGCCGGCGTGGTGATCTCCATGCTGCCGGCCAGTCGTCATGTCGAGAGCCTGTACCTGGGCGATGGCAGTGCGGCGAATCCAGGTCTTCTGGCCAGCCTGCCGGCTGGCACCCGCGTCATCGACTGCAGCACCATCGCGCCGGCCAGCGCGCGCAAGGTCGCCGTCGCTGCGCAGGCGCGCGGTCTGTCGATGATCGACGCCCCGGTGTCCGGCGGCACGGCCGGCGCGGCTGCCGCTACCCTGACCTTCATGGTCGGCGGTGAACCGGCCTGTGTCGATGCCGCACGGCCGCTGCTGGCGGCCATGGGCCGCAACATCTTCCATGCCGGCGCCAGCGGTGCCGGCCAGGTCGCCAAGGTGTGCAACAACATGCTGCTCGCCATCCACATGATCGGTACAGCAGAAGCCCTCAATCTGGGCGTGGCCAACGGCATGGACCCGGCCGTGCTGTCGGAGATCATGAAGCAGAGTTCCGGAGACAACTGGTCGCTGCAGAAGTACAACCCCATGCCGGGCGTGATGGATGGCGTGCCGGCGTCGCGTGGCTACAGCGGCGGCTTCGGCAGTGACCTCATGCTCAAGGACCTGGGCCTGGCCGAGGAAGCCGCACTCGCAGCGGGTGCGGCGATTCCGCTCGGGGGTCTGGCGCGCCAGCTCTACGCCGTTCACAGCGCCAGCGGTCAGGGCGGGGCGGATTTCTCCAGTATCCTTCGCCTGCTGCAACGCGCCGGCTGAATCAAGCCGGCATCGCGGAAAAAACGCTCGAACGCGTGAACGCCACGGCTGGCGCGGGTTTCATGCGTTTCATGGCAAGTTTTGCACGAACTTGTCCACAGCTATTGGGGATAAACTCCCGATCACAGACACGTAAACCGGGAGCGTCGTGATGGACATGCCTTCACTCAAGGGTCGCGTTTCGGATGAGGAGTGGCAGCTGCGCTGCGACCTTGCTGCCTGCTACCGTCTGGTCGCGGCGTATGGCTGGAGCGATCTGGTGTTCACGCACATCTCGGTGCGTCTGCCCGGACCGGAGCACCATTTCCTGATCAACCCCTACGGACTCATGTTTGACGAGATCACCGCCTCGTCCCTGATCCGAATCGATGCCGACTGCAACGTCATCGGCGAGTCGCCGTTTCCGGTGAACCCGGCCGGTTTCGTCATTCACAGCGCCATCCATGAGGCACGCGAGGATGCGCAGTGCGTGCTGCATACGCACACCCGGGCCGGGGTTGCGGTCAGTGCCCAGCGCGATGGCGTGCTGCCGATCTCGCAGCAGTCGACCTTCGTGCTGGCCTCGCTGGCCTACCATGACTACGAAGGTGTGGCCTTCCGCCCGGACGAGAAGCCACGTCTGCAGGCCGATCTTGGCCAGGCCAACTTCCTCATGTTGCGCAACCACGGTCTGCTCACCTGCGGGCGCAGCATCGCGGATGCCTTCCTGCACATGTACGTGTTCGAGTCGGCGTGCCAGATCCAGCTTGCCGCCCAGGCTGGCGGCAGCGAGCTGATTGCGGTCGATCCGCGCATCGTTGCCGGCGTGGCCGAGGCCATGCGGGTGCAGACCGGCGGACTCGGCGGGGCATTCGTGTGGCCGGCGCTGCTGCGCAAGGCGGAACGGCTGGATCCGGGTTACGCGACCTGACGTGTGCATCCGGAGTCGCTCGTCGAACCGCGGCAGCGGTCAGCGTGCGGACAGGTCTGCCACGGACTGCCACAGCAGCTGCAGCGCCATCAGTGTCAGCAGGAGATTGAGTCCGCGCTGAAAGCCGTCTTCGGCACGACCGCGCAGCCAGCGCTCACCCAGCCAGGTGCCGGCAAAGCCGCTGGCGATCATCGCGATCAGCAGTGGCCACCAGGGGCCGAACTGAAAACCGAAGAGTCCGAAGGCAAGGATCTTCAGTCCGTGCTGCAGGCTCATGCAGGCCGAGAAGGTGGCCATGTGACGCAAGCGATCGAGCTGGTGCGTCTTCATCAGTGCTGCCACCAACGGTCCGGTGGCGCCCACGAACATGCTCAGGAAGCTGATCAGGCTGCCGCCCAGCCACAGGCCGGTGGCGCGCATCGCCGGCCAGCGTCCCCAGACCGCGTAGAGAATGAACAGCCCCAGCGCGCCGTTGAGCAGCGCCTCCGGCAGTTGCCAGGCAATGGCGCCACCGCTGGCCGCACCGATCACCGCGCCGAGCACGAAGGGCAGCAGCAGGCGCCGTTCGACATGGCGCCACATCAGCGCGGTACGTCCGACATTCGAGCCGATCTGGACCACGCCGTGGGTGGCGATCAGTGCCGAGGCCGGCACCAGCAAGGCCATGATGCCGAGCAGCAGCACGCCGCCACCAATGCCCAGGCCGGCGGTCAGAGCCGCCGTCAGGGCGGCACTGGCCACCAGCACGACGGCCACTGGCAGCGACATCTCCGGCGGCAGCAGCGCCAGCCAGTCCGGGCCTGTCAGCACTTACAACGCCCAGTTCAGTCCGATGCGGCCATCCACGGGCAGCGCCGACTTGAGGATGTGCAGGGTCTCCAGCAGCTCCTCATCGGTATACGGTTCAGCGGGCAGCTGGCCCCAGACCGGCTTGGGCCAGGCCGGGTCGCCCTCGAAGCGGGCGATGACGTGCCAGTGCAGCTGCGGCACCATGTTGCCGAGGTTGGCAACATTCATCTTGGTGGCCTGCAGCTGCAGCGCCAGACGTTCGCTGACCCAGGACGATTCGCGGATCAGCTGCAGCTGATCGGCATCCGACAGTTCATGGACTTCGCGGATGTCGGCGCGGCGCGGCACCAGGATCAGCCAGGGGTAGCTGGCGTCATTCATCAGCAGCAGCTGGCTGAGTGGGAAGTCGCCCAGGACCACCGTGTCGGCGGCCAGACGGGGATGCAGAGTGAACATGGACCAGGACTCCAGATGCGATCCGCTGCAGTGTAAGTAGCCGTCGGCGGGACTGCCAGCCCGACCGGACCAACGTCGAAGGGCGCGCGTGCCGACACTGTCCTCATGCAGGCGGGCGCGGCATTTGCTACTCTCCGGCTTCGTTGTTCCCTGGTAGCCACGGCCTGCCCATGTCGCGCCCCCGCAACTCCATCAGCATCACCTACGTCAGACAGCTCCTCGCCGGCGCTGCCCGGCAGGGCATGTCCCTGGACGCGCTGTTCCGGCAGCATGGCCTGGATCCGGCCCGACTGCAGGAAGCTGACGGCCTGATGTCGGTGACCGAGCTGACCACCCTGCTGCAGGCGGTCATGGAGCAGACCCGCGACGAGTTTCTTGGCCTGGCGCCGGACACGTCCTCGCGTCCCGGCACCTTCTCGATGATGGCGCATGCGGTCATCAATTGTGCCAACCTGGGCAAGGCCATCCAGCGTTCCACGCAGTTCTACGGCCTGCTGCAGTCGTCGCTGGCGCTGCGTTTCGAGGTGGTCGACAACGAGGGACGCCTGTCGGTGACACTGACTGACCAGCTGCCCCACGAATCCACGATCATGGAAGCCATGATCTTCGTCTCGCTGCGCTTCTGGAGCTGGCTGGTCGGACGTCGCCTGGACCCGCTGGTGATCGAGCTGGTCTGTGATCCGCCGGCGCATGCCGCCGAGTTCGAGGGCCTGTTCCGCTGCCCGGTCAACTACGGCATGAGCGAGAACTGCATCCGCTTTCCCGGCTCCTGGCTGACCTTGCCTCTGGCCCAGACCCCGCTGTCGCTGTCGCACTTCCTCAAGGACTCGGTGGCTGTGATCGTCGGCGGCCGGGCCCGGCCCGAGCGCATCACCGACCAGATCCGGCGTCTGCTCAGCCAGGGTTACGGCAACCAGTTCCCCGAGTTCGCCGAGGTCTGCGCCCGTCTCAACGTGACGCCGCAAACGCTGCGCCGCCGTCTCAAGGAGGAGGGCACCAGCTACCAGGTCATCAAGGACCGCATGCGCGAGGACGTGGCCCGCTTCTACCTCGCCAAGCCGGCCTTGTCGGTCGACGAGATCGCCCTCATGATGGGTTTCTCCGAGGCCAGCGCTTTCCACCGCGCCTTCAAGAAATGGACCGGGATGACCCCGGCCGCTTGCCGGCGCCAACTGCTAGGACAGGTTTCACCATGACGGACACCACGGCTCGCCTGCTCATCAACTGCCCGGACGCCCCCGGCATTGTGAGCGCGGTTTCCAGCTTTCTCTACAACCACGGTGCCAACATCACCGACCTCGACCAGCACGCGACGGCACCGGAGGGCGGCACCTACTTCATGCGCATGGAGTTCCAGACCGGGCACCTGCGGCTGAGTCGCGAGCATCTGGAGCAGGCCTTCCAGGAGGCCGTGGCGGCGCGCTACGGCATGAAGTGGCATATCAGCTATGCCGCCGAGCGCAAGAAGGTCGCCATCCTGGTGTCGAAATACGACCATGCCATGATGGAGCTGCTCTGGCGCTGGTCGCGCGGCTCGCTGCCCTGCGAGATCGTCGCGGTGATCAGCAACCACGATGACCTGCGCGGCGACGTCGAGAACTTCGGCGTGCCGTTCCATCACGTGCCGGTCACGGCGGCCACCAAGGTCGATGCCGAGGCGCGCATCGAGGCGCTGCTGGCGGGTGTCGACCTGATCGTGCTGGCGCGCTACATGCAGATTCTCAGTGCCGAGTTCACCGCGCGCTGGCCCAACCGCATCATCAACATCCACCACTCCTTCCTGCCCGCATTCGTTGGTGCCAACCCCTATCAGCAGGCCTACGACAAGGGCGTCAAGCTGATCGGCGCGACCGCGCACTACGTCACCGCCGACCTCGATCAGGGGCCGATCATCGAGCAGGATGTCGAACGTGTGTCGCATCGCGACGAGGTGCCGACCCTGCGTGAAATGGGTGAGACCGTTGAGCGCCATGTGCTTGCGCGTGCCGTGCGCTGGCATGTCGAGGACCGCATTCTGGTGCACGGCAACAAGACCATCGTCTTTGCCTGAGTGGTTTGGCTGCCCCCGGCAGACAACGACCACATCGAGGTGACATGAACGCATCGCTGCCGACCCGGCTTGGCCTGCTGCTCGCGCTCTACCTGGCGCAGGGCATTCCGTTCGGCATCTACACGCAGGCATTGCCGGCGATTCTGCGTACCTACGAGGCGCCGTTGTCGCTGATCAGTCTCAGCGGACTGCTTGCCATCCCGTGGGCGCTCAAGGTGTTCTGGGCGCCTTGGGTAGACCGCTATTACTGGCCACGTCTGGGCTACCGCCGGAGCTGGATCCTGCCCATGAATCTGGGGCTGATCGGCGTTCTGGTCGGACTTGCCGCGTTCGATCCCGCCAGCCTGCGCGATCCGACCGGTGTCTACACCCTGTTCGCGTTGCTGTTCCTGGTCAATCTGTTCGCCGCCACCCAGGACGTGGCCACTGACGGGCTGGCAGTGCGCATCCTGGCGCCTCATGAGCGCGGCCTCGGCAACGGCATACAGGTGTCCTCGTACCGGGTAGGCATCATCATTGGTGGCGGCTTGCTGCTTTACGTGCTCGACACGCTGGGCTGGCAGCTCTCGTTCATCGTGCTGATCGGCTTCTCCTGCCTGCTGCTGCTGCCGGTCGTCCTTTACCGCGAGCCACCGGTGCTGCCTGAAGTGCGTGCTCACGCGCATGACCCGGTCTGGCAGATCTGGCGAGACTTCTTCCGGCGTCCGGGGCTGGAGGGCTGGATCTGGGTGCTGGTCACCTACAAGGTCGCCGAATCACTGGCCTCGGCCATGGTCAAGCCGATGATGGTCGATCAGGGCATGAGCCTGGCGGATATCGGCCTGCAGGTCAGCATGGCCGGTGCCGTCACCACCATCACCGGCGCCATGCTGGGTGGCTGGCTGGTGACCCGTCTCGGACGGCGTACCGGCATGGTCGCCTTCGCCGCCGTGCAAAGCCTGCTGTTTGCCAGCTATGCCTGGCCGGCCACCGGCCAGGGTCTTGCCGGTCTGAGCTCGACCCAGCTCATCGTGGTGATCAACGCGGCCGAGCACCTGCTTGGCGGCATGGCCATGGCAGCGCTGCTGTCGGCGGTGATGGACCGGGCCCGCCAGTCACATGCCGGCGTTGATTTCACGCTGCAGGTCAGCCTGCTGGCGGTGTTCGGCGGCCTGTTCTATCTGCCTGCCGGACTGCTGGTGGAGCAGATCGGCTATGCCAGCCACTTCCTGGTGGCGGGTCTTGCCGGCCTGCTCCTGCTGTGGCCGGCCTGGCGTTATACTCGCGAGCCGGATCAACTGTCGCCTGAGCCCGCCTGAGCATGTCCACGTTTGCCGCTGCCCCTGCCGATCTGCCCTTGCTGGATGCGCGCGGCCTGCGCTGTCCCGAGCCGGTCATGATGCTGCACAAGAAGGTCCGCGAACTCGCCGCTGGCGATGAGCTCGTGGTCTGGGCCACCGATCCCTCGACCCAGCGCGACATTCCTAAGTTCTGCCAGTTCCTGGGGCATGAGCTGCTGTCTGGCGAGGAGCGGGCGCCGGGGGAGTATCACTACCGGTTGAGGAAGGGCGGCTGAGCTGCGTCTGCCCGCTGTGATGGGGTGCATGCTGGAAAACACGCGTGAACCCATCCCTGGGGCTCGGCTCGGCATCCCTGCCTCGCACGGTTTTCCCGCTTGCACCCCATCACAGCCGGCTTACGATCCAAGCTCTCCATCCGCTCCGTTGCCCAAGGTATCTGCCCACTCATCCGTCATGCGCCTGAGGCGCCGGTGCAGCTGCCAGTTCAGCAGCACGCAGGCCACGCCCAGCCCCAGCACCAGACCCGTCCAGTAGCCTGACGCCCCCCAGACCTGGCCCAGCCAGTCCGTGCTGCCGGCGACGATGCCGAACGGGATGGCCACGCCCCAGTAGGCGACCAGGGTCAGCAGCATCGGGCTGCGGGTGTCCTGCAGGCCGCGCAGGCAGCCGGCCGCACCAACCTGCAGGGCATCGAAGATCTGGTAGGCGACCGCGAACAGCAGCAGGTGTGCGGCCAGGGCACGTACTGCCAGATCCTCGCTGAACCAGCTGGCAATGCTGTCCCGGCTGGCATAAAGCAGCAGGGCCGAGGTGCAGGCGATCAGCGTGGTGGTGGTGAGACCGACACGGCGGGTCAGGAAGATGCCCGCCAGATCGCGTGCGCCCAGCTGCTGTCCGGTACGTATGGTGAGGGCAATGGCCAGGCTCAGCGGCACCATGAAGATGATCGAGGTCACCGACAGGGCGACCTGGTGACCGGCCACCACGATGGCGCCGGACGGGCTGATCAGTACCGCCACCAGCGAGAACGAGCTGACCTCGAAAAAGATGGCCAGACCGATGGGCAGGCCGAGGGCGGCAATGTGGCGGATCTCCGGCCAGTGCGGGCGCAGATGCCGGCGCAACAGGCGCACCGGCGCAAACACGGGCGCCAGCAGCACGTAGGCGAGCAGCACCAGGCTCATGCCCCACATCACTACGGCGGTGCCCCAGCCGCAACCAGGTCCGCCCATGGCCGGGATGCCCCAGTCCAGGCCCCAGGCGGCACTGCCTTCGATGAACAACGCATTGGCGGCAACGTTCAGGCCCAGGCCGAGCAGGCTGATCAGCATCACCGGTACCGGCCGGCCCTGGGCTTCGCAGTAGCAGCGCAGCACGAAGAACAGACCGACCGCCGGCATGCCCCAGGACACGCCCTCCAGATAGGCCCGGGTCAGGTCGCGCAGGGCCGGCTCCACGCCCAGCCAGTCGAACAGCGGCCAGGCATGACGTATCAGCAGCAACCCGGTGATGCCGACCAGCAGTGCCAGCCAGAGCGCCTGGTGGGTGATCTGCTGGATGCGCTCCGGCTGCTCGGCGCCATGGGCCTCCGCCACGAGCGGGGTGGTGGCCAGCAAGGTGCCGGTGGTGAGCAGGAACAGCGGCAGCCAGATGCTGGAACCCACCGCGACGGCCGCCAGATCCAGTGCCGACACCTGGCCCGACATCACCGTGTCGATGAAGCCGTAGGCAGCCTGCGAAAACTGGCTGATGAAAATCGGGGCGGCGAGCCAGAGCAGCTGGCGCAGCTCGGCCAGGGCCGGGCGCGGCGTGCTCATTGGCCCCGGTAGCCGAGTGTGCGCAAGGTTTCTTCGATACGAACGCCGTCGGGTCCGAAATGACGCTGGCGCAGCAGGCCGTCCAGAATGACCAGGCCCGCATCCCAGGTGAAATGGCCGTCCAGCACCATGGCCAGCGCCTGTGCCACGGGCAGCAGACGGGCATCGGCCACTTCACCGTCCTGGTTGGTGGGCAGGAAGTGGGCTGGCAGCCAGTGGTCGAAGACGGCAATCCATTCCTCCTGCACACCTTCGCCCAGGCGGCGATGGATGTGCAGCCGGCTTGCAGGCGAGGGCACGCGACGGAAGTGCAGGCCGGCCTCTTCCCAGGCCTCCCGCTCCAGCCCGGTGGCCAGTGACTCGCCGGCGCTGACGCCGCCACCGACCAGATTGTCGAGCTTGCCCGGGTCGACGAACTTGTGCGGACTGCGCTCGGCAACCCAGAGCGCGACACCATCCGGCGTCGCCACCCAGCCGTTCATGTGCACGGAAGGCGTGCACAGGCCCAGGCTGCGAAAGGCGGCACGCTCCATGACCAGGTAGGGCTGGCCGGTGACGGTCAGCAGCATGTTCTCGTCGCGCCAGTTCAGCAGCAGGCCCTGATCCCGCAACGCAATCATCCAGGTCTGCAGATGCTGGCTGCGTGTCTCGCAGGTATCGCCTGCATTGACATGAAGTCCGCTGTCGTCAAGCCGGATGCGTTCCGGGCTCTGCGCCTGCAGCGCCTCGGCAAGCGCAGGACGAACCCAGCCCAGGGCGCGGCCGTCCAGCCACAGGCGCAACTCGCTGTCGGGCACGAAGCGCGGCATGCTGTGCAGGAAGGCGATGACCCGGTCGGCGAGGGGGGATGACAGCAAGGGCGAGTCCTCTGGGCTGGTCAGGAAAGTCGGCAGTGTAGCAAACCCCGATGGCATACTCGCAGCAGGACGGGGCAGGGACAGAACATGCGATCAGACGAGTTGCAGGTGGTGGCGGATGAAAACATGCCGGGGGTCGAGGCCTGCTGGCAGGCGCTGATGCCGGCGTTGCCGGTGCGCATCCGGCGCTTGCCGGGCCGGCAGCTTTCGGCGACGGACGTGGCGGATGCCGACGTGCTGCTGGTGCGCTCCGTGACCCGGGTCGATGCCAGCCTGCTCGCTGGCAGCCGCGTGCGTTTTGTCGGGACGGCGACCATCGGCACGGATCACGTTGATCTACCGTATTGCGCGGCTCATGGCATCACCGTGGCCTCGGCGCCGGGATGCAATGCCCGAGCCGTCGCCGAGTGGGTACTGGCAGTGATTGTGCAGCTGGCGGCGGAGCGTGACCGGTCTCTGGATGGCCGCACGCTGGGCATTGTCGGATTCGGCCATGTCGGCCAGCAGGTGGCGACCCTGATGCGTCCGCTCGGTCTGCGCCTGATTGCCTGTGATCCGGCACATGCTCGAGAGCTTCCCGGGTTTCCCGACGTGACCCTGCATGCCTTGCCTGACCTGCTGGCAGCATCCGACATCGTCACGCTGCACACGCCGCTGACGCGCAGCGGGCCACACCCCACCTGGCGGATGATCGACGACGCCGCCCTGCGCCGTCTGCGACCAGGGGCATGGCTGATCAATGCCGGTCGCGGCGATGCCATCGCCGGTGAGGCATTGCGGCACTGGCTTGAGAATGAGAACGGACCGTGCGTGCTGGATGTCTGGCCCGAGGAGCCGCGCCTGTCTCCCGCGCTGGTTGCGCACGTCAGGCTGGGCTCGCCGCATGTCGCCGGTCACAGCGTCGAGGGCAAGTGGCGTGGGACCTGGCAGGTGGTGCAGGCTGCAGCTGCCCATCTGGGCCGCTCCGCGCCGGACGGTGCCAGCCTGTCAGCGGCATTGCCTGGCCACGACGGTGCCTCACCCCTGTTGCCGCCAGCCACGGCCGGGATGTCCTCGATCCGGCGACTGGCCTTCCTGCTCGGGCAGGTGATCGACCTGGTCGGGGACGATGTTCGCCTGCGTGACTCCGTGCTGACATCGGATCCCGTCCAGGCCTTTGACGCCTTGCGCAAGCACTATGCCGCCCGTCGCGAGTTCACGTCCTGGACATTGACCCTGGCGCCGGACGATCCGCTGCGTGACGTGCTTATCGCTCTCGGCTTCAGCTGCTAGCATTCGCTTCTTCGTTTCGCCGACACGTACACGGGGTGCATCCGGTCATGCTCAACACCTTTGTCATCGCCTATCTGGTGCTGTCTGTCGCCGTCGGTCTGCTGGCCAGCTTGCGGGTGCACAACTCCCGTGACTTCGTGTCTGCCGGCCGCAGCCTGCCGCTCAGCATCGTCACTGCCACCATGTTCGCGACCTGGTTCGGCTCGGAGTCCGTGCTGGGCGCACCGCCGACCTTTCTCGAGGAGGGCATCGGCGGCATCGTGGCCGACCCCATCGGTGCCGCCTTCTGCCTGATCTTCGCCGGCCTGTTCTTTGCCCGGGCGCTGTATCGCCGCAACATGCTGACCATCGGTGACTTCTTCCGGCAGAAGTTCGGGCGCGAGGCCGAGGTCGTCGCCTCCACCGCCATCATGCTGTCCTACCTGGGCTGGGTGTCGGCGCAGATGATCGCGCTGGGCGTGGTGTTCACCAGCCTCAGCGGCGGCAGCATCAGCCATGACCAGGGCATCATGATCGGTGCGGCCATCGTCATTTTCTACACCATGTTCGGCGGCATGTGGTCCGTGGCCATCACCAGCTTCGTGCAGATGATCATCATCATCATCAGTCTGCTGATCATTGCCTGGGTGGTCGCCGGCAAGGCGGGTGGCGTTGACGTGGTGATCGATCATGCTCGCGCTGCCGGCAAGTTCGACGGCTTCTGGCCTGGCTGGGACCTGGCGGCCATCCTGGCCTTTGTCGGTGCCTTCGTGACGCTGGCGCTGGGTTCCATTCCCCAGCAGGACGTGTTCCAGCGCATGAACTCGTCGAAAAACGAGAACATCGCCGTCGCCGGTTCGGTACTGGGTGGCGTCGGCTACCTGGTGTTCTGCATGGTGCCGCTGTTCCTCACCTATGCCGCCGTGGTGATTGATCCGACCCTGGTGGAGCGGGTCATGGCCGTCGACAGCCAGCAGGTGCTGCCAACCTTCATCCAGCAGGACCTGCCGCTGATCATGCAGGTGCTGTTCTTCGGTGCGCTGCTGTCCGCCATCATGTCCACGGCGTCCGGCACCTTGCTGGCACCATCCACGGTGTTCACCGAGAACCTGTTGCGTCCGCTGCTGCCGCAGCAGACCGATCACCAGTTCCTGTGGACCCTGCGTCTGGTGGTGCTGGTGTTCGGCATCTTCATCATGTGGTTTGCCGTGCAGTCCGACTCCAGCATCTTCGAAATGGTCGAGAACGCCTACAAGGTCACGCTGTGTGCTGCCTTCGTGCCGCTGGTCGCCGGCATCTACTGGTCGCGCGCCAACCGTGCCGGCGCCCTGACTTCCATGATTGCCGGCATCACGGTCTGGATCGGTCTCGAGATCGTCGCACCCGAAGGCATCTGCCCGCCGCAGCTGGCCGGTCTGGGCGCCGCCATCCTGGGCATGCTGGTCGGTTCGTACTGTTCCAAGGAACGCGCACCGGCCTGAATGATTCGTGAATGACGGGCTGGCGCGGCAACAGCGTCAGCGCGTCGCCTGCTTCAGCACGCTGACCAGGCTGCCACCCTGGTTCTGCGCCGGAATCACGCCATCGTTTGCCAATGCCTCATGCAGTCTGGGCAGGTTCCAGCAGGGTGCGGTGGGCAGCAGGTGGTGCTCGAGGTGGTAGTGCTCGTTGTGCGGTGCCAGCAGCCAGCGTTCCCACCAGCTCGCCCGGCTGCTGCGCGCGTGCATCAGGGCATCCGTGCTGTGCGGGTCGGCGACCACGGCGTGATCGGCAATCTGGCGCACGCGCATGCACACCGGCAGCACGAACAGGAAGGCGATCAGCCAGAGCAGGTAAACCTCTGGATGGCCCAGTGCGGTCAGCACACCGATGAAGATCGCTTGCCACAGCCAGGCGATCCAGCTTTTGCGAGCCATGAAGGCGCCTGCAAATCCCCTGATGCCCTGTGGCCTGGGCTCGGCACGCACCACGCGACCGGTGAGCTCGTAATGCCAGTAGCCGATCTGCATGCCGATGAGGCCGATCACCGACTTGATGCCGGTCAGGCCGCTGACGTCACGCAGCAGCTTGCGGCGCAGGCTGGCCGGGCTGACCGGATACTGCTCCGTCATGATCAGGTCGGGATCGTCGGCGGTACCGGCGAGTCTGTGGTGTGTCATGTGATAGGCACGGTAGCCCGCCATGTTCTGCAGCAACGGCTGGGCTGCCAGCCAGTCGCCGACCAGATCGTTGAGGCGGGCACTGGCGAACAGCGAGCGGTGCGAGGCCTCGTGCTGCAGAATGGCCAGTCCGGCCTGTCCGGCGGCGAGCAGCAGCAGTGATGCCAGCCAGGCCAGCGGATGCGGCCAGATCACGCTGATCGCGAAGCCTGCACTGATCAGCAGCCAGTCCTTGGCGGTTTCCCAGGCGCCACGCCAGTCGGATTTACGGGTCAGTTCGGCGCGCAGCGCCGGGTCCAGGACGTATCTCATTTAATTACTCTTTGATATCAACAAATGAAAATAAATGTAATGAACAGTCCTATCTTACCGCGATCAGCCGCGCAGGCAAGTCGTCAGCGTCTTATAATTGAAATCTGATCGATGCCCAGGAGTCGCCCGTGGTGACCAATGTCTCTTTGCCTGCACGTGCCCAGCGTCTGCAGGATCTGCTGCAGGCCAATTTCGATCCGTCGCTGCTGACGGTGGAGAACGAGTCCCATCAGCATGGCGGCCCGGGCACCGAGACCCATTACAAGGTCACCCTGGTGTCTGCCAAGTTTGAGGGCGTGCGCGCCGTGGCCCGTCACCAGCGTGTCTACGCCCTGATGCAGGAGGAGATGCAGCAGGGCCTGCATGCCCTCGCGCTGCACATCTACACGCCCGCCGAATGGGCCCGGGTTGGCCAGGCGCCGGACAGTCCTGCCTGCCGTGGAGGCAGCAAGCATGGCTGAAGCAGTTGCCACCGCCACTGGCGACGCAACGCCCGCCGTCGTGGTGGCCGCGCTCTACCACTTCGCGCGGCTCGATGATTTTGCCGATCTGCAAGCGCCCTTGAAGGCGTTGTGCGAAGGCGCGGGCATCCGCGGCACGCTGCTGCTGGCTCGAGAAGGCATCAACGGCACCATTTCAGGCAGCCGCGAAGGCATTGACCGGGTGCTGGCCTGGCTGCGCGCTGATCCGCGCCTGGCGGCATTGGAGCACAAGGAGTCGTTTGCCGACAGTCATCCCTTCGTGCGTCTCAAGATCAAGCTCAAGAAGGAGATCGTCACCCTGGGCGTGCCCTTCGTGGACCCGACGGCCGTGGTTGGTACCTACGTGGATCCGCAGGACTGGAATGCCCTGATCAGTGATCCCGAGGTCGTGGTGATCGACACGCGCAACGATTACGAGATCGCCATCGGCAGTTTCGAGGGCGCCGTTGACCCTGGCACGCGCACGTTCCGCGAGTTTCCCGACTATGTCGCGACCCGGCTGGATCCGCAGCGGCACCGCAAGGTGGCCATGTTCTGCACTGGCGGCATCCGCTGCGAAAAGGCGTCGAGCTACATGCGTCAGCAGGGCTTCGAGACGGTCTATCACCTCAAGGGTGGCATCCTGAAATACCTGGAAGAGGTGCCCGAAGGCGAGAGCCTGTGGCGCGGCGAATGTTTCGTGTTCGACGAGCGCGTCGGCGTGACACACGGGCTCAAGGTCGGCGCATCGGCCATGTGCTACGGCTGTCGTCGTCCGGTCACGCCGGAAGACATGGCCTCGGAGCACTACGAGGAGGGCATCAGCTGCCCGGCCTGCCATGACAGCCTGACCGACGAGCAGCGTGCCCGCTTCGCCGAGCGCCGTCTGCAGCACGGGCTGGCGGCAGAGCGGGCGCGTCGTGGCCGTGGCGAGTGACTGACGCCGGCGCGCCTGCGGCACGCCGGTGACCGATTCCGCTCAGACGTTGCTCGGTGCGTGGAACAGCAGGTAGATCTCGGTGATCAGCTCGGGGATCTGCAGGGTCATTTCCTTGAGCAGCTTGCGGTCGCGACGCAGGATCTGCAGGTCCGGATCGTCGATGAGGTCTGAAATGACCACCATGGGCAGGGTCAGATCCGCGATATCATCCTCGTGTTCGCCATACCAGCGGTCCTCGTCCAGGAACAGGCCTTCCATGAAGCCGATGCACCAGTCGGTGAGTTCATTGGGCTGGTTGATGTCCGACAGCAGCGGGCAGGGCAGCTCGAGTCGGGCACCGTGGTAGAGCACGGCATGAATGCTCTTCTGCCAGGCCTGCAGCTGGGCGTGGATCTCGGCCGTGCGGGCCGCATCCTCGCTGGCGGCTTCGTCTTCGAAGAAGCAGGCCAGGGCCTCGCCATCGAGCTGACCGCGGGGGCCGATGGTGATGGCGGTGAGAAAGCCGTGCGCGCCATGGAAATCCAGACCGTGGCTGTTGGCGTCGCTGTCGAGGAACTCCTCCAGGGCGTCCAGGGTCTGGGCTGGCAGGGCGTATTGTTCGTGCATGACATTCTCCGGCGGTAAAGCTGGATTGTAGGGGGCGGGGAGTGGCAGCGACAGGGGTGACCGGGCATATGCCTGACAATGCGGCAATCATGAGGCAGGCAGAGGAGGTGCTGCGTCGCGTCTGGGGCTACGACGTCTTCCGGGGGCGTCAGGCCGAGGTGGTGGCCACCATCGCCTCCGGTCAGGATGCGCTGGTGCTGATGCCCACCGGCGGCGGCAAGTCGCTGTGCTACCAGGTGCCGGCACTGATGCGGCCGGGTACCGCCATCGTCATCTCGCCGCTGATCTCCCTGATGCAGGACCAGGTCGCCACGCTGCTGCAGCTGGGCGTGCGTGCCGCCTACCTGAGCAGCAGCCTGGACGCGCACGAGGCGCGTGCCATCGAGTCGCAGCTGCTCGACGGACGTCTCGACCTGCTCTACATGGCTCCGGAGCGTCTGGTCACCGCGCGCACGCTGGATCTGCTGCAGCGCGTGCCGATATCCCTGTTCGCCATCGACGAGGCGCACTGCGTCTCGCAATGGGGGCACGACTTCCGCGCCGACTACCTCGGCCTTGCCGTGCTGGCCGAGCAGTTCCCGCAGGTGCCGCGTCTGGCCCTGACTGCGACTGCCGACCTGCGCACCCGGGCGGACATCATCCGGCTGCTCCGTCTTGAGTCGGCCCCGGTGTTTCTCAGCAGCTTCGATCGCCCCAACCTGTTCTACCGCATCCTGCCGCGCCTGAATGCCATGGAGCAGCTCACCGACTTCATACGTCGCGAGCATCCCGGCGATGCCGGCGTGGTCTACTGCCTGTCACGGGCCAAGGTCGAGAAAGTCGCGGCTGCCTTGCAGGCCCAGGGTTTTCCGGCCTTGCCCTACCATGCCGGTTTGCCGGCCCAGGTACGCGAGGCCAACCAGACCCGCTTCCTGCGTGAAGAGGGCATCATTGTCGTCGCCACCATCGCGTTCGGCATGGGCATCGACAAGCCCAACGTGCGCTTTGTCGCCCACCTCGACCTGCCCAAGAGTCTGGAGGCCTATTACCAGGAAACCGGACGTGCCGGCCGCGATGGCCTGCCTTCGACGGTCTGTCTGTTCTACGGTCTGCAGGATGTCATCAAGCACCAGCAGATGCTGATGCAGTCCGAGGGCAGCGAGGAGCACAAGCGGCACGAGCGCCGACGCATCGACGCGATGCTGCAGCTTTGCGAGACCACCGACTGCCGGCGCCAGCTGCTGCTGCGCTATTTCGACGAGCACCTGCCGCAGCCCTGCGGCTACTGCGACACCTGCAGCGAGCCGGTCGCCACCTGGGACGCCACCGAGCCGTCGCGGCTGGCGCTGTCGGCGGTGTATCGCACCGGGCAGCGCTATGGCGTCGAGTACGTGGTCGAGGTGCTGACCGGCAAGCGCTCGGAGCGGGTCGCGGCCAATCAGCATGACCAGCTGCCGCTGTTCGGTCAGGGCCAGTCACTGGCCCTGAAGAGCTGGCGCAGCGTGTTCCGGCAGCTGCTCGCCAAAGGGCTGCTGCAGGTCGATGGCGACGGCTTCGGTACCTTGCGTCTGGATCCCTCCTGCCGCAGCCTGCTCAAGGGCGAGGTGAGTCTGACCCTGCGGCAGGATCGCGACACGCTCACGGCCCAGCGCCAGGCACGTGGCCGCAGCAAGGCGGCAGTCGCTGTCGACAGTGCCGACCAGCCGCTGTGGCTGGCGCTGCGCGCCTGCCGCAGAGCGCTGGCCGAGGCGCAGGGGGTGCCGCCCTACGTCATCTTCCACGACAGCACGCTGCTGGCCATGGTCGAGCACATGCCGCTCAGCCTGCAGGAGATGCGCCAGATCGGCGGCATCGGCGACAGCAAGCTGTCGCGCTACGGCGAGGCGTTCCTGGCGGTCATTCGCGAGCATGTGGACGCGCTGGCCTGAGCCATGAGCATTCCCTACGACCTGGTGCGCAGTGCCCGCAAGACCCTGGCCATCCAGATTCGCCAGGACGGTCTGGTGCAGGTCAGGGCGCCGTTGCGGTTGCCGCAGCGCGACATCGACGCGTTTCTGCACGAGCGTCAGGACTGGATTCGCCGGCATCTGGAGGCCATTGCGTCGCGTCGTCCCGAGCCGGCTCCGCCAGCCTGGGGCGAGGGCCGTGGCTGGTGGCATCTCGGGCAGGCCCTGAGCGTGCGCGAAGCCGGGCCAGGCGAGGCGCCGGGTGGCCTGGCAGCCTCTGAGCGGTCTGCAGAGACAGGTCGTGGCAGGTCTCGCTCCCTGCTGTGGCTGGATGCCGAGGCGCAGGCCATGGTGGTGGCACCGTCGCTCTGGCGCCAGCCGGAGCGATTGCTGAAAGCGCTGCAGCGCTGGCAGGGTGAGCAGGCCGCGCATGAGCTGCCGCGCCGCCTGCACAGCCAGTGCCTGCGCCTGGGGCCGGACTGGCAGCCAGCGGGCCTGACGCTGCGCAGCATGCGCTCACGTTGGGGCAGCTGTTCGCGGTCGGGCAGGATCACGCTCAACACCCAGCTGCTGTCAGTACCCGAGCACTGCATCGACTACGTCATCTGCCACGAGTTGTGCCACTTGCGCGAGTTCAACCACAGTCCTGCCTTCAAGCAATGGCAGGACCGTGTCTATCCAGGCTGGAAGGCCTGTCAGCAGGAGATGAAGGTCTGGGCGGAGCGGCTGCGCGCTCAGCTGCGGTAAGCCAGCTCCAGCCACTTCTTGACGCGGTTGGCGTCACCGATGCGGGTGTACTTGCCGAAGGAGTCCAGCAGCACGATCACCGTGGGCGTGTTGTTGATGTTGGCCATCATCACCAGGCAACGGCCGGCTTCATTGATGAAACCGGTCTTGGACACGCCGATGTCCCATTCCGGCTTCTTCACCAGGCTGTTGGTGTTGCGGTACTGCAGCAGCTGACCGCCTTTGCCGTGCACCTGGTATTCGGGCATGGTCGAGAAGGCGCGGATGTCCGGGTAGCGGTAGGCGGCTTGCACCATCTTCACCAGATCGGCCGGTGTCGACTGGTTGTCACCATTCAGGCCGCTGCCGTCCCGGAAGCGTGAGTCGTGCATGCCGAGCTGGCGTGCCTTGCGGTTCATGGCCGTGATGGCAGCCTGCAGCCCGCCCGGGTAGGTGCGGGCGAGTGCCGAGGCCGCGCGGTTCTCGGACGCCATCAGGGCCAGCAGCAGCATGTCGGCACGGGTGAGGGTGGTGCCCACGCTCAGACGCGAGGTGGTGTTGCGCAGGTGATCGACATCCTCGTTGGTGATGGTGATCGGATCATTCAGGTCGGCACCCGAGTCGAGCACCACCATCGCGGTCATCAGCTTGGTGATCGAGGCAATCGGCATGTGCTGATGCATGTTCTTGCCGTACAGCGTTTCACCGGTGCGGGCATTGGCGATCAGGGCGGCACGCGACTCGATGGCGAGCGGCATGGCCAGGCTGTTGCGGATGTCGGCCGGCTTGCGACGACGCTGCTCGGCGGCGATTTCGGCAGCACTGAGCTGGACCGGCTTCTGGGCGGCGGGCGTCTGGGCCTGGGCGGGCGTGGAAACCAGCCAGGCGGAGATGGCGGAAAGCAGGAAGGCCAGCAGGAAGTGCGCTGGGGCACGGAAACGCGTCGTCATGTGTGTAATTCCGTCAGGTCAAGGATATCCGCGGCGCAGATGAAGGGAGTTGAAAACCCATACGGCGCGGCTTGATCGGGAGGCTCCGGCGTGCAGCAGGAAGGTGGCAGAGGCTGGATGCATCATCCCAGCTTTTTGTAGCATAATCCCTTCAGCCTTTACAGTCTGTTGCCACGTTTTTGCGAGTCCGATTGTGTCCATACGTGTCGCCATTGTTGATGACCACAACCTGATCCGGCTCAGTCTGTCGCGCATGCTGGCAGACGTCCCCGGCATCCAGGTCGTGGCCACCGGTTGCAGCGGGGAAGAGGCCCTGCAGCTGGTGCGCGAGCAGCAGCCGCACGTCCTGCTCATGGACCTGAACATGCCGGGCATGGGTGGCATGGAGGCCAGCCTGCGCCTGATCAGGCAGTGGCCGGAGCTGCGCATCGTCATCCTGTCGGTCACCGAGGACGGCCCCCTGCCCAGCCGGCTGCTGCAGGCCGGCGTGGCCGGCTACCTGACCAAGGGCGCCGAGCTCGATGACCTGGTGCTGGCGATACGTCGTGCCGCCAGCGGGCAGCGCTACATCAGTCCGGCACTGGCCCAGCAGCTGGTGTTGCAGCAGCATGCTCCGGACCCGGACGTGAATCCGTTCCGGCAGCTTTCCGAGCGCGAGATGCAGGTGCTGCTCAGCCTCATCGCCGGCAAGCGCATCCAGGACATCGCCGACCAGCTTTTCCTCAGCCCCAAGACCGTCAGCACCTACCGCTCCCGTCTGCTGCAGAAGCTGGGTGTCGACAACGACATCGCGTTGACCCGGCTGGCCATGCAGCACGGCGTGATGACCTGAAGCCGATGGCGGATGCGGACGAGTCCCGGCTGCAGCGCATCCGGGACAGGCTGAGAACCCTGCCCGGCAGCCCCGGCGTCTACCGCATGCTGGCCGAGGATGGCAGCGTGCTTTACGTGGGCAAGGCCCGCGGTCTCAAGCAGCGGGTGTCGTCGTATTTCCTCAAGCAGGTCGACAGCCCCAAGACGCGTGCCCTGGTGGCGCGCATCCATGACATCGAGATCACCCTCACCGGTTCGGAAACCGAGGCCCTGCTGCTCGAGCAGACCCTGATCAAGGCGCTCAAGCCGCCCTACAACATCCTGCTGCGTGACGACAAAAGCTACCCCTACGTGTTCCTGTCAGAAGGCGAGGCCTGGCCACGGCTCGGTTTCCACCGCGGGCCGCGCAGCCAGCCCGGTCGCTACTTCGGACCCTTCCCCGGCTCCGGGGCGGTGCGCGAAAGTCTGCATCTGCTGCAGAAGCTGTTCATGGTGCGCCAGTGCGACGACAACACCTTCCGCAACCGTCAGCGCCCCTGCCTGCAGTACCAGATCAAGCGCTGCCGCGCGCCCTGTGTCGGTTACGTGTCCGCCGAGGACTACCGGCGCGATGTCGACAACACCCGTCTGTTTCTCGAGGGCCGCAACGAGGAGGTCACTGACAACCTCATTGCGCGCATGAACATGGCTGCCGAGAGCCTGGACTTCGAGACCGCGGCGGTCTGCCGGGATCAGCTCGCTGCCCTGCGGCGTGTCCAGGAGCAGCAGTTCGTGCATCGTGACATCGGCTCGGCGGACGTGTTCGGCGTGGCCGCCCAGCCCGGTGGCGTGTCCCTGCAGGTGCTGTACGTGCGTGACGGCCGTGTCCTCGGCACCCGCGGCTGGGCGCCGCCGGTGTTCGGCGAGACCGCCGTGGCCGACATCCTCGGCGAGTTTCTGCCGTCGTATTACCTGCAGGCCGAATCCGGCCGCGATCTGCCGCGCGAGATCATCCTGCCGGTGGAGCTGGCCGATGCCGAGGTGCTTGCCGCCGCGCTGCGTCAGCACTACGGGCGTGAGGTCGAGATCAAGTCACGTGTGCGTGACGTGCGCGCGGCCTGGCTGGAGATGGCGCAACGCAACGCGGAGGCGGCGCTGGGCGCCAGCCTGGCGGACCGCAGCCAGATTGCCCGGCGCTACGCCGAGCTGCAGTCGGTGCTGGGTCGGGACGATCCCGTCACGCGCATGGAGTGCTTCGACATCAGCCATACCCAGGGCGAGGCCACGGTGGCGTCCTGCGTGGTGTTCGATGGCCAGGGGCCGCGCAAGAGCGACTACCGGCGCTTCAACATCGAGGGCATCACGCCCGGTGATGACTACGCCGCCATGCACCAGGCACTGACGCGGCGCTACAGTCGTCTGGTCCAGGGCGAGGGCAGTCTGCCTGACATCCTGTTCATCGACGGCGGCAAGGGCCAGCTGGCACAGGCGGTGCGCGTGCTCGACGAACTGGCGGTCAGTGGCGTGCAGCTGATCGGCATCGCCAAGGGGGAGGGCCGCAAGCCCGGTCTCGAGACCCTGCACTTCCCCGACGGCGAAGCGCTGGAGCTGGGCGCTGACTCGCCGGCCCTGCATCTCATCCAGCACATCCGTGACGAGGCCCACCGCTTCGCCATCACCGGCCATCGCGAACGCCGGCAGAAGGCGCGCACGCAGTCCTCGCTGGAAAGCATTCCAGGCGTGGGGCCGGCGCGCAGGCGCGCGCTGATCCAGCACTTCGGCGGCCTGCAGGAGGTGCGTCGTGCCAGTGCCCGTGATCTGGCCACGGTGCCAGGCATCAGTCCGGCGCTGGCGCAGGTCATCCACGCCGCCTTGCACAGTCACTAGGCTTGCGGGCATAGTCGCTGCAGCAGCCGATCAGGAGAAGGTGTTGGCCACCCGTTCACTCTGGAACATCCCGAACATACTCACCGTGTCGCGAGTCGCCCTGATTCCCGTGATGCTGGTGCTGGCCTACACGGACTTCGCGTGGCGTCACGAGACCGTGGCGTTCATCTTCGCCTTGGCCGCGATCACCGACTGGTTTGATGGCTATCTGGCGCGCAGCCTCAACCAGGGTTCCGCCTTCGGACGCTTCCTCGACCCGGTGGCGGACAAGCTCATGGTGGCGGCAGCGCTGATCCTGCTGGTGGAGTGGCATGCCAACGTCTGGATCGTGATTCCGGCCATTGTCATCATTTCCCGCGAGATCACCATTTCGGCCTTGCGCGAGTGGATGGCCGAACTCGGCAAGCGCGCCCAGGTTGCGGTCAGCAGCATCGGCAAGTGGAAGACGGCGGCACAGATGGTGTCCATCACGGTGCTGCTGCTTGATGATGCGCGTCTCAATCTGCTGGGCTGGGGTCTGATGTACCTGGCCGTGGTGCTGACGCTGTGGTCCATGTGCATCTATCTCTCCGCCGCCTGGCCTGAATTGCGCGAGGCTGACTGAGGCTGCGTTTTTTTTCGGCAGTCGGCGAGACTGCTGCCAGCCGCGTATTGACAGAAAAATCCCTGCCACTAGAATGCCGGCCTGTCCTGATGCATTGCATGCCTCGGTGATGATGCGGGAATAGCTCAGTTGGTAGAGCACGACCTTGCCAAGGTCGGGGTCGCGAGTTCGAGTCTCGTTTCCCGCTCCAGATTCCGGAACCCCTGAACGGCTCGCCGCTCAGGGGTTTTTCGTTTCTGGCGGCGACGGCATTTGCTATTCTCGCGGCCAGAACAGTTGTCCAGGTGATGTATGACGGTCACGGTATCCCGCTCCGCGAGTGCGCGTTCACCCATCGGCGTCTTCGACTCCGGCATTGGCGGTCTCACCGTGGTGCGTGCGCTCATGGAGCGGCTGCCGTTCGAGGACATCATCTACTTCGGTGACACCGCGCGCGTGCCCTATGGCGTGAAGTCGGTCGACACCATCCAGAGCTTCACCACCCAGATCGCCGACTTCCTGATGGCGCGCGACGTCAAGCTGCTCATCATCGCCTGCAACACCATGGCGGCGGTGGCTGGCGAGGCCGTGCGTCAGCGTGCCAACGTGCCGGTGCTGGATGTCATCGACGCCGGTGCCCGTGCCGCTGTCGACATCAGTCGCAAGGGCATCGGCGTCATCGGCACGCCGACCACCATCAACTCCAATGCCTATGCGCGCAGCATCCATGCCCTGAGTCCGGGCGTGCACGTGCATTCCCAGGCCTGCCCGTTGTTCGTGCCCCTGGTCGAGGAGGGCTGGCTGGATCATGAAGTCACCCGCCTGACCGCGCGTGAATACCTGAAGCCGGTGTTCGTCGAGCAGATTGATGCGCTGGTTCTGGGCTGCACGCACTATCCGCTGCTCAAGCCGCTGCTGCAGGACGTTGCCGGCCCCGGCATCAAGCTGGTGGACTCGGCCATCACCATCGCCGAACAGACCGCGCAGGTGCTGGCCGAGATGGGTCTGCACAACCCGCAGCGTGGCGAGCCCCGCTACGACTATGTGGTGACGGACATTCCGCTGCGCTTCCAGACCATCGGCAGCCGTTTCCTCGGGCGCGAGTTCAAGCACGTCGAGCAGGTGCGCTGGTAGCACGTGAACCATCAGTCGGTTTTTGTGATACCGGCTCCCGCTGATTTCTGACTACACTGGTTGTCTGCTTTTGCATCCGACAGGAGACGGAAACCATGGAGTCGCGTGAAGCGATGCTGGCGTCAGTGTGCGCCACACGCTGGGATGTGGTGGTCATCGGCGGTGGCATCACGGGTGCCGGCGTGGCCCGCGAGGCGGTGCGACGGGGTCTCAGGACATTGCTCATCGACCAGGCCGACTACAGCTGGGGCACTTCCAGCCGTTCCTCCAAGATGGTTCATGGCGGCATCCGCTACCTGTCGCAAGGCGACATCATGCTGACCTGGCACTCGCTCAGCGAGCGCGAGCGCCTGCTGCGCGAGGCGCCCGGTCTGGTCAGTCGCATGGGCTACCATTTCGCGCATTTCCGGCGGCGCTTCCCGGGGCGCTGGCTGTTCCAGATCCTGCTCACGGTCTATGACCTGCTGGCGCGGGTCCGCGATTACCGCTATTTCCGCAGTGACAGTTTTCTGGCCCGCTTTCCCGGTCATGTCGCCACCGATCTGACGGGCGCCTCGCGGTACACCGATGCCGTGGTGGACGACTCCCGTCTGGTGCTGCGTGTGCTGGACGAGGCCGATGCCGACGGCCTGGTGCGCATCAATTACGTGCAGGCGGTCGAGGTTCTGCGCGACGGCCAGCGCGTTGCCGGCGTGCGCCTGCGTGACGTGGCTGACGCCATGACGGCACTGCCCGGCGCCGATGGCCGGCACCCCTTGTCGGAGCAGGGCGGGGCGCTGCACGAGGTGTCCGCTGCCTGCGTCATCAATGCCACGGGGGCCTGGGCCGACCGTCTGCGCGGTCAGCTGGTCAGCGAGGTGCGGGTACGTCCGCTGCGCGGCAGCCATCTGGTGTTCGCCGCCGAGCGTTTGCCGGTGACGGAGGCGCTGCTCTGCCACCATCCGGTCGATCAGCGCGTGATGTTCATCTACCCCTGGGAAGGACGCACCATTGTCGGTACCACCGACCTGGATCATCGCGACGATCTCAATGTCGAGGCGGTCCTGGACCAGCACGAGGTCGACTACCTGCTGGCAGGTGCCAATGCCCGTTTTCCGCAGGCCAGGGTCAGCGCCGAGGATGTCATTGCCACCTGGTCCGGCGTGCGCCCCATTATTGCCGCAGGCGATGGCAGCGATCCGTCGAAGGAACGCCGCAGCCACGCCGTCTGGGACAATGACGGCCTGATCACGGTGACCGGCGGCAAGCTCACCACCTTCCGCCTGATTGCGCTGGATGCGCTCAAGGCCGCCGCTCGCCACCTGGGACGTGATATCCGTGACGATGGTGGCCTGGTGTTTGCGCCGGTACCTGAGCCGGTCTGGCCTGCCCGGATCGCCCTGGCCGACCGCGAGCGGCTGAGCGGACGTTACGGGCGTCTGCTGGCAGACTTCCTGGCACAAATGCCGCCTGCCGAGTGGCGGCCCGTGCATCCCGGTCTCGGCACCTGGCTGGCGGAGCTGCGCTGGGCCTGTCGTCACGAGCAGGTGGTGCATCTTGACGACCTTCTGCTGCGCCGGGTACGACTGGGTCTGCTGCTGCCGGAGGGCGGTCTGGACACGATTGCCGAACTCGATGCCATACTTGCCGAGGAGCTGGGCTGGGACAGTGAAAGAATCGCTGACGAGCGTGCACGTTTCCGCACGCTCTGGCGTCGTAACTACGGATTGCCATCCTGAAAATGGCTGCAAGGAGAATGCAATGAGTCGGTGGGTGTGGCGTACGGCGGTTGCCGGGATGTCTGCTGCGGTGCTGGTGGCCTGTGTCAACACGACCCAGACCGGGGCAGTGGGGGTCAATCGTTCGCAGCTGCTGCTGCTGTCATCGGCACAGGTCGATGCCATGGCCGTGCAGTCCTATCGCGAGGAGCTGACCCAGGCGCGCAGCAAGAACCGGCTCAACACCGACAAGGCCAACCTGGAGCGCATCCGCAAGATCGCCGATCGCCTGATTCCCGGCGTTGCCGCGTTCCGCAACGATGCCCTGGGCTGGCAGTGGGAGGTCAACCTGGAGACGCGCGAGGAGCTCAATGCCTATTGCGCGCCAGGCGGCAAGATCATGTTCTTCACCGGCATCATCACCAAGCTCAAGCTCACTGATGACGAGATCGCCGCCATCATGGGGCACGAGATGGCGCACGCCCTGCGCGAGCATGGCCGCGAGCGCATGTCGCATGCCTATGCCCAGAGCGCAGGCATCAACCTGATCGGAGCCGTCACCGGCATGTCGCAGGGTACCGGCCAGCTGCTGCAGACGGCGGCCCAGGTCGGGCTCAGCCTGCCGCACAGCCGTGGCCAGGAAACCGAGGCGGATGTGCTGGGGCTCGAACTGCTGGCGCGTGCCGGCTACAACCCGAATGCGGCGGTGACGCTGTGGCAGAAGATGGCTGCCGCCACCGGTGGCAGCTCCGGATCCTTCCTGAGCACGCACCCGGGCAGCGGTCAGCGCATCCAGAGCCTGCAGGCCGCCATTCCGCGCGTCATGCCACTCTATGAGCAGGCCCGGCGCCAGGGCGTGCGCGCTCCGGCCGTGGTGCCTCGCACCTGAGCACACCACCCGGGCACAGCATCTGGCGGCGTGGCATGGCCGTCAGAGCCAGCCCAGGGCCTGACTCGGGATATCCGTGATCAGGCCGTCGACACCCATGGCGTCCAGCTCCCGGGCGCGGCCGGCGTCGTTCACGGTCCAGGTTGACACGATCAGGCCGGCATCATGCGCCGCCTGCACCAGCGCCGGCTGGCAGCGTGACTGGTGCGGCCCCAGCGAGGAGCAGCCCAGCGCCTGCGCGACCTGCAACGCATCGCCGTGGAAGTCGGCCTCGAACAGGAAGCCGCGCGCGATGTCCGGTGCGGCCTCGCGCATGCCCTGCAGATAGCGCGGGTTGAACGAGGTGGTGCGTGCGCGGCCGGCGAGCCGGAAGCGCTGCCAGAGTTCGGGAAGTCGCGCGATGACCACGGACTCCTCTTCCGGTGTCTGTGACTTCACCTCCAGTTCCAGATGCTCGAAATCGTCGAGCAGTGCCAGCACGTCCTCGAGTCGCGGCACGCCGTCACTGTCTGGCCAGGACGGGAAGGGCTTGTGGCAGGCGTCCAGTGCCGTCATGGCATCGGCCGTCCGGTCGCGAACCGGACCGTGGCCGCTGGTGGTGCGCTCGAGTCGCGGGTCGTGAATCACCACCAGCTCGTTGTCGGCGCTGACCTGGATGTCGAACTCGACGGCGCGCAGGCCGAGCTGGCGCAGGTGACGGAAGCCGCTCAGGGTGTTTTCCGGGGCCTCGCCACGGGCGCCACGGTGGCCGATGAGTCGCATGACATGCTCCTTGCTGAGTGGTTGGTGGTGATGCCTGCCGCTGCGGCGTCAACCGTGGCCCGGTTCAGGCGTGTCGGGTGTGACGCCATCTGGCAGCTATGGTCTAATCGCCGGCACTATGTATACACCACTCTCCGTTTTCATAGGCCTGCGCTACACACGGGCCAGGCGCCGCGAGCGCTTCATCTCCTTCATGTCGCTGAGCTCGATGATCGGCCTCATGCTCGGTGTTGCCGTGCTCATTACCGTGTTGTCGGTGATGAACGGCTTTGACCGCGAACTGCGCCAGCGCATTCTCGGCATGGTGCCGCACGCCACGCTGACGGCCACCGAGCCGGTCGCCAACTGGCAGAGCCTAGTGCGCGAGGTCGAGTCGGTGGCCGGCGTGGCGGCGGCGGCACCGATGACCCAGGTCCAGGGCATGCTGACTGCCAATGGCCAGGTCAGCGGAGCCATGGTCACCGGCATCGAGCCGGCGCGCGAGAAGCGCGTTTCCATCCTGCCGGACTACATGGAAAGCGGCACCATGGACAGCCTGCGTGATGGCGAGTTCGGCATCGTGCTGGGACGCCAGCTGGCGTCGACGCTGGGCGTCGGCATCGGCGATGCCGTGACCCTGGTGCTGCCGGAGGCCTCCCTGAGTGCCGCCGGCGTGATTCCCCGCTTCAAGCGCTTCACCGTCACCGGCATCTTCAAGGTCGGTGCCGAGGTCGACGGCATGCTGGCCTATGTGCATTACGCGGATGCCGGGCGTCTGCTGCGCATCGGTGATCGCGTGCAGGGCGTGCGCATCAAGGTCAATGACCTGTTCCAGGCACGTGCCGTCAACGAGCAGGTGCTGAGCCGCCTGCCGCCGATGTTCTACGGCTCCGACTGGAGCTTCACCCAGGGCAATCTGTTCAACGCCATCAAGATGGAAAAGGCCATGATGGCCCTGCTGCTGCTGCTGATTGTCGCAGTGGCGGCATTCAACATCGTGTCCAGCCTGGTCATGGTGGTCAATGACAAGAAGTCCGACATCGCCATCCTGCGCACGCTGGGTGCCACGCCGGGCATGATCCAGCGCATTTTCCTGGTGCAGGGCACGGCGGTCGGCTTCGGCGGCACGGTTGCCGGCGTGGCCCTCGGCGTGCTGCTGTCGCTGACGGTCAGTGATCTCGCCAGTTTCTACGAGCGGCTCTCCGGCGTGGCCCTGTTCGATGCCTATTTCGTCAACTACCTGCCGTCGCATCTGAAAGGGAGTGATGTGCTCTGGGTCAGTTGCACGGCCTTCGGCCTGAGCTTCCTGGCCACCCTGTATCCGGCCCGCCAAGCCGGTCGCATCCAGCCTGCGGAGGCCCTGCGTCATGAGTGAGCCGGTACTGGTGGTGCAGGATGTGCATCAGGCCTTCAGCGAGGGACCGCTCAGCGTGCAGGTGCTCAACGGCGTGTCACTGAGCATTGCCAGGGGCGAGCGGGTCGCCATCGTGGGGCGTTCGGGCTCCGGCAAGACCACGCTGATGCACCTGATGGGCGGACTGGAGCGGCCCACGCGTGGCAGCATCCTGCTCATGGGCGAGAACTTCAGCGCGGCGGACGAGAAGCTGCGCAGCCGTCTGCGCAATCGCCATCTGGGCTTCGTCTATCAGCTGCATCACCTGTTGCCGGAGTTCACGGCGCGCGAGAACGTGGCGTTGCCGGCGATTCTCGGCGGGCTGGCGGTGGCGCAGGCGCAGCGTGCGGCAGACGAGCTGCTGGACCGTGTCGGCCTGGCTGCGCGGCGCCTGCACAAGCCCTCCGAACTGTCCGGTGGCGAACGTCAGCGCGTGGCGCTGGCGCGGGCCCTGGTGACGCGCCCGGCCGTGGTGCTGGCGGACGAGCCCACCGGCAACCTCGATCGCGAGACGGCTGATGCCGTGCACGACCTGATTGTCGAGCTCAACGAGTCGCTGGCCACCAGCTTTGTCATCGTGACGCATGAAGAGCGCCTGGCAGCCCTGGCGCATCGCCGCCTGGTCATGGATGCCGGGCGGCTGCTCAGCGACTGAGCGACTGCCGCTGCCGGCACCGCTGCTGCCAGGCGCGTACCACATGCCAGCGCCAGTAGCTGCGCATGGCCACATAGCCGGCGAGACCCAGTCCCAGCCCGGTGACCAGGCTGCCCAGGACGAACGTGCCGAGGTAGGCACGCAACGGTGTTCCAGCCTCCAGTCCCTGACCCGAGCCTACCCCGGGCAGACTGTTGCTGATCTGGTCGATGACATTGCCCAGGGCCTCCATGCCGAGGCCGGGCGTGCCGGTGAACCAGGTGCCAACGGTATAGGCCAGGTACATGCAGGGCAGCCAGGTCAGCGGGTTGGTCAGCCAGACCAGCACCATGGTCAGCGGCAGATTGACCCGGAATGCCACCACGCCGACGGCTGCCGGCACCATCTGCATGGGCATGGGCAGGAAGGCGCAGAACAGTCCCCAGAATACCGCACCCGATGCGGAGCGCCGGTTAAGGTGCCAGATACCCGGATCACGCAGGCGGCTGCCGAGAAAGCCCAGTGACGGCGAAGCGAGGATCTTGTCCGGATCCGGCAGGTAGCGGCGCAGCAGGGCTTTGGGCATGGTTCAGGCGAACAGGCTGGATGACGGGCGCTAGTCTACACTGACCTCGGGCCATCGCTGAATGGCACGCCGGGGCACCCGACATGATCGAGAAATGGCTATTCGGCTGGGTGCTTGGCGTGATGTCCCTGCTGGTCTGGCATGAGCTGCCGGGCCCCTGGCTGTGGCTGTCGATCGGGGTGGTCGCGGCGGCGCTGGCCTGCTGCCGTGGTCTGTCCTGGCGGCTGGCGCTGGCCCTGCCTCTGGCAGCCTTTGCCCTGTCCGGAGCCTATGCCACCCAGGTGGCGGGGCGTCAGCTGGCGGACTGGCTGCCGGCGCACTGCGAGCCGGGCAGCTGGCAGGTGCGCGTGCGTCTGGCCGGCCTGCCCGAGCCCTTGGCGCAGGCCGGCTGGCGCATTGCTGCAGAGCCCCTGGCGCCGGGCCCGTGCTGGCAGGCAGGCACACGCTGGATGCTGAACTGGCGTGATGCACCCGCGCTGCGTCCGGGCGAGGTCTGGCTGCTGCAGCTGCGCTTGCGGCGACCACGCGGGCTGGTCAATCCCGGCGCTTTCGACAGTGAGCGCTGGTGGCATCAGAACGGCGTGACGGCGACCGGGCAGATTCGCGCAGGGCAGCGAGAGCAGCTCGCGCCAGTCTCGCTGGACGGCCTTCGCCTTGCTGTCCGCGAGCGCCTGCTGGCGGCGTTTCCGGAGCAGCCGGATGCGGCAGGCACGGTGCTTGCCTTGCTCACCGGAGACAGAGCGGGCATGTCCGATGCGGCCTGGGAGCGCTATGCGCGCACCGGGGTCACGCATCTGGTGGCGATTTCCGGCGTGCACATCACCATGGTGGCATGGCTGGTCGGCCGTATCGCCGCCGCGGGCTGGGCGCGCAGCCGCCGGCTGGTGAACTGGCAGCCGGTACCCCGTGTGGCAGGTCTGGCCGGATTGCTCGCCGCATTCGCCTATGGTGTCCTCGCGGGGCTCGAGCTTCCGGCGCAACGTACCTTGCTGATGCTGGGCATCATCACCTGGATGCGCTGGTGGCCGGGGGAGTGGAGTGGCTGGCAGATGCTTCTGACGGCGCTGGCCGTGGTGCTTGCCTGCGATCCGCTGGGTGTTCATGCCGTGGGGCTGTGGCTGTCCTTTGCGGCCGTGGCCCTGCTCATGCTGGGCGGCATGGCGCCGGGCGAGGAGGCGGGCTGGCGTGCCGCGCTGCGGGCGCAGTGGCTGGCAACCTGGGGCCTGCTGCCGCTGTCGCTGGTGGTGTTCGCGCGCATCTCCTGGGTCAGTCTGCCGGTCAACCTGCTGGCCATTCCCTGGGTGACCTTCGCGGTGGTCCCGACCGCCATGCTCGGTCTGCTGCTGCATGCCCTGTGGCCGGAAGCCGGGCTGGCACTGTGGGCGCTGTCGGTGCAGCTGACGGTCTGGCTGGATGCCTTCCTGCAGCAGGTTGCCGACTGGCCACTTGCCGCGTCGCGCTGGAGCCTGCCCGGGCTGTCCGGTTTCTGGCTGCTGCTGGCGGTGGCATGTGCCTTGCTGCCCCGGCGCCTGCCCGGCAGGCTGCTGGCACTGGTGTTCATGCTGCCGGTGGTCTTTGCCCGCCCGGCCCTGCGCGAGGGCGAGCTGCAGATGACGGTGCTGGATGTCGGCCAGGGCCTTGCCATTCACCTGCAGACGCGCAGCCACCATGCCCTGCTGGACACCGGGCCGCCGCAGGGGACGCGTGCCGATGCCGGCAGCCGTGTCATCGTGCCCTATCTGGCCTGGGCCGGTGTTGCCAGCCTGCACCGGCTGATCCTCAGCCATGACGATTCCGATCACAGTGGCGGCGCGCGTTCCGTGCTGACGGCATTGCCGGTGGCTGCCTGGCTGGGCCCGTGGCCGCAGGCGGTGCAGGATGCCGGTCTGGCGCCACCCGGGCAACGGCTGGACTGTGTCGCCGGCCAGTACTGGCTCTGGGACGGTGTGCGTTTCGAGGTGCTGTGGCCGTTGCCGAACAGCCCCATGGCATCGGACAACGACAACTCCTGCGTGCTGCGCATCACGGTGGCAGGGCAGGTGCTGCTGCTGCCCGGAGATCTGGAGGCGGCGGGTGAGCGAGGTCTGCTGGCTGCCATGCCCGGCGAGAAGCTGAAGGCGGATCTGCTGGTGCTGGGTCATCACGGCAGCAGGACGTCGACCACGCCGGCGTTTCTTGCTGCCATCCGTCCGCGCGAGGTCGTGGCGACCCTGGGCTACCGCAACCGCTATCGGCACCCGGCGCCGGTGGTGATGGCGCGCCTGCGACAGGCCGGCATTCCAGGCTGGCGCAGCGATGCCAGTGGTGCCTTGCGCTACCGTTTCGGTGCGGCGGAGTCATGGCCCGATGCGCGACCGCAGGTCTGGCGTGTCGATGAAGGTGGCTACTGGCGGAGAAACGGACCGGACAGCGGATCGGCGCTTGGCGCACTGACGGCCTTTCCCGTAGAGTAGCAGGCCTGATCTGAGGGAGATGTCTCCGTGTGGGAACTGGTGAAATCCGGCGGTTTGCTGATGCTGCCGCTGATCGTCGCGTCGGTGCTGGCGCTGGCCATCATTCTGGAGCGATCCTGGACGCTGCGGCGCACGCGGGTGGCACCTCCTGACCTGCTGGCCAATGTCTGGACCCAGGTCGAGGCCGGCAAGCTTGACCAGGCCGCCCTGCAGTCGGTGCATGACTCCTCGCCGCTGGGCGTGCTGCTGTCTGCCGGCATTGCCAATGCCCATCATGGTCGCGCCATCATGAAGGAGGCCATCGAGGATGCCTCCAGCGGTGTCGTGCATGAACTCGAACGCTACCTGACGCTGCTCGGCACGCTGGCACTGATTGCGCCGCTGCTGGGTCTGCTGGGCACGGTGGTCGGCATCATCGACGCCTTCCTGGTCGCCAGCTCCGGTGGTCTCGGCGATCCGACGGCGCTCGCCGCCGGCATTTCCAAGGCGCTGGTGACCACGGCTGGCGGCATCTTCGTGGCGATTCCGGCAATGATCATGCATCGCTACTACCAGCGTCACATTGCCAGCCTGATGGTGGCCATGGAACAGCAGGCCGTGCGTCTGGTCGACATGATGCATGGCGATCGCGAGGTCGACCTGACCGGAGTCGCGGAGTGAAGCTGCGCCGTCCGGTCGAGGACAGCCTCGAGCTCAACCTGACGCCGCTCATCGACTGTCTGCTGTTCCTGATCATCTTCTTCATGCTCACGACCAGCTTCACCAAGACCGGCAAGCTGCAGATCCAGCTGCCCCAGGCGGACAGCCAGGCCCCCGTGGTCAAGGCCAGACCGCTGGAAGTGTCCGTGAATGGCAGCGGCCAGTTCGCGGTCAATGGCAAGGCCCTGGCAACCTCCGCCCCGGCAGATCTGCGCGCCGCCATCGAGGCTGCTGCCGGCACGCAGCGTGACATGCCGTTCGTGATCACTGCCGATGGCAACGCACCCCATCAGGCCGTGGTCACGGTGATGGATCTCGCCGGCCAGCTCGGCTTCCGCAACCTAGGCATCGGTACCCGCAGCGCGGCGACCGCCAAGCCCTGACCCAGGACTCATGATGACCGCATCTCCGCTGACCAGCTGGCAGGCCTACAAGCGGCTGCTGGGCTATACCCGGCGCTACTGGAAACTGTTCCTGCTGGCCGTGGTCGGCTTCCTGATCAATGCCCAGACCGAGTGGGCTGCGGCGCAGCTGCTCAAGTACATCATCGAGGCCATCCAGGAAAAGGATCAGAGCGCCAAGAACCTGTTCCCGGTACTGATCGTGGTGCTGTTCTTCTTTCGCGGCGTCGGTTCGTTCATGGGCACCTACTTCATGTCCATGGTCGCACGTCATGTCGTCTATGCGTTGCGCATGGACCTCTTTGACAAGCTGTTGGTGCTGCCAGCGAGCTACTACCACAGCAACAGCCCGGGACACATTGCCGCCAAGCTGATCTACAACGTCGAGCAGGTCACCGCCGCCGCCACCGAGGCACTCAAGACCATCATCCGCGAGGGCACCATCGCCATCGGCCTGTTCGCCTACCTGTTCTGGACCAACTGGAAGCTGTCCCTGTCGCTGCTGCTGGTCGGCCCGTTTGCTGCCTTGCTGGTGCGCACGGCGAGCAAGCGCTTCCGCAAGCTGGCCAAGCGCATGCAACGGACCATGGGGGATGTGAACCACATCGCCAGCGAGACCATCAGCGGCTTCCAGGTGGTCAAGACCTACGGCGGCGAGGCCTACGAGCGCAACCGCTTTGACCAGGCCTCGCTGAAAAACCTCAAGAACGGCATGAAGATGGTGGTCACCGGCGCCATCAACACCCCGCTGGTGCAGCTGCTGATGGCGGTGGCCATGGCCGTGGTGGTGTGGGTGGCCCTGCAGCCCGGCATTTCCGGCGAGACATCGCCAGGCGAGTTTGTCGCCTACATCACCGCCGCCGGCCTGCTTGCCAAGCCCATCAAGTCGCTGACCGAGGTCAACGAGAAGCTACAGCGCGGCATCGCCGCCGCCCAGTCGGTATTCGAGGTGCTGGATCTCGACAACGAGCGCGATACCGGTCAGCGCCACATCGGTCGCCTGCAGGGCGACATCGAGTTCCGCCAGGTCTCGTTCGGCTATGACGCCGCGCAGCCGGTGCTGAAGGATTTCTCGCTGACGGTCCCGGCCGGCAAGACCGTGGCCATCGTCGGTCGCTCTGGCTCCGGCAAGACCACGCTGGTCAACCTGCTGCCGCGCTTCCATGACGCCCAGCAGGGCGAGATCCTCATCGACGGGCACCGCATTGACGAGTACCCGCTGACCGAGCTGCGCAAGCAGATCGCGGCAGTCGGCCAGAAGGTCGTGCTGTTCGATGACACCGTGGCCAACAACATTGCCTACGGAGCCTTCAATCATCTTCCGCGCGAGACCGTGGTCGAGGCCGCCAAGGCGGCGTATGCCGACGACTTCATTCGGGCGCTGCCGGAGGGTTACGACACCCGCGTCGGCCAGGACGGCATGCTGCTTTCCGGCGGTCAGCGTCAGCGTCTGGCGATCGCCCGTGCCTTGATCAAGGATGCTCCCATCCTGATTCTCGACGAGGCCACCAGCGCCCTCGACAACGAGTCCGAATACTTCATCCAGGCCGCGCTTGAGCGGGTCATGGTCGGGCGCACCACGCTGGTGATTGCCCATCGCCTGTCCACCATCGAGAACGCCGACTGGATCGTGGTCATGGACAGCGGTCGCATCATCGAGCAGGGCACCCACGCCGAGCTGCTGGCGCAGGCGGGTGCCTATGCCCAGCTGCACAGCCGCAAGTTTGCCGAGGACGAGCCGTCCGAGACGGAGACCGCCTGATCGTGTGGCATCAACGCTGGCATGACGGGCATCCGCTGTTCGCCCTGCTGCTGCCGCTGTCACTGCTGTTCGGGCTGATCACGGCACTGCGTCGCCAGCTCTACCGTGCCGGCCTGCTGCGTGGCTGGCGGGCACCGGTGCCGGTCATCGTGATCGGCAACATCACCGTCGGCGGCACCGGCAAGACGCCGGTCACCCTGGCCGTGGTCGAGCAGCTGCGCCAGGCTGGCTGGCGGCCGGCCATTGTCAGCCGCGGTTATGGCGGTGATGCCGATTATCCCTGTCGTGTTCTGCCGGATTCGCCAGCCGCCGAGGTCGGCGACGAGCCGCTGCTGCTGGCGCGTCGCAGCGGCGTGCCCGTGGTGGTTGACCCGCTGCGCGCCCGCGCGGTGCGTCATGTGCTGGCAGAGACCGACAGCAACGTCATCGTCTGCGATGACGGCCTGCAGCATTACGCGCTGGCGCGTGATGTCGAGATCGTGGTGATCGATGGCCAGCGCGGTCTGGGTTCCGGCTGGCTGCTGCCTGCCGGTCCGCTGCGCGAAGGCATGTCACGGCTGGCCTCGGCGGATGCGGTCGTGATCAACGGGACCTGGTCGCGGCCCGAACCGGTACCCGCACATGCGCATGTCATGTCGCTGCTGCCCGGCTCCTGGCAGCCGCTTGCCGCCGACACGCCGCAACAGCCGCCGCAGCCCCCGGCAACCGTGCATGCCATGGCCGGCATTGGCCATCCGCCTCGCTTCTTCGCGCAGCTGCGCCAGGCCGGCTTCACGGTCATCGAGCACCCGTTTCCGGATCATCATGCCTACACCGTGGACGAGCTGCATTTCACGCCACCGGCTCCGCTGGTGATGACCGAGAAGGATGCCGTCAAGTGTCGCGGGCTGGCGCCCGCCGATAGCTGGATGGTGCCGGTTCAGGCTATGCTGCCGCCACTGTTCTGGCAGACGCTGATGACACGTCTGGCCGCCTGGAGACCTCCCCATGCTTGACAAGAAGCTGCTGGCCATTCTGGCCTGCCCCCTGTGCAAGGGTCCGCTGCACTATGACGCCGCTGCCTCCGAGCTGATCTGCCGTGCCGATGCGCTGGCCTTTCCGGTGCGTGACGGTCTGCCGGTGATGCTGGAGGGCGAGGCCCGCCGGTTGTCGCTGGATGAAAGCCTGCCGGCCAGTCGCGGCCGCTGAACGGAGATCGGCATCATGAGTTTTCACGTGGTCATTCCCGCCCGCTACGGCTCTAGCCGTCTGCCCGGCAAGCCGCTGCTGTCGATTGCCGGCAAGCCCATGGTGGCCCATGTCTACGAGCGCGCCCTGCAGAGCGGGGCCAGCGATGTCGTGGTGGCCACGGATGACGAGCGCATCCAGGCCGTGATGCGTGATCTCGGCGCACCGGTGGTGATGACGCGCAGCGATCACCCCTCCGGTACCGACCGGCTGCAGGAAGTCGCTGCCCATTTCGGCTGGGCTGATGACGAGATCGTGGTCAATGTCCAGGGCGACGAGCCGCTGATTCCACCAGCAGTCATCAACCAGGTCGCTGACAACCTGCGCCAGGCCGATGCGGCCGGCATCGCCACGCTGGCCGAACCGCTGGAGAATGCCGAGCAGCTGTTCAACCCCAACATCGTCAAGCTGGTGCGTGACCATGACGGTCATGCCATGTATTTCAGCCGGGCACCCATGCCCTGGGCTCGCGACGCCTTTGCCCGCAATCGCGCCGAACTGCCGCCGGAGGCGGTGTCGCTGTACTTGCGCCACCTCGGCATCTACGCCTACCGCGTCGGCTTCCTGCATGACTACGTGTCCTGGCCGCCGGCCCTGATCGAACAGGTCGAGGCGCTGGAGCAGCTGCGTGCGCTCTATCGCGGCGTCCGCATCCATGTCGACATTGCCGATGTGGCCCTGCCGCCGGGTGTGGACACGGCCGAGGATCTCGAGCGTGTGCGTCGTCTGCTGGAGGCTTCGGGCGCATGACTGCCGGAGCCGGCCTGAGCGTGCTCTTCGTCTGTCTCGGCAACATCTGCCGCTCACCGACGGCAGAGGCGGTGATGCGTCATCAGCTCGAACGTACCGGCTGGGACAGTCTGGTGGAGATTGATTCAGCCGGTCTGGCTGGCTGGCATGTCGGCAAGGCGCCGGATGCCCGCAGCATCCGCCGGGCTGCTGCGCGCGGCTATGCCATGCAATCGCTGCGTGCGCGCCAGGTGGTCGCGGAGGACTTGCAGCGCTTCGACCTGATCGTGGCCATGGATGCGGACAATCTGCGCGGGCTCGAGCAGCTCGCCGAGGCGGAGCGGGCGGCCGGAAAGCCGGTGCGCGCCCGTTTCATGCGACTGCTGGATGTGTTGCCGGAGCAGGCTGGCAGCGACGTGCCAGACCCGTATTACGGGGATGAGTCCGGTTTTGACGAGGTGCTGGATCTGGTCGAGCCAGCCACCGAAGCCTTGTTGCGAAAGCTCCTGCAGGAGCGGGGAGTGTCCGGTTGTGGCTGCTGATCTGACCTGGCTGGAGCAGGCCGACCTGAGCCGGCGCAATACGCTGGGCTTGCCCGGCAAGGCGCGCTTCCTGGCCGTGGTGCGCAGCGAGGCAGCGCTGCACGAGGTGTTGTCGTCGGTGCCGGCCGCGCGCCTGCCGGTGACGATCTGGGGCGGCGGAAGCAACATCGTGCTGCAAGGCGATGTCGACGGTCTGGTCATTGTCATGGCGATCGCGGGCATTCGCGTCTGCAGCCGCGAAGGCGATGACGTGCTGCTGGCCGCCGGTGCCGGCGAGAGCTGGCATGGCCTGACCCGGACCACGCTCGCCATGGGCCTGTCCGGCCTCGAGAACCTGTCGCTGATTCCCGGTACCGTGGGCGCTGCACCGGTGCAGAACATTGGCGCCTACGGTGTCGAGATCAAGGACGTGCTGGCCAGCGTGCGAGCCTGGGATCGCGAGACCAGCCAATGGGTCACCCTGTCGGCCGCCGATTGCGGTTTCGCCTATCGCGACAGCGTGTTCAAGTCCGTCGCGCCGGGCCGCTACATCATTACCGAGGTCACCTTCAGGTTGTCTGCAAGCCTCCAGCCGACGCTGCGCATGGGCTATGGCGACATTCGTCAGTGGCATGAGCAGCAAGGCATCGTGCGACCGACCGCGAACACCGTCGCGCAGGCGGTCATCGCGATTCGCAGCAGCAAGCTGCCGGATCCGGCCCGTATCGGAAATGCCGGCAGCTTCTTCAAGAATCCGGTGATTCCGGTGGCCCAGGCGGATCAGCTGCGTCAGCGCTTCCCGGCCCTGGTCGGCCATGTCCAGCCGGATGGCGTCAAGGTCGCCGCCGGATGGCTGATCGAGCAGGCGGGCTGGAAGGGCCTGCGTCGAGGCGCCGTCGGCGTGCATGATCGCCAGGCCCTGGTGCTGGTGCACGAGGGTGGCGGGCGTGGCAGCGAGCTGCTCGCGCTGGCAGCAGACATCCGTGCCAGCGTGCACGAGATGTTCGGCATCGAGCTGGAGCAGGAGCCGGTCATTCTCGGCCGGCCGTGAGCGAGGCGAGGGCGCCATGACGTTGATTGCCTGTCCCGACTGTGACCTGCTGCATCAACGTCAGCCGCTGCCGGTTGGCGGCAGCGCCCGCTGCACGCGCTGTGACGCCGTGCTCTACCGTGACAACCCGGCCGAGATCTCCCGCCATCTGGCCCTGGTCATTGCCGCACTGCTGCTGTTCGTGCTGGCCAACAGCCATCCCGTCGTGACCATGGACCTGCAGGGCCAGCAGCTCAGCTGCACGCTCTGGGATGCGGTCTGGGTGCTTCATGACAAGGGCCTGTCACCCTTGTCGGTGGTGGTCTTTCTGACCGCCCTGGTGTTTCCCCTGCTCGACACGCTGCTGCTTCTGCTGCTGCTGTGGCCGCTGGCCCAGGGGCGTCCGGTCTGGGGCGGGCGCATCCTGCTGCGCGTCATCCAGCGCATACGCCCCTGGAGCATGATGGACGTGCTGTTCCTGTCGATGCTGATCGCGGTGGTCAAGCTCGCCAATACCGCCGAGGTGATTCCCGGCGTGGCATTGTGGTCGTTTGCCGCGCTGACCCTGCTGCTCGCGGCACTGGCGGCACTGGAGCCGCGCACGCTGTGGGAGCGGCTGATCGAGGTCGAGTCGGCATGACGGCGACAGCCCGGTCAGCCGGCCTGCTGCCGTGCTCGGTGTGCGGGCTGGTGCATCGTGCCGGAACGGGGCTGGCAGCGGATCATCAGCTGCGTTGCACGCGCTGCCATGCGCCCATGCGCTCGCGCATTCCCGGCAGTCTGACGCGAACCACGGCGCTGCTGCTGGCCGCGTATGTGCTGTACCTGCCGGCCAATCTGATGACCATGATGGTGACCGAGTCCATCTACGGGGTACGCAATGACACCATCTTCACCGGCATTGTCTACCTGTGGATCGAGGGCTCGCCGGCACTGGCCGTCATCGTTTTCGTCGCCAGCATCCTGGTGCCCATGCTCAAGCTGCTGGCATTGACCTGGCTGGTTTGGATGGCATGGCGACGTGATACTCGCCTGACCTTGCCGCGCACCCGTTTGTACCGGCTGCTGGAGTTCGTCGGACGCTGGTCCATGCTGGACATTTTCGTGGTTGCCCTGCTCACGGCCATTGTCCAGGCGCAAGCGCTGGCGACCGTGCTGCCCGGTGCCGGTGCCATGGCCTTCGGTGCCGTCGTGGTGCTGACCATGCTGGCCTCACTCAGCTTTGATCCCAGACTGATCTGGGACCCTGTCACTGTCAGGAAGGATAGCGATGAGCGTGTCGACACCCCCGCCGGATCTTGATCAGCTGCCTGCGCCCGAGGCGCGGCCGGCCTCCCGCCTGCGACCCTCGCTGGTCTGGTTCGTGCCGGTGCTGGCAGCCCTCATCGGCATCACGCTGGCGGTGCAGTCCCTGCTTGCGCGCGGTCCCGAGATCACCTTGCGCCTGAACAGCGCCGAGGGGCTGGAGGCCGGCAAGACACCGGTCAAGTACAAGGAAGTCGACATTGGCAAGATCACCGACATCCAGCTCAGCGAGGACCGGCGCGGCGTCATTGCCACCATTGCCTTGAGCAAGCAGGCGGCACCGTTTGCCGTCAGCGACACGCGCTTCTGGGTGGTCAAGCCGCAGATAGGCGTGGGCGGGGTCTCCGGGCTCAGCACCTTGCTGTCCGGCGCCTACATCGGCATCGACAGCGGGCGTTCGACGGAAAAGCGCAGCGATTTCGTGGCGCTCGACGAGCCCCCGGTGGTCACTGCCGACGTGAAGGGCACGACCTATGTGCTGAAGGCCTCGGAGCTGGGCTCCCTGGATATCGGTGCACCGGTGTTCTACCGCCGCATCCCGGTGGGCCAGGTCACGCATTACGCGCTGGACGAGTCCGGGCAGGGCGTCACCCTGGGCATTGTGGTGAAGTCACCCTATGACCGCTTCGTGACCAGCGACAGCCGTTTCTGGCATGCCAGCGGCATTGATGTCGAACTTGGCGCCGAGGGGGTCAAGGTCAATACCCAGTCGCTGGCCTCCATTCTTGCCGGTGGCATCGCCTTCCAGGATGGCGATGCGGCATCCTCATCCCCGGCGGCGCGTGGCACGGTGTTCTCGCTGCATGGCGATCAGCGCACCGCGATGCGCAAGGCTGACGGCGCGCCGGTCACCGTGGTGGTCAACTTCCCGCAGTCGCTGCGGGGGCTGACGCCCGGTGCTCCGGTCGATTTTCGCGGTGTCGTGGTGGGCGAGGTGAAAACCATCAATGTCCGCTTTGACCGCGAGCGCCGCATGGTGCTGCTGCCGGTCACGCTGCAGCTCTATCCCGACCGCCTGCGCAGCAGCACGCGCCAGCGCGAACCGCACGAGTTCATGGCGCGCCTGATCAGCCGCGGCCTGCGCGCGCAGCTGCGCAACGGCAACCTGCTTACCGGCCAGCTCTATGTCGCGCTCGACTTTTTTCCGAAGGCTGCGGCCGTGGCCGTGAATCCGGCGCAGCGACCACTGGAGATCCCCGCCATGCCGGGCAGCCTGGACGAGCTGCAGTCGGCCGTGACCGACATCGTGGCCAAGGTGCAGAAAATGCCGCTGGACGAGATCGGCAGCAACCTGAACAAGACCCTCGCTGCCACCGACCAGCTGATTCGTCGCGTGGATTCCGAGCTGGCTCCGGAGGCCAGGGTGACCTTGCAGGAGACGCGCGCAGTGATGTCCTCGGCAGCATTGACGCTGGCGCCGGAGGGGCCGTTGCAGCAGGAGCTGCAGAGCACGCTGCAGGAGCTCTCTGCCACCGCGCGCGCCTTGCGTCAGCTTGGCGAGCAGCTGTCCGAGCAACCGGAGTCCCTGATCCAGGGCAAGCGCGAGGATCAACCATGACCATCTTTCCGTTGTCCCCGCGTCAGCAGATGCTGCTGCCGGTGCTGCTGCTGAGCGGTTGCGCGGGGTCACCCGCCGTGACCTATTACACCTTGACGCCCTTGCCGCAGCTGCAGGCTGTGACGCCTGCGTGGACGGCCGAACGCCCCCGTCTGGAGATCATGCCGATACGCCTGCCGGAGGAGGTGGATCGTCCGCAGCTGGTGTTGCGGACCTCGCCGGTGACGGTGTCCCGCCGAGAGCAATGGCGCTGGTCCGGCCCGCTTGCCGAGGACATTGCCCGAACCCTGGCGGTTTCCCTGGAGCAGGGGCTGCCGGGCGTGCAGGTCAGTGCCGGGCCTGTCATGACAACAGGCGCGGGGCGCTATCGTCTTCAGCTTGATGTGCGTCAGCTGCAGTCTTCCCTGCAGAAACCGGCTGGCGTGTTCTGGGATCTGCACTGGCGCCTGCAGGGTCCGGATCAGAAAGAGCTGGTCAGCTGTCATGCCCGCCTCGGTGAAGCGGTGGCGACGGCCTCCGGCGAGGCGCTGGTGCAGGCGCATCAGCGTGTCCTGGCGCGCCTGGCCGGGCAGCTGCAGCCAGTGCTGTCCGCCGCGCTCGCGTCCGGGCGGCCGCCGGCAATGCTGATGTGCCCTGCGGGAGCCTGATCGTCAGGCAGGAGTCGTTGCTGCCGGCATGGCAGCAGCCCATGTGAAAACGCCCCCGCACGTGTCTGCGTGCGGGGGCGTTTTCAGTCATGCCCTGCTGAGGTCAGAGGCGTTCAGCTGTCGCTGGACGCTCCCTGTGCCTGCTGTGCTTCGGCCTTGGCGCGAGCTTCGGCTTCGCGTTGCAGGCGACGACGCACGCGCGGGTCGTTGGAGGCACGGCGCGGTGCGGCTTCGGCGGGAGCAGCCACGGGGCTCTCGGCATGGGTAGCAGGAGACGCTGCTTCCTGGGTCACCTCGGCATCGGCAACGGTTGCCACCACCGTCTCTGCGGACTCGACGACAGGGGCTGCATCAACCTCGGCCACGGTATCACCGGTAGCCAGGGCACCGGTGTCAGCGGCCTCGGGTGCGACCGCTGCCTCGACCCGGGGCGCTTCGACGACGGCTTCAGTGGCAACGACGTCAGTCACCGCCGGCATGTCCACCGGGGCAGACGGCGCTGTCGTCTCGACGATGGCCTCGACGTTGGCGTCGGCACTGGCGTCAACAGCGGCTTCAGCCGTCAGCGCGACAGGCTCGACGCTGGCAACGGCATCCGCGCTGTCAGCAGCAACGACAGCGGCGACTGCTGCCGGCTCGGCACTGACCGTTGCGTCAGCCGTCTGCACGCTGGCGTCAGGAGCTGCCGCCACAGGCGCTGCGTCAGCGCTTTCACCGGCAGGCATGAGTTCGGCGGGAACCGGCAGGCCAGCATCGATCAGCACCTGCGGATCACGTTCGCGCGGACCGCGGCGGCGAGCCGGATGACGGTTGCGACGACGACGCGGCTGCTCGGCAGCCTCACCAGCAACCGCTGGCACAGCGCCATCGGTCACCACGACGGCATCGATCGTGACGTCGCCAACAACCGGTGCAGCCTCGACGGCGTCACGCGCCGGACGTTCCGGGCGCGGTGCGCGTTCGGGGCGCGGCTGACGCTCGCGCACCGGCGCAGCGCTGTCGCCGGCAGCAACGTCCGGTTTCGGTTCGCGCGGCGGGCGCGGTTGACGCGGCGGGCGTTCAGCCTGCTCGGTCGGCTTGTCGATCTGCGAGCGACCACCAGCGGCCATCAGTTCGCTGTTCTGGCGGCGTTCGCCACGATCCTGCTGACGCTCCTGGCCACGACCGTTGCGGTTGCCGGCCTGCTGGCCTTGACCTTGCTGACGCGGGCGCTGCTGACCGCCACCCTGGCGCTGGCCGCCACGCGGCTCGATGCTGGGCGCAGGAATCACGGGCTCCGGCTTGACGCCGAACAGGCCCTTGAGCCAGGCCATGAAGCCGGTTGCGGGTGCTGCCACCGGGGCGGCAGCCGGTGCCGGACGAGCGGGCTGACGCTGGCCGCGATTGCCTGCAGCTGCCTGCATAGCATCGCGCGGGCGCTCATCACGGGCGGGTTGTTGCTCGCGAGCCTGCGGTTCGCGCGGCTGCTGTTCACGCGGCGTCGGCGCCTGGGTCACCGGCTGGATGTTGCGCACGGCGGCAACCTGGCGCTTGGGCGCGTCACCGTCGACGGCGTCGAGCACGATTTCCGGTGCCGGCGGCTGGATGCGCTCAACCATCTTGAAGCTGGCGATATCCTCGTCGCCTTCCTCGACCTGGTCGTCACGCAGGCGGGTGACGTCGTAGTGCGGGGTTTCCATGTGCGGATTCGGCAGGATGAGGATGCGCACCTTGCTGCGCGCTTCCAGATCAGCCAGCGTCTTGCGCTTCTCGTTGAGCAGGAAGGTGGCCACCGAAACCGGTACCGAAGCATTGATCTGCGCGGTACGGTCCTTGAGCACTTCCTCTTCGATGACGCGCATGATCGACAGGGCCAGCGAGCGCACGTCACGGATCACGCCGGTGCCGTTGCAGCGCGGGCAGACCAGACCGGTCGCTTCCTCGAGCGACGGACGCAGGCGCTGACGCGACAGCTCGAGCAGGCCGAACTTGGAGATGCGACCGATCTGGATGCGGGCGCGGTCCATGGCCAGCGCGTCGCGCAGGCGATCCTCGACCATGCGCTGATGCTTGGGCGGCGTCATGTCGATGAAGTCGATGACCACGAGGCCGCCGCTGTCACGCAGGCGCAGCTGGCGGGCGATCTCGTCGGCCGCTTCGAGGTTGGTGTTGAGTGCGGTTTCCTCGATGTCGCTGCCCTTGGTGGCGCGCGAGGAGTTGATGTCAATGGACACCAGCGCCTCGGTCGGATCGATGACGATGGAGCCGCCGGACGGCAGCTTCACTTCACGCTGGAAGGCGGTCTCGATCTGGCTTTCGATCTGGTAGCGGTTGAACAGCGGCACCGAGTCCTTGTAGAGCTTGATCTTGGTCTGGTAGTGCGGCATCACCTGCTGCACGAAGGCCATGGCCTCGTTGTAGGCCGACTCGTTGTCGATCAGGACGTCGTTGATGTCCTGGCGCAGGTAGTCACGCACGGCACGGATGATGACGTTGGATTCCTGATAGATCAGGAAGGGCGCGGACTTTTCCTTGCCGGCAGCCTGGATGGCGTTCCACAGCGTCATCAGGTAGTCGAGATCCCACTGCAGCTCTTCGGCGCTGCGGCCGAGACCGGCGGTGCGCACGATGGCGCCCATGTCGTTGGGAATGTTGATGGCGTTGAGCGCATCCTTCAGTTCCTGACGCTCTTCACCCTCGATGCGGCGCGAGATGCCGCCGGCACGCGGGTTGTTCGGCATCAGCACCAGGTAGCGGCCGGCCAGCGAGATGAAGGTGGAGAGGGCGGCGCCCTTGTTGCCGCGCTCTTCCTTCTCGACCTGGACGATGACTTCCTGGCCTTCCTGCAGCGCATCCTTGATGGTGATGCGGCCGCCGGCTTCCTTCGGGGTCTTGTTGAAGTATTCGCGGGCGACTTCCTTCAGCGGCAGGAAGCCGTGACGGTCACCACCGAAGTCGACGAAGGCGGCTTCGAGGCTGGGTTCGATGCGGGTGATGCGACCCTTGAAGATGCTGGCTTTCTTTTGCACACGACCGCGATGCTCGAGGTCAAAGTCGTACAGGCGCTGCCCGTCGACCATTGCCACGCGGATTTCTTCGGCGTGCGTGGCGTTTATTAACATGCGTTTCATTTTCGGGGATACCCATGGGGTTCATGCCCCGTATCGGGTGTCCGCAGACAGGCTGGCGGCAACAGCGAGTACGGATGACCGGATGGGTCAGCCGTGCAGGGATGCGTGTCGCGGCGATCGACAGGTGATCAGTCCCGGCACGCAGCAATACATTCTGTTGTTGGTCAGGCAGGTCCGGCTCGGGGTGGCCGAGGGGGAGAGGCCTGACACGGTTCCTGATTCCTTCACGCGGGATCAGGGCCGCAAAACAAATCCTGCCTGCGCACGCGATGCGGCGCGAGGCTTGTGGTTTCTGGCAGCAAATGACTGCCCTGGTGCCGGGTGGGGGAGGTGCATGGGTCGGCGGTCATCCTGAGCGGCAGATGCTGCCGTCACAGGGACTCGGCTCGGGTGCGTTTCCCGCCAAGCGACTGTCGCTTTGCGATATAATTCCGCCATCAGCACAACTGCCGACGGTCTTCACAGGCAAGCGACTCATTAATATAGCAGTCATTTTCCATCCAGGCCAAGCATTTACTACGGTTCCGCCAAGGCAGCCCCCATGACCGATACCCCCTCGTTGTCCGTTCCCGCCGTACGCATGATCACGGTGGATGCCGCGTTTGCCGATCAGCGCCTGGACAACTTTCTCATGACCGCCCTCAAGGGCACGCCGCGCACCCTGGTCTACCGCATCGTCCGCACCGGCGAGGTGCGCGTGAACAAGGGCCGGGTCAAGCCCGATTACCGTGTCCAGGCCGGTGACGTGGTGCGGGTGCCGCCGTTGCGCCTGAGCGATGAGGCGCCGACGGTGAAGCCGTCCGGAGGCCTGCAGAAACTGCTCGCCGGACGCATCGTGCATGATCGCGACCATCTGCTGGTGGTCAACAAGCCGGCCGGTCTGGCCGTGCACGGTGGCAGCGGCATTTCGGTCGGCCTCATCGAGGCGCTGCGTGCCATGCGTCCGGAGCAGGCGGCCAGCCTGGAGCTGGTGCACCGTCTTGATCGTGACACCTCGGGCCTGATCATGGTCACCGCCCACCGGCCCTTGCTGCGCGCCCTGCATGAGCAGCTGCGTCAGGGCGAGGTCGACAAGCGTTATCTGGCCCTGCTGTCGGGTCGCCTCAACGGCACTCAGCATCGCGTCGAAGCGCCGCTGCTGAAGACCGAGCGACCGGGTGGCGAGGCCGTGGTGCGTGTCTCGCGCGAGGGCAAGGCGGCCATCACCGTGTTCACCGTGCTGGAGCGTTTCAAGGACGCCACCCTGGTCGAGGCCCGCCTGCTCACCGGGCGTACTCACCAGATCCGCGTGCACGCCCAGCATCTGGGGCATCCGCTGGTGGGCGACGACAAGTACGGACGCGATGCCGACAATGCCCGCTTCAAGGCCAAGGGGCTGTCGCGCCTGTTCCTGCATGCCCGCTCGCTGAACCTGACCCTGCCGTCGGGCACCAGGCTGGCACTGGAGGCCGAGCCGGATGATGACTTCCAGCGTGGTCTGGAGACGCTGCGTCGTGGCTGACTTCGATCTGGTCATCTTTGACTGGGATGGCACCCTGATGGACTCGATCGCGCAGATCGTGGCCAGCGTGCGTGCCGCTGCCGACGACCTCGGGGTGCCTCCGCCCTCGGATGCGGCGGCGCGTGACATCATCGGTCTGGGCCTGCCCGAGGCCATGCGTGTGCTTTTTCCGCAGGTGCCCGAGGCAGAGCGCGAGGCGTTGCGGCAACGCTATGCCACCCATTTTGTCGGCGGTACCGGCGGGCGCAGCCAGCCCTATGCCGGTGCAGACCAGCTGCTGCAGCGTCTGCAGGGGCAGCAGCGCCTGCTCGCGGTCGCCACCGGCAAGTCACGGCTCGGACTCGACCGGGTGCTGGCGCAGACCGGGTGGGCCGAGCGCTTCCATGCCACGCGCTGCGCTGACGAAACCGCCTCCAAGCCGGACCCGCGCATGCTGCGTGAACTGTTGCGCGAGCTGAACGTGCCGGTGTCGCGTGCGGTCATGATCGGCGATACCACCTATGACCTGGCCATGGCCGAGGCGCTTGGCATGGCCTCCATCGGTGTCACCTACGGCGTACATGCCCCCGAACGCCTGCTGGCGCATGGCCCGCTGGCGCTTTGCAACAGCATCGATGACTTGGCAGCACGGCTGGGTGCGGTATAGATTGCGGAGTCGCAGTCGGTCATGACGACCATGGCTGCGGTTTCCATATAAAGGAAGCATGACATGTCAGAGTGGGGTGGTGCATCGCGGAGCGGGCCCAAGGACTGGTCCCTGGTCGAGCGGTTTCTGCTGGAGGATCTGAACGATCGCCGGCGTGTCCGTCGCTGGCGCTGGGTGCGGCGACTGCTGGTGATCGCGGTGATCGGTTTCGTGATCTTCCAGGCCGGGCGCGACGTCAGTGTCGATCCGTCCGCCTTCGGTCCGCACGTGGCGGTGATCCAGGTGGATGGCGTGATCGCGGCCGACATGCCGGCCAATGCCGATTCCCTCATCGACTCCCTGACCACGGCCTTCGAGTCGGCCGAGGCCAAGGCGGTGGTGCTGCGCATCAACAGCCCGGGCGGCAGTCCGGTGCAGTCTGACGAGATCTACCGCGAGATGCGTCGTCTCCGTGCCCTGCACAAGGACAAGCCGCTCTATGCCGTGATCGGTGATACCGGGGCTTCCGGTGCCTACTACATGGCTGCCGCAGCGGATCGCATCTATGTCAATCCGGCCAGCCTGGTCGGCTCCATCGGCGTGATCATGCCGGGCTTCGGTGTCGGCAACCTGCTCGACAAGCTCGGTGTCGAGGATCGCACCCTGACCGCCGGCCAGCACAAGGCGCTGCTCAGCCCGACCCGGCCGATAGATCCCAAGGAGCAGGCGCATGTCCAGGCCGTGCTCGACACCGTGCATCGCCAGTTCATCAAGGCCGTGCGGGACGGACGCGGCAAGCGTCTGGGCAATCATCCCGACCTGTTCAGCGGCTTCTTCTGGAGTGGCGAGCAGGCCATCGCGCTCGGCCTGGCTGACGGCGTCGGTTCGCTGCACTCGGTGGCACGTGATGTCGTGAAGCAGGAGAAGCTGGTTGACTACACCCAGGTGCCGAATCCGTTCGATCGCGTGCTCCGTCAGCTGGGCACCGAAGTCGCTCTGGGCCTGCGTCAGGGCCTGGGTCTGAGCCTGCCGTCAGACGGTTTGCGCTGACGGCATTTTCTTTGACAGGGGCGGGGCGAGTCCGTATCATCGCGCCCCTATGTCAGAAGCCTCGCTCCCTGCGCACATCGACCCGCTGAAATGGGCGGATCGTGACGCCCCGTTTGTCGCCAGTCTGCCCGTGCAGCGCTTCCAGCGCCTGCTGGCCGGATTGCCCGAGAACGCCGGCGCTGTGCAGGTGACCTGCCGTCTTCGCCGCGACCCGCGCGGGCTGGTCCTGCTCACCGGCGAGCTGCACGCCGACGTGGTGATGACCTGCCAGCGCTGCCTCGATGCCGTGACGATTCCGGTGGCGGCGGACATGTCGCTGTTCCTGCTCCCTGATGAGGAGCTGGCCGAGCGGCTGGACGAGTCGGAAGACTATGTTGTGTACGACGAGGGTCATTGCGATCTCCTCGCCGTGCTGGAAGATGAATTGATCCTGGCGTTGCCGCTGGTGCCGCGCCATGACGACTGTGAACCTGCGGTGGTGCTGGCCGAGCCGGAAACGGACGTGCCGGTGGCGCAGAAAGAAAATCCCTTCCTGGTGCTGGCCGGCTTGAAACGGCAGGACACGGATTCGGAATGATGATCCCGCGACTGCAGCGATGCAGACGCCCCAATGACTTTTGACAGTGCCGGAGTAAGCCATGGCCGTTCAACAAAACCGCAAGAGCCGTTCCCGTCGTGACATGCGTCGTTCGCACGATGCACTGACCGGTCCGACCCTGAGCGTCGATCAGACCACCGGTGAACTGCACCGTCGTCACCACGTCACCAAGGATGGCTTCTACCGTGGCCATCAGCTGTTCGGTGCCAAAGACGAGAGCTGATGACGCATGCGCATGACGCTGGCCGTTGACGTGATGGGCGGAGACCACGGTCCCGCCGTCACGGTGCCGGCGTCACTGCAGTGCCTGCGTGAGTTCCCCGACCTGCACCTGTTGCTGGTCGGCGATGAAAGCCTCATCTCGCCTTTTCTGCAGCAGGCAGACAGCCTGTTGCGCGCTCGCGTGCACGTCATTCACACCAGTGAATACGTGACCATGGATGACAAGGTGTCCACCGCCTTGCGTCTCAAGAAACAGTCCTCCATGCGTCTTGCCATCAACGCCGTGCGTGACGGCCAGGCCCAGGCATGCGTCTCTGCCGGCAACACCGGTGCCCTGATGGCGGTCAGCCGCTTCGTGCTCAAGACCCATGCCGGCATCGACCGGCCCGCGATCATGGCCGCGATCCCCTCCAGCAATGGTCACACCCACATGCTCGATCTGGGTGCCAATGTCGATTCGCAACCCGAGCATCTGCTGCAGTTCGCGCAGATGGGCGAGGTGGTGGCGCGGGCGCTGGACGGCGTCGAGCGTCCCCGCATCGGGTTGTTGAACATCGGCGAAGAGGAAATCAAGGGCAACGAGCTGATCAAGCAGACCCACGAGTTGCTGCGCGCCTCGGGCCTCAACTACATCGGCTATGTCGAAGGTGATGGCATCACCCGTGGCGAGGCGGACGTCGTGGTCTGCGACGGCTTCGTCGGCAACGTTTCGCTGAAGAGTTCCGAAGGTATTGCCAAGCTCATCGCGTCAATGATCAAGGCCGAGATCAACCGCTCCTGGCTGACGCGTCTGCTGGGTCTGCTGGCCTGGCCCATCTGGCGCGGCCTCAAGCATCGTCTCGATCCGGGTCGTCACAACGGCGCCAGCCTGGTCGGCCTCACCGGTGTCGTGGTCAAGAGTCATGGCAGTGCCGATCAGCAGGCCTTTGCCCAGGCCCTGCGCGTGGCGGTCACCGAGGTCGAGCAGGATGTTCCCGGCCTGATCGCACGCCATCTGTCGCTTTCAGTGGCTGAAGTGTCGCCATCTGCGATCTGAGTCGTCTTCTCCTTCCCCGGTTTTGCGTTACCCTTGCGTCCTTGAAATTTGACATCGCAGCAGCGGCTGCAAGGATGAGTCATGGCGCATACAGCATGGGTCTTCCCCGGTCAGGGCTCGCAAGCCGTGGGCATGCTGGCGGAGCTGGCGGTGGCCAATCCGGTGGTGCAGGAGACCTTTGCCGAGGCATCGGCTGCACTGGGTCTGGATCTCTGGGCATTGGCGCAGAACGGGCCGGAGGCAGTCCTCAATGCCACGCAGAATACCCAGCCCGTGCTGCTGACCGCCGGAATCGCGGTATGGCGTGCCTGGCAGCAGGCGGGGGGCGCGCGTCCTGACTATGTCGCCGGACACTCGCTGGGTGAGTACACCGCACTGGTCGCGGCTGGCGTTCTGAGTCTGGCTGACGGCGTGCGCCTGGTCGCCGAGCGCGGACGCCTGATGCAGGAAGCCGTGCCGGCAGGCGAGGGCGCCATGGCCGCCATTCTCGGCCTCGATGACGCGGCGGTGATTGCCGCCTGTGCCGAGGCTGGGCAAGGCGAGGTGGTGTCGGCGGTCAACTTCAATGCCCCGGGCCAGGTGGTGATTGCCGGGCGCACGGCGGCCGTGCAGCGTGCCATCGAACTGCTCAAGGCAGCGGGCGCCAAGCGTGCGCTGCCGCTGCCGGTGAGCGCGCCATCGCATTGCGACCTGATGCGCCCGGCCGCCACCCGTCTGGCCCAGCACCTCACCACCATCCCGTTTAACGACCCTGTCATCCCGGTGGTGCAGAATGTGTCCGCGCGGGTGGCCGGTGATCGCGCCAGTCTGCAGGCGGCGCTGCTGGAACAGCTCTACAGCCCGGTGCGCTGGGTCGAATCGGTGCAGTGGCTGGTTGATCATGGCGTCACCTGCTTCATCGAGAGCGGTCCGGGCAAGGTGCTGACCGGGCTCGACAAGCGCATTGCCAAGGATGCGGAGCATCTTGCCATCGATGCGCCGGATGCTTTCCAGGCGGCTCTGGCACGTGCCTGAGCGGCCAGAACGACACACAGGGGACGTCACATGAGTTTGCAAGGCAAGGTGGCATGGGTGACTGGCGCCAGTCGTGGCATCGGCCAGGCGGTGGCGCTCAAGCTCGGTCAGCTCGGCGCCACGGTGGTCGGTACCGCCACGTCAGCGGCGGGTGCGGACGCCATCACGGCGCGCTTTGCCGAGGCCGGCATTGCCGGTGGCGGCCTCGTGCTTGACGTGACCCGGCCGGGTGCCGTCGAGGCGGTCCTGGCACAGATCATCGAGACCTGGGGCGTGCCCCTGATCGTGGTCAACAACGCCGGCATCACTCGTGACAACCTCATGCTGCGCATGAAGGACGAGGAGTGGCAGGCGGTGCTGGACACCAACCTGACCGCCATCTTCAAGGTCTGCCGTGCGTCGCTGAAGGGCATGACCAAGGCGCGCTGGGGTCGAATCGTGAACATCAGCTCGGTGGTCGGCTCCATCGGCAACCCGGGTCAGGCCAACTACTCGGCGGCCAAGGCAGGTCTGGAAGGCTTCGGGCGTGCGCTGGCGGCAGAGATCGCCTCGCGCAACATCACGGTCAATGCCGTGGCGCCCGGCTTCATCGAGACCGACATGACCCAGGCGCTGCCCGAAACGCAGCGCGAGAAATTGTTGACGGCGGTTCCGGCGGGGCGTCTGGGGCGGCCGGAAGAAATTGCGGCAGCGGTGGCTTTCCTGGTCTCCGAAGAGGCTGGCTACATCACCGGAACCACCCTGCATGTCAATGGCGGGATGTACATGGCTTGATTCAAGCCATTGTTTTCCTTTGATTTATTTTTGAAATAACTACTTACGACTTGTCGGATGAGCTGACTTGTCACAGGCTGGTGGCTTCAATAAACTGGCGTGCGACTTGTCGGGGTCACCGACAACACAGGAGAAAAAAGTGAGCACGATCGAAGAACGCGTCAAGAAAATTGTCGCCGAACAACTGGGCGTCAAGCTCGAGGAAGTGACCAACGAAGCTTCTTTCGTCGACGATCTGGGCGCTGACTCGCTGGACACCGTCGAGCTGGTGATGGCTCTCGAAGAGGAATTCGAGACCGAGATCCCGGACGAGGAAGCCGAGAAGATCAGCACGGTGCAGACCGCCATCGATTACGTGACCGCGCACAGCAAGCAGTAAGCTCGCTCGCGGCAGACGTGCCGAAAGACCGCAGGGCGCTTCGCGTTCCTGCGGTTTTTTTTGGCGCTGAAATCGTCAGGCCGGGCGCTTTTGTTGTCATGAAGTTGTCAGCACAATGACATATGCTCGCTTCATATCGTGTGAGCTGGAGTTCTTATGACACGCCGTCGCGTGGTGGTAACGGGTCTGGGCATGCTGACCGGTCTGGGCAACTCGGTGACAGAGACCTGGGCCGGCATCCTGGCTGGTCGCAGCGGCATCAGTGCGATCACCCACTTTGATTGCAGCCAGTATGCGACACGGTTCGCCGGCACGGTCAGCGGCTTCCAGCCTGAGTCGGTGATGCCGGCCAAGGAAGCACGTCGTTATGACACCTTCATCCAGTACGGCATGGCAGCCGGCGAGCAGGCCCTGGTCGATTCCGGCCTGGTCATCACTGAGCACAACGCTGATCGGGTAGGGGTGTCCGTAGGCTCCGGCATCGGCGGTCTGACCAACATCGAAGACAACCACGTCAGTCTGCGTGAGGGTGGTCCGCGCAAGGTGTCGCCGTTCTTCGTGCCGGGCTCGATCATCAACATGGCAGCCGGCATGCTGGCCATACGCCACGGCCTCAAGGGCCCCAATCTGGCGCTGGCCACCGCCTGCACCACGTCCACGCACTGCATCGGTCTGGCCGCCCGCCTGATCAGCTATGGCGATGCCGATGTCATGCTCGCCGGCGGTACCGAAAAAGCCTCCTCGCCGCTGGGCATCGCCGGCTTTTCGGCGGCGCGTGCGCTGTCCACTCGCAACGATGCGCCGCAGCAGGCCAGCCGTCCCTTTGATCGCGACCGTGACGGATTTGTCCTTGGCGATGGCGCCGGCGTCATGGTGCTGGAGGAATACGAGCACGCCAAGGCGCGTGGTGCCCGCATCTATGCCGAGCTGACCGGCTTCGGCATGAGTGATGATGCCTACCACATCACCGCGCCGACCGAAGGCGGCACCGGGGCGGCGGCGGCCATGCGCAACGCGCTGCGTGATGCCGGTGTGGCGGTTGATGCCATTGACTACATCAATGCCCATGGCACCTCGACACCGGCAGGTGATGTCGCCGAGACCCAGGCCATCCAGTCGCTGTTCGGTGCCCATGCCGACCGGCTCATGGTCAGCTCCACCAAGTCCATGACCGGTCATCTGCTGGGTGCGGCCGGTGCCATCGAGGCCATTTTCAGCGTGCTTGCCATCCGTGACCAGGTGGCGCCACCCACCATCAACCTGGACAACCCGGACCCAGCCTGCACGCTGGATTACGTGCCCCATGTGGCGCGTCAGGCCCGCATCCGCACCGTGCTGTCGAACTCGTTCGGCTTCGGCGGCACCAACGGCAGCCTGGTGTTCAGCGCGCTGTGATCGCCCCCCGGCTCTGGCAGGGAGTACGTGAGGTCAGCGCGCTGTCCGCGCTGGATCGCGGGCTGGCCTGTGCCGATGGCGTGTTCGAAACCATCCGCGTGATCGGCGGTCGTCCGGTACTGCTTGAGCAGCACTGGGCGCGCCTGAGTGCCGGCTGTGCCGTGCTGGGCCTGCCCGACCTGGCGTTCTGGCGCCAGGCCGTGACGGCCTATCTGCAGGACATCCGTGCCGCGAGTCCTTGTCATGGCGTGCTCAAGATCGTGGTGACACGGGGACCGGGCGAACGCGGCTACCTGCCGCCGGTGGCGCCGCAGCCCACCCTGGTGCTGACATGGCAGGCACAGGAGCCGGCACCGGACCCGCGAGTCCGTGACGGCATCCGTGTTGCCGATGCAGCCTTCGCGCTGGCCGAGCAGCCGCTGCTGGCCGGTATCAAGCATCTGGCGCGCCTGGAGCAGGTGCTGTTGCGCCAGGCCTTGGCACAACAGCACCCGGACTGTGCCGAAGCAGTGGTGCAGGACAGTCACGGCCGACTCGTTGAAGGCGTGTTCAGCAATCTTTTCCTGGTTCGTGACGGCGTCCTGATGACGCCTGCCCTGCAGCGCTGCGGCGTGCGCGGGGTGTTGCGTGACGCCTTGCTGGATGCCTGTGTCGTTCAGGGCATCAGCGCTCTGGTCAGCGATCTGGGGCCGGAGGATCTGCTGCAGGCGGACGAGTGCTTCTTTGCCAACAGCGTCTTCGGCATCTGGCCGGTGACCGCCTGGCGGAACAGGACTTGGCGAGTCGGTGAGATGACCCGACAATGTCAGGCCCTGATCTCGCCCTGGTTTGCCGAGCAATGAGTCGACGACCCCGTCATTCGCGTGTGGTGTTCCCTGTTCGCAAACCGTCCTCGCGCTGGCGCCGGCGACTGCCCTGGCTGCTGCTCCTGCTGGTGGTGGTCGTGCTCTACCGGTCCTTGCTGCAGTCGCTGGTGCTGCCGCCCGAGGGCGTGCGCCTGAAGGTGCCGCGTGGCAGCAGCTGGTCGTTCGTGGCCGGCCAGCTGGCCGATAAGGACCTCATCGTGCATGGCATCAGCCTGCGCCTGTGGCTGATGCTGCGCCCGGGCGACGAGGTGCTGCGCTCCGGCACCTTCATTCTGCGCCCGCCCATGACCCTGGACCAGCTGGTGCGCCGACTCGCCGAGGCGCCCGACGGCACGCCACCGCTGGTGCTGCTGGAGGGCATGCGCTATCGCGATCTCGCTGCCATGCTGGGCGAGCGCAAGGACGTGCGTCAGGAGCTGCCGACCTTGTCGGTGACCGACATGCTGGCGGCGGTCGGTGCCGAGGAAACGCATCCTGAAGGACTGTTCGCGCCCGATACCTACGACATCGAGGAGGGCGAGCGCGACATCGACATCCTGCGTAGTCTCTATCTGCGCCAGAAGCGCATCCTGGCGGAGGAGTGGGCGGGACGGGCATCCGGACTGCCCTACAAGAGCCCTTACGAGGCGCTGATCATGGCGTCGATCATCGAGAAGGAAACCGGGTCTGCGGATGAGCGGGCGCAGATTGCCGGGGTCTTCATCCGTCGCCTGGACAAGGGCATGCGCCTGCAGACCGACCCCACCGTGATCTACGGTCAGGGAGAAAACTACCGGGGTGACATCACCCGTGCCCATCTGCGCCAGATGACGCCGTATAATACCTACCGCATCGACGGTCTGCCGCCGACGCCGATCGCCATGCCGGGGCGCGCCTCCATTCATGCCGCGCTGCATCCGGCCGAGGGGGATGCGCTGTTTTTCGTTGCCGACGGCCGTGGCCGGCACATCTTTTCCGCCACCCTCGACGAGCACAACCGCGCCGTCAACCGCTACCAACGCTGAGACCATCATGTCCGTGAACACTGGCCGACTCATCACCCTGGAAGGGGGAGAGGGTGTCGGCAAGAGCACCAATCTGGCCTTTGTTGCCGACTGGCTGCGTGGCACCGGCCGCCCCGTGGTGGTGACGCGCGAGCCTGGCGGCACGCCGCTGGCCGAGGAATTGCGCAGCCTGCTGCTGGCGCCTCGCGACGAGCCGGTGGCGCCGATGACCGAGCTTCTGGGCTTCTTTGCCGCCCGTGCCCAGCACTGGGCGCAGTGCATCGTGCCGACGCTTGAGCGTGGTGACTGGGTGCTGTGTGACCGTTTCATCGATGCCACCTGGGCCTATCAGGGCGGTGGTCGTGGCCGGCCTGCCGAGGTCATTGCCAGTCTGGAACAGCTGGTGCTGCAGGGCGCCCGACCGGGTCTGACCCTGCTGCTCGATCTGCCGGTCGAGCAGGGCGCGGCACGGGTTGCGGCACGCGGCGCCGCCGACCGCTTCGAAGCCGAGCAGAGCGCCTTTTTCGAGCGCGTGCGGTCCAGCTACCTGGCGCGCGCGGCCGCCGAGCCGGCACGGATCCGGGTCATTGATGCCGCACCGGCCTTGCCGCAGGTGCAGCAGGCGCTGGCTGCCGAACTGGCGGCCTATTGCCGGACGCTGCCGGCATGAGCGCGCCCTATCCCTGGCAGCAGGGCCTCTGGTCGTCGCTGCTGCGCCTGCATGCTGCCGGTCGGCTGCCTCATGCCCTGCTGCTGGCCGCCGCCGAGGGCAGCGGTCGCCATGACCTGGCGCTGGCGCTGGCCGCCCGCCTGCTTTGCCAGTCCCCGGCCGGTGAGCTGGCCTGCGGTCGATGCCGCAGCTGCCAGTGGCTGGCGGCTGGCAGCCACCCGGACTTTCTGCGTGTATCGCCCGAGGTGGATGGTGACAAGGTCAGCAAGGTCATCAAGGTCGACCAGGCGCGCGAGGTCGTGCAGTTCGCCAGCCAGTCAGCGCAGATGCAGGGCTGGCGCGTGGTGGTGCTGAGCCCGGCGCATGCCCTGAACACGGCATCGGCCAATGCCTTGCTGAAGACGCTGGAGGAACCGGGCCGCGACACCCTGTTCCTGCTGCTCACGGATCAGCCCATGAGCCTGCTGCCGACCATCCGCAGCCGTTGCCAGCTGCTGCCGCTGGGTGTGCCTGACACCCAGCTGGCACGCCAGTGGTTGCGATCGCAGCCCGGTCTGCCGGAGACGGCCGACGACGCGGTCGCGGACACGCTGCTGGCCCTGACCCGGGGGGCGCCGCTGGCGGCACGTGACCTGCTGCAGGCCGAGTGGTATCAGCAACGCGGCGCCCTGCTTGCCGATCTTCTGGCGGTGGCGGATGACAGGGCGGCACCGCTGACACTGTCGACGCAGTGGGGCAAGCGTGATGCCATGGCGCAGATCACCATCTGGCAGAGCCTGCTTGACGATGCCGTGCAGCTGGCACTGGTGCCTGACGCAGACTGCCGACACCGCGACCTCGCCGCCGAGCTGAAGCAGCTGGCTGCCGCCGTCTCTGCCGAGGCGCTGCTGGACACCCTGGCCCAGGCGGTGGAGGCGCGTCGTCTGCTGGACACCACGGTGCAGCCCCAAGCCATTCTCGATGCCCTCTGGCTGCACTGGGGGCGCAAGACCCGAACACGAGGTTCCCATGCTGGTTGACAGTCACTGCCATCTCGATCTCCTCAATCTCGACCGTCATGACGGCTCGCTGGATGCGGCACTGTCGGCGGCGCGGCAACGCGGCGTCAGCCATTTTCTCTGCATCAGTGTCGAGCTCGAGCGTTTCGACGACATTCGCCGCATTGCCGAGGCGCATGAGGACGTGTCGATCACGGTCGGCGTGCATCCCTGTCACACGGGTGCCGAACAGCCGGACCTGGCGCGCCTGCTGACGCTGGCGCAGCACCCCAAGGTGGTCGGCATCGGCGAGACCGGTCTGGACTATTTTCACGATGCATCCACCCGGGTGCAGCAGCAGGCGCTGTTCTCGACCCACATCGAGGCTTCGAAGCGCACCGGCAAGCCGCTGATCATCCACACCCGTTCGTCACGCGAGGACGTGCTGGCGCAGATGCGTGCCGAGGGGGCCGAGCAGGCCGTCATGCACTGCTTCACCGAGGACTGGGATACCGCGAAGGCGGCGCTGGATCTGGGCTACTACATTTCCATCTCGGGCATCGTCACCTTTCCCAAGGCCACCGAGCTCAAGGAGGTGGCGAAACGCATTCCGCTCGACCGTCTTCTCGTCGAGACCGATGCGCCCTGGCTGGCGCCGGTGCCGTATCGCGGCAAGCCCAACGAGCCGGCATTTGTCGCCGATACGGCGGCGCATATCGCCGCGTTGCGCGGCATCAGCGCGGAAGCACTGGCCGAGGCCACCACGCACAATTTCCACACGCTTTTCCGGCATGTTCGCCGGCAGTCGGTCGCCATGGCCTAACAGATTGACTGGACTGGCAAAACAATTAGATTCTGAAGCTTGATTCAACTTTTCCCGAGGATTCCCTATGTCTGACCTGGCCCGTGCCACGCAAAAGGCCCGCGAGTTTCGCCAACGTGAACAGTCCATTCTGGATTGCGCGCAAGCACTGTTCATGGAAATGGGCGAAGACAAGGTCACCGTCGAGATGATCGCGGACAAGGTCGGCATCGGCAAAGGCACGATCTACAAGCACTTCGAGACCAAGAACGAGATCTACCTGCTGCTCATGATCCGTTACGAGGAAGAGCTGGCCGAGCTGTTCCAGCGCATTGACACCTCGGAAGACAAGGCGGCCCTGGTGCGCGAGTATTTCAGCTTCCGCGTCAAGGATGCCGACAAGTACCTGCTCTTTGATCGTCTGGAAAGCAAGCTGGTGGCCGACAAGGCCGGCAAGCTTGCCGACGTGCCGCCGACCTGGCACATCGCTGCCGCCTGGGCGCTGGCGCATGGCGCCTCGGCACTGAGCAAGTCGAGCTTCTACACCCAGTTCATCGGTGACAAGGAGCCCTTCCTGGAGTTCCTGCTCAATGTCGCCGTGCGCATGGGCAACCGGGGCGTGCTCGGCGCGCCGGCAGACAAGCGCTCCACAAAGGGCGGCTGAAGCGCCTTTCGTCAGCCGCGTTGCGGGCAGAGCCTGTACAAGCGGGGGGTGCGGTTCTTGACCCCATGGGATACACACTGCAACATATGTGACCTTTTGGGGTTCACGCAGTGTGTGAATCCTCTGGTCACCCCCAAATTCTCATAGACAAACAAGCTGAGGATTCCATGAAGGTTCTGGTAGCTGTCAAGCGCGTTGTGGACTACAACGTGAAGGTTCGCGTGAAGGCGGACAAGACGGGTGTTGAGTTGGCCAACGTCAAGATGGCACTCAACCCGTTCTGCGAAATCGCGGTCGAAGAAGCCGTTCGTCTGAAGGAAAAGGGCGTCGCAACCGAGATCGTCGTGGTTACCGTGGGTGCCACCAACGCCCAGGAACAGCTGCGTACCGCGCTCGCTCTGGGTGCCGATCGCGCTATTCTGGTCGAGGCCGATGGCGCCGAGCCGCTGGCCGTTGCCAAGCTGCTCAAGGCCATCGCTGACCAGGAACAGCCGGGCCTGATCATCGTCGGCAAGCAGGCCATCGATGACGACAACAACCAGACCGGCCAGATGCTTGCGGCGCTGGGCGGCTACGGTCAGGGCACCTTCGCCTCCGTGGTCAAGGTCGAGGGCGGCAAGGCCCAGGTCACCCGTGAAGTCGACGGCGGCCTGCAGACCGTCGAGCTGGCGCTGCCGGCCGTGGTCACCACCGACCTGCGTCTGAACGAACCGCGCTACGCCTCCCTGCCGAACATCATGAAGGCCAAGAAGAAGCCGCTGGACATCAAGTCCCCGGCCGATTTCGGTGTCGACGTCTCGCCGCGTCTGAAGACCCTCAAGGTCGAGCCGCCGGCAGAGCGCAAGGCCGGCATCAAGGTCAAGACCGTTGAAGAACTGGTCGAGAAGCTGAAGAACGAAGCGAAGGTGATCTGATCATGACCATTCTTGTCATCGCTGAACACGATAACGCCTCCATCAAGGGCGCTACCCTCAACACCGTCACCGCCGCCCAGGCCATCGGTGGCGACATCCACGTGCTGGTTGCCGGCGCCGGCGCCCAGGGCGCCGCTGACGCTGCTGCCAAGATCGCCGGTGTCAGCAAGGTGCTGCTCGCCGACAGCGCCGCCTACGGTCATCAGCTTGCTGAAAACCTGGGTCTGCTGATCGCCGAACTGGGCAAGGGCTACAGCCACGTGCTGGCACCGGCCACCACCAACGGCAAGAACTACCTGCCGCGTGCTGCCGCGCTGCTCGACGTCGCCCAGATCTCGGAAATCTCCAAGGTTGTCTCCGCTGACACCTTCGAGCGTCCGATCTACGCCGGCAACGCCATCGCTACCGTGCAGTCCTCGGACAGCATCAAGGTCATCACCGTGCGCCCGACCGCCTTTGACGCCGCTGCCGCCACCGGTGGCTCGGCTGCCGTCGAAGCCGTCGGTGCTGCTCACGATGCCGGCAAGTCCTCCTTTGTCGGCGAAGAGCTGGCCAAGTCGGATCGTCCGGAACTGGCCGGTGCCAAGATCGTCGTCTCCGGCGGTCGCGGCATGGGCAACGGCGACAACTTCAAGATCCTCTACTCGCTGGCCGACAAGCTGGGCGCCGCCGTCGGAGCCTCGCGTGCTGCCGTCGACGCCGGCTTCGTGCCCAACGACATGCAGGTTGGTCAGACCGGCAAGGTCGTGGCACCGCAGCTGTACGTTGCCGTCGGCATCTCGGGTGCCATCCAGCACCTCGCCGGCATGAAGGACTCCAAGGTCATCGTTGCCATCAACAAGGACGAGGAAGCCCCGATCTTCTCGGTGGCCGACTACGGTCTGGTTGGCGATCTGTTCGACGCCGTTCCGGCGATCGAAAAGCTGGTCTGAGCGACAGCGGATCCCTGAAAAGGCCGTCCCGGGCAACCGGGACGGCCTTTTGCATTTTCAGGCACATGCTGCGTCAGGCCATGTCGCAGCTTCCCGGATTTGTGATCTGGACAGCATGAGTCCGCTGCGACACCGTATCCGTCATGACTGTCTGCATGAGGAAAGCGGAATGCCGCGATCGTGGCGCTGGTTGCTGATCTTCCTGCTGCCGTGGCTGGCAGCCTGTGCTCCCGACCCCGTGGTGGAGAAACCGTTGCCAACCGGGGCGCGCGTACTGGTGATCGGAGACAGCCTGGTGGCTGGCACCGGGGCAGGTCAGGGGCTGGACTGGCCGACCCGGCTGGCTCTGGACAGTGGCTGGCGCGTGGTCAATGCCGGCATTCCCGGCCACACCAGTGGCCAGGCCGCAGCCCGCTTGCCGGAGCTGCTCGCGCGGCATCGGCCGGATGCGGTCATCATCGCGGTCGGCGGCAACGACTTCCTGCGCCGGCATCCGCTCGCGGACACCCGCCGTCATCTGGAAGCACTGATCACGACAGCGCGCCAGGGCCGCGAACATGTGGCACTGCTGGCGGTGCCGCAGGCCGGACTGGCCGCTGCCTGGGGCAGTCTTGAAGATCATCCGCTGTTTGCCGAACTGGCGGAGCAGCATGGCATCACGCTGGTGCCGAATGCGATCAGCGAGGTGCTGTCGGATGACGCGTTGAAGGCGGATCCGATTCACGCCAACGCGGCAGGCTATGGCGTGCTTGCCGAGCGCGTGCTGGGGGCGCTCGACGAGCAGGGCTGGCGCTGAACGGCGTCAGTCAAGCAGCTGGAAGCGCATGCCGGCATGCGCCTGCAGGCGTTGCTGCAAGGCGTCGCCCAGCAGCGAGGCCGGCGTCCAGAAGCCGCCGGGGCGTCCGGCCATGTCCTGCGCCAGGCAGGCAGCGGCTTCGCCAAGCATGCGCGCGGTGGCGCCGTAGCCCGGGTCGCGTTCCCCGGTGACGCGTGCCGTGAGCCGGTGTCCGGCGTCATCGCGGCCGTGGAAGGTGAGTTCGAAGCGGCCGTTGCGCTGCTCCTCGGGGGACGGGCCTTCGCCGGGCTTGGGCAGCACATGCCGGCTCAGCAGACGGCGCACCGGTCCGATGGCGGCGCCTGCCACGAAGCCGCCGAGTGCGGCCGTGAATCCGGTTGCCATGGCCAGGCCCCGGACCCCGCTGCCGGTGGCCCAGGCCTCGTCATAGGCCAGATCCTGCCCCCAGCGCCAGCCGCTGAGCGCATTGCTGCGGTGCACGACGCGGGTGTTGATGGCGGCCATGATGAAGGGTGCCAGCCAGTTGTCGCTGAAGGCGTCACGGGTTGGGCGCAGCACCTCGGTCTGGCGGGCACCGCCGCTGATGCCGGCGAGCAGGTGCGGATTGCGGATGTCACGAGCCAGCGCGGGGTTGTCAGCCAGTTCCTGGAAGAAGTTGACCATGCTGGCGACGGTGCCGCCGGAGACACCACCGGTCAGGCGCACGCGCATGCTGACCTGGCGCAGCGGCTGGCCGAAACGGGCAATGGCGGCTTCCTGCAGGAAGCGCATGCCGAGGTCGGAGGGTATCGAGTCGAAGCCGCAGGCATGCACGATGCGCGCCCCGGTGCGCTGGGCAGTCGCCTCGTGCGCGGTGATCATGCGCCGCATCCACTGTACTTCGCCGGTGAGGTCGCAGTAGTCGGTGCCGGTGTCGGCGCATGCCGCGACCAGCGTGCTGCCATAGAGGGCGTAGGGCCCGACGGTGGAGACGATGACGCGGGCCTGCTCGCAAAGCCGGTGCAGCGCGGCGGCATCGCTGCTGTCGGCCACCAGCAGGGGCAGGCCGGCAGCGCGCTCGCCGAGGCTGTCGCGCACGGCGCGCAGGCGCGACTCGCTGCGTCCGGCCAGCGCCCAGCGCAACTCGCCATCGGCGCCATGGCGCTCCCAGAGGTGACGAACCAGGATCTGGCCGACGAAACTGCTGGCGCCGAACACGATGACATCAAGCGGGCGGGACATGGCGCGACTCCTGCGACAAAGGGATGTTGCACGCTAGCAGGCCGGGGGTGTCCGACTCAAGTCGACGTGCTGGCGCGCAGGTCGCGGGCCGTGAGATAGAGCCGGCAGTCGAACTCGACCTGGGCATAGCCGGGCAGCATGTGTTCGCAGAGCTGGTAGAACGCCTTGTTGTGCTCGCGCTCGCGGCAGTGAGCGAGCTCGTGCACGGCGATCATGCGCAGGAACTCGGCCGGCGCCTCGCGGAAAAGGCTGGCAATGCGGATTTCCTGACGGGCCTTGAGCTGGCCGCCATGCACCCGGCTGGCACGGGTATGCAGGCCTAGGGCGTTGTGCAGCACGTCCAGGGTGTTGTCGTAGCGCACCCGCGCCAGTGGCGGCGCGTGTCGCAGATGGCGCTGGCGGAGGCTGTTCAGGTAGTCGAAGAGGGCACGGTCGCTCTGGATGTCGTGCGGGTCCGGGTAGCGCGACTGCAGATAGCCGGCCAGTTCGTCACGGGCGATGAGCTGGCGCACCCGGGCCAGCAGGTGCTCGGGGTAGCCATGCAGATAGGGCAGGGGCTGGGTCATGCGCGGCATGATCGTTGTCCGGTGCCGGTAGCGTCAACAGGCTGCTAGAGTAGCGTTTTGCCTGACCGGATGCGCCGCATGCTTGGCTGGTTCGAACGCCGCCTGGACCCGTTTCCCCCCGAGGACCCTGTCGAGCCGCCGCGCACGCTGGTGGCCTTCTGCCGCCACTACACGCGCGGCAGCGAGCCCTGGCTGCTGGTGTCGGCGCTGCTGATGGCGGTGATCGCCATAGCCGAGGTCTGGCTCTTCGGTTTCATGGGCAACATCGTGACCTGGCTGGCCGATCAGGATCCGCGTCTGCTCTGGCAGCAGCGTGGCAATGAGCTGCTGGTGATGCTGGCGGTGATCCTGGCGCTGCCCCTGCTGGTCGGCCTGCACGCCATGCTCAATCACCAGACGCTGATGGGCAACTACCCCATGCGCATCCGCTGGATGGTGCACCGCTACCTGCTGCGCCAGTCCATGAGTTTCTACCAGAACGAGTTCGCCGGCCGCATCGCCACCAAGCTGATGCAGACCGCGCTGGCGGTGCGCGAGTGCGTGATCAAGCTCATCGACGTGCTCAACTACGTGGCGGTGTACTTCCTGGGTACCGTGGTGCTGGTCGGCAGCTCGGACTGGCGCCTGGCACTGCCGCTGCTGGCCTGGCTGGCCGCCTACGTGCTCATGCTGGCGCATTTCGTGCCGCGTCTGCGCGCGGTGTCCGGCGAGCAGGCCGATGCCCGCTCGCTGATGACCGGGCGCATCGTTGACAGCTACACCAACATCCAGACCGTGAAGCTGTTCTCGCACGCGCGCCGCGAGTCAGCCTACGCGCGCGAGGGCATGGGCGAGTTCATGACCACGGTGTATGCGCAGATGCGCCTGGTGACCCGCCTCATCTTCACCCTTTACGTGCTCAACACTGCCCTGCTGCTGGCGGTGGCGGCCGTGGCCCTGCAGCTGTGGCTGGCCGGCGAGCTGGCGGTGGGTGCCATCGCCGTGGCACTGGCGCTGGTGCTGCGCCTGTCCGGCATGTCGCAGTGGATCATGTGGGAGGTGTCGGCACTGTTCGAGAACATCGGCACCGTGCAGGACGGCATGGGGTCGATCTCGCGCCCGCAGGAGGTCATGGACCTGCCGCAGGCGCTGCCGCTGCAGGTCAGCCGGGGTGACATCCGCTTCGAGCAGGTGCGCTTCGGCTATGGCAACGGACGTACCGTGTTCGATGGCCTGGACCTGCACATACGGCCCGGTGAGCGCGTCGGTCTGGTGGGGCCGTCCGGGGCTGGCAAGTCGACGCTGGTCAACCTGCTGCTGCGTTTCCATGACCTTGACCACGGTCGCATCCTCATCGACGGACAGGACATTGCGCAGGTCACCCAGGAGTCGTTGCGCGCGCAGATCGGCATGGTGACCCAGGACACCTCGCTGCTGCACCGGTCGGTGCGTGACAACCTGCTTTACGGCCGCCCGGATGCCAGTGACGAGGCCATGGTGGCGGCGGCACGCCAGGCCCAGGCGCATGACTTCATCCTCGGTCTGCACGACGCGCGCGGCCGTCGCGGCTACGACGCCCACGTCGGCGAGCGTGGCGTGACCCTGTCCGGCGGACAGCGCCAGCGCATCGCCATTGCCCGCGTCATGCTCAAGGACGCTCCCGTGCTGCTGCTCGACGAGGCCACCTCGGCACTGGACTCCGAGGTCGAAGCCGCCATCCAGGACAACCTGTACCGGCTGATGGCGGGCAAGACCGTGATTGCCATCGCCCACCGGCTGTCGACCATTGCGGCCATGGACCGGCTGGTGGTGCTGGATCAGGGGCGCATCGTCGAGTCCGGCAGCCATGACGAACTGCTGACGCTGGGTGGCGTCTATGCGCGGCTGTGGGCGCACCAGTCCGGCGGCTTTCTGGTCGAGGCCAGGGAGGCCTGATATCCATCCACGGCCGGATTTCTGTCCGGGTTGTGTAAGCTGCTTCGGAGTTGCGTAAGGTCAGGGGGCATTTGGTAGCGCCGGCTCAAGTTGGCACCCTGACTGCACGATCTCTTCTGTGAAAGCCCTGGCGGTTCGGACCGTCAGAACGTTGACACTGGAGGAGATGCATCATGAAGACATTCATTCAGAAGCTCGACAGCAACCTCTGCCTCTGCTTCTGCATGATGAAAGGCTTCATCCGGCTGATTGACCAGATGGAGCTGGAGGATGTGGCTCACGTGGTCACCGAGAGCCGCAAGGCCCGCGCCGGCTGGACCGACTGGCAGTGACGGTCACGGGCCGGCGCAGCAGGTGCCGGATCAGGCCTGCTCGAGCTCGACCAGACCTTCCTCGAGGTACTTGAGCAGACGCTGCATGTGCGGCAGCGTGCGACGGCAGGCAATGATGCCGATCTCGAGCTTGTCGACGTAGCTGAACACCGTGATGTTGGTGGCCTGGCCATCCATCGCGATCGACACCGGATAGATGCCTTCCAGTTTCGCCCCGTTGAAGTACAGGGTCTGACGCGGCCCGGGCACATTCGAAATCACGATGTTGAACGCCTGCCAGGTCGGTGCAATGCCCGTGGCCATGTTGATGCCGCTGATCGACATGGCCGTGCCCACGTAATTCATGATCTCCAGCTGTGTCATGTCGGCGAAGCGGGTCTTGCTGTTCTGCACCGAGCGTCCGATGGCCGCCAGCCGCTCGAGCGGGTCGGCGATCTGCGTGGCCAGGTTGGCGAGTACCATGCCGATCTGGTTGCCGGCATCGGAGTCGTCACGTCGCAACGACATCGGCACCATGGCCACCAGCGGCTCGGCGGGCAGGGCGCCCAGCTCGTCAAGATACTTGCGCAGCGCCGAGGCGCACACGGCCAGCACGGCGTCGTTGAGCGTGCACTGGTGGCGCTGGCTGACGGCCTTGAAACGCTCCAGCTGCCAGGACTGCGCGGCGAACCGTCGCGAGGCGCTGATGCGCTGGTTGAGGATGGTCTTGGGTGCCTGGAACACCGATACATAGTCGGGATCCTTTCCACGGGAACGGATCGACTTGACCAGCTCGGTCGACACCTTGGGCCAGGTCGCGGCCTGGGCCTTCATGGTGGCGGCGAGACGAGCCGCCTTGGAAATCGGCTTGGTGACTTGCTCGACCATGCTGGTTTCGCGTTTCGGCTTTTCCAGTGCCCAGAACGGCGCCACACCACGCAGGTCAGGATCCGTGCTGAAACTTTTCTGCAGCATGCGCATGCCGGCGATGCCATCCATCATGGCGTGATGGATGCGGCTGTAGACGGCGATGCGGCCATCCTCGATGCCGTCGATCAGGTAGCACTCCCAGAGCGGCTTGGCACGGTCCATGAGGCCGCTGTGCAGCTTGCCGACCAGGCTCAGCAGCTCGCGGATGCGGCCTGGCTTGGGCAGGGTCAGGTGCTGGACATGCGCCTCGAGGTCGAAGTCCTTGTCCTCGACCCAGAACGGCACGCCGAGCTTGTAGCTCAGGCGCTGGTTGAACGGCGGTTGCGCGACCGTGGCCTTCTCGAAGGTCTCGACCATCCGCTGCACGTAGTCCGGGCCGGCATCCGGTGGCGGTGTCAGCAGCATCAGGCTGCCGACGTGCATGGGCTGGTTGCGGCGTTCCAGCAGCAGGAACATCTGGTCAGGGAGTGACAGCGGCTTCATGGGCAGGCTCCGGGCGTTGCGACGCCTCTTGTTTTCGCGTGAAAAATGACCGGCAGCGGGTGGCAGGTCAGCCGGTGCGCATCACATGCGCACCTGGGTTCCCATTTCTACCACGCGGTTGCCGGGAATGTGGAAAAAGTCGGTCGCCGACACGGCATTGCGGGCCATGGCCACGAACAGCTTCTGACGCCACAGCGACATGCCGTTCTGGCCGGTGGGCAGGATGCGTTCGCGCGACAGGAAGAAGCTGGTGTCCATGAGGTCGAACTCCAGACCCTGACCACGACACAGCTCCAGCAGCTCGAGCATGTCGGGCTGCTCCTTGAAACCGTAGGCGGCGGTAACCAGGTAGAACTCGTGGCCGATACGCTCGATGCGCAGGCGCTCGACATCGTCGACGAAGGGCACGTCGCGGGTCACCAGCGTCATCAGCACATTGCGCTCATGCAGCACCTTGTTGTGCTTCATGTTGTGCAGCAGCGCATGCGGCACGTACTGGTGCGAACCGGTCATGAACACGGCCGTGCCCGGCACGCTCTGCCCGATGTCGCCGCCGATGCTGTTGATGAACAGATTGAGCGGCATGGTCTCGGCGCCGAGACGGCTGGCTAGCATGTCGCGGCCCTGCTTCCAGGTCAGCATGAGCAGGAAGGCGCTCATGCCGATGGCCAGCGGGAACCAGCCGCCTTCGACGATCTTCAGCGAGGTGGCTGCGAAGAAGGCGAAGTCGATGAGCAGGAAGGGCAGGGCCACGGCGACGGCCACCGCCGGGTGCCATCCCCAGAGCTTGTGCGCCACCACCAGCAGCAGCAGGGCGTCACAGATCATGGTCATGGTCACCGCTATGCCGTAGGCCGCCGCCAGGTTGCTGGAGGTCTTGAAAGTCAGCACCAGCAGCAGGATGGTGAAGAGCAGCGTCCAGTTGAAGAAGGGAATGTAGATCTGGCCCATCTCGCGGTCGGAGGTGTGACGGATCTGGAAGCGCGGCAGATAGCCCAGCAGCATGGCCTGGCGGGCGATCGAGAACACGCCCGAGATCACCGCCTGCGAGGCGATCACCGTGGCCAGCGTCGACAGCACGATGAGCGGCACCAGGCCCCACTCCGGCACCAGCCGGTAGAACGGATTCTCGACCGCGCTCGGGTCGCGCAGCAGCAGGGCACCCTGGCCGCAGTAGTTCAGCAGCAGGGCCGGGAACACCAGCAGGAACCAGGCACGGCGGATCGGCTTGCGACCGAAGTGGCCCATGTCGGCATAGAGCGCTTCGCCACCGGTGATGGTCAGCACCACGGCGCCCAGGGTGATGAATGCCGCCACCGGATGCTCGATGATGAAATGCACGGCCCAGTAGGGATTCATCAGCTCCAGCACCTGCGGCAGCTGCTGGATGTTCCAGATGCCGAGCAGTGCCAGGGTGACGAACCAGATCAGCATGACCGGCCCGAAGAGGGCACCAATGCTGGCCGTGCCCCGGCGCTGCATGAGGAACAGCGAGATCAGCACGCCGATGGTCACCGGCAGCACGAAGGGCGCCATCTGTGGTGACACCACCTCCAGGCCCTCGACCGCCGACAGCACCGAGATGGCTGGCGTGATCATTCCGTCGCCGAAGAACAGGGCGGCCCCGAACAGGCCGATGCCGATCAGAACCGGACGCAGCCAGGCATGGCGGTAGCGCGCGCGCAGGGCCAGCGCCAGCAGCGCCATGATGCCGCCTTCGCCACGGTTGTCAGCGCGCATCACGAAGGCGATGTACTTGAGCGACACCACCAGGGTCAGCGACCAGAAGATCATCGACAGGATGCCGACCACGTTGTCATGGGTGATGGGCAGGCCACGGGCGACGTGGAAACATTCCTTGAGCGCGTAGAGGGGGCTGGTACCGATATCCCCGAAGACGACCCCGAGTGCTCCCAGGGTGAGGGCGAGCTGACGCTTGACCTGTGCGGCTTCCGCCGGCGATGTGTGCATGTCTTGCCTCAGTGGCATCTCGCCCGGGCGGGCAGGATGCCGTTTTTGCGATGGGCGATTTTAGCACCGATGCCGTGACGCCGGCCAAGCGGCCCCCCGTTGAAAAAGACTTTGCGAAGTCGGGCGGCTTTGGGTAGGATTGCGCGCCTTGCCAGCCGTGATAGGCTGACAAGTCCCCGGTGAGGTGTCCGAGTGGTTGAAGGAGCACGCCTGGAAAGCGTGTATACGGTAACCCCGTATCGAGGGTTCGAATCCCTCTCTCACCGCCAAACATGAAGCCCCTGGTTCTTGCAAAAGAGCCGGGGGCTTTTCGTTTTGAAATCTCTAAAGAAATCAGCTGCTTATGCTGTGCGCGCCGGTGGATTCGAGAGAGCGGAGACACTTCTTGACGTCTATTCAAGGCGAGCGCATCTGTTTTTCTCCGGCGTCTCATTGGGCAGTACGGGTTTGATGAAGCCGTAGCTGAACCGACCCCATTTCTCTAGACACCCTGTTGCCTCAAAATCCCAAGGCAATGGAGGTCGTCATGACACAGATTCGTTTCACCCAGGAGTTCAAGCAGGAAGCTGTCCGGCAGGTCGTTGATCGAGGTCATCCGGTCGGCGAGGTCGCGGCTCGTCTCGGGGTTTCGCAGCACAGCCTGTACGCCTGGATCAAGCAGCACAACAAGCCAGCGGCGGCGACAGCCGCCGAAGCCGAGATCAAGCGCCTGCAAGCTGAGTTGCGCCGCGTCACCGAGGAGCGCGACATCCTAAAAAAGGCCGCCGCGTACTTTGCCAGCGAGTCCCGGTAAGGTACGCCTTCATTCACGCCCACGAACACCAGCACACGGTCACCATGCTGTGCCGGGTCATGCAGGTGCAACGCAGCGGGTACTACGCCTGGCGAGCCCAGCCGCTGTCGCAGCGCGCACAGGATGACCGTCGTTTGCTCGGCCTGATCAAGCAGTCCTGGCTGGAGAGCGGAACGGTCTACGGCTATCGCAAGATCACGTCCGACCTTCGCGATTTGGGTGAGCAGGTTGGCAAGAACCGTGTCTTTCGACTCATGCAGTTGGAGCAGCTGCAGGCGCAACGTGGCTACGACCGCAGACCTCGGCACCATGCTGGCAAGCCCGCAACCATCGTGCCGAACCATCTGCAGCAGGAGTTCACGGTCGACGCGCCAAACAAGGTCTGGGTGACGGACATCACCTACATCCGCACTCACGAGGGCTGGCTGTATCTGGCCGCCGTCATGGACCTGTTCTCACGCCAGATCGTGGGCTGGTCGATGGGTGCCCGGATGGAGACGGAGCTGGTGCTGAACGCGTTGCTGATGGCGGTCTGGCGCCGGCGTCCGACGGCTGCGGTGATGATCCATTCGGATCAGGGCAGCCAGTTCAGCAGTCATGACTGGCAGACGTTCCTGAAGGTGCACAACCTGGTACCCAGCATGAGCCGTCGCGGCAACTGCTGGGACACTCAGTTCATTATGCTTACAGAACATCGGACTGATCTGACCCGTGCTGGGATTGGCCTGGCTGCCCTTGCGTTGACCTGTCGATCAGTTCCGATGTTCCCCGAGCATTGTCGGGCCTATCGCTTGTGACCTAATAGGAGCTTTGTTCTGCACCGTGAGTGTCCTGTCCTGCGAATAGGGTTGACGATGCATCCGAGATAGCGGAGGCATCTATGAACCAAAGTGAGGTGTTACTGGGCGTCGACACGCATTTAGATACGCATGTTGGCGCAGTCATTAGTGAAGCTGGCAAGCTCCTGGGCACATTAGCTGTGCCTACGAATCTAGATGGGTATTGCGAGCTGTTGGTCTGGGCTAAATCATTCGGTAAATTGCGACGTGCTGGCGTCGAAGGTACTGGCACTTATGGAGCCGGATTGACTCGCGTACTACGCGACCATGAAATTGAAGTGTTAGAGGTCAATCGGCCCGACCGGGCAGCACGTCGATCCAAAGGCAAATCTGATCCAATCGATGCAGAAAATGCTGCACGCGCAGTCCTTGCTGAGAAAGCAACGGCTATACCGAAGACACAATCAGGCGCAGCAGAAGCCATGCGAGCAGTCTCTGTAGCTAGGCGGAGTGCAGTCAAAGCCAAAACGCAGGCAATCAATCAGCTACGAGCTTTGCTGGTCAGTGCACCGCAAGATGTTCGAGAGCGGTTGTTAAAAGTCAAAGCGGCCGAGTGCGTGAAACGGTGCCTTCGACTGCGCTCGCTCGGTACAAGCGTCATGGAGCAAGCATTGACGGCTACCCTGAGATTATTGGCAAAACGCTGGGCCTCACTCGCAGATGAGCTAAAAACACTCGATGCCATGCTGGAGCGCTTAACTACTGAGTATGCCCCGCGCCTGCGTGAGCGCTTCGGTATAGGCCCGCAAACTGCTGCGACGTTAGTGGCAGTAGCAGGCGACAACCCAGGGCGTCTGCATAGTGAAGCGGCCTTGGCAGCACTCTGCGGTACTAGCCCACTGCAAGCTTCCTCTGGCAAAACGACACGTCATCGTTTGAACAGAGGTGGCGATCGAACGGCCAATAATGCCTTGTGGACCATTGCGATGGTTCGGATGCGAAGTGACCCACGAACACGAACTTATGTTGAACGTCGAACGCAGGAAGGACTGTCAAGCAAGGAGATTCATCGCTGCCTGAAACGGTATATCGTGCGTGAAATATATCCGCTAATCATGGCTGATTTAGCAGTCTCGAGAGGCTGTGGTTGACATAGGAGCGTCAACGCGGTGGCGGAGAGCTTCTTCCAGCTGCTGAAACGGGAGCGGATACGCCGGAAGGTGTACCTGACCCGTGACGAAGCGCGGGAAGATGTGTTCGATTACGTGGAGATGTTTTACAACCGGAAGCGCAAGCACGGTCACACGAACATGCTGCCGCCCGCCGAGTTCGAGCGGCAGTATTTCATGAGGCAGGGAGCTGTCTAGGAAACTGGGGTCGGTTCAGGCCATGGCGGCCTGACTTAAACGAAACGGCCTCCACGGAACCGGGCTTGATTCAGGATGCTGTCAGTGCCGATCAGGGTCTTCGGGCTTCTGGTAGTGGGCGAGAAGCTGATCAAGCAACTCGTCGTTGATGAGGTGTTTGTCCTTACTCATGGTGTCTCCGGTCTGGTGCGCCAGTGTCGCTTAATTGACCGGTCACACAAAATCTAGGACCCCCTCGGGGACGTCGCAGCGATGGTGGTTGTGCAACAAACAGTCACTCATGAAGTCCATCGTCTCTTCCCTTAAGCTGTCAAATCCTTATCCTAGCTTTCTAGACGCTTGGTCGATTGTTCGCGATAACCGCTGCTTGTACAGGTCTGCTGACGCACTTTCAATAGCCCTTTTCCCTTCGAACAGCAAGACCGGATCAACTAGTCTGCGGAGTAACTGGATTAGGGCCGCAATTCTCGGCATGTCCTTCTGGGGGGGGATATCGCTCCCATAACTATCGATCGATTTCGCTAGACGCCAAGTGATGTCCTCTGCCATACGATCCATGTTTTCGCGAAGTCGCCTGGCTATTTCAAGCAGGTCTGTCAACTCAATACCGTTTTTGACGAGGTCCGCAGCTGCCTCGAGCATCAGGATCTCACCTACACGATATCTTCTTCCCTCGGGTAGCAGGAATCCCAAATCGACCGCCTGACGAAGAAGCACTTTCGGCATCCGTTTGTAACCGAACATGCGTAACAACTGTGCGTTTGTAACTGTGCCTGGCGTTGAATTGCTAGGCATAAGAGGCGTGGTGATTACTGTATCGAGACCGATCAACTCCCGCACGTTACGGCCTTGTTCGGCCGCATCGATTAATTCCTTGATGCCGTTAAGGCTATAACCCCGACTCTGCAGGCGTAACAAAAGTTGCAGGCGATACAAATGTGCCTCTCCATACACGGCCTGGCGACCGCGTTTGGCCGGGGGAGGGATGATGCCTTTATCTTGGAATGCTCTGAGATTGCGTACTGTTGTCCCCGCAAGAACAGAGAGTTCTTCCACCAACCAGCCTTCTCGTTCCGTTACCTTCACTATCTGCGGTTCCTCAAAAAAGCTTCAAAAGCATAATAATCTATCATGATCAGCCGTGTAGTGGCTTAATGAGCCTGGGTTCTATCCCCACGCCCCCCCCCCCGCATTTGAGTAGCACGAAGCTTTGGAGTCCAATCCCACCCTGACGCTGATCTGGTCATGCAGGCGCTGGGCATGGCTTATGAGCAACGCGGTCGTCCTCAGGGTCTGATGTTCCACTCGGATCAGGGTGGGCAATATGCATGCCGGAAGTTCCGGCCGCGCCTGTGACGCTACCGGATCGCGCAGAGCATAAGTCGTCGCGGCAACTTCTGGGACAACTCGCCGATGGAGCGGCTGTTCCGCAGTCTGAAATCGGAATTGGTGCCGAGTGTGGGTTACATGACGGCCCAGGAGGCACATCGGGACATCAGCCATTAGCTTATGCACCGGTACAACTGGATACGGCCGCATCAGTTCAATGACGGACTGGCGCCGGCTATGGCGGAAGAAAAGCCTAACTCAGTGTCCCGGATGAGTTGACCACTACAAACAGCCCCCTTTTTATGCATTTAGGAGAACACATAGTTGTCAATTGGCAGATGCTTGGCGCGCCAGAGCATCTCGAACGAGGTCGACGGCCGCAACATGGGCGCGTCGCCGTGCCGATCAAAATAGTAGCTGTTGGACATCGCACAGTTATGATTCAGGAAAACTGTATTCTTCTGCCGGTCCTGGATATCTGCAAAGTACCTGTCATGCACCTCCTGCCGGATCTCGACACGCGTCGCCTTTCTGCGCCGAGCCTCATTGATGCACCTGACGGCGTGTATCGAATTGCCCTCGACCATCTTGAAATAGGACGTTCCAATCAGCGCGTAGGGGCCGAGCATCACGTAGAAATTAGGATAGCCGGGCACCGTCATCCCTTCATAGGCCTGGTAGCGATTTTCCTCCCAAAAAGAGCCTAGCTCCACGCCATTGCTGCCGACGACTTCGTAGGACGGCAGGTTTCCCTTCTCGAAAACCCGGTAACCGGTCGCCATGATCAAGACGTCGACTGGATGCTCTTCCCCGTCCTTTGTCAGCACTCCATTTTCCGTGATGCGCTCGATAGGCGTCGTCACCAACCGTGCGTTGTCTCGAGCAAAGACCTTGAAATAGTCATTGGAGAATGACGGCCGCTTGCATCCAAAGCCGTACTTCGGCGTCAGCTTTTCCCAGAGGTCAGGCCGGCCCGGCAACTGCTCATGCATGTTGCAGATTCCAGCCGCTTCGCAGTGCCGCACCAGCCAGGGAAATTGCCGGTAGTAGACTGCTGATATCACCATCAAGGACTCGCTGACTATGTCGGTGCCTGCACGTACGAGGCGCTGCGCCGTCGGCGCCAGACGAAAGGCGCTCCTCAGCCACGCCGGTAGAACACGGTCTGGTTTCTTCAGCAACCAGATGGGCGTGCGCTGGAATACATCGAGATGGGCAACCTGCGGGGCGATGGCGGGCAGCAACTGCACGGCGGTCGCCCCTGTACCGATCACGGCCACCCGCTTGCCCTCAAGGCCAATGTCGTCGCGCCAGTACCCGGTGTGGATGGTCTCGCCTCGGAAATCCTTGATGCCTTTGATGTCAGGCATCTTCGGGGAGATCAGCCCACCCGTCGCGGAAACCAGATGACGGGCCGTGACGATCTTGCCACCGTCCGTGAATATCCGCCAGCAATGACTGCTTTCATCGAACTCGGCGCGCCCCACTCTGACGCCAAACCGTATGTGGGGATAGATGCCGTACTTCGCTGCCACCTTCTCCGTGTAATGGTGCAATTCTGACCCTGGTGCGAACACACGCGACCAGTTCGGATTCTGCTCGAACGAGTACGAATAGGTGAACGAGGTGATATCGACGGCGATACCGGGATACCGGTTATCTCGCCATGTTCCGCCGACTTCGGAAGCCCGCTCGAGCAAGATGAAATCGTTGATGCCCTCGCTCTTTAGCTGGATCGCCGTGCCGAGCCCAGAGATACCTGCTCCGATGATGACGACTTCATGGTCCGGATGAGCAATGACCGGCATCTGCGTAATAGCCCGCTCCTGATGAACAACGGCAATATTCATGCGAGTTCTCCGAGGGTTCGTGTCACGCCAGCAGGTTGGTCGGTATGGCGCTGGATAAATAGGGCGATTTTCGTCACATCTTTTTTTGCCTCGGGCAGAAACAGGTTGAAAATTGGCCACACATGAGGCATATCCTGTCTGGCGATCATTTGTACCGGAACTCCCGCCTCCCGCGCCCTCTGTGCGACCATATAGGCGTCATCTCGCAAGCATTCGCTCTCGCTCACCGTCAGCATCAGCGGCGGAAATCCCGCGTAGTGGCCTCGCGACGGCGAAACATGCGGATCGGTTGGCTCTGCACCGTTCAGATAAATCCCGATCGCATGATCGATGATAGATTTCGACAGCATCGCATCGGCTTCAGAATTTGCCTTCACGGACCACAGTTTGCCGGTCGCATCCGCACCGGGCGACAGCGCGATCGCACAGGCCGGCAACCGCAACCCCGCGTCCCTGGCTCTGAGCAGCGTCACCAGGGTCAGGTTCCCACCCGCAGAATCACCGGCAATGACAATCGGCAACTTGCCACCTTCACCCCTCACCAGAGCGGCATACGTGGCGAATGCGTCGTCCGGCGCGGCAGGAAACGGGTGCTCGGGTGCCAACCGGTAGTCCGCAAGGAAAATCCGTGCCGAAAGCCTCTTCGCCAGTTCGCCACAGAACGGGTGATAGGTTTCGAGGCGACCGCCAATGAACGCACCGCCATGGAGATAGAGCATCACCATTCTGGGATTGCTCACCTCCAGCCACTGGCCGTGTATGCCACCAAGCACATCCTTGCGCATTTTCACCCCTGCAGGCAGTGGGCAGGGCAGCATTCGACTGTTCATCGCGCTACGTAAGTGTTTGACGACAGCCTCTTTGCTACCAAACTCTCGTTTAACTCTAATGCGCAACGCTATCTTAAGGATTTCGGCTTGTGTGGATGCCATGACTTCTCCCGGTAACCTTGACCGTCCAAGTATTCGCGCTGAAAAACTCAGTCGGCAATTAATCGATAGGCTTCGCCGAGGCCCTTGGCGTACAGTCTTGGCGCAAGCCGCTTGATGTACCACGCGATGCGACCGTCGACCTGCGGTAAAATATAAAGCTGGTTCCTGTCCATGGCATCCAGCGTTTTGCGGGCGACTGTATCGCTGTCCATGAGTGCGAAACGAGTCATCGCCTCCTTGGCAAAATCCGACCGGCGCTCGGGAAGACGTCCGTCGTTCGCGATATTGGTCGGCACCACCGTCGGGCAGAGTACGGTCACGTTGACACCAGTACCCGTCAGTTCGGCGTGGAGGGTCTCTGAAAGGGACATGACGCCGGCCTTGGTGACGTTATAGGTGCTCATTTCTGGCGCCGCTGCAAAGCCTGCCGCCGAAGCAACATTGATGATTCCGCCGTATCCAACACTGCGCAGTTGCGGAGCGAAAAAATGACATCCATGAATGACGCCCCAGAGATTGACGTTCATGCACCAGTGCCAGTCGGCAAGCGTCACTTCGCCGATCGCGCCGCCCAGTCCGACGCCGGCGTTGTTGACCACCAGCGTCACGGGCCGCTTCAGCAACTCAGGCGCCTTCCTGGCCAACTCTTCCATCTGCTCCGATTTGCCGACATCGCAGGCGTAGGGAACCGCGTGTGTCCCCAGCGCAGAAAGATAGTCGGCAACAGCCTCCGCCCTGTCTTGCCTGATGTCCGCGCAAATGACGGCGCCGCCACGGCGTGCGATTTCATACGCAAAGCTCTTGCCGATGCCACTGCCGGCGCCTGTAACGACTGCCGCGGCGTTGTTCGATACCTTCATTGACTTCAATGCCATGACTGACTCTTGCTTAGTGGGCGATGGCAAGCTTGCGCTTGGCTCCGGAACTTTCTGCGCTTGATCCATTTACCGACTGACGACGGCGCAAAGTCCAAGCTTTCAGTGCATCAAAGGCTTTGTGCGTGTCCTTGGACTTGTCATATGCACGCTTCCAGACGCGGATCACCTCGCGGTTGTCGTCATCCCATGGATGAAAATCCGGCGAAAAGTACGGCAGGAAGTGCGACGCGAAAATGCGAGTGAAAATTCCGGGCCGCACGAACAATTTGTCGCTCATCCGAATTGCCGAGCGCCAGTTGGTGAGCTGGCCATCCTTGTAAAGAAGATAGGCCTGATTGCCTACCATGATCGGCACGCCAACAGCTACGGCCAGCCCCATCCCACCCACCCGCTTGAAATAGCCCGACAGTCCGCCCCCGCTTGCCTCCACGAACACGTCAAAACTCACACCCTTGTGTTCGGTTTCCTCGACGAAGTGCCAAAACAACATGGCTCGTAACTCCGGATCCGTCTCGTCGAACAGGTCTGGATTCTCGAGCATCACCGAAGAAATGATGGCCGTGAAATGCTCGAAGGCCGCCGCAATGGAACATTGCATGTCCGGGCTGAGGCTGCCCTGCAAGCTGGTACGGATTCGCGTGAAGACCCTTTCGACGACATCAATGGGAACACCATGCTCCACGCATGCCTTGTTCATTTCGTCATGCTCGCGAGCGTGAATCCGCTCCTGCTTGCAGAAATTTATTGCCGCCTGCCTGACTTCGGGATCCTTGAGATTGTCTAACTGGATCCGGGCCGAATTCATGACCCAGCGCTCACCGTCTGGCACTGCTGCCAGGATGGCGTTCATCCAGTGTGTCATCCACGGATCACCGTTGAACCAGTGCCTGGTCACGGTCTCCGTATTCATCCGGAAGTGGAGATCCCGAGGGATCACCTCCTCGTAACCTATCGACCTAGCTAACTCACCCATAACCGACTCTCCTCAGTGCGCCCAAAAGGTTGGTCAACCATACAAATTTTAGGATAAGTGATAAGATATGGCTCTAATAAAGATTACACGAAAAAATGTTACCATGTCATCATGTAATTTATTGGTGCGCTCAGTCAAGTGCTGTTATGGCATATTTTCATGCTCACGAGGGCTTGCTTACGGGCGTTGTTGCGTAAACGCCTGCAGGTCATAGGCTTCGTGCAAAGTCTGATTGATCTGGCCAGGTTGGATTGACCCGTGCCTGACTACAAGCGCCATCTGCCGTCGTCAGAAGGCGCTGACTGTGAGTCTCCCTTACCGTCCCAATCGCGATGGCTTGCATCTGCTGGTCGACAACACCGGTGTGAAAATGCTGGGTGAGGGTGAGGGTGAGGGTGAGGGTGAGGGTGAGGGTGAGGGTGAGGGTGAGGGGGAGACCAAGAAGCATGTCGCGGAATACGGGGTAGAACCCACCGCCGGCAGTGGCGCAAGGCGCATCTGAGCATTGATGCCGAGACGCTCGAAATCAGGGCCATCGAGATCAGGGGCAACCGCATCGGCGACGCGCCGATGCTGCCTGAGCTGCTGACGCAAATCCCGGTGACGGAAGTCGTGACGACCGTAAGTGGTGTATGGCGCCAAGGCCTGCCATGCCGCGATTGCGACACCCGGCGCGGCCGCTCTGATCCTGACCCTCAAGAATGCGCAGACCTGGAAAGGCAGCGGTGCAGGTGTTGAGGCTCGCCATGAAACCTTGCGTTCAGCCCGGCATCTGGGTCGGACGATCTGGAAGAAATGGAGCGGTTATCACCGGCGCAGCCTAGTGGAAACCAAGATGGGCTGCTTCAAGTTGCTGGGCGAGCGGGTGACGGCCAAAGACTTCGACCGCCAGATGATAGGGCTTCAGGTGCGCGCGGTGATCCTGAACCAACTTATGCGCTTGGGCACGCCGAAGGGAGGCCGCGAACTGACCGCTGCTGTCCCTGAGGCCTTTGCTGATCTCGGTCTGTGGCAACGAGTGCAGCCAAGTGTAGACATTTGGTTGTATGACCAATAAAATGGTGTTTGTAAGCTATATCACGCTTCTCAAACAGATCAGTAGCAGGAGATTATGATGAGCACAGTGTCTATTTCTCATCGCAAGGTTGCTTTTGATGTTTCAGCTGTGCCGCGTCACTGGAATGGTGGTGATCCGGTGCTGACCCGGTTTTTTGATGCCCTGTCGGTGCATTTTCCTGAGGGAGAACGCTTTTTCATCCAGTCGGTGCGCCACTTTCAGGATCAGGTCACCGATTCGCGTCTGCGCCAGGATATTCGTCACTTCATCCGTCAGGAGGGTCAGCACGGTATCGTCCATGATCGCTTCAATGATGTTATGGCCGGGCAGGGGATCGATGTTGAGCGGGTGACCGCCAATCTGCGCCGCTTTATCCGGACCTCTCAGAAGTACCTTCCGAAAAAATACCAACTAGCGATGACCGCCGCGTTCGAGCATTTTACTGCCACCCTGGGTGAGGCCATGCTGAAAGAAGAAACAGACATGTTCCGCGAGGCAGATCCGGTTATGCGGGCGATGTTTCTCTGGCATGGTGTTGAGGAGGTTGAGCACAAGGCAGTGGCTTATGACCTTTATCAGACCGCAGCCGGAGGTGGATACCTGACGCGCGTTTCGGCACTGGTGGTGGCAATGCTGATGGTGCATGCAGTGGTGGCGCCGGTGTTTATCAATATGCTGCGTCTGGATGGTGCCTTGCGCAAACCCGGCGTTGTGCTGCGCGGATTGAATCGTTTGTACGGTCGCGGGGGCATCCTCACCGGCATGTTGCCGGAGTTTCTTGCCTGGTTCCGGCCCGGGTTTCATCCGTGGGAAACCGGCATGCCGGAGAAGGTCGCGGCCTGGCTGGAAGAGTATGGCGAACACGGTGATCCGATGCGAGCCTCTGCCGCAGTGTATGGCGATGCTGTCATTCAGGAAGCCGCTTGAATGGGCGTGGTTGAGCAATCCCCCGGTACTGTGGCGCTGCCTGCGCAGCGTCACAGTCACAGGCCGGGGCGGCATTGCGGCAGCTCAGCGATCAGGGATTTGCTGGAGTTTCATGGCCTGACCATGACTGAGGCATGTTGCTTTGGGCTTGGCGCCGGGCTTGGCATTACCTACGTTGAGGTGCCGGGGTCAGCGACCCCTTTTATTGTTCACGTTCGCTCCATGGGGTTCGAGGAGAAGGTATTCGCGACACTGGGTGTGCCGTTTGCCTGGGAAGCCTTTGCGGAAAAGGATCAGGCGAGCGATGCCCTGAATGAAGCATTGCTCGGCGGCCGTCCTGCGTTGCTGCTGACGGACATCTATCACTTGCCGTATTTCAACAGCAGCACCCACTTTCCGGGGCATGCCATTGTTGCTTGGCAGCTTGATGCGCAGCGCAGTGAGGTGATGGTCAGTGACACCGAGCGGCCTGGCCTGATGCCGGTGCCTGTTGACAAGCTTGCCGACTCCCGCTTCTCCACTTCAGCCCCCTTTGTGCATTACGGAAACATGTATGCCCCGCAGCACATTGATGCGGAAGTATCTCCATCGAGCATGCGACGGGCCATTGTCGATAATGCTGCCAGCCTGATGCGGGGCAATCGCCATAGTGGGCTGGCCGCACTGGATACTTGGATTGCTGAGTTGTCACGCTGGGCGGCTGACCCGAACTGGCGTTGGAATCTGCGATTTGCCTATCAGGTCATCGAGAAACGAGGTACTGGCGGCTCGGGCTTTCGCGCCATGTACATAGAATTCCTTGAAGAGGCGCGAGAGCAGTTGCCGCAAGTGAGACGCGGCGGGTTGCTCGAAAAGATGCGCGCTTCGGCTGCAGCATGGTCAGGGTTGGCTGCGGTACTCAAAGCTGGTTCGGAAGCGGATGCTTTTCCCTATTCCAAAATCGAAGCGGCAATACGTCAGGTTCGTATCCATGAGCAGTGCTATGCGGACAGTGCGCTCTCCGTGTTTCCTGAATCCTGAGCAGTGTGATGAGGCTGCATCAGCCCGTTGTCGTGAGCAGGCGGAGTCGTATGAAAGGTGATACCGGAATGGCGGAACGTTATTTGACAATGGCAAAAACTTTTTTCGGAACATCACACCCCTTGTTCAATGCATTTGGTGTGGAAGTAGAAGAAGTTGGCAAGGGGCGGGCGGTCATGAGCATTCGTCACCAACCGTTTTTGGCGGGTCGCAGTGGGGGTGTGCATCGTGGCGTCATCATCACCCTGCTCGATACCAATTGCGGGTTAGCCATATTCTCAAGGCTTGGTGACATGAGGCCGATTGCAACCATCGACCTGAGAGTCGACTTCATTGCTGAGGCTGGTTTCGGAGACGCAGTAACCAGTGAGGTCGAGTGCTATGCGGTTAAGGGTGACATTGCTTACGTTCGTGGCAGGGCATCGACTGACTCAGGTGATCAGCTGCTGGCGACTGTATCGGGTTCATTCGCTGTCGGTACCCTCGGTCCCGCGTTTGATTCTTCAATGAAAGAACAGGGTGGCGTGAATGGGTAATCCGGGTGCACAGGGTGCCGGTAACGACTGTAAGGATAAGGTTGTGCTGTTGAGTCCAGTACAGGCACAGTTGCTGGAGAAAACTCCTTTTGTCGGCTTCCTCGGCATCGAACTGATCGATTCTGTTGAAGAGCTAATTTATCAGCTGACTTTCCGCGACCAGCATATCGGCAATCCGCTATTACGCACATTCCACGGGGGCATACTGGCAAGTTTTGGTGAGATCAGTGCTGCTTTGCATGTGACCGGTGTCCTTGGCCTGGAAAGAGAGCCTCATTGTGAAAGCATGACATTTGATTACCTGCGCCCTGCATTTGCCGGCACCATCCGCGCGGTGCCTCGCATCATCAGGTCAGGTAAGCGATTCATCGTTGTATCAGTAGGAATTTATCTTGATCAGACCTTGGTTTCGATGGGTAGGTTCATTTATAGCAGATAGTTCAGTCAGCGCCAGAAGACTGTTTTGCTGGGGGAAGCATGATTTTATCACAAACGCTACGTCGAGCCGTTCAACAAAATGCAAGTGGAACGGCTACGGTATACAAGGGCAGGCGACAAACTTGGAAGGCGTTCTCCGAACGTATCGCAAGACTGGCTGCTGGCATTTATGCATTGCTTCCGGAGAGCAATGCACGTGTTGCCATTCTGTCTCTGAACAGTGATCGCTATCTGGAGTATTTCTATGCGGTGCCATGGGCGGGCGGGATTCTGAATCCGGTTAACATTCGTCTTGCGCCGCCGGAAATTGCCTACACGCTGAATGATTCAGAATCTTCGGTACTCTTCGTCGATGATGCGTTCAGTGCCATGCTCCCCGTGCTTCGTCCACTGCTGAAAAATGTTGAGCATGTAGTATTCATGGGGGATGGCCCACGGCCGGAAGGCTGTATCGACTATGAATCGCTGATATCCGAATCTGCACCGATGGAAGATCAGGCCGAGGGAGGGCAACAGCTTGCCGGGCTGTTTTACACAGGGGGAACCACCGGGCGCTCCAAGGGTGTAATGCTCAGTCATGACAATCTGGTTTTCAATGCACTGAATGTAGTTCCTGAAATGGGCTACGGACAGAGCACCATCTATATGCACGCCGGGCCGATGTTTCATCTGGCGGATATGGCCAGCACCTTTGCCGTCACCTTGGCAGCGGGAACCCATGCCATTGTGCCACGTTTTGATGTCGAGGAAGTGCTTTCACTGATACAAACAGAGCGTGTTACTCATACGCTGCTGGTGCCGACGATGATTAACATGCTGGTCTCGTCGGGCAAGATCAGGAATTTTGATACCAGTAGTCTGCAACGCATGTTGTATGGCGCCTCACCAATGCCGGAGGCGGTGCTGATCGAGGCCATGAAGCAGATGCCGAATGCAGCATTCGCGCAGGGTTACGGGCAGACGGAAGCATCGCCGATATTGACCGCCCTAGCGCCAGAGTTCCATGTGTCGGGTGGTGCGAAATTGCGCAGTGCTGGCCGTGCTGCACTGGGTGTCGAGGTTGTGATCATGGATAAGGATGATCGCGAGCTTCCTTGTGGTGAGGTTGGTGAGATCTGTGCCCGCGGAGAGAACGTCATGCTGGGTTACTGGGGGATGGAGCAGGCATCGGCAGAGACCTTGCGTAACGGTTGGCTCCATACCGGCGATCTCGGTTATATGGACGAGGATGGCTTTGTCTTTATCGTCGACCGGGCCAAAGATATGGTCATCAGTGGCGGTGAAAATATCTTTTCTGTCGAGGTCGAAGGCGCGATCTACAGCCATCCTGCCGTTCAGGAATGTGCGGTGGTTGGCATTCCTCACAAAGAGTGGGGAGAAATGGTGCATGCCATCGTTGTCCTTCGCGATGGTCACCGCCTGGACGAAGAGGATCTGCAGGCCCATTGCCGGGCGCTGATTGCCAGCTACAAAGTGCCACGCAGCATTGAGTTCCGCGAGCAAGCCCTGCCAGTGAGTGGGGCCGGGAAAATCCTCAAGAACGAGTTGCGAGCTCCGTATTGGGAGAAGATGGAGCGTGCCGTCAACTGATAGGCGGGTTTCAAATAACTGACCGGATAAAGGTGAATTGCGTGAATCTTGAGTTTACTGACGAAGAAATCGCGTTCCGCAACATGGTGCGTGCATGGATGAAGGAGAATGTCTCTGACGATTTGCGCAGCGTGACTGCGCGCGGGGACATGACCAGCAAGGATCAGCAGCAGCGTTGGGAAAAACAGCTGGGCGACAAAGGCTGGCTCGCTCTGACCTGGCCCGAGCAGTATGGTGGGCCAGGCTGGACCGCGACACAGCGCTATATCTTTGATCTTGAACGAGCCATGGCGGGCGCGCCACCGACCAGTCCTTTTGGCGTGTCGATGGTCGGCCCGGTGATTTATACGTTTGGTTCGGAGGCGCAAAAGCAACGCTGGCTGCCGGGCATTGTCAAGGGCGATACCTTGTGGTGTCAGGGCTACTCGGAACCCAATGCCGGCTCCGATCTTGCGTCCCTGAAAACCCGTGCCGAGCGCAAGGATGATCATTATCTGGTCAACGGCCAGAAGATATGGACTACGCAGGCCCACTGGGCAGACATGATTTTCTGTCTGGTGCGTACGGACAGTACCGTCAAGCAGCAACAGGGCATTTCGTTTCTGTTGATTGACATGAAAACGCCGGGGATCGAAGTTCGACCCATTTACACCATCGATGGGCATCATCACCTGAATGAGGTGTATTTTTCCGATGTTCAGGTGCCACTGGAGAATCTGGTGGGTACAGAAGGGATGGGCTGGACGATTGCCAAGTTTCTTCTCACCCATGAACGCACCACCATTGCCGGCGTCGCCGACAGCCATCATGCCATGGCCAGGCTGAAGGAGGCTCTGCATGCGGCGCCGCGTTTCGCCGTGCCAGCTCAGGCTCGTCGTCGTATTGCCGAGCTGGAAATCGAGCTGATGGCGCTGGAATACACCAATTTCCGAACCGTTGCCGCAACGGACGAGGGACGCCCGTTTGGCCCGGAGTCATCCGGGCTCAAGATCAAGGGCACCGAGTTGCAGCAGAAGCTGTCTCAGACCATGGTTGAGTTGGGTGGTTTGATGTCTCTCGTATGGGACAGTGAGGAGCCGGTTGGCAGTGATCAGTTCAACAATTCACCGCGTCGTTATAATTTCCTGCGCGCGTCGACCATCTACGGCGGATCGAACGAGATCCAGAAGAATGTTCTGGCAAAAATGTTGCTGGGTCTGTGAGGTAAGGCAATGGATTTCAAGCTCTCCGAAAATACGACAATGATCGCGGATACCGCCAAGCGCTATCTCAAGGATCAGTACAGCTTTGATATTTATAGAAGTGTTCTCGCTCAGACTAATCACCTTGAATCATCGCGCTGGGAGATGATGCAGGAGCTTGGCTGGTTTGGTCTGCCATTTTCTGAAGCGGTCGGCGGCTATGGTGGTGATCTCATCGACGTTGCCATGATTGTCAGTGAAATGGGCGCGTCGCTTTGTCTTGATCCCTACGTCGATATGGTGGTGGCGCCGGGGAAGCTTCTTGAGTCTGTTGATTCGGAGCCGGCAAGACAATTGCTGGCTTCAATCATCGATGGAAAATCGGCAGTGGCCTGCGGATTCTATGATATCCATAGTGGTTATGATGCGCTGAGCCCATCGTTGGTCATTGAAGGTAACAGGCTTTCCGGGCAGAAGAGTTTTGTCCCGGATGGCGGGTTTGCGCAAAGCGTTCTGGTGACGGCGCGCAGAGGGAAGGAGCTGGCGCTGGTGCATGTGCGCTTGTCAAACTGTGAAGTGGATAGTCACAGGGCGCTTGATGGCTCCCGAATGTCCAGCATTGTGTTCGATGATGTCATGCTCGATGATGACGCGATCATTGCTTGCGGCGCCGAGGCAGAATCGGCAGCGACTCAGACGCTTGCCTGGTTGCAGGCCCTTGATTGTGCGCGTATGTATGGTGCTGCCCGAGCACTCTATGAAAAAACACTTGATTATGCAAAGACGCGCAAGCAGTTTGCTGTCCACATTGGCAGTTTCCAGGTAATCCAGCACTATCTGGTCGATATGTTTATTGATCTCCAGCAGCTGGAATCAATGTTGCTGATGGTTTCAATCAAGGCTGCCAGCGGCGATGCGGCAGAGCGCGACCGCGCCTGTGCTGCCGCCAAAGCCTACTTCGCTGACAAGGCTGTGCGAATCGCCCAGCAAGCCATCCAGATTCATGGTGGCGTCGGGGTTACCGAGGAGCTGGATGTTGGCCATTATTTTCGTTTGATTACACACTGCTCGCTTTCCCATGGGGCGGGCGACATCCAGGTCGAGCGGTTTGCCGCCTTGAGTGAGGCCGCACATGGATAACCGTTACGACTTCATTGTTGTCGGTGCCGGTTCTGCCGGCTGTGTTCTGGCGAACCGATTGAGTGAATCGGGAAAGTTTTCGGTTTGTGTGGTCGAGGCCGGGCCCCATGATAATAGCGGTTTCGTTAATGTTCCCTTCGGCGTGATCGGCCTGATACGCGAAGGTAAAAGAAACTGGGGTTACTATACTGCCCCCCAGAGTGAGCTCGGCAATCGACGTCTGTACTGGCCGAGAGGCAGGACGCTGGGTGGAAGCAGCTCGATCAATGCCATGGTCTATATCCGTGGCCAGCATCTCGATTATGACGATTGGCAGGATGCCGGAGCAGCCCACTGGGGCTGGCAGCAGGTCAGGCCGGTATTCAATGCTCATGAGAACAATGAGCAATACTTGCCCGACGACTGGCACGGTCGGGGTGGCCCCCTCAATGTCACCCGGGTCACTGACCCGAATCCCCTCAGCGCCATGTTTGTTCGCGCCGGCGTCGAGCTTGGCTATCCTGAGAACGACGACTTCAACGGCGCCTCACAGATGGGCTTCGGGCGTTTCCAGGTGACCCAGAAGGACGGGCGACGCTGGAGTGCGGCGCGCGCATTTCTGGATCCGGCGAAAGCGCGGCCGAACCTGACGATCATGACCGATATGCTGGTGACCCGTGTGCTTGTCGACAACGGCCGAGCGCGCGGCATTGAATGCCTTGATGCCCAGGGGAAAACCGTCACACTGACCTGTCAGCGGGAGGTCGTGCTGTCAGGCGGTGCCATCAACTCACCCCAGTTACTGATGTTGTCCGGTATCGGCGACCGCCAGCACCTTGAGGAAATTGGCATCAGGTGTATCGTCGACTCCCCCCAGGTGGGCAGGAATCTCCAGGATCACCTGGATATGACGGTATCCATTCGTGACAAGAGCCGGCAGTCGATCGGCTTCTCGCCTTTTTTCCTGCCGAGGCTGATCAGGGCATTTTATGACTATGTGCGGCATAAGCGCGGCTTCCTTGCCAGTAACGCGGCCGAAGCAGGTGCGTTTTTGAATGTTGGCGGTGGTGCGCGCCCTGATATTCAGCTGCATTTTATCCCCGCCTTCCTGCGTGATCATGGCCGGGAGCTGACACCGGGTTTCGGTTGTACTGTTCACGTTTGCCAGTTGCGGCCAAGGAGCCGGGGTTACATTTGCCTGCAGGATAATGACCCGCGTAGCGCGCCCTTGATTGACCCGCGCTATTTGTCAGACCAGGACGATATCAGGGTGCTACGTGAGGGGGTAAAACTGGTGCGTCGCCTGTTCCAGACTGATGCTTTTGCGCCCGCCTTTGGTGGCGAAGATCTGCCTCCGGCAACGGTAAAAACGGATGCGCAGCTGGACGAGGATATTCGGCAGCGGTCAGAGACGATATACCATCCAGTGGGCACCTGTCGCATGGGTGAAGACCGTCTGGCGGTGGTTGATAGCCAGCTTCGAGTCAAAGGCATCAGTGGCTTGCGTGTTGCCGATGCATCGGTGATGCCATTGCTGATCAGCGGCAACACCAATGCGCCTTGTATGATGATCGGTGAGCGTGCTGCGGGCTTTATGCTTGAGGAGAGCGCATGAGCCGCCGGGCGGTGTGTTGCCTGCCGCCCGGTGCGCTGCGATTCAGGCGATACGGTAGACCATTGTCCCGTTGGCGATCGGTCTTCCTGAGCTTTCCTCACTGATCGCCACCTCGGTAAAGATCAGCTCGCGGCCACGTTTGACAGCTGTTGCGCTGGCGATGATGTCACAGCCGAGAGCTGCGGAAAGATAGTTCACGGTCATGGAGACTGTCGCCGCTTTCATGCCTCGGGAGGGGTCGTGACCGGACCAGGCGGCCAGCGCGCCGGTCAGATCCAGCAAGCTGCTGATGGTACCGCCATGCAGCGCGTTGCCACCGCCGGCAAGCTCTGCCCGGAAAGGCAGGCGCACCACCGCCTTGTCCCTGGTGACGCTGACAATCTGGATGCCTAGCAACTTCTGGAATGGCACATCAGGAAACGCACTGATCAGTGAGTCTATGAAGTTGCCTGACATGAAGTTTGCTCCTGAAAAGGTGTGGCGCACGCTCTCTGCCATGAAAGCGTGCGCTGGATTGAAGTGATTCGAGTGTAATGGCGAAGCCCGCAGCTGTCATGCAACGCGGTTCTGATAGACATCATGCAGAGCGCCACCCTCTGCAAAAAGTCGTTTCCGCCATGCGGACTCCAGAGCTCGCGTATCATGATTTTCAGGATGAAAGCGCTTGCCGATAAACTCAGGAACCCGTGGCAGAATTCCTGTAACAAAACCGTTCTTCCCGAACAGCATCGAAAGTCCCTTGACATTATCACCGATATTGCCTAGCTGCCTGTCCTTCGCCAGCATCCAGGCCCAGGTAATGCCGAGCATGGGCAGCAGCACTACCAGAGACGCCGCAGCGGCCGCGATACGCTCACCATGACTGTTTCCGATAACCTGATAGACATCGTAGGCGACCGATTTATGTTCGAGTTCTTCGAGTGCGTGCCACTGCCAGATCTTGATCATTTCCGGATCGGCCAGGCTCTGGAAAGACTCGTCCTCGAGCAACTGCTCTGCCAGCAATGCGGTAAAGTGCTCCATGAATGTCGTGGCAGCGAGGCGTGTGCTTGACGGTAGCATTTCCAGAACGCGAAGGCCGATGCGGACAAACCGGTCTGGCGTTTCCATGTCAAACCCCTTTTCTGCCAACAGCGTGTTCAGTCGGTCATGTTCCCGGCCATGAATCGCCTCCTGCCCAATAAAGCCGGAAATGGCTGCGCGTAACTCGTTGTTGGTTATGCTCGATCTGAACGGTCTTACCGACTCCATGAAGTAGCGTTCCCCGGGAGGGAAAAAACCGGATAGCATGGCAAAGAAAGTCGTCGCGGTGGCATTTCCCGCATAAAAGTATTTCCGCATCGCTTCAGGAAATACGAAATCAATGTGTCGCGGTGGTATGCCAACGGAGGCGCCGCTCAGGGTGGTGTTTGCTTTGGCTGTCACGATGAGTCTCCTTGTTTTAAAACCATTCAGGAAGTAGTAGGAATATGGGTGCGACGTTGGTTGAGACGAAAAGCTGTTTTCAGAAGCCGTTGGTAACCGGTCGGCATCAGTCGCTGGGCGACATCTAGGAAAGTAGCATCAGCACCAATCAGAACCCGGGGTTGGTTTCTACGCACTCCGTTTAGTATTGCTTTTGCGGCTTCTTCCGGTGTCGAGCGAGCGATGCGCTCAAACATTGACGAGATTTCTTCGTGGCTGCCGAGGGAAAGTGCCCCCATATCGCCCATACGGCTACTGCGGGCGATATTGGTCTTGACGCCACCCGGGTGAACGCAGGTAGCACTGACGCCTGAGTTTTCGAGATCCAGTTCTTCCCTGAGCGCCTCAGTGAAGCCGCGAACGGCAAACTTCGCGGCGTTATAGGCAGATTGAGTTGGCACACTAATAATACCGAACACACTCGAGATGTTGACAATGTGGCCATCACCCGACTGCTTCAGATACGGCAGAAACTCCTTGCTGCCGTATACCACTCCCCAGAAATTGATACCCATCAGCCATTCAAGATTCTCATAGCTCATGGCCTCAACCGTTTCGCCGAGACCGACACCGGCATTGTTGATGATCAGGTTTACCTGACCATGCTCATTGACGCATTCCTCGGCATAGCGCTTTACCGCTTCCTGCCGGCTTACATCGACATGGTGGCTGGTGACCTTGACCGGATAGCGGCCAAGCATCTTCGCGGTCTCGGCCAGCTCTCTTTCGCTGACATCTGAAATTGCCAGGTTGCATCTCGCCTTGGCCAGTTCAATGGCTGTAGCGCGGCCGATTCCGGATCCTGCCCCGGTAATGGCGGCGACCTTCTCTTTGAAGGTTTTCATGTGTTGTCTCCTCGTTGGTTGCAGGCTTATCAGGCGCGCAAGAGATTGACAAGGGTGGTGGATTTTCCTTGCCTCATATTCTTGCCGTCGTACTTGAGGTGGCCATCGTCAAGCGATCCGTAACGCAGGGCCGGCAGATCACGAAGATAGTCATCAAGGTTTTGCCAGGGGATCTTCGCGCCCTGTCGCGGCAAGCGGTCATTGGCACGCTGGACATACCCGGAGCGCAGGTTGAGAAAGTTGAGGTTTGTTCCACAGCCTTCCTCGTCTATCGGGGTTACTACCTCCGCACCGATCTGTTTCATGTGATTGAGAAGTCGGCAAACATATTCGCAGGCGATATCCGCCTTCAGTGTCCATGAAGCATTGGTGTAGCCGAAAACCAGTGCCATGTTGGGTACGCCTTCCAGCATAAGCCCCTTGTACATCAAGGTTTCTGAAATACGAATATCCTCGCCGTCGATGGAAAGCGACGCGCCACCCAAAAGCTGCAGGTCGAGACCGGTGGCGGTGATAATGATGTCTGCATCAAGGTGGTCGCCAGACTTGAGCTGGATGCCGTTCTCAGTCACGGTTTCGATATGGTCGGTAACTACCGATGCCTTGTTATTTCGTATTGCTTTGAAAAGGTCGCCCTTGGGCACGGCGCACATGCGCTCTTCCCACGGATTGTAAGCAGGCTGGAAATGGCGCATATCAACATCCGGCCCAAGCTGCTTGCGTGCAGACGCCAGCAGCAGGCGGCGAATGGCTTTCGGTTTGCTCAGAGACAGCTTGTAAACAGTTCTTTGCAGCAGGATGTTGCGGCTTCGAGCTATTCGATAGACGAGCATCTCCGGCAGGAAACGACGCAGATTGGCGGAGATCAGGTCCTTTTCCGGCACAGTGGCAATATAGGTGGGCGAGCGTTGCAGCATGACCACGTGGGCCGCCTTGTCGGTCATCGCCGGGACCAGCGTCACGGCGGTTGCACCACTGCCTATGACCACGACCCGCTTTCCTGTGTAGTCGTAATTTTCGGGCCAGTGTTGCGGGTGGATGACATCACCCCGGAAACGCTCCATGCCTTTGATTTCTGGTGTGTAACCGGCGTCATAGTTGTAGTAACCGGTGCAGTTGAAAATGAATCCTGCGGTAAATTCGTGGGTGTCGCCGGTCTCCTCGTCAACGGCAGTGATCTGCCAGTGCTTCTTGTCGCTATGCCAGGCCTCGGACAGCACCTTGAGACCGAAATGGATTCGTTTCCTGACATCATGGGCGCGAGCCGTATCTTCAATGTACTGCTGAATGGATGGTCCATCGGCAAGCATCTTGATGCCGGTCCACGGGCGGAAGTTGTATCCGAGAGTGAACATATCCGAATCAGAGCGGATCCCCGGGTAGCGAAACAGGTCCCAGGTGCCGCCGATGCGTTTGCGTCGCTCGACAATGGCAAAGCGTATGTTCGGGCACTTCTTTGCCATATGGCAGGCCGCCCCGATACCGGAAAGACCTGCGCCGATAATCAGTACGTCAAGGTGGCGGTGTTTCATTGTCTAGCTCCTGTCAGTCCGGAACTGGCGCGCAGCCGGGGCTTGCCGGTGATATCCGGGTGGTTGAGAAAATCCAGTACTGTTTCCGTGAACACGGTATTGCGGTCACCGGCAACCATATGACCGGCCTTGTCGAGCACGGCATAGCGGGCGTGGGGGATGATCGATAGCAGCTCACGGGCGCCGGTGTCGCTGAGCACGTCACTCTGGTAGCCGCGAATCAGCAAGGTGGGCAGGTCAAGATGCTGTGCGGCAGCATTCAGCCTGCTGATATCGAACATCCCTTCGTCGTTCACCGGCAGGCGCGCATGGTCAAGAAAAGCCGGATCCCAGTGCCAGTAATAGCGCCCGTCAGCGCGTTGACGCAGGTTCTTGCGCAACCCGGAAAGGTCCTCTGGTGGGGGACGATGCGGGTTGTAAGCGGCGATGGCGTCACGCACTTGTTCAAGGGAAGCAAAGCCGTCCTGATGACGGCGCATGAACTCGATGATGCGTCGCACTCCGGCCCGTTCAAGCCGCGGCGCGACATCCACCAGCACCAGTGCCCGGCATGTCAGGGCAGGGTTCTCGCCCAGCGTCAGCATGGCGGTCAGCCCGCCCATGGATGCGCCGATAATGACCGGGTCTGTATCCAGCGAGCGAATCACTTCGGCGAGGTCCGCAGCCAGCAAGTCGGCGCGGTAGTCTCCGTCCGGGCTCCAGTCGCTGTCGCCATGGCCGCGCGCATCGATAGTACAGGCACAGTAACCGGCTTCAGCCAGGGCTGTAGCAGTGTCGGCCCAGGCATATCGGGTCTGGCCGCCGCCATGGAGCAGTAACGCCGGCGGGCTTAGTGGGTCACCATAACGCGTGGCGCGCAGCCTCACGCCGCCGGCACCGCTAAACAGGATGGTGTTGCCATTGCCGTGAACCGTCTCGTTGTCGGAAGGCGCCATGGTAAGTCTCCAGGAAAGCAATTGAATTGGGCGGCCAACCAAATGATAATCTGGTCAGGGAGAGGAAGCAAGTCATGATCCGATTGACTGGCTGATCGAAACCGTTCTCGGGCGGCGTGTCAGGAATATTGAGGGCTCACCGTGCTATCGGGGCAGTGACACGGGGTGTTTCGCTGGAAACAGCCGAATTGCCTGCGCTGGCTCGCTGAAATAGCTCGAATCCGCTTCAGCGTTTCACGGGTGAGCGGGCGCCACGCCTGTAATCCTCGGGTGGCTGGCCAAACCAGCGCTTGAAGGCACGCCTGAAGTTGGCGCTGTCGTGGTAGTTCAGCAGCGCAGCAATGTCTTCGATCGACAGCGTGCTTTCACGCAGGTAGCTGGCCGCCTGACTGGACAGGATGTCATCACGAATTTGTCGGAAACTGCTGCCTTCCTGTTTCAGTTTCCGGGCCAGGGTGCGCTTGCTCATGAAAAGAGTGGCGGCGGCTTCCTCTTCACTGAGTGTGCCGGGTGGCCGGGATAACATCATTTTCTTGAGGCGGTTCTGGTAGCTTGATGTTTGTGTCTGCAGTTGCGCCAGCATCGCTTCACACTGCTGCAGAGCGAGGCGATAGCTCTTGTGATTGGCAGAAGCATTCGGCTCATGACACAACGCCAACGGTAAACGGAGCGTCAACTGATCATGGCCGAACTCAATCTGGCCGGACAGGTACTGCGGATAAATCGCCTGGTATTCGGGCGCTGGATGGGTAAAGGCTATTGCCGCCTCGTTCAGAGGGCGGCCGACAATGAATTCGCCGAACTCCAGTAGCACCGTGATTATCAGCTCTGCCACGCAACGCAGAAGTTCGTCATCGAGCTGCACCTGGAAAGTCAGCCTGCATTCGAGGTCATCACCTGCTTCCTGCAAGTGCAGCTCGATAACGCTGGCACGGGTGGGCAGAAAGGTGTGTATCGCCTGGAGAGCGCTGAGCAGGTCAGGGCTGCTGGAGGCGGCAAAGCCCATTGCACCGTGGGTTGCCGGCGTCAAGCGCTTGCCCAGCCGCAATCCGAACCCCGGTTGGTCCGACAACGCCAGGGCGTTGCGCAGAATCTGCATCTGCTGCACTGGAGTAATCAGACCATCCTCGCTCAGCAGCTGAGAGGCGCTGAGGCCGGTGCCTTGTAATAATTCCGGCAATTGCCTTGCTGTCAGACCGAGTTCGCGGGCGATCAGCCGTGAATAGTTGGACGGAATATCGCCACCGGATTTGTCTCTTGTGCTGGCAAGTTGCGTCATTGGGATCGGCCCTGATGAAAGGTTCGATTGTCTCTAAATGACCCCTACGCTGTCAAGAAATGACCTCCTCGTTATGGTGATGCCGAATCACCATCGACACAAGATCTAAATTGCAGGAGAAAGGCATTGGCCAAGATCACCTTTATTGAGCATAACAACACCGAGCATGTTGCCGAGTTCGAGGCGGGCACTACGTTGATGCAAATCGCAGTCGCCAATGCGGTGCCCGGCATTGACGGGGATTGTGGTGGAGAATGTGCGTGCGGGACCTGCCACATGATCGTTGACCAGCAATGGTTCGACAAGACCGGTGAAATCGCGGATGACGAAGAACAGATGCTGTCCATGACACCGGAGCGGGCTGGTACCTCGCGTCTGGGTTGTCAGGTCAAGATTACCGAAGCAATGGATGGGATGCGCGTCTATCTTCCCGAATTCCAGATGTAAAGATGGAGAATAATATGACGACGTTACAAGGTGAAAACACCTCATTCCAGACAAAAATGTTCAACACCACTTCAAAAGTGGTGCCGATGCACCTGCAGATCAAGGCGCTCAAGGTGTTGATGAAGGCGAAGAGAAAAACCATCGGAACCAAGACTCCGATGATTCACTTTACCGAGTCGCCTTTGCCCGATGTGAACACTCTGGCTATTGAAGATATCGATACCAGCAACCCGTTTTTGTATCGGCAAGGCCAGTGGGGGGCCTATTTCAAGCGTCTGCGTGACGAGGCGCCTGTACACTATCAGAAAAACAGCCCGTTCGGTCCATTCTGGTCGATAACGCGCTATGACGATATTCTGTTTGTTGACAAGAACCACGAGTTGTTTTCTTCCGAGCCGCAAATCGTTCTGGGGGATCCCCCGGAGGGTTTATCGGTGGAAATGTTCATCGCCATGGATCCCCCCAAGCACGATGTACAGCGCCGCGCGGTGCAGGGGGTGGTGGCGCCGCAGAACCTCAAGGAAATGGAGGGGCTGATTCGCCGCCGCACGGCAGAGGTGCTTGATAGCTTGCCTCTGAACAAGCCATTCAACTGGGTCCCGACGGTTTCGAAGGAACTGACCGGTCGGATGCTGGCGACTCTGCTCGATTTTCCCTACGAGGAACGTCACAAGCTGGTTGACTGGTCGGATCGCTTGTCCGGCGCGTCGTCGGCCACCGGTGGGGAATTTACCAATGAAGATGTCATGTTCGACGATGCCGCAGACATGGCCTGGTCTTTTTCCAGGCTTTGGCGCGACAAGGAAGCGCGCCGTGCAGCTGGTGAAGAGGTCGGTTTCGACCTGATCAGCATGATGCAGAACAACGAGGATACCAAGGACCTGATCAATCGTCCGATGGAGTTTATCGGTAATCTGGCGCTGCTGATCGTCGGCGGCAACGACACCACGCGCAACTCGATGAGTGGTGGCGTGCTTGCCCTGAATCAGTTTCCCGAGGAATTTGCCAAGCTGAAGGCGAATCCGGATCTGATTCCGAATATGGTCTCGGAAATCATCCGTTGGCAAACCCCGCTGGCACATATGCGTCGAGTGGCCACGCAGGATGTCGAGTTGCATGGCCAGACCATCAAGAAAGGCGATCGTGTGCTGATGTGGTATGCCTCGGGCAATCGTGACGAACGAAAATTCGAGAACCCGGATCAGTTAATCATTGATCGTAAGGATGCCAGAAACCATATGTCGTTTGGCTATGGTATCCATCGCTGCATGGGCAACCGCCTTGCCGAACTGCAACTGCGCATTCTGTGGGAGGAGCTGCTCAAGCGTTTTGACAACATCGAGGTGGTTGGCGAACCGGAGCGAGTGCAGTCCAACTTTGTGCGGGGCTATTCCACGCTGATGGTCAAGTTGACGGCGAAAAGTTGATGAGCCGTCAGGCCGGGTGGGCGTCAGAGCAGTTTGATTATGTGGTGGTCGGCGCCGGCTCAGCCGGATGTGCTGTCGCTAACCGCCTGTCCGAGAGCGGCCGCTATTCCGTGCTGCTGCTTGAGGCCGGGCCGGAGAGCCGCTGTAACCCGTTCGTGAACATGCCGCTGGGCTTTTTACAACTGATGTTCAGCCGTCGCTATAATTGGCAGTTCAACACCGAGCCGCAGCGGCATATGTATGGTCGCTCGTTGTTCCAGCCACGGGGCAAGATGCTCGGCGGGTCGAGCGGCATCAACGCTCAGGTTTATATCCGCGGTCACGCCCGGGACTACGATGAATGGGCGCAGCGGGGTTGCCAGGGATGGTCATACCAGGAAGTGCTGCCTTACTTCACGAAGTCGGAGAATTTCGAGCCGCCATTAAACCCGCTTGACGCGCCGTTTCATGGTCGGGGAGGTCCGCTCAATGTTGCCGAGCGTCGTTATACCAATCCCCTTAGTCGGGTGTTTGTTGAGTCCGCAAAGCAGGCGGGATACCGCCACAACAGTGACTTTAACGGCCATGATCAGGAGGGCGTGGGTTTCTACTACGCCTATCAGAAAAATGGTGCACGATGCAGCAATGCACGCGCCTATCTTGAGCCAGCGGCAGGACGCACCAACCTGACGATACGAAGTGGTTCACAGGTCACCCGGGTCCTGCTCGAAGGAACCCGTGCTGTCGGTGTGGAGTATCGGAACGGGGCGGGCCTGGTGCAGGTGCGAGTAGCGCGCGAGGTGGTGCTCTGCGGTGGCGCGTTCAATTCACCGCAGCTGCTGATGTTATCCGGTATCGGTCCGCGTGAGGAACTCGTTCGGCACGGCATTGAGGTGCGTCACGCGCTGCAAGGGGTAGGGCAGAATCTACAGGATCATATCGACGTGTTCGTCCGCGTCAAGGCACGCACCCGTCTGGGCATTTCGATGCATCCAAGCTACTGGCACAAGGGATTATGGGCCGTGCTGCAGTATCTGGCTGGTCGGCGCGGTGTACTGTCCAGCAATGGCGCCGAAGCCGGCGGGTTTATCCGCTCCCGGCCGCAAGAGCCGATTCCCGATCTGCAGCTGCACTTCGGCCCCATGCTCTACGCTGATCACGGACGGGACATGAAGACTGCGATGAGTGGTTATGGCTACATAGTCATGATCTACGGGCTTCGGCCTTTATCACGGGGTCGTGTCCGTCTGCACAGCGCCGATCCCTATGCGGCGCCGCTGATCGATCCCGCCTATTTGTCCGATCCCGCAGATGTTGAGCAACTTGTTCGCGGGGTGCGACTGGTGCGCGAGATTCTCGCGCAGCCAGCTTTTGCGCCGCACCATGATACCGAGGTTTCCCCCGGAGAGGCGCGGTTGTCGGACCAAGACCTCGCCGACTGGGTGCGGCGCAGCGCTGAATCGGCGTATCACCCGGTCGGCACGTGTAAAATGGGTGTCGATTCGCAGGCAGTGGTGGACCCGCGTTTGCGAGTGCATGGTGTGCAGTGTCTGCGGGTCATCGACGCGTCGATCATGCCGACCCTGGTGGGTGGCAATACCAACCAGCCGGCGACCATGATCGGCGAGAAGGGCGCTGCGATGATGCTTGAGGATGCCGCGACATCTGGCGCCTGAGAAAACCTTCCCGAAATTGAGTTTGAGAGAGGCCATGGCGAACAAATCGCAGCAGGTGACAGTTATCGTTGGCGGTGGGCATGCAGCAGGTGCGCTTTTGGCGGCCTTGCTGCAAGGCAGATACCCGCATGAGGTGGTGCTGGTCGGTGAGGAACCGCATCCACCGTACCAGCGACCACCTTTGTCGAAGCATTATCTGGCCGGTGAGGTTGAGCAGGAATCACTGTACCTGAAGCCACGCTCGCTATACGACAATGCGGGCTATCAATTGCGGCTCGGTGTGCGTGTCGATCAGATCGACCGAGACAGCAAGACGGTCAAATTATCCGATCACAGCATGATCCGGTACGACCACCTTGTCCTGGCCACGGGCTCACAGGTTCGCCGCCTGACGTCGCCGGGGGCCGAGTTGAAGGGTATTTATTATTTGCATGACATCGCTGACGCCGATGCCCTGCGCGAGGCGCTCGTGCCGGGCAAGCGTCTGGTCATCGTCGGCGGCGGCTTCGTCGGCCTTGAGGTCGCTGCCAGTGCCGTCAAGAAGGGTGTCAGTGTCACGGTGCTGGAAGCGGCCGAGCGTCTCATGCAGCGGGTGACCGGGCCGGAGATGTCCGCCTTTTTCGAGGCCAGACACCGTGATGCCGGGGTGGAGGTACGACTGGATACCGGGGTGACCGGGTTCGAGACCGGGGATCACGGTCGTGTCGCCGGGGTCAGGTTGGCAAATGGCGACATGGTGCCTGCGGATATCGTGCTTGTCTCGATTGGCGTCATACCGGATACCGCTCTGGCAGAGGCGGCCGGCCTGGCCTGCGATGGCGGTATTCTCGTTGACGAGTTTACTCGCACCGATGACCCTGCGATTCTGGCGATCGGCGACTGCACACGTCATCGCAATCTTTTTTTTGAAGACAGGTTGCGGCTTGAGTCGGTAGCCAATGCTGTGGATCAGGCGCGTACTGCGGCAGCGGTATTGATGGGAGAGGACAAGCCCTACGATAGCGTGCCGTGGTTCTGGTCGAACCAGTATGACATTCGCCTGCAGATGGTCGGTTTGTCGCAGGGCCATGACCAGCGTGTCATGCGTGGCAGCCCGGCGGACAAGGGATTTGCGGTGTTCTACTTGCGTGATGGTTGTGTCATCGCGGTCGATGCAGTCAATCTGCCGATCGCCTTTATGGTCGGCAAACAGTTGGTGCAGCTGCGCAAGGTTGTTAGCACTGACTTATTGGGCGATCAGCATACTGATCTGAAATCTCTGCTCTGAATTTGGTATCGGGGTCGGTGATAAATGGGCAGTTTGGCTAATCAAGCAAGCGCAGAACCAGCGGGCCGTTATTCAGGCCAATGGTATTCAGCCGCAGTGCTTTGGCTTCGAGTAGCACGCTTGTAGTAGTTAGTGACTTGGGAAATATGGAGGCGAGCACGGCGCCCTGAATCCGGTCATCGGTTGCCAGGTTGCTGTCCAGCAAACGCAGTATGACTGCTATGTTGGGGGCATTCGATATGACGGCATCCTGTTACGATGACACGGGCAATTGGTAACGAGCGCAGCGATGTTCGTGCTGAATGTTAACGCTATCATTTCATCATACTCGCGGGTATGATACGTTTCTGCCGGATAAGCTTGATGGTCGCCTTTCTCAGCAGCGGATCCTGCAGTTTAGCGAGCTGCTGCCGGGCAGAGCTCATGACCCAGCGTTCGCCATCGGGGACGGCGTTCAACCAATGCGTTATCTAGAGGAGCATGGTTGATCCAGTGCCCCGCTACATTTCATCGGAAAGTATGTCGCTGTCCCCTATCTCGTCATAGCCGGTCTTACGGTCTGCCAACGTCATAGCATTCGCTCCGGTTTCGCTTGGTGTTATCACTAAATTTCGCTAAATAACCAAATAGTTGCCGAGAGGCGATATGGTTCGCGCAAATTTGTATGCTTTCGAGCTCGCGCGGAGCTGCGGGAAGCCGGGGATGGGCGAAGACAATAGCTTTGGAAGGGACTGCCGAGTGTCTGTTCAGGTTAGAATTGGTGTGCTGAAAATAACAATCAGGGGGACTCTGTGAGAAAAAAGCGTCAGTCGACACCCGTCGCTCAGGCAGACCGGCAGTTTGTCCTGGCTGCGGCAGCGCGCCTATTTCGAGAGCAGGGCTATGAGCGCACCACGGTCAAGGAAATCGCCAATGCCTGTGACATGCTTCCCGGGAGCCTGCACTATCGCTATCAGGCCAAGGAGGACTTGCTGGTTGACCTCATGTGCTTGGGGTTGGAGCAGGCGTCCGCCGCAGTGAGTAGTGCCGTCGTCGGGGTCTCCGACCCTGCAGAGCAACTGCGCCGCGGCATCAACGCGCATCTGCAGTTATTGGTCAGTGGTTCAGATATGGTTTACGTGCTGTTGTTCGAGTGGCGATCATTACGCGGTGCGGCGCGTCAGGAAATGATCACCTTGCGTGATCGCTATGAAGCGTTGTGGGCAGCGATGCTCAAGTTGCTGGTCGATCAGGGCGTTATTCGCAAAGATGTTGATCTCGACCTACTGCGGTTGATCGGGCTGGGTGCACTGAACTGGGTGGCAACTTGGTTTCGCGAGGGTGGTCGCTATTCGCTGGAAGAAATCGGTACCTTTGTCTGGACCATGATCAGTGGCGCCGTGCTGGAAGATCGTCGAGGTTGATTGTCGGGTTAGTCTTGCTGGCGGCTGAGGGCTACTTTAGTGGCAAGCACTGGCCGCCAACAAAAAGATTTGGCGACCTCTGGGGCACTTGCGCAATTGCACGGCTGAGCTCAGCGACTCCTTTCCCAATCTCGCCCAGGACACACGTATCGTGTGCGGCGTGCCCAAGCGCATGAGTTGGTTCAGGATCACCGCATGCACCTGAAGCTCATGCTAGAAATCTTCAGTTTTCGGCGCTACGGTTTTTCGGGGAAGGTCGCTGAAATGTCACCCTGTATATCATTCAGAAAAAGTAGAAAGTCCGAGTCACCTCGGACTTTCGCGCAGAACCAATTTAATATCTTGAGTTAATCTGGAGGCTGATGATATTGGCATATGTATCACTAAACTCACCTCTAAATGTTCCGCCAATGCCAGTACATGAACCGGAGCTATCCTCTGGATTATTGAATCTGCATTTATTTCTGTATTCAGACTTGGAGTCTTCAAAAACTAATAAGCTATAAGCGCCGTCAATAGATAAATTTTTATTAATTCGATGGTTAAATCCAAGGGATGTCATGTATCTATCGCTTTCAGGAAGCGCGGGATGCCTAAATTCTTTTGATGGGATTGGGGTTTTGTCATATTGAAACCCTGCCTTAAGAGTTGTTGCATCATTAATATGATGATTAATACCAAGTGATGCCTTGTAGGAGTCTCTCCATTTAAGTGGTATTTTTGCGTCAGCCAGTATGACTCTCTTTCCATTTGAATCTTCTTCAATCCCAAAACCAACAGCAAGTTCGTCTAAAATTGAAGACTTTATGAATGTATAGTCAAGCATTAAATCTGTTTTATCATTCAGTGCAGAAAAGTAAGAAATTGATAGTCTTGCTGGCACATTAAAGACGGCTTTTGTTGTTGTTTCGGGCAGCAAATAATCGCCTAGAAAATCCCCAAGATCTTGATTTCCATCGTTATTAAGTAGGCTAACAATGCTTGTGCCAACAACTGGCCTTGCCTTGAGATCATCTAAATACCATTCAGAGCGCCCTCTAAAATTTATTTTTGACGAGGAGCGAAATGATAAACCAATTCTAGATCTATCCGACAGCCCATACATATAGCCAAGGTTATATCCAAATCCATAACCATACATTTCAATTAGGCCAGAAGCTCTGCTTGACGGATCAACAATAACATTAGCGAGAGGGGACGAAATAGCATCTATTATCGGTCTTGGCAATACCTCGCCGACTTTTATTCCACAGACGGCATCAATCAACACGCGGATTTTACATGCAGATGTGATTACATCTTGGATCTCTGGTGTAACAGTTAATGTGTCCACATTGAGCTCGCTCAGAGCCTCTTGTAAAAGATAGGGCTGTAGTCCTTTCGCATCAAGCTGCGTGCGATATCTTAAATGCCCGCCAATAATAGATGCCCCAAAACCTATACTATGTTTTTCATCAAATCTCACCGCAATAGATGGATTAATATTTATGAGCTCTAATGCAATTGCATCTACTTGATAGGCGCCTGACCAGTCATTTTTGTAATTAATATTTCCTCCTCCGGGTGAAAATACGCCAACTCCAAGTGTTATATTATCATCATAAGGTGCGGTATAAAAAAAAGAACCCAAACCAAGTAATTTTGGCCAAAAACTTCCTGAACCACCTGATGCATAAGGATCTTCACCATTAGGACCTAGTGGCCTTCCCTCTTCGTTGCTATTATCAAAAGGCTCTGGCGTACCTGTCGACCCATTATCTTTAACTTTTCCACGGAAAGTTATTAACGAACCACTGATCGAAATATTCCGTTGTTTTAAGTAGCTCATTCCTGCCGGGTTATAGTATAGGACTGATGCATCAGCTGCTTCCGCGCCGTTCGAGTTTGCTGACGCTTGATGAGACGCCGCAATTGAAGGTAAATCAATCCCGCCTGCATTAGAATTGCTTGCAATTAAAAGCAAAAAGACAAATTTCGTTGTTTTCTTCATGGGAATGTCCTTTTATTTTTATTTCGCATATTTTCTTGTTTTAATAAATATTATATTCTTTGGCTAATAACTAAATTTTTTCGGATGGCTGATGCTGTCAAACTCCCTAGTCAACTATTTAGTAAAATAGAGCTCAGTTAATTAATTGATATTTATTTCAATGTTGATTGCTTGTGAAAAGAAAGCTTTTGAATGGTCGCACAACCAAAAAATGATTGTCAATCGAAAGCTATTCGGCGAGTTAGCTGGTCAAAAGTCACTCAATCTGTAACGATGAGTGCATGAGTTTTCAATGAGAAATCATGCATCATGGCCAGTCACGAGCAGCCCAGCGCGTTGGGGCAAGTCCGCCAAGCCCTGAAGCCCGGGCGTGTGTACCGTCGCGCTGATTTGTTGGCGGTCTCCAATGCAGTCGACAGGCACCTGCAAGCGTTGGTGCAGGCAGGTGATCTGCGGAAACTGGCGCCTGGGCTCTACTACGCGCCTCGCAAATCCGTGTTTGGCGAGCTGCCGCCTGACGATGCCGAGCTGGTGCGCAGCTTTCTGCGGGATGATGACCTCCTGCTTTTCTCTCCCTCCGCCTACAACACGGTCGGGCTGGGCACCACGCAGCTCTGCAACCGCACGGTCGTCTACAACCGCAAGCGGCATGGGCACTTCAAGCTGGGCAATCGCGAGTTCGACTTCCGGGTGAAGCCTAGGTTCCCGCATGCCTTGTCTGCGGAGTTCCTGTTTGTGGATCTGCTCAACAATGCAGATGAGCTGGCTGAGGATGTATCGGCTGTCTGGGCACGCGCGGCAAGCAAGTTGAAGCAGTTGGATAGCGATGGCCTGAGTCAGGCGTTGCGTGCCTATGGCAATGTGACCACGCGCAAGCGGCTGGAGGGCGTTTTCCGTGCTGCTGCATGACCATCCTTGTTTCGAGGGTCTGCTGGGCTTGGTCGCGTCCGAGCGCGGGCGGGACTCCGTGCTCGTGGAGTGCCAAGGATAGTCTTGTGGTTGTTTCGTCTATTGCGATTTTCGTCTATTTCGAATATTTTGGCTGTGAGAGATAGCGTCTGCTACCCAGAGGTACACCATGTCCACCACCGCCCAGTCCAAGATGACACTGCCTGTCGAGCGCGAAATTCAAGCCGCCGTGCGCGGGCAGCGCGAGCTTGCGGAATTCCTGGCGACGGGTTTCGAGACGCAGCGCATCCAGATCTTTGATGCCAGAAACGAGGCCCATCAGGTCGAGCTGCCTACCTCGGCGCTGAGACTGCTGGTGGATATCCTCGCCGAGCTGGCGGACGGCAATGCGGTCAAGGTGCTTCCTGTTCATGCCGAACTGACCACGCAGGAGGCGGCCGACCTGCTCAATGTCTCGCGTCCGCATCTGGTGAAGCTGCTGGAGGAGGGCCAGCTTGCCTTCCATCGCACCGGCAAGCATCGGCGTGTCAAGTTTGCAGATCTCATGGCCTACAAGGAAAAGCGAGCTGTCGAGAGTGAGCAGGCCATGGCCTTGCTTGCCCAGCAGGCCCAGGATCTGGGCATGGGGTATGAATGAGAAGCTCGCCATTCACGGCAGTCTATGACGCTTGTGTGCTCTATCCGGCTCCCTTGCGTGACCTGGTCATCTGGCTGGGCATGTCGGGCTGCTTCCGTGCCCGATGGACAGCGCAGATTCACGAGGAGTGGAAGCGCAATCTGCTGCTGAACCGTACCGACCTCACGCGTGAGCAGCTGGATCGCACTTCTCAGCTCATGGATCAGGCCATTCCAGATGGGCTGGTCACTGGCCATGAGTCACTGATCGATGGTTTGGCCTTGCCGGATGCGGATGATCGCCATGTGCTCGCCGCTGCGGTGCGTTGCCATGCCAACGTGATCGTGACCTTCAACCTCAAGGATTTTCCTGCGAGTGCGTTGTCAGCCTATGGTGTGGAGGCGCAGCACCCTGACGAGTTCATCGAGAATCTGTTCGATCTTGATCCGGCGGCAGTCGTGGACGCTGCCCGTCGTCAGCGCGCGACGCTCAGGCATCCTCCGATGGAGGTTGATCGCTTCCTGGATGTGTTGCGCAGGCAAGGTCTGGTGCAGACCACCAAGCTGCTGGCGGGCTATGGCGCGTTGCTGTGAACGAACAAATCTGCATGGCCAAGTGTGCTGATGATGTGTAGGTATTCTTGTTGGCACCGTAGCTTTATATGAATTCAAGTTATTGATATTTATATAGTAGTGAATCCCTCTCTCACCGCCAGATCAAGAAAGCCCCTGATTTTCATGAAATCAGGGGCTTTTTGCTTTTCTGGGAAGAAATCAGTGGGCTTGGCTCATGTTCCCGGATGGAGCAGCGGGTGATACGGGGGAACGTCGTGTCCACAACAGCGTCTACAAATTGAAAAGAGATGGATTGCTAAAGCCCCCCATCTCGTTTCGGTGCGAAATGCTGAAAAAGTGCTGTTAGCCAGGCAGCTTGGCAGCAAGCAAGTCGACCTTCTCGATGTTGGGCGGCGAGCTCAGCAGTGTGGCGGCGTTGGCCATCAAGGCAGCAGCGATGGCGCCATTCAGATGGGCCTCACGATCCGCCTCGTTCGCAAAGGCATCAAAAATACCGAAAGTCGATGGGCCGAACTTCAGTGCAAACCATGCGGTGGTTCCGGATTCCTCGTTGGCGAGCGGGAGTGCGCTGGCCAGGAATTCGGCGAGGGCAGCTTCCTGGCCAGGTTTGGCTTCAAGGCGAACGAAAAGGGCAAGTTTGGTCATGGTGAACTCCTAGCAGTGGACGGGTTTTGCAGGCATTGGGCATGCAGACATTCTGGGACTGGGTGACAGGCTAGGCTAGTGACAAGAACGACAATATTGATATGATTCTTGCCATGAAAATTCATCTCTTGGTATCTGATGGTGTATTCGATCTGGGGTTGGCGGCGCTCACTGACACGTTGAGTCTCGCCAACGCCTTGGCTGTCTCTTTGCCGCAGCCCCCGGCGCCGATTGACCTAGCATTGGTCGGTGTGCGGCGCCATGTCCGAACCGCTCAGGGTTTGACGGTCCCCGTCGTGCCTGCACACCGTGCGCCGACGCCTGATGTCGTGTTCGTTCCTGCGCTGGGAGACAAGATGCCCGAACCACTGGCGGAGCGCTTGGTCCGACCCGACGTGGCGGATGCAGCGGCAATCTTGCGCCAATGGTCCGCCACCGGGGCTCATCTGGGTGCCGCCTGCTCAGGCAGTTTTTTGCTGGCCGAAAGTGGTTTGCTGAACGAGAGACGCGCGACGACCTCTTGGTGGCTGGGTCCGATGTTCAGGCAACGCTATCCCAGGGTGAAACTTGACGAGTCGCGCATGCTCGTCAACGCGGATGGCTTCACTACAGCAGGTGCAGCGCTTGCCCATGTGGACTTGGCCTTGAGCATGGTCAGAGCCAGCAGCCCGGCACTGGCAGCGCTGGTTGCCCGTTACTTGCTGGTCGAGGCGCGTGGCTCCCAAGCGGAGTTCATCATTCCGGACCACCTGGCCCATGCTGATCCAGTAGTCGAACGTTTCGAGGACTGGGCCAGGCGCCATTTGGCGGACGGATTTTCTTTGAGCGAGGCGGCAAAAGCGGCCGGGACCAGCGAGCGCACCTTGGCACGGCGCTTACACAGTGTGCTCGGGAAGACACCGCTGTCGTATTTCCAGGACCTGCGTGTTGAACGCGCTGTCCAACTCCTGCGCACCGGAAGTGGAAGCGTTGATCAAGTCGCCGCGCAGGTCGGGTACGCCGACGGGGTGACACTGCGCGCCCTTCTGCGACGCAAGCTGGGGCGCGGAGTCAAAGATTTTCGTGAGGTTGAGTCAAAATAAATTTCATGACGTTAGGAGTGAGAAGCTCGCCATTCACGACAGTCTATGACGCTTGCGTGCTCTATCCGGCTGTCGTCGTGGATGTTGCGCGTCGGAAAGGCTTGAGCTGGTCAGAGGTCACCCAATCTGTTACCTTGATTGCATGAATTTTCAATGAGAAGTCATGCGTCATGGCCGATCACGAGCAGCCCAGTGCATTAGAGCAAGTCCGGCAGGTTCTGAAGCCTGGGCGTGTGTACCGACGCGCCGACCTGTTGGCTGTGTCCACCTCGGTTGATAGACACCTCCAAGCGTTGGTGCAAGCGGGTGATCTGCGGAAGCTGGCACAGGGACTCTACTACGCGCCTCGCAAGTCTGTGTTTGGCGAGCTGCCGCCTGACGATGCTGAACTCGTGCGCAGCTTTCTGCGGGATGATGACTTCCTGCTTTTCTCTCCCTCCGCTTACAACACGGTCGGGCTGGGCACCACGCAGCTCTACAACCGCACGGTCGTCTACAACCGCAAGCGCCATGGGCACTTCAGGCTGGGCAATCGCGAGTTCGATTTCCGGGTGAAGCCCCGGTTTCCGCATGCCTTGTCTGCGGAGTTCCTGTTCGTGGATCTGCTCAACAATGTCGATGAGTTGGCTGAGGATGTATCGGCTGTCTGGGCATGCGCGGCAAGCAAGTTGAAGCAGTTTGATCGCGATGGCTTGAGTCAGGCGTTGCGTGCCTATGGCAATGTGACCACGCGCAAGCGGCTGGAGGGCGTTTTCCGTGCTGCTGCATGACCATCCTGACTTCGAGGGGCTGCTGGGCTTGGTCGCGTCCGAGCGCGGGCTTGATCCGGTGCTGGTCGAGAAGGACTACTGGATCATGCATTGCCTCTGGGGGTTGCAGCAGCAAGGTTTTCGCTTTGAGCTGAAGGGCGGCACATCACTGTCCAAAGGGTTCGGGGTCATCCACCGCTTTTCGGAAGACATTGACCTGCGGATCGAGCCTCAGGCTGGCCAGGATGTGAAGCAGGGGCGGAACCACAGCAAGCCGGCACATGTGGAGAGTCGTCGGATGTTTTCGACGAAACCGCCAGGCGTATTCGAATTCCCGGGATCGAGCAGGCGATTCGCGATACCGAGTTCGATGACATGCCCCAGTTGCGCAGCGCAGGTATACGACTGATCTATCAGGCGCGTGCCGGCAGCTTGGCGGGCGTCAAGGATGGCATCTTGCTTGAGCTGGGCTTTGATGACACGACGCCCAACCGGCCGGTGGCGATATCGTCCTGGGCCTGGGAGACAGCGACGAGGGCAGGGGTGCCAGTCACTGACAATCGTGCTCAGGATGTGCCGTGCTACGCCCCCACGCACACGTTTGTCGAGAAGCTGCAGACGGTCTCGACGAAGTACCGTACGCAGTCAGGCAGCGTGGCGTTGCCGAGAAACTTCATGCGGCACTATTACGACCTTTACTGCCTGTTGGCCTTGGATGAGGTTCAGGCGTTCATCGGCACGCCTGCCTATGAAGCGCGAAAGGCACAACGCTTCCGCCAAGGGGATGAGTTGGTCATCGCCAGGAATCCTGCCTTCCTGCTGGATGATCCGGCGGAGCGAGATCGGTTCGGGCGGGCATATGAGCAAAGTGCTGCGCTTTACTATCAGGGGCAGCCGCCTTTCGATGACGTGCTGGGCCGGATACAGGCGAACATCGGGCGGCTTTGAGGTCATGCAGACTATTCTGCGAATTCTTTTGTAGGCATTCCTGTCGGCATGTTTGAATTTTTTATGCTCAAGCTGTTGATTTTTATGACTGGGTGAGTCCCTCTCTCACCGCCAGATCAAGAAAGCCCCTGATTTTCATGAAATCAGGGGCTTTTTTCGTTTCAGGGCGTGTTTCCTCAGCCCCGTTTCTTCACCAGCCCGTCATCCAGCGCCTGCTGGAAGTGTTCCTCCAGGGTCTGACGGATGTCGTGGTACTGCAGGCCCAGCGTCAGGCTGCGACGATTGTCGAAGCGGATCGGGTGGCCCACGTTGTCGCGAATGAACGGCCGGGTCACCGGCCCCATGAGCGGGCCGACAGCCCAGACCACGGCCTTGGGCACGGTCATGCGCGGGAAGGGGTAGGCGTTGCCGAAGCGCTGGCGCAGGATGCGTGCGGCATCGAGCAGGGTGGTTTCACCGGCGACGGTCAAATAGCGGCCGCGGGCCTCGGGCGTGAAGGCGGCGAGGATGTGCGCGCGTGCCACGTCACGCACGTCGACGATGCCGAACATGAGGTCGGGCACGCCGGTGCGCAGACGGCCGTCGCCGAGCGAGATCAGGGTGTCGATGCTGGCCGACTGGCTCAGGGTGGTGAGCGCCGGGCCGTAGACCATGCCGGGGTTGATGGTGACCAGGTCCCAGCGATCCTGGGCGTCATGGAGTTTCCAGGCTTCGCGCTCGGCGGCGACCTTGGAGTACTGGTAGGGGTTGTGATCAACCGAGCTGCTGGTGTTCCAGCAGGTCTCGTCGAGGCTGTGGTCGGGCCGGTCGCGGGCATCGATGTTGTCGCCATAGAGGGCGGCGACGCTGCTGGTGAGCACCACACGGCGCACGCTGGCGGTGCGGTTGGCCGCCGTCAGCACGTTGCGGGTACCTTCCACGGCGGGCCGTACCAGCGCTTCATGGGCATCGGTGAAGCCGTCGAGCACGAAGGGCGAGGCGGTGTGCATGACGATCTCGCAGCCCTGCATGGCCTCGTCGAAGCTGCCTGCCTTGAGCAGGTCGGCGGCGAACAGCCGCAGGCTGCCGGGTTGGCCTTCCGCCAGACGGTGCAGGTGCTTCACGCTGTCGCTGCGGTTCGGGTCACGCACCGTGGCGTGCACGGTGTGTCCGGCTTCCAGCAGGTAGCGCACCAGCCAGCTGGCAATGTAGCCGGAGGCGCCGGTGACCAGGATGGGGGCGGAGCGGGGGAGGGTGTCGGTCATCACGGGCAGAACTCCGGAGCATGCGGGACAGGGGTGTTTGCGGAGTCTAGAACGATTGTGCCAAAAGTTCGCGCGAACAACGTGCGATTGACCTGTTCTGTCCACTGGGTCAGCGCCTGACCGTGATCTAGCGTTTCTGCATGAAACGCAACAGCCCCAATGACTTCCACTCCCTCGACGACCTCAGTGCGCTGGACGAGAAGCTGATCGACAAGCGCCTGGAGAAGCGTGCCGGGGATCGCAAGCGGCGTCGCAACCGCCACTACCAGAAGCAGTTCCTCAAGCTCGCCGACCGCCTGCCTGCTGACTGAGCGTCAGCCGGCAATCTGCGCCAGTGCCGTCTCCAGCCGTGCCACGGTGCGGTCGATGTTGTGCAGCTTGTCGAGGCCGAACAGGCCGACGCGGAAGGTCTTGAAGTCGGCGCCTTCATCACACATCAGCGGGACGCCCGCCGCGGTCTGCAGGCCGAGCGCAAGGAACTTGCGGCCGCTGTGGACCTCGGGGTCACGGGTGTGCGCCACGACCACGCCCGGTGCCTCGAAGCCATCTGCCGCGACGCTGTGCAGGCCATGCGCCCGGAACAGGTCGCGCACGCGGCGACCGAGCTCGCGCTGGCGCGCGGCGAGGTCGTCAAGGCCGGCAGCGACGGTTTCCTGCATGGCGTCGCGGAAGCGGGCGAGGGCGTCGGTGGGCATGGTGGCGTGGTAGGCGTGGCCGCCATTCTCGTAGGCCTGCATGATCTGCAGCCATTTCTGCAGATCGGCGGCGAAGCTGGTGCTGCGGGTCTGCGGCAGACGTTCGAGCGCGGCGGCGCTGAGCATGATCAGGGCGCTGCAGGGCGAGGCGCTCCACCCTTTCTGTGGCGCGCTGATGAGGATGTCGACACCGGTCCTGCGCATGTCGACCCAGAGCGTGCCGGAGGCCACGCAGTCGAGCACGAACAGACCGCCGACGCTGTGCACGGCGTCGGCAACGGCACGCAGGTAGTCGTCCGGCAGCAGGATGCCGGAGGCGGTCTCGACATGGGGAGCGAACACCAGGTCGGGCTTGTCCCTGAGGATGCTGGCGACCACCTCGTCTATCGGGGCAGGTATCCACGCGGACTGCGGATCGGCGGACAGCGGGCGAGCCTTGAGCACCTGGCATGCCGCGGGAATCTGGCCGGCCTCGAAGATCTGCGTCCAGCGATAGCTGAACCAGCCGTTGCGCAGCACCAGGCAGTTGCGTCCGGTGGCGAACTGGCGTGCCACGGCCTCCATGCCGAAACTGCCGCCCCCGGGCACCACCACCACGGCGTCGGCCTGGTAGACCTGCTTCAGCGTCGTGGAGATGTCACGCATGACCTGCTGGAAGGAGGCCGACATGTGGTTGAGGGCGCGGTCGGTGAAGACCACCGAGTATTCGTGAAGGCCCTGCGTGGCGGGCAGGGAGGCGGATGTGGACACGGAGGTGTTCTCTCTTGTGGGTCGTTCCCGCAAGCATAGCGTGAACCTGACGCGGCGTGTTTTCCGGCGCCTGCCTCAAGTAGGTCGCCGGCAGCGTCTGCCTCAGCCCGCCAGCATCAGGGCCTTGGAGACCTCGGTGTCATGCGCGAACTTGAGCTGCAGGTCGTCGGCAAGCAGCTTCTCGAGCTTGCCGCCGACCAGCGGCACGCTGACACGGATGTCGAAATCCAGGGTTTGCAGGGCATGTTCGCCACGGTCGTCCAGGGTCATGGCGCAGCGCAGGCTGACCGGCATGCCCTTGAACACGATGTCCAGACTGCCGACGCCGGTAGCGCGGTTCCAGATGTCGGTCTGCACCAGGGTGATGGTGGCGGGCACCAGCGAGCGCGCGAAGGCCGGTACGTCGACCTGCACGGGTACGTCACGGCTGAAGGTGAAGCGGAATTCGTCACCCGATTGCGCGGCGTCCAGCAGCATGATCTGGCTGGCGCCCTGGCCGGCATACTTGGCGTGAATGAAGTCTGTGTTGGCGAAGCAGTCGAAGACGCGCTCGCGTGGCAGCGGGTAATCGATGGTCTGGCGGTATTTCACGGAATGCTCCGGGGTATCAGGGGGTGCCGGCGGACAGACCGGTGATGAAGCGCTGCACGTCACGCGCGCTGCGGGCAGGGTCCTCGACCATGGGCATGTGACCGAGGTCGTCGTAGATCACGCGTCGGCAGTCCGGGATGCCCGGACACCAGACGCCGGCGGCGGTGGGCGACACCAGCTGGTCCTGCGCGCCCCACATGACCAGCACGGGCACGCGGATGTCGGCGAGCTGGCCATCGAGCAGGCCGGTGCTGTGGAAGTCGCGGAAGATCTGCGCGAGCTGCGGTCGCCGCGCGATGTACTGGTCGGCCATCCAGTCCAGGGTCATGCCGGGCACCCAGGGCGCCTTGGCCATGGTCATCGGATAGAAGCGGCGGAAGCCGTCGCGGTCACTGAACAGGAAGGGGTTGTCGCCCTTCGCCAGCAGCCGGCCCATGACACTGGGCTCGGGCGGGGTGACACCGGCAGCGTCCATGAGCGTGGCGCTGAGGACGCGTCCGGGGTGGTCATGCGCCAGGCGCGCGGCGATGAAGCCGCCCATGGAGTTGCCGACCACATGGGCCCTAGCGATGCCGAGACTGTCCATGGCCTTGAGCACGCGTGCCGCCTGGCTGGTGGTGTCGTATGCCAGTGCCGGATCGAAGGTGGTTTCGCCATGGCCGGCGAGATCGACGATGAGCACGCGATAGTCGTCGGTGAAGTGGCGTGCAAAGCGCACCCAGACCGCCTTGTCGGCGCTGTAGCCGTGAATCATGACCACGGCCGGCGCATCCTTGGGGCCGCCTTGAAGCGTCATCAGACGGATGTCGCCGCCATCCACCTCGGCCGTGTGCAGACCGTAGAGCGTGCTCTCGATGGCGACCGTGGCGTGGTAGGCCAGTCCCCCCACGGACGGATACGTGACGACAGCGGCGATGCCGGCGGCAGCCAGCGCGCCGGTCAGCAGAAGCTTCTTCATGAGCGGCGTACCTGATCGTAGGGGAGCGGGTCCAGCGTCGGCTTGATGTCGTTCCAGACGATGCGCGACAGCCATTTCAGCGGCATCACGTTCGAGCCCAGCCAGGTCTTGAGGGAGTCCTTGCCGTACACGATCTTGGCGCTGCCCTTGAGCAGCTTGTCGCGCACATGCAGGGCAATGTCGTCGGGCGACGTGGTCAGGTAGTGCTTGCTGAAGGCCAGCTCCTCGCCGTCCACCTTGCCGATGTTGGTGGCAATGCCGCCCGGATGCACGAGGTGGGCGGTGACGCCGGTCTCCTGCAGCTCGGTCATCAGCGCCTCGGTGAAGCCGCGCACGGCGAACTTGCTGGCCGAGTAGTCGCCGTGATTGGGCGCGCCGACCAGGCCGAAAATGCTGGAGACATTCACGATCTGACCTGACTGCGCCTTCAGCATGTGCGGCAGGAAAGCCTGGGTGCCGTGGATCACGCCCCACAGGTTGACGCGCAGGGTGCGCTCGATCTCGACGGGCGCGAGCTGCCAGACCGGCTTGAAGCCGCCGGAAATGCCGGCGTTGTTGATGACGATGTCGGTGCGACCGAAACGCGCGATGACCTGTTCGGCAAAACCGAACATGGCGTCGCGGTCGCCGACATCAAACACGGCACTGAGGGTGTCGGCGCGACCGTGAAGCCGGACGGTTTCAGCCAGACCGGCGGCATCAAAGTCGTTCAGCGCGAGGCGTGCGCCAGCGTTTGCGTACACCTTGGCATAGGCGCGGCCCATGCCGGAGCCGGCTCCGGTGATCACCACCACCTTGTCTTTCAGCGTCATATTCAGTCTCCTTGTCAGATCTGGCCGCGCTTGCGCAGCTCACGGCCGACCATGAACTCCATGACGGCGAAAAAGGGTTTCGGCAGATGTCGCGAGAACAGTGCCACCGCCTTTGCCTGCAGGCCCGGAATGATCATCCATTCGCCGGCATCGAGGCCGGCCATCATGGCGTCGATGGCCACGTCGGCATCCAGCGAGCCGGCATAGTCCTTGAGCGCCATGGCGACCTCGTTGTAATTGCCGGGCGTGCGTTCACCGGCCACCATGGGCGTGCGCACCTCGGGCGGGCAGATGCAGCTGATGGCGATGCCGCGCGGCGCGTATTCGTAGCGCAGCGTGCTGGCCAGACCGACCACGCCGAACTTGCTGGCGCCGTAGGCGGCATAGGCGTAGTTGCTGGTGATGCCGGCCATGGACGCGATCAGCGCGAGCCGGCTGCCCGGCTTCATGTGGCGCAGCACGGCCGAGGCGACGTGGAAGCTGCCGTTCAGATTGACATCGATGACGCGGCGGAAATCGCTGCCCTGCATGTCGGCGACGGCGCGGTTGAGCACGATGCCGGCGCAGTGGATGACCAGGTCCGGGGCTCCGCAGGCTGCAACGGCTGCGGTCACGGCGGCATTGACGCCGGCGTCATCCGTGACATCGGCCAGGTGACCGGTCCAGCGTCCGGCGCCAGCACGATCAAGCCGCTGGCAGGCGCTGTCCGGCAGATCGCGATCGAGCACGCTGACGCGATGGCCGCGACGCAGGTAGCGTTCGGCGAAGCCGAGACCGAGGCCGCTGCCGGCACCGGTGACGAGGATGTGCTTGCTCATGGCCGGCCTCAGGAGAACACGTGGTGTTCGGGCTTGAAGCGGTTGGCCAGCTGCCGGTAGGTGAAGCTGAAACCGGGGAACATGGCGATGACATGACCGCTCTTGGACTGGTACCAGCTGTTGCAGCCGCCGGACTTCCACACCGTCTGTTCCATCTCGCGGTGGATCATGCCGGTGTAGTCGGCTTCGGCGGCCGGCGTCACTTCAAGCAGCGCCTTGTCGCGCTGCTTCAGGGCATCCAGGCTCTTCATGATGTAGTTCATCTGCGCCTCGATCACGAAGATGGCCGAGGTGTGCCCGATGCCGGTGTTGGGGCCGGTGACCACGAAGAAGTTGGGGAAGCCGGGCATGGTGGTGCCCAGATAGGCACGCGGATACTCGGCCCAGAAGTCCTTGAGGGCACGGCCGCCCTTGCCCAGCACCGGGTAGCTGATGACCCCGTCGGTGGCGTCGTAGCCGGTGGAATAGATGATCACGTCGAGTTCGATGTCCTGGCCATCGGTGGTGCGGATGCCGGTCGGCGTGATTTCGGCGATGCCGGAGCCCTTGGTGTGCAGGCTGACATTGTCGCGGCACAGTGCCGGGTACAGCGTGTTCGACAGGATGATGCGCTTGCAGCCGATGGTGTAGTCCGGTGTCACCTTGGCGCGCAGAGCCGGGGCGGCGATCTGCTTCTCGATATGTCTGAGCGCGGCCTTCTGGGCGAACTGCTGCAGCGCCCACGGCGAATACTTGAAGCCGACGACGCGGGTTTCCAGCTCCCAGTAGATGGCGGTACGCAGCGCCTTGTGCAGCGGCTTGATGCCGAGCAGGGCACGTTCGACCTTGCTGAAACGGCGATCCGGGCGCGGCATGACCCAGTGCGGCGTGCGCTGGAACACGTGCAGATGACCGCATTCCGGTGCAATGGCGGGAATTGCCTGTGCCGCCGAGGCACCGCTGCCGATGATGGCGACGCGCTTGCCTTTCAGGCTGACATCGTGGTTCCAGGCGTTGGTGTGGAAGGTCACGCCCCGGAAGCTGTCGCGACCGGGAAAGTTCGGAATCACCGGCGTGCTCAGCGGGCCGGAGGCGTTGATGACGATGCGGGCGCGCAGCTCGCCCTGGCTGGTGCTGAGCACCCAGCGGCGATCGCCTTCATCCCAGCGCACCTGCTCGACATTGCAGTTGGTGACGGTGCGCTCGCGCAGCGTGTACTTGTCGATGACGAAGTTGGTGTACTCCTCCAGTTCGGCCTGTTCGACGAACATCTGCGACCATTGGTACGGCTCGAAGGAGATGGAATAGAGCGGCGACTGCACGTCGACCGCCGCGCCTGGATAGCTGTTCTGGCACCAGGTGCCACCCATGAAGTCACGACGTTCGAGCAGACGGAAGTCGGTGATGCCGCGCTTGAGCAGGTTGATGGCGGCGCACTGGCCACCGAAACCGCTGCCGATGATGAGGATGTCGTGCTGCATGGAAGAGGCTCCCGGTCGCTGCGTGAGGCAATCTGACGTTGTGTGTTGTCACTATAAACTGACGACAGTCGTAGTCAACATATTTTTGATGACACGCGTAGTCAGTTCGTCGGAAGATACGATCTCACCCCCGTCAGCCACGACCAGGCAACAGGAATCAGGCATGGATGCATCACTGAAACGACCCGCCACCTCGCGCAGCTATGCCGGGCTGCCGCCGGAAGAGCGGGTTGCACGCCGCCGCCAGCAGTTCATCGAGGCCGGCCGCCAGCTCTTCGGCACCATCGGCTATCGCAAAACCACCGTGCGCCTGCTGTGCAAGGAAGCCGGTCTCACCGATCGCTACTTCTACGAGTCGTTCGCCTCCATCGAGGCCTTGCTGGTGGCGGTCTACGAGGGCCTCATCGATGAGCTGGAAAGCGCCATCCTGACCGCGTTCCTGAGTGATCCCGAGGCGGGTCTGGAGGCACGCATCCGCAGCGGGGTGGATGCGCTGTTCCGGGTTGCCGAGAACCCGCAGCTGTCACGGGTGATCTGGATCGAGATTCTCGGCGTCAGCCCCGGTGCCGAGGCGGTCTACAACGTGACGCTGCGGCGCTTTGCCGACCTGCTGTTCAGTCTGGGCAATGCCATGCTGCAGCCCGTGACGGTGCCGGAGCCGGTGCTGCGCACTGCTTGCATGGGGCTGATCGGCGCCGCCAGCGAAACTGCCAAGGACTGGCTGCACGCCAGTTACCAGCAGCCTCGCGAGGTGCTGGTGGATGGCGTCATGGTGCTGTTTCGCGGGCTGATACGGGCGCTGCGGACGGGCTGAGCAGCGCCTCCAGCGCAGCCCGGTCCGGCGACTGCCGGTCACCGAGCAGCTTGCGCAGGCGCAGGAAATCCTGCGGACGGTTGATGCAGTCGGCCGCGATCAGCCGGCCGGCGTGCAGGTAGCAGGCCGTCAGGCTGCGGCCCCGTTCCGCATCACCGACGACCATGACCTCGTCGTAGCCGGTGTTGAGCCCGGCGATCTGCAGCTTGAGGTCGTACTGGTCGGACCAGAACCAGGGCAGGGCGCTGATGGCCTTGTCCTTGCCGCAGAGCGTGGCGGCGGCCACCTTGGCATGTTCACCGGCATTGGGCACCGACTCCAGGCGCAGGTGTCGTCCGCTGAACGGGCAGGGGTGGCTGGCACAGTCGCCGGCAGCGACGATGTCGGCGTCGCTGGTCAGGCCATGCGCATCAATGACGATGCCGTTGTCCACCGCCAGTCCGGCGGCCGCCGCCAGCTCGACGTTGGGCAGCACGCCGATGCCGACGATCACGACATCGGCGGCAATCACCTCGCCATCCGCCAGCTGCACGCCGCGCACGCGGTCAGTGCCGGTCAGTGCGGCGATCGTCACGCCGGTGCGCAGCTGCACGCCGTGCTCGCGGTGCACGCGGGCATAGAAGGCTGACACCGCCGGCGCCGTGACGCGCTGCAGCACGCGTTCCGCTGTCTCCAGCACGGTCACCGCGAGTCCGAGTCCGCGCAGTGATGCCGCCGTTTCAAGTCCGATGTAGCCGGCCCCGATGATGACGACATGGCGTGCCGAGGCCAGGTCGGCACGGATCGCCAGGCTGTCGGCAGCGTTGCGCAGCGCATGCACCCCGGGCAGGTCGCCACCGGGCAGCGGCAGCGGGCGTGGCCGCGCGCCCAGGCACAGCGCCAGTTTCCCGTAGTCCAGGGTCTCGCCATCATCGAACTGAACGCGGCGCGCGGCGCGGTCGATGGCGGTGATCCGACCCTGGCGCACCCTGATGTCCTGCGTGGCATAGAACGCGGGTGTGCGGATCAGCAGCTCATCCAGCCCGGTGGAGCCGGCGAGAAAGGTCTTGGACAGCGGCGGATGGTGGTAGGGCAGCACGGGCTCGTCCCCGACCAGCACGATCTCGCCGCGCCAGCCCTCCTGACGCAGGCTGGTGCAGAGCTGGGCGCCGGCATGGCTGGCGCCGACGACGATGACGCGACCGCTGGTCATGAGCCTGTCTCCTCACGGGCAGGTATCGGCTGGCGGTTGAACATGCCGATCACCGGGCCGCCATGGGCGCGCAGCACCGGCTCCACCTCGCGGAACAGCGCGTGATAGCGGTAGAACGGCACGCGCGGAAAGGCATGGTGAATCGAATGCAGGTTCTGGCCGAGCCAGAACCATTCCAGCGGACGCAGCCAGGTCGGCAGGATCAGGCTGCTGGTGTTGCGGTAGCGTGCCGTCTCGTCATAGGGGTGGTGCGGCCGGTAGGCAAACCAGTAGGCCGTGAACAGGGCGCCGCCAAACCAGGCCAGCGGCACCAGCAGCAGCCAAGCGGACCAGGGCAGCACGGCCAGCAAGGCGGCGCGCCAGCCCAGCGCAAGGATGACCTCGGCCAGAAACGTCACTTTTTCACGTACGGGGGCGGTGGCCCAGTAATCACGGAACAGGAAGGCCCACTGTGACCAGATGAAGCCGATGACCGCCTTCACGAAGGCCAGCGGTCCGCCGGACATGCCGCTGATCACATGGTCAGGGTCGAGGCCGGGCTGGTTGGTGTAGCGATGGTGCGCGAAATGCTCCACCCGGTGCGTGGCGTACGGCACCAGGATGAGCTGCGCCGCGACATGGCCGCAGAGCGCGTTGAGCCAGGCCAGTCCGGTGCGCTCGCCGTGAATGTTGCCATGCGCGGCTTCATGCAGGGGGGTGTAGGCGACATAGGTCAGCACCGCCAGCACGACGGTGGCCGGCAGCAGGGGCAGGGTGCCCTGCACGGCCAGCACGAGCGTGGCGGCATAGGCAATGCTCACGACCGCGATCAGTGCCACCGTGCCCCAGGCCGGCAATCCCATGTGACGCTTGGCGGCACTGATGGCCTGACGGTTGAGCACGGCCAGTTCGGTCGGCGTCATGCTGCCGCCCTCCGCGTCAGCTGCACCTTCATCTTCGCGTAGCCGCGCACGAAGTTGGACTGCACGATCTCCGGCTCTTCCAGCACGCGGATGTCGTCGAAGCGTGCCAGCAGCTCCTCCCAGAGAATGCGCAGCTGCAGCTCGGCGAGGCGGTTGCCCATGCAGCGGTGCACGCCGAAGCCGAACGACATGTGGTTGCGCGCGTTCGGGCGGTCGATGATGAAATCGTCGGCGCGTTCGAACTGGCGCTCGTCGCGGTTGCCGGAGGCATACCACATGACCAGCTTGTCGCCCTTGCGGATGAACTGGCCGCCCAGCAGGGTGTCGCGGGTGGCCATGCGACGCATGTAGGCCAGCGGCGTCTGCCAGCGGATGATCTCGGAAACCATGTTGGGGATCAGGCCCGGGTTGGCCTTGAGCTTGGCGAACTGGTCCGGAAAGCGGTTCAGCGCCAGCACGCCGCCGCTCATGGAGTTGCGGGTGGTATCGTTGCCGCCGACGATGAGCAGCGCCAGGTTGCCGAGGAACTCCATGGGCCGGTCGACCAGGTCACGGGTGCTGTCGTGGCTCTGCAGCAGGCTGATCAGGTCATAGCCCGGCGCTTCGCCGGCGGCACGGCGCGCGGCCTTGTCATGCCAGTGCGCGGTGAAGTGACGCGTCATGTCGATGACGCCCTCGAAGAACTCGTCGAGATCGGCCGGACCGCCCGTGGTCTCGGGGCTGGCGGCCGCCAGGTCGGACCAGTACACCAGCTTGTGGCGCAGTTCGTAGGGGAAATCGAGCAGGGTGGCGAGCATGCGCGCGGTCAGTTCCACCGACACCTTTTCGACCCAGTCAAAGGGCTGATCAACTGGCAGATGGTCGAGCACCTCCTGCACGCGCTGGCGGATCAGTCCTTCCATTTCCTTCAGGTTCTTGGGTGCCACCACGCCCTGCACGGCCTGGCGCTGCACGTCGTGCCTGGGCGGGTCCATGGCGATGAACATTTCCAGGCTGAGGCCGGCGGGCGGGTCGCCGATGACGATGAAAGGCTCGGCCGAGAAGCGCTCATGGTCCTTGTCGACGGTGAGGATGTCCTCGTAGCGGGTCACCGACCAGAACGGCCCGAAGGCGCTGTCGGACTGGTAGTGCACCGGCGCCTCCTCGCGCAGACGCGCGAAGTACTCGCGCCATTTGCCCTGGCGATAGAGAAAGGGGTTGCTGACGTCGATCGCGGTCAGGGGCAGCTCGGCGACATCGGGCAGCGGGCGCTCGATGAACTCCGGCGGTCGCGTGCCCGGCAGGGCGGTCTGCCGGACCTTGTGGTAGAGGTGCACGCCACGGATCTGCAGATCCATGGGGACGGTAGCCTGGGCCTTGCGAAGGATGGGGTCGATGAGCTTCATGCGGGTATCTGCCTGGGTGACGTAAGGGGGCGGGCGATCACATCTGGAACTCGGGCAGACGCACGGTCATCCCGTCCATGTCGGCGCTGACGGTGATCTGGCAGGCCAGGCGCGAGGTCGGCTGGCGCTCGGGCGTCATGCACAGCATCTGGTCTTCCTCGGGGCCGCTGGCGCCGACGCGGTCCAGCCAGCGCGACTCGAGGATGACGTGGCAGGTGCCGCAAGCGCAGACGCCGCCACAGTCACCGTCGATGCCGGGCACGCCGTGACCGGTGGCGTGCTGCATCAGCGAGCGGCCGGCAACCAGCTCGGTTTCGTGGGTGTCGCCGTCGTGGCTGACAAACAGGATCTTTCCCATGGCGTGACTGCTCCCTGCGGGGTCGTGGATGGATGAACGTCATCTTGTGCCCGCGCCTCGCCATGGACTATGTTTCGCGGGACCAGATTTTTGTGAGATCAGCTCAGGTGCTCCTCCCCATCCGGCCGCGCGCCGCGGCCATGCCCGGGCATGTGCTGGCGCACGTGCTGGATACCGACCTGCTGTCCGCGGACGAGCGCGACCGCTTCCGGGCCCTGATGCTGCGCGAGCGTGTCGACACCGCGAGTCTGCTGCTGCCCGGCGCGCAGGCGCCTATGCGCTGGTTCCGCGAGGCCTGTCCGGACATGGATGCCGAGCAGGCTGCCTGCTTGGGCTACTTCGCCGGCGAGCAGGCGCGCCTGACGTCCTACAGCGTGCTGACCACGCCCCTGATCAGCGCCGGCTCGGTGAGCGAAGTGCTGCGCCTGCTGAGCTTCATCCCGCTGATCGCCAACGTGCTGCGCGTCAGTGTCGTGGAGCGCGACGACGCGGTCGCGGTGCTGCTGGCGGTGGACTCCGGTGATCCGGTGCTGGACCGCATCCCGGTCTATTACTGCGTGGCGGCGCTGGTGCATCTGCTGCGCCTGCTGCTGGACCAGCCGCCGGAGCTGGTGGTGCACATTGCCTGGCCGGGGCCGGACGGGCTCGCCGATCACCCGGAATGCCGTGCCGGCCGCCTGCGTTTCAACGCGCCCATGCACTACATCACCGTGCCGCGCGACACCCTGACCGCGGTCTGCCGCTTCTCCGACCCGATTGCCTACCAGAACGCCGTGGCCGGTCTGGAGGCGATGCTGCGCAGCCAGATCCTGGCCGAGGACCTGCCTGGCCGGGTACGGCAACTCATCGAGGCCCAGGGCGGGCTGCTGCCGCTGGAGGCCGCAGCGGCTGCGCTCAACCTGTCGGCAAGCACCCTCAAGCGCCGGCTCACCGAGGCCGGCACCTGCTACAGCGACATTCTGGCCGGCACCCTGCGTGACCGTGCCATGCTCCAGCTGGCGGATGCCAGGGTGTCTCTGGATGCCATCGCCACGGCGCTGGGCTACAGTGACCTGGCCAACTTCTCGCACGCGTTCAAGCGCTGGACCGGACACTCGCCCGGCGAGTTCCGGCGCACCCTGCGCGACGATTCCCTGCCCCTGCCGGCGCTGGCCGGCGGGTCTTCCTGATGAGGCGACATGACATGACGACAGTGACAGCAAACGGCAAGGTGGCTCTGGTCACCGGGGCCAATTCGGGCATAGGCCGGGTGACCGCGCGCGAGCTGGCGCGCCAGGGCTGGCGGGTGTTCCTGGCCTGTCGCTCGGGCGAGAAAACGCGCCCGGTGCTCGACGAGATCGCCGCCCTGGGTGGCCAGGCCGAGTTCCTGCCGCTGGACCTCGGCGACTTCGCCTCGGTCAACGCCTGCGCTGACGCCTTTCTCGCCCGCAACCTGCCGCTGCACCTGCTGGTGTGCAATGCCGGCTTGTCCGGAAAGCGCGGCATGACGGCATCGGGCTTCGAGATGACCTTCGGCGTCTGCCACATGGGGCACTTCCTGCTCACCGAGCGTCTGCGTCCGCGCCTGAGCGATTCGGCGCCGGCACGCATCGTGGTGGTGGCCAGCAAGATGCACCGCTGGGCCTCGTACATGACGCTGGACTGGGTGCAGCAGCCCTCGCGCACGCCCGGCACCCTGCGGGAATACTGCCTGACCAAGCTTGCCAACATCCTGTTCGTGCGCGAGCTGGCGACGCGTCTGGCTGGCAGCGGCGTCACCGCCTATGCGGTGCATCCGGGCATTGTCGCCACCGACATCTGGCGTTCGCTGCCCGGCCCGCTGGCGGCACTGGTCAAGCGCTTCATGGTGACGCCGGAGGAGGGTGCCCGCACCAGCCTGCATTGCGCCACCGCACCCGAGCTGGCGGGCGAGTCGGGGCGCTACTACGACCGCTGCAAGGCCGTCGAGCCGGCTCCGGCCGCGCAGGACCTGCATGCCGCCCGCCGTCTCTGGGAGGCCAGCGAGGCGTGGGTGCGGCCGGTGCTGTGAAAGGTTGAGGGGTTGAGTGGCGCAGGACACGCCTGCGCCGTGGCCGGGCGATTAACGGCACAACACGAAAACCCCGCACAGACGCTACACAATGCGACTGGTGATTAGCTGGCATCCCGCTAGCATGGTGCCGTCACCATCTGCTTGTCGGTCAGCCAGTCCATGCCCAGCCTCGGCGTCCTGCGGACACAGCTTTCGCGTTTCCTGTTTCCGGCGCTGGTGCTGGTGCTGTCGGCCGCCGTGGCAGTGTTTTTCGTCAATGATCACCGGCAGCAGCAGCGCCAGCAGGCGCAGGCACAGGTGCAGCGCATTCTCGAGCAGCAACGCACCGAGCTCCTGAAAAGCGTGAACTCGGTCATGTACCTCGCCACGGGTGTGGTTGCCTACATTCAGGCCAACAACGGCTACCTGCCCACCGAGCAGGCCATCAGCTGGATGCAGAGTCTGCAGCGCTACAATCCCTACATTCGCAACATCGGCCTGGCCCCGGACAACCGCATCCGCTTCATCTACCCGCTGGAAGGCAACGAGCAGGCGCTGGGCCTTCATTACTCCGATCTGGCGTCACAGTGGCCACGGGTCAAGCAGGCCATGGACACTCACCGTCCGGTCATGGACGGCCCGGTCAAGCTGGTGCAGGGCGGGCTGGGGCTGATACATCGCGCGCCGGTCTACCTCCGCAACGGTCGCTACTGGGGCGTGGTGAGCACGGTCATGCGCCTGGATCGCATTCTTGCCGACATCACGGCACAAGCGGCACGAGGCGGGGTCGCGCTGCAGTTCCATGCCACGCCATACGCAGGAGACCTGCGCTCACCCGGAGTGCTCGTGCTGAACCTGCCACTGGAGGGCATGACCTGGCAGCTCAGCGGCCATCTGCTTCAGCCGGCCGAAGCCGGCACCGATTACCCGGTACTGCTGGCCTGGGCCATGGTACTGCTGCTGACCCTGATTGCCTGGCGCCTCAGCGATTCCGCCTGGCAGCAGCGCCAGCTGCAGGTCAGTCTGACCCAAAGCCTGCGGCTGTTCCAGGTCGCCTTCCAGCACATGCCGCATGGCGTGCTCATCCTCGACAAGGAAGGTCGGATCGTGGAGGCCAATCCGGTTATCCAGCAGCTGCTCCGCCGCCCGGGGATCAACGCGCACGGGCTGCAATTTGTCTCGCTGATCAGCGCGAGCCAGCGTCAGGCGGCTGTGCATCTGCTGAGCGTTGCGCAGGGGGGCGAGCCGGTCACCGGCGAGAGCGAGATGGCTGGCGTCACGCCGGATACCGCGGTTCCGGTCGAGCTGTCAGCCGTCGGTCTCCACCATGAGCAGCTCGGCTGCCTGGTGTTCGTGCGCGACATTCGTGACAGCCGTCGCCTGCAGCAGGCGCAGAACGAGTTCATCTCCACGGCCAGTCACGAGCTGCGCACGCCGCTTACCTCCATCATCTGCGCCCTGGAGCTGATTCGCAGTGGCACGCTGGGGGCGCTGCCCGGAGATGTCGACGGCATCCTCGCCATGGCCATGACCAACAGTGACCGTCTGCAGAAGCTCATCAACGACCTGCTCGACACCAACCGTCTGATCCTCGGTCATCTGACCCTGGACATCGCGCCGGTGGACGCCGAGGCCGTGGCCAGCCGCGTGATCGCGTCGCTGCAGCCCATGGCCGCACCAACTGGCGTGACCCTGCATCTGGAGGTCGCGGGTCAGCCCCGGGTGCTGGCTGATGCCGACAAGCTGACCCAGGTGCTGGTCAACCTGCTCGCCAACGCCATCCGGTTTTCCTGGCAGAACGGACGAGTGGTGGTGCGTGTCGAGGCCATGTTCGAGTCCGTGCGTTTCAGCGTGCAGGACTTCGGGCGTGGCATCGACCCGGAATTTGCCAGTCGCGCCTTCACGCGTTTCGGCCAGGCCGACTCCAGTGATAGCCGCGAGCAGGGCGGTACCGGACTTGGCCTGTTCATCTGCAAGGGCCTGGTCGAGCACATGCAGGGGCGCATCGGCTACGACTCGAGCCCCGGCCAGGGCGCCACCTTCTGGTTCGAGCTCCCGCGCGTGTCGGCCTGAACGCCGGCCGGACACACTGGTCGGGCAGCGACCGGGCATGGTATTGAAGACGCCTGTCATGTCATGACTTTCCGGTCATGATGCAAGGAGATGTCATCGTGCGCCTGCCCGGTCTGGACCGCCTGCTGTTCTTCGTGATCCGTCAGCTGATGCGCCTGTGGGTGCGTCCGCAGGTGCTGCCCGCCGACCTCGCGCCGCTCGGCATCGATCCGGCCAGACCGGTGTGCTACGTGCTGCAGAACCGCCTGCTGTCGAACGTGCTGGCGCTGGAGACCGAGGCCATCCGCCTCGGTCTGCCGCGGCCGTTGCGCCCGCTGCGCAGCGGCGGCCTGCGCGAGCGCCATGCCCTGGTCTGCCTGACTACCGGCGAGCCGCCACTGCCGCTGATCACGCCGCGCCACACGCAGTCGCCACGGCTGGTGGCGCTGGTCGACGCCCTGCATGCCGACCCGGCGCTGGACGTGCAGCTGGTGCCGGTGAACATCTTCTGGGGTCGCGCGCCGGAGACGCAGAGCTCGTGGTTCCGCACCCTGTTCGCTGACTCCTGGGCGACGCCCAGCGTGCTCAAGCAGCTGGTCATCATCCTGCTGAACGGCCCCAGCACGCTGGTGAAGATCAGTCCGCCGCTGTCGCTGCGCCAGCTCTGTCCGCCCGAGGGCAGTCCCGAGCGCGCGGTGCGCAAGGTCTCGCGCGTGCTGCGCGTGCATTTCCGCCGCGAGCGCACGGCCGCCATCGGTCCCGACCTGTCGCACCGGCGCACCCTGCTGCGCGAGGTCTTCCACGCCGAACCGGTGCAGGCCGCCATCGCACGCGAGGCCGCCGAGCGCGGCGTCAGCCGCGAAGTCGCCGAGACCCGTGCCCGCCAGTACGCCAACGAGATCGCCGCCGACGCCTCGATGCCGGTGATGCGCACGCTGATCTTCTTCCTGGACTGGCTGTGGACGCGCCTCTACGACGGCGTGCAGGTCAAGCACTTCGAGGTCGTCGAGCAGCATGCCCGCGATCACGAGGTCATTTACGTGCCCTGTCACCGCAGTCACATCGACTACCTGCTGCTGGGCTATGTGATCTTCACGCGCGGCTACGTGTCGCCGCATGCCGCCGCCGGCATCAACCTCAACATCCCGGTGGTGGGCAGCCTGCTGCGTTGCGCCGGTGCCTTCTTTCTGCGCCGCAGCTTCAAGGACAACTTCCTCTACAGCGCGGTGTTCCACGAGTACCTGCACCAGATGCTGCAGCGCGGCTTCCCGATCAAGTACTTCATCGAGGGCGGGCGAAGCCGCACCGGGCGCCAGCTCGCGCCCAAGATCGGCATGATCAACATGACCCTGCGCAGCTACGTGCGCGAGCACAACCGGCCGCTGGTGTTCATTCCCGCCTACATCGGCTACGAGAAGCTGATGGAGGGACGAACCTACATCGGCGAGCTGCAGGGCAAGCCCAAGGAGAAGGAGAACCTGTTCGCGCTGGTGCGCTCGGTGCGCCAGCTCAAGAAGGTGTTCGGACGCGTGTACCTGAACTTCGGCGAACCCATCCTGCTCGACGAACGCCTGGATGCTTTGCTGCCGGGATGGCGCGACAATCCCGCCGTGCTCGATTCACCCGCGTTCATTCCCGCCTCGCAGCAGATCGGCCTCGACATTAGCCGCCACATCAACGCCGCCGCCGACGTCAATGCCAGCAACCTGCTGGCGCTGGTGCTGCTGTCGACGCCGCGGCATGCCATTGACGAAGAGGAGCTGGCCAGCCAGCTTGATGTCTGCAAGGCGCTGCTGCTGGCCGTGCCCTATGGCGACCACGTCACCGTCACCGAGCTCGACGGGCGCGGCATGATCGCCACTGGCGAGCGCCTGCGCATCCTGCAGCGGCGCCCGCATCCGCTCGGCGACCTGCTCTACCTGTTCGAGGAAGAGGGCGTGCTGATGACCTACTTCCGCAACAGCACGCTGCACCTGTTCGCGCTGCCATCGCTGATCGCGGTCATCCTGCTGCAGCACCACCAGGCCAGCCCGGCGCAGATCCTGCACCGGGTGCGCGCGGTGTATCCGTTCCTGCGCGCCGAGCTGTTCCTGACCTGGCCGGACGTGCAGCTCGATGCGCTGGTGCCGCGCTATCTGGCGGCGCTCGCCGATCTCGGTCTGATCGTGCCGCAGGGGGGCGGCGACTGGCGCGTGCCCGAGGCCAGCAGCGCCGAGCACGCGCGCCTGCACATCCTCAGCCGCGCCCTGCGGCAGACGCTGGTGCGCTACCACATGACCATCACCGTGCTCAGCCAGCGCGGCAGTGACCAGCTCACCCAGCAGCAGCTGGAAGAGCTCTGCCACCTGCTGGCGCAGCGCTTGTCGTTCGTGCGCGAGCTGAGCGCCCCCGAGTTCTTCGACAAGGCACTTTTCCGCGGCTTCCTGGACACGCTCGGCGAGCTCGGCATCCTCAGTGTCAGCGCGCAGGGCCGGCTGTGCTTCGATCAGCGCCTGAACACGCTGGCCGGCGAGGCGCTGGCGGTGCTGCCCAGCGGCATCCGCCAGGCCGTGCTGCAGGTGACCCAGGTCACCGACGAGGAAGTCGCCGAGGCGCTGCAGGCGGTGGCGGAGAAGAAGGGCAGGGTCAGGGCGGGGTGAGGCAGGTCCGCACCGTCCTGCGGATGACGGTGCGGCGCGTTCCTCGGCGCGGCGTCACACGGCCCTCAGCGGCGCGTCAGCCGGCCATGCACGGCATGTTTCACCGAGAAGCTGGGTGCGGTGCCGGGGAAGAGCCAGAACGGCGTCAGCTCCGACGACGGGAACACGTTGGGGTAACGCGGATCGCGCTGTGACGGGCCGGCAATGGTCAGCTCCTGCACCATGGAGATGTACTGGTCCACGGTGCTTTCCAGCGTGTTGCCGTTGATGATGACCTCGGTACCGATGCTGCGCGCGTAGTCGGCGACACCCCAGATCGTCGACAGATGGGGCGCGTAGGCGTCCACGCTGATGCCGTTTTCGCTGGTCACCCACAGGCCCTCGTCAGTGTGCACGACAATCGAGTGGTTGCCTTCGGTATGGCCCGGCGTGTGGATCAGGGCCACCCCGTCGCCGAGCATCACGCTGCCCTCGAACAGGATGACCTTGTCGGCGGCGATCCCGGCCAGCCCGTTCGGGCAGTACCAGTCGCGCTGGTAGGGATCGAGGTCCAGTGCCGATGCCCACTCGCGGTGATGCACCAGCAGCCTGGCGTTCGGCAGCAGGGCAGGCTGGCCATCACTGCCCAGCCAGCGCCGCACGTCCTGCGTGTGCAGGTGGTCATAGGTGATGTAGTCGACATCCTCCGGTGTCAGGCCGATGCCGGCGAGCACGTCGAGCACGGTGGCGTAGCGCGTCATCATGCGGTTGATGACAAAGTCCGGGGTCTTGTCCTGCAGACGGCGGAAATACGGCGTCTCGCCGCCGCGCTCGTGGTCCGAGGGCGACACCAGCAGTGTCTTGAGGCCCTCGGCGGTGTCGAACTGCACCACGAACACGCGGTTGGTGATGTGCAGGAACTCGTTCAGGCGTTCGGCCGAGTAGGCGTTGCGCAGGCCGTAGCGGGTCGGGTAGACGACCTTGATGAGGTCGAAGGACTCGAAGTAGCGCACCTTGGGGCCGGCCAGCATGTGGCGGCGGAAGTCCTGCGCGGCGGCACGGGTGTCCTCGACGCGGGTGCGCTGGCCGAGGGCGCGCCGGCTGCCGTCGAAGGTGGTAATGGCGGTGAGAGTCATGACAGGGTCTCCATGGGCGTTATTGAAACAACAGACGTCATCGACGCAATCAGAAAAGGGTCAGCGGTGCTGTGCCGCCAGGTCGCGGCCGAGCTGGCGCATGCCCTGGTGCAGGGGAATGCGCGGCTGGTAACCGAGCATGCGCTGCGCCTTGGCAATCGAGATGGCATGACGACGGGTCAGGAAGCGCAGGCCGGCACGCTGCACCGGCAGGCTCAGGCCGAGCGGACGCGCGACCCGTTCCCCGAGGCGCAGGGCGCCATCCAGCAGCCAGGTGGGTGCCACCGGTACCGGTCCGTGGCCGGTGACCTTGGCCAGCAGGCCGAAGTAGTCACGGCAGGATGTGGCGATGCCGTCGGTCAGGTTGAATGCCTCGCCGGGTGCGGCCGGGTGGTCGGCGGCCAGCAGCACGCCATCGATGAGGTTGTCGACGTGCACGTGGTTGATGACGCCGCGCCCGCCCGCGGGCAGGATGAACTGGCGTTTTGCCATGATGCCCAGCGGACGCGTGATCCAGGGCACGCTGCCGACACCGTAGACGTCGCCGGGACGAAGCACGACGACCTCGAACCCGTTTTCGGGCGCGTTGAAGGCGAGCGCGATGCGCTCGCTGCTGAGCTTGGTCTCGTTGTACAGGTTGTCGTCGGTGGTGAACGGGCCGGTTTCGCCGACCTGGTCGGGGTAGTCGAAGCCGTAGACCATGATCGATGACAGGTGCAGCAGACGCGTCACGCCCGCTTCGCGTGCTGCCCTGCAGACGGTCTCGGTGCCCTGGTTGTTGACGCGCTCGTAGAGCGCGCGCGGGCCGTCTTCCTGCACCACGGCGGCGGTGTGAAACACCAGGTCGGCGCCGGCAAAGACCGGGGCCAGGCTGCCGGCATCGGTGATGTCACCAACGCGGGCGTCGGCACCGAGCGCACGGGCACGTGCCACGGCCTCCGGCGACAGATCCACGCCGCTGACCCGCCAGCCCAGCGCCAGCGCGCGCTCGGTCATGCGCAGGCCGATGAAGCCGCCGATGCCGGTGATCGCGAGATGTCTCATGACTGGTACTCCCTGGCGGCGAAGTGCCTGCGGCCGCGCGCCCGGGCACGATCGAGCTGGCTCAGGAAGAGGGCCGGAAAGGCGTTGCAGACCTTGCCCATCAGCTCGTCCCGGAAGGGCAGGAAATACTCCACCGGACGCTTGCGCAGCACCGGTCCGAGGATGGCGGCGGCGACCTCGTCGACGCTGAGCGCGCGCGCGCCCGAGAAGGTCAGGGCGGCATCGGGGTCGCCGCGCTGCTGTTCCAGCATGTCGGTCTTCACCGGGCCCGGCCCGAACAGGGTCACCGCCACGCCATGCGGCCTGAGGTCGCCGGCGGCGGCGATGCTGAAGCCGCGCACCGCGAACTTGCTGGAGGCGTAGAGTGTGGTGCCGGGGGTGGCGTAGAGCGAGGCCACCGAGCCGACGTTGATGATGTGTCCGGCGCGGCGCACCTTCATGTGGCGGGCGAAGGCATTGGTGCCGTGGATCACGCCCTTGACGTTGACATCGAGCATGAGGTCGATGTCGTCGGCCCGGAGCTCGCCGGTCTGGCCGCTGCGCAGCACGCCGGCGACATTGATCAGCACGTCGGGCAGCGCGCCCTCGGCGTGCAGCCTGTCGGCCAGCCGCTCCCAGGCGGCACCCTCACGCACGTCGAGCGTGGCGGCACGGACCCGCCCCTGCCCGGTGGCGACCAGTGTTGACAGGGCCTCGGCGTCGCGGTCGGCGGCAATCACCGAGTGGCCGTCGGCGAGGGCGCGGCGGACAAGAGCATGGCCGATGCCGCGGGCGGCGCCGGTGATCAGGATGCGCATGGCACGGTTCCTTGAACGTGGTTGACGGAAAGCACTGTAGCGTGACAGGCCCTGACAGGCTTGACCCGCCATGCCGGCAGACTTGACACTGCACGCCATCCGACGACCGGTCACGATGCCTTGCCATGGCCCTGAACCCGCGCATCCCCGCCACCTTCCCGCAGATGCTCATCGAGCACTTGCAGGCGCATGATGTCGCGCTCGCCGACGTTCTGCCCACCGGCCTGCGCGAAGCCGACTGCCTGGCCGCCGATGGACTCGCGATGGCGCACTGGGTGGCGTTGCTGGAGCAGGCCGCTGCCCGGCTCGACGATCCCTGCCTCGGGCTCCATGTCGGTCAGCGCATCACACCGCGCCACCTCGGTCCGCTGGGCTATCTGCTGCTGGCCATGCCCAGCCTCGGCGCCGCGCTCGACAAGCTCAACCAGTACCAGCGCCTGGTCTACGACATTACCCCGATGGCCGTGCGCGCCACCGGCGACGGCATCGAGCTGGTCTGGGATGCCGAGCATGGCCGCCCCGGTCGGCTCTCCGACGACACCGCCATCGCTGCCCTGGTGCAGTTCACCCGTGACATCGCCAGCGGTCCGCCGTTGCGCCTGCGCAGTGTGCGCTTCATCAACCCCGCGCCTGCCGACCCACGACCCTACGAGGCCTTCTTCGACTGCCCGGTGCAGTTCGACCAGCCCGAGACGGTGCTCAGCATTCCCGCGGACACCCTGTTCCGGCCGCTCACCGGCAGCGACCCTGGTCTGACCGCGCTGATGGAGACCCAGGTCAGGCAGCGTCTGGCCTTGCTGCCGGCCTCGGTGGCAGGGGTGGACGCGCTGCGCCAGGCGATGGGCGAGGCGCTGCACCTCGGCGAGCCGACCCTGGCCGGGATGGCCGCCGCGCAGGGACTGTCCGCGCGTACCCTGCAGCGCCAGCTCGCCGCTGCCGGCACCAGCTTCAACCGCGAACTGGCGGCGGTGAGGCAGCAGCTGGCCGAGGCCTACCTCGCCGACCATCGCCTGACCGTGTCGGATGTCGCCCAGCTGCTGGGCTACTCCGAGCACAGCGCGTTCACACGGCGCTTCACGGCGGCGGCGGGGTGCTCGCCGAAAGTCTGGCGGGCGAGGCTGCGGTCAGGGTGAGGCGGGAAGTGGCTACACATTATCTGTTTAGGCTCGATGTCATCACGCAAAGCCGTCATCGTCGTGCCAAGCAGACAAGGAGGTTTTATGAAAAACTCACATCGCATTATTGGCATCGGAATAGCAGCAAGCATTTCTGGGTGTGCATATCACCGTATGCCTGAGCTTTCACAGTACACCGGAGCTACCTATGAGCCATGGATGAGCGCGGAGGCTTTGTCAGCGATTACGTTTGACCTTCCGGCCTCCAAATCCAAGATCAAAGAGGCGTTGCCTGTCTGTGTGGCTCAACATGTGACCAACCGTGAAGTCAGTCTGAGTGATTCGTCCAGTAGCTTCTGGGGCCCATATAGTGGCCGCTATTACAACCTGCAACGAACATATGGTGTGGGCGGCGGCAATGTAATCCAGCAAGTAGGAGATGATGGACGTGTAGTAGTTGCACAGGGTGTTACTCGTTATCAGGCAGGTGCATTGGTTGAGCGTTATGTGCGCTTTACTCTGACTGCGCGCCAATTATCGACGGGTACGAGTTTTCGTTTTGCAGCGCTAGAACAGGCACAAGCCAATACTGGTGCTGTTGCGAATATGGGATACACCAAAATCGGCAGCTTTGCAGGCTCTAACCCTGACCAGGCAGCAGCTACGTTGAAAGTTGTTGCTGACAACATTTATCACTGCCTCAGTAGTAATTGAGAAGTTTCCAAATGTCGCTTTCATTTTCTAAGCACAGTATTTGATCATGGCGGAATGGACACGTGACCAAGTACTGATCGCTCTGAATCTGTACTGCCAGCTTCCGTTCGGGCGGCTGCACTACCGGAACCCTGAAATCATCGAGGTCGCCGCCAAGCTCGGTCGTACACCCGGTTCGCTAGCGATGAAACTCACCAACCTGGCCAGCTTGGACCCGGTCATCGTCGAGTCCGGCAGGAAGGGGCTGAGTGGGGCATCGGCCCTTGATCGACGTGTTTGGAAGGAGTTCCAAGAGAATCCTGAGCAGGTGGGATACGAGAGTCAGGTGCTCATGGATGCCTTGGTGGATGGCTCCAAGAGCCTTCATGATTTAGCCAGCGAGGCCGATGAGCTAGACGTCCCGGCCAGTTATCGTGCTGAGACCACGACGGCCACGGTGACAGTGCGCGTAAAGCAATCGTTCTTCCGGCGGGCTGTGCTTAGCAGTTATGACAGCATGTGCTGTATGAGCGGGATCAAGCATCCCAGTTTGCTTGTGGCTAGCCACATCGTCCCGTGGTCAAAAGATGAGCACAATCGACTGAACCCCGCGAATGGCTTATGCCTGTCTGCCCTTCATGACAAGGCGTTTGATCGAGGGCTATTAACGGTGATGCCTGATCTTAAGATTCGCGTTTCTTCGGCCTTGCGTGAGACTGAGGATCGGCCAATGGCTATGACATATCTGATGGGTTTGGATGGTGAGACGATCCGGCTACCGAAGAAGTTTGCTCCAGATAAGGAGTTTTTGCGGTATCACAACGAGAAGGTGTTTGTGGGCGTGTAGGGATGGCTTATAGGTGCCGATCTCCCAACAGCCCCAACGCCCGCTCACAAAACTCCACCTGCGCCTGCTCCGTCACCAACCCCGACTGCAACACCAGATACTGCAACTGCTCCGCCCGCGTTAGCACCTTGCTGGCAAAATCCCGCTGCTCAATCTCCTGATACAACGCCAACTGCTTCCGATGCTTCTCCAACCGATGCCTGAGATCATTCACCACCCCAGCCCCCGGCCCCAGCACCGCCTCTGCGCGCAGCCTCACCATCAGCGCATCCCGCAATGGAGCAGGGTCCTCAGCCTCACCAACCCACCGCTTCAGCTCCGCCTGACCCGCCGCCAACACTTCATAAACCTTCTTGCGCCCACGTGCCCCTTCCTCGGCCGCAGCCGTCACCCAGCCTGCCGCTTCCAGCTTCCCCAGCTCCTTGTAGATCTGCTGATGCGATGCCGGCCAGAAGAAGCCGATGGAGCGGTCGAAGCGCCGTGCCAGGTCCAGGCCCGAACAGGGGCGTTCCAGCAGCGAGGTCAGCAGGGCGTGGGGCAGAGACATGGGCCGCTCTTCATGGAGTCTTGCCGGACAGCATAGTGCGATTCTGCAACTAGTTGCAATTCACGCAGTCGTCAGCTATAAATATGCAATCAGTTGCATAAAAGATTGCAAGACCAAACGACAAAACAAAGGTGCCTCATCATGTCGTCGACGCTCTACCCGAACCTCCTCGCGCCGCTGGACCTCGGCTTCACCACCCTGAAGAACCGCGTGCTCATGGGCTCCATGCATCTGGGTCTGGAAGAGGCCGAGCACGGTTTCGAGCGCATGGCCGCGTTCTACGCCGAGCGTGCTCGCGGCGGCGTCGGCCTGATTGTGACGGGGGGCATCTCGCCGGATGAGCGCGGTCTGGTCTTCGCCGGTGGCGCCAAGCTGACCACGCCGGAAGAGGCCGGGCACCACCGCGTGATCACCGAGGCGGTGCATCGCGAAGGCGGCAAGATCGCCATGCAGATCCTGCACACCGGGCGCTATTCGTATCAGCCGGGTCTGGTGTCGGCGAGCGCGGTGAAGGCGCCGATCAATCCGTTCAAGCCCCACGCGCTGACGCATGAGGAAGTGCTGGACACCATCGAGAGCTTCGCGCGCTGCGCGGCGCTGGCGCAGCAGGCCGGCTATGACGGCGTCGAGGTCATGGGCTCCGAGGGCTATCTCATCAACCAGTTCATCGCAGCGCGGACCAATCACCGCGATGACGCGTGGGGCGGCAGCTACGAGAAGCGCATGCGTTTCCCGGTCGAGATCGTGCGCCGCGTGCGTGAGCGCGTGGGGCCTAACTTCATCATCATCTATCGTCTGTCCATGCTGGATCTGGTCGAGGGCGGCTCGACCTTCGAGGAGACGGTGCAGCTGGCGCAGGCCATCGAGGCGGCGGGCGCGACCATCATCAATACCGGCATCGGCTGGCATGAGGCGCGTATCCCGACCATCGCGACCAAGGTGCCGCGTGCCGGTTTCACCTGGGTGACCCAGCGCATGATGGGCAAGGTGAAGATTCCGCTGGTGACGACCAACCGCATCAATACGCCGGAAGTGGCGGAGCAGGTACTGGCCGACGGCCACGCCGACATGGTGTCGATGGCGCGTCCCTTCCTGGCGGATGCCGATTTCGTGCGCAAGGCGGAGCAGGGCCTGAGCGACGAGATCAACACCTGCATCGGCTGCAATCAGGCCTGTCTCGACCAGACTTTCCAGCTCAAGATCACCAGCTGCCTGGTGAATCCGCGCGCCTGCCACGAAACCGAGATTCCCATCACCCCGGTGGCCGCGCCCAAGCGCATCGCGGTGGTGGGCGCCGGCCCGGCTGGCCTGGGCTTCGCGGTCACCGCCGCCGAGCGCGGCCATGACGTCACCCTGTTCGATGCCGCCAGCGAGATCGGCGGCCAGTTCAACATCGCCAAGCAGGTGCCGGGCAAGGAAGAGTTCCACGAGACCATTCGCTATTTCAGCCGCATGGTCGACAAGCATGGCGTGCAGCTGAAGCTCAACACGCGCGTCAGCGCGGAGCAGCTGCGTGAGGGCGGCTACGATGAGGTCGTGCTGGCCACCGGCATCGTGCCGCGAACGCCGGCCATCCCTGGGGTCGAGCACGACAAGGCGCTGAACTATCTGGATGTGCTGCGCGACAAGCGCCCGGTCGGGGCCAAGGTGGCGGTGATTGGCGCTGGCGGCATCGGCTTCGATGTCAGCGAGTACCTGACCCACAGCGGCACCAGCGCGAGTCTGGATGCCGACAAGTTCAACCGCGAGTGGGGCATCGACAAGGATTACCGCGAGGCGGGCGGCATGATGCAGGCCGAGGTCGAGGCGTCGCCGCGCGAGGTCTTCCTGCTGCAGCGCAAGGCATCCAAGGTCGGCGATGGCCTCGGCAAGACCACGGGCTGGATTCATCGCGCCGGGCTGGCCGCGCGCCAGGTGAAGATGGTGCCGGCGGTGCAGTACGAGCGCATCGATGACGCCGGCCTGCACGTGCGCATCAATGACGAGCCGCGCGTGCTGGATGTCGATCACGTGATCATCTGCGCCGGTCAGGAGCCGCAGCGCGAGCTGCACGCCGATCTGGTCGCGGCCGGACTGAGCGTACATCTCATCGGGGGCGCGGATGTCGCTGCCGAGCTGGACGCCCGCCGCGCCATCAACCAGGGCGTGCGCCTCGCCGCCGCGATCTGACCCGACGGCCAGCACTGGCCGTCTTGACCGAATCAGGAGCCACCCATGACTACTGCCTTGCACCTTGCCCCCGCCGTCGCTGCGTCACTGGCGCGCTGGCACGCCATGATCGCCAGCCGTGACTTTACCGGTCTGCTCGACATCACCCGGCCGGATGTCACCTTCCGCTCGCCGGCGGTGTTCAAGCCCTATCACACGGCGCCGGTGCTGCACGTGATTCTCTCCACCGTCATCGGTGTGTTCGAGGACTTCGCCTACCACCGCGAGTTCGCCACCGGAGACGGTCTGAGCGTGGTGCTGGAGTTCAGCGCCCGCGTCGGCGACCGCGAGCTGAAAGGCATCGACATGATCCGCTTCGACGAGCAGGGTCGCATTGCCGAGTTCGAGGTCATGATCCGTCCCCTCAGCGGCCTGCAGGCGCTGGCCGGCGAGATGAACCAGCGTTTTCCGGCCGCGCTGGCTGCGGCGGGTCTGGCGAAGCCGGCATGAGCGCATCCGGTCAGGTGCCCGCAGGATGGGTGGGGCGCGGTCGCCGGCCGCAGGTGATCTGCCACGACAGCCCGCGCAACCGTGAGGTGGTGGCGGCGTTGCCGCCGCTTCAGACCGACTTCACCCCCACGCCCTGGCTGTTCAATGCGCACGCGCAACTGATCTTCTACAGCCTGCGCAAGATCAGCCAGCAGCGGCGCCAGCGCCGCGCGGCACTCTATGACCACCGCGAGCGGCTGACCATGCGCGATGGCGGGCTGACGGCGCTGTACTGGTGCGGTCACGACCTGCCGGCTGACACGCCGACCATCGTGGTGCTGCACACCATCACCGGCTCGCCGGACAGCATGGCCGAGCTGGTGCGCGACCTGCGCCGGGGTACCGGCTGGCGCGTGGTGCTCTGCCTGCGTCGCGGTCATGCCGACCTGCCGCTGGTGACGCCGCGCATGAATCTGTTCGGTTGCACCGATGACCTGCGCGAGCAGCTGGCGGTCATTCGCAGACGCTTTCCCGATTCTCCGCTGTACGCGGTCGGCTCCTCGGCCGGCTCCGGCCTGCTGGTGCGCTACCTGGGTGAGGAGGGCGAGGCCGCACCGTTCCGCGCCGGCTTTGCCTACTGCCCGGGCTATGACACCGACGCCGGTCTCGATGTCGTGCATCCGCGCTACAGCCGGATGATGGCGAGGAAGCTGCAGCGCCAGTTCATCACGCCCAACCACACGCGCCTGGCGCATCTGTCCACGCTGCCGCGCCTGCAGGCAGCGGAGGATCTGGCCAGCTTGCATCGGGCGCAGTTCGAGCTCGCTGGCCACCCCGACTACGCGGCCTATGACCGTGCCAGCAACCCCATGCACGTGTTCGAGCGCATTCGTGTGCCGCTGATGGTGCTGAATGCCGAGGATGACCCGGTTTGCCGCATCGGCAACCTCACGCCCTGGCTGCCGACCATGCTCGCGATGCCCAACGTGATCCTGGTGACCACGGCCGAGGGCAGCCACTGTGCGCACTACGAGGGCTGGGCCGCGCGCTCGTGGTCGGCGCGCCTGATGAGCGGGTATTTCAGGGTCATGCACACGGTCGCGTGACAAGCGACATGGGTGCTTGACCTTGCCCCTGTGGGAAGGTGCAAGCTGACCTCATCCCGTCCCGGGACGGTTCAACGAGGAGGTCATCATGACGATTCTGCACGTGTCAGGCATGGGCTGCGGCCGTTGCGAGGCAGCCATCACCCGTGCCATCCAGGCCGCTGATCCCGATGCGGTGGTGCATGTCGAGCGCAGCGCCGGCCGGGTCACCGTCACCTCGTCGCTGCCGGACGCGACCCTGTGCACGCTGGTTACCGAGGCGGGCTATCCGGCTACGCCGGGAGGCTGATCATGCGCCATCAGATCGGCATCAACGGCATGACCTGCGCGTCCTGCGTGCGTCATGTCGAAACGGCCTTGCAGCGTCTGCCCGGTGTGCAGTCAGTGTCGGTGAACCTGGCCACCGAGGCAGCCACTCTGGAGGCTGCTCCCGAGGTGACCCCGGCGGCCATCCGGGCGGCGGTGGAGGCGGCCGGGTATGTCGTGCGTGAGGACACGCCGGAGGCAGCCGACGCCCTTGATGCGCAGGCACGCCGCGAGACCTGGCACCTCTGGCTGGCCATTCTGCTGACGCTGCCACTGGTGCTGCCCATGCTGGCCATGGCTGCCGGCGTGCATGCCGTGCTGCCGGCCAGCGTGCAGTTCCTGCTCGCCACCCCGGTGCAGTTCGTGTTCGGTGCGCGTTTCTATCGTGCCGGCTGGCATGCGCTCAAGGCGCGTACCGGCAACATGGATCTGCTGGTGGCGTTGGGCACCACGGCGGCCTACGGGCTCAGCCTGCAGCAGATGCTCAGTCATCCTGATGGCCATTCCCATCTGTATTTCGAGGCCTCGGCGGCGGTCATCACCCTGGTGCTGCTCGGCAAATGGCTGGAAACGCGCGCACGCCGCCAGACCACGGCGGCCATCCGTGCCCTGCAGGCACTGCGCCCGGACACGGCGCGGGTGATTCGCGACGGGGAGGAACGGACCCTGCCACTGGCACGGATTCGCGTCGATGACGAGGTGCTGGTGCGTCCCGGCGAGCGCATTCCGGTGGATGGCGTGATTCTCGCCGGCCGCAGTCTGGTGGACGAGTCGCTGCTTACCGGCGAAAGCCGTCCGGTGCCGCGCGAACCCGGCGACCGGGTGGCCGGTGGCGCAATCAGTGGCGATGGCGTGCTGCGCGTCCGGGTCACGGCGATCGGTGCCGACACGCTGCTGGCGCGCATCATTCATCAGGTCGAGGCGGCACAGGCGGCCAAGGCGCCTATCCAGCGCCAGGTTGACCGCGTCAGCGCGGTGTTCGTGCCGGTGGTGCTGGTGATCGCGCTGGTCACGGCACTGGGCTGGTGGCTCGCCGGTGCCAATGCCGAAACCGCGATCATCCATGCCGTGGCCGTGCTGGTGATCGCCTGCCCCTGTGCGCTGGGGCTGGCGACGCCGACCGCGATCATGGCGGGTACCGGGGTGGCGGCGCGTCGCGGCATCCTGATCCAGGACGCCGAGGCGCTGGAGACCACGCATCAGGTGCGTGTGGTGGCGTTCGACAAGACCGGCACGCTGACGCTGGGCAAGCCGGCGCTGATCGCGCATGAAGGTGAGGTGCTGGCCCGCGCCGCCGGTCTGCAGGCCGACAGCGACCACCCGCTGGCGCATGCGCTGCAGACCTTCGTGGCTGCCAGCAACGTGACCGCCATGGCGGCCGTGAACGTGCGTGCGGTGCCGGGACGTGGTGTGCAGGGCGAGCTGGCTCCCGTGCCCGGTGCCGAGGCGGAGCAGCCCGGCGAGACCTGGCTGCTGGGCAACAGACAGCTCATGGCCGAGTCGGGGGTGGCGCTGGGCGAGGCGGAGTCGCGTGCTGCCGCGTTCGAGGCCGAGGGCGCCTCGGTGTCATGGCTGGCCCGGGCCGGTGCCAGCCAGACGGCGGGCTTCCTGGCCTTTCGTGACCAGATCCGTCCCGAGGCGGCCGAGGCCGTGCGCCGGCTGCAGGCGCTGGGCATCACGCCGGTCATGCTCACGGGCGACAACGCCGGCAGCGCGCGCGTGGTGGCCGATCAGCTCGGCATCACCGAGGTGGTGGCCGAGGTGCTGCCGGCGCAGAAGGCCGAGGTGCTGACGCGACTGCGCGCGCGCGGCGTCACCGCCATGGTCGGTGATGGCATCAACGATGCCCCGGCGCTGGCCACGGCCGATGTCGGCATGGCCATGAGCGATGGCACCGATGTCGCCATGCACACCGCCAAGGTCACGCTGATGCGCGGCGATCCGCGCCTGATCGTCGATGCCATCGCGATTTCGCGGCGCACCTGGCGCACCATCCGGCAGAACCTGTTCTGGGCCTTCGCCTACAATGTGGTGGGCATTCCCCTCGCGGCGCTGGGCTACCTGAGCCCGGTGGTTGCGGGGGCAGCGATGGCCTTTTCGAGTGTCAGCGTGGTGACCAATGCCCTGCGCCTGACCGTGTGGCACCCTGAGCGTGATGATGAGGAGACCCCGCGATGAACATCGGCGAAGCGGCGCGACGTTCCGGCGTCAGCGCCAAGATGATCCGGCATTACGAGGCCCAGGGCCTGATCACGCCGGGGTTGCGCAGCGAGGCAGGTTACCGCCTGTTCAGCGCCTCGGATGTCGACACCCTGCGCTTCATCCGCCAGTCCCGGCTGATGGGGTTTTCACTGCCCCAGGTCAGTGATCTGCTGTCGCTCTGGCGCAATCCCGGTCGCAGCAGCCAGGAGGTCAAGCGCCTGGCCAGCGCCCATGTGGCCGAGCTGGATGCGCGCATTCGCGAGCTGACGGCGATGCGTGACGCACTGGCCGGACTGGCGCGCAGCTGTCACGGCGATGCACGTCCGGACTGTCCGATCCTGAGCGGTCTGGCCGATGGCGTGGTCCGCGATTCCGGACCGTGCGCGACACGCAAGGAGACATGACGATGAACGATGCACCTGAACACCGATCCGTCGCCGGTGCGCTGGCGCAGCCCGTCAGCCGGCGGCGCTTCGTGCAGGGTCTCGCCATGAGCGGTGCCGCCGTCAGTCTGGGGGTGCCCGGCGCCTGGGCAGCCGGCCCGGCGAGCCCGCTGGCGCCAGCGGTGCTGACCGGCAGCGACATTGCCCTGCGCATCGGCAGCCAGGCGGTGAATCTGACCGGGCGGGCTGCCACCGCAGTCACCGTCAACGGCTCGCTGCCGGCGCCTGTGCTGCGCCTGCGCGAGGGCGACCACGTCACCCTGCGGGTGCGCAACACGCTGCCGGTGACCAGCTCCATTCACTGGCACGGCTTGCTGCTGCCCGCCACCATGGACGGCGTGCCCGGACTCAGCTTTGACGGCATCGCGCCCGGCGAGACCTACGACTACCACTTTCCGCTGCGCCAGCACGGCACCTACTGGTATCACGGTCATTCCGCCATGCAGGAGCAGCTCGGCCTCTATGGCGCGCTGATCATTGATCCGGCCGGGCCCGAGCTGCATCGCTACCAGCGCGATCACGTGGTGCTGCTGTCGGACTGGACCGACCGCGACCCGCATCATCTGCTGGATCGCCTGCGCAAGCAGGGCGATTACTTCAACCATGGCCAGCGTACCCTCGTTGACCTGTTCCGCGAGGCACGCCGTGACGGCTGGCGTGCGGCGCTGGCTGACCGTGCCGCCTGGGGCGAGATGCGCATGAACCCCACCGACCTCGCCGATGTGTCGGCAGCGGCGTACACCTACCTGATCAACGGCAGCACGCCGGCCGGCAACTGGACCGGGCTGTTCGCGCCCGGCGAAACCGTGCGCCTGCGCTTCATCAACGGTGCTGCCATGACCTATTTCGACGTGCGCATCCCCGGTCTGCGCATGACCGTGATCGCCGCTGACGGTCAGCCCGTGCAGCCGGTCGAGATCGAGGAGTTCCGACTCGGGGTGGCCGAAACGCTGGATGTGCTGGTGCGTCCTGGTGATCTGCAGGCATACACCATCTTTGCCCGGAACATGGATCGCAGCGGCTATGCCCGCGCCACGCTGGCCACCCGGGCCGGGCTTGCGGCCGCGGTGCCGGCGGTGGATCCGCGACCGCTGCTGACCATGACGGACATGGGGCATGGCAGCCATGGTGATCATGCCGGCCATGCCGCACCGGTGCCTGCTGCCGGGCATACGGGCCACTCAGGTCATGACATGCATGCAGGACATGGTGGACACGACGCGCATGCCGGCCATGAGGATCATTCCGGTCATGCCGCACCGGTGGCAGCGGTCCCCGCGATGCAGACACACCCGGCCAGCGAGCGCAACAATCCGGGCGTCGACATGCAGGCCGAGATGCCTGCGCCGCGCCTCGACGATCCCGGCATCGGCCTGCGTGGCAACGGACGCCGGGTGCTGACCTACGCCGACTTGCGCAGCACCTTCGCCGATCCCGACGGACGCGCTCCGGGTCGCGACATCGAGCTGCACCTGACCGGCCACATGGAGCGCTACGTCTGGTCGTTCAACGGCATACGCTTCAACGAAGCCGAGCCGCTGGTGATGCGCCTGGGCGAGCGCCTGCGCATCACCCTCGTCAACGACACCATGATGGAGCACCCCATCCACCTGCATGGCATGTGGAGTGATCTGGAGGATGCCGACGGTCGCTTCCAGGTGCGCAAGCACACCATCAGCATGCCACCCGGCACCCGGCGCAGCTTCCGTGTCACGGCGGATGCGCCGGGGCGCTGGGCGTTCCATTGTCACTTGCTGTTCCACATGGAAAGCGGGATGTTCCGCGAGGTTCACGTGATCGAGGCGGAGGGCAGCACATGAGCCGTTTTCTGGTCACGACAGCCGGCATCGGTCTGATGCTGGCCCTGGTGCCGGCTGCCACGCTGGCGGCGGACAGCGCAGCGCACACCGGTCATGGCGATCACATGGCGCATGACATCCATGATGGTCATGCCATGCCGCACGCGGCCACTGATCACGGTGCCGCCGGACACATGGCCCCGGCACGTGTCAGCCTGCTGCGCATCGACGAGCTGGAAACGGTCAATGGTGACGCGGGGCGCGCGGTGGCCTGGGATGGCAGCGTCAGCTGGGGTGGTCCGTTCGACCGCGTCTGGCTGGCCTCCGAGGGCGAGCGGGCGCAGGGCGGCGAGATCGAGCAGGAGACCTCCCTGTTCTGGAGTCATGCCGTGTCACGCTGGTGGGACACCACGCTGGGCGTGCGTCAGGATCGTGAGGACGGCGAGCGTCGGAACTGGGTCGCGGCCGGTGTACGCGGGCTGGCGCCTTACTGGTTCGAGACCGAGGCCACGGCCTATGTCGGGACATCGGGTCGCAGCATGCTGCGGCTCAAGGGCGAGTATGCGCTGCTCATCACCAATCGCCTGATCCTGCAGCCGCAGGTCGAGCTCAACGTGCTCGGGCACGACGACGAGGCGCTCAGGCAGGGGCGCGGTCTCAGTGACAGCGAATGGGGACTGCGTCTGCGCTACGAGATTCGCCGCGAGATCGCCCCCTACGTCGGTCTGGTCCGGCAGCTCAAGCATGGCCGCACGGCTGACCTCGCCCGCGCCGAAGGTGATCAGGTCGGTGACACCACGGTGGTGGCCGGTCTGCGCCTGTGGTACTGAGCCCGGACAGTGGTCGGCGCATTCAGTCCGGCAGCGGCTCCATGTAGCGCGTGATCATCTCGATCAGCTCGTCGGCAATCAGTGCCTTGGTCAGCAGCGGGTTGTCCTGGCTGATCAGCCTCACCAGCGTGAACAGCGTGCTGTTGACGATGATGAAGACCTTGGCCTGCAGGTTTTCCACGCGCAGCGTGCGGTGATGCTTGAGCAGGTAGCTGTGCGTGGTTTCCATGAAGTGCTGCTGCAAGGCGTCGGCGACCCGCTGCGTGGGCAGCCGGTGCCAGTTGCGCACCAGCTCCAGATACACGCCATGGCTGGAGTCGAGCAGGGCGACGCCGAAGCGCACCGAGGTCGCGATAAGGTCACGCAGGCTGGCGCTGTCATCCATCGGCAGGCTCTTGAGGCCGCGCGTGATCAGGTCGGCCTGACGCGTGATCAGTGCCTCGATCAGACCCTCCTTGTCGTCGAAATACTGGTACAGCGAGCCCACGCTGACGCCGGCGATCTCGGCGATGCGCGGGGTCGTGGTGCCATCCAGTCCGTGCCGGGCGATGCACTGCTCGGTGGCATCGATCAGGCTCTCCACCATCTGTCGTGAGCGTTCCTGCTGCGGGCGCTTGCGCATATGACTGTTCACCGGAATGCGAATTGAATGCGAATATAGTTTCGCATTAAGGTTGGGTCAACGTCGCAGTCCGGCCGTCGCCGGTGGAGAGTACCCATGTTCACGTCAGCCGCCCTGCATGCGTCCCCGGCCCGCGTGTCTGCCGCATCGTCCGGCCGCCTGCCCGTGCCGACGCGCGCGCGGCCGTTTGCCAAGACGCAGAGGCCCACGCCGCTGCCGCTGCGTCTGCTGCTCGGTCGCCCGCTGGCACCGACCGCCGAGGAATATGCCGCTGCCTGTGACGACCTCCGCGTCGGCGATCCGGCCATGGATGCCGTGGTGGCCTGGATGCAGGAAGTTGGCATGGCCACCGGCCGGGCGCTGTTCATGCGTGCGGTGCGCGAGGGAGTCGAGGCCATTCCTGACTGCCCGCAGGCGCTGCGGGTGTTCTTTGACGGCTTGCGTCAGCCGCCACGCTGGATCGAGCCCGAGGCCATCCAGGATGGCGTGCGCTTCGTGCAGGGGGTCGGTCTGCATGCCAACTGGGTGCTGCGCGACCTCGCCCTGATGGGCGGTTACCTGATGTCCGGCTTCAACCAGTCGCTGGTCAAGACCGGGGCGCTCGACAAGGGCACCTCGGCACGGGTCGCTGAAACCGGGGCCTGGTGGATGCATTGCACCGAGCCCGATGTCGACCAGCCTGGCAGCATGGCCTGGCAGTCGACGCTGCACGTGCGGCTGGTGCATGCGCTGGTGCGCCAGCACCTGTCACGCCAGCCGGACTGGGACGAGGATCACTGGGGCGTGCCCCTGAGCCAGACCGACATGGTGGCCACCTACCTGGGCTTCTCGGTGGCCATGCTGGGCGGGCTGCGAAAGCTGGGTCTGCCGGTCACGCCGCGCGAGTCGCGCGGGGTCATGCACCTGTGGGCCTACGTGGGCTGGCTGATGGGCGTGTCACCGGGCTGGCTGGCGCGCAGCGAGCAGGATGGCATCGTGCTGCTCTACCACACCGTGCTGACCCAGAGCCCGCCCGATGACACCAGTCGCCAGCTCGGTCACGCGCTGTCGCGCGAGCCGTTGGCACGCCACTTCACGCACTTGCAGACCCTGCAGCGCTGGCTGGCCTATCACCAGCACCTGAGCGTCAGCCGCTATTTCCTGACGGCGAAACAGATGCACCAGCTCGGCCTGCCCGGCGGCATCCTGCCCTGGTACCCGGTGCTGACCCTGCCGGCCCGGGTCGGCCGCTACAGCCTGATGCGTTTCCTGCCACCGCTGCGCGACCGCCTGGTCCGCAAGGGGCGTGCCGAGCAGGCCGCTGCCTTGCGCACCCTGTTCGGGCGCGAGGAAGCGCAGGTGCTGCGCCTGAGTGCCGGGCATCCGGGTGCCGCGCACTCGGGTGTCGGGCAAGCGGCCCGGGCCACCGGAGGCCGTTCATGAGCTGGCTGGCCTCGACCCTGCAGGGACAGCGCCTGCGCGACACGCTGCCCGGTCAGGCCGGCTTGCCGGTGATCGGGCACAGCCTGGACTTTCTCTACCGGCCGGTGGAGATGGCGTTGCGCTGGGAGGCCCGCTACGGCCCGGTGTTCTGGCTCTCGGCCTTTGGCCAGACCATGGTCGCGCTGGTCGGGCCGGAGGTGAACCAGCAGGTGCTGCGCAACAGCGAGCAGGCCTTTTCCAATCACCAGGGCTGGGATTTCTTCATCGGCCGCTTCTTCACGCGCGGGTTGATGCTGCTCGATTTCGACGAGCACCGCCTGCATCGCGGCATCATGCAGTCCGCCTTCAAGAAGCCGGTGCTGGTCGAATACCAGCAGCGCATGAACCCGCTGATCACGCGCGAGCTGGACAGCTGGCATGACGTCCGCGACTTTCGCGTGCTGGCCCGGATGAAGCAGCTGACCCTGAACATCGCCACCGAGGTGTTCATGGGCGAGCAGCTGGGACCGGCCGCCGACGCCATCAACCGCGACTTCGTCGACTGCGTGCTGGCCGGCACCGCGCTGCTGCGCTATCCGGTGCCCGGCGGGCGCCACTGGCGCGGCCTGCGTGCGCGGCGACGCCTCGAACAGTTCTTCGCCAGTCGCATCGCGACACGGCGTGCCCGTCCCGGCAGCGACCTGTTCAGTCAGCTTTGCCTGGCCGAGGACGAGCAGGGCCGCCGCTTCAGCGACGAGGACGTGATCAACCACATGATCTTCATGCTGATGGCGGCACATGACACCACCACGCTGACGCTGACCGCGGTGATGTACTACCTGGGCAAGCACCCGGACTGGCAGCAGCGCGTGCGTGCCGAGTGCCAGGCCCTGCAGCGCCCGGCATTGCGTCACGAGGACCTGGCGACGCTGGAGCTGACCGACCGCGTGCTCAAGGAATCGCTGCGCCTGTTCTCGCCGGTGCACGGCATTCCCCGGCGCACGGTGAAGGATGTCGAGGTCGCCGGCCAGCGCATCCCGGCCGGCACACGGGTGATGATCAGCCCCTACGTGACCCATCGCCTGCGGCGCTGGTGGTCGGATCCGGAGCGTTTCGATCCCGACCGCTTCACCCCGGAGCGGGCCGAGCACAAGCGCCACCCGTATCAATACATTCCCTTCGGTGGCGGTGCGCACATGTGCATCGGCCTGCACTTCGCCGACCTGCAGATCAAGAGCATCCTGCACCAGCTGCTGCTGCGCTACCGCTGGTCGCTGCCCGAGCGCTACGAGATGCCGGTCAATTTCACCAGCCTGCCGTCTCCGTCCGACGGGCTGCCGCTGCGCCTGATTCCACTGACGCACTGACGAGCGCGTTCCCTGAGCCTGTCCATCCCACTGACCTGAGCCACTACCCATGCGCCAACGCAAGACCATCCTCATCACCGGCACCTCGTCCGGCATCGGCCGCGCCACGGCATTCCATTTCCAGCGCCAGGGCTGGCAGGTCATCGCCACCATGCGTTCGCCCGAGCATGAAACCGAGCTGAATCGCCTGCCCGGGGTGATCTGCCTGGGTCTGGATGTCAACGACGATGCCAGCATCCGCATGGCGGTGAGCGAGGCCATTGCCCGTGCCGGCCACATCGACGTGCTGCTGAACAACGCCGGCTACGCCCTCATGGGGCCGTTCGAGTGCGTCAGCGACGAGCAGGTCCGGCGCCAGTTCGACACCAACGTGTTCGGCCTGATGGCCGTGACCCGGGCCGTTCTGCCGCATTTCCGCGCGCGTGGCGAGGGTCTGGTGATCAACGTGTCGAGCATGGTCGGACGCATTCCGCTGCCCCTGTACAGCGTCTACAACGCCAGCAAGTTCGCGGTCGAGGGCTATACCGAGGGCCTGAGCTACGAGCTGGAGTCGCTGGGCATCCGCGTCAAGCTGATCGAGCCCGGTGCCGTGAAGACCAACTTCTTCGGGCGCTCCAGCGACCGCGCCGCCGACACCGGCATTCGTGACTACGACCGTTTCGCCGGCGAGATGCTGGGCGTGATGGATCGCATCGGCGCGGCCGGCTCGACCAGCGAGCAGGCCGCCGAGGTGATCTGGCAGGCCGCCAACGATGACAGCACCCGTCTGCGCTACCTGGTCGGGGTGGATGCCCATGCCATGGTGGCATCGCGGCAGCTGCTGCCCAACCGGCTGTTCCGTGCCATGATCCGGTTCAGTTTGAGTGACGTGGCATTCCGGACCGCCGGACGTCTTCTTTACCGTGGCTGATTCCTTTCTGGAGACTCGCATGACCTCGTGGCAAGGCAGAACCGTTTTCATCACCGGCGGCAGCCGTGGCATCGGCCGCGAGATCGCCCTGCGTCTGGCCCGCGAAGGCGCCAGCGTGGTCATCGCCGCCAAGTCCGACACGCCGCACGCGCGCCTGCCCGGCACCATCCATTCGGTGGCCGAGGAAATCCGCGCGGCTGGCGGCCAGGCGCTGCCGCTGGCGGTGGATGCCCGCGACGAGGCGCAGCTGGTCGCGGCCGTTGCCCGCACCGTGGAGACGTTCGGACGCATTGACGTGCTGATCAACAACGCCGGCTTCCTCGGCGTGACACCGGTGGCGGCCACCACCACCAAGGCCTACGACCTGATGCACGCCCTCAACACGCGTTCGCCGCTGATCACCATGCGCGAGTGTCTGCCGCATCTGGCAGCGGTGCAGGGCCAGGTGCTCAACCTGTGTCCGCCGATCAATCTGGATCCGGGCTGGCTGGGAGCCTTCGCGCCCTACACCTCGACCAAGTACGCCATGACCCTGCTCAGCCTCGGTTTCGCCGAGGAGGTGAAGGCGCGTGGCATCCGCGTGTCGACGCTGTGGCCGGCGACCCTGATCGCCACGGCAGCGGTGGGCATGACCGCCGGCGAGGCCGGGCTGGCGGTGTCGCGCACGCCGGCGATCATGGCCGATGCCGCTTTCGCGCTGCTCAGCGGGGCGGGGCAGGGCCAGGTCTGCTGGCTGGACGAGGACATCCTGCGCACGACCGGTGTCAGCGATTTCAACGGCTATGCCAACGATCCGGCCAATCTCGACCGTATCCAGCGTGATTTCTACATCGGCAGCTTCTGATCGGACGACAGGCGGATGTGTTGTGCGGACACCGGATTGGCGGCAGAATGATCGTGACTTGACAGTCATTTTCAGTATCTGCCGTTTTGTGAAACTTCCGGAATCAGTTCGAGGACCTCCGCCATGGCTACTACCCTCACGTCCGCACTCCAGGCGCGCCTGCAGCCCATGGTGATGCCTGTGCGCCGCGATCTGCGCTTCAAGCTGCCTGCCGATCGCATCGGCGACTGGCACGAACCGGCCGGCCCCATCTTCACGGCGTTCCTGAACACGTTCTCGCTGTTCCTGCCGATCGGCGAGCGCTTCTTCATCGACAGCGTGCGCAGCTACCGCGATCGCATCACCGATCCCGAGCTGAAGCAGGCCATCACCGCCTTCATCGGCCAGGAAGCCATGCACGGTCGCGAGCACGAGGAACTCAACGAGATCCTGTTCGCGCATGTCCCGGTGGCGGGCAGGATCGAGCGTTTCGTCAAGGGCACACTGGACTCCGTGCGCAAGTACCTGGGCGACGAGCTCTCGCTCAGCGGCACCATCGCGCTGGAGCACTTCACCGGGTTGCTGGCCGACAGCGTGCTGCGTGACCCGCGTCTGGTCGAGGGTGCCGAGCCGCACTATGCCGCGCTGTGGAAGTGGCATGCGCTCGAGGAAACCGAGCACAAGGCCGTGGCCTACGACACCTGGGAGGCGGCCATCGGTCGCGGTCCCCGTGCCTATGCGTCGCGCGCCCTGGGCATGACGCTGGCCACGATGATCTTCTGGGGCATCATGGTGCCCTCGTTCCTGATGGTGGTGCGCAACGAAGGCAAGCTGGCTGACAGCGACGCCTGGCGCAAGTTCTTCCGCTACATCATGGGCGACATCGGCATGCTGCGCGTTCAGCTGGTCAACTACTTCGACTACTACCGCCCGGACTTCCACCCCTGGGATCACGACAACCGGGAATACCTGAAGAAGATCGACGAGTTCCTCGCCGAGCAGGAAAAGCTGGTTGCCTGACCTGAGGGCTGACGCCAGACTGGTCTCACCCGTCTTTGCGGAGTGAGACCATGTCGGATCACTGCCACGGCAGCTGCAGCAGCCAGACACCCGTTGCTGACGCCGGCTACCGCCGCGTGCTGGTGCTGGCACTGCTGATCAATGCCGCGATGTTCGTCATCGAGGTGGTCGCCGGGTCGGCGGCCGGCTCCAAGGCCTTGCTTGCCGACGCCCTGGATTTCATGGGCGATGCCGCCAACTACGCCATCAGTCTCTACGTGCTCGACCGCAGCCTGGTCTGGCGTGCGCGCGCGTCGCTGCTGAAGGGGCTGACCATGGCCGGCTTCGGCGTCTGGGTGCTGCTGGTGACCGTGACGGGTCTGATGCGTGGTGACGTACCGGAAGCCGCGACCATGGGCGCCGTCGGCCTGCTGGCGCTGGCCGCCAATGTCGGCGTGGCACTGATGCTGTTCCGCCATCGCAGCGGTGACAGCAACCGCGAGTCGGTGTGGATCTGCAGTCGCAATGACGCCATCGGCAATGTGGCCGTGGTGCTGGCCGCCATCGCCGTCTGGTTCAGCGGCAGCCACTGGCCGGACGTGCTGGTGGCGCTGGTCATGGCCACGCTGGCGCTGACCGGCGCGGCACGCATCCTGCGTTCGGCCTCGGGCGAGTTGCGCGCTCAGCGGTAAACGTAGTCGTTGAGGTCGAAGGTCATGCTGCGCCAGTGTGCTTCCAGGCTGGTGGCGGGCCGGAACGGCACGTCGCCGTGCTTGTCGAAGTAGTAGCTGTTGGCACTGGCGCACCCGTTGTTGAAGAACACCTGGCTGCCGCTGCGCGCCTTCATGTCCCGGAAGTAGCGATCATTGGCTTCGCGCGTCACCTCGACACGGCGTGCCTTGCGCGTGCGTGCCTGTTTCAGGCAGCGGGTGATGTGCCGCACCTGCTGCTCGATGAGCTGGAAGTAGGACGCGCCGTTGTAGCCGTTGGGCCCGAGAATCAGGAAGAAGTTCGGGAAACCGGGCATGGAGACGCCCTCGTAGGCCTGGTAGCGTTCGGCATCCCACCACGACTCGAGGTCGCGGCCCTGGCTGCCGGTGACCTGGAACGGCGGCATGTTGCCACTTTCGAAGACCTTGAAGCCGGTGGCGCAGATCAGGATGTCGATCGCATGCAGCACGCCGTCCGCGGTGCGCACGCCCTCCGGCACGATCCCGGTGATGCCCTCGGTGACCAGTGCCACGTTGTCGCGGTTGAAGGTCTTCAGGTAGGTGTTGGACACGCTCGGGCGCTTGCAGCCCAGACCGTAGCGCGGCGTCAGCTTGGCACGGGTGACCGGGTCGCGGACCTGGTTCTCGAGGTGCTTTAGGGCAACCGGCTCGAAGGCTTTGACGATGCGCAGCTGGCGGTAATAGTGCGCCGCCAGCACGAAGGTGGTTTCCACGAAGGCCTGGCTGGCCAGACGGGCCGGCAGCTGCAGCCACGGCAGCCGCTTCATGACCTGCTGCACGGCACCGGGAATCGCGGCATCCGGCTTCGGCAGCACCCAGATCGGGGTGCGCTGGAACACTGTCAGGTGCGCCACCTCGGGCGCGATCTCCGGAATCACCTGCAGCGCCGAGGCACCGGTGCCGATGATGGCGACACGCTTGCCACGCAGGTCGACGCCGTGATCCCAGCGAGCGGTGTGCATGGTGGTGCCGCGAAAACTGGCTATGCCCGGAATGTCCGGCAACTTGGGCTGGGTCAGCACGCCGGTGGCGCCGATCACGAAGCGTGCCGTCAGGGTCTCGCCGGCCTCGGTGGTCAGGTGCCACAGGCTGCTGGCGTCGTCGAAGCGGGCGGCGCGGATGCCGGTGTTGAGACGGATGCGCGAGCGCAGGCCGTACTTGTCGACGCAGTGCTCGGCATAGGCCTTGAGCTCCTTGCCGGGCGCGAACACCCGCGACCATTCCGGGTTGCGCTCGAACGAGAACGAGTAGCTCAGCGAGGGGATGTCGACAGCGACACCCGGATAGGTGTTGAAATGCCAGGCGCCACCGATGCCGTCACCCTGTTCCACCAGCAGGTAGTCCCGCATGCCGATCTCGTCGAGCTTGATGGCGGCCCCGATGCCGGAAAAGCCGCCGCCGATGATGATGACTTCGTGATCGGGAGCGTGTTCGCCGCGGACAGCGGGGTTTGCCATGATGTCTCTCCAGAGTGATGAAATGCCCGGACCTCGTCGCGGTTGCACAGGCGTGACCAGATGGTCATGCTAGTCGGACATGGCATATTGTCAATATGCTAGGCTATTCTGATCGAGTGATCGGATTCAAGCCGGATTCCAGACCATGCCCAGAACCCCGCAGCAAAGCCGTTCCCGCGCCACCGTCGAGGCCATTGTCGAGGCCGGGTTCAGATCGGTGGGCGAGCACGGCGCCGGCACCAGCACCCGCGAGATCGCCCGCGTCGCCGGCATCAGCATCGGCTCGCTGTACGAGTATTTCGACAACAAGGAAGCGGTGTTCGCCGCCATGCACCAGCGCTTCATCGAGGATGTGCTGGTGATGATTCGCGACTGCATGCCCGAGCTCATGACGCGTTCGCCGGACGCCGCCACCCTGCATCTGCTGCAGCGTTTCGGCGAGTTGCTGACGCGGAATGACGAGCGTTATCTGCGAGTGGCGCGGCAGCTGGTTGCGCACGACTCGCTGCGCTACATCGAGCCGATCCGCGACCTGCTGATGCAGGTAGTGACCGGCTTCGTGATGCGCTGGCCGCAGTTCGCCGGGCGGCCCGACCTGCCGGTGATGGCCTACATCATGATCAATGCCGGCATCTTCACGGTGCTGCAGCAGCTGTCTTCGCCCAACCCGCCGATCAGCTACGACCAGCTCAGTCAGGGTCTGGCCGACATCGTGCGGCGCTATCTGGACCTGCCCGATCCGGCCACCTCAGGACAGCCGCCTCAGATGACACCAGCCGCTGCCGGTCAAGAGCAGCCGGGAAGCAATTTGTAGCGGCTTTGTCCGGCCCCTGTGAGGCCGCGTGCGAATTTGTAGGAGTCCGTTTTCAGGCTGATTTTCAGCCAGTTCCGGCGCGTAAACTGGCGCCATGAAAGCCCTTGTCCTGCAGCGTCTGGCACAGCTGAACCCGGCTGCGTTCCCGACCCCGACCTCGCGATTGCCGCGCTGGCTGACCCCGGCGGGATTGCTGCTGCTCGGCGTCCTGACCGTGGTGCTGCTGCTGGATGCAGCCCGGCTGTATCTGTCCGGTCAGTTCCTGGCGCATGCCGTGCTGTCACATGGTACCGACCAGCATCATGAGCAGGCCTGCGCCGCCGGTCGCGAGGGGCTGGTGGTGACACTCGATGCGCGCTACCCGGGCTGGCAGCGCCTGGTCGGCAGTCCTCTGCCGGGACAGTTGCTGGTGGTGTGTGGCGATCTTGGCGGTGCCGAGCGCCAGTTCCGTCCCGGTCAGGGCGACAGCACGGTGCAGATCACCGGCAGTCTGCCGGTGCGTGCCAGCCTCGTGGCTGGCGGTCTGCACAACGAGCGCATCACCCTGATGCGCCGTGTCACCCTGACCCGGGCCGCGGATTCCGATGCCCTGGTATCCAGCCTGCTAGAAAGCCTGCCGGCGATTCACGCGCCCGAGCCTCGCGACTGAGGATTTTCCGTCATCACACCGGCTGGTAGTGGCGACCGCTGCCCTCGCGGTGGCGCGCCCAGGTCAGCCGCGCCAGCACGTCCCGCCCGGCGTGTGCACGTGCCGAGTCGCCATCCAGTTCGCCGGCCATCAGCGCCTGTTCCAGCCGCCGCCACAAGACCAGTCGTGACACCGCGTCATCGGCATCCAGCCAGGCCTGCAGGGTCGGGCTGTGTGCGGGTGTCTGCTCATCGGACGCGTCGCCGTGCTGGCGGGCACTGATGGCAAGCACGTTGGCAATCATGCGTGCGTCGTAGTGGGCGCTGGCGGGCAGGGCCGGCAGCAGATCATCGAGCAGGGTCTGCCGGGCCAGCCCGATCAGCGTCGCCAGCGGGGGCGCGATGCGCAGCGTGAGGTCGGGCAGGGCATCGTCCGCGGCCGGCACGGCGATGCCGGTGTCGGCCAGCAGCTGGCATTCCAGCGACGGCACCAGCTGCCCGGTCAGCGCCAGCTCCAGCGAGGCCTCGCCGCCACGGGTGACACGGTCGGCCTGCTGCAAGGCGATCACTGCCCAGCGCAGGTGGGCGTGGATTTCCCAGTAGCGGATGGCCGCTGCCGACGGCACCCAGCCGGCTTCTTCCTCATAACCTGCCAGCAGGGCCTCGCGCGGGCCGATGCCACCCGCGTCGCGGGCCGGCTGCCCGAAGCGCCAGCAGGCGGCGCAGAACCAGCCCAGGTCTTCGGCGGGATCGGACCAGGCTGCGAACTCCCAGTCGAGAATCGCGCTCAGACGCCCCTGATCGACCAGGTAGTTGCCAGTACGCAGGTCGCGGTGGGTGAGCACGGGCGTGCAGGCCGGCGGCTGGTGCCGTAGCAGCCAGCGCCAGGCCCAGCGCAGGGCCGGGTGGGGTTGGTGGTGCCGGTCCAGCCAGGCGCCCATCTCGGCGAGCGCGTCGGCTGCCGGGGTCGGCGAGGCCGGGGGCAGGAAGTCCAGACGCGGTTCGCCCGGTCGCACCCGGTGCAGGCGCGCCATGTGGCGACCGATGTCACGGGCCAGTGCCGCGCGATCCGGCACCAGTCGGTCGTCCTTGGCGAGGCGGTGACCAGCGGCCACCCCGGCCACGCGACGCATGAAGAAGCAGGCACGGCCGAGGCTGGCATCGCCCGGCCACAGCGGCTCCGGCACCAGCACGCCGGCAGCATGGGCCACCTGCAGCAGCTTGAACTCCTGCTGACGGCTGCGCGAGGCCTGCACCCCGGTGGCGGCATCGCTGCGCATGACCAGCGCCAGCGGGGGCTGCCCCTCGATCGCCACCTCCAGTGCCCAGTTGTCCTGGATGGCCCCGCCGGACAGGCGACTGGCAGCGCTTACGCAGGCCGCGCCGCCGAGCTGTCGTGACAGGAAGGCTGCCAGGACCGCATCGTCCCACCAGCGGCCGGCCGTCTCAGTCATGGCCGCGCCACTGGAAGAAGTCGCGTCCCTCGGCCAGATAGCTGCGTGACAGCACCATCTTGTGGATCTCGCTGGCACCATCGACCAGCCGTGCCTGACGGGCGTAGCGGTAGACCCACTCGACCACGGTGTCGCGCGAGTAGCCGCGCGCGCCGAGCAGCTGGATGGCGGTGTCGGCAGCCTTGTGCAGGGTGTCGGCGACATGGACCTTGGCCATCGACACTTCCTTGCGGGCGAAGTCGCCCTGGTCGAGCAGCCAGGCCGCCTGCATGGTCAGCAGCCGGCCGATGTGGATGTCCATGGCAGCACCCCCGAGCATCCACTGCACGCCCTCGTGCTCGGCCAGCGCCATGCCGAAGCTCTGGCGTTCACGGATGTAGGCGCCGGCAACCTCGAGGCAGCGCTGGCTCAGGCCCAGCCAGCGCATGCAGTGCGTCAGGCGCGCCGGTCCGAGGCGGATCTGGGTGACCTTGAGGCCGTCGCCGACCTCGAGCAGGCGGTTCTCGTCGGGAATCACCAGTCCGTCGAAGACCAGTTCGCAGTGCCCGCCGTGCTCTTCCGGGCCCATGATGGGAATGCGTCGCTCGATGCGCCAGCCGGGCTGGCCGGCATCGAACAGGAAGGCGGTCAGGCTCTTGCGGTCGTCATTCCCTGTCTGGGGAGGCGCGGTGCGCGCGATCAGAATGAAGGTCTGTGCGCCCTCGGCACCGGTGATGAACCACTTGCGGCCGGTGATGACCCAGTCATTGCCGCGCTTTTCGGCCCGCGTGTAGGTCTGCGACGGATCGGACCCGCAGCCCATGGGCTCGGTCATGGCGAAGGCGGAGCGCACCGTGCCATCGATCAGCGGCTGCAGCCATCGCTGCTTCTGTGCCTCGGTCTTGAGCAGCTTGTTGAGTACCTGCATGTTGCCGTCATCGGGCGGGGCGACGTTGAACACCACCGGGCCGAAGGGCGAGCGCGCGGCCTCCTCGTAGAGCACCGCCATGCCGACATGGTTCTGGCCCAGGCCACCGCGTGCGACCGGCATCTGGAAGGCCCAGAGACCCTCTGCCTTTGCCTTGGCGCGCAGGTCGGCGAGCACCGGCTCGCTGACATTGTCGTGTTCGTCGAGAAAGCCGGCCTCGCGTTCGCGCGGCAGGATCTCGCGGGCGACGAAATCGCGCACGCGCTGGCGCAGCTGCTCGAGGTCGGGGGAAATGGCGAAATCCATGCGCTGCTCTCGTGTCGGAGACCCGTGAAGGTCAAAGGGTGGATACGCAGTGTCCGCCGTCGACGGTGAGGACGCTGCCGTTGATGAAGCTGCCTGCCGGTCCGGCCAGCAGCAGCAGGGCGCCATCGAGTTCGCCGGGCTGGCCGAGGCGGCGCGCGGGCATGCGCGCGAGCAGGCGCTGGCCGGCCTCGCTGGCGAAGAAGTCCCGGTTGAGATCGGTCTCGATGTAGCCCGGCGCCAGTGCATTGACGCGGAAGCCGTGGCGCGCGAACTCCAGTGCCTGGGCGCGGGTCAGATGGTGCAGGCCGGCCTTGGCCGCGGCATAGGCGGCCACACCCTGGGCCACGCGCTCGCCGAGAATCGAGCCGACATGCACGATGCTGCCGCCCAGCCCGCGCGCGCGCCGTGCCTGCACGAAGGCCTTGCTGACCAGCCACGGCCCCTTGAGGTTGGTGTCGATCACGGCATCCCAGTCGGCTTCGCTCAGGGTATCCGCCATGCCCTCGCGCGCGATGCCGGCGTTGTTGACCAGGATGGACAGGCTGTCATCACCGGCCCAGCGCAGGGCGTCGGCCAGTGCGGTCTGCACCGAGGTCTCGTCGGTGACGTCCATGGTCACGGCATGGGCACGGTGGCCGGCGTCGTTCAGCGCCTGCACGGCGGCCTCCAGCGCTTCGACACGGCGCGCCGCCAGCACGACCCGGGCGCCGGCGCGTGCCAGCGTCTCGGCAAAGTGCAGGCCGAGACCGCCGGAGGCGCCGGTGATGAGCGCGGTGTGCTCTTGCAGGATGTCCGTCACCAGGCGCTCTCCGGTCAGTCAGCAGGGGCATCTCTCAGCGCCCGTTGTCGGGGCGCGGAATCAATGCCTTGTATCATGACCGACCGGTTCTGTCAGTGCTCAGGCCGGGTCGGACAGCTCCAGCAGCAGGGCGGCACCGAGTCCGCCACCGGCACAGGTGGACACCACGGCGTAGCGACCGCCCTCGGTCTGCAGGCGCCGGGCTGCCGTCATCAGCAGGCGTCCTCCGGTGGCGGCAAACGGGTTGCCCAGCGACAGCGAACCGCCCCAGGGATTGAGCTGGTGCATCGGGATTTCGCCGACCGGACAGTCGCTGCCCAGGCGCTCATGCACGAAGCGGGCATCGGCCATGCAGGCACGGTTGATCAGCACCTGTGCCGCGAAGGCCTCGTGGATTTCCCACACCGTGACGTCGGCAAAGCGCAGCCCGTTGCGCGCCAGCAGGCGTGGAATCGACATCGCCGGTCCCAGCAGCATCTCGTGCTCCAGGCTGTCGACGCCGGTCAGCAGGTAATCGCGCACCTGCGCCAGCGGCGTCAGACCCAGCTCGGCGGCACGGGCGGCGCTGGTCATCAGCAGCGCGGTGGCACCGTCGGTGAAGCGCGAGGCGTTGCCAGCGGTGATGATGCCATGCTGCCGGTCGAAGACCGGGGGCAGGGTGGCCAGGCGCTCGCGGGTGGCATCGGCACGCGGGGTGTTGTCGGCGCGCGCCACCGCACCGCCGGGCACGGTCACCGGCACGATCTGTTCGGCGTGATGATGGGCGGCTGCGAGGGCGCCGGCATGGCTGCGTGCCGCAAACGCATCGCAGGCCTCGCGCGTGATGCCGAAGCGACGGACCATGTTCTCGCAGGCCGCGCCCATGGTCAGGCCGGTGGTGGTGTCGCTGCTGGTCGGGATGTCGAGCTGCAGAAAGTCGCGCGCGCGCAGCTGGCGCAGGGCCTGCAGGCGCTCCGGCGCGGATTTGCGCTGGCGCAGCTTCATCAGCGTGCGGCGGATGTTCTGCGACAGTCGCACCGGCACGTCGGAGAAGTTCTCGGTGCCGGCAGCGATGCCGGCCTGCACGCGACCGAGCGCGATCTGGTCGCACAGCGACATGACACCGACGCTGGGCGAGATGCCGGCCATGGCCACGGTCCAGGCCGGGGTTCGGCTGGGCAGTCCGGCCGCCAGCATGGCCTCGCGCGCCACGTTGGTGGTTTCCACTTCGTGCAGCACGGTGCCCATGATCACCTGCTCGGGCACCGCGGGATCGATGCCGGTGCGTTCGAGCAGGCCGCGCAGCGCCTCGGCGCCGAGCTCGTAGCTCATCAGATCGGCATACAGACCGGCGCTGTCGAGGAAGGCCGTGCGCACGCCGGCGGCCAGAACGGGCTGGCGTTCCGCTGGCAGCGGCTGGGGGCGGAAGCTCATGCGACCTCCTGCGGCAGGAAGCTGCCGACCTGGTAGACCGTGCCCTCGCCATCTCGCAGGCGCAGCGGACGGCGTCCGTCGCTGCCCGGCTCGGCAACCTCGATCACCAGCTGCGGACTGGGCAGCGGCAGCGGGCGGATGAAACGCACCTCGATGTCGGCAATTCTCCTGCCCGTGTTCTGAACGGCCTCGAAGACCTGCGCGAAGGCACCGTAGCCATGCATGATGCAGCCCTTGAAGCGAGTGCGGCGTGCCACCAGCGGCAGGGTGTGTATGGGGTTGAAGTCGCCTGTCAGGTAGAAGAACTTGACGCCTTCGTCGGGGCCTGCCTGCCAGTATCCGACCGGCGTGAACACAGGCTCCTCGCGAGGCTCGGCGAGACTGGCCGGGCGATTGCGCAGCACCACCGCCGCCATGGCATCAATGACCAGGGCGTCAGGCTGGTGGCTGGTGCCCAGCAGGATTCGGCTGTGCACGCGGGCGCGGTAGCCGTCATCGCTGGCATCGACGAGCTGGCCGCGCAGGCTCAGGCGCTGGCCGCGCGGCAGCGGCGCATTCACCTGCAGGCGCACGCCCTGGTTGAGCACGCTGAGCATGGGGTAGGGCGACTGCGAGGTGAGTTCGGCAATCAGTCCCAGGGCCAGCTTGCCACTGGCCAGGTGTGGCGGAATCTCGTCGGCATAGCGACCGGCAGGTGCCCCTGACCAGCGAGCATAGGTGTCGATCAAGGCATCCGATGGCGCTGGCAGCTCGCGCTGCAGCCAGTCGCCGGGGCGGGCGCTCTTCACGGGCAGGTAGGAGGTCACGGCGCCACGCAGGAAGGCGGTGATGTTGGGGAGCTGCTCGCGCAGCAGGCGTGCGGGTACGGCGACCGTCATGACAGGAAACTCTCCGGACAGGGTAGGACAGTGATCCGATCTTGCCTGCGCTGTCCAGTCTGCAGAAGAGAGGTGAGTGACACTCTGGCAGGTAGAAAGTGACAAAGGGTCCGGGCATCATGGCGGCATGATGCGATATCCCGTGACCTATCTGCGCCTGCTGGCGCGTGCCATGCGCCTCGACGATGACGGCCTTGCCCGGCTGGTCGAGGGCACCGCGCTGCGCGTCGAGGACCTGACCCGGCTCGACGGCGAGGTCAGCGAAGTCGACTACCAGCGCATCGTGGCACGTGCTCTGAGCATGGATCCGCGCCCCGACCTGGCGCTGGCGGTGGCGTCGCGGTTGCCGGTGACGGCGCACGGTCCGCTTGGCGTGCTGCTCTCGGCCAGTCCCACGCTCGGCGATGCCTGGGCAGCACTGGAGCGCTTCCACAGCCTGCGCGTGCCGGGCGTGCAGCTGCAGCGTGCCTTCACCCGCGACGCGCTTATCCTCACCCTGACCGTGGCTGATCCGGAAAGTCCGGTCGGCCGCTTCTGCCTCGAGGCCACGGCGCTGTGCATTCTGGGCGGCTTCGACCTGGTGCTGGGCTACCGCCTGCGCGAGGCACAGATCCGCTTCGGCTATGCCGCACCGGCTCATGCCGATCGCTACGCCACCTATTTCAGCTCACCAGTGAGCTTTGCCAGCGGGCCGACCTGCATCCAGGTGCCGCTGCGTCTGCTGCAGCAGCCCAATCTGCTCGCGGATCCCGGCGCCTGGGAGGCAGCCGTGCAGGCCTGCGAGGCGCTGACCGCCCAGCGCGACAGCAGCAGTCGCTGGAGCGAGCGCATCACCCGCCTGCTGCAGCAGAATCCGGGCCAGCGCTGGCAGCTGGCGGCGCTGGCGGAACACTGGGGCATGTCGTCGCGCACGCTGATGCGCTATCTCAAGTCCGAGGGCACGTCCTATCAGGATCTGCTCGATCAGGTGCTGTCGCAGCAGGCGCGCGTGCTGCTTGAGCGCGCCGATCACACCGTGGAGTCGGTGGCCCTGAGTCTCGGCTACCAGGATGCCACGGCCTTTCGCCGGGCCCACAAGCGCTGGTTCGGCACGGCACCCCGGCAGGGCTCGTCCCCAGGAGAATGATCATGATCGGTTCGTGGTATGAGCGGCGCGTGTTGCCGCATCTGATTGACTGCGCCTGCGGCATGAAGGCGATAGACCGCGAGCGTGCCCGCATCGTGCCGCGTGCGCGCGGCGAGGTGCTGGAGATCGGCATCGGCACCGGTCTCAACCTGGCGCATTACCGGGCGGAGCAGATCACCCGGCTGTGCGGGCTGGATCCGTCGCTGGCGCTGCACGACATCGCGGCGGATCGCCTGCAACGCAGCGGTCTGGTGCTGGAGCTGATTCCGCTGTCGGCTGAGCGCATCCCGGTGCCGGACCGGCAGTTCGACAGCGTGGTCTGCACCTTCACGCTGTGCACGATTCCGGACCCGCTGGCGGCGCTGGCCGAACTGCGACGCGTGCTCAAGCCCGGTGGCGAGCTGCTGTTCAGCGAGCACGGGCTGTCACCGGATGCCGGTGTCGAGCGCTGGCAGCACTGGCTGACCCCGGTCTGGAAGCCCTTTGCCGGAGGCTGCCATCTCGATCGTGACATGCCTGCGCTGCTTGCCGACGGCGGTTTTGACATCGTCGAGCTGGATCAGCATTACGTGACCGGCCCGCGTCCCATGACCTGGATCAGCACCGGCGTGGCGAGACCGCGGCCATTTGCGGGCACTGTCGCGTGAGGTGGCGTCAAGCCCGGTCATCTGCCGCCGGGCAGCGCATGCCGACCGCTGTCATGAAACTGCAACAGCTTTATGATTGGGACTTCGGATACACTCGAATGATCAAAAAATTCAACGGGATACCATGGCGCGTCTGATTGCGGTGGCACAGCTCAAGGGCGGTGCCGGTAAAAGCACGCTGGCAACCAATCTGGCTGGTGAGCTGGCGCGGGAGTTTCGCACCGGGCTGATTGATGCCGACATGCCGCAGGGCACGTCGTCGCATTGGGCCGAGCTGCGCGGCGATCCGGAATTGCAGGTGATCACCGCCGAGAATGTCACCCAGCTGGGTGCCGCCGTTGAGCAGTTCGACAGCAGCTGCGATGTCGTGGTCATTGATCTTCCGCCGCGCAGTCACAAGTTTCTGCGCGAGATCATGGCCTACACCGATCTGGTGCTGATGCCGCTGACCGCGTCACCGGCCGATGTCTGGGCCACCGAGCAGCTGGTTGATGTCGTGCGCGAGGCCAAGAAGACCAGCAAGCGACTGAAGGCACGCCTGGTCTGGAACCGTCTGCGTCCGGGCAAGTCCACCGAGGTCTTCATGGCAACCACGGCAGCCAGCATACGCGCCAAGGAGTGCGAATCCCGCCTGGGTCAGCGCAATGCCTACCTCGATGCCATGGGCCACGGGCGCACGGTGTGCGAAGGCCGCGATGCCAAGGCCTGCGAGGAGTTCCGCGCCTTCGTCGCCGAGGTCAAGACCCAGCTCAAGCTCGCGTAACGCGCCCGCAACAGGCGGTAACGCGTTCGCAACAGCAGTCTGCCCGGGCTTCCGGCACGCTCGATGACAGCATCCGAGTGGCTGGAGTGGTCCCATGTATCTCGTCAACATGCTCTACGTGAGTCGCACCGACCCGTCGTTCAACCCCGACGACATCGCGCAGATCCTCGAATCGTCTGCGCGCAACAACGCGCGCCGGGGCATCACCGGCATCCTGGCCTTCAACAGCAGCTACTTCCTGCAATGCCTGGAAGGCTCGCGCTCGGCCGTCAACAGCGCCTACCACGCCATTCTCAATGACAAGCGCCATCACAGCCCGGTGCTGCTGGCCTATCACGAGATCCACCAGCGCCAGTTCCCGCAGTGGGCCATGGGCTACATCGGCGAGAACCTTTTCTCGCAGGAAATCCTGCTGCGCTACTCCAACTCCTCCGAGTTCAAGCCCTACGAGCTCAGCGGCCAGAGCGCGGCAGGACTGCTGGTGGAGCTGGCCAGCCACGTGCCCACGCTGTCGTCGGTGCCGCACCTGAAGACGGTGTCCAACTGATTGACGCGGTTGTCCATGGCTTGACCACCCGTCACCGGACGCCACCAGCGGTGAAATACCGGTTCCCTGCCATCGGAACCGGACATGCCCTGCCAACTGGTGTGGTTCAAGCGTGACCTGCGCTGCCAGGATCACCAGCCGCTGCTGGAGGCGGCCCGGCACGGACAGGTGCTGTGCCTGTACGTGATCGAGCCCGACTACTGGTCAGGCAGCGACGTTTCCGCCCGTCACTACGGTTTCCTGCGCGAGAGTCTGCGCGACCTGTCCGCCGATCTGCGCGCGCACGGTCTGACCCTGCACGTGGTGCAGGGCGACGTGCTCGAGGTGTTGCGCCATCTGCACCGGACCGTCGGTCTGTCGGCCATCCATGCCCATGAGGAAACCGGCAATGCCTGGACCTTCGCACGCGACCGCGCGGTGCGCGCCTGGTGCCGCGACCAGGGCGTGACATGCCGTGAATACCGCCAGTTCGGCGTGTTCCGGGGGCTGGCCGACCGCGACCACTGGCTGCGCGGCTGGGAGGCCCAGATGGCTGTACCATGCCACCAGCTGCCCGATGTCATCACCGGCGACACCCGGCCCGAGCTGGTCCGGCAGCTGCCATCCGCCACGCGCCTCGGCCTGCCGGACGAGGACGCGCCCGGGCGACAGCATGGCGGTCGTCATGCCGCCGACGCGGTGCTGGCCAGCTTCCTGACCGAGCGCTCGGCCAGCTACCGGGGTGGCATCTCGTCGCCGCTGTCGGCGCCCACGGCCTGTTCGCGGCTGTCACCCTACCTGGCCTGGGGCTGCCTGAGCCTGCGTGAGGTGGTGCAGGCCACCCGTGCGCAACGGGCACGGCTGCCGCCGGATGCCGCCTTCCAGCGTCGCGGTCTCGATGCCTTCGTCAGCCGGCTGTACTGGCACTGCCATTTCATCCAGAAGCTGGAGAGCGAGCCCGAGCTGGAGTGGCGCAATCTGCATCGCGGCTATGACGGTCTGCGCGAAGCCGACTGGCAGCCCGCGCATTTCACGGCGCTTGTCGAGGGACGCACCGGCTGGCCGCTGGTCGATGCCTGCGTCGCCATGCTGCGTCACACCGGCTGGATCAACTTCCGCATGCGCGCCATGCTGGTGTCGGTGGCCGCCTATCCGCTCTGGCTGCACTGGCGGCCCGTGGGCGAGTGGCTGGCACGGCAGTTCGTCGACTACGAGCCAGGCATTCACTGGAGCCAGCTGCAGATGCAGTCCGGCACCACCGGCATCAACATTCCGCGCATCTACAACCCGATCAAGCAGGCGCGCGACCATGATCCGCAGGGCCGCTTCGTGCGGCGCTGGCTGCCGGCCCTGCGCCAGCTGCCGGATGCCTGGCTGTTCGAGCCCTGGCGCTTGCCGGAGTCCTTGCAGCAGCGCTACGGCCTGCGTGTCGGCCACGAACTGCCGGCCCCGGTTGTCGATCTCGAGCAGGCCACGCGGCTGGCGCGTCAGCGACTGTTCGAGCGCCGTGGCGATCCCGAGGTGCGTGCCGCCAAGGCAGCCGTGATCACGCGGCATGGCTCGCGCCAGCGTCCGGCAGCGCGCAACCGGGCGTCTGCCAGCCGGCCGGATACCCGCCACCAGATGGAGCTTCCGTTGTGACCACCGTCATCTACTGGTTTCGCAGCGACTGCCGCGTGCATGACCACCCCGGACTGCAAGCCGCGCTGCGTGACGCCACCCGGCTGCTGCCGGTATTCGTTGACGATCCGCGTCAGCAGCAGCCTGATCGCTGGGGCTTTGCGCCGCGCGGCCGGCACCGCCAGGTCTTTCTCGCCGACACGCTGGCCGATCTCGACGCCAGTCTGCGCCGCCTGGGCAACGGCCTCGAGATCGTCACTGGCACGCCGGAGACGGTGCTGCCGGCGCTGGCGCGGGCCTGCGGCGCCAGCCGCATCGTCTGCGAGGACATTCCCTGTCCGCAGGAGCAGGACGCGGTGCGGGCGATCAGGGCTGCCGGCATCACGGTGCAGACGATCTGGCACGCGACCCTGATCGCTCCGCCTCAGCTGCCGTTTGCGGTCGCCGACCTGCCCGGCGTGTTCACGCGATTCCGGGTGCGTATCGAGGAGGCCGGCGTGCTGCCCCTGCAGCCCCTGCCCGAGCCAGTCAGTCTGCCACCACGGCCTGCAGCCTGCCCCGTGCCGGATGTTCCGCCGCGTCTGGCGCGCCCGGAGCCGGCACACGATCCCCGCAGCGCCTTCCCTTATGCCGAGCCGGCCTGGCAGGGCGGCGAGCAGGCGGCATTGCGTCATCTGCATGCCTATTTCAGCGATGACCGGGCACCGACCTACAAGGCCACGCGCAACGGTCTGACCGGCACCAGCTATTCCAGCAAGTGGTCACCCTGGCTGGCCACCGGGGCGCTGTCGCCGCGCAGGGTGTTCGCCGCGCTGCGCGACCACGAGGCCGAGGCCGGTGTCAGCGACGGCAGCTACTGGCTGTGGTTCGAGCTGCTCTGGCGTGATTACTTCCGCTTCCTGCATGCCCGTCATGGCAGTCGCCTGTACCGCGTCGAGGGGCTTGGACAGCTGCCCCCGCCGCGTCACGATGCCCGACGGTTCGCCGACTGGTGCGCCGGTCGCAGCGGACAGGCCTTCGTCGATGCCGGGATGCGCGATCTGGCGGCCACCGGCTTCCTGTCCAACCGGATGCGCCAGATGGTCGCCAGCTGGCTGATCCATGATGTGCCGGGTGACTGGCGGGCCGGGGCGGCCTGGTTCGAGTCGCAGCTGATGGATTACGACCCCTGCAGCAACCAGGGCAACTGGCTCTATCTGGCCGGGCGCGGCACCGATCCGCGTGGCGTGCGCCGTTTCTGTCCGCGTCGACAGGCCGAGCAGTACGACCCGGACGGTGCCTATCGACGCGTGTGGTCGGCCAGGGCCTGAGCCCGGAAGGCACTGGGTGTCTGGCCTGTCCACTGGCGGAAGGCACGGGTGAAGTTGGCCGGTTCGCGGTAGCCCAGCAGCCCGGCGATGCGGGCGATCTCCGGCTGCGGCGAGGCCAGCAGCTGCAGGGCATCGCGATGGCGGGCCTCGTCGAGCAGATGCTGGTAGCCGCTGCCCTGTTGCAGCAGCTGGCGGCGCAGGGTGCGCAGTGACAGGTGCAGACGGCGCGCCAGCTCCGCCGGTGACGGGTAGCCGGTGGCGGTGAGCAGCATTTCGGCACGTGCGCGTGCCAGCAGCGGCCGTGCCGAGGCCAGTTCGCCGAGCAGGGCGAGTTCGCGCTCGCACTGGCTCAGAGCCTGCTGCAGGCCCTCCGGATTGGCGGTCAGCAGCCGGCGCTCGAAGCGCTCCGTGTCATGCAGCACCACGCAGGTGCGCGGTTGCTGGTGACGCAGCGGCGGGCAGCGCGGGCGCAGGCGGTCGACGTGCGCGCCGGCAGGGAAGTCGAAGCAGACCTCGCCCTGCAGCGGTTCCGGACCGAGCAGGAACTGCACGCCCTGGCAGAAGCTCAGCGTGGTGGCCTCGAGCATGAGCTGGCGCAGCCGCTCGGGCAGCACCAGTTCGGTCTCGAACACGAAGACGTGGCGAGTGTCATGCTCCTCGTGGCGGAAGCAGATGCCGCGGCCGCGCAGCGACCAGAAACGGTTGAGGATGTCGATGGCAGTGCGTGGCCGGTCGGCGCAGAGCAGGGCATAGCCCATGCTGCCATGCGCCGTCAGCGGCATGCGCAGGCTGGCCTCGATGGCCAGACCGGTGTCGTCGGTGGCGTCCAGCAGGGCCTCGAGCAGGACCAGGAAGCGTCTCAGCGAGATCCGTCCGCCCAGGTCATCGACCAGCGCCGGATCGAGTCCCGCAGTCTGCAGCAGCGCCCGGGTATCGAGGCCGCGTTCGCCGGCGATGGCCAGGTAGGTGGCCGGATAGGTTACCGGCGTGTTGGGCAGGTCGGCCCAGTCAGGCAAGCTCAGCAGGGACACCGGACCTCCGCATGTGGCCACCAATGACAAGCATGTTGTCCGCGCAGCATCTCACGGGGCGGCATTGCGCACCAGTATTCTGACCGGGTAGTCAACGATGAGGAATTCCCCATGACCGCCGCCCTCGATACCCGTGCCGTGCAGCGTGCCGCCCTTGGCCAGCACGATCTCAAGGTCCGTCACATGAAGTTCGACCTGAGCGACGACATTCCCGAGTACTGGTACGACAACGACCCGTTCAAGACTCTGCTGCTGTCGGCCATGTCAGGCGGCTTCCCCGAAGGAGAGCGCTTCTTCATCGATTCGGTGCGGCATTTCCGCGACCGTCTCACCGATCCGGCGCTGAAGGAGGCGGTGCGCGCCTTCATCGGCCAGGAGGGCCATCATTCCCGCGAGCATGGCCTGCTCAACGATTTCCTGGTGCGCCGCGGCCTGCCCATCGACGTCATCGACCGCAATGTCGGCGCCTTCATGCGCTTCATGAAGAAGCGCTTCTCGCCCGAGCGCCAGCTCGCGCACACGGTGGCGGTCGAGCATTTCACCGCGATCCTGGCTGAAGGCTTCCTGCTGCCGGGCAGCGAGCTGGAGAAGATGGATCCGCGCATGGCGAAGCTGTGGGCCTGGCATGCCGTCGAGGAGGCCGAGCACAAGGCGGTGGCGTTCGACGTCTACAAGCAGACCGTGGATGACGAGTGGCTGCGACTGTCGGAGATGGCCATGGTCACCGTGCTGTTTCTCGGCTTCACCGCCGTTGACCTGGTGCGTCTGCTGCAGACCCGCGGTCTGGCCAGCAGCCCGCGCCTGTGGCTGAAGGCCGTGAACGAGATGTGGGGCGTGCCGGGGCATTTCCGCAAGCTGATCCCGTCCTATCTGGCGTTCTACCGCCGCGACTTCCATCCTGACCAGATCGATGCCAGCGCCGCGCTGGCCCGGGTCAAGGCGCGCTACCTGGGCGACCAGGCCTGAGGCATCGTCAAGCCGGGCTGGCGTGCCTGCCCGCCCGGTGTGGATGGTGTCTTTTGATCAGCCAATCCAGCGATCAGCCGATCCAGAGCAGCGCCAGACTGAGTGCGCCGGCATAGAACACGGCGATGGCCGGCCCGGCGATCAGCCGTGCCAGTGCGGTCTGGTGGCGCAACTGGCGCCAGGCCCAGAGTGCCAGCATGCACAGCGCTGCCTCAGGCAGCAGCGGATAGAGCGCGAAACCGGCAATCTGGGTCACGTCGACGGCATGCCACAGTGCCATCGGTCGAGCGGCCCACTCCCAGATCACGAACGCCAGCAGGCCGCTGGCACCTGTCCACAGATAGCCGTGCCGCCAAGCCTGGGCCAGGCGCAGCAGCGGCCACAGCAGCATGATCCAGAACCCCATGAAGTAGATCGGCACCGCACCGCCCAGCCGAGGCGCGCCATGATCGGGGAACTGCAGGGTCTGCATGCGCTCCACCAGCATCCAGTCGGCGCAGGGCAGGGCGATTGACAGCGGCAGCAGGAAGCGCCACAGCGCGAGTCCTTCGCGATCACCGCGCCACTGGCAGAACAGCGGCAGAGCCAGGTTGTAGAGCAGGGCGCACAGGCACAGCAGCAGACCCAGCCAGCGTCCCTGCACGGTCAGGGCGGCAGGAATCGCCGCCGCCATGAACACGGCATGAAAGGTCAGAACGTCACGAGGCACTCTCGACAGCCACATCCTCATCCACCTCCCGGTAACGGAACAGGTCACGCATGCCGGCATCGAGCTGGATATGCGGGACATAGCCAAGCACGTCGCGCGCCTTTCTGATGTCGTAGCGATGCCGGCGCAGCACGAAACGCAGGGATTCGCTGGAAATGGGTTCGAAGCGTGCACTGGCCCACCAGAACAGCTTGCCCAGGCGCAACAGGAGCGTCGCTGCCGTCGTGCTGACCAGGGGCAGCGGCCTGTGCACCATGCGCGCATGCCAGCCAAAGAACTCGGCACAGGACACCGTGACGCCATCGGTGATGTTGAAGACCTGGCCACGCACCGTGTCAGGCGTGGTGCGCAGCTGCTGCCAGACCAGCAGCATGGCATCGATGAGGTTGTCGACATGCAGGGGGTTGAGCACGCCGCGGCCGCGATCGGGAAGCGCGAACTGCAGATTGCGCAGCAGCTCCAGCGGGCGATCCACCCAGGCCTTGCAGCCAGGACCGTAAAGCTCGCTGGGACGCAGGATCACCGCATCCAGCGTGCCGGCGTCGATGCGCTCGCGGACCAGCCGCTCACCAGCGATCTTGGTGGTGTTGTAGACGTTGCCCTGGCCCTGGGTGGCGGTGTCTTCGTCGGCATCAGGCGGATAGTCGAAACCGTAGACCATCACGCTGGAAACATGGATCAGGTGGCGCAGGCCAAGCTCCTCCATGACCGCACATACCGAGTCGGTGCCATGCACGTTGTCATGTTCGAACGCGGCAAGCGGACCGTCCTCCCCGACCCGGGCAGCAGTGTGCATGACCACGTCGGCGCCATCCAGGCAGCGACGCAGCGCGTCGCGGTCATTGATGTCGGCGATGACCACCTGGGCGCCGCGAGCACGGGCGCGCAGTCCTGCGGTGGCATCCCGGTCTATGCCGCGCACGCTCCAGCCCAGGGCGATGGTACGTTCCACCAGACGCAATCCCAGCGATCCACCGATGCCGGTAATGGCCACAACGGTCATGACCAGAGCCTCCGCAACTGGCTGAACGCCATCAGGGCAAGGTGAATAGGCACGTTGACTGCTCCCGTCATGGGGGGTGTTGAAACCATCCGTTGTCGGATTCAGGGTCGTTCAAGAACAACCGAAATGCAAGCGGACACGATCAGCCGTCGTTGTAGACGCTCCACGGAGCGAGAACAAGTCTCGTTATTCCAAATGTCGGATTTTTGAACGAAATCCGCAGAATGAGGTCGTGCAGTTGCCGGGGGGCGGGGTGAAAGTGGCGTGATGCCGTGTCAGGGCCGTGCGGAAACCTGCCGGCAGCGTGCTGCCGGCAGGCGGGTGATGCTCAGAAACGGAATTTTCCGGCCAGGATGTCCGCGTGGACAGCGGCATCCAGCGGCACGAAGTCGCTGTTGCCGGGCAGCATCACGAACAGGGGTTCGTCGCCGCACAGTGACGGATCGAAACCTTCCTGCTTGAGGCCGGATTTCTGGTACTTGAAGGTCCCGGTGGTCTCCATGGCCGCCTTGACGCGCAGGAATACCGGTACGGCATAGGGCGGCAGCTCGCGACGCAGGTAGGTGGCGAGATTGGAGAAGTCGACCGTGTGACCGGCGTGCGGGGTGATGGCGGCCATGCCGGCGCGACCGTTGGTGTTGGGAATCTCGACCCCGTAGACCACGGCCTCCGCCAGGCTGTGGTGGCCGGTCATGATGTTCTCGACCTCGGTGGTCGACACGTTCTCGCCCTTCCAGCGGAAGGTGTCGCCGGTACGGTCGACGAACTGGGCATGGCGGAAGCCGATGTCGCGCATGAGGTCGCCGGTGTTGAAGTAGCGATCGCCCTTCTTGAACACGTCGGTGAAGATGCAGCTGACGTTCTTGCCGCTGTCGGTGTAGCCATCGAACGGTGTCTTGTCACTGATCTCGCCGATCATCAGGCCGACTTCGCCCTGCTTGACCTTGATCATGCGGCCTTTCCTGTCACGCACCGGGGCTTCGGCTTCCTTGTCGTACTTGACGATGGCGTAGGGCACGGGCGAGAAGCCGACGGTGTTGTCGAAATTGAAGATGTTGCTGAAGCCGACGTTGCCCTCGGAGGAACCGTACAGCTCGGCAACCACCTCGATGCCGAAACGCTCCTTGAACTGGCGCCAGATCGACGGACGCAGGCCGTTGCCGACCATCTTGCGCACGGCATGGGCACGGTCACCCTCACCGGCCGGCTTTTCCAGCAGATAACGGCAGAGTTCGCCGACATAGCCAAAGGCCGTGGCCTTGTACTTGCGGCAGTCATCCCAGAATTCACTGGCCGAGAACTTGCGGCGAATGGCCAGACCGCTGCGACCGGCAATGACGGCGCCCCAGCACACCACCATGGCGGTGGCGTGGTAGAGCGGCAGGGTCGAGTAGAGCACGTCATCACGTCCCAGCCCGAGGCTGAAGCCGAGACCGCCGTAGGCCTTCATCCAGCGCCCGTTGTTGAACACGGCCGCCTTGGGCAGACCGGTGGTGCCGGAGGTATAGATGTAGAACAGACCGTCAAGACGATGGATGTGCTGCGCGGTCGGCGGGTTGTAGCCGGGGCTGGCGACAGCTTCCTCGGCCAGGTTGCGAAGACCCTCGGGGGCCTGTCCGGCGTGCTGGCTGCAGTCGGCGTCATCGAGCCAGAACAGCTGGCTGTCCGAGAGAAGCAGGTCGGCACGCACGTCCATGACATTGGCGGCGCATTCGGCGCCGGTGACCAGCACCGACGGCTTGACCAGGTTGATGCTGTGGGTCAGCACCTTGCCGGTCTGCGAGGTGTTGACCAGGGCGGCGATGACGCCGATCTTGCTCAGCGCCAGCGCGGTCACCAGCAGTTCCGGACGGTTCTCGATCAGTACCGTGGCGACATCACCCTTCTTCAGGCCCTGGCGCAGGAAGACGTGAGCCAGGCGGTTGGCCCACTGGTTGAATTCGCTGTAGGTGAAGCTGACATCACGGTAAAGAATGGCGACGCCCTGCGGATTTTCCCGCACGGCCTGCTCGAAGGCCCAGGCCAGGCCTACCGTCTTGTCATTGCTGGTGTTGTTGGCAAGCAGCAGGCCTTGCACCATGCGCGGCAGGCGCGGCAGCAGATCGGGCAGCTTGCGGGCCACATCGATGGGAGAAATGACGTCGGCGTGAGTTGTCATGCTTTTTGTCCTCAGCAGCCTCTCGGGGCGCTTGCTGGCGAGCGTCTGTGCAACGCAATGGTGGGCGCGGAAGCGTGTTCCACGCGGTCGGACGCTAACTTAACTGTGCTAAGGAGATGCTGCAAGACTTGACGGACTCGCCCCCGACAGGCAGGAAGCCTGTGCGGGGGCGAGCGGGTGGAGCGGAAAGGGCAGTGTCTAGTTCGGCTGGCCGTAGAAGGTGTAGCTGCCGCTGCCGCTGACCACCTGGACACGCCAGCGGTAGGTCCCGGCGCCGGCCGAATAGGTCAGATCGACGCTGCTGCCAGTGGCACTGGAGGCGACGTTGGCCCATTTGCGGGTCTTGGCGTTCTGCTTGTCGAGGAAAATCCTGCCGGTCATGTTGCTCGGTGCGCGCAGGTAGCCGCGAAGTGCCATGGACTGCGTGGTTCTGAAACCGGCACTGGAGGGCAGGGTGGCGACCGAGCCGGCACTGGCTGTCACGCTGTAGGGCTGGCAGTTGCTGCATGGCGCGGCCGCTGGCTGTTCGGGTGGCGGTGCCGGCGGCAGCACGGTGCCGGCCGGCATCTGCAGCAGACGATCCGGCGAGCCGGTGCCTTCGCTGCCGACAATGTCCTTGACGCTCTCGTTGATCAGCAGGGTGGCGACCTGTTCCTGGGTGGCGGACGGGTTCAGGGTCAGGTGGTGCGCCACCACGCCGGCCACATGCGGTGCGGCCATCGAGGTGCCGCTGTAGCTGGCGGTGGCGGTGGTGCCGGTATGCACCGACGACAGGATGCCGACGCCAGGGGCGAACACGTCAACGCAGCTGCCGAAGTTGGAGAAGCTGGCACGGGCGTCGTTGCTGCTGGTGGCGCCGACGGTGAGAATTTCCGGGGTGCCGGCCGGGGAATAGGCGCAGGCATCGGCGTTGCTGTTGCCGGCGGCGGCAACCACCAGCACGCGGTTGGCGACAGCCTTCTTCACCGCGTCATTGAAGGGCGTGTAGGTGCTGGACGACAGCGACAGGTTGATCACCGCCGGCCAGGCCTGACCGGCACTGCGCTGACCGCTGACGTGACTGATCACCCAGTCGATGCCGGCGATGGCGCCGGAGACGGTGCCACCGCCATCGCAGCCCAGCACGCGCACGGCATGCACGGTGGCTTGCTTGGCGACGCCATAGGTGGTGCCGGCTGCCGTGCCGGAGACATGGGTGCCATGGCCGTTGCAGTCGTTGGTGTTGGTGGCGTTGATGGCGCCATCCTCGTTGGCGATGAAGTTGCGGCCGGTGCCGAGGCGACCGGTGAACTGGCTGTGGCTGGCGAGGATGCCGGTATCCAGCACGTAGATGTGGGCAGCGTTGGCGGCGGCATCCGGGTAGGTGAACTGGCCGTTGAGACCGGTTGGCTGGTCAATGCGATCCAGTCCCCAGGGAGCCGACGACTGGGTGGCGGCGACCGCGACATACTGGTCCTGGTCAACACGCAGCACCGACTTGTTCTTGCGCAGGGCATTGGCCTGGCCGGCGGTCAGGCCCGCCGCGAAACCCTGCATGGCGCGTTCGTAGACATGACGCAGCGGGGCATTGCCGACTTCGCGCACCATCGCTTCGGCGATGTCACGACCATTGGCCTTGCCGTACTGCTTGCGAGCCTTGGCCAGATCAATGGTGACCACGTAGGAATTGCTGACCGGCCCGCGCTTGGCGCGCTGCAGGTCGGGATCAATGCTGGCATGCGCGCTGGTGGCGGTCAGCACGGCGGTGGTGGCAAGGGCGAGCAGCTGTTTCTTCATGATCAGGTACCGGGCAGGTCGCGGCAAAACCGCAGGACGCATGGGCGTTGATGCTTCCTGACGTCCTTGCCCGGAAACAGGATCATGCTGCCAGTCCGGCTGCTGACAAAACAATCAACACGGGTTGGTGTTTTGCCGCGTTTGTGTAAAAAACCGACGAATGGTGATCCGTCGGTTTGATTTGCGCTGCAACGCAATGGTTTTTCAGCGTTTCTTGCCAGGCAGGGTGCCCATGAGCTTGCAGATGATGCCGAGCATGACCTCGTCGGCGCCGCCGCCGATGGAGGCGAGACGGCCGTCGCGGTAGGCGCGCGCGATCGGGTTGTCCCAGGTAAAGCCCTGGCCGCCCCAGTACTGCAGGCAGCTGTCGGTGACCTCGCGCATCAGGCGTCCGGCCTTGAGCTTGGCCATCGAGGCCAGCATGGTGACGTTGTCGCCGGCGATGTGCTGTTCGCAGACCGAATGCACCAGACCGCGCAGGGCCTCGATCTCGGTCATCAGCTCGGCCAGGCGGAAGTGCACCACCTGCTGGTCCAGCAGCGGCTTGCCGTAGATCATGCGCGAGCGCGCGTAATCGATGGTCAGCTCGACGCACTTGACCATGCCGCCGATGCCGCTGGCGGCGCAGAAGATGCGTTCCTCCTGGAACTGCAGCATCTGCATCATGAAGCCCATGCCCTCGGCGCCGATCAGGTTCTTCTGCGGCACGCGCACGTTGTCGAAGAACACCTGCGCGGTGTCGGAGCTGCGCTGGCCGAGCTTGTCGATGGGGCTGGAGAAGGAGATGCCCGGCGTCTTCGACGGCACCACGATCAGCGACTTGTTGTTGTAGGGACCTTCATCGCTGGTGTTGGCGAGCAGGCAGAAGAAGTCGGCCTGCAGGCTGTTGGTGATCCACATCTTGGAGCCGTTGATGACGTAGTCGTCGCCGTCCTTGACCGCGCGGGTCTTGATGGCCGCCACGTCAGAGCCGGCATGCACCTCGCTGACCGCGATGGAGCAGACGTATTCGCCGGTGATGGCCTTGCGCAGGAAGGTGTCCTTGAGCTCGTCGGAGCCGAAACGGGCAATCGCCGGCGTCGCCATGTCAGTCTGCACGCCGATGGCCATGGGAATGCCGCCGCAGGCAATGCGACCCAGCTCTTCCACCACCACCATGTTGTAGGAGTAGTCGAGACCGGAGCCGCCATACTCCACCGGCTTGTGCACGCCGAGCAGACCGAGATCGCCCATGCGCCTGAACAGCTGATGGGCCGGAAAGCGGCCGGCCTCTTCCCACTGGTCGACGTGCGGATTGACGTCGTTTTCAACAAACTGGCGCGTGGTGCGACGCAGGGCGTCGTGTTCTTCGGTGAATCGCATGATGGCTTCCTGATGCTGCGGCTACTTGGCGTGAAGGCGCGGCCGGATCGCGCTGACTGTCAAGTCACGCGTACCATAATGGCCTCTGTGATATTTTGCAAAAGATCAACAACTGTACTTGGGTGTAATGAATGACCACGACCGTGATGAATGCCTGGCTGCTCTCGGCCGAACTCCACCACCAGGCGGTCAGTCTGGCCCTGCTGGCAGCAGGCGGCCTGTTCATGACTGGCCTGCTGACCGGCTTGTGGAAGTACGCGGCGATAGCACGCAGCCCGCAGGCACGGGCGCCGCATTACGTGGATGTCGCGCATCGCACATCGCTGTTCTATGCCTTTGCCAGTCTGCTGGTGGCGGTGCTGGCGGCGCTGAGCCCGTGGTCAGTGGCAGTGACCTGGTGGTCGGTGGCGGGGCCGCTGGTGTTCTTCGTGGCGGCCGTGGGCACCTACCTGGTGCATGGCTGGCTCAATGACACCCGCAACCAGCTGGCGCGTCCCTATGTGCTGGGACGCTTCCATCTGCCGGGCTGGGTGATCCACGGCTTCATGGCGGCGCTGTCAGTGGTGGAGATCGCCGGTATCGGCGTGCTGGTGACCGGCCTGTTCCTGCGCCTGACGCCTTACATGTAAGGCGTCAGCAGGGCGCGGGCCTTGATCTGGGCGTCCATCACGGTCATGAACGTGTAGGCGCCCATGAGCTTGCGGGTCAGGAACATGAATTCCTTGGGCGGCACCACGAAGTGGCGGCTGGCGGCCGAGCGCGCGGCCTGGGACGTGGCACGCACATGCAGGCGGCTGCGCGCCCAGCAGTAGTCGCCATTGGCATTGAGTACCTCTGCCGGCACGAACTCCGGTTCGGCAAACGGCTCGAAGGCGAGCAGGGCGAGGTCGATGAAGTTCTCGCGGGTGCTGCTGTTGAGGCTGTCGAGAAACTTGAAACCGACCATGGCCTGGCGCATGGCATCGCGGTCACGGCGATAGGCGGCCTTGGTCAGGTTGCGGGCCAGGGCCAGCAGGTTTTCCGGAAAGTCACGCACGGCACCGAAGTCGAGCAGGATGATCTGGTCCGGCTGGTCAGCGCCGTTTCCGAGACGTACCAGATAGTTGCCGAAATTGGGGTCGGTCTGGATCTGCCCCCACTCGAAGACCTCGCGGCAGCAGACCTCGAGCGCGGCGCGGGCAATGGCATTGCGGCGCTCCGGTGGCAGGGTCATGATGCGGGCACTGTTGACCGGCACGCCATGCTCGTAGGTCATGACCAGCAGCTGCTCTCCGCAATATTCCGGAAACACCTGGGGCACGATGAAGCGCGGGTCGTTCTTGAGATAGTCGCGGAAGTGACGGGTGGTCTCGGCCTCCAGCGGGTAGTTGACCTCGCGGTGCATCATCATGCGCACCTCGTCCAGCCACTCGTCAAAGTCGCGTGTCTGCGGCACGGCACGGGTCAGGCGCAGCATGTGCGTGACCAGGTTGAGGTCGGCATCGATGGCCTGCGCCACGCCCGGGTACTGGATCTTGAGCACCAGCTCAAGGCCGTCGCGACGGCGGCGGGCACGGTGAACCTGCGCCAGCGAGGCGGCGCCCAGCGGCTCCGGATCAATCTCCAGCTCGTCGAAGCGGCTGCCCAGCTGCTGCCGCACCAGCGGCTCCAGCGACGCCCAGGTCAGTGCCGTGGTGCTGTCGTTGAGCTTGTGCAGGGCCTGGGTGATTTCCACCGGCAGGAAGTGTTCGCCGTAGAGCGCCATCATCTGACCGATCTTGACCACGCTGCCCTTGAGCTTGCCGAGTTCGTTGACGAGATAGTCGGCCTGTTCCGCAAGCGCCTTGCGGCGTGCCGTGGCGCGGTTTTCGGGGGCCGAGAACATGGACCCGGCAGACGCGGCGGCCATGCGTGTGCCAGCCACGATGGAGGCCTTGGCTATGGACAGGCGACGCTCGAAGGCACCGGTCTTCAGTCGCGTCAGTCGTTCATCGGTCATGCCGGAAATCCTTGCTCGATGGGGCCCGCCGCTGCACGGGCCGGATTGCGTTGGCGGCTATTCTACCCCAGCTGCGACCTGCAACTGCCAGAGCTCGTTGCGGCAGACGGCACGGCCTTCCTCCTCGAGCTTGATCAGGTGCGCCCACAGGCTGAAGCGTGCGACCGGATGAAGCCACGGCGCGACATCGTCATAGACCAGCGGCACCAGATCCGCCAGGGCCAGCGGCGGCTGGCCTGCCAGACGTTCCAGGACCTTGTCCTCGCGCTGCTGGCGATGCGCCAGCGTGCCCGCGATGACCTGGCGGGCACCGGTCATGACACGGCCGTGACCGGGCAGAACGGCCTCCAGCGGATAGTCCAGCAGCAGGCGCAAGGAGGCCATGTAGTCGGCCAGCCGTCCGTGCGGCGGAATGATCACCACCGTGGAGCCCTGGATGAGGTGGTCCCCGGTGATCACCCAGCCCTGTTCGAGGTCGGCGAAACAGAGGTGGTTCTCGACATGTCCCGGCGTGTGCAGCACGGTCAGCGGCCAGCCCAGGGCATCCCAGCAATGCCCGCGCAATTCGACATCGACGACCGTGTCGCGGTCCTGGCTGGGGTCCTCGGCCAGCGGCGGCAGACCGTGCACGCGGGCACCGGTGGCGGCCACCAGGGCGGCGCAGCCCGGTGAATGATCGCGGTGCGTGTGCGTGAGCAGGATGTGTCGCAAGGGTCGACCGCTGTGCCGGACAGCGGCCATCAGTGCCTGGAAGTGGGCCTCATCGGCCGGGCCGGGGTCGACCACGGCCACGGCCTCCGGTCCCAGCAGCAGATAGCTGTTGGTGCCAGGTCCGGTCATCAGGCCGGGATTGCCGGCGCTGATGCGCCAGACGCGGTCGCTGAGCACGATCACGGCCTCGGCGGTGACGGCAAGGTCCGGCCAGTCGGCCAGGGCAGGAGCAGGTGCGGAGGACAGGCTCATGATTCAGTCTGTGCAGGGGGCGTGGGCGCACTATACTACCGGCCACCACATCGGCCGAGTCCGGAGTTGTTCATGCTCATCGTGTTGTCGCCCGCCAAGACCCTGGATTACGAGTCGCCACTGCCTGCCGGGCTGGCCAGCACGCAGCCGGCCTTTCTGGCGCGCTCCTCCGAGCTGATCGACATCCTGCGTCCGCTGACCCCGGCGCAGGTGGCCAGCCTGATGGGGCTGTCCGACAAGCTGGCTGCCCTGAATGTCGCCCGCTACCAGGACTGGCGCCCCGAGTATGCCGAGCCGGCGGGGCGTCAGGCCCTGTTCGCCTTCAAGGGCGATGTCTACGCCGGCCTCGATGTCGCGCGCTGGTCGCTGGATGACGTCAATCATGCCCAGCAGCATCTGCGCATGCTGTCCGGACTTTATGGCGTGCTGCGTCCGCTCGATCTGATGCTGCCGTATCGTCTGGAAATGGGTACCGAGCTGGCCAATCCGGCCGGGCGCAGCCTGTATGCCTTCTGGGGCGAGCAGCTTACCGATGCGCTCAATGCCGACCTGGCAGCGCAGGGCGACGACGTGCTGATCAACCTGGCTTCGCAGGAGTATTTCAAGGCGGTGCAGCCGAAGAAGCTGGCCGGTCGCCTGGTCACTCCGCAGTTCCGCGACGAGAAGGACGGCCAGTTCAAGATCATCAGTTTCTTTGCCAAGAAGGCGAGGGGACGCATGGCTGCCTGGATCATCCGCAACCGGATCAGCCAGCCTGACCAGCTGCAGGCCTATGACGTCGATGGCTACCGTTTCAGCCCCGACCTGAGCCGGGGGGATGACTGGGTCTTCACCCGTCGCCAGGGCGAGCCCTGCGCCGGTGCGCTGACGCCGGAATCCTGATCGTCAGCGCGCTGCCGCCGGCTCATGCCATTAGTCGTGTGCCGAGCGGGCTGGCAGCCGGAGCGGGTTGTCCCGTAGAATCCTGTCCTCTTTATGTGCAACGAGGATGAGTCTGTGACCGTCGACACCATCAAGGCCCTGCAGGCCGACCACTTCGGCCGCTGGAAGAATCGCGAGTCCATCGCCGAGTCCATGATCCCCGTGATCGGTACCCTGTACCGCGAGCGCAACGTCATCACCACGGTTTTCGGTCGTGCGCTGGTGAACCGTTCGGTCATCCAGATTCTCAAGTATCACCGCCGCGTGCGCATGATCGCCGGCGATCTGTCGGTGGTGGATACCTATCCGATTCTCGACATCGTGGCCTCGCTGGACCTCGGTCCCTGCCAGGTCGACATCGGCAAGCTCGCCATCGAGTACCGCGAGAAGGGCGCCGGCCAGGACCTGCGCAGCTTCGTCGAGGCTGCCCTGCGTCCGGGCATCGGCCTGCCGCAGCAAGGCGAGCCGCGTGACGTCGTACTCTACGGCTTCGGCCGCATCGGCCGCATCCTGGCCCGCCTGCTGATCGAGAAGGCCAGCCTCACCGGCGGTCTGCGCCTGCGTGCCATCGTCGTCCGCAAGACCACCGACGGCGACCTGCAGAAGCGTGCCTCGCTGCTGCGCCGCGACTCCATCCACGGTCCGTTCGAAGGCACCATCGCGGTGGATGAAGAGAACGAAGCCATCATTGCCAACGGCAACTTCATCAAGGTGATCTACGCCGGCAAGCCCAGCGACGTCGATTACACCCAGTACGGCATCAGCAATGCCCTGCTCATCGACAACACCGGCAAGCTCAAGGACAGCGAAGGCCTCGGTCAGCACCTGACCTGCCCGGGCGTCAGCCGCGTGATCCTGACCGCGCCGGCCAAGGGCGACGTCAAGAACATCGTCTACGGCGTCAACAACGACACCATCACCGATGCGGACACCATCCTGTCGGCGGCATCGTGCACGACCAATGCCATCACGCCGGTGCTCAAGGTCATGAACGACCAGTTCGGCATCCAGTCCGGCCACGTCGAGACCGTGCACTCGTTCACCAACGACCAGAACCTGATCGACAACTACCACAAGGCCGACCGCCGTGGTCGTTCCGCCGTGCTCAACATGGTCATCACCGAGACCGGTGCCGCCAAGGCCGTGGCCAAGGCACTGCCGGAACTGCTCGGCAAGCTCACCGGCAACTCCATCCGCGTGCCGACCCCGAACGTGTCCATGGCCATCCTCAGCCTGACCCTGGACAAGGCCGCGAGCAAGGAAGAGATCAACGAGTTCCTGCGCAACGTGTCCCTGCACACCAGCCTTGACGAGCAGATCGACTTCACCAACTCCACCGAAGTGGTGTCGTCCGACTTCATCGGCTCGCGTGCCGCCGGCGTGTTCGATGCCCAGGCCACCATCGTCAACGGCAACAAGGCCAATCTCTATGTCTGGTACGACAACGAGATGGGCTACAGCTGCCAGGTCATGCGCATTGCCGAGCAGATCGCCGGTACGCATCACCTCTCGCTGCCGGCCGCCTGATCGGTCTGAGCCGTGGCGAAAAAAGCAGGGGGCACAAGCCCCTGCTTTTTTTTGCGCAGCCGCCGTGTCACGGCTGCAATCGGTCTGTTTGCCTCCCATTCGGTCTGTCCCGGCCCGGTTCAGGGTTTCCACCTGCGGTCTTTCCCTTATACTTTCGGCCCAACCGGGTCGTGTCGCGAGTGACGCTGCCCATAACAACAACCGTTGCCGGAAGCCTCCATGATCAAGATCAAGCGTGGTCTCGATGTGCCCATCGCGGGTGCGCCTGTCCAGCAGATTGGGACCAGCCCCGTCGTGCGCTCCGTTGCCGTGGTCGGTGCCGACTATCCCGGGCTCAAGCCCACCATGTCTGTCGCCGAAGGCGATCAGGTCATCCTTGGCCAGCCCCTGTTCAGCGACAAGAAGAACCCGGCCGTGGTGTTCACGGCGCCGGCCAGCGGCCGCGTGCGTGCCATCAACCGCGGACACAAGCGCGTGTTCCAGTCGCTGGTCATCGACATTGATCCTGCCATCACGGACGCGGTCAGCTTCCCGGCGGTGGCACGTGACGCCCTCGCCAGCCTGGGCGCCGACGCCGTGCGCGAGCGTCTGCTTGCCTCCGGCATCTGGACAGCCTTGCGTACCCGTCCGTTCAGCAAGGTTCCCGATCCCGCCAGCCAGCCCTCGGCCATCTTCGTCAATGCCATGGACAGCAATCCGCTGGCGGCGCATCCGCGCGTGACCCTGGTCGGCCGCGAGCAGGACTTTGCCGACGGCCTGGTCCTGCTGCAGCAGCTGGCGTCGACGGTCTATGTCGCGCAGGCTCCCGGCAGCGACCTGCCCACCGGCACGGCGCGCAACGAGGTCTTTTCCGGTCCGCATCCGGCAGGTCTGGTCGGGACCCATATCCATTTCCTGCATCCGGTGTCGGCCCAGCGCACGGTCTGGCATCTCAATGCCCAGGATGTGGCCGCCATCGGCGTGCTCTTCACCCAGGGCCGCATTGACACGCAGCGCGTGATTTCGCTGGGCGGTCCGGTGGTGAAGCAGCCGCGCCTGATCAAGGTTCCCCTGGGGGCCTCGCTGGTCGATGTGGTCAGTGGCGAGCTGCAGCCCGGCGACAACCGCGTGGTGTCCGGATCGGTGCTTTCCGGCCGGCAGGCCCAGGGCGTCGAGTCCTACCTGGGTCGCTACCACCTGCAGGTGTCCTGTCTGGCCGAAGGTCGCGAGCGCGAACTGCTGCACTACTTCCGCCCGGGCACGCACCGCAGCTCGGTGCTCAACCTCTATCTCGGCAAGTTCCTGCGCAAGACGTTTGCCATGACCACCAGCACCAACGGCTCCGAGCGTGCCATGGTGCCGGTCGGAACCTACGAGCAGGTGATGCCGCTGGACATCCTGCCGACGCAGCTGCTGCGCAGCATGCTGGTGGGCGACAGCGATGCCGCGCAGGCGCTGGGCTGCCTGGAGCTGGACGAGGAGGATCTGGGCCTGTGCACCTATGCCTGCCCGGGCAAGTACGAATACGGACCGGTCCTGCGCGATGTGCTGACCCTGATCGAGAAGGAGGGCTGACGCATGAGCTGGCTCAAGAACAAACTCGAGGCCATGGAGCCTGATTTCCGCAAGGGCGGCAAGCACGAGAACTGGGCGGCGCTGTTCGAGGCCATCGACACCTTCTTCTACAGTCCGAAGAAGGTGACGCATGCCGCGGCGCATGTGCGTGACTCCATCGATCTCAAGCGCATCATGATCATTGTCTGGGCGGCCACCTTCCCGGCCATGTTCCTGGGCATGTGGAACACCGGCAGCCAGGCCCTGACCCTGCTCGCCAACGTGCCGGGGGCAACGCCGGACCAGCTCACCGATGCCTGGCGCGTCTGGGTCATCAGCCTGATTGCCGGTTTCGATGCCGGCAGCTGGTGGGACTGCCTGGTCTATGGCGCCACCTATTTCGTGCCGGTCTACCTGGTCACCTTCATTGTCGGCGGCTTCTGGGAAGTGCTGTTCGCGCAGAAGCGCGGCCATGAGGTCAACGAGGGCTTCTTCGTCACTTCGGTGCTGTTCGCGCTGACCTGCCCGCCGACCATCCCGCTCTGGCAGGTGGCCCTGGGCATCACCTTCGGCGTGGTCATCGCCAAGGAAGTCTTCGGCGGCACCGGCAAGAACTTCGTCAATCCAGCGCTGGCCGGTCGTGCCTTCCTGTTCTTCGCCTACCCGGCGCAGCTTTCCGGTGACACGGTGTGGACCGCGGCCAATCCGGCCCTGTGGTCGCAGGCGGTGGACGGCTTCAGCGGCGCCACCGCGCTGGGCCAGGCCAAGGCCGCCGGCATCGAGGCCATGCAGCGCATCGGTGACGGCGGTCTGCAGGCCATCACCTGGTGGGATGCCTTCATCGGCAACATTCCCGGCTCCATGGGCGAGGTCTCGACGCTGGGCATCGCGATCGGGGCCGTCATCCTGCTCGCCACCCGCGTCGCCTCCTGGCGCATCATGGCCGGCGTGTCCATGGGCATGATGATGACCTCGCTGCTGTTCAACCTCATCGGCTCCGACACCAACCCGATGTTTGCCATGCCCTGGCACTGGCATCTGGTGCTCGGCGGCTTCGCCTTCGGCATGGTGTTCATGGCCACCGATCCGGTGTCGGCAGCCATGACCCACGCCGGACGCTGGGTCTTCGGCATCGTCTGCGGTGTCATGGTGACGCTGATCCGCGTGGTCAATCCGGCCTATCCGGAGGGCATGATGCTGGCCATCCTGTTTGCCAACCTGACCGCGCCGCTGATCGACTACTTTGTCATCCAGGCCAACATCAAGCGGAGGGCGCTGCGCCATGTCTAAGGAATCCCGTGGCAAGACCCTGACCGTGGCCGTGGTGCTGTCGGTGGTCTGCTCGATCGCCCTGGCAGCAGCCGTGACCCTGCTGAAGCCGGTGCAGGACACCAACAAGATGCTCGACAAGCAGCGCAAGATCCTTGCTGCAGCCGGTGTGCTCGCGGAAGGGCAGGGCTCGGCAGCCGAGGTGTCCCGCGAATTTGCCCGCCTCGAGCGTTACCTGGTCACGCTCGACACCGGCGAGTTCAAGCGCATCGATTTGCAGGATGCCTATGATCAGCGCAAGGCGGCCAAGGATCCCGAGCAGTCCATCGCCCTGAGTGGCGAGCAGGACATCGCCAGCATCAAGCGCCGTGCCAACCAGGCTGACATCTACGTCCTGCGCAATGAGCAGGGCAAGGCCGAGCGCTACGTGCTGCCGGTGTCTGGCTACGGCCTGTGGTCGACGCTGCATGGCTATCTGGTGGTGGGTGCCGATGCCAACACCGTGGCCGGCATCACTTTCACTGAGCATGCCGAAACGCCGGGCCTCGGTGGCGAGGTCGACAACCCGGCCTGGAAAGCACTGTGGCCGGGCAAGCAGGTCTATGACGCCAGCGGCAACCCGGTGCTGGGCCTGAAGAAGGGGGTTGATCCCGCCAAGCCGGAAGCCGTGCACCAGGTCGATGCCCTGTCCGGCTCGACGCTGACCTCCAACGGCGTGTCCAACCTGGTCAGGTTCTGGATGGGTGACATGGGTTTCCGCAAGTTCCTCGACAACGTCCGTGACTCTGGAGTCTGATCATGGCTGACAAGCTTTCCATGCGCGACATTGTCGTCCAGCCGATTCTCAACACCAATCCGGTGGTGTTCCAGGTGCTTGGCATCTGCTCGGCACTGGCCGTGACCTCGAACATGAAGACGGCGCTGGCAATGTCCATCGGCCTGACGGCGGTGACGGCGTTCTCCAACCTGTTCGTGTCGATGATCCGCAACCACATTCCCAATTCCATCCGCATCATCGTGCAGATGGTCGTGGTGGCCTCGCTGGTGATCATCGTCGACCAGTTCCTGCAGGCCTTCGCTCCCGCCATCTCCAAGCAGATGTCGGTGTTTGTCGGTCTCATCATCACCAACTGCATCGTCATGGGACGGCTCGAGGCCTTCGCCATGAAGAATCCGCCCGGCGTGAGCTTTCTCGACGGTCTCGGCAACGGTCTCGGCTACTCCGCGCTGCTGCTGCTGGTCGGCACCATCCGCGAGATCCTCGGTTCCGGCACCTGGTTCGGTCTGACCATCCTGCCGCGCATTGCCGATGGCGGCTGGTACCTGCCCAACGGCCTGATGCTGCTGCCGCCGTCGGCCTTCTTCCTGATCGGTCTGATCATCTGGGCGCTGCGTTCGTGGAAGCCGGCCCAGCAGGAGCAGGACGAGTTCAGGATCGCGCCCAACAGCAAGTCCTCGCAGGCGCATTGAGCGGAGCTGAAGCATGGAACATTACCTGAGTCTTTTTGTCCGCTCGATCTTCATCGAGAACATGGCGCTGTCGTTCTTCCTGGGCATGTGCACCTTCCTGGCCATCTCCAAGAAGGTGCAGACCGCCATCATGCTGGGGATCGCGGTGGTGGTGGTGATGGCGCTGACCATGCCCATCAACAACCTGGCCTTCAACTACCTGCTCAAGGCCGGCGCGCTGGAGTGGACCGGCATGACCGATGCCGGCAGCATCGACCTGAGCTTCCTGGCGCTGCTTGTCTACATCTGTACCATTGCCGCCTTCGTGCAAATCCTTGAAATGGTTCTCGACAAGTACCTGCCTGCGCTCTACAACGCGCTGGGCATCTTCCTGCCGCTGATCACGGTGAACTGCGCGATCCTCGGCGGTGCCCTGTTCATGCAGCAGCGCGAGTACAACCTGGCGGAAAGCACGGTGTTCGGCATTGGTGCCGGCCTGTCCTGGGCGCTGGCGATCGCCCTGCTGGCGGGCATTCGCGAAAAGATGAAGTACAGCGATGTGCCGGCCGGCCTCAAGGGTCTGGGCATCACCTTCATCACCGTCGGCCTGATGTCGCTGGGCTTCATGTCCTTCTCCGGCATCCAGCTTTAAGGAGCAGACCATGTCGACTGAATTCATTGTTGTCCTGAGCATGCTGATGTTCACCGGGGTGGTGGTGGCCCTGGTGCTGGTGATTCTTGCGGCGCGCACCAAGCTGGTGACCTCCGGCAATGTCGTTCTCGACATCAACGGCGATCCCGACAAGCGCGTCGAGGTCGAAAGCGGCGGCAAGCTGCTGGGGGCGCTCGCTGACAAGAAGATCTTCCTGTCCTCGGCCTGTGGTGGCGGCGGCTCCTGCGGCCAGTGCAAGGTCAAGGTCAAGTCCGGTGGCGGCGACATCCTGCCCACCGAGGAGCCGCACTTCACCAAGCGCGAGATCAAGGAAGGCTGGCGCCTGGGCTGCCAGCTCCAGGTCAAGCAGAACATGGACATCGAGCTCGACGAGGAGCTCTTCGGGGTCAAGCGCTGGGAGTGCGAGGTCATTTCCAACGACAACGTCGCCACCTTCATCAAGGAACTGACCCTGAAACTGCCGGAAGGCGAGGATGTGCATTTCCGCGCCGGTGGCTATGTGCAGCTGGAAATCCCGCCCTATGAGTGCGACTTCAAGGACATGGACATCGGCGAGGAATACCGGGGCGACTGGGAGAAGTTCAAGATCGTCGATCTGAGCTCGAAGACCACCGAGCCGACCATCCGTGCCTACTCGATGGCGAACTACCCGGACGAGAAGGGCATTCTCAAGTTCAACATCCGGATTGCCACGCCGCCGCTGCGCCAGATGAACGAGATCCCGCCCGGCAAGATGTCGTCGTTCGTGTTCTCGCGCAAGCCCGGCGACAAGGTCACCGTGTTCGGTCCGTTCGGCGAGTTCTTTGCCAAGGACACCGATGCCGAGATGGTCTTTGTCGGCGGCGGTGCCGGCATGGCACCCATGCGCTCGCACATCTTCGACCAGCTCAAGCGTCTCAAGAGCAAGCGCAAGATCAGCTTCTGGTATGGCGCGCGCTCGCTGCGCGAGACCTTCTACGTCGACGAGTACGACCAGCTGCAAGCCGAGAATCCCAACTTCCAGTGGCATCTGGCGCTGTCCGAGCCGCAGCCGGAAGACAACTGGACCGGCTACACCGGCTTCATCCACAACGTGCTCTACGAGAACTACCTCAAGGATCATCCGGCACCGGAAGATTGCGAGTTCTACATGTGCGGCCCGCCCATGATGAACGCGGCCGTCATCAAGATGCTCGAGGATCTGGGGGTGGACCGCGAGAACATCCTGCTTGATGACTTCGGTGGCTGACGGATACACCCTGCGGCAGGTGACGGCCGGGGTGGTGAGGTGGGTGTCTTCACGACACCCACCTCACCACCCCGGCCTTGTCATTGTGCGCTGGCCATGGCGATGGCCGGGGAGTCTGCTGCAGGCACTTCTGGTGCTGGCGATACTGGCCCTGTCAGGCTGCAGCCGGCCATCGCCACCGGTGACGCTGGGCGGCATCGCGTTCTACAGCATGGCCTGGCAGGTCAAGCTGCGCGAGCTGCCTTCCGGCGTCACGGCGACGGCATTGCAGGCCGAGCTGCAGACCGAGCTGGATGCCATCAATCGAGCCTTGTCGACCTATCAGCCGGACACCGAGCTGATGCGTTTCAATGCCTCGCCTGTCGGCACGCCGGTGGGCGTTTCCCCGATCCTGCTGCAGGCGCTGCAGCCAGCGCTGGCAGTCAGCGCGGCCACCGACGGTCGCTATGACGTCACCATCGGGCCGCTGGTCAATCTCTGGGGTTTCGGCGCGCAGGGCCGCCCGGAGCGCGTGCCGGATGCTGCCGCGATTGCTGCCGCGCGTGCCCGTGTCGGCTGGCAGCACCTGCAACTGGACGCGGCGATGCGCGAGCTGACCCGGCAGCGCGACCTGTTCGTTGATCTGTCGTCGGTGGGCGAGGGGGTTGCCGTGGACCGTCTGGTGGCCGTGCTGGAGCGCCGTGGCGTGCAGGACTATCTGGTGGGCGTGGCAGGCACCCTGCGCACGCGCGGTCTGCGTCCCGACGGACAGTCCTGGCAGCTGGCGGTGGAACAGCCCGATGGCAGTGGCCGGGTTGCCCGGCGCCTGAACCTGCCCGGGGGCGGAGCGATCTCCACGTCGGGCTCCTACCGCAACTATTTCGAGCAGGATGGCGTACGCTATTCGCACACCATCGATCCGCGCAGCGGGCGGCCGGTCAGTCATCATGGCGTGTCGGTGACGGTCATGCTGGCGCCGGGAAAGGCGGTTGCCACGGCCGATGCCTGGGCCACGGCACTGAACGTGCTCGGGCCGCAGGATGGCCTGGTGCTGGCGAACCGGCTGAATCTGGCGGCGCTTTTCATCGCGCGCGAGCAGGGCCGTTTCACGCACTACGTCTCGGATGCTGCCAAGCCGCTGCTGACAAGTCCCTGAATCATCCAGGGCCGTCCGCTCCCGTGACGGCCATGACCCGGAGTCACCGCATGACACTGTTCCTGATCTGTCTGTTCGTCATCCTGCTGGTGATTGCCGGCATGGCAGTGGGCGTCATGAGCGGCCGCGAGCCGATCAAGGGCTCCTGTGGCGGGCTCAACAAGCTCGGCTTGCGTGACGGGGCCTGCCCGATCTGCGGCGATGACCCGACGCGCTGCGAGACGGTGACGGCTGAGTCGCAGGCTGCCGAGGCCCGGTCAGCCGAATCCAGGGCGAAGGCTGCCTCGTTGGGGCGCGACGCTTCCTGAGCAGCAGCGGCGGGCTGGAATGCCCCTGACCACTCAGAGGCTGATGCGGCCCAGCCAGATGTCGCGATACATCGCGAAGTCACCGAGCAGACTGTAGAAGGGGTGCTTGAAGGTGGCGGGCCGATTCTTCTCGAACACGAAATGACCTACCCAGGCAAAGCCGTAACCCGCCACCGGCAAGGCCCACAGCCAGCCGGCATTGGCAGTCAGTGCCGCAATCACGGCAATCACGATGACCAGCGTGGTGCCGGCAAAGTGCAGGCGGCGACAGGTGCGGTTGCTGTGCTCGGCCAGGTAATAGGGGTAGAACGCCTCAAAACTGTCAAAACGCGGCGTGTCCATGGTCACCTCGATGCGGATCGTCGCCCTTTTTAAACCAGGCATCCCGCCCTTGCCAAGATGCCTGTGCCCATGAAAAGCGACCTGTCTGCCGCCTGAGCGTTTATGTCATCTTTTTGGTGTTAAGCGTCATTGTCGGGCTGGCGGTCAGGCGCCAGAGTCGCTACCCAGTCGGTGACCGCGTGGTCACTGTGTTTCCCGCACCCAAGAGGACATTCCACCATGACGGAAGCCCTGATTTTCGATGCCGTGCGCACCCCGCGTGGCAAAGGCAAGAAAGACGGTTCCCTGCACACCGTGAAGCCGGTCGACCTCGTGGTCGGCCTGATGAAGGCGCTGGAAGAACGCAATGGCGCCGCCATCAAGCACCATGTCGATGACGTGGTGCTGGGTTGCGTCGCGCCGGTGGGCGACCAGGGTGCCGACATCGCCAAGACTGCCGCGCTGGCCGCGCACTGGCCGAACGAGACCGCAGGTGTTCAGCTCAACCGTTTCTGCGCCTCCGGCCTCGAGGCCGTGAACCTCGGCGCCATGAAGATCCGTTCCGGTTTCGAGGACCTGGTCGTGGTCGGCGGCGTGGAAAGCATGTCGCGCGTGCCCATGGGCTCGGACGGCGGCGCCTGGGCCATGGACCCGGCAACCAACCTCGAAACCGGCTTCGTGCCGCAGGGCATCGGTGCCGACCTGATCGCCACCCTGGAAGGCTTCACCCGTGCCGACGTCGACGCCTATGCCGTCGAGTCCAACAAGCGTGCCGCGAATGCCCGTGCCCAGGGCTGGTTCAAGGGCTCGGTGGTGCCGGTCACCGATCTCAACGGTCAGGTCGTGCTGGCCGAGGACGAGTTCATCAAGCCGGATTCCAGCGTCGAGAAGCTGGCCGGCCTGCAACCCTCGTTCATGATGATGGGCGAAATGGGCGGCTTCAACGCCGTCGCCCTGCAGAAGTACCACTGGGTCGAGAAGATCGACCACGTGCACACCGCCGCCAATTCCTCGGGCATCGTCGACGGTGCCGCGCTGATGCTGATCGGCAACGAGGCCACCGGCAAGAAGCTGGGTCTGAAGCCGCGTGCGCGCATCGTCGCCACCGCCGTCAGCGGTGCTGACCCGACCATCATGCTTACCGGTCCGGCGCCGGCCGCGCGCAAGGCGCTGGCCAAGGCCGGTCTCACCGTCGCCGACATCGATCTCTGGGAGATCAACGAAGCCTTCGCCGCCGTGGCCATGCGCTTCATGAAGGACATGGGCATTTCCCATGACATCACCAACGTCAACGGCGGCTCCATCGCCATGGGTCATCCGCTCGGCGCCACCGGCTGCATGATCGTGCAGGTCGCGCTTGACGAACTTGAACGTCGCGGTCTCAAGCGCGCCCTCTGCACCCTGTGCGTGGGCGGCGGCATGGGCATCGCCACCATCATCGAACGCGTCTGAGCCCGGCTCAGCCCCTGAATGACAGAGAGAATGAACATGACTCAGAGTGCCATCCGCTGGGAAAAGGACGCGGACAACATCGTCACCCTGACGCTGGATGATCCCAACCAGTCCGCCAACACCATGAACGAGCTGTACCGCAAGTCGATGGGCGAGGCCGTGGCCCGTCTGCACGCCGAGAAGGCCGAGATCGCCGGTGTCATCCTCACCTCCGCCAAGAAGACCTTCTTCGCCGGCGGCGACCTGCGTCTGCTGATCCAGGCCACGGCCGAGCACGCCGACGCGCTCACTGCCGAACTGATCGAGATCAATGGCCAGCTGCGTCAGCTGGAAACCCTGGGCAAGCCCGTGGTGGCCGCGCTCAACGGTACCGCCCTGGGCGGCGGCCTGGAAATCGCGCTGGCCGCGCACCGTCGCATCGCCATCGGTGGCACCAAGGCCGAGTTCGGTCTGCCCGAGGTTTCCTTGGGCCTGCTGCCCGGTGGTGGCGGTCTGACCCGTGTCACGCGCATGCTGGGCATCCAGAACGCGCTCATGAACGTGCTGCTGCAGGGTCAGCGCATGAAGGCCGACAAGGCCCAGTCCACCGGTCTCATCGACGAGCTGGCCAGCGATGCCGAGGACATGCTGGCCAAGGCCCGTGCCTGGATCAAGGCCAATCCGGCCGCACAGCAGCCCTGGGACAAGTCCGGCTACAAGATGCCCGGCGGCACACCGTCGACGCCGTCGCTGGCCATGAACCTGCCGGCTTTCCCGGCCAATCTGCGCAAGCAGACCAAGAACGCCAACTACCCGGCACCGCGCGCCATCATGTCGGCGGTGGTGGAAGGCGCCCAGGTCGACTTTGACAACGCGCTCAAGATCGAACGTCGCTATTTCGTCAAGCTGGCCACCGGTCGCCAGGCCAAGAACCAGATCAAGGCCTTCTTCTTCGACCTGCAGAAGATAAACGGCGGCGGCTCGCGCCCGAGCAAGGAACAGTACCCGGCCTGGAAGGCCACCAAGGTCGGCATCCTCGGCGCCGGCATGATGGGGCAGGGCATTGCCTACGTTGCCGCCAGTGTCGGCATCCAGGTCGTGCTGCTGGACCAGACCATCGAGGCTGCCGAGCGCGGCAAGGCCTACAGCAAGGGTCTGCTCGACAAGCGCGTCAGCAAGGGCCGTCTCGATGCCGCCAAGGCCGAGGCCACGCTGGCGCTGATTCGGACCACCGCTGACCACGCCGACCTCACGGGCTGCGACATGGTCATCGAGGCCGTGTTCGAGGATCGCGCCATCAAGGCCAAGGCCACCGAGCTGGCCGAAGCCAATGCGCTGCCGGACGTCCTGATGTGTTCCAACACCTCGACGCTGCCGATCACCGGCCTGGCCACGGCCTCGAAGAAGCCGGAGAACTACATCGGTCTGCACTTCTTCTCGCCGGTCGACAAGATGCCGCTGGTGGAGATCATCCGTGGTGAGAAGACCTCGGATGCCGCGCTCGCCAAGGCCTTCGACTTCGTGCTGCAGATCCGCAAGACGCCGATCGTGGTCAATGACTCGCGCGGCTTCTTCACCTCGCGCGTGTTCGGCACCTTCACCTACGAAGGCATCGCCATGCTGGGCGAGGGCTACCACCCGCAGACCATCGAGCAGGCAGGCCTGCAGGCCGGCATGCCGGTGGGCCCGCTCGCCGTCACCGACGAAGTCACCATGGAGCTGGGCCGCAAGGTGCGTCTGCAGACCATCAAGGACCTCGCTGCCGAGGGCAAGACCTACCCGGCGCACCCGGCCGAAGCGGTCGTCGATCGTCTGATGGACGAGTTCGGCCGCAACGGCAAGCGCACCGGCAAGGGCTTCTACGACTATCCGGAAGGTGGCAAGAAGACCATCTGGCCGGGTCTGGTCGAGCACTTCGTGAAGCCCGAGAAGGTGCAGATCGGCGATGCCGAGTTCGAGGAGCTGAAGGAGCGTCTGCTTTATCGCCAGTCCATCGAATCGGCCCGCTGCTTCGAGGAGGGCGTGCTGACCTCGGTGGCCGATGCCAACATCGGCTCCATCTTCGGCATCGGCATGGCGCCGTGGACCGGTGGCGTGCTGCAGTACATCAACTACATCGGCCTGGCTGAGTTCGTGCAGCGCGCCGATGAACTGGCTGCCAAGTACGGTGACCGTTTCACGCCGCCGCAACTGCTGCGTGACATGGCCGCCGCCGGCAAGACGTTCGAGTAAGCCGTCGTGGTGATCGGCCGGTCCGTGGAGACCGGCCGATGCTGCCCGTGTCTGCACAGGCCCGCTCCGCAAGGAGCGGGCCTGCTGCTTTCTGCGCGGACAGGAATCTGTCAGCATGCCGGCATGAGTTCTCCTGACTGTCGCCCGGGCTGTGCCGCCTGCTGCATTGCGCCTTCCATCTCGTCTCCGATTCCCGGCATGCCCGATGGCAAGCCGGCAGGTGTGCCTTGCGTGCAGCTGGACGCTGCCGGACTGTGCCGCCTGTTCGGCCGGCCTGAGCGACCTGCCGTGTGTTCCGGCCTGCGCCCGGCGCTCGACATGTGCGGAGCGAGCAGGGAGCAGGCCCTGGCCTGGCTGACCACGCTGGAGCAGGCGACATCCCCGGCAATCACAACGACTGTTACAGCGGAACCTGTCAGCAAGGCGAGAACTATCGCCACGACTGCGGTATAGTCCTAGAATTCTTCCACGTGGTCGGGACATTGCCGGATGAGTGAACCCAGCGATCCTCAACTGTCAGCCGGTGATCCGGAGACAGCGGTTGCATCCTCGGTGCGTGAATTCACCATCGACGAGCTGGCGCAGATTGCGCGCATGACAGTCCGCAACGTGCGGGCCTACCAGGACAAGGGCCTGATCCCGCCTCCCGAGATCCGCGGCCGTACCGGCATCTATTCCGACGCCCACCTGGCTCGTCTGCGCATGATCGGGCCCCTGCTGGCGCGCGGTTACAGCCTCGGCAACATCGCCGAACTCATCGGGGCCTGGGAGCGGGGGCAGGACCTGCGTCAGCTGCTCGGCCTCGAGCAGGCCATCACCTCGCCCTGGTCCGAGGATGTGCCGGTCTATTACGAACTGTCCGAACTGATGACGGCATTCGGTCGCCAGATGACGCCCGAGCTGCTCGGCCGTGCCGTGCAACTGAACCTGGTGCAGGTTGACGGCGCGCGTTTTCGCGTACCCAGTCCGCGCCTGTTCAACGCCGGACTCGAGCTGGTCGCCATGGGTGTTCCCATGATGAGTCTGCTGGACGTGCTGGGCGGTCTGCGTGCCAATGTCGAGCAGGTTGCCAACCAGATCATGCAGCTGGTGGCGCATCACGTGCTCGAGCCGCTGGGCGCCGGCAAGCCGTCGCTGGGCAGCGATGTTCCGCAGCTGGCCGACATTCTCTGGCGGCTGCGTCCGATCATCGACGTCGCGGTCGAGGCCGAGGTCGCCACTGCCATGGAAAAAGCCACCCAGCGTTACTTCGGCGAGCGCATGGATGCCCTGTTCCAGTACGTGGTGAAAAGCAAGGATCGATCGGGTTGACCGACGGCCGGATTTTTTTTGTTAATTTCTTGTATATTCCGTGTTTAGAGCACTTACGTTTCCAGTAACCTTGCAGTCAAGGCACGCAAACGGACTGCCGCATACACTTTCTTGAGGATCAGACATGAACGCCAAGGCTTTCTCCCAATCCCTGCGACTGGCCATTGCCGCCGCCGCTCTGGCCGGTGCCTCCACGACCGCCATTGCCGCTGAAGGTTCTGCGGGCAGTGTCTATGACAAGTACGTCTACTTCGGTGGCTTCTATCTCGAAGCCGACAAGGATCGCGGTGCCGATGGCGGCAGCGTCGGTTACCAGGCCGGTTTCGGTCAGCGCCTCGGCAGCATCTCCAAGAACCTCTGGCTCGAAGGCCAGTTCTTCGGTGACACCGTCGAGACCGGCAATGGCAATGACACCGACTTCTACCAGTACGGCGTCGGTGCCGACCTGCAGTACGCCTTCGGTGACCGCAGCGAATTCACCCCCTACCTGGTTGCCGGCGCCGGTGCCGTCTACAACGACGTGTTCGGCAAGGATGACGACGAATTCAGCCCGTACGTGAACGTCGGTGCCGGCTTCACCAAGGCCATCTTCGGCTATGACAACCTGCGCCTGCGTGGCGAAGTGCGCGCCGTCTACGACACCTACGACAACGGCCTCAATGATGGCGACAAGGGTCTGATCGACTACCGCGCCGCTGTCGGCCTGGAAATGGCCCTCGGCAAGCCGGCCCCGGAAATCGTGGTCAAGGAAGTGCCGGTCGAGAAGATCGTCATCAAGGAAGTGCCGGTCGAGAAGGTCGTGGTCGAGGAAGCCCAGGTTGACGACGACGGTGACGGCGTCATCAACGAGCGCGACAAGTGCCCGAACACCCCGCAAGGTGCCAAGGTTGACGGCAACGGCTGTGTCGTCGAGCAGACCCTGGTCATGCGCGACATCACCTTCGAGTTCGATTCGGCTCGTCTGACCGCCAATGCCCAGCGTCTGATGGAAAACGTCGTGGCCTTCCTGCGCAACGACCCGAGCACCCGCATCGCCATCTCCGGCCACACCGACAGCCGTGGCAGCGATGCCTACAACATGAAGCTGTCGCGTGATCGTGCCAACGAAGTGCGTGACTACCTGGTGGGCTACGGCATCGATGCCAGCCGCCTGGAAGCTGCCGGCTACGGCGAGTCCCGTCCGGTTGCCAGCAACGACAACGACGAAGGCCGCGAGCTGAATCGCCGCGTCGAGTTCCAGATCCAGAAGTAAGTGCTCTGGTGGTGATGAAAAAGGGCCCTCGGGCCCTTTTTCATTGCAGAATCAGCATGACCTCGCAGCAGGGAGTGGACCTCAAGGTGAGTGCAGAGACCCGCATGGATGCAGCAGAGCCGGCCGCCACGGCGGCGGGCAGACCGGCATCGTCCAGTGTGCAGCGGCAGCAGCGCGGCGAGCTGCGGCGCACGGCCATTCTGCGCGCCACCTGGCAGGTAGTGCTGCGTGACGGTGTCCGCGGTGTGCGCCATCGCGCGGTCGCCGAAGCGGCCGGCGTGCCGCTGGCGTCCACGACCTATTACTTCAAGGACATTCACGAGCTGCTGGTGCAGTCCTTTCAGCTCTTTGCCGAAGAGGCCTACACGCGCTTCACCCAGCCGTTCTGGCTGCAGGCTGCCGAGCGCATGAGCGAGGTTGCGCTCGGCCCGGATGATCGTCGCTGGAGCGACCTGCTGACGGATCTGGCGGCCGACTACATCGCCCAGCGCCTGCGCGATCACCGTGAGCAGGTGGTCATGGAGTATGCCTTCTGGTATGCCGCCTTGCACGAGCCGGAGCTGCAGCCGGCCGTGCGTGACATGGCCCTGCGCTGGATGGGGCTGCTGCTGCCCTGGTTGCGTCAGGCCGGTCTCAGGCAGCCTGAGCAGGCTGCCCGTTGCGTGCTGGCCACGGTGCGCCGGATTGAATACGAAGCCTTGATCGAAAGCTCTGCCACGACGCAGCAGAACTGGATACGCGAGGCACTGCATTACCAGATCAAGGGGCTGTGGTGATGAGTCTGGATGCTGCCGCGATGCCGGCACGCCCGGTGCAGTTGCCGCCGGACTGGCATGCCAGCCTGGATGCCACCTTGCGCCAGCCCTGGATGGATGCACTGCGTGATTTCCTGCGTGAGGAAAAAGCCGCCGGACATCCAGTCTACCCGCCGGGCAACCAGATCTTTGCCGCCTTCAATGCCACGCCGCTGTCGGCCGTGCGTGTGGTCATTCTGGGCCAGGACCCCTATCACGGTCCGGGCCAGGCGCATGGCCTGAGCTTTTCGGTGCCGCCCGGGCAGCGCCAGCCGCCATCGCTGCAGAACATCTTTCGCGAGCTGCACCAGGATCTCGGCATCCTGCCTCCGCCTCACGGCGACTTGCGCAACTGGGCAGGGCAGGGTGTGCTGCTGCTCAACAGCGTGCTCACCGTGCGCGCCGGCGAGGCCGCCTCGCATCAGGGCAGGGGCTGGGAGCGTTTCACCGATGCCGTCATCGAGGTGCTCAACCGTGAGCGTGAAGGCCTGGTGTTCATGCTCTGGGGAGGGTACGCCCAGCGCAAGGGACGTATCATCGACACCCGTCGTCATTGCGTGCTGACCGCCGCTCACCCGTCGCCGCTGTCGGCGAATCGCGGCGGCTGGTTCGGTTGCCGGCATTTTTCCCGTGCCAATGCCTGGCTGCGCGAGCGCGGCCAGACCACCATCGACTGGGCCCTACCATCCTGAGCCGGGCGCCTGCCTGAGGAGTGAGTCGTGACATCCCTGCCGGTACAGTGTGAAACCCGTGAATTGGCGTCCGGACGATGCCTTGGCATCGCCACCCTGGACAGCGAGCGCAGCCTCAATGCCCTGACCTTGGACATGGTCGACTGCCTGCTGCCGCAGCTGGCGGCGTGGGCAGCCGACGAACGCGTGGTCATGGTGCTGCTGCGTGGCCGCGGCGAGCGCGCCTTCTGTGCCGGGGGTGACGTGCGACGGCTTACCGAGTTCGCGCGCAGTGGCGAGGGTGATGCCCTGGCGGCCGGGCATTTCTTTGCCCGCGAATATCGTCTGGACTACGCCATCCACCAATTCCCAAAGCCCTTGCTGGTCTGGGGCAGCGGCATCGTCATGGGTGGCGGCATGGGTCTGTGGATGGGTGCGCGCTTCCGCGTGGTGACCGAGACCACCCGCATGGCCATGCCCGAGATCAGTATCGGACTGTTCCCGGATGTTGGCGGCAGCTACTTCCTGTCGCGTCTGCCTGGCCGCTTCGGGCTCTACCTGGGTCTGACCGCGCAGCATTTCAACGGTGCCGATGCCCTCGCGCTCGGGCTGGCCACGGATCAGCTGTCGAGCAGCGACTGGCAGCCCCTGCTGGATGATCTGGCCGGCCTGGCCTGGTCTGGCGATGCCGCCGAGCATGCTGACCAGGTGCAGGCCGTGCTGCGTGCACGCGCCTCGTCTGCGCCCGCGTCGGCGCTGCTGTCACGAGAGGACGCCATCGAAGCGGTCTGTGCCCATGCCGATCTGGTCACGCTGGATGCGGTCTGGCGGGATGTCGTGCCGGAGCAGGACTGGCTTGCCAAGGCGATGTCCACGTATCGTGCCGGCTCGCCCACCAGCGCTGCGCTGGTCTGGCAGCAGTGGCACCGTGGCAGCCGGCAGTCGCTGGCGCAGGTGTTCCGTGACGAGTGGCGCATCGCGACGCACTGTGCTGCCCGCCATGATTTCCCCGAAGGCGTGCGTGCCCTGCTCATCGACAAGGACCAGCAGCCGCGCTGGCAGCCGGCCACGCTGGCCGAGGTCACGCCGGCGTGGCTGGCCGGCTTTGATCAGGTGCCGGCGGGCCATGCGCTGCCGCTGGACGATCTCGAAGCCTGCTATGGCAGCTGAGGCGAACGCTCAGCGGGTGAAGGGCAAGGCGCTCAGGGTCAATGAGCGGCCTTCCTGGCTGATCAGCTCATAGTGTTCGCTGTCGTCACGCAGCAGCGCCAGCACGGTGACATGAGCCGGGTCGCCCCAGCTCGCCGCCACCAGTTCGCCGACAGTCTGGCCATGTGCGGTCACCGGCGTGCCTGACACCAGGGTCAACGCGTCATCACCGCCCGGATCGCTGCCCTGCAGGCAGGCCAGACGGGTCTTGAGCTGCCCGCGGAAATACAGCCGCGCCACGATTTCCTGACCCAGATAGCAGCCCTTCTGGTAACTCACGCCCTGCAGGACATGAAAATCCAGCTCCTGGGGCTGAAAGCGTTCGCTGTCGGCGGCTGGCAGCATCAGGTCACCGGCACGCAGGCTGCCGGTCAGCCAGGCCTGCCAGGCCGCTGCGTCTGCCGTCACCTCGGCACTGCCGGCAGCAGCTGCCGTCAGCACCAGTCCGCGAAAGTGGCCCGGCAGATGCAGTTTCATCCGGCCCTCGTCCTGGCAAACCTGGTTCGGCTCGGCAGGCCACGGGCCGCTGGCCTGCCAGGCATGCTGGCCGAGCACGCCAGCGACCTGCCAGCCGCCGGCCGTCAACGTCACCTTGGAGAAGACGGCGTATTTGCCCAGGCGCTGCTGCGCTGCCGCAAGCTGGTCGGCGGGCAGAACCAGCACAAAGCCGTCGGCCACGGCGAGCACACGAAAGCTGATCTGGAGGCGACCCTTGAGGTTGAGCAGGCCGCCCGGACGGCTGCTTTCCGTCGTCACCTCACGCATGTCGCAGGTGACCTGACCTTGCAGAAAGCTGGCGGCATCGGGGCCGGTCACGGCCAGGGTCGCCAGCGGCAGCAGGGCCTGCAGATCGGCCGAGGCCAGCAGGCTGGCGGTGGCTTCCCGTTCGGCAAGGGCCGGGCGCGGGTAGAGGCTGGCAGACGACATGAAGACTCCTGGATGACAAGGTCACAAGATGACGGACATGGTGGCGAAATGGGGATCGCGTGGCTATTTACAAGATCTATAATGCCGCGTTCAGGATCAGGACTGCAGGATTTTCTATGTCGCGGCCATTTACCGATGCCGAGCGCCGGTTGCGCTGGCAATGCCGTCGCGGGCTCAAGGAGCTCGACGTGTTGCTGGAACCCTTCATGGAGGAGCATTACCGTGATGTCAGTGCCGAGGAGCAGGACCTGTTTCAGCGTCTGCTGGCCGAGGAGGATGTCGACCTGCTGTCCTGGTTCATGCAATACACCGTTCCCGACGATGCCGAGCTGGAGCGCATAGTGCATGTCGTGCTCCGGCGTCTGGCAACCTGAGCACCGTTTCCGCGCCTCACGCCTGGCCCGGCTCTGGTGCCTGGCGCTGCTCCTGCTGGCATTGCCCGCGATTGCCTGCAGTCATGCTCCGCTCTGGTTGCAGGGTGCAGCCGCCGTGCTGGTCGCCATCTGGGCCGGACTGATCCGGTGGCAATCCGGGCGCGTCAATGACGCGGACGTGCGGGCCTGCCGGCAGATTGCCACCGGATGGCGACTGACCCTGGTGGATGGCAGCACGGCACATGCCGATCTGCACGGACCGGTACGCGATGCGCGTCATCTGCTCTGTCTGGCCTGGCGGGAGCAGGCCGCCGATCTGGCACCGGGTCAGCAGCCACGCATCTGGCGTCTGGCCCTGTGGTCCGATCAGCTGCCGGCGGATGACTGGCGGCGCCTGCGGGTCAGCCTGCGCTGGCGATCGCGCGGTCCCGAGTCGACAGCGAGGGCACTCGCCAGGTCGACTGCTCCGGCACCAGCACGCTGTCCTGGATGACGCTGTCCAGCTCGGGGTAGTCCAGCGTGTAATGCAGGCCACGTGACTCCTTGCGCATCAGCGCACAGCGGATGATCAGCTCGGACACCATCACCAGATTGCGCAGTTCGAGCAGGTTGGCCGACACCCGGTAGTGGCTGTAGTACTCCTCGATCTCGTCCTGCAGCAGCTGCACGCGGTGCAGCGCGCGCTCCAGCCGCTTGGTGGTGCGCACGATGCCGACGTAGTCCCACATGAAACGGCGCAGCTCGTCCCAGTTGTGCAGGATCACCACGTCCTCGTCCGGATCGCGCACCTGCGAGGCATCCCATGCCGGGCAGGCGGAGGGCGGCGGCGTGCTGTCGAAACGAGTGCTGATGTCGCGTGCGGCGGCCATGGCATAGACCACGCATTCTAGCAGGGAGTTGCTCGCCATGCGGTTGGCGCCGTGCAGTCCGGTGAACGAGGTTTCACCGATGGCATAGAGGTTTTGCACATCGGTTTCGCTGTGCCCGTTGACCATCACGCCGCCGCAGGTGAAGTGTGCGGCCGGCACCACCGGGATGGGGTCGGTGGTGATGTCGATGCCCAGCTCCAGGCACTTCTGGTGAATGTTGGGGAAGTGCGCCTTGATGAAGTCGGCGGGCTGGTGCGAGATGTCGAGATAGACGCAACGTATGCCAAGACGCTTCATTTCGTAATCGATGGCGCGAGCCACGATGTCGCGTGGCGCGAGCTCGGCACGCTCATCGAAGCTGGGCATGAAGCGGGTGCCGTCGGGCAGGCGCAGCAGGGCGCCTTCGCCGCGCATGGCTTCGGTGATCAGGAAGGTGCCGGCCTGCGGATGGTACAGGCAGGTCGGATGGAACTGGTTGAATTCCATGTTGGCGACACGGCAGCCGGCCCGCCAGGCCATGGCGATGCCGTCACCGGTGGCGATGTCGGGATTGCTGGTGTAGAGGTAGGCGCGACTGGCGCCTCCGGTGGCCAGGGCCACGAAACGGGCGCGAAAGACATCCACCTCGCCGCTGTCCTTGTCCAGCACGTAGGCGCCGAGCACCCGGTTGTCACCGGCTTGCCCGAGCTTGTGCGTGGTGATCAGGTCGACGGCGACGCGATTTTCCAGCAGATCGATGTTGGCGGCGGCACGTACCCTGTCCAGCAGACCGGTGGAGATGGCACGCCCGGTGGCATCGTCGGCGTGAATGATGCGGCGATGCGAATGGCCGCCTTCACGGGTCAGGTGCAGATGATCACTTTCGTCCAGGGTGAAGCGCACACCCTGCTGCACCAGCCAGTTCACGGCCTCGGGACCATGCTCGACGGTGAAGGTGACGCTGTCCTCGTGGCAGAGGCCGGCACCGGCCACCAGGGTGTCGCTGACATGGCTGCCCAGCGAGTCGGTGGCATCCAGCACGGCGGCGACACCGCCCTGGGCGTAGTAGGTGCTGGCCTCGGTGGGCACTGCCTTGGACAGCAGGGCGATGCGCAGGTGCGCGGGCAGGTTGAGTGCCAGGGTCATGCCGGCGGCACCGCTGCCGATGACCAGCACGTCATGCTCGTAAGTCGTGTTCATGGAAAATCAGGCTGGCTGTCATGAAAGCGTGATGATGCCACAGTATGCGGTGCCGGCCGCGTGCTGGCGAGACCGTCGGGCCGGACAGCTGCAGGACAGTGACACATTGCTCGCCGGCAGCGTGTCAGCGCGCCGCGACAGGCGACGTTATGGCAGGGACGTGGCGGCTTTGCGGCCTGCCCGAGTCCCCTTGCAGCGCCTGCAAACTGTCGCCACTATCCTGATGTGTTCGTGGCTTGTCCTGGAGAGAGTCGATGTCGCCGTCCCGCCGTCCCGGTCTTCCTGCCCTGATGCTGATGTCCGTGTTTGCCTGCGGTCTGGCGCCCCTGCCGGTGGCAGCGGCGCTGCCCGAATTCGCCGACATTGTTGCCAGCACCAGCCCCTCGGTCGTCAACATCAGCGCCACCGCGCGCTCGCGCCCGGCCGCCAATGCCTCCAGCGAGGAAATGCAGGAGCTGCTGCGCCGCTTCTACGGGCTGGACCTGCAGCCGCAGCAGCCACGCCAGCGCCAGTCGTTCGGCTCCGGCTTCATCATCAGTGCCGATGGCTACGTGCTGACCAACAACCACGTCATCGACAACACCGACAAGGTCATGGTTCGTCTCAGTGACCGACGCGAGGTCGAGGCCAAGGTCATCGGCACCGACCCGCGCACCGACATCGCCCTGCTCAAGATTCCGGCAGGCAATCTTCCGGCCGTGAAGATCGGCAGCCCGGGTGCGCTGCGCGTCGGCGACTGGGTGCTGGCCATCGGCTCGCCGTTCGGCTTCGACTACTCGGCCACGTCCGGCATCGTCAGCGCCAAGGCACGGGCCCTGCCCAACGAGGCCTACGTGCCTTTCATCCAGACCGATGTCGCCATCAACCCCGGCAATTCCGGCGGTCCGCTGTTCAATGCGGCGGGCGAGGTGGTCGGCATCAATTCGCAGATCTACAGCCGCTCCGGGGGCTTCATGGGCGTGTCGTTCGCGATTCCCATCGATGTCGCCATGGAGGTGGTGGAGCAGCTGCGCGAGCATGGCAAGGTGCGACGTGGCTACCTCGGCGTCTCCATCCAGGAGGTCACGCGCGAGCTGGCGGATGCCTATGGTCTGGAGCGGCCTGCCGGGGCGCTGATCGCCGGCATCGAGCCGGGTTCCCCGGCGGCCGAGGCCGGTCTGCGCCAGGGTGACGTGGTGACCGAATTCAATGGCCGCGCGCTCAACCTGTCGGCCGAGCTGCCGCAGTCAGTGGGGCGTGCCAAGGTCGGTGAAAGCTATCGCCTGACGGTGGTGCGCGAGCGGAAGCCGATGACCGTGATGGTCAAGGTGGCCGCCCTGCCGGAGGCCGAAGAGACGGCTGCCGGTACGCCAGCCAAGGGTGCCGGCAAGAAGGAGGCGCCGGACTTTTCCCGCCTCGGTCTGGTGGTTCGCGATCTGCTGCCCAGCGAGAAGACGGCGCTCAAGGTCAAGGCCGGCACGCTGGTGGTGCGGGTCAGCGAAGGCTCGGCGGCGGAGGCCGGTCTGGCGGTGGGTGATGTCATCAATCGCGTCGGCAGTACCGTGATCAACTCCACCCAGGACTTTGCTGCCGTGATGAGCGGCCAGCCTGCCGGCAAGACCCTGCCGATCAGCATCGTGCGTCGCGGAAGCAGCCAGATCCTGGCACTGCGCATGCCGCAGCCGGAGGGCGAGGGCGGCTGAGCCGTCGCGGCAGCCCGATCATGGCTGCGGGAGGCTGGCGCTGGCAACGCGCCAGCCTGTGCTGTCCGCTCACCAGCGCGTCAGCTGCATGCTACACTTCGCGACTTTGCATAGCCCCCATCCGGGTAAGAGTCCGTGTCCGACATCAAGAACATCCGCAATTTTTCCATCATCGCTCACATCGACCATGGCAAGTCGACGCTGGCTGACCGCTTCATCCAGATCTGTGGCGGCCTCGAGGACCGCGAGATGCAGGCGCAGGTGCTTGACTCCATGGACCTCGAGCGCGAGCGCGGCATCACCATCAAGGCGCACTCGGTCACGCTGTATTACACCTCGCGGAAGGACGGCCAGAAGTACCAGCTGAACTTCATCGACACCCCCGGTCATGTCGACTTCTCCTACGAGGTCAGCCGTTCGCTGGCGGCCTGCGAGGGTGCCCTGCTGGTGGTGGATGCCGCCCAGGGTGTGGAGGCGCAGTCGGTGGCCAACTGCTACACCGCCATCGAGCAGGGCCTGGAGGTCATGCCGGTGCTGAACAAGATCGATCTGCCGCAGGCAGATCCCGATCGCGTCTGCGAGGAAATCGAGGAGATCATCGGCGTCGAAGCCGTTGATTCGCCGCAGTGCTCGGCCAAGACCGGTCTCGGTGTCGTCGACGTGCTCGAGGCCCTGGTCGCGCGCATCCCGGCGCCCGAGGGAGATCGTGATGCGCCCTTGCAGGCCCTGATCATCGACTCCTGGTTCGACAACTACCTGGGCGTGGTGTCTCTGGTGCGTGTCAAGCACGGCCGCGTCAAGAAGGGCGACAAGATCCTGGTCAAGAGCACCGGCCAGACCCACCTGGTCACCAGCGTCGGCGTGTTCAACCCCAAGCACCAGGAAACCGGTCTGCTCGAAGCGGGTGAAGTGGGCTTCGTCATCGCCGGCATCAAGGACATCTTCGGCGCACCGGTCGGCGACACCCTGACCCTGTCGACCACGCCTGACGTGGCCATTCTGCCCGGCTTCAAGAAGGTCAAGCCGCAGGTCTACGCCGGCCTCTTCCCGATCTCCTCGGATGACTACGAGCCGTTCCGCGATGCCCTGTCCAAGCTGACCCTGAACGACTCGGCGCTGTTCTTCGAGCCGGAGTCGTCGGATGCGCTGGGCTTCGGCTTCCGTTGCGGCTTCCTCGGCATGCTGCACATGGAAATCGTGCAGGAGCGTCTGGAGCGCGAATACAACCTCGATCTGCTGACCACGGCACCGACCGTGATCTACGAGATCGTGACCAAGAAGGGCGAGACCCTTTACGTCGACAACCCCTCGAAGCTGCCTGACACGGGATCGGTCGAGGAGTTCCGCGAGCCCATTGCCGAGTGCCACATCCTGGTGCCACCGGAGTTCGTCGGCGACGTCATCAAGCTCTGCCAGGAGCGACGCGGCGTGCAGAAGAGCATGCTGTTCCACGGCAAGCAGGTGGCGCTGACCTATGACGTGCCCATGGGCGAGGTCGTGCTCGACTTCTTCGACCGCCTGAAGTCCTGCTCGCGCGGCTACGCCTCGCTGGACTACGCCTTCAGCCGCTTCGAGAACGCCAGCCTGGCCCGTGTCGACATCCTCATCAACGGCGAGCGTGTCGACGCGCTGGCGATGATCTGCCACACCGCCAACGCCCGCTACCGCGGCATGGCCATCGTCGAGAAGATGAAGGAACTGATTCCGCGCCAGATGTTCGATGTCGCCATCCAGGCCGCCATCGGTGCGCAGATCATCGCGCGTCAGACCGTCAAGGCCATGCGCAAGGACGTGCTCGCCAAGTGCTATGGCGGCGACGTGTCGCGCAAGAAGAAGCTTCTCGAGAAGCAGAAGGAAGGCAAGAAGCGCATGAAGCAGGTCGGCAGCGTGGAAATCCCGCAGGAAGCCTTCCTGGCCGTGCTCAAGGTCGACAAGTAAGCCTGTGAATCCGGGCGGACACACCGCCCGCAGCCCCGGAGTGCGGCATGGACATTGATTTTTCCCTGGTACTGACGGTGGCCGTGCTGGTCTGCGGAGCACTCTGGGCCTTTGATGCCCTGCTGCTCAAGCCGGGCCGCCTGCGCCGCCTGGCTGCCGCCGAGACGACGGCGGCAGCGCAGGGGGCCGCCTTGCCGGCCGAGGCCCGCGAGCGCCTGCAGCGCGAACCCTGGCTGTTCGAGACCGCACACAGCTTCTTTCCCGTGCTTGCCGTGGTCTGGGTGCTGCGCTCGTTCGTGGCTGAGCCGTTCACCATCCCCTCCGGTTCCATGCTGCCGTCGCTGCAGGTCGGTGACTACGTGCTGGTCAGCAAGTTCAGCTATGGCCTGCGCCTGCCGGTGCTGAACCGCGAAATCCTGCCGGTTGCGCTGCCCGAGCGTGGCGATGTCATGGTGTTCAAGTTTCCGCCGCAGCCGGGCATGAACTACATCAAGCGCGTCATCGGTCTGCCCGGTGACCAAGTCGAGAGCCGCGGCGAACAGCTTTTCATCAACGGTCAGCCGGTGGCACGCAGCCTGGTCTCGGAGACGCCGGTCGAGGCGCCCTGGGAGCAGGTCTGGCGCGAGTCGCAGGGCGAACGCCAGTACACCATCCGTGAAGAGATCGGCCGCGATCCGGTGGGCGCCGACTGGCGTTTCACGGTGCCGGAAGGGCAGTACTTCGTGATGGGCGACAACCGCGACAACTCCAATGACAGCCGCTTCTGGGGTCCGGTGCCCGAGCACCTGATCGTGGGCAAGGCAGTGGCGATCTGGATGCACAAGAAGCCCGGCCTGAACTGGCCCAGCTTCTCGCGCAACGGGGGCATCGAGTGAGTGACGCGCTGGCACGCCTGCAGCGCGTGCTGGGCTACCGTTTTCACGACGAGGCCTGGTTGCGCCTGGCGCTGACCCACCGCAGCGTGTCCGGACGCCACAACAACGAGCGTCTGGAGTTTCTCGGCGACGCCCTGCTCAATTTCGTCATAGCCGATTGCCTGTATCAGCAGTTTCCCGACGAGGACGAGGGCCGCCTGTCGCGTCTGCGCGCGACCCTGGTGCGCGAGGAGACCCTGGCGTCACTGGCGCGCGAGTGGAAGCTGGGTGACTATCTGCACATGGGCTCGGGCGAGCTCAAGAGTGGCGGCTTCCGCCGCGACTCCATCCTCGCCGATGCGGTCGAGGCCGTGCTTGGTGCCATGCATCTCGATGGCGTCACGCCGGCGGAGATGCAGGACCATATCCGGCGCTGGTATGGTGAACGCCTGACCGGCATCCGCGCCGGCGAGGCCCTCAAGGATGCCAAGAGCCGTCTGCAGGAATGGCTGCAGGGCCGGCGTCTGGAGCTGCCCACGTACACGCTGCTGTCGGTGACCGGTGTCGCCCACCAGCAGCATTTCCAGGTCCGCTGCCAGGTTGCGGCCTTGCCGGACAGCACGCAGGATCTGGTGGCCGAGGGCCGCGGCCCCAGTCGCCGTCTCGCCGAACAAGATGCCGCTGCCGCCATTCTGGCGCAGATCACGGCGACCCAGGAGTCCTGATGTCCACGTCCGATGACCTCATCAATTCGTTCTTTGCCGGTGCTGCCAAGACGCCGTCGGCGATACCGGCCGACTACCGCTGCGGCTACGTGTCCATCGTCGGGCGTCCCAATGTCGGCAAGTCGACGCTGCTCAACCACATCCTCGGCCAGAAGATCGCCATCACCTCGCGCAAGCCGCAGACCACGCGTCACCGCATGCTCGGCATCGTCACCCGTGACAAGGTGCAGGCCATCTACGTCGACACGCCGGGCATCCATGGCGAGGAGCGCAAGGCCATCAACCGCTACATGAACAAGGCGGCGACCTCGGCCCTCAAGGATGTCGACGTCGTGCTGTTCGTGGTCGACGGCCTCAAGTGGTCGCCGGACGACGAGCTGGTGCTGACCAAGCTGCAGAAGGTCAACCTGCCGGTGCTGCTGGTGATCAACAAGGTCGACACGATCGAGGACAAGGCCGCGCTGCTGCCGCACATCGAGCAGCTGTCGCAGCGCCTGCCCTTTGCCGAAGTGATTCCGGTATCGGCACTCAAGGGCCACAACCTGGATCGTCTGCACGATGCGGTCGGCCAGCGCCTGCCGTTCTCGCCGCCGTTCTATGACGAGGACCAGGTCACCGACCGTTCGCAGCGTTTTCTCGCCGCCGAGATGGTGCGCGAGAAGATCATGCGCCAGCTCGGCGAGGAAGTGCCCTACGAGATGACCGTGGAAATCGAGGAGTTCAAGCAGGAAGGCAAGCTGCTGCGCATTTCCGCCTGCATCCTGGTCGAGCGTGAGGGTCAGAAGAAGATCGTGATCGGCGATGGCGGCCAGCGCCTCAAGCTGATCGGCACCGAGGCGCGCCTGGACATGGAGAAGCTGTTCGGCAGCAAGATCTTCCTGTCGCTGTGGGTCAAGATCAAGGGTGGCTGGTCCGATGACGAGCGCGCCCTGAAAAGCCTGGGCTACAGCGATCTCTGAGCCGAGGCCGCGCACATGACACGTGATCGCGACTGGCAACCGGCGTATCTGCTGCATGCCAGACCGTATCGCGAAACCAGCGTGCTGGCCGACTTCTTCCTGCCGGCACGCGGACGTGTCGCTGCCGTGCTGAGGGGCGCGCGCCGCAAGGGCCAGACCATGCCGGCACCGTTCCAGCCCTGGTTCATCCAGCTTGCCGGTGCCGGCGATCTGCACACCGTGACCGCTGCCGAGCCGGCGGGCGTGCCGCTGTCGCTGACCGGCAACGCGCTGTTCTCCGGGCTCTATCTGAACGAGCTGCTGGTGCGGCTGCTGCCGCGCGATCTGGCCCAGGGCGAGCTGTTCGTGGCCTATGCCGGAGCGCTCGGCGAGCTGGCGGAAGCGACATCGCCAGACGCCATCGAGCCGGCCCTGCGCCGCTTCGAGCGGCAATTGCTGGATGCCATGGGGCAGAGCATCAGCCACGAACGTCAGGCAGACACCGATCAGCCGCTGCAAGCGACCCTGCATTACCAGTACTATCCCCAGCACGGCTGGCTTCCGGCCAGAGAGGGGCAGGCCGGTGCCTGGAGCGGTGCCGACATTCTCGCGGTCGGCCGCGATGAGCTCGATACGCCATCACGCCGGCGGCTCGCCAAGACGCTCTACCGTGCTGCGCTGGCGCCGCTGCTGGGTGACCGCCCGCTCAAGAGTCGTGACCTCTTTCTCGCCATGCAACCGGCGAAACCCGCCTAACCGTTCAGGAGTGCTGTCATGTCAGCCTTGTATCTCGGCGTCAACATCGATCATGTCGCCACGCTGCGCCAGGTCCGCGGCACCCGTTATCCGGAGCCGGTGCATGCCGCCCTGATGGCCGAGGAGCATGGTGCTGACGGCATCACCGTGCACCCGCGCGAGGATGGCAGGCACATCCAGAAGCGTGACGTGCGCGTGCTGGCCGAGGTGCTGCAGACACCCATGAATCTCGAGATGGCCGTTACCGAGGACATGCTGCGCTTTGCCGAGGAGATTCGCCCCAGACACGTCTGTCTGGTGCCGGAAAAGCGTGAGGAGCTGACCACCGAGGGCGGGCTCGACGTGGTCGGCGGCTTTGACCGCGTCAGCGCTGCCTGCCGCCGTCTGGGCGCCCTGGGCATGGACGTGTCGCTGTTCATCGATCCGGAGCCGGCACAGATCGACGCTGCCATCCGTGCCGGTGCGCCCACCATCGAGCTGCATACCGGCGCCTATGCCGAGGCCACCGATCCCGAGGTCATCGAGCGCGAGTTCCAGCGCATCCGTCTGGCAGCCGAGTACGCGCAGGGGCGTCTGGTGGTCAATGCCGGTCACGGCCTGCACTATGACAACACCGCGCGCATCGCGGCGCTGCCGCAGCTGCACGAGCTCAACATCGGCCACGCCATCATCGCCCGCGCCGTGTTCTGCGGCCTGGGTCAGGCGGTGCGCGACATGAAGGCCCTGATGCGCGCGGCGCGCCAGGGTCTTGCCTGATCTCAGCGATCCAGCTGGATGCTGCCGCTGACGGTCAGCGACAGGCGTGACTCGCCCGCTGACACTTCCATCGCCGGGGCGGCATCAGCCATGGCCGCCTTTGCCATCATCATCATTTCCGGACGCGGCATGGGTTGGCCGCCACTGCTGCCGATGGACAGGCTGACCAGACGGTAGCCCTTGGCGCCCCAGGCCGAACGCACGGTATCGGCCTTGCTGCGGAAAGCGGCGATGGCCTCCTCGGTCAGCGTCTTTTCCAGGCCCTGACGCGTCTCTTCCGAGACCGTGAACTGGATGCCCTGCAGCTGCAGGCTGTCCTGCAGCTGGCCGAGCAGCTCACCGGCGGCCTTGAAGTCCTTCGACTCGATCTGCAGTTCCGCACGACCGCTCCAGCCGGTGACCTTGTTGTCCTTGCCATAGAGCGGCCAGCTGCGCTGGTTGCCGGTGCGCACCTTGACCGACGGCCAGGCCTTCGCCGTCTGCAGGGCGGCATTGCCGATGCCGGTCAGTGCCCGGGCCAGCGCAGCCGGCGACTTGTCCTGGCGCTCGACGGCCACAGTCGCGATCATCAGGTCGTTGGGCAGCTGGCGTGACACCTCGGCCTGGAAGTCGACGCGGTCGAAGGTGGGGGCCGTTTCGCCGGCATGCACGGCAGGCGCCAGCAGCAGGGAGGCAAACAGCAGGGGACGTGACAGTGACGGCATGAAAATTCTCCGGGGCAGGCAGGGGAGGCGTGCGAAGTGCCCGCAACCTCCCTAGAATACGTGCGTTTCGTCGGGAGGATGACATGATGCATGCAAAGACCGGACTGGGTCGCCTGATTTTCTGGAGCCGCTGGCTGCAGCTGCCGATGTACCTGGGCCTGATCGTGGCGCTGGGCATCTATTCGTACAAGTTCCTGATCAAGCTCACCGAGCTGACCCTGAGCCTCGACACCCTGCAGGAGGACGACATCCTGCTCAGCGTGCTGTCGCTGATCGACGTGGTGATGATCGCCAACCTGCTGGTCATGGTCATCGTCGGCGGCTACGAGATCTTCGTCAGTCGCCTCGACATCCATGGCCATCCTGACCAGCCGGAATGGCTCAGCCATGTCGATGCCGGCGTGCTTAAGGTCAAGCTGGGCATGGCGCTGATCACGATTTCCTCCATCCACCTGCTGCGAAGCTTCATCGATGCCGGCAACATTCCCGAGCACACCCTGAAGTGGGAGGTCATCATCCACATGGTGCTGGTGTTCTCGGCAGGCTTCATCGCGGCCACCGACTGGCTGATCCAGGTCAAGGCCAGGCAGCTCGGTCACTCGCAGCCCTCGGGCACGACATCGTCGCATTGATCCGCTGACGGGCATGGAAAAGGCGACCCCGGAGTCGCCTTTTTTGTCGCCGCAATCCGGCCTGGTCAGAAGCCTGCCGACCAGGTCGGGCGTGGCGCTCAGGTCACGGCACGGATCTGGCGCAGGATCTGTTCGACATCCGCTTCGTTCATGTAGCGCGGCACCGGGTAGGTGCCATGCGCCTCCTTCAAGGCATCCTCGATGATGCCCGGGAAGTCCTCGGGCTTGAGCTGCTGGCCGCCGCGCCGAACCGGCACGCTGGCCAGCAGGTCGTTGATGCGGTTGAGCAGGGCCTGGGCGGCGGCGGCATCCGGTGCACCGGGCGCGGTCAGGCCGAGTTCGCGGGCCAGACGGGCGAAACGGTCGGCGCAGCTGGGCAGATTGAAGGCCAGCACATGCGGCAGCACCATGGCGTTGGCACGGCCGTGCGGAATGCCGTAGCGCCCGCCGAGCTGGTGGGCGATGGCATGCACGTAGCCGACGAAGGTGGTGCTCAGGCTGAGGCCGGCATAGTGCGAGGCCAGAGCCATGGCATCACGTGCGGCCAGGTTGCCCGGCTCGGTGCAGGCGGTTTCCAGATTGGCCAGGATCATGCGTACGGCGGCACGGTTGTACTGGTCGGTCTGTTCATCGGCGAACACGCTCATCCAGCCTTCCAGGGCGTGGGTGAGGGCATCAATGCCGGTCTCGGCCGTCACCGAGGGCGGCATGCCGCGGGTCACCAGCGGGTCGAGGGCGGCTGCCACCGGCACCACGCCGGGGTCGGCCACCAGTGACTTCACGTGCGTCACGCTGTCCGAGATCACTGCCGCCACGCTGACCTCGGAGCCGGTGCCCGAGGTCGACGGCACCACGAACAGGGGCAGGCCGGGCTGACGCGCCTTGAACACGCCGACCAGCTCCAGGGGAGTCTTGCCGGAGGCTGCCGACAGCGAGATCACCTTGCCGGCATCGATGGCGGAGCCGCCACCGACGACGAGGATGGCGTCGCCACGAAGCTGGCGCAGGGCGGCGAGTCCGGCATCAACCACGGCGAAGGTGGGGTCCGGCTTGACGCCGTCAAACACCGAGCAGGTGATGCCACGGGCCTTGAAGGCTTCCACCATGGGATCGACGGTGCCCAGTGAACGCAGGATCTCGTCCGTGACGATGAGCACGCGCTGGAAGCCCTGGTCGGCCATGCTGTGGCAGAGCCGGACAGCCGAGCCCTCACCAAGCAATACCAGGGGTTTTCGACTTGGCAGCACCTTGGTCAGGGTGCGCAGCATGTTGAGTCGGGGCAGGGACTTGAAGCGGGAAACGATGGCGGCTGGCATGGTGGTCTGGTGCTCATGAAGAAAAAACCAGACCAAACTAACGTCAGATTTTTCCCAAGACAAGCACTTGGCCAACTATTTTGACTGATCGGTCACGTGGGCCGGCAGGGAGCCGGTCCACGTGTCCGTGTTCAGGGCAGCAGGGGAGAGTCCAGCCCGACCGTGGTCAGCGTGCCATCCGAGAGCAGCGGGCGCTTGATCAGTGACGGCTTCTCCTGCAGCAGCGCGATCAGGCCCTCCGGGGTTTCTGCCCGGGCCTTGCCGGCATCGTCGAGCTGACGCCAGGTGGTGCCCTTGCGGTTGACCAGCTCCGGGCCGGCGGCGGTCAGCCAGCGTTCAAGCTGGCCGGCATCGGGCGGCACCTTCTTGAAGTCCTGGAAAGTGTAGGCCACGCCCGCCGCGTCGAGGCGGGCGAAGGCCTTCTTCATGCTGTCACAGGCCTTGATGCCGGCAATGAGCAGCTCGGCCATGATCAGCCCAGCACGCCGTGTTCACGCAGCAGGGTCAGCACCTGCTGGGCGGCAGCATCGTTGCCGGCAGCCAGTTGCACCGGGGCGATCGGCTGAGCCGCGTCGCGGATGCGCAGGGCGCGTTCGCCGACCACCTCGTCGGCGACGATGACCAGCAGACCGGCCTGTTGCAGCGCCGGGATGGCGGCGTTGTCGGCATTGACCACCACCGGCAGGGCGCCGGCCTGGAACAGCACGCGTTCGACCAGCTCGGCCAGCAGACGGGCGCCGCTGGCCTCGATGACCAGGCGCAGGGCCGGATGGCCGAGACGACGGGCGCGGGCATCGGCGGTGACATCGGGCAGCTGGTCGACACTGGCCACTGACGCGGCCTCGGCGGCGATCATGCCGGCGCCGATGGTGATGTTGCTGAGGCGATCAATGACGATCAGGCTGCCGGTGGCCTTGCATTCGCTGTAGCGATCGAAGGCCACGGCCTTGGTGAGCTGGACGCGGCACAGGGCGATGCCGTTCAGCGGCAGGCTGTCGGCGGGCTGGCGCGCCAGCGTGTTGACGTCGATCTGGTGCTCGATCGCGGTGACCTGGCCCGAGGTGAAGGTGGTGCCGAGCTTGAAGTCGTAGGTCTTGCCCAGCACCAGCGGTGCCTCGTGCATCCACACCAGATGCGCCATGAAGCTGTGCCCCATGGTCATGTCGTCGTCGGCGGCAATGATCATGTCGCCGCGCGAGATGTCGATCTCGTCGTTCAGGGTCAGGGTGATGGCCTGGCCGGCATGCGCTTCCGGCAGTTCGCCTTCCCAGACCACGATGGACTTGACCGTCGAGGTCTTGCCCGACGGCAGCGCCTTGATGGCCATGCCCGGAGTCACGCTGCCGGCGGCCAGGGTGCCGCAAAAGCCGCGGAAATCCAGGTTGGGACGGTTCACGTACTGCACCGGCAGACGCAGGGCGCCGAGCGCGGCGTCACGCTGGATTGCCAGCGTGTCCATCAGCTCCAGCAGCGGCGTGCCGGTGTACCAGGGCATGCGCGTGCTGGCATGCACGACGTTCTCGCCCTTCAGCGCCGACATCGGCACGTAGTGCACGTCCGGCACGTTGAGCTGGGCCACGAAGGCCTCGTATTCGGTCTTGATCTCGTTGTAGCGGGCTTCGCTGAACTCGACCAGGTCCATCTTGTTGATGGCGATGACGAAATGGCGAATGCCCAGCAGCGAGCAGATGAAGCTGTGGCGACGGGTCTGCACCTGCACGCCGTAGCGCGCGTCGATGAGCAGCACGGCGACGTCGGCGGTGGAGGCTCCGGTGGCCATGTTGCGGGTGTACTGCTCATGGCCGGGGGTGTCGGCGATGATGTACTTGCGGCGGTCGGTGGCGAAGAAGCGGTAGGCGACATCGATGGTGATGCCCTGTTCGCGCTCGGACTGCAGGCCGTCGACCAGCAGGGCCAGGTCGACTTCCTCGCCGGTGGTGCCGTGCTTGACGCTGTCGCGGGTGATGGCGGCGAGCTGGTCCTCGAAGATCATCTTCGAGTCGTGCAGCAGGCGGCCGATCAGGGTCGACTTGCCGTCATCCACGCTGCCGCAGGTGATGAAGCGCAGCATGTCCTTGTGTTCGTGCTGGTGCAGGTAATCCTGGATGTTGTCGATATGTTCGATGATCATGTCGTGATGTCCTGTGAACGTCCGGGGCTTTGGCTCAGAAGTAGCCTTCGCGCTTCTTCTTTTCCATCGAACCCGACTCGTCGTGGTCGATGGCGCGGCCGGAACGTTCGGAGGTGCGGGTGACCAGCATCTCCTGGATGATGTCCGGAAGGGTGGCGGCGTCGGATTCGACGGCACCGGTCAGCGGGTAGCAGCCCAGGGTGCGGAAACGCACCGATTTCATCATCGGCACTTCACCCTCGCGCAGCGGCAGGCGCTCGTCATCCACCATGACCAGCATGCCGTCACGCTCGACCACCGGACGCACGGCCGAGAAGTACAGCGGCACGATCTCGATGTTCTCGAGGTAGATGTACTGCCAGATGTCCAGCTCGGTCCAGTTCGACAGCGGGAACACGCGGATCGACTCGCCCTTGTTGATGCGGCCGTTATACAGGTTCCACAGTTCCGGGCGCTGGCTCTTGGGGTCCCAACGGTGGAACTTGTCACGGAAGGAGTACACGCGCTCCTTGGCGCGCGACTTTTCCTCGTCGCGGCGGGCGCCACCGAAGGCGGCATCGAAGCCGTACTTGTCCAGGGCCTGCTTGAGGGCCTGGGTCTTCATGATGTCGGTGTACTTGGAGCTGCCGTGGTCGAACGGGTTGATGTTCGCCGCCAGACCTTCCTGATTGGTGTGCGACAACAGCTCCATGCCGGCTTCCTGGGCCATGCGGTCACGGAAGCTGATCATTTCCTTGAACTTCCACGTGGTGTTCACGTGCATCAGCGGAAACGGGGGCTTGCCGGGCGCAAAGGCCTTGCGCGCCAGATGCAGCATCACCGAGGAGTCCTTGCCGATCGAGTAGAGCATGACGGGGTTGTCGAATTCGGCGGCAACCTCGCGGATGATGTGGATGGACTCCGCCTCAAGGGCCTTGAGGTGAGTCATGCGGTGTTCGGGCAGCGACATGCGCGCGTTCCTCTGTATGGCTCGTGATTGACCTTAGTCCGCGAGGCGGAGCAGGTCGTTGATGCTGGTCTTGCTGCGGGTCTGGGCGTCGACCTTCTTGACGATGACGGCGCAGGTCAGGCTGTAGCGGCCGTTGTCGCGCGGCAGCGAGCCGGCCACCACGACCGAGCCGGCGGGCACGCGGCCGTAGCTGATCTCGCCGGTCTCGCGGTCGTAGATCGGCGTCGACTGGCCGATGAACACGCCCATGGAGAGCACCGAGCCTTCACCGATGATGACGCCTTCGACCACTTCGGAGCGCGCGCCGATGAAGCAGTTGTCCTCGATGATGGTCGGGTTGGCCTGCAGCGGTTCGAGCACGCCGCCGATGCCGACGCCACCGGAGAGGTGCACGTTCTTGCCGATCTGCGCGCAGGAGCCGACGGTGGCCCAGGTGTCGACCATGGTGCCTTCATCGACGTAGGCGCCGATGTTGACGTAGGACGGCATAAGCACGGTGTTGCGCGCGATGAAGCTGCCGCGGCGGGCGACGGCCGGCGGCACCACGCGGATGCCCGAGGCGGCGAACTGCTCGGCGCTCCAGTCGGCGAACTTGGTCGGCACCTTGTCGTAGAACTGCATGCCGCCACCGGCCGGCACCGGCACGTTGTCGTTGAGACGGAAGGAGAGCAGCACGGCCTTCTTCAGCCACTGGTTGACCTGCCACTCGCCATCGATCTTTTCCGCGACACGGGCAGCACCGCTGTCGAGCAGCGCCAGGGCCTCGTTGACGGCATCACGCACGTCCTGCGGGGCCGACTTCGGCGAAAACTCGGCGCGGCGTTCGAAGGCGTCTTCGAGGAAGGTGGCGAGGGTCATCAGTCATGCTCCATGAATAGAAAAGGGTGTCCGCGATCAGCGGGCAAGAAATTGGCGGATGCGCTGCGCGGCTTCGACACACTCGCTGACGCCGGCGACCAGTGCCATGCGTACATGGCCTTCGCCGGGGTTGACGCCGTCATCGCCGCTGCGTGCCAGATAGCGTCCGGGCAGCACGGTGACCGCTGTTTCCCGGTGCAGGTCGCGGGCGAAGGCGTCGTCCGGTCCGGGGGTGGCTACCCAGAAATAGAAGCCGGCGTCCGGTTTGCGCAAGGGCAGCACGGGGTTGAGGATGTCGAAGACGCGATCGAATTTCTCGCGATACAGGGCGCGATTGTCCCTCACATGGGCCTCGTCTTGCCAGACCTGTGCAGAAACCTGTTGATGCTGCACGGGCATCGCCGAACCATGGTAAGTGCGATAGCGCAGGTAGGGTGACAGCAGCTTGGCATCGCCGGCGACGAAGCCTGAGCGCAGGCCGGGCAGGTTGGAGCGCTTCGACAGCGAGTGGAAGACCACGCAGTTGCGGTAATCGTCACGGCCCAGCTCGGCACAGGCCTGGAGCAGGCCGGCCGGCGGCTGTGCCTCGTCGAAGTAGATCTCCGAGTAGCACTCGTCAGAGGCGATGACGAAGCCGAAGCGGTCACTGAGCGCGATCAGCTTCTTCAGGGTGTCCATGCCGAGCAGGGCGCCGGTGGGGTTGCCCGGCGTGCAGATGAACAGCAGCTGGGTGCGTGCCCAGACGTCGTCCGGTACTGCGTCGAAGTCCGGCTGCAGGCCGCTGGCGGCAGTGCAGGGCAGGAAGTGCGGCTCGGCGCCGGCGAGCAGGGCCGCGCCCTCGTAGATCTGGTAGAACGGGTTGGGCATCAGCACCAGCGGCTTGCCGGCGGCAGTCACGCGGCTGCGGTCAACCACGGCCTGGGTGAACGAGAACAGTGCCTCCCGGGTGCCGTTCACCGGCAGCACCTGGCTGGCCGGATCGACTGCGGCCAGGCCGAAGCGACGGCAAAGCCAGGCCGCGATGGCATCGCGCAGAACGGGCAGACCGAGCGTGCTCGGGTAGGTCGACAGGCCGCCCAGATGGCGCGTCAGCGTTTCGGCGACAAAGGCGGGTGCGGCATGACGCGGCTCGCCGATGGACAGCGCGATGGGCGCCAGTCCGGCCGGTGGCTGATGGCCCTTGAACAGGGCCGCCAGCTTCTCGAACGGGTAGGGGTGCAGCAGGGACAGATCGGGATTCATGGGGTTACCGTGAGGGTTCGTCCAGCTGGGTGCGCAGCGCGGCGCAGAGGCGCTCGCAGAGGTCCGGGTCGGACAGCGGGTGCTGCTGGCTGTCGGTGAGGAAGAAGACGTCTTCGGCGCGCTCGCCCAGTGTCGCGATGCGCGCGTTCTGCAGGTTCACGCCGTGCTCCATGAAGATGCGTCCGATGCGCGCCAGCAGACCGGGGCGATCGAGCGTGACCACCTCCACCACGGTGCGCTGGTGTGCCAGATCATTGCTCAGGTAGACCTCGGTGCGCACGTCGAAGTGCTTGAGCCGGCGCGGCAGACGACGTTCGACGATGGCCGGGAATTGCTCCGGCTGGGCCAGGCTGCGCCGCAGCTTCTCGCCGATGTGGGCGAGCCGGTGGCTGTCCTCGATGCGGGCGTTGTTCTCGTCGAGCACGATGTAGGTGTCCAGCGAATAATGGCTGGTCGAGGTGATGATGCGGGCATCGAGCACGTTGAGCTGGAGCTGGTCGAGCTCGGCCACCGTGGCGGCGAACAGGTTGGGCATGTCACGGGTGTAGACGAAAATCTGCGTGGCGCCCTCGAACTGCGCGCTGTGGCTTTCGCGGATCAGCACCAGCGGTCCGCTGTCGGGATCATGACGCAGGATGCCCTGGGTGTGCCAGGCGATGTCGCTGGCGGACTCGCGCAGGAAGTAGTCGTCACCGAGCTGATCCCAGAGCGGCTCCACGGCACGGGCATCGATGCCCTGCTCGGCCAGCAGACGGCGGGCGGATTCACGCGTCTCGGCAATCCACTCGCTCTTGTCGATGGGATTGACCAGGCCACGACGCAGCGCCTGCCGGGTCTGCAGGTAGAGCTGGCGCAGCAGCGACGAGCGCCAGGAGTTCCACAGCGTCGGATTGGTGGCGCAGATGTCGGCCACGGTCAGCGAGTACAGGTAGTCGAGGTGAATCTCGTCGCCGACCAGGCGAGCGAACTCGTTGATCACGTCGGGGTCGGAGACATCCTTCTTTTGCGCGGTCACCGACATGATCAGGTGGTGTCGCGTCAGCCAGGCCACCAGATTGGCGTCCCAGGTGCTGAGGCCGTGATCCAGGCAGAAGTCACGGGCATCGACTGCGCCCAGCTCGGAGTGATCGCCGCCACGGCCCTTGGCGATGTCATGGAAGAGACCGGCCAGATAGAGCAGCTCGAGCTTGGGCAAGCGTTGCGCCACCTCGGCCACCACCGGGAAGCGCTGCAGCGATTCGGCGTAGCGGAAGCGGCGCATGTTCTTCAGCACCAGCAGGGTGTGGGCGTCGACCGTGTAGATGTGGAACAGGTCGTACTGCATCTTGCCGATGATGGCGCCGAAGGCGGGAATGTAGCGGCCGAGGATGCCGTAGCGCTTCATTCGGCGCAGCGAGGAGAACAGCGCGGCCTGGCAGCGCAGCAGCGCCATGAACAGGGCGCGGTTTGCCGGGTCGCGGCGGAAGTCGTCATCGATGCGACTGGCGTTCTGCATCAGCAGCCGGATGGTGCTGGCGCGCACGTCGATGAGCTCGGTCTGCTCGCCGAGAATGACAAAAGCCTCGATCAGGGCGGACGGGTGGTCGCGGAATACCTGTTCGTGGGTGACTTCGAGGGCGCCGTCGCGGAGCTGGAAGCGCGCGTTGACGGGCACGATGTCGGCAGGCTGGTCGCCGCCCAGAATGGCTTCCTCGAAATACTGCAGCAGCATCTCGTTGAGCATGGAGATGCGCATGGCAGCGCGGTAATAGTCCTGCATGACCTGCTCGACACCGCGGTTGGCGCGGGTGTCGCCATGGCCGAAAAGCTCGGCGATGCGGCGCTGGTAGTCGAACAGGATGCGCGTCTCGTTGCGACCGGTGACCTGGTTGAGCGCGTAGCGGATGCGCCAGAGCACGCACTGGCAGGCATCCAGCTCCTCGAATTCGGCCTCGGTCAGGAAGCCGTGACCGACCAGGTCGCGCAGGGTGTCGGCGCCGAAATGGCGTTTCGCCACCCAGCCTATGGTCTGGATGTCGCGCAGGCCGCCGGGTGCGTTCTTGAGGTCGGGTTCGAGGTTGTATTCGGTGTTGTTGTGCTTGGCATGGCGGGCGAGCTGCTCGTCACGCTTGGCGATGAAGAAGGCGCGACCCGGCCACAGTCGGTCAGGGCCGGTGAGTATCTGCAGTTCGTGGCGCAGGGCATCGTCACCGACCAGGGTGCGTGACTCCATCAGGTTGGTGGCGACGGTGATGTCTTCGCGTGCCAGCGCCTCGCAGGTCTGCAGCGAACGCACGCTGGAGCCCACGTCCAGGCCCAGGTCCCAGAGCTCGGTGATGAAGGCGGCGACGCCTGCCGCCACATCCGCCGGCAGCTCCTGGGCACGATGCAGCACCAGCACGTCGACGTCGGAGCAGGGCTGCAGCTCGGCACGCCCGTAGCCGCCCACCGCGATCAGGGCCAGATCGTCTGCCTGGTCGAGCTGGTGTCCGGTCCAGACCTCGCGCAGCACGCCATCGACGGCATCGGTCCATTCCCGCACCAGCAGGCGCACGTCGCGGCCGGCGGCGAGACGCTCGTAGAGCTGGCCCTGGACGGCCTTGAGCAGGGCCTTGTGCGTGCTGGCGGCGGGCAGGCTCATGACGCGTGACCGGTCAGGAAGGACAGGTCCTCGTCCGGCCGGGCGGTGAGCACCTCGATGCCGGTCTCGGTGCAGAGCACGGTGTGTTCCCACTGTGCCGACAGCTTGTGGTCCTTGGTGACCACGGTCCAGCCATCCGGCAGCAGCTTGGTGTGGTGCGTGCCGGCGTTGATCATGGGCTCGATGGTGAAAGTCATGCCGGCCTTCAGGGTGTCGCCGGTGCCGGGCTGGCCGTAATGCAGGATCTGCGGGTCCTCGTGGAACACGGCGCCGATGCCGTGGCCGCAGTATTCGCGCACCACCGAGAAGCGGTTGCCCTGGGCATGCTGCTGGATGACGTGGCCGATGTCACCGAGACGGCAGCCCGGCCTGACCAGCGCCAGCGCCTTGTACAGGCACTCCTGGGTGACCTTGACCAGACGCTGGGCCAGCACCGAGGGCTGACCGACAAAGAACATCTTGCTGGTGTCGCCGTGGTAGCCGTCCTTGATCACGGTGACATCGATGTTGATGATGTCGCCATCCTTGAGAATCTTCTTCTCGTTGGGGATGCCGTGGCAGATCACGTGATTGACCGAGGTGCAGATGCTCTTCGGAAAGCCGCGATAGTTCAGCGGCGCCGGAATCGCGCCCTGCACGTTGACGATGTAGTCGTGGCAGATGCGGTTCAGGTCGTCGGTGCTGACGCCGGGACGCACGTGTTCGCCGATCATCATCAGCACGTCGGCGGCAAGGCGGCCGGCCGTGCGCATCTTGTCGATTTCCGCAGGCGATTTGATCAAGGTGGTCATGGCGAGTCCGGGGCAGGGCGGTGGATGTTGCCGCAGTTGAGCAGGCAGGGGCGCCTATGGTATAAAGCGCGCCGCATTTGGGCAAACGCCCGGGCGATGACATTCAGTCAAATCCGCACATCGGCCGTCACAGGCACCGGGTGCCCATCGAGAAAGGTGGGTTGGTGTCTGGGGTTGGTGGTAGATAAAACCCAACAGGAAGCAATCATGGCACAAGTCTCCATGCGCGAGCTGCTGCAAGCAGGCGCTCACTTCGGTCACCAGACCCGTTTCTGGAATCCCAAGATGGCCCCGTTCATCTTCGGTGCCCGCAACAAGATTCACATCATCAACCTCGAGCACACCGTTCCGGCGCTGAATGACGCCCTGGCCTTTGCCAACCGTCTGGCCGCCCAGAAGAACAAGGTGCTGTTCGTGGGTACCAAGCGCGCTGCCGCCCCGATCATCGCCGAACACGCTTCCCGTGCCGGCATGCCCTACGTCAACCACCGCTGGCTCGGCGGCATGCTGACCAACTGGAAGACCATTCGCCAGTCGATCAAGCGTCTCAAGGACCTGGAAGTCCAGGCCACCGACGGCACCCTGGCCAAGCTGACCAAGCGCGAAGCACTCGAAGCCACCCGCGAAATGGAAAAGCTGGAAAAGTCGCTGGGCGGCATCAAGGACATGGGCGGTCTGCCGGACGCCATGTTCGTGATCGACGTCGACCATGAAGCCACCGCCATTGCCGAAGCCCGCAAGCTGGGCATCCCGGTCATCGGCGTGGTTGATACCAACTCCAACCCGACTGGCGTCGATTACGTCATTCCGGGCAACGACGACGCCATCCGTGCCATCCAGCTCTACGTGGGTGCCATGGCTGACGCCATCATCGAAGGCAAGGAATTCGCCGCCACCACCGGTGGTCGTGATGCCGACGGCTTCGTCGAAGTCGCAGCATCCGGCGCTGAATAAGCGCGACCTGTCACCGTCGTCATGACGGTGACATCTGCATCGCCGCAGACTGCGTGCAGGTGCAGGACGAAAGGGGCTTCGGCCCCTTTTCCCATCTCATTGAACTGAAAGAACATCTAGGGGAAAAGATCATGGCAGAAGTGACCGCCGGCCTGGTGAAGGAACTGCGTGAACGTACCGGCCTCGGCATGATGGAGTGCAAGAAGGCACTGCAGGAAGCCAATGCTGACATCGAGCTGGCCATCGACAACCTGCGCAAGTCGGGTCAGGCCAAGGCTGCCAAGAAGGCTGGCAACATCGCCGCCGAAGGCGCCATCATCATCGCCACGGCCGGTGGCACCGCCATCGCGCTGGAAGTGAACTGCCAGACCGACTTCGTGGCCCGTGACAGCAACTTCTCGGCATTCGCCAACAAGGTTGCCGGTCTCGCACTGGCTGCCCGCGTCACCGATCCGGCCGCGATCTCGGCGCTGGACTACGATGGCCAGACCGTCGAGGAAGCCCGTATCGCCCTGGTCCAGAAGATCGGCGAGAACATCCAGGTTCGTCGTGCCGTGCTGGTTGAAGGCGCCACTCTGGCCACCTACGTCCACGGTCTCAAGATCGGCGTCGTGGTTGCCTTCGAAGGCAGCAGCGATGACGTTGCCAAGCAGATCGCCATGCATGTTGCCGCTGCCAATCCGCTGGTGGTGAATGCCGACGACCTGCCGGCCGACGTGCTGGCCAAGGAAAAGGAAATCGCCGAAGCCAAGGCCGCCGAATCCGGCAAGCCGGCCAACATCGTCGAGAAGATGGTGGAAGGCGCCCTGAAGAAGTTCAAGAGCGAAGTCTCGCTGGTCGAGCAGGCCTTCGTGGTCAACCCGGACCAGAAGGTGGGCGATGTGCTCAAGGCTGCCGGTCTCAAGGCTACCCGCTTCGTGCGTCTGGAAGTGGGCGAAGGCATCGAGAAGAAGGAAGTCGACTTCGCTGCCGAAGTGGCTGCCACCCAGGCTGCTGCCGCCGCTGCAAAGTAAGCGTCTGCTGCTCGCGCAGCGTGTCGCAAAAGGCCCCAGATTGGGGCCTTTTTATTGTAGACTCGCCGCCAATTATTGATTCGTGTCGGCCTGTCCTGTTGCCTGGTTGACACCCTTGTCGAGAGGTCTTGCAGATGTCCGATCATCGTCTTGCGCACAAGCGCATTCTCTTGAAGCTGTCGGGCGAGGCCCTGGCTGGCGATGCGGACATCGGTATCGACCCCAAGGTGCTCAAGCGCATGGCGCTGGAAATCGGCCAGCTGGTCGGCATCGGCGTGCAGGTCGGCATCGTGGTGGGCGGCGGCAACCTGTTCCGTGGTGCCGCGCTGCAGCAGGCCGGTCTCGATCGCGTCGCCGGTGACCACATGGGCATGCTGGCCACGGTCATGAACGGCATTGCCATGCGTGACGCGCTCGAGCGCAACAACATCAAGACCCGCCTGATGTCGGCTATCCCCATGAGCGGCGTGGTCGATCACTACGACCGTCGTGCGGCGGTGCGCTGGCTGCAGGGTGGCGATGTCTGCATCTTCGTCGCCGGCACCGGCAACCCGTTCTTCACCACCGATACCGCTGCCTGCCTGCGCGGCATCGAGATCAATGCCGACATCGTCATCAAGGCCACCAAGGTCGACGGCATCTACAATGCCGACCCGGTCAAGGACCCGACCGCGACCAAGTACGACACGCTGACCTTCGATGAAGTGCTGGCCAGGCAGCTGGGCGTCATGGACCTGACCGCCATCTGCCTGTGCCGTGATCACGACATGCCGCTGCGCGTGTTCAACATGAACAAGCCGGGTGCCTTGCTCAACCTCGTCGTGGGCGAGGCGGAAGGCACCCTGGTGACCCGCTGATTCCGTTTTTCGAAGCCCGGAGCTTCCATGCTGAATGATCTGAAGAAGGACTGCGAAGTCCGCATGCAAAAGACCCTGGATGCCCTCGAGCAGGCGTTTGCGCGCGTGCGTACCGGTCGTGCCCATCCGTCCATGCTCAAGGATGTCATGGTGCCATACTACGGCGCCGACACCCCGCTGATGCAGGTGGCCAACGTCAACGTCGAGGATGCCCGCACCCTGCTGGTGCAGCCCTACGAGCGCAACATGGTGGGCGCGGTCGACAAGGCCATCCGCAACTCGGATCTGGGCCTGAATCCGGTCACTACCGATGTCATTCGCGTGCCGCTGCCGGCGCTGACCGAGCAGACCCGTCGTGACATGCAGAAGCTGGCGCGCAACGAGACCGAAGGCTCGCGTGTCGCCCTGCGCAACATCCGTCGTGATGTGCTCGCCGACATCAAGGAGCTGCTCAAGGAGAAGGAGATCTCCGAGGACGACGAGCGTCGTGCCAGCGATGACATCCAGAAAATCACGGACCGTTTCGTGGCCGAAGCCGATCGCATGCTTGCCGCCAAGGAAGCGGAACTGATGCAGGTCTGATGCACATGGGGAGCTCGTCCCGGCACGGAAGTTCGGCACCGGATGCCGAGGCAGAGGCAGCGGCGCGTCCGCGCCATGTCGCCGTGATCATGGATGGCAACAACCGCTGGGCAAAGCTGCGTGGCCTGGCCGGTGCCCAGGGTCATGCCGAAGGCGAGAGAGCGCTGCGTCAGGTAGTCGAGTTCGCCGCTCGCCAGCAGATCGAGGTGCTCACCGTTTTCGCGTTTTCCAGCGAGAACTGGCGACGTCCGCCTGATGAGGTGGCCGCTCTGATGCGGCTTTTCCTGCTTGCGCTCGACGTGCGCGTGGCCGAGCTCGACAAGGCGCGCATCCGGTTGCGCTTCATCGGTGATCGCAGCGCTTTCTCGCCCGAGCTGCAGCAGGGCATGGCGGCGGCCGAGCAGCGCACCGCCGTGCACACGCGCATGACCCTGGTCATTGCCGTCAACTATGGCGGCCAGTGGGACATGGCCCAGGCGGCCCGGCGACTGGCCGAGGCCGTTTCCGAAGGCAGCCTGCAGCCTGCTGACATCACGCCTGAGCGTTTCGGCGCCAGCGTCGAGATGGCGGATCTGCCCGCCGTCGATCTGCTGATTCGCACCGGTGGGGAAATGCGCCTGAGCAATTTCGTGCTCTGGCAGGCAGCCTATGCCGAATACCATTTCTGTGACACCTTGTGGCCGGATTTCGGCGACACGCAATTCCAGCTGGCACTTGATGACTTTGCCGGTCGTCAGCGCCGCTTTGGCCGAACATCAGAACAAATAGAGGCCCTTCATGCTTAAGGAACGTGTACTGACCGCTCTGGTCCTGCTGCCGCTGGTGCTGTGGGCCGTGTTTGGCGGGGTTGCCCTGGCATTTCCGCTGCTGGCGGCGGTGCTGGTGCTGATCGCCGCGCTTGAGTGGTGTGATCTGATGCGTCTGCAGTCACTGCCGCTGCGCATGGGCTATGTGCTGGTGGTGGCGGCCGTGCTGATGCAGCAGGTCGGTCTGGACCTGCAGGCTCTCGGGCCCATGCTGGCGGTTACCAGCCTGTTCTGGCTGCTCGCCCTGCGCTGGGTCAGCAGCTACCCGGACAGTGCGGCACGCTGGGATCGTTCCTGGCTGCTGGCGGCGGTCGGTCTGCTGCTGCTGGTGCCGACCTGGGCCGGTCTGGTGCAGCTGCATGCGATTTCGCCGTGGTGGCTGCTCTATCTCTTTTTCCTGGTCTGGGGTGCCGATACCGGTGCCTATTTTGCCGGTCGCCGCTTCGGCCGCGTCAAGCTGGCTCCGGCAGTGAGCCCGGCCAAGACCCGCGAGGGTCTGTATGGCGGTCTCGTGGTCACCGGCGCGATCATGACGGGTGTCGCCATCGGCCTGCACATGCCGCTCACCAAGGCGCTGCTGTTCATCGTGGTGTCGATGCTCACCGTGCTGGCCTCGGTGCTGGGCGATCTGCTCGAGTCCATGCTCAAGCGGCGTGCCGGCATCAAGGACTCCGGCAACATCTTCCCGGGACACGGCGGTGCCCTGGACCGCATCGACTCGCTGACCGCTGCCGCCCCTGTCTTCCTCACCGGCTGGTGGCTGGCCGGCGGCTTCTGATCTGTCCATGAAGCCGCAACGTGTGGTGGTGCTGGGTGCCACCGGATCCATCGGTCTGAGCACGCTGGACGTGATTGCACGGCATCCCGAGCGCTATCAGGTGCAGGCGCTGTCGGCGCATCATCGTGTCCGCGAGCTTGCCGACCTGTGCCGACGCTTCCAGCCACGTCAGGCCGTGGTCGCCACCGAACAGGATGGCGAGACCCTGCGCGAGCTGCTGCGAGGCGAGGCCGACTGCGAGATCCTGACCGGGCCTGACGCCCTGGCAGCGGTAGCGTCAGCACCGGAAACGGACACGGTCATGGCAGCCATCGTCGGTGCCGCCGGCCTGCTGCCGACGCTGGCCGCCGTGCGTGCCGGCAAGCGCGTGCTGCTGGCCAACAAGGAAGCGCTGGTGATGTCCGGCCAGCTCTTCATGCAGGCCGTGGCCGAACATGGTGCCACGCTGCTGCCCATAGACTCCGAGCACAATGCCATTTTCCAGTGCCTGCCGCCCGGACGCAGCCGTGATCTGGCTGGTGGCGGCATCGAGAAGCTGGTGCTGACCGCTTCCGGAGGCCCGTTTCGTGGCTGGACGGCCGGGCAGCTGGCCACGGTGACGCCGGCCCAGGCCGTGCGTCATCCGAACTGGTCCATGGGACGCAAGATCTCGGTGGATTCAGCCACGCTGATGAACAAGGGCCTGGAGTTCATCGAGGCCTGCTGGCTCTTCGATGCCCGTCCGGACCAGGTCGACGTGCTGCTGCACCCCCAGAGCATCATCCATTCCATGGTGCGTTATCAGGACGGCTCGGTGCTGGCACAGCTTGGCAATCCCGACATGCGCACGCCGATTGCCCATGCCCTGGCCTGGCCCGAGCGCATTCCCGCCGGCGTCGACCCGCTCGATCTTGCCCTGATCGGCCGTCTCGAGTTCGAGCGACCCGACACCGGCGCCTTTCCCTGTCTTGATCTGGCGCGTGCCGCCATGCTCGCAGGCGGCAGTCATCCGGCCGCACTCAATGCCGCCAATGAAGTGGCGGTCGAGGCCTTTCTGACTGGCGCTCTGGCGTTCACGGCCATTCCGCAGGTGATTTCGCAGGTACTTGCGCAAATGCCGGTGTCACCAGCCAGCGATTTGGCTACTATTCTGGCTGTCGACCACGAAGCACGCGAGCGCGCGCTACGCCTGGTGGGCGCAGCGGCCTGACCAGGCCAGGAGCGCAACATGCAGTTTTTCCAGATAGTTCTTGCCGGTCTGCTGGTGCTCGGGCCGCTGATCGCCATTCACGAGTACGGCCACTTCTGGATGGCCCGTCGCCTCGGCGTGCGTGTGCTCACCTTTTCCATCGGTTTCGGTCCTGCCCTGTGGTCGCGCACCGGTCGCGACGGTACCGAGTACCGTCTTGCCGTGGTGCCCCTCGGCGGCTACGTGCGCCTGCTCGACGAGCGTGAGGGTGAGGTTCCCGAAGCGCTGCAGCCGCTGGCCTTCAACCGCAAGCCGGTGTCGGCGCGCATGGCCATTGTCGCCGCCGGCCCCCTGATCAATCTGCTGTTTGCCGTGCTGCTGTACTGGGTGCTGTTCCTGCAGGGTGGAGAAAGCCTGCGACCGGTGGTGGGCCGCGTCCTGCCGACAACGGTTGCCGCCAGTGCCGGCATGCTGCCCGGTGACGAGCTGGTGGCCGTGGACGGTCGCGAGGTGCACAACTGGGAAGCGGTCAGCTACGCCCTCATTGACCGTGTCGGCGAGACCGGCGAACTGCGTCTGACGGTGCGTCCGGAGGCGGGCGGGGCACTGGTGGAGCGTCGCCTGCCTTTGAACCAGTACCTGGCCGACAGTGCCGGTGATCCGTTCCGCAGTCTCGGCTTCCTGCCCTGGACCCCGGCCATGCCGGCCGTCATCGGCGAGGTCGAACCGGACAGTGCCGCGGACAAGTCCGGTCTGGCCTCGGGTGATCGCGTGCTGGACATCGATGGCCAGCCGGTTCGCCAGTGGAGCGAGGTGGTCGAGGCCATCGTGGCCAGCCCTGACCGTGCCATGACCTGGCAGATCCTGCGTCAGCGCGAGTACATCACCCTCACCGTCACCCCGGTGCCGGTAACCGATACGGTGACGGACACCTCCTACGGCCGCATTGGCGTCTCGGTGGCCGAAGCACCCTTTGACATTCCGGCCCGCTACCGGCAGGTGCTGGCACCCGGTCCCCTGGAAGCCGGCGTGATGGCGTTCGACAAGACCTGGCAGATCATGTCGCTGTCGGTCACGTCGCTGGGCAAGATGCTTGTCGGACTCATTGGTCTGGACAACTTGAGCGGCCCCATCACCATTGTTAAAGTCGCTGGTCAAAGCGCAAGTGTGGGCTGGGAGTCCTTCTTCGGCTTCATGGCGCTGCTCAGCGTGAGTCTGGGCATTTTGAACCTGCTGCCCATCCCGGTACTGGATGGCGGCCACCTGTTGTATTACGCGATCGAGGCGATCTGGCGCCGGCCCCTGCCGGAATCGGTGCAGTTGCTGGGTCTGCGGGTAGGCGTCGTGCTCATGGGCAGCATCATGCTGCTGGCTGTGCTGAACGATATTCGTCGCTTGTTCTGAACTGGATTACCACGTTGATCATTCGAAACGCTTCACGCTGGTCCCTGTTTGTCGCACTGCCGCTTGCGCTGGCAGTTTCGGCTTCCGCCCATGCCGAGACCTTCGTGGTCAAGGATATCCGCCTTGAAGGCCTGGCCCGTCTGTCGGCTGCCAGCGTCTACGCGCTGCTGCCCTTGTCGGCAGGCGATGCCTTCGACTCCGAGCGCTCGCCTGACGTGGTCAAGGCGCTGTTCGCCTCCGGCCAGTTCGAGGACGTGCAGGTGCTGCGTGACGGCGATGCCATGATCGTGCGTGTGGTGGAGCGCCCGAGCATTTCCAGCATCGAGCTCAGCGGCAACCAGTCCATCGTCAAGGACGACCTGCTCAAGGGCCTGCAGTCCATCGGACTCAGCGAAGGTGAAGTGTTCAAGCGTTCGGCGCTGGACCAGGTCAAGCTCGAGCTGCAGCGCCAGTATGCCGCCCAGGGCCGCTACGGTGCCAAGGTCACGGCGGTGTCCAAGCCGCTGCCGCGCAACCGGGTGGCCCTGAGCATCACCATCGAGGAGGGCGAGTCGGCCCGCATCAAGCGCATCAGCATCAATGGCAACAAGGTGTTCAGTGACAGCAAGCTGCTCAAGCAGCTGCAGCTGAAGTCACGCCATCTGCTGTCGTTCATCTACGGCGATGACAAGTACGCGCGCGAGAAGCTCAACGCCGACCTCGAGACCCTGCGTTCCTATTACCTGGATCGCGGTTACCTGAAGTTCACCATTGACTCGACCCAGGTCAGCCTGTCTCCGGAAAAGGACCAGGTCTACCTCGACATCAATGTCAGCGAAGGCGAACAGTACAAGATTTCCGAAGTGCGACTGGCCGGTGATCTGCCGGTGCCGGAAGAGGAGCTGCGCAAGCTGCTGCTGGCGCAGCCGGACCAGGTCTATTCGCAGAAGGTCGTCACCCTCAGCAGTGACATCATCAGCCGCCGCCTCAGCCGCGATGGCTACCTGCTGGCGGACATCCAGGGCGTGCCCGAGCTGGATGACGCGACCAAGACCGCCAAGCTGGTGTTCTACATCAACCCGAACCGGGTGATGACGGTGCGCCGTGTCAACTTCAAGGGCAACCTGAAGACCGATGACACCGTGCTGCGTCGCGAAATGCGTCAGTACGAGGGCGCCCAGGCCTCCGGCGAGAAGATCGATCTGTCCAAGCTGCGTCTGCAGCGCCTCGGCTACTTCAGTGACGTCAAGATCGAAAATGCCCGTGTCCCCGGCACCACCGACCAGGTCGACCTCAATGTCTCCGTCACCGAGCAGCCATCGGGTTCGATCAGCGCCAGCCTCGGCTTCTCGCAGAACGCCGGTCTGGTGTTCGGCGCCAACGTCAGCCAGTCGAACTTCCTCGGCACCGGCAACAAGGTTTCCATCGGCCTGAACCGTTCCGACATCCGCGACTCCTACAATTTCTCCTTCGTCGATCCGTACTGGACGCCGGAAGGCATCAGTCGCGGCTACAACCTGTACCTGCGCCAGACCAAGTTCGACAATCTCAACATCAGCAACTACGCCACCGACTCGTTTGGCGGCAACATCAGCTTCAGCTACCCGATCGACGAGACCGAGACCATCAGCTTCGCGCTCGGCTATGACCAGACCGACATCGAGCTGGGCAGCAACCCGTCCGTGGTGGTGGATGACTTCGTCCGTCAGAACGGCGACAGCATCACCACGTATACCGGAAATGCCTCCTGGCAGCGCAACACGCTCAACCGCGGCATCTTCCCCACGGCCGGCGCCTTGCAGACGGTGGGTCTGGAAATGGGCCTGCCGGGCAGTGACGTGGGCTTCTACAAGCTGACCTACAATGCCCAGCGCTATTTCCCGGTGACCCAGCGCTGGATCGGTCGCGGCTATGCCCGACTGGGCTACGGCGACGGCTACAGCGGCGGCGACAGCGTGCCGTTCTATCGCAACTTCTTCGGCGGCGGCTTCGGCTCCGTGCGCGGCTTCCGCGACAACTCCATGGGCCCGCGCAGCGGCATCGTCGGCAGCCCGTTGTCGGATCCGGAACCGATTGGCGGCAATGTGCAGGTCGAGGCGGGCGCCGAGCTGATCTTCCCGACGCCGTTCATCGAGGACAACAACAAGGTCCGCACCTTGGCCTTCTTCGATGCCGGCAACATCTTCGACACCCGCATCAAGGGCCCGAATGGCGAAAGCTTCAAGCCGGATGCCGGCGAGCTGCGTTATTCCGTCGGTCTCGGCCTGTCGTGGATCACGCCCATCGGCCCGCTCACCTTTGCTGTTGCCCAACCACTCAACGACACGGAAGATGACGACACCCAAGTCTTCCAGTTCTCGCTCGGACAAGGATTCTGATGATCATGAGAAAGATTCTCGCCACCTCGCTGCTGGCTTCCTCGCTGCTCCTGGCCGCCACGCCGGCCCTGGCCGTCACTGCCAATGGCGGCATGCGTGTGGCCGTGTTTGACCGCGAGGCCGCGCTGCTGGCCTCGGATGTGGCCAAGGCCGCGCAGGACAAGCTCAATGCCGACATGAAGCCGTTGCGTGACAAGCACGAGCAGCTGCGTCGCGACATCAAGGCCATGGAGGAGCGCTTCCAGAAGGAAGTGGCGACCATGACCGAGAAGGACAAGCGTGCCCTGCGTGCCCAGGCCGATGCCAAGGCCCAGGAGTTCAACGGTCTGATCCAGCAGGTCCAGAAGCGTACCCAGGATGCCCAGCAGGAGCTGCTGCGCCGCCTGCTGCCGAGCATGGAGACCATCGTCGAGGATCTGCGCAAGGCCGGCAACTACGACATCATCCTGGATCGCCGTGCTGCCGTGTACGTGTCTCCCGAATTTGATCTGACCCGTCGCGTGACGGATCGTCTCAACGTCGTCAAGTAAGCGGCGCATCATGGCCTTGTCCGATGTGCTGCCCGACGAGGATCCGACACTGACCCTGGGCGAGCTCGCGACCCTGGTGGGCGGAGAGCTGAAAGGCGATCCGCTCACCCGCGTCACCGGTCTCGGCACGCTGGAGCGTGCCACGCCCAGCCAGATCAGCTTTCTCGCCAACCCGCGCTACCGCGCCCAGCTGTCCACCACCCAGGCGGCGGCCGTGCTGATGAAGCCCGAGGATGCGGTCGGCTTCGAGGGCCAGGCCGTGCTTCTGGCCAATCCCTATCTGGCGTTCGCCCAGCTCACCCATCGCTTTGACCGTACCCCGCGACCGGCTGTCGGTGTCCACGCCAGTGCCGTCATCGCGCGCAGCGCGCGCCTGGGTGAGGGCGTGCGCATCGGCCCCCAGGTGGTGATCGGCGAGGATGTGGTGATCGGCGCCAGGGTGATCATCGAGTCAGGTTCGGTGATCCATGACCGGGTCCATGTCGGTGATGATTGCGTGATCCGCAGCCGCGTGGTGATCCATCATGATTGCCAGCTCGGCCAGCGGGTCAGCATCCAGTCGGGTGCGGTGATCGGCGGTGATGGTTTCGGCTTTGCTCCGGCGCGGGGCGCGTGGCACAAGATCGCGCAAATTGGTGCCGTCATCCTGCATGATGATGTGGATATCGGCGTCAATACCACCATTGATCGCGGTGCGCTCGAGGACACGGTGATCCACACCGGGGCCATCATCGACAACCAGGTGCAGATTGCCCACAACGTGGTCATCGGTGCCCATACCGCGATCGCGGCCTGCTGCGGCATTGCCGGCAGCACCCGCATCGGCGCGCACTGCGTGCTTGCCGGCGGGGTCGGTGTGGTGGGTCACATCGAGATCTGCGACCGTGTCCAGATCACCGGCATGAGCATGATCACCAAGTCGATCACGGAGCCCGGTTCCTATTCGTCGGGTACCGCTTTCGACAGCACCGACAACTGGAAGAAAATGGCGGTGCGCCTGCGCCGTCTTGATGAACTGGCGCAGCGGGTGCGAGCACTCGAGGATGCCACTGACCAATCCTGACCGTGTGCTGCCGTCCGGCAGGACGGTTGAATCCGGGAGTTGCTTGATGATGGACATACAGCAGGTCATGCAGTACCTGCCGCAGCGTTACCCCTTTCTCATGGTCGATCGCGTGCTCGAGGTGGAGAAGGGCAAGCGCATCGTGGGCTACAAGAACCTGACCATGAACGAGGAATTCTTCCAGGGACACTTCCCCGGCAAGCCCCTGATGCCTGGCGTCATGATGGTCGAGGCCATGGCACAGATCGCCGGCGTGCTCGGTTTCGTGACCCATGACAAGCGTCCGGCAGATGGTCATCTCTACGTCTTTGCCGGTGCCGACAACATCCGTTTCAAGCGCATGGTCATTCCCGGTGATCGCCTCACGCTCGAGGCCGTCGCCACCGGGTCGCGACGCCATATCCACAAGTTCAGCTGCCGTGCCCTCGTCGACGGGGAACTGGCAGCCAGTGCAGACATCCTGATTGCGGAGCAGAAGCTATGACCCGGATTCACGCCACGGCGATTGTTGATCCGCGTGCCGAGCTGGCCGACGATGTTGAGGTCGGACCTTACAGTCTCATCGGGCCCGATGTGCGCATCGGTGCCGGCACCTGGATCGGACCGCATGTCGTGGTCTCCGGGCCGACCGTCATCGGTCAGCGCAACCGCATCTTCCAGTTCGCCTCCATCGGCGCCGAATGCCAGGACAAGAAATACAGGGGTGAGCCCACCCGTCTCGAAATCGGGGATGACAACACCATCCGCGAAGCCTGCACCCTGCACCGCGGCACCGTGCAGGATGTCGGTCTGACCAAGGTCGGCAGCCGCAACCTGCTCATGGTCAATACCCACCTTGCCCATGACGTGGTGGTCGGCAACGACACCACCATTGCCAACAATGCTGCCATTGCCGGCCACGTCAAGATCGGCGACTTCGTCATCATCGGCGGCAACTCCGGCGTGCACCAGTTCTGCCACATCGGCTCCTATTCCATGCTTGGTGGCGGCACCACCGTGTACAAGGACGTGCCGGCCTTCGTCATGGCCAACGGCAACCCGGCCGAGCCACGCAGCATGAACTTCGAGGGCATGAAGCGCAAAGGCTGGAGCGCCGAGACCATCCAGGCCCTGCGCAAGGCCTACAAGGTCGTGTTCCGCGACGGCCTGACGCTCGATGCGGCCTACCCGCTGCTTGAGGAGCTGGCTGGCGTGGCACCCGAGGTGAACATCTTCATCGACTCGCTGCGGGCCTCCACCCGCGGCATCATCCGCTGAGCCGTCCGATGCGCCCCGACGGCCCCATTTTCGGGATCGTCGCCGGGGAAGCCTCCGGTGACACTCTGGGTGCCGGGCTGATTCGAGCCCTGCGCCAGCATTATCCGCACGCCCGCTTCATCGGCATCGCCGGCCCGCAGATGCTTGCCGAAGGTGCCGAGACCCTGGTGCCCATGGAGCGTCTGTCGGTCATGGGCCTGGTCGAGGTGCTCGGGCGCCTGCGCGAGCTGTTCCAGGTGCGCGACCAGCTCATTGCGCGCCTGCAGGCCGAAGGCATCACCGCCTTCATCGGCATCGACGCCCCCGACTTCAATCTGCGCATTGCCGCCGCGCTCAAGCAGCAGGGCATTCCCACCGTGCACTACGTCAGTCCCTCGGTCTGGGCCTGGCGTCAGGGCCGGGTCAAGGGCATACGCGCCAGCATAGACCTGATGCTCTGTCTGCTGCCGTTCGAGAAGGCGTTCTACGACCAGCACGACGTCCGCGCCGTGTTTGTCGGGCACCCTCTGGCCGACAGTCTGCCATTGCAGCCGGATGTGGCGGCTGCCCGTGCCCGTCTTGGCGAGCACGGCCAGGGGCGCATCATCGCGCTGCTGCCGGGCAGCCGGCGCGGCGAAGTGCACAGCCTGCTGCCCCTGCTGCTTGAGGCCGCCGATCTGCTGCAGGCACGTCTGCCGGATGTGCGTTTCCTGATCCCCGCCATCAATGCCGAGCGTCGCCGCGACATTGACCAGCTGCTCGCCAGTCATGCCGTCCGGTCCGGCCGCTCGCCGCTGCAGGTCACGGTTCATGATGATCGCGTCGGGCATGATGTCGGCCGTGTCGTGATGTCGGCGGCCGAACTGGTGTTGCTGGCCTCCGGAACGGCGACCCTGGAAGCCATGCTGCTCAAGAAGCCCATGGTGGTGACCTACCGTCTGCACTGGCTGACCTGGCTGATCGCGCGCTGGCTGGTTCGCATCCCGTTTGTCAGCCTGCCCAACCTGCTCGCCAACCGGCGTCTGGTACCTGAACTGCTGCAGCGCCAGGCCACGCCGGCCAATGTCGCGCGCGAGGCCGAAGCCTGGCTGACCGACCCGGAGCGCGTTCAGGACGCCCGGGCCAGCTATGCCGTGCTGCATGAGCAGCTGCGCCAGGACGCCAGCGAGACCGGTGCCCGTGCCATCGTGGCATTGCTGCAGGCGCGTCCGGCACCGGATCAGGCAGGCTGAGCACCAGCCATGACGCGTCGCACACGCACAGCACTGCCCGTGGATGACCTGTTTGCCGCCTTGCCGTCAGGCACCTTGGTCGCCGGGGTGGACGAGGTCGGTCGCGGCCCGCTGGTGGGGGCGGTGGTGACCGCGGCGGTCATTCTCGATCCGGCGCGTCCCATCGCTGGTCTGGCGGACTCCAAGAAGCTCACCGCGGCTCGCCGCGAAGCCCTGGCAGTACAGATTCGCGAGCAGGCGCTGGCCTGGTCGCTGGGCCATGCCGAGCCCCGGGAAATCGACGAGATCAACATCCTGCAGGCCACCATGCTGGCCATGCAGCGGGCGGTGGCCGGGCTTGCCACGCGGCCGGACCAAGTGCTGATCGACGGCAACCGCTGCCCGCTGCTGGCCATGCCGGCGCGGGCCATCGTCAAAGGCGATGCCCTGGTACCAGCCATCAGTGCCGCCAGCATTCTTGCCAAGGTCGCTCGCGATGCCGAGATGCAGCAGCTGCATCTGCGTCATCCCGGCTACGGCTTTGATCGGCACAAGGGCTACCCCACGGCCGAGCACCTCGAGGCCTTGCGCCGACTGGGCCCTTTGCCGGAACATCGTCGCTCGTTCGCACCCGTGCGCAACCTGCTGACTCCCGCCTGAGATCTCCATGACCGCCTTTGTGCATCTGCGCATCCATTCCGAGTTTTCACTGCTCGACTCCATCGTTCGCATTGATGACGCGGTCAAGGCCTGTGCCGCCGCCGGCATGCCGGCCCTGGCGATGACGGATCTCGGCAATCTCTATGGCCTGGTCAAGTTCTACAAGGCCGCCCAGGGCAAGGGCATCAAGCCGGTGTTCGGCGCCGACCTGGTGGTTCGGGATGGTGACCAGCTGTCCCTGCTGACAGCACTGGTGATGAATGATCGCGGCTACCGCAACCTGATTGCCCTGATCTCGCGCTCGTTCGTGGAAGGGCAGGAGCAGGGTCGTCCGGTGCTGCGTCGCGAGTGGATACGCCAGCAGCACGAGGGGCTGATCTTCCTGCTGGGGCGTGGCAGCGATGTCGGTCTGGCCCTGCTCGGCAGCGACAGTTCGCAGGCCGACCGTCTGCTTGCGGACTGGCTGAGGCAGAGCCCGACGCGCGTCTACCTCGAGTTGCAGCGCACCAGCCGTGATGGTGACGAGGACTTCGTGCATGCCGCCGTGGCACTGGCGGCCCGGCAGTCCTGTGCCGTGGTGGCCACCAATGACGTGCGCTTTCTCACTCCCGACGCCTTTGATGCCCACGAGGTGCGTGTCTGCATTGCCCAGAGCTATGTGCTCGGCGATCCGCGCCGGCCACGCGAGTACAGCCCCGAGCAGTACCTGAAGACACCGGCACAGATGGCCGAGCTCTTTGCCGACATTCCCGAGGCACTCGCGAACACGGTCGAGATCGCCCGACGCTGCTCGCTGGGCCTGTCCCTGGGCAAGAACTACCTGCCTGACTTTCCGGTGCCGGCCGGCCTGACCATGGCCGAGTATTTTGCCAAGCTCTCGCACGAGGGCCTGCAGAAGCGCCTCGACAAGCTCTTCGACCGCAGCCGTCCGGACATGCCGGCCATCGAGGCCGAGTACAAGGCGCGTCTGGATTTCGAGCTCAACATCATCAACCAGATGGGGTTCGCGGGTTACTTCCTCATCGTCATGGACTTCATTGCCTGGGCCAAGAACAACGGCGTGCCCGTAGGGCCGGGCCGGGGCTCGGGCGCCGGCTCGCTGGTCGCCTATTCGCTGTTCATCACCGATCTGGACCCGATCAAGTACGACCTGCTGTTCGAGCGCTTCCTCAACCCCGAACGCGTGTCCATGCCCGACTTCGACATCGACTTCTGCATGGAAGGTCGCGATCGCGTCATCGAGTACGTAGCCAACCACTACGGCCGCGAGGCGGTGTCGCAGATCATCACCTTCGGCACCATGGCCGCCAAGGCGGTGGTGCGTGACGTCGCGCGCGTGCTCGGCAAGTCCTACGGTCTCGCCGACCGCATCTCCAAGCTGATCCCGTTCACGCCCGGCATTTCGCTGCAGGAGGCGCGCGAACAGGAGCCCCAGCTCGACGAGCTGCTCAGCACGCCGGGCCTGTCCGACCACGAGGACGCGCTCGAGATCTGGGACATGGCCCTGCAGCTCGAGGGCATCACCCGTGGCGTCGGCAAGCATGCAGGTGGCGTGCTCATCGCGCCCGGCAAGCTCACCGACTTCACCGCGGTGTTCTGCGACGACGAGGGCAAGTGGGTCAGCCAGTATGACAAGGACGATGTCGAGGCTGTCGGCCTGGTCAAGTTCGACTTCCTCGGCCTGCGCACGCTGACCATCATCGACTGGGCGCTCAAGGACATCAATGCCAAGCGCGCCCGTCGTGGCGAGGCGCCCATCGACATCGAGCGCATTCCGCTGGATGACCCCGAGCCCTACAAGCTCATGTCGGAGGGCAGGACCACCGCCGTGTTCCAGCTCGAATCGCGTGGCATGAAGGAGCTGATCAAGAAGCTCAAGCCATCCCGCTTCGAGGACGTGGTGGCGCTGGTGGCGCTGTATCGTCCGGGTCCGCTGGAGTCGGGCATGGTCGACGACTTCATCAACCGCAAGCACGGCCGTGCCGACGTGGCCTATCCGCACCCGGATCTGGAGCCGGTGCTGGAGAACACCTACGGCGTCATCCTGTACCAGGAGCAGGTGATGCAGATCGCGCAGGTGCTGGCCGGCTACTCGCTCGGTGGCGCCGACATGCTGCGTCGCGCCATGGGCAAGAAGAAGCCCGAGGAGATGGCCAAGGAGCGCGTCAAGTTCATGGAGGGCTCGGGCGCCCGTGGCGTCGACCCGAACCAGGCCGGCGGCATCTTCGACCTGATGGAGAAGTTCGCCGGCTACGGCTTCAACAAGTCGCACTCTGCCGCCTACGCGCTGGTGTCATACCAGACCGCCTGGCTCAAGGTGAATTACCCGGCCGAGTTCATGGCAGCGGTGCTGTCCTCGGAAATGGCCAACACCGACAAGATCGTCACCTTCATCGAAGAGTGTCGCGCCATGGGGCTGAAGATTCTGCCGCCGGCGGTGAATCACTCCAGCTTCCGTTTCCTCGCCAACGATCAGGGCGAGGTGGTCTACGGTCTCGGCGCCATCAAGGGCGTGGGCGAGGGGCCGGTGGAGTCCCTGCTGCGCGCACGCGCCCAGGACGGCGTCTTCAGCGACCTGTTCGACTTCTGTCGCCGGGTTGATCTCAGGAAGCTCAACAAGCGCGCCCTCGAGGCCCTCATCCGTGCCGGTGCGCTGGACCAGCAGGGGCCGCACCGTGCCGTGCTCATGGCCAGCATCGAGGCTGCCGTGGCGGCGGCCGAGCAGCAGGCGCGCAATGCCGACATCGGCATGGTCGACCTGTTCGGTGATGTCCATGAGGCCGGACCGGCCGGGGAGTGGGCCGAGGCGCTGGCGTGGAGCGAGGACGAGCGGCTTCAGGCCGAGAAGGAGACGCTGGGGCTCTATCTCACCGGGCACCCCATCGACCAGTACGAGAGCGAGCTGGGCCGCTTCGTGCAGGCGCGCCTGGCCGATCTGCAGCCGACCCGGCGCGGCCAGAACACCACGGTGGCCGGGCTGCTGATCGGCCACCGCATCGTCAAGGGCCAGCGCAGCAGCCGCTGCTTCCTGACCCTAGATGATCGCACCGGACGTGTCGAGGTCACCGTGTTCGGCGACCTGCTCGACCAGGTGCGTCCGCTGCTCGCGGCCGAAGGCGTGCTGGTCATCGAGGGCGAGGTGTCCATGGACGAGTATGCCGGGGCGCTCAAGGTGGTGGCGCGCCAGGTCATGCCGCTGGCGGCGGCACGCAGCCAGTACAGCAAGGGGCTGGAGCTGGCGGTGCCGGTGGCGCTGGGGCTGCGCGGCGTGCACGAGCTCACCGAATGGCTGCAGGCGCACCGTGCCCCGGCCGAGTCTGCAGGCACCAGCCTGCGCTTCCGCATCCTGCATCCGGCGGCCGATGCCCTGCTGCAGGCCGGCAGCCAATGGCGCATGAGCCTGACCGACGGGCTCCTGCGCGGCCTGCGTCAGCGCCTGGGTCACGATGGCGTGAAAGTACTCTATTGACACAGGATCAGACAGAGTGGGTCATCAGCCGTTTATTGCCGGACGGCTTTTGCATACACTCCGGTCATGACTCAGGGATTTGCGCATGAACCCGAATTATCTCGATTTTGAACAGCCGATCGCCGAACTTGAGGCCAAGATCGAAGGCCTGCGCGCCGTCGGCAAGGGCACCAGCCTGAACATTGAGGAAGAGGTGCAGCGCCTGCGTGAAAAGGGCGTGAAGCTCACCGAGGACATCTTCGCCAACCTCAGTGCCTGGCAGGTGTCGCAGATTTCCCGTCACCCGCGCCGTCCCTACACCATGGACTACATGACGCGCATCTTCACCGATTTCGACGAGCTGCACGGTGACCGCAGCTTTGCCGACGACGCTGCCATCGTTGCCGGCACCGCGCGTTTCCTGGGCGAGCCCGTCATGGTCATCGGTCACCAGAAGGGTCGTGACGTGCGCGAAAAGGTGCGTCGCAACTTCGGCATGCCGCGTCCCGAGGGCTATCGCAAGGCCCTGCGCCTGATGGAGATGGCCGAGCGCTTCCGCATGCCCCTGTTCACCTTCATCGACACGCCTGGCGCCTATCCCGGCATTGATGCCGAGGAGCGTGGCCAGAGCGAGGCCATCGCGCGCAATCTCGCGGTGATGTCGCGACTCAGGACGCCGGTGATCTCCACGGTGATCGGCGAGGGCGGCTCCGGTGGCGCGCTCGCCATCGGCGTCTGCGACAGCCTGTTGATGCTGCAGTACAGCACCTATTCGGTGATCTCGCCGGAAGGCTGCGCCTCCATCCTCTGGAAGACGGCGGCCAAGGCACCGGAAGCCGCCGAGGCCATGAATCTCACGGCCAGCCGCCTGAAGAGCCTGGGGTTTGTCGACGAGCTGGTCGAGGAGCCCCTCGGTGGTGCCCACCGCGACATGGACGTGATGGCGGACACCCTGCGCAAGGCGCTGCTGCGCCAGCTCAAGAAGCTGCGCACGCTGGATCACGACAGCCTGCTCACCCGTCGCTACGAGCGTCTGATGAGCTACGGCAACACCCTGCCGGTCGCTTGAGCGCCCGCGACAGCGATCACCCGGTCGGCGCCCTGCGGCAGTTCCTGCAGGCGCGTCGCCTTGACGCGCCAGGCATCGCCGGCGTGGTGGTCGGCCTCAGCGGCGGCCCCGATTCCCTGACCCTTCTGCTGGCTGCGGCCGCCGTCGTGCCCGAGACGGGCCTGCGCCTGCGTGCCCTGCATGTTCACCATGGTCTGCATGCCGATGCCGATGCCTGGGCCGCGCAGGCCATGGCGCAGTCGGCTGCCGCCGGCGTGCCCTGCCGGGTGTTGCGCGTTCGAGTTGCCGACGAGGCCAGCCTCGAGGCAGCTGCGCGCCGGGCGCGTTATGACGCGCTGGCGGCTGCCTTGGCGTCCGATGAGGCGCTGCTGCTGGCACATCACCTGGACGACCAGGCCGAGACCCTGCTGCTGCGCCTGATGCGCGGTGCCGGCCTGCATGGCCTGGCCGGCATGCGGCCGTTATCATCCTGGCGCAGCGACGACGGGCGCACGATCGCGCGCTGGCGGCCCTGGCTGGCACTGCCGCGCACCACGCTGGAGCGCTGGCGGCCACGAGCGCTGGCCTGCCTGCGCAGTCATGACCCGTCACTGCCCGAAGCCGCGCTGCTGCCGGTGGCCGATCCCGCCAATCATGATGCCCGTTTCGACCGCAGCCTGCTGCGCCATGAGCTGCTGCCGCTGCTGGCCTCGCGCTGGCCGGAGGCGGCGGGGCAGCTGGCGCGCAGTGCCGCGCAGCTGGCGGCGCAGGCCTCGGCTCTGGATGCGCTGGCGGATGCGCTGCTGGCCAGTGCGGGCGTTCGCGCCGATGCACCCGGGCCATTGCCACTGCCGATGCTGGCGGCGCTGAATGACGCGGCGCTGCAAGCCGTGCTGGCGCGCTGGCTGGTGCGGCGTGGCGCAGCGCCGCTGCCGGTGCGCTACTGGCCACGAGTACGAGGCGAGCTGCTGGCGGCGCGGGAGGATGCCCAGCCCAGGCTGAGCTGGTCTGGCTGGTCGCTGCGCCGCTATCGCCAGCAGGTGCATCTGCTGGCGGATGCCGATGTGCAGCCACTGCCTGCCGAGGGCGTGAGCTGGCCTGATCCGCGTCAGCCCGTGCTGTGGGCTGGCCGGACATGGCGCGTCGGGGAGCTGGTGAGCGATCTGGCCGAGGACGACCCCCGCCTGACGCGTCCGTGGCGGCTGGCCCCGCGTCAGGGCGGCGAGCGCTGGCGACCGCCGGGCAGCGCGCATTCGGTGTCGGTGAAGCACTGGTGTCAGCAGCAGGGCATTCCGCCGTGGCAGCGGGAGCGGGTGGTGCTGGTCTGGGCGGGGGATGATGTGCTTGCCGTCAGCGTTGGCGCAGTCACGTGAGCACGCAGCCGCCGGCCCGAGCCATCATCGGCTTTCACCAGGACGAGGAAGGCCACTGGGTCGCCGATCTGTCCTGCGGTCATGGTCAGCACGTGCGTCATCAGCCGCCGTGGCAGAACCGTCCCTGGGTGATCACGCCCGAGGGGCGTGCCAGCCGGCTGGGCCTGACCTTGCCGTGCCGGCGCTGCGAGGAAGGCGATGGCGTATCGACGCGAGCGCCAACCGGTCCTGATGGCAGGCCGGCCGGCGAGTCCTGAACGGACTCAGAGCGCGCGCAGCAGGTTGAACAGGCTGACCGCCGCGATCAGCGTGCCGACCAGGATGAGCAGGGTGCGGGTCTTCAGGTGCCGGGTGATGTAGGCCGCGAACGGGGCCGCGAACAGGCCGCCCAGGGTCAGACCGGCGACCAGCAGCCAGACGTCGTGCTCGAGAATGGTGAAGAAGGCGGCAGCCACGGTCACGGTCAGGAAGAACTCGGCGAAGTTCACCGAGCCGATGGTGGTGCGCGGGTCATGACCGGCACCCACCAGCGAGGTGGTCACGATGGGGCCCCAGCCACCACCACCGGTGGTGTCCATGAAGCCGCCGAACAGGGCCAGGGGTGCGACCTTCCTGGGCTCGATGCCGGATTTCAGACGGATCTGGCGGAACGCCTTGCTCAGCACGTACAGGCCCATGATCATCAGGTAGCCGTTGATGAAGGGCTTCAGGGTGGCACCATCGATGTTGCTCAGCACGTAGGTGCCAAGCAGGGCGCCGATCACGCCCGGCAGCAGCAGGCTGAGGAACAGGCGCTTGTTGACGTTGCCCATCTTCAGGTGCGAAACGCCGGACACGCCGGTGGTGAACACTTCCGCCAGGTGCGTGGCACCGCTGGCCATGGCCGGCGACGCGCCGGAGGCGAGCAGGAAACTGGTGGCGGTGATGCCGTAGGCCATGCCGAGGGCACCGTCGATGATCTGCGCCAGCAGGCCGACGCCGACCGCGCTCCAGAACAGCGGATCGTGCAGGGCGTTGCTGATCAGGGTGAAGCCGGAGACCGTGGCGTCTCCCCAGAACAGGCGGTAGGTGAAATACACCAGCAGACCGGCAAGAACCGCCATCACCACATAGGACGCCAGACGCAGCAGCGGATGATCACCGGCGTGCGTGACCGCGTATTCCACGGGGGGAAGTCCCAGAGCCTGGTGTTCCGGATTGATGGTCTGGTCTTGCAGGTCGGGGTGACGGATTTTCATGAACAGGGCACGGCAAACGCGAGGTCGCTGATCATAATCAGCCGGCTGCCGGTAATGAAATACCCATTCTCGATAGTGCTATGCGATCTGGTTATAAGAAAAAGGCCCGCGTGTGCGGGCCTTTTCTGTCTGCCGGAGCCTGAGGAGTGCCGCGTGTCAGCGCCCCAGGGCCGCGCGCAAGGGGGCTGCCAGACGCTCGACCGGCGATGCCTTGGCGACCTTGCCGTCAAATTGCAGCACGTCGTCGGCAATCGGACGGAAGCGCAGCATGGGGATGTCTGCAAGGTAGTTCTGCTCGACGCGGAACGGCGCCCGCGTGCCCTGGCGCGGCAGCTGATCGGCTGCACGGCGGATGTAGCCCGACGACAGGCTGCCGAGCACGGTGTCTTCGGTGTGCACATCGGGAATGCGCGGCACCTGGAAGGTGCTGTGGCCATGCTTGTCCATGTAGTTGACCAGTCGGCAGAAATACTCGGCAGCGAGGTCGGCCTTCAGGGTCCAGGAGGCATTGGTGTAGCCGAACACGAGCGCGGCGTTGGGGATGCCTTCAAGCAGCACGCCCTTGTAGCTGACGCTGTCCTTCACCGACACCGGCTTGCCGTCAATGCTGACCTTGATGCCGCCGAACAGCTGCACGCTGAGACCGGTGGCGGTGATGATGATGTCGGCCTTCAGGGTCTCGCCGGACTTCAGCAGGATGCCGTCCTCGGTGAAGCGCTCGATGTGATCGGTCGCCATCGAGGCCTTGCCGCTGCGCAGGGCCTTGAACAGGTCACCGTTGGGCACCACGCAGAGACGCTGGTCCCACGGGTTGTAGCTGGGCGTGAAATGACGCATCTCGATGCTGGTGCCCTTGAGCTGACGGGCGACCAGGCTGAGGATGAGGCGACGAACCACTTCCGGCTTGCGCCGCGAGGCTTCGTAGATGGCGCGCTGGATGGCCACGTTGCGGCCGCGGTTGAGCTTGTAGGCCAGCTTTTCCGGCAGCACGGCCTGCAGGGTCTTGCTGACCGGATCAATGGCGGGCACCGACATGATGTAGGTCGGCGAGCGTTGCAGCATGGTCACGTGCGCAGCCTTGTCGGCCATGCTCGGCACCAGGGTGATGGCGGTGGCGCCGGAGCCGATCACCACCACGCGCTTGCCGCTGTAGTCGAGATTTTCCGGCCAGAATTGCGGATGGATGATCTGGCCCTTGAAGTCGGCCTCACCCGGGAACTCGGGGCGGAAGCCCTGGTCATAGTTGTAGTAGCCGGAGCAGCCGAGCAGGTAGCGCGCGGTGTAGGTCTCGGTCTCGTCGCTGGCGTCGTCGCGAACCTGAAGCGTCCACAGGGCATCGCGCGAGGACCAGTCGGCGCTGATCACCTGACGGCCGAAGCGGATGCGGTCGAACACCCCGAACTCCTTGGCGGTCTCTCGCACGTAATTGCGGATGGAGTCGCCGTCGGCGAGCACGCGCGGTTCGGTCCATGGCTTGAAGTTGAAGCCGAAGGTGTACATGTCGGAGTCGGAGCGGATGCCGGGGTAGCGGAACAGGTCCCAGGTGCCTCCCACGTTCTGGCGGCGCTCAAGCAGGGTGACGGACTTGCCGGGGCACTGGCGCTTGAGGTGACAGGCGGCGCCGACACCGGAGAGACCGGCGCCGACGATGAGGATGTCTTGATGCTGCGTGGCCATGGGAGGTTCTCGCTGTAATGGACGCACAGACGTTAACCAAATCCATGGCGCGGGTCAATAACTGACAATGATCATTGTACGATGACATCGACCAATGGCATGACTGGCTGGTCAGTATTTCCGCAACACCAGGGAGGCATTGGTGCCGCCAAAACCGAAGCTGTTGCTCATCACGGTGGTCAGCGACTGCTGATCGAGACGTTCGCGCACGATCGGCAAGCCGTTGGCGGCGGGATCCAGCGTGTCAATGTTCGCCGAGGCAGCGACAAAGCCCTGCTGCATCATCAGCAGGCAATAGATGGCTTCATGCACGCCGGCAGCCCCCAGGGCATGGCCCGACAGCGACTTGGTCGAGCTGATCAGTGGCGCCCGGTCGCCGAACACGGCCCGGATGGCGCGCAGCTCGGCGAGATCACCGACCGGCGTCGAGGTGCCATGCGTGTTCAGGTAGTCGACCGGCGTGTCGACCGTTTCCAGCGCCAGTTTCATGCAGCGCTCGGCGCCTTCGCCACTGGGCGCGACCATGTCGTAGCCGTCCGAGGTGGCGCCATAACCGATGATCTCCGCCAGGATGGTGGCGCCACGGGCGATGGCATGATCCAGCGCCTCGACCACCACCATGCCGCCACCGGCCGCGATGACGAAGCCGTCGCGGTCGGCGTCGTAAGGGCGCGAGGCGAGGGCGGGGCTGTCGTTGCGCCGGCTCGACATGGCGCCCATGGCGTCGAACATGCAGGCCTGCTGCCAGCTGTCCTCCTCGCCGCCACCGGCAAACATCACATCCTGCTTGCCCCACTGGATGAGCTCGGCAGCATGTCCGATGCTGTGCGCACTGCTGGCGCAGGCCGAGGCCAGCGAGTAGTTGACGCCCTTGATGCGGAAGGCGGTGGCCAGACAGGCTGACACCGTGCTCGCCATGGTGCGCGGCACCATGTAGGGGCCGACACGCTTGACGCCTTTTTCACGGCAGAGATCGGCCGCATCGACCTGATTGGCGCTGGAGGCCCCTCCGGAGCCGGCGATCAGGCCGGTGCGCGGATGCGAGACCTGCTCCGGGGTCAGACCGGACATGGCTACGGCCTGCTCCATCGCCAGACAGGCAAATGCTGCGGCATCGCCCATGAAGCGTCTGAACTTGCGATCAATGAGCGCATCCAGATCCAGATCGCGAATGCTGCCGCTGACCTGGCTGCGAAAGCCGTGCTCGGCAAACAGCGGGTTGAAGCGGATGCCGGAGCGGCCCTCGCGCAGGCTGTCGGCAACGCTGTCCGGGTCGTTGCCCAGGCTGGAAATGATGCCGAAACCGGTAATCACCACACGACGCATGCCACGTCTCCTGAACAGTCGTTGTCAGCCGGCCGGGCCGGGGAGGCTGACAGTATAATTCTTCGCCTGAGGCACACACAGGCTGCCTGCTGTCACGGCTCACGACTTTTGGTGTACGCCAGCACACGGTCTGTGGTCCCTGTGGCTATCTGGACTTGCCGGACAGGGTGCGTATGATGGCGCGGCCTGAAGCAGTCGCTGCAACGAGGAAACGTCATGTGGGTTGAACTGGGTCACTTCGCGCTGGTCCTTGCCCTGGTGGTCGCGCTGGTGCTGGGCACCGTGCCCTGGCTGGGTGTGATACGCCAGGATTCGCGTCTGCAGGCCATGGCACGCTCGGCCGCACATGCCCAGCTTGCGCTGTTCGCGCTGGCCTTCGGGCTGCTGACCAAGGCCTTCCTCGACAACGATTTCAGCGTCGACTATGTCGCGCGCCAGTCCAACACGCTGCTGCCGACCTGGTACAAGGTCTCGGCGGTCTGGGGCGGCCATGAAGGCTCCCTGCTGCTCTGGGCCCTGGTGCTGGCGCTGTGGACCTCCGCAGTCGCACGCTTCTCGCGTGACCTTCCGCTGATCATGGTGGCGCGCGTGCTGGCCATCCTGGGTCTGGTCAGCGTCGCCATCACCAGCTTCATCCTGTTCACCTCCAACCCCTTTGATCGCCTGCTGCCGGACTTCCCCATCGAGGGCAACGACCTCAACCCGCTGCTGCAGGACCCCGGTCTCATCTTCCACCCGCCCATGCTGTACATGGGCTATGTCGGTCTCTCGGTACCGTTCGCCTTCGCCATGGCCGGCCTGCTCAACGGTCGCCTGGACTCGGCCTGGGCGCGCTGGTCGCGGCCCTGGACCGTGGTGGCCTGGGCCTTCCTGACCTGCGGCATCGCGCTGGGTTCCTGGTGGGCCTACTACGAGCTGGGCTGGGGTGGCTGGTGGTTCTGGGATCCGGTCGAGAACGCCTCCTTCATGCCCTGGCTGGCGGCCACGGCACTGATCCATTCGCTGGCGGTGACCGAGAAGCGCGGCGTGTTCAAGGCCTGGACCGTGCTGCTCGCCATCATCGCCTTCGCGCTCAGCCTGCTTGGCACCTTCCTGGTGCGCTCCGGCGTGCTGACCTCGGTGCATGCCTTCGCCTCGGACCCGACCCGCGGCCTGTTCATTCTCGGCATCCTGATCGTGGTGATCGGCGTTTCGCTGGCGATCTTTGCCTGGCGCGGCACCAGCCTCAACAACGAAAGCCGCCACGCCCTGCTGTCGCGCGAGATGTTCCTGCTGATCAACAACCTGCTGCTGCTCACCGCGACCGTGGTGGTGCTGCTCGGCACCCTGTTTCCGCTGCTGGCGGACGCCCTGGACCTGGGCAAGATCTCGGTCGGCCCGCCGTACTTCAACCTGCTGTTCGTGCCGCTGACCATGCTGCTGCTGGTGTTTCTGGCCCTGGGGCCGCAAGCGAACTGGAAGCGCCAGGCTGGTGACACGCTGCTCATGCCCATGATCAAGGTGCTGGTGGCGGCCGTGCTGGCGGCAGTGGTCTATCCGCTCTTTCTCCAGGCGGGCGCGCCCTGGTACGTGGTGCTTTCCGTCGGTCTGTGCCTGTGGGTACTGGGCGGGCAGCTGGTCGACATCCTGCGCAAGACCGCCAACGCCGATTCCCGCTGGAAGGGCCTGCGTCGCCTGCCACGCAGCTACTGGGGCATGCAGCTGGCGCACCTCGGTCTGCTGGTCACGGTCATCGGCGTTGCCTTCACCTCCGCCTACAGCACCGAGAAGGATGTCCGTCTGGTGCCGGGGCAGGCGCTGGTGATCAACGACTACAGCTTCCGCTTTGACGGTGTGCGTGAGGTCCCGGGGCCCAACTACACGGCCCAGCGCGGCCACCTGGTGGTCAGCCGAGGTGACTGGCAGGCCGAGCTGAATCCCGAAAAGCGCATCTACCGGGTGCAGCAGAACCCCATGACGGAAGCCGCCATCGTCGGCAACACCTGGCGTGACCTCTACGTCGCCCTGGGCGAGCCGCTGGATGGCGAGGCCTGGGCCGTACGTGTCTACCACAAGCCGATGATCCGCTGGGTCTGGTGCGGCGCGTTGCTGATGGCGCTCGGCGGTGTCCTCGCCACCCTGGATCGTCGCTATCGCCTGCGCACCCGCGGACGGGGAGAAGCCTGATGTCCACGCGTCTGCGTTTTCTCGTGTTCCTGCTGCCGCTGGCACTGTTCATCGCCCTGGCCCTGCTGCTCTGGAACCGCAACGGCACCGATCCCAGCATGCTGCCATCGGCGCGTCTGCAGCAGCCGGTACCGGCATTCGCGCTGCCGTCGCTGACCGATCCTGCCGTGACCCTGACCGCCGATCAGCTCAAGGGCCAGGTTCTGCTGCTCAATGTCTGGGCCACCTGGTGCGTGTCCTGCCTGGTCGAGCACCCGGTGCTGATGCGTCTCGCCAGCGAAGGCGTGCCGATTGTCGGCGTCAACTACAAGGATCAGCGGCCAGCAGCGCTGCGCTGGCTGGAAAACAACGGCAATCCGTACAGCCTGATCATCGAGGATGCCCGCGGTGACCTCGCCATCGACCTCGGTGTCTATGGTGCGCCGGAAACCTATCTCATCGACCGTGACGGCCGCATCCGCTACCGCGCGGTCGGCGTGCTCGACGAGCGTGCCTGGCGTGACGAGGTGCAGCCGCGCTACCAGGCCCTGCTCGCCGAAGCGGCCGCCACTGGAAAGGAGGGCTGATCATGCGCCTGCTGATCTGTGTGCTTCTCAGCCTGTCCGCCAGCCTGTCCTGGGCGGCCGTGGACGTGCGCGAGTTCCGCAATGACGCCGAGGAGGCCCGCTACCGGGCCCTGACCGAGGAACTGCGCTGCCCGAAATGCCAGAACACCAACCTGGCCGGATCCGATGCCGGGCTGGCGGGCGATCTCAAGGACCGCGTCTACGAGCAGGTCCGTGCCGGACGCAGCGACCAGGAGATCCGTGACTACCTGATCGCGCGCTACGGCGATTTCATCACCTACAAGCCGCCGGTGCGCGGCAGCACCCTGCTGCTGTGGTGGGGCCCGGGCATCGTGCTCGCGATCGCCGCCCTGATGCTGGTGCTGCGCGCCCGTCGCAAGCCGGTCAAGGGCAAGCCCCTGACGCCGGCCGAGCAGCAGCGCCTGCAGGCCTTGCTGACCGATGGTCCCGAATCGGAGTCGCGTTCATGAACCCCGTGTTCTGGCCGGTGCTGGGCACCGGTCTGCTGCTGTCACTGCTGATCACCTTCTGGCTGCTCTGGCCGTTGCGCGGGCGTCCTGCGGACACCGGACTGCCGGCCCGTCAGCTCTCGGCGCGCGTCTACAAGGAGCGTCTGCAGGAGCTCAATGCCGACCACATGAGCCAGCGCATCGATGCCGAGACCTATGCCGCGCTCAAGCTGGAGCTGGATCGGGCGCTGCTGGCGGATGCCGAGGGTACTGCCCCCGCTGCATCCGTCACCCCCGCACGCTCGCTGCGCGCGCTGGCGCTGGTGCTGCTGCTGATCGTTCCGGCACTGGCTGCCGGCCTCTATCTGGGCCTGTTCAGGGATCCCGGCGTGGAAGCGGATCTGGCGCTGCAGGCGGCCATCCGCGAGGACGTGGATCGCGTGCTGGCCGGCCAGGCACCGCGTGCGCAGGCGCAGCAGCACAATCTTGGCGAGTTCATGCAGGTCATGAAGCGTCGCGTGCAGGAGCGCCCCGACCAGGCCGACGGCTGGCTGGCGCTGGGCCTTGGCCATCTGCAGGTGCGCGACATGGCGCAGGCGAAGCAGGCGCTGTCCCGTGCGGCCGAGCTCAAGCCCGATGACGAGCAGATCGTCTTCACCTACATCCAGGCTTCCATCATGAGTCAGCAGGGCGCCATCGAGCCTCCCGTGCTGGCGCTGCTCAACCGCTGGCTGCAGGCCAAGCCAGGCCATCAGGGTGCGTGGCTGATGCTGGGGCTGGGCAGCCTGCGTGCCGGCGATGGCGAACTGGCCGTGCAGGCCTTCGAGCGCCTGCAGGCACTGCGTGCCGCCAACCCGCAGCCGGACAGTCCGGAGGAGGGCGCCGCTGCACTGCAGGTCGAGCGGCTGCTGGCGGAAGCACGTCAGCTCACCAGCGCCAGCACCGGGGCTGTCGTGGCCGATGCGGCTGTCGGTTACGACATCGAGGTGACGCTGGCGCCGGAGCTGGCGCGTCAGCTGCCGCCGGATGCCACCGTGTTCGTGTTTGCGCGCGCTCTGCAGGGTCCGCCCATGCCCATCGCGGCCTGGCGTCGTGACGCCGGACAGTTCCCGCTGCGACTGCGCCTCACCGATGCCGACAACCTGATGCCGGAGCGCCGTCTGTCCGATCAGGAAACCGTGGTGCTGCAAGCCAAGATCTCCACCACCGGCTCGGCCACCCCGGCAGCCGGTGACTGGGAAGCTGCCGGTGTTCCGGTCAAGCGCGGCCAGTCCGGCCTGGTGCGTCTGCGCATATCCGACGTGCGCCGTTGATTCACCATTAGTCTCAGCCTGTCCCCTTCTTGCTTGTGAGAAGGGGCGGCGGGCGGGTATCCTTGCCGCCTCGTGAAATGGGAGACGGTTACATGCGTATTATTCTTCTGGGTGCTCCGGGCGCCGGCAAAGGCACCCAGGCCCAGATCATCATGAGCCGTTACGGCATTCCTCAGATCTCCACCGGCGACATGCTGCGTGCTGCCGTCAAGGCCGGCACCCCGCTGGGCGTTGCCGCCAAGCAGGTGATGGATGCAGGTGGCCTGGTTTCCGACGATCTGATCATCGGGCTGGTCAAGGAGCGCATCGCGCAGGCTGACTGTGCCAAGGGCTTCCTGTTCGACGGCTTCCCGCGCACGATTCCCCAGGCCCAGGCCCTGATCGATGCCGGCGTGGCCATTGACCACGTCATCGAGATCCGCGTTGCCGACGAGGAAATCATCGCTCGCCTGTCCGGTCGCCGCGTGCACCCGGGCTCGGGTCGCGTCTACCACGTCCAGCACAACCCGCCCAAGGTGGATGGCAAGGATGACGTCACCGGTGAAGACCTGGTGCAGCGTCCGGATGACAGCGAAGAGACCGTGCGCAAGCGTCTCGACATCTATCACAGCCAGACCCAGCCGCTGGTCGGATTCTACCAGGAGCGTGCCGGTCAGCCCGGTGCTGCCCGCTACACCCTGGTCGAAGGCGTGGGTTCGGTCGACGACATCACCCAGCGCCTGCTCGCCACCTTCCAGTAAGGTTGCCGAACTGCTCGCAGAACGCCGCGCTTGTCGCGGCGTTTTTGTGTCTGCGCCAACGGCAACGGCTTGGGCGAGGGCGCCGCGCGTTGTAGTCTTCCCGGCAGGCAGCGCATTCGTTCCAATGCCTTTCCCCCGGGCTGCCGTGGCCCTGCCACTGAAGAGAGAACACCATGACCACCTCCCGACGCCCCCGCATCGGCATCATCCTCGCCAATCTGGGCACGCCGGACACGCCCACCGCAGCGGGTGTGCGCGCCTACTTGCGCGAGTTTCTCAGCGATCCCCGCGTGATCGAGGTGCCGCGCCTGGTCTGGTTCTTCATCCTGCGCCTGTTCATCCTGCCGTTGCGTTCGCCGCGCGTTGCCAAGGCCTATGCCGGGATCTGGGAAGTCGACTCGCCGATGCGTCTGACCCTGGTGCAACAGGTCATCGCGGTTCGTGACCGGCTCGAGCAGCGCTTTCCCGAGGCCGAGCTCACCGTGCTGCCAGCCATGAGCTACGGCAATCCGCGTCTGTCGGTGGCCCTTGCCGGCGTGGCCGATCATGACGAGCTCATCGTGCTGCCGCTGTTCCCGCAGTTCTCCGCAACCTCGACCGCGCCGGTGCATGACCAGGTCGCGCGCTGGCAGCTCAGCCAGCGCCGCTACCCGGCGCTGCAGCTGGTCCGTGACTACCACGTGCATCCTGACTACATCGAGGCGCTGGCGCTGCGCGTCGAGGCGCACCGGGCCGAGCACGGTCCGGCCGACCGGCTGCTGCTGTCGTTCCACGGCATTCCCCAGCCGTATGCCGACAAGGGCGATCCCTACCCCCTGCATTGCCAGGCCACTACAGCGGCGCTGCGCGCCCGGCTCGGTCTTGACGAGTCGACGTGCGTGATGAGCTTCCAGTCCCGTTTCGGCCTGCAGGAGTGGCTCAAGCCCTACACCGACGACCTGCTGGCGCAATGGGGGCGTGACGGCGTGGCGTCTGTGCAGGTGCTGTGCCCGGCCTTCTCCGCCGACTGCCTGGAGACCCTGGAGGAAATCGCCATCGAGAACGGCGAGCATTTCAGGCACCACGGCGGACAGCGCTACGAATACATCCCGGCGCTTAATGTCGACGAGCACCATGTGCAGCTCATGGTCAATCTGCTGGTGCCGCGCGTCGAGGCAGCGCTGAAGACGGTGTCCGTGGCATGACGGATGCCACCCGGATCACACGGGCCCGCCATGTGGCCTGGCTGTGCATTCCGGGTGGCATCGTCCTCGCCGCTGCGTTGCTGCTGGCCCTGGCCGTGGCCATCGCAGCCTGGCTGTCGGGGCTGCGCGTGGAGCGGCCAGGCTGGCAGCAGGGGCTGGTGGTCGGTGGCTGGCAGCTCTGGCAGGACGACTGCCTGTCAGTGTCGGGTGATCGCGCCCGCCTGGCCTGGCAATGGCCAGTGTCCCTGCAGCTGGATCGCGTGCGTCTGGGCAGCTGCCCGCGCAGCGAGCCTTTGCGTCCGGCAGCGCCCGGCTGGGCACCGCCGTTCCGACTCGCCATCGCCGAACTTCAGGGGGTTCCCGGCCTGCCCTCGGCAGCAGCGCTGACGCTGTCTCACCATGACGGGCTCTGGCGCGTGCAGGCGGCACTGCCCGGTCAGCAGCTGCAGGCTGACTATCGTCGCGCCACAGCGACCTGGGTGTTGACGGGCAGCCTGCAGGCCGCCGCCTGGCGCAAGGATCTCAGCGGACAGGTTAGGGTGCAGGGCAGGGGCCGCTGGCAGGGGCTCCAGCATGACGGTGAAGTGACGGTGAGCGGCAGCGATCTGGGGCTCGCGGCGCGTCCGGAACGCGCTCGCGCTCACGCCAGCCTGATCTGGCAACAGCTGGGCTGGCGTGCTCAGCTCGCCGTGCCGGATGCATTGCCGTTGCCCGCCGGCTGGCGCCTGAGTCCGGGGCAGGTGTTGACGGCAGCGGGCAATGCCGCGCATGTCGAGTCGCTGCAGGCCGGTCTGCAGCTGCACGGGCCCCAGGGCCGGGCGCGCCTGCAGGTGCGCGGCGCGCCGGGCGGGCGTGCCGGCGATGGCGAGCTGGTGCTGGACCAGGGTGACTGGTCAGGGCGCTGGCCGTTGCGCTGGGATGCCCGTCAGCTGACCTTGCTGCCAGCACGTCTGCAGCTGCCGGGTGGCCTGCGCTGGCAGCTGCTGCAGCCGCTCACGCTGCCGTGGGCGCGCGACCTGCCCGGTACGCTGGTCTGGCAGCTCGGCGTGCGCGAGCTGACGCTGGAGAGTCCGCAGGGCCAGCTGTCCTGGCAGGATGGCCTGCCGGTCTGGCAGGGCAGCGTGATCCTGTCCGGGCGCGAGCAGGGCATGGCGCTCAGCGGGCAGTGGGAGGGCAAGGTGGGTGTTGAGGGCGCCAGCGGGCCCGACCTGCAGCTGCGTCTGCGCGCGCCGGATCGCGATCTGGCCATTCGCCTGCCGGTGAGCGCGGTGCGTGCCCCGCACTGGCCGCTGCAGGCCGAACTCAACGGTCGCTGGCAGGGCTGGCCGGTACAGGGCACGGTCACGGCCAGACGGGCTGGCGACCTCTGGCAAGGCCGGCTGCAGGCCGGCTCGCGCCTGATCATGGCCACTTCCGGTGGCGAGCTGGGCTTGCGTGGCGACTGGCGCCAGCATGCTGACGGGAGCATCGAGCTGCTTTCCGGTGCCCGTGTCGAGCTGCGCCGGTCACTGTTTGGCACCGTGCTGCTGCAGCCGGTGACGGCGCAGGCGACAACGGCCATGCGTTGGCGGGACGGCACGCTCAGCGGCCGCTTGCAGCTTGCCGGTGAGGGCGCGACCATGCCGCGCCAGCGCGTTCCGACCTGGCGCGGCGAGCTGAGTCTGCACGGCAGTCGCGCCATGGTGGATGTGCAGATTCCGGCCTGGCAGAGCCGAGCGGCGGTGACGGCGGACTGGCAGCGCAAGCCGCTGCAGGGCACCTTCACGCTCGATTCGCCGATACACCCCGACATGGGAGGGGCGCTCGGCCTGGTGCTGCGTCAGGGCACGGTTTCCGGCAGCGGGCGCTGGCGCCAGGCGGATGGCTGGCAGGCCGATGCTTCGCTGCAATTGCGCGATCTCGGCCTGGACTCGGGCAGCACCACGCTGCGCGGTCTCGATGCCAGCGTGCAGGGCCGGTACGCGACGGACGCCTGGCGGCTGGCCAGCAGCGGACCGGTGCGCATTGCCACCGTGGCCATCGGTACCGACATCACCGACTCGAGGTTCGAGCTGGAGGGCACGCCAGAGCGCTGGCAGATACGTGATGCCTCGGCGAACCTGCTTGGCGGCAGCCTGTCGGCTGCGGTGCTGTCCTGGCCCTCAAGCGAGTGGCAGACCGTGACGCTGCGCGGACTCGATCTGGCGCAGCTGGTCGCGCTGGAGGGCAAGGAAGCGCCTCCGGTACGTCTTGGCGGCCGGGTTGGCGGCACCCTGCCGCTGCGTCTGGGGCAGCGCTCGCTGGCCATTCGTGATGGCGTGCTGCGCAACGAGGGCGGGCTCACCCTGCAGGTGCCGCGCTCCCCGGCGGTGCAGGCCATGAGCCAGTCCAACCGTGCCGTGCAGCTGGCCATGGATACCCTCAGCGACATGCGTGTCAGCGAGTTCGATGCCCGTCTCGACATGGCCGATGACGGCTGGCTGGATGCGCGTGTGAAAATTCGTGGCGACAGCGTTCAACCGATGCAGCCACCCGTCGTTTTGAACTACAGTCATCGTGAAAACGTGCTGCAATTGCTGCGCAGCCTGCGCATCAGTGACGAGATCTCGCAGCAGGTCATCGACCGCCATGGCGGCAACGGTGTCACCCAGTAAAAGGAATTGACCATGAGACTGCTTTGTCTGCTTGCCGTGGTGCCGCTGGCGGCCTGCATGCCCCGCATCGCGCTGGAAGCTCCCAAGGAGCCCATCACCATCAACATGAACGTGAAGATCGATCACGAGATCCGCCTCAAGGTGGAGAAGGACATCGATCAGCTCACCACCAACAGCACGCTTTTCTGAGGAGACGTGACATGACACGGTTCAAGGGGTTTCTCGCCATCCTGTTCCTGAGCATCAGCCCGCTGGTGATGGCTCTCGACCTCGATGCCGCCAAGGCCCAGGGGTTGCTCGGCGAGCAGCCGGACGGCTATCTCGGCGTGGTGCAGTCAACGCCGGATGCGGTGGCACTGGCCGCCGACATCAATGCCAAGCGCAAGGCGGCCTACGAGGAGATCGCGCGCAAGAACGGCGCCACCCTGGCCCAGGTCGCTGCCATGACGGGCGAGAAGGTGATCGCCAAGGCCGCTGCCGGCACCTACATCAAGACGCCGCAGGGGCAGTGGCAGAAGAAGTGACACGGTGGCGGCCATCCCCGGCCGCCTGATCCGGGCGCCATCCGCGCCACGTCTCGCCATCGGAATCCGCCAACCTTTGCTACACTCCGGTGGCCTCGCCGGAGTTCTTCCTCATGTCCGACCTGCTGATCCCTCCTGACACACGCGATGTGCCGGGCAAGTCCCCCGTGCCGGTCGGCAATGCCCGCCAGGCGCTGGGTGCGGATGGCGTTTTCGCCGCCCAGGTGCCCGGTTACCAGCCGCGCGAGCCGCAGATCCGCATGGCCGAGGCGGTCGAGCAGGCACTGGCCAAGCGCCGCCTGCTGCTGGTCGAGGCCGGTACCGGCACCGGCAAGACCTATGCCTACCTGGTCCCGGCCATCCTGTCAGGACACAAGGTGCTGATCTCCACCGGCACCCGCAACCTGCAGGACCAGCTTTTTCACCGCGACCTGCCCAACGTCCGCCGCCTGCTCGGCCGGCCGGTACGCACGGCCCTGCTCAAGGGCCGCAGCAACTACCTCTGTCCCTACCGGCTCGAGCAGCACCTGGGCGAGGGCATGCTGGATTCGCGGCAGGCAGTGCATGACCTCAATCGCGTGGCTGCCTGGGCCAACAAGACCCAGCTTGGTGACATCGCCGAGTTGCTCGACATCGCCGAGGACTCGCCGGTGTGGCCGCTGGTCACCAGCACCGCCGACAACTGCCTGGGCCAGGAGTGTCCGAAGCTGGCCGACTGTCCGCTCATGAAGGCGCGCGAGATGGCCGCCGAGGCCGAGCTCATCGTCGTCAACCACCACCTGTTCTTCGCCGACAAGGCGCTCAAGGACAAGGGCTTCGGGGATCTGCTGCCTGAGGTCGACGCGGTGATCTTCGACGAGGCGCACCAGCTGCCGGAAACCGCCGCCATGTTCTTCGGCCAGAGCCTGTCCTCGCGCCAGATCCACGACTTGCTGCAGGATGCCCTGCGCGAGGTGCTGGCAGCCGGCGGTGACCTGCGCGGCATGAACGACCTGGTGCAGCAGGTCGAGACCCGGCTGGCGCATTTCCGCCTGCTCATGGGCGAGGACGCCCGCAAGGGCATCTGGTCGGAGTTGTCCGGCCAGGCGGAGCTGCCGGCAGCGATCACGGCGGTTCAGCTTGGTCTCGCAGCCGTCACCGATGCCCTGGCCGCGCTCAAGGACCGCAGCAAGGGCCTGGAAAGCTGTCACCGGCGCGCCGAGGATCTGGGCGAGGCCTTCGAGGAACTCACCGGACCGACACCCGACAACCAGGTGCACTGGTTCGAGACCTTCCGCAAGGGCTTCGTGCTGCAGTGGACGCCACTGGAAGTGTCCGGCCCGTTCCGCGCCCTGCTCGACCAGGAGCCCATGGCCTGGGTGCTGACCTCGGCGACGCTGGCCGTACGCGAGGACTTCCGTCACATCAGCGCCCAGCTCGGCCTGCCCGACGACATCGACACCCTGCAGCTGCCCAGCCCCTTCGCCTACGAGCAGCAGGCCCTGTTCTACGTGCCGCGCGACCTGCCCGACCCGGGAGCGCGCGAGTACACCCGTGCCACTCTGGAGGCGGCACTGCCGGTGCTGCGTGCCAGCGGCGGGCGAGCCTTCTTCCTGTTCACCTCGCACCGCGCCCTCAAGGAGGCGGCCGAGTGGCTGCCCAGGCAGCTCGACTACACCTTCCTGGTGCAGGGCACCCAGCCCAAGGCCGAGCTGCTGCGCCGCTTCGCCAGCACGCCGGAATGCGTGTTGCTGGCCACCGGCGCGTTCTGGGAGGGGGTCGACGTGCGCGGCCAGGCGCTGTCGCTGGTGATCATCGACAAGCTGCCCTTCGCCTCGCCGGTGGATCCGGTTGTCGCCGCCCGCCTGGATGCGTATAAAGCGCGGGGGCGCAATCCGTTCACGGCCTATCAGCTGCCGGCGGCCATCATCGCCATGAAGCAGGGTGCCGGCCGTCTCATCCGTGACGTGCTCGACACCGGCGTGCTCATGGTCTGCGATCCGCGTCTGGTCGGGCGGCCCTATGGTCAGCTCTTCCTGCAGAGTCTGCCGCCGATGCGGCGTACCCGCAGCCTGGACGAGGTGCGAGCCTTCTTCACTTTCATCAACACCCTGGAGTCGGAATCGGCATGAAGTTGCTGGCCCTGGAAACTGCCACCGAAGCCTGTTCGGTCGCGCTGCTGAGCCGTGACGACGCGGGCGAACTGATCACCGTCGCACGTCGCCAGCACGCCCCGCGCCAGCAGACCCAGCTCATCCTGCCCATGGTCGATGCCGTGCTGGCCGAGGTCGGCGCGAGCCTGCATGATCTCGATGCCATTGCCTATTCCTGCGGTCCTGGCGCCTTCACCGGGGTGCGTATCGCCGCTGCTGTCGCCCAGGGCCTGGCACTGGGTGCCGAGCTGCCGGTGGTGGCCGTATCCAGCCTGCGTGCGCTGGCGCAGAGCGCCTGGCGACAGCGTCAGGTCGAGGTTGTGGCAGCCAGCCTGGATGCGCGCATGCAGGAGATCTATCTCGGCCTGTTCCGGCTTGATGTCGATCAGCGCATGCAGCCCCTGCTGCCGGAGCTGGCCTGCCGGCCTGGCCAGGTGCCGGAGGCGGTTGCCGCCTGCTGGCAGCAGCAGACGACGGCCTCTGCTGAACCTGCCGGCGCCATCGGCTCGGGCTGGGCGACCTATGCCGATCTGCTGCAGGTTCAGCTGCCGGTCAGTGATGTGCTGCCCGATGGCGCCCCGGATGCCGCCGATGTGGCCTGGCTGGCGCTGCCCGAGGTCGAGGCGGGCAGGGCACTGGCCCCGGAGCTGGCCCTGCCGGTCTATCTCCGCGATGATGTCTGGCAGAAACTGCCGGGGCGTTGAGCATGAGCCTTTCTTCCGAACCGGTCTGGGACTATCCCTGCCCGCATACGCTGGATGTGCAGGTGGCCCCGGAGCACATCGACGTCATGCGCCACACCAACAACGTGGTCTACCTGCAGTGGCTGGAAGACGTGGCCTGGTCGCATTCACGCGCGCTCGGCCTGGGGCCGGCGGAGTACGAGGCGCTGGGGCACGGCATGGTGGTGCGGCAGCATCAGCTCAATTACCTGCATGCCACCCGTCTCGGCGAGCGTCTGCGCCTGGCAACCTGGCTCACCGCCGTCGACAGGCTGTCGACGTACCGCGTGTATCAGTTCGTGCGACTGGATGACGGCGTTACCGTGTTTCGCGGCAGCACCCATTTCGTCTGCGTCGACATCGCCGAAGGGCGCTTGCGCCGCATGCCCTCCGCCTTTCATGCCGCCTATGCCGCCGCTGCCCTGCCAGCCGCCGACACGGCGCTCTGACCACCATCACCACCCCTGACCACTAGGACGACAAGACATGGATTGGATGCTGTACCTGCAAGCCTTCGTGATGGGGGTGGTCGAAGGCCTGACCGAGTTCCTGCCGGTGTCCAGCACCGGTCACCTGATCGTCGCTGCCGAGCTCATGGACTTCTGGACGCCGCAGAAGCGCATCGTGTTCGAGATCGCCATCCAGCTCGGCGCCATCCTCGCGGTGTGCTGGGACTATCGTGCCAAGCTGACGGATGTCACCCGCGGCCTGTTCCAGCGCGATGCCGGCTCCTGGCGCTTCAGCATCAACATCCTGGTGGCCTTTCTGCCGGCCATGGTCATCGGTTTCTTCGCCATCGACTTCATCAAGGGGCATCTGTTCAACCCGCTGGTGGTGGCGACCGCGCTGATCCTGGGTGGCGTGCTGATTCTCTGGGCCGAGCGTCGTGATCATGTGGTGCGGGTTGCCGAGCTTGATGACCTGCGCTGGCAGGATGCGCTCAAGGTCGGCTTTGCCCAGTGCCTGGCCATGGTGCCCGGCACCTCGCGCTCGGGTGCCACCATCATCGGGGGCCTGTTCTTCGGCCTGTCGCGCAAGACCGCTGCCGAGTTCTCCTTCTTCCTGGCCATCCCGACCATGGTGGCGGCCACGGTGTATTCCGTGGCCCGGCGCTGGGACCAGTTCCTGCTGGTTGATCTGCCGGTGTTCGCCATCGGCTTCGTGACCGCCTTCCTGGTCGCGGCCTGGGTGGTCAAGGCGCTGGTGCGCTTCGTTTCCAACCACGGCTTCACGGTGTTCGCCTGGTATCGCATCGCCTTCGGCCTGTTCATCTGGCTGAGCGCCAGCAGCGGTCTGGTGCAGTGGAGCTGACACGATGATGCCGGCGGCGCCGTTGTGGCTGGTGGTTGCTGACACGGTCAGCGCCGCGCAGCGCGAGCGCTGGCAGCAGGCAGTCGGGGCCGAACGGGTCGAGTCGCTGCCATCCCGGCGCGAGCTGTCGCGCCGGGATGACTGGCCGCAGCTGCTGCTGTGGGGCGACGAGGAGGGCCTGGCGCTGCAGGCGCTGGCGCACCCGTTGCCGGGACCGGTGCGTGTCGACTTCGTGTCCGGTGCGCTGGCCTGGCGTACCCGTCCCGGCGTCAGTGCCGCCGGCGAAATGGTGGGCAAGGCCTGTGGTGCCCGCAAGGGTGCGACACCCCGGGTCGTCGACGCCACGGCCGGGCTGGGGCGCGATGCCTGGATTCTGGCCACCCTGGGTTGCGAGGTCACGCTGTGCGAGCGCTCGCCGGTGATTGCGGCCCTGCTTGCCGATGGTCTGGCGCGTGCCGCCGCCGTGCCGGAGCTGGCAGCGACCGTCGCGCGCATGACACTGCTGCCGGGTGACAGCGTTAGTCATCTGCAGGACTGGCTGGCTGACGAACAGCGCACCCGACCCGAGGTGGTCTATCTCGACCCCATGTTTCCGCATCGCGACAAGTCAGCACAGGTCAAGCAGGACATGCGGCTGTTTCGTGATGTGGTGGGTGCCGATCCCGATGCCGATGCCCTGCTGCCGCTGGCACGGGCGCTGGCAAGTCGTCGCGTGGTGGTGAAGCGGCCACGGCTGGCGCCGGATCTGGCCGGCCAGGCTCCGCATCAGCGCATGATCGGACAGAGCAACCGCTTTGATCTCTATGCCCCGCAGGCACTGCCTCAGGGCGCGTCGCCCTCGCGCCAGGGCGGCGCCTGAGTACCGCTGATGGCACAGCCGGCGGCCTGACGATTGCCCGACTGCCATTCCGCCGTGTGCGTGAACAGGGCGCCTGACATCACGTCACGGCAGGGGCTTGCCCGCACCTCGAAACTGAACGGCCGGGACTGGTGGCTGCCTTGCCAGCGGGCGCCATTGGGCAGGGGCTGGTGGCGAGCCGCGATGGTGTCGCCGACCGGCTGATCGGGGGTTCTCAGCACCAGCACCTCATCCTGCACGGTGATCTGCCAGAACGGTTCCTGACCCACTGCCCAGTAGGCCTTGTCGCTGCCACCCATGCTGCTGCAACCGGCAAGCAGCACGAGCAGGGCGGCAGGCAATGCGTTGTTGACGAGTCTGCACGGCATGTCAGGCCACCTTGCTCTTGCGACGGGCATTGGCCTGTTCCAGGCTTTGCAGGGCGCAGGCGACTTCGTCGTCGGTGATCAGGGTGACCTGCAGGATGGCCTGGCGTATGCCGCCCGGCAGCAGCTCCATGGCCTCTTCGGCAATGCGCGTCAGGCGGCTGTCGAAGCAGAGCTTGCCGGCCTCTGACAGACGCACGATGCCCTGGTTCTTGAGCGTGTCCAGGAAGGTCTTGAACAGTGCCTTGTCGAAGAACTCCGGTGCGCTGAACTCCCGCAGCAGCGACAGGCGCTGGGCCAGCAGGTGGCAGAGCTCCTCGAGCTGCTGCTGGGTGAGCTGGTCACTGCCGCGCTGGTTCAGCACGGTGATGGTCATGTGGTAGCGCACCAGGGTCTGGCGCAGGGCACGGCTGAGAATGTGCAGGCGCGAGTGCTCGATGCTGCTGGGGTCGGGCGCTGCCCAGCGATCGCTGCCGGTCTGCTGGATCAGGCCCAGGCTGAACAGCGTGTCGAGGTAGCGGCGCACGATCTCTTCCAGCTCGTCATCCTGCCAGGCCAGGAACAGCTCGGCCTGCAGGAAGGCATACACCGAACGCACGCGATGCAGGGCTTCGCGCGTGGTCGCCGTGCGGCGCTGCAGGAACACGCCGGCGAGCAGCGACGGCAGGGCGAACAGGTGCAGGGTGTTGTTGCGGAAGTAGGTCATCAGCACCCCGTCTTCCTCATGCAGATAGAGCAGGTCGCCGAGCGGATGCGTGCGCCGCTGCAGGATCTTCAGCTCTTCGCCGTAGGCCACCATGGCCGGTCCGTCGAGATCGGTCACGGTGACATGCGCGCTGTAGGGCACCCCGGCCAGCAGCGACTTGCAGATCATCAGCTGTTCGCCGAGCTGCTCTTCGTCGATGGCGTGCTTGGGCGTCGACAGCAGCACCAGGCTGAGCAGGTTGATCGGGTTGACGTCGGCGGTGGCATTGATGCGGGTGCTGATGGTGCGGCCCAGATGCAGCGAGGTGCGGATGAACTCCGGACGCTCGTCGGCCTGCGGGTCTTCGCGCCAGCCCGGCAGATGCTCGTCGAGCACCTGGTTCAGGTAGATCGGCTCGCCGAAGCTCAGATTGACCTTGCCGAAGACCTTCTGCAGCTTGCGAATCGACATCACCAGTGCGAACAGGTTCTCCTTCTCCTTGGGCTTGCCCTGCAGTTCGCCGATGTAGGTGCTGCCCTCCATCAGCTTCTCGTAGCCGATGTAGGTGGGAATGAACACCAGCGGGCGGTGGTTGTCGCGCAGGTGGCTGCGCAGGGTCATGTTGATCATGCCGAGCTTGGCCGAGAGCAGGCGTCCGGTGCGGCTGCGCCCCCCTTCGACGAAATACTCGATGGGAAAGCCGCGGCTCATGATCTGGTGCAGGTACTCGTTGAACACGGCGCCGTAGAGGAAGTTGTCCTTGAAGGTGCGGCGCAGGAAGAAGGCGCCGCCACGACGCAGGATGCCACCCACCACCGGCATGTTGAGGTTGGCGCCAGCGGCGATGTGCGGCGGCATCAGGCCGCGCGTGAAGATCACGTAGGACAGCAGCAGGTAGTCGATGTGGCTGCGGTGGCTGGGCACGTAGATGACTTCGTGATCCTTGGCCAGGGTCTCGACGCCTTCGAAGTGGTGCACGGTGACGCCGTTGTAGAGGCGGGTCCACAGCCAGTTCAGGAAGATGCGCAGGGCATTGACCACCGGGTAGGAGTAGTCGGAGGCGATCTCGTTGGCATAGAGGCGGGCACGGGCTTCGGCCTTCTCGCGGCTGATGCCGCGCTCCGCGACCTCGCGGGCGATGTTTTCCTGCACGACATCTGCACGAATGATCTCGTTGAGCAGGGTGCGACGGTGCGACATGTCCGGACCGATGGCGGCGGTGCGTTCACGACGGAAGTGCACGCGCAGCACGCGCGAGACCTTGCGCAGCACGCGCTCGTGATCGGTGTCGGGCTGGCAGAACTGGCGCAGCGACAGCGGCGCGTTGATGCGCATCATGGTCTGGCGGCCATGCACGATAATGGTGATGATCTGGCGCAGCAGGGTGGGGGTGGCCCAGGAGTCGGCGAACAGGGCCTTGAACCAGCTGTTCTGGGTTTCCGGCGAGCGCCCCCAGAGGATGGTCACCGGTACCAGCTGCACGTCCAGTGTCGGATCGGCGTATACGGCCTCGATCAGCGCCGCGAGGCGAGGCGAGTGCTGGTGGCGTGGCCGGGACAGCGGTCCGGGCTGTTCGCCGCGGGTAAGGCAGAGCAGGGAGTGCTTCTCGCGCAGACCGAAGCTGCGCATCGAGCTCAGCGGACGGTGCAGGCCGAGCTTGCCGGCTTCGGTGTCCAGCACCAGCACGTTCGACAGCAGGCGGTTCTGCAGCACGTAGCAAATGGGCTTGTCGGGATCTATGCCCAGCAGCGTGAGGTCGTTGGGCAGGACCTGGGTGCGAACCCAGAGATACATGAGACGACGGGAGATCGCGCGGAAGATACTGTCCAACCCAAGCCAGCGAAGCATATGAATATCCTGAAGCAGACAAGTGACCGACAGCGACCTCAAGGCGGACAGCTGGTCCGTGGCCGGTCGGGTTGAGCGGAGTGTAACAAAAGGCTGACAATTGCCGTGCAGTCTTCCATCGGTGAGATTGCACCGACGGTATCTCATGAGGAGTTCGCATGACCGGGGTGATCAAGGAGTTGCTGGCGTTGCTCGATCTGGAGCCGCTGGAAGTGAATCTGTTCCGTGGCCAGAGCTACAACTATTTCGGCAAGAACGCCTTTGGCGGCCAGGTGCTGGGCCAGGCCCTGGTGGCGGCCGGTCGCACTGTCGAGAACGGGCACCTGGCGCACTCGCTGCACGCCTATTTCCTGCGGCCTGGTGATCCCGAGGCGCCCATCGTGTACAGCGTCGAGCGTGTGCGTGACGGTCGCAGCTTCACCACGCGCACGGTCAAGGCGGTGCAGCACGGCGAGATCATCTTCACCATGATGGCTTCGTTTGCCGTCGCCGAGGATGGCTTCGATCACCAGTTCCCCATGCCCGAGGCGCCGGCCCCGGAGACCCTGGAAAGCGAGCTTGATCTGCGTCGCCGCCTCGCCCTGCAGCTGCCCGAATCGCAGCGGCATTACCTGGAGATGGAGCGGCCCATCGAGCTGCGCCCTGTCGACCCGCTCGATCCAATGAACCTGGAAGCGCGCGAACCGTTCCGGGCGCACTGGATGCGCGCCCAGGACCGGCTGCCGGACGACCCTTTCCTGCACCAGTGCGTGCTTGCCTTCGCCTCCGATTTCGCCTTCATGGGCACCGCCATGCTGCCGCACAAGGCGCATTTCTTTCAGCCCTGGATGCAGTGCGCCAGCATCGACCATGCCATGTGGTTCCACCGTCCCTTCCGCATCGACGACTGGCTGCTGTACAGCATGGATGCCCCGTCGGCGTCGTCGGCCAAGGGCCTCAATCGCGGCCTGATCCATACTCGGGACGGCGTGCTGGTGGCATCGACGGCGCAGGAAGGCCTGATGCGTCAGCGTCCTCGCAAGGCCTGACGGCTCAGGCTTTGCGGAAGGAGATGATGTTGCTGGGCGGCGCCAGCTCCGGCCGCAGGAAGTCGCGCAGCTCGACCTCGCGCGCCTTGGCCTCGCGGTAGCCCAGGTCCATCAGGGCCTGGGTGTAGGGGGACTCGAAAAGCAGGTAGCTGAGCAGGTTGGAACCGGCCTTCTTGAACATGCCCGAGCCGCGCACGAAATAGCTGATCGAGCGTGGCAGGGTGTGGGCATGACGCGCCGCGAGCTCCTCGATCTCGGTGGCTTCGGGCATCAGCACCAGCGACTTCACCGGTTTCAGCTGCGCATGCTGGTGGCCTTCGCGTTCGAGCAGGCTGAGCGTGCGGTTGATGCGGTGCATGCGCTCCAGGTCCATCTCTAGGCTGTCGACAAAGGAACTGGTCATGATGTGGCCGATGATCTGCGCCAGGCTGGGGTAGCCCGGGGTCGCCCGTCGCGGCTGGCCGCCCTGATTGGAGCCGGCGCCGATGACCAGCACCCGTCGCGCCCCCAGATGCAGTGCCGGGCTGATCGGTGCAAGCTGGCGCAGGGCGCCGTCACCGTAGTATTCGCCATCGATGTTCACCGCCGGAAACAGCAGCGGAATCGCTGCCGAGGCCATCAGGTGCGGCACGCCGAGTTCGCAGCGTTCCCCGCGCCGGCGCGAGCGCGACCATTCCTCGAGATTGTCGGCACCCTGGAAGAAGCTGACCGAGTCGCCTCGCGTATAGCTGCACATGGTCAGGCACAGGGCGCGCAGGTGGCCGGCGTGGATGGAGGCGGGCAGGCGCTTGAGGTCCAGGGTCTGGCTGAGCAGCTGCTGCAGCGGGCTGTTGTCGAGCAGGGACACCGGACGGGTCTTGTTGAACATGCCCAGCGCGAGGTTGCTGAGCCAGCGCAGGGCACTGGAGAGCACGCCTGGCCAGTCGGTGCGATAGACCTGCGAGCTGTCGAAGCCGGCCCAGACGCTGCGCAGGCGGTCCACGCCCTCGCTGAAGCAGGCGGCATGCACGGCCAGCGCGGTGGCATTGAGCGCCCCGGCAGAGGTGCCGCAGATGATGGGAAAGGGATTGCCGCAGGCGGTGGGCATCATGTCGGCGATGGCTTGCAGGGCACCGACCTGGTAGGCGGCACGTGCGCCGCCACCGGACAGGATCAGGGCGGTGCTGCCATGCTCCGGATGGGGTTCCTGCGAGTGTGCGTGCGGCTCGAGCATGACCAGTCTCCCAGCGTGCAACCACGATGCCGCAGTCCTGCTGCGACAGGCTTGATTAAACTGTCTACCTGTTTCCTGTCGCTGACAAGTGAGCGTCTGACGTATGGCTGTGCAGTTTTTGTGCAGCCTGTAACGGCCTGTACCCGTGTCGCTGGACGCGATGGTGACGGCCTCCTATCCTGAGTCCTGATCAGGGGATGCAGGCAACATGAGTGCGGCTGGAATGTGGCAGAGGCAGGCGGTTCCGCTGAGTGTGCTGGCGACGGCGCTGCTGGCCTGGTGGGCCCTGGTGGTGACGCTGCCCGATGGCGAGATGGGCCGCACCATCCTGCTCGAGCTCAGGCTGCCGCGCGTGGTGCTGGCGCTGGTCTCCGGCGCCGCCCTGGCCCTGGCCGGACTGTGGCTGCAAACGCTGTTTCGTCATGGTCTGGTCGAACCCGGCCTGCTCGGCGTGACCTCGGGTGCCAGCCTGATGGCCGTACTGACCCTCGTGCTGCTGCAGGGCTGGGTCTGGGCGCTGCCTCTGGGCGCCTTCGCCGGCGCCATGCTGGCACTGGCACTGGTGCTGGCGCTGGCCCGACATTACCGGCTAGAGCCGGAATCATTGCTGCTGGCCGGCATTGCCCTGAATGCGGTGATGGCCGCGACCACCCAGCTGCTGCTCATGCTGTCTGCCGATGTCACCCTGCGTGCCGGCAGCTTCTGGCTCATGGGCAGCTTCTCCTACGCCGACTGGCACAGCCTGCTGCCGACACTGGGGCTGGTCATTCTGCTGCTGCTCTGGGGCCTGCGTCGTGCCAGCGCCTTTGACCTCTGGCTGCTCGGCGAGCGCGATGCCGGCCATCTCGGCCTGCCGGTGCCGAGGTTCCGGCGCCAAGTCATCTGGGCCAGCGCCGTGCTGGTGGCGCTGGTGGTGGCGCAGGCCGGCAGCGTGGCCTTCATCGGTCTGATGGCGCCGCATCTGGCCGCCCGCCTGGTGGGGCAGCGCCATGCCGTGCTGATGCCGGTGACGGTCTGGATTGGCGCACTGCTGGCGCTGTTCGCCGATACCCTGGCGCAACGCCTGATGGCACCGCTGGAGCTGCCGGTGGGTGTGGTCACGGCCTTGCTGGGCGGGCCGGCCTTCCTGTTCCTGCTGCAGCGTCGGTGGCGCTCATGATGCATATCCCGGCACAGGCGCTGCAGGGGCTGCAGGGCGAGGCCCTGTGTCAGCTGCCGGAACTGCTGCTGCGGCCGGGCGAGCGCTGGGTGGTGCTGGGTCCCAACGGCGCCGGCAAGTCCACCTTTCTGCGTCATTGCGCCGGTCATCCCGCGGGCACGCCGCGCACAGCGACATGGCGCTGGATGGGGCAGCCGCTGCCGCTCTGGCATGACCCCGACTGGGCACGCCAGCGTGCCGTGCTGTCACAGCAGCACGAGGTCAGCGGGCAGCTCAGCGTGCACGACATGCTTTGTCTGGCGTCCTTCCCGTGGTCCGGGCGACATCCCCGGCTGGTCACGGCCTTCGAGCGCGTGGTGGCGGACTGGGAGCTGGGCAGGCTGCTGTCGCGACGCTGGGGGCAGCTGTCCGGCGGTGAGCAGCAGCGTCTGCAGCTGGCGCGCAATGCCTTGCAGCTGGATCTGGCGGGTGACGACGCGCCACGCCTGTGGCTGCTTGACGAGCCGTTGACGGCCCTCGACTGGCCGCATCAGCAGCGCACGCTGACGGCCTGTCATGAGGCCTCGGCGCGCGGTGTGCTGGTGATCACCAGCCTGCATGACATGAATGCCGCCTGGTCGCTGGCCACCCATGTGCTGGTGCTGGCACAGGGACGTGTCATCCATGCCGGAGAGCGGGAGCAGGGGAGTTTTGCCGAGGCGCTGGCCGAGGCGTTCGCCATGCGGCTCAGCTGGGTCGCCCACCCGAGGGATGGGCGACCCTGGCTGATTCCGGGCTGACGCCGTGCCGGCGCGCCCGGTGCAGCAGACTCAGAGTGCGCTGACCACGCCGCTGAGGTGCGGACGGCCCTTGCGCGCGTCATTGACGCTGAAGGTCATGCCGTCGGCGGTTTCATCCGAGCTGAACGCGACCTTGGCCGGCAGCAGCACCGGCAGCTTGAACTGCACATCGACGCTGTAGGCGGCCGGCAGGCGGCTTTCGATGGCGGCCAGGCAGGCGGCCTTGGTCCACATGCCGTGGGCGATGGCGCGCGGGAAACCGAGCAGCTTGGCGGTGGCGGCATACAGGTGGATCGGATTGCGGTCACCCGAAACGGCACCGTAGCGGCGCCCGATGTCGCCCGGGATCTGCCAGAAGGCACTGGCCTTGGGCTTCTCGGCGGCGACCTTGGCCGGGCGCTCGGCACGCGCAGGCTTGTCGGTCTTGGGCACGGGCTGGCGACGCAGGTAGGTGCTGACGCCAACCCAGACCTTTTCGCTGCCGACAAAGGCTTCGCTGATCAGATCGAAGGTCACGCCCTTGTCGTGCGGCTGCAGATTGCCCACGGTGGTGCTGAAGCGCAGGGTTTCACCGGCACGCACCGGGCGCAGCTGCTCGATGCGGTTGCGCACATGCACCAGGCCCATCAGGGCATAGGGGAAGCTGGCATCGGTCATCAGCAGCATCTGCAGTGGGAAGGTGAGAATGTGCAGATAGGTCGACGGCACCGTTTCGCGCAGCGGGAAGCCGCAGACGCGGTTGTAGTCGGCGAGGTGGGCGCGATCAATGCTGTGCGACTTCAGCACCAGGGTCAGATCCGGCAGCGTGCCGTTCTTCTTGGTTAGACCGCCGACCACGGCCTTGGCATACAGGCCCAGCGCGCCGGGCAGGGTGTCCAGTTCACGTACTGTCATGGAGTGTCTTCCTGATAAAGGCAGAACCGGCGGACACCTGTCGATGTCCGCCGGTTCGGGAGCCGCGAGGAGATCAGGCGCCGATCAGGCTCTGACCGCAGACGCGGACGATGTTGTTGTTGACCGCCGAGGAGGCCGGGTTGGCGAACCAGGCGATGGTTTCGGCGACGTCGACCGGCAGACCGCCTTGCGACATCGAGTTCATGCGGCGACCGGCTTCGCGGATGGCGAACGGAATGGCAGCGGTCATCTGGGTTTCGATGAAGCCCGGAGCCACGGCATTGATGGTGATGCCCTTGGCCTGCAGCGCCGGCACCGAGCTGTTGACCAGGCCGATGACGCCGGCCTTGGACACGGCGTAGTTGGTCTGGCCCATGTTGCCGGCGATGCCCGAGATCGACGACACGCAGATGACGCGACCGTTCGGACGGATCACGTTCTGTGCCAGCAGCTCGTCATTGATGCGCTCTTCGGAGGACAGGTTGATGTTGATCACCATGTTCCAGAGCTGTTCCTTCATGTTGGCCAGGGTCTTGTCGCGGGTGACGCCGGCGTTGTGCACGATGATGTCGAGACCGCCGTGAGCGTTCTTGCAGTGCTCGGCGATGCGGCCCGGGGCCTCGGCCGAGGTGATGTCCAGGGCCAGCACGGAGCCGCCGATCTCGCCGGCGACCTGGTGCAGGTCGGCTTCCTGCTGCGGCACGTCCAGGCAGATCACGTGAGCGCCGTCACGGGCCAGGGTGTGGGCGATGGCGGCACCGATGCCACGCGAGGCGCCGGTGACCAGGGCCACCTTGCCGTTCAGCGGGCGGTTCCAGTCCGGGGTCTCGCCGGCGATGCCGGTATTGCTCAGGCGCACGACCTGACCCGACACATAGGCCGACTTCGGCGAGATGAAGAAGCGCAGGCTGGATTCCAGGCCCTGTTCGGCACCCGGCGCCACATAGATGAGCTGGGCGTTGCAGCCCTTCTTCACTTCCTTGGCGATGGCGCGCACGAAGCCTTCGAGGGCGCGCTGGGCGGTGGCATGCTTGGGGTTGTCGAGCAGCTCGGGGGTGCGGCCGATGACGATGATGCGACCGCTGAAGGCGATCTTGCGGATCACCGGGCTGAAGAAGCTGTGCAGGGCGATGAGGTCGTCCGAGCGGGTGATGCCGGAGGCATCGAACACCAGCGCCTTGAACTTCTGCTTGTCTTCGGCCGACGCGGCATAGGCCTGGATGGACAGGTTGGCGGCAGCGGCGGCGGCGTGCACGCCGCTGTCGAAGTTGGCGAATACGTTGGCCTTGAACTTGCCGAGGATGCCGGCGATGGTGGTGGTCAGATCGCTGCCGGCGGCGGCGCCGAGCAGTACGTCGCCGCTGACCACGGGCTTGCCTTCCTCATGGCGTTCCAGCGGCTGGGGTGCCGGCAGGCCGAGGTTCTTGGCGACCATCTGACCGACGGGCGAGTTGATGAAATCCAGATAACGATCGCTCATGATGCACTGTCCTTGATGACTCGAAATTCGCGCTAGGTCTGTCCGTTCAGGACAGACGGGGGTGGTGCGGAGCCTAGTCAATTTGCGCGCGCTTGGCGAGCGCTAGGCGATAGGGGCGACGAAGCGCTACCATGCCGCAACCTGCAGCCTAGCAAATCCCTTTCGTCGGACAGTTTGCCGTGGGCCGTCGGTACATCTGCATTTCGGCCAATGCCATGTCCATGACTTGTGCTAGCTTGCCTGCCATCATCACAGGAGACTCCTCATGACCACTCTTCGCCGCGTTGCCATCGTCGGTGCCAACCGCATTCCGTTCGCCCGCTCCAACAGCGTCTACGCCACCGCCTCCAACGAAGACATGCTCACCGCTGCCCTCGACGGTCTGGTCGAACGCTGCAACCTCGGCGGCAAGCGCATTGGCGAAGTGGTCGCCGGTGCCGTTCTCAAGCACAGCCGTGACTTCAACCTGACCCGCGAATGCGTGCTCAGCACCGCCCTCGACCCGCAAACCACGGCCTATGACATCCAGCAGGCCTGCGGCACCGGTCTCGAAGCCGCCATCCTGGTCGCCAACAAGATCGCTGTCGGCCAGATCGAGTCCGGCATTGCCGGCGGCGTCGACACCACCTCCGACGCGCCCATCGGCCTCAGCGACGGCATCCGCAGCCTGCTGCTCGAAGTCAATCGCGGCAAGACCGTGGGTGACAAGCTGAAGACCCTCGCCAAGCTGCGCCCGGGTCACATCGGCCTCGAAGTGCCGCGCAACGGCGAGCCGCGCACCGGCCTGGCCATGGGCGACCATGCTGCCATCACCGCTGCCGAGTGGGCCATCAAGCGTGAAGACCAGGATGCCCTGGCCGTCGCCAGCCACCACAAGCTGGCCGCTGCCTACGAGCGCGGCTTCTTCAACGACCTGATGACCCCGTACCTGGGCCTGAAGCGTGACCAGAACCTGCGTCCGGATTCCAACATCGAGAAGCTGGCCACCCTCAAGCCCTGCTTTGGCGATCGCGAAACCGGCACCATGACCGCCGCCAACTCGACCCCGCTGACCGACGGCGCCTCGGTGGTGCTGCTGGCCTCGGAAGACTGGGCCAAGGCCAACGGTCTGCCCATCCTGGCGTACTTCATTGATGGCGAAGTGGCCTCGGTCGATTTCGTGCACAAGAAGGAAGGCCTGCTGATGGCGCCGGCCTACGCCGTGCCGCGTCTGCTCGCCCGTCGCGGCCTGACCCTGCAGGACTTCGACTACTACGAAATCCATGAGGCCTTTGCCTCGCAGGTGCTGGCAACCCTGGCTGCCTGGGAAGACCCCAAGTTCTGCAAGGAGCGTCTGGGTCTCGATGCCCCGCTGGGTTCCATCGATCGCAGCAAGCTCAACGTCAACGGCTCCTCGCTGGCTGCCGGTCACCCGTTTGCCGCCACCGGTGGCCGCATCATCGGTACCCTGGCCAAGATCCTCAACGAGAAGGGCTCGGGCCGTGGCCTGATCTCGATCTGCGCCGCCGGCGGTCAAGGCGTCGTGGCCATCCTCGAGAAGTAAGTGCCGCTGGCCGGGGCAGGGTTCGCCACTGCCCCGAATGTGCGGTTGCCATGAAAAAGCCCGGTCAAATGACCGGGCTTTTTCATGCGTGAGCACTGGCCGGCAGCCGGCCGGGCTCACTTGCCCTTGGCAGGGGCAGGCGGCGGCACTTCCAGCGAGGAGTGGTGCATGACCATGCGGATCGTGCCGTCGTCGTCCTTGCGGAAGCCCCAGCTCTTGTCGACGCTGGTGATCTTGCCGTTCTTGTCGGTGAAGTGCACCTTGCCCATGCTCACCGCCGTCTTGCCGAACAGGTAGATGGCGATGTTCTGGATGTCGACATTGCGCCAGCCCTTGAGCGCGAAGCCGGTATCGTTGGGGTACTTCGGGTTGCCGCCGACGAAGTACGACAGGGCGCCTTCCCGATCGGTACGGAAGGTTTGCGGCGCGCTGGTCAGCGTCGGTTTGAACAGCACCGGGCCATAGCTGTAGTCGTAGGTCGAGTCGATGACCTTTTCAGCCACGGCCTTGGCGGCGGCATGCCCCTTGGCGTCGTAGGCCGTGCTGATCTCGACCAGGCCCTTCTCCCATTGACGCTGGGACGACAGGACTTCCTCTTCGGTGATGTTCAGCGAGATCACCTGCTGGGCATGCACCAGGGGAGCGCCGACCAGCAAGGCGGTGGCAATCAGGGAATTCAACGGTTTCATGACGTATCTCCTCAGGGGTCAGATGGTGTTGCCGGTGGGGTTGATGCGAAGCTCGATGCGAACCCGTTCACGGGTCTCGATGTCGAAGCCGTTGTCGACGCGAACCTGCTCCGTGCGCGTCTGGAAGTTGCAGTTGCCCGTTGCCTGCTGGCGTCGTGACGTCATGCCCAGGAACTGGCGGGTCTGCACGGTGGCGCAGACGACCTCGCTGCCGTCAGCGGCATAGATCACCGCGTTGCGGTCCGGGGCATAGCGGAGTCCCGGCACCGTCACGCGCTTGACGGCCAGCGGGTCATCGTCACCGCGCTTGAAGACCAGGTTGGTCCAGGCCCGGTTGAGTTCGGCATTGATGCCGAAGTGGTGCTTCTCGTTGAAGGCCACCGTGGCTGGCCCGTCATAGACCGTGATGGTGCGCGCCGACGCGGCATCGGCCAGCGCTGCGGAGGCGGGCAGGGAGAGCAGGCCTGCAAGCAGAAACCGCCGGATCGGCGGGGGAATGTCGCGCATCATGAACCTCCTCGTTGTTCGCTTCACGGAAGGCATCATGTCCTGCTAAAAGCTCCTGAAGATCTGCTGAGCGACAGACCGGGGAGTACGTCATATGACAGAGGATGCAAGATCCGCCAGCCGTATCCTTGAGCAACGGCAGGCACTGCGGGAACAGCATGTGGTCAACGATGGCAGGCAGTTGCTGGGCGGCCTGGCGACCTGTCTTCGTCGCCAGTCGCTGGAGGAGGCGGGAGACGCCGCCCTGCGGCTGCTGTCCGGGTTTCTCGGCGCGTCAGCCTCCGGACTGTTCCGCTTCCAGGCGGGCCGGCTCACCGCCGTGGCCACGCTCGGAGCGACCATGCCGCCAGGAACCCGGCTGCCGGTGCGCGGCCTGCTTCAGGGGCTGTTGCAGCCTTCCGCGCGCCCGCTGCTGCTGACCGAGGTGAGCCAGCCCTGGCTGCAGCGCGACGGTCACGCCGGCTACGAGTATTTCCTGCCCCTGGTGGCGCGGGAACAGGTCACGGGGCTGCTGGTGCTGGCCGGACCGCCGTCGGCACCGGTGCTGTCCGTCTCGGACCAGGACTGGCTGGATGTGCTGGCGCCGTTCCTGGCGGCCGCCTGGCAGGAACAGGTCAGCGGACGTGCCGGTCGCCTGCCGGAGCGCTGGCGCAAGGAGCTGGAGCAGCTGACGCCGCGCGAACGTGAAGTCATGTCCCTGCTGCCGAGAGGCTGCAGCAACCAGCGCATTGCCGAGCAGCTGGGCATCAAGGAGGGAACGGTGAAGACCCACATCGAGCACATTCTCGCCAAGCTGCGTCTCGAGGACCGGGCGCATGCGGCCGCGCGTGCCGTCGAGTTGCGCCTCGGAGATACCGGATCATGAGGTGGCGCGTGCCCTTGCGCCTGGTGCTGGTGATCGTGCCGGTGCTGATGCTGATTGCCGCCATGCTGTCGGTGCTGTGGGCTGCCCGTTCCGCAGCGCAGGCCGAGCAGAACGTGCGCCAGGGTCTGCAGGTGCTGGCCGGCATTCATGCCGTGCATGCCCAGCTCGCTGAAGGCGCCAGCGGCATTCGCGGCTATCTGCTGACCCGGGACGAGCGCTTCCTGCAACCCTGGCACCGGGCCCAGCAGGAGCTGCCGCAACGTCTCCAGCGCCTGCGCGAGCGCGTCATCGACCCGGTCCAGACGCGTCAGGTCGAGATCATCACCCGCCTGGTGGAGATCAAGCTCGACAACCTCGGCACCTTGCGCGAGCGTGCCCGCGTTGCCCGCGAGACCCAGCTGCTGCCGTTGCTGCAGGACAACAAGCGCGTGCTGGATGACCTGCGCGCGCAGATCCGTGACATGGAGCAGCGCGAACACCAGATCATTGCCGAACGTGTCGCGCTCAGTGATCAGGTCCGCGAGCGCCAGCAGATCATCACCCTGATCGCCGTGCTGGTGGTGCTGATCAGTGTCGCCTCGGCCAGTCTGCTGTGGTGGCGAAGCCAGCGTGCCGAGCAGGACCGGCGTGCGCTGGAGGCTGCCAGCCAGGCGCGTACCGACACCCTGTCCCGGATCAGCCACGAGCTCCGCACGCCGCTCAACGCCATTCTCGGCTTCGGCCAGCTCATGCAGCGTGACGCCCTGTCCGACCCGTCGCGCCGCAACCTTCGCCACATGCTGGACAGTGCCGATCACCTGCTGCACCTGGTTGACGACGTGCTGCAGCTGACCCGCTCCGCGCGCGAGGCTGAAGGCATGCGCTGGTCCCGCGTCGACATGGCGGCATTACTGCGGGACGCCGTGAGCTTCATCCAGGCTGCCGAGCAGATCCCGGTCGCGGACTGGCATCTCGAGCTGCCGGCATCGGCCTGGGTGCTGGCTGACAACCAGCGCTTGCGCCAGGTGCTGCTCAACGTGCTGCACAATGCCGCCAAGTTCAATCGCCCGGGCGGGCAGATCCGCATTCGCCTGGCGGCACTGGCGGACAGCGTGCAGCTGACCGTCGAGGACGAGGGGCCGGGCATTCCCGCCAGCCGCCGCGACCAGTTGTTCCAGCCCTTCGAGCGGCTGGATTCGCAGAAGCCCGGCACCGGTCTCGGGCTGGTCATCAGCCGTCAGTGGATGCAGGCCATGGGGGGAGACATCCACTGCGACGAGCCCGCCGGCAAGGGCGCCTGCTTCCGTCTGCACCTGCCGCGCCACCAGGAGGACACGCCGTCATGACACACGAACAGGACATCCTGCAGTCACGCATTCTCATCGTTGATGACGAGCCGCTGAACGTCGAGCTGCTGGAGCAGATCCTGGCCCAGGAGGGCTTCCAGTCCGTGCTCGGACTGACCGCGCCGACCCGCGTGCTGGAGATGATTCCGCGCTACCAGCCGGATGTCATCCTGCTCGATCTGCGCATGCCCGACATGGACGGCTACACCATCCTGTCGCGCCTGCAGACCCTGAAGGTCGAGGGCGAGTACCTGCCGGTGATCGTGCTTACCGCCGATGTCAGCCGCGAGGCCCGGCACCGGGCGCTGGCGCTGGGTGCGCACGATTTCCTGACCAAACCCTTCGATGTGGTCGAGGTCGTGCTTCGGGTATGGAATCTGCTGGAGACGCGGCAGCTGCACCAGCGCCTGCGCACGCTGGCCGGACCGCAACCCGTGCCGCGCCGCCCGAACTGGGGCTGAGGCGCGGCAGGGCGGGGAGGGGGCTTACTTCTCGATGCCGAGCAGCTCGACCTCGAACACCAGGGTCTCGTTGGGGCCGATCTTGCCGCCCGAACCCTGCTCGCCGTAGGCCAGGTTGCTGGGGATGGTGAACTTGTACTTGCTGCCCACGGTCATCAGCTGGACGCCTTCGGTCCAGCCCGGAATCACGCGATCCAGCGGGAAGCTGGCGGGCTGGCCGCGCTCCACCGAGCTGTCGAAGACCTCGCCGTTGATCAGGGTGCCGTGGTAGTGCACGGTGACCGTGTCAGTGGCGCGCGGGCGTTCGCCGGTGGCGGCTTTCAGCACCTCGTACTGGAGGCCGCTGGGGGTGGTGATCACGCCGGGCTTGCGGCCGTTGTCCTCGAGGAACTTGCGACCGCTGTCCGAGGCGGTGCCAGCCTTGGCCTGCATTTCCTTCATGCGCTTGGCCTGCAGGGTCTGCAGGGTCGACGCCTTGATCTTTTCCATGTCCTCGTCGCTCATGGCCAGCTTGGTGTCGGCGAGCGCTTCGGTGAGGCCGCGCTGCAGGGCGGCATGATCGACATCGTCGCCGATGGCGGTCAGCGAGCGGCCGATCTCGACGCCGACGGCATAGCTGAACTTCTGCTGATCGGTATCGATGGCGGCATCAGTGCTCACCGGGGACTTGTCGCAGGCGGCAAGCAGCAGGGCGGCGGCGAGCGGGGTCAGGCGCAGCCAGTGGCGGGAGACAGACAGCATCATGAGGGGTTTCCTGGTGGTGTGTGATCGGGGGTCTGCGCCTGCAGGGCCTTGAGCAGGCTGGAGGTGTCCCAGCGTCCGCCGCCCAGCGCCTGCACAGCGCGGTAACAGTCGTTGACGTGCTCGGTGCCGGGCAGGGACAGGCCCAGGCCGGCGGCCTCGGCGAGCACGATATCAAGGTCCTTGCGCATCCAGTCGACGGCAAAGCCGTGGTCGTACTGGTCGGCGATCATGGTGGCGTGACGGTTGATCAGTTGCCAGGACGATCCGGCGCCCTGGCCGACCAGCGCCATGACCTGGGCCACGTCGAGGCCGGCGCGCTGCGCGAAATGCATGCCTTCGGACAGCCCCTGCAGGACGCCGGCGACACAGATCTGGTTGACCATCTTGGCCAGCTGGCCACTGCCGGACGGGCCGACATGGGCCTGGGCGCGGGCATAGGCGGCCAGCACCGGTGCGGCCCTGGCCACATCGCTGTCGCTGCCGCCACAGAAGATGCTGAGCTGACCGTTGATGGCACCTTGCTGGCCGCCACTGACCGGCGCATCGACGAAGCCGCAGCCGGCCTCCTGCAACATGGCAGCCAGGCGACGCGAGAGGGTTGCCGAGACCGTGGAGTGATCAATCAGCAGGCTGCCCGGGCGCAGGCCGGCGAGGATGCCATCCGGCCCCAGCACAACGGACTCCAGATCGTCATCGCGCCCGACACAGGTCAGCACGATGCTGGCCGAGCGCGCGGCGTCGGCAGGGGACGTAGCCGGTTGGCCGCCATGTTGTGCGCACCAGGCATCCGCCTTGGCGCGTGTGCGGTTCCAGACCTGCACGCGATGACCGGCACGCTGCAGATGACCCGCCATGGGATAGCCCATGACGCCCAGACCCAGGAATGCCACTTCGGTCATGCGTGTGCACCTTCTTGCGCCAGCAGCTTGTATGAAGTGGCCAAGACTACCGCGAAACCGGCGCTGCCGGCAGCCTGTATTGCAGGAGGCCGCCGCGATTCCGGCGCAAGGTTGCAAATGATAACGAATCTTGTTTAGAATCTGATCACGGGGTTCGGCATGGTGCGCAATCAGCGCCGGTCGGGCTCGCCATGAATTGCTGCCATCGAGGTCATCGCGCCATGTACGTCTGCCTGTGTCACGGGGTCACCGAGCGTCACATCCGCAACGCCGCTGCCGAGGGCGTGCCCAGCTTCGAGGCGCTGCAGGAGAAGACCGGACTGTCGAGCTGCTGCGGTGCCTGCCGCGATCATGCCGAAGCCACCTGGCAGCAGGCGCTGGTTTCCGAAGGCGCACAGCAGATGCCACGCATGGCCACCTCGGCCGTGCGCCAGTGGTCGCCCTGGTCCTGAACCACGTGCTATAACGGGATCATCCTCTCGCGCCCTGGAGATCCCGACATGAAAGGCGACAAGACCATCATCGGTCTGCTCAACCAGCAGCTCAAGAACGAGCTGACTGCCATCAACCAGTACTTTCTGCATGCCCGCATCTATCGCCACTGGGGCTTCGAGCGTCTGGCGAAGAAGGAATATGACGAATCCATCGGCGAGATGAAGCATGCCGATGCCCTCATCGAGCGCATCCTCATGCTCGACGGCCTGCCCAATCTGCAGGATCTGCACAAGCTGATGATCGGCGAGACGGTGCCGGAAATGCTGGCGGCCGATCTCGGTCTGGAGCGGGCCGCGCAGGCCACGGTTCGTGATGGCATCACTGCTGCCGAGGCGGCGCGTGACTACGTCAGCCGGGATCTGCTGCTGACCATTCTGGAAGATACCGAAGAGCACATTGACTGGCTGGAAACCCAGCTCGAGCTGGTCGAGAAGCTGGGCCTGCCCAACTACCTGCAGAGCCAGACCACGCTCTCCTGAGGCCTGCATGCGGGTGTGCACGAGGCGCAGGCATCTATTGCGCAGGGTACCTGCGGCATCGCCAGCGCCACCACCCAGACATGAAAAAGCCCGCGTGAAGCGGGCTTTTTCATGCTCAGTGTCTCGTCCTGAATAAGGTTGACACTTTCCATGCTGTTTTCAGGAGAGTGCGATGAATGCTGAGGTGAAGCGGACGCAGGGGGATTACTCGCTGGCTTTTAAACTCGCCGTTGTCGAGCAGGTTGAAAAAGGCGAACTGAGTTACAAGCAGGCGCAGGTGCGCTACGGTATCCAGGGGCGGTCGACGGTTCTGGTCTGGTTGCGCAAGCATGGGCGACAGGACTGGCAGGGTGGATTGACCGCCAGACCCTATCGGATGCCCGCCATGTTAGACCCTTTGCCGATGACGC
>NZ_ATUE01000008.1 GCF_000420045.1 Perlucidibaca piscinae DSM 21586
GCGTCATCGGCAAAGGGTCTAACATGGCGGGCATCCGATAGGGTCTGGCGGTCAATCCACCCTGCCAGTCCTGTCGCCCATGCTTGCGCAACCAGACCAGAACCGTCGACCGCCCCTGGATACCGTAGCGCACCTGCGCCTGCTTGTAACTCAGTTCGCCTTTTTCAACCTGCTCGACAACGGCGAGTTTAAAAGCCAGCGAGTAATCCCCCTGCGTCCGCTTCACCTCAGCATTCATCGCACTCTCCTGAAAACAGCATGGAAAGTGTCAACCTTATTCAGGACGAGACACTGTAAACGAAGAAGCCCGGACATGCCGGGCTTCTCGTGCTCATCTGGCGCGGCTCAGTGCGCGAGATGCTTCTCCTTGTGGCGCAGGATCTGTCGATCCAGCTTGTCGGACAGCATGTCGATGGCGGCGTAGAGATCCTCGGATTCGGCGATGGCAAAGAGCTTGGCGCCCGAGGTTCGGATGATGGCTTCGGCCTTCTGAACCAGCTTGTCGACACTCAGGATGACCTGCACGCTGGTGATGTGATCGAAATGGCGTTCGACCTTGGACAGCTTGCTGGTGGTGTAATCCCGGAGGGCGTGGGTCAGTTCGACGTGATGTCCGCTGATGGTCATTTGCATAAGACACTTCCTCGCTTTCGTGGCTGACGAATGCGGGGCCCAGAGCCTCACGGCACAGCGGGTCGGACGGGCGGACCAACAGGGTGTTGGTGTCCGGGCGGCCTGTCGGGTCTTGAGAGCAGAGGTCCCCAGTTGAAAAGCTGATTCAGGTACCTGCTTCGCGAAACACATCAACAACCGGTATGACTTGACTCTAGCACAGCCCTTGCGGATCAGAGCAAGCGCTTTCTGTCGCTGGATGAGGGAATGTTGAGCGACTCCCGGTATTTGGCGATGGTGCGCCGGGCGACCTCGATGCCCTGCTCCAGCAGCAGGTCGGCGATCTTGCTGTCGCTCAGGGGCTTGCGCGGGTTTTCCTGTGTCACCAGCTTGCGGATCATGGCGCGGATGGCGGTCGAGGAGGCTTCACCGCCGGCGCTGGTGCCGACATGGGATGAGAAGAAGTATTTCAGCTCGAACAGGCCGCGCGGGGTGTGCAGGTATTTCTGCGTGGTCACGCGCGAGATCGTCGACTCGTGCAGGCCGACCTCTTCCGCGACATCACGCAGGATCAGCGGCTTCATGGCCTCCGGACCGTCCTCCAGGAAACCGCGCTGGTGCGCGACGATGCAGCTGGCGACCTTGAGCAGGGTCTCGTGCCGGCTCTGCAGGCTCTTGATCAGCCAGCGCGCCTCCTGCAGGTGGTCGCGGATGAACTGGTTGTCACGGCTGCTGTCGGCCCGGCGCAGCATGCCGGCATAGCCGGCGTTGACGCGCAGGCGCGGGGCCGCATCCGGATTCAGCTCGACGCGCCAGCGGCCCTGATGCCGGCGTACCACGACATCGGGAATGATGGCCTTGTCCTGGTCGCCGGCGCCCCAGCCTTCGCCGGGGTGCGGACGCAGCTGGCGGATCAGCGCCATGACCTGCTGAATGCCGGATTCGCTGAGCTTCATGCTGCGCATGAGGCCGGCCAGATCGCCGGCGGCCAGCTTGTCGGCATGCTCTCCGAGCAGGGTGCGAGCCTCGGCCAGGAGCGGCATGTCCGGTTCGCGCTGGGCCATCTGGGCGAGTTGTATGAGCAGGCACTCACGCAGGTCACGTGCGGCCACGCCGGCCGGATCGAACTGCTGCACGCGGTGCAGCACGGCCAGCACCTCGTCTTCCTCGACCTCGGTCTCCAGCCAGTGCTGCACGGTTTCGGCCAGCTCGGCCAGGCTCACGGTGAGGTAGCCGCGCGGATCGATGCCGTCGATGATGGCTTCGGCGAGCAGGCGATCGACATCGGAAAACGGTGTCAGGTTGAGCTGCCAGCGCAGGTGATCCTGCAAGGTTTCGCTGGCGGCGTTGCGCGTCTCCAGCGGGTCGCCGTCCTCGTCCACGGGTTCGCCGCCACTGCCGCCGGCGCTGCCGACGTAGATGTCGTCCCAGGCCGTGTCCACCGGCAGGTCATCCGGCATTTCGGACTGGTGATCCAGATCCAGCGACTGCGCTGACTCGGCGCTGCGCGCCTCGGTGTCGGGAGCATCGTTGCGCGACTCGCCATCGCTGCCGTCATCGAGCTCCAGCAGCGGATTGCTGTCGAGGGCGGACTGGACTTCCTGCTGCAGTTCCAGGGTCGACAGCTGCAGCAGGCGTATGGCCTGCTGCAGCTGCGGCGTCATCGTGAGGTGTTGCCCCAGATTGAGGTGCAGCCCGACCTTCATCACAGTGAGAATTGCTCCCCGAGATAGACTTCACGCACCAGCGGATTGGCGAGAATCTCCTCCGGCGTGCCCTCGGCGATCTCGACGCCGGCGCTGACGATATAGGCCTTCTCGCAGATGTCCAGGGTCTCGCGCACGTTGTGGTCGGTGATCAGCACGCCGATGCCGCGCTGCTTGAGGTGGGTGATGATGCCCTTGATGTCGGCCACCGAGATCGGGTCGACGCCGGCAAAGGGCTCGTCCAGCAGGATGAACTGCGGGTCGCTGGCCAGCGCGCGGGCGATCTCGACGCGACGGCGTTCGCCACCAGACAGGCTCATGCCCAGGCTCTTGCGGATGTGGGTGATGTGGAATTCCTCGAGCAGGGATTCCAGCTTGGCCTCGCGGGCCGCCTTGTCGAGATCCTTGCGGGTTTCCAGGATGGCGAGAATGTTGTGCTCGACGCTGAGCTTGCGAAAGATCGAGGCTTCCTGGGGCAGATAGCCGATGCCCTTGCGGGCACGGCCGTGCATGGGCAGGTGCGAGAGGTCCTCGCCATCGAGCTGGATGCGGCCGCGATCCATCGGCACCAGGCCGACGATCATGTAGAAGCTGGTGGTCTTGCCGGCGCCGTTGGGGCCGAGCAGGCCGACGATCTGCGCGCTTTCCACGCTCAGGCTGACGTCCTTGACCACGCAGCGGCCCTTGTAGCTCTTGGCCAGGTTGTCGACACGCAGGATGGTCATGGCGTTGCTGCTCCGGCGGGCTTGCTGCCCGGCTTCCGGGCCGCTGGCGGGAACACCAGCTGCACGCGCTCGCTGGCGTTGCCGCTGGCTTCGACGCGCTTGTTCACGGTCGAGTAGACGATGCGCGGGCCCTTGAAGCTGGCGCCGTCCTGACGCAGGAATGCATTGCCGATCAGGGTCACCACGCTGTTGCTGTTGTCGTAGAGAATCTCGTTGGCGGTGGCGATCACCGGGCCCTTGGCCGGATCGGTCTTCTGCTGGTAGTGCGCGGGCGAGCCCTGGGTGCGTGCCGTGGTGAGTTCGCCAGCGGCATTGACGTTCAGGGTCAGGGTGTCGCCACGCACTTCCAGCGTGCCCTGGTTGATCTGCACGTTGCCGCGATACACGGCGACCCCCTGCTTTTCATCAAAGCGGGCATTGTCGGCCAGCACGCGAACGGGCTGCTCCGCATCTTCCGGCAGGGCATGGGCAGCGCCTGCCAGCAGCAGGGCAGGGAGCAGGGCGGCGACAGCCAGCCGGCGCTTACTTGGATGCAGCATAGGTTACCTCGACAGCGGAATGGAGTTGCAGCGACTTGGCGTTCAGGTCGGTGCTCAGCCCGACGCCCTGCAGGCGGCCCTGCGGGCCGCTCACGGTGACGCGTTCGGGGCTGCTGATCTGGTTGCCACGCGGGTTGGCATGCAGGCGCGCGGTTTCTATGCGTAAGGGCGGGCCGGCATGAGCGCCGCGCAGCGCGACCACGTTGCCCTGGAGCCAGATGTCGGTGGCCGGATTGCTGCTCAGGGCTTCCCGTGCGGTCACCTGCCACAGCGGCCGCCCCTGGTCGAGCAGGGTCAGCACCGGGCCGCTGACACGGAACTGCTCGGGTTGCGGCCGGTGCACCAGCTGCCGGCCGGTGAAGTGTCGCGTCAGGCGTCCGTTGGCGTCGGTCTGCCAGGCTTCGACACCATCAATCAGGTAATCCGGCTGGCGCGGGTCATCGAGGGCGACTGCCTGCTGCTCGTCCCAGCCACCGTAGCCGTAGTAGGCAAGGGCGCCTGCGGCAAGCAGGACGGTGGTGATCTGCAGCAGTGGCCGGATGTCCATGCTCAGGTTTCCAGATAGGGCGCCAGCGCCTCGTGATAGCGGTCCTGGGCGCCCAGCAGAAGGTCGCAGACCTCGCGTACGGCGCCGCGACCGCCCGCCAGGGTGGTGACATGATCGGCGCGCGCGCGCAGCTCGGCATGGGCATTGGCCACGGCGACACCAAAGCCGGCGGCGAGGATGGCGGGCAGATCCGGCCAGTCGTCGCCGACATAGGCGACTTCGTCCAGATCGATGCCGAGCTCGCCGGTCAGCTCGCGCAGTGCCACCAGCTTGTCTTCGCGACCCTGCAGCAGGTGACGGATGCCGAGGTTGCCGGCACGGCGCTGGACCAGCTTGGTGTTGCGGCCGGTGATGATGGCGACTTCGATGCCGGCGGCCTGCAGCATCTTGATGCCGTGACCGTCCTGGGTGTCGAAGGTCTTGAATTCCTGGCCGTCCTCTGCGAAGTAGAGGCGTCCGTCAGTGAGCACGCCATCGACATCCAGTGCCAGCAGGCGGACCCGGGCGGCTTTTTCCTTCACGCGTACTGACAGCATCACACCACTCCGGCCTTGAGGAATCCGTGCATGTTCACCGCCCCGACCGGACGGCCCTGATCATCGACCACGACCACGCCATTGATGCGTCGCGCCTCCATTTCGGCAAGTGCCTGGGCGGCGAGGATGCCGGCCTTGACGGTCAGGCAGCGCGGCGTCATGGCCTGCTCGATCGGCGTGACCCGGATGTCGAGGTTGTGATCGATGGTACGCCGCAGGTCGCCGTCCGTGAACAGGCCGGCCAGCTTGCCATCGGCGTCGACCACCGTGGTCATGCCCAGACCCTTGCGGGTGATCTCGAGCAGGGCGTCACGGATGGTGGTGCCGGTCTGCACGATGGGCACCTGTTCACCCTTGTGCATGATGTCATCCACGCGCAGCAGCAGACGGCGACCGAGGGCTCCGCCCGGGTGCGACAGGGCGAAATCCTCGGCGGTGAAGCCGCGTGCCTCGAGCAGGGCCACGGCGAGCGCATCGCCCAGCACCAGGGTGCTGGTGGTCGAGGAGGTCGGTGCCAGACCCAGCGGGCAGGCTTCCGGCGACTTGCCGATGGTCAGTGCCACATCGGCATGGCGCCCCATGCTGCAGTCGGCCAGCGCGGTGATGGTGATGAGCTTGGCGCCCCGGCGACGAATGACCGGAATGATGGCGAGAATCTCGTGCGCCTCGCCGGAGTTGGAAATGGCGATGACCACATCCTGGCCGGTGACCATGCCGAGATCGCCATGGCTGGCCTCGCCCGGATGCATGAAGAAGGACGGCGTGCCGGTGGAGGCGAGGGTGGCGGCAATCTTGTTGCCGATGTGGCCGGACTTGCCCATGCCGGTGACCACGATGCGGCCGGTGCAGTCCAGCATCAGCTGGCAGGCGGCGGCAAACTGCGCGTCGATGAGCGGACGCAGGTTCTGTATGGCCTGCATTTCGACATCCAGCACGCGCTGGCCGGTAGCAATCAGGGAGCTCGCAGTCATCGTCGTTCTGTCCGCCTATACAAATTCGATGCCAATTATGTCCAAGCCGGTGCGGGCTCACCAGCCCTGTTGTCCGATTGTTGCGGACAGCGGCAGTTTTGCCCGATTCCGGTGCAGGGAAGCCGGTGCTATCATGCGCCGTTTACGACAGCCTGACTGGATTCAGATGACCGCTGCAGAGACCGATCTGGTTGACATCCGCAACCTCAGTTTCAAGCGCCAGGGCCGCGTCATCTTCGACAAGGTCAATGTGCGCATACGCCGTGGCCAGGTCACGGCCATCATGGGGCCTTCCGGTTGCGGCAAGACCACCCTGCTGCGCTTCATCGGCGGCCAGCTCATGCCCGACGAGGGCGAGGTGCGCGTGTTCGGCGAGAACGTCCCCGACCTCTCGCGCCAGCAGCTGTTCGGTCTGCGCGCGCGCATGGGCATGCTGTTCCAGTCCGGCGCCCTGTTCAGCGATCTGTCGGTGTACGAGAACGTGGCCTTTCCCTTGCGCGCGCACACGGTGCTCCCGGAGTCGCTGATCCGCGAGATTGTCGCGCTCAAGCTCGAGTCGGTCGGTCTGCGTGGCGCCGAGCAGTTGATGCCGGCAGCCCTGTCCGGTGGCATGGGGCGGCGTGCCGCGCTGGCGCGCGCGATCGCCCTGGATCCCGAGCTGATCATGTATGACGAGCCGTTTGCCGGTCAGGACCCCATTGTCATGGGCGTGCTGGTGCGCCTGATCCGCACGTTGCGCGAGGCCATGGACCTGACCACGGTGATCGTCTCGCACGATGTCGACGAGACCCTGTCGATTGCCGACTACATCTACATCCTGGCCAACGGCTCCGTGGTCGGCGAAGGCACGCCGGAGCAGCTGCGTGCCAGCGAGTCGGCGCTGGTCCGGCAGTTCCTCGAAGGCAGCGCCGACGGCCCGGTGCGTTTCCACTACTCTCCGCGGCCCTGGGCCGACATGCTGAGGGCATGAGCATGTTGATGCGAGTACAGGCGCTGGGTGCGCAAGGCATCGAGACGGTCCGGGCGCTGGGCGCAGCCGGCATTTTCCTGTGGCAGGCCCTGGTGTGCTGGCCGCGCTGGCGTCTGGCGCTGCCCCTGCTGGTCCGGCAGATTCATTCCGTTGGCGTGCTGTCGCTGGTCATCATCGTGGTTTCCGGCCTCTTCATCGGCATGGTGCTGGGCCTGCAGGGCTACAACATCCTGATCACCTACGGCAGCGAGCAGGCCTTGGGCACCATGGTGGCCCTGACCCTGACTCGCGAACTCGGCCCGGTGGTGACCGCGCTGCTGTTTGCCGGCCGTGCCGGCTCCGCCCTGACCGCCGAGATCGGTCTGATGAAGGCCACCGAGCAGCTCGCCAGCATGGAGATGATCGGGGTCGATCCGCTGCGCCGCATCGTCGCGCCGCGCTTCTGGGCCGGCGTCATCAGCATGCCGCTGCTGGCCATCATCTTCACCGCTGTCGGCATCCTCGGCGGACGCCTGGTCGGTGTTGACTGGCTGGGCGTGTTCGAGGGCTCGTACTGGTCCAACATGCAGCAGTCGGTGGAGTTCGCCGATGACGTGGTCAATGGCCTGATCAAGGCCTTTGCCTTCGGCATCGCTGTGACCTGGATTGCCGTGTTCCAGGGCTATGACTGCGTTCCCACCAGTGAGGGCATATCGCGTGCCACCACGCGCACGGTGGTTCACGGGTCGCTGGCAGTGCTGGCCCTGGATTTCATTCTCACTGCCGTGATGTTCGGAGCTGTCTGATGCGCATGAAGTCGTTGGAACTGTTGGTGGGAGCCTTTCTGCTGGCCGCATTCCTTGCCCTGGCCTTCCTGGCGATGCAGGTCAGCGGGCTGTCGGCCGAGATGAGCAAGCCAAGCTACCGCGTGCATGCCATGTTCCAGAATGTCGGTGGTCTCACCGTGCGCGCCAAGGTCACCATGGCCGGTGTCAACATCGGTCGTGTCGAGGCCATCGCGCTGGATCCGGCCACCCAGCTGGCGCGTGTCGACATGTCCATCGACCGTGACATCAGCGACATCAGCACCGACACCGTGGCCGCCATCCTCACCGCGGGCCTGCTGGGCGAGAAGTACATCGGCCTGACTCCGGGTGCCGACGAGACCTTCCTCAAGGAGGGCAGTCGCATCGAGCAGACCCAGTCTTCGCTGGTGCTTGAGGACCTGATCGGCAAGTTCCTGTTCAACAAGACCCAGGAGACGGCCCCGGCCGCTGCTCCGGCGTCAGCCGACAGTGCCGATGAAGCGTTCTGAGTCGACATGAAACCAGAAGGAGTTGTGCTCATGCGTCCCATCAAGCTTTGTGCCGTGCTGCTGACGGCCGCCGCCGGCCTTGCCCCGACAGCGCCTGTCATGGCGGCCGCCCCGGCCGTGGCAGCAACCGCCCCGGCGTCCCCGCAGGTCGTGATCCAGCAGGCCGTCGAGGTGCTCACCACCCGCATCATCAAGGATCGCAAGAATCTGCAATCCAGCCCGGATGCGCTCAATGCCCTGGTCGAGCAGCATATCGAGCCGTTTGTCGACATCCCCGGCATTGCGCGTGGTGTCATGGGGCAGTTCTATCGCCAGTCGTCGCCGGTGCAGCGTGAGCGCTTTACCCGTCTGTTCCGGCAGAGCATGGTACGTACCTATGCCAACGGTCTGGTGGCCTATGACAACGAGAAGATCGTGGTCAAGCCGTTCAAGCCCGGTGATGATCCGTCGCGCGCCTCGGTCGATGTCGAAATCACCCTGGACAACGGTACCGTGGTGCCGGTGACCTTCCAGATGGTGCTCGACGCCAATCGTCAGTGGAAGGCGCGCAACCTCATCGTCAACGGCCTGAACCTGGGTCTGACCTTCCGCAAGCGCTTTGCCGAGGTGGTCGAGCAGTCCGGCGGCAACATCGACAAAGCCATTGCCGGCTGGTCGCCGGGGCCGGTCGAGGTGGTCAAGGCCAAACCGGGCAAGCCATCTTGACTGCCAGCGTGACGCGTCAGGAGCAGCCGGTCGGCCTGCTGGTCACCGGCTGCATAGACTTTGCCAACGCCGAGGCGCTGGCCGCCGAGGGCCAGGCCATCCTGGCGCGGCTGCCGGATGCGGCAGGCGAGTGGGTCTGTCACCTGGGCGGACTGACCGCCGGCAACAGCATCACGGCGGCCGTGCTGCTGTCCTGGCAGCGGGTGGCGCGTACGCGGCGCCACCAGCTCACGGTCACGGCGATGCCGGACCGCCTGCAAGCCATTCTTCGGGCCAGCAACCTGCTGCCCGTGTTCAATCCGGTCAAGTGAGTCCTCATGAACGCAGCTGAAATCCAGGCCCTTCTGGTTGCCGCTCTGCCCGACGCCGGGCATGTCGAAGTCTCCGGTGACGGTGGCAAGTTCCAGGTCATCGTGGTGCATCCCGCTTTCGAGGGCCTGCGCCCGGTGGCACGGCAGCAGAAGATCTACGCTCCGCTGCAGGCGCATATCGCCAGCGGTGCCATTCACGCGGTCAGCATGCAGACCCTGACGCCGGAAGACTGGCGCAAGATGAGGCTCTTCGGTTAATTCCTTTTCACGTTCTCAGCACGGCGGGTGGATTCATGGACAAATTGCTTATTTCCGGTGGTCGCGCCCTGCGTGGCGAAGTCCGCATTTCCGGCGCCAAGAACGCTGCATTGCCGCTGCTGGTGAGCCCGCTGCTGGCCGATGGCGTGGTCACCATCGGCAATGTGCCGCATCTGCAGGATGTCACCACCATCCTCCAGGTGCTCGGTCGCATGGGCGTCACGGTCACCATGATGGAAAACAACCAGGTCGAGATCGATGCGCGCACCCTGACCAGTGCCGTCGCGCCCTACGAGCTGGTGCGCACCATGCGCGCCTCCATTCTCGTGCTCGGCCCGTTGCTGGCGCGCCACGGCGAGGCCTCGGTGTCGCTGCCTGGCGGCTGCGCCATCGGTTCGCGTCCGGTCGACCAGCACCTGAAGGCGCTGGTGGCCATGGGCGCCGACATCCGGGTCGAGAACGGCTACGTGCATGGCAAGGTCAATGGCCGCCTCAAGGGCACCCGACTGGTGTTCGACATGGTCACTGTCGGCGGCACCGAGAACATCCTGATGGCAGCCACGCTGGCCGAAGGCACCACCGTCATCGAGAACGCCGCACGGGAGCCCGAGATCGTCAACCTGGCCGACATTCTCAAGGCCATGGGCGCGAAGATCGAGGGTGCCGGCACTGACACCATCACCGTGCATGGCGTCGAGAGCCTGCATGGCTGCACCCATGACGTCATTCCCGATCGCATCGAGACCGGCTCCTACCTGTGTGCCGCCGCCATGACGGGTGGTCACGTCCGCACCACGGCCGCCGATCCCAAGCAGCTCGATGCCGTGCTGCTCAAGCTGCAGGAAGCCGGTGCCGTGATCACCACCGGTCCGGACTGGATCGATCTCGACATGCAGGGCCGCCGTCCGAAGGCCGTCAGCTTCCGCACGGCGCCGCACCCGGCCTTTCCGACCGACATGCAGGCCCAGTTCATGGCCCTGAACACCATCGCGGAAGGCACCAGCACGATTGCCGAGACCATCTTCGAAAACCGCTTCATGCATGTGCCGGAGCTCTGCCGCTTCGGTGCCAAGGTGGCAGTCGATGGTCACACCGCCATTGTCACCGGCGTCGAGAAGCTGCAGGCGGCCCCGGTCATGGCCACGGATCTGCGCGCCTCGATGTCGCTGGTGCTGGCCGGCCTGGCGGCAGAGGGTGATACCGTCATTGATCGCCTGTACCACATGGATCGCGGCTACGAACGTCTTGAGGAGAAGCTGGCCGGCCTCGGTGCCCAGCTGCGACGCATCTCGGCGCGGAGCGGTTCATGAGCCTGACCATTGCCCTGTCCAAGGGACGCATTCTCAAGGACACCTTGCCGCTGCTGGCCGAGGCGGGCATCGAGCTGCTCGAGGATCCGGAGAAGAGCCGCAAGCTGATCTTCCCGACCACGCATCCCGAGGTGCGCATCATCATCCTGCGTGCCACCGACGTGCCGACCTTCGTGCAGCAGGGCGCTGCCGACATCGGCGTTGCCGGCAAGGACGTGCTGGTCGAGCATGGTGCCGAGGGCCTCTACGAGCTGGTTGATCTGCGCATCGCAACCTGCCGCCTGATGACGGCCGGCAAGGTCGGTGCCGTCCATCCGGGGCGTCGTCTGCGCGTGGCCACCAAGTTCGTCAACATCGCCAAGCGCTGGTATGCCGAGCAGGGCGAGCAGGTCGAGCTGATCAAGCTCTACGGCTCCATGGAGCTGGCGCCGATCATGGATCTCGCCGATCTCATCGTCGATGTCGTCGACACCGGCAAGACCCTGAAGGAAAACGGTCTCGAGCCGCGTGACCTGATCATGCCGGTGAGTTCGCGTCTGGTTGTGAACAAGACCGCGATGAAGCTGAAACAGGCTAGAATCCAGCCGCTTGTGGACCAGCTCCAGGCCGCCGTCGTGCGTCGCCAGGCCAGCCACGTTCACGCCTGATGTCCGCCCGCGCCCGTCGCTGTTGATCGATCGGGCCGCGAGCCCGCAGGAGGTCTGGTGTCCGGACTTCCATCCTGGTCGAGATAGAGTAGAGCCATGACGGTGATGCAACGCCTGGACAGCCAGGCCAACGATTTCAACGCCACCCTGGAGCGGCTTCTGGCCTGGGAGGGCGTTTCCGACGCGGCCGTGCAGGCCACCGTGAACGAGGTCATCGCCCGAGTGCGTGGCGAGGGCGACCTCGCCGTTGTCGACTTCAGCAACCGCTTCGATCGCCTCCAGGCCGCCGCCATGAGCGATCTGTCGCTGTCGCGCGAACGCCTGCGTCAGGCCCATGACGGCCTGCCTGAGGCCGAACGTGCCGCGCTCACGGCGGCGGCCGAGCGCATTCGTCGCTATCACGCGCATCAGAGACAGGACTCCTGGCAGTACACCGAAGCCGACGGCACCGTGCTGGGTCAGCAGGTGACGCCGCTGGATCGTGTCGGCATCTACGTGCCGGGCGGCAAGGCCTCCTATCCGTCCTCGGTGCTGATGAACGCGATCCCGGCCAAGGTTGCCGGTGTCGCCGAGGTCATCATGTGCGTGCCGACGCCGGGTGGTGAGGTCAACGAACTGGTGCTGGCGGCCGCCTGGCTGGCCGGTGTCGACCAGGTCTTCACCATCGGCGGTGCCCAGGCCGTGGCCGCGCTGGCCTACGGCACGCAGTCGGTCCCGCGTGTCGACAAGATCGTCGGTCCCGGCAACATCTACGTCGCCACCGCCAAGCGCCAGGTCTTCGGTCAGGTCGGCATCGACATGATCGCCGGACCGTCGGAGATCCTCATCTACTGCGACGGCCTCACCGATCCGGCATGGATCGCCATGGACCTGTTCTCGCAGGCCGAGCACGATGAGCTGGCGCAATCCATCCTGATCGCCAGCGATCCCACCTACCTGGATGCGGTGGCGGCTGAAGTGGAGAAGCTGCTGCCGTCGCTGGAGCGGGAAGCCATCGCGCGCACCTCGCTGCGTGACCGTGGCGCGCTGATCCTGGTGCGTGACGAGGACGAGGCGCTGGCACTGATCAACCGCATCGCGCCCGAGCACCTGGAGCTGTCGGTGGCCGATCCGCAGGCGCTGCTGCCGCGCATCCGTCATGCCGGCGCCATCTTCATGGGCCGCCACACGCCGGAAGCGCTGGGCGACTACTGCGCAGGGCCCAATCACGTGCTGCCGACCTCGGGCACCGCACGCTTCTCGTCGCCGCTGGGTGTCTATGACTTCCAGAAGCGCAGCAGCCTGATCGGCTGCTCCCCGGCGGGCGCGTCGACACTGGCCGGCATCGCCTCGGTGCTGGCGCGCGGCGAGGGCCTGACCGCGCACGCGCGCTCGGCGGAATACCGTTTGCTGCCCGACATCGGCAAGGAGTGACTGGCATGAGCCGTTTCTGGAGTCCGTTCGTCCACGATCTGGTGCCCTACGTACCGGGTGAACAGCCGCAGATCGCCAACCTGGTCAAGCTCAACACCAACGAGCACCCGTTCGGGCCGTCGCCGCGCGCGATCGCCGCCATGAAGGCGGCAGTGGATGACGACCTGCGCCTGTACCCCGATCCGGCCTCGCTGCGTCTGCGCACGGTCATCGCCGAGCACTTCGATCTCGCCGGGCAGGGTGGCGATGCGTCCTGGGTGTTCGTCGGCAACGGTTCCGACGAGGTGCTCGCGCATGCCTTTCACGGCCTGTTCCGGCATGAGCAGCCGCTGCTGTTCCCGGACATCAGCTACAGCTTCTACCAGGTCTACGCCGGCCTTTACGACATCCGCCACGAGACGGTCCCGCTGACGGCCGCGCTGGAGATCGACCCGGCGGATTACAGCCGTCCCAATGGCGGCATCATCTTTCCGAATCCGAACGCGCCCACCGGACGCCTGCTGCCGCTGCAGGCGGTCGAACGCATCCTGCAGGCCAATCCGGATTCGGTGGTGCTGGTCGACGAGGCCTACATCGATTTCGGCGGCGACAGCGCCATCGCGCTGGTTGGCCGCTACCCGAACCTGCTGGTGACCCAGACCCTGTCCAAGTCGCGAGCCCTGGCCGGCCTGCGCGTCGGCTTCGCCATCGGCCAGCCGGCGCTGATCGAGGCGCTGGTGCGCATCAAGGACAGCTTCAACTCCTATCCGCTGGGGCGTGTCGCGCAGGCAGGTGCCATTGCGGCCTTCGAGGACAGGGCGCATTTCGATGCCATGTGCGAGATGGTCATCATGCAGCGCGACTCGCTGACCCTGAAGCTGGAGCGGCTCGGCTTCGAGGTGCTGCCATCCGGTGCCAACTTCATTTTCGCGCGCCACCCGTCACATGCGGGCGCCGACCTGACGGCGGCGCTGCGCGAGCGGGCGGTGCTGGTGCGTCACTTCAAGTCGCCACGCATACGGGATTACCTGCGCATCACCATCGGCACGCCGGAGCAGCACCGGTCGCTGTTGGGGGCGCTGGAGGAGATTCTGGCGGGCTGATGGCCTTGGAGTCAGTTTCAGGATGGAAAATTAAGCGTTGAACTATCTGATGTCAGTCGCTGCTATTCATTGCAGGGTGGTATCATTTTTTTGATGGTCGAAAATACTTCTGTTTTTTCATCTCTGAGTCTAGTGTTTTGATAGTGAATTCTTTCAGCTCATGTATTGCCTGTTGCCATGTGGTGCATTCAAATTGCGATGGGCTGAGGTAGGGCATGTTTTTACTGATCCATGCTTTTGCATCGTTTACAGAGCACCATCCATCATCTCTCTTGTTTCTGTCATAAGCTTCGTGGATTGCACTTTTTATCGGTTCTTGCGAGATATAATCGAGGTTTTCAGCCAGAAATCGGATGCCTATTGATATCGACTCTTTCCAAGAGCGAAGAACGTTTAATTGTTGGTCTGTTTGGGAAATGCAGTTTTTGAGATGGTCCTGTGTTTCAATAATGCTATTCAATTTCCATGTCTCGTGTCTGTCCAGCAGGTTGTGAACAAGCCGATTTCGCATGGCGACCAAATTCTTGAGATCATTTATTGCTTGTAGTTTTTCTTTTGAATCTTTTATTATGTATGATTGAAGATTTATCGATTTGCTTTGTGCTTCTTCATCTGCATTTTTTTCTGTCTCGATGATGAAGTTTTCTATGAATCGATCCAGCGTTTGGCCCATTCCAAGATTTTTGGTTCGTTCCGTGAGTCCGAGAACACTTTTTTCTACAGTGCTCTCATCTAAGTTTATGTTCTGTAGTGTGTATATTTGCTTTATGGTCTTTTCGGCCATTTGAATCTTGAGCAGGCAGAGACCTAAAAGGCGATGCATCTCGGACTTTTCAAATGCAAGATCCAGGTCGTTATCCATGTGGTTGTCCTCGCCTACTGCCGCGCCGCCACCGGCTTGGGCCGGGTGCCCATGGTCACCTTCAATGTCAGCGTGTCGTTGCCGCGCAGCACCGTGATGCGGGTGTGGCTGCCGGGTGGCAGGCTGCCGATGTGGCGTATGACCTGGTCCGGGCTGTCGACCTTGACGTCACCCACCTGCAGCAGCTGATCGCCGGTGCGCAGGCCGGCACGGTCACCGGGGCCGCCAGGCAGCACGCCGGCCACCACCACCGGTGCGTCTCCAGTGCGCGGCTCTTCGCCATTGGCCTGCATGGCAGTACTGATTTCCACGCCCAGCCAGCCGCGCACGACATGGCCGTTGGCGATCAGCGAATCCATGACCTGTCTGGCCACTGGCGCCGGGATGGCAAAGCCTATGCCCATGCTGCCGCCTGAGCGTGAGTAGATGGCCGTGTTGATGCCGACCAGATTGCCTTGCACGTCGACCAGGGCGCCGCCGGAGTTGCCGGGATTGATGGCGGCGTCAGTCTGCACGAAGTCCTCGTAGGTGTTGATGCCGAGGCCGCTGCGTCCGAGCGCGGAAATGATGCCCTGGGTCACGGTCTGACCGACGCCGAAGGGGTTGCCGATGGCCAGCACCACATCGCCGACCGCATTCGCCGTGGTCTTGAACGGCACCACCGGCAGCTGGTCGAGCTCTATGCGGAGCAGGGCAAGGTCGCTGTCCGGGTCGCGGCCAATGAGTCGTGCCGGCACTTCGCGGCCGTCATGCAGCGCGACTTCGATGCGCTCGGCATCGGCGACCACGTGATCATTGGTCAGGATGTAGCCGTCGGCGGAAACGATCACGCCCGAGCCCAGGCTGGACGCGCTGCGTTCACGCGGCACCGGCGGTGCCTGGAAGCGGAACCAGGGATGCTCGAACAGCGGATTGGCGGCTTCGCGCACGGTCTGCGTGGTGTAGATGTTGACCACGGCCGGGGCGGCACGGGCCACGGCCGGCGCGTAGGACACCGGGCCGCTGGCCGGCGTGCCTGCCGGCAGGGCATATTCCCGGGGCAGGCTGGGCTGGTCGCCAGTGCCATCGGCAGGCGAGAATTCCTGCCAGGTCATGTAGCCGAGCACGGCAGAAAGTGCCAGCCAGGGCAGGGCGGTACTGAAACGCATGACGAGATCCTGTTGCGGTCGACTCAAACAACACTATGGGGTGCCTTGCACCACATCACAAGGCAGCAGCGGGGCACATCCCCGTGGCAGACGAGGAAGCACATGGCATCACTGAACGCATTGATCGGCCTGCTGGATGACGAGCTGCAACCGGCGCGTTTCGCGGACTACTGCCCCAACGGCCTGCAGGTCGAGGGGCGGTCCGAGGTCCGGCGCCTGATGACCGGCGTCACCGCCTGCGAGGCCCTGATCGATGCCGCGATCGCCTGGCAGGCGGATGCCATCCTGGTTCATCACGGCTACTTCTGGAAGGGCGAGAGCCCGGTGCTCAAGGGCATGAAGCGGCGACGCCTGGCGAAGCTGCTGGCACATGACATCAGCCTGATCGCCTATCACCTGCCGCTGGATGCGCATCCGCAGCTCGGCAACAACGCGCAGCTGGCCGCCGTGCTCGGCCTGAATCGCACCGGTGCCCTGTTTCCCCACGACAGCCGGGCGGTCGGTGACGTCGGTGAGTGGCCGGCGGCGATGTCGGCGCAGGCGATGCAGCAGCGGCTTGGCGAGTGTCTCGGTCGGCCGGTTCTGCACATTGCCGGGGGCAGTGCGCCGATACGGCGCGTGGCTTGGTGCACGGGTGGCGCCCAGGGGTTCATGGAGCAGGCCATCGAGCAGGGTGTGGATGCCTACCTCAGCGGCGAGATTTCCGAACCCACCGTGCATGCCGCGCGTGAGTCGGGCGTGCACTACTTCGCGCTCGGCCATCATGCCAGCGAGCGCTATGGCGTGCAGGCGCTGGGCGGCTGGTGCGCGCAGCGTCTCGGCATCGAGCACTGCTTCACCGACATCGACAATCCGGCCTGAGACGGGGTGTCCGGCGTCAGGGCTGCAGCCGGCTGCGCTGCCAGCCAGTGCCGTCGGGCAGGTAGAGCACACGATCATGCAGGCGGCTTGGGCGTCCCTGCCAGAACTCGACACGATCCGGGCTCAGGCCGTAGCCGCCCCAGTGCGGTGGCCGCGGGACCTCGTCCGGATAGCGCGCGTTCAGTGCCTCGACACGTGCCGCCAGGCTGATGCCGTCATCGAGCGGCTGGCTCTGTGCCGACGCCCAGGCACCAATGCGGCTGCCGCGCGGGCGTGAGCTGAAATAGGCGTCTGACACGGCGGCAGGCAGTTGCGTCACGCGACCTTCGACCCGTACCTGGCGCTCCAGCTCAGGCCAGAAGAATGTCACGGCTGCCCACGGCGAGCCGGCCAGCTGCTTGCCCTTGCGGCTGTCGTAGTTGGTGAAAAAGTGCAGCTGACCCTGCTCCATGCCTTTGAGCAACACGATGCGCGCGCTCGGGCGGCCGTCGTCCGACACCGTGGACAGGGTCATGGCGGTCGGTTCGGCAGCGCCTGCCCGGATGGCATCGTCGAGCCAGTGCTGCAGCTGCTGCAGCGGGTCATCGGCGCACTCGGCCGGGCTGAGGCCATGCAGACCGTATTCGATGCGGATGTCGGCAAGTGACGTCATGGCTTACTCCCGGGCCAGCAGTGCCTGGGTGGCAGGCTCGTCGAAGAAGCGCTGCAGGTGTCCACGCAGGCGTTGCTCGATATGGCCGGAGTCGACCCAGGCCGTCATCAGCGGTTCCCCGATGGCCACCACCTCGCGCACCAGCTGCTCGCGGGTGATGCCGAGGTCCTCCAGCACTTCCAGGGCCGGCCGCTCGCCGTATTGCTGATACCAGGCATTGACCAGGTAGGAGACCTGCTGGCGCATGAACTCGGTGCTGCGGATCTGGTTCCAGAACACCACGGCAAGGGTGCTCAGGCCCTGGATCTCGAGATGGCGGGTGGCCTGTCCGAGCTCGTAGGCCTCCAGATGCGGCCACAGCGTGTCGGCAAAGGCGCGCAGGCGGGTTTCGCTCAGCGATTTCATCAGCAGGCGCTCGCTGTACTCGACGGTGGCGCTGATGTTGCGCGCGATGTAGGTCTTGATGGCCTGCTGGGCGGTCTGCTCCAGCGAGCCCATGCGACCGATCACGCCCTTGCCGACCTTGAGCAGCGAGGATACGCCGGGCACGTTCCGCGCCAGCGGGTTCTCGGTCATCAGGTAGTCGGTGATGCTGCGGTAGAGCACGTCCGACATCAGGTTGAGGTAGATGGGGTTGCGCAGTGCGGTCTGGATGATTTCCTGGCGCAGGGCGGGGCGGGCGATCAGTCGCTCCACCATGAGGTCGTAGATCTGCCGGCTGATCAGCTGGCGCATCGGCATCTGCTGATGCGAGGGATTGTTGAGCCCGAGTTCGACCAGCATGGCGACCTGTTCGCGCATCACTTCCGTGGGCGCGTAGCTGAGCACGTTGCGCTCGATCCAGCCGATGGTCAGGCTGGCCGGGATCAGGCGCGCGATGGGCAGCTGCTCGAGCAGGTCGCAATAGGCCTCGGCTTCGCTGGCCAGATGCTGCGTCAGCGCTTCACCGCGCAACTCGTTGAGGATGAAGTTCATCTGCGCCTGCATCAGGTCTTGGGCAGTCAGCGGCATGAAATCAGGCTCCGGAAATGAGGTCGCATCTGCTGCGCAACATAGCGGTTTGACCCGGCAAAATCCATGAGGCGCAATGGTCGCAGCTTGCCAAGGCCATGAATTTCTGGAATAAACGAATTTTCAGGGCCCTTGAGGCATTTTTTCCGGCCCCTGCCAGCGAGGAATACACATGACAAGATCCGGATACGGACGCGCTGCAGCACTCGCTTTTCTGCTGTTTCCCGCTTTTTCCTGGGCGTTTTCCGTGGTCGATCCGGTGGACGAGCAATCGCCGGTGACGGCTGCTGCTGCCGATGACATGGTGATGACCGCGCTGACCCTGATGGGCACGCCCTATCGTTTTGGCGGCTCCTCGCCGGAGCAGGGTTTCGACTGCAGCGGTCTGGTGCAGTACATCTATCGCGACATCAGCAAGGTCACGCTGCCGCGCACCGCGGCCGAGATGGCCAACCTGGCCGGACGCAATGTCGACACCCGCGAGCTCACGGTCGGTGACCTGATCTTCTTCCGTCTCAACAACAGCACCCGCATCAATCACGTGGCCGTCTACATCGGCGAGGACCGATTCGTGCATGCACCGCGTACCGGTGCCGTGGTGCGCATCGACAAGCTCGACAACCGGTACTGGATGCGCTACTTCGACAAGGCCCGGCGCCTGTTCACCGATGACGGCCATCTGCAGACCGCGCTGCGTGATGCCGGCGGCAGCCTCGCCCAGTAGGCATTTCCAATTCCTGAACGGCCCGCCTCGGCGGGCTTTTTCATGCGTGTCATGGTGTCGGCCTGGGCATTTGCAGCCGGCGCACGTTTGTGGCGACTCCGCACCTGCGACCTGTGTAAACTCTGCTCCGATACCGTCCTGTCGGAGAAGCTGCTCAATGACCGTCAAGCATCAACTCAATGTTGCCAGCTCCGTGCTCGCGTCCACGCTGTCCAGCTGGCGCGGTGGCGGTGCCGGTCGCGCAGACTTCCGCCAGCCGCCGCAGGCACCGGTGCTGTACGAATTCGAAGCCTCGCCCTACTGCCGTCTGGTGCGTGAAGTGGCGACGGCACTGCATCTCGATCTCGACATTCGTCCCTGTCCCAAGGGCGGCACGCGTTTCCGTCCCGAGGCCGAGCGTCTGGGCGGCAAGCAGCAGTTTCCGCTGCTGCTGGACCCCAATACCGGCGCCATGATGTACGAGTCCGCCGACATCATTGACTACCTGTTCCGCACCTATGCCGGGCGACCCACCCCGGCGCGCTACCGTCCCAACCGCTGGCATGTCGCAGCCGGCCTCGCCAGCACGGTCAGCCGTGGTCTGCGCGGCCTCAAGGCGCTGCCGTCGCGGCCTGCCGGGCAGCCACTGGTGCTGTGGAGCTTCGAGGCCAGCCCCTATTCACGCCTGGTGCGCGAGCGCCTGAGCGAGCTCGAACTGCCCTATCGTCTCTGCAACCTCGGCAAGGAGCGCTGGCAGGACATCGGGCCAGCCACTTTCCGTCTGCAACGCGGGCCTTACACGCCGATCGCCGGCGGCAAGCGCGAGGAGTTCCTCAGGACCTACGGACGCGTGCAGGTGCCGTATCTGGAAGATCCGAACACCGGGGCCCGACTTTTCGAGTCGGAAGACATCCTCGCCTATCTCAATACCACCTACGCCCTTTGAGGCCGAGCAAGATGATGAACGTGATCACACACCCGGTGGCCGCCGCGCTTTTCGAGGCCCATGTCGAGCACACCCTGGAATTGCTGGGTGGCGACTTTCTTGCTGCGCATCTGTCCGCTGAAGTGGATGCCGGCCTCGTGCATGCCGCCCAGCTCACCCTGGGCGAGGTGGTGACGCGTGACCTGATCAAGGCCACCGTTCACACCTATGCCGTCGACATGCCGATGGCGGGCGGCATTCCCGAGCTGGTCGGTGACATTGCCCGCGCCCTGCATGCCCACCCCATGCATGACAGCACGCGACTGGCCGACCTGATCTCCGATCACCAGGTGCGCGACATCATTGCCAAGGCCGTGGAGATGCGCGAGGTGCGCGAGCAGGCCATCGAGCGCGTGCTCGGCAACCCCATCCTGTCTGACATGGCGGCCGATCTCATCTATCGCGGCATCAAGGGTTACCTGGCGCAGAGCAACGACGCCGCCAAGGCCATTCCCGGCGCCGGCACGCTGATGAGCCTGGGCAAGTCCGTGCTCAGCAAGGCATCGCCGGGACTGGAGAGGTCGCTGGATGAAGGCCTGCTCAACTATGTCCAGAAGAGCACGCGTGCCACGCTGCTGAGCAGCAAGAACGCGCTGCTGCAGCGCCTCAGTGATGAGGCCATCGAGCGTGTGGCGCTGGATTTCTGGGGCGAGATCAAGCACCAGCCGGCCAGCGTGCTGCGTGACTACGTGTCTGCCGAGTCGCTCGAGGAGTGGTTTGTCATCGGCTACGAATACTGGCGCAGCGAGCTGCGTCACACGCCGACCTATTCCGCCGTCATCAATGTCGGCATCGACTGCTTCTTCGACAAGTACGAAGGTGCCACCTTGGCGCATCTGCTCGAGGAAGTCGGCGTCACCCGCGACATGATCCTGCGCGAGGCGCTGCGGTTCGCGCCACCGGTGATCGCCGTGCTGCGCGAGCGCGGCGTGCTCGAGGACATGGTGCGCCGCCAGCTGCTGCCGTTCTATGCCTCCGGCCGTCTTGAGCACGTGCTGGCGGCACACGGCGTTCAGTAAGGGGCACATGATGGCGATCTCGCTCAAGGATCAGCTGCTCAAGGCCGGGCTGGCTGATGCCAAGAAGGCCCGTCAGGCCGATCATGCCCGGCGCCAGGCGGCCAAGGGCCGCGTCGATGGTCCCACGGCCGCCGAGCTGGCCCAGCAGGCCCGGGTCGAGCAGGCCGAGCGTGATCGCGAGGCCAATCGCCAGATCCAGCTGGCTCAGCAGGAAAAGGCGATTGCCGCGCAGATACGCCAGCTCATCGAGGTGCATCGCATTGTGCGCGGTGGCGATGTCGCCTGGCAGTTCGTCGATGCGCGCAAGGTCAAGAAGCTGCTGGTCAGCGGCGTGCAGCAGGACCAGCTGGTGCGTGGCGTGCTCGCGGTGGTGCGGCTGGGCGAGGGCTACGAGCTGGTGCCGGCGGCGATTGCCGGCAAGATCGCGCAGCGTGACGCCGCCTGCATCGTCTGCCTGAACGAGCGCAGCACGACGACCGTGGCCGAGGATGATCCCTATGCCGACTATCCGATCCCGGATGACCTGATGTGGTGATGACCGCATGAGCCTGGTGCAGACGTCGGCCGGCCATTGACAGCCGGCGCTGCCTGCCTAGAATTCCGCCGTTTTCCGCGACGGGATCTCAGCCATGAAGTGGGTCATTCTTGCGATTTTCGTGCTGTCGGCGCTCTACGTGCAGCGTCGCGGCAAGGTCAGGCATCCGTTCTTTCGCCAGTTCTTCGATCACTCCACCCTGCTTGCCCCGATCAACGTGATCATGTACTGGTTCTCCAGGGTGCCGACCACGCCCTATCTGTCCAGTGACAGCTTTCCCGACCTCAAGGTGCTGGAAGCGAACTGGGAGACCATTCGCGACGAGGCGCAGGCGCTGGCGGACAAGGGGCTGATCAGGGCCTCCGCCACGCACAACGACCTCGGTTTCAACTCCTTCTTCAAGGTCGGCTGGAAGCGCTTCTACCTGAAGTGGTACGACAGCGGCCACCCGTCCGCCATGGAGCTCTGTCCGCAGACCACACAGCTGGTGCGCGGTCTGGATTCGGTGAAGGCCGCCATGTTCACCGAGCTGCCGCCGGGCAGCCGTCTGGTGCGTCATCGCGATCCGTTTGCCGGTTCGCTGCGGTATCACCTGGGCCTGATCACCCCCAATGACGATCGCTGCTTCATCGATGTCGACGGTGAACGCTACAGCTGGCGTGATGGTGAAGGCGTGATGTTCGACGAGACCTACATCCACTATGCCGAGAACCGGACCGACGCCAACCGCATCATCCTGCTCTGCGACATCGAGCGCCCTATGACCCGGCGCTGGGCCCAGGCCCTGAATCACTGGTTCGCACGCACGGTGATGACGGCGGCCAGCTCGCCCAACACCGATGACGACAACACCGGTGCCCTCAATCGCGCCTTCCGCCATGTCTACAAGCTGCGTCTGCGCGCCAAGGCGCTGAAGAAGCAGAATCGCAGGCTCTACTACGTGCTCAAGTGGCTTATCCTTGGCGGCCTGCTGGCCTGGATCTTCATCTTCTGATGATCGGGGCCGGCTCTGACGGAGCGGTCCATGTCCAATTCTGCCGGTGCGGCCCATGGTCTCGTGGACGAGGCCTATGCCGCACTCACGCCCGATCACGTGATCCAGGCCGTGGAGTCCAGCGGACGTCGCTGCGATGCCCGTGTCTTTGCCCTCAACAGCTACGAGAACCGTGTCTACCAGGTCGGCATCGAGGACGAGGCGCCCCTGATTGCCAAGTTCTACAGGCCCGGTCGCTGGAGCGATGCCCAGCTGCGCGAGGAGCATGCCTTCACGCGTGAGCTGGCCGCCGCCGAGTTGCCGGTGATCGCGCCGCTGGCCGATGCCCATGGCGAGACCCTGTTTCGCGACGGCCCCTACCGGTTCGCGCTGTTCCCGCGCAAGGGTGGCCAGGGCCTGGAGGCGGGCGACCCCGAGCAGCTGTACCGCATGGGCCTGCTGCTCGGGCGTCTGCACGCGGTGGCGGCCTCGGGAACATTCCAGGCGCGCCCGCGGCTGACGGCCGAGCGCTATCTCGATCAGCCCCGCGAAGCGGTGCTGCAGCTGCTGCCGTCGCACTGGCTGACGGCCTATCAGGATGTGCTGGCAGGCATCCGCCATGAGGTCGAGGCCTCCGGCGTGTTCGACTGGCCCGGGCTGCGCTGCCAGGGCGACTGTCATCCCGGCAATGTGCTGTGGACGCGCGATGACGGTCCCTGGCTGCTGGACTTCGATGACTGCCAGACAGCGCCGGCGGTGCAGGATCTGTGGATGCTGCTGTGCGGTGACGAGCGCGAGCGCCGTCTGCAGCTGGACGAGCTGCTGGCCGGCTACGAGACCTTCCGCGAGCTGGATCGGCGCGAGCTGGCGCTGATCGAGCCCCTGCGCGCGCTGCGCATGGTGCATTACATGGGCTGGCTGGCCATGCGCTGGCAGGATCCCGCATTTCCGTCGGCGTTTCCCTGGTTCGGCACGGAGGCGTGCTGGAGCGAGCACGTGCAGGATCTGGGTCGGCAGCTGGAGCGCTTGCGCGAGCAGGGCCGGAATGACGGATGGCAGTCGCTGAACTGACCAGTGGTAGTGCCCTCGACGCAGGCTGGGAGTATCGTTAGCCAACTGTTGTCTGGTTATTTTCTGACCGCCAAGCGCAGGGGGCGCGCCGATGTCCGTCAGTCCGTTGCTGGAACTGCTGCAAGACTGGGAAACCGGCCAGGTATCGCGTCGTCACCGGCTGTCCCATGTGGTTGGCCTGCATCTGCACGCCACCGACCTCATCAAGCTGCGGGCCTTGGGCTCGCTGTATCAGCTCGATGAGTCGGACATCATTTCCAGCCTGCTGCATGTGGCTCTGCTGGAGCTGGAGGGCAGTCTGCCCGGTGATGCCCCGCTGGGGGCGACGGCGCTGGATCCCGTGCTCTCCGGTCATCTCGGCGGGCCGGTCACCATGCCACGCTACCTCGACAAGATCCGCGAGATTGCCCGCGGCGGCTGACTCCTGCCGATCCTTCCGTCATCTGTCGGTTTGACTCCCGCTGCCTGCTTGGCTAGTTTCGCCCATGAAACCAGTCAGGAGTCGCCCATGTCGGACGCCAGCCAGCCGGCTTCCCATCAGACCATCCTGGTCGATGGCAAGCCCCGTTACCATGAACCCGCGCCCCAGGGCATCGATGTCGAGCAGTTTCGCCAGGTGGTGACCAGCCGCCGCTCGGTGCGCAAGTTCACCCGCAAGCCCATTCCCCGCGAGGTGCTCGATGACTGCCTGGACATGGCCCTGCTGGCACCCTGTTCCTCGGGCCTGCAGCCCTGGGAGTTCTATGTCGTGCGCTCGCCCGAGAAGAAGGCGAAGCTGGTCAAGGCCTGCATGAGTCAGCTGGCTGCCAAGACGGCTGCCGAGCTCATCGTCTGTGTCGCCCGCACTGATCGCATCGATGACTTTGCCCGCAAGATGCTGCGCGAGTGGCCGATGCCGGATGTCCCCAAGCTGGTGCAGCGCTATTACCAGCTGATTCCCTACAACTACGCGCCGGGCCCGCTGAACAGCTTCGCGCTGGTCAAGAAGGCCGCCTTTGCTGCCGGCGGTCTGTTCGCCGCCGTGCCGCGCGGTCCCTACACCAGTTCCGAAGTGCAGCTCTGGGCTGCCAAGAGCACGGCACTGGCGTGCGAGAACCTGGTGCTGGCTTTCCGCGCCCACGGCTACGACACCTGCATGATGGAGGGCTTTGACGAAGTGCGCGTGCGCAAGCTGCTCAAGCTCGACGACGGCGCTTTCCCGATCATGGTGGTGGGGGCGGGTGAGCGTGCCGACGATGGCGTGTTCTGGCCTCAGGTGCGTTTCGAGCGCGAGCTCTTCGTGCACGAGGTCTGATGCCGGCAGCCCCCTCTCCGTCGGCAATCCGCTGCTGCTGACGGAGGGAGGGCAGGGTGTCAGTCCGCTTCCAGCACCATGGCGGCGCCAATGCCGCCGGCCGCGCAGGCCGTGGTCAGCGCGAAGCCGCCGCCACGACGCTTGAGCTCGTGCAGGGCCTGGGCGATCACGCGGGCGCCGGTGGCACCGAAGGGATGCCCGTAGGCAAGGCTGCCGCCATTCACGTTGAGCAGGCTGCGGTCGATCTCTCCCAACGCCTTGTCCAGTCCCAGTTCATCACGCGCATAGCGGTCACTGGCCAGTCCGCGCAGATTGCAGGCCAGCTGGCCGGCAAATGCCTCGTGCATGTCCACCAGGGTGAGGTCGGCCAGCGTCAGGCCGGCACGTGCCATGGCGATGGGGGCGGCCTTGACCGGGCCCATGAGCAGATCGTCCTGCGGTGTCTTGGCAGCAAAGGCGTAGGAGCGGATGTAGCCCAGCACCTCGCGGCCTTCGGCCTGGGCCCGCGCTTCGCTCATCAGCAGCAGGGCGGCTGCGCCATCGGTGAGCGGGCTGGCATTGCCAGCAGTGACCGAGCCGCTGCCACTGGTATCGAACACCGGCTTCAGGCGGTCGTAGCTGGCGCGTTCGGACTGCATGCGCACGAGGTTGTCCGCCTTCAGCGGGCCGGTCGGCAGATCCACCGTCATGACCTGGTCATCCAGGCGTCCTTCGCGCCAGGCGCGTGCCGCGTTGCTGTGCGAGGCGTGGGCAAGATCATCCTGCTCGGCACGGCTGACCCCCCATTTCCTGACCATCTTTTCCGTGCTCTGGCCCATGGTTTCGCCGACCGAGAACTCGGTGATCGAGGGCTGACGGGGCAGGATGTCACCGGGGCGCAGCGTTGCCAGCAGCTTCAGGCGCTCGCCAGCGGAGCGCGCGAAGCTGACATCGCGCAGGGTTGAGGAGAATTTTGCCGACATGGGCAGGCGCACGCTGCTGGTCGAGTCCGTGCCGCCGGCGATGACCACCTCGGCACTGCCGGCCAGAATGCTTTCGGCCGCGCTGGCAGCGGTCTGGAAGCTGGTGGCACAGGCGCGGGTGATGGAGTAGGCATCAAGATCGTGCAGCCCCAGCTGCAGGGCGATTTCACGCGCGATGAACGGCGCCTCCGGGATCATCACCGTCATGCCATAGACGAGCTGATCGACATCCTGCGGCCTGAGCTGGTTGCGCTTCATGAGTTCGCGCACGGCCAGCGCGCCGAGATCAATGGCACTGAGGTCGCGATAGTGCGTGGCAATGCGGGCAAAGGGCGTGCGCAGGCCGTCGACGACGGCGATGCGGCCACGGTGGTTGCGCAGGTTCTGGCGTGTGCTCATGACAGGTATCCGGGGATAGGGGCGGGAAGCGCCCGGTCAGCGGATTCTGGCAGTGCGGTGACAGCCGTCAATGACATGCCGGGGTGACCGTAATGCTCAGCACGGCATGCCGGTGGTGACGATCACTTGACTTGCCTCGCCAAGGCCTCAGACTCGCGCTGCATGGTCATGCCACAGGCATGCCGTGATTCCCTGGATTCCGAGAGAACCGAGATGAAGAAGTTGTGGGCTGTTCTGGCCATCCTGCTGTCGTTCACCCTGACCCTTGAAGCGGTCCACGCCAAGCGTCTTGGCGGTGGCAAGACCTTCGGCCGCACCTATCAGACCGCGCCTGCACCGCAGCGCCAGGATGCCATGCCGGCCAGCAGCCCGCAGCAGGCTGCCAAGCCCGCTGCCGCACCATCGACCGGCAAGGGCATGATGGGTGGTCTGCTCGGCGGTCTGCTGGCGGGCGGTCTCATCGCGGCGCTGTTTGCCGGCGGTGCCTTTGACGGCCTGCAGATCATGGATGTCGTGCTCATTGCGGCGCTCGTGTTTCTGATCTTCTTCATCCTGCGACAGCTGCGTGGCGGCGCCGGCAGGCGCCAGCCGTCCTACGCGACGGCCGCTCCGGCGGCCGCATCGGTGCAGACGCGCAACAGTGCCACGCCGGTTTTCGGCAGTGCCGCCGGCAGCCCGCGTGCCGCCGCGCCCGCAGTACCCATGAACCTGCCCCTGGGTTTTGATTCGCCGGCCTTCCTGACGGGTGCCGGCGAGCACTACCGCATTCTGCAGGCGGCCTGGAACAGCAATGATCTGGCCACGATCCGCGAGTACTGCACGCCGGCGCTCTACGATCAGCTGCGTGTCGAGCGCGCGGCCCTGCCGGCCGAGCAGCACACCGAGATCCTGGCGCTGGACGCCGATCTGGTGCGCGCCGACCAGCAGTTCGGCATGGCCGAGGTCAGCGTGCGCTTCCGTGGCCGCTACCGCGATGCCGTCGAGGGTGTCGAAGAGGACTTCACTGACATCTGGCATCTGGAGCGTGACTGCAGCAAGGCCGATGCCCCCTGGCATGTCACCGGTGTTGAAACGCTCTGAGGTCGTCGCCCGGACGGATGCCCTGTGTGTCCGTCCGGGCAATGTGCTAGCGTCGTCGTGACAGGGCCGCAAGCCCGTTGATGCCGGTCCTGCCTGTCGTGTTGACCTGTCTCCCTGGCAACGAAAGGACGAAGACCGTGGCGCTGACCTATTCCCTGCTTGACGTGTTTGCCGATGTGCCCTTCCAGGGCATACAGATCCCCGTGGTGATGCTCGATGGACAGGTGCTGAGCGAGGAAAGGAAGCAGGCCATCGCCAGCGAGTTTCCGCAGACGGAAACGGTGTTTCTCGATCCGTCATCGCATGAGTTTCCGGCCACGGTGTTCAACAGCAAGGGCCCGTGCCTGTTTGGCGCCCATACCATACTGGCCGCGTCGTATGCGGCATGTGAGCGCGGGCTGGTCAGTGACGAGGGGGCGTATTCCCGCTTCCTGCTGCGCCAGCAGCAGCAGGTCATCGAGAGCTTCATCGACAAGACCGGGAGCGGTCCGGGCACCATCCAGTTCACCCGCACCCTGAGCGCTACCCAGGATCGCTACACGCCTGAGCTGCCGCATCTGGCGGCGGCGCTCAACACCGACGAGCGTCATCTGGCCTTCAGCAAGTACCGCCCGCGGGTGGTCAGTGTCGATCAACCGGTGCTGATCATTCCATTCACCCGTCCCGAGCATGTCCTGGCCGCCAGCCTCAATCCGGCGCGCTGGGCGGATCTGGCCGGGCAGGTCTATACCTCGCAGCTGTTCCTGTTCGCGCCCGGCACGGTCACCGGCCAGTCCCAGTTCCACGGCCGCCTGCTCAATCTTGACCTGGGCCGGGACGTGTTTCCGCCCATCGGCAGCGTCATGCCCGAGTTCATCGCCTATCTGGCCGAGCAGGATGACACCGCGCAGGGCACGCACACCTTTGCCATCGATCGCGGCAGCATGGGGACGCGCAAGAGCATCCTGCATGTCGAGTTCGACAAGCGTCCGGGGCGCGAAGTGCGCTGCCGCATCGGCGGCCATGTGATCAAGATGGGGGTCGGCGAGCTGCTGCACGCCTGAGGGCCGGCCGTGGCGCTGCTCAGCAGCGCTCCAGCGTCCCGGCAACCCGGCAGGGCACCAGGTGACTCTCGAACTGGCGAGCCGCCTTTTCCCAGCTGCATGCCAGCGCGGCTGCGCGTACCTTGCCCCGGTCCAGAGAGATCGCGGCCATGCAGGCGTCGCGCAGATCCTCGCGCAGGCAGCCGCTCAGGCCTTCCTGGACCACATCCACCGGGCCGGTGACCGGATAGGCCGCAACCGGCAACCCGGAGGCCATGGCCTCGAGCATGACCAGTCCGAAGGTGTCGCTGCGGCTGGGAAACACGAAGACATCACCGCTGGCCAGCAGGGAGGCCAGCGCTTCGCCGAACCGGTAGCCCGTGAAATGTGCGTCGGGAAAGCGGCGTTCAAGCTCGCGCCGTGCCGGGCCGTCACCGATCACCAGCTTGCTGCCGGGCAGTTCCAGCGCGAGAAAGGCAGGCAGGTTCTTTTCCACGGCGAGACGGCCGACATAGACCCAGACCGGGCCGGGCAGGCCGGATGCCTCTGCCTTGGCCGGGTCGAACAGGACGGTGTCGACGCCACGCCCCCACATCACCACGTGCCGGAAGCCATGTGCGGTCAGCTCGGCACGTACCTGCGGGGTTGCCACCAGCGTGGCGCTTGCCTCGTCGTGGAACCAGCGCAGCATCCGGTACACCGCCGCTGCCGGAATGAAGGGAAAGCGCTGGTGCACGAACTCGGGAAACTGCGTGTGATATGACGTGGTGAAGCGCAGGCCGTTGCGGCGGCACCAGGCCCTGGCGGCCAGGCCCAGCGTGCCTTCGGTGGCGATGTGCACGCAATCCGGCGCGAATGCCTCCAGCAGCCGCGACAGGCGACGGCTCGGAAACAGGGGCAGGCGAATCTCCGGATAGCTGGGCAGGGGCACGGTCAGGAAGCCGCAGTCCGGCGAGAACACGGCGACCTCGTGGCCGAACTGCTCGAGCAGCTCACGGGTACGGGTCAGGGTGGTGACCACCCCGTTGACCTGGGGCGACCAGGCATCAGTGCAAACGGCTATTTTCATGCCGTGAGCCTGTCGCCTGAAGATGACAGGTGCGTAACGCTTGCGTGACGATCCGGCGACACCGGCTGTCACGCAATCATCATCGACGTGCAATCGCTTCTTAGCATGGCCGCTTCAGCATGATCGCCATGAACAAGATCAGCTCTCGCCTCGTGCTCCCCCGCAACACCGTGCTGGCGCGTTTCGACGTGCTGGAATACCGGCTTTGCCTGACCATCAACCAGACCTCGCGGCGCGAGGTGGTGCGATGCTTCTTCGCCGGTATCAGCCGCCTTGGCGATGGCGTGTTCTGGTACGTGCTGCTGGCCATGCTGGTCATCCAGGGGCCGGCGGAACAGCTGGCTGCGGCGCAGATGGCTGCCACGGCGCTGGTGGGCGTGGTCATCTACAAGCTGCTCAAGGGCAGTCTGGTGCGGGAGCGGCCATTCATTGCCCATCGCGACATTCAATGCGGCTGTCCGCCGCTGGATCGCTACAGCTTTCCCTCCGGGCACACCTTGCAGGCCGTGCTGTTCACCACGCTGGCACTGGCCTGGTTCCCGGCGCTGGCGCCCGTGCTGCTGCCATTCACCGTGCTGGTCGCGCTGTCACGTGTGGTGCTGGGCCTGCACTATCCCACGGATGTGGTCTGCGGCGCCCTGATCGGCTATGGCCTTGCGCAGGCGTCTCTGGCTTGGTGGCCGGCTCTGGCGTGACCTGATTTGCGGGAGTGGCGGGGCGGGTGAGCGACTGGAAACATCCGAGGCATGGATGCCGAGGAGAGCCCCAGGGAGGGGTTCACGCGGTTTCCAGGCGCTCATCCGCCCCCACCACGTTGCGCTAAGCAAGTGCCAGCCATTTCTGAAAACCCCAGTCCCAGAAAGCGAAAAGCCCGGCACATGGCCGGGCTTTTCGCATTACCGGGTCAGGATCAGGTCAGCTGGGCGACGTTGATCTTGTCGGCTTGTTCCGTGTACTCGCCCATCTTGTCGAAGTTCAGGTAACGGTAGATGTCACCAGCCATCGAGTCGATCTTGCCGGCGTACTCCATGTACTCGGCAACGGTGGGCAGCTTGCCCATCACGGCGGCGACGGATGCGAGCTCTGCCGATGCGAGGTAGACATCGGCGCCCTGACCGAGACGGTTCGGGAAGTTGCGGGTCGAGGTCGAGACGCAGGTGGTGTTCGGCGCGACGCGCGCCTGGTTGCCCATGCACAGCGAGCAGCCCGGCATTTCGGTACGGGCACCGGCGCGGCCGTAGATGTTGTAGTAGCCTTCCTCCATCAGCTGGTGCTCGTCCATGCGGGTCGGAGGAGCCAGCCACAGGCGGGTGGCGAGCGAGCCGCCTTCCACCTTGTCGAGCAGCTTGCCGGCGGCACGGAAGTGGCCGATGTTGGTCATGCACGAACCGATGAACACTTCATCGATCTTCGCGCCGGCGACCTGGGACAGCGGCTTGGCGTCGTCCGGATCGTTCGGGCAGCACAGGATCGGTTCCTTGATCTCGTTCAGGTCGATCTCGTAGACCGCAGCGTACTCGGCGTCAGCATCGGCACGCAGCAGCGACGGGTTGGCCAGCCACTTCTCCATGGCCTCGATGCGGCGAGCGATGGTGCGGGCGTCACCGTAGCCCTGCGAGATCATCCACTTCAGCATGGTGATGTTCGAGGTCAGGTATTCCTTCACCGAAGCTTCCGACAGGGTGATCGAGCAGCCGGCGGCGGAGCGTTCGGCCGACGCGTCGGAGAGTTCGAAGGCCTGTTCCACGGTCAGATCCTCGAGACCTTCGATCTCGAGGATGCGGCCGTTGAAGACGTTCTTCTTGCCCTTCTTCTCGATGGTCAGCTCACCACGCTGGATGGCCGCGTAGGGGATGGCATGGACCAGGTCGCGCAGGGTGATGCCAGGCTGCATCTTGCCCTTGAAGCGGACCAGCACGGATTCCGGCATGTCCAGCGGCATGACGCCGGTGGCTGCGGCAAAGGCGACCAGACCGGAGCCGGCCGGGAACGAGATGCCGATCGGGAAGCGGGTGTGCGAGTCGCCGCCGGTGCCGACGGTGTCGGGCAGCAGCATGCGGTTCAGCCAGGAGTGGATGATGCCGTCGCCCGGACGCAGCGAGACGCCGCCACGGTTCATGATGAAGTCCGGCAGCGTGTGGTGGGTGTTGACGTCGACCGGCTTCGGGTAGGCGGCGGTGTGGCAGAACGACTGCATCACGAGACCGGCGGAGAAGCCCAGGCAGGCCAGATCCTTCAGTTCGTCACGGGTCATCGGGCCAGTGGTGTCCTGGGAGCCGACGGTGGTCATCTTCGGTTCGCAGTAGGTGCCCGGGCGCACGCCCTGGCCTTCCGGCAGACCGCAGGCACGACCGACCATCTTCTGGGCCTGTGTGTAGCCCTTGCCGGAGTCGGCTGGCTGCACCGGCATGCGGAACAGGCTCGAGGGCGCCAGGCCCAGCGATTCGCGTGCCTTGGCGGTCAGGCCACGACCGATGATCAGGTTGATGCGGCCGCCGGCGCGCACTTCGTCGAGCAGGACCGGGGTCTTCAGCGGGGCCTTGGCGATCTCGGCACCAGCCTTGAATGCGGTCACGGTGGCGGTGGCGTGGTCGATCTTCAGGACGATCTCGTCACCCATGCCCATCTGGCCGACATCGAGCTCGATCGGCAGGGCGCCGGCGTCTTCCATGGTGTTGAAGAAGATCGGGGCGATCTTGGAGCCGATGCAGACGCCACCCTCACGCTTGTTCGGGATGTGCGGGATGTCGTTGCCGAAGAACCACAGCACCGAGTTGGTGGCGGACTTGCGGCTGGAGCCGGTGCCGACCACGTCGCCGACGTAGGCGACCGGGTTGCCCTTGGCGATCAGGCCCTTGATCTGGGTCAGCGGACCGATTTCCTGCGGCTTTTCCGGGGTGATGCCGTCGCGCGTGTTCTTCAGCATGGCGTTGGCATGCAGCGGGATGTCCGGACGGCTCCAGGCGTCCTGCGCCGGGGAGAGGTCGTCGGTGTTGGTTTCGCCGGTGACCTTGAACACGGTCAGCGTGATCTCGGTCGGCACGTCCGGACGGCCGGTGAACCATTCGGCGTCAGCCCAGGACTGCAGTACGGCCTTGGCATTGGCATTGCCGGCCTTGGCCTTTTCCTCGACATCGTGGAAGGCGTCGAAGACCAGCAGGGTCTTCTTCAGGGCTTCGGCGGCGGCAGCACCGAGTTCGGCGTCATCGAGCAGACGAATCAGCGGTTCGACGTTGTAGCCGCCGAGCATGGTGCCGAGCAGATAGACAGCACGTGCCTTGCTGACCAGCGGCGAACTGGTTTCGCCCTGGGTGACGGCAGCCAGGAAGGCGGCCTTGACGTAAGCGGCCGGGTCAACGCCAGCAGGAACGCGGTTTTCCAGCAGGTCGACCAGGAAGGCTTCCTCGCCGGCGGGCGGGTTCTTCAGCAGTTCGACGAGTGCAGCGACCTGCTTGTCATCGAGGGGCTTCGGGGGAACGCCGAGGGCGGCGCGTTCGGCAACGTGTTGACGGTAGGCTTCGAGCACAGTGTGTGTCCTCAATCGGGCGGGAGGAGCCCTGTCGCCGACCGTTTGCCGAGTGGGGCAGAAGCCGGAGGCAGGGCGAGAAAACGGTTGAAAAGTCTAGCGGAAAGCCCTCTGGAAGGGTAGGTCATTACTTGAAGCCGAACCGCTCGTCGAGCATGCCCTTGTCGCTGGGCTGCTTGGTGGCGTAGTCGCGCGGCGGCTCGAAGTCGGCCAGGTCGGCACTGTCATGACCATAGGAATGGTAGTGCAGTGACGGATTCACCGGGCTTTCAAGGCGCTGGAAGTTGTTGGCCGGATTGTCTTCGCTGGCCCGGCGCGGGTTCTCGCAGAGCGTGCGGGCGCCATCGACCAGATGCTGATGCATGTCGCGGTAACGCTGGGTCAGCTCGTTGACCAGCTCGGCCGAGTGCTCGAAGTGCGAGGCCACGGCATGCTGGTAGTTCTCATGCCGGCCCTGCAGGTCGGTGAGCAGGGTTTCCAGTTCCTTGACGCGCAGATCGGATGGCTGGCGGCGGGCATAAAGAAAGCCGGCGCCAGCGCCCAGCACGAAAAAAAGAATATGCAGCAATACCGTCATCAGATGTCTCCAGGTCCGGACGCAGCCGGAGTTTGCCGACGTGCGCGTTGGCGCAGGCCGCGTGTCGCTATACCATGCCGTCCTCGATTGCAGCCCCGGGAGGGACGGCCAGGTGACTTGCCAGCACGCAGAAGACTGCCTTGGGCAGCCAGGAGAGAGGGCCATCCTGATTCCGGGAGCTGCGGGCGGGCTCGAGGCGGTTCTGAGTGTGCCTCAGAGCGCGTTGGAGGGCACGGCTTTTCCGACAATAGTGGCAGTGATCTGCCACCCTCATCCACTGATGGGGGGCACCATGCAGAACAAAGTCGTGTTCACGCTGCATCGTGCCTGTCGCGACCTGGGCATGGCCACGATACGCTTCAACTTTCGCGGCGTGGGTGCCAGTGCCGGGGGCTATGGCGAAGGGGTTGGCGAGCAGGAGGATCTGCTCGCCGTGCTGGCCTGGCTGGACACGCTGCCGCAGCGTCCGGCACTGGTTCTGGCCGGTTTCTCGTTCGGCTCCTGGGTGACGGCGTCGGTGCTGGCGCGTGTGCAGGCGGCTGGCTGGACATTGCGTGCCGCATTGCTGGTGGCGCCGCCGGTGACCCGTTTCCCGCTCGATGACCTGGTGCTGCCGCCAGTCACCCGCGCGATCTACGGAGATGCCGACGAGGTGGTTGATCCGGTGGCCATGGCGGACTGGTTGAGGCGCGCTTTGCCGGCCGAGGCGGTCACCTGTCTGGCTGGGGCCGGTCATTTCTTTCACGCGCGCCTGGGTGAATTGAAAGACTGGGCGACGCGGTGTATTCAGAACAGTGGTGTCAGGGAGTGAGCACAACGATGTCATTGAACATGGGGCCTCTGCAGCGCTACGAGTCCGAGCTCGCGGAGCGCGGATACCAGCCGGATCCGGCGCAGCGCGCTGCGGTGGAGGCTCTTGATGGCGTCCATCAGGTGCTGCTGCAACGCTACGAGCGTGCGCAGCGGGTGCGCGGTCCGGCGCGCCTGCGCGAGATCAAGCGCCAGAAGGTGCCGGCCCAGGGGGTCTACCTCTGGGGTGGGGTGGGGCGTGGCAAGACCTGGCTGATGGATCTGTTTTTCGACACGCTGCCGTTCCGTCGCAAGCTGCGCATCCATTTCCACCGCTTCATGCAGCAGGTGCATCATCAGCTGGCCGAGCTGCAGGGCATTGCCGATCCGCTCACCGAGGTCGCCGAGCGTCTGCACAAGGATGCCGTGGTGATCTGTTTCGACGAGTTCTTCGTCACCGACATCGGCGACGCCATGATTCTCGGCGGTCTCTTCGAGCGCCTGTTCGCCCGTGGCGTGACCCTGGTGGCAACCTCCAACATCGTGCCTGACAGGCTGTACGAGAACGGCTTGCAGCGTCAGCGCTTCCTGCCCGCGATCGCCCTGGTCAAGCAGCATTGCCAGGTGCTCAATGTCGACGCCGGCATCGACTACCGCCTGCGCGTGCTCAGCCGTGCCGAGCTTTATCACGAGCCGCTGGATGGCGCTGCCGCCGCCATGCTGCGGACGAACTTCGACGAGCTGGCCCAGGGCATGGCATCGAGTCACGAGCCGATAACGGTGAATGCACGCCAGATCGCCGTGGTGCAACGTACCGAGGACACGCTCTGGGCCGACTTTGCCGAGCTCTGCGAGCAGTCGCGCAGTGCGCATGACTACATCGAGCTGGCGCGCGAGTACCATACCGTGCTGCTGTCGGCGGTGCCGGCCATGGGGGCGGAGAATGACGATGCGGCCCGCCGCTTCATCAATCTGGTCGACGAGTTCTATGATCGAGGCGTCAAGCTCATCATCACGGCTGCCGTTCCGCTGCTTCAGCTCTATGGCCAGGGCAGGCTGAACTTCGAGTTCCAGCGCACCCTGAGCCGGCTGCAGGAGATGCAGTCGCACGAGTATCTTGCCCGTGAGCATCGGCCCTGAGTGTCGCCGGCAGAAAAACTTCGCTGCTGGCGGTTGCACAGGGGCGAGTCCTTGGGTACTATTCGCGACCTCATTGCGGCGGCCTGAAATACGGGTGGTCGCCAAACTTGATTTTTTGAAGGCATGTTGACATGAAGACTATCAGTGCCAAGCCCGAAACCGTGAAGCGCGACTGGTTCGTCGTCGATGCCAACGGCAAGACGCTGGGTCGCTTGGCGTCCGAGATCGCCCGTCGCCTGCGCGGCAAGCACAAGCCGGAGTTCACTCCGCACGTGGATACCGGCGATTACATCGTTGTCGTGAACGCTGCCCAGGTGGCAGTCACCGGCAACAAGATGCAGGACAAGATGTACTGGCACCACACCGGCTTCCCGGGTGGCATCAAGGGCGTGAATCTGGACAAGCTCATGGCTCACCGTCCGGAAGCCGCGCTCGAGATCGCCGTCAAGGGCATGCTGCCCAAGGGCCCGCTGGGTCGCGACATGCTGGCAAAGCTGAAGGTGTACGGTGGTGCTGAGCACCCGCACGCCGCGCAGCAGCCGCAAGAACTGAACATCTGAGCAGAGCATCATGACTGTGCAAGCTAACTATGGTACCGGTCGTCGCAAGACGGCAACCGCTCGTGTCTTCCTGAGCCCGGGCGCTGGCAACATCGTCGTCAACGACCGTCCGCTGGACACCTACTTCGGTCGTGAAACCGCTCGCATGGTGGTTCGTCAGCCGCTGGAGCTGGTTGAGCTGCTGAGCAAGTTCGACATCAAGGTCACCGTCGCTGGTGGTGGCATCGGTGGTCAGGCTGGCGCCATTCGCCATGGCATCACCCGTGCACTGATCGAGTACAACGAAGAACTGAAGTCGCCGCTGCGCAAGGCCGGCTTCGTGACTCGCGACGCCCGCGAAGTCGAGCGCAAGAAGCTCGGCCTGCGCAAGGCGCGCAAGCGTCCGCAATACTCCAAGCGCTGATCTCCGGCGTTTGTCGAAAGGGCCTGCAGACTTCCGTCTGCGGGCCTTTTTCGTTTTTGTCCAAGGCCCCGTTCGTCGGTTGGAAGCCGCATGTTTATTGGCTTTCCGGCAGATCGTCCGCCTTGTCACTGGAAAGTGATTTCATTACCATTAGTGGGCTTTTTTCTCGCTCTGTCAGTGGTCTGCAATGTCGCTGACGGCCCAAAGCTGATTCGGAGAGTGCGTCAATGAGTACTGACGGCGTAAACATGGATCGCCGGCGCTTGCTGCTGGGGACGACTGCAGCCCTCGGGGCGGTAGGCGTCGCGGCAGTTGCCGTGCCATTTGTCAAATCCTGGAACCCGAGTGCCAAGGCGAAAGCCGCCGGTGCTTCTGTCGTGGCCGACATCAGCCAGCTTGAGCCGGGTCAGCGCGCTGTCTTCGAATGGCGTGGCAAGCCGGTCTGGGTGGTGCGTCGCACGCCCGAGATGATCGCCAACCTGAAGGCGGTCGAAGGCGATCTCAGCGATCCCAACTCCGACGTTGAAGATCAGCAGCCGGCCTACGCGAAGAACGCGACGCGTTCGATCAAGCCCGAGATTCTCGTGCTGACCGGCATCTGCACCCACCTGGGCTGCTCGCCGCTGTTCCGTCCGGAAGTGGCTGCCGCCGATCTCGGTGCCGACTGGAAGGGCGGTTTCTTCTGCCCCTGCCACGGTTCCCGCTTCGACCTCGCGGGCCGTGTCTTCAGTGGCGTTCCGGCGCCGACCAACCTGGTGGTGCCGCCGCACATGTACGAAAGCGACAAGGTCATCATCATCGGTGAGGAGAAGGCCTAATGGCAAACATCGGCAAGAGCCTGATGGGCTGGGTGGATGCGCGCTTCCCCGCGACTGAAACCTACGAATATCACATGTCGAAGTACTACGCGCCGAAGAACTTCAACTTCTGGTACTTCTTTGGCGTGCTGTCGATGATCGTGCTGGTCAACCAGCTGGTCACCGGCATCTGGCTGACCATGTCCTACAGCCCGACCGGCGAGGACGCCTTCGACTCCATCGAATACATCATGCGTGACGTCGAGTACGGCTGGCTGCTGCGCTACATGCACTCCACCGGCGCGTCGGCGTTCTTCGTCGTGGTCTATCTGCACATGTTCCGCGGTCTGCTCTACGGCTCCTACAAGAAGCCGCGCGAGCTGGTCTGGCTGTTCGGCATGGGCATCTACCTGGTGCTGATGGCGGAAGGCTTCTTCGGCTACCTGCTGCCCTGGGGCAACATGTCCTACTGGGGTGCCCAGGTGATTCTCAACCTTGCCGGTGCCGTGCCGGTGGTGGGCGAGGAGCTGGTGACCTGGGTGCGCGGTGACTACCTGATCTCCGGCATCACCCTGAACCGTTTCTTCGCGCTGCACGTGGTGGCCCTGCCGCTGATCCTGGTGGCCCTGGTGTTCATGCACCTGGTGGCGCTGCACCATGTCGGCTCGAACAACCCGGACGGCGTCGACATCAAGAAGGTCAAGGGCGAGGACGGCATTCCGCTCGACGGCGTGGCCTTCCACCCGTACTACACCGTGCACGACCTGGTCGGCATCGTGGTGTTCCTGGCAGCCTTCTCGGCGGTGATCTTCTTCTTCCCGGATGGCGGCGGCTACTTCCTCGAGCGTCCCAACTTCGAGCCGGCCAATCCGCTGAAGACGCCTGACCACATCGCGCCTGTCTGGTACTACACGCCGTTCTACGCGATCCTGCGTGCCGTGCCGTCCAAGCTCGGTGGCGTGATTGCCATGGGTGCCGCGATCGCGATCCTGTTCGTGCTGCCGTGGCTGGACAAGAGTCCGGTGCGCTCGATCCGCTACAAGGGCACGCAGAGCAAGATCTGGCTGACCCTGTTCGTGATCAGCTTCGTCGGTCTCGGCTACCTGGGTGCGGTGCCGTCGGATCCTGTGCGTACCCTGTTCTCGCAGATCTTCACCCTGATCTATTTCCTGTTCTTCCTGCTGATGCCGTTCTACACCTCGATGGAAACGGTGAAGCCGGTTCCTGATCGTGTCACCGGAGGGGCGCACTGATGAAAAAGCTGATTCTGTCGCTCCTTCTGGTGCTGTCGCCTGCTGCTGCCATGGCAGCAGCAGGTGGTGGCTGCGGTACGTTGCACGAGTGCGAAAAGGCGCCGGTCAATCTGCATGACAAGGCCTCCCTCCAGCATGGTGCCCAGCTCTTCCTGAGCTACTGCTCCGGCTGCCACAGCGCCAAGTACATGCGTTACGAGCGCATCGCCCAGGATCTGGAGATCGATCCCAAGCTGGTCGAGCAGTACATGATGTTCACCACCGACAAGATCGGTGATCCGATTGATGCCAAGGTCAACCCCAAGGACCAGGCCAAGTGGTTCGGCAACGCACCGCCTGACCTGTCGCTGGAGACCCGTTTCCGTTCGCCGGACTGGGTCTACACCTACCTGCTCAACTTCTACCCGGATGACAAGCGCCCGTTCGGCGTCAACAACCGGGTGTTCAAGGACGTGGCGATGCCGCACGTGCTCGAACCGCTTGAGCGCAAGCTGGGTCCGGAAGCCTATGAAGAGGCGGTGGGCGATCTGGTCAACTTCATGACCTACATGGCCGAACCGATTCGCGCCACGCGTGAACGCATGGGCTTCTGGGTGCTGCTGTTCCTGGGCATCCTGTTCATTCCGGTCTATCTCCTGAACAAGGAGTTCTGGAAGGACATCAAGTAAGCGCAAGCCTGCCCTCGTGACGCGAGGGCGGTCCGGCGGGACGCAAGGGGGACACTTCAGGGTGTCTCCCTTTTGTCTTTTCTAGTCCCTGGCGCGTGCAAGGGGAGGAGTGAGGTATGGGTATCGTGGCAAGGCGTGCGTCCATGACGTTCTATTCGGACGCGGCAGATCACTACAGTCACCGTGTTCGTTTCGTGCTGGCTGAAAAGGGGGTTTCGGTGGACGTGATCCAGGTGACCGATGCCAACCGGCCTCATGACTTCGCTGACCTCACGCCGTACAACACGCTCCCCGTGCTGGTGGACCGCGAGCTGTCGCTGTACGAGACCCGCATCATGATGGAGTATCTCGACGAGCGCTTTCCGCATCCCTCGCTGCTGCCTGTGTATCCGGTGGCGCGGGCGCAGGCGCGTCTGCTCGCCTATCGCATCGAGCGTGACTGGTGTCCGCAGGTCGACCTGCTGCTGGCTGGCGGCGGTCGCGATGCCGCGATGCAGAAGGCACGCAAGATCCTGCGTGACGACTTGGTGACCATTGCGCCGGTTTTCGACGAGAAGCCCTTCTTCATGAGCGACGAGCTGTCATTGCTCGATTGCATGCTGGCACCCATCCTCTGGCGTCTGCCGGTACTGGGCATCGAGCTGCCGGATCGTTCCTGCCGCGGCCTGCTCAAGTACATGGACCGGGTGTTCCGCCGCGACGGTTTCCTTGCCAGCCTGACCGATATTGAGCGCGACATCCGGCGCGGGGGCTGAGTCATGGCGATGCAGGGAACGCGACCGTACTTCATCCGGGCCATTCACGACTGGATCGTGGATCGCCAGTGGACGCCCTATCTACTGGTGAATGCCGAGTGGCCGGGTACCGAGCTGCCCCGGGCCTATGTCGAGGACGGTCGCATCGTGCTCAACATCGGGCCGAATTCTGTGCGTTATCTGCAGCTGGGCAATGACGAGATCACTTTCTCGGCACGTTTCGGCGGGCAGCCGATGCAGGTGAGGGTGCCGATTGCGGCGGTGCTGGGCATCTATGCCCGGGAAAATGGCGAAGGTCTGTTCTTCGATGGCGATGAGTACGAGCCACTCCCGCCGGTCACGGATGGTGCCGGCGGCAGCGGCAGCGAGCCGGAAGCAAAGCCCCGGCCTGCCTTGCGCGTGGTGAAGTGATCAGCGTGCGTCCGGGCCCGGATCGGGCAGGATGTCGACAATCTTGACGATGCGCTTGACGCCATCCAGTGCCTGCAGACGCACGATGGCGCGATCGGTTTCGCGCTGGGTCAGCTTGCCCATCAGATAGAGCGTGCCGCCGACGGCAATGACATTGGTCTGGCCGCTGTGCACGCCATCGGCGGTGCCGAGGCTGACATTGGCCTTGGACTCCAGCAGGTTGTCGATGCTGCGCTCGCCAAAGGTGCGCGTCGGGCCGATGCTGAGTTCGTTGTGCACCACCTGGATGTCAGGATAGCTGCGTGCGATGTCGGCAATGCGATCCTTCAGGGTCTGATCCTGGACTTCGCCGGTGAGCAGGGCGGCCTTGTAGAACACGGTGACCTCGATGCGCGCATCGCGGGCGGCCGGAATGTCGCGGTAGATGTCGCGACGTATGGCCTGGCCCAGACTGATGTCGTTCAGGCGCACGCTGGTGGTGCGCGAGCCGGGGTCGGCAACATCGGGACCGACGCCGAGCTTGGCGAGAGTGGTGCAACCGCTCAGCGGCAGCAGCAGGGTGCCGGCAACCAGGCCGGCAAGCAGGGAATGACGGGGGCTAGACAAGATCTGGGTCTCCAAACAGGGCGGTATCGATTAAGGCGCAGCAGCAGTGCAATGTAAACAGCTGCGCCTCGTGCACACGGTAGGTGCGGCTTTCGGGCATCGCGATCAGGATGTCGCGTTCATGCAGGATGTGCTGCAGGTCGCCACCGCCACTGCCGGTCAGGGCGATGACGGGGCAGCCACGCTCGTGGGCGGCGGCAACCACGTTCAGGATGTTGGCGGCCGTGGCGGTGGCCGACAGCACCACCAGCACGTCTCCGGGTTGCGCCAGGGTCAGAAACGGACGCGAGAACGATTCGGTGAGGCGGTTGTCCTGCGCCAGCGCGCTCAGCGTGATGCTGTCCGGCGCCAGGGTGTAGGCGGGCAGTGCCGGGCGTTCGTGTTCGAAGCGGTTGAGCAGCTTGCTGACAAAGGACTGGGCATTGGCGCCGGAGGCACCGTTGCCGCAGCAGATCAGCTTGTGCCCGCTGACCAGGGCATCCACCATGACCATGGCGGCCTGCTCGATGCTCCCGGCCTGTTCTTCCGCGAGACGGGCCAGCATGGTCATGCTGTCCTGGCAGAGTTGCACGATGCGTTCTTGCATGGGATTTCCTAAGCGGCGGCAAATGCGCCGCGTATCCAGTGGCATTGCCAGTGTGGCGGCAATCCGGTCAGCCCGAAGACATCAAACCGCATGGCCCGGATCTGGTTGACCGGGTGACAGGCGAGAAAGTGACGGGCGGTGACAATCAGGCGACGCTGCTTGCTGAGGGTGACCGAGGCCAGTGCACCACCATAGGCCAGGTTGCGTCGCCAGCGTACCTCGGTGAACACCAGCACATTGGCAGTGGACAAGGTTATCAAGTCAATCTCGCCAGCGCGACAGTGATAGTTGCGTGCCAGCAGATGGTGGCCCGCCTGCAGCAGCCGGCGCAATGCATGATCCTCGGCGACACGTCCCTGGCATTGCTTGGGCGAGCCTGCAGCGAGACGGTGATGGCTTTTCATGGCGTGCTCCTGCATTCCGGTCCGCATTAACGGATAGACTCTGCGCATCGTTTGCGCCACCTCGCCCGAGACTCGCCATGACCCCCGGAACCCTGTATGTCGTTGCCACTCCGATAGGCCATCTGGATGACATGACGCAGCGCGGCCGCGAGGTGCTGGCCGATGCCTCCCTGGTGGCGGCGGAAGACACGCGTCATTCCGGGCGTCTGCTGGCGGCCTACGGCATCGAGCGTGCGCTTACGGCCGTGCACGATCACAACGAGGCAGACCGGGTGCCTGACCTGCTGGCGCGACTGCAGTCCGGCGACAGCGTGGCACTGATTTCGGATGCCGGGACGCCGCTGATCAGCGACCCGGGCTATCGCCTGATTGCTGCTGCGCATGAGCATGGCGTGCGGGTGTCTCCGGTGCCGGGACCCTGTGCCGCGATTGCCGCCCTGAGCGCGGCAGGCCTGCCCAGTGACCGCTTCCTGTTCGAGGGCTTCCTGGCCGCCCGCACGGGGCCGCGGCGTGCGCGTCTCGCTGAGCTGGCTGAGCTGCCGCATACCGTCATCTTTTACGAGGCACCACACCGTATTGCCGAGACCCTGCAGGATCTGGTGGCGGAATGGGGGGGCGAGCGCCAGGCCACGCTGGCGCGCGAGCTGACCAAGACCTTCGAGACGGTGCGTCGCGCCACGCTGGCCGAGCTCGCGGCCTGGGTGGCCGAGGATGCCAATCAGCAGCGCGGCGAGATCGTGCTGGTGGTGGCGGGGGCGCCAGCGCGCACGCTGGACGACCAGCGCCTGCTGGCGCTGGATCAGGTGCTGTCGGTGCTGGTTGGCGAGTTGCCGGTGAAGCAGGCGGCCGGGCTGGCAGCGCAGCTGTTCGGGCTCAAGCGCAATGCGCTTTATGACCGTGCCCAGGCGCTGAAACAGGCGGCGGCGAAAAATTCACCTTGAGTTCGCTGGCGCCTGCCCGTAAGCTCCGCGCCGGAGTCGGCCGGACGGTCGCTGCCGCCGCAAGGCGGGGGAGGAAAGTCCGGGCTTCGCAGGGCAGAGTGCCAGGTAACGCCTGGGCGGCGTGAGCCGACGGAAAGTGCAACAGAGAGCAGACCGCCGATGGCCCGATGTCCGCGAGGACACTTGTCGACCGCAAGGTTGACAAAGTGCTCCTGCACCGCCGCAGGCGGCGAGGATGGAGGGATCAGGCAAGGGTGAAACGGTGCGGCAAGAGCGCACCACGAGTCTGGCAACAGACCGGTACGGCAAACCCCACTCGAAGCAAGACCAAATAGGTGTCCAGACGCGTGGCCCGCGCGGGACACGGGTAGGTTGCTTGAGCGCACCGGCGACGGTGCGCCTAGAGGAATGACCGTCCTCGACAGAACCCGGCTTACAGGCCGACTCCACCTCATTTCCTCATGTCTAATGTTTGTAAGCCCTTTTCGCATATAGCTAAAAATTCTAGCTATCGCGAGACCATAAGGTGTGCATTAGAACTGTCTTGTAACCTATTGATTTAATTGGTTGCCATTCTGTGCATCAGCTTTCTGCTGATGCTGTAACTTATTGATATTTAATGACTAATAAAGACTTATAACTGTCTTGATTGTCCTTGACGCTCCCGCGTGCGCTCCCTATATTTCTCCAATGGTGGGGGAAAGTGTGGGTTTGTGGTGTTTTCTGGAAAACCCGCCCCCAGCCAAGGGATGACAGCATGTTTCGTGGCTACGACGAATTGACCATGGACGCGAAGGGGCGGATCGGCTTGCCGAGCCGCTACCACGATCGCGTGCTGGCCGAGTGTCAGGGCAGATTTGTCCTGACCGTCGACCTGCGCGAACCCTGCCTGGTGCTCTACCCGCTGACCGAGTGGGAGGCCATCGAGGCGCGCTTCAATGCCCTGCCGGGTGCCAACCCGCAAATTGCCCTGCTCAAGCGCCGCATCCTCGGCTATGCCACCGAAATCTCCCTCGACAGCGCCGGCCGCTTTCTGGTCAGCCCGGAGCTGCGCCAGTTTGCCGGTCTTGATCGTGCCGTGGTGCTGACCGGTCAGGGCAAGAAGTGCGAAATCTGGCACAAGGCGGCCTGGGATGCCCTGCAGGCGCAGATTCTGGCGGCCGACTTCTCGGCTGCCGAGCTCGCGCAAGCGATCGACACTCTGGCGCTCTGACCATGACGAGCTTCCAGCACCTCACCGTCCTGCTCGAAGAAACGGTTGCCGCTGTCATGGTGGACCCGCAAGGCTGCTATGTCGACGCCACCTTCGGTCGTGGCGGCCACAGCCGTCATCTGCTGGCGCAGCTGGGCGAGCAGGGCAGGCTGATCGCGTTCGACAAGGATCCGCTGGCGATCGCCGAGGGTGAGGCGCTGGCTCAGCGCGATGCCCGCTTCGAGATCGTTCACGAGTCCTTCGCCACGCTGCGCCAGCAGCTTGAGCAGCGTGGTCTGCTCGGTCGCGTCACGGGCATTCTGGCGGATCTGGGTGTGTCGTCTCCGCAGCTGGACGATGCCTCGCGTGGCTTCAGCTTCATGAATGACGGTCCGCTCGACATGCGCATGGACACCACGCGCGGCCGCTCTGCCGCCGAGTGGCTGGCCGAGGTGGGCGAAAGCGAGCTTGCCGATGTCTTCTTCACCTATGGCGAGGAGCGTCACTCGCGACGCATTGCTCGTGCCGTGGTGGCGGCTCGCGCGAAGGCCCCGATTACCGGTACGCGCCAGCTGGCCGAGCTGATTGCGGCTGCGCACCCGTCCTGGGAGCGTCACAAGCATCCGGCCACGCGCTGCTTCCAGGCCATTCGCATTGTCATCAATCGCGAGCTCGGTGATCTCGAGGATCTGCTGGCGCAGGCGCTTTCCGCGCTGGCGCCGGGCGGTCGACTGGCCGTGATCAGCTTCCATTCGCTGGAAGACAGGCTGGTCAAGCAGTTCATTCAGCGCGAAGAGCGTGGCGACGACTTTCCGGCCGGCTTGCCGGTGACGCAGGCGCAGATGAATCCGCGTCTGCGTCGTGTCGGCAAGGCTGTCGAGCCGAGTGCTGACGAGGTCGCCGCCAATCCGCGTGCGCGCAGCGCCCGCCTGCGTGTCGCCGAGCGACTGGGGGTGGCGGCATGAACTGGCAGACGCGCCTGCGCTCGCTGCGCTACTCCTTGCTGCAACCAGGTCTGCTGCAGACGGCTGCCGTGATTCTGGCGCTGGTGGCAGCCTCGGTCGCGGTCGCCTTCAGCGTACACAAGTCACGCCTCAATCTGGCCCAGCTGCAGGCGCTGCAGGCCGAGCGTGACCAGCTTGAGGTGGAGTGGGGTCAGCTGCTGCTCGAGCAGCAGGCATGGGGTGCCTACGGTCGCATCGGCAAGGTGGCGGTTGACGAGATGGGCATGCGCCCGCCGGCACCTCAGGAAATCATGATGGTGCGGCCATGACCCGGCGTATCGAGCCCGAACTGCGCTACCCCTGGCGGCACCGTGTGCTGGTCGGGGTTTTCGGCATTCTGTTTGCCGGACTGGCGGCGCGTGCCGCCTATCTGACCGTCATCGACAGTGACTTTCTGCGCGCCCAGGGTGATGCGCGCATGATGCGCACCGAGCCCATCATGGCCATGCGCGGCATGATTCGCGACCGCAATGGCGCCCCGCTGGCGGTGAGCACGCCGGTAGTGTCGATCTGGGTCAATCCGCGCCAGATGCTGGCTGCCAAGGTCGATCTGCATGCGCTGGCAGGTCAGCTTGGCCTGGAGCCGGTCGAGTTCAGCCGGCGCATACAGCGCAATGCCCGCAAGGGCTTTCTCTATGCCAGACGTCACCTGTCGCCAGTGGTCGCCGAAGCGCTGCTGAATCGTGACATTCCCGGTGTTTACGGCATGACCGAATACCGTCGCTTCTATCCGGAAGCCGAGGTCACGGCGCACCTGCTCGGTTTCACGGATCTGGACGGACGCGGCAAGGAAGGCCTGGAGCTGGCGCTGGACGAGCAGCTCAACGGCGTGCCCGGCGAAAAGCGTGTCGTCAAGGATCTCAAGGGACATCGCGTCCAGGACGTGGCGCTGCTGAAGGCGGCCCGACCGGGGCGCGAGGTCACGCTCAGCTTTGATTCGCGCGTCCAGTATGCCGCCTACCGCGAACTGGCGCGTGGCGTCTCCGAGCATGAAGCGGACGCCGGCGTGCTGGTGTCGCTGGATGTCGAGACCGGCGAGGTGCTGGCGATGGCCAACCTGCCGTCCTACAACCCCAACAATCGCAGCCGGCTGACGCCGCAGGCACTGCGCAATCGCGCCGTCACCGACATGTTCGAGCCGGGCTCGACGATGAAGCCGTTCACCGTGGCTGCCGCGCTGGAAAGCGGGCGCTACAACACGCGCAGCCTGTTCAACACCAATCCCGGCACGTTCAGGGTCATCAACAAGACCATTCGCGATCACGACAACTACGGCGTCATCGATCTGGCCACGCTGATCACCAAGTCCAGCAACATCGCGTCTGCGCAGATCGCTCTGGCACTGCCGCGCGAGACCCTGCCGACGCTGCATCAGCGCCTGGGATTCGGCAGCAAGACCGGCAGCGGTTTCCCGGGTGAGAGCGCCGGTCGCCTGCAGCCTTCCAACCGCTGGAATCCGGTCGAGCTGGCCACCATGTCGTATGGCTACGGCCTCACCGTGACGGCGTTGCAGCTGGCGCGCTCCTATGCGGCGATTGCCAGCGGCGGCATCGAACGTCCGGTCAGCTTCATCAAGGTCAGCGGCCCCGTGGCGGGCAAGCGGGTCATGGACGAGACCGTGGCGCGCAGCCTGATTCCCATGATGGAGAACGTGGTGACCCAGGAAGGCACCGCGCTCAAGGCCGCGGTGCCGGGCTATCGCGTGGCGGGCAAGACCGGCACGGCGCACAAGGCGCAATCCGGTGGTTATGCCCGCAACCAGTACATGTCGCTGTTTGCCGGTCTGGCACCGGCCAGCAACCCCCGTGTGGTGACCGTGGTGGTCATCGACAACCCGCGCAAGGGTGGCTACTACGGCGGCCTGGCGGCTGCCCCGGTATTTGCCCGAGCCATGTCGGAGACGCTGCGTCTGATGAACATTTCCCCTGATCGCAGTGCCGAGCGTCTGGCCGAGCAGCACCGTCTGCCGCATCCGGCAACCTGGGCACGTCCCGGGCAGGAGGGCTGAGATGCTGCTGCGTGACTGGCTGAGCGATGCCCCTGCCGCTGCCGCCGATCTGCAGGTATCGCGCCTGATCGTCGATTCGCGTCGCATCCAGCCGGGCGACACCTTCGTCGCGCTGGCCGGCATCCAGCATGATGCGCGCCAGCATATCCCGGCCGCCGTGGCCGCCGGTGCCCGCCTGGTGCTTGCCGAGGCGGGCGGTGACTGGCAGCAGCACGGCGTCTGCGGATCCGTGCCGGTGGTCGTGGTGGCGGAGCTCAGCCAGCGTCTTGGCGACCTTGCCGCCTGCTTCCACGACCAGCCCTCGGCCGCGATGACCGTGCTCGCGGTGACCGGCACCAATGGCAAGACCAGCATCGCCAATCTGCTGGCCGGTGCACTGGAGCAGCTGCACCAGCGCAGCGCGGTCATCGGCACGCTCGGCAACGGCTTCTACGGCGAGCTGCTGCCGTCGCAGTTCACCACCCCTGATCCCTTGCAGCTGCAGGGGCTGCTGGCCTCCTTCCGTGATCGCGGTGCCCGCTGCATCGCCATGGAGGCAAGCTCGCATGGCCTGCAGCAGGGGCGCATGGCCGGCACACGCATCCATACCGCCCTCTTTACCAACCTGACCCGTGATCATCTCGACTACCACGGAGACATGGCCAGTTATGCGGCAGCCAAGGGCCTGCTGTTCCAGTGGCCGGATCTCAAGGCTGCCGTGATCAATGCGGACGATCCGCAGGGTGCCATCTATCGCAGCCTGCTCGCCCCGGGCGTGCGCTGCCTGCGCTACAGCCTGGATCCGGCCAGTGATGCCGAGCTGGTGGCCGAGTCCGTGCAACCCTCGCTGCAGGGGCTGCAGCTGCGCGTGCGCACGCCCGAGGGCGTGATCGCGCTGCACAGCGCGCTGCTCGGACGCTTCAATGCCAGCAACCTGCTGGCGGTGCTGGGCGGTCTCATGACCCTGGGCCACTCCGCCGTCTCAGCGGCTGCCGCGCTGGCCGCCGTGCCGCCGGTGGCCGGTCGCATGCAGTGCCTGCGCAACGCCGGTTCGGCGCTGGCCGTGGTCGATTACGCACATACCCCGGATGCGCTCGAGCAGGCGCTGAAGGCCGCACGCGAGCACACGACCGGGCAGCTCTGGTGCGTGTTCGGCTGCGGCGGCGGTCGCGATACCGGCAAGCGTCCGCAGATGGGCCGCGTCGCCGCCGAACTCGCCGATCGCGTCGTCATCACCACCGACAACCCGCGCGAGGAAGCGCCGGACGAGATCATCGCCCATGTCCGCAGCGGCATGCCGGCAGATGTCGATGTCGTGGTGGTGGCGGATCGTGCCGAAGCCATTGCCCATGCCTTGCGCGAGGCGCGTCCAGAGGACGTGGTGCTGATCGCCGGCAAGGGTCACGAAACCTACCAGGAGATCATGGGCGTGCGTTACCCCTTCAACGATGCGGACCAGGTGCGCCAGGTTCTCGGTCTGGAGGCGCAGTCATGAGACTGTCCGACATCGCCCGTCAGGTGGGTGGCGAGCTGATCGGCCTGGATGCCGATGCCGGCAGCTTTTCCACCGATACCCGTTCGCTGCATGCCGGTGATGTGTTCATTGCCCTGTCGGGGCCGAATTTCGATGCCAACACGCTGATCGCCCAGGCGGCCGGCAAGGGCGCCCTGGCCGCGATCGTCACCCGCATGGATCCCCAGGCCGGCATTCCCCAGATCATTGTCGCGGATGCACACCGCGCCCTGGGCCAGATTGCCGCTGCCTGGCGTGCCCGCTTCCCGGACGTCATCCGCGTCGCCATGACCGGCAGTGCCGGCAAGACCTCGACCAAGGAGCTCGCAGCGCGCATCTTCGAGGAGCAGGGCGAGACCCTGGCCACCATCGGCAACCTCAACAACGACATCGGCGTGCCGCTGACCCTGCTGCGTCTGCGTGACCAGCACCAGTACGGCGTCTTCGAGCTGGGCGCCAACCATGCCGGCGAGATCGCCTACACGGCGGGTCTGGTGCAGCCGCATGCCGCGGTCATCACCAATGTCGGCGTTGCCCATCTCGAAGGTTTCGGCAGCCGCGAAGGCATTGCCCGCGCCAAGGGCGAAATCTATGACGCCCTTCCGGACAACGGCATCGCCGTGGTGAATCGTGATGACGACTTCGCCAACTTCTGGCTGCAGAAGCTGGATCCGAAGCGGGTCATCACCTTTTCGCAACAGGCGCCGGCCACCCTTCGTGCCACCGACATCGCCAGCAACGGCATGGCGCAGTACCGCTTCATGCTGCAGGTCGGCGAGCGCAGCGCCCCGGTCCAGCTGCAGCTGCTCGGGCGCCACCAGGTTGCCAATGCCCTCGCGGCTGCCGCGCTGGCGCATGCCGTCGGCATCCGTATCGAGACCATCGTCAGCGGCCTGCAGAAGGCGCGTCCCTACGCCGGGCGCGCCGTGCTGCATCGCCTGGGCAAGGACATCTGCGTCATCGATGACAGCTACAACGCCAATCCGGTCGCCATGAAGGCGGCCATCGACCTGCTCGCGGAACTGCCGGGACGTCGTCTGGTGGTGGTCGGTGACATGGGCGAGCTGGGCGAGTCGGCTGCTGCCGGCCATGAAGAAGTAGGGGAGTACGCCAGGATGAAAGCCATGGATGCCATGTATGTCGTCGGTCGCCACCGTGGCGACTATGCCCGCGGCTTCGGCGAGGGTACTCGCCAGTTCAGCGAGCAGGCGGACCTGATTCGTGCGCTCGAGGCCGAACTCAGCGGCGTCGTGTCGATCCTGGTCAAGGGATCGCGCAGTGCGCACATGGACCGCGTCGTGTCCGCGCTCACCGGTCAGACAGGAGATCACTGACATGCTGCTCTGGCTCGCCGAACAGCTGGCGCCCGGCTACAAGGGCTTCGGGGTCTTCAGCTACCTCACCTTCCGCTTCATGCTCAGCATCGCCACCGCCTTCGCGCTGTCGCTGTGGCTGGGTCCGCGCCTGATCGACAAGCTGCGCGAGATGAAGTTCGGCCAGGCCATCCGCACCGACGGTCCGCAGACCCACCTCGCCAAGACCGGCACGCCGACCATGGGCGGTGCCCTGATCCTGATCGCGATCGCGGTCAGCACGCTGTTCTGGGCGCGTCTCGACAACCTCTACATCTGGATCGTGCTCGCCGTGATGGCCGTGTTCGGTGCGGTCGGCTGGGTCGATGACTACCGCAAGGTGGTGGAGAAGAACCCGCGCGGCCTGCCCAGCCGCTGGAAGTACTTCTGGATGTCCCTCGGCGGCCTCGGCGCTGCCGTCGCGCTCTACCTGACCGCGAAGACGCCGGTCGAGACCAGCCTGATCGTGCCGTTCTTCAAGGACATCATCCTGCCGCTGGGCCTGTTCTACATCGTGCTCAGCTATTTCGTCATCGTCGGTGCCAGCAACGCGGTCAACCTCACCGACGGCCTCGACGGCCTCGCCATCATGCCCACGGTCATGGTCGCCGGCGCGCTCGCGGTGTTCGCCTACCTGACCGGCAACATCAAGTTCGCCAGCTACCTGCAGATTCCCTTCGTCGCCGGGACCGGCGAGCTGATCATCATCTGCGGCGCCATCATCGGTGCCGGCCTCGGCTTCCTCTGGTTCAACGCCTATCCGGCACAGGTGTTCATGGGTGACGTCGGCGCGCTGTCGCTGGGCGCCGTGCTCGGCACCATCGCCGTGATCGTGCGTCAGGAGATCGTGCTCTTCATCATGTGCGGCGTCTTCGTCATGGAGACGGTGTCGGTGATGCTGCAGGTGGCCAGCTTCAAGCTCACCGGCAAGCGCATCTTCCGCATGGCGCCCATTCATCATCACTTCGAGCTCAAGGGCTGGCCGGAAACCCGCGTGGTCGCGCGCTTCTGGATCATCAGCTTCATGCTCGTGCTGGTGGGTCTGGCGACCCTGAAGCTGCGCTGAGGAGATGACGATGCTGATTCAGCGTGACGGTCTGCGGGTGGTGGTCGGTCTGGGCAAGACCGGGCTCTCCTGCGTGCGCTTCCTGCGTCGTCAGGGCTATCCGGTGGCGGTCAACGACACGCGCGACACGCCGCCCGGCCTGGCGGAACTGCGTGCCGAGTTTCCCGAAGTCGAGGTCAGTCTCGGTCAGCTCGACGAATCGTTGCTGCTCAAGGCACGCGAGATCGTTTGCAGCCCGGGCATCTCCATCAACGAGCCGGCCATCGCTGCCGCGCGTCTCGGTGGCGGTATTCCGGTGGTGGGGGATGTCGAGCTGTTCTGTCGCGAGGTGAAAACGCCCATCGTCGCCATCACCGGCTCCAATGCCAAGAGCACGGTGACCACGCTTGTCGGCCTGATGGCGGAGCGCGCCGGACTGCGTACCGGCGTCTGCGGCAACATCGGCACCCCGGTGCTGGACATGCTGCTGGAAGGCGACAAGGACCTCTACGTGATGGAGCTGTCCTCGTTCCAGCTCGAGACCACGCACTCGCTGAAGGCGGCGGTTGCCGTGGTGCTCAACATCAGTGAAGACCACATGGACCGCTATGCCGGCATGGTCGAGTACCACCAGGCCAAGCACCGCATCTTCCGCAACTGCCAGCGCTTCGTGTTCAACCGCGACGACGCCCTGACCATGCCGCTGATCGCTGATGATCTGCCGCGCGCCAGCTTCGGCCTCGGTGAGCCGGACCTGGGCGACTTCGGCGTGCGTCTGGTCGATGGCAAGCCCTGGCTGGCCCGTGGCCGCGAAGCCCTGATGCCGGTGTCGGACTTGCAGATCTTCGGTGAGCACAACGTTGCCAACGCGCTGGCCTGCCTGGCCCTGGGCGAAGCCGTGAACATCCCGCGCGAGGCCATGCTGGCCACGCTGCGCGAATTCTCCGGACTCAAGCACCGTTGCCAGCGTGTGGCGCTGGTCAACGGCATCGGCTGGTACAACGACTCCAAGGGCACCAATGTCGGTGCCACGCTGGCCGCCATTCGCGGTCTGGGCGCGGCCATTCCCGGCAAGCTGCTGCTGATTGCCGGTGGCGTAGGCAAGGGTCAGGACTTCAGTCCGCTGTCTCCAGTCATGGCTCGCTACGGCAAGGCCCTGCTGCTGATCGGCGAGGATGCGCTGGAGATCGACCATGCCGTGCAGGCGCCGATCAGCAAGCAGTACTGCAGCAGCCTGGACGAGGCCATCGTGGCGGCGCTGGCACTGGCCGCGCCTGGCGATGCCGTCCTGCTGTCACCGGCCTGTGCCAGCTTTGACATGTTCAAGCACTACGAGGATCGCGGTGACCAGTTCGTGGCGGGTGTGCGCCGCCTGGTGGAGGGGCAGGTCTGATGATGACGCTTCTCGCCCGCCCGCTGGAGCTGCTGCGCGATGTCCGCGCCAACCTGAGCGAACGCCAGATCCTGCTGCTGTCGGCGGGGTTCCTGTTCTGCGTCGGTCTGGTCATGGTCGGATCAGCCTCCATGGGGGTGGCGGAAGCCAGCTTCGACAACCCGTTCTATTTCTTCGTGCGCCACTTCGTCTATCTCGGCATCGGTCTGTGTGCGGCCGCCGTGGTCATGCAGGTGCCGATGCAGGTCTGGCATCGCTATGCCTATCCGTTCTTCCTGCTGGCGCTGTTCCTGATCCTGATCGTGCTGATTCCGGGCATCGGTCGTCGCGTCAACGGCAGCATGCGCTGGATCGGGTTTGGCGGCATCACGCTGCAGCCCTCCGAAGTCATGAAGATGGGCGCCGTGATTGCGCTGGCCGCCTATCTGGTGCGTCGTCAGGAGGAAGTCCGCAGCCGTCTCGCCGGCTTCGTCAAGCCGCTGGCGTTTGTCGGCATCGTGCTCTTCCTGCTGCTGCTCGAGCCTGACTTCGGGGCCAGCCTGGTCATTCTCACCGCCGTCATGGCCATGCTGTTCCTGGCCGGCGCTCCGCTGAACCAGTTTCTTGCCATGTCCGGCGTGGTGGCGCTGGCCGGCGTCGCGGTGATGATTGCCGAACCCTATCGCATGAAGCGGCTGCTGGCCTTTACCAATCCCTGGGAGGACCAGTACGGGTCCGGCTACCAGCTGGTGCAGAGCCTGATCGCCTTCGGCCGTGGCGACTGGTTTGGTGTCGGCCTCGGCCACAGTGTGCAGAAACTGTTCTATCTGCCGGAGGCACACACCGATTTCGTGTTCGCCGTCTATGCCGAGGAGTTCGGACTGATTGGCGTGTTCCTGCTGCTGCTGGCCGTGGTCGCCCTGGTGGCCTCGGCGCTGCGCATCGGCCAGCGTGCCGAGAAGGCCGGCCAGCTGTTTTCCGCCTACGTCGCCTACGGGCTGGCGGTGATCATCGGTATCCAGTCCTGTATCAACATCGGCGTCAACATCGGCTTCTTCCCGACCAAGGGTCTGACCCTGCCGCTGGTCAGCTACGGCGGCTCCAGCCTGGTCATCGTGTTCATGATGCTGGCCGTGCTGCTGCGCATCGACGCCGAGTCGGGCGAGGTGCGCGAGCGTGGCGTGCGGCGCGCGGGGAGGTCGGCATGACGCTCGTCAAGTCCGTGGTGGTCATGGCCGGCGGGACCGGTGGCCACGTGTTTCCGGCGCTCGCCGTGGCGCGCGCCCTGCAGGCCCAGGGCGTACGCATCCACTGGCTGGGCACGCGTGCCGGCATCGAGGCTGATGTGGTGCCGGCCGCAGGAATCGACATCACCTATCTGGATGTCGGCGGCTTGCGCGGCAACGGTCTGAAGCCACTACTGCAGGCGCCCTTCAAGCTGCTGCGCGCGCTCTGGCAGTCGCTGGCGCTGTTCCGCCGCGTCGAGGCGGATGCGGTCATCGGTCTTGGCGGGTATGTCACCGGCCCCGGTGGCCTGGCTGCCCGCCTGGCCGGCCTGCCGTTGTACGTGCATGAGCAGAATGCCGTGGCCGGTTTCACCAACAAGGCGCTGTCGCATTTCGCGACCCGTATCCTGCAGGCCTTTCCGCAGGCCTTTCCGGCAGCGGCCAATGTCGACTGGGTGGGCAATCCGGTACGTGCCGAGATCTGCAACCTGTCCGGCCCCGAGCAGCGTTATCAGGGCCGTCGCGGTCCCCTGCACGTGCTGGTGCTGGGCGGCAGCCTCGGTGCCGTGGCGCTCAACGAGCTGGTGCCGGCGGCCTTTGCCCATCTTGATCCGGCACAGCGTCCGCAGATCCGCCATCAGGCCGGTCGCAAGCACGCCGGCAAGGCGGAAGAAACCTATCGTCGCCTGGGCGTCGATGCCGAGATCCTGCCCTTCATCGACGACATGGCAGCGGTCTATGGCTGGGCCGATCTGGTGATCTGCCGCAGTGGCGCGCTCACCGTATCCGAGCTTGCCGCCGCTGGCGTGGCCTCCATCCTGATTCCGTTTCCGCATGCCGTCGATGATCACCAGACCGCCAATGCTCGCTTCCTGAGCGATGCCGGTGCCGCCGTGCTGTTCCAGCAGCGCGATCTGACACCCGAGTCCTTCGCCGACACCCTTCGCGAGCTGCTCGATCGTTCCCGCCTGCAGGACATGGCCGTGAAGGCCCGTGCCCTGTCCCGGCCGGATGCCACCGGGCTGGTCGTCAATGCCATTCTTCGAGGTAACGCATGAGCAACATCCCGCGCACCCGCCTGATTGAAATTCCGGAAATGCGCCGCATCCGGCGCATCCACTTTGTCGGCATCGGTGGTGCCGGCATGTGCGGCATCGCCGAGGTGCTGCTCAACCAGGGTTACCAGGTGGCCGGCTCCGACGCCAAGGCCGGCAAGACCACGGACCGCCTCAAGTCCTTCGGTGCCGAGATCTTCATCGGCCATGACGCCGCACACATCGACAAGGCCGACGTGCTCGTGGTGTCGACGGCCATCGATGCCAGCAACCCGGAAGTGAAGGCAGCCCAGGAGCGTCGTCTGCCCATCGTGCGTCGTGCCGAAATGCTCGCCGAGCTGATGCGCTACCGCCATGGCATCGCGATTGCCGGCACCCACGGCAAGACCACCACGACCAGCCTGATCGCCTCCATCCTGGGCGAAGGCGGCTTTGATCCGACCTACGTCATCGGCGGCCTGCTCAACAGCGCCGGCACCAACGCCAAGCTCGGCAGCAGCCGCTATTTCGTGGCCGAGGCTGATGAGTCGGATGCTTCCTTCCTGCATCTGCAGCCGATGGCGTCCGTGGTCACCAATATCGATGCCGATCACATGGACACCTACGGCGGCGATTTCGAGGTGCTCAAGCACACCTTCATCGAGTTCCTGCACAACCTGCCGTTCTACGGACTGGCCGTGGTCTGCGGCGATGATCTGGTGGTGCGCGAGCTGCTGCCGAAGATCGGTCGCCCGACCATCACCTACGGCTTTGATGCCGACAACGACATTCGCGCCATCGATGTCGTCCAGGAAGGCCTGCAGACCCACTTCACCGTGCTGCGTGCCGGTCATGAGCCGCTGCGCGTCGCGCTCAACCTGCCGGGCATGCACAATGTCCTGAACTCGCTGGCCGCCATCGCCATCGCGACCGATGAAGAGGTCGAGGATGCGGCCATTGTCAGCGCCCTGGGCAACTTCCAGGGCGTCGGTCGCCGCTTCCAGCGTCTCGCCGAGGCCGGTGGCGTGCAGCTGGTGGATGACTACGGTCATCACCCGCGCGAAGTCGCCGCCACCATCGCCGCTGCCCGTCAGGCCTATCCCGGCCGCCGCCTGGTGATGATGTTCCAGCCGCATCGCTACACCCGCACGCGCGACTGTTTCGATGACTTCGTGCATGTGCTGTCCACGGTTGACCAGCTGCTCCTGCTCGATGTCTACAGTGCCGGCGAGAAGCCGATTCCCGGCGCCGACGGTCGCGCGCTGTCGCGCAGCATCCGTACCCGCGGCGTGGTCGATCCGGTCTTCATCGAGAGCGCTGATGAACTGGCGCAGCTGTTGCCCGGCCTGTTGCAGCCCGGCGATGTCCTGTTGACCCAGGGTGCCGGCACGGTCGGCGCCATTGCTGTCGATCTGGCCCAGCACGGCCTGTATCTCGGCAGCCAGAAGAAGTGAGAGAAGACATGAAAGCCTTGGATGTGAAGCAGTTCGGTCGGGTTGCGGTGCTCTTCGGCGGTACTGCAGCCGAACGTCCGATTTCCCTGATCAGCGGTGCTGCCGTGCTCAAGGCGCTGCAGGCTGTCGGGGTCGACGCCCATGGCTTCGACCCGGCCGAGCGCGACATCGTGGAAGTGCAGGGCTTCGACCGTGCCTTCATCGTGCTGCATGGCCGTGGCGGCGAGGATGGTGTCATCCAGGGCGTGCTCGAGCAGTTCGGCGTGCCCTATACCGGCAGTGGCGTCATGGCCTCGGCCATCGGCATGGACAAGGCGCGCACCAAGCAGCTCTGGCTGGGCTGCGGACTGCCCACGCCGACCTACCGTCGTCTGCATGCCGGCATGGACTTCGCCGGCGTGGTGGAGGCCCTGGGTCTGCCGCTGATGGTCAAGCCGGCTCGCGAAGGCTCCAGCATCGGCATGGCCAAGGTCTACAGCGTCGACGAGCTGGCCCGTGCCTACGAGGTTGCTGCCGGGCATGACGGCGAGGTGATTGCCGAGCATTTCATCGAGGGCAGCGAGTACACCGTGGCCATTCTGCACGAGCGTGCGCTGCCGGTGATCCGCATGATCCCGGCCAAGGATTTCTACGACTTCGAAGCCAAGTACCAGCGCAACGACACCCAGTACCGCATTCCCTGCGGACTGGCTGCCGAGGAAGAGCAGCAGCTGCAGCAGATCGCGCTCGAGGCCTTCCAGGTGCTGGGTGCGCGCGGCTGGGGTCGCATCGATGCCATGCGTGACCGTGACGGCCGCTTCTGGCTGCTGGAAATCAACACCGTGCCAGGCATGACCGATCACTCGCTGGTGCCCATGGCTGCCAAGGCGGCCGGCATGGATTTCACCGACCTGGTGCTGGCCATCCTGGCCGGAACCCTGGCGTAACTCCGGAGCTCGCCATGAAGCAGGCCACCCGCCGTCCCGTTGCAGCACGCCGTGAGCCACGCGAAGAGGGCGTCGACGCCGCATCGACGCGCTCGGCGCGTTGGCTGTCGCGACTGATGGCGGTGGTGTCGCTGGCCTCGGTGGTGGTGATGGTGATGGGCGTCATGCATCTGGTGCAGGACTGGCAGCGCGAGACACCCATCCGCAGCGTGCGCATCGACGGGCAGCTGGCCCAGCTCGATCGCGCCGGCCTGCAGCTGGCACTCGAGCGCAGCGTGCGTGGCAGCTTCTTCACCGTCAATCTGGATGACCTGGTGCAGGCGGCAAGACGCTTTCCCTGGGTGGCCTCGGTGCAGGTGAGCCGGGAGTGGCCGGACAGCGTCCGCGTCGAGGTGGTGGAAAAGGTTGCCGTGGCACGCTGGGGTGACTCCGGTCTGCTCACTGCGCAAGGCGAGGTGTTCCGGCCGCAGCGTGCCAAGGGCGTCGAGCGTCTGCCGGTTCTGTCCGGCCAGCGTGCCCAGTCCGCCTATGTGCTGGCGCAGTACCAGGCCATGGAGCGTGTGCTGCGTGAGGTCGGGTTGAGCATAGAGCGCCTGCACCTGACCGATCGCATGAGCTGGGTGGTCGGCCTTGAAGGCGACATCGAGCTGCTGGTGGACGGACAGGACAGTCTGGCCAAGCTGGCTCGTTTCATCGTGTTGTATGACCGTCAGCTGGCCGCGGATGTGGCCAGCATGGCGCGCGTGGACCTGCGTTATCGCAACGGCGTGGCCATCGGGTGGCGGCGCGCCAGCTGAGCCTTGAGGCTGGCTGACGAGTTGTCGGGATTTTTTTGAAGAGCAGATGGGTCACCTGGTGACCGGGATGGAAGACATGGCAAACCAATTGTCACAACCACAGATGATCGTCGCACTGGATATCGGCACCTCCAAGGTGGTTTGCCTGGTCGGCCAGGTGAATCCGGGTGAGCAGACGCTGGAGATCGTCGGCGTCGGTTCGCGGCCCTGCAAGGGTCTGCGCAAGGGCGTGGTGGTCAACATTGATCAGACCATGGAGGCCATCCAGGGCGCGGTCGGCGAAGCCGAGCTGATGGCTGACTGCAAGATCCACTCGGCCTTCATCGGCATTGCCGGCAGCCACATCGGCGGTCGCAACGCCGAGGCCGTGGTTGCCATCCGCGATGGCGAGGTCATGCAGAGCGATCTGGATCGCGTCATCGACGCCGCCAAGTCCGGCGCCAATCCGGTTGACCAGCGCATCCTGCATGTGCTGCCGCAGGAGTTCGTGGTCGATGACCAGGGCGATGTGCGCAGTCCGCTGGGCATGGCGGGTGTCCGTCTTGAAGGCCACATCCACCTGGTGACCTGCTCGGCCAACGCCGCGCAGAACCTGGAGAAGTGCGTGCGCGGCGCCGGTCTCGAGATCGACGAGGTCATTCTCGAGCAGCTGGCCTCCAGCCATGCCGTCCTCACCGAGGATGAAAAGGAGCTGGGTGTCTGCCTCATCGACATCGGCGCCGGCACCACCGACATTGCCGTCTTCATGCGTGGCGCCATCCGCCACACCGTGGTCATTCCCATCGCGGGCGACCAGGTCACCAATGACATCGCCATGGCGCTGCGCACGCCGACGCCGGCAGCTGACGAGATCAAGGTCAAGCATGCCTGCGTGGTCCCGCAGATGGTGGATCCGGAGCAGACCATCAGCGTGCCCGGCATGGGCGATCGTCCGGCCCGCACCCTGGCACGCCAGACCCTGGCTGCTGTCGTCGAGCCGCGCTACGAGGAGCTGTTCAGCCTGGTCCAGCACGAGCTTGAGCGCAGCGGTTACGCCGATCAGCTGGCCGCCGGCATCGTCATGACCGGTGGCTCGGCCAAGATCGATGGCGCCGTGCAGCTGGCGGAATCCATCTTTCATCTGCCGGTGCGCATCGGCATGCCGCAGTCGCTGCGTGTCGGCGGCATGGACGAATACCTGCACAACCCGGTCTATGCCACCGGCATCGGCCTGCTCATGTACGGCAAGCAGAAGCTGGCACTCACCGGCAGCAACAGCGGCACCCGGAATGCCCGTCACGGCGAGGGCTATGGCGAGTTCTTCGGCAAGATGAAGCACTGGTTCGCCAGCAACTTCTGATCTCAAGGCGACATGCCGGTCAGGATGACCGGCCAATCGGGCAGGGAATGCCTCACGGCAAGCAACACATAAACGGCACACGTCTCTCGGAGACTGGAGAAACAACATGACGAACATTTTCGAACTGGCAGACAACATTCCCGAACTGGGTTCTGCGGTCATCAAGGTCATCGGCGTTGGTGGTGGTGGCGGCAACGCGGTCGAGCACATGGTCAAGAGCCAGGTGCAGGGTGTCGACTTCATCTGCGCCAACACCGACAAGCAGGCGCTCAACAAGATGAGTGCCAAGACCCTGCTGCACCTCGGTGACGGCGTCACCCGCGGTCTCGGTGCCGGTGCCAATCCGGAAGTCGGTCGTCAGGCCGCGGTCGAGGACCGTGACCGCATCCGCGAATCGCTGGCCGGCTCCGACATGGTTTTCATCACCGCCGGCATGGGTGGTGGCACCGGTACCGGCGGTGCCCCGGTGATTGCCGAAGTGGCACGCGAAATGGGCATCCTCACCGTCGGCGTGGTCACCAAGCCGTTCCCGTTTGAGGGCAAGAAGCGCATGGATGTTGCCGATCATGGCATCGAGCAGCTCGCCAGCCATGTCGACTCGCTGATCACCATTCCCAACGGCAAGCTTCTGCAGGTGCTGGGCAAGGTCTCGCTGGTCGATGCCTTCAAGGCCGCCAACAACGTGCTGCAGGGCGCCGTGCAGGGCATCGCCGACATGATCCTGAATCCGGGCGTGATCAACGTCGACTTTGCCGACGTGCGCACCGTGATGTCCGAGCAGGGCCTGGCCATGATGGGTACCGGCTCCGCCAAGGGTGAAGAGCGCGCCCGCATCGCCACCGAGATGGCCATCCACAGCCCGCTGCTCGATGATGTGCAGCTCAAGGGTGCCCGTGGCGTGCTGGTGTCGATCGCCGCCAACGAAAGCCTGGGTCTGGACGAGTTCTCCACGGTGGGCGACATCGTCTCCGAGTTTGCTTCCGAGTCGGCCACCGTGGTCATCGGCACCATTCTCGACGAAACCCTGGGCGACGAGATCCGCGTCACCGTGGTGGCCACCGGTCTGCCCAAGATCCAGCACAACATGGTGGGTCGTGCCAGCATCGGTCAGCGTCTTGGCCTGGTGCCGTCGGCACCGGTTGCCGCCGCTGCTGCCGTTGCGCCTGCTGCCCCGGCCGCCGCCATGGCTGCTGGCCAGCCGGCCGCCCAGGTCGCCACTGCCGCCTCGGCCGCCGCACCGAGCCATGATCCCTATGCCGATCTCGACACGCCGGCCTATCTGCGCAACCAGAAGGTCGCCAACGGCGGTGCGCGTCGCAGCGACATGAACCTGCTCAACATCCCGGCCTTCCTTCGTCGGCAGGCAGATTGAGGCGGGTGGCCGGGTCTGTTACGATGGGTCTGGCCTTGAAATAATTTGTAACAAATGCTCAGACAACGCACCGTAAGACAAGTCATCCGCGCCAGTGGCGTGGGCCTGCACAGCGGGGAAAAGGTTTACCTGACCCTGCGGCCGGCACCTGTGGACTCCGGGATCGTGTTCCGCCGTACCGATCTCGATCCGCCCGTGCTGATCCCGGCCCGTGCCGACCTGGTGCGCGAGACCACCATGTCATCCAACCTGGTGGTGGATGACGACGTGCGTGTCGGAACCGTCGAGCATCTCATGTCGGCTCTCGCGGGCCTTGGCATCGACAACGCCGTGATCGATGTCAGTGCCCCCGAGATCCCGATCATGGACGGCAGCGCAGGTCCCTTCGTGTTCCTGATCCAGGCTGCCGGCATCGCCGAGCAGGACGCGCCCAAGCGTTTTGCCCGCATCACCCGCCGTGTCGAAGTGCGTGACGGTGACAAGATCGCCGCCTTCGATCCCTACGACGGCTTCAAGGTCTCCTTCACCATCGACTTCGATCACCCGGCCTTTCATGACGACCACAAATGGGCCAGCGTCGACTTCTCGACCACCGCCTACGTCAACGAGGTCAGCCGCGCCCGCACCTTCGGTTTCCTGCGTGACATCGAGTACCTGCATGCCAACAACATGGCGCTCGGCGGCAGCATGGACAACGCCATCGTGGTCGGCGAAGACGGTGTCATGAACGAGGAGGGGCTGCGCTTCGAGGACGAGTTCGTGCGTCACAAGATGCTCGATGCCATCGGTGACCTCTATCTGTTCGGCATGGGCATCCTGGGCGCCTACGAGGGCTACAAGGCCGGCCATGCGATGAACAACAAGCTGCTTCGCGCCATGGTCGACAACCCCGATGCCTGGGAAATTGTGACATTTGATGACGAAAGTCTGACGCCGATCACCTATGTGCGTGCGGATGCCGTGCACTGATCCTGTGCGTGCCTGCAGGTCTAACTGACTGAAATTTAACCGGATTGGCAGGTTTTGTGGAACTTTATCTTGGTTCCACGGCCGCCTGCTTGCACATTTTTTCAGCGTTGTACATGCCTTGCCAAGCGCTGCAGACGTTCGCTAAGCTCCGGATCCTCCAGCAAATCAGCAATTTGCCGGAGGTGTGTTGCCGTCGTGCGACTCAGTCTGGGCAGCGGATTCACTGCTTTCCTTGTCGGCTGAACAGCCCGTGGCATCACCACGATCCGCAGCTTCTGCACCTGGCTGAATGCCGGGTGAATTTGCAGCTGCTGCAGGATTATGCGCTGGAGGTAGCGCAACTGGCTGGCCTGTGTCGCGGAGTCGACGGCCAGTGTCAGCGTGTCCTCGCGCAAGCCATGCAACCGGCAGCCAGACCGGAGTGAAACGTCGACTACCGACTGCCAGACTGCTTCATGCTCGCGTGTCAGCCCATGACGCTGACGCGACCGTGTCAAGGCATGACTGTCCAGCAGCTTGGCAAGTGTCACAGGTTGATTGTGGCGCATGATGTCGACCCACTCCTCGTGGCTGCAGGTTAGCCTGAAATGAGGTGCTGTTTACGATGAACGTGATTTTTTTGAGCCGCAGACAGGGGCGCCCCCTGACTCTGCATCTCCAGCCCCGCCTGCTGGCAACAGCGGCGGGTGTTCTGCTCGCGGTTTCCGGCCTGCTGGGCGCTGGTGCCTACTGGTCCGCGCAGCAGCTGTTCGGTTCCGAGACGGGCCCTGTGCTGAGCGCGGCTGATGCCGCCCAGCAGGAAGAGCTGCGTGCCATGAGCGCACGTCTGGCTGAAATGCAGGCGCGCATGATGCGCATCGATGCACTGGGCGAGCATCTGGTCGAGCAGGCGGATCTCAAGGGCAACGAGTTCGACTTCAGCAGCAAGCCGCCCATGGGCGGTCCTGAAGAGCCGCTGAGCATTCGCCTGGATGGTGACAATCTCGAACGCCGCATCGGCAGCCTGTCCGAAGAGCTGGCGGTGCGCGAAGCCCAGCTGCGCGCGCTCGGCAGTGTTCTGCAGGGGCGCCGTCATGCCCATGTCGATCTCGACAACTCCCCGGTACGCGACGGCTACATGACCTCGCGCTTCGGTTACCGTACCGATCCCTTCACCGGTCGCACGGCATTTCACGGCGGCATCGACTTTGCCGGTCCCGAAGGCAGCGACGTGTTTTCGGTGGCTGACGGCGTGGTGACCTTTGCTGGCCAGCGTGCCGGCTACGGCAACCTGGTCGAGATCAATCACGGTGATGGTCTGGTGACACGCTATGCCCACGCGCGTGCGCTGGCCGTGAAGGCCGGTGACATTGTCACCAAGGATCAGCTGGTCGCCTACATGGGATCGACAGGCCGTTCCACCGGCACCCACCTGCACTACGAGGTGCTGCGCAACGGCAAGCACATCGACCCGAGCAGCGTGCTGACCCTGGCAAAGCGCTGATCCTTGCTGCTGTTCATGAAGGCCCGGCATGTCCGGGCCTTTTCATTTCCGCGATCGTGGTGCCGCCACTGGCGAAAGTCGGTAGAATGTTGCGCTGATTTGTCCGCCATCATCGAGTGTTGACCATGTTTTCACGCCTAGTCAGTGGCCTGTTCGGAACCAAGAACGACCGCGAGCTCAAGCGCATGCGACTGATCGTCGAGCGCATCAATGCCCTGGAGGCAGCCACCGACGCTCTCGATGATGTCCAGCTCAAGGCGCGCACGGCCGAGTTCCAGCAGCGCTTCAAGGCGGGCGAGTCGCTTGACGCCTTGCTGCCCGAGGCCTTTGCGGTCTGCCGCACGGCAGCCAAGCGCGTGCTCGGGATGCGGCACTACGATGTGCAGATGATTGGCGGCATCACCCTGCACGAGGGTCGCATTGCGGAAATGCGAACCGGTGAAGGCAAGACCCTGACCGCGACCCTGCCGGCCTACCTCAATGCCCTCTCGGGCGAGGGCGTGCACGTGGTCACCGTCAACGACTACCTGGCCGCGCGTGACGCCGAGTGGAACCGTCCGCTGTTCGAGTTCCTCGGCCTCAGCGTCGGCGTCGTGCGCTCGCAGCAGCCCGGCGACCAGAAGCGCGCCGCCTACCGCGCCGACATCACCTACGGCACCAACAACGAATTCGGCTTCGACTACCTGCGCGACAACATGGCGTTCCGTCTCGAGGATCGCTTCCAGCGTGGTCACGCCTATGCCCTGATCGACGAGGTCGACTCCATCCTCATCGACGAGGCACGCACGCCGCTGATCATTTCCGGTGCCAGCGAGGACTCCTCGCGTCTGTACCAGCTGATCAACACGCTGATCCCGCGTCTCACCCGGCAGGCCGAGGAAGGCCAGGCCGACGGCGGTCACTACTGGATCGACGAGAAGTCGCGCCAGGTCGAGCTGACCGAGGCCGGTCACGAGCATGTCGAGGCCTGCCTGGTCGAGATGGAGCTGCTCGCCGAGGGCGAGAGCCTGTACTCGCCGGCGCATCTCAATCTGCTGCATCACGTGCATGCCGCACTGCGTGCGCATGTGCTGTTCCACCGTGACGTGCACTACATCATCCAGAACGGCGACGTGGTCATCGTCGACGAGCATACCGGCCGCACCATGCCGGGACGGCGCTGGTCCGAAGGCCTGCACCAGGCGGTCGAGGCCAAGGAGGGCGTGCGCATCCAGGCCGAGAACCAGACCCTGGCCACCACCACGTTCCAGAACCTGTTCCGTCTCTATCGCAAGCTGTCCGGCATGACCGGCACCGCCGACACCGAAGCCCCGGAGTTCCGCCAGATCTATGGCCTCGATGTGGTGGTCATTCCCACCCATCGTCCGATGGTGCGCCAGGACCTCGATGACCTGGTGTTCCTCAGCCCGATGGAGAAGTTCGAGGCCATCGTCAAGGACATCCAGGAATTCCGCGCCAAGGGCGCGCCTATCCTGGTCGGTACCGCGACCATCGAGACCAGCGAACTGCTCTCCGGTCTGCTCGACAAGGCCGGCATCGCGCACCGCGTGCTGAATGCCAAGTTCCATGAGCAGGAAGCCGAGATCGTCGCCCAGGCCGGTCGTTCCGGCACGGTCACCATCGCCACCAACATGGCCGGTCGTGGTACCGACATCCTGCTCGGCGGTAACTGGAAGGCCGAGGCGGCCAAGCTTGGCGACGCCATCACGCCGGAACAGACCGAGGCGCTCAAGCGCGCCTGGGAAGCGGATCATGCCCGCGTGATGGAGGCGGGCGGTCTGCACATCATCGGCTCCGAGCGCCACGAGTCACGCCGCATCGACAACCAGCTGCGCGGCCGTTCCGGTCGTCAGGGCGATCCGGGCGTGACCCGTTTCTACCTGTCGCTGGAAGACGACCTGATGCGCATCTTCGCCAGCGAGCGGGTCAAGAGCATGATGAAGTCGCTGGGCATGAAGCCGGGCGAGGCCATCGAGCATCCCTGGGTATCCAAGTCCATCGAGGGCGCGCAGCGCAAGGTCGAGGCGCGCAACTTCGACATCCGCAAGAACCTGCTCAAGTACGACGACGTCGCCAACGAGCAGCGTCGCGCCATCTACGCCCAGCGCGATGACGTGCTCAAGACCGGCAGCATCCGCGACAACATCGATCTGATCTATGCCGATGTCATCGACAGCGTCATCAATGCCTACATTCCGCCGCAGAGCCTGGAAGAGCAGTGGGACATTCCGGGCCTGACCGAGGCGCTGGCAGCTGACTTCGGCATCACTCTGCCGTTGCAGCAGTGGCTGGACGAGGACGACAAGCTGCACGAGGAAAGCCTGCGCGCGAAGATTCGCGACGAGCTGCTGGGCGCATGGCGCAGCAAGCGTGCGCGCATGGAGGACAGCGTCGCCGACTCGCTGGAGAAGCAGCTCATGCTGCAGGTCATCGATCGCCACTGGAAGGATCATCTGGCGGCCATGGACTATCTGCGCAAGGGCATCCACCTGCGCGGCTATGCCCAGAAGAATCCGGAGCAGGAGTACAAGCGCGAGGCCTTCGAGCTGTTCGAGCAGCTGATCAATGCGGTCAAGCTCGAGCTGGTGCAGACCTTGGCGCGCCTGCATGTGCCCACCGAAGAGGAAGTCGCCGCGATGGAGGCCCAGCGCGAGGCCGAAGCCGCTGCCATGGCCATCCATTTCGAGCATGCCGATGCCGCCCAGGCCGAAGCCGAGATGGCCGCCATCGAAGCCGGCGAACCGCTGCCGGTTCCGCCTGCTGCGGATGCGGCGGCCGCTGCCGGTGACCAGCCCTTCGTGCGCGCCGGTGCCAAGATCGGTCGCAACGATCCCTGCCCCTGCGGCTCGGGTCGCAAGTACAAGCAATGTCACGGCCAGCTGGCCTGAATTCGACAAGGAGCGCGTCATGCCCGTGGGTGATCTGTCTCTGCCGGTGATGCACCCGGTGCCCGGCGTTCGTATCGGCATTGCCGAGGCGGGCGTGCGTTACAAGAACCGTCGCGATCTGGTGGTGTTCGAGCTGGCCGAGGGTGCGACCACGGCCGCCGTGTTCACCACCAACGCCTTCTGCGCCGCGCCGGTGCAGCTGGCCCGCCGCCATCTGGCGGCTGCCGCCCCGCGCTACCTGCTGATCAACACCGGCAATGCCAATGCCGGTACCGGCGCTCCCGGCATGACTGCCGCCGAGCTGTCCTGCGAGACCCTGGCCAGCCTGTCCGGTGTGCAACCGGCCCAGGTGCTGCCGTTCTCCACCGGCGTCATCGGCGAGCTGCTCCCGGTGGCGCGCGTGCAGGCCGGACTGCCGGCCGCGCTGGCGGCGCTTGACGCGGACAACTGGACGGCGGCGGCCAGCGGCATCATGACCACCGATACCCTGCCCAAGGGCGCCAGCGAGCAGTTCACGGTCGCCGGCATCACCTACACGGTGACCGGCATCTCCAAGGGTGCCGGCATGATCCGCCCCAACATGGCCACCATGCTCGGCTATGTCGCCACCGACATGGCGGTGACGCAGGAGGTGCTGCAGGCACTGCTGCGCGAGGTCAACGAGGCCTCCTTCAACCGCATCACCATCGACGGCGACACCTCGACCAACGACGCCTGCGTGCTGGTGGCCACCGGCAAGGCCGGCAATGCCCCGGTCACCGCGGCTGATGGCGAGCTCTACGCCGCGCTGCGCGAGGTCGTGGCGCGCGTGTTCCTGCGTCTGGCACAGCTCATCGTGCGCGATGGCGAAGGTGCCACCAAGTTCATGACGGTACGTGTCGAGGGGGGTGGCAGCACCGACGAGTGCTGCGACGTCGCCTATGCCGTGGCGCATTCGCCGCTGATCAAGACCGCCTTCTTTGCCTCCGACCCCAACTGGGGCCGCATTCTTGCTGCCATCGGCCGCTCCGGCGTGCCGGCGCTGGACGTCACCCGGATCAATGTCTGGCTCGATGACGTGCTGCTGTGCGAGAACGGTGGCGCGGCCGCGAGCTACACCGAGGCGCAGGGCGCCGCGGTGATGCAGCAGCCGGAAATCACCATTCGCATCGACCTGGGCCGTGGCAGCTGTGCCGATACGGTATGGACCTGCGACTTCTCCTACGACTACGTCAAGATCAACGCCGACTACCGTTCCTGACGGTAGCGGCGCGTCTTCAGGCATGAGCAGAAAGCGCGTCCTGGTCGTGGCGGCGGTCATCCGCGGTCATGACGGTCGTGTGCTGCTCGCTCGCCGCCCGCACGGCGTCCATCAGGGCGGGCTGTGGGAGTTTCCCGGTGGCAAGGTCGAGCCCGGCGAACCCGAACCGGTCGCGCTGGTGCGCGAGCTTCACGAGGAGCTGGGCATCACCGCCACGTGCTACCAGCCGCTGATCCGCATTGCCCATGATTACCCGGACAAGTCGGTGACCCTGTCGGTCTGGCTGGTCGATGCCTTCGCAGGTGCCGATGCCGTGTCGGGTGATGTCGGACGGGAAGGGCAGACGATACGCTGGTGGCCGCTGCAGGATCTGGTGACGCTGGATTTTCCGGCGGCCAACGTGCCCATCGTCGCGGCGGCGCGTCTGCCTGCGCTGTGGCGCATCACGCCCGCGCTGCCCGATGCCGCTGCCGTGCGCGCCTGGGCCCTGTCATGTCTGCGCCAGTCTGCCGACAGCGCCTTTGCGGATCAGGGCTGGCTGCTGCGCCTGCCGGACTGGCCGGACGCCGATTACCTGCCGCTGGCAGGCGAGCTGGTGGCGCTGGCCGCCACGCGCAACATCCCGGTCATGCTGCATGGCGACCCGCGCCGGCTGCAGCACTGTCCCGCGGCGGCTGGCGTGCACCTTCCGGCTGCCGTGGCGGCCGCGAGTGATTCAGCCCTGCTGCAGCGACCACGCCGCAACCACTGGCTGTCCATGGCCGCGCACAACCCGGACGAACTGGCGCTGGCGTCGCGTCTGGGCATGGATTTCGTTGCACTGTCGCCGGTGCTGCCGACGTCCTCGCATCCTGACGCGCCGGGACTGGGCTGGGACACCTGGGCTGACTGGGTGGCGCCAGCGACCCTGCCGGTCTATGCCCTCGGCGGTCTGCGCCCGGCGGATGTCGCTCGGGCGCGCGAGTCGGGCGGGCAGGGCGTGATGGGGATCAGCGGGTTTGCCTGAGGTCGCTGCCGTCCTCGTCTGACACCTCGTCGTCCAGCGATGAGCTCACCGGAATGGCATAGCGTTCGCTGGCCCAGGCACCGAGGTCGATGAGGCGGCAGCGTTCGCTGCAGAACGGACGGAAGCGCGATGCCGGCTCCCAGCGCACCGGCTGCCGGCAATGCGGGCAGGCGATCATGCGCACCGCGCCGTCAGTCAGGTCATGTTTCGGACTCATTCGTCACGGCTCCAGGCCAGATAGGTCTGATGCAGGCGTTCCACGCCCTGCTGCAGGGCCTCCAGCGTGCCGGTGTTGTCGAGCACGTCGTCGGCGCGTGCCAGGCGCTGCTCGCGCCGCCACTGTGCCGCCATGATGGCATCGATCTGTGCCGGACTGACGCCGTCACGGCTGCTGGCACGGGCACGCTGCACCGCCTCGGGCACGTCGACAAGCAGGGTGCGCTGCACCATCTCGGCCTGACCGCTTTCCCACAGCAGCGGCGAGGCGAGGATGACGTAGGGCGAAGTCCCGGCGGCCAGCTGCCGCTGCAGGGCCTCCCGGATGGCCGGATGGGTGATTGACTCCAGCACCTTGCGCTCGGCAGGATCGGCAAACACCTTCTCGCGCAGCACGGCGCGGCGCAGCGCGCCATGTTCATCGATGACCTCGGTACCGAAGTGGGCTGCGATGGCGGCCAGTGCCGGCTGCCCCGGCTGCACCACCTCGCGCGATACCACGTCGGCATCGACCACGGTGATGCCAAGGCGCTGGAAATGGTCGGTGGCGGCGGTCTTTCCGGAGCCTATGCCGCCGGTGACGCCGAGAATGCGGGATGCCATGTCGCGAGTTGCTCCGGTCAGCCGGCCAGCAGGGCCTGGGCGAAGTAGACGACACCGGCCAGGCTCAGCGCCGGACCGAAGGGGAAGGTGCCCTGCTGCTTGCGGCGCCAGCGCAGCCAGAATGCCATCAGCAAGCCCAGCAGCGAGGACAGCAGCAGGATGGCCGGCAGTACCATCGGGCCCAGCCATGCGCCAAGCGCGGCCAGCAGCTTGGTATCCCCGCCGCCGAGGCCGTCCTTGCCGGTGAACAGCTTGAACAGGGCGGCCATGATCCACAGGAACAGGTAGCCGCCAACGGCACCCCAGACCGCCAGGTCCAGGCTGAGCGCGACCGGGCTCCAGCCCAGGCTGGCCAGCAGGATGCCGGCCCACATCAACGGCAGGGTCACCAGGTCGGGCAGCCACTGGCTGTCCCAGTCGATCAGGGTGGCCACCAGCAGGGTTTCCAGGAACAGGAAGGCCGCCGCCGCCTCGGGTGTCCAGCCCAGGCTGTGCCAGCTGCCCCAGGCCAGCAGCGCGGACAGCAGTTCGACCACCGGATAGCGTACCGGGATGCGTGCCTGGCAGTGACCGCAGCGGCCACGCAGCAGCAGCCAGCTCAGCACCGGCACCAGATGGTGCGGCGGCAGCGTGGTCTTGCACTGCGGGCAGTGTGAACGCGGGCGGCTCAGCGAAAGCTGCTCCAGCTCGCTGTCCGGCAGCGGGTCCAGACCCTGCTGTTCGCGCTCGAATTGACGCAGCTCGTTGCGCCAGGCCAGCTCGATCATGCGCGGCAGGCGATGGATGGCGACATTGGCAAAGCTGCCGAGGATGAGGCCGCTGGCGAGTACCAGCAGCAGTTGCACATCGGGGGTCATCACACCACCTGTCCCAGTTGAAACATCGGCAAGTACAGCGCCAGCACGATGAGGCCGACCAGCGCACCCAGAAACAGCATCAGCAGGGGCTCCAGCCACTGGATGGCCTGCGCGCAGCCATCCCGGAAGTCCTGCTCGAACTGGCTGGCCAGTGCATCCAGCAAGGTGGCTAGCATACCGGATTCCTCTCCCACGGCGACCATCTGGCGGCACAGGGACGGATAGCCCGCGCGGTCGGCAAGCAGGCTGCTCAGTGGCTGGCCCTGGCTGATGCCGCGCCGGATGTCCTCCTGTGCGCCTGCCAGCGCGGACTCCTGAACGCGGGCGGCGGCCTGGCTCAGGCCGACCTCCAGCGGCAGTCCGCCGGCCAGGCTGTCATGCAGGGTGCGATGCCAGCAGCCCAGCCAGTAGCAGCGGGTCAGTCGGCCGGTCAGTGGCAGATGCCAGAGCAGGCGGTGCAGGATGTGACGCCAGCCGGGTCGTTGCGGCAGCTGCCAGCGCAACAGACCGGCAAGCACAAGCAGGGCGGCAAGCATGGCTGGCGCCAGTTGCTGCAGCAGCTGCGAGAGCAGCAGGACCTGTCGTGTCAGCAGGGGCAGTTCGGCATCGAAGCTGGCATAGAGTTCGGCAAAGCCGGGAACCACCTGGGTGAGCAGGAAGCCGGCCACCAGCATGGCGCCGGACAGGGCCAGCACCGGGTAGCGCAGCGCCCGACGCAGTTCTCGTTGCAGTGTCAGACGTCGCGCCTGCAGCTGTGCCAGTCGCTGCAGCTGGCTCGACAACTGCCCGGTCTGCTCGGCCACCCGCAGCAGTGCCAGATCACCGACGCCCAGTGCCTGTCGCTGTTCAAGGCAGGCGGACAGAGGCTGACCCTGCTCAAGATGGGTCAGTACCGGTGACCAGTAGGCCTGTTCCTGTACCGGCTGCTGTGCCTGCAGCAGACGCAATGCCGGGTGCAAGGCGATGCCGGCCTGCAGCAGGGCGCCCAGCTGTGCCAGCCAGCGCTGGCGCGCCCAGGCATCCGGCGTGCGTGCACCTGCGGTCAGGCCGGGCAGGCGCACGGTCCCAGCACCCGCTGCACTTCATCGTAGGTGGTCAGGCCGGACGCGATGGCGTCGCGGGCACTGGCGGCCAGTGTCGGCAGTCCGCCTGCATGGGCCAGCTCAAGCAGCTGTCCCGGCTCCGCGCCGGCCTGCAGCGCGTGGGCCAGCGGCACCGTCATGAGCAGACATTCGTACAGGCCGAGACGTCCGACATAACCCTGATGACAGTGCGTGCAACCGCGCCCGGCCTGGCCCGGCAGCTCAGGGGCGCAGTGCGGACAGCGCTGCCGCACCAGACGCTGGGCCAGCACCAGGCGCACGCTGTCAGCCAGCAGCCAGGGCGGAACGCCCAGGTGCCTGAGCCGGGTCAGCGCCTCCAATGCCGATCCGGTATGCAGTGTCGACAACACCAGATGGCCGGTCTCGGCAGCCTGGACCACCATCTCCGCCGTGGCCGGATCGCGGATCTCGCCCACCATCATCACGTCGGGATCCTGCCGCAGCAGGGCACGCAGCACCTGGCCGAAATCCAGCCCGATGCGTGGCTGGATCGCGGTCTGGCTGATGCCCGGCAGGACATGTTCAATGGGGTCCTCGATGGTGGCGAGATGGCGTGTCTGACGGTCCAGTGCCTGCAGGCAGGCGTAGAGCGTGGTGGTCTTGCCGGAGCCGGTCGGCCCGGTGATCAGGATCAGTCCGTCAGGATGAGCCAGCGCCTTGCGCAGGGCATCGGCCACGGGCGCTGGCAGGTTCAGGTCATCGAGTTGCAGGCGCTGTTCATCCCCGGTCAGGCGCAGGCAGAGCTTCTCGCCATGCAGGGTGGGCAGGCTGGCAATGCGTATGGAGCCCTGGCAGCCGTCATTGAGGCGACCATCCTGGGGCAGCCGCTGTTCCGCCAGATCGAGCCGGGCCAGCATCTTGAGGCGGGCGACCAGCCGTTGCTGCCAGCGCAGCGGGACCCAGAGCCAGTCCTGCAGCAGGCCATGGATGCGCAGCCTCAGCTGGGCGCCCTGCAGACGCGGGTCGATGTGCAGGTCCGACGCGCCGCTGGCGCGAGCACCCGCGAGCAAGGCGTCGACCCAGGCCTGCACCTGGTCATCCTGCTCAGGCAATGACGGTGTGGCGGCCAGCATGCCGTGGCCCGGCATCTCAGCCACCTACGCCAGTCTGCTGACGGGTGCAGGCCGGATTGCCGGCATTGGCGACATTGCCCAGGGTCCAGCGCAGCTGGCCATCATCGAGGCTGGCGACGGCATCAACCCGGCAGTTGCCGGCACTGGCCGTGCCCAGCACGGTGGCGGTCAGCGAGCTGGCATCCGCGGCGGTCAGTGTCATCGCGGCACTGGCATGCTGTGGTTGCGGCAGTGCCGCCATGCCCAGCTCGGCCGCCGAGTCGCAGCCGGTGGCATCGCCGCCGTTCTGCTGCAGGCATTCGGCGATGGCGAGCTTGACCGGTTCGAGCTGCGTCAGGTTGCCACTCCAGCGTGCCCGGGTGACGTAGTCCTGGTATTGCGGAATGGCCACGGCCGCGAGTACCGCGACAATGGCGACGACAATCATCAGTTCAATGAGGCTGAAACCGGCTTGCGGGCGTGGTCCTGGCATGTCTGCGCTCTCCGTCGACAGGGCTGTGACGAGAAGGTAGACACGATGCCGGATCGGCGCTGGCCGCTGGTCGGGCGACTTGTCACTGGCGGGGTGGCTCGCTAGAATCGCCCACCTGCCTGCGCCAGCGCCGGCATGCCGCAATAGCTCAGTCGGTAGAGCAACTGATTCGTAATCAGTAGGTCGGAGGTTCGATTCCTCTTTGCGGCACCATATTCATCTGTCACCGCCTTGCCGATGGCCATGAAAAAAGCGCCCCTCGGGGCGCTTTTTCGTTTCTGCAGCCGCTATCAGGCCAGCGTCGCGATCTTGTCGCGCTGGGCCTGCATGGCAGCCTGGGCACGCAGGTTGTCGGCGATCTTGTCGCGCTCCTTGGCAACCACGTCGGCCGGCGCACGAGCCACGAAGGACTCGTTCGACAGCTTGGCCTCGACACGGGCCACTTCCTGGCCAAGACGCGCGATCTCCTTGTCGAGGCGGGTCAGTTCGGCACCCACGTCGATCAGGCCGGCCAGCGGCACGCCCAGCGTCATCGTGCCCACGAGCGCCGTCGACACCGGCGGCAGCTCGGCTTCGCTGGCGACTACGGTGATGCCCTCCAGTCGACCCACGAAACGCAGCAAGGCGCTCTGGCGTGTCAGGCGGGCGGCGTCCTCCGCGGAGGCATTGGCGATCACCAGCGGCAGCGGCTTGCCCGGCGAGATGCCCAGCTCGCCGCGGATGTTTCGCAGGCCGGCGATGACCTGCTGCAGCCAGGCCACCTCGGCGGCGGCCTCGGCATCCACGCGACTCAGGTCCGGCTCCGGGAACCGCGCCAGCATCAGGAACTCGCCGCTGACACCGGCCAGCGGCTTCACGCGCTGCCAGATCTCTTCCGTGATGAAGGGCATCAGCGGGTGGGTGATGCGCAGGATGGTTTCCAGCACGCGCACCAGGGTGCGGCGGGTGGCGCGCTGCTCCTCCACGGAGGCGGTCGTGTCGGCGGCAAGCACCGGCTTGGTCAGCTCCAGATACCAGTCGCAGTACTCGTTCCAGACGAAGTCGTAGATGGTCTGCGCGACGTGGTCGAAGCGGTATTCGGCCATCGACGCGATGACCGCGGCTTCGGTCTCCTGCAGGCGCGAGATGATCCAGCGATCGGCCACCGAACGCGCCAGCGGCAGTGACTCGTCCTGTCCGCAATCCTTGCCGTCGGTCTGCGACAGCACGTAGCGCGCCGCGTTCCACAGCTTGTTGCAGAAGTTGCGGTAGCCCTCGACGCGATTCATGTCGAACTTGATGTCGCGGCCGGTCGAGGCCAGGGCACAGTTGGTGAAGCGCAGGGCGTCGGTACCGAAGGCGCGGATGCCGTCCGGGAACTCCTTGCGCGTGGCCTTCTCGATCTTCTCGGCCATCTTCGGCTGCATGAGGCCGGTGGTGCGCTTGGCGACCAGGTCGTCGAGCGCGATGCCGTCAATGATGTCCAGCGGGTCGAGCACGTTGCCCTTGGACTTGGACATCTTCTGGCCTTCGCCGTCGCGCACCAGGCCGTGCACGTAGACGGTCCTGAACGGGATCTGCGGCGAGCCGTCCTCGTTCTTCATGAAGTGCATGGTCATCATGATCATGCGCGCGACCCAGAAGAAGATGATGTCGAAGCCGGTGACCAGCACATCGGTGGGATGGAAGGTCTTGAGCTCCGGCGTCTCGTCCGGCCAGCCCAGCGTGGAGAAGGTCCACAGTGCCGAGCTGAACCAGGTGTCGAGCACGTCGTCGTCCTGGCGCAGGGCGACCTCGGCGCCGAGGCCTTGCTGCGCGCGCACCTCGGCTTCGCTGTGACCGACATAGACCTTGCCCGCGTTGTCATACCAGGCCGGGATGCGGTGGCCCCACCAGAGCTGACGCGAGATGCACCAGTCCTGGATGTCGCGCATCCAGGCGTAGTACATGTTCTGGTACTGCTCGGGCACGAACCTGATGCGACCGTCCTCGACGGCTTCCAGCGCCGGCTTGGCGAGCACGGCGGCCTTCACGTACCACTGGTCGGTGAGCCAGGGCTCGACCACCACGCCGGAGCGGTCGCCGGTCGGCACCTTGAGTGCGTGCGGCTTGATCTCCTCCAGCCAGCCCTCGGCTTCGGCCTGGGCGACGACGGCCTTGCGCGCAGCGAAGCGGTCGAGGCCGGCGTAGGCGGCTGGGCAGGTCTCGGCGGGCAGCGGCGCGAAGCTGCCGCCGGCCATGACCTCGAAGGTGGCCAGGATGGCGGCATCACGGTCGAGCACGTTGATCAGCGGCAGGTCGTGGCGCTTGCCGACTTCATAGTCGTTGAAGTCGTGCGCTGGCGTGATCTTCACGCAGCCGGTGCCGAACTCCTTGTCAACGTAGCTGTCAGCAATGACGGGGATGAGACGGCCGGTGACCGGCAGGCGGATCATCTTGCCGATCAGGTGGGTGTAGCGTTCGTCGTCCGGGTTCACGGCGACGGCGGTGTCACCAAGCATGGTTTCCGGACGTGTGGTGGCAACCACCAGGTAGTCCCGGCCGGCCTCGCCGCCTGCACCCGCTGCCGAGTCTGCCAGCGGGTAGCGGAAGTGCCACATCGAGCCGGTCTTTTCTTCCGACAGCACTTCCAGGTCGGAGATCGCCGTGTGCAGCTTGGGGTCCCAGTTCACCAGGCGCTTGCCGCGGTAGATCAGGCCGTCCGCATGCAGGCGCACGAAGGCCTCCTGGACGGCGCGCGACAGGCCTTCGTCCATGGTGAAGCGCTCGCGCGACCAGTCCACCGACGAGCCGAGGCGGCGGATCTGGCGGGTGATGGTGCCGCCGGACTGCTCCTTCCATTCCCAGACCTTGTCGAGGAACTTGTCGCGGCCGAGGTCATGACGGCTGACGCCGCTGGCGGCGAGCTGGCGCTCGACCACCATCTGGGTGGCGATGCCGGCGTGGTCGGTGCCGGGCTGCCAGAGCGTGTTGTGGCCGCGCATGCGGTGGAAGCGCACGAGCGCGTCCATGATGGCGTTGTTGAAGCCGTGGCCCATGTGCAGCGAGCCGGTCACGTTCGGCGGCGGGATCATGATGCAGTAGGGCGTGCCGGTGCCGGAGGGCTTGAAGCAGCCTTCGGCTTCCCAGCGTTCGGCCCAGCGGCGTTCGATGTCGGCAGGATTGAACGTCGAATCCATGCTGGTTTGATCCATGCTGATGTGATTCATGAAGGTCTCGCGGCAGAAAGCGGAAAGAGGGTGTCTCGGGCCGTCAGCGTCGGCCCGGCGAAACCTTGGATTATAGCAGTCCGCGTGCCACCTTGCGTGTCACGTGCGCGCGCCAGACCTGGATCAGCGCCACCGGATACATCACCAGTCCGAAGGCACAGAGGGCCGTCATCACCTCCGAAGCGTCAGTGAGCTGGCTGGCCACCAGGCTGGCGGCGGTGAGATTGCGGATCACCAGCATGCTGCCGAGATCCTCGTGCGGGGTGGTGGCGGGCCGGGCCACCAGTCCGAGCAGGATGGCTGTGCCTGCAGCCGCCAGGGTGACGCCGGGATGATCAAGCAGGCGCGGCAGTTCGCGCCAGGCAATCAGGGCAATCAGGGCCAGCACCGACACCGAGGCCAGGCGATCCAGCCCTGCCTGCAGCCGGGGTGATGGCGGATGCGCGCGGAAACGCAGCAGACCAAGCCGGTAGGGCAGGCCCTGTGCCAGCAGCAGAACCGCCAGCACGGTGCCGGCGCTGGCCAGGGCGGCGTCATTGCCGACGCCGAGCAGCACCGCCAGCGGCAGCAGCACGACCGCGAGGCCGGCACTGGCCAGCATCAGGGAGGCCACCGCAGTGGCGGAGCCACCGCTGCCGCGCGCCAGTGCCGCCCCCGAGGTGCCGCAGCCGGAGAGCAGGCAGATCAGCAGGCCGAGACGGATGTCGGGTCTGATCAGGCCCTTGTGCTCGAGCATCAGCAGGAAGGCCGTGGGCAGCAGGTAGGCCAGCACCAGATGACGTGCCGTGAGCCAGCTGCGGGCAGACACGCCGGGCTCGCTGGCGGCACGTGCGCTCAGGGCCAGCATGACCAGCCAGGCACTGAGTGGCGAGGCAATCAGCAGGGCATCCATGTCAGGCCTTGAGCTCGTGCGCCTGCACCTGATAGCCGAGCTTGCGATAGGCCTTCCAGTGCGTGCGGGCGGCCTCGCGTTCGGCATCGCTGCCGGCAACGATCTCGATGACACGCTGGAAGCGCTGGAAGCCGTCGGGAATGTCGGCGCCGAGATTGATCAGGATGTCGCGGCTTTCCGCAGGCAGCGCTTCCCAGCCAATGCGTACCGGTGGCGGCGGCGTCGGTCCCTCGCCAACCAGATGATGCGGCACGAAGGATTCGGGCCGGAACGACCACAGCTGCTCGTCCAGCGTCTCGGCTTCGGCGCGACTGGCGGTCTGGATCAGCACCTGGCGGTTCTGTTGCCAGGCCTTGTCGACCAGCCGGCAGGCCGTGCCCAGACGCGCCGTCAGGGGCGCGTCCGGTGGCAGCACGTAGAAGGTGATCTCCACGGCCGGATCAGTCGGCGGCACGGGCGCGCAGGAACTCCAGCAGCAGCGGTACCGGGCGTCCGGTGGCACCCTTCTGGCTGCCGCTGAGCCAGGCGGTGCCGGCGATGTCGAGGTGGGCCCAGGCATAGGCCTTGGTGAAGCGGGCCAGGTAGCAGGCAGCGGTGATGGAACCGGCGGTCGGACCGCCGATGTTGGCGATGTCGGCGAAGGGCGAATCCAGCAGTTCCTGGTAGTCATCCCAGACCGGCAGGCGCCAGGCGCGATCATCGGCGCGCTGGCCGGCAGCCAGCAGCTCCTCGGCCAGCGCATCGCTGGGCGAGAACAGGCCCGAGGCAACCTTGCCCAGTGCCACCACGCAGGCCCCGGTAAGGGTGGCGATGTCGACCACCACCGCCGGCTTGAAGCGCTCGACATAGGTCAGGGCATCGCAGAGCACGAGGCGGCCTTCGGCGTCGGTGTTGAGAATTTCCACGGTCTGGCCTGACATCGTCCGCACGATGTCGCCCGGCTTGGTGGCAGTGCCGGAGGGCATGTTCTCGGCACAGGCAATGACGCCGATGACGTTGAGGTTGAGCTTCGCGAGCTTGACCGCCGCCATCACGCCCAGCACCGAGGCGGCGCCGCACATGTCGAATTTCATCTCGTCCATGCCGGCGCCCGGCTTCAGGCTGATGCCGCCGGTGTCGAAGGTGATGCCCTTGCCGACCAGCACCACGGGGGCATCCTTGGCCTTGCCGCCTTGGTAGCGCATGACCGCGAGCTGGGCATCATGCTGCGAGCCTGCCGAGACCGAGAGCAGGCAGTGCATGCCGAGCTTGCGCATCTCGTCCTCGCCCAGCACCTCGACCTGGATGTCGCCATCCTCGCCCAGGGCGCGCGCCATCTCGGCCAGATAGCCGGGGTAGGCGACATTGCCCGGCTGGTTGCCGAGGTCGCGTGCAAAGCTCTGACCCTCGCCGATGCAGCGGCCCCAGGTCAGGGCGTCCTTGGCGGCCTTGAGGTCGCCGCGTTCGGCAATGCCCAGGGTCAGCTTGCCAAGCAGATCAGTGGCGGCCGGCTTCTTCGACTTGTATTCGTCAAAGCGGTAGCCGGCCTCGATGGCAAAGCGGGCATGGTCGCTGATGCGTTGTGCCAGGTCGCGGCCGGCGACAGGCAACTCGGCCAGTGTCGAGGTGGCCTTGCCGAGCTTGCCCGGCAGCGCCTTCACGGCCGAGACCACCAGCTTGTGCCAGGCCTGCAGGCTGACTTCGGCGGCGTCACCGGCGCCGACCACCAGCACCAGACCGGCGGCGATGCCGGGCAGGCTGTGCAGCGCCAGGGTCTGGCCCGGCTTGCCTTCAAAGCCGCTGCGCGCCAGTGCAGCCTGCAAGGCGCCGGCGCTGGCCTCGTCAAGGGCACGTGCGCTGGCGCTCAGGGACTTGCCCTGCACGGCGACAGCCAGGGCGGGCGTCTTGTGTTCGGCCAGCGCCTGCGGCGCAACAACGGCAACGGCAAGTTCCATGAATCCTGTCTCCGAAGCAGCTTGTCATGACGGGCAAGACAAAGCTGGTGGGTTGTTTATAATCGAGGGCTAGTTTACTGGTCAGCCGGTGTTTTGCCAGCGCTGGTTGCCATGCGTGTGCGGGCCGTCGCCTGCATGCTGACCCTGTCCTGACAGGCCTTCTCGGGGATCTTTGTGTGATCATCCGCCGTTACATCGGTACGCAGGTTCTTGCCACCACGCTGGCGGTGGCCGGGCTGCTCACCGTCATCCTGATGAGCGGCCGTCTCATCCAGTTCTTCGAGCGTGCCGCCAGCGGCCGCATCGCGGTGGATCTGCTGGCCTCGGTCATGCTCTATCGCATGCCCGGCTTCCTTGAGCTGATTCTGCCGCTGGGCCTGTTTGTCGGTTTGCTGCTGGGCCTCGGCCGGCTCTATCTCGACAACGAGATGGCGGTGCTGGCCGCCGCCGGCATGGGGCCGGCGCATCTGATCCGCTGGCTGGTGCCGGTGACCGTGCTGGTCACCGTTGCCACCGCCGCACTGGCGATCTGGCTGACGCCGCTGGGCTATGCCGAGTCGGAGCGCTTGAAGGCCGAGCAGGCTGAGCGCAGCACCTTCGAGCTGATCCAGCCCGGGCGCTTCCAGCCGGTGGGTGATCGCATGCTCTATGCCGATCTGAGTGACGACAAGTCCCTGCTGCGCGACATCATGATTCTGGAGACCCGTCCGGGGCGTGATGGCGGCGAGTCGCGCCAGGTGCTGCTGCAGGCGGAGCAGGGGCGCCGCGTGAATGATCCGGTGCTCGGTCCGCAGGCCGTGGAGCTGGTCAATGGCGAGCGCTGGGAGCTGCGCCCGGGTGATGCCGAGGTGCAGCGCATGCGCTTTGACAGTTACCGCATGCGCCTGAAGCAGGTCGATCTCACGGACACCCCGGTGGACAGCGTGCGTGCGCTGGCGTCGGGTGTGCTGCTGGCGCAGCGTCATGCCGACCCCAAGGCGGCTGCCGAGTGGGGCTGGCGCTGGTCGCTGGTGCTGCTGGTGCCGGTGGTGTCGCTGCTGGCGCTGCCGCTGGCCAAGGTCAATCCCCGTCAGGGCCGCTATCTCAAGCTGCTGCCTGCCATCGTGCTCTACCTGAGCTATGTGGTGCTGCTGATCGCGGTCAGGAATGGTGTCGAGAAGGAGGATGTCGGCGCCTGGGGCTTCATGGCCGTTCATGTCCTGTATCTGGCCCTGGCCCTGGTGCTGCTGCTCTGGACGCCACGACGCAAGGTGCCGGCATGACCCGTCTTTCCCGTCACGTCAGCCTCACGGTGCTGATGGCCATGCTCATGGTGCAGGTGCTGCTGCTGGGTCTGGACCTGGTGTTCTCCTTCATTGGCGAGCTGGAGAACGTCAAGGGCGGTTACGGTGCGCTCAAGGCGTTCCAGTACGTGCTCTGGGTGCTGCCGCGACATGTCTACGAGATCCTGCCCATGGCCGCCCTCATCGGTGCGCTGGTCGGGCTTGGCTCGCTGGCGTCGAGCTCCGAGCTCACCGTCATGCGCGCCGCCGGGGTCAGTACCGGCCGTATCGTCTGGTGGGTGATGCGTGGTGCCCTGCTGATGATTCTGCTGGGCCTGCTGCTGGGCGAGAAGGTGGTGCCCTGGACGGATCAGCGCGCCGAGGTGCTGAAGGCGCATGCGCTGGGGCGTGATTACCAGCCCGGCCGCATCACCGGCTACTGGCAGCGTGAGGCCGACGAGCTCATCAATATTCAGCTGGTGTCGCCGGATGGCGCCATTCTTGGTGTCACGCGCTACCGCTATGACGCGCAGGGCCGCCTGACTGAAGCCGTGCACGCGGCATCCGGCGCCTTCAACGGCGACCACTGGCAGCTCAGCGATCTGCGCCGGACCGAGCTGCTGGCGTCGGGTGATGCCCGTGTCAGTCGTCAGGCCACGGACACCTGGCAGAGCGCGTTGACGCCGGACTTCCTGCGTGTCGCGTCGGCACCGCCGGAGCAGCTGCACCTCGCCGATCTGCGTGACTACGCCAACTACCTCAAGGAGCAGGCGCTGGATGCCGGCGCCTACGAGCTGCAATTCTGGAAGAAGGTGTTCAGTCCGGTAGCCGTGTTTTCCATGGTGCTGGTGGCCTGTTCCTTCATCTTCGGACCGCTGCGCTCGGTCACGCTGGGGTTGCGCATCATCATCGGTGTGCTTTTCGGCCTCGTGTTCCGCTACGGCCAGGATGCCATCGGCTTTGCCAGCCTGCTGTTCCACTGGTCGCCGCTGCTGGCGGTGACATTGCCCATCGGGCTGTGCCTGCTGGCGGGCAGCTACGCGCTGTACCGGGTGCGTTGACATGATCGGCTGGCAACGCTGGTCCGCCACGGACATGGGCAATCGCAGGGCGCACAACGAGGATGCCCTGGTGCTGCGTGACGACGACGGCCTGTGGGCAGTCATTGACGGTCTTGGCGGTGTCGATGCCGGCCAGGTCGCCAGTGCCGCGCTCGCGCATGCGCTCACTCACCTGCGTCTGGCGCAGGGGCTGGCTGATGCCGTCGACCAGATCGAGGATGTCCTGCTCGCCGTCCATGAGCAGCTGCGCGACTACGCGGCCGAGCTGCAACCGGCGCGCACGCTGGGTTGCACGGTTGCCATCCTGCGCATCACGCAGCGCTGGGCGCTGCTGTGCTGGGTCGGTGATGTGCGCGTCTATCGCTGGCGTCACGGGCGGCTGAGCTGCCTCAGCGAGGATCACGTCAACGGGCCGCAGGCCGATCTCACCCGTCTGGTCGGTGCGGATGACATGCTGCCTGACTTTGCCGTGCTGCGCGTCGAGGACGGTGATCGCTACCTGATCTGCAGTGACGGTCTGCATGCCGAGCTGCCTCCCGAGCGTCTTGCGCACTGGCTTGCCCGCGATCCGGCCGAGGCCCAGCGTGAGCTGGTGGCCGAGGCGCTGGCGGCAGGCGGACGTGACAACCTCAGCCTGGTCCTGCTGGATGTCGGCGTGGATGCCGATCATGCACGTGGCGCCAGACCCGGTGTGGAGGTGGCGCATGAGCCTGCGTGAGGATCTGGTGGTGGTGAATGCGGCGCTCAGGGATCTGGTGCGGCTGCAGCTGGCGGGCGAGCTCGACCCGACATCGGCCTGGCAGGAGCGGCGTCAGCTGCTGGAGTCCGTGGATGCGGTCTGGGAGCACCTGCCCGAGGATGTCGAGGCCGTTGCCGGGCAGCCGGCCGATGCCGTCAGCCAGGAGGAGGGGGCCGTGGCGCCCGTGCTGCCGGTCTGGCGCCGATCGCTGGCCATGCCCCGGTGGTCGTGGCCGGTGATGATGGGGATGATCCTGCTGCTGGTGGCGGTGGCCACCCTGATCTACGTCGGCTCGCTGTGACGCTGCCAGCCCGGCAGGCAGCGTGAGTGCGTCAGTCTCAGTTTTCCTTGTCGCCAAACAGGCCGAGAAAGCGGTAGCGATGCTTCGGCGTGGCGCCGGCCGGCCGGCGCAGCACATCGGTTTGCGACAGCACATCATGAAGGCAGCGACCCTGCGCGCCGGATGCCAGCGGCAGCCAGCGCCACAGGTAATTGAACAGCAGCCCGGCCGCGACACTGATGCCGAGCGCGGCCTGATCGCCACGCAGCAGCCAGGAAGTCAGTCCGCACAAGGCCGGAACGGCGGCGGCTGACAGGAAGCGGCGCAGGCTGTCTGCCCACGTCATCAGGTTGCCATCCACGCGTCGCGCCTCCAGGCGCCAGGTCTGCATGCCCAGTGTCTGTCCGCTGCGTGTCCAGCAATAGCCGTAGAACGCGAAGATGATGGCGACCGTGGCAGGGAACAGCAGGCCGTAGCGCACGCCTGCCGGCAGCACGGTCAGGGTGCTGGTGTCGGCGGCCTGACTCGGGGTTGCGATGGCAATCAGCACGGTGTTGACCACGGCCGCCAGCGCGATCAGCAGCAGGCTGTCGTAGACCAGGGCGATCAGGCGCACACCGATGCCGGCGCGGGGCAGGATGGCAGGCGTTTCGGGTGCGCGTGTGCTGACGGCGTGTCGTGGGGTCTTGCGGCTGCGAAAGCCGGTGTTTGAACGGGCCATGTGCTTGAATGTCCTGTGCCGCCTGGGCACGCAGCACGCCGCGTTGTCATGGTGCCGGGAAAGGGAATCGAACCCTTACGATGTCTCCACCGGCGGATTTTGAGTCCGCTGCGTCTACCAGTTCCGCCATCCCGGCAGGGAAGGTCGGCGAAGTATAGCGGGGGAGGGCCGGACGTCAAGGCAACTTCCCGGCGCGACGGCCCGACCGGCTGGGCTGGCGGACGGATCCGGCTATAATGCGCGACCTTGCGCAGCAGCGCCCCATTACCGCAGTGGTTGTCCGCCGGCATGCATCGCACCGACTTCAGCTTCGAGCTTCCCGATCATCTGATTGCCCGCTATCCCTTGCCGGAGCGCAGTGCCGCGCGCCTTCTCTGTCTGGACGCCGTGACAGGTGCCTGGCGTCATGGCGGCGTTCGCGAGCTGCCGGATCTGCTGCGTGCCGGAGACCTGCTGGTGTTCAACCAGTCACGGGTGATGCCGGCCCGCTTGTTCGGACGCAAGGCCAGTGGCGGCCAGGTCGAGATCCTCATCGAGCGCCTGCCGCAGGACGCCGGTCTGCCGGGGCATGTCGCCCTGGCCCATGTGCGTGCCAGCAAGTCGCCCAAGCCGGGCGCGGTCATCACCTTGTCGGACGGGACTGCGGTTGCCGTGCATGGCCGTGCCGATGACCTTTTCGTGCTGCTGGCCGTCGAATCCTGGCATGGCATCATGGCGCGCATCGGCGCCATGCCGCTGCCACCGTATTTCCAGCGTGCCGCCGAGGCCTCCGACGACGAACGCTACCAGACCGTCTATGCCCGCGAGGCCGGCTCGGTGGCGGCTCCAACGGCCGGGCTGCATTTTGACGAAGCGCTGCTGGCAGCCCTGCGTGCGCGTGGCGTGGAAACCGCGTTCGTGACGCTGCATGTCGGCGCGGGCACGTTCCAGCCGGTGCGGGCCGATGACATTGCCGATCATGTCATGCATGCCGAATGGCTGACCGTGGGCGAGGATGTCGTGGCTGCCGTTCGTGCTGCCAAGGCCCGTGGCGGACGTGTCGTCGCCGTCGGCACCACCAGTGTGCGTGCACTGGAGTCAGCTGCCTGGGCCGGCCTCGGGATTGATCCCGCGGGCTGGTCGAAGGCGGCAGGCGCCGGTTCGCGCAGCGTCCAGCCGGCCCTGCCAGACGTGCTCGCCAGCCTGCGGCCGCATGCCGGCGACACCCGCATATTCATTTCACCCGGCTACCGCTGGCAGCTGGTGGATGCCCTCTTCACCAACTTCCATCTGCCCGAGTCCACGCTGCTCATGCTGGTGTCGGCGCTCGCCGGTCGCGAGTCGGTGCTGGCAGCCTATGCCGAGGCCGTGCGCCAGCAGTACCGCTTCTTCAGTTACGGCGATGCCATGTTCATCGCCCCCGGTGCGGCGGCACCGCTCAACCCCGAGTCCTGTTCATGAAATTCACTCTCAAAGCCGTCGACGGCAAGGCCCGTCGCGGCGAGCTCGTCTTTGATCGCGGCAGCGTGCAGACGCCGGCCTTCATGCCGGTCGGCACCTATGGCACCGTCAAGGGCATGCTGCCGCGCGACATCCACGCCATCGGGGCCGAGATCATCCTCGGCAACACCTTCCATCTCTGGCTGCGTCCGGGCACTGAGGTCATCAAGGCACATGGCGACCTGCATGACTTCACCCAGTGGCAGGGCCCCATCCTCACCGATTCCGGCGGCTTCCAGGTGTTCAGCCTGGGCAAGCTGCGCAAGATCACCGAGGAGGGGGTGCGTTTCCAGTCGCCGGTGGATGGCAGCAAGGTGTTCCTGAGTCCGGAGGAGAGCATGCGCATCCAGCGTGATCTCGGCTCCGACATCGTGATGATCTTCGACGAGTGCACGCCCTATCCGGCCAGCCATGCCGAAGCCGACAGGTCGCTGGAGTTGTCGCTGCGCTGGGCGGCACGCTCGAAGCAGGCTCATGGTGACAATCCGAATGCGCTCTTCGGCATCGTCCAGGGTGGCATGTACGAGGACCTGCGCCTGAAGTCACTGGCCGGTCTGGAGCAGATCGGCTTTGACGGCTATGCCATCGGCGGCCTGTCGGTGGGCGAGCCCAAGGAGGACATGATCCGCATCCTCGACTTCCTGCCCGGTCACCTGCCGGCGGACAAGCCACGCTATGTCATGGGCGTCGGCAAGCCCGAGGATCTGGTCGAGGGCGTGCGCCGCGGCATCGACATGTTCGACTGCGTCATGCCCACCCGCAATGCCCGCAACGGTCACTACTTCGTCACCGACGGCGTGGTGAGAATTCGCAACAGCCAGTACAAGACCGATACCGGACCGCTGGACCCGCACTGTGACTGCGAGGCCTGCACCGGCTTCTCCCGCGCCTACCTGCACCACCTCGACAAGTGTGGCGAGATGCTCGGTGCCCAGCTCGGCACCATACACAACCTGCGCTACTACCAGCGCCTCATGGCGGGTTTGCGCGAGGCCATCGAACACGGTAGATTGCAGCCCTTTGTGGCCGACTTCTATGCACGGCGCGGGCTTTCCGTGCCGCCGCTCAACGACTGAAACTGGAGTGACGTGATGAGTTTCCTGATTTCCGATGCCTATGCCAACGCCGCTCCGGCCGCTGCCGCAGGACCCAGCGCGACGGGCCAGATCGTCATGCTGCTGGGTTTCGTGGTCATTTTCTACTTCCTGCTCTGGCGTCCCCAGGCCAAGCGCCAGAAGGAGATGCGCGCGCTGGTCGACGGACTGCAGAAGGGTGACGAAGTGGTGTTCGCCGGTGGTCTGCTCGGTCGCATCACCAAGCTGGAAGGCGACTACGCGGTGGTCGAGCTGACCGACAGCGTCGAAGTCAAGATCCAGAAGGCCGCCGTGCTCGCCAGCCTGCCCAAGGGCACCCTGAAGAGCCTCTGATCCGCTGTTCACGGCGTTGCTGCCAGCCGCAGCGACGCCGCCTCCGTCCGCTGTCTTCGTAGGTGCTCCCCATGCGTTTTCCCGCCTGGAAATACGTCCTGATCTTTTTCGTGGTGACTGTCAGCCTGCTCTATGCGCTGCCCAATCTCTACCCTGACGAGCCGGCGCTGCAGGTCTCGGGTGCACAGGCTGGCACGGCGGTGGACGAGTCGTTGCTCAAGCGCGCCGCGTTTGCGCTGGACGAGGCCGGCATCCCGCATCATGGCGACGAGGTACAGGCCAAGGGTGTGCTGCTGCGCCTGAAAACGCCGGAGCAGCAGGTGCAGGCCCAGGCCGTGCTGCGTCGAGCCCTCGGCGAGAACTACGTGGTGGCGCTGAACCTGGCACCGACCACGCCGGAGTGGCTGTCCATCCTCGGCGCCAAGCCCATGAAGCTGGGTCTGGACCTTCGCGGTGGCGTGCATTTCAAGCTTGATGTGGATGTCGCCAAGGCGCTCGAGCAGCGTCAGGAAACTTACGTCACTGACATCAAGCGCCAGTTGCGCGAGCAGAAGCTGGCCTATCGCGGTGTCTCCGAGTTGCCTGAAGGCGCGCTCGAGCTGCGCTTTGCCGACGAGACCGCCCGCGAGCTGGCCAAGGATTTCATCCGTCGCCAGTTCGCCGAATTCCTGATGCGCGATACCCGTGTCGAGGACCAGCCGGCCCTGCTGCTCGAGGTCAGCCTCGACAAGCGTCGCGAGATCACCGATTACGCGGTCAACCAGAACCTGACCACGCTGCGCAACCGCGTCAACGAACTCGGTGTCGCCGAGGCACTGGTGCAGCGTCAGGGTGCCAGCCGCATCGTTGTCGAATTGCCCGGTCTGCAGGATACCGCCGAAGCCAAGCGCATCCTCGGTCGTACCGCCAGTCTCGAGTTCCGCTTTACCAGCGCCCAGGAAGACAGCGGCTTCATGACGCCGCCGGGCACCGAGCGCTTCGAGTTCAATCGTGGCGGCCAGGTGCTGCTCGAGAAGCGCAAGATCGTCACCGGCGAGCGCGTCACCAACGCCCAGTCCAGCTTTGACGAGTTCTCGCGACCCCAGGTCAACATCAATCTGGATGCCCGCGGCGGCCGCCTCATGGCCGATGCCACCCGTGATTCGGTGGGGCGCCAGATGGCGGTTCTCTTCGTCGAGAACAAGCAGCGCATCCGCTTCGAGACCGGTGCTGACGGCAAGACCGTCGAGCATCGCGACCCCTATGTCGAAAAGCGCGTGATCAATGTCGCCACCGTGCAGTCCATGCTGGGCTCGCAGTTCCGCATCACCGGCCTGGATTCGCCGGCCGAAGCCCAGGAGCTTGCGCTGCTGCTGCGCGCCGGCGCGCTGGCTGCACCCATGTACTTCGTCGAGGAACGCACCATCGGTCCCAGCCTCGGCCAGGACAACATCGAGAAGGGTGTGCTGTCGACCCAGATCGGCTTTGCCCTCGTCGCCCTGTTCATGCTGGTGGTCTACAAGGGCTTCGGTCTGATTGCCAATGTCGCGCTGTTCCTCAACGTCGCCATCCTGGTGGCGGTCATGGGCGCCATCGGCGCGGCGCTGTCGCTGCCGGGCATCGCCGGCATCGTGCTCACCGTCGGCATGGCGGTGGACGCCAACGTGCTCATCGGCGAGCGCATACGCGAGGAGCTGCGCCGTGGCATGTCGCCACAGGCGGCCATCGTCGCCGGCTATGACCGTGCTTACGGCACCATTCTCGATGCCAACCTGACCACGCTGATCGTCGCCGTGATCCTGTTCGCCATCGGCACCGGTCCCATCAAGGGCTTTGCGATCACCCTGGCCATCGGCATCCTGACCTCGATGTTCACTGCCATCACGGTGACGCGCGCCATCATCCAGGTCATCTACGGCGGCCGCCGCGTCGCCCGTCTGAGCATTTGAGGAAGCATCATGGCTGATGTGCGTGTCATCCGTTTCATGCGCTACCGCCGCCTGATGGCGGTGTTGTCCGGCGCCATCGTTCTGGTCGGTCTGGTCGCCATCGTGCTGAAGGGGCTGAATCTCGGTCTGGACTTCACCGGTGGGACCTCGGTGGAGTTCCGTTTCGCCCAGGCCGCGCACCAGGCCGAGGTCAGCCGTGCCCTCGACGAGGCCGGCTACGAGGATGCCGTGGTGCAGTACCTCGGTGACGCCACCTCGATCCAGGTGCGTCTGCCCAACCAGCCGGGTGATGCCGCTTCGGTGGCGCAGCGCATGGCCGAGGCCGTGTCGTCACCCGCCAACCCCGCACGCGTCATGCAGGTCGACAGCGTTGGTGCCCAGATCGGTGACGAGCTCTACCTGAACTCGCTGATTGCCGTCGGCCTCTCGCTGGCGATGATGATGGCCTACGTGTCCATTCGCTATCAGTACAAGTTCGCCATTGGTGCCGTGCTGTCGCTGGTGCATGACGTGCTGTTCACGGTGGGGCTGTTCGCGCTCTTCGGGCTGCCGTTCGACCTGACCGTTCTGGCCGCCGTGCTGGCCCTGATCGGCTACTCCCTGAACGACACCGTGGTGGTGTTCGACCGCATTCGCGAGAACTTCCGCAAGCTGCGCAAGGCCGACACCGTCGAGGTCATCGACATCTCCCTGACCGAGACGCTGAGCCGTACCATCAACACGGTGCTGACCGTGGTGCTGGTCGTGCTGGCGCTGCTCTTCGTGGGTGGTCCGGCCCTGCACTGGTTCGCCGTGGCCCTGCTGATCGGTCTCTTTGCCGGTACCTACTCGTCCATCTACATCGCCACGGCCTATGCGCTGTTCGCCGGCATTTCGCGCGATGACTTCATCGTCCAGGTCAAGAAGGCCGAGGACGAGCTGCCCTGATCCGCTCTTCGGCGCCCCGTTTTCAGCGGGGCGCTGACGACAGGGGTGTTCGCCTGCGTACAAAATTTAACCTGTCTGTCATTGCTTTTTCTGTACAATCAGGCAACGTGTTTCAAAAGATTTCCAGTTGCCCGGCATGAAACGCACCTTGTCCTTGCTCTGCTGTCTCCCGGTCTGCCTGCAGGCGGCCGAGTTGCAGCCGCTGTTTTCAATGCAGGGGTTGTTCCGGGGCGAGCAGGCCGGCATCGAGGCCTTGATTCGTCCTGAGGATCGCGTGTTGAGCTGCGAGCTCGACCTCATGGAGGGGGGCGTCAAGCAGACCGAGTCCGGAGCAGCACTGTACAGCCTGAGCCAGGAGCGTGAATCCTTCACGTGCATGACGCCGGAATGCGAGCAGCTTGCGGGTGCCACCATCTCGCAGGATCGCGGCGGCCTGGCTTGGAACATGGGCGAGGCGAATGGCCTGCGAGTGTCCCCCAAGGCCGAGGTCATACGCTACAGCCTGACAGACCGTGCCCAGGCCAGCCAGGATAGCGACCTGGGTCTCGGCGTTGGCGTGGACAGCACCTATCGCTTCGGCGAGCGCCTGTCAGCGTACGCACGCACGGGCATGATGCAGTTCGAGCAGCGCAACGGTTTCGAGGGCACGGTGGGGATTTTTGCGCCGCTGCGCCGCGGCAAGATCTTTCTCGAGGCGCGTTGGGCCGACATGACGACCGACGACCGCACGCTGCTCAATCAGCCGGATTATGAGGAAAACACCCTTCGCATCGGCTTTTCGCGAGCCTTCAAGGGCTTGTAAGTGGCCGACGCTGTCTGACTCCGCTGACTGCCGCGGAGGCAGTCAGCGAGTTCCGGACATCAGCGCTTGAGTGCTTCCGGCAGATGCGGGGCGAGGGTGGTGAGCAGGCCCTTGAAGACCTTGGCGTTGCCCGCGACGATGTTGCCGCTGGTCAGGTAGCCGTGGCCACCGGTGAAATCCGACACCAGCCCACCCGCTTCGCGAATGATCAGCTCGCCGGCGGCGATGTCCCAGGGTGCCAGCCCGAATTCGAAGAAGCCATCCAGACGTCCAGCCGCGACATAGGCCAGGTCAAGGGCTGCCGAGCCGGCGCGACGCAGGCCGGCGGTTTGCGAGGCCACGGCCTTGAACATCTGCAGATAGCCATCCATCGCATGCATCTGGTCGGGACGGAACGGAAAGCCGGTGCCGATCAGCGCGCCATCCAGGCTGCGACGCTCGGACACGCGCAGGCGGCGACCGTTCATGGCAGCGCCGCTGCCGCGGCTGGCGGTGAAGGCTTCGCGCCGCAGCGGATCAAGCACCACGGCATGCTCGGTGACGCCCTTGAACTGAACGGCGATGGACACCGCGTACTGCGGGAAGCCGTGGATGAAGTTGGTGGTGCCATCGAGCGGATCGATGATCCACAACCAGTCTGCTCCTTCACCCTTGCCGGCGCTGCTGCCCGATTCCTCGGCCTGGATGGCATGGGTCGGGTAGGTCTTGCGCACGAAATCCACGATGGCGCGTTCAGCGGCCTTGTCGACCTGGGTCACGTAATCGTTGAGGCCCTTGGCCTGCACATCGACCAGATCAAGGCGGTCGGCGGCCTTGGCGATGATGTCGCCGGCAAGATTGGCGGCGCGCAGCGCCATGGTCAGCATGGGTTGCATGAAGGAAAACTCGGTTTAAAGAACAGGGATGGCAATAGTGTAACATGCTGACCCCATGAACATCTCGACCCGCATCATCCTTGTGAACACCTCGCTGCCGGCCAACATCGGCTCGGCGGCGCGCGCCATGAAGACCATGGGCCTCACCGACCTGGTGCTGGTGGCGCCGCGCCAGTTTCCCCATGCCGACGCCACGGCGCTGGCCTCGGGGGCATCCGACATCCTCGCGCGTGCCCGCGTCGTCGATACCTTCGAGGAGGCCATCGCCGACTGCCAGCTGGTGTTCGGCACCAGCGCCCGCAATCGCAGCATCAACATTGCCCAGGTCGACGCCCGCAGCGCCGGGCGCATTGCCTGCGAGCAGGGCGTCAGTGGCGCCACCGTGGCCTTCGTGTTCGGTCGCGAGGATCGCGGCCTCACCAACGAGGAGCTGCAGCTCTGCCACGGTCATGTCTTCATCCCGACTGACAGCGAGTACGGCGTGCTCAATGTCGCCGCGGCGGTGCAGGTGCTGGCCTACGAGACGCGCATGGCGCATCTGGAGTGGTGGCACGACGGACAGGATCTCGATCGCGACCGCCGCGAGTACGCCGAGGGGGTGGGGGGGCTGACGGGACCGTCTGGCGCCATGGATGGCGCCAGCGAGCCTACATGGATGTATTCACGGCGTGTCCCGACTGCCTCTCCACCCCCTCGGCGGTCCCGGACAGGAACCCATCCGCTGTCTGGCGATGATCTGACACAGATGCCCATGACCTTCGTGCCCTGGGACGAGGAGCTGGTCACCGCCGACGACATGGCGGGTTTCTACGCCCACTGCGAGCAGACCCTGGTCGCAGTCGGCTTCCTCGACCCGGACAACCCCCGCCAGATCATGACCCGCCTGCGTCGCCTGTTCGGGCGCACGCGTCTCGACCGGCCCGAGTACAATCTGCTGCGCGGCTTCTTCAAGCGCGTGCTGGAGCTGGCGGCTGACACGAACCGCAGCCGGCGTCCGGCTTCCCAACCACCGGCCTGAGGACTGCCGATGTTCGCTCGCATCAAGGAAGACATCGACTCGGTTTTCGCCCGTGATCCGGCGGCGCGCACCCGATTCGAGGTCCTGCTCAACTACCCCGGTCTGCATGCCGCCATGGCGCATCGCCTGGCGCACCGGCTCTGGCTCGCGGACTGGAAGGGGCTGGCGCGCTTCATCTCCACCCTGTCGCGATTCTGGACCGGCATCGAGATCCATCCGGGGGCTCGCATCGGTCGTCGCTTCTTCATTGATCACGGCATGGGCGTGGTGATCGGCGAGACCGCCGAGATCGGCGATGACGTCACGCTCTATCACGGTGTCACGCTGGGCGGCACTTCCTGGGATGCCGGCAAGCGTCATCCGACGCTGTGCGATGGCGTTGTCGTCGGTGCCGGTGCCAAGGTGCTCGGGCCTATCACCGTCGGCAGCAATGCCCGCATCGGCTCCAATGCCGTGGTGGTCAAGCCGGTACCGGAGGGCGCCACCGTGGTCGGCACGCCGGGACGCATCATCCAGCGCCAGGTTGTCGATGCCGAGGAACAGGCACGCCGGGAGTATGCCGCGCGCATCGGCTTCCAGGCCTATGCCGCCAACCCGGACCTGCCTGATCCCGTGATCGAGGCCATGCGCGACCTGCTTGACCACATGCAGGCCAACGAGGCGCGCATGGACATGTTCTGCAAGGCGCTGAAGGAAGCCGGCATCAATGTCTGCGACCAGAAGCCGGATGCGCTGCGCGCCGAAACCCTGGCAACCGTCAATGCAGATGCCGGCAGCAGCGCTGGCGCACTGCCGGAGACGCGTGTCTGATCAACCGGCGCGGACCGGCATCAGGGTGCGTTGCGGGTCACCAGGAGCTGGTCGATGCGGTGGTTGTCGACGTCGATCACCTCGAAGCGGTAGCCGGCATGATCGACATGGTCGGTCAGGCGCGGCACCTTGCGCAGCTGGTACATCATGAAGCCGGCAATGGTTTCGTAATGCTCGTCGTCGGGGAAGTGCGTGATCTCCAGCGTGCGCATCACGTCCTCGACCGGGGTGAAGCCGTCGACCAGCCAGCTGCCGTCATCGCGACGCACGATCTGCTGCTGGTTCAGCGTCACCAGATCACCCATCACCGTGTTCATGACGTCATTGAGCGTCACGACCCCGACCACCAGCGCGTATTCGTTGAGCACCACCGCGAAGTCCTCGCGACTGGCGCGGAACTGCGCCAGCAGCTCCGACAGGCTCAGCGAGTCGGGCACGCTGAGCACCGGCTTGACGGCGGATGACTGCGGCAGTGCCAGCGGCTGCTGGCTGAGCAGTGTGTTGAGCAGGTCCTTGGATTCCACGTAACCGACCACGCGATCGATGACGTCGTCGCAGACCAGGAACTTGGAGTGCACGTGACGCATGATCTGTGCCCTCAGCTCGTCCTCGCTGTCCTGCAGGGTGAGGTAGCTGACGCTTTCGCGGGTGGTCATGGCCGAGGTCACCAGTCGCGACTCCAGCTCGAAGATGTTGTCGATGGCCTGCTGTTCGTTGCGCAGCAGCAGGCCGGCCTGGGTGCCGGCATCGACCATGGCCTGGATGTCATCCGTGGTGATGTCATCGCCGGTGCGTTCGTTGATGCCTGCCAGGCGCAACAGACGGCGAGTCAGGGAGTCGAAGCACCACACCAGGGGGTGGCAGAGCGTGATGAATGCCTGCATGGGCGCGATGATGCGCATGGCGACCTGTTCTGGCGCCCGCATGGCCAGGCGCTTTGGCAGCAGGTCGGCAAACAGGATGAACAGGCTGGTCAGCACCACGAAGGACAGTGCCAGGCTGATGCTGTCCAGCCATGGCCCCTGATAGAGCAGGCCCAGCAGCAGGGTGAAGGTCGGGGTCAGCAGGGATTCGCCAAACAGGCCGGCGAGGATGGCGACCGCATTGACGCCGACCTGGATGCCGGTGAAGAAGTAGCCCGGGTTGGCCTGCAGCGCCAGCACAGCGGCCGCGCGTGCATCGCCGGCGTCGGCGAGTACCGTGAGCTTGATGCGGCGAGCTGCCGCCAGCGAGATTTCCGACAGCGAAAAGAAGGCGCTGATGGCGACAAGAACCAGCACGATCAGCCAGGGCTGGGAGGCATTCACCGGGTTTTCTCCGCAATCACGAGGTTGGCAGTATAGCGCTCGTGCCTGCGGGTCATCGCACCCGAGACAAAAAGCCGGCGCTGCGCTCTGGCTTTCTTGATGCCGACTGCCTAAAATCCCGACCGCTTTAGTGGGCTAAATAGTTGACTAATTTAGTCAGATTTAATACGCTGTGATCAAGGAAGACTCACAGGAGCAGTTCATGCGTTTGACCACGAAAGGCCGCTATGCCGTGACGGCCATGCTGGATCTGGCGTTGCACGCGCAAAAAGGCCCGGTGAGTCTCGGCGACATCTCCGATCGACAGTCGATCTCGGTGTCCTATCTGGAGCAGCTGTTCGCCAAGCTGCGCAAGGGTCGCCTGGTGTCCAGCGTGCGCGGCCCCGGTGGTGGCTACCAGCTGGCGCGCGCTGCCGGTCTGATCCATGTCGCCGAGATCATTGATGCGGTCGACGAGTCGGTGGATGCCACGCGCTGCCAGGGGCAGGGCGATTGTCAGCAGGGCGTGACCTGTCTGACCCATGAACTGTGGACGGATCTGAGCCAGCAGATTCATCATTTCCTGTCAGGCATCACCCTGCAGGAACTGCTCTCGCGCGGCGAGGTGCAGGCCGTTGCCATCCGGCAGAGCGAAGCCCAGGTGCGGCGGCGGCAGGAAAACGAAACATCCCGGATGATCGCGCCGGCATGCTGAGCGCGATCACGGTGTCCGGAACCCCGGATACACGAATTTTGATGAACAGAGGTCAGGCATGAAGCGTCCGATTTATCTCGATTACTCCGCGACCACCCCGGTTGATCCGCGCGTGGCCGAGGCGATGATGAACTGCCTGCGCATGGAGGGTAACTTCGGCAACCCGGCCTCGCGTTCGCATGCCTATGGCTGGCTGGCCGAAGAAGCCGTGGAGACCGCGCGCGGCCATGTCGCCGCCCTGGTCAATGCCGATCCGCGCGAGATCGTCTGGACCTCGGGAGCCACCGAATCCAACAACCTCGCCATCAAGGGCGTGGCCGGCTTCTACGGCAACAAGGGCAAGCACATCCTGACCTCGAAGATCGAGCACAAGGCCGTGCTGGATGCCTGCCGCCAGCTCGAGCGTGACGGCTTCGACGTCACCTACCTGGATCCCGAGCCGGGCACCGGCCTGATCCAGCCGGCAGCGGTCGAGGCGGCGCTGCGTCCGGACACCATCCTGGTGTCGCTGATGCACGTGAACAACGAGATCGGCACCATCACCGACATCGCCGCCATCGGCGAGATCACCCGCGCCCGCGGCATCCTGTTCCATGTCGATGCCGCGCAGTCGACCGGCAAGATCGACATCGACCTTGATGCCATGAAGGTCGACCTGATGAGCTTCTGCGCGCACAAGACCTACGGTCCCAAGGGCATCGGCGCGCTCTATGTGCGCCGCAAGCCGCGCGTCCGTCTGGAGGCGCAGATCCACGGTGGCGGCCATGAGCGCGGCATGCGCTCGGGCACCCTGGCCACCCACCAGATCGTCGGCATGGGTGAGGCCTTCCGCATCGCCAGGGAAGAAATGCACGAGGAACAGGCTCGTCTGCGCGTGCTGCGCGACACGCTCTGGGCCGGTCTGCAGGATCTCGAGCAGGTGTTCCTGAACGGTGACGCCGTGCAGCGCATCGCCGGCAACCTGAACGTCAGCTTCAATTTCGTCGAGGGCGAGTCGCTGATCATGGCGCTCAAGGACATCGCCGTGTCGTCCGGCTCGGCCTGCACCTCGGCCTCGCTGGAGCCGTCCTACGTGCTGCGTGCCCTGGGCCTGAGCGACGAGCTCGCGCACAGCTCGATCCGCTTCACCATGGGCCGTTACACCACCGAGGCCGACATCGATTTCGTCATCCAGTATGCCCGTCAGGCGGTCAATCGCCTGCGTGACCTGTCTCCGCTCTGGGACATGTACAAGGACGGCATCGACCTGAGCACCGTGGCCTGGGTCGCGCACTGAGCGCGCCCGGCCTGCACAAGGAGTCAAGAACATGTCCTACAGCGAAAAAGTCATCGATCACTACGAGAACCCGCGCAACGTCGGCAAGCTCGACAAGGCGGATGTTCATGTCGGCACCGGCATGGTCGGTGCACCGGCCTGCGGCGACGTCATGCAGCTGCAGATCCAGGTGGACGACGACGGCATCATCCGTGACGCCCGTTTCAAGACCTATGGCTGCGGTTCCGCCATCGCCTCCAGCTCGCTGGTGACGGAGTGGGTCAAGGGCAAGTCGCTGGACGAGGCCGCCGGCATCAAGAACACCCAGATTGCCGAAGAGCTGGCCCTGCCGCCGGTGAAGATCCACTGCTCGGTGCTGGCCGAAGACGCCATCAAGGCAGCCATCGCCGATTACCGCAAGAAGCAGGGCGCCTGATCCGGCCCCCAGGGAGACTGTTCGTGGCGATTACCCTGACCGAACCGGCTGCGCGCCATGTCCAGGCCTGTCTGCAAGGGCGTGGCAAGGGCGAGGGCGTGCGTGTCGGCGTCAAGACCTCCGGCTGCTCCGGCCTTGCCTACGTTCTCGAGTTCGTTGATGCGGTCGAGGAGGCCGATCAGGTGTTCGAGTCCTTTGGCGTCAAGGTCATTGTCGATCCCAAGAGCCTGGCCTACCTCGATGGCACCGAGATGGACTTCGTCAAGGAAGGCCTGAACGAAGGTTTCAAGTTCAGCAACCCGAACCAGAAGGGTGAGTGCGGCTGCGGCGAATCCTTCACCGTCTGACAGGAGACCGTCTTGTGGATCTGAGCTCCAGCTATTTCGAGCTGTTCGGCCTCCCGACAGGGTTTGTCATTGATGTTGCCGCGCTGCAGCCGCGCTGGCGCGAACTGCAGCGTCTGCACCACCCTGATCGTCACGCCCAGGACGACGCGGCCGGCCAGCAGCATGCCCTGCAGATGGCGGCGTACATCAATGCGGCACACGAGACGCTGCGCGATCCCATCAAGCGCGCGCATTATCTGCTGCAGCTGGCCGGCCACGGCATTGATGGCGAACGCAGCACCATCGCCGACACCGACTTCCTGATGACCCAGATGGAGTTGCGCGAGCAGCTGGACGAGGCCGATTCGCTGGAAACCCTGGATGCACTCGAAGCCGATGCGGCCGAGTGGCGTGACAATCTGTTGCGCGAGTTTCCCATCGACTACGCGGCGCAGGACTGGAGCGAGGCGGCCGACACCTTGCGCAAGCTGCATTTCATGTCCCGCCTGCTGGCGGAGATCCAGGCTGAGCGCGAGCGCCTGGAAGACGAACTGGACGAGCTCTGATGGCGTTGCTGCAAATCGTGGAACCGGGCCAGAGCCAGGCCCCGCATCAACATCGCCTGGCCATCGGCATCGATCTCGGCACCACGCATTCGCTGGTGGCCACGATGCAAAGCGGACTGCCGCGTGTCTTGCCTGACCATGACGGGCAGGTGCTGCTGCCGTCCGTGGTGCGCTATCTGGCAGATGGTCATGTCGAGGTTGGCGAGAGGGCCCGTCAAGGCGCTGCGCAGGATCCGCTCAACACGCTGATCTCGGTCAAGCGCTTCATGGGGCGCGGGCTGGATGTGCTGCATCAGCTGGGCGCCCAGCTGCCCTACGACATCACGCTGCACGACAACGGCGTTCCCTATTTCCGTACCATCGCTGGCGAGCGCAGCCCGGTTGAGGCCTCCGCCGAAATCCTCCGGGTGCTCAAGCTGCGCGCTGAAGAGGCGCTGGGTGGCGAGCTTGCCGGCGCGGTGATCACCGTTCCGGCCTATTTCGACGAGACCCAGCGCCAGGCCACCAAGGATGCCGCCCGGCTTGCCGGCTTGCAGGTGCTGCGTCTGCTCAACGAGCCTACGGCGGCGGCCGTCGCCTACGGACTCGACCGCCAGGCGGAAGGCATTCATGCCATCTACGATCTGGGCGGGGGCACCTTCGACATCTCCATCCTGCGACTGCATCAGGGCGTGTTCGAAGTGCTGGCCACCGGTGGCAACGCCGCGCTCGGCGGGGATGATTTCGATCATGCCATCGCTGGCTGGATCATGGCGTCGGCCGGCATCGTCAACCCCGATGCCGATGTGCAGCGCCGTCTCCAGATGACCGCACGCAAGGTCAAGGAGGCGCTGAGTCAGCGTGAGTCCGTCGAGCTCAAGCTGGCCGCCGGCACCGGTGGGGCGCCTGCCGACTGGACAGGCGTGCTCACGCGGGATGCCTTCGAGCAGCTCGTCGCCCCGCTCGTGGACGAGACCCTGCGCGCCTGCCGGCGTGCGCTGCGTGACGCCGGCCTGAAGGCGGCCGATCTCGCCGAGGTCGTGCTGGTCGGAGGCTCCACGCGCGTGCCGCTGGTGCGCCGCCGTGTCGGCGAGTTCTTCGGTCGTCCACCCTTGACGCATCTTGATCCGGATCAGGTGGTCGCCATCGGTGCGGCGGTGCAGGCCGACATCCTCGCGGGCAACAAGCCCGACAGCGATCTGCTGCTGCTGGATGTCATCCCGCTGTCGCTGGGTCTGGAGACCTATGGCGGGCTGGTCGAGAAGATCGTCCCGCGCAACACGCCGATTCCGGTCGCGCGTGCCCAGGAGTTCACCACCTTCAAGGATGGCCAGACCGCCATGAGCCTGCACGTGGTGCAGGGCGAGCGCGAGCTGGTCGCCGACTGCCGCTCGCTGGCGCGTTTCACGCTGCGCGGCATTCCACCCATGGTGGCGGGTGCCGCACGCATCCGCGTCGCCTTCCAGGTCGATGCCGACGGTCTGCTCAGTGTCACCGCCGAAGAGACATCCACCGGGGTTCGTGCCGAGATCGTGGTGAAACCGTCCTGGGGGCTGGCTGACGAGGACATCCTGCGCCTGTTGCGCGAGTCCCAGCAGCATGCCGTCGCCGACATGCAGGCCCGCAGCCTGACCGAGGCGCGTGCTGAAGCCGAGCGCCTGTGGCTGGCCACCGAGGCGGCGCTGGCTGAGGACGGCCGGCTGCTGGATGCGCATGAAGTTGCCGCCTTGACGCGTGCCATCGCCGAGCTCAAGACGCTGGCTGCCGCTGCGGACAGCGCGGCCATCACGCAGTCCGCCGAGCGTCTCAACCATGCCGGCGAGCTGCTCGCCGCGCGCCGCATGGATGCCGGCATACGTCAGGCATTCGCCGGCAAGAACCTGACCGAACTGGAGGGCTGACATGCCTCGCATCATCGTGCTGCCGCACCATGAAATCTGTCCGCAGGGTGCGGTCATCACGGCCGAGACCGGCGAAAGCATCTGCGATGCCGCCCTGCGCCAGGGTCTGGCCATCGAGCACGCCTGTGACAAGGCCTGCGCCTGCACCACCTGCCATGTCATCGTGCGCGAGGGCTTCGACTCCCTCAACGAGCTCGACGAGCTGGAAGAGGATCTGCTCGACAAGGCCTGGGGGCTGGAGGCCGATTCGCGCCTGTCCTGCCAGGCCATCGTCGGCGACGAGGATCTGGTGGTGGAGATTCCGCGCTATACCCTCAATCACGCTGCCGAAAAGCACTGAGCTGCCACCGGCAGTTCACGGGAGAGCAATCATGTCGCTGAAATGGACCGATACCCTGGATATCGCCATCGCGCTCTGCGAGGCGCATCCCGACGTCGACCCGAAGACCATCCGCTTCACTGATCTCATGCAGTGGGTGATGGCGCTTCCCGAGTTCGCTGACGACCCCGGGCATTGCGGCGAGAAGATCCTCGAGGCCATCCAGATGGCGTGGATGGACGAGGTCTGAGCACACTCTGGATCGGCGCTGGACGGGTATCGGAGCTGCGTTAAAACACGCGTGAACCCTTCCCTGGGGCTCGGCTCGGCATCCATGCCTCGCACGGTTTTACCGCAGCTCCGATACCCGTCCAGCTCAGCAATCGGTGTTATCTGACGTTTGCTCAGCGCGCCCTGGTCATAGCCTGTTCGCTCGTGGCATTTTGCGAAACCGTGCGAGGCATGGATGCCGAGCCGAGCCTACAGGAGTGTATTCACGGCGTGTTTCGCACAATCCCACGGGCGGGCAGGCGCCACTGATCAACATGTTCGTTATTGCAGGTTCTGGTTAGGCGCATGGTGCTGCCAGCAAAAACAGACATGGCAGTGACACGAAACCCCGCGTATAATTCGCGCCCATTGTCTGCCGACCCGGCAAGACGCGATTCACATCACTTTTGAGCATGGAGCCCATCATGGCCGTCGAACGCACTCTGTCCATCATCAAGCCGGACGCCGTTGGCAAGAACGCCATTGGTGCCATCTTCAGCCGTTTTGAAGCCGCCGGCCTCAAGATCGTCGCCACCAAGATGAAGCACCTGTCCAAGGCCGAAGCCGAGGGCTTCTACGCCGAGCACGCCGGCCGCGGCTTCTTCAACGACCTGGTCGCCTTCATGACCTCGGGTCCGGTCGTGGTGTCGGTGCTGGAAGGCGAGAACGCCGTGCTGGCTCACCGTGACATCCTCGGTGCCACCAATCCGAAGGATGCCGCTCCGGGCACCATTCGTGCCGACTTCGCCGTCAGCATCGACGAGAACGCTGCCCACGGCTCGGACTCCACCACCTCCGCAGCACGTGAAGTGTCGTACTTCTTCAGCGCGCTGGAAGTTTGCCCGCGTACCCGCTAAGGTGACGCCAGCCCCGGTGCGCATGGCGCAGCGGGGCAGTCAGTCGCTCTGCGGAGTGGCTGTCACGGACTGACAAGGCCGCGGTACGACGTACTGCGGCCTTTGCGCTCACAGGCACCGCGCCTGCAGCGTCGACATAACTGGTGTAGCAACCCGTCGAGAGTGGTATGCAAGAGTCTGTTTCCGTGCCCGAGGCCACCCCGGTCGTCAGCACTGCCGAACATCTGGCCGCCGGCCGTCGCGTCAATCTGCTGGGCCTGAGTCGTGCCCAGATGGAAGTCTTTTTCGAGCAGATAGGCGAGAAGAAGTTTCGCGCTGGCCAGGTCATGAAGTGGATACACCAGCAGGGCGTGGCTGACTTTGCCGCCATGACCAACCTGGCAAAGACGCTGCGTGCCAAGCTTGAGCAGCACGCCGAGGTCTGTGTGCCGGAAGTGGTCTACAAGAACTTCTCCGCTGACGGCACGCGCAAATGGGTCATCAAGGTCGGTGACAACAGCATGGTGGAAACCGTGCTGATTCCCGATGGTGATCGCAAGACCCTGTGCGTGTCCTCGCAGGTCGGCTGCGCCCTCGATTGCAGTTTCTGCTCGACCGGCAAGCAGGGCTTCCAGCGTGACCTGACACCTGCCGAGATCATTGCCCAGGTCTGGATTGCCAACAAGTCCTACCTCGACGAGGGCGCCTTCAGCGGTCGCAACGCTGATGGTGAGCTGACGCGTACCCGCGCCATCACCAATGTGGTGATGATGGGCATGGGCGAGCCCCTGCTCAACTTCGATGCCGTGGTTCCGGCCATGCAGATCATGCTGGATGACTTTGCCTACGGCCTGTCCAAGCGTCGCGTCACGCTGTCGACCTCCGGCGTGGTGCCCATGCTCGACAAGCTCACCCAGACCATGGACGTGTCGCTGGCGGTGTCACTGCACGCGCCCAACGACGAACTCCGCAACGAGCTGGTGCCAATCAACCGCAAGTATCCGCTGAGCGAGCTGATGGCGGCCTGCCGGCGCTGGCTGATCCATCACCAGGGCAGCGATGTCGGTCGTCGCAAGGTGACGATGGAATACGTCATGCTCGATGGCGTCAATGACCAGCCTGAGCATGCCGACCAGCTTGCCCGGTTGCTCCACAACGTGCCCAGCAAGATCAACCTGATTCCGTTCAATCCGTTCCCGCATGCACCGTATGGCAGCACGCCGCGTGAGCGCATTGTCGAGTTCCAGAACCGCCTGATCCGGGCCGGGTTCACCACCACCATACGCACCACGCGTGGCGATGACATCGATGCCGCCTGTGGTCAGCTGGTTGGCCAGGTGAAGGACCGGACTCGCCGTGCCGAACGCTGGCAGGCGCGAACCCGTGATCAGGAAATTATCCGTACCTCCAATACCTGAACCTGATTGTTTCGAGGATGAATTTCCGTGAACGTGAGTGATGAATCGCTGAGCCCCTCAAACGGTTTGCCGCCTGCGGATCTGCCCGGGCAGAAGCTGGCCGATGCGCGTCGTCAGCAGGGCTTGAGCGTCGAACAGGTGGCTGCAGAAACCAAGCTGTCGGTGCGCTATGTGCAGGCGCTGGAAGCCAATGACTACGCGGCGCTGCCGGGCACCACCTTTGTTCGCGGCTACATCCGCCGCTATGCCGACATGCTCGGCATTGCCAGTGATGTGCTGGTGGCGGCATTCGATCGTCAGGCAGGCGGTGCGGTGTCGCCGCTGGGCAGCACCGTGCTGGCCGGCTCGGCGAGCGAGGCGGTGCGTGCCGGCAGTCGTCAGCTGCCCAAGCAAATGTTCCTTAGCCAGGCGCGCCAGTTCAGTGTCGCGCGTCTGATGTCCTGGGGCGCCATCCTGCTGCTGCTGACGCTGCTTTTCGGTGCCTTGTTCTGGCAGGCCGACGAGCCCGAGGCCGTGGTGGTCGATCCGGAAGAGCCCATCGTGCTGGACCTCCCCTCTGACGAGCTGTCTGCTTCCCTGCCCGAGCCGCTGACCCCGGAGCCGACGCCTGTCGTGACCGATCCGGCGGCGGCAACCCCGGTGGCCCCGCAAACCGGTCCGGATGGTCTGCCGCTGCCAGCGCCAGCACCGGGGGCTGTGCCTGCTCCGGCCACTACGCCAGCAACCGCACCTGCAACTGCGCCGGCACCGGCAACGGCTCCGGCGACCGTGCCTGCATCTGGCGTCACACCGTCTGCTCCGGCATCTGCGCTGCCGGCTCCCTCGGCGGCGGCGCCTGCTGCCGCGCGTCCGCTCGCGACCCAGGCCGTGGCTCCGGTGGCGCCAGCGACAGCTCCGGCTGCGGTGGCAGCCAAGCCGGTGGCTGCCGTGCCATCGACGGCAACCACTGCCTCGACTCGCCCGGCGGCGCCTGCCACGGCTGCGCCCAGCATCGACAATCTCAGCTTCAATTTTTCCGGTCGTTCCTGGATCAGCGTGCGTGATGCCACTGGCCAGGAGCTGGTCTATGGCCTGAAGAACCCGGGTCAGACCGTATCGGTCAGCGGCCAGCCGCCCTTCACCATCAACATCGGCAATGTCCATGTCACGTCGATGGCGCGCAATGGCAAGGCGGTCAATCTGAAGCCCTACACGCGTGGTGATATCGCCAGCTTCCGTCTGGCACGCTGAGTCCGGAACAGCCGCACGAGGAACCTGACACCATGCATGAGTCCCCCATCAAGCGTCGTCTGACCCGGAAGATCCGGGTCGGCAACCTGTTCGTGGGTGGTGATGCCCCGATCACGGTGCAGACCATGACCAACACCGAGACCTGCGATGTCGAGGCCACGGTCGGCCAGATCCAGCGCTGCGTTGCGGCGGGTGCCGACATCGTGCGGGTGTCGGTGCCGTCCATGGAGGCCGCGGAGGCTTTCGGGCATATCCGCAAGCGTGTGCCGGGCGTGCCGCTGGTGGCGGACATCCACTTCGACCACCGCATCGCGCTGGCCGTGGCGGAGCAGGGCGTGGACTGCCTGCGCATCAACCCGGGCAACATCGGCTCCGATGACAAGGTACGCGAGGTCGTCGCGGCGGCCCGGCACCATGGCATCTCCATGCGCATCGGCGTCAACGCCGGCTCGCTGGAGAAGGACCTGCAGAAGAAGTACGGCGAGCCCACCGGCCAGGCCCTGCTGGAATCGGCGATGCGCCACATCGACATCCTCGATCGTCTCAACTTCCATGAGTTCAAGGTCAGCGTGAAGGCATCCAACGTGTTCCTGACGCTGGATGCCTACCGTCTGCTGTCGGCGCAGATCGACAACCCGCTTCACCTGGGCGTGACCGAGGCCGGCGTGTTTCGCTCGGGCACGGTGAAGTCGGCCATCGCGCTCGGCGGCCTGCTGCTGGACGGCATCGGTGACACCCTGCGCGTGTCGCTGGCGGCTGAACCGGAGGACGAGGTGAAGGTCGGCTTCGATATCCTGAAGTCGCTGGGGATTCGCTCCAACGGCATCAACTTCATCGCCTGCCCGAGCTGCTCGCGTCAGGAGTTCGACGTCATCCGCGTGATGAACGCGCTGGAGGCACGGCTCGAGGATATCCGCACGCCGATGGACGTGTCGGTGATCGGCTGCAAGGTCAACGGCCCGGGCGAGGCCAAGGAAGCGGATATCGGCGTGGTCGGCGCGCTGCCGCGCTCGCTGGTGTACCGCAATGGCGAAAAGAGCCACCTCATCGACACCGACAAGCTGGTCGACGAGATCGAGGCCATGGTGCGCGAGCGCGTGGCCGAGAAAGAGGCGGACGCCGCGCGGCTGATCACGCGCACGGCCGCTGAATAACGCATTGAGTGATCAGGGGGTCGTCAGCGACCGCCTGACTGGGATGGTTTGATGAGTCGCATAAACGCCATTCGTGGCATGAACGATATCCTGCCCGACAGCACGGCGCGCTGGCAGCAGGTCGAGTCGGTGCTGCGCGGGCTGATGCAGCGCCATGGCTATCAGGAAATCCGTCTGCCGGTGGTGGAGCCGACGCCCCTGTTCAAGCGCGCCATCGGCGAGGTCACCGACATCGTCGAGAAGGAGATGTATACCTTCGAGGATCGCAGCGGCGAGTCGCTGACCCTGCGCCCGGAAGGCACGGCCGGCTGTGTGCGCGCTTGCCTGGAGCATGGCCTGACCCACAACCAGAGCCCGAAGCTGTGGTATGCCGGCCCCATGTTCCGCTACGAGCGTCCGCAGAAGGGCCGCTACCGCCAGTTCCACCAGTTCGGCGTCGAGACCTTCGGCCAGAGCGGTGCCGACATGGACGCCGAGCTCATCCTGCTGAGTGCCCGCCTGTGGCGCGAGCTGGGCCTGAGCGACGTCGTGACGCTGGAAATCAACAGTCTCGGCGAGCTGGAAGCGCGTGCCGCCTATCGCGCCGCGCTGGTGGCCTATCTCGAGCAGTTCCGCACCCAGCTCGATGACGACTCGCAGCGTCGCCTGCACAGCAACCCGCTGCGCATTCTCGACAGCAAGGATCCCGCCACGCGCGCGATCCTGGCCAATGCCCCGGTGCTGACCGACTACCTGGACGAGGGCTCGCGCCAGCACTTCCAGCGTCTCTGCGGCCTGCTTGATGCCTGCGGGATCAGCTACCGGGTCAACCCCTCGCTGGTGCGTGGTCTCGACTACTACAACAAGACCGTGTTCGAGTGGGTAACCACGGCACTGGGATCGCAGGGTACGGTGTGTGCCGGTGGTCGCTATGACGGCCTGGTGTCGCAGCTCGGTGGCCAGGCCACGCCCGCGGTGGGGTTTGCCATCGGACTGGAGCGTCTGGTGCTGCTGCTGGAGGCTGTCGCGCCTCAGACCCCGGCCGCCGAGGCCGACGTCTTCGTCATGGCGCTGGGCGATGCCACGGTGCCGGCCATGATGCAGCTGGCGGAGTCGTTGCGTGATGCCTGTGGCGGGGCGCGAATCGTGTATAACTGCGGCGGTGGCAGCATCAAGTCGCAGTTCCGCAAGGCCGACAAATCGGGTGCCCGTCTGGCCCTGATGATGGGTGACGAGGAACTGGCGGCCGGGGTCTGTACCCTGAAATGGCTGCGTGAAGCACGTGACCAGCAGCGCGTGGCGTTGACCGACGTGGTCGCGACCGTGTCTGCGGTTCTCAACGACAACGAAGAATGAGGGATTGCGGGTGGCCTACAACGAAGATGAAGCCGTCGAGAGCTTGAAGACCTGGTGGCAGCGCTATGGCATGTCACTGCTTCTGGGGGTGGCGGTGGCGGGTGCCGGCGTGGCTGGCTGGCGCTGGTGGCAGGCCGAGCAGATCAATTCGGCTACCGTGGCGCAGACCCTGCAGCAGCAGATGAACACGGCTGCCCAGCGCAGCCTGGCCAATCCCGATGACAAGGCCGCCAACACCGATTTGCAGCGTCTCGCGCGTCAGCTCATGGATGAACATGCCAGCACGCCCTATGCCGTCGATGCTGCCCTGATGCTGGCCCGTCATGCCGTCGAGACCAGTCAGCTGGCTCAGGCCGAAAAGCACCTGCGCTGGGTGCTGGAGCAGAAGCCTGATGCGGAAACCGTGCTGCTGGTGCGTACCCGCCTGGCGCGCGTGCTGATCGCCAAGGGCGATCTCAAGGCGGCCGAGGAGCAGCTGCAGGCAGTCGATTCGCCGGCACTTCTGCCGCTGGTGGCGGAGATTCGTGGCGATCTCGCCCTGCAGAAGAATGATCGGGCCGCTGCTGCCAAGGCCTATGCCGAGGCTGACCGGGCGCTGGCGGCGCGCAACGAGCAGCGCCCGGTGCTTGAGCTCAAGCTTGCCGATGTCGGCCTGACTCCGGTGCCGCGCAAGGCTGCCGAGGCCGCAGTGTCACAGGAGACTGCCCAATGAATGCCATGACCCGTCTGCCACTGGCCCTGGCACTTCTCGCAACCCTGGCCCTCGGCGCCTGCAGCAGCAACCCGGCGTCATCGGGTGCTGCCCCGCTCCCCGAGATCGCCGGCAAGGGCGTGGAGATCGACAAGCGCTGGTCCGCTTCGGTGGGGGATGGCGCAGACAACGAGTTTCTTTCGCTGGAGCCGGCAGTCGAGGCGCCCGCTGTCTATGCCGCCAGTCGCGATGGCGTGATCAAGTCCATCGGGCGCGCCAGTGGCGCATTGCGCTGGAAGGCCCGTCTGACCACCGGCATCACCGGTGGCGTCGCGGTTGATGGTGACATTCTCGCCGTCGGCACCGATCAGTCCGACCTGCTGGTGCTGCGCAGCAAGGATGGCTCGCCGGTCTGGCGCGCGCCGCTGGGCGCCTCGCTGCTGTCGGTGCCGCGCATCACTGCCACCGATGTCATCGTGCAGACCCTGGATGGTCGCATCCAGGTCTTTGCCCGTGACACCGGTCAGCCGCGCTGGAAGTTCGACACCCCGGTGCCGCCGCTGTCACTGCGCGGCAATGCGGCCCCGGTGGCGTCCGGTGACAAGCTGTTCGCGGTCAGTGGCCAGGGCGACCTGTACCAGCTCGACCTCAAGAACGGCCTGCCGGTCTGGCAGACCCGTGTCACCAGTTCGCGCGGTCGTGGCGAACTCGAGCGCCTGATGGACATCGATGGTGACCTCGTGCTCGACAGCAACGGGACCCTGTACACCGCCGGCTACCAGTCGCAGCTCACCGCCACCGATACCCAGCAGGTGCGTCGCCGCTGGCAGATCAATGTCTCCACCACGCAGAGCGTCGCCTTTGACGGCGCCCATGTCTATGCAGTCGATGCCGATGGCTCGCTGGCGGCCATCAACAAGATCACCGGTGCCGTGGTCTGGCTGCAGGATGGCCTCAAGGGTCGCAAGCTGCTGGCCCCGGTCATCTGGCGCGGTCTGGTGGTGGTAGGCGACAGCGATGGCTGGCTGCATGTGTTCAGCCCCCGTGATGGTGCCCCGCGCGGTCGCAAGCGTGCCGCTGGCGCGCCCCTGATGAGCGTTGTTGTAGATGCACCCCAGCTGCTTACCCTGTCTGTCGAAGGCAGACTGGCGGCCTGGGACCTGAAACCCTGAGTGGATGATTGATGAAACCTGTGCTTGCCCTGGTCGGGCGCCCCAATGTCGGCAAGTCGACGCTTTTCAACCAGCTGACGCGAAGCCGTGATGCCCTTGTGGCCGACCTGCCGGGCCTGACGCGTGACCGTAAGTACGGTGACGCGTGCATCAGCAACAAGTCCTTCATCGTCATCGACACCGGCGGCATCGGCGAATCGGAGCAGGGCATCGATGCGCCCATGGCCGAACAGTCGCGTCTGGCCATCGAAGAGGCCGACATCGTCCTGTTCCTGGTCGATGCGCGTGCCGGCCTGACCCCCGCCGACACCCAGATCGCCACCGAGCTGCGCACGCTGAACAAGCAGGTGCAGCTGGTGGTCAACAAGATTGACGGCATCCAGGAAGAGGTCGCGCTGGCCGACTTCCACCGCCTCGGCCTCGGCGAGCTGCACGGCATTGCCGCCAGCCATGGCCGTGGCGTGACCCAGATGATCGAGACCATTCTCGCGGACTACCCCGAGGATGATCCGGACGTCGAGGACCCCGAGGCCGGCATCAAGATCGCCATCATCGGACGCCCCAACGTGGGCAAGTCGACGCTGGTCAACCGCCTGCTCGGCGAAGAGCGCGTGGTGGTCTACGACATGCCGGGTACCACCCGCGACAGCATCTACATTCCGTTCGAGCGCCAGGAGCGGCGCTACACGCTGATCGACACCGCCGGCATCCGACGCCGTGGCCGCGTCAACGAGACCGTGGAAAAGTTCTCGGTGATCAAGACCCTGCAGGCGGTCAAGGACGCGCATGTCGTGGTCATGGTCATGGATGCCCACGAAAGCATCGTCGACCAAGACCTCAACCTGCTCGGCTTCGTGCTGGAAACCGGGCGCGCGCTGGTCATCGCCATCAACAAGTGGGACGGCATGACGGATGACGAGAAGAAGAAGCTGCGCAACGACATGGAGCGTCGCTTCGACTTCCTGCCCTACGTCAAGATCCATCTGATCTCGGCCAAGTACGGCACCGCCGTGGGGGATCTGTATCCGTCCATCCACCGCGCCTACGACTCGGCCATGATCAAGGTTCCGACCAACCGCCTCAACCAGCTGCTGGCGGATGCGCTCGAGCAGCACCAGCCGCCGCTCGTGTCCGGTCGTCGCATCAAGCTGCGCTACTGCCACATGGGTGGCCAGAACCCGCCGCTGTTCGTGATTCATGGCAACCAGACCGAATCGGTGCCCAAGGATTACAAGCGCTATCTCGAGAACGTCTTCCGCAAGGCCTTGCGTTTGCAGGGCACGCCGGTCAAATTCGAGTTCAAGACCACGGACAACCCGTTCAAGGATAGGGTCAACAAGCTGACCGAAGCCCAAGCCGAGCGCCGACGCCGCCATGTCCAGTTCCACAAGAAGCGCGAAAAGAAACGCTGATCTGCTGCGCCTCGCCTGCCTCGGGCTGATCGTCGGCCCGACACTGACGCAGGCCGATGATCTCGGGTTCGAGGAGGCACCGGCAGAGGTGTCGCCGGTTTCGGTGATCTCGGCCACGCGTCTGCAGCAGTCGCCCCTGGATGCGCCATCGGCGGTCACGGTCATTGACCGTGCCACCATCCGCGCCTCCGGCGCACGCCAGATCTACGACGTGCTGCGCCTGGTGCCGGGCATGATCGTCGCTCGCGAGTCCGGCTCCGAGGCCTACGTCGGTTATCACGGTACCTCCACCTTCGGCAACCGCCGCATGCAGGTGCAGGTCGACGGGCGCTCGCTGTACCAGACCGGTCTCGCGGTGGTGGACTGGATCGGCCTGCCCCTGGACATCGAGGACGTCGAACGCATCGAGGTGGTGCGCAGCCCGTCTTCGGCCACGCACGGTGCCAACAGCTTCTACGCGGTCATCAACATCATCACCCGACATCCGCAGGATGTCCCCAATGCCGAGCTGGTGCATCGTGCTGGCGAGGATGGCATTGGTGACAGTTTTGCCCGGCTCTCGTTGTCCGGACTCGGTGGCGACTGGTCCTGGTCGGCGTTTCGTCGCGGCGATCGGGGCTTTGACACCAACCTCAAGCGTGAGGCGTCCTATCGTGACGACACGCGCAGCGAAGGCCTCTATGGCAAGGGCGTGTGGACCACGGCACAGAATGGCGAGTTCACCTTCAGCATTGGCGGGGCGCGCTCGACGGCCCAGCAGGAGCGACTGAACAACCAGGATCTGTACCGTGAATTGCCGGTGGCAACCGTCGACAACGCGCATGCCACGATGAACCTGCTGCAGCCAATCGGGCAGCGCAATACCTTCAATGCCCAGGTCTCCTTCAATCACTTTGATCGTGACGAGCCGTGGAAAGTAAGGCTGCCCTATGTCGTCGTGTCACCCGAGCTGAATCGGCTGCAGCGTGAGGATCCGGATCAGGCCCGTGCCTTTGTCGATGACCCGGTCGCGGCCTGTACCAATCCAGGCCCGCTGCTGACCAATGCCGCACTGCGTGACACCTGTCTGCTGACCATCAGCATGCTGGAAATTGATCCGCAGACCGGTGAGCCGACCTTGCCGCTGCTGGACTACAACACCGATGTCAGCTACCGCGACCAGCGCACTGACATCGAGCTCAGCAACACATGGACGCCAAATGAGCGCTTCCGCATGGTGCTGGGGGGCGAGGCGCTGCTGGGACGTACCACGTCAAAAACCTATCTGCAGGGGTCGGCATCATCCACGGTGATGTCGCTGTTCTCGCACATCGAGTGGCGATTCGCCGATCAATGGCTGCTGAATCTGGGTGGCAACGTCGAGCGTGACGACATCGCCGGCAGCTACTTTTCGCCGCGAGCGGCCCTGTCCTGGCAGTTCGATCCGCGTCAGGCCCTGCGTCTGGGGTATTCCGAAGCGGTGCACACGCCCGACATCTTCGAGAACCAGGTCGATGCCGCATTCGAGGCACGTACGGCAGACCGGTCGCAGTCCCGCTTTGATGGCGTGTTCTATCAGCGCGTGAAGTCTGACGGCACGGCGCGTACCGAGCGCATCCGCTCCCATGAACTGGCGTATGTCGCCCAGTTCAGTCGCGTTGCAGCCGACGTGAAGTTCTTCCGCGACGATCTGGAGCTGGTCGACAACACGCTTGGTCTGGACGAATTCATCCTTGGACCCATCGAGAACTATGTCCTGCAGGGAGCCGAGCTGGGCAGCCAGTGGCGTCTGACGCCCTTTCAGCGCCTGCTGCTCAACTATTCGCATCTCGACATCGATGCCCCCAAGGGACAGCCGGAAAGCAACAACACGGATATCTTTGCCCGTCACAGTGGTAGTCTGATGTGGTCACTCATGGATCCGGATGGCTGGCGAGGCAGTGTCGCCTACAACTTCTACAACGACCTGAACGACAGTCAGCAATACTTCTATGATCGGCTGGATCTGCACATCGGACGTGTGGTTCCGCTAGGCCAGCGCCAGCAGCTCGATCTGGGTGTCACTGCCCAGTACCGTTTGACCGATGATCCGGAGCTGCGCACCGCCAACGGTGTCGACAGCCGGCATCGAATCTGGGCGAGTGCAGCGTGGCGTTATTGAGGCATCAGGCAGGAGGCAGTCACGGATGATGGCCCCGCAGCTGCGCTGGCGCAGGTGTGTTCAGCACGTGCTTCATGCCATGCTGGTGTGGCTTTGTCTTTGCGTCTCCCCCGGATTGCATGCGGCCCTGACTGTGCAGGTGGTGGGTGCACCCGAGCCTGCCCTGCGCGCCTTGCGTGCAGCGGCGCCCGACATTGTCTGGGTTCCCGATGCCGGCGATGGTGCGGCTGCGGCCGTCACCTTGCGCTGGCTTGCGGGTACCGACGATGCGGCATCGCGGCAACGCGCTGATTCGCGTCCGCAGCTGGTGCTTGCCCGCAATGCATCGGACTGGCCTCTGCGTGCTGGAGACTCGGCGCTGTACTGGGGCGTTGACCTGGTCGCGCAGTGGCAGCTGGCGCGTACCGTGCTTCCCGGTCTGCAGCGTGTCGGTGTGCTCTATCCTCCGGCGCATGAAGCCGAGGTGCTGGCGCTGCGCAAGGAGGCGGGCGAGACTCGTGTTGTGGCCAGACGACTGTCCGGCATGCCGACTGCCCGCGATGTGGCGGAGCTCGCCCAGCGGGTTGATGTGCTGCTCGGCATCAGTGACACCAGGTTCTTCTCGCGTGAAACCGCCAAGGTCATCCTGCTCTCCGCCTATCGCCATCAGCGGCCCTGGATCGGTCCGACACCGGCGTTTGTCGCGGCAGGCGCCGTGGCGTCCCGTGCCGTCCCCAAGGCCGACCTCATCGCGGCAGTTGTCGAGCAGTTTCGCTACTGGCAGCGCACAGGCACGTTCCTGCCTGCGCGCACGCTGACGCCTGGCGAAGTGGTCTGCAATGTCCAGGTGGCGCGCTCGCTGGCCGTGGATCTCTCGCGTGTTCCCTGCGTACCGGTTCGAGGTGGCACATGAATCCCTTGCGCTGGCGTCGCCGTCTGCTGCTGCTGGGTACCCTGCCTGCGATTCTGGTCATGGTGCTGATTCTGTCGCTGACGACCTGGAGTCATGTGGTCGAGCAGAACCAGCGTTTCGAAGCCTCAGCCCGCCAGCTCACCAGCCAGCTGGCGGCGGGTGCCGATTACGCGCTGCTTTCCAATCAGCCGGGGTTGCTGGATGGTGCAGTCAGGCGCTTCCTCGAGTACCCCGGCGTGGTCAGCCTGACCATCACGGACCATTCCGGTGCACTCTGGCTGCAGCGCAAAAACGCGCTGACGGTGATGCCGGAGGACGTCAAGCGTTATGAGGCCGACATCCTGCAGCCGCTGGCGTTGCCGGCCGAGGATGACTGGTTCGACGGCGTGACGGCGCCGGCACAGGAGCGCATAGGGCGGGTCAGTGTCGGTTTTGATGGCGGACTCATCCTGCGCACCGAGCTGGGGCTGATCTTTCGTGCCGTGCTTCTGGGCATTGCCGTGTTGCTGCTGATCGGCGCACTGGTCTGGGGGCAGGGTGCCCGTTACGCCGAGCAGCTGAGCCGGCAGCAGAAAGCGGCGCGTCAGCTCGGCGTCATCGAGGATCTGCAGCAGCAGTTGCGGGAACGCGAACAGCGCTGGCAGCAACTGCTGAGCCAGCAGGCGGCCTGGGGCAAGTGGTCACATGACATACGCACGCCGTTGCATGGCGTTTCCGGCATGCTGGAGCTGCTCGCCAGCACACCGCTTGATGATGAGCAGCAGCACTATGTTGCCCAGGCCCGCGATGCCGCCCAGGCCATGGAGAGCGGGCTGCGCGGCATGCCCCAGCCACTTGCCGGCAGATCACCGGCGCTGGATGGACGCGCCCTGGCCGAGGCGGAGCGTCTCTGGGTCGGCAAGCGCATTCTCGTGGTCGAGGATGACCTCATCAGCCAGCAGCTTCTGAAAAGCATCATGCTGCCGTGGCGTGTCGATCTGACCTGTGTCGACAGTGGCAAGGCGGCGCTGGGCTATGTCGGCGAGCCTTGGGACCTGGTCATGGTCGATGGCGAGTTGCCGGACATGAATGCTGCCGGATTTGCTGTCCGCTGGCAGCAGCTGCGTCAGCAGGCACGGCGCGCGAACTCGGCATGCGCCTTGGTGGCCATGACCGCACACAGTGATCCGTTGCGTGTTGCCGAATACCAGGCGGCGGGTCTGGAGTCGGTGCTGATCAAGCCGCTGCGACGTCAGCACCTACTGGGTGTGCTGACGCCCCTGATTGCCTGACGCTATTTGTCGGTCAGCAGCCAGCGCGGGTCGATGCGGGCATCGTTGAGGCTGACGGTCCAGTGCAGGTGCGGGCCGGTGGCGCGCCCGGTGGCTCCTACCGTGCCCACAGTCGTGCCGGCAGTGACCATGTCGCCTTGCTGCACGCGGATTTCGTCGAAATGGCAGAGCATGGAAAACAGGCCCTGTCCGTGGTCAAGGATGACGGTGCGGCCGTTGAAAAAGAAGTCGCCGGTCAGCGCCACGCGGCCATCGGCCGGTGCCATCACGGGTTCGCCGGTACGGCCGGCGATATCCAGCCCGAGGTGTGGTGCCCTGGGCACGTCGTTGAAGAAGCGCTGCAGGCCGAAGGGGCTGCTCAGACGACCCGACAGCGGCCAGCGGAAAACCGGCCAGGGCGGCTGCTGCATTGCCCTGCCAGGTGCAGCGCTGAACTGCCGGTAGGTCTGCTTCTGCAGCTCGGCTTCGCGGGCAAAGCGTGCCAGCTGCTCTTCGTCCGGGGTGACATAGCGCGTGTCCTTGAGCACCAGACGCTGTTCGGGATAGGTTTTTCGCGTCACCAGCCAGCGTGCTGCGACCCGCCCTTCGGCGTCAGTCAGCTGCTGTTCTCCCTCGGCCTGCAAGGGCAGCCCGACAACGGCAACGCGCGGGCCTCCGCTCTGCACATGTCCGGTCCACACCGGCTGGCCCTGGTAGTGCAGTGTCAGGGGCAGTGAGTCCGGCAGCGGCACGATGGCCACGCCGCCATTGACTGGTGCATGGCGTGGCATGGCGCTGCGTTGGCGAACATTTGGTGTGACCTCGTCACGGATGCGCAGCGCATCGTCCAGTGCCGCCAATGCCGGTGTCAGCTCAGGCACAGGGTCGGGTGTCTGCGCCGCGAGCGCGGCTGCTGCAATCGGGGTGCTGTGAACCGGTTCGGAAGCCAGGACGCCAAGCATGCTGATGGCGGTGGCAAACAGCACGGGAAACGTGTTGCGGATGGGCATGTCTGGCATGTCTCTTTCAGGTCGGGTTCAGATCAGGCGGCTGGCAGGCCGTCACGGTGGCTTGCAGGCGACCTTCCTGCAAGCGAATGGCGATGTGCTGGCCGGGAGCGGTTGCCGCTGACGAGCGCAGGAGCTGCCCGTCGTCAGTGGTCACGATGGCATAGCCTCGGGTCATCACGGCCAGCGGACTGACGGCCTCGGCGCGCATCACCAGGGACTGGAAACGGAAGCGCTGCTGTTCGAGTTGACGCTGCATCAGGCGCTGCAGGCGATCCTGCAGCTGCTGCAGTCGCGGTCGCAGTTCCGTCAGCCGGCGTCCGGGATGTCCGGTCTGCAGACGCTGCCGCAAGACGGCATGCTGCTGTCTGCTGAGCAGGAGCTGTCGCTGCATGGCACGGTTCAGGCGCAGCTCGAGGTCATCCACGTGCTGGCGCTGATCCTGCAGCAGTCTGGCCGGGCTGCGCAGCCGACGGGCCAGCTGCTGCAGCTGGTCGCGTCGTTGCTGCAGCTGGCGCAGCATGCCGCGCTGCAGACGAATCTGTCCCTGGCGTATCTGCTCAAGCCCTTGCTGCCAGTCGGGGCTCACCAGCTCTGCCGCTGCCGAGGGGGTGGGCGCGCGAACGTCGACGACGAAGTCGGCAATGGTGAAATCGATTTCATGGCCTATGCCACTGACCACCGGTACCGGCAGGTCGGCCAGCGCTCTGACCACGGCCTCTTCATTGAAGGCCCAGAGATCCTCCAGCGAGCCCCCGCCACGGGCAATGATGACGACATCGAAGGGCGCCACGCTCCGGCCTTCAGCGTCGCGGAAATCATTCTGATGCAGCTCGCGCAGCAGGGTCAGGGCGGCCACGATCGCGGGTGGTGCATCGCTGCCCTGGACCGGCACCGGGCAGACGTGCACGGGAATGCCCGGCGCCCGGCGTCCGAGCACCTGCAGGATGTCGCGCACGGCGGCACCGCTGGGCGATGTCACCACGGCAATGCCGCGCGGACTGGCTGGCAGTGCGCGCTTGCGTTCGGCAGAGAACAGACCCTCAGCGGCAAGACGTGCCTTGAGCATCTCGAAGGCCTGCTGCAGCGCGCCTTTGCCGGCGTCCTCAAGATGCTCGACGATGAGCTGATAGTCCCCGCGCGGCGCGTACAGGCTGACCCGGGCACGCACAAGCACCTGCTGTCCGTGGCGTGGCGGCTGCTGCAGCCGAGACGCCGTGCGAGCCCCCTTGAACATGGCAGCACGTACCTGTGCCTCGTCGTCCTTGAGGGTGAAATAGAGGTGCCCGGAGCTGGGTGCCGACAGGTTCGATATCTCTCCTCGCAGCCAGACCCTGCCGTAGTTGAACTCCAGCAGCTCGCGCACGCTGCCGTTGAGCTGACTGACCGTGAGTACGGCGGGAGCGGGAGAGGATGTCATGGGAGATGCCCGGGTATGGATGCCTTGACTGCGCGGCTTTGCCGGCAGGCGTCATGTTCAGCAGGATGATAGCGCAAGCAGGGCCCAGTTTTAGGGAGCAATGGCGTGAGCACCCAGCGTTGGTGTTGCCATATGCGCTGAAAATCTGCTGCCGGACCAGGTATTCGGGTGGCATGCGGCGTGCGTTCCAGTCCCGTTGGTCAGTTCGTCGGCGCAGATGGCGAGAACGCCTGATCATGAGCTACCCCCTTTGTACTGGAAAGCACAAGGCCGGAGGTGGTTTGATGATTTATCCCTATGAGCCAGTTGATCCGCTGGCACCGAATCCCTGGCGTCGCCGCAATGGCACGGTGCGTGGCTTGACCAGCGAGCAGATGCATTGCCTGCGGCAGAATTGCACGGACCCCATGCTGCTGTTCGACTGGCCGCAGTTTCATCGTCCGCCGCGCCTGGGCGGGCCCGGCGTGGCGCGGATAACACCGCATGTGACGCCGCGCCGGTCGGTGTCGGATGCACTGTTTCCGCGTGCACGACAAAAGCTGCTGGTGCTGTTTTTCCTGTTTCCCGAGCGCTGGTTTCGTCAGGTCGATGTCCTGCGCATTGGTCAGATGGGCATGGGAGCGACGCAGCGGGAGATCATGAATCTGCTGATTTCCGACTTGATTCGCGCGCGTCTGTCCGAGCGTCGCCGCGGGACGCTGGAATACAACGCCAATCCGGATTCGCCCCTGTATGGCGCGCTCAAGGCGCTGGTAGAGGGGTTTCTCTACTCACCCATCCCCAAGCCCGTTCATTGGCCGCCGGAGCCGGGTGACAGCCTGGTCTGGCGGCTCTGGGTCAATACCGGCGATCGCGCCGAGGATGACATGTCATGGGCCATGGAGTAGATGCGATCGATGCTGAGTCAGCAAAGGGGATGTGTACGTCCCAGGAATGCGGCGTGCATCGTGATTGTGTCGGGCCACGAGACGGGAAGTCGCAGAGGCTGTATACTGCGCGGCTAATTTCTTCTCATGTGATCGGCCCGATGGCCCCTGCTGGCCCCGGGCAGTTCCCTGTCCCGGAGTGGTGCGATGCTCGATATTGTCCAGGAAGCGCTGACCTTTGACGATGTGCTCCTGTTGCCTGCCTACTCCAATGTCCTGCCCAAGGATGCCTGCCTCAAGACGCAGTTGACGCGCGGCATCCAGCTCAACGTTCCCCTGGTCTCCGCGGCCATGGACACGGTGACCGAGGCGCGCATGGCCATTGCCATCGCACAGGAAGGCGGCATTGGCATCCTGCACAAGAACATGGATATCGGCAGCCAGGCGGCTGAAGTGCGGCGGGTCAAGAAGTTCGAGGCCGGCATCGTCCAGGACCCCATCACCGTTAGCCCCAAGACCACGGTGGGTGAACTCATCGAGCTGACCAAGGCCAATCGCATCTCCGGTGTTCCGGTCATGCAGGGCGATCAGGTTGTCGGCATCGTCACCAGCCGCGACCTGCGCTTCGAGACGCGCATGGATCTGCCGGTCTCGGCGATCATGACGCCGCAGCAGAAGCTGGTCACGGTCAAGGAAGGCGAGTCGCCGGAGCGCATCAAGGCGCTGCTGCACGAGCACCGCATCGAGAAGGTGCTGGTCATTGATGACGACTTCCGCCTCAAGGGCCTGATCACGGTCAACGACTTCCAGAAGGCCGAGCGTTTTCCGAATTCCTGCAAGGACAGCCAGGGCCGTCTTCGCGTTGGCGCTGCCGTCGGCACGGGTGCCGACACGCCGGCCCGTGTCGAGGCGCTGATCGAGGCTGGCGTGGACGTGCTGGTCGTGGACACCGCCCATGGCCATAGCCAGGGTGTCATCGACCGCGTGCGCTGGATCAAGCAGAACTTCCCGGCCATGCAGGTCATCGGCGGCAACATCGCCACCGGTGATGCGGCGCTGGCACTGCTCGACGCCGGTGCCGATGCCGTCAAGGTCGGCATCGGTCCGGGCTCCATCTGCACCACCCGCATCGTCGCCGGCATCGGCGTGCCGCAGATCTCCGCCATCGACATGGTGGCGCGCGCGCTCAACAACCAGATCCCGCTGATCGCCGACGGCGGCATCCGCTTCTCCGGTGACATCGCCAAGGCCATCGCCGCCGGTGCCAGCAGCATCATGGTCGGCTCCCTGCTGGCCGGCACCGAAGAGGCACCGGGCGAAGTCGAGCTGTTCCAGGGGCGCTACTACAAGGCCTATCGCGGCATGGGCTCGCTGGGCGCCATGGCGCAACGTGGCGGCGGTTCCGCCGACCGCTACTTCCAGGATGCCTCGGCTGGTGTCGAGAAGCTGGTGCCGGAAGGCATCGAGGGCCGAGTCGCCTACAAGGGCCCCATGAGCGGCATCATCCACCAGCTCATCGGCGGCCTGCGCTCGTCCATGGGCTACACCGGCTCCGCCGACATCGCGACCATGCGCACCCAGCCTAAGTTCGTGAAGATCACCTCGGCCGGCATGAAGGAATCGCACGTCCACGACGTCACCATCACCAAGGAAGCGCCGAACTACCGCGTCGGCTGAATTGAGAACACCATGACCCAGGACATCCACGCGCACCGCATCCTCATTCTCGATTTCGGCTCGCAGTACACCCAGCTCATCGCCCGTCGCGTGCGCGAGCTCGGCGTCTACTGCGAACTGCGTGCCTTCGACATGAGCGAGGACGAGATCCGTGCCTTCGCGCCCAAGGGCATCATCCTGTCCGGTGGCCCGGAAACCGTGACCGCTGCCGACACCCCGCGCGCCCCCGAGGTGGTGTTCACGCTGGGCGTGCCGGTACTTGGCATCTGCTACGGCATGCAGACCATGGCCCAGCAGCTCGGCGGCCGTGTCGAGAGCTCCGACCTGCGCGAGTTCGGCTATGCCGCCGTGACCTTGGTCTCGGACCTGCGCCAGTGCCAGAACAATGCCGCCGACACTCGTCATGACGCGCTTTTCGGCGACCTCAGCGATCGCAAGACCGTTGACGGCGAATCCGTGCTCGATGTCTGGATGTCGCATGGCGACAAGGTCACCCAGATCCCTGACGGCTTTCGCGTCACCGCGGCCACCCCCAGCTGCCCGGTCGCGGCCATGGCCGATGAGGTGCGTGACTTCTACGGCGTCCAGTTCCACCCGGAAGTGACCCATACCCGGCAGGGCGGGGCGCTGCTGCAGCGCTTCATCCACGACATCTGCCAGACCCAGGCGCTGTGGACGCCGGCCAACATCATCGAGGACAGCGTGCGCCGCGTGCGCGAACAGGTCGGCAGTGACCAGGTGCTGCTCGGCCTGTCCGGCGGTGTCGACTCCTCGGTGGTGGCGGCACTGCTGCACAAGGCCATCGGCGACCAGCTCACCTGCGTATTCGTCGACAATGGCCTGCTGCGCAAGAACGAGGGCGACCAGGTCATGGCCATGTTCGCGCAGAACATGGGCATCAAGGTCATCCGCGTCGATGCCGAGGCCGAGTTCCTCGGCAAGCTGGCCGGTGTGTCCGACCCGGAGGCCAAGCGCAAGATCATCGGCAACACCTTCATCGAGGTCTTTGACCGCGAATCCGCCAAGCTCGCGAAAGGCGGCGTCAACTGGCTGGCCCAGGGCACCATCTATCCCGATGTCATCGAGTCGGCCGCCAGCAAGACCGGCAAGGCCCACGTCATCAAGTCGCACCACAATGTCGGCGGCCTGCCCGACGACATGAAAATGAAGCTCGTGGAGCCGCTGCGCGAGCTGTTCAAGGACGAGGTGCGCAAGCTCGGCCTCGCCCTGGGGCTGCCCTACGACATGGTCTACCGTCACCCGTTCCCTGGGCCGGGCCTGGGCGTGCGCATTCTTGGCGAGGTGAAGAAGGAATACGCCGACATCCTGCGCGAGGCCGATGCCATCTTCCTTGAGGAGCTGCACAAGGCCGGCTGGTACCACAAGACCTCGCAGGCCTTCGTGGTGTTCCTGCCGGTGAAGAGCGTGGGCGTGGTCGGTGACGGCCGGCGCTACCAGTGGGTGGTCAGCCTGCGCGCCGTCGAGACCATCGACTTCATGACCGCGCGCTGGGCGCATCTGCCCTACGAACTGCTGGAGACGGTCAGCAACCGCATCATCAACGAGATCAGCGGCATTTCCCGCGTCGCCTACGACGTCAGCTCCAAGCCGCCTGCGACCATCGAGTGGGAGTGAGCGATGGCTGGTGAGCTCTCCCCCTGGGGTGCAGGGGTCTTCGCGACCCCTGCACCCCAGGGGGAGAGCGTCGCGGCAAACGACGAGTCGTTCATGCGTCGCGCGCTGGCGCAGGCCGGACTGGCCGCAGCCAGCGGCGAGGTGCCGGTCGGTGCCGTGGTGGTGGCGCCGGATGGCGTCACCGTGCTTGCTGAGGCGCACAACCAGCCGATTGGCAGTGACGACCCCACCGCGCATGCTGAGATCCTGGCGACACGCATGGCGGCTCAGGTGCTGGGAAATTATCGTCTTGATGGCTGCACCCTGTACGTGACCCTGGAGCCCTGCACCATGTGCGTGGGCGCGCTTGTGCATGCGCGTCTGGCGCGCGTGGTGTTTGCCGCCAGCGAGCCCAAGGCCGGCTCCTTGCTCAGTCAGCGCCAGCTCATGAACCCCGATGTCAGCGGCTATTTCAATCACCGCTTTGCCTGGCAGGGTGGCGTGCTGGCGGACGAGTCGGCGGCCATGCTGCAGGCTTTTTTCAAGGCGCGGCGAGCTGGCGTCGCTGGTGAAACCGCCTGATGCCGCCAGTCGCTGTGCATTTGTCGCCAATCATTTGTTTATCGGTGCTCCGGGCCTCTATCATCGCCTGATCGTCAGCTCTCCGGATTGCCCCGTGATCTCCACCGTCATTCTCCCCGTCGCCGGTCTCGGCACCCGCTTCCTGCCCGCCACCAAGTCGGTTCCCAAGGAGCTGCTGCCGGTAGTCGACAAGCCGTTGCTGCAGTACGCCGTCGAGGAGGCCTGGCGCGCCGGCATCCGTCATGTGGTGCTGGTCAATTCGCCGAAGAAGGCCGGTTTGGAGGCGCACCTGCGTCCGGCCGATCCCGAGCTGGTCGCCGAGCTCACCGCCAAGGGCAAGCAGGATCTGCTGGACGCCCTGCTGGGGGCCGTGCCCGAGGGGCTCAAGGTCACCGTGGTGATGCAGCCTCAGGCGCTGGGTCTGGGTCATGCCGTGTGGTGCGCACGCGAGGCGGTGGCCGGTGAGCCGGGCTTCGCCGTGATGCTGGTCGATGACTTCATCGATGACACCACGGGCCCCGGCTGCCTGGCTGACATGGTCGCGTTGCAGGCGCGCACGGGAGCCTGGTCGCTGGCCGTCGAGGAAGTGCCGCGCGAGCACACCAATCGCTATGGCGTGGTGTCGCTGGCCGGTGAGCGCATCACCGCCATGGTCGAGAAGCCGGCACCCGAAGTCGCGCCCAGCAACCTCGCCGTGGTTGGCCGCTATGTGCTGCCCGCCGCCGTCATGACGGCTCTGGATCACGTCAAGCCGGGGGCGGGCGGCGAGATTCAGCTTACCGACGGCATTGCTGCCGTGCTGGCCGACGAGCAGGTGCAGGCGCATCGTTTCGCCGGCGTGCGCTACGACTGCGGCAGCAAGTTCGGCTACGCCCAGGCCAACATCGCCCTGGCGCTGCGCGACCCGGCTCTGGCCGCACCGCTGCGCGCCTGGCTGCCGGAGGTGCTGTGAGCGACACCCTGATGCGCCTTCGAGAGGCCTTGCCGGCACTGCTTGAGCAGCTTGAGCAGCCTCAGCTGGTGGTGGTGTTTGGCTCCGTGGCGGCGGGCAGTGCGGGGTTTGACAGTGACCTCGATCTTGCCCTGCAGTGTCGCCGGGCATTGTCTGCCGAGCAGCGTATCAGTCTGACTGCTTGGCTGGCCGAGGTGACCGGACGTCCTGTCGATCTGATTGATTTGCGTGTTGCCGGGGAGCCATTGCGTGGCCAGGTCATTCGCCATGGCATACGGCTGTGGGGCTCTGACGGTGACTGGGCCGACCTCGGCATGCGCCATGTCCTCGACATGGCTGATTTCGTGCCTTTGCTGCAGCGAGCCTTGAAGGAGCGGCGTGACGCATGGATCAACTCCTGATCACTCGCAAGCTGGAGTCGTTGGCGCGGTGCATTCAGCGCGTCAGCGAGCGCTGTCCGCCTTCGCTGGAGCAGTTGAAGGCGGACATTGATGCGCAGGACGTGCTGGTTCTGAATTTGAGCCGTGCGGTTCAGCTGTGTGTTGATATTGCCTTGCATGGTCTTGCCAATCGGCAGATCTCATTGCCCGACACCATGGGGCAGGCTTTTGAGGCCTTGGCGGAGGCCGGGCTTCTGCCTGTCGATCTGGCTGCGCGTTTGCGCAAGTCAGTGGGGTTTCGGAATCTCGCGGTGCACAGCTACGAAGCAGTGCGCTGGGAGATCGTGTTCGCGATTGCCACGGAGCATCTGGATGATTTCAAGCGCTTTGCACGGTGCAGCTCGGAGTGGCTGTGATGTCTGAAACTCGTGCCGTGGATCACTCTGAAGACCTGCTGTCATTGCCCAGCGCGTTGCCTGCCTGGCAGGCCGTTCAGCAACAGGCTCTGCGCCTGGCTGATACCCGCATTGCCGATCTCTGGGCTGCGGATCCGGAGCGTGCCGGTCGCTGGCTGACGCGTGCCGGCCCCGTGCTGATGGATCTGGGCAAGCAGCGTCTCGATGCCGAGGCCCTGTCGGACCTGCTGGACCTCGCCGAGGCCACCGATGTGCGTGGCGTGCTGCGTCGCCAGTTTGGCGGAGAGCCGGTCAATTTGACCGAGGGGCGCGCTGCCTGGCACACGGCATTGCGCGCGACACAGCCACTGCCCGAGGTGCAGGCCTCCTTGCAGCGCATGGGCGAGATCGTGGCGCAGATTCACCATGGCCAGTGGCGCGGCAGCACCGGCTACCCGATCCGCGATGTGGTCAACATTGGTGTCGGCGGCTCCGACCTCGGTCCGCGCATGGTCTGTGATGCCTTGACGCATGCTGCCTGTCCGGAGGGGCGCACACTCGGCATCCATTTCGTCAGCAGCATCGATGGCGCCCAGCTCGCCAAGTTGCTGCGCAGGTTGCGGCCCGAGACCACGCTGTTCCTGATTTCCTCGAAGTCGTTCACCACCAGTGACACGCTGGCCAATGCCCGCACCGCGCTGGACTGGCTGGCGCGTGCTGTGCCATCGACCGAGGAAGCCATGCGCCATCATGTCATCGGCATCTCGGCGACGCCGGCCAAGATGGCCGAATTCGGCATTCCTCCCGAGAATCAGCTGCTGTTCTGGGACTGGGTGGGCGGACGCTTCTCGCTGTGGTCCGCCATCGGCTTCCCGATCGCGCTGCTGCTCGGCATGGACGGCTTCCGCGAGTTGCTGGCCGGCGCCGCCTTCATGGACCAGCATGCGCTGGAGGCACCGCTGATCGACAATCTGCCGGTGCTGCTGGGCTTGATCGGCGTCTGGAACTCCACTTTCCTCGGTCTGCGCGGGCATGCCGTGCTGCCCTATGACGGACGTCTGGCCAGCTTTCCCGCCTTTCTCACCCAGCTCGAGATGGAGAGCAACGGCAAGTCGGTGACGCGCGCCGGCGTGCCGGTCAACTACGCGACCTGCCCGGTGCTCTGGGGAGAGATCGGTCCCAATGCCCAGCATGCGTTCTATCAGCTGCTGCATCAGGGCACTCAGGCCGTGAGCGCCGACTTCATCGCCCCAGTGCGTCGCTATCAGCATGCCGCCGAAGGGCTGCAGGCCCAGCACCGACTCAATCTGGCCAACTGTCTGGCGCAGAGCCAGGTGCTGGCCTTTGGCGATGGCTGCCTGCCGGCACCGGATCCGTCACCGCACCGTCGCTATCCCGGCAATCAGCCATCGACGACGCTGTTGCTGGATGAGCTGACCCCGCATGCGCTGGGGGCTCTGGTGGCCTTGTACGAGCACAAGGTGGCGGTGATGGCAGCGGTCTGGGACATCAATCCGTTTGACCAATGGGGTGTCGAGCTGGGCAAGAAGATGGCGGGCGAGGCTGAACGCCTGCTGTGCGGCGGCGACCCCTCCGCGCGGGCTGACGGCTCCACGCTGGCCTTGGTGGCACACATTCGCGCCCTGCAGGAGAACGCATGATGCAGTGCATGGTTCATGGACGTTCCCTGTATGCCTGGGTGACGGCGGTGCAGCTGGCGGCGGCGGGGCACGAGGTCACGCTGCTTTGCGAGAGCGAGCCGGATGACGAAGTGCGCCGCGAGCCGCGTCTGGAGTCACGTGCCCAGGCCCTGAGTGGTGAAGGACTGCTGCGTCAGATCTCGGTGCTGCCCGAGCACCTGCCCGCCACGCATTTCCTGGCGCTGGCCTCCAGCGCCACGGAGCCGCTCATCGAGCGTGCCGAGGCCGTGCTGGCATCGACCCAGGGCGCGCTCACGCTGGTGGTGCTGCAGGCCACCGCGGTCGGTACGCTGGATGCCCTGCAGGCCCGGCTGGCAGCGCAGGCTCCGGGCCGTGTCATCACGGTGCTGGCACTGCCCTTGTTCATTCGCACCGGCCAGGCGCTGGACGACTTTGCCGCGCCCGCCTTGCTGCTGCTCGGCGAACCGGTGCCGGGAGCCGGTGATCGGGTGCATGACGCCTTGCGTCCCTACAGTCGCCAGGCTCGCGAAAGCTTGCGCATGCCGCTGGCGGCCGCCGAGCTCACCAAGTTTGCTGTCAATGCCATGCTGGCCTCGCGTCTGAGCCTGATGAACGAGCTGGCCGGTCTGGCCTCGCGCATGAAGGTCGACATCGAGCTGGTGCGTCTGGGCATGGCCGCCGATCCGCGCATCGGTCCGGATTACCTGCAGCCCGGTTGCGGCTTCGGTGGCCCCAGCTTCACCGAGGACCTGTTCCGTTTTGCCGAAACCTTGCGCGAGGCGGGCGGCCAGCCCGGGGTGCTGGACGCCGTGCTGCGCATCAATGCCGAGCAGCGCGAGCTGCCGTTCCGTCAGCTCTGGCGGCATTTCGGAGGACAGCTGCGTGGGCGTCGCATCGCCATCTGGGGGGCAGCCTACAAGCCGGGTGCGGCCAGCGTGGAGTCGTCGGCCATCCTGCCCATCCTGTCAGCCTTGCTGGCCCAGGGCGCCGAGGTCACGGTGCATGATCCCAAGGCGCTGCCAGCCCTGCGCCATGCCTTTCCGCAGCCGCAGGTTCATGTCGCCGCCACGCCGCTGCAGGCCGCCCAGGGGGCTGATGCGCTGCTGCTGCTGACCGCCTGGCCGGAGTATCACAATCCGGATTACGACCAGCTGCTGAACGCCTTGCGCCAGCCGGTGCTGATCGACGGTCGCAATGTCTTTGAGCCGGCGACCATGCAGGCGCTGGGGTTTGTCTATTACGGCGTCGGTCGCGGCCGCGCCTGACGCGTGTTTTCTTTCGAGGTGATGTGATGTCGGTGCTTTCCCCCCTTCCCGCGTTCAAGGCCTATGACGTGCGCGGCCCGGTGCCGGCGCAGCTGCATGGCGACATGGTCTATGCCATCGGCCGGGCCTATGCCCGCGTGATCCGGCCCCAGGGTCCGGTGGCCATCTGTTATGACATCCGCGACAGCAGCGAGGCCTTTGCCCGCATCCTGGCCGCAGGACTCAACAGCGAGGGCGTGGCCACCCGAGACATCGGGCTGGGCGGCACCGAGATGGTCTACCACGCAGCGGGGCAGGCCGGCATGGGCGGCGGCATCATGATCACGGCCAGCCACAACCCGGTGGGTGACAACGGACTCAAGATGGTGCGTGCCGACGCACGACCGATCAGCGCCGATGACGGCCTGCAGGACATCGAGCGCGAGACCCGTGCCTGGCTCAACGAGCAAGCGGGTCTGCGCGGGCAGCTCGAGAACTACGCGGGCGAGGCCCTGGGCGATGGCAGCCTGTACCAGCCAGACCCGCAGTTGCACCAGCGCCTCGATCTGTTTGCCGATTACGTTGCCACCGTGCGCCGCTTTGTCGACATTGCCGCCATTTCGGCGGGCCTGTCGGCGCGTCGTGCCAGCGGACGTCCGCTCAAGGTCGTGGTCAACGGTGGCAACGGTTGCGCCGGCCCGGTCTTCGATGCCATTGCCGAGGGGCTGGACTGGGACGTCACGCGTCTGTTCCACACCCCGGATGGCCAGTTCCCGAACGGCGTGCCCAACCCCATGCTGGCGCGCTGTCAGGAGCAGACTGCCGAGGCCGTGCGTGCCGCAGGCGCTGATCTGGGCATTGCCTGGGATGGCGACTTCGATCGCTGCTTCTTCTTCGACGAGACCGGCGCCTTCATCGAAGGCTACTACCTGGTCGGCCTGCTTGGCGCCCAGCTGCTGCACCATGCCCCGGGCGGCACGGTGATCTACGACACGCGCATGACCTGGAACACCATCGCGCAGGTCGAGGCAGCCGGTGGCGTGGCCACGGTCAGCAAGTGTGGGCACAGCTTCATCAAGGCCGCCTTGCGCCAGACCGGCGCCGTCTACGGTGGCGAGATGTCTGCGCACCACTACTTCCGTGACTTCTTCAACTGCGACTCCGGCATGATTCCCTGGCTGCTGCTGCTCGAGCGCCTGCTCGAGGAGGGCAAGCCGTTGTCGGCGCTGGTCGCCGAGGCACAGTCGGCCTATCCCTGCAGTGGCGAGATCAACTTCAAGGTCGCCGACGCCGGCGTCGCCATCGCGCGGGTCGAGGCTGCCGTGCAGGCCGAGCTCGCCGCCGGTCGCGAAACCCTGGTGGCCGAGTCCGCGCTGGATGGTCTGAGTCGGGAGTTTCCGCAGTGGCGCTTCAACCTGCGCCGCTCCAACACCGAGCCGGTGGTGCGTCTCAATGTGGAAACCCGTGGCGATGCCGCGCTGTTGCGCGCGCGCACCGACTGGCTGAAAGCCCTGATCAGCGCCTGAGACGAGTCTCGGGCTGCAGGCCCGTCAGGCGCTGCAGCGTTTCCTCGACAGGGACACATGGACGTGACTGCACAGAACGCTTCTGAACAGCCGGCACCTGCCCGGCGCTGGTACCTCGTCCAGTGCAAGCCGCGCGAGGCCTTTCGCGCGCGGGAGCATCTGGCCAAACAGGGCTACGAGACCTTTCTGCCGGTGTTGCGGCGTGAGGTCGTGCGACGTTGCCGTCGCGAGGTCGTCACCGAGCCGCTGTTCCCGCATTACCTGTTTTTGCTTCTCAGTGACGTCGCCGACAACTGGGCGCCGCTGCGCTCGACGCGTGGCGTGGCTCGCGTTGTCCGTTTTGGCGAGCTGCCGCTGGCGGTGCCGGATGATCTGGTGGCCGGGCTGAGAACACGTCAGGTTGAAGAGGGTAGTGGCGAGAAAGATGGCAACGTGCAGCGGCTGCTCCACGTGGGCGATCGCGTGTCCATCATTGACGGGCCGCTGGCTGGCCTGGACGCGGTTTGCGCCGAAGCCGATGGCGAGCGCCGGGTCGTTCTGCTGCTGACACTGCTGCATCAGGTGCAGCGCATCAGCGTGGACATTGCCCAGGTGCGTCGCCAGTCTTGACGCAAGTCGATACACTGCAGTCTTGTCTGAACACCGGGACGCACAAGAAGAACAGCTCATGACACAGTATCTGCTCGCCATTGACCAGGGCACCACCAGCACGCGTGCCATCCTCTTTGACCAGACCGGCGCCAAGCGCTCCATGGCCCAGGTCGAGCTGCCCCAGCATTTCCCGGCCGACGGCTGGGTCGAGCACGATGCCATGGAGATCTGGTGGGCCACCGAGCAGGTCTGCCGCGAGGTATTGCGCAAGCAGGGCCTGCATGCCCGTGACATCGCCGCCATCGGCATCACCAATCAGCGCGAGACCACCGTGCTCTGGGATCGCGTCAATGGCATGCCGGTGCACAAGGCCATCGTCTGGCAGGACCGCCGCACCGCCGCCGCCTGTCTGGCGCTCAAGCAGGCCGGCCACGAGGCCATGGTGCAGGCGAAGACAGGTCTGTTGCTGGACCCGTATTTCTCCGCCTCCAAGCTGTCCTGGCTGCTGGACAACGTGCCGGGTGCCCGCGAGCGCGCCGAGCGTGGCGAACTGGCCTTCGGCACCATCGACAGCTGGCTGCTGTGGAAGCTGACCCATGGCCAGGTCCATGCCACCGATGCCACCAACGCCTCGCGTACCTTGCTGTTCAACATCCATGCCCAGCAGTGGGATGAGGAGCTGCTGGCGCTGTTCAAAATCCCTCGTGCGCTGCTGCCGGATGTGCGTGACTCCAGTGCCGATTTCGGCATGGCGGCCCCGCATTTTCTCGGCGCTGCGGTCCCGATTTGCGGCATTGCCGGTGATCAGCAGGCTGCCCTGGTGGGGCAGGCCTGCTTCGCGCCGGGCATGGTCAAGAGCACCTACGGCACGGGCTGCTTCCTGATCCTGAACACGGGCGACAACGTGGTGCAGTCCTCCAACCGGCTGCTGTCGACGGTGGCCTACCGGTTGAATGGCAAGCCGACCTACGCCGTGGAAGGCTCCATCTTCGTCGCCGGGGCGACCATCCAGTGGCTGCGTGACGGTCTCAAGCTTATCCACTCCGCCGCCGAGACCCAGGCCATTGCCGAGGCCACGGGTGATGCGCGTGGTGTCTACATGGTGCCGGCCTTCACCGGGCTGGGTGCGCCCTACTGGGACCCGCGCGCCCGTGGCGCCATCTTCGGTCTGACCCGTGATACCGGCATCGGCGAGATCGTCACGGCCGGCTTGCAGTCGGTGTGCTTCCAGACTCGTGACCTCATGGAAGCCATGACCCGCGATGGTGCCGCTGCTGTCACCACGCTACGCATCGATGGCGGCATGGTGGTGAACAACTGGGTGGCGCAGTCGCTGTCCGACATTCTCGGTGTGCCAGTGGACAGACCCAGCGTCACCGAAACCACGGCGCTGGGCGCGGCCTTCCTGGCCGGCTTGCAGGTCGGCGTGTTTGATTCCCTGGACGCCATTTCCGCGCTCTGGCATCGCGAGCGCCGCTTTTCGCCGGTGATGGCGTCGGATCGCCGCGAGCAGCTCTATGCCGGCTGGCTGGATGCGGTGCGGCGCGTGTCTTCGGATCTGCCGGCATGACGCGGATTCTTGTTACCGGCGGCGCCGGCTACATCGGCTCGCACACCGTGCTGCAGCTGCTGCAAAACGGTGACTCCGTGGTTGTTTACGACAACTTCAGCAACAGCAAGCCGGAGGCCATGGTGCGTGTGCGCCGGCTGGCGGCAGAGGCCCTGGGCATGCCGGAGGGGCGTGTGCCTCTGACGGTGGTGCAGGGTGACATTCGTGACAAGGTGGCGCTGACGGCTGCCTTCACGGCACATGCCGATGTCGAGGCGGTCATCCACTTTGCCGGTCTCAAGGCCGTTGGCGAGTCGGTCGCCGAGCCGCTGCGCTATTACGACAACAATGTCGTCGGTAGCGTGCGGCTGCTGGAGGTCATGGCCGAAGCGGGCGTGCATCAGCTGGTGTTCAGCTCGTCGGCCACCGTCTATGGTGACCCGCATGCGGTGCCGATCACCGAGGATTTTCCGCTGCACACCACCAATCCCTACGGTGCCACCAAGCTGCACATCGAGGACATGCTGCGCGACCTGCATCGTGCCTGGCCCGATACGTGGCGCATCGCCATCCTGCGCTACTTCAATCCGGTGGGGGCGCACGCCAGTGGCGAGATCGGCGAGGACCCCAATGGCATCCCCAACAACCTGATGCCCTACATCGCCCAGGTGGCCAGCGGTCGTCTGCAGCGGCTAAGGGTGTTCGGCAGTGACTATTCGACGCCGGACGGCACCGGCGTACGTGACTACATCCATGTCGAAGATCTGGCGGATGGCCATCTCAAGGCCCTGCAGCGGCTGCAGCGCGGAGCCGCCGCGGTGACCGGCGAAGCCACCGGCAACCTGGTGACCGTGAACCTGGGCACCGGGCGCGGCTACTCCGTGCTGGACATGGTCAAGGCCTTTGCCGCGGCGGCAGACCGGGAGATTCCCTACGAGCTGGTGGCGCGCCGACCGGGCGATGTCGCGCAATGCTACGCGGATCCCGAGCGCGCCCGCATCGAGCTGGGCTGGCAGGCGACACGCGATCAGCAGGCCATGTGTGCGGATCACTGGCGCTGGCAGTCGCGAAATCCGGACGGCTACTGAGGCCGTAGCCGGCGCTCAGGCTGAGGGCAGCCCCACCAGCAGGAATTCCAGCAAGGCTTTCTGCGCGTGCAGGCGGTTCTCGGCTTCGTCCCAGACCACGGCGCGCGGATCGTCGAGCATGTCTTCCGAGATTTCCTCGCCGCGATGCGCCGGCAGGCAATGCATGAAGAGCACGTCGTCGGCAGCGCGGTCCAGCAGGCGCGGATTGACCTGGTACATCGCGAAGCGGCGCTTGCGCACGCTCTGCTCGGACTCCTGGCCCATGCTGGTCCAGACGTCGGTGGCGACCAGGTGGGCCCCTTCGGCGGCCTCTTCGGCATGTTTCACCAGCGTCGCGCAGTGGCTGTACTGCTCGAGCAGCTCGGGGTCTGGCTCGAAGCCGTAGGGGCAGGCGATGCGCAGCTGGAAGCCGAACTGGTGGGCGGCGTGCACATAGCTGTTGCACATGTTGTTGCCGTCGCCGATCCACGCGAAGGTCTTGCCGGCCAGCGGACCACGGTGCTCAAGAAAGGTTTGCAGGTCGGCAAGTAGCTGGCAGGGGTGATGGTCGTCGGTGAGGGCGTTGATCACCGGCACCTGCGAGTAGGCGGCAAAGCGTTCGATGGTGCTGTGCTCGAAGGTGCGGATCATCACCGCGTCCACCATGCGCGAGATGACCCGTGCCGAGTCCTCGATGGGTTCGCCGCGGCCGAGCTGGGTGTCGCGTGGAGACAGAAAGATGGCCGATCCGCCGAACTGCGCCATGCCGGCCTCGAACGATACCCGTGTGCGGGTTGATGACTTCTCGAAGATCATCGCCAGCACGCGATTCTTCAGCGGCTCGTGAACAACACCCGCACGCAGCATGCGCTTGAGCTCGATGGCGCGCTCGAGCACGGCCTGCAGTTCGGCAGGCGTGAAGTCGAGCAGGGTCAGGAAGTGGCGTACCGTCATGCTGCCACCACGCCTTCGGCCTTCAGGAAGTCCACCACCAGGTCGCTGATGCGGGCCACCAGCTCATCGCTCTCGGCAGCGGTCAGCGTCAGCGGCGGCAGCAGGCGGATGCGATGTTCGGCGCTGACGATGAGCAGCACGCCGGCCTCGCGGGCGAGCGCGACCAGCGATGCGGCCGAGGCCACGGGCAGGATCACGCCTATCATCAGGCCGGCGCCCTCGACGCAGACCCCGTAGGCGCCCAGTCGTTCGCGGAACCCCTGCATGATGCGCTCGCCCATGACCGCAGCATTGTCGACCACGCCGTCGAGCAGGGCGTCGAGGGTGGCCAGTGCGGCGCGGCAGCCCAGCGGCGTGCCGCCATAGGTGGTGCCGTGCTTGCCCGGGCTGAACAGCTCGGTGGCCTTGCCGGCGACCAGCGTGGCACCGATCGGGAAGCCGTTGCCCAGCCCCTTGGCGGTGCTCAGCACGTCGGGCAGGATGCCGGCATGTTGATAGGCGAAGTGCTTACCGGTGCGGCCGTTGCCGGTCTGGATCTCGTCGATCATCAGCAGCCAGTCGTGGCGATCACAGATCTCGCGCAGATCCTTGAGGTAGCCGAACCCCTTGGTGGCGGTGCGTACGCCGCTTTCGCCCTGGATGGGTTCGACCAGCACCGCGACAATGTTCGGGTTGCTGGCTGCCACCTGCTCGATGGCCTCGATGTCATCGAAAGGCACGCGCACGAAGCCCTCGACCAGCGGGCCGAACCCTTCCTGGATCTTGGCATTGCCGGTGGCGGTCAGGGTCGCCAGGGTGCGGCCATGGAAGCTGTTCTCCATGACGATCACCGTCGGCAGGGCGATGCCTTTCTTGTGTCCGTAAAGACGTGCCAGTTTGATGGCAGCCTCGTTGGCCTCGGCACCGGAGTTGCCGAAGAAGGCGCGGCTCATACCGGACACGGCGCAGAGGCGCTCGGCCAGTTCTTCCTGCAGCGGAATGCGGTACAGATTGGAGGTGTGCACCAGCGTCGCGGCTTGGTCGGCAATGGCGGCGGCAACCCCCGGATGAGCGTGGCCGAGACCGCAAACCGCGATGCCGGACGTGGTGTCGAGGTAGCGCTTGCCATCCTCGTCGAAGAGCCAGGCGCCTTCACCGCGCACGAAGGCCACCGGCTGGCGGGCATAGGTGGGCATGAGGGTGCCGGGAATCGGACGGCTGGACGACGAGGTGGTCATGGCGAGGACTCGAACGGGGACTGCGGGCAATCCCCGAGTGTAGCGTTTGCGCGGGTTTTCGCCAAGAACGGGCGGAGTCTGCTACCATTCGGCCATCGTTTTTCACGTACTCATCGAGGCCTGTCATGGACATCGAAACCCTGATCAAGAAGCAAATCGCCGACAACGACATCCTGCTCTACATGAAGGGCACGCCGCAGTTTCCGCAGTGCGGCTTCTCGGCGCGCACCGTCGAGGCGCTGGTGCAGGTGGGTGAACCGTTCGCCTACGTCAACATTCTCGAAAACCCGGAAATCCGTTCCACGCTGCCGCGCATTGCCAACTGGCCGACCTTTCCGCAACTCTGGGTCAAGGGCGAGCTCATCGGTGGCTGCGACATCGTCATGGACATGGTGCAGAAAGGCGAGCTGGCCCCGCTGATCAAGGAAGCGGCCGGCAAGGCGGCCGAGTAAGCCGGCCTCAATGTTGTCAGCGCCGGCAGGATGGCCGGCGTTTGCTGCGACAGAAGCTGTGCCTGCCGGCATCGTGTCGGCAGGTCGATGACTGACACGGAGGTGGTGTGATGGTGCTGCAGATTCTTTTGCTGGTGTTGCTGTTCATGGCCGTGCTGGTGGTCGTGCTCAGCGTCAAGACCGTGCCGCAGGGCTACGAGTGGACGGTGGAGCGCTTCGGACGCTACACCCACACCCTGAGTCCGGGTCTGCACTTCATCATGCCGTTCTTCGACCAGATCGGCCGCAAGCTCAGCGTCATGGAGCAGGTACTCGACATCCCGGCGCAGGAAGTCATCTCGCGTGACAACGCCATGGTGCGCATCGATGCCGTGTGCTTCTACCAGGTCATCGACAGTCCCAAGGCGGCCTACGAGGTGCAGAGCCTGGCCTATGCCATCCAGAATCTGGCGCAGACCAACATGCGTACCGTGATCGGCTCGCTGGATCTTGACGAGATGCTGTCGCAGCGTGACCAGATCAACAGCCGCCTGCTGTCGGCGATTGACCTGGCCACCGGCCCCTGGGGCGTGAAGATCACCCGTGTCGAGATCAAGGACATCACGCCGCCCACCGATCTGGTCGAGGCCATGGCATCGCAGATGAAGGCGGAGCGCATGAAGCGTGCCTCCATCCTCGAGGCCGAGGGGCGTCGCCAGGCCGAGATTCTCACCGCCGAGGGCGAGAAGCAGGGCGAGATCCTCAAGGCCGAAGGCCAGCGTCAGGCCGCCTTCCTTGAGGCCGAGGCGCGCGAGCGCCAGGCCCAGGCCGAAGCCAATGCCACCGCCGTGGTGTCCGACGCCATCGGCAAGGGCAACATCCAGGCCATCAACTACTTCGTGGCGCTCAAGTATGTCGAGGCCTTCAGTCAGCTCGCTGCCTCGACCAACAGCAAGGTCATCATGATGCCCATGGAGGCGACGCAGCTGGTCGGTACCGTGGGCGGCATCGGCGAGCTGGTCAAGGCGATTCAGGAGAAAGCATGACCGCTCTGACGTGGTGGGCCGTGGCGCTGGCGCTGGGCGTCATCGAGCTGGTCACCGGCACCTTCTTCGTGCTCATGCTGGCGGCAGCCGCTGCCGCCACGGCGCTGGCCGTGCACCTCGGCCTGGACAGCTGGAGTGGTCAGGTCACGCTGTTCTCGCTGCTGGCCATGGCCTTGTGCTTCGCTTGGTACCGGCACAAGCCCAGGCTGCTGAAGCCGGCCAGCAACCACCTCAACCGCGGCAGCTCGCGCTGGGTCGGACGCCAGTTCGTGCTGCCTGACGGCCTGGTCGGCGGCGAGGGCAGGGTGTCTGTGGACGACAGTTTCTGGACCGTGCGCGGTCCGGACTGTGCTCCGGGCACACGGGTGCGCGTTAAGGCGATGGAAGGCAATGTGCTGCTGGTCGAGCCGCTGTCCGTGAAGGAAGCTGGCTGAGCCGGCCGGCGCGTGCGCTGACCGGGCGCCTTTGCGACCCGGTGTGACGGGTGCCTGCCGACTGCACGCTTGAAAACGGCTCGCCGGCCGCGCATGCTACGGCACGTTCCGTTTCATCCCATCCCCTATCAGGAGTCAGCCCATGGCCGTTCTCGTTGGCAAGCCCGCCCCGGATTTCACCGTTCCCGCCGTTCTCGCAGACGGCTCCATCGTTGACAGCTACAGCTTCAGCGCCGCCACCAAGGGCAAGTACGCCCTGGTGTTCTTCTATCCGCTGGACTTCACCTTCGTGTGTCCGTCCGAGCTGATCGCTCTTGACCACCGCATTCCGGACTTCAAGGCCCGCAACGTGGAAGTGGTTGGCGTGTCCATCGACTCGCACTTCACCCACAACGCCTGGCGCAACACCGCCATCAATGATGGCGGCATCGGTCAGGTCAACTACACCCTGGCCGCTGACATCACCCATGAAATCGCCAAGGCCTATGACGTCGAGTCTGCCGGTGGCGTGGCCTTCCGTGGTGCCTTCCTGATCGATCCGAACGGCATCGTGCGTTCGCAGATCGTCAACGACCTGCCGCTGGGTCGCAACATGGAAGAGCTGCTGCGCCTGTTCGACGCCCTGCAGTTCCACGCCGAGCACGGCGAAGTCTGCCCGGCCAACTGGAAGAAGGGCGATGCCGGCATGAATGCCTCGCCGGAAGGTGTTGCCGCCTACCTGTCGGCCAACGCCGACAAGCTCTGATCGCGCTGGCGTGATCGTGCTGACGGGCCCTTCGGGGCCCGTTTTCATTTCTGCCCGGTGCTCGTACAGTGGTTCCGTGTCTGCGGCCTGACACGCACGGCATCACGACAGACGCGCTCTGGCACGCGCCTTGCTCGGTATATGCAGCCATATGGCAGCCCGAACACGAGTCATGCACATGTACGACGAGATGTATGCCGGCCCCGAGGCCATACGACCGCATTACCATGACTATGCCCGCTGGTTGTCAGCGCGGGCACCCGATGAGCTTGCCCGCAAGCGCCAGGAGGCCGACCTGCTGTTTCGCCGTGTCGGCATCACCTTTGCCGTCTATGGCGATGAAGCCGGTGCCGAGCGCCTGATTCCCTTCGATGCCCTGCCGCGCATCATTCCCGCCCAGGAGTGGACACAGCTGGCGGCCGGTCTGCGTCAGCGCGCCACCGCCCTGAACATGTTCCTGCATGACATCTATCACGGTCAGGACATCCTGCGTGCCGGCGTGATTCCGGCCGAGGTGATTCTCGGCAATGCCGACTACCGCACCCTGATGCAGGGCGTGACATTGCCCAACCGGGTCTATGCGCATATTGCGGGCATTGACCTGGTGCGGCACCAGGATGGTGCGTACTACGTGCTGGAGGACAATCTGCGAACCCCCAGCGGCGTGTCCTACATGCTGGAAAACCGCAAGATGATGATGCGGCTGTTTCCGGAGCTGTTCGCTCGCCATGCCGTGGCGCCGGTTGATCATTATCCCGCGCTGCTTCTGGAGACCTTGCAGGCCGCTGCGCCGGAAGATGTTGCGCAGCCGGTGGTGGTGGTGCTGACGCCCGGACGCTACAACTCGGCGTATTTCGAGCACGCCTTCCTGGCCCAGCAGATGGGCGTCGAGCTTGTCGAGGGGCCGGATCTGTTCGTGCGTGATGGCTGGGTATGGATGCGTACCACCACGGGCCCGCAGCGCGTGGACGTGATCTACCGGCGCATTGACGATGACTATCTCGACCCGCTGAGCTTCCGCAAGGACTCGGTACTGGGCGTGCCCGGTCTGGTCGAGGCCTACCGTGCCGGGCGCGTCGCCATCACCAATGCGGTCGGCACCGGCGTGGCTGATGACAAGTCGATCTATCCCTACGTGCCGGACATGATCCGCTTCTACCTCAGTGAGGAGCCCATCCTGCAGAACGTGCCGACCTGGCTGCTGCGCAAGCCCGATGACCTCAAGTACGTGCTTGATCACCTGCCCGAGTTGGTGGTCAAGGAGGTGCATGGCTCCGGCGGCTACGGCATGCTGATCGGCCCGACCAGCTCCAGGGCCGAGATCGACGCCTACCGGCAGCGCATCCTGGCCAATCCGGCCGAGTTCATCGCGCAGCCGACCTTGTCGCTGTCAACCTGCCCGACCTTTGTCGACAGCGGGGTGGCGCCGCGCCATCTCGATCTGCGACCGTTCGTGCTGTCCGGCAAGGAGGTGGTGATGGTGCCCGGCGGGCTGACCCGGGTCGCGCTCAAGCAGGGCTCGCTGGTGGTCAATTCCTCGCAGGGCGGCGGCACCAAGGACACCTGGGTGCTCAACGGGCATGGCACGGGAGAGGGCATATGCTGAGTCGTACCGCAGCGTGCGTGTTCTGGATGGCACGCTACCTGGAGCGTGCTGAAAGCATGGCGCGCCTGCTTGATGTCACCCAGCAGCTCGGCTTGATGCCGGAGACCGAGGCGCGCGTGGCCACGCTGCCCCTGGCCATCCTCGACATCATTCCGGCCTACGAGGCCACCGGAGCCTCCGCCGATGCCGAGTCGGTGGCGCGTTACCTGCTGCTCAATGGCGACAGCCCCTACAGCATTCACACGGCACTGCGGCTGGCGCGCGAGAACGCGCATGTGGTGCGCGGCACCATCAACAGCGAGCTCTGGGAGGTGCTCAACGCGACCTGGCTGGAAGCGCGCGCGATGACGCCGGAGAGGCTGGCCAGCGTGGGGCTGACGCAGTCGCTGGACTGGGTCAAGGAGCGTGGCCATCTTGCCCGCGGCGTGCTGCTGGGCTCCAGCCAGCGCGACGACGCCTACCAGTTTGCCATGCTGGGCATGCATCTGGAACGTGCCGACAACACCGTGCGCCTGCTGCGCAGCTATCTCGAGGCCTTTGCCGAGCCTGACGAGACCGGGCGTCCGTCCTATTACGTCTGGACGGCGTTGCTGCGTGCCCTCTCAGCCTTCGAGGCCTACCGCGATCGCTATCGCGACAGCCTTAATCTGGCCGAGACCGGTGAGCTGCTGATCTTCTGCGAGGCGCTGCCGCGCTCGCTGCGTGCTTGTGTGCAGGCCATGGATGATGCGCTTGCCAGCATTCCCGGCGAGACCGGACGCCTGCTGCGCCGGCGTGTTGCGGTGGCGTTGGCCGAGCTGCGTACCGGCGACTGGCAGCAGGACTTCACCGGGCAGCCGCTGCAGGCGCTGGATGCCTGGCTGGAGACACTGGCTGCCATTGGCGATGACGTGCAGAATGCCTACTGGGCAGCAAGCTAGGACGTTGTCATGACCTATTGTGTGGCGCTGAACCTGGCCGAGGGTCTGGTGCTGGCCTCGGACACGCGCACCAACGCCGGGGTGGATCACATCGCCACCTTCACCAAGATGCGCGTGCTGGAAAAGCCGGGGCAGGCAGTCGTGGTGCTGATGTCGGCGGGCAATCTCGCCACCACGCAGAGCGTGCTGTCGCTGCTGCAGGGGCGGCGCGGCGAAGACGGCTTGCCGGCCATCGTCTCGGTGCCGTCCCTATACGAGGCGGCGGTCATGGTGGGGGCGGTGTTGCGCGAGGTGGTTGCACGCGATGCTTCGGCGACGGGCATGAATGCGGGCATCGACTTCGGCAGCTCCTTTCTGGTGGCCGGACAGATAGCCGGCGAGGCGCCACGCCTGTTCAATGTCTACCCGCAAGGCAACTTCATCGAGGCCACGCCCGATACGCCCTATTTCCAGATCGGCGAGTCCAAGTACGGTAAGCCCATCATCGACCGCGTCGTGGATTACGACACGGCGTTGCCGGAGGGCGCTACCTGCGTGCTGATCTCGTTTGACTCGACCATTCGTTCCAACCTGTCGGTGGGTCTGCCGATTGACCTGATGCTGTACCTGCGTGACAGCTTCGACACGCGCCAGCGCCGGCGTTTCGACGAGAACGATGCGTATTACCGGGAGATTCGTCAGGCCTGGTCGCGCGGACTGCGCGACACCTTCACGCGCTTGCCGGTATTGCCGCCGCTGGCCAGCGGTTGAGCACGTGGCAGAACAGCTCGGCCGTGACGCCGGCGTCGTAGAGCGCCGAGTGCGCCTCGCCGTGGCTGTAGGCGATGCCGGCGGCCTCGCAGGCCTTGGCGAGCACGGTCTGGCCCAGTGCCAGGCCGGCCAGGGTGACGGTGTCGAACACCGAGAACGGATGGAAGGGTGACTGGTTCTTCAAGCCCTGGCGCGCGATGGCGGCATTGACGAAGCCCAGGTCGAAGTGCGCGTTGTGCCCGACCAGGATGCAGCGCTTGCAGCCGGCGTCCTTCTGCAGTTTGCGCAGGCTGGCGAACAGGGCATGCAGGCCGTCATGTTCGCTGACCGCGAAGCGCAGCGGGTGGGAGGGATTGATGCCGTTGAATTTCAGCGCGGCCGGATCCAGCTCGAGGCCGGGCTCGGGAACCAGATGGGCCTGAAAGGTCTGTGCCGGTGCCCACTGCCCGTTGGCATCGGGCAGCACGGCCACGGCGGCAATCTCCAGCAGGGCATGACGCCCGGATTCGAAGCCGCCGGTCTCGACATCCACCACGATGGGCAGAAAGCCGCGAAAGCGCTCGCGCACGGCGGCCCAGTCCGGCGTTGCCGCGTCATCCGGTGCCGGCGTCAGGGTCATGCCCAGCGGCATGTCGGTCATCGCAGTCGTCTCACGACAGCACGCGCCAGGCAATCGACTCGCCGGCGCGCACGGGCACGACCTCGCTGCTCCCGAACGGGTAGCTGGCCGGTACCGGCCAGGCGTCCTTGACCAGGGTGATGGTGTCCTGGTGGCGGGGCAGGCCGTAGAAGTCGGCGCCGAAGTGGCTGGCAAAGCCTTCCAGCCTGTCGAGTGCACCGGCCTGCTCGAAGCTTTCGGCATAGAGCTCGATGGCAGCGTGCGCCGTGTAGGAGCCGGCGCAGCCGCAGGCGCTTTCCTTGGCGCCCTTGGCGTGCGGCGCGCTGTCGGTACCGAGGAAGAACTTCGGGTTGCCGCTGGTGGCCGCCTCGATCAGGCGGCGCTGGTGGCGACCATGCTTGAGGATGGGCAGGCAGTAGAAGTGCGGGCGTATGCCGCCGGCAAGCATGTGATTGCGGTTGAACAGCAGGTGATGCGCGGTGATGGTGGCGCCGACGCGGTCCGGCGCGCTCATCACGAAGTCGACGGCATCGCCGGTGGTGATGTGCTCGAGCACCACGCGCAGCGTCGTGTGACGGGCCACCAACGGTGCCAGGATGGTATCCAGGAAAACCTTCTCGCGTTCGAAGATGTCGATGTCACTGTGGGTGACCTCGCCATGGATGAGCAGCGGCATGCCGACCTCGGCCATCACCGCCAGCACGTCGTCAACCTTGCGGATGTCGGTGACACCGGACTGCGAGTTGGTGGTGGCGCCGGCCGGATAGAGCTTGACGGCATGCACGAAGCCGCTGGCCTTGGCCGCGCGTATGTCCTCGGCGGAGGTGCTGTCCGTGAGGTAGAGCACCATCAGCGGCTCGAAGCGGGAGCCGGCCGGACGGGCGGCAAGGATGCGTTCGCGGTAGGCGCCGGCCTGGGCTGCATTGACCGCCGGCGGCACCAGGTTGGGCATCACGATGGCGCGGCCGAAGTAGCGTGCCATGGCAGGAACGGTATGCGTCAGCAGGTCGCCATCACGCAGGTGCACATGCCAGTCATCGGGTCGGGTGATAGTGAGCTGATTCATGGCCTGTCCGGACTCGTCAAATGCGGCAAAGGGGCATAGGCTACCGGATGCCGGGTCAGGGGCAAAGCGGGAGACACCATGGCAGCAGAGAAAAGCATGGCGGCGGACAAGGCGGGGCGAGAGAGCAGTGCAGCGGCCTGGGAGGCCGAGTACGACCAGGTTCGGGATCTGCTGTCGCGCAAGTTCATGCCCCTGCGTTTCCCGCCGGCGCTGGAGCCGCACCTGCAGCGCACCATGCTCAGCCAGGCCATGAACACCATACGCGAGAACTACGGACTTCTGTTCATGATGGTGGTTGCCATCACCCTGATGCTGGTGTCCAAGTACATTGTCGGCGGCATCTGGATCGCGCCACCGGAAGATCTGCATCTTCTGCTGGTGAACGGTTTCGGCTCTGCTCTCGGCCTGCTGGCCATGGTGATGGCCGTGCAGCAGCCCTGGCTGCAGCGTTTCTTCGTGCCGGTGACCCTCTGCGTGATTACGGGCCTGCTGGTGATGGTCAACCTCACTACCGCGAGTCTGCTTGACGAGTCCTTGCGGCAAGGCAGCACCTATGTGGTCATCTTCGTGCTGCAGCTGGTCTATGGCGTGTCGAGCCTGCCGCTGGCGGTGACGGCCTTCATCGGCATTGGCGGCATGCTGCTGTCCAGCCTGCTGATCTGGGGAATGGATCTACGCTTTGACTGGTGGCTGTTCGCCCAGTATGCGGGTCTGGCCAACTTCGTCGGCATAGGTACCGGTTACGTGATCGAGGTGCGACAGCGTCGGCTGTTCCTGCAATCTCGCCTGCTCGATCTGGAGCGCCGCCAGCTCAACCGGTTGTCGGAGCGCCTGGTGCAGCTGGCGCGGGAGGACGGTCTCACCGGTCTCGCCAACCGCCGGCATTTCAATGACAGTTTCCTGATCGAGTGGGAGCGCGCCCGTCGCGAGCACCAGCCGCTGTCACTGGTGCTGGCCGATGTCGATCACTTCAAGGCCTACAATGACAACCACGGGCATATCGCTGGCGACAAGGCCCTGGTGCAGGTCGGTGGCCTGATGCGTCAGGTCGCCACGCGGCCTACCGATCTGGCGGCGCGTTATGGTGGCGAGGAGTTCGTGATGCTGCTGCCGAATACCGACACGGAGGGCGCGCAGGCGTTGGCCACCCAGCTTTTGCAGGCGGTTGATCGCGCCGCAATGCCGCACAAGGCCTCCAGCGTGGGGCGTCATGTCACGCTGAGCCTGGGCGTGGCGACGGTGGTACCTGATGATCACATGGCGCCGATGCAGCTGATCGACCGCGCCGACAAGGCGCTGTATGCCGCCAAGACCGGCGGACGTCATCGCGTGATGGTTGCCGAGCCCCTCTAGGCATGTGGCGTGATCTCGCCGCAGGGCGATTTCACGCGTCGCGGCTTTCGCGTACAATTCGCGCCTGCTTACCCGGCGCCTCCGCCGCCTTTCGTCTTCCCGCGAGTCCGACATGTCTGATATCAAGAAAGTGGTTCTGGCCTATTCCGGGGGTTTGGATACCTCCGTCATCGTCCGTTGGCTGCAGGACAACTACGGGTGCGAAATCGTCACCTTCACCGCTGACCTGGGTCAGGGCGAGGAAGTCGAGCCGGCGCGTGCCAAGGCCCAGGCCATGGGCATCAAGGACATCTTCATCGAGGACCTGCGCGAGGAGTTCGTGCGCGACTTCGTGTTCCCGATGTTCCGTGCCAACACCATCTACGAGGGCGAGTACCTGCTCGGCACCTCGATCGCGCGTCCGCTGATCGCCAAGCGCCTGGTCGAGATCGCCAACGAGACTGGCGCCGATGCCATCTCGCACGGCGCCACCGGCAAGGGCAATGACCAGGTGCGTTTCGAGCTTGGCGCCTACGCACTCAAGCCCGGCATCAAGGTCATCGCACCGTGGCGCGAGTGGGACCTGACCTCGCGCGAGACGCTGATGGCCTACGCGCAGAAGCGTGACATCCCCATTGATTTCGCCAAGGCCGGCAAGAAGTCGCCGTACTCCATGGACGCCAACCTGCTGCACATCTCCTACGAGGGCGGTGTGCTGGAAGACCCGTGGACCGAGTGCGAAGAGTCCATGTGGCGCTGGTCGGTGTCGCCGGAAAAGGCACCGGATGTCGCCACCTACATCGACCTGACCTTCGAGAACGGCGATGTCGTCGCCATCGACGGCGAGCGCCTGAGCCCGGCCACCGTGCTGACGAAGCTGAACCAGATCGGCGGCGCCAACGGCATCGGCCGTCTCGACCTGGTCGAGAACCGCTACGTCGGCATGAAGTCGCGCGGCTGCTACGAAACTCCGGGCGGCACCATCCTGCTGCGTGCCCACCGCGCCATCGAATCGATCACCCTGGACCGCGAAGTCGCTCACCTCAAGGATGAGCTGATGCCGCGCTACGCCTCGCTGATCTACAACGGCTACTGGTGGTCGCCGGAGCGTCTGCTGCTGCAGGGCCTGATCGACGAGTCGCAGGTGCACGTGAACGGCATGGTGCGCCTGAAGCTGTACAAGGGCAATGTCATCGTGGTCGGCCGCAAGAGCGAATCGAACTCGCTGTTCGACACCCGCATCTCGACCTTCGAAGATGATGGTGGCGCCTACAACCAGGCCGATGCCGCCGGCTTCATCAAGCTCAACGCCCTGCGCATGCGCATCGCCGCCAACAACGGTCGCGCCCTGCTCAAGTAAGCGTCGCATTCCTGCGCATAAAAAAACCGGCCTTTGCAGGCCGGTTTTTTTATGGGGTGCGCGTGAGGGTGGGTGACGGGAGTCCGTTACTGTGTCGGGATGCTGTGCCACTGCATCTGGTAACACCAACGTTGGCTTCAACCCAGTGTTGGTGTTACCAGATGAGCTGAGGACACTCCGCCTGGCGCACAGCCTGATCAGTCGTCGAGCCCTGAGTCAACACGCCGGATTCATGGCACCCGCACGTTCAGGGCCAGATTGACCACGCCGTTGCTGGCACTGGTCTCGCCACTGTCCAGTCGAAAGATCTGTTCGCTGGGAACGCCCGCCGTGGTCAGTGCCGACAGAATCTGGTTGGCACGCGCCTGGGCCAGGCGTGGCAGTTCGGAGCCATCCAGCTGCGGTTTTTTCTCGCCGGCAGCCTGGCGCTGCGCGAGGATGGCGGCAGCATCGGCAGTCGGGTCGGCCATGCCTGCCACTTCCAGCTGCAGGCCAGGGCGCGATTTCAGCGCGTCCGCAAGCTTGGTCACGCGTGCCTGGGCAGTGGCATCCAGTGTGCTGCTGCCGGCGGCAAAGCCTATCTGTCCGACATCTTCATCGCTGCCGCCACCGGCGAGGCTGGCGAGCATCTTGAACGGGGCAGCCGCAGCACGGGTGATCAGGTTGCCAAGCGTTTGCCAGACCAGCGGCCAGACCTTGAACTGGGGGTCATCCAGACTGCCTGACAGGGGCAGGTTGATGTCTATGTTGCCGTTGACGTCCTTGAGCAGAGCCACGGCCAGGCGCACCGGCAGACCGGTGGCATCGGCTGACTCGACCTTGTCGCCCCAGGTGTAGCCCTTGAGCAGAATGTCGTTTTCGGCGGTCAGCCTGCGGTTGCTGATCGCGTACTTGAGGCCTGCGTCGAGTCGACCTTTCTCGACCCGGTAGCCCGCGTAACGTCCGGTGTAGGGGCTGAGGCTGGTAAGATCCAGGTCGCTGGCCTTCAGGGTGAGGTCCATTTCCGGTTTTGCGCCATCAGCGACCGCCTTGCCGCTGACCTGGATGCGTCCCAGTGGTGGCAGCTGTGCCTGCAGATCGATGCTGACCGGCTGTGATGCGGGCAGACGGATGTTGCCGAGTCGTGCATCGATGCGACGCAGGTTGAAGGCGAACTCCGGCGTGATGGCCTGGTCACGGATGACCACGTTGCCATTGCGCATGACCACGGCATCGACCTGTACCGGCCAGTCACCGTTGCCCGTACCTGTACGACCGGCGGCGGTCAGCGTGGTAGCGGCCGAGGCAGGGGATGCAGCCGCTGCAGTCCTTGCCAGCGTGGCGAGATTGATCTGGCCATCAGCCTGCTGAACGACACGCAGGAAGGGCTGGTCCAGCAGCAGCTGCTGCAGGCGTACCCGGTTGGGTTCTCCCTGCACCGAAAGGCCGTTGGCGCGCAGGGCTCGTGCACGCAGCAGCGGAGTATTGCTGCGACTGTCCTGCAGCTGCAGATCGCTCAGCCCGATGTCTCCCTGCCATTGCCAGGCCGGATTGCCGGCGGCCTGCCAGCTTGCCTGTCCCTGCAGCCCCAGCGCGCCGCTCTGCATGCGCACATGGGCAAGTGGCGTGATGTAACCCTGCAGCCGGTTGAGGGCGACATCGGCCAGACGCAGGTCACCCTTGAAGAACGGCGAGGCGGCCCTGCCATCAGGCAGGGGCGAGGGCATGCCAACGAGTCCGTCCAGACGCAGGCTCCCGGTCTCGTTGAGTCGGGTATCCAGCAGCAGTGCCAGGGTGTCCTGGTTGTTCCTGCGCCCCGGCGTGGTCGACATGCTGAGCGGCCCCAGCGTCATTTCGGTCAGCGGGCGGGTGCTGGCGTCCCGGAAGCGCACCATGATGTCGCTGATGCGGGCATTTTTCAGGCTGCCTTTCCAGGCCGGTCCGGCGGATTCCCGCTTGCTGGCAGGTGTCACGTCGCGACGGGCCGGAGCGCTGGCCAGAATCTTCTGCAGGCTGAAAAGTCCGTTGCTGTCGCGCTCGAGCAGGAAGCTGCCACCGTCAACGAGGATGCTGTCCACCGACCAGAGCGCCTCCGGCCATGACAGGCCGATGCCGTTGACGCGCAAGGATTGCAGCCGGGCCAGATCGCGGCTTTCGGCATCCACCTCGAGATCATCGAGGGCAATGCCGCTGTCGATGAGCTTCAGGTTCGGTGTCGGCTCCAGCGCGGCCTCGTAGCCCAGGTCCACGCTCAGGCGGCCATTGGCGATGCGTACCGGGATGCCATCCGGAATCCAGCGCATCAGCTCCGGCAGCGCCATGTTCTGCACTTGCAGGCGTCCTGAGGACTGGAAGGGCTGCAGTGTCACCTTGCCGGTCCAGTCCAGCCGTCCGCCATCGGCGAGGTCGCCATGCAGCTCGGCCAGTCCGTTGGCGGACTCAGTGCCGATGTCGACAAGCTCGAATGACCATGGCGTCAGCGTGAAGCTGCGCGCCGGCGCGACCCGGAAGTCCCGGATGTCGAGCAGACCGTCGCGGATGCGCAGGCGGGCGATGTGCCAGCGTGCCGGTTCAGCGGGTTCGGCGCTGGGCTCCGGCAGCAGGCGCAGCAGGTTGAGCTGTCCTTGTGCATCGAGGTGGGCATGGATGCGCGGGCCGACCAGCGTGGCATCCTCGATCAGGGCCACCGGGCTGAACAGGCTGAGCCAGGAGTAGTCCAGTCGCATCTCATCGAATCCGGCCAGCGGCTTGCCCTGGTCGGATATCTGCAGGCCATGCAGGTGCAGGACGCCATCCAGTGCGTCCGTGGTGACCTTGTCCAGGGAAATGGTCACGCCAAGACGCTGGCTGAGTTCCTGCGATATGCGTTTCTCCACCCAGTCCGGCCAGATCAGTTCGGCAGCTGTGACCAGACCCAGCCAGAGCACGATGCTGGCGAGCAGGATGCGCCAGAACCAGCGCTTGCGGCGAGGCGGTGCGGGGCGGGCCGGTGCCGTGCCGTCGGCAGCCACGGGGGGCGAGTTCGGTGTGGCCTGCGCACGCGGCGTGACGGTCTCAGTCATGGTTCTTTTCCCGGTATTCGCAAAGGTCTTCGATCACGCAGCTGCCGCAGCGAGGCTTGCGGGCAATGCAGGTATAGCGTCCGTGCAGGATGAGCCAGTGGTGTGCATCCTGCCTGAATTCGGCAGGCACATGGCGCATCAGGCCGGCCTCGACGGCATCGACATCCTTGCCGCGCGCCAGCGGAATGCGGTTGCTGACCCGGAAGATGTGCGTATCGACGGCAATGACGGGTTGCCCGAACGCGGTGTTGAGCACCACGTTAGCGGTCTTGCGACCAACGCCGGGCAGGCGCTCGAGCGCCTCCCGCGTCTGCGGCACGTGGCCGCCATGCTCGCGCAGAAGGATCTCGCAGGTCCTGATGGCGTTCTCGGCCTTGGTGTTGAACAGGCCGATGGTCTTGATGTAGCTCTTGAGGCCATCGACACCCAGCGCCAACATCTTTTCCGGTGTGCCGGCGACGGCGAACAGCGGGCCGGTGGCCTTGTTGACGCTGACATCCGTGGCTTGCGCTGACAGCAGCACGGCGATCAGCAGCTGGAAAGGCGTGTCGTAGTTCAGTTCGGTGCGCGGCTCGGGGGTGTGCGCGCGCAGACGGGTGAAGATGGCGTGGCGTTTGTCGCGGTTCATGAACGGGTGCCGTGCTCAAGACAGGCACCCATTCTAGCCCGTTGTGTCAGGCAGTGGTGACCGGTGTCTCGACACGGGCCTGGGTCGCGCCGTGAAAGCGGTTGGCGCGCCGGAAGGTGCCAAGGTCGTTGAAGCGCACGCCCATCTCGCGCATGACCTGGTGCGCGATGCGCGCATTCCACTGGCGGATGTAGAACGGCTCCTTGACCGCGAAGTGGTGGATGGCGTGCGTGCTGCCGAAGTTGAAGCAGAACAGCTGCAGCGGGAACAGCCACCAGACGTTCAGTACCTGGCATTGCTGCATGACGTTGCGCGCCTCGACATCACCGTAGTAGTGCATGTTGGAGCTGATGAAGTGCAGGCAGAACGTGCGCAGCAGGCAGGGCAGGGCATAGACCACCGCGAACACGTCGAGGAAGGCCAGCAGGCTTTCCGCCATGGCGGGCAGGGCCACGGTCACGCCGGCCAGTGGCAGCAGGAACAGCACGACATGGCTGACCACCCAGGTGTGGAAGAGCAGGTAGTACAGGTTGCCCAGCGGGAAGTAGGCATGCAGTTGCTGCCTTCCCATGGCCCGTGCCTCGGCCAGCGAGGCCGGCTTCTGCGCCTTGATGTAGGCCTTGGTGGCTTTCACCATCGTCAGCGGTCGCAAGTACACGGCAAGCATGTTGTCACCGGTCATGAGCAGGCGCTTCAGTCCCCAGCGCTCGCCATTGGTGATGCCGCGCTCCTCGAGGTCGGACTCGGTGCCGGAGAACTTGTGATGATGCAAGTGCAGCTTGCGGCGCACGAACGGACTCACTGTGCTGGCGCGCGCCAGCCAGCCCAGGGCCAGCATCAGGCTGTTGGCCCAAGGCGTCTTGCGGAAGTACATCAGGTGGATCAGGTCGTGCTCCAGCTCATGGATGAATGACGCGAACAGCGCGGTCAGCGGCACGCACAGCCACCAGGGGATCAGGCCCTGCACGTAGAGGCTGCCGCTGGCGATCATGCCCAGCAGGGAGAGAACCAGGATGCCGGCACCGATGGCGTCCTGGTGGCGCAACCAGGGATGGCGCTGACGCAGGGCGACACCGGCTGCCAGCACGGTGGACTTGATGTGTTCGGCTTTTTCCGCATCAGTCATGCGGGCGGGATCCAGCGGGAGTGACATCACGGGTGTTCCTCATGGGGGCTTGTCACACAGGCTAGTCGCGTGCGCAGGTCACCGTGAGGGGAAATCAGGTCGAATAACTGTCATTTCGGGCCAGTGTCACGGTGCTCAGCCAGGTCTGGCTGCTGCCGCCAGGCGCGTGGCGAGATCCCCGTCCATTTGCGGAAGGCGCGCGTGAAATTGGCCGGATCCCGGTAGCCCACGGCTTCGGCGACCTGATCAACCGACAGTTGCGGGCGGGCCAGCAGGCGTTTGCTGTCACGTTCGCGGACCTGGTCGAGCAGTGTCTGGAAGCCCAGACCTTCCAGCTGCAGCCGGCGCTTCAGGGTGCGCTCGGACAGGCAGAGCTGGCGCGCCACGGTGGCCAGATCCGGGTAGCGACCATCCTGGCACACCAGCTGTCGGCAGACCTGGTCATGCAGGCCGCTGCCGCTCTGCAGACTCGCCAGCTCCTGGTCGCACTGGGCGATGGCCATCTGGGCAGCCACCGGATTGGCAGTGGCGATAGGCTGGTCCAGCAGCGCTTCCGGAAAGCGTATCTGCGTGCTCGCCCGGTTGAAGTGCATGGGCGGAAGCCGGTCACGCCAAGCGGCATGGTGGGCCGGCTCGGGAAAGGGCAGATGAATCTCGCTGCGCCAGCTGGCAGGAGGCTTGTGATCACTGATCAGGCGGCTGAACAGGCAGCACAGCTCGATCACCACCAGGCTGAGCGTGAACTCGCGTGCCGGACCCAGGTCGACGCGTGGCTGCAGATCAACAACGACCTGGGCATCCTCGATGCTGACCCGGGTGTCGAACAGCGGAACGCGGGCATGTAGGTAGCGCTGCCCCAGATCGATGGCGTCGCGCAGATTGGCGCAGCTCATCAGGCCGAAGCCGACAAAGCCGTGCTTGGTCAGCGGGCTGCGCAGACCCAGCTCGTAACACAGGCCGGGATCAGCGCTGATGCGCACGGCATTCACCAGCAGGGTCGCGTACTGCGCACCGCTGATGCGCTCGCTCTGTTCACCGAGGCGGGTGGCATCCAGACCGGTGCCGGCGAGCAGGCTGTCCGGGTCGTGACCGCGGTCACGCATCAGGGTCAGCAGATAGAGTCCGTAGACGGCAGGCAGCGTGATCATGTTGGACATGTCGCGTGGTCAGATGATCGCATTCTACGCATCAGTCCGCCCACGAACAGTGGTAACGTTCGACATCTTCCGCAAGCCATGACGAGGACATGAGACATGACCACAAGCAAACGCGGTGCACTCATCACCGGCGCTTCCGCCGGTCTGGGCGAGGCCTTTGCCCGCCTGCTGGCTGCCGAGGGCCATGACCTGATGCTGGTCGCGCGCCGTGCTGATCGCCTGCAGGCGCTGGCGGACGAGCTGTCGGGAAAGCATGGCATTCGGGTGCTGGTCTGTCCGCTGGATCTGGGTCAGCCGCAGGCGGCGGCAATGATCGAGGCCCAGGCCAGCGCGCACCAGTTCACCGTCGACATCCTCATCAACAATGCCGGTCTGGCCGAGCCCGTGTCCTTCCTCAACTACCCGGTCGAGGATGTGCGCGCCATGCTGGAAGTCATGGTCACCGGCCTCACCGAACTCTGCCATCGCTTCGGACGCGGCATGGTCACGCGCGGCTGGGGACGCATCATCAACGTGTCGTCACTGGCGGCGTTCGCGCCGAACTCGCCGGGCATGCTCTACACCGGCATCAAGTCCTACGTGCTGAACATGTCGCAGGCCCTGGACCTGCAGATGAAGCCCGCTGGCGTGCATGTCACCGCGCTCTGCCCGGGCTTCACCTGGACCGAGTTCCATGACACCCAGGGCACCCGCGACTGGGCCAACCGGCTGCCCCGCATTCTCTGGCAGGATGCCGACACGGTGGTCAAGGCGGGCTGGCAGGCAGTCTGCGCCGGCGAGTCCATCTGCGTGCCGGGCGTGGTCAACAAGGCGGTGTCGTCGTTCACCAAGCACCTGCCGGAGCGTCTGCGCTACCTCGTCAGCATGCGCGCACGCATGGTGAACTGACGCTGAGCGCTCTCGCGGTCAGCGGATTTCCCCGGTCGTGCGCACCCGGTGCCGACCGGGGCCGCTGCGGGGGGGCTGAGCCGATGTGGCGGCATATGGCGCATCGGTTGCGAGACCGGATGCTGGCAGCGTGTCCGTCGTGATCGTCACGCCCGCTGGCAGGTCCCCGCGCTCCGCAGCGGCCAGCGCGGTTTCGGCTGTCGTCACGGCGTCCTGAAGTGCCGGCATCTGCGCATCCAGCGCCTGCGTGTCGGCGCCACGCGCCTGCAGCGCGGCACGCTGCTTTTCCAGCTTGCGCAGCTGACTGCGCGCCATGGCAGCGGCAATCAGCAGAGGGCCGGTATCCGGTCGCGTCTCGCTGCCTGCCGTGGCTGCCGTGAGCGGATTTTGTGACGTGGCCACGGCGCCCGGTCGCCGGCGTTGCGCCTGCTGTCGTGCCACCCGTGCCTGATGCGTTTCGAAGCGCTGCCGCGCGCGTTCGGCGCGAGCCCGGGCCGCCAGTTGCATGGCATCGGGCGTGGCCGGTGGCAGGCTGGCGATGCCGCTTCGGGGATCAATCCTTGCCGGGGCATGCCAGGTCAGCGGCACCGCGGGCCCGGGTACCATGTCGATGCAGTCGACCGGGCAGGGCGCCAGGCACAGGTCGCAGCCGGTGCACTCATCTACCATCACGGTGTGCATGCGCTTGGCGGCGCCGACGATGGCATCCACCGGGCAGGCCTGGATGCACTTGGTGCAGCCTATGCACTCGGCTTCACGGATGAACGCCACCAGGCGTTGCGTCGGAGCCACGCCGTATTCCGGATCCAGCGCGAGGCTGGGCGTCTGCAGCAGGTCGGACAGCGCATCGATGGTCGCCTGGCCGCCCGGCACGCAGTGGTTGATGGCCTCGCCGGCGGCAATCGCTTCGGCATAGGGGCGGCAGCCGGGATGCCCGCATTGACCGCACTGGGTCTGCGGCAGCAGGGCATCGATGAGGCGGATACGCTCGGCGTCGGACATGGCAGCAGGGCGCCCGGGTGAAAGAAGTCAGGGATTATTGCATCGTGCCGGCGACTGCGGCAAAGTCGACGGGTCTTTCATTCTGGCAATAATCCATGTCTGATATTTTCCGGGTTTCCGCGACTGAGCTGGCGCGTCGCCTGCGCGCGGGTGAAACCACCTCGCTGGCGCTGGTTGATGCCCACATCGAATACATCCGCACGGTCAATCCGGCGCTCAACGCGGTGGTGGCGGACCGCTTCGCCGCCGCCCGCGACGAGGCCCGCGCCGCTGATGCCGAACTCGCTGACGCACGTGCCACCGGCAGCCAGGACCAGCTGTCGCCGCTGCTTGGCGTGCCCTGCACGATCAAGGAGAACTTCCATTTCGCCGGCATGCCCAACACCGCCGGCCTGGTCAGCCGCATCGGCCGCAAGGTCGCCGAGGACGCCCCGACCGTGGCGCGTCTGCGTGCCGCCGGCGCCATCCCGCTTGGCGTCACCAACACCTCCGAGCTGTGCATGTGGATGGAGAGCTTCAACAAGGTCTACGGCCGCAGCAACAACCCGTATGACGTCACCCGCACCGTCGGCGGCTCCTCCGGCGGCGAGGGCTGCATCGTCGGCAGCGGCGCGTCACCGTTCGGCCTCGGCGGCGATGTCGGCGGCTCGATTCGCATGCCCGCCTTCTTCAACGGCGTCTTCGGCCACAAGTGCTCGCCCGGTCTGGTGCCCAACGAGGGCCAGTTCCCGGGGCCGTCCGGTGACATCGACCGGCACCTGTCCACCGGGCCGCTGTGCCGTCGTGCCGAGGATCTGGAGCCGCTGCTGCGTATTCTTGCCGGCGCCGATGGCGATCGCCTGAAGCCGGTCGACGCCGTCGATGTCAGCCGTCTGCGCGTGCTGCAGTTCGCCCGCGAGCTGGCGATCACGCCGGACGAGGATCAGCTCGGCGCGCGTGACCGTGCCGTGCGTGCGCTTGTCGAGCGCGGCGCCCGTGTCGAGGCCGTGCATCTGCCGCTGATGGCCAAGGCCCTGGACCTGTGGACGGCGATGCTGGCCACTGCCAACAGCGAGAACACCTTTGCCGATCACATGTTCGGATCGCGCGATCCCCGGGTTCCGCTGCGCGAGCTCGGCCGGTTCGCGATCGGTCGTTCGCAGCACACCTTCCCGCTCATTGCCCTGACCCTGTTCGAACGGCTGCCGGAGTGGACGCCGGGCCGCACCCGCAAGCTGCGTGACCAGGCACTGACCCTCAAGCGCCAGCTCGAGGACGCGCTGGGTGATGACGGCGTACTGATCACGCCGCCGTACCCGACGGTGGCGCCGCGCCACTACCAGGCCATGCTGCCGCCGTTCAACTTCGTCAACTGCGCCATTTTCAACGCGCTCTCGCTGCCCGGCACCTCGGTGCCGACCGGCCTCAATGGCGACGGCGTGCCGACCGGTGTCCAGGTCATCGCCGCCGAAGGCAACGACCATCTGGGGCTGGCAGTGGCGCTGGCGCTGCAAACCGATCTGGGTGGCTGGGTGCCGCCCGCTACCGTGCCCGGGAGGCAATGACATGGAAATCCGTCGCGGCATCGCCGAGACCAACGGCCTGCAACTGGCCTACGAGGACATGGGTGATGTGCTGCATCCGCCACTGCTGCTGGTGATGGGGCTGGGCGCCCAGCTCACGCTGTGGCCGGACGGTTTCTGCCGTCAGCTGGTTGAGCAGGGCTTCCGGGTCATCCGCTTCGACAACCGCGACATCGGCCTGTCCTCGCGGCTGTCACATCTGCGCGTGCGCGGTCCGGTGTGGAAGCGCTTCGTGCGCGCCCAGCTCGGCCTGTCCAGCCCGGTTCCCTATACCCTGCATGACATGGCTGCCGACGTGAACGGCCTGATCGAGTTCCTGCAACTGCCCTCCGTGCATCTGGTCGGTGGCTCCATGGGCGGCATGATCTCGCAGCTGGTTGCGGCCACCTACCCGCAGCGCGTGCGTTCGCTGGGCATCATCTTCTCGAGCACCAACGAGGCCATGCTGCCGCTGCCGAAGCTGTGGGCACTGAAGGCGCTGATGACCGGTCCGGGCAAGGACGCGACGCCGGAGCAGATTATCGCCTCGTCGAAGCGGCTGATGCGGCTGATCGGCAGCCCGCGCTATCCGTTCACGGAAGACGAGCTGCACGAGATGGCCTCGGATCTCTACCAGCGCAGCTACCATCCTGCGGGTGTGGTGCGCCAGTTCAATGCCATTCTCGGTACCGGAAGCCTGAAGCCCTTCAGCCAGCGCATCCGCAAGCCCGCCGTGGTGATCCACGGCACCCAGGATCCGCTGGTGCGGCCAGCCTGCGGCAAGGCGGTTGCCAGGGCCATCCCGGGGTCACGACTGGTGATGATCGATGGCATGGGGCATGACCTGCCGGCTGGCGTCTGGCAGCCGATCACCACGGCACTGGTCGACAACGCCCGTCGCGCCTGAGTCGCCCCAGGGCAGCCGCCAGCCCTGAAACGAAAAAGCCCCGGTCCACCGCAGCGGGCCGGGGCTTTTTCATGGGGCGACGCGCGGCGGTCAGGCAGCCTGCGCGCGCGCGCCGTCCAGACGTTCACGCCAGTAGGCCACCAGCGCGCTGTTCTCGTGCTCCCAGGGATGAAAGTCGCGCTTGAAGAAATCTAGGTATTCGCCAGCCAGGCCGCTGAGCACCCCGGCACGGCCGTTGAACAGCGTCTTCAGGCCAAAAGCCCAGCTGCGCAGGTTGAACAGCTGCTTGTCGCGGGCCATGAACCAGACCTGGAAGGCAGCCACCACCGCCGCCAGGATCACCGTGGCCAGCACCTGGAACACCACGCGTTCGGCGTGGTTGTTACCCGGCACGTTCTGGTAGAGGTCGAAGGCCACGGCCTTGTGTTCGGTTTCCTCGATGGCATGCCACATCCAGATCGGACGCATCTCGTCGGAGAGGTTGTCCATGATGTTGGCATCGGTCAGCAGTCGGTTGGCGATGATGGCGGTGAAATGCTCCAGCGCCACGGTCACTGCCAGCTGCTGACGCGGGGTCAGGATGCGACGGGCCAGGTTGAGCAGGCCGAGGGTGAATTTCTCGCCCTGCAGTGCCGGCAGGCCCTTGGCTTCGAGCATGGCGTTCATGCTGACGTGCTCAAGCGAGTGCATGGCTTCCTGACCGATGAAGCCGGAAATGTCCTTGCTCGTCACCGCACCACCGGCGTGCTCGTGCAGCGCCCGCACCGAATCCACGAAGAAGCGTTCGCCGACCGGGAACAGCGTCGACAGCGCGCCCATGAAATGGGTGCAGAACGGATCCTTGAACGCCCAGTAATCCGGCACCGTGTCGGCATCGAAGGTGAAGTCCATGCGGGTGGGCTTGATCGTGATCACGTCGGGGGTGGCGATGGTGGAGCGGGTCATGGTCTGTCGTCTCGCGTGAAGTGACTCTGCAGTCACCGATGAGCAGACGGTACCGGCGCTATGTGCCATTGTCAACTGTAACAATCATCGTGTTTTGGTGGTTGCTTGCCTGACGACTGCAGAGGAAAGTGGCGCGGGTGGGCCGGAGGCGGGTGAAACACGCGTGAACCCATCCCTGGGGCTCGGCTCGGCATCCATGCCTCGCACGGTTTCACCCGCCTCCGGCCCACCCGCGCCACAGGATCAACGCAGTCGCCACCAGGGCAGGCTGCAGCACGGCAAGTTCATCCGCTCAGAAACCGCCCAGGCAGAGGGTCTTCTTCTCGACGTATTCCTCGATGCCGTAGACCGAGCCCTCGCGGCCGAGGCCGGATTCCTTGACGCCGCCGAAAGGACCGACCTCGTTGGAGATGATGCCGTCGTTGATGCCGACCATGCCGTATTCCAGACGCTCGGCGAGGCGCCATACCGTGCGCAGGTCATTGCCGTAGAGGTAGGCAGCGAGGCCGGCCGGGGTGTCATTGGCCAGTGCCACGGCCTCGTCGAGGGTGCTGAAGCGCAGTACCGGAGCCACCGGGCCGAAGCTTTCCTCGCGCATCACCGCCATGTCGGCGCGCACGTCGGTGAGCACGGTGGGGGTGTAGAACAAGGCGCCGGCAGGGTGCCGGGTGCCACCCAGGCGGGCCACGGCACCCTCCTGCAGGGCTGCCTGCACCAGGCGCTCGACCTTGGCCACGGCGGCGGCATTGATCAGCGGGCCGATGCGGCTGACCGGATCCATGCCCTGGGCAACCGGCAGTGCAGCGACAGCGGCGACCAGCTTGTCGACGAAGGCGTCGTGGATGCTCTCGTGAACCAGGAAGCGGTTGGCACAGACGCAGGTCTGGCCGGCATTGCGGTATTTCGAGGCCAGTGCGCCTTGCACGGCAGCGTCCAGATCGGCATCCGCTAGCACGATGAACGGGGCATTGCCGCCCAGCTCCAGCGACAGGCGCTTGACGGTTCCGGCGCAGTCGGCCATCAGGCGCTTGCCGACGGCGGTGGAGCCGGTGAAGGACAGCTTGCGCACGCGCGCATCGCTCGTGAGCACGGCACCGACCTCGGCCGGACGTGATGTGGTGACCACGCTGAGCACGCCGGCCGGAATGCCCGCCTGCTCGGCCAGGGCCGCCAGCGCGAGGGCGCACAGCGGCGTGGCCTCGGCGGGCTTGATCACCATGGCGCAGCCGGCGGCCAGTGCCGGTGCGGCCTTGCGGGTGATCATCGCGACCGGAAAGTTCCAGGGCGTGATCGCGGCGGTGACGCCGACTGGCTGCTGCAGCACGACGATGCGCTTGTCGGCCACGGGCGCGGCCATGACATCACCCTGCAGGCGCCGGCCCTGCTCGGCGAACCACTCGATGAATCCGGCCCCGTAGGCGACCTCGCCACGTGCCTCGGCCAGCGGCTTGCCCTGTTCCAGGGTCATCAGCGTGGCCAGATCCTCCTGGTTCGCCATCACCAGGTCATGCCAGCGACGCAGCACGCGGCCACGCTCTTTGGCGGCCAGTTCACGCCAGGCCGGGAAGGCGGCGCTGGCAGCATCGATGGCCGCCTGCGTCTCGCGATGACCGCAGTCCGGGACCTCGGCCAGCAGCTCGCCGGTGGCCGGATTGTGCACGGCATGGCGAGCACCGTCCGCAGCGGGCAGCCAGTGGCCGCCGATGAATGCCAGGTCACGCAGCAGCGGGTTGTTGCAGGCAGTCATGTCGTGGCCTCTGGTGTCGCGTGCGTGTCTACGAGCAGCGTGGCGAGAAAGTCGCGGGTAGCGGCAGGAATCGCCGTCGACTGCCCGCTGGCACGATCCACGTAGACATGCACGAAGTGGCCGGCGGCCGATGGCGTGTCTTCGTCATTGCGGAACAGGCCGACTTCGTAGCGCACGCTGCGGCTGCCGAGCTGGGTCACGCGTATGCCGGCATGCACGATGTCCGGAAACGCCATCGGGCGGAAATACTGGCACTGGGTCTCGACCACGAAGCCGACCACCACGCCGCGATGGATGTCGAGCACGCCGGCCTCGATCAGGGTTCGGTTCACCGCGGTGTCGAAGTAGCTGTAGTAGTTCACGTTGTTGACGTGACCGTAGATGTCGTTGTCCATCCAGCGCGTGTCGATGCGCTGGACATGCCGGAAGTCGGCGCGGGTCAGGGTCTTGAGTGACATGTGGCGGTCTCAGAGCACGGCGCGGTAGAGCGCCAGCGCGTCGGCTTCGGTGACCTCGCGCGGGTTATTGACGAGGAGGCGCTGCACGGCCATGGCATCGCGCGCGAGACGTGGCAGGTCAGCTTCGGTCACGCCGTGGTCGCTCAGGTGCCGGCCGAAGGGCATGGCGGCAACCAGTGCCGTCATGCGTGCCACGAAGGCCTGCGAGGCGATCTGGTCATCACGGCTGGCATCGGGGTCCAGGCAGCGTTCCAGCTCGGCATAGGCGGCGCATGCCGCTTCACGGTTGAACGCCAGCACCGGCGCCAGCACCAGGGCGTTGGTCAGGCCGTGCGGCAGATGGAACAGGCCGCCCAGCGGATAGGCCAGGGCATGTACCGCCGCCACCGGCGCGTTGGCAAAGGCCATGCCGGCGAGCAGCGAGCCGAGCAGCATGGCTTCCCGGGCCGCGGCATCGCGACCGTCGGCGAGCACGCGAGGCAGGTTGTGGTAGAGCGAGGCAAGGGCCTGGCGGGCGAGGGCATCCGACACCGGATTCTTACGGTGCCGGCTGGTGTAGGCCTCGATGGCATGCACCATGGCGTCGATGCCGGTCATGGCGGTGATGGCCGCAGGCAGGCCCAGGGTCAGCGTGCTGTCGAGCACGGCGATGTCCGGATACAGGGCATTCGATACCACCCCCTTCTTCTCGTCGGACGGGGTGGTCAGGATGGCGATGGGGGTGACTTCGGAGCCGGTGCCGGCCGTGGTCGGCACCTGGATCAGCGGCCAGCGCGGCCCGCGCGCCAGGTCCACGCCGTAGATGGACGCGATGTCCTGCGGACTGCGCGCGAGCAGGGCGACCAGCTTGGCGGTATCCAGCGAGCTGCCGCCACCGAAGCCGATGACGCCATCGATGCCGGCGCTGGTGGCGCGAGCGACGGCATCCTGCACCACGCCTTCCGGCGGATCGGCCTGCACGTCGTGGTAGAGAGTGACGCGGATGCCGGCCTGCTCCAGGCTGGTCAGCGCCGGCCCCAGCAGACCTTGGTCATGCAGGAAGCGGTCAGTGACCACGAAGGCATGACGCAGCCCCAGCTCGCTGGCGAGGCTGCCGAGCTGGGCACTGCCACCCTGTTCGCAGACTAGGCGCGGACAGGTCGCGAAACGGAAGCCGGCCATCACAGGCAGGCCTCGTAGACCCGGCGAGACAGCGCCAGATCGACATCCTGACGCTCGCCCAGTGCGGTCATGCGATGTGCCTCAAGTTGCGCGACCAGGGCGTCGATGGCGTTGGCACCGATGCCGTAGGCCGACAGACGGGTCGGCACTTGCAGCGACTCGAAGAAGGCACGCGTGCGGGCAATCGCGGTGCTGATGCGCTGCTCCTCGCCGTCCGCGCCTTCGTCATCAACCGGCATCAGCCCCCAGACACGTTCGGCATACTGCAGAAGCTTTGCGCGCTTGGCGTCACGTCGCGCCTCGAGCATGGCCGGCAGCACGACAGCCAGGGTCTGGGCATGATCCAGCCCGTGCAGGGCGGTCAGCTCATGGCCGAGCATGTGCGTGGCCCAGTCCTGCGGCACGCCGGCGCCGATCAGTCCGTTGAGCGCCTGGCTGGCGGCCCACATCAGATTGCCGCGCACCTCGACATCGTCGGGCTGTGACAGCGCCTTGGGGCCATCCTCGATCAGGGTCAGCAGAATGCCTTCCGCAAAGCGGTCCTGGATCTTGCCGTTGACCGGATAGGTCAGGTACTGCTCGATGACGTGAACAAATGCATCCACCACGCCGTTGCTGACCTGGCGCACCGGCAGGGTCAGGGTGCGTGCCGGGTCCATCACCGCGAAGCGGGGAAACAGCAGCGGGCTGAAGAAGGCCGACTTGGTGTGCGTGGCGGCATGGGTGACGACGCCGCCGTTGTTGGTTTCCGAGCCGGTGGCGGCGAGCGTGACCACCACGCCCAGGGGCAGGGCGCGACGGATGCAGCGTCCGCGCGTGCGGGTGATCTCCATGACGTCACCGTCGTGGCAGGCTGCCGCCGCGATGTACTTGGTGCCGTCCATCACCGACCCCCCGCCCACGGCAAGCAGGAAGTCGATGGCTTCGGCGCGCACCACCTCGACCGCGCGCAGCAGGGTCTCGATGTGCGGATTGGGCTCGATGCCGCCGAACTCCACGACATGGCAGGCGGTCAGGGCGGCGCGTACCTCGGCCAGGGTCCCGTTGCTGACCACGCTGCCGCCGCCATAGGTCACCAGGACGCGGCTGCCGGCAGGCACCTCGCGGGCGAGCTGGGCGGTCACGCCACTGCCGAAGATCACTTTCACGGGATTCTGGTAGCTGAAGTTCAACATCGGGTAGCCTCACGAACAGTGCGCAAAGAAGGTCGCAACGGGATTTTCCTGGAGCACGAGCATACCCATTTATCCGCGCCGACGGACAGCTGACAGGAGGACGCGGCATGACCCGCGAAAGTGACATCACGGAACTGGCGGCAATGCTGGGACAGCGCCTGCGGCAGCGGGCGCTCACCGTGACCACCGCCGAGTCCTGCACGGGGGGCGGCATTGCCGAGGCCATCACCCGGGTGGCGGGCAGCTCGGCCTGGTTTCGCCAGGCCTGGGTGGTCTACAGCAATGCCGCCAAGGTCTCTGCCCTGGGCGTCGCCGACGCGGATCTTGCCGTGCATGGTGCCGTCTCGGCGCCGGTTGCCGCCGCCATGGCGGCGGGGGCGGGCCGGCATGCCGGTGCCGACTGGGCCATTGCCGTCAGCGGCATTGCCGGGCCGGATGGCGGCACAGCGGACAAGCCGGTGGGGCTGGTCTGGTTCGCCTGGGCAGGGCCGCTGGGTGTCGACACGGAGTCCTGCGTGTTTCCCGGAGATCGTGCGCAGATTCGCCGTGCCACCGTGGCGCATGCCCTGCAGGGGTTGTTGCGACGATTGGCATGAATGTCGACTGGCGATGCGCCATGCCCTGTGCCATAATACTGTACACATAGACAGTCATTCCGGATGATCCCCTTTCCGGAGACGCCCTTTGCGAGGATCCGCCGATGAACGAAAACAAGCAGAAGGCCCTGAATGCCGCGTTGGCCCAGATCGAGAAGCAGTTTGGCAAAGGCTCGGTGATGCGCCTCGGCGATCAGCCCGAGAAGGGAGCCATCCCGGCCATTTCCACCGGTTCACTGGGTCTCGACATCGCGCTCGGCATCGGTGGTCTGCCCAAGGGGCGCATCGTCGAGATCTACGGTCCGGAATCGTCGGGCAAGACCACGCTGACCCTGCAGGTCATTGCCGCCTGCCAGCGTGCCGGTGGCACGGCTGCCTTCGTTGACGCCGAGCATGCGCTCGATCCGTCCTATGCCGCCAAGCTCGGTGTCGACATCGAGAACCTGCTGGTGTCGCAGCCGGACACCGGTGAGCAGGCGCTGGAAATCACCGACATGCTGGTGCGCTCGAACTCGGTCGACATCATTGTCGTCGACTCGGTTGCCGCGCTGACGCCCAAGGCCGAGATCGAGGGCGAGATGGGCGACATGCACGTCGGTCTGCAGGCCCGCCTGATGTCGCAGGCGCTGCGCAAGATCACCGGCAACATCAACCGCTCCAATTGCCTGGTCATCTTCATCAACCAGATTCGCATGAAGATCGGTGTCATGTTCGGCAGCCCGGAAACCACCACGGGCGGCAATGCGCTGAAGTTCTACGCCTCGGTCCGTCTCGACATCCGCCGCATTGGCGCGGTCAAGGAAGGCGAAGAGGTCATCGGCTCGGAAACCCGCGTCAAGGTCGTCAAGAACAAGGTGTCTCCACCCTTCAAGGAGGCCGAGTTCCAGATTCTCTACGGTCAGGGCATCAATCGTCAGGGCGAGATCATCGACCTTGGCGTCAAGCTCGGGCTCGTCGACAAGTCGGGGGCCTGGTATGCCTACCAAGGCAGCAAGATCGGGCAGGGCAAGAGCAATGCCTGCAAGTTCCTGCTGGAGAACCCGGATGTGGCGCGCACCATCGAGTCGCAGATCCGTGACCAGCTGATCGGGCCGGTGGGTGCGCTGCCGGAAACTGCCGATGAGCCGGATTTCGAAGAAGCCGGCTTCTGAGCCGGATCTGACCGACCCGGATTCCGCCACCGTCGCGGATCCGGAGGTCGAGCGCCAGCGCTGGTGGGGGCGTCTGCTGGCCTGGCAGGCGCGTCGCGAGCACAGTCGTCACGAGCTGCTGGGCAAGCTGCAGCGGGCGGGTGCACCATTGCACCTGCTTGATGTCGATGCCCTGCTGGATCGCCTCGCCGAGCTGGGTCTGCAGGACGATCAGCGCACGGCCAGCCTGCATCTGCGTCAGCAGCTAGCACGAGGGCGCGGCCAGCGTGCCATTCGCCAGAAGCTGCAGCAGACCGGTCTCGAGCAGGTGCTGGAGCCGGAGGCACTTGCCGGTCTCGACTGGGTTGCCCAGGCAACGGACGTGCTGAGGCGCCGCTTTGGCGATGCGCCGGCCAGCGACGACCGTGAGCGCGCCAGACGGGTCCGCTTTCTGCAATACCGGGGTTTCTCGCTCTCCCAGGCACTGGCTGCCCTGCGCAGGCAGGGCGATCTCGAGAACGACGCCACGGGTGCTGCCTAAGCGCATGACTTGACGTTATACTCCCCGGTCTTTTGCTGTCCTGGTCACAGTCGGGCAGGAGCTGGTCGAAACACCGCTCTGCCGTCGGTCGGAGTGGTTGATGAAAAGCGCTGACATTCGCGAAGCCTTCCTGCGTTTTTTCGAGGAAAAGGGGCACACCCGTGTCGTCTCCAGTTCCTTGGTTCCGGGCAATGACCCGACCCTGCTGTTCACCAATGCCGGCATGAACCAGTTCAAGGACTGCTTCCTCGGTGTCGACAAGCGTCCGTACACGCGCGCCGCGTCCTCGCAGAAGTGCGTGCGCGCCGGTGGCAAGCACAACGACCTCGAGAACGTGGGTTACACCGCACGTCATCACACCTTCTTCGAGATGCTGGGCAACTTCAGCTTCGGTGACTATTTCAAGCGTGATGCCATCCACTATGCCTGGGAGTTCCTGACCTCGCCGCAGTGGCTGGCCATCCCCAGGGACAAGCTCACGGTCACCGTCTACGCCAGCGATGACGAGGCCTATGCCATCTGGCAGAACGAGATCGGCGTGCCGGTCGAGCGCATCATCCGCATCGGTGACAACAAGGGTGCGCCCTATGCCTCCGACAACTTCTGGGCCATGGGTGACACCGGCCCCTGCGGCCCCTGCACCGAGATCTTCTACGACCATGGTGCCGACATCGCTGGCGGCCCGCCCGGCTCGCCGGACGAGGATGGTGACCGTTTCATCGAGATCTGGAACAATGTCTTCATGCAGTTCAACCGCACCGCAGACGGTGTCCTGCATCCGCTGCCGGCGCCCAGCGTCGACACCGGCATGGGGCTGGAACGCATTTCGGCGGTCATGCAGCATGTTCATGCCAACTACGAGATCGACCTGTTCCAGGCCTTGCTGAAGGCAGCTGCCCATGCCATCGGCTGTGCCAACGAGGCGCAGGCCTCGCTCAAGGTCGTGGCCGACCACATCCGTTCCTGTGCCTTCCTGGTTGCCGATGGCGTGGTGCCTTCCAACGAGGGTCGCGGCTACGTGCTGCGCCGCATCATTCGTCGCGCCTGCCGCCATGGCAACAAGCTCGGTGCCCAGGGCGCCTTCTTCTACCGCATCGTGCCGGCGCTGGTTGCCGAGATGGGCGAGGCCTATCCGGAGCTGGTGCGCGAGGAGATGCGCATCATGCGCGTGCTGCAGCAGGAAGAGGAGCAGTTTGCTCGCACCCTGGAGCAGGGCCTGCGCATCCTCGATGCCGACCTCGCCGGCCTGCAAGGCACGGTGATCCCGGGCGATACCGTGTTCCGTCTGTATGACACCTACGGTTTTCCGGTGGATCTCACCGGCGACATCGCGCGCGAGCGCGGCCTCAGCCTGGATCACGAGGGCTTCGAGCGTGCCATGCAGGCGCAGCGCGAGCGCGCCCGCGCCAGCTCGCGCTTCGATGTCGATTACAACAGCCTGATCCGTGTCGATGGCGAGACCGTGTTCACCGGCTATGGCGACACCCGCGGCAGTGGCCAGGTGCGTGCCATCTACCGTGACGGCCAGGCCGTCGACGAGGCCCGCGAGGGCGACCGCGTTGCCATCATTCTGGATCAGACCCCGTTCTACGCCGAGTCGGGCGGGCAGGTCGGCGACAGCGGCTATCTGCGCAGCCAGCAGGCCACGGTCGAGGTGCAGGACACCACCAAGGCCGGCAGCCACCACGTGCACCAGGCGCTGGTGACACTGGGCCATCTGCGTGTCGGTGATGCCGTGCATGCCGACGTGCGCGCCGATCTGCGTCAGGCCACCGCACGCAACCATTCGGCCACCCACCTGCTGCATGCCGCCCTGCGCGAGCTGCTCGGCAGCCATGTCCAGCAGAAGGGCTCGCTGGTCTGCGCCGATTACCTGCGTTTCGACTTCTCGCATCCGGAAGCCATCCCGGGCGATCTGCTGCGCCGCATCGAGCATCGTGTCAATGGCCAGATCCTCGCCAACAGCGAGGTCGGCACCCAGGTCACCGACATCGACACCGCACGTGCCCAAGGCGCCATGGCGCTGTTCGGCGAGAAATACGGCGATGAGGTGCGCGTGCTGAGCATGGGCCAGAACGGGTTCTCGGTGGAGCTCTGCGGTGGCACCCACGTGTCGCGTACCGGCGACATCGGTCTGCTCCGCATCACCAGCGAGGCCGGCGTGGCCGCAGGCGTTCGCCGCATCGAGGCGCGTACTGGCGAAGGCGCGCTGGCCTGGCTGAATGAGGGTGAGCAGGCGCTGGCCGAGATCGCCGAGGCCGTCAAAGGCAATCGCGAGTCCGTGGTTGGCAAGGTGCGTCAGGCGCTCGAGCGTCAGCGCGAGCTGGAAAAGGCCGCCGAGCGTCTGCAGCAGAAGCTGGCTGCAGCAGCTGGCTCCGATCTGGTCAGCCAGGCAGAGCAGGTTGGCGGCATCCAGGTGCTGGCAGCACGTCTCGATGGTGTCGAGGCCAAGGCCCTGCGTGACATGGTCGACCAGTTGCGCAACAAGCTCGGCAGTTCGGTGGTGCTGTTGTCCACCGTGGCGGACGGCAAGGTCAGTCTGGTGGCGGGTGTCAGCCCGGACGTGATCGCTCGCGTCAAGGCCGGCGAGCTGGTCAGTCATGTTGCCGCGCAAGTGGGTGGCAAGGGCGGCGGACGTCCTGACATGGCGATGGCGGGTGGCAGCGATGCTGCCGCGCTGCCTGCCGCGCTGGCGTCGGTGAAGGCATTTGTGGCAGAGCGTCTGGGCTGAGTGCCCGGGCAGGATTGATTCAGGCCCTGGTGGCCAGAGGACGGACAAAGATGGCATTGATTGTTCAGAAGTACGGTGGCACCTCGGTGGGCACCACCGAGCGCATCGAAGCGGTCGCGGACCGCGTGCAGCGCTGGCACGGTGAGGGGCATGACGTGGTCGTGGTGCTGTCCGCCATGAGCGGCGAGACCAACCGTCTGATCGCCCTGGCCAAGGCCATCACTCCCGATCCGGATCCGCGCGAGCTTGATGTCATGGTATCGACCGGCGAGCAGGTCACCATTGCCCTGCTGGCCATGGCCCTGATGAAGCGTGGTGTCGCCGCCCGCTCCTACACCGGTGCCCAGGTCGCCATCCGCACTGACAGCGCCTTCACCAAGGCTCGCATCGAGTCCATCGATGACGCCCGCATTCGCGCCGATCTCGCGCAGCGCAAGGTTGTCATCGTGGCCGGCTTCCAGGGCGTTGATCCGGAAGGCAACATCACCACTCTCGGACGTGGCGGCTCGGACACCTCCGGCGTGGCGCTGGCCGCTGCGCTGAAGGCGGACGAATGCCAGATCTACACCGATGTCGATGGCGTCTACACCACCGATCCTCGCGTGGTGCCGCAGGCGCGTCGCCTTGAAACGGTCACCTTCGAGGAGATGCTGGAAATGGCATCGCTCGGTTCCAAGGTTCTGCAGATCCGCTCGGTGGAGTTTGCAGGCAAATACAACGTGCCCTTGCGCGTGCTGTCCAGCTTCAAGGAAGGCAATGGCACCCTGATTACTGTTGATGCAGAGGACGATATGGAAAAGCCGGTCATCTCGGGTATCGCGTTCAATCGCGACGAAGCCAAACTCACGGTGCGTGGCGTGCCTGACACCCCGGGCGTGGCTTCGCGCATCCTCAGCCCGATCGGCGATGCCAACATCGAGATCGACATGATCGTGCAGAACGTCTCGGCAGACGGCTCCACCGACTTCACCTTCACTGTCGCTCGTGGCGAAATGAAGAAGGCGGTTGCCGTGCTCGAGCAGGTTGCCCGTGACATCGGCGCCCGCGAGCTGGTCGCGGATGACAAGATCTGCAAGGTCTCGCTGGTGGGCGTCGGCATGCGCTCGCACGCCGGTGTCGCCAGCAAGATGTTCGCCACGCTGGCGCGCGAGAACATCAACATCCAGATGATCTCGACCTCGGAAATCAAGATTTCCGTGGTGGTCGAGGAGAAGTATCTGGAGCTGGCCGTGCGCGCACTGCACACGGCCTTCGATCTGGATGCGCCGGCGGCTTGATCCCGAGCAAGATCTGATGACGTGACACGTCAGAAAACGCGCAATCGGTCCGGCCACGGCTGACAATTGTCGAGTTTTCTGGCATCGTCACGGCATAACGTGGAGTTGAACATGCTGATTCTGACGCGCCGTGTCGGCGAAACATTGATGGTGGGTGATGAAGTCACCGTCACCGTGCTTGGTGTGAAGGGCAACCAGGTTCGTCTGGGGGTCAATGCGCCACGCGATGTCGCCGTGCACCGCGAAGAAATCTATCAGCGCATCCAGACCGAGCAGCCGACCAGCCCGCTCGAAGAAGATCTCTGACCCCGCATCATTCTGCTGTTCGTCTGCCATCTCCCGCTGCTATCGCCTGCATTCTGCCAGCGTGCTAGTTTTCGGCATCGAGGCAGGTGTGACCTGTGGTCCTGCCCGCAACGGACGAGACCGCCTTCATGAGCACGCGCAACACGCAAAACCCCTTCCTGGCGAATTTCCTGGGCCATGCGCCTGACTGGTACAAGTTCACCATCGTTGCCTTTCTGCTGATCAATCCCCTGGTTTTCTCGATGCTGGGTGGCACGGTGGCGGGCTGGCTGTTGATTGCCGAGTTCATCTTCACGCTGGCCATGGCCCTGAAATGCTACCCCTTGCTGCCGGGAGGCCTGCTTGCCGTCGAGGCGGTGCTTATCGGGCTGACCAGTCCGGATACGGTGTACAAGGAGGTCGCGCTGAATCTGCCGGTGCTGCTGCTGCTGATGTTCATGGTGGCCGGCATCTACTTCATGCGCGGTCTGCTGCTGGTCACCTTCACCAGCCTGCTGCTGGAAGTCCGCTCAAAGGTGCTGTTGTCGTTGCTGTTCAGCGCCGTCGCCGCCGTGCTGTCCGCCTTTCTTGACGCACTGACCGTGACGGCGGTGATCATCGGGGTCGCGGTCGGCTTCTATGCCGTGTATCACCGTTCGGCCTCGCGGCTGGCGCATCAGGCTGCGCACGATGCCAGCGATGACGACTCCCTGGATGACAAGCACAAGCAGGATCTCGAACAGTTCCGTGCCTTTCTGCGCAGCCTGCTCATGCACGCGGCGGTGGGTACGGCGCTGGGCGGGGTCTGCACCATGGTTGGCGAGCCGCAGAACCTGCTGATCGCCAAGGTCGTGGGCTGGGACTTTGCCCAGTTCTTCCAGGTCATGGCGCCGGTGAGCCTGCCGGTGCTGATTGCCGGCCTGGTCACGTGTGCGCTGCTCGAGAAAACCGGCTGGTTCGGCTATGGCGCCACCTTGCCGCCCAGTGTCCGTGACGTGCTCAAGGCGCATGCCGACAAGGAGCGTCGCTCACGCACGAGTCGTGAGCGCGCCGGCCTGCTGGTGCAGGCACTGGCTGCGGTTATCCTGGTGCTTGGCCTGGCGCTGCATGTTGCCGAGGTCGGCTTCATCGGTCTGCTCATCATCATTTTGATCACGTCATTCAATGGCATCACCGACGAGCATCAGATCGGCAAGGCCTTCCAGGAGGCACTGCCATTCACGTCCCTGCTGGTGGTGTTCTTTGCCGTGGTGGCGGTCATTCATGACCAGCACCTGTTCGCCCCCATCATTGCCAGCGTGCTGGCGCTGCCCGAAGCCGATCAGCCGGGCATGTTCTTCATCGCCAACGGTCTGCTCTCAGCGATCAGTGACAACGTGTTCGTGGCCACCGTCTACATCAGCGAGGTCAAGGCGGCCTTCGATGCCGGCACCATCTCGCGTGAGCATTTCGAATGGCTGGCGATTGCCATCAACACCGGCACCAACCTGCCCAGCGTGATGACGCCCAATGGCCAGGCCGCCTTCCTGTTCCTGCTCACGTCGGCGATTGCCCCGCTGGTTCGCCTGTCCTACGGCCGCATGGTGTGGATGGCGCTGCCGTATACGGTGGTCATGAGCGTGCTGGGCTGGTATGCCGTGGTGCACTGGGTATGACCCGGCGTGAATGGGGGCTGGCCAGCCTGGTCGCCATCGCGGTCGCTGGCCTGGCCTGGCAGCGCGGACCCGCTCTCCTGAGGCAATGGCTGCCGCCCGATCCCTCACCCACCGTGGTGGATGGTCTGCTGGTGGAAACCGTCATTGGCGGGCTCGAGCACCCCTGGAGCGTGGCCTTCCTGTCAGCCAATCAGGCACTGATCACGGAGCGCTCCGGTCGCCTGCGCGCGGCGGTCTGGGATGCCGATGCAACGGGTGCCGTCAGCCAGCCGGGGCAGCTCAGCGCCCCGCTGGCAGGTGTGCCGGCAGTGGTGGCGCAAGGGCAGGGCGGTTTGTTCGATGTGCTGCCGGACCGGGATTTCGCGCGCAATCAACGTGTCTATCTCAGCTACGCCGAGGCTGATCCTGAGGACCCCTCCCGCAACGGGGTCGCCGTCATGGCGGCGCGGCTGGACCAGGCCGGTTTGCGCCTCACGGAGCAGCGCGTGATCTTTCGCCAGTCGCCTGCGGTGGCCAGCAGCGGGCATTTTGGCGGGCGCCTGGTGCAACGAGATGACGGCTCGCTGCTGCTGACGCTGGGTGATCGCCAGCGGGATGACGAGCGTGGCCGGGCCCAGGACCCGACGCGAGATCATGGCAAGGTGGTGCGCTTCCTGCCGGATGGCCGCATCCCTGCCGACAATCCGTTCCAGGGCACGTCCGGCGTTGCAGTGGCATCATCGGGCAGCCGCTGGCAGGGCCGGCCCTGGCACTGGAGTCTGGGGCATCGCAATCCGCAGGGGGCGGCACTGCATCCGCTGACCGGCGAGCTCTGGATCAGCGAGCATGGCCCCCAGGGCGGGGACGAGATCAACCGCGTCCTGCCCGGTCGCAACTATGGCTGGCCACTGGTTACCCGGGGTTGCGAGTATGGCAGCTGCGAACCTATCGGGCGCAGCCGGCAGGCCGGCATGGAAGAGCCGCTCACGGTATGGTTGCCGCGCTCGATTGCGCCCAGCGGTCTTGCCTTCAACACGGGCGGGCGTTATCCGGGCTGGGAAGGGCAGTTGTTCTCGGGCGCGCTGGCGGGGCAGGCGCTGTGGCGGTTGCGCGTCGTGGACAACCGTATCGTCGAGCGCGAACCGTTGCTGGCCGCGCTCGGGGAGCGCTTGCGCGATGTCCGGCTGAGTCCGGATGGCTGGCTGCATGTGCTCACCGACAGTCCGCATGGCCGCCTGCTACGTCTGCGTCCCGTTGCACCGTGACACCGTGCCCTGTTCGGTGGTGAGGTTCCAAGCGGAATTTCCCGCTGAAACCGGACAGATTGCCGGCCTCAGGCAGTATGTTCGACGCGGGCACCAGCCAGGATCATGCGCACCATGATGATGGTCTCCTCGACCACGCGCGGATATTCCTCACGCGGCAGATCTGCCGCCACCGCTCCCATGGCGAACACCAGTCGCGTGATGGCCTTCGCGGCCAGCGCCGGCTGATGCACCGTGATGTTCAAATGTCGATTCAGGCGTAACAAATCACGCTGGAGCTCGTCTTCAAAGAAGGTGAGCTGTCGACCGACGGCCTGGCGAAAGGCCACTGACCCGACTTTTCCCTCGCGCAGCAGGATGGGCAGATAGCCTTCTTCGGCGGTGAGCTGTTCCATGAACACCTCGACCGAGGCGCGGACCACGCTGCCAGTGGTCGCGGCGCGTTCGCGGGCCTGGCTGAAGATCTGGCGCAGGCTGCTGCCGGACAGCTCGATGAGGGCAATGGCCAGCTCGTCGATGTCGCGGAAGTGACGATAGAAGCTGTTGGGAGCAATGCCGGCCTCGCGTGCCACTTCACGCAGGCTGAGCGTGGACACGCTGCGACTGGCGCCGAGCAGCTTGATGGCGGCGCGAATCAGTTCCTCGCGTGAAATCACGGCTTTGCGGCCCTGGGATACGCGGGGAGGCAGCGCGATTGCAGCGGGTGTGGCGGCAGTCAGGGCATCAGTCATGAAGTCATCACAACCGTCAGGCAGAAAGGGACGGTGAATCATCAGTATAGACGCGATGAAAATGATTCCACAACCAAGACCAGAACGCATGTATGGACAGTTGTATAGACATATGTATAATAATTGCATCGAGAACACATGATGGGGCGTAGCATGCGCAAACCGGTCACCGTGACACGGCCGTTCTGGCAGGGTGTTTTTCCGCCGGACACGCTGGATTACTGGGCAGGTCTGATCAATCCGGCCTGGTCGCTGTCGCGCGTGCGCGCCCGTGTGCAGTCCGTGACACCCGCCTCGCGGGATGCCGTGACCGTGGTGCTGAAGCCGAATCGCCGCTTTGCCGGGTTCGTTGCCGGTCAGCATCTCGCCGTGCATGTCACGCTGGATGGTGTCCGTCACACGCGCAGCTACAGTCCGTCGCGACTGCCAGACGCCCCCGAGTGCCTGGCGATCACCGTGCAGCGCGTGCCGGGAGGTCGTCTCAGCGGCTATTTCTGCGATCAGGCAGCGGCCGGGGATCTCATCGAGCTGGGCGACGCATTCGGTGACATGACCACGGCCACGCATGCCCGTCACACCCTACTGCTGGCCGCGGGCAGCGGCATCACGCCGTTCATCGCCCAGCTCCGCGAACTGGCGCTGTCGCCTCGGTCCGGGCAGGAGTCGCTGACTCTGCTGTACTGGGTGCGTGATCGTGCCAGTGCCTGCTTCACCGACGAGCTGGACGCGCTGACCCGCAGTCTGCCGGGTTTTCGCTGGCAGCTCCGGGTCACGGGTGATCCGGCGGACAGCGCTGCTGCCTCACGCCTGTCTGCCGCCGACCTGGCGAACTGGCTGGGTGGTCGCCATGCCGCATCGGCGGCGGTCCTGGCCTGCGGCCCGGCGGGTTTCGTGAGCGCTGCGCATGGCCTGTCCTCGGCCCTGGGCGTGACCTGCCTGGGCGAGGCCTTCAGTCCGCCTGCCCAGGGGGAGGCGGGAGAGCCAGTGCGCGTGCGTCTGCTGCGCAGCGGGCGCGAGCTCAGCATTCCTGCCGGTCAGGCGCTGCTGCCGGCACTGGAGGCCGCAGGCGTGAAGCCGGCGTTCGGATGCCGCATGGGTGTGTGCAACACCTGTGCCTGTGCCATGCCCGAGGGCGTGGTGGAGAATCTGCTGACCGGCGAGGTCAGCCAGGAGCCGTCGTCGGCTCTCAAGCTGTGTGTCAGTGCCGCTCGTTCGGCGCTGGTCCTGGATTGCTAATACCGAGGTCATGATGAGTCAGACTGTCAGTCGTTCCCTGAGCCCCGAACAGCTTGACCAGCTCGCGGTCGAGCTGGATGCCGTGCGCGCCCGCGAGGTCGCCGATCTGGGCGAGAAGGATGCCCGCTACATCCGCCGCATCTATGCTGCCGTGCGCTGGACCGCGTTTGCCGGTCGCGGCCTGATCTATGCCGGCATCTTCATGCCCTGGCTGTGGGTTGCCGGCGTGCTGCTGCTCGGCCTCTCGAAGATCCTCGACAACATGGAGCTGGGTCACAACGTCATGCACGGCCAGTATGACTTCCTCAATGATCCCGATCTCAACGGCAAGACCTTCGAGTGGGACATCGTCGGCACCAGCGACAACTGGCGCCAGACCCACAACTACATGCACCACACCTACACCAACATCAAGGGAGTCGACGACGACGTCGGCTATGGCGTTCTGCGTCTGTTCCCCGAGCAGCGCTGGAAGCCGATGTACCTGTTCCAGCCGTTCTACTCGGTGATCTTCGCGCTGCTGTTCCAGTGGGGTGTTGCCATCCAGGAACTGCGCCTCGGCCAGCTCTTCAAGGGCCGCAAGGCGTGGCCCAGGTTCCGTCGCGAGCTGGCGCCGGTGGCGCACAAGGCACGCTACCAGCTGGTCAAGGACTACCTGGTGTTCCCGTTGCTGGCGGGTCCGCATTTCCTCACGGTGGCGGCGGGCAACCTGATTGCCAACGGCATCCGCAATGTCTGGACCTTCAGCATCATCTTCTGCGGGCACTTCACCCGTGATGCCGAGATCTTCCCCAAGTCCGTGCTCAAGGACGAGACCCGTGGTCACTGGTACTACCGCCAGATTCGCGGTTCGTCGAACCTGACCGGCGGTCCGGTCATCGACCTGCTGTCAGGCAATCTCAGCCACCAGATCGAACATCACCTGTATCCGGACATTCCGGCCTGGCGCTATTCCCGCATGGCGCCTGCGGTTCGCGAGATCTGCCAGCGCTACGGCATCCACTACAACACCGGTTCGTTCCCGGGCCAGGCCGCCCAGGTGACCTGGCGCATCCTTCGCCATGCCTTCCCGTCCCGTGTGCGCGGGCAGGGAAAGCGCGTCCGCGAGCCCGTGCCGGCCTGATCGTCACGCTGGCTGCGATATCCGTCAGGCCGGTTGCGTGATCGCGAAGCGGCCTGACCGGATGTCGTCATAGGCGGCAAGAATCTCGTCGTAGGTGTTCATCACGAACGGTCCGTGACCATTGAGCGGCTCGCCCAGGGGTTCGCCGCTCAGTGCCAGCAGTCTGCAACCGGTGCGCGTGCTCAGCGAGATGTCGCGGCCATGGCTGGAAAGCACGACCAGGCCGCCATCCTCCACGTTTTCGTCATCTGCCAGCTGGAGTGTGCCGGCGCGCACGTAGAGCAGCGCCGTGTCGCCGTCCTCGGCGGGCAGGGTCAGGCTCCGTCCCGCTGCCAGATGAATGTCCAGAACCGTCATTCGTGTCCGGGTGCGGGCCGGTCCGGTCAGGTCGCGGAAGCAGCCGGCAATGATCCGGACCTCGCCGGCGCCATCCTCCAGGGTCAGACAGGGAATGCGTTCGCGGGTCAGCGCCTGGTAGGCGGGAGGGGTCATCTTGTCCCGGGCAGGCAGGTTCACCCAGAGCTGGATCATCTCGAACGCACCGCCCTCGCGTGCGAAATCCGCGCTGAAGCGCTCCTCATGCATGATTCCCGAGCCCGCCGTCATCCACTGCACATCGCCAGCCCGGATGACGCCGCCGCCGCCCGTGGAGTCTTTGTGGGCGAGCTCGCCGGCGTAGACCAGGGTCACGGTCTCGAAGCCCCGATGCGGGTGTGAATTCACACCTCCGGGCGGTCGGCCCGGCAGCAGACGGCCCGGGCCGATATGATCGAGCAGCAGGAATGGCGACGGAGTTGTGCCGAGTTCGTGGTAGGAAAACACGGACAGCACGGGCGAGAAGTCACCCACGGCAAACCGGGTATCGTTGCGGTGCACGAAGGCCAGGGTTTTCATCGGCAGCTCTCGAAGAGGACGTGGTTGCAACAGTACGGCCGCCGGCCGGGTGTCTGATGGCAGTGACAGGAAATCACACTTCATTACAGGCGGACGAGCAATGTCAACCTGATTGCCGTTGATGCGCTGGCGGCCGGCGTTACGATGACGTCTGGATATCCGTTTGGAGGGCGTGCCCATGAGCACCACGGCACGGCATCAGGAGTTCGTCTGTCGTCCGCATTTCGGCTGTCGACAGACCTGTCCCTGCGTTTCACGCTGTCACTGGCCCAGCGGGCTGCAGGATCGGTTCGAGCCGAGTCATGAGCGCAAGGAAGAGAACGATGCGCGCAACGCGGACGTGCAGGCCGTTGAGCTGCGCTGCCTGCATTGACTGACGGCACGTGCCGTCAGCGTGATGATGGCGCCCTCGAGACGATTCGAACGTCCGACCTGCCCCTTAGGAGGGGGCTGCTCTATCCAGCTGAGCTACGAGGGCATAGACACTGCGCAGCGGATTCTAGCCTAAACGCTGGCGGTAAATCTTCTGCTTCGCCGGCATGTCGGCAAGCTTGGCTGCGGGCGCTCAATCCTCGGCAACGCAGCCGGCATCAAGCCGCTCATCCTGCATCCAGGTCTTGAGTCTGAACAGGGCCTCCAGGTTGATCTGGCGCACGCGTTCGCGGGTCAGGCCCACCGCATCGGCGATGGCTTCGTAGGTCAGCGGGTCGCCATCGGGGAAGCCGAAGCGCAGGCAAAGCACGCGCTGTTCACGAGGCGTCAGGCGCTGCAGCAGGCGTTGCAGGGCATGGTTGAGGTCGAGGACGGCCGTGGTGTTCTCCGGGTTGTCCGCTTTCGGGTCGCAGATATCCCAGCCGCTGCCATCGGCGCTGCCGACGCTGTCCAGCGAGGTGTTCGCTTCCGTCCAGGGCAGCAGCTCGCGGACCTCGTTGAGGCTGCGCCCGCTGCAGCAGGCGAGGTCCTCCAGCGAGGGTTCGCGATAGGATTTCTGTGACAGCTGCCGCCGTGTACGAAGCAGCGTGTTCAGGCGCTTGGCCATGTGTACCGGCAATCGCACGGTGCGGGACTGATTCATGATGGCGCGTTCGATGTACTGCCGTATCCACCAGATCGCGTAGGTGGAGAAGCGGTAGCCGCGCTGCGGATCAAATTTCTCCAGCGCATGCATCAGGCCAAGATTGCCTTCCTCGACCAGGTCATCGATGGCCATGCTCTGGCGCTGGTACTGCCTTGCGGTGTGTATCACCAGGCGCAGATTGCACTGGATCAGGCGCTGGCGTGCCTCGGGGCATCCCGTCTGCAGGGCGAGACTGAGCGCACGCTCCTCATCTGCCGAGAGCAGGGGATGGCGGCTGACATCACGCAGGTAGCAGCTGAACGCACAGCTGGATACGGACTGTCGGGGTGGTTGGCTCATGATGTCTTCCTTGACGATGAGTGAGGCTGGTCAAAGGAAGCAGTCTTGAGGCGAGTTCGCCACCCGATGCCGACGGTCAGGCACCGAGTGGCGGGCAGGGGCTGACGACTGGTCAGTCGGCGGCAAGCAGCGAAACGAGAATGCGCTCGTACAGTCTGGTCAGGGTATCCAGATCGGCGACGCTGACGCATTCGTTGATCTGGTGAATGGTCTTGTTGACCGGGCCCAGTTCCAGCACCTGGGCACCGGTGGGCGCGATGAAACGACCATCGGAGGTGCCGCCGCTGGTGGACAGCTCGGTGTCATGTCCGGTCTCCTCGCGGATGGCGCTGACGGCGGCTGCCACCAGCTCGCCCTCGGCGGTCAGGAAGGGGTGGCCGCTGAGGCGCCAGTCGATCTGGTAGTCAAGGCCGTGGCGATCCAGGATGGCTTCGGTGCGCTGGCGCAGCACGGTCTCGGTGAGCTCGGTGGAGAAGCGGAAGTTGAACACCACCTCGCAGCTGCCGGGAATCACGTTGTTGGCGCCGGTACCGGCATGGATGTTGGAAATCTGGAAGCTGGTGGCCGGGAAGAAGGCATTGCCGTGGTCCCAGACCTCGGCGGCCAGTTCGGCCAGTGCCGGTGCGGCACGGTGGATGGGGTTGTCGGCCAGGTGCGGATAGGCGACATGGCCCTGACGACCCTTCACCGTGAGGATGCCGCCGAGCGAGCCGCGGCGGCCGTTCTTGATGACGTCACCCACCCGGGTCGTGCTGGACGGTTCGCCGACCAGACACCAGGTGATTTTCTCGTTGCGTGCCTCCAGCGTTTCCACCACCTTGACGGTGCCGTCCACGGCCACGCCTTCCTCGTCGCTGGTGATCAGGAAGGCGATCGAGCCGCGGTGTTCCGGATGCTCGGCGACGAAGCGCTCGCAGGCAACCACCATGGCCGCCAGCGATCCCTTCATGTCGGCAGCGCCGCGGCCGGTGAGCACGCCGTTCTCGATGAGCGGCTCGAACGGCGGCACCTTCCACTGTTCCAGCGGACCGGTCGGCACCACGTCGGTGTGGCCGGCAAAGCAGAACACCGGACCGTCGCTGCCACGCCGGGCCCAGAAGTTGTCGACATCGCCGAAGCGCAGGCGCTCGACGCGGAAGCCGATGGCCTCCAGACGCCGGATCATCAGGGTCTGGCAGTCGGCATCGAAGGGCGTGACCGAGGGCTCGCGGATCAGCTGAAGGGTCAGGTCCAGGGTCGGGGAGAGCGGGGCAGTGGTCATGAGGCTCCAGGATGGTGCAGGCCGGATCAGGAATGCTGGCATTCTAGCCGTCGCCATGGGTCACGTCAGCCGAACAGCGGCAGCTTTCGTGGAATACCCTTTCCACTCGCCGTCGCAACCGCAATAATGCGCGCTTGGCATGCGCCGCTTGGCGTAGCCCGCTCATCACAGGACAGATGACATGCGACCATTTCGACCCGCCCTGATTCCCGCTCTGCTCGCCACCGCCGCGCTGATCACTGGATGCAGCAAGTCCGAACCCGTGGCCAGCACCACGCCGGACGGCAAACGCATCATCGTCATCGGCCATGCCGCGCCACTGACCGGTCCGCAGGCCCACATCGGCAAGGACAACGAGAATGGCGTGCGCCTCGCCATCGAGGACCTGAACCAGTCCGGTTTCACCATCGCCGGCCAGCCCGTGCATTTCGAGATGGACTCCCAGGATGACCAGGCTGACCCGCGCATGGCCACCACGGTGGCGCAGAAGTTTGTCGATGACGGCCTGCAGGCCGTCATCGGTCACCTGAACTCCGGCACCACGATGCCGGCATCACGTGTCTATAATGCCGCCGGCATCGTCGAGATCTCGCCATCAGCAACCACGCCGCGCTACACCCAGCAGGGCTTTGCCAACGCCTTCCGGGTCATGGCCAACGATGTTCAGCAGGGCAAGGTGCTGGGCCAGTTCGCGGTCGGTGAGCTGGGCTTCAAGAACATTGCCATCATCGATGACCGCACCGCCTACGGCCAGGGCCTCGCTGACGAGTTCGAGAAGGCCGCCAAGGCTGCCGGTGGCAAGATCGTGGTGCGCGAGTACACCAGTGACAAGGCGTCGGATTTCACCGCCATCCTGACCAAGATCAAGGGCCTGAAGCCGGATGCGATCTTCTTTGGCGGCATGGACGGGCAGGGCGCCCCGCTGGCCCGCCAGATGCGCTCGCTGGGTCTGACCTCGCGCCTCATGGGCGGTGATGGCATCAACACCGCCGAGTTCATGAAGCTGGCCGGCCCGGCGGCAGAGAATGTTGTCGCCTCGCTGCCCGGCCGTCCGCTGGCCGATCTGCCGCAGGGCGCCGACTTCAAGACCCGTTTCGAGCAGAAATACGGCCGCATCCAGCTCTATGCCCCGTACTGCTATGACGCCATGCAGGTGCTGGCTCGCGCCATGCAGCGTGCCGGCAGCACCGAGCCGGCCAAGGTCATTGCCGAGCTCAAGAACACGGACCACCAGGGGGTCACCGCGCGCATCCGTTTCGATGACAAGGGCGACCTTCGTGCCGGTGCCATCACCGTTTACCAGGTCGCCAACGGTGACTGGCAGAAGCTGAAGACGGTCGAGTCCGAGTAAGCATGGACATTCTGGCGCAGCAGCTGGTCAACGGGCTGATCCTGGGCAGCATCTATGCCCTGATCGCGCTGGGCTACACCCTAGTCTACGGCATTCTCGGCCTGATCAACTTCGCCCATGGCGAAGTGGTGATGATCGGCGCCATGGTCACCATCAGCTGCCTGGTCTGGCTGCTGGGCATGAACCCGGACCTGTCGCCGGTGCTGCTGATCGGCGCCAGCCTGCTCATGGCCGTTCCGGTCTGCGCCCTGCTGGGTGCCGGCATCGAGCGTCTGGCCTACCGTCCGCTGCGCCATGCGCCGCGTCTGGCGCCACTGATCACCGCCATCGGTGTCTCCATCATCCTGCAGAACCTGGCCATGATGATCTGGGGGCGCCAGTACGTGCGCTTTCCCGATATCCTGCCGCATGACCCCATCCACCTGGGGCCGGTGACCTTCCTGCCGGTGCAGGCGGCCATCGTGCTTCTGTCGGCCGTGCTCATGGTCGGCCTGCTGGTGCTGGTGCACAGAACCCGGCTCGGGCGCGCCATGCGTGCCACCGCGCAGTCGCCGTCGGTGGCGCAGCTGATGGGGGTTCCGGTCGATCGCGTGATTGCCAGCGCGTTTGTCATCGGCTCCGTGCTGGCGGCCGTGGCCGGCGTCATGGTCTCGGCCAACTACGGCCAGGCCCATGCCTACATGGGCTTCATGCTTGGCCTCAAGGCCTTCTCGGCGGCGGTGCTGGGCGGTATCGGCAACCTTGCCGGCGCCGTCGTCGGCGGTCTGCTTCTGGGGCTGATCGAAAGTCTCGGCGCCGGCTACATCGGTGATCTTACCGGCGGTTTCCTGGGCAGCCAGTACCAGGACGTGTTTGCCTTCCTGGTACTGATCGCGGTGCTGGTGTTCCGTCCCTCCGGGCTGCTCGGTGAGCGGGTGGCGGACAGACCATGAATGCCATCTCGCGTCGCCTCCGTCAGGGAGGCCTGGTCAATCAGCGCATCACGCTCCTGCTGCTCGTCGTGTTCGCGCTGGCGGCGCCGATACTGGTTGGCAGCCTGCTCGGTCCCTACTGGGTGCGCATCCTCGATTTCTGCCTGCTCTATGCGTTGCTGGCGCTGGGGCTGAACATCGTCGTTGGCTACGCCGGTCTGCTCGATCTCGGCTACATCGCCTTCTATGCGGTCGGTGCCTACGTGTTCGCCTTGCTGGCGTCGCCACACTTCGACCTGCACTGGTCTGGCTGGATGATCCTGCCGCTGGCGGCGATTGCAGCCAGCTTCGCCGGCGTCCTGCTGGGAACGCCGACCCTGCGGCTGCGTGGCGATTACCTGGCCATCGTGACCCTGGGCTTCGGCGAGATCGTGCGCCTGTTCATGAACAACCTCGACCGCCCGATCAACATCACCAACGGCCCCCAGGGCATCAGCGGCATTGATCCGCTCTCGGTCGCCGGTGTGTCGCTGGGTGGTTCGCTGCATCTCGGCAGTCTGACGCTGAGCTCGGCCCAGCTCTACTTCTATCTCCTGCTGGCGCTGGTGGTGCTCGCGATCGTGCTCTGCCGACGCCTGGAGACATCACGCATCGGGCGCGCCTGGGTGGCCATCCGCGAGGACGAGATTGCGGCCCAGGCCATGGGCATCAACACGCGCAACATGAAGCTGCTGGCGTTCGCCATGGGAGCGGTCTTCGGCGGCGTCGGCGGGGCCCTGTTCGCCTCCTTCCAGGGCTTTGTCAGTCCGGAAAGCTTCACCCTGATGGAATCGGTGATGGTGCTGTGCATGGTGGTGCTCGGCGGCATGGGCCACATTCCGGGCGTGCTGCTGGGCGCCGTGCTGCTGACGCTGACCCCCGAACTGCTGCGCGAGGTCATCAATCCGCTGCAGCGCGAACTGTTCGGACGCATGGTGGTGGATCCGGAAAACCTGCGCATGCTGCTGTTCGGTGTGGCCATGGTCGCCATCATGCTGTACCGCCCGGCCGGCCTGTGGCCCTCGCGCCGCCGCCAGCAGGAGCTCAGCCATGACGAGTAAGCCGGTGCTGGCTGCCGGCCAGCCACTGCTCGAATTGCGCGGCATCTGCAAGCAGTTCGGCGGTATCAAGGCCCTGGATGGTGTCGATCTGTCGATTCCTGCCGGCAGCATCTACGGCCTGATCGGTCCCAATGGCGCTGGCAAGACCACGCTCTTCAACGTCATCACCGGTCTCTATCCCGCCAATGCCGGCAAGCGCCGCTTTGCCGGCGAGGACATGCCGCTGGGCATGAAGGCCAGTGTCATCGTCGAGCGCGGCATTGCCCGCACCTTCCAGAACATTCGCCTGTTCGACTTCATGACGGCCTGGGAAAACGTCATGGTGGCGCGTCATGTGCGTACCCGCACCGGCGTCTGGGGCGCACTGCTGCGCACCCCGTCAGCCCGGCGCGAAGAGGCCGCGATCCGCGACCGCGCCTTCGAGCTGATGTCCTATGTCGGTCTGCCGCCGGCGGCCATGAACCGCCACGCCCATGAACTCTCCTACGGCGACCAGCGCCGCCTCGAGATTGCCCGCGCGCTTGCCACCGACCCGCTGCTGCTGGCGCTGGACGAGCCGGCGGCAGGCATGAACCCGACCGAGACCGAGGGGCTGCGCGAGCTGCTTGAGCGCCTGCGTCGTGATGGCATCACCGTCCTGCTCATCGAGCATGACGTGAAGCTGGTCATGGGGCTGTGCGATCGCGTCGCCGTGCTCGATTTCGGGCGTTTGCTGGCCGAAGGCGAGCCGGAGGCGGTGCGTCGTGATCCGGCGGTGATTGCGGCCTATCTCGGAGGTGCGGCATGAGCCTGCTGCGCGTGGACGGACTGGGCGTGCGCTATGGCGGCATCGAGGCGGTGCGCGGCATCAGCCTGACCGTGGGCGAGGGCGAGTTGGTGTCGCTGATTGGTGCCAATGGTGCCGGCAAGTCATCGACGCTGGGTGCCATCGGCGGACTGGTGACACCGGCAGCCGGACGCATCGAGTATGCCGGCGGCAACCTGCTCGATCTGCCTGCCCATGCCCGCGTCTCCCGCGGACTGGCGCTGGTGCCCGAGGGGCGCGGCATCTTCTCGCGCCTCACCGTGCTCGAGAATCTGCAGATGGGGGCCTACTGCCGGCACGACAACCGCGCCGTGGCTGACGATCTCGAGCGCATGATGGCGCTCTTCCCGCGTCTCAAGGAGCGTCGTCGTCAGCTCGCCGGCACGCTGTCCGGTGGCGAGCAGCAAATGGTGGCGATGGCGCGTGCGCTCATGAGCCGGCCGCGTCTGCTGTTGCTGGACGAGCCGTCCATGGGTCTGGCCCCCATTCTGGTGGCACAGATCTTCGAGATCATCCAGCGCATCGTCTCCGAAGGCGTGGCGCTGCTGCTGGTCGAGCAGAACGCCCGCCAGGCGCTGTCGATTGCCTCGCGGGCCTATGTCATGGAGTCGGGTCAGATCACCCTGTCGGGGCCGGCCGCCGAACTGGCCGCCGATCCGCGCGTCAGGGCAGCCTATCTCGGGGAATGAGGCGATCCCGGCGCAGGTGACGGGCTGAGCTCAGCCCGTCCGCCCGATGATCAGTTCAGGTTCTCGCTGCTGCGAATGCGATAGTCCAGCGCGGCCATGCGCGCGTCGTCACGCTCGAAGCTGGTGTTGAGCGCAATCGCGTCGTAGTAGCGGCGCACCTGCTGCACATAGTGCAGTGCCTGGCCGACATCCGGGGCCGCCTTGCCCTTGCGGCGATTGTCCTGGGCGAGCTGGCGCAGGTTGCGCGAGACTTCCAGCCAGCTGTCCGGGTTGCCATTCAGGCGGGCCGTCAGCTTGCGCGCCTGGATCATGTGGCCGGGCCCCATGTTGTAGGCGGCCAGCGCCATCCAGGTGCGATCCGGTTCCGGCACGCTGGCCGGCACCTTGTCGAGGATGCGCTTGAAGTAGGTGGCGCCACCACGAATGCTCTGTCCGGCATGGGTGCGGTTCTTCACGCCCATCATCTCGGCGGTGTCCTGGGTCAGCATCATCAGGCCCTTGACGCCGGTCGGGGACACCGCATCCGGATCCCATTTCGATTCCTGGTAGGCGATGGCAGCGAGCAGGCGCCAGTCGACGCCGTTTTCCGCACTCTGCTTCTCGAAGTCACCCTGGTAGCGCGGCAGGCGCTGGGCGATGTCGCGGTTGAAGCTTTTCGCGCCGTAGCTGTCGAAGGCGTCGCCATTGCTGTAGAAGGCGGCCAGGCGTTCCAGCGTGCCGTCAGCCTGCTTGCGGGCGAGAAACTCCTGGGCGGCCTGATACAGGCTCTGGTCGGCCGACTTCATGAAGACCCAGGACACGGCATCCGGGTTGGCCAGGGTGTAGCCGTCACGCAGGTTGGGGAAGAGCGGACGGTAGGCGTCGAAATCCTGCGAGCTCATGCTCACGTAGTCGACCTTGCCCTCGTCGAGCAAGGTCAGCAGGTCGAGGCTGCGGCCCTGGCTGACTTCGACCAGACGCAGGCCGGGCACGTTGGCGAATTCGCTTCTCACGGCCCGCGCCTCGGCGCTGCCAGCCACCACCGCAATGGTGCGATTGGCGAGGTCGGCAGCCGATTCGGGTGAAAACTCACCCTGACGCTGGATCAGCTGCTGCTGAACCTGCAGCACGGGGTCGCTGATGCGCAGGCGATTCAGGCGGGGGTCGGCCGAGGTCAGGCCGGTCAGCGCCAGCTGTGCCTGATTGCGACGAATGGCATGCAGCACGCGTTGCGGGCTTTCCACCGGATCGATCACCAGCTTGACCCCCAGTTCCTGGGCAAACTGCTGGGCCAGCTCGTACTGCAGGCCATGGGTATGGCCGTCCTGATGGTAGAACGTGCTCGGGCTGCTGATGCCGACCAGGTGCAGTTCACCGGAGGCGCGCACTTCCTGCAGGGCGTTCTGCACCGGCTGCAGGCTGAGCGTGGTGATGGCCAGCGTGCCCACGGCCGCTGCCTTGGCGTGTCGCTTGCCGACACGCTTGAACAGCTTCAGGGCCTTGCGGTGCAGGCGGGTGCGTGGCGTCTTCTTGCGGCCAGTCATCGTGAGACCTCGGTCGGTTGTTCGTTGCGACATGTCGCTGCGGCAGCGTGCGGCAGAGGGCATGTCCTGGCGTTGTCCCTTAGGGGGTTTTCAGTGCCTGTGCGGCGTGTTCGACGCATTCTGCGATGCGGTCATCTGCCGACTATAGAAGCCTGGGGGGGCAGTCGTCCATGCCAGGGCGATGAAACTGGTCTTATTGTCAGACAATTTATGGGGTGGCATGACGGTTGCTGGCACACCGGACTAACCTGAAGCAGCGGCTTTTCGCTACAATATGCTGCGTTTTGCCCTCCATGCGCTGATCTGAGAGACCAACCCATGCTGATCCTGCCTGGCGCCCGTGCGCTGTCCGCGTTTCGTCAACACCGTCTTCTGCAGGATCTGCAACAGATTGCCCCCACGCTCAGCGGTCTGTCCGCGCGCTGGCTGCACCTGGTCGCCAGCGATGCCGCCGAGGCCTCGCCGCGCCTGATCGAGCTGCTCACCTACGGTGATGACTTCGATGGCAGCGAGCAGGGCCGGCTGGCGGTGGTGGTGCCGCGCCCGGGCACGATCTCGCCCTGGTCATCGAAAGCGACCGACATCGCGCACAACACCGGTCTGCGTGACGTGCAGCGTCTCGAGCGTGCCACGGCCTACTGGCTGGATGGTGCGGACGCGCTCGATGCCGTGACCTGGCAGGCCGTCACCGCACGACTGCACGATCGCATGACCGAGGTCGTGCTGGACGCCCCCGAGCAGGCCGCCGTGCTGTTCTCGCAGGAGTCGCCGCGCGCGCTGGCATCGGTGGACATTCTCGCTGGCGGCAAGGCGGCACTGGAGGCGGCCAATCGCGAACAGGGCTTTGCCCTCAGCCCGGACGAGATCGACTACCTCGTTGACAACTTCACCCGGCTCGGCCGCAATCCCAACGACATCGAGCTGATGATGTTCGCGCAGGCCAACTCGGAGCACTGCCGCCACAAGATCTTCAACGCCGACTGGACCATCGATGGCCAGCCGGCGCCGAAGTCGCTGTTCGGCATGATCAAGAACACCTACCAGCACCACAGCACCGACATCCTGTCCGCCTACAAGGACAACGCGGCCGTCATCGTCGGCCATCAGGCCGACCGCTTCTTCCGTGTCGGTGGCGGCACGACTTACGGCTACGTCAACGAGCCGGTGCACATCCTGATGAAGGTGGAAACGCACAACCACCCGACCGCCATTTCACCGTTCCCGGGCGCTTCCACCGGTTCCGGTGGCGAGATCCGCGACGAGGGCGCCACCGGTCGCGGTGGCAAGCCCAAGGCCGGTCTGACCGGCTTCACCGTGTCCAACCTCAACATCCCCGGCTTCGAGCAGCCCTGGGAAAAAGCCTACGGCAAGCCCGGTCGCATCGTCACGCCACTGGACATCATGATCCAGGGCCCGCTGGGCGGCGCGGCGTTCAACAACGAATTCGGTCGTCCGGCCCTGTGCGGCTACTTCCGTACCTTCGAGATGACTGTGAACGGCGTCGCCGGCCCGGAAGTGGCGGGCTACCACAAGCCCGTCATGATCGCCGGCGGCTACGGCAACATCCGCGAAGGCCATGTGCAGAAGAACGCCATCCAGCCCGGCGACCTGCTCATCGTGCTCGGCGGACCGGCCCTGCTCATCGGTCTCGGCGGCAGTGCGGCCTCGTCCATGGCCAGCGGCGCCAGCAGCGAGAACCTCGACTTCGCCTCGGTGCAGCGTGACAACCCGGAAATGGAGCGTCGTGCCCAGGAAGTCATCGACGTGTGCTGGGCCATGGGCGAGAGCAACCCCATCGTCGCCATCCACGATGTCGGCGCTGGCGGCCTCTCCAATGCCATGCCCGAGCTGGTCAACGACCACGAGCTTGGCGCAGTCCTCGACCTGCGTGCCGTGCCCAGCCTCGAGCCGGGCATGGCGCCGGTGGAGATCTGGTGCAACGAGGCGCAGGAGCGCTACGTGCTCGCCATTCGCCCGGACAGCTTGGAACAGTTCCGGGCCATCTGTGAGCGCGAACGCGCCCTGTTCGCGGTGCTGGGCGAGGCGACCGAGGTGCGTCACCTGACCGTCAATGACCCGCACTTCGGCAATGCGCCGGTCGACATGCCGATGCAGGTGCTGCTCGGCAAGACGCCGAAGATGCAGCGCAGCTTCACCCGCCAGTCGGTGGCCCAGGCTGCCCTGGATCTTGCCGGCCTGAGCGTGCGCGAGGCGGCCGAGCGCGTGCTGGCGTTGCCAGCGGTCGCGTCCAAGCAGTTCCTGATCACCATCGGCGACCGCTCGGTGACCGGCCTGGTGGCGCGCGAGCAGATGGTCGGTCCCTGGCAGGTGCCGGTTGCCGACGTCGCCGTCACCGCCACCGGTTTCCGCACCGAGACCGGCGAAGCCATGGCCATGGGTGAACGCACCCCGGTGGCCGTGCTCAATGCCGCCGCCTCGGCGCGCCTTGCCGTGGGCGAGACCCTTACCAACATCGCTGCCGCGCCCATCGCCAAGCTGTCCGACATCAAGCTGTCGGCGAACTGGATGGCCGCCGCCGGTGCCGGCAAGGAAGACGAGAACCTGTTTGACGCCGTGCACGCGGTCGGCATGGAGCTGTGTCCGGCGCTCAACCTCACCATCCCCGTCGGCAAGGACTCCATGTCCATGCGCACGGTCTGGCAGGATGGCGACGAGAAGAAGTCGGTAACCTCGCCGCTGTCGCTGGTCGTCACCGGCTTTGCACCGGTCACCAACGTGCGCGCCACGCTGACGCCGCAGCTGCGCAGCGACCTTGGCGATACGCGTCTGCTGCTCATCGACCTCGGTCGCGGCCAGAATCGTCTCGGCGCCTCGGCACTGGCCCAGGTCACCGGCCAGATCGGCCAGCAACCGGCGGACGTCGACGACCCGGCCCTGCTGCAGGACTTCTTTGACGGCATCCAGCGCCTCAATGCCGCCGGCACGCTGATCGCTTATCACGACCGTGGTGACGGCGGTCTGTTCGCCACCCTGGCCGAGATGGCCTTTGCCGGTCGCGCCGGCTTCCGCGCCGACCTCACCCGTGTCGGCAGCGATGCGCTGGCGGCACTGTTCAGCGAAGAGCTGGGCGCCGTGGTGCAGGTTCGCACGGCCGATGTCGGTGCAGTCCAGGCCGCCTTTGCCGGGACCACGCTGGCCGGTCATGTTCACACGCTCGGTGCGGTCACCCGTGACGAGCAGCTGGTGTTCGTGCGCGCCGGTGGTGAGCTGCTGCGTCTGGACCGTGCCGAGGCGCAGCAGCGCTGGGCGGAAACCAGCTACCGCATCCAGGCGCTGCGTGACAACGCCGACTGTGCGCGCGAGGAGTTCGAGGCCATCGTCCTGCCCTCGGCCGGTCTCAACGCGCAGCTGTCCTATGACCTGAATGACGACATCGCGGCGCCCTTCATTGCCAGCGGCGTGCGCCCGAAGGTGGCCATCCTGCGCGAGCAAGGCGTCAATGGTCATGTCGAGATGGCGGCTGCCTTTGACATGGCCGGCTTCACCGCCGTCGACGTGCACATGAGCGACCTCGTCGCCGGGCGCGTCGATCTCGCGCAGTTCGCCGGCCTCGTGGCCTGTGGCGGCTTCTCCTACGGCGATGTGCTGGGCGCCGGTGGTGGCTGGGCCAAGACCGTGCTCTTCAACGAGCGCGTGCGCGAGCAGTTCGCCAGCTTCTTCGCGCGTCCGGACAGCTTCTCGCTGGGCATCTGCAACGGTTGCCAGATGCTCTCGCAACTCAAGGACCTGATTCCCGGCGCCGAGCTGTGGCCGCGCTTCGTGCGCAATCGCAGCGAGGTCTTCGAGGCGCGCACCACGCTGGTGGAAGTGCCGGCATCGCCATCGATCTTCCTGGCCGGCATGGCCGGTTCGCGCATGCCGATTGCCGTTGCCCATGGTGAGGGCCGCGTGCAGGACAGCGACGCCCGGGTTGCCTGCCTGGCCGGCAGTGGTCTGGTCGCGCTGGGCTATGTCGACCACGCCGGTCAGCGTACCCAGCAGTACCCGCTCAATCCCAACGGATCGCCGTTCGGCATTGCTGGCGTGACCTCGTCCGACGGCCGCGCCACCATCATGATGCCGCACCCCGAGCGCGTGTTCCGTGCCGTGCAGCACAGCTGGCGTCCGGATGACTGGCAGCAGGATGGTCCCTGGGCGCGCATGTTCCGCAACGCCCGCCGCTTTGTCGGCTGAGGCCGGGAAAGCGCATGCTGAAGCTGACGGTCTACATCCCGGACAGTCATCTCGAACCGGTCAAGGCGGCGTTGTTTGCCGCCGGCGCCGGCCGCATCGGCAGCTACGACGGCTGTGCCTGGCAGGTGCTGGGCCAGGGGCAGTTCCGGCCATGCGATGGCGCCCGGCCTTTCATCGGTGATGTCGGCAGCGTCACCGTGGTGCCGGAATGGCGTGTCGAAATGGTGCTGGATGAGTCCGTGCTGGAAGCGGTCATCGCGGCACTGAAAACGGCGCATCCCTACGAGACGCCGGCCTACGACGTGGTCGCGGTGTTGCCGGTTTGACACGTTTCACGGTAAAAAGGGTCAATTGACAGCGTATGCCCACTGGCGTGCCGCTCAGCATCAGGAACGGTTTCCCCATGGCCCAGCGCACCGACGCGCCCATCTTGTTGCGACTGGCCTATCAGGCCATGCTGAAGTCGGGGCTGCCTGTCGATGACATTCTTGCGCAGGCCAGAATCTCCCCGGCGCTGCTTGACGTCCAGGCCTCCGAGCGCACCCCGTTCGCCGGTCAGGCCGCGTTCTGGAAAGCCCTCGAGCAGTTCTCCGGCGACCCGCACATCGGTCTGCATCTGGGCGAGCATCTGCCTGTGTATCGTGGCCAGGTGCTGGAGTACCTGATTTCCTCCAGTCCCACCTTCGGAGAAGGCCTGCGTCGTTCGCTGGCCTACCAGCGTCTGCTCAGCGATGCCATCAGTGCCCGTCTGGTGCAGGAGGGCGATCAGGTCTGTCTCGCTGACCTGACAGACTCCAGCGAGCAGCGCCATTTCGCCGAGGCCCTGGTGATCGGCGTCATCCGTTTCTTCAGCTCGCTCACCGATGGCCAGTTCAAGCCGCTGGCGGTGCACTTCACCCATGTCGAAGGGGCGCCGGTCAGCGAATACGAGCGTGTCTACGGCTGCAAGGTCACGCTGGGCTGTCGCGAGAATCGCATCTATTTCGATCCGGCGGTGCTCGGGCACCGGGTCTGGCATGCCGAGCCCAGTCTGCTGCGCCTGCACGAGAAGATGGCCAACGAGAAGATGGCGGAGCTCGAGCGTCTCGATCTGGTCGGCGAGGTCAAGCGTGCCATCGGCGAGATGCTGGAGTCGGGCGAGACCAGCCTGGAGGCCGTGGCGGGGCGACTCGGCATGCCGCCCCGTCGCCTGCGCACCGAGCTTGAAGAGGCCGGCACCAGCTTCAATCACGTGCTCGCCGATTACCGGTCACGGCTGGCTCGGCGCCTGCTGGCCCGTACCGACGAGAGCATCGAGCAGATCGTCTACCTCACCGGTTTCGCCGAGCCCAGCACCTTCTATCGTGCCTTCAAGCGCTGGACCAACGAGACGCCCATCGAGTACCGCAAGCGCAAGCAGGAACAGCTGGCGGCCGCGCGTGCGGCTGCCAAGGCCGGCATCGAGCTGTCCTGAGCCTTTCCGGACTCAGGCCGGCAGCGTCAACAGTCGCTGCAGCCAGAGTCGCCGCATGTCCTCATCCAGCAGGCCGAACAGCAGCATCAGCGCCAGCCATTCCTCGCGCTCATTGATGTCGGTCAGCAGACGCTCCACGGACGTGTCAGACGCCGCCGCCATCAGGCGGGCGATGTCGCCACGTCGCGTGTCGCTCATGTGCAGCACCAGGATCAATGCCGGCGACCACAGCGCATGGGTTTCAGTCACGATCAGCAGGTGATGCAGCGTGTCTTCGTCAAGCGTGTCCAGCAGGCGCCCTGTGCGTTCGCGCAATGGCGTGTCCATGACCGAGACCAGTGGCAGCAGGGCATGCCAGAGGTCGTGGTCACGTGCGGCTGCCAGCAGTTCGCCAAGCACGGCATCGTCGTGCAGTGCCGGCAGGTTGACCAGCCGCCGCCGATCTGACGCCGGCATCAACGTCCGCAGGGGCAGGGCGACATCCCACAGGGCATGACGGATTACCCCCCGCACCATGCTGCCCAGGGTGGCCTCGTCATCACGCAGGGCCAGCGCATGCGGCCAGAGGTCGCTGTCCTCGGCAGCCGCCGTGCGGATCACCGTGTGCAGGGTTGGCTCGGGCAGGACGGCCAGCATGTCGGCAATGCGCCCGGTATGCTCGAGGAAGAAGGCGCTGCGCAGCAACGCCTCGCCATCGTCGATGGCGGGAAGAATGGCCTGCACGATGGACAGTGGCAGGGTGTCCACCAGCTCGCCCAGCACGATGTATTCGCGCCGCCGGATCAGCTCCTGCGCCACAGCCGCGACGCGCTCGATCGGCAGCGCGGCAGTGAGCTCGCAGGCGCGCTGCGTTTCCAGGTGCACGGCCGCCCGGGCGAGGAACTCCGGTTTCAGGTGGCGGGCAATATCGATGGCGCGTGCCGTAGCCATCTCGCCGGCGACACGCGCACAGAGCAGGGGGCCCATGCTGTGCTCGGCAATCCGTGCCACCAGTGCGGTCGGCAACAGCTTGCTGGCGGCGGCGATGCGTCCGAACAGCGTGCGTCGGCTGTCCAGCAGCAGTCGGCTGGCTGCCGTGCGCAACTGGCGCAACGAATCGACGTCCGCCGTGTGCAGAAATTCCAGGCCGGTTTCCGGCACATGCAGCAGCCTGGCCAGTCGCCCCAGTTCGGCCTGCTGCCGGAAGTCGGTCATGGGCCTGTGCTCATCCGAGAATCATGCGGCGTACCGTGCCGCGCAGGAAAGCCGGCACCAGGCCCAGGCCATGCTCGAGGGCATCGGCATAGTCCTGTTCCTGGCGCACATGACTGGCACGGATCAGTGCCAGCAGCTGTTCATGCTGCGCAGGGGCCAGGCCGGGCAGATCTCCGGCACGCAGACCCGGCTGCTCCTGCAGCGGCTCCGGCAGCGTGTTCACGGCATCCGTCCCGGCGTCACTTCAGTTCCGCCGAGCTCTTGCCCAGCACGCGGCGCGCGATGATCAGCAGCTGGATCTGCTGGGTGCCTTCAAAGATGTCGAGGATCTTGGAGTCGCGTGCCCATTTCTCCAGCAGCTCATCCTCGCCATAGCCCAGCGACGCCGCCAGCTCGACGCACTTGAGCGTGACCTCGTTGCCGACACGACCGGCCTTGGCCTTGCAGATCGAGGCCTCCTTGGAGTTGGGAATGCGGTTGTCGGCCATCCAGGCCGCGCGCAGGGTGAGCAGACGCGCCGCCTCCCATTCCGCTTCCAGGCGGTAGAGCGTGGCTTCGGCATGCGAGGCGTTCAGCGGCAGCGTGCCGTAGTTGGCATCGATGTGCCCGGCCAGCAGTTCCTTGGTGCGTTCGATGGCGGCAGCAGCCACGCCCACGGCCATGGCGGCGACCAGCGGACGTGTGTTGTCGAAGGTCTCCATGACACCGGCAAAGCCTTTCTTGAGATCAATCTCCGGGCTGCCGAGCAGGTTGGCTGCAGGCACGCGGCAGTCGGTGAAGGTGATGGCAGCGGTGTCGGAGGCCTTGATGCCGAGCTTGTGCTCGAGACGTGTGACCTCCATGCCCGGCGTGCCCTTCTCCACCACGAAGGACTTGATCGCGGCCTTGCCCAGCGACTTGTCCAGGGTGGCCCAGACCACCACGCTGTCGGCACGGGCGCCCGAGGTCACGTAGATCTTCTCGCCGTTGAGGATGTAGTGGTCGCCGTCCTTCACCGCCGTGGTGCGGATGGCGGCCGAGTCGGAGCCGCAGCCCGGCTCGGTGATGGCCATGGCGGCCCAGGTGCCCTTGAAGCGTTCCAGCTGCTCCTCGTTGGCGACCGCGGCGATGGCGGCATTGCCCAGGCCCTGGCGCGGGATGGCCAGCAGCAGGCCGACGTCGCCACGGCACAGTTCCATCGCGCCCAGTGCCGCCGACAGGTTGCCGCCATTCTTGACGCCACCGCTTTCCGCCGCGCCGCTGCGCTTGCTCGCGCTGCCGGCACCAACCGACTCGCTGGCACCTTCGTTCATGCCGTCCAGCAGCGAGGCCAGCATGTCCAGTTCCTTGGGATAGGCATGCTCGGCCTTGTCATACTTGCGCGAGATCGGGCGGTAGAAGTTGTCGGCCACCTGCTTGGCCTGTTCGACCAGCATCGCGAACTTCTTGGGGGCTTCCAGATTCATGTCATGTGCTCCAGGTCAGTGCCGGTCAGAGGTGCAGGCCGCCGTGGGCGATCGCCACGGCACGGAGGTCGCGGTACCAGCGCTCCACCGGGTGTTCCTTGGTGAAACCGTGTCCGCCCAGCAGCTGAACGCCGTTGGTGCCGATCTGCATGGCCTTTTCGGCGCACAGAAGACGTGCCAGGTAGGCTTCGCGGTGGAAGGGCTGGCCAGCCTCGGCGAGGGCGGCGGCGCGCCAGGTCAGCATGCGCATGGCGTCCACCTCGACGGCAATGTCGGCGATCATGAACGCCACGGCCTGGCGGTGCGAGATCGGCTCGCCAAAGGCGACACGCTCGTTGCAGTAGGGCACGACGTAATCGAGCACGGCCTGGCAGGTTCCAACCGCGAGCGCACACCAGGCCAGGTAGCCGTAGTCGAGAAAGGCCTGGTAGTCCAGGTCGTCCTCGCCGAGACGGTTGGCAGCCGGGACACGTACGCCATCCAGCGCCATGTCGACGGTGGCAGCCGCCTTCAGGCCCATGGCCGGTGATTCGCGGAAGCTCAGCCCGGTGCTGCCGCCCTCGACGATGAACAGCGCCGGACGGCCGTCGAGCTGTGCGGCGACAATGAAGAGCTCGGCGTCCTGCCCGGCCAGCACCAGGCTCTTGCTGCCCTGCAGCAGATAGTCCCCGCCCTGTCTGCGCGCCGTGGTTTCCAGCGCCACGGGATTGAACAGCGGACGTGCCTCGGCCACGGCAATGGCGGCCACCGGAGGCTGTTCGCCGGCAAAGGCTGGCAGGTAGCGTGCCTGCTGTTCGGCGCTGCCCCAGCGCGTGATGGCATTGGCCACGCCAATCGGGGCAAGCAGGGTGGCGGCCAAGGTGAAGTCACCATGGGCCAGGTCCTCGGCAGCCAGCATCTGGGTCACCGTGGCCTGTTCGCTGGCGACGCCGCCCAATGCCTCGGGCACGGCGTAGTAGGCCAGACCCAGGGCCTGGGCCTCGGCACGCAGGTTTTCCGGCAGACGCGCCTCATGGTCTGCGGCATGGGCCGCCGGCCGCAGCTGATCGGCGGCGAAGCGCTGCAGGGTTTCGCGCATCATCTGCTGTTCGTCGCTCAGGCTGAGATCGAACAGACCTCGATCGCTGCGTCCGGGCAGGCGTTGACGGCCGCCAGAGGACGAGGGCGCAAAGACGCGGGCGGCAGCGCCGGCGAGGCGGAAGCCGGACTTGCTGCCCTGGTAGAGCAGGCGCTCGACCGGCTTGCGCAGGCGCAGGCGGTCGGCGATATCGGAGCGGGCAAAGTGGCTGAGGGCGCGCAGGCCCAATCCTTGAATGTCGCCAGCGTTCATGTTCACTCCCGGCATGGTCGTGGGTTAGGAGGAAATCTCCTCTCGATCATGCCCAAGAAGTGTCGGCCATCATTGACCGTGGTGACAGTCCGTTCCGTCAGATTGACCGGTCAGTCGCGGCGAATCGGCTTGATGTCGTTGACGTGGACCGGAAAGACGCCGCTGACACGGTCCTTGAAGTACAGCTGCAGCGTGCGCTTGACCGAAGGAAAGGCCAGCTCGTCCCAGGGGATCTCGTGTTCCTCGAACAGCCGGCATTCCAGCGATTCGCTGCCGACGCCGTAGGCGCCGTTGACCAGCTCGCCACGGTGCAGCATGTAGACCTGGTTGATGTGCGCGATGTTGAAGACCGTGTACAGCTGCAGGTCGCTGACGTCGGCCTCGGCTTCTTCCCAGGTTTCGCGCGCGGCGCCTTCAGCCACGGTCTCGCCGTTTTCCATGAAGCCGGCGGGCAGGGTCCAGTAACCGTGACGCGGTTCGATGGCGCGTCGGCAGAGCAGCACGCGCTCGCCCCAGATCGGCAGGCATCCGGCGATGATGCGCGGGTTCTGGTAGTGGATGGTCTGGCAGGACGGGCAGACATGACGCAGGCGGCTGTCGCCCTCGGGAATCCGGTGCTCCAACGCGTGCCCGCACTCACTGCAGAATTTCATGCCGCTGCTCCTGTTGACTGGTCGCAGTATACAACGCCGACTGTGTATGATCCGGACATGAGCGAACATGCCTTGATCCAGATTCTGCGCAACCGCATGGCCACCCAGCCGGCGCCGGCCGACGGTCCGGAAGCCGCGGTGCTGATCCCCGTCATGCTGGGGCCGGAGCCGCATGTGCTGTTGACGCGGCGGCCTGCCCACATGAACTCGCATGCCGGAGAGGTGGCGTTTCCCGGCGGCAAGCGCGATCGCGAGGATGACAGCCTGGTGGCCACGGCCTTGCGTGAAAGTCGCGAAGAGGTGTCGCTGGCGTCCGCGCATGTCGAGATCATTGGCGCACTGGCCCCGGCCCGGGCCAAGAGCGGCATCCGGGTGCTGCCCGTGGTGGGGCTGGTGCATGGCGATCCGGAACTGACCGCCAACCCTGACGAGGTCGAAAGCATTTTCCGGGTTCCGCTGCAGTTCTTCATGGAGCATGCCCCGGCCCGGGATCATCGCATCAACTTCCGCGGCATTGACCTGGTCGTGCCCTGCTTCCGCTACCAGGGCTTCATCATCTGGGGCCTGACCGCCTACATGCTGGTCGAGTTCATGCGCCAGGGCTTTGACCATCACATCGACTATCCCTGGCCGCCCATCCTGCCCGGCATTCTGGTGCCGGCCACGAAGACGCCGGCCTGAACGCGGCGCGCAAGGAGCCTGTCATGAAATACCGTCTCGGCGACCGCGAGGTCGTCACCGGCAAGGACGTCTGGATCGCTGACAATGCATCGGTGATCGGCGCCGTCACGCTGGGTGACGACAGCAGCGTCTGGTTCAACGTGGTGATCCGGGGTGACTGCGAGGAGATTCGCATCGGCGTGCGCAGCAACATCCAGGATGGCGCCGTGCTGCACGCCGATCCCGGCAAGCCCTTGATCATCGGCGACAACGTCACCGTCGGACACCAGGCCATGCTGCATGGCTGCGAAATCGGCGACGGCAGCCTGATCGGCATCCAGGCCGTCGTGCTCAACGGTGCCCGCATCGGCCGCAACTGCCTGATCGGTGCTGGTGCACTGATTCCGGAAGGCCGGGAAATCCCGGATAATTCCCTGGTTGTCGGGTCTCCCGGCAAGGTGGTGCGCACCCTGGATGACAGCGTGCGCGCCGGCCTGCTGATGTCGGCACAGCATTACGTGGACAATGCCCGCCATTTCCGCGATCACCTCGAACCCCAGGACTGAGACATGACGGTTGAGCGCACGGGCGCCATCGCCCCCGTACTAGGCACCCCTTTTTCTTCCACTGCGACCCGCGTGATGCTGCTGGGCTCCGGCGAGCTTGGCCGCGAGGTCATCATCGAGCTCAAGCGCCTGGGCTGTGAAGTGATTGCCGTGGACCGCTACGCGAATGCGCCCGGCATGCAGGTCGCCGACCGCAGTCATGTCATTTCCATGCTCGACGGAGAGGCTCTGCGCCGTCTGGTCGAGCTCGAGCGTCCCGCGCTGATCGTGCCCGAGATCGAGGCCATTGCCACCGATGAGCTGGTCAAGCTCGAGCAGGAGGGCTGGCAGGTGGTGCCGACGGCCCGTGCCGCCCAGCTCACCATGAACCGCGAAGGCATTCGTCGTCTGGCTGCCGAGACCCTGGGTCTGGCGACGTCACCCTTTGTCTTTGCCGACACCTTCGAGGCCTTCGTGGCCGGCATCCGCCAGGTCGGCATGCCCTGCGTGGTCAAGCCCATCATGTCGTCCTCGGGCAAGGGCCAGAGCGTGGTGCGCAGCGAGGCGGACTGGCAGGCCTCCTGGGACTATGCCCAGTCCGGTGGTCGTGCCGGGGGCGGCCGTGTCATCGTCGAGGGCTTCATCGACTTCGATTACGAGATCACGCTGCTCACCGTGCGCCACAACGATGGCGCGGGCGGCACCATGACCTCGTTCTGTGACCCCATCGGCCATCTCCAGATCGCAGGTGACTACCGCGAGTCCTGGCAGCCCCAGCCGATGACGGCGGCGGCGCTCGCGGCCGCCCAGGACATCGCGGCCAAGGTCACCACCGCCCTCGGTGGTCGCGGCCTGTTCGGCGTCGAACTGTTCGTGAAAGGTGACCAGGTCTGGTTCAGCGAGGTCTCGCCCCGCCCGCATGACACCGGTCTGGTCACCCTGATGTCGCAAAGCCTGTCCGAGTTCGCCCTGCATGCCCGCGCCATTCTCGGTCTGCCGGTTCCGGTCATACGCCAGGCTGGCGCGACCGCGTCCTGCGTGTTGCTGGTTGAAGGCAACTCGACGCAGATGCAGTACGGCAATCTGGCTGCAGCGCTCTCCGAGCCGGACACGGATCTCAAGCTGTTCGGCAAGCCGGAAGTCGCCGGTCAGCGCCGGCTGGGCGTGGCACTGGCGCGTGCGGATGACATCGACGGTGCGCGAGCGGCGGCACGGCGGGTCATCGAGCAGGTGCAGGTGCAGCTCTGACACATTCACAGTGGTTGCGCCGTGGTGGGCGGGGGACTTCGTAAAACACGCCGTGAATACATCCCTGTAGGCTCGCTCACGCCATCCATGGCGTGAGACGGTTTTCCGAAGTCCCCCGCCCACCACGGCGTTCAAACGGACTGTGCCAGTATCGCGTTTCGGTGATGTCGTCGCATTGCAGGTCAGCGCTCACATGCCGCGTCCGGAGGTTGGGTGCCCGGGAAAACCGTGCGAGGCATGGATGCCGAGCCGAGCCTACAGGGATGTATTCACGGCGTGTTTTCGCGGGCACCCAGCCTCCGGACGTAACCACCGTGTCAGCTGGTGATCTTCCACACGCGCGCCGTCTTGATCAGATGCCCCCGCAACTGCTGCACCTCGATCCGGTAGCTGCCCAGGGCGATGCCAACGGGGGCCTCCGGAATGGTTTCCAGGCGCTCCAGCAGCAGGCCGTTGAGGGTGCGGGCACCATCCGTGGGCAGTGACCAGCCCAGGCTGCGATTGATGGTGCGCAGGCTGGCGGAGCCGTCGATCAGGTAGCTGCCGTCGGGCTGGGCGGTGATGTCCGGGTGCCGGTCTGCGGCGCGGGTGGTGAACTCGCCGACCAGCTCCTCGAGGATGGACTCCAGTGTCACCACGCCCTGCACGTCGCCGTATTCATTGACCACCAGGCCGAGTCGCCGCCGGTGCTTCTGGAATTCCAGCAGCTGCGTCGGCAGCGGCGTGCGCTCGGGCAGGAAATAGGGCGCGCGGGTCAGCTGCATGAGTTCGGCCTTGCGCAGCTGCTCGCGCCCCAGGAAGCGTGTGGCATTGCGTACATGCAGGATGCCGACGGTGTGGTTGAGGTCGCCGCGATAGACCGGCAGGCGCGTGTGCTGGGTGGTGCGCAGCGTCTGCACGATGCTGTCGACGTCGTCGTCGAGATCGATGCCGGTGACCGCCTGGCGTGGAATCATGATGTCGTTGACCGTGCAGTTGTCGAGTTCGAGCAGGCCTTGCAGCAGGCGGCTGTGCAGTGGCGGCAGCAGGAGCTGCCCGATCAGGCGGCTGAGCCAGCGTCGAAAGCCGCGTCCGCGTCCGATCCGGGCCGCGAGGCGGCGCAGCCAGTGCGGGTGGCGTCGAAGTTGCCAGATGGCGATCACCACGATCGCCAGGGTCACGCCGGCAAGCCAGAGCCACATGATTCAGAGGCTCCGTGGCAGCACCAGCTCGAGCACGAACTTGGAGCCTATGAATCCGATCAGCAGCAGCAGGAAGCCGGTCAAGGTGAAGCGCACGGCGGTGCGGCCACGCCAGCCCCGCCAGTGCCGGCCCAGCAGCAGGATGGCGAAGACCAGCCATGCCATCAGCGTGAGCACGGTCTTGTGTGCGACATGCTGGGCGAACAGGTCGTCGAGCAGGAAGGCGCCGGTGGCGATGGCGATGCTGAGCAGCACGAAGCCCAGGGCGATGAGCTCGAACAGCATGCGCTCCATGGTCTGCAGTGCCGGCAGGGCCATCAGCAGGCCGCGGCGATGCACGCGCAGCGCGCGCTCCTGCCAGTGCACGAGAATCGCCTGCAGGGCGGCAATGCTGAGCACGCTGTAGGCCAGCAGTGACAGCAGGATGTGCAGCTCCATGCCGGGTGTGGGGGCGGTCATCGGTGGCGTCGGATCATGGCCGGCCACGCCCAGGCTGAGCTCGATCGCGGCCAGCGGCGTCGCGATCAGGTAGATCCCGTGTACCGGCCGGTACAGATTGACCAGCAGGGCAAGCAGGGCGAGCAGGGCGCCGTGCAGGCCGGCAATGCTGAACAGGCCGACATGCAAGCCTTCCGGACGCCACAGCATGTCGCTCAGTACCAGTCCGTGCAGCAGCAGGGCGAGCACGACCAGCATCTGCACGCGGGCGCCGGGAATGGCGTCGCGACGGCCCAGGCTTCGCGCCACCGTGGCTGCGGCAATGAAGTAGAACGAGACGGAAAGCAGGGCGAGGGTAGCGGTCAACGCATCCATGGCGACGAACAGCCGGTAGGGAATGAGGACGGATCAGTGTGGCACAGCCTGCGGATCGTGCGCCAGCCGCCGGTCATGCCTATAATCGGGCATCTTTGCCGTGATCACGGCCTGCACGGACAGCCGCTGCCATGTTTGACAATCTTACCGAACGCCTCAGTCACAGCCTGCGCGCCATTGGCGGCAATGCCCGGCTCAACGAGGACAACATCAAGGACACCCTGCGCGAAGTGCGCATGGCGCTGCTGGAGGCCGATGTCGCGCTGCCGGTGGTGAAGGACTTCATCGAGCGCATCAAGACCGAGGCGCTGGGGCAGGAGGTGCTGTCACAGCTGCAGCCCGGGCAGGCCTTCGTCAAGATCGTCCATGACGAGCTGGTGCGTACCCTGGGCGAAGCCAATGAGGGTCTTAACCTGTCGACGCTGCCGCCCGCGGTCATCCTCATGGCCGGCCTGCAGGGCGCCGGCAAGACCACCACGGTCGGCAAGCTGGCGCGCTACCTGAAGGCGCAGAAGAAGACCGTGCTGGTGGCATCGGCAGACATCTACCGACCGGCCGCGATCAAGCAGCTGGAAACCCTGGCCAGGGACATCGACGTGATGTTCTTCCCCTCCGACATCGGCCAGGATCCGGTAGCCATCGCGCGTGGCGCCATTGCCGAAGGCAAGCTGAAGTTCGCTGACGTGGTGCTCATCGACACCGCCGGCCGCCTCGCCATCGATGACGAGATGATGGCCGAGATCAAGCGCCTGCATGCCGCGATCAATCCCGTCGAGACCCTGTTCGTGGTGGATGCCATGACCGGCCAGGACGCTGCCAACACGGCCAAGGCGTTCAACGAGGCGCTGCCGCTGACCGGCGTGGTGCTGGCCAAGGCCGATGGTGATGCCCGTGGTGGTGCCGCGCTGTCGGTGCGCACCATCACCGGCAAGCCCATCAAGTTCATCGGTGTCGGTGAAAAGACCGATGCGCTCGAGCTGTTCCACCCGGACCGGGTCGCGCAGCGCATTCTCGGCATGGGCGACGTGCTGTCGCTGGTCGAGGAGGTCGAGCGCAAGATCGACAAGGAAAAGGCCGAGAAGCTGGCGAAGAAGCTGCAGAAAGGCAAAGGTTTCGACCTCCAGGACATGCTCGAGCAGTTCCAGCAGATGCGCAACCTTGGCGGCATGGGCGGCCTGCTCGACAAGCTGCCGGGCATGAACTCGGCAGCGGTGCAGCAGGCCATGGCCGGTGGTGCGCCGGAGAAGGAAATGAAGCGCATGGAGGCCATCATCCAGTCGATGACCGCTGCCGAGCGTCGCAAGCCCGACCTCATCAACGGCTCGCGCAAGCGCCGCATCGCCAGCGGTTCCGGTACCCAGATCCAGGACGTCAACCGCGTGCTCAAGCAGCACGCGCAGATGGAAAAGATGATGAAGAAGTTCGCCAATCCGGCGGGCATGATGAAGATGCTCAAGGGCATGCGCGGCAAGCTGCCGCCGGAAATGCTCGAGGGCATGCCGGGGCTGCCGGGGGCGGGTGCCGGAGCGGCACCGGGCCTGCCTGGCAAGGGCGGCTTCCCTGGCGGCCTGCCCGGACTGGGCGGTCCTGCCCTGCCGGGAGGGCTCGGCAGCCTGCCGCCGGGCTTCAAGAAACGCTGAGTCGCCACTGACTGCTCCACGTACCGACAACAAGAACACAGGATGGACGGATGTCGCAGGCGACCGTGAAAACCCCGCTCTCGGGCTGGGGCAGATACCCCGTGGTGGATGCCGTGCTGGCTCGGCCCGAGCGTTACCTGGAGTTGCAGCAATGGGCGGCGCAGGCCAGCCTGGCGCGTGGCATGGGCCGCGCCTATGGTGATGCCGCCATCAGCGCCTCCGGTACCACGGTGCTGACCTCCCGTCTCAACCGCTTCCTGGCGTTTGATGCCGATACGGGCGTGCTGCGTGCCGAGGCCGGTGTCACGCTCGACGAGATCCTGCAGGTGGTGATGCCGCAGGGCTGGTTCCTGCCGGTGACCCCGGGCACCCGCTACGTGACGCTGGGCGGTGCCGTCGCTGCCGACGTGCATGGCAAGAATCACCACCATGTCGGCAGTTTCAGTGCCTTCGTCACCGGCATCGAGCTGTTCACATCCACCGGCCAGTTCCACTGCTCTGCCATCGAGAACGCCGACATCTTTCATGCCACGGTCGGCGGCATGGGCATGACCGGCCTGATCGGCGAGGTCACCCTGCAGCTGCGCCGGATTCACAATGATCGCCTGCAGGTGCAGCATGTGCCCGCACCGGATCTGGCCACCGTTCTGGAGCTGATGGCTGATCCGGCCCGTGACGACGAGTACACCGTGGCCTGGATCGACTGTCTGGCCAGTGGTGCCGCGCTGGGTCGCTCGGTGTTCATGCGCGGGCATCATGCCTCGCGGGAAGAGGGCGGCGAGACCTTGTCCGCGCCCCTGCCGGCACGCCGCCGCCTGCCCGTTGATCTGCCTGCCTTCGTGCTCAACCGGGCCAGCGTCTCGGCCTTCAACGGCCTCTACTACCGCCGCGAAGGCGCGCGCCAGCAGCCGTTCCTGTCCGGGGTCGCCCCGTTCTTCTACCCGCTTGACGGCATTCGCGACTGGAATCGCCTTTATGGCAAGCCGGGCTTCGTGCAGTACCAGTTCGTGCTGCCGCACGAGACTGCGCGCGACGGACTGACGGCGGTGCTCGGCCGTCTGGCGCAGAGCGGCAACGCCAGCTTTCTTGCCGTGCTCAAGCGTCTGGGGGAGCAGGGGCCCGGTCTGCTGTCGTTCCCGATGCCGGGCTACACCCTGGCCCTGGATCTGCCGCTGCGGTCCGGCACGCTGACCTTGCTCGATACGCTCGATGTCCTGGTCAGCGACTTTGGCGGTCGTGTCTACCTGGCCAAGGATGCCCGCCTTGCCGCGGCGGCACTGCCGGCGATGTATCCGAATCTGTCTGCCTGGCAGGCCTTGCGCTCCCGTCTGGATCCGGACGGCTTGTTCGTGTCGGCCCTCGGTCGTCGCCTGGAGATGTGCTGATGGCCCTGATTCTGGTGGTGGGGGCGACGTCGGCGATGGCGCGTGCCTCGGCAATGGCCTGGGCTCAGCAGGGCCACAGCCTGTTGCTGGCGGGGCGCGATGGCGAGGAGCTGCAGCGGCTGGCGCGCGACATCGGTGTTCGTTTCAGGGTCCAGGCGCGCGTCGTGGCCGTGGATCTGGACGAGACGGAGGCACGCGAGGACTGGTTCGACGAGCTCGAGTTTCGTCACGGCACCATCGACGGCCTGCTCTGTGCGGCCGGCTGGATGCCTGACAGCGAAACCATGCGTCATGGCGAGCCCGCGCTGCAGGTTCTGCAGCGCAACCTGACCGGTCCGGTGGCCCTGATCAATGCCTATGCCGATCTCTGCGAGCGTCGTCGCAGCGGCTTCATTGTCGGCATCAGTTCGGTGGCCGGGGATCGTGGCCGCCAGAGCAACTACCTCTACGGAGCTGCCAAGGGCGGCTTCACGATCTATCTGGCCGGATTGCGCAACCGGCTCGACAAGGTCGGCGTGCCGGTGCTGACGGTGAAGCCGGGCTTTGTCGACACCCGCATGACCTTCGGTCTGCCGGGCCTGTTCCTGGTCGCGGATCCGGCCTGGGTCGGCGAGCGCATCGTGGCGGCACAGGCGGCGGGGCGCAACGAGGTCTATCTTCCGGGCTTCTGGCGACTGATCATGCTGATCATTCGTCATGTGCCTGAATTTCTTTTCAAACGGTTGTCGCTATGACAGTGATAGTGCGCGAGCCCACCGTGGCCGCCTTCGATTTTGACGGCACGCTGACCCGTGGCGAGTCGTTCTTCCGCTTCCTGCGTCATGTCACGCCGCTGCCGCGTTTCGTGGGGGCCTTTGTCCTGAGCGCTCCGACGATCGCCAGCTATCTGCTGGGCTGGAAGGACAACGAGACGGCCAAGGTCATCGTGCTGCGTCATTTTCTGCGCGGACGTCCGCTCAGCGAGGTTGCGCCCCTGGCCGAGGAGTTTGCGCGCAAGGTGATTCCGCGCACGGTGCGTCCGGAAGCCCTTGCCGGACTGCGCGGCCACCAGAAGCAGGGCCATGTCTGCATTCTGGTCAGTGCCACGCTGGCGCTCTATCTGCGCCCCTGGGCCGAGCAGGCCGGATTTGACGAGGTGCTGGCCACCGAGCTGGCGGTCGATGCCCAGGGCCGCCTCACCGGCGAGCTGGCCAGCCCCAACTGCTACGGGCCCGAGAAGGCGCGACGCCTGCAGGCCCACCTCGGGCGTGATCGCATCCACAGTGCCTATGGCGACAGCGAAGGCGACACCGAGATGCTGGCGATGGCAGCTCACCCGTATTACAGGCCATGGCGATGAATCGGGAGGCGCGCATGGCGCTGCTGCAGCTGATGCGTCCACATCAGTGGATCAAGAACGGCTTTGTCTTCACCGGCCTGGTCTTCGGCCATGGCTGGCAGGAGCCGGCCCTGGTGGTCACGGTACTGATGGCGTTTGTCGCCTTCTGTCTGGCGTCCAGCAGTGTCTACGTGTTGAACGACCTGTTTGATCGCGAGCAGGATCGTCTGCACCCGGTCAAGTGTCGTCGGCCCGTCGCCTCCGGGGCGGTACCCGTGGGGCGGGCATGGCTGCTTGCAGCGGGCCTGGCCCTGGCGGCGCTGTGGCTGGGCTGGGAGGCGCAGCCCAGCGTGGCCGGTTACGTGCTGGCCTATCTGGTTCTGAACGTGGCCTACACGCTGCGATTGAAGCAGGTTGTGCTGCTCGACATCTTCTGCATCTCGGCCGGCTTCATGTTGCGCATTCTCGCCGGCACGGACGGTGTCGACATTCCGCCGTCGAACTGGCTGCTGTTCTGCGGCCTCTGGGCCACGCTGTTCCTCGGCTTCATCAAGCGCCGCGCCGAATTGCTGGCACTGCAGGAAGGCAGTGCCGATCACCGCAAGGTGCTGGGCGACTACGGTCCGGAACTGCTCGACAAGCTCATCGGCATCACCTGTACCGGCATGATCCTCAGCTACAGTCTCTACACCATGGATCCGGACGTGCGCCGCATCCATGACACGGATTCGCTGCTGTTCACCGTGCCCTTCGTGATCTATGCCTGTTTCCGCTATCTGTTCCTGCTGCATCAGCAGTCCGGTGGCGGCGATCCGTCGCGCGAGCTGCTGCAGGACCGGCACATTCTGGTGGCAGGCGGTCTCTGGCTGCTCATCACCCTGGTGCTGGTGACATGACGCTGACATCACGTCAGCAGCGCCTGTTGTGGCTGTCGGTGGCGCTGAGTGCGGCCGGTTACCTGGTGTTCGCGCTCTGGTCAGGCTGGCGCGAGGTCGGGCTGGCGATGCAGCGCATTGGTGCCACGGCGATTGCCGTGGCGCTGGCACTGTCCCTGCTCAATTATCTGCTGCGCGGCGAGCGCTGGCGCGAGTATCTAGCCCAGGCGGGTCATCTGCTGTCCTGGCGCCTGAATACGCGAATCTACTGGGCCGGCTTTGCCTTGACCACGACGCCCGGCAAGGCTGGCGAGATGATACGCAGCCTCTTTCTGGCGCCCTATGGCGTGCGCTTCCACCAGTCAGCGGCGATGTTCTTCAGCGAGCGCCTGGCCGATCTGGTGGCGATTGTCTGTCTGACGGCGGCCGGGCTGGGACGCTTTCATCAGGGAGAGTGGGTCTATGCGGCGCTGGTGCTGGTCCTGGTGGCCGGTTTGCTGCTGCTGCGCACGACCTGGCCAGAACGGATCCTGCGTCGTTTGGCGGGTGCCCGGGCGGCCGGGCGCTGGCTTGCCGAGGTGGCGGCCAGCAGCCGTCCCTACTGGCAGGGGAGACTGTTCTGGTGGGTGCTGCTGCTCAGTCTGACAGCCTGGTTTGCCGAGGGCGTGGGTGCCTGGCTGATCCTGCGCCAGCTCAGCGTGCCGGTGGACTTCGAGATGGCGCTGTTCATCTACGGTTTCGCCATGCTGGTGGGTGCTCTGAGCTTCATGCCCGGGGGGCTGGGCGGTACCGAGGCCACCATGACCGGCCTGCTGGTGCTGGAGGGCTTGCCGCTTCCCGAGGCGGTGGCAGCCACGGTGATCATTCGTCTCGCGACCCTGTGGTTCGCGGTAATCCTCGGCCTGCTGGCCGTGCTGACCTTGCCGGCGCCACCTGCCGCAGAGGAGATGTCCCGATGAGACTGCTGCAGCGACTTGCCTCCCTGAGTCTTGTGCAGGCACTGGTGCTGGTGTTTGCCGTCAAGCTGGTGATTGCCTCTCTGTTGCCGGTTACCGGTGACGAGGCCTATTTCGTGCTCTGGGGTCGTCACCTCGACTTCGGCTATTACGATCATCCGCCGATGGCCGGCTGGATGACCTGGCTGCAGCTCCAGCTGTCGGATCATCCGGTCTGGGTGCGCATGCCCGGCATTTTCACCGAGCTGCTGATCGCGCTCTGGCTGCACGGGTTGTTCCGGCGTCACGATGCCGACAAGGCACGTCTGCTGGCGCTGCTGTTCCTGTTCAGCCCGCTCAGCCTGATTTTTGCCTTCACGCTCACCGATACGGGCTGCATGCTGTTTGCCGCTGCCTCTTTCGTCGCGGCAGCGCGTGCGGTGCAGTCAGAGCAGGGCCGTGCCGCAGCCGGCTGGGCCGTGCTGGCCGGTGCCGGACTGGGGCTGGCCTTCCTGTCCAAGTACTTCGCGGTGTTCCTGGGCCTGGCCTACCTGATTCACTTTCTGGTGCTGCGTCCGTCGCAGTGGCGACTGGGCCTGGTGGTGCTGCTGACAGCGCTGCCCTTCGGTCTGCTCAACCTGTACTGGAACTACACGCATTGCTGGAGCAATGTGCTGTTCAACCTGGTCAACCGCAACGCCGATGGCCGCTTCGATGCGCTGCTGGTGCTCGGCTATGTCGCCATGATGGCCTACGTCGTGCTGCCATGGATCTGGCTGGCTCTGTGGCGAGGACGGCATCAGCGTGATCCGGTGGTGGCGGATGTTCTTGCCCTGGCCCGGGTGGTGGTGGTGACGGCAGCGGCCGGGTTTCTGCTGGTCAGCACCAGCAAGGCCATCGGCCTGCACTGGGTGCTGTGGTTCTACCCCATGGTGCTGGTGCTGCTGTGGCCGCAGGGCGTGAGCGTGTGGCGTCATCTGCTGCGTCTGACAGTCGCCGTCAGCCTGCTGCACGTGGTGGTACTGCTGACGGTGCTGCTGTTGCCGGTATCGGCCTGGGATGGCAAGCCGAAGATCCAGCGTGATCTGGTGTCAGCCACCGAGGCGCCGGAGATCCTGGCGCAGGCCGAGGCGGTCAGCGGCCGGTTGCCGCTGGCCATGCTGGGCTACAGCGCGGCCTCGGTACTGGCGTATCAGGTCGACAGGCCGGTGATGGTCATCGGCCAGGGTTCCAAGTATGCCCGTCAGGATGACAGCTGGACCGACTTCCGGGCGCTGGACGGCCGCGACATCCTGGTTGCCATTCGCCGTGACCGCGAAGCGGACGACCTGGTGCCCTGGTTCAGCCGCATCGAGCGCTTCAGCATCAGCCATCGCGGGCTGGACTTCGAGTTTGTCATCGGACGCGGCTTCAACTATGCCCGCTACCATGCCGAAGTGCTGGTGCCGGTGCGCGAGCGCTTCTACCAGTTTCCGGACTGGCTGCCGCAGGGGCAGTGCGAGTTCACGACTCGCTACTTCTGAGTGCGTCCGCAGGCGTGCGCTGCAGGCACAGCAAGGTGGCCAGGAAGATCACCACGATGCCGGTGACGGCCACGGCATCCGGCACCTCGCCCCAGAGCAGCCAGGCCCAGAAGCCGGCGAAGACGATGGCGAGGTAGGCGGCCGGGCCGATGCGCCCGGCCGGTGCCAGGCTGTAGGCACGCGACATGGCGAGCTGGCTCAGGGTCGCGAGAATGCCGGCACCGACGGTGAAACCCAGCTCGCTCCAGGTCAGCGGTCGCCAGGCCCAGAGCATGGGCACCGCTGACACCGCTGCCGAGATCAGGCTGAAGTAGAGCACGATGCGGGTTGTCGGTTCGGTAGCGGACAGCGCACGCACGGTGACGAAGGCAAGAGCGGCCAGCAGGCTGGCAGACAGTCCGACCAGCGTGATCCAGCCGGCGCCGGCAAGATCGGGCCGGCATACCATGAGCACGCCGGCGAAGCCCATCAGGGCGGCGATGCCCATGCGCCAGGTCAGGCGTTCGCGCAGGAACAGCCAGGCAATCAGCGGGATGAACACCGGTGAGGAATAGGTGAACACCATGGCGCTGGACAGCGGCAGGTGGGCGATGGCGTAGAAGAAGCCGTACATCGCCGCCAGGCCGACCACGCCGCGCCACAGGTGCTGCAGCGGCACGCGTGTGCGCAGCAGGCCGCGACCGTGCACGGCCAGCAGTGGCAGCAGCATGACGCAGCCGGTCAGGTTGCGCATGAACACGATGATCTCGTTGCTGACCGTGTGCGAGGCATAGCGGATGAGCACGCCCATGGCGGAAAACAGCAGCGCCGACAGGGTCAGCAGCGCGAGCCCGCGCGGGATGGATTGTGTCGGTGCCTGGTAGCGCATGCGGACCTCGTCGTGAACGCGGCGAAGCCTAGCAGATTCGCTCCTGACAGGGTTCTGGCCAAACGCGCGCGATTCCCGTACAATTCGCGACCTTTCGTCCCGGGTCGATTTCCGTAGCGCCCGCGACGTGTCGACAGACTACGGAAACCCAGTCAAGGAACCTGATCATGGTCACCATTCGTCTCGCCCGTGGCGGCGCCAAGAAGCGTCCGTTCTACTCCATCGTCGTCACCGACAGCCGCAATGCCCGCGACGGCCGCTTCATCGAGCGCGTCGGCTTCTTCAACCCGGTCGCCCGTGGTCAGGAAGAGCGCCTGCGTCTGAACATGGAGCGTCTGGCCTACTGGATCAGCAACGGTGCCCAGGCCTCTGACCGCGTGGCCCAGCTGGTCAAGGAAGCGCAGAAGAGCGCTGCCTGAGCGTGCTGGCGGTGACACCGGCCGTTCCCGACCGCGCCGACCTGATCCAGGTCGGCCATGTGCACACCGCCTACGGCATCAAGGGCTGGGTCTGGGTCATGTCCCGGACCGAGCCCATTGCCAACATTTTCTCGTACGCCCCGTGGTATCTGGAGCGTGCGGGTGTCCTGAGCGAGGTCAGACTCGCCGGGCAGCGACCACAGGGCAAGGGCCTGGTGGCGCAGTTTGCAGGATGTGACGATCGCAATGCCGCCGACAGCTGGCTGGGTGCGACGATCTGGGTGCCGCGCAGCGCGCTGCCGACCCTGGAAGAGGACGAGTATTACTGGTCCGAGCTGATCGACATGCAGGTGATCACCGAGCAGGGTCTGCTGCTGGGTCAGGTGCATGCCATGATGGAAACCGGCGCCAACGATGTCATCGTGGTGCGTGCCTGCGAGGGCAGTGTCGACCGGGAAGAGCGCCTGCTGCCCTGGTTGCCGGGACGCGTGGTGCGTTTCGTGGATCGCGTCAACCGCCGCATCACGGTGGACTGGCAGCCGGATTACTGAGCCAGCCATGTCACTCGGCATCGTGGTTCGGGTGACTGACGCACGGGAGGCGGCAAGACCATGTGGGTTGGCCTGATCACCCTGTTTCCCGAGATGTTCCGGGCGCTCAGCGAATCGGGCATCACGGCGCGTGCCGTGGCCACCGGCCGCTTGACGCTGCAAAGCTGGAATCCCCGGGATTTCACCGAGGACAACTATCGCCGTGTCGATGATCGCCCCTATGGTGGCGGCCCCGGCATGGTGATGCTGATCGAGCCGCTGCGTCGCGCCATCGTCGCGGCGCGTGCCGAAGCTGCCGCCCGCGGGCTGGCGGCGCCGGTGATCTACCTGTCGCCGCAGGGGCGTCGGCTGGATCAGCCGGGTGTGCAGGAACTGGTGGCGTCGCATGGCGAGCAGGGCGTGATCCTGCTCTGCGGCCGCTACGAAGGCATCGACGAGCGCCTGATCACGCGTGAAGTCGATGCCGAATGGTCGATCGGTGACTATGTGCTGTCCGGTGGCGAGCTGCCGGCCATGGTCATGATCGACGCGATGGCGCGGCTGCTGCCCGGAGTGCTCAACACCGGGGCATCGGCTGACGAGGACTCGTTCACGGACGGTCTGCTCGATTGCCCGCACTACACCCGTCCCGAGGTGTACGAGGGTGACGCAGTGCCTTCCGTGCTGCTCAGTGGTGACCATGCGGCTATTCGTCGCTGGCGCCTGCAGCAAAGCGTTTTGCGCACGCGTGCGCGCCGCCCCGATCTGCTGGCCGGGCGCACGCTGAGCAAGGAAGAACGGATGTTGCTGGATCAGGCCGACAAGACCTGATGTGGTGGCGTGCGAGGGGGTCACATGCGCCTTAGCCTCTGTGATCCGATTTGATGAGCTGCATGCGAGACAGCCTCTGCAGCCGAAAGTGGAGAAACAACATGAGTGGCAAGCATCCCCTGGTTCAGGCCGTTGAAAACGCCCAGCTGAAGACCAACGTTCCGGCATTCGCCCCCGGCGACACCGTGATCGTCCAGGTCAAGGTCAAGGAAGGCGACCGCGAGCGTCTGCAGGCCTATGAAGGCGTGGTCATCGCGATCAAGAACCGCGGTCTGAACTCGGCATTCACCGTGCGCAAGATTTCCAACGGCATCGGCGTGGAGCGTGTCTTCCAGACCCATTCCCCGGTCGTCGCCAGCATCGAAGTCAAGCGTCGTGGTGATGTCCGCCGCGCCAAGCTGTACTACCTCCGAGAGCGTTCGGGCAAGTCCGCGCGCATCAAGGAAAAGCTGACCCCGCGCGCGAACTGAGTTTCAGCGCTGTCAGCCGGAAGGGCCCGCCGCAAGGCGGGCCTTTTCATTTGCGGATCGCCATGTCTCGGTTCGTGCACGTTTCGCCTACACTTGGCGACATGTCCGACATTCCTTCGTCATCGCCTGATGCCCCCTGCATGCCGCCAGCGTCGGAGGCACTGCTGCAGTCCTTTCGTCACCAGCTGGCCGCCGAGGGCCTGAGCCTGCACACGCGCCGTGCCTATGTCTCGGACGTGTCCGCGCTCGCGTCCTGGGCGTCCCCGCGCGCGCTCGGCGATCTTCAGCATGACGATCTGGCGGCCTATCTCGCCAGTGACGGCGTGCGTGCGCGCCAGCAGCGCTCGGTGGCGCGCCTGCAGTCGGCGTTGCGGCACTTCTGGCAGGGTCTGCTGGCACGCGGCCAGGTGGTGCAGGATCCGACTGTCGGACTGGCATCCCCGCGCATTGGCAGACCCCTGCCCAAGGACTTGTCCGAGCGTGATGTCGAGGCGCTGCTGGCCGCGCCGGATGTCAGCCAGCCGCTGGGCCTGCGTGACCGTGCCATGCTCGAGGTGCTCTATGCCAGCGGTCTCCGTGTCAGCGAGCTGGTCGGGTTGCCGCTGGCGGCCGTGCAGCGCCAGGGCGGCTATCTGCGCGTGCTTGGCAAGGGCCGCAAGGAGCGTCTGGTGCCGCTGGGCGAGACCGCGCTGGTCTGGGTCGAGCGTTATCTGGCCGAGGCAAGGCCGCTGCTGGCAACGGCCGGGGTGGCAGCCCTGTTCGTGACGCAGCGCGGTGCCGCCATGACCCGCGAGAACTTCTGGCATCTGATCAGGCGCTACGCGCTCCAGGCCGGCATCAGTGCGCCGGTGTCGCCGCACACGCTGCGCCATGCCTTTGCCACGCACCTGCTCAACCACGGTGCCGATCTGCGCGTGATCCAGCTGCTGCTGGGCCACAGCGATCTGTCCACCACCCAGATCTACACCCATGTCGCCCGCCAGCGCCTGCAGGCGCTGCATGCGCAGCACCATCCGCGCGGCTGACGCTGGCGGTCGCTTCCCGTACACTCGCGCGATCATGCAGGCGTTATCGCCTGTTCACCGGGCATCACGAGGGACAGGACATGCAGTACGGTCATTGGGGAAGGCAGGGGATGGTCTGGCTGGCAGTGCTGGCGGCTGGCACGGTCCACGCGGCTGGCGAGGAGGCGCAGATCCGTGCACGCTTCCAGCAGGCGGTGCCCGAGATCACCGTGCAATCCGTCAAGCCCAGCGCGGCACCGGGGCTTTACGAGGTGGCATTTGCCGGTGGTGTGGCCTATGCCACGGCGGATGGCCAGTTCGTGGTGCAGGGCGATCTGCTGCATCTGCAGGGCAAGTCGGTGGTCAATCTCTCCGAGAAGTCGCTGTCGGTGCGTCGTGCCGCCTTGCTGAAGGCTGTCGATCCTCGCCAGGCCGTGGTGTTTCCGGCCCAGGGCAAGCCGAAAGCGGTGATCACCGTGTTCACCGACACCGACTGCGGCTATTGCCGCAAGCTGCACCAGGAGGTTCCGGCCATGAACCGCATGGGTGTCGAGGTGCGTTACCTGGCCTATCCGCGTGACCTGCCGCGTGCCGGCCTCAATGCCGGCACCAGCCGCGAGATGGGGCGGATCTGGTGCAGCCCCAATCGCGAGCAGGCCATGACGCTGGCCAAGCAGGGGGGTGACCTGCCGGAAGGCAAGGCGGGCTGCAAGGCGCCGATCGCTGCCCAGTTCGCGCTTGGCCGTGAGCTCGGGGTGCGTGGCACGCCAGCGGTGTTCAGTGAAAAGGGCGAGCAGCTTGGCGGCTACATGACGGCAGCCCAGCTCGGCAAGGTGCTTGGCCTGCGCTGACGGATCGTGTGTCGCTGCGCACGGAGGTTCGACTTCCGGGCGCTGCCCGCTATAATGCCGCTCCCAATTCCTTGCCCTGGCGGTTCATGGCCGCCAAGGCATCTTGCGCTTCAGGTGGTGCTGTGAAACCGGTCAATGTAGGCATCGTGGGTCTGGGTACCGTCGGCGGCGGTGCGCTCAATCTCTTACGCAACAACGCGGCCGAGCTGTCGCGTCGTACCGGCCGCGACATCCGGGTCTCGCATGTCGGCATCCGTCGTGCCAAGCCGGATCTCGAACTGACCGGCATCACCGTCAGCAATGACATCTTTGCCGTGGTCAACGACCCGGCCGTGGACATCGTCGTCGAAGTCATCGGCGGCACCACCACGGCACGCGAGGTCGTGCTCAAGGCCATCGCCAACGGCAAGCACGTGGTCACCGCGAACAAGGCGCTGCTCGCCGAGTTCGGCAACGAGATCTTCGCCGCTGCCGAGGACAAGGGCGTCTATGTCGCCTTCGAGGCTGCCGTGGCCGGCGGCGTGCCCATCATCAAGGTGCTGCGCGAAGGCCTCGCGGCCAACCGCATCGACTGGCTGGCCGGCATCATCAACGGCACCGGCAACTTCATCCTCACCGAGATGCGTGACAAGGGTCGCGCCTTTGCCGACGTGCTTGCCGAAGCGCAGGCGCTGGGCTACGCCGAGGCTGATCCGACCTTTGACGTGGAAGGCATCGACGCCGCCCACAAGCTGACCATCCTGGCCTCGCTGGCCTTCGGCATTCCGCTGCAGTTCGCCAAGGCCTACACCGAGGGCATCACCCAGCTGACTCGCGAGGACGTGTCCTATGCCGAGGAGCTGGGCTTCCGCATCAAGCACCTCGGCATCGCCCGCCGCACCGACAGCGGCATCGAGCTGCGCGTGCACCCGACGCTGATTCCGGCCGATCGCCTGATCGCCAACGTCAACGGCGTCAAGAATGCCGTGCTGGTGCAGTCCGACGCGGTCGGACCGACGCTGTACTACGGTGCCGGCGCCGGCGCCGGCCCGACTGCCTCGGCCGTGGTGGCCGACATCGTCGACGTGGTGCGTGCGCTGACTGCCGAATCGGCGCCCAGCGTGCCGCACCTCGCCTTCATGCCGCACGCCATCGCCGACACGCCCATTCTCGCGATGGAGTCGGTGGTGACCTCGTACTACCTGCGCCTGCAGGCCCTGGACAAGCCCGGCGTGCTCGCTGACGTGACGCGCATCCTGAGCAGCCACGGCATCAGCATCGAGGCCATCGTGCAGAAGCCGTCGCAGGATGGCGATGCCGTGTCCGTCATTCTTCTCACCAAGCCGGTGGTCGAGCGCGAAATGAATCGCGCCATCGCCGAACTCGAGGCGCTGAGCGACATCGCCGGCCCCGTCACCCGCATTCGCATGGAGTCCCTGGCATGACCTTCGGCAACCGCTACACCGGCCTCATCAACCGCTATCGCGATCACCTGCCGGTGTCCGATGACACCCGCATCATCTCGCTGGGCGAGGGCAACACGCCGCTGATCCGCCTCAAGAACATTCCCAAGCTGATCGGCAAGGACGTGGACATCTACGTCAAGTACGAAGGCCTGAACCCGACCGGCTCCTTCAAGGACCGCGGCATGACCATGGCCGTGACCAAGGCCGTGGAAGAGGGCAGCCAGGCCATCATCTGCGCATCCACCGGCAATACCTCGGCAGCCGCTGCCGCCTATGCCGCGCGTGCCGGCATCAAGGCCTTCGTGCTGATCCCGGAAGGCAAGATCGCCATGGGCAAGCTGGCCCAGGCCATGATGTACGGCGCCATCACGCTGCAGATCCGCGGCAACTTCGACGACGGCATGGAGCTGGTCAAGCAGGTGGCCTCGCAGGCTCCGGTGACCATCGTCAACTCGGTGAACCCGTACCGTCTGCAGGGTCAGAAGACCGCTGCCTTCGAGATCGTCGAGGAGCTGGGTCGCGCCCCGGACTACCACTGCCTCCCGGTCGGCAATGCCGGCAACATCACCGCGCACTGGATCGGCTATTGCGAGTACTCGACGCCGGCCGGTCAGACAGTCACCGAGTCCTGCTCGTTCTGCAAGGGCCACTGCCGCTATGCCGGCGGCCCGGTGATCGGCAGCCGCCCGAAGATGATCGGTTACCAGGCCGCTGGTTCCGCTCCGTTCATGCGCGGCGGCCCGGTGGCCAATCCGGAGACCGTGGCAACCGCCATCCGCATCGGCAATCCGCAGAGCTATGACGCCGCGCTCAAGGTCATGAGCGAATCCGGCGGCTGGTTCGACGAGCTCAGTGACCAGGAGATCCTCGATACCCAGCGTCTGCTTGCCATGAGCGAAGGCGTGTTCTGCGAGCCGGCCTCGGCGGCCTCGCTGGGCGGCGCCATCCGCGACATCAAGTCGGGCCGGATCCCGGAAGGCTCGACCATTGTCTGCACGCTGACCGGCAACGGTCTCAAGGACCCGGACACGGCCATCGGCCAGTGCCAGAGCGCCGTGGTGAAGACCATCGATGCTCGTCTCGACCAGGTTCGCGACAGCATCCTGCAGGCGATGAGCCTCTGAGCAGCGCGCCATGTCGCCGTGACCAGGGCCGCCTTCGGGCGGCCTTCGTCTTGCTGAGCCTGGTTCTGACTGTCGTCCTGATGCTGCCTCGGAGGATCTGATGCAACGCGTCTGGAAAGCCCGGGAACTGTCCGCCCCGGCGGCGCTTCCCGGCCTGCCGCCACTGCTGGCGCGCCTGTATGCCGCGCGCGGCGTGACGGCTGACTCGCTGCCGGCTGGCGGACTGGCCGGTCTCGCGCCGGCCGCCGCGCTGCGCGGCCTGGATGCGGCGCTGTCGCTGCTCGAACAGGCTCTGCGCCAGGACTGGCGCATCCTCATCATTGGCGATTTCGATGCCGACGGTGCCACCAGCACGGCATTGTCGGTGCGCGCCCTGCGCGCGCTGGGCGCCAGGCATGTCGATTTTCTGGTGCCCAACCGCTTCACCTGGGGCTACGGCCTGACACCGGGTATCGTTGCTGAGGCGCTGCGCGAGAAGCGGCCAGATCTGATCATCACCGTCGACAACGGCATCGCCAGTCATGACGGCGTGGCAGCGGCGCAGGCGGCCGGCGTGCGCGTGCTCATCACCGATCACCACCTGCCTGGCGACACGCTGCCGGCAGCCGATGCCATCGTCAATCCCAATCAGCCTGGCTGCGACTTCCCCAGCAAGCATCTGGCCGGTGTGGGGGTGGTGTTCTATCTGCTCTCGGCCTTGCGAACGCGTCTGCGTCAGCAGGGCTGGTTTGTCGAGCGCGGTCTGGCCGAGCCCAACATGGCCGATCATCTCGACCTGGTGGCACTGGGCACGGTCGCCGATGTCGCCAGTCTCGATGCCAACAACCGTCTCCTGGTGCAGCAGGGGCTGGCGCGCATGCGTGCCGGACGCTGCTGCCCCGGCATCACGGCGCTGCTCAAGGTGGCCGAGCGTGACCCCTCGCGTCTGGTGGCGAGCGACCTGGGGTTTGTCGTGGCGCCGCGCCTGAACGCCGCCGGCCGGCTGGATGACATGGCAGAGGGCATTCACTGCCTGCTCAGTGACGACCCGGACCAGGCCCTGCGCATGGCCCGCGAGCTTGATGCCCTCAATCTGGCGCGTCGCGACATCGAGGGCGGCATGCAGCAGGAAGCCATGTCCGTGCTGCAGTCCCTGCAGTTCACCGCTGACACGCTGCCGGACGGTCTGGTGCTCTATGACCGCCATTGGCACCAGGGTGTCATCGGCATCCTCGCCGGGCGCATCAAGGAGCGCTACCACCGGCCCGTGATCGCCTTCGCACCGGCGCAGCCGCCGGCACATGGCGAGATGCCTGCCGAGCTCAAGGGTTCGGCACGTTCCATCCCCGGCGTCCATGTCCGTGACGTGCTGGATGCCGTTGCCACGCGTCATCCCGGCCTCATCACGCGTTTTGGCGGTCATGCCATGGCAGCTGGCCTGAGTCTGCCATCGGAGAATCTGGCGGCGTTCCGCGAGGCTTTCACCCGGGTGCTCGCCGACTGGGTCAGTCCCGAGCTCCTGCAAGCCGTGCTGCTGCATGACGGCGAGCTGGGGCCGGCGGAGATCACCGATGCCTCCGCCCGCCTGTTGCGTGACGCCGGCCCGTGGGGACAGGGCTTCCCCGAACCCTTGTTCGTTGGCGAGTTCCTGCTGCTTGAACAGCGTCTGCTCAAGGAGCGCCACCTCAAGATGAGCGTCTGCCACCCTGACAGCAACCGGGTGCTGGATGCCATCGCCTTCGGTGTCGATCGCAGCGTGTGGCCGCGCACCGGCTGCCAGCGCGTGCGCCTGGCCTACCGGCTGGATCTGAACCAGTTCCGCGGCATGGAGACGCTGCAGTTGCGAGTCGAGGATCTGCAGCCGGCGTGAGGACTCAGAGGCAGTAGCGGTAGAGGACGAGGGTGAGCTTGCTGAGTCTCGGACACGCCGTGAACCCGTCCATGGGGGCTCGCACACGCCATCCATGGCGTGTGACGGTCCGCTACTCAGCAAGCTCACCCTCGTCCTCCGCGTGGTCTGGCCGCAAATCCGCACGAATGTGATTGCGCCGAGAGGATGTCCAGCCAGCGGACATCCTCTCGGCGCGACCACGGTTACCGCTTTTACGGTATAATTTTGCGCTTTGACATTGCCTGCCGGGCCGCCTGCACCATGGAAATCAACCCGTACCTGAACCGCATGAAAGACCTCACCGAGCGCACCGAGTCGCTCCGGGGGTATCTTTGACTACGATCTGAAGAAGGAGCGCCTGGAGGAAGTCCTGCGCGAACTCGAGGATCCCACGCTGTGGAATGACCCCAAGAAGGCCCAGGCCATCGGCAAGGAACGCACCACGCTGGAAGGCATCGTGGTCACCATCGACACCATGACCTCGGGTCTGGCTGATGCCCGCGAGCTGCTCGATCTGGCCGTCGAGGAAGACGACGAAGGCACATTGGGCGATGTCCAGAGCGAGCTCGACAGTCTCGAGAAGCTGGTCTCCGACCTCGAGTTCCGCCGCATGTTCGCTGGCGAGATGGATGCCAGCCACGCCTTCCTCGACATTCAGGCCGGTGCCGGTGGTACCGAGGCCCAGGACTGGGCCAGCATGCTCATGCGCATGTACCTGAAGTGGGCCGACCAGCACGGTTTCAAGGCCGAAGTCATGGAAGTCTCGGATGGTGAAGTTGCCGGCATCAAGTCGGCCACGCTGCGCATCGAGGGCGAGTATGCCTTCGGCTGGCTGCGCACCGAGACCGGCATCCATCGACTTGTGCGCAAGTCGCCGTTCGATTCCGACAACCGTCGCCACACCTCCTTCACGGCCGTGTTCGTGTCGCCCGAAATCGACGACGACATCGAGATCGACATCAATCCGTCGGATGTCCGCACCGACACTTACCGGGCCAGTGGTGCCGGCGGTCAGCACATCAACAAGACCGACTCAGCCGTGCGTCTGACGCACATTCCGACCAACACAGTGGTGGCCTGCCAGAACGAGCGTTCGCAGCATGCCAACCGTGACCGTGCCTGGAAGATGCTGCGCGCCAAGCTCTACGAGCTGGAAATCATGAAACGCAACGAGGCCAAGCAGGCACTCGAGGCCACCAAGTCCGACATCGGCTGGGGTCACCAGATCCGTTCCTACGTGCTCGACCAGTCACGCGTGAAGGATCTGCGCAGCAACATCGAAAACTCCAACCCGAACGCCGTCCTCGATGGCGATATCGACGAATTCATCGAAGCCTCGCTCAAGATGGGCCTGTAAGCGGATTGCCGACCATGACCGACCAGAACATCACCCCGGAAACCGCTGCTCCCCAGGATGAAAACAAGCTGATTGCCGAGCGCAAGCAGAAGCTTGCTGGCCTGCGCGAGAAGGGCAATGCCTTCCCCAACGATTTCCGTCGTGACGCCTATGCCGCTGATCTGCAGGCGCGCTTTGCCGAGACGGATGCCGAGACGCTGGAAGCCGAAAAGCACACCTTCTCCATCGCCGGCCGCATGCTGCTCAAGCGCGTCATGGGCAAGGCCAGCTTTGCCACCGTGCAGGACATGCGCGGCCGCATCCAGCTCTACATCTCGCGTGACGCGGTGGGCGAGGAGACCTACGCGGCCTTCAAGCAGTCCGACCTCGGCGACATCTTCGGCGCCACCGGCCATGTCTTCCGCACGCGCACCGGCGAGCTGTCGCTGCACGTCACCACGCTGCGCCTGCTGACCAAGTCGCTGCGTCCGCTGCCGGACAAGTTCCACGGCATGGCCGACCAGGAGATGAAGTACCGTCAGCGCTATGTCGACCTTATCGTCAGCGAAGACACCCGGCGCGCCTTCCGCATCCGCTCCCAGGTCATTGACGGCATCCGTCGCTTCATGACCGCGCGCGACTTCATGGAAGTCGAGACGCCGATGATGCACGTCATTCCCGGCGGCGCCGCAGCCAAGCCCTTCGTGACCCATCACAACGCGCTGGACATGCCGCTGTTCCTGCGCATCGCTCCCGAGCTCTACCTCAAGCGCCTGGTCGTGGGCGGCTTCGAGCGCGTGTTCGAGATCAACCGCAACTTCCGCAACGAAGGCGTGTCGGCACGGCACAACCCCGAGTTCACCATGATCGAGTTCTACCAGGCCTACGCGGACTACCGCGACCTGATGGACCTCACCGAGGACATGCTGCGCACGCTGTCGCAGGACATTCTCGGCACCACGCTGGTGAACTACCAGGGCGAGACCTTCGATTTCGGCGCGAAGTTTGCCCGTCTCTCGATGGTGGATGCCATCCTCAAGTACAACCCGCACCTGACCCGCGAGCAGCTCTGGGATCATGAGCAGGCCGCCAAGGTCGTGCGCGAGCAGCTGAAGATGGAGGTCAAGTCGATCTGGGGCATCGGCAAGCTGCACACGCTGATCTTCGAGGAGACCGTCGAGACCCAGCTGCGTCAGCCGACCTTCATCACCGAGTATCCGGCCGAGGTGTCGCCGCTGGCGCGCCGAAACGACGACAACGAGTTCATCACCGACCGTTTCGAGTTCTTCATCGGCGGTCGCGAGATCGCCAACGGCTTCTCCGAGCTCAACGATCCCGAGGACCAGGCCGAGCGCTTCATGCAGCAGGTGCGCGAGAAGGATGCCGGCGACGACGAGGCCATGCACTACGACGCCGACTTCATCCGTGCGCTGGAATACGGCCTGCCGCCGACGGCGGGCGAGGGTATCGGCATTGACCGCCTGGTGATGCTGTTCGCCGACGCGCCGTCTATACGCGATGTGATCCTGTTCCCGCACATGCGTCCGGAGAGCTGAGTCGTGCATCGCCACAGCCGGCACATCGCGTTTGCCGGGTATGCCAGTCTGCTGGTCGGACTGTATCTAGGACCGGTGGCAATGGTGGCATGTGGTCTTGCGCTCTGGTTGTGGCGATGCGGTGCTCCGCCATACCGTCAACATGGCATCAGTCAGGTGATCACGTTGGTGATCACTTTCGTGTTCTTGCTGATGATCCGACTGTGTTTTGAGGGCGAGCTCCGTTCAGTGTTGCGTGCCGTGGTCATTGCCTGGGCAGTCTGGCGGCCATTGCATGGTATCTATCGTCTGTACCGGCAACCACGATGACCTTCTTGTGATGCATGAAAAAAGCGCCAGTTGGCGCTTTTTTCATGCATGACATGACGGGCGAATGTGTCACGCACCGCCATTGAACGAGAAGCCCAGCAAGCCACCTACCGTACCCGGCTCTACCAGGAATTCCTGACCAGCGAACTCCATGAAACTGTCGATGAGCTCTTCAAAGGCGGTCTGCGGTGCTTCTGGTATGCCACCCTCCGGCATGAGGCTTTCAAAGGCCGCAATAAACGGCTCGAAGAGCTCAATGATCATGGCTTCGGGTCCGCTGCCAGGCTCATCTGAAGCCCCGTTCAGCAGACTGTCAGCGGCGTCGGCCACGAAGCCCAGCGGGGTGTCGCCCAGATTGTCACTGAGCGCCTCCGTGAGCGGGTCGGCAACCGGATCCAGTTGACTGGTCAGCGGTGCCAGTGCATCGCCCAATGGTTCGGTGACCAGTGCCAGGCCATCTGCCAGAGGATTGTCACCCTCCGGCATCGGGATGGGCAGGCCGCCATCGGCACCAGGCAGCGGCAGGCCGCCATCGCTGATGCCCGGTGCCGGCGCACCTGTGGTCAGATCGCTGCAGGTGTCATAGACCTCGATGGAGGTTCCCAGATCAACCGACAGCGCGCCGCCCACGGTGATCGACAGCTTGCTGAAGGGACGTGTGGCGTAACCGCCGATCACGTACTTCGGAGTCTGGCTGGTCAGGTTGTCGACACCCAGCGGATCCGTGTTGCCGTCATAGCCGTTGTTCAGCAGCTCCAGGGCAAAACCACCCGTCTGTTCCAGGCCGCCGAACTGCTCACCGCCATCGGTGGTCACCGTGATGCCCTTGCCGAGGCTGAGCTCGACCAGGCTGCGCGGTACGCGCACCACGAAGGCTGCGAGCGAATTCGCCGGCTGTTGGCTGGCGAAGCTGACTTCGACACCGACCTGGCCGGTGAGGGCGCCGTCGGTGAACAGGCCGTCAGCCAGCGCCACCGAGTTTGTCACGCCGGAGAACGTGTCGAGATTGCCATCGGCGGCCGAGGCCGGCGAAGAAACGCCGCAGATGTCGACCAGCGAGCCGTTCAGCAGCAGGCTGCCCAGCTGGCAGAGCCCGCCGGTCTTGATCGCGGTCACGGTGCTGCCGGCCGGAGCGCCAGAGGTGCAGGTGTACCCGGTGCGGATCTCGGGCGTGGTCGGGCAGTCGCCGAACTCGGTGTCCGGACCGCAGGTGAACGTGCTGTCGCAGGCATCACCGATGCCGTCCTTGTCCTGGTCGGCCTGGTCGTTGTTCGGAACGAACGGGCAATTGTCCGTTTCGTTGCCGACGTTGTCGCCATCGAAGTTGCTGTCGCAGGCGTCACCGATGCCGTCATTGTCCAGGTCGGCCTGATTGGTATTCGCCACCAGCGGGCAGTTGTCAGCACCATTCAGGACAGTGTCACCATCCTTGTCGTCGTCGCAGTCGTTGCCGCGGCCGTCACCGTCAGTGTCGATCTGCGGCGCGCTGATGCCGGGGCACAAGTCAATGTTGTCATTGGTGCCGTCGTTGTCAGAGTCTTCGCAAGCATCGCCCTTCGCGGTACCGAACAGGTTCTTCTGATCCGGGTTGGCGACATTCGGGCAGTTGTCACTGGTGTCATCGATGCCGTCACCATCGTTGTCGGTATCGCAAGCGTTGCCGCGTCCGTCATTGTCGGCATCCAGCTGGCTGGTATTGGCAATCAGCGGGCAGTTGTCGCTGTCGTTGGCAATGGTGTCGCCATCGAGATCGCCGTCGCAGGCATCGCCTTCGCCATTGCCATCGGTATCCAGCTGGCTGGGGTTCGCCACCAGCGGGCAGTTGTCCGCCGCATCGACGAAGCCGTCGCTGTCGGAGTCGTCACAGGCGTCGCCCAAGCCATCGCTGTCGCTGTCGAGCTGGTTGGTGTTGCGGATGGCACGGCAGTTGTCAGTACTGTCAGGGATGGTGTCACCATCCGTGTCATTGGCGCAGACAGCGCCTGTGCCCTGAACGAGCGGACAGCTGTCTTCCCCGTCCGGCGTGCCGTCGTTGTCATCGTCCGAGTCGCAGGCATCGCCGGCAGCATCGCCATCAGCATTTTCCTGCAGGGGATTGAAGACAGTGCGGCAGTTGTCGACGTTGTCGAGCACCGTGTCATTGTCGGCGTCGTTGTCGATTTCCGGCTGTGTCGGCGAGCCGTTGTCTCGGCTCCCGTTCTTCGCATCATCGCAGCCCGCCAATGTCAGCGAGACCGCTGCAAAGCCTGCCAGCAGCAGGACTTTTCCGTGTTTGATGTTCATGGTCTGTTGTCCTTCCCGTGGCAGACTCAGTTGCTTGCTGCGCCCGATGCGCCCGTGCTGAGCATGAACTCGACACGGCGATTCAGGGCGCGATTCTCGACGCTGTCGTTGGCGACAGCCGGCATGCTTTCACCCAGCCCGACCGGGCGGAAGCGGGATGCGTCCAGGCCTTCAGTGGCCAGTGCACGAACAACCGCTTCGGCGCGTGCCTGGGACAGGCGCAGGTTGTGCTTGTCGGCACCGACATCGTCGGTATGGCCGGCGATGATCGCGCGCAGGTTGGGCTGCTGGGCAAAGAAGGATGCCGCGCTGCGGATGGTTTCCATGCTGGCGTCAGTGAGAACGGCCTTGTTGGTCTCGAACTGGATGTTGCCCAGGGTGATGCTCTGGGCAATCGCGCAGCCGGTGTTGTCGGTGCGGATGCCGGCCAAGGTGCCCGGGCACTTGTCGTCGGCATCGGCGATGCGGTCGCCATCGCTGTCAACCGGCGCAACTTCCTTGATCACCTCAACCTGGCGCTCGATGATTTCAGCCGGTGGGGGCGGGGACTTTACCTCGACGATTTCCTTGCGGCCCAACGGCACTTCAACGCCCACGCTGATCACGCCATCGAATACGGAGTCCGGATCACTCTCGTCATAGACACCGCGCAGTTCGGCGCGGCCACGCACGCCGTTCCAGAGCAGGTGGGTGAGACCGGCACCGATGTGTGCGGTGAAGTCGTTGGTGTTCTCGATGTCGGTATCCAGGCGAACCATGCCGATGCCGGCGCGCACGAACGGGGTCAGGTGGTCCCGGTCGCCAAAGGAGTACATCAGCGAGCCCGTCACTTCGTGACGGAAGAAGTTGGTGGCGAGACTGTCATCGGTGACCAGGGTCTGGGTGCTGCCACCCAGCTCCAGGTGCAGGCCGGGCAGGAAGTTCAGCGGAATGCCCAGTGCACCGGTGAAGCCGCGACCGTACTTGACCAGGTCGCGGCTGTTGTCGGTGTGGCTGTACAGCGCACCCATGTAGATGTGGTAGAGCCCGGCAGCTGGTGGCGTGGCGGCTTCTTCGGCGATTGCCTGCAGGGGCAGGGCGCAGATCAGGCTGCACAACAGCTTCTGCTTGAATGTAGTCATGGCATTCCCTCGTGAAAGTTCTTTTTCTAATCAATCCGTTTGGGTCTGAATTTAGCACGAGTTTTGTAAACGGTGACCGTCATTAGCGCGTGTTTTGACAAGATTTGTTGGTTCTTTGTAATGGCAAAAAACCCGTCGGTCACTCGACAAAAGGCGTATTGAATGCCGTACAATCCGCCGGTTTGTGCGGGCACCCACCCTCGTGCCTGCACCGTTCAAGTCCGTTTGCCCCGGGGCGAATGGAAGCCATTACAAGAGGACTGACCATGCAGATTGGTATTCCCGCGGAAACGCTGGCCGGCGAAACACGCGTCGCAGCCACCCCGGAAACCGTGAAGAAGTTCGTGGCCATGGGTCTGGATGTGGTGGTGCAGGCCGGTGCCGGCCTCGCTGCCAGCTGCACCGATGCCGCCTACGAGGCCGCTGGTGCAAAGATTGCCGCCACCGCCGCCGACACTGTCGGCAATGCTGACTTCGTGCTTCGCGTGACTGCGCCGACCGCCGACGAGGCTGCCCTGATCAAGCAGGGCGCCACTGTACTGGCGGCTTTTGCCCCGCACGCCAACCCGCATCTTGATGCCTATGCCGCGCGTGGCCTGACCTGCGTGGCGATGGAGCTGATCCCGCGCATCACCCGCGCGCAGAGCTCGGACATCCTGTCCTCCCAAGCCAACCTCGCCGGCTACAAGGCCGTGCTGATGGCCGCCAACGAGTATGCCGGCCTGTTCCCGATGATGATGACCGCTGCCGGTACCATCAAGCCGGCCCGGGTTGTCATTCTCGGCGTCGGCGTGGCCGGTCTGCAGGCCATTGCAACCGCCAAGCGCCTGGGTGCCGTGGTGGAAGCCTCCGACCTGCGTCCGACTACCCGTGACCAGGTCGAATCGCTGGGCGGTCGCTGGCTGGATGTGCCGATGTCCGATGAAGAGAAGGCCAAGGCCCTGGGTACCGGCGGTTATGCCTGGACCCCGTCGCCGGAGTACATTCGTGACCAGGCCGCTGTCGTCGACAAGGCCGTGTCTGCAGCCAACATCGTCATCACCACCGCCCAGATTCCGGGTCGCAAGGCACCGGTGCTGGTCAAAGCCGATACCGTGGCCAAGATGAAGCCGGGCTCGGTCATCGTCGACATGGCGGTGGGCAGCGGCGGCAACGTCGAAGGTTCCGCGCTGGATCAGACCGTGGTCACCGAGAACGGCGTGCGTATCGTCGGCATCGGCAACATCCCGGCGCTGGTGGCCACCGAGGCCTCCGCACTCTATGCCCGCAACATGCTCAACTTCCTGTCGCCCATGTTCGACAAGGAGAAGAAGGAGCTGGTGCTGGCCCGCGAGGACGACATGGTCAAGCCGACGCTGGTCGTCGATGCCGGCACCGTCGTCTACAAGAAGCCGAATTGATCCGGAGTTCCGACATGGACATGACTGTTGCAACCCAGGCCGTCGAGGCCGTTGAACATGCCGCCGGCGTTCCTTTCGTCAGCGTCTTCACCATTTTCGTGCTGGCGATCTACGTCGGCTACTACGTGGTCTGGAGCGTCACCCCGGCGCTGCACACGCCGCTGATGGCCGTTACCAATGCCGTCTCCGGCATCATTGTTGTCGGCGCCATGCTGCAGGCCGTCACCTTTGATGGCGAGATCACCCTGACCACCATTCTCGGCGCTGTCGCCGTTCTTCTGGCGAGCATCAACATCTTCGGCGGCTTCGCGGTCACCGAACGCATGCTCGACATGTTCAAGAAGAAGAAGTAAGGAGCCGATTCGATGGATTCTCTCGTCAACAGCCTCGCGCAACACGCTGACTGGGCCTACCTGGTCGGTGCGGTTCTCTTCATTCTGACCCTGCGCGGCCTGTCCGGTCCGAAGACCGCGATCATGGGCAACCGCTACGGCATGATCGGCATGGCGCTGGCCATCGCCACCACGTTCTTCGTGGCGCCGAGCCCGGCCCTGGGCCTGATCGTCGGTGCCATGGTGCTGGGTGCCATCATCGGCATCCATCGCGCACGTACCGTGCCGATGACCCAGATGCCCGAAACCGTGGCCATGATGCACTCGCTGGTCGGTCTGGCTGCCGTGCTGATCGCCATCGCGGCCGTGTTCAACCCGGACTTCAGCAAGGACGGCGTGCACCGCTTCGAGCTGTTCGTGGGTTGCTTCGTCGGTGCCGTGACCTTCACCGCGTCGGTCATCGCCTGGGGCAAGCTGTCCGCCAAGCTGGGTGCCAAGCCGCTCAAGGGCGCCTGGGTGAAGCCGGTTCAGGCTGCCCTCTTCCTGGCCATGATCGGTTTCGGCGTGCACTACTTCGTCACTGAATCGGTCAGCTCCTTCCTGATCATGACCGCCATCGCGCTGGTGTTCGGCTACTTCTGGATCGCGCCGATCGGTGGTGGTGACATGCCGGTGGTGGTGTCGCTGCTGAACTCGCTGTCGGGCTGGGCTGCTGCCGGCATCGGCTTCACGCTCAGCAACTCGATGCTGATCATCGCCGGCTCGCTGGTGGGTTCGTCGGGTGCCATCCTGTCCTACATCATGTGCAAGGCCATGAACCGCTCGCTGCTGAACGTGCTGTTCGGCGGCTTCGGCACGGCCTCCGCGGCTGCCGGCGGCGAGGGTGACGGCAAGGAAAAGAACTACAAGTCCGGTTCCGCGGAAGATGCCGCCTTCATGATGGCCAACGCCGACTCCGTGGTGATCGTGCCCGGTTACGGCCTGGCCCAGGCCCGTGCCCAGAATGCCGTCAAGGAACTGGCCACCGTGCTCAAGGAGCAGGGCGTCACCGTGCGCTACGCCATTCACCCGGTGGCCGGTCGTATGCCGGGTCACATGAACGTGCTGCTGGCCGAAGCTGACGTGCCCTACGAGGACGTCTGCGAAATGGAAGAGATCAACAGCGACTTCGCGTCCACCGACGTGGTGCTGGTGATCGGCGCCAACGACGTGGTCAACCCGGCTGCCAAGGATGACCCGAGCTCGCCGATCTACGGCATGCCCATCCTGGAAGCCCATCGCGCACGCACCGTCATGGTGATCAAGCGCTCGATGGCTGCCGGTTACGCCGGTCTCGACAACGACCTATTCTACATGGACAAGTCGATGATGATCTTTGGCGATGCCAAGAAGGTGCTCGAGGACATGGTCAAGGGCGTGACGGGCGGCGGTCACTAAGCGCCCGGACTGCTTGCAAGCGCTTCACGCAAAGGGTATTGGTGGCAGCACCAATACCCTTTGTTTTTTGTGTTCCGTTTCCCGGAGAAGGAATCATGATGAAGAAGACTCTGCTGGCATCGGCCATTCTGCTGGCCTCTCCGGCACTGTGGGCTGACTGGAGCGGTCTGATCAACGCGGCGGCCAACATTGCGGCCCAGAAGGCTGGCGTGACGACTCCGCAAGCTCAGCAAGCCGCAACCCAGGCTGCTCAGCAGGCGGCTGCACAGGCTGCGGCGAATGCATCGGCCCAGGCGGCGGTGCAGGCCCAGGCCAACCTGGGCAGTGATCCGGCGACCATCCAGAAGAATCTTGGCCTGCTTCTGCAGGCACGCGCCCAGGCCAGCGGCACCACGCTGACACCAGCTCAGCAGCAGGCTCTGGCACAGGCCTATGCCGAGGCATCGGCTGGCAGCTATGGCGTGTCGGCCCAGTTGAGCGTTGCCCAGCAGCAGGCCCTGATCAAGCAAGGCATCACGGCCCAGCAGCTCCAGGTCCTGTCGCAGGCACCGTCATTGACGCCGCAACAGCTGCAGGCACTGGCGCAATCACGCGTGAATGCCATGACATCGGCCCAGCGCGCGCAGTACCAGGCAGCCCAGGCGCAGGCACTGGCAGCGGCCCAGGCTCAGCTTCAGGCACAAGCCCAGGCCCAGGTGTCTGCCCAGGCGCCAGCTGCTGCCACGACCCCCTGCCAGCCGGCGCAGTCGAAAACGGCTGGCCTGGGCGGCATGTTCGGCAAGATGGCGGGCAACATGCTGAAGTCGGGCATGGTGCCGGGTGTCAGTGCTGAAGTGGCCGGCACGGCGGCTGCCGTGGCTGAAAATGCAGGCGCCATGGCGGATTGCGCACCGGCTAAATAAGTCACGTCGTTGATGTCGTGATGCGCGAAGAGGCCTGCGGGCCTCTTCGTTTTTTCAGGTGCGCCGGCTTCGCCTCAGCAGCTGGGCAATGGCGGTGCTGACGGCGAGCAGTCCCATGCTGGCCGTGACCGTCACCACCGATCCGTAGCCGGCACATGACAGCGCTGCCCCTGTGTCGCAGACGCCATCCGGCGCGTGAATGGGTTCGTCCGAATAGATGCAGGTGATGCCGAACGACTTGCCAGGCTCTTCCGGGTAGCCGTGATGCTTGCGCAGTCGCTTGCGCAGGCGCGCCAGCAAGGGATCCTGTTCGGTGCGCGCGAGGTCCTCGACGGCGAGGCGGGTCGGATCGATCTTGCCGCCAGCGGCGCCGCAGACCACCAGGACGTTGCGATGCCGGCGCGCATGCAGCACCAGGGTGAGCTTGGCCTTGGCATCGTCACAGCAGTCGAGAATGATGTCCGGCTGAGGGCTCAGGCAGTCGGCGGCATTGTCACGGGTCAGGAAGTCATCGATGACGCGGATCTCGGCGCGCGGGTTGATGCCACGCAGACGCTCTGCCATGGCCTCGGCCTTGCCGCGTCCGAAGTGCTCGGTCAGGGCATGCAGCTGGCGATTGACGTTGGACGGGACAATCACGTCCAGATCGATCAGGGTGATACGCCCCAGTCCCTGGCGGGCCAGTGCCTCGGCCGCCCAGGATCCGACCCCGCCAAGCCCGACAACCACGGCATGCGAGGTGCTCAGGCGGCCCAAGGCCTGTTCGCCATAGACGCGAGCGACCCCGACGAAGCGGCGTTGCTGGTCGTCGTCATGGCTCGGCAGGGGTTCAGCGCTCATCAGGCAGTCTCGTCATCGACAGGCGGGCGCAGCGGTGGCGCCATCACCAGATACATCACCGGCGTCACCAGACGCGCGAGGAAGGTGGATGATAGCAGACCGCCGATGATCACCCAGGCCAGCGGGGCATACAGCGGCGAGCCCTGCAGGGCCAGCGGCAGCAGGCCGCCAATGGCGGTCAGTGAAGTCAGCAGGATGGGCAGGAAGCGGATCTCGCCAGCCTCCTGGATGGCCTCCAGCAATCCCTTGCCCTGTTCACGCAGCTGGTTGGTGAAGTCGACCAGCAGGATGGAGTTCTTGATCTCGATGCCGATCAGGGCGATGAAGCCGATCATGGCGGTGAAGGAGATGGTCAGTCCGGCGCAGAACAGGGCGATCAGGCCACCCATGATGCCGAGCGGAATCACGCCCGCCACGATGGCGGTGCTGCGAAAGCTGCCGAACTCCAGGATCAGCACGGCAAGGATTCCGAACACCGCCACCAGGGCAGCCGTCTCGATGCCGCCAAAGCTCTCCTCGCGAGCCTCGACCTGACCGGCGACCTTGTAGCGATAGCCTTCCGGCCAGGTCATGGCATCCAGCCGCTCGATCAGTGCGGCGGTGACCTTCTCGGTGTTGTAGCCGTCCCTGACGTAGCTGCTCACCATGACCGAGCGCTGGCGCTGGTAATGGGCGATGCGGCTGGGGGCGGTGGCAAAGGCCGGGCTGGCCAGTTGCTGCAGCGGCACGGCCGCGCCACTGGCCGAGTTCAGGTAGATCTGCTCGAGGTTGGCGAGACGCGCATGACCGTCCTGCAAGGGCAGACGCAGGCGTATGGGAAATTCGTCGCCGTCGGCTTCGCGAAAGTCCCCCACGGTCTCGCCGGCAATGGCAAGGCGCGCGGTGCGGTCAACCTCGGCCGAGGCAATGCCGAGCAGCGAGGCCCTGGTGCTGTCTATGCCCAGATCCAGATCGGTGCGCAGCAGACGAACCGGATTCACCACGTCGCGTGTGCCCGGCAGCGCGGCCATGGTCTGTTCCAGCTGCAGGGCCAGTTCGCGCAGGGTATCCAGCTCCGGTCCGATCAGGCGGATGGCGATGGGCGCGTCGATGGGCGGACCGTTGACGAAGGGTTTCACGATGATGCGTGCGCCGGGATAGTCGGCAAATGTCTTGCGCAGGCTCTGATGAAAACCGGGTGTCGTCGTGCCGTCATAGCGCTTCAACTGCACGAACAGGTCGCCGACGTTGGCCCGGGTCTCGCGCGGAAACACGTTGTAGAACACGCGCGGGTTGCCGCGTCCGGCATTGGCGAACACCGTCTGCACCTCCGGCGCGGCCAGCAGCACCGATTCGACGTGGCGCACGGCGCGGTCGGTCTCTTCCAGCGAGCTGCCCTGTGGCGTTTCCACGGTGATCAGGAATTGCGGCACGTCGGCGTTCGGAAACAGGCTGAAGCCCAGTCCGGGCACCAGCGCCAGGGTGGCGACAAAGCCGGTGCCGGCCAGCCCGAGGGTCTTGCGCGGATGCGTCAGCGACCAGTGCAGCAACGGCCGGTAGACACGATGGATGCCCTGCATCACGGCCTGCAGCAGGCGATTGCCGTCGGGGTGCTCGTCGCGTTTCAGCCAGCGGCTGGCGAGGAAGGGAATGATGGTGAACGAGACCAGCAGCGAGGCCAGCACGGTGTAGGCAACGGCCGCAGGCAGCGAGCGTATGAACTTGCCGGCGCCTTCCGGCAGAAAGAACAGGGGCAGAAAGGCGAACAGCAGGGTCGCGGTGCAGCCGAGCACGGCGAGACTGATCTGCCGTGTCGCGACAATCGCGGCCTGGCTGCGGCTGTAGCCCAGACGCAGGTGGCGGGCGATGTTCTCGGTCACCACGATGGAGTCGTCGACCAGCAGGCCCAGGGCCAGCACGAAGCCGGCAATGGACAGCTGGTTCAGCGAGAAGCCGCTGAAGTGCAGCATCGCCATGCCCATGGCCATCGACAGCGGGATCGACACCATGACCACGCCGGCCGCGCGAAGTCCCAGCGGCAGCAGGGTGATCATGACCAGGCCGATGGCGATCATGAAGTCGGTGGCGAGGCGGCCGAGGCGCTTGTCGACATTGCGCGACTGGTCAAAGCCGACTTCCAGACGGTAGTCCGGCGACAGGGTTTTCCGGAAACTCTCGATCTCGGCCATGGCGGCATCGCGCACGGCGAAGATGTTCTGCTGATCCTTCTGGTTGACGGTGATGAAGAGCGCCTGGCGGCCCTGGAAGCGGGTGCGGTGGGTCTCTTCCGCATAGCCCCAGGTCACGCTGGCGACATCGCCCAGGCGCAGGATGCGCCCGCCATCGCTGCTGATCACGGTGTCGGCGATCTCGTCCAGCGACTGGTAGCTGCCGGTGGTGCGCACATTGAGGCGACGGCTGCCGGCCTCGATGGCGCCACCGGGTATGTTGCGGTTCTCGCTGGCCAGGATGTCGGCAACGCGGCTGACCGGGATGCGGTACTGCGCAAGCCGTGCCAGGTCCAGCGCGATCTGCACCTCGGCTTCCGGCAGTCCCCAGAGTTCGACCTCGCGTATGCCCTTGACCTGCTCGAGGCGATCCTGCAGACGCTCTGCCACCTCGCGCATGGCGCGTGGATCACCGTTGGGTCCGACCAGCGCCAGTTGCAGGATGTTGACCAGGCCCGGGCTGGCCTTGGTGATGTCCAGGCTGGCCAGACCGTCCGGCAGCTCCGCACGCACGGCATTGATCTCGCGCAGGGCCTCGTCGTACTTCTTTTCCGGATCCTTGCTCCAGTCGAATTCGACACGGACGATGGCCAGTCCGTCCTCGCTGTCGCTCCAGATGTTCTTGACGTCATCGATGCGGTTGATGGCGTCTTCCAGCGGATCGGCGACCAGTTTCTCCATGTCGGCCGGATCGGCACCGGGATAGACCGCCACCACGGTGACCACCGGGATCGGGAAGTGCGGATCCTCGCCGCGCGGGATGTTCTGCCAGGCATGCCAGCCGACCGCCGACAGCAGCGCGAACAGCACCAGGGTGAACTGGAAGTTGCGAACCGAGAAGGCTGCCAGGCGCATGATCGGGCGGCCTCAGCGCAGGATGCGCACGTGATCGCCGGCATTCAGCCAGGCGGCGCCTTCGCTGACGACACGTTCGCCAGCTTTCAGGCCGGCCAGGATCACCACGCGATCCGCGTTGATGTCACCCAGCGTCACGGTGCGTAGGCTTGCGGTCTGCCGGGGACCGATCACGAAAATGCGCGCCTGGCGACCATCCGCTTCCAGCAGGGCGCCCAGCGGCAGGCTCAGCTGTTCGCCACGGATCGGGGTCGGTCGCAGTATCGCCTCGCCGACCAGTCCCGCCCGGTACTGCACGCCGGCGCTGGCGGGAAGGGGCAGGGTGATGCTGACGGTACCGGTCTGGCGATCCGTGGCGCCGGCGATGTCCTGCACGCGGCTGGTCAGGCGCCGCTCCGGATAGGCCTTGAGCACGATCTCGGCCGGGTCGTCGACGCGGATGCGGGTCGCTGTCTGCTCGCCCAGGCCGGCCTTGAGTGTCCAGCCCAGATCATCGCGGCTGACCACCAGTACCGGGGCGCCAGGGGCAACCACTTCGCGCGCTTCTGCCAGCCGCTGCAGCACGATGCCCGGGCCGGGTGCGGTGATCGTCGCCTGCTGGCGGTTGAAGCGGGCACTGGCCAGCGTGGCATTGAGCACGGCAAGCTGGGTGCGGGCATCCTGCACCTGCTGTTCGGCGATCACGCCCTGTTCATAGAGCTTCTCGGCACGCGACACATCGCGGGCGGCCCTTTCCTGGTGCGCTGCCGCCTGGCGTACGGCGCCTTCGAGCTCGGTGGCATCCAGCCGTGCCAGCGTCTGGCCGCGTTGCACGCGATCGCCAGCGTCGACCAGCATGGCCGTGATCACTCCCCCCGTCTTGAAGCCGAGGCGAGCCTCCTCCTGGCTGGCCACCAGCCCGGTGGCACGTATGTGCGCGGCTGCTGTTTCCGTGCCGGCGACAAGCACGCGCACCGGCTTGCGCTCATCTGCCGCAGAAGGGGGCTCAGAGGAGTCGCAGGCAGTCAGGACCAGGGCGAGAACCAGCAAGGGGAGCGGGCGCAGCAGCATGTGGCGGGATCCGGCAGAAGAACTGTCCGGTCGACCATAGCACAGCGTCTCGCGAGGCGGTGACAGCGTCGCCTCAGTTGTTGGCAGCGGGCTTGTCGTCGCGTGAATCGGCGGGGTTGCCGTTGCTGCCTGGCCACGGGCAGTTGAGCAGGTAGGGATCGAAGAGCTGGCCGAGATACAGGCGATCGCCCATGCGACGGGCGCTGCTGACGGCGTTGATGCCGGTACCCGGGTCGGAGAACACGATGCGGTGACTGCCGCTTTGCGTGTTGACCTCGTGGACCACGGTGCGTGCGCGCGAGCGCTGACGCTGCCAGTGCAGCCCGAGGCCGATCAGGGAAGGATAGCTGGTGGCCAGCAGGTAGCCTGGCCGGCTCTCGCTGAGGCCGTCGAGCAGCGACAGGCTGGTCAGCTGGGTGGCCTGGGCCAGCTTGCCATCCGCTTGCCGGCTGTAGCGCACCATGCCTTCGCCAAGCGTCTGCGTGACCCAGACCGTGTTGCCGTCAATGACGATGCCGTTGGCGATGGCCAGGCCTTCGGCGGCCAGCTGCCAGCCCTGGCCGGCGCGATACATGGCTACCGTGGCCTTCTGCTGCAGCAGCAGCCATTCGATGATGCTGGCACCGTCACGACGTTCGTTGGTGACATAGATGTCGCCGTTGTCAGCCACGGCCACGTCATTGGGCGCACTCAGCAAGGGTGACAGCAGCTGCTTGTGGAAGCGCAGGGTATCGCCATCCACCTCGTAGATCATCAGGCTGTGCTGATCACTGATCAGCTCGCGGTCATGGCTGACCACATACAGCCACCAGCGGCCCTGACGCTGCACCAGGTCGATGCCATGCGGGCGCAAGCGGAATCCCTCGGGCTCGCCGGTGCGCTTGAGCACCACCATTTCGCGTGCGGAGGGGGTGTATGCGTAGATGTCACCCGGTCGCACAAAGCGGCGGCGGTCGTGGCTGGAGATGAGCAGGCGGGGTGTTTCGCCCGTTTGCACGGCGATGTCGTCAGGGCCGGGACCGGTGCTGATGCGTTCGCATTGACTGGCCTGCAGCGGTGACGTGCTGGCGGCAGCGACAGACGCAGCCAGTGCGCTGATCGCTGCAGTCAGAAGTGTGGTCAGGACGGACCGTGTGAAGCGCTGTGTCGGCACAGATGACCCCGCATCAGGCAGCCCGGGTCGCAGGCTGCGGATGTCGTCCACGTTACTGAGCGGGCTGGGTTTTTTCCAGCTCCTGCAGACGGGCGGTCTTCAGGGCGATCAGTTTTTCAGCATCGGCGTTCTGTGCCTCCAGATCGGCGATGCGTGCCTCCAGTTCGGCGTTCTCGGTGGCGAGGGCGTCAACCGCTTCCTCGGTCAGCGCCAGCTCCTGTGCCGGGCTGGCGGCTTCGATCGGGGCCGCCGCCACGACAGCATCCTGTTCGGCCACGTCCGCCGTCGCGGGTTGCGACGACGTTTGCCACCAGAATGCAGCGCCTGCTGCCAGCAGCACCACCAGACCCAGAGTTGCTAACAGCTTGGTCATGACAACTTACCAGGCAAGTGCGCCACCGGTCTGATACTCGGTGACGCGGGTTTCGAAGAAGTTCTTTTCCTTGCGCAGGTCCATGATTTCGGACATCCACGGGAAGGGATTCTTCACGCCCGGGAACTGTTCTGGCAAGCCCAGCTGGACGAGGCGACGGTTGGCGATGAACTGCAGGTACTCCTCCATCATCGCGGCATTCATGCCGAGCACGCCACGCGGCATGGTGTCGCGCGCGTATTCGATCTCCAGCTGCGTGCCCTCGAGAATCATCTGGGTGACCTCGAGCTGGAAGGCCTTGGTCCACAGCTGCGGATTCTCGTTCTTGATCTGGTTGATGACGTCGATGCCGAAGTTCACGTGCATGGACTCGTCGCGCAGGATGTACTGGAACTGCTCGGCAACACCGGTCATCTTGTTGCGGCGACCCATGGACAGGATCTGGGTGAAGCCGCAGTAGAAGAACATGCCTTCGAGCACGCAGTAGAACGCGATCAGGTTGCGCAGCAGCTTCTGGTCCGCTTCCGGCGTGCCGGTCCTGAAGGTCGGATCGCTCAGCGACTGCGTGTACTTCAGTCCCCAGGCCGCCTTGCGCGCCACGCTCGGGACCTCGCGGTACATGTTGAAGACCTCGCCCTCGTCGATGCCCAGCGACTGGATGCAGTACTGGTAGGCATGCGTGTGGATGGCCTCTTCGAAGGCCTGGCGCAGGATGTACTGGCGGCACTCCGGGTTGGTGATCAGGCGGTAGATGGCGAGCACCAGATTGTTCGCCACCAGCGAGTCGGCGGTGGAGAAGAAGCCCAGCGAACGCATCACGATCAGGCGTTCGTCGTCGGTGAGCTGGCCGTCTGCCGACTTCCACATGGACACGTCCTTGGACATGTTCACTTCCTGCGGCATCCAGTGGTTGGCGCAGCCATCGAGATACTTCTGCCAGGCCCATTCGTACTTGAACGGCACCAGCTGATTGAGGTCGGCGCGGCAGTTGATCATGCGCTTGTCATCGACTTGGATGCGGCCTGCGCCCATCTCCAGCTCTTCCAGGCCCGGTGCCACGTCGAGTTCGGCGAGTGCGGCGGCGGCGCGCTCGTGCGCCGAGCCTTCCTCGGCTACACGGGCTTCGCTGCTCACACGCTGGATGGCGGCGTCGACGATGGCAGCAGGGGCCTCAAGTCCACGAACGGCAGATCCGGCTGCGGCTGCCGCAGCAGGTACCACTGCTGGTGCCGGCGCAGCTGCTGCGAGCGCAGCTGCCGGCGCAGTTCCTGCCGACGCAGGCGATGCTTTCGGGGTGGGCTTGTCATCCGCATTGAAGTCGTCCCAGCTGATCATGTTGTGTTCTCCTAGAGCCGTGTGCTTATTGACAGGCTTCGCAGTCCGGGTTGTCGATGGAACAGGCCTTGGGCACCGGCGCGGCTTCCACCATTTCCTCGATCTGGGCCTTGACCGCGTTCAGCGCACCGTCGGAGACGGTGGACTTCTCGGCGGCCGTGGCGCCCATGGCGCGGAGGTAGTAGGTGGTCTTGAGACCACGGTACCAGGCCATGCGGTAGGTGATGTCGAGCTTCTTGCCGGAAGCTTCGGCCAGATACAAGTTCAGCGACTGGGCCTGGTCGATCCACTTCTGGCGACGCGATGCCGAGTCGACCAGCCAGCGCGGCTCGATTTCGAACGCGGTGGCGTAGACGGCCTTCATGTCGGCCGGAATGCGGTCGAGCTTCTGCACCGAGCCCTCGTAGTACTTGAGGTCGTTGACCATGACCGCGTCCCAGAGGCCGCGTGCCTTGAGCTCGTGCACCAGGTAGGGGTTGACCACGGTGAACTCGCCCGACAGGTTGGATTTCACGTACAGGTTCTGGTAGGTCGGCTCGATCGACTGCGATACGCCGCAGATGTTCGAGATGGTCGCCGTCGGGGCGATGGCCATGACATTGGAGTTGCGCATGCCCACGGTCTTGACCTGCTCGCGCAGCGTCGCCCAGTCCAGGGTCTGGCTGAAGTCGACTTCGACATACTGGGCGCCACGGTGTTCGGCGATCGCCCACAGCGAGTCGATGGGCAGGATGCCGCGGCTCCACAGCGAGCCCTCGAAGCTGGAGTAGCGGCCACGCTCGGCGGCCAGCTCGCAGGACGCCTCGATGGCGTAGTAGCTGATGGCTTCCATCGAGCGGTCAGCAAACACCACGGCGTCATTGCTGGCGTAGGCCAGCTTCTGCACGTAGAGGGCATCCTGGAAGCCCATGATGCCGAGACCGACCGGACGGTGACGCAGGTTGGAGGTTTCCGCCGCCTTCACCGCGTAGTAGTTGATGTCGATCACGTTGTCGAGCATGCGCACGGCCGTGCGCACGGTGCGACGCAGCTTGGCCTGGTCGAGGCCGTCGGCGCTGACGTGGTTGACCAGGTTGATCGAGCCCAGGTTGCAGACCGCGATCTCGTCCTTGCTGGTGTTCAGCGTGATCTCGGTGCACAGGTTGGACGAGTGCACGACACCGGCATGCTGCTGCGGCGAACGCAGGTTGCAGACGTCCTTGAAGGTGATCCAGGGATGGCCGGTCTCGAACAGCATGGAGAGCATCTTGCGCCACAGGTCCTGGGCCTGGACACGCTTGTACAGGCGCATCTGGCCGTTGTCGCACATCTGCTCGTATTCGGTGTAGCGCTGCTCGAAGGCGCGGCCGTAGAGATCATGCAGATCCGGCACGTCGGACGGCGAGAACAGGGTCCAGCTGCCGTTGTCGAAGACGCGCTTCATGAACAGATCAGGCACCCAGTTGGCGGTGTTCATGTCGTGCGTGCGGCGACGGTCATCGCCGGTGTTCTTGCGCAGCTCGACGAACTCCTCGATGTCGAGGTGCCAGGTCTCCAGGTAGGCGCAGACCGCGCCCTTGCGCTTGCCACCCTGGTTGACGGCGACCGCGGTGTCGTTGGCGACCTTGAGGAAGGGCACCACGCCCTGCGACTTGCCGTTGGTGCCCTTGATGTAGGCGCCCAGCGCGCGCACCGGCGTCCAGTCGTTGCCGAGACCGCCGGCCCACTTGGACAGCATGGCGTTGTCCTGGATGGCGCCATAGATGCCGTGCAGGTCGTCCGGCACGGTGGTCAGGTAGCACGACGACAGCTGCGGACGCAGGGTGCCGGCGTTGAACAGGGTCGGTGTCGAGGCCATGTAGTCGAAGCTCGACATCAGGTCATAGAACTCGATGGCGCGGGCCTCGCGGTCACCTTGCTCACGCATGGCCAGACCCATGGCGACGCGCATGAAGAAGATCTGCGGCAGCTCGAAACGGATGTCGTTGCTGTGCAGGAAGTAGCGGTCGTACAGGGTCTGCAGGCCGAGGTAGGTGAACTGGAAGTCACGCTCCGGCTTCAGCGCGGCGCCAAGGCGGGCCAGATCGTAGTCGGCCAGGGCCGGATCCAGCAGTTCCAGGCTGATGCCGCGCTGGATGTAGGCGGGCAGGGCCTGCGGGTAGTAGCGCGTCATTTCATCCTGGGTGGCGTCATGGGCAATGCCCAGGAACTCCAGGGCCTCGGCACGCAGATGATCCATCAGCAGGCGGGCGGTGACGTAGGTGTAGTTCGGCTCCTGCTCGATGAGCACGCGCGCGCACATGACCAGCACGTTGTTGATGTCGGCTTCGCGGGCGCCGTCATAGAGGTTGCGCAGGGTGTCCTCGACGATGGCGGTGGACTCGACGCCGGTCAGACCCTCGCAGGCATTGCTGACCAGTGCCTCGAGACGGCCCAGGTCGAGCAGCTCGCGGCTGCCGTCGGCCTTGATCACGTGCAGGCTGGGGTGATGCTTGACGGCAGGTGCCTCGGCATCACGGGCGCGGGCGCGCTCGTCACGGTAGAGCACGTAGGCGCGGGCGATCTTGTGTTCGCCGGAGCGCATCAGGGCCAGTTCGACCTGGTCCTGGATCTCTTCGATGTGCACCATGCCGCCGGTGGGCATGCGGCGGCGGAAGGTGTTGCTGACCATGGTGGTGAGCTGGGCCACGGTTTCGTGGATGCGCGCCGAGGAGGCGGCTGCCGTGCCCTCCAGCGCCAGGAAGGCCTTGCTGATGGCCAGCGCGATCTTGCTGTCGTCGTAGCCGACCACGGTGCCATTGCGCTTGATCACGCGCAGCTGGCCCGGTGCCAGCGGGGCGTCGCCAGCCGTCGGGGGAGTGGGGGTCTGGACTTCGGCGAAAATGTCTGTCTGCATGGCTTCCTCGGCGCGCGATGAGGGGTTGAACGGGTGACGGATTCCTGCCATGCCGGCAGGAAACACCATATCTTGTGTTGTCAGTTGTCGTTTTCAGGCCGCTGGCCAGGCACTCCGGTTTCTCCGGACCGGATGTGCACATGCGCTGTCGATGACGGGCACATGGGTGGCGGCGTGAGGTGATGCCATCAATATATTGTGTGTCACATGGGGTGTCTACTACTACATAGCCGATTTTTCAGGCGCATCGACCAGGCAAAGCTGTGGACAAGATGTGGATGGCAGGTGGATCAGACTGGGGATAACCGGGTCCGGGCCGGTGCTGGCGCGGCTTTCACGCGACCCCAAGATGTTGTGTTCGCAATGCATGCCGACGAGCCGTGAGGGTAGCCCGGACGGGTTACGGTATGCTATCTATAATGTCTTGAAAGCCATCACAAAATAACAGGATGTTCGCACAGGCCTGCGCGGACATCCGAGAAGGGAGCAATCGCATGGCATCCTACGAAGCCCCGCCGCGCATCCTGATCGTCGAGGACGATCAGCGCCTGGCTGAACTTACCCAGGAATACCTCATCCGCAACGGGCTCGAAGTCAGCATCGAAGGGGATGGCCAGCGCGCCATCCGCCGCATCATCGACGAGCAGCCGGACCTGGTGGTGCTGGATCTGATGCTCCCTGGCGCCGACGGTCTCACCGTCTGCCGCGAGGTGCGCAGCCAGTATCATCAGCCCATCATCATGCTCACTGCCCGCACCGACGACATGGACCAGGTCCTGGGTCTGGAGATGGGTGCCGACGATTACGTGCCCAAGCCGGTGCAGCCGCGCGTGCTGCTGGCGCGCATCCGGGCCCAGCTGCGTCGTGGCGAGGCCGCTGACACCAGCAGTGCCCAGCGTCTGGTGTTCGGTGACCTGGTCATCGACAACGGCGCGCGCTCGGTCACCCTGGCCAACGAACTGGTCGACTTCACCAGTGCCGAGTACGACCTGCTCTGGCTGCTGGCCTCGCATGCCGGCAAGACCCTGTCGCGCGAGGACATCTTCTCCAAGCTGCGGGGCATCGAGTACGACGGCCAGGACCGTTCCATCGACGTGCGCATTTCGCGCATCCGTCCCAAGATCGGTGATGATCCGGACAGTCCGCGCATCATCAAGACCGTACGCAGCAAGGGCTACCTGTTCGTGAAAGACAGCGGCAACGCCTGACATGCTGCGTTTCTTCCGCCCTAAAAGCATTTTTGTCAGCATTTACGGCGGAATCCTGCTGGTGACCCTGACGGTCAGTCTGTGCACGTACGCGGTGCTCAACTACATCAACGACGAGCGTGCACAGGCCTATACCGAGCGCATGTCGACAGCGCTCTTCCACATCACGGCCATTGCCATCGCCCGCCAGGATCCGGAGAGCCGGGCGCTCTGGGTGCAGGATGCCGAGCAGCTGGTCGGCGCGCCCATGCGCCTGGTCAATGCCCTCGACTTCACGCCGACCCGGCGCGAGCGTCTGCGTCTCGAGCAGGGCTATGCCGTCGCCCGCCAGGGTGTGGATCAGCGCAGCCAGATCACCATCCGCGTGCCGTTGCCGGGCAAGTCCATCTATCTGGTGTCCGAGATGGACGGCTTCGGCGAGCGCCAGGCGCGCGCGGCCGCCAACTTCTACCTTGAGGATCTGGCCAACTATCCGGGCCAGGAGTCGGTGCGACTGCGTACGCTGGCGCCGTTCATGGGCTTTCCCATGGTGCTCAAGCCCGCCATGGACGTGCCCCTGGATCGCGAGCAGCGTCTGCGCCTGAGCCAGGATGAAGTGGTGGTCACCTTCCAGGAGCTGTCGTCCTCCGGTCGTTCCTCCATTACCGTGATCGCGCCCAGTCAGTCCGAGCCCGGCAAGCTGCTGGTCATCGGACCGTTCGACCTGTTCGAGCGCCTGCCCATGGAGTGGCTGGTGCTGGCCGCCATCCTCGCACTGCTGCTGATCACCCTGGGCTCCTACGGCGTCATTCACGCCCTCGAGGTCAAGCTGCTGGCGGTCGAGGCGACCGTGAAGAAGCTGCGCGAGGGGGATCTGACCGCGCGCGTGACGGTCACTGGCGCCGACGAAATTGCCCGTCTTGCCGATACGCTCAACCAGATGGCCGGTCACACCAAGCGTCTGCTGGACTCGCAGCGCGAGCTCACCCAGGCGGTGTCGCACGAGTTGCGCACGCCGCTGGCGCGCCTGCGCTTCGGCATGGAGATGATGGCGGAGAGCCCGGATCCGGACGACCGCCTGCAGCAGCTCGACCAGCTCGACGAGGACATCGCCCAGCTCAATCAGCTCATCGACGAGATTCTCACCTATGCCACGCTGGAGCAGGGCACGCCACGGCTGGACTTCGAGCCGGTGGACATGGTGGCCCTGATGGTGCGCATCCAGCGCGAGACCGAGGCCTTGCGCAAGCCGGCGCAGCTGATCACCGAGGCCGAGCCCGGTCTGGTGGCCGATGCCGTGCCGCGCTACATCCACCGGGTCATCCAGAACCTGGTCGGCAATGCCTTGCGCTATGCCGACAAGACCGTGAAGGCGTCGGTGCACAAGGAAGGCCAGTGGGCGGTGCTGACGGTGGAGGATGACGGTCCCGGGATTCCAGAGGAGAGCCGCGATCGTGTCTTCCAGCCCTTCACTCGCCTGGACGACAGCCGCACCCGCAGCACCGGTGGCTACGGCCTCGGGCTGTCGATCGTCAGCCGCATCGTGTACTGGTTCGGAGGCACCATTCGCGTGGACCGCAGCGAAACGCTGGGCGGTGCCCGCTTCATCATGCGCTGGCCCATGCACCAGCCCAGGCTTTGAGCCTGTCGCCAGCCGTGTGTGGCAGTCTGCCAAGGTCCCGCATGCCACCAAAGTCGACTGTTGTCTGTTTACGAAACATTACAGACTCGCCACAACAGTTGCATTGAGGGTGACGGTTTTTTGACGCACGCTGTCAACAGATCAAGTGAAGCGACGTCTTCATCACTCATGAGACGTTGAATCGGTGCTACAGGTCATGGTCTTCTCGGGTCCGCATGATGCGGACCTTTTTTTGCGTTTCTGGCGTAGGCTTTCGCTGACATGCGCTGTCGGCGCTGGCTGAAAATCCTGCCGGCATTTTGCCCGGCGCGTTCTTCTGTTGTTTTCAAGTTAATGATTCGTCAGCAAGTATTTCAGAATGTAGCGTCGGCCTCGATGCTCCCTGCGGACGCACCCCCTTGTCCCGTTTCTGCCAGGAGCGACAATGCACTCAAGCCATGACGGCTGGATCGCAGGATGCGGTCGATGCGGCAAGGAATGTCGCGGCAAGGGAAGCGAGGTCGGAGCACCTCGACTCAGGGATGAGGCACAGGGACGTACGAGCAGGCACAGGATGTGACCGTCGTGTGATCCGGGTGTGTCGAAGAACGAAAAAGGGGACCGGATGGTCCCCTTTTTCGTTGCATGATACCGCTTATTCGCATGTTGCCGCGCTTCGGCAGACTGATCTCTCTTGCGGCCGCAGCGCGGGCGTGAGCGGGCTCAGCGCTCCAGATGCTGCAGCTTGCCCTTCACGCCATCCCATTCCTTGGCATCGGCCGGGCGCTCGCCAATCTGCGTGATGTTGGGCCAGATCTCGGCCAGTTCGGCATTGAGCTTGATGAATGGCTTCTGGTCCGCCGGCACCTCGTCTTCCGAGAAGATGGCGTTGGCAGGGCACTCCGGTTCGCAGAGCGCGCAATCGATGCACTCGTCGGGGTGAATGACCAGGAAGTTGGGGCCTTCATAGAAGCAGTCGACCGGGCAGACTTCCACGCAGTCCTGATATTTGCACTTGATGCAGTTTTCGGTAACGACGAACGTCATGGCGCAGACCCCGAGTGTCAGGTTCGAAAAGTGGCGCGTAGTTTAATGCCCAGACCAGGGCAAGGCAATCGACGTGCCTGCTCCGGGGCGGCCCATGGCCATGCCCGTACCGGACTCACAGCAGCGTCTTGAGACGGTAGAGCAGGGCATGGGCATCGCGCGGGCTGAGCTGGTCGGGATCGACATCGCGCAGGCACAGTTCGACATCGCTGGGGCTGCGGGTGGCAAACAGATCGGGCTGATGGGTCACCGCGGTTTCCGGCATGCGTCCGCGGCGCCGGCTGGCCGTGTTGTCATGCCCTGTCGTGTCGGTCGCTGCAGCCGCTGTCGCGGCCGGCATGCCGGCTGCCGGGGTGGAGTCATGTTCGCTCAGGCGCAGGCTGACGCTCTGGGTTTCCAGCTGCCTCAGCTTGTCGCGGGCGGCGTCGATGACCGCCGCCGGAATCCCGGCAAGCTGGGCCACGGCGAGACCGTAGCTCTGGCTCGCGGGGCCGTCCTTGACGCTGTGCAGGAACACCACGCGGCCGTCGTGCTCGGCTGCCGACAGGTGCACGTTGGCCACGCCGTCGAGCTGGTCAGCGAGGGCGGTGAGCTCGAAGTAGTGGGTCGCGAACAAGGTCAGCGCACGTCGCTCGCGGGCCAGCCAGGCAGCGGCGGCCCAGGCCAGCGACAGCCCGTCGAAGGTGCTGGTGCCGCGCCCGATCTCGTCCATGATCACCAGGCTGTCAGGGGTGGCGTTGTGCAGGATGTTGGCGGCCTCGGTCATCTCGACCATGAAGGTCGAGCGGCCGGAGGCAAGGTCGTCCGAGGAGCCGATGCGGGTGAAGATGCGGTCGACCGGACCGATGCGCGCGGCATCCGCAGGCACGTGGCTGCCGATGTGGGCAAGCAGCACGATGAGCGCGGCCTGGCGCATGTAGGTGGATTTGCCGCCCATGTTCGGGCCGGTGATCACCAGCATGCGGCGCTGCGGGTCCAGATGCAGGTCGTTGGCAGTGAAGGGCTGGGTGATCATGCGTTCGACCACCGGGTGACGGCCGGCCCGGATCACCAGCCCAGGTTCGCTGCCCAAGGCAGGGCAGACCCAGTCCAGGGTGTCGGCGCGCTCCGCGAGGCAGGTCAGCACGTCCAGCTCGGCCAGTGCTTCGGTGAGCTGCTGCAGGGGCTGCAGGTCGTCGAGGATGGTGTCCAGCAGCTGCTCGTAGAGCTGCTTCTCGCGCGCCAGCGCTCGCGCCGACGCTGACAGCGCCTTGTCCTCGAAGGCCTTGAGCTCGGGCGTGATGTAGCGTTCCGCGTTCTTCAGGGTCTGACGCCGGATGAAATGCGCCGGAGCCTGTTCCGCCTGGCTGCGGCTGAGCTCGAAATAGTAGCCGCTGACCCGGTTGTAGCCGATCTTCAGGCCGGCAATGCCGCTGCGCTCGCGTTCCTGTGCCTCCAGCGCCAGCAGGTAGTCACCGGCATTGGCGCTGATGCCGCGCAGCTCGTCGAGCTCGGCATCGAAGCCGTCGGCAAGCACGCCACCGTCACGCAGCACCACTGGCGGCGTATCCACCAGCGCCCGTTGCAGGGTCAGCGCCAGTGCCGGAAACGGCCGGATGGCGGCAGTCAGGGCCTGCAGTCGGAGGGCCTGGCGCGGCTGCAGCCAGCCGTTGAGGGCGGGCAGCAGGTGCAGGAGCTCGCGCAGCCGGGTCAGGTCGCGCGGCCGCGCTGTCCGCAGCGCCACCCGTGCCAGGATGCGCTCGCCATCGCCGGCTTCGGCCAGCCAGTCGCCGACGCTGTCCCAGCCGCGCTCCTCGATCAGCTCGGCGATGGCCTGCTGGCGCTGCCGCAGCACATCGTGAGCACGCAGCGGCTGGTGCAGCCAGCGCCGCAGCAGGCGGCTGCCCATCGGCGAGCGGGTCTGGTCGACGACGCTGGCCAGCGTGGCCTGGGTCTCGCCATGGACGTTCTGGGTGATTTCCAGATTGCGCCGGGTGGCGACGTCCATCTGCAGGATGTCGCGGGTGTTCTCCACCTGGATGCCGCGCAGATGCGGCAAGGCGCTGCGCTGGGTCTCGCGTGCGTAGCCGAGCAGGGCGCCCGCGGCGGTGATGGCAGCCGGCAGATCGTCGCAGCCGAAGCCCTTCAGGTCGTGCACCGCGAACTGCTGACAGAGCTGGCGGTAGGCGCTGTCGGCCTCGAAGTGCCAGGGCATGCGCGGGCGCAGACCACGCTGTTCGGCAAGCAGATCCTTCCAGCCGGCATCCTCGGGGTAGAGCAGCTCGGCCGGAGACAGCCGGGCCAGCTCGGCCTGCAGCAGCTCCTCGGTGGCGATCACCTGCAGGCGGAAGCGTCCGCCGGCCATGTCCAGCGTGGCCAGTCCCCACAGGCCGCGCTGCTGGCAGACGGCAGCCAGCAGCGTGTCGCGGCGCTCGTCGAGAAAGGCCTCGTCACTGACCGTGCCGGGCGTGACGATGCGCGCCACCTGGCGCTCCATCGGTCCTTTCTGGGCGCCGGGCTCGCCGACCTGCTCGCAGACCACCACCGATTCGCCCTGGCGGATCAGCCGACCGATGTAGTTCTCGGCGGCATGGTAGGGAATGCCGGCCATCGCGATCGGCTCGCCAGCGGACTTGCCGCGCTGGGTCAGGGTGATGTCGAGCAGGCGAGCAGCCTTCTTCGCGTCGTCGAAGAACAGCTCGTAGAAGTCGCCCATGCGGTAGAACACCAGCTCGTGCGGATGCTCGGCCTTGATGCGCAGGTACTGCTGCATCATGGGGGTGTGGTCAGAGTAGGCGCTGTTTTCCATTTAAACCAATCACGTGTTGTCAGAGGCTGGCGCTTGGGGCATTCGCGGTTGGCTGCCTGCATCGAGCAGGCATTATGGCGCATCTGGTTAGCGATGACGGCCACGTTTCATCGCCACCCGGCAGGCGTGCTCAGATTCCGAGCAGAATTTCCGTGACAAATCCGAGCACATGACTGATTGGTCATGTAATGTTTGCTTGTGGTTTATTTTTAATACATTAAAAACAACAACTTGAGTTTCTTGTGATGTGCTCATTCAGTCTGATCTGATCCGAATTGTTTCCGGACGAGTGTTCAATTTACGATGACATCGTTGACTGTAACCGTTATCGCTGAACATATGCGCGCCCATGTCGGGCGCATCGTCGACGAGGGATCTGCCATGTCTGCCACCGTGATCAACCTGCCACTCAGCACTGCCCGGCTGCCGCTTGATGTGCCCGTCCGGCACATGACCTTCGATTTCGATCCGGAGCGGGCCGATGACCGCTTCTACCTGCGCGCCGAGCTGGCCAGCGCCTATTTCGAGGCATTGTCGATCTTCCTGACTTTTGGCGAAGACCTGGTCATCGACACGGCACGCCATCATCGCGACCTGCTCACGAATCAGGAGCTGAAACGTCGCGTCACCGTGCTGATCGGTCAGGAGGCCATCCACTCCCGCGTGCACAACGAGTGGAATGACGTGCTTGCCAGGCACAAGTTCCCGGTGCCGCTGTACCGCTTCCTCGGCGGCAAGGTCTTCGAGTACGGCTTCAACCGCTTTCCGCAGCCGCTCAAGCTGTCGATGATGGCCGGCATCGAGCATTTCACCGCCGTGCTTGCCGAATTCATGATGAAACACGAAGAGAACTTCTTCCAGTCCGATGACGAGAAGCAGCGCGCCCTGTGGATGTGGCACATGCTGGAGGAGTCCGAGCACAAGGACATTGCCTATGACGTCTACCAGACCCTGAATGGCAGCTACCCGCTGCGCGTGGCCGGATTCCTGATCGCGGCGATCACCATCGTGGCCCTGGTGCCGTTCGCGGCCACGCTGATTCCGGTCATCCGGCGCCCGGCCAACCTGCTCAGCCCGGATTACTGGCGGGACGTGAAGCGCAGTGCCGCTCTGCTGTTCGGCGGCAGGAACGGCGTCTATGGCAGCAGCATGGCGCACATCCTGGACTACCTGCGTCCGGACTTTCATCCCAACGACCACGACACCAGCAACTACATCGCCTATTACCGGCAGCGCCTCCTGCATCCGGTGCACGGCCTCCTGACCCCTTACCTGGATCGTGAGTTCATGCCGGCGCTGCGGGCCTGATCCGGACTTCCCATCGCGACAACGAGAACGACATTTCATGATGAATTTTCTTAGGAAGCGTGCCGCCAGGCCCAGTCACGGGGCCTTTGCGGTGGTCACTGGCGCCGGCAGCGGCATCGGCCGCAGCTTTGCCCTCGAGCTGACGCGTCGCGGCGGCACCGTGCTCTGTGTCGACATCAATCTCGAGGCGGCCCGCGAGACCGTGCGCCTGATCGAGGCCATGGGGGGCAGGGCTGCTGCCATGACCTGTGACGTGGGCAGCGCCGAGGCCGTGAAGGCCCTGTCGGAGCAGGCTGAAGGCCTGCTCGCGCATCCGGTCACCCTGCTCATCAACAACGCCGGTGTCGGGCTCGGCGGCAAGTTCGAGGATGTCTCGCTGGATGACTGGCAGTGGTGCATGAACGTCAACCTGTGGGGCGTCATCCACGGCTGCCACTATTTCGTGCCGGGCTTCCAGCGTGCCGGTGGCGGCGCCATCATCAACGTGGCCTCCGCCGCCTCCTACACGGCAGCGCCGGAAATGAGCGCCTACAACGTCACCAAGGCCGGGGTGCGGGCGTTGTCCGAGACCCTCTACGCCGAGCTCAAGAAGGACAACATCCGCGTCAACGTGCTCTGTCCGACCCTGGTGCCCACGAACATCATCAAGAACGGCCGCATTCCGGGACGCTATTCCGGTCTCGCTGACCACGCCCTGATGAACTACGCCATGACCACCAGTGACGAGGTCGCCGCCCTGACCCTGGACCGCCTCGATCGCGGCGAGCTCTACACCACGCCGCAGATCGACGCCAAGCTGTTCTGGCTTATGAAGCGGGCCTCGCCCAATCTCTATGCCGACTTCCTCGGCTTTTCCTACCGCTTTCTGAAATGAGCAACGGAGTGTTCTCGTGACCGATCACACGCAAGCCACGTCCGGCATCGATGCCGGACGCATCCATGAGGTCTTCATCGTCGGTGCCGGCATTTCCGGCATCGCGGCCGCCATCCGCCTGCAGGAGGCCGGTCACGACGACGTCGTGATCATCGAGCGTGCCAGCCGCGTCGGCGGCACCTGGCGCGAGAACACCTATCCCGGCTGCGGCTGCGACGTGCCATCCTCGCTGTACTCGTTCTCGTTCTTCCCCAGCAGCCGCTGGAGCCGCCTGTTCGCCAAGCAGCCCGAGATCCTCGATTACCTCGAGGAGGTCGCCGACCACTACGGCGTGACGCCGCGCATCCGCTTCAACACCGCGCTGGAGCAGGCGGCTTGGGACGAGTCGCGTCAGCTCTGGGTGCTGGACACCAGCGCCGGCCAGCAGCTGGCACGCACCGTGATCTTTGCTACCGGCCCCATCACCGAGGCGCAGATTCCGGCGATTCCGGGGCTGGATGGCTTCACCGGCGAGATGTTCCATTCCGCACGCTGGAACCATGATCTGGATCTGACCGGGAAGCGTGTTGCCGTCATCGGCACCGGTGCCTCGGCCATCCAGTTCGTGCCCGAGATCCAGCCCAAGGTGGCGTCACTGCTGGTGTTCCAGCGTACCGCGCCGTGGGTGCTGCCGAAGCCGGACCTGCCGCTGGGCGACACCGCCAAGGGTTTGATCGCGCGCTACCCCGCCATCCAGCAGCGCTGGCGCCAGACCATCTCGACGGCACTCAATGCCATCAACTTTGGTCTGCGCAATCCCGAGGTGCTGAAGCCGGTGAGCGCGCTGGCGCGCCAGCTGCTGCGTCTTCAGATCCAGGATCCCGCGCTGCGTCGTGCAGTGACTCCGGACTTCACCCTGGGTTGCAAGCGCATCCTGTTCGCCAACAACTACTATCCTGCGCTGCAGGCGGACAACACCCGGCTGATTCCTCACGGCCTGGTCGCGGTCGAGGGCAATGCCGTGGTCGCCGCCAACGGCGAGCGTCACGAGGTCGATGTCATCATCTGGGGTACCGGTTTCGAGGTCTCGCACCCCCCCATCGGACGCCGCGTCATTGACGCCAACGGCCGGCGCCTGTCAGACCGCTGGAAGGACTCGTCGCCGGAGGCCTATCTGGGCACCAGCCTGGCGGATGTGCCCAATGCCTTCCTGATGCTCGGTCCCAACGTGCTGGTCTATGACTCCTTCATCGGTCTGGCCGAGGCGCAGCTCGACTACATCGTGGATGCGCTGGGCAAGCTCAAGGCCCGCCATGTCAGCCGCTACACCATCCGTCCCGACGTGCTGGCCGCGCACAACGTCCGGGTCCAGGAACAGCTGCAGGGCACGGTGTTCAACAGCGGCGGCTGCCGCAGCTACTACCTCGATGCCAACGGCCGGAACTTCGCCGCCTGGCCATGGTCGCTGGCCGAGCTCAAGCGTCGCCTCAGCCGCTTCGAGCCGGCCGAGTACGAACTCGAGCTGTTTGGCGAGGGCGCGCGCACGGCGGCCTGAGCACGCGCTCAGCTACCGCCTTCCGGCCGGCAGCGGCATGGCCGGAAGGCGCGTGCGTCCGAGCACGGCACCCAGCAGCAGCCGGTAGCTGTCCTTGTCCAGCACCGGCTCAGGCCCGTCGGCTGCACGCTGGCAAAGCGCTTCCGGGGTGTCGGCACTGGCCAGCCAGCACCAGTTGTCGACCAGGTGGTATTCACGCCGGTCGTGCTCCGGATTGTGCTCCTCGAGAATCACCGGGCCCTCGTGCGGCCAGGTCTTCAGCGCCTGTTCAGCCAGTGCCTGCATCAGTCGCAGGTTGTGCGCCGTGCTGCTCTCGCTGCCATCGCACCAGCCCCGGCAGCGCTTCAGCTGGCGTGACGGGCAGGGGCGCGACTGCCGGCGCTCCAGACCCAGCACGTAGTCGCAGAGCCCCTGTGCCGGCGCCAGCTCGCGCAGCACACGCGTGGCCGCGGCGCGGGAGGCGAACAGGCCGTACAGACGTCCGCCCTGACGCAGTGCATCACCGTCTACCACCACGGGGTGCAGCAGGCCGTCGCTGTCTTCACGCAACTGCAGCGACAGCAGCCGGCCCTGCCGGCGCAGCCGCCGGTTGTGCAGCGGTTGCAGCTGCTTGACGTAGCGGGCTTCACGCAGCAGCGCTCCGAGTTCGCCGGCCGTGGTTTCCCAGGTGATGTCGCGCACCTGCTGGGACAGCCGCATTTCCCGGCTGTCGCGCAGATCGGCCTGGAAATGGCTGAGCACGCGCTGGCGCAGGTCGCGTGCCTTGCCCACGTAGAGCAGTCCGGCTTCGCCATGAAAGAAGTACACGCCGGGGCATTCCGGCAGGCGCTGTGCCAGGTCGGCGTCGAGGTAGGGCGGCAGGACGCTGTTCCGGCCGAGGGCCTTCACTGCCGACCGCACGGCCTCGCAGCCACGCCCGGCCTCGGCAGCCTGCAGAAAGGCGAACACGGCGCGGGCATCGTCGAGAGCGCGGTGGCGCTGCGTGATGGCGATGCCGTGGCGCTCGGCGATGGCATCCAGACCATGCCGGCGCTGGTCCGGGTAGAGGGCGCGCGACAACCGCACCGTGCACAGCGTGCGCGGCTGGAAGCGGCGTCCGCAGCGGGCGAATTCGGCCTTCAGGAAGCCGTAGTCGAAGCGCGCATGGTGCGCGACCAGCGTGCGTCCGTCGAGCAGCTCGGCGAGTTCGTCCGCGAGATCGGCAAAGCGGGAAGCACTGGCCAGCATGGCATCGTCGATGCCGGTCAGGCGGGTGATGAAGGCTGGCAGCGCCACGTCCGGCTGCACCAGCCGGGACCATTCGCGCACGCCATCCTCATCGACCAGCAGCACGCCGATCTCGGTGATGCGGTCACGGTCGGCACGGCCGCCGCTGGTTTCCAGATCGAGGATGGCGAGTGCCTGGGGTGCCAGGGCGGGCAGTGGATGCATTAGTGTCCTCGCGGGCTGTCAATCGCACCAGGCCACCGGGAGTTCGTCCCAGCAGGTGGTGTAGCGCGGCGAGCGCTGGCGCACACGCATTTCCCAGCGCGGGTCGAGATCGCAGGCCGCGAGATGCAGGGTGCCGCGTCCGTGCTGCCGGTTGACCCGGTCCATGAGCTGCATCAGCTGCTGGCGGCGCGGGCTGTCGCCGGCAGCGAACAGGTCGGGCTGCACCCGGCTTGCCGGCACCAGCGCGGTCAGCATGATGCCGCACTTGTGGTAGTTCAGACCGGGCTGGAACAGCGCGTCCAGACCGGCCAGCGCAGCGCGTGACAGCAGCATGGTGTCGGCACTGGGAAAAGCCAATGGCACAAGCGTGGTGCGCCGGAACGGGATGTCCTGCGGCCGGAACGGGTTGCTGCGCAGCATGACGTGGACATGCTGGGCCAGGCTGCCCTGGGCGCGCAGCTTCTCGGCGGCCCGGCTGACGTGATGGGCGATGGCGGCGCGTATCGGCGCGAGGTCACGCAGCACCGTCCCGAAGGAGCGCGAGGCCAGGATCATCTGGCGCTCGGCCTCGACCTCATGCAGCGCCAGGCAGGATTCGCCATTGAGCTCGCGTACTGTCTTTTCCAGCACGATGCCGTAGCGTCGCCGTATGCGCAGGCTGTCGGCGTCGCGCAGATCCAGCGCGGTACGGATGCGGTCCTGCGCCAGACGCTCGGCCAGACGCGCACCCACGCCCCAGACGGTGTTCACCGGCTGGCTCGCGAGCAGGGCGGTCAGCCGGCTTTCGGGCAGGTTGCCGAGCGGGCAGACACCGTCCCAGACAGCCTGCTTCTTGGCCAGGTGGTTGGCGAACTTGGCCAGGGTCTTGCTGCGCGCGATGCCGATCCCGCAGCTGATCTTGACGCGCCGTCGCAGGTCGTCGCGCAGCTGGCGTGCATGGGCAACCGGATCGGCCACGCCGTCGAGATCGACGAAGCTCTCGTCGATGGAGTAGCTCTCCACGCGCGGACAGGCGTCCTGCAGCACGCTCAGCATGCGTGCCGACATGTCGCCGTAGAGCGTGTAGTTGGATGACCGGATGACCACGCCATGGTCGGCACAGACCGTGCGCCATTCATGGATGGGCGCGCCCATGGGAATGCCCAGCGCCTTGGCCTCCGCCGAGCGCGCCACGATGCAGCCGTCGTTGTTGGACAGCACCACCAGCGGTCGTCCGGCCAGCGCCGGCGCGAAGATGGTCTCGCAGGTGGCGTAGAAGTTGTTGGCGTCGACCAGGGCCACGCAGCTCATGGCGGTCAGCTGCTGCCGGGTGTTCGCGACGGGCGGCGGCGATGGTGTTCGACGATGTGCGCGGTCACCACGCCGAAGATCTGCAGCTCGTGCCCGGGACGCAGCACCGGGTAGCCACCACCGGCATGTTCCGGATGCAGCTCGTGGCGGCCGTTGATCTGGCGCAGCCGCTTCACGGTGTGACGGCCGTCGATGCGCGCCACCACGATGTCGCCATCCTGCGGCAGGCGTCCTGCGTCCACCACCAGGATGCTGCCGTCGAGTATGCCGGCATCACGCATGGAGTCGCCGCTGGCACGGATGAAGAACGTCGCTGCCGGGTCATGCACCAGGCGCTCGTTGAGGTCGATGCGCTTCTGCACGTGATCGGCGGCGGGCGAGGGAAACCCTGCCGGAACCGGCGTCAGGTGCAGGGGAAGTGACAGCGCGACAGGCTGCCGGGTGAACCACCAGATGCTGTCCATAAAGACAGTATCTGGTGGGGCTGGCGAGCTGTCAAGCAGTCAGCCGGGTCAGGCCAGGGTCTGCAGCCAGCGGCCGATGGCGAGGATTTCCGGCAGGCAGACGGCATGCCCCATGGGATAGGTCTGCCAGTCCAGGCGGTCCAGCCCCAGGGCGCGCGCCTGTTCCGCGGCGGCCATGCCCATGCTGGCCGGCACCACGTCGTCGGCGTCGCCGTGGGCGGCGAACACCGGCGTGGCCAGGCAGGCCGGATTGAGTTCAGCAGCCAGCAGCGCCGGCAGTGGCTGGTAGGTGGACAGCGCGATCAGTCCGGCCAGCGGCTGGTCGTGTGTCAGGCCGGTGAGCCAGGCCAGTGCGCCACCCTGGGAGAAGCCGGCCAGCACGATGCGCGAGCACGGCATGCCACGGGCATTCTCGGCGGCGATCAGGGCGCGGATGGCGTCCCGGCTGGCACGGATGCCGGCCTCGTCGACCAGGCGCTGATCACCATCCAGTGACAGGATGTCGTACCAGGCCGGCATCACGTAGCCACCGTTGATGGTCACCGGCATTGCCGGCGCGGTCGGGAACACGAAGCGCACCGGCAGGCTGGCGGGCAGCTGCAGCTCGGGCACCACCGGCACGAAGTCGTTGCCGTCGGCACCCAGCCCGTGCAGCCAGATCACGCTCAGCCGGGGCGCCGGGCCGGTCTCGCGAACGAGGGTCGGCAACATCACTTCACCGCCATGCCGGGCTGCGCACCGGCATCCGGGGTGAGCAGGAAGATGTCGCTGCCGCCGGGGCCGGCGGCCAGCACCATGCCCTCGCTCATGCCGAACTTCATCTTGCGTGGGGCGAGGTTGGCCACCATGACGGTGAGGCGACCGACCAGCACGGCCGGGTCCGGGTAGGCGCTCTTGATGCCGGAGAACACCTGGCGGGTCTCGCCGCCAAGGTCGAGCTGCAGACGCAGCAGCTTGTCAGCCCCCTCGACGTGTTCGGCGCTGACGATGCGCGCCACGCGCAGATCGACCTTGGCGAAGTCGTCGATGCCGATCACGCCGGAGGCGTCAGCTGCCGCGGCGGCGCTCGCGGGCGCCAGCTTGGCGGCGGCCTGCGGGCTCTGGCCGGCAGCCTTGGTGGCCACCGCTGCCGGCTGGGCGTTCGCCAGCGAGTCCGTGGACGCCTCGACCATGGCGGCCACGGCGGCCGGATCGACACGTGTCATCAGCGGCTGGAAGGTCTCGATGCGGTGACCGAGCAGGAGGTCGCGGCGCGCCTCCCAGGCCAGCCCGTGGGACGGCGAGCCGGGCAGGTTGAGGAAGCCGGCGCTGGCCTCGGCCATGGCCGGCAGCACCGGCGCAAGATAGGTCATGAGCTGGCGGAACAGGTTGAGGCCGACCGAGCACACCGCCTGCACCTCGGCGTCCATGCCCTCGACCTTGGCCAGTGCCCACGGCTTCTTCTCGTCGATGTACTGGTTGGCGCGGTCGGCCAGCGCCATGATTTCGCGGATGGCGCGGCCGAACTCGCGCGCCTCGTAGTGCGCGGCGATGCTGTCACCGGCGGCGATGAAGTCCGCCAGCAGCTGCGGTTCGGCGCATTCCGCCGAGAGTCGGCCCTCGAAGCGCTTGCTGATGAAGCCGGCGCAGCGGCTGGCGATGTTGACCACCTTGCCGACCAGGTCCGAGTTCACGCGCAGCGTGAAGTCCTCCAGATTGAGATCGATGTCCTCGACCTTGCTGGAGAGCTTGGCGGCAAAGTAGTAGCGCAGGTATTCCGGATTCAGGTGCTGCAGGTAGGTCTGCGCCTGGATGAAGGTGCCGCGCGACTTCGACATCTTCTGGCCGTTGACGGTCAGGAAGCCGTGCGCGAACACCCCCGTGGGCAGGCGGTAGCCGGCGCCATCCAGCATGGCGGGCCAGAACAGGGCATGGAAGTAGACGATGTCCTTGCCGATGAAGTGGTAGAGCTCGGCGCTGCTGTCCTTGCGCCAGAAGTCGTCGAAAACCAGCTTGGGCGTCTTCGCGCACAGGTTGGCGAAGCTGGCCATGTAGCCCACCGGGGCATCCAGCCAGACGTAGAAGTACTTGCCCGGGGCATCGGGAATCTCGAAGCCGAAGTAGGGGGCATCACGCGAGATGTCCCAGTCGGCGAGGCCGGCCTCGAACCATTCCGCCAGCTTGTTGGCGACTTCCTCCTGCAGCGTTCCGCTGCGCGTCCAGGCTTTCAGCATGGCCTCGAAGTCGGGCAGCTTGAAGAAGTAGTGCTCGGACTCCTTCTCGACCGGCGTGGCGCCGGAGATGGTCGAGCGCGGGTTCTTCAGCTCGGTCGGCGAATAGGTGGCGCCGCAGACTTCGCAGGAGTCGCCGTACTGGTCGACGGCGCCGCACTTCGGGCAGTCACCCTTGATGAAGCGATCGGCCAGGAACAGCTGCTTTTCCGGATCAAAAAGCTGGCGGATGGCGCGCGTGGCGATATGGCCGCCGGTCTGCAGCGTGCCCGGATGCGCGCCGGGAATGCCGTCGCGCAGACGCAGATAGATCTCGCGGGCGAGCTGGTGATTCTCGTCGCTGTGCGTGGAGTGGTAATTGTCGAAGGCGACGTTGAAGCCGGCGAAGTCACGCTGGTGCTCGGCCTTGACGTTGGCAATCTGCTGTTCCGGCGGCAGACCGTTCTGCTCGGCCTTGAGCATGATGGCCGTGCCGTGGGCGTCGTCGGCGCAGACGTAATGGACTTCATGCCCGCGTGCGCGCTGGAAGCGGACCCAGATGTCGGTCTGGATGTATTCGACGAGGTGGCCCAGATGAATGGGGCCGTTGGCATAGGGCAGGGCGCTGGTGACAAGCAGGCGACGGGTCATGATCTCTACAGCGTGGCAATCGACAGGTCGCCGATGATAGCACTGCGGACTCGCGGCTGCCCCGCCACCGGGGCGATTGCCGCTGCTTTTGCCGGCAGCGGCAGGAGAGCGGAATCAGGCGATCTGCGTGCGGTACTTGCAGGGACGGTCTTCCAGGCAGAACTTGTCACGGTAGCTGCCCGGGCGGGGCGGCATCCAGACACTGCCGACATCGTTGCCAGCCAGCTCGACGGCGGCGACCGGTGCAGCGGCATCGACCGGTGCGGCCAGTGCCGGGGTGGCACTCAGCAGCATCACCGCACTTGCGGCACCCATCATCATCGCGTTCAGATTCCACATGGCGCTACCCTCACGACGTCAGCCATTCGACTGAAGTCACTATCTCGGAATCCCGAGAGCCTTGTGGGGGTTTGCGGTATGCGCTGCGTCGACGTGCTGTTCAGCGACGTGACGTGTGCGACGCTTGCGTGCGGGTTCTGTAACGACTGTATCCGCTCTGCAAATAACCGCCCCATGGCTTTCAGGTTGGGGCGCCGTCCATGACGTTATTAGATGCATTCCGTGCGGATAATCAGTTCTAGTTTTTTAGTTCAAAGAAATCAACACTTTTCGTCGGCTTTCTTATTAATATTTTGTGAAGTAATTGTATGTGTGCCAGTTTTCGGGTGATCGGAGGGTCTTGCATATGGTCAGACAGGATGTGGTCATCGTGGGTGCCGGCCTGGCCGGATTGACCGCGGCACGCGCGCTGCAACGGGCCGGTCGTCGGGTTTGCGTGCTGGAAGCGCGTGAGCGGGTCGGCGGGCGTACTTGGACCGAATGGCATGGCAGCACGCCGGTGGATCGTGGCGGCGCCTGGATCGGTCCGACCCAGAACCGCATGCTGGCGCTGGCCCGGGAGCTTGGCCTGGCAATGGTCGAGCAGGCCGGTCGCGGTGCCAGTGTCTATGTGACTGGTGCGCGTCGCCAGATCCATGGCGACCGTCTGTTCGGGCTGATCTCCACCCAGGGAGCGCCGCATGACTGGCGTCTTCTGCCTGATCTGCTCAAGCTTGAGTTTCAGCTCAACCGGCTCGCGGCCACGGTGCCGGTGGGCCGCCCCTGGGAGGCGCCGCGTGCTGCCGAATGGGACGCCATGACCCTGGCCGACTGGCTGGACGAGCGCCGTCTTGGCGAACGCACCCGCGTGCTCGCCGAAGCCACCTTCGAGACGCTCTGGGGCGGCAATGCCCGCGAGTTGTCCTTCCTGTATGCCTTGCACTATGTCGCTGCGGCTGGCGACGAGCAGAATCCCGGCACCTTCGGTCGTCTGACCGCCACCATCAACGGCGCCCAGGAGCGACGCTTCGCCGGTGGCAGCCAGTCGGTGTCGCAGGCCCTGGCCGCTGCGCTGGGCGATGCCGTGGTGCTCGGGGCCCGGGTCACCCACGTGCAGCAGGATGAGCATGGCGTGCGCGTGTCTGCGCAGGTGGACGGGCTCAGCGAGCACTGGCAGGCCGACCATCTGGTGGTGGCGGTGCCGCCACCCTGTCGCGCCGACATCGACTTCCAGCCGCCGCTGCCGCCTTTGCATGATGACCTGATGGCCGGCATCCGCATGGGCCGCCTGATGAAATACGAGGTGATCTACACGCGTCCGTTCTGGCGCGAGGCCGGACTTTCCGGCAATGCCATTCTTGCGGACGGGCTGGTCAATCTGGTGTTCGAGGTCACGCCGGCGTCCGGTGAGGAGGGCGCCTTGCTGGCCTTCATCGGCGGTGCGCATCTGGATGCGGCCGATCGGCTCGCGCCCGAGGCCTTGCGCGCCGAGGTGCTGGCCAGCCTGGTGCGCTGCTTCGGTCCCGATGCGGCACAGCCATCGGCGGTGGTTCGGCAGCACTGGGGCGAGGAAGCCTTCAGCCGCGGTGCGCCCACCGGGTATTGCGCGCCGGGCGTGCTGACCGGCTGTCGCGATCTGCTGTCGTGGCCGCAGGGTCGAATTCACTGGGCCGGCAGCGAGATTCCCGGTTACTGGACCGGTTACATGGAGGGGGCCGTGCGCTCTGGCGAACGCGTCGCCGCCGCGCTGCTGTCCTGCTAGCATAGGGGCCTTCGCGATCCGGACCGTTTCCATCCATGAGCATCACCCGTGCGGCGGTAGACGCCATCCTCGCTGCCCACAGCGACCCCTACCTCGGCCCCGACGCCACCTACGCCCTGCTCGCGGTGCCGCAGGACACCCAGGTGACCGACGACGGTCGTGTCTTTGCACACATCCAGCTGCCTTACCCGCATGCCAATCCGGCACAGGCGTTCGGCGCCGCACTTGAGGCCGCCTTGCACGTGGCCGGTGCGCGTGACGTGCATATCCGCTGGTCGCAGGCCATTCCGCGCATCCAGCCGCAGGGCGAGGTGGCACCGCTGACGCTGGCGCGCAACCTGATCGTGGTGGCATCGGGCAAGGGTGGCGTCGGCAAGTCCACCACCGCCGTCAACCTGGCGCTGGCGCTGGCGCGTGAAGGTGCCCGCGTCGGCATCCTGGATGCCGACATCTACGGCCCCAGCCAGCCCACCATGCTCGGCATCGGTCTCGGCAAGTACCCGGACACGGTGGATGATGCGTGGTTCGTGCCGCACACCGCGCACGGCATCGAGGTCATGTCCATCGGTTTCCTGCTGCAGGGCGACACCCCGGTGGTGTGGCGCGGGCCCAAGGCCACCGGCGCGCTGATCCAGCTGGTCACGCAGACGCGCTGGTCGTCGCTGGACTATCTGGTGGTCGACATGCCGCCCGGCACGGGTGACATCCAGCTCACCCTGGCGCAGCGCATTCCGGTCGCCGGCGCGGTGATCGTCACCACGCCGCAGGACATCGCCACGCTGGATGCGAAGAAGGGCATCGAGATGTTCCGCAAGGTCGACATCCGCGTGCTCGGCGTGGTCGAGAACATGGCCCAGCACGTGTGCTCGTCCTGCGGGCATGTCGAGCACATCTTCGGCGCCGGCGGCGGCGAACGCATGGCGGCGCAGTACCAGACCCCGCTGCTGGGCCAGCTGCCGCTGGATGCGCGCATCCGAGAGCAGACCGACAGCGGCGTGCCGACCGTGATCGCCGAGCCCGATGGAGCCCTGGCGGCGGCCTACCGCGAGCTGGCACGTCGCACCGCTGCCGCGCTGGCCCTGGGGCCGCGTGTCAGCGATACCCGCATTCCCCTGCAGCCGACCGCCTGAGCGCGGTCGCTGCGCCTGATTTTCCTGCGAGAACCTGAATGAGCATCAAGTCAGACCACTGGATCCGCCGCATGGCCGAGCAGCACCGCATGATCGAGCCGTTCGAGCCGGGCCAGGTGCGCCACTCCCCGGCAGACGGCCACAAGATCGTGTCCTACGGCACCTCCAGCTACGGCTATGACGTGCGCTGCGCCAACGAGTTCAAGATCTTCACCAACATCAACTCCACCATCGTCGACCCGAAGAACTTCGACGAGAACAACTTCGTCGACGTGGTGTCGGATGTCTGCATCATCCCGCCCAACAGCTTCGCGCTGGCACGCACGGTCGAGTACTTCCGCATCCCGCGCTCGACGCTGGTGGTCTGCCTCGGCAAGTCGACCTACGCGCGCTGCGGCATCATCGTCAACGTGACGCCGCTGGAGCCGGAGTGGGAGGGCCATGTCACGCTGGAGTTCTCCAACACCACCAACCTGCCGGCCAAGATCTACGCCAACGAGGGCGTGGCGCAAATGCTGTTCTTCGAGAGCGACGAGATCTGCGCGACCTCGTACAAGGACCGCGGCGGCAAGTACCAGGGCCAGACTGGCGTGACCCTGCCGAGAACCTGATGTGTCGCTGGCGTCCGGCCGAAGCCGGGGGCTGGCGCGTGAAAACACGCCGTGAATACGTCCCTGTAGGCTCGCGCACGCCATCCATGGCGTGCGACGGTTTTCCCTGCGCCAGCCCCCGGCTCCGATCGGACGCCAGCGACTGCTGATCAGTCGGCAGGGCCCTGCCAGATCATCCGGTAAGTCTCCGGTCCGTCCTGGTGCACGATCTGCACCGGCACGAAACCCAGATCGGGCGCCAGCCACAGCGTGGTCAGACGCTGGCCGTCGCGGCGTTCATAGACCTCGGTGCCCCAGGCCTTGCCGTTGAGCGTGAGCGTGACGTTGTCGAGTCGTGTCAGCGACACGGGCGTGATGCCTTTCACCTCGGCCAGGGCATAGCTGGCCTTGGGGGTCTTGCCGGCGAGACGGTCGGCACGCAGCTGCACCTCCAGTCCCAGCAGATCGACCGCGTCATCCTGACCCGGATAGCGGCGGGTCTTGCCCTTGCGCTGGGTCACGAACTGGCCGTCGGCTTCGCGCACGATGCTGACCGATTGCGGGAACAGCAGCAGCTGCAGATCGCGTTGGTAGCGCTGGAACACGACCCGGTCATGGCGCCACTGGAAGCGGCTTTCCTCGGTGAGCGTTGCCAGTCCGGGCACCTGGGCGTCGGTGCGGAAGGTGCAGCTGGCGTGCTGGCAGCTCAGGCGACGCACGGCACTGCCGGTGAGCTGGCCATCCCAGCTCAGCAGGTAGCGCTGGGCATTGGCCGCCACGGGCAGAGTGGCTGCCGGTGCTGCAGCGGGCGTGGCAGGCACTGCGGTCGGGTTGGTCTGGGCGCTGCTGCTGGCGCAGCCGAGCAGGGGCAGGGTCAGCAGGGGCAGCAGAAGCAGCGGATGGCGTGTGCGCATGTGGGGCCTCTCGCGCCCGTCATCACAGGCGTATCGGGGTGGTCAGGGGCTGGCCGTCGAGTCGCGGCGGCACGGTGTCGAGCTGAAGCCGGCCATTTGCCACCCAGCCTAGCACAGCGGGGTAGAGCCGGTGTTCGAGGGCGTGCACGCGCTGCGCCAGGGTCTCGGCGGTATCCGATTCCTCAACGCGCAGGGCCGCCTGGGCGATGACCGGGCCGCCATCGAGCTCGGCATTGACCAGGTGCACCGAGCAGCCGTGTTCGACATCGCCTGCATCGATGGCTCGCTGGTGCGTGTTCAGACCCTTGTGCAGCGGCAGCAGCGAGGGATGGATGTTGAGCAGGCGACCGCTGTAGTGCTGCACGAAGGCTGGCGTCAGGATGCGCATGAAGCCTGCCAGCACCACCACATCCGGCTGCCAGCGGTCGATCACGGCGATCATGGCCTGGTCGAAGGCGGCACGATCGGCGAAGTCGGTGTGCGCCAGCGTCGCGGTGGCAACGCCGGCACGGGCGGCACGTGACAGTCCGAGCGCATCACTGCGATTGCTCAGGACGCCGACCACCTGTGCCGGCATCACGTCGATGTCGGCGTGACGGCCTGCCTGGCGTTGTCCGCAGGCATCGAGGATGGCTTGCAGGTTGGAGCCCGAGCCGGAAATCAGCACCACCAGACGCAGGCTCATGCCGGCACAGGCTCCTTCACAGGCCGGTGACGGCCGTCAGACGACCTGCGGTCGCAGGCTGCGGACGCCGCATGCTCAGGCGAACACCACGGTCGGTTCGGCATGCGTCGACGGCACGATCTCGCCCAGTTTCCAGGCGGTTTCGCCAGTGGACTGGAGCTGGGCAATGGCGGCATCGGCCTGCTCGGCCGGCACCACGACGACCATGCCGACGCCGCAGTTGAAGGTGCGGTACATCTCGAAACGCTCGACGTTGCCTTGCGCCTGCAGCCACTGGAACAGCGGCGGCCAGGTCCAGGACGACTCGTTGACGACGGCATCGCAGCCTTCCGGCAGCACGCGCGGCAGGTTGCCGGGCAGGCCGCCGCCGGTGATGTGGGCGAGGGCGTGGACGGGCAGGGCCTTGATCATGGCCAGCATGGACTTCACGTAGATGCGCGTCGGGGTCATCACCACGTCGGCGAGCGGACGACCAGCCAGGTCCTGGGTCAGGTCGGCGCCGGACACGTCGATGATCTTGCGCACCAGCGAGTAGCCGTTGGAGTGTGCCCCGCTGGAGGCCACGCCGATCAGCACGTCGCCGGCCTTGACCTTGCTGCCGTCGATGATCTCGGACTTTTCCACCACGCCGACCGCGAAGCCGGCCAGGTCATAGTCCTCGCCTTCGTACATGCCGGGCATTTCAGCGGTCTCGCCGCCGACCAGCGAGCAGCCGGCCTGCAGGCAGCCTTCACCGATGCCGGTGACCACGGTGGCGGCGGTGTCCACGTTGAGGTGGCCAGTGGCGTAGTAGTCGAGGAAGAACAGGGATTCGGCGCCGGTGACCACGATGTCGTTGACGCACATGGCCACCAGGTCGATGCCGATGTGCTCGTGGCGCTTCAGCTGCAGGGCCAGCTTGAGCTTGGTGCCGACGCCGTCGGTGCCGGACACCAGCACCGGCTGGCGGTAGCCGGCCGGGATCTCGCAGAGCGCGCCGAAGCCGCCGAGGCCGCCCATGACTTCCGGACGCTTGGTGCGTTTCGCCACGCCCTTGATGCGTTCGACCAGGTGGTCTCCGGCGTCGATGTCGACACCTGCATCCTTGTAACTGAGCGAGGGCTTCTGGTCGGTCATGGCAAAAACTCGGCGAGCGGTGGCAAATGAAGCGCGCATTCTATCAGCACAGCGCTTGCCCGTCATGGCACCGGCTCCGCACAATACCCGGCAGAAGACACGAGGATGGCGCATGACTGACCGCAACCGCTGGATGATCCTGCTCGGCATCGTGCTGACCGCTGCACTGATTCATGCCCTCAAGCCCATCCTGATGCCATTCCTGGTCGGCGCCCTGCTGGCCTATCTTGCCAATCCGCTGGTGAATCAGCTCATGCGCTTCGGCTGCCGCCGCATCACGGCGGTATCGGCAGCGTTCACGGCGCTGTTCCTGAGCACCACGCTGGCGCTGCTGTTGCTGCTGCCGCGTCTGTGGGAGCAGCTGGTCTACCTGGAATCGCGCATTCCCTCGGCGCTGCGCTGGATGAACCGGCAGGGCATTCCCTGGCTGGAGAACAAGCTGCACGTCAACATCGACCGCCTCGACATGGATCGCATCACGCAGTGGCTGACCGCGTTCTGGCAGGGAGCCGATGCCAGCACCTCGCAACTGCTGACCACGCTGGCGCAGTCGGGCCTGCACGTTGCGGCCACGCTGGGCCTGATCGCGCTGATTCCGGTGGTGACCTTCTATCTGCTGCTGGACTGGGAAACGCTGATGGAAAAGATCCGTCATCTGCTGCCGCGCCGGCTTGAGCCCCGGCTGGTCGATCTCGCGCGCGAATGTGATGACGTGCTCGCCGCTTTCCTGCGCGGACAGCTGCTGGTCATGGTGGCGCTGGGCCTGATCTATGGCGTCGGTCTGCAGCTGGTCGGCATCAAGCTGGCCATGGTCATCGGCCTGGTGGCCGGGCTGGCCAGCATCATTCCCTATTTCGGCTTCATCATCGGCATCATCACCGCCACCATCGTCGCGCTGTTCCAGTTCGGCCTCGTGCTGGAGCCGGTGCTGCTGGTCTGGCTGGTGTTCGGCATCGGCCAGATTCTCGAGGGCTGGGTGCTGCAGCCCTGGCTGGTCGGTGATCGCATCGGTCTGCCGCCGGTGGGCGTGATCTTCGCCATCATGGCCGGCGGTCAGCTGTTCGGCTTCTTCGGCATGCTGCTGGCGCTGCCGGTTGCGGCCATCCTGGTGGTGCTGCTGCGCCATGCCCACGCCAGCTACCTGCGCAGCACCTTCTACCAGGGCGGGGATGTCCTGCGTGACGAGTGACACCCCCGATCTGTTCATGCCGCAGGAGCAGCTGCTGCTGCCCCTGCAGTCCGCGCCAGTGCTGACCCTTGCCGATCTGCCCGGGCAGGCGTTCGCGCCGGTGCTCGCGGCACTGGACGCGCTCTGTCGCGGCGAGGTTGCCCAGCTCCATGTCTGGGGCGAACCGGGCGCCGGCCGCTCGCTGCTGGTCAATGCCTTCGTGGCCGACGCCAGCCAGCGCCTCTCCCGCGTGGTCATGCTGCCGCTGCGCCAGGTCGTGTTCCTGCCCGCTGAAATGCTTGATGGTCTCGAGCACTGCGATCTGGTGGTGCTGGATGACATCGAAGCGGCAGCCGGCTGGCCGGCATGGGAAGAAGCACTGTTCAATCTCTACAACCGCTTGCAGGACAGTGGCGGACGCCTGCTGGTGACCTCGGCAATGCCGCCGGCCGGTCTGCCCTTGCAGCTGCCGGATCTGCGTTCGCGGCTGGCGCGCGCCAGCGTCTACAGCCTGCCGTCGCCGTCGGATGCGGTGCGCGTGGAGCTGCTTCAGGCCACCGCGCAACGTCGTGGCTGGGTTCTCGAGGCCGAGTTGCAGCGTTACCTGATCGAGCGCGGTCCGCGTCCTCTCGGGCGCTTCATGGCCCTGATCGATCGCCTCGATCAGCGCGCCCAGCGTGACAAGCGGGCCTTGTCGGTACCGCTGGCGCGCCAGCTGCTCGAGGAAACGCAGGCGCGCTGAGCGCGTCAGAATTCCCACTCCAGCAGGGTGCGCAGGGTGGCATCCGGCGTGTCATCGCTGACGCCGGCGAGCGCGGCGACCTCCCAGTTCAGGCGCTGGCGTGGCGACAGCTTCAGGCGTCCTGCCAGCATGGGACCGATGGCGCGCGTGGTTTCTCCGACATGCACCTCCAGGCCCGGCTCCAGCAGCGGATGCCAGCGATAGCGCCACTGGCCGCGCGCGCTGGTGTCGAATTCGTTGCGGGTTTCCGGACCGGCCTCGTAGGCCAGCGCGAGGTTGACGGTGCCGGTCCAGCGTGGTGCCTGATGACTGGCGATCACGCTGACACTGTTTTCCCATGTGCGTTCGTCGCGTTCGTATTCGCTTTCCAGCAGCAATCCCCAGTCCAGCGCGTATTCGCCGGTTTCACTGAGCTGCCAGCGCAGCTCGGCTTCCCAGGCAGCGACATCGAGACCGCGGCCGTCTTCGCCGCTGAGGGTGACATAGCCCTCGATGGCGACACGCTCCGCCACGCTCTGACCATAGCCCAGGGTCAGGCTGTCGCGTGCGCCCGAGGGCAGCAGGGTGCGCATTTCCAGTTCGCGCTCCAGTGCCGTCACCGCGGGTTCGTAGACCCGGTCAATGGCGAGGCCGTCGCCGGCGGCGAGCGCAGGCAGCACGAGCAGGCCCAACAGCAGGGTGGTGCAGGCATTGTGGCGGCGGCAGGGCATCATGCGGACCTCCAGCGGCGCATGGGCAGCAACCACAGCAGGGTCATTCCGGCGAGCCAGACGACGAGCTGCAGGGCGCTGGGGGTGGCTTCGTAGCTGAACAGGGCATAGAGCAGCTGGCCGGCCAGTTCATGCTCGGGAATCAGCCAGCCGCTGTCCCAGAGTGCGGGCTGTGCCGGCAGCCAGTCGGCCTGCTGCAGCATCTGCACGCCCTGCGACAGGATGCCGGCACCGAACAGCGCAAGCCACAGCCGGGTACCGTGCTGGCGCACCGTACGGGACAGCTGGATCAGGGTGTAGTAGCAGACCACGCCAAGACTGAGGCCGATGCCGACTCCCATGGCGCCGCCGAGCAGGGCGGTGCGCAGGCTGTAGGGATCGGCCGAGAAGGCGGAGTAGTACAGCAGCAGCTCGGCACCTTCGCGCGTGGTGGTCATGGTGAAGACGGCAGTCATCACCACCATCATGTGCTGGCGACGGGCCGGATTGCCCTGCCACTGGCACAGGCAGGCGAGACCGAGAAACACCAGCACGGACAGGACGCTGTTGAGCAGTTCCTGGCCGACGCCATCCTGCCACGCCGCGATCTGCTCGAAGTTGCCGGCGAGCAGCCTGGCGAGCGCGGCACCGAGGGCGAGACCCGCCGGCACCCAGTGCCGGCCGAGACCGACCTGTCGGCCCACCACGAACAGCAGCGCGAGCGTGACCGACGCCTCCAGCACTTCGCGCAGCACCACCACCAGAGAGACCAGCAGCATGCGTCAGAGCTCCGTGGCCACGATGCGGCCGACGGCCGTGCGCGGGTTGAATTCGCCAAAGAAATCGTAGCTGCCGGGTGACAGTGGACCGATGAAGATGATGGTTTGCTGGTGCCCCATGATCACTTTCTCGCGGTTCAGCGAGTAGCTCTCGAATTCTTCCGGGGTCGGGTCGTGATTGATCACGCGCAGACGCACCTTGGTGCCGGCCGGCACGGTGAGCGTGTCCGGCACGAACAGGTGCTGGCGGATCTCCAGGGTGAATTCCGGTACGCCGGCGTGTGCAGCCGGTGACAGTCCGGTGAGAGTGGCCAGCATCAGGGCAGGCAGCAGGCGCATGTCAGGTGTCCTCGGGGGGCAGGGGCAGCTGCACGCAGACGCGCAGCCCGTGCAGGCGGGGTGATTCGTCAAGCCGGATGTGGCCGCCGTGGCGTTCGACGACATGACGCACAATGGCCAGACCCAGGCCGCAGCCGGGAATGTCGCCGCTGCCATGCTGCAGGCGCTGGAAGCGTTCGAGGGCGATGTCACGGCGCTCGGGCGGGATGCCGGGGCCGCTGTCTTCCACCGTCACTTCGGCCACGCCGGCCCGGGCGCTCAGGGACACGATGATCTCGCCGCCCGCGGGGGTGTATTTGCCGGCATTGCTGACCAGGTTGTCGAGCAGCGCGGCGAGCGCGAAGCGGTTGCCGTCCACGCAGACAGAGGGCGCTTCCAGCGTGATGGTCTGCCTCTTGCGGTCGATGTCGTCGTAACGGCCGGCGATCACTTCGCGAGCGAGCGCCGCCAGGTCCAGCCGTTCATGCCGTGCCAGGTACTGGTCCGGTGCCGTGCGGTAGAGCATGAGCATCTGCTCGATCAGATGCTCGAGATCGGCCACCGCACGCTGCACGGGCTGCCAGTGGGCGGCATCGCCGCTGCTTTGCCGCTGCAGGTTGTGCAGGTGGATCTTCAGCGTGCTCACCGGGGTGCGCAGCTCGTGCGCGGCATCGGAGGCAAAATGCCGCTCGCGCTCGAAGGCGCGCTTGAGGCGGTCCTGCCAGTCATTGATGGCGGCCAGCACCGGTTGCAGCTCGGACGGCAGGACCGCCAGCGAGATCGGTTCCAGGGTATCGGCCTGACGCCGCTGCAGGCGTGCGGACAGTTGCAGCAGCGGGCTCAGACCCCGGCCCACCACCAGCCAGATCAGCAGGGCGGCGAGTGGAATCGCGACCAGCATCGGCCACAGCATTTCGGTGATCAGCGCGTCAGTGACCCGGTCGCGCAGGCGCAGCGGCTCCGCCACCAGCACCCAGCGCTCGGCATCGACACGGGTGGCCAGGGCGCGCCAGCGCTGACCGCCAAAGTTGACCTCGTCGAAACCCTGGCTCAGTGCCATGAGCGGCATGTCCGGGGCGCTGGCCGAGCGGCCGAGCACCAGGCCATCTCGCGACACGATCTGGTAGGCCAGGCTGGTCTGGCTGCTGACCGGCTGGCGGCGTGACACGGTGGCGTCCTGTTGTGCCAGCACCAGCGCGTAGTCGATCAGGTGCTGATCGAGCAGTTGCCGCAGGCTGCGCGAGCCGCTGTGATAGGCCTGCACGGCGGCCACGAAGCTGGTCAGCGCGAAGGTTGCAGCCAGCAGGTAGACCAGGAAGCGGCGTATCGATGTCATGCCGCAGGCATCACGTAGCCGACACCGCGAACGGTCCGGATGACCTCGCTGCCGAGCTTCTTGCGCAGGTTGTGGATGTGAACCTCGAGGGCGTTGCTGGCGACTTCCTCGCCCCAGCTGTACAGCCGCGATTCCAGCGTGTCGCGGGTCTGCACGCGGCCGGCGTTTTCCAGCAGCGACTTGAGCAGCATGTATTCGCGCCGCGACAGCTCCACCGGCTGCCCGGCACGGCTGACATCGTGACTGCTGGTGGACAGGATGATGTCGCCATGGGTCAGCGTGGCCTGGGTCTGGATGCCGAGACGGCGCTCGAGCACGCGCAGGCGCGCCAGCAGCTCGGCCATGTCGAAGGGTTTCGCGAGGTAGTCGTCGGCGCCGCTGTCGAGACCGCTGACCTTGTCGTCGATGGTGTCGCGTGCGGTCAGCAGCAGCACCGGCAGGCGCATGCCGTCACTTCGCAGCTCGCGCAGCACCTGCAGGCCGTCGCGATCCGGCAGGCCGAGATCGAGCACCAGCAGATCGGGCGGGTCGCTGCGCAACGCCGCCAGAGCGGCACCGGCCGTGGCCACGTGATTGACCGCGAAGCCCTCGTCTTGCAGGGCTTCACGCAGGCCGTCAGCGAGTGACGGATTGTCTTCGACCAGCAGCAGGCGCATCAGCTCAGACTCGACATCGGTATCGACGCACTATAGATCCCGCCACGGGTGTGCTCAACGACCGTCCAGCGCTTTCAGCGCGGCGGTGATCTCGCCCTGGCGACCCTGGTCGGCCAGTTCACGGCCGGGTCGCGGTGCGGCCTTGCGAGCGCGCAGCAGGTACTGGCGTGCCTTCGCGGTATCTCCCTGTTCACGCAGGAAGTCGGCATAGAAGTAGTTGGGGTCGATGCCGTTGGGGTTGATCTGCAGTGCCTTGAGCAGCAGGGTTTCGGCCTTGCGCTCATCGCCGAAGCCTACCGGCCAGCCGGGAACCTTGGCATACAGCGTGCCCAGGCTGGTGTACGCGGATCCATCCAGGGCCTGACCGTTGATGCTGATGGCCTGGTCCAGCGATTTCTTCGCGGCCTTGGCCAGACCCAGTGCGCCCAGTCCGCCCTTGGCACCCGCCAGGCTGGACTTGACGATGCCGTTCCAGATCAGCAGTTCGGCCGAGTCCGGGTGCTGGCGGACCTGGGCGTCACTGCGTGCCATCAGGCCTTCAAGCGCGGCAACCTTGCGTTCACCCGTGTTCTGGTAGGTGGCGACGGCCCAGCCGCTCTGCACGCTGGCGAGGTCCTCGGGAATGCCGGCCTGGATCAGGCCGCTGGCAAGCAGGCTGGCGAGCAGAGCGACGCGGGCGCGGGAAGCGGTATTCATTTGCTGATCTCCTGGTGCATGGCGAAACGTTTGATGAGGGCGAGTTGCTGGCGCAGGGCGAGGTCGACCACGGCAGGCAGCACCTGGTTGAGCCAGGCGAAGAAGCGCTCCGGCCAGCCCAGGTGGCGACGCCGGCTGCCATTGCGGAGCATGGCGATGACGGCTGCCGCGACCACCTGCGGACTGTCGCTGCGGGTGCCCAGGGCATCGTTGAGGGCGTTCACCGCCGGACCGTTGAGATCGGTGCGGGTCGCCCGCGGGGCCAGGTAGCAGACCCGGATGCCGGTATCGGCCAGCTCGCGACCGAGCGCCTCGCTGAAGCCGCGCAGTCCGAACTTGCTGGCGCAGTAGGTGCTGAAGCCGGGATGTCCGATGCTGCCGAAGGTGGATCCGATGTTGAGGATGACGGCTTCGCCAGGCACGGCCAGCTGCGGCATCAGGTCGTGGCTGAGCAGTACCGGCACCTCCAGATTGAGCAGCAGCTGGCGGCTGATGGCGTCTTCCGGCTGCTCCGTGAACCAGCCGAAGTGCTGGCTGCCGGCATTGTTGATGAGCACGTCGAGACCGCCCCAGGCCGCGACACGACTGGCGAGCCGGGCGCGCTCCGGAGCTTTCGCCAGATCCGCGACGCAGACCTGGTGCGTGCCGGGCAGGCGGGTGGCGAGCGCGGCGAGGGCATCCGCGTCACGTGCCGTCAGCAGCAGGGAGGCACCCTCGGCCGCCAGCTGTGTGGCGATGGCCTGACCGATGCCGCCGGTGGCGCCAGTGAGCAGGACACGCTTGCCGGCGAGGTTCATGCTGCCACCTTCTTCGCCGTGCTGCTGGCGGCGAGCGCCGGCAGGCTGCGGAAGATGTCGCCATAGAGACGAAAGAACACGCCGGCGGCGTGCAGGATGACATCCTGCTCGGCCGGATCGCTGATGCGATCCATCAGGCCCTTGAAGAACTTCACGTGCTCGACATCCAGACCGCCATGCGAGCGCAGGTAGGTGAAGGCCTTGCGGGGCAGGCCGGTGGCTTCGGCGATGGCATCGGCCGCACGATCGGCGATGGCAATGCTGGTGCCTTCCAGCACATGCACCATGCCGAAGAAGCCGAGCGGGTTGCCACGCTGGATGGTGTCGTACGCATAGGCCACCATCAGCTCCGTGGCCAGCGCCGGGCGACCGTGGCGCACGGCCTCCTTGTCGACGCCGCAGGCGGCGAGGTCGTTGAGGATCCACTCCTGGTGGCCGACTTCCTCGCTGATGTACTCGGCGACGGCTTCGCGCAGCCACTCCTTGTCCTCAGGCAGGCGGGCGCCGGCCGCCATCAGCAATGGCACGGTGTGCTTGACGTGGTGGTAGGCCTCGGTGAGGAAGGCCACATACTCGGCGCGGGTGATCTCGCCGCGCAGGGTGTTCTGGATGATGGCGGCCGATTGCAGGGTGGCAGCCGCGGACTGGGTGTGTTGCACCAGGGTGTCGTGAAAGCTCATGAACAGGTTTCCTCCGAAGGGGCGTACAGGGCGTCGATCAGGGTGTGCAGCTGCTGCGCGATGCGATCGCGGCGCGGGCGGCCGTTGGCGGTGGTGAGGTCGGGGTTGCTCTGCAGGGGTGCCGGCAGACGCTGCCAGCGCAGCACGCGGGCGTAGTCGGGCAGTCCGGCATTGATCTGATCCAGCCAGCCGTTGATGGTGGTGTCATCCAGGGTCGGCGCGAACAGCAGCGCGCTGCAGTACGGGCGTGCGTCGCCCAGCACCAGGCATTCGCGCATGCCCGGATGTGCCAGCACCTGGCTTTCCACCCATTCCGGACTGATGTTTCGGCCATAGCTGGTGATCAGCAGGTTCTTGCGGCGTCCGGCCAGGTGCAGAAAGCCCTGCGCATCGACACGCGCGAGATCGCCGGTATCGACCTGTGCCGGGTGCCAGCTCGCGGGCTGTCCGGCATAGCCGAGAAACGCGTTGCCGGTCACGGTCAGATCGCCATCCGGTCCGGTGCTCACCTGCAGATGCGGGAGCACCTGCCCGGCGCTGCCGGGCTGGTCATGTGCCGGTGTGTTCAGGCTCACCACCGAGCTGCATTCGGACAGGCCGTAGCCTTCGAAGGCCGGGATGCCCAGCTTGCGAGCCCGGGCCACCGCTTCCGGGGCGACCCGGCTGCCGCCGACGGCGACAAAGCGCAGCGAGTCCGGCACCGGCCAGCCCTGTCCTGCCGCCTGTACCAGCAGGTCGAGTAGCTGTGGCACCAGAATCAGGCTGGCCGGACGGGCCTCGGTGATGCGTGCCAGAAACGCCTGCGGGTCGAGGGTGCGGCTGCCGCCATGGCCCAGGCTTTCGAGGCCGGGCAGCAGCACCTCGCCGCCGGAGAGCAGCGGCACATAGACGCCGGCGACATTCTCCAGCAGCGTGGCCAGCGGCAGCACGCAGAGATGGCGCGGCGCGGGGTCGGCGATCACGGTCGCCAGCGATTCGGCGACCGTGATCTGGTTGTCCTGGCTCAGGCACACGCCCTTGGGCTGGCCGGTGCTGCCCGAGGTGAAGGTGATCTTGGCGGTGCCCTGCGGCAGACCGGCCAGGCATTCCGGGGCAGTCTGGTCGTTGGTGCTCCGGCCGACAGGCAGCAGCGTCAGGGCAAGGCCCGGCCAGTACGGCACGGTCAGGGTGCCGGTGCCGCCGGGCATGTCGGTCGGCCTTTGCTGCAGCACGGCGATGGCGCCGGCCGTGGCCAGGGCATGCTGGCGCTGATCGGCACTGAAGTAGCCCGGCAGAGGCAGCAGCGGGCGTCGTGCCAGCTGGCAGGCGAGATCGATCACCACCCAGGCCGTGCCGTTGTCCAGTGCCAGCGCCAGCGGACCATCCGGCAGCGTGCGCAGCCATGCAGCCATGTCCTGCACCGCCTGCCAGAGGCCGGCATAGTCCAGGCTCAGCGCAGGCGAGGTCAGCGCGGGCGCCTGCGGCCTGCGCTCGGCGTGTTCGGCAATGGCAGCGAGCAGGCGGTTCATTGGCGCTGCTCCGCACGCTGACGGCGTTGCAACAGTTGCGGGGCCAGTGCGGCACCGGTGTCCGCGAACAGGCGCAGTGGCGTCGTGCGGTTCAGGTCGTCAGGCTCGGCCGCGAACACGCTGTCCATGTCGCCGACCAGCACCTGCGGGCAGGTCTGGTAGTAGCGTCCCCAGTCGGCGGCCTCGTGCCCGAGGCGGGCCGGATCGGCGGGTGCCAGCAGGCGGGTGGCCAGATGCAGCTTGGTCATCATGGCAGCCACCTGTGGCGTGGCGCTGAACACCAGCCAGCGGTAGCCGGCGCTGCGCATCAGGTTGCCGAGCGTGAGAAACAGCATCAGGCTGGCGCCGTGGTGATCGGCAGCCAGATTGCCGATCTCGATGATGCCGTCACGCGGGACGGGCTGGCGCAAGGCGGCGGCCAGCGACTGTTCCACGGGCTGGTCCAGGTAGCGCTCGAGAAAAAGCGGGCCTTCTGCAGCCGGGCGCAGACCCAGCGCCGCCACCAGCTCACCGTGCTGACGCAAGCCAAGCAGGGCAGGCATGAAATGCCCGACATGGGCATCGTAGGCGCGGGCAAAGCGGGCGTGGATGTAGTCTTCGACCACATCGCGATCGAGGCTGCTCTCGTCATGCCAGCTCACGGCATGTTGCGCCAGCTGCCGTGACAGCAGCCGCGCAATGCGATCCGGGTGTTCCGGTGTGACAGCGGGAACCGCGGCAGTGGCGGTCCGGGGCAGCGACAGCATGCTGAACTCCTGACGGGAAAGGCGTCAGGGTCAGACTAGGGGGCGGACCTTAAGGCATCCTTAAGACGAAAAAATAATTCAGAGGGCGCCGTTCTGCGTGGCGCGTTGCGCCTTCACGAAGCGGATGACGAGCATGAACACGCCGCTGATCAGCACCGCCTCGACGGTTGCCAGCAGGCCGTGCAGGCCGGGGGCGAAGGCATTGAGCACGGCGAACACGAAGTAGAACATCAGCACGAAGCCCAGCCACACCCCGCTGCGCGCACGACCGGCGCGCAGGCCGGGAACGAACAGCCAGAGTGGCAGGGACTGCAGCAGCCAGCCCACCAGCAGGGTCAGTGCTGACAGCCCGGCCGGCGCCGTGGCCACGGTGCTGATCATCAGCCAGGCGATCAGCGCAAGCAGCGCCCACAGGCTGTAACGCTGCAGCCGGGCGGCTTCGGCGTTGAGCAGGGCGGTATCAGGCGGGGTGACATCGGTCATGGCGCATCTCGCAGTCAGAAAGCGGAAAAGGGGGTCAGCGTGCCTTCAGGGCCCAGCGCGCGACGCGTTCGCCCAGGGCCTGGCAGAGACGCAGCTCGTCGTCGCTGACCTGCTGGCTGCTGTCGCTGCCGGCCCAGTGGCTGGCGCCGTAGGGGGTGCCACCGGTACGGGTCGCGCTCAGCGCCGGCTCGGAGTAGGGCAGGCCGACCATCACCATGCCGTGGTGCAGCAGCGGCAGCATCATGGTCAGCAGGGTCGATTCCTGGCCGCCATGCAGCGACCCGGTGGACGTGAACACGGCCGCCGGCTTGTCGATGAGGGCGCCATTGAGCCAGAGCGCGGTGGTGCCGTCGAGAAAATACTTCATGGCGGCAGCCATGTTGCCGAAGCGCGTCGGACTGCCCAGCACCAGGCCGGCGCAGCCGGCGAGATCGTCCAGGCTGGCATAGAGATCACCCCGCTCCGGGATGTCCGGTGCCGTCGCTTCGCAGTCGGCCGATACCGCCGGTACCGTGCGCAGGCGCGCTTCCAGTCCGGCACGTTCGACGCCCTGGGCGATGTGCCGGGCCATCTCGCGGGTGGCACCGTGGCGGCTGTAATACAGCACCAGAACATAGGGCTCTGACATGGTTTTCTCGACACGAACAGGACAGGAAGGAATACTATCCTGAAGCATCAGGGAGCGGCAGATGACATCGGCATGGGTTGGGCACTGGCACACCGTGGATCACGCGCTGCGAACCAGCGTGCGTCATTTTCTCAACGACAACTGTCGCCAGCACGCCGCCGCACTGACCTTCACCACCCTGTTCGCCGTGGTGCCCCTGCTGACCGTGATCTTCACCCTGCTGGCCGCCATTCCTTCGCTGAAGCCGATCAGCGAAGACATACGCCAGTTCATCTACAGCAATCTGGTGCCGAGCAGCGGCGCGCAGCTGCAGACCTATCTCGGTGAATTCTCGCAGCAGGCCAGCCAGCTCACCGTGGTCGGCATCGGCATCCTCTTCGTCACCGCGCTGATGATGCTGGTGACCATCGAGCGCGCCTTCAACGAGATCTGGCAGGTCAAGGCGCCCCGGCAGGGGCTGATCAGCTTCCTGCGCTACTGGGCGGTGCTCAGCCTCGGCCCCTTTCTGCTCGGTGCCGGCTTCCTGCTCTCGTCCTACCTGATGACCTTGCGCGTGTTCAGCGATGCCGCCGATCTGGTCGGCACCGTCGCGCCCGGCGTCGGCCTGATCCCGCTGCTCTTCACCGCGCTCGGCTTCACCCTGCTTTATACAGCCGTGCCCAACTGCCGGGTGCCTTGGCGCGCCGGCCTGACCAGCGGGGTGGTGGCTGCGGTGCTGTTCGAGCTGGCCAAGCGCGGCTTCGGCATCTTCGTCACCAGCTTCAGCTCCTATGAGCTGGTTTATGGCGCCTTTGCGGTGTTCCCGGTGTTCCTGCTCTGGCTCTACCTGTCCTGGCTGATCATTCTCTATGGCGTCGAGCTCAGTCGTGCCCTGGTGCTGCACGACATCGAGACGCGCACGCCCTGTCACCCGCTCTATGCCCTGATGAATCTGCTCACTCGCCTGCAGGCTGCGCACGATGCCGGTCGCGGTCTGAGCGAGACCGAGGTCATGCGCGAGGTGCAGCGCAGTGCGGTCTGGGGCTGGTCGGAGTGGCAGGACTGGCTGCTGCGCGAACGCCTGATCGTGCGCAGCAGTGACGGCGAGTTCCGTCTCGCTCGCGATCTCAGCCAGGTTGATCTGGCGCAGTGGCTGCCGGCGCTGCCCTGGCCGGTGCCGATGGCCCGCAACGGGGTTGCCGGGCTCGATGCCCGCTTTGCCCAGACGCTCTGGCACGGCCCGCTGCAGAACTGGCTGGCACCGGTGCAGGCGGCCTGTCAGCGTCCGCAGCCGCTGGCTGACGTCCTGCGCGGCAAGGGCAGCGAGGTGGCAGCATGACCGGTCGGCATGCACCGCTGGACAGCGACGTGCGACAGAGCATCACCCTCCAGCGTGAGCAGCTCACCCTGAGCGCCTGGCTGGAGGGGCCGGCGGATGCGCCGCTGGTGATGCTGGTGCATGGCTTTCCCGATACTCCGCATGGCTGGGATGCCGTGGCCGCCGGCCTGGTGGCTGCCGGCTACCGCGTGCTGCGGCCCTGGCTACGCGGCTACACCCCCGCCTCCGTGCACAGCGATGCCGACTACGACGCGCTCAGTGCCGCCATGGATCTGCTGGCCTGGCGTGATCTGCTGGCTGCGCCGGTCACGCATCTGGTCGGTCATGACTGGGGCGCGGTTGCCGCCATGGCGGCTGTCGCCAGCCGGCCGGCCGCCTGGCAGTCGCTGACCACGCTGGCGATCCCGCCGTTCCAGCGCATGGAGCGGGCATGGCGTCTGCTGCCGTCACAGCTGCAGCATTCGGCCTACATGCTCGAGATGCAGTCGCTGAGCGCGGTGCAGGGCATACGCGCGAACGGCAGCGCGCGCCTGCGCGAACTCTGGCGCATCTGGTCGCCGGGCTGGGCGTTCAGCGAGGCTGCGTTCGCACCGGTGCAGGCGGCCTTTGTCGAGGCCAACGTGGCCTGGGCTGCGACGCGCTACTACCGCGCCCTGTTCACGCTCTGGCGCAGCAAGACCCGTCGCCTGTTCATGCTGGCGCGTTATCCGCTACGCGTGCCGACGCTGGCACTGACCGGGGAGCTGGACGGCTGCATGCAGTCCGCGCTCTACGACGCCCTGGTTGATCCGGCCATGTTTCCGGCCGGCATACGTGTCCAGCGGCTGGCGGGCTGTGGCCATTTCCTGCAAATGGAGCGCCCTGACGCGGTACTCGACGAGTTGCTAAGTCACCTTCGCGCCACGGCGGCCTGAAGCGGCGTTATACTCCAGCCGTTTGTGCGGGCTTTGCCGGCCCGCCGCCGTGCCGCTCACTCTTTGCGCTGGAGCCAGCCCCATGACCGTCATCAAGAAGGACGACCTCATCCAGAGCGTCGCCGACGCCCTGCAGTTCATCTCCTACTATCACCCGGTGGACTTCATCCAGGCCATCCACGCCGCCTGGGAGCGTGAAGAGAACCAGGCCGCCAAGGACGCCATGGCGCAGATCCTGATCAACTCGCGCATGTGCGCCGAGGGCCATCGCCCGATCTGCCAGGACACCGGCATCGTCACCATCTTCGTCAAGGTCGGCATGAACGTGCGCTGGGACCTCGGTGATCTGTCGCTGGACGACGCCATCAACGAAGGCGTGCGCCGCGCCTACCTGAACCCGGACAACGTGCTGCGCGCGTCCATCCTGCGTGACCCGGCCGGCAAGCGCCAGAACACCAAGGACAACACCCCGGCGGTGATCCACTACAGCATCGTGCCGGGCGACAAGGTCGACATCACCGTCGCAGCCAAGGGCGGCGGTTCCGAGAACAAGTCCAAGATGGCCATGCTCAACCCCTCCGACAGCATCGTGGACTGGGTGCTGAAGACCGTGCCGACCATGGGCGCCGGCTGGTGTCCACCGGGCATGCTCGGCATCGGCATCGGCGGTACCGCCGAGAAGGCCGCGCTGCTGGCCAAGGAATCGCTGATGGATCCGGTCGATATCCAGGAGCTGATCGCGCGCGGTCCGCAGAACCGTGTCGAGGAACTGCGCATCGAGCTGTACGAGAAGGTCAACGCGCTGGGCATCGGCGCGCAGGGCCTGGGCGGCCTGACCACGGTCATCGACATCAAGATCAAGGACTACCCGACCCACGCGGCTTCGCTGCCGGTCGCGATGATCCCGAACTGCGCCGCCACCCGCCATGTGCATTTCGAGCTGGATGGCTCGGGCCCCGCCGAGCTGGAGGTGCCGAAGCTGGAAGACTGGCCGAAGCTGACCTTCGATGCCTCGAAGTCGAAGCGCGTGAACCTCGACACCGTGACCCCGGAAGAGATCGCCAGCTGGCAGCCCGGTGACACGCTGCTGCTCAGCGGCACCATGTATACCGGCCGCGATGCCGCCCACAAGCGCATGGTCGACATGTTCGCCAAGGGCGAGAAGCTGCCGGTGGACCTGCGCGGCAAGTTCATCTACTACGTCGGCCCGGTTGACCCGGTGCGTGACGAGGTGGTCGGCCCGGCCGGCCCGACCACGGCCACCCGCATGGACAAGTTCACCGAGACCGTGCTGGCCGAAACCGGCCTCTACGGCATGATCGGCAAGTCCGAGCGCGGCCCGGCCGGCATTGCCGCCATCAAGAACCACAAGGCCGTCTACCTGATGGCCGTCGGCGGCGCGGCCTATCTGGTGTCCAAGGCCATCCGCAAGTCACGCGTGGTTGCTTTCGAGGACCTGGGCATGGAAGCGATCTACGAGTTCGTCGTGGAAGACATGCCGGTGAGCGTGGCGGTGGATGTGAACGGTACTTCCGTGCACAACACGGCGCCGAAGATCTGGCAGGCCAAGATCGGGAAGATTCCGGTCACGGCGTAAGTCGGTCAGTGGTTGAAAAGGAGGCCCGCGAAAGCGGGCCTTTTCATTTCCCAGCGAGCGCCACATTGCTGGACTAGACTTTTCGAGTGTGCGGCTCTGACAGCCCAACCCGGCACATTGATCGTGCCGATCCATGATTGCTATCATCGGATGATACTTTTGAAGGCACGCGAAGACGCTGGCATCTCAACGCTGATTGACTTGCATGATCAGATCATTGATCAGGGCCATGGCTACTGGATCAAGATTGAGGCATGGCGCGTCGAGCCAACGTCGTCCATTCCGCATGGAGTTCGCTACTCGCTGACCTTGCATGAGCCTTATGGCGGGCGAATTCTTGGCTATGACAATGCGCATGCCGTGAAGCCACCCGGCAAATTCAAACATGCAGGTATGCGACTGCCCTATGACCACCGGCATCGACATGTCAGTGACAAAGGCGTGCCCTATGCGTTTCGAGATGCGCATCAGCTGTTGAGCGACTTCTTCACGGAAGTCGATCACGTGTTGCAGGAGATCAGAAAGACATGAAAGCCGTCGTGATTGGCATCTTGCCGCAAGAGCGCATTCGTGAGCGCATGCTGGCGATTGCGAAAGGGGAGTACAAGCCCAAGCCCGGCGAGCCCAAGATCTGGTTCACCTCCATGCGTTCCCTGGCCGAAGTGCTGAGCGACGAGAACCGTGCGCTGATCCGCATCATCCAGGAAGCCAAGCCGCAATCGATTGCTTCGCTGGCCGAACTGACGGGGCGCAAGCCTGGCAATCTCTCCCGTACCCTCAAGACCATGTCCAATTATGGATTCGTGGAGATGAGGCGGGAGAGCCGTTCTGTCCGTCCGATCGCCAAGGTGACCGAATTCAGAATCGTGGCCTGAGCGCCATCACGTCACCGCGCCACGTCCCTCTGATCGCGCCCGCAACGCCTCATACAACTGCGCCGGCCCCAGCAGAATGTCCTTCAGCCCGTCGCGCACCCGCTCCGAGCCCAGCGCCTGGGTGCTCATGGTCTGGTGCGCCTCGAAGGCATCCATGATGGCGTCCAGCAGCGCCTTGCCCAGGTCCGGTGAGTTGGCGAACTGCTGCTTGCTGTTCACCGCCGCCTGCTGCACCAGCAGCTCGTTCTCCAGCAGCTTTCCCTTGAGCACGCCGTTCACGTACACCAGCTGGTCGTCGTCGCTCAGCTCGCCCTCGAACAGCCCGTTCACCCGCTCGATGATCTCGGCCAGGTACACCTGCAGCTTGTCCTGCACGGCACCGCTGCCCACGGCATCCATGGGCGGGAGCTTGTAGGCATCGCCGCCCAGCCCGAGGGTCTGCTTGCCTTGGTGTTTGAGCGTGTGGTGCGTGAGCATGACCTTGGAGAGGTCCACCACATCGCGTTCGCGGCCGAACTCCAGCAGTGGCAGCAGGCGCTTGAAGAACAGGAAGCGTTTCTCGATGTCGGCGTTGCCGTAGTCGAAGATCTGGCTCAGGAAGGCATACAGGCGCACGTAAGCGCCCATGTCGTTCTTGAACAGCAGCAACGCATCGAGCTGGTCCTTGGCGTGCTTGGCGGCGGCCTCGTCGTGCTTGTCCTCGGCCAGTGCCTTGTCGTTTTTGGCGGCGCTGTAGGCTTTCAGCAGGCGGTCCGCCACCGGCGCAATGGCGGCTTCCAGCTGCTTCTGCGTGCCGTTCGGGTCCAGGTCCACGTGCGCCACGCGGTCCACCTCGAAGCTGTCGTAGAAGCCCGCCGCGTCGAGCTTGGCGCGCAGGTCGTAGACCATGTTCGGGTCGGTCACGCCCTCCAGCTCGGCGGTGGTGTAGTAGGTCTGGAAGGCCTTGAGGATCTCCGCCGGGTCGTTCACGAAGTCCAGCACGTAGGTGGTGTCCTTGCCCGGGTGCGCGCGGTTCAGGCGCGAGAGCGTCTGCACGGCCTGGATGCCGCCGAGCATCTTGTCCACGTACATGCCGCACAGCAGCGGCTGGTCGAAGCCGGTCTGGAACTTGTTGGCGACCAGCAGCAGGTGGTAGTCCTCGCCCTTGAACACCTCGCGAATGTCGCGGCCCTTGAGCCCCGGATTCAGCAGCGCACTAGTCTCGGTCACGGCCTCCGGGAAGCTCTCGGCATCGTTCACCTCGCCCGAGAACGCCACCAGCACGCCCAGCGGGTAGTTCTGGTTGGTGATGTAGCTGCGGATGGCCTTCTGCCAGCGCACGGCCTCCTTGCGGGAGCCGACCACGACCATGGCCTTGGCCTTCCCGCCGAGCAGCGGCTGCACGTTCTCGCGGTAGTGCTCGACCACGATCTGCACCTTGCTGGCGATGTTGTAGGGGTGCAAGCGCACCCACTGCATCAGCCCCTTCATGGCGGCGCTGTGCTCGACCTGCCTCTCGTCCCACTCCTGGCCATCGTGGGCGAGCTTGAAGGCGAGCTTGTAGCTGGTGTAGTTCTTCAGCACATCGAGAATGAAGCCTTCCTCGATGGCCTGGCGCATGGAATACACGTGGAAGGGGGCGGGCAGTCCATCCGGCCCCGGCCGGCCGAACAGTTCCAGCGTCTTGGCCTTGGGCGTGGCGGTGAAGGCGACGTAGGTCAGACCAGATGCCGTTGCGCGCGCTTCCATCTGTGCTGCAAGCAATGCCTCAGTGTCGACCTCGCCGCCATCCTGCAGGTCGGCCCATTCCTGCGCGGACAGCAGCTCCTTGAGCTTGGCGGCTGACGCGCCGGTCTGCGAACTGTGGGCCTCGTCGGCGATGACCGCGAAGCGCTTGCCCTCGGTGGCGGCTAGCTCCTGTGCGGTCTTGAGCGCGAAGGGGAAGGTCTGGATGGTGCAGACGATGATCTTCTTGCCGTCCTTCAGCGCCTGGCCGAGCTGGGCGCTCTTGCTGCCGGTCTCGTTGCTGATGCTGGCGACCACCCCTGTGGTGCGCTCGAAATCGAAGATGGCTTCCTGCAGTTGCGCATCCAGCACGGTGCGGTCGCTGACCACCAGCACGCTGTCGAAGAGCTTCTGCTGCTGCGCGTCGTGCAGGTCGGCCAGGAAGTGGGCGGTCCAGGCGATGGAGTTGGTCTTGCCCGACCCCGCCGAGTGCTGGATGAGGTAGCGCTGGCCCGGCCCCTGGTCCAGCACGTCGGCGACCAGTTTGCGGGTCGCGTCGAGCTGGTGGTAGCGGGGGAAGATGACCGCGCTGGGCTGCTTCTTGTCGTTGCGCTTGCCGATCAGGTAGCGGTGCAGAATATCCAGCCAGCTGTCACGGGCCCAGACCTCTTCCCAGAGGTAAGCGGTGGCGAAGCCTGCGGGGTTGGGCGCGTTGCCCGCGCCGCCGTCGTGCCCCCGGTTGAAGGGCAGGAAGTTGGTCGCTTTCCCAGCCAGCCTGGTGGTCATCATCACGTCGGTCTGGCTGACCGCGAAATGCACCAGCGCCCCGCCCGGAAAGCCCAGCAACGGCTCCTGCACGCCGCCCTTGGGTTGCGGGTGGCGGTCACAACAATACTGGTCAACTGCGTCGTGCACGCTTTGCGTGAAGTTGCTCTTCAGCTCGGCCGTGGCCACGGCAATGCCGTTCAGGAACAGCACCAGGTCCAGCGCATCCTGCGGGGCATTGGGCGAGTGGCGCACCTGACGCACCACGCGCAGGCGGTTGGCCTCGTAGCGAGCCTGGGTGGCCGGGTTCAGGTTCAGGGCGGGCTTGAACTGCGCCAAGGCCAGCGGGGCTGACAGGCCCAGCAGCTCGACGCCCCGGCGCAGTACATCCAGCGTGCCGCGCTCGTTGAGGTTTTTGCGGATGCGTTCGGCCAGCACCTGCGGCAGGGCCGCGCCATGGGTCTTGCTGAGCTTCTGCCAGCTCTCTGGCTGGGTGGCTTCGACCCAGGCCAGCAGGTCGGGCAAGAACAGGCCGGAAGGCCGGTCGAAATGGGCGGCGTCACCGTCGGCGTACAGCCAGCCATGCTGGCTGAGGTGGGCGCAGATCTCGGCCTCGAAGTGGATTTCCTTGTGCAGCGTCATTGCCTGCTCCTTGGCCTGAATCGCCCCTGGCGGATGGTGGCCTGGTTGTTCTTAGTTGTTCGGTGTCCAGCCGCGCACATCGATCTGGCCGGTGACGGCGGCGGCGATGAGGGCGGAGCGTCGTTCTTTGAGTAGGTTGATGGCGCGCTCGGATTCGGTGCGGAGCATATCGACGCGATTTATTTCGGCGTCGAGGAACGAATGGATTGCTTGTTGCTCGCCCTCTGGCGGCATCAACACAGGCAACTCCATGATGTTGGTCGACGATATCGATGCGAGGTTGGTGCTCTGCTTCGAGCGACCCATGAAATAGAACTGCGCGTATTGCGAACTCGTAATTCGGTTAAGCCATGCTGGTTGAATGGCGTATGGACGCACCGCAAATACATGGTTCTGATGAATGCAATCAACAATTTCGCCCTGCCAGATGGCGCCTCGACCCAGTTTGTCGAAGTCGCCGCCTTCGTTCATCAAAACATCGCCAGGGCTCAGCCGATAGCGACATAGCTGGTCGCGCTCAATGTCGATGGTTGTGACGTCATCTAGCGCAAGGTATCCATCCTGTACATTTGCGACTCTCAAATATGGGACTGTCACAGTCTCCTTGCCGGCAGTATCTTTACCTTTGGCGATGCCGGTCTGGACATTGGCGACGAACTTGAGTCGCGTGACGCCCCAATGCGCCGGCACCTCCCCCAACCAAGCTACCCCAGAGTCCTTCATCGGAACATCGGGATTTAGCCCACGCGTGACGGCATGAGAGATGGTGGCCTGGCGCTTTTCGGCCAGCAGCGCGATGAGCTTTTCCTGCTCGGCAATCAGGGCATCGATCTTGGCGGTTTCGTGGTCGAGGAAGGCGGCGATTAGGCCCTGCTCATCTAATGGAGGGACACAATAAGAGATCTCACCCAGTTTTTGGGTATTCAATATCTTTAGGACATTCCCCGTTGCGGCTTGCTCAAAGTCTTTTCGGGCAGCAACAGTTGCATAGTAAAAGAAACGCGAACAACCAAAAAAATTTACCGCTGTAATTTGTTGGTTTGTTGTGATATCACAATTTGTGATGCCAACTTTACCAATCGTTCCTATGCAGCATATTAGGCTTGCTCCTCGCTTAATAATCCGTGCGATTTTCAGGCCTTGCGGCGAAAGAAATTTGCTTCCAGTAGTAAATATTCCGCTTTCATTGATGTCTTCAGGTCGAATCCACGGAAATCCATCGTCTGAATAATTTTCTTCGACTTCGCTCGGAGGAGTAAGGCCAGTCTGTATTTCTGAAATTCTTTTCAGTGGCTTTACTTGCCAGTGACTTGGAACTTTTAGCATCAATCCCATCTGGCAAGGCTTATAATCAGGATACCTAGGTAGGCTCATTCCGCCAGTTCCCCCAGCATCGCCATGATGCGACTGGAAACAGCCTTCAGATCTTCATCAATGGCATGCAGGCTGCGCGGCGGCTCGAACACGTAAAAGTGCCGGTTGAACGGAATTTCGTACCCGACCTTGCTCTTCTCGTGATCGATCCAGGCATCCGGCGCATGCGGCAGCACCTCCCGCTCGAAGTACGCCTGAATGTCCTCGCCCAGCGGCACGTTCTCGGTGTCTCGCAGGCTGCTGTCAGGCTGGGGTTTGCCTTTCTGTTTGCCCTTCTGGCCCAGCACCACCTCGCCCGCCTCATCACGCAGCGGGCGCTCGACGGTGATGGTGGTGTAGCCGAACTCCTCGTTCTTGAAGATGCGGCTGATCGGCACGCGCTTCAGGCGGCCGCCCTCGGGGGCCACGGGCGGGGTGTCGGTCCCGGTCACCAGCGCGGGCTCGCCCAGGGCCTTGCCGTCGGCATCCAATACCGTGATGTATTCGGCTTCGGTGAAGTCGCCGAACAGGCGGGTGACCGTGGCGATGTGCGCATCGCTCATTTCCTTGCGCTTGCTGCCCAGGCTCTTGCGCATCTTTTGCCAGAAGCTGCTGGCATCGATCAGCTGCACGTGGCCCTGGCGGTCGGCATCCTTCTTGTTCGAGAGCACCCACACGTAGGTGGCGATGCCGGTGTTGTAGAACATGTCGGTGGGCAGGCCGATGATGGCCTCCACCAGGTCGTTCTCCAGCACGTAGCGGCGGATCTCGCTTTCGCCGCTGCCCGCGCCGCCCGTGAACAGCGGCGAGCCATTGAGCACGATGCCGAAGCGGCAGCCGCCTTCGCCGTTCACCACGGGGGCCATTTTCGACACCAGGTGCAGCAGGAACAGCATGGAGCCGTCGCTGACGCGCGGCAGGCCCGGCCCGAAACGACCGCCATAGCCCATCAGCTCGTGTTCCTGACGCACTGCCCGCTCGACCTTCTTCCATTCCACGCCGAAGGGCGGGTTGGAGAGCATGTAGTCGAACTTGCGGAACGCGTGGCCGTCGTGGCTCAGCGTGTTGCCCGCGACGATGTTCTCGACCGCCTGGCCCTTGATGAGCATGTCCGCCTTGCAGATGGCGAAAGATTCGTCGTTCAGCTCCTGCCCGAACAGGGTCAGACGCGCCTGCGGGTTGTGCGCCAGCAGGTGCTCGCCAGCCACCGACAGCATGCCGCCCGTGCCCGCTGTCGGGTCATAGATTGTGCGCACCACGGCATGGCCGGGGCTCAGCACGTCGTCATCCTCGATGAACAGCAGGTTCACCATGAGGCGGATGACCTCACGCGGGGTGAAGTGTTCCCCGGCGGTCTCGTTCGAGATTTCCGCGAACTTGCGGATCAGCTCCTCGAACACCGCGCCCATGCTGGCGTTGTCCACCTGGTCGGGGTGCAGGTCCACGTTGGCGAACTTTTCGGTGACCAGGTACAGCAGGCCGTCCTTCGCCAGTCGCTCGATCTGCGTGTAGAAATCGAAACGCTCGAAGATGTCACGCGCCTCGGCCGAAAACCCCTGGATGTAGGCGTAGAGGTTCTCGCGGATCAGGTCCTGGTCACCCAGCAGCTTGGGCAGGTCCAGCGGCGACGCGTTGTAGAACGACTGCCCGGCCTTGCGCAGCAGGAAGGGCTCGGGATTCAGGCCAGCGGCCTGCTTGGCCGCCAGCTCGGCGAGCACGGCAGCCTTGGTGCCTTCCAGCACGCAATCGAGGCGACGCAGGACGGTGAAGGGGAGGATGACTTTGCCGTATTCGGACTGGCGGTAGTTGCCACGCAGGAGGTCGGCGACGGACCAGATCAGGGAGGAGAGGGCTTGGTGGTTCATGCCGGTTTTTCTGGTTGTTGATGGGGGAGGGTAGCATTTTCGGGTTGGGGGCGGAGATGGCGAGGGTGCAGTTTGTGGGGGCTGAGAGGGACTGTGCGGGGTGGGTGGCTCATGGGGTGAGCTTGGCGGTGGGTGGCGGCTATCGACCCCAAGCGGACTGATTTGCTCTGGACTGAAAGGGCCTCACTAAACGCTTATGGGCATTGGCGCTTAAGGCAATCACGAAAGCCGATCAAAGATCTGGGCTCTAAGCTCTGCGTGCCCCGTCGAGCCTGACTTAACATGAAATGCCATAGTGTCTCGCAAGAACTCATCCGTGTTATTTCCCCGGCGAGTGAGGCCAAGCAAACGCTTCAATTCAACAAAGATATCCCCAGATGCAGATTTGACGTCATCGACCGCGTTACCTCGTGCCACACTCGCCGCAAGCGCATTCGCTCTAATTTGTAACGCTGCCTCTAGTTGCAACTCTTCGCCTAGCTCTGTGATGAGACTTTGAATGGCGTCCTCAGAGAACAGATAACTTTCCAAATTACGCTGCTCAAGAACTAGCGTACCGGCCTGCCTGAGTCGCTGTACCTCCATATCACTTCTATCGTCACGATCGATGAGATGATAAACTTTTGTATTTGGCAGAACAGATTTTAGCATTTTGGCAACGGTACCAGCAGTACCCGCAACCTGCCCCGAATTTCCACCGGACACAAAAATCACGTTAGGGTAGGAATCGTTGAAGATTCGATTGTAAATTTCCGCATCAAAATCTCGCCGGCGTGAACCAACACTAGAACCCTCGCATACCACAATATGCTGCGGTGCCATAAGAGGCGAAAGATCATCCAGTGTGATCGACAGCATCTTTTCCCAGGCTGCACGCCCAAGGTTGCTTGGCTCAATCTCTCGTGGTTGATCCGGATCCACGCTATCAAAATCAATTACGCAAACTGTGCCAGGATTTGTGTTGGCTAGCTCAAGAGCAGCCCGGGTAACTCCGAGAGAGTGAGTTGTCACCCAAAGTTGTGACTCGGCAGGCAGTACCGCATACAACTCTCGCAGAAGAGAACCTTGTATGCGCGTATGGAGATGAGTTTCTATTTCATCAACGCAGTAAACTGCAGCTGGGAAGTATTTTTTCTTGACATGTATGTCAAGTAATAAATCAAAAGCAGCCTTTTCTCCGCCAGATAGATTCTTATAATGGTAATACTTTGCTAATCCCTTCTCAAAATAAAATGCACCATCGCCGAGCGGATCAGAGATGTTGTTCAGAACAAGGTCGCCGAAAACTCTTTGCATAGATTCTCGAATATGACCAATAAGCTCCTCTCTGAGCTGCTGTACCGTCTTGGCGTTATTCGAAGAATCGAAAACACCTGACATAGTGTCATACACCAGGCGCTGATAGTTAATGCCAACAGTCTGATCATTATCAATAATTCTCTGAAGTCGAATCTGATCCGATGGCGCGGCCTCCCGGCTAAAACTAGACACATTGAAATCTGGGTCGTTCCGATATGCTGTTCTAACGTAAAGAGAGCCCTTCTGGGGGCGTTCATTGTCATGTGTTTCGATGGAGACACTTTGACTCCAATCAAAATGCTGCGTCGCATCTTTACGGAAATATTTTTCGTCGCCATTAAAGCCAAATCCAACGTTTCCTTTGTACCACTGCAACATCGCGTCAAATAGCGATGATTTTCCACAGCCGTTTGGTCCTAGCACAACAACTAGCTTAGCTGCTCGAGGAATATTTTTTATTTTCAGATCTGAGAATCGCTTAAAGTTCCGTAATTGAACTGCCGAGATCTTCACTGGAGCCCTCTCAAAGTGCAATCAATAATTACCTTATGCCCAAGGCTTTCAATGTCTTGGTGAGGCGGATTCAGCACTCCCTGCTGACAAGTACCACAAATTATTTGATCCTGAGAATGCCAGCACATTGTCTGCGGAGCAACCAACCTAAAGGTGTCGCGAAGCATCCGTCCCCTTCGGGTCGAAAGCAGCCACCCGAAAAACCACCCAGCGAACCGCCACATCCTGTGCTTAAATTCCTCCCATGGAACGCATCTCTGTAAGTCCCCAGCTGCTGAGCTGGGCTCGCGAGCGAGCCCGGCTGGATGCCGCTGCGCTCGCACAGCGCTTCCCCAAGCTGTCGGCGTGGGAGGCGGGCGAACTGCTGCCCACCCTGCGTCAGCTGCAGGATTACGCCCACGCCACACATGCACCATTCGGCTACTTCTTCCTGCCTGAACCGCCCGTCGAGCCAGTTCCCATCCCCGACTTCCGCACACTGGCCGATCGAACCGTCACCCGGCCTAGTCCCGATCTGCTGGATACGGTCTATGCCTGCCAGGAGCGGCAGAGCTGGTATCGCGAACATGCCCAGGTCAGCGGGCTGACGCAGCTGGCATTCGTCGGCAGTCTGACCCGCGACATGCCCACGATCCAGGCCGCTGAACGCATCCGCGATGCTCTCGGCTTCAGCGTGGAGGCGCGCCGCGGCTGCGCCAACTGGAGCGAGGCGCTCCGCCAGTTCATCGCGCAGGCCGAGGGCTTGGGCGTGCTGGTCATGGTCAATGGCGTGGTGCTCAGCAACAACATACGCAAGCTCGATCCGCAGGAATTCCGGGGCTTCGCGCTGTCTGACCCGTGGGCGCCGCTGGTGTTCATCAACGGGGCCGACAGCAAGGCCGCGCAGATGTTCACGCTGGCGCACGAGCTGGCGCATCTGTGGCTGGGGCAGACTGCCTTGTCCGATGCCAGCGGCGACCATGACGGCGGGCATGCGGTCGAGTCCTGGTGCAACCAGGTGGCGGCCGAGCTGCTGGTGCCGATGGCGGTGTTCATGAACGAGCTTCGCGAGCACGAGCCCTTGCCCGACACCCTGTCGCGTCTGGCGCGTCGCTTCAAGGTCAGCACGCTGGTGGTGCTCCGACGCTTGCACGATGCCGGCCAGCTGGATCGTCAGACCTTCTTCGCGGCCTATCACGAGGAGCTGACCCGCATACAAGCGCTGGACACACGCCAATCCGGTGGCGGCAGCTTCTACAACACCACGCTCGCGCGTGTCGGCAAGCGCTACGCTCGGGCTCTGGTGGAAAGCACGCTGGAGGGGCGCACCCTCTACCGCGATGCCTTCCGCATGCTGGGCATCAGCAAGACGGCCACCTTCCATGAGTTGGGCCGTACCCTGGGATATCCGCTCTGATGGCCTACCTGCTGGATGCGAATGTGTTCATCCAGGCCAAGAACCTGCAGTACGGTTTTGATTTCTGTCCGGCATTCTGGGATTGGCTGGATGTGAAATACGTTGCGGGTGAACTGTTCAGCATCCAGCAGGTAGGGGATGAGCTGTGTGCGGGCGATGATGAACTGTCGGCCTGGGCCGAGGCGAGGGGCGAAGGCTTCTTCCTGTCACCCGATGCCGCCGTGATGAGTGCGCTGCCGAACTTGAGTTTGTGGGCCAATACGCAGAGCTTCAGGCCGGCTGCCGTGAGTACTTTTCTGCAAAGTGCGGATTACTGGTTGGTCGCGCATGCCGTGGCGCATGGACATGTGCTGGTGACCCACGAAGTGCCCTCCGATGGTTTGTCCAGAATCAAGATTCCGAACGCCTGCGTAGCAATGGGTGTGCAGTTCGTGAGCCCCTACCAGATGCTGCGCCGCGAGCGCGCCCGGTTCGTGCTGGGAGCCTGAATCGATACGCGCTGTAAATGACTGATTGCCCAGGCGCACCTAGTCTCGGCAGAGAGGCAGGTGTACGCCAAATGCCTGCATTTCTATTCAATAATCCTCCATAGGGCTCACTATCAAATTGTTTACAATGGGAATAGTATTAATTTTATCTATTCATCATCTATTCACATCAAGCCATGCACGATGCCCTGCACGATGCCCTGCTGGCCGGCCCGCTCACCTCGCGTGAGCTGCAGGCCCGGCTGGGTCTGAGCCAGCCCTCTGTGTCGCGGCTGCTGCGCGCGGCCGGAGCGTCGATCGCGACGCTGGGGGCCGGTCGTGCCACGCGCTACGGGCTCCGCCGCGCCTTGCCGGGGCTGGGCGATACCATCGCTGTGCATCGCGTGCTGCCGCAGGGTCGGGTTAGCCTGCTGGGGCGCCTGCAGGTGCTGCATGGCGGCTACGGGTTCGAGAACCTGGAGCCTCACGGGCATTCCGGCTTCTTCGACAGCCTGCCGTGGTTCATCGCCGACATGCGTCCGCAAGGGTTTCTCGGACGTGCCTTCGCGCAGCGGGTGGCGAGCCTGGGGCTGCCCGAGCGACTCGCGGACTGGAACGATGACCATGTACTGATCGCGCTGGGGCTCGTCGGTGTTGATGCGCCGGGCAATCTGCTGCTGGGCGATGCGGCGTTGCAGGTCTGGTCATCCGAGCTGCCGGTTTTGCTGCCGCCGGAGGCACGCGCTGTACGTTACCCCGAACTGGCGGTCGCGGCCCTGAGCGGGGAGGCACCTGGCAGCTCGGCGGGGGGCGAGCAGCCCAAGTTCACCGCCATCCTGGCCGGCGAGCCGCCGCAGCATGTGATCGTGAAGTTCTCCGGTGACCTGGCCACCGAGGTGGGCCGCCGCTGGGCCGATCTGCTGATTGCCGAGCACCATGCGCTCACGGTGATGCGGGAAGCCGGACAGCCAGCGGCGCTCACCGAGCTGGTGTTCGCCGCGAATCGCGTGTTTTTGCAGGTGCAACGCTTCGACCGCCAAGGCCTGCGCGGACGGCGCGGCATGATCTCGCTGGGGGCGTTCGATGACCAGTTCGTCGGGCGTCGCCAGCGTTGGCTGGACACGGCCGAGGCACTGGCCCGGCAGCAGTTGCTGAGTGAGGCCGGGGTGGCGCAGGTGGCCTGGCAGCAGGCCTATGCCGAGCTGATCGCCAACACGGATCGTCATTTCGGCAACCTGTCACTGGGCTTCGAGGGCGTCTGGCCGGCCACGACCCTGCCAGCCTACGACATGCTGCCCATGCGCGATGCCCCGAAGTCCGACGGCGATGTCAGCCTGCAGCCGTTCCGGCCGGGTTTGCCAGCGGGGGGGGCGTCCGCAGCCATGTCATCACTCATTGAGGCGGCCACCCGGTTCTGGTCGCGGGTGGCTGGAGATGACCGGATGTCTGCGGACTACCGGGACGAAGCCAGGCACCGCCAGGCGCATGTGGCGGCGTTGTCAGCGCTGCTGTGAGGCACGTTTTCCGCGTCCTGCCGGCGTGAGCACACGCTGTTACGTAAGTTCATCGGGTCAGCCACTCCACCAGCCGTCGGACCCTGGGCGCGACCACGGCCACGGTCGGGAAGGCCACCGGCCAGGTCATCAGGCAGCTGTGCAGCCAGGCCGCCGGCAGGCCGGGGTGCAGGCCCTGGTTCATCACCAGCACGAAGCCGGAGACGATGCAGACCATGATGGCTGAGAGCAGGGCGCTGAACAGCAGCGGGGCGAAACGGGCGGGAATGCGCATGGTGTTCTCCATTCAAGGCTGATGATCAGACCGCGACCAGCAACCGGGCGGCACTGGCGGCGAGGTAGAGGCCGAGGCCGAACACGGCATGGGTCAGCAGGCTCTGCCGGCGGGCCTTGCCGGGATCGGGCGTGCGCGAGGCGGCTACGCCGGCACCCATGCCCGGCTGCATGAGCATGAAGGGTGCAAGCACGCTGACCAGACCGACGCCGAGGGCGGGCAGCAGACTTGGCGTCTGCAGCCAGTCCGGGCCGACCAGTGCCACCAGCAGCGCGGCGAAGGTGATGCCGATCAGGTAGTGCGCGGTCCAGCCCAGCAGGCGTTCGCCGCGTACTGGCGCCGCTGCCGCGATGCGCGGGTGCCGGAAGCGTCCGGCGGGCATGTGGCCCAGCCAGCGTCCCACCAGTCCGTAGTCCGGGGCCGGAATGCCGAGCAGGGGCCGGCGCGCCAGTCCCCACAGGTCCATGACCAGGGTGGCGCCGACGCCGGTGATGACGATGCCAGCAAGGGTATTCATGTGCGGTCTCCTGAGCTTGCCTCCAAGGGCGGTCAGGCGTAGCGTGCATCTTGAAGTCGACTTGAGGTCAAGAGGCATGCTCGATATTTCTGACGTGGCCAGGCGCAGCGGGCTGCCGGCATCCACCCTGCGTTATTACGAGTCGCGGGGACTGATCACCTCGGTGGGGCGCTCGGGCCTGCGCCGCCTGTTCCGCGACGACATCCTGCAGCGTCTGGCCCTGATCTCGCTGGGGCAAGCCGCGGGCCTCTCGCTGGATGACATGGCGCGCATGTTCGCACCCGATGGCACGCCGGACATTGACCGCGAGCTGCTGACGCGCAAGGCCGATGAGCTCGAGGCACGCATCCGCCAGCTCAGCGCGATGCGTGACGGACTGCGCCATGCCGCCGCCTGCCAGGCGCCCAGCCATCTGGAGTGCCCGAGCTTTCAGCGCCTGCTGTCGGCGGCAGCCAGCGGGGCGCTGGCCGCGCGTGGCGGCAAGCGCTTGTCCTGAGCGCCGACCCGGGCGCATGCTGGATTTCAGTCGGGCTGACGCACCATGCGGATGGCATCGAACGGGCACACGGCATGACATTTCGCGCAGCCCGTGCAGCCGTCGGCGTCATGCAGCATCGCGCGCTTGCGTCCCCAGCCCTGAGGGCGCTCGCTCTCCAGCCACAGCACATGCGGCGGGCACGCTGCCACGCAGCGACCGCAGGCGGTGCAGCGCTCGGGATCAATCTCGGGCAGGGCGATGGCGGGCATGCAGGGGCTCGCGGCGGGTCGTTAAGTCATGGTCGCGCGCTGGCGAGTTCTTGTACAGCGCGCCGGATGCGGTAGGCTCGTGACTTTGTCGCCCGAGACCGCCGCCATGCTCACTGCCCATGATCTGCTGGACCGTCTGCTGCACACCTACCGCAAGCCGCTGGCGGACGAGCTGTCCGGCTACGCCAACCACTGTCGTCGCATGCTCAGTTTCTGCCTGGCGCTGGCACCGCAGGCCGGCATCGAGGATCAGCACAAGCTGGCCATCGCTGCCGCTTTCCATGACATCGGCCTGTGGACCGACGATACCCTGGACTATCTGCCGCCCTCGGTGCAGCTTGCTGCCGATTATCTGAGCGCCAGCGGTCATGCCGGCTGGATCGAGGAGGTCGGCCTGATGATCAGCGAACACCATCGTCTGCGACCGGTGCGTGATGCGCGCTATCCGCTGGTGGAGGTGTTCCGGCGCGCCGATCTGGTCGATTTCTCGCGCGGGGTGTACACCGCCGGGCTGCCGCGCTCGCTGATCCGTGCCCAGCAGGCGCTGTTTCCCAACGCCGGCTTTCACCGCATGCTGGCGCGACGCGGTCTGCGCTGGATGGCCAGGCATCCGCTGCGTCCGCTGCCCATGCTGAAGTGGTGATGGCCGGGGACATTTGCCGCCGGCGCTGCTACCCTCCGCGCCCATGCGCCTGACCGATCTCGACCTTCGCCTTGCCAGCCTCGGTGCCCGCCCCGTGCACCGGGACGCATTGCTGCGTGCCTGGCTGCAGGGCCGACCCCTGCATGCTGCCGGCACCACCCGGCAGCAGGTCGCCGATGTCTTCCCCAAGGCCCTGCGCGAGGCGTTGCCGCAGCTGTCTGCCGAGCTTGATGACCTGGCCCGGATACGTTCCGAGCACCCGGCACCGGATGGCTCGGCGCGTCTGCTGGTCGACATTCCCGATGGCCAGATGGTCGAGACGGTGCTGCTGCCGCGTGACGGCGTGTGCGTGTCGTCCCAGGTCGGCTGCGCGGTGGCCTGCCGCTTCTGCATGACCGGCAAGAGCGGCCTGCTGCGCCAGGTCAGCAGCCTGGAGATCGTCGCCCAGGTGGTGCAGGCGCGTCGTCGCCGGCCGGTGCGCAAGGTGGTGTTCATGGGCATGGGCGAGCCGGCACACAACCTCGACAACGTGCTCGAGGCCATTGATCTGCTCGGCACCCATGGCGGCATCGGTCACAAGAATCTGGTGTTTTCCACAGTCGGTGACCCGCGCGTGTTCGAGCGGCTGCCGCTGCAGCGCGTCAAGCCGGGGCTCGCGCTGTCGCTGCACACCACCAGGGCCGAGTTGCGCGAGCACCTGCTGCCGAAGGCGCCGAGAATCGCGCCGGACGAGCTGATGGCACTGGGCGAGGCGTATGCGCGCCGCGTCGGCTATCCTGTCCAGGTGCAGTGGACGCTGCTCAAGGGCGTCAATGACGGTGATGACGAGCTGGCGGCCATCCCGGCCCTGTTTGCCGGCAAGTACGCGGTGCTCAACCTGATTCCCTTCAACAGCCTCGAGGGCGACGACTACCAACGTCCGGACGGGGAGCGTATCGTGGAGATGGTGCGCTACCTGGCCAGCCGTGGCGTGCTGGTCAAGGTGCGCAACAGCGCAGGCCAGGAAGTCGCTGGCGGCTGTGGCCAGCTGCGTGCCCGCGCCGTCGAGTTCGTCAACACGCGCGGGTTGCGCTGAGTCAACCGCCGCCGCTGGCGGACGTGAGTGTGGCGCTGGCGATTCGCCATGAATCATGCCGGCCACAGGAGAGTGAGATGGATTCCGCGGACGTGATTCTGTCGCGTCAGCGCCTGCTGTCAGGCGCGCTCACGGCGGCCGTGCAGCGTCTGTCCGATGCAGACGAAGCGAATGCTCTGCATGACCTGCGCGTGGCCCTGCGCCGGGTGCAGAGCCTGCTCGTGCTGTTGCCCGATGTCGATGGCGGCGAACTGTCCTGGGCGGTACGCGAGACCATTCGCCTGCTGGGCCCGGCGCGTGACCTGGAGTCGCTGTGTGCCGAGCTGGAGCGTCTCGGGCTGGATGCGGTTGCGGTGCCGCGCCTGCGTCTGCTGCGGCGCATGCGTCGTGACATCGCGCGCAGCCAGACCCTGCACTGGTTGCAGCAGGCCCTGGCGGCATGGCCCGGGCTGGCCGCGGCGGCACGGCAGCGTGATGCCGACTGGCCGCATCCGCATCGCATGGCGCGCCAGCAGCAGCGCCAGCTGAAGACGCTGCGTCAGGGGTTGGAGATGGCTCCCGTGGATCGTCACGCCATTCGCCTGCTGGTCAAGGCCTTGCGCTACAGCGACCGGGTCTATCCCGAGCCGGGCCTGTTCGGTCCGCGCCAGCGTGCCGCGCTGAAACAGGCGCAGGCCGATGTCGGACGCTGGCATGACACCATGCACTGGCTGGTGCTGGCGGAATCCGAGGACGATCTGCAGGTGGGCGTGCCCGGCTGGCAGGCATCAATGCGCCGTTTCGAACGCGATGCCGATCACAGTCTGGAGCAGCTTCGTCAGCGCCTGCTGCGCTGACTCAGCCCGGTCCCAGCGGCCAGCCGGCTGCCAGCCACACCCCCAGCAAGGTCCCCCAGCCCAGCAGCAATGCCAGCGAGTAGGGCAGCATCAGTGCCATCAGGGTGCCGATGCCGGCGGATGGCTGATGTCGCTGCGCGAACGCCACCACCATGGCGAAATAGGGCATCAGCGGGGTGATGATGTTGGCCACGCTGTCCCCGACGCGGTAGGCGGCGAGCGTGGCGTCGGCGGGAATGCCGACCAGCACGAACATCGGGATGAACACCGGGGCCATCAGTGCCCACTTGGCCGAGGCCGATCCGATCAGCAGATCCAGCGCGACGGTGAGCAGCACGAACAGCAGCAGCAGGGCCACCGGAGACCAGGCCAGTTCGCGCAGGCCCAGTGCCCCGTCGAGCGCGATCAGCTGGCCGATCTGGCTCCACTGGAAGTACGCCACGAACTGGGCGGCGAAGAACATCAGCACCAGATAGCTGGCCAGGCTGCGCAGGGTGTCCTCAAGTGCCGACACGGCATCGCTGCTGCGTGTCCACAGGCCGCTGACACGGGCATAGAGGATGCCGGCAACGCCGCTCCAGACCGCGACCAGCACCACGATGCCGCTGATCCAGGGGGAGCGGATCAGCGAGCCATCGTCGCCGCGCAGGCTGGCGTCGGCCGGCAGCAGGGTGAGCGCGATCACGGCAAGCACCAGCAGTGTCCACAGCCCGACGGCGCGCAGGCCGCCGCGATGCAGGGGGACCAGCGCATCGGCGGCCGAACTGCCGGCGGCAGTCTCGCCGTGCGCGGGCGAGCCGTCGACCGTGGCCTGTGTGGCAGCCGGCTGACGCTGCAGGTAGGGCAGGATCAGCGTGTGATGCACCAGCGTGACCACCCCGGTGACCAGCACGACCGACACCGCCATGAAATAGTAGTTCGCGGTGACCGCCACGTGCGCGTCGGCATCCAGTGTGCGCAGGGCTTCGCTGGCAATGCCGGCGAGCAGGGCATCCACCGGTCCGATCAGCAGATTGGCGGAAAAGCCGCCGGACACGCCGGCAAACGCGCAGGCGATGCCCGCCAGCGGTGGCAGGCCGGCACGCTGGAAGAGCAGGCCGGCGAGCGGGATCACCACCACGTAGCCGGCGTCGGCGGCAATGCTCGACATCACCCCGGCGAAGGCCACCACCGCCGGCAGGCTGCGCCGGCCGCTCAGACGCACCAGCCGCGCCAGGGCGGCGCCCAGCAGGCCGGAACGCTCGGCAAGACCGAGGCCGAGCATGGCCACCAGCACAGTACCGACCGGGGCGAACTGGGTGAAGTTGCTGACCGTCTCGCCCAGAATGCGGCGCAGGCCGTCTGCCGAGAGCAGGTTGACGGCGCTCACGGTGCGGCTGCCATCCGGCCAGACTGCCTGCCAGCCGCTGGCGGCGGCCACGGCCGAGGCTGCCAGCACCAGGCCGCAAAGCCAGACGAAGAGCCAGGTCGGTGGCGGCAGCCGGTTGCCCAGGTGTTCGATGCGGGCCAGCGCCTGCAGCAGTCTCGAGTCGCTCATGCCGGTCCTGTTCAGCGCTCCTGCATGGCCTGGATGGCGGTGAGCGCGATGGTGAACACGATATCGTCGACCAGCGCGCCACGCGAGAGGTCATTCACCGGCTTGCGCAGGCCTTGCAGCATGGGGCCGACGCTGAGGCAGCCGGAGCTGCGCTGCACCGCCTTGTAGGTGGTGTTGCCGGTATTCAGGTCGGGGAACACGAACACCGTGGCGCGACCGGCGACCGGGCTGTTCGGGGCCTTCTGGCGGCCGACCTCGGCCACCGAGGCGGCGTCGTACTGCAGAGGGCCGTCGATGGCCATCTGCGGTTGCGCGCTCTGCGCCAGTCGGGTGGCTGTGCGGACTTTCTCGACTTCTTCGCCGCTGCCGGAGTCACCGGTGGAGTAGCTGAGCATGGCGACGCGGGGCGGAATGCCGAAGGCCTCGGCCGAGGCCGCGCTTTGCAGGGCGATCTCGGCCAGCTCCTCGGCATTGGGATCCGGGTTCACGGCGCAGTCGCCATAGACCACGACCTGGTCCGGCAGCAGCATGAAGAACACCGACGACACCAGCTTGTAGCCGGGCGCGGTCTTGATCAGCTGCAGGGCGGGGCGGATGGTGTTGGCGGTGGTATGCACGGCGCCCGACACCAGGCCGTCGACTTCGTCGAGGGCGAGCATCATGGTGCCCAGCACCACGGTGTCCTCGAGCTGGGCGGCGGCCATGGGGGCATTCAGTCCCTTGCCCTTGCGCAACTCGACCATGGGCGCGACATAGCGCTCGCGGATCAGCTCGGGATCAAGGATTTCCAGGTCCGGTGGAAGGGTGATGCCCTGGGCTCGCGCGACCTCGTGCACGGCCTCGGGCCTGGCCAGCAGCACGCAGCGCGCGATGCCCTTGCTTTGCGCGATGGCGGCCGCCTGCACGGTGCGCGGCTCGCTGCCTTCGGGCAGCACGATGCGCTTGCGCGCGGCCTGGGCCTGCTTCACCAGCTGGTAGCGGAAGGCTGCCGGGGTCAGTCGTGTCTCGTGCGGTGCGCCGCATTGCGCGGTCAGCCAGTCATGGTCGAGATGGCTGGCGACAAAGTCGGTGACTTTCTCGGCACGTTCGCGATCATCCAGCGGGATTTCGTTGTTGATGCGATCCAGGTTGCCGATCGTGCTGTGCGAGCCGGTGGCGATGGTGAGCACCGGCAGCCCCCCTTGCAGGGCGTTGCGGCACAGTTCCAGGATGCGCGGATCGGGCTGGAAGTCGCTGCACAGCAGCAGGCCGGCCAGCGGCACGCCGTTCATGGCGGCCAGGCAGGCGGCGAGGATGATCTCGTCACGATCGCCGGGCACCACCACCAGCACTCCGGGCTTGAGCAGCTGCACGGTGTTGGGTACGGCGCGGGCGCAGAGTATGACCCGCTGCACGCGGCGCTGTTCGTAGTCGCCTGCGTTGAGCACCGTGGCGCCCAGCAGGTCGGCAATGTCACGGGTGCGTGCCGCATTGAGGTCGCTGTGCCACGGAATGTGGCCGATCAGGCGGAAGCGCTCGTCACGGAACAGGGGCGTGGCGCGCAGGGCGCTGGCGTAGTCGTCATCGCTGACCTTGTTGACCACGGCACCGACGATGTGCGCCTGGCGCGGTCCGCCGAACTGCTGCAGATGCAGCTCGATGCGATCGGCCAGGGCTTCCGGGGTCTCGTTGTCCGGCGCGGTCACGAGAATGGCGTCGGCATTCAGGCTGCGCGCCAGTTCGACATTGACCTGGGCGGCATAGCTGGCCTGGCGCGTCGGCACCATGCCTTCGATGATGACCACGTCGTTGCCCTCGGCGGCCTGCTGGTGCAGCGTGATGATCTCTTCCAGCAGGTCATCCATCTGGTCATCGCCGAGCAGCTGCTCGACATGGGCGAGACTGAGCGGCTGCGGTGCCCGTATGCCGTGGGTGCGCTCGATGAGACCGGTGGAGCGTTCGGGGCCGGCATCGCTGCGGTGGTGCTGGGCCACCGGCTTGCAGAAGCCGACCTTGAGGCCGGTACGCGACAGCGCGCGTACCAGGCCCAGGCTGGTGGAGGTCAGGCCGACACCGAAGCCGGTGGGCGCCAGAAGAAAGGTATGCATGACAGACTCCGGCAATCAGGGGGTGGCGGCGAGCACGGCCAGGGTGTCGAGGGCGATCTGGCGCTCCTCGTTGGTGGCGATGACCCAGATCTGTGGCGAGGGCGAGCCGTTGTCGATGCGACCCTGCTCGCCGCGAATGCAGCGCGCATTGGCGGCGGCATCCAGGCGCAGCCCGAGCAGGTGCAGCTGGGCCACGGTGCGCTCGCGCACCAGCGCCGAGTTCTCGCCGATGCCGCCGGTGAAGATCAGGCCGTCCAGACGTGGCAGCGCGCAGCTCATGGCGGCCAGCGATTTGGCCAGGCGGTAGCAGAACACCTCCACGGCGAGGGTGGCGCCGGCATGGCCGTCGGCGCGTGCCTGCTCGAGGGTGCGCATGTCGTTGGAAAGCCCGCCGGAGAGGCCGAGCAGACCGCTTTCATGGTTGAGCAGGCGGTCGATCTCGGGCAGCGACCAGCCCAGCGTGCGTGCCAGGTGGCCGTGCAGGTTGGGGTCGACGTCACCACTGCGGGTGCCCATGACCAGACCCTCCAGCGGCGTCAGCCCCATGCTGGTGTCGACGCTGCGCCCGTCGGCGATGGCACAGGTCGAGGCTCCGTTGCCGAGGTGGGCGCAGAGCCAGCCGCTGCCAGCCTCGGCCAGGCCGCTGCGCGCGATGGCCTGCTGGCTGACGTAGCGGTGGCTGGTGCCGTGGAAGCCGTAGCGGCGCACACCATGCTCCTGGTACAGGAACTCCGGCAGCGCGTAGCGGTAGGCACGGGCCGGCAGGGTCTGATGGAAGGCGGTATCGAACACGGCCACGTGCGGCAGACTCGGGAACACGGCCATCGCGGCCTCGATGCCGAGCAGGTTGGCCGGGTTGTGCAGCGGTGCCAGCGGCGAGGTGGCACGGATCGCGGCCAGCGTCTCCGGTGTCAGCCGGCAGGCACCGGAGAAGCGTTCGCCGCCATGCACCACGCGATGGCCTATGCCGGTCAGGCCACCAGCTGCGGCGGCCTCGACCAGCGGCAGCAGGGTGGCCAGGGCGCGGGCATGATCGGCGCCGGCGATTGCCTGTTCGGCGGTGCTGCCGTTGCCGGTCCAGCGCAGGCGGGCCTCGGCCGTGCCCAGGCGCTCGGCGAGGCCGGTCAGCACGGCCTCCGGCTGGTCATCGCGGATCAGCGCGAACTTGATCGACGAGCTGCCGCCGTTGATGACCAGGATCTGTCGGGTGCGCGTCATGAGACAGTCCGGCGGATCAGCAGATGTAGCGCTGGAACATACCGGAAATGCCGGCGATGCAGGTCACCACGATGAGGATGGTGCTGAGGCGTTCAAAGAATTTGTTGGTGAAGATCAGTGGCAGGATCACCAGCACGAGGATGAGCATCAGGGCGTAATTGGCACACATGGTTCCGTATTCCTTGCAAATGGCCCGCAAATCCGGGCAGTTGAGTGCTGTTCATCATAGCGCCAGCCGGCCATGACGTCAGGCGCATTGGTCCGGCCCGTCGTTTTGCTTTGTCGGATTCCCTGTCGGATACTTACCGAATGTTCGTGACGAGCGCCCGGAGAAGGCCATGCAGCGAAAGACCCCCCGTCTGACCCGACGACAGCTTCTGACCCTGATGGGGGCGGGTGCCGCAACCCTGGTGGCGGGTTGCTCGGAGGACGAGAACCCGGCACGTGAAAGCGATGATCCGACCCGCCCCGATGTCGATCCGGATGGTCCTGGCAACGGACCGGCGCCGGCTTTCCTGCATGGTGTCGCTTCAGGAGACCCGTTGCCGACGGCGGTGGTGATCTGGACGCGCGTCACCCCCGTCGAGACGGCCACGCCGGGAGCCAATGTCGTGGTCGAGCCGCTCCCCGTGCAGTGGGAGGTTGCCGACAACGCCGGCTTCGCCGGCACGCTGCGCAGTGGCAGCACCATGGCGGTTGCCGAACATGACTACACGGTGCATGTCGATGTCACCGGCCTCGATCCGGACCGCAGCTACTGGTATCGCTTCCGCAGCCGTGGCGTGACCTCGCCGGCCGGGCGCACGAAAACCGCTCCCGCCGCTTCCTCGACGCGCGCCGTGCGTTTCGGCGTGGTGTCCTGCGCGGAATGGGAGTTCGGCTTCTTCGGGGCCTATGGCCGCCTGGCCGAGCGCAACGACCTCGATGCCATCATTCACCTGGGTGACTACATCTACGAGTTCGGCACCAGCTACGGCCCGGTACCGTCACCGGGTGCCGCCTTTGACCGCGTGCACGAGCCGCCGCGCGAGACCACCACGCTGGCCGACTACCGCCAGCGCTACGGTCAGTACCGCAGCGACGCCGACCTGCAGGCCCTGCATGCGCGCTTTCCCTTCATCACCAGCTATGACGATCACGAGGTTGCCAACGACTGGTGGCGCGAGGGCGCCGAGAATCACGACGCCAGCGAGGGCGACTTCCTGCTGCGCCTGGCCAGCGCCCTGCAAGCCTGGCGCGAGTGGCAGCCGCTGCGTCTGATCCTGACCGGCTCGGTGCAGGCGTATCGCCGGCTACAGTACGGTCGCACCGTGGATCTCTGGATGCTCGATACCCGGCTCTATCGCGATCAGCAGCCCGACAACGCCATCGTCGGTTACGGCTCGGTGGATCCGGCCACCGACGATCCGTCACGCACGCTGCTCGGCGCCCCCCAGAAGCAGTGGCTGTTCGGCGGGCTGCCGCAGAGCACGGCAACCTGGAAGGTGCTGGGCAACCAGGTGCCGTTCTATCCCTTCGTGCTCGGCGTGAACCTGCCGGATGCGCTGCAGCAGATCATCGACCAGGGCGATGGCACGCTGCCGCCGCTGCCCGCGACCCTGACCGTCGAGGACTGGAACGGCTACCGTGCCGAGCAGCAGGCGTTGATCGACGTCATGGATGGTGTTGATGACGTGGTGGTGCTGACCGGCGACTACCACGAGTCATTTGCCGCCGAGGTGCCGCTGAAGCCGGGTGACTATGCGCTGTCGCAGCTGGCGCCGGTGCCGCTGCTGGATGCGCGCACGGTGGCGGTGGAGTTCATCTGTCCGGCGGTGACCTCGCCGGGCCTGACCGAGACCCTGGCTGGCCTGGGCCTGCCCGGAGATGCGCCGCTCAACATCAACACCGTGTTCGAGGCCAACCTGACTCTGGCCAACCCGTGGGTGAAATACCACGAGGGCTTCCGCAACGGCTATGGTGTCGTCGAGTTTGCCGCCACCCAGGCGCAGTACGACTTCTGGCATGTCGACGATCGCACCGATCCGGACACGGCAGCGGCAGCCGTGAAATCGTTCCGGGTGGTCAAGGGCAGCAAGCGGCTGGTGGCGGTGACTGCCCCGTTGAGCTGAGTCAGCGCGCGGCGGGCGGGAAGGCCTCGTGCAGCGCTGCCAGCTCGGCGTCCTTGGCCAGCCAGAGCTGGTTCACCCACTGGTGGAAGGCCTGCCGGTAGGCAATGTCCTCTTCGTAGCTGCGGCCCAGGAATTCGCCGGGAATATCCACCGCCCGAACGCGCATGACAATGCGCGGCACCTGGCCGCAGGCCAGATCCCAGTAGGTCGGGCGCCCGTCCGGGTAGTGCAGGGTGACATCGACGATGCCGGCCAGCTGTTCGCCCATGGCGTCGAGCACGAAGGCGATGCCGCCTGACTTGGGCTTGAGCAGGTGACGGAAGGGCGAGGCCTGGCGCTGGTGCTTCTCGGGCGTGAAGCGCGTGCCCTCGAGAAAGTTGAACACCGATACCGGGTTGGTCCGGAAACGGGCGCAGGCGGCACGGGTGGTGGCCAGGTCCTGGCCGCGCTTCTCCGGATGCTTTGCCAGGTATTCCTTGCTGTGCCGCTTCATGAACGGAAACTCCAGCGCCCACCAGCACAGGCCGATGACCGGTACCCAGATCAGCTCCTGCTTGAGAAAGAACTTCAGGAACGGAATGCGCCCGTTGAACTGGTGCTGCAGCGCGAAGATGTCGACCCAGCTCTGATGGTTGCTGGTGATCAGGTAGGAGTGCTCGCGATCAAAGCCGTCCAGGCCGCGCACATCCCAGCGTATGCCTTGCATCCACAGCGCGTTGATGCTGATCCAGCTTTCCGCACACCAATGCATCAGGGTGCGCAGTAGGCGTTGCACCGGGGTCAGCGGCAGCAGGAACTTGAGCAGGGCGAGCAGGAACAGGGGCACGCACCAGAACAGGGTGTTGGCAGCCAGCAGCACGCTGGCCAGCACGCCGCGCAGCGTGGCGAGGAGGGAGCGGGACATGGTGTTCGGGTCTCCACAAAGGCGAACAAGTGTATGCACACGTGCGCATGAATTGATTGCGCAGATAGTAGCCGGCTGATCGCCGGCTGCAAGCACTGATTGCCTAACCCGTCACGACAGCGCGCCGCCCGGCGGAAACAGGCCTGTCAGCCGGGCAGCTGCTGACGCAGGAACGCCCCGGCGTTGCAGCCGGCTTAAGGATTTGAAGGTCGCGCGCAGGCTCTGGCGCACCAGCGGTCCGGACAGATGATCAGGAAGCATCATGGACATCGTCTCCTGCAGGCGTGCTGAGCGCCTGTCGCCAGGCGGCCAGCTTGTCGGCATAGCTCAGAGCGGCATGGGCCGGACTGGTCGAGGGCAGCCTGATCAGGGTCAGAGGCTCTGCCCTGACGCCGGACAGGTCTGGCAGGACCCTGCTGCGAAAGCAGTGCTCGGCAGTCGCGCCATTGAACAGCACACGATCGATGGCAGGATGCGCACGCAGGAATCCGGCGAAATCATTCACGATCATGGAGTCAGGCGCGATATCGGCATCCAGGCTTCCCGGTCGATGGCACTGCTGCAGCACATCCCAGAGCGCAATGCCGTGCTCGCGCAGCCGGCGCAGGCGCTCGTCATAGGGCTGCTCCGGTGTGGCGCCCGTGATCTCGCCGAGAATGCGCCAGAAGGCATTGCGCGGATGCGCGTAGTACTGGCTGGCAGCCAGCGAAGCCGTCCCCGGCATGCTGCCGAGGATGAGCACCCGTGCCGACCGGTCGGCAACGGGGGCAAAGCTGCTGACCAGGCTCAGGGGGCGGTTCCTGCAGGGATCACTGCCCGCCTCAGAGGACGTCGTCGAAGAAGGCGAACACGCGGCGCCAGCTGTCCTCGGCCTCGGCCTCGCTGTACTTGGCGCGCAGCGGGCTGTAGTCGCCGAGGTCGCGGAAGAACACCGTGTCATGGTTGTTCATGTAGGAATGGCCGGCGTCCGGATAGGTCTTGACGTCATGCTTCACGCCCAGCACCTCCAGATGCTTGACCAGGCGCTCGCCATGGTGACCCATGATCCAGTCCTTGGCACCCCAGCCACCCACCACCGGACAGATGCCCTGCAGGGCCTCGGTCTTGGGCGGCACCATGCCGTAGAAAGGTGCCACCACCGAGATCGGCGCGCGCTGACCGTAGAGCAGGGCGAAGCGGCCGCCCATGCAGAAGCCCATCACGCCAACCTTTGTCACGTCCAGGCCGGGCTCGGCCAGCAGCCACTGGCGCGCGCTGTCGAGCTGCTCGAAGGCCAGGCCCTTGCCGGTTTCATGCGCCATCAGGGTCTTGGTCACGCACAGCGGCTTCATGCTGCCGTTGTCGTAGAGGTCGGGCACCACTGCCGGATAGCCGGCATCGGCGAGCCGGCGGGCGATGCGGCGGATGTCCTCGGTGAGGCCGAAGATGTCGTGAATGGCGATGATGGCGGCCTGCTTGTCATTGCGCTGGCGCGGCAGGAACAGTTCGCAGGCCATGGCGTGGCCGTTGCTCAGGGACAGCGTGAAACGGCGGTCGGCAGTGTGTGTCATGTCCAGGGTCTCACAGGCTGTTGGTCAGGAAACGGGTGGCCAGGTCCGCCGACTCGGCGGGGCGCTCAAGGTGGGGCATGTGGCCGACTCCCTTGAAGAGGAACACGCGAGCACCGGGGATCTGACGCCAGATCCGGGTCATGCTGACATGCAGCAGCTGGTCCTGGTCGCCCCACACCACCAGGGTCGGGCTCTTGATGTCCTTGAGGCGGTCATCCAGGCGCGGGCCTTGCAGCTGCTTGAAGATGTACTGGTGACGCGGCACCTTGCCCAGGGTTTCCTCGCCGACGGCATCCAGCACGAAGCCGGGCACGAAGGGCGGCTCGCTCATGGTCATCGCGTAGAAGCGGTGGAAGCCGGCGAGATCCTTGGCGAAGAACGGATTGCTGCCGGCCTCGATGGCCTTGTTCAGGGTGCTGGGCTCGGGGCTGCTGACGCCAGCGGCATTCATCAGGATGATGCGTCCGGTGTGTTCCGGGTGGTTCAGGGCATGTTCGGCAATGATCATGCCGCCCATGGAGTTGCCCACCATGTCCACGACCGGTGCCTTGAGCTTCAGGCTCAGCAGCAGCTCGTGCAGGCGTGCGGCCTGGGTGGCTGGCGAATAGTCGGCGGTGGGCTTGTAGTCGGACTGGCCGAAGCCGGGCAGGTCGACCGCGATCAGACAGCGCTCCTCGGGCAGCTGGCGTGCCATGCGGAACCAGTGTGCGGCACGCGCCGTGAAACCGTGCACCATGACCAGGCAGGGTTGATCACTGTCGAGATGGCGGGTGTGGATCTGCCAGCTGTGGTCGCCGACGCTGACGCGCCGGGTATCAAGACCGGCGAGCTTCTGTTCCAGTGCTAAGGCCTGTTCCTGTACCCAGAGACCGACACTGGCCTGAGCCGGCGCGGCGATGACAAGGCCGAGAACGGCAGCTGTCAGCCAGGGCAGAAGACGGTGTTTCATGGGGCGGCTCCGGAGTCAGGACAAGGCCTGAGACTAGCCGGCGCCACCGTCGGACTCAAGGCAAATCAGACAACAGTCAGTGTCCATGATGCGCATGCGCGTCGCTGTCCATGGCACTGGCATTGTCGCTCATCGGCATGACATGGCCGGCATGGCTATCGCCACCCATGTCATGGTTGCCATGGTCGTGACCTGCGCCATGACCGCTCATGCCGACCCAGGTCCAGAGACCGAACAGGATCACCAGCAGACCGGCCGTCTGACGTGTGCCCGGGCGTTGCAGGACATGGCGCAGCTGGCTGGCGGCAGCGCCGGTGAGCAGGAGTGTCGGCAGGGTGCCGAGGCCGAACGCGAGCATCACCAGACCGGACTCCAGCGGCGCGGCGCGGGTGATGGCGAGTGCCATGGCGCTGTACACCAAGCCGCAGGGCAGAAAGCCCCAGAGCATGCCGGCGATCACCGCCTGCGGTCGCTGTCGGATCGGCAGCAGTTTGCGCCGCAGCGGCTCCATGCGGCGCCACAGCGGTGCGCCCACCGACTCCAGCCGGGCCATGGCGGGAAACCAGCCGGCCAGATAGGCGCCGAGCAGGATCATCAGCAGACCCGCCAGACCGCGCAGGAGCTGCTTTGCCATGCCCAGGTCCTGCAGGCTGTGCAGCAGGCTGCCGGCAAGCAGGCCGAGCAGCGTGTAGGTCAGCAGGCGTCCGCTGTTGTAGAGCAGTTGCCAGCCCAGCAGACGCATGCCGCGACGTTCACTTTCCGGCAGCGCGTAGGTGAAGGCGCTGCTCAGGCCGCCGCACATGCCGATGCAGTGGGTGCCGCCAAGCAGGCCCATGAGCGCGGCGCTGAGCAGCCAGCTCCAGTCAGCAATCGTGATCATGATGGCGTGTCGTCGCGGTTCCGTGCAGGCGCCGATGCCTCTGGCGTCGGCGCCGGCTTGACCCCGCGCTCCTGATCACGGTCATCGAGGATGATGCGGTGGGCCGGGCCCTCAAGGTCCTCGTACTGCTCGCTTTTCACCGCCCAGAAGAAGAACCACACCGCTGCCACCAGGAACACCAGGCTGAGCGGGATGAGCAGGTAGATCACTTCCATGAATGTCCTCGAGTGTCAGTGCCGGCGACGCAGGCGCAAGGCGTTGATGACCACCACCAGCGAACTCAGCGACATGCCCAGGGCGGCCAGCCAGGGCGGCACATAGCCCAGCGCCGCCGGTGGCAGGATGGCCAGGTTGTAGCCCAGCGCCCAGCGCAGGTTCTGACGGATGATGACGGCGGTGCGGGTGGCCAGTTCAAAGGCCGGCACCAGCGACGGCAGACGGTCGCCAAGCAACACCACATCCGCCGTGGTCTGCGCCAGGTCGGTGCCGGAGCCCATGGCCACGCCGACATGGGCCTGGCCCAGGCCGGGGGCATCGTTGACCCCGTCACCGACCATCACCACCACGGCGCCGTCGGCCTGCAGCGCGGCGATGGCGGCCTGCTTGTCGGACGGTGTCATGCCACGTTGCCACGATGTCATGCCCAACGCGTTGGCTACCTGTTCCGGAACCCGCGACGGGTCGCCGGACATCAGCAGGGTCTTCAGGCCGCGTGCATGCAGGGCCTGCAATACCGGCAGGGCTTCGGGGCGCAGGATGTCCTGCACGATGACGCGGGCCAGCGCGCTCAGGCGGCCATCGTCGAGCTGCTCGCTGAGCCAGAGCACCAGATGCTCATCGCTGCCGGCATCGTGGTCGGTCAGGGCGAAGCCGGCGTGACCGAGGCGATAGTCGCGACCATCGATGCGGGCGCTGACGCCGCCGCCGGCGTGCAGCTGCGGTGGCGTCTCCGGGGTCAGCAAGGGCACATGCTCGCTGCGCGCCTGCTGGCGTATGGCGTCGGCGATGGGGTGGGAGGCGCCCGTCTCCAGCGCCTCCATCAGCGACAGCGCGCGCTGGCGATCAATGCCCGATGCTGTCAGCTCGGCGAGCGCGAAGCGGCCCTGGGTCAGGGTGCCGGTCTTGTCGAAGACCACGTGGGTGGCTTGCGACAGTGAGTCCAGGACATGGCCCCGGGTGAGCAGAAAGCCTTCGCGTGCCAGCGTGTGCGTGGCCGTGGTCAGCGCTGCCGGCGTCGCCACCGAGAGCGCGCAGGGACAGGTGGCGACGAGCACGGCGAGGGTGGCCCAGAAGGCCTGCGACGGGTCGACGAACTGCCAGCCGACATAGACCGCGACGGCCAGCACCAGCACGCGGCCGACGAAGAAGCGCGCCATGCGGTCGGCTTTCTGCGCGATCAGCGGCTTCTCGGACAGCGCCCGTGACAGCAGCTGCTGCAGCGTGGCCAGCACGGTGTCCTGGCCGGTGCGGGTGACCTCGGCCTGCAGCGGCTGGTCATGGTTGATGCTGCCGCCAATCAGGCGGTCACCCGGGCCTTTCTCCACCGGCAGCGGCTCGCCGGTGAGCAGGGCCTCGGACACGCGACCCAGCCCGGACACGACGCGGGCATCGCAGGGCACGGCCTCGCCAGCCTCGATCAGTATATGGTCTCCGGGCACCAGGTCATCGGCGGACAGGGTCTCCCAGTCACCGGTCGCGCTGCGCCGGTGCGCCAGCCGCGGTGTCAGCGTGAGCAGGCTGGCCGCGGTCTCGCCGGCGCGCTGGCGAGCCTTGAGCTCGAGATAGCGGCTGGTGAGCAGAAAGAAGATGAACATGCAGACCGAGTCGAAGTAGGTCTCGCCGGCCTGGGTCAGGGTGGCGTACCAGCTCGCCAGGAAGGTGCCGATCAAGGCGATCGACACCGGCACGTCCATGTTCAGGCTGCGCGTCTTCAGCGCCTGCCAGGCGGCGCGGTAGAACGGCCAGCCGGCATACAGGAACACCGGCGTGGTGACCAGTCCGGAGATCCAGCGCAGGTAGTCGCGGTATTCCTCGGAGATGCCCTGGAAGGCGCCGATGTAGAGTCCGAGGCCGTACATCATCGCCTGCATGGTGCCGAGTCCCGCGACCGCGAGGCGGATCAGCTGCGCGCGCGAGGCCTGCTTGAGCTGGGCGGCATGGGTATCGGAACGGAAGGGGCGGGCACGGTAGCCGATGTGCTCAAGGGTTGCCATGACTTGGCTGAGCGGTGTCACGGTGTCGTCCCAGACCACCCGCAGACGGTGGTTGCTGACGTTGACCGTGGCCTGGGCGATGCCGGTCTGCTGGCCGAGACGGCGCTCGATCAGCCAGGCACAGGCGGCACAGGTCAGACCTTCGAGACTGAGATCGGTGCAGGCATAGCGGCCTTCGCGGTGCACGAAATCCTTCTGCGCCGCCGGGTGGTCGAAGCGGGCAAGGATGTCGTCGGCTTCCGGCAGGGCAGCGGTGGGACTGACCTGGTCGCGTTCACGGTAGTAGTTGGACAGGCCGTGGCTGACGATGCTTTCCGCTACCGCCTGGCAGCCCGGACAGCAGAATGCCCGCGGCTCGCCGAGCACGTCGGTGATGTAGCGTGCTCCCTGCCCGGCAGACGGGTTGGGCAGACCGCAGTGGTAGCAGTAGGTCCCGACCCCGGCTGCGGCGGGGGCAGGTGCCAGGGTCTCGGCGTTCACTCGGCGCTAAGGCGGAAGCCTTCTCCATCGGGCAGCTGACGAGTGCCGGCCAGACGCCAGGTGTCCGTGCCCAGTTCGATGTTGAAACGGCCGTTGAGCGGACGCTTGAGCTGGCCACGGAACTCGCGATCGGCGATGCGATAGACCACCAGGCGCTGATCCAGTGCCTCGCGGGTGCTGTGCACGAAGTCCAGCGGCAGCTGTTCCAGATCGTCGGGCAGCTGGCCATCGAGATGCAGACTGATGTCGCCGCTTTCGGGATCAAGACGCACGGTGGCAGCCAGACCGAGGCGTGCCGCGTTCTCCTCGCGGGCGAAGCTCTTGTTCACGGCCTTGCCATCCTCGTACCAGTCATCGCGCACCACAGTGTCACGATTGACCACCGCGATGTAAACGAACTGCAGCGAGAAGAAGATGGCCAGGGCAGGAATGGCAATGACGAACCAGACCCAGAACTGGCGGTACCACGGGCGCTCATAAGCAACGTTCATGACGGACTCGCTATCCTCAACGGGGCGACAGGAAGGTGTTGTCGGTATCGGCTTCAGCGCCACCGCCGTCGATCTGCCGCACACGGATCACGATCGGCAGGCTGGGCTTGCTGATGTCAGCCGGATCCGCCACCAGGGTCAAGGGAACAGTCGCCAGCTCACCCGCTGCCAGCGCGATTTCACGCGGGCCGCCGGCGATCTCCAGCGTGAGGTCGGGGGCGCTGGCCTCGATCAGGTAGCGGCCGTCCTTCTGGGCCTTGTTCTGGATCTTCAGCGTGTAGCTGTTCTCGATCAGGCCTTCGGTGGTCTCGCGGTAGAGCTGGCCACGGTCACGCAGTGCCTCGATGGACAGCGGCACCCGCGTGATCAGGGCGAAGAGCAGGGCGCTGACCATGATCAGCAGCGCGGCGGTGTAGCCGATCAGGCGCGGACGCAGGAAGTGGTACTTGCCGTCACCTTTCTTTTCCAGCAGATTTTCCGTGGTGTACCTCACCAGCCCGCGCTCATAGCCCATCTGGTCCATGACGCTGTCGCAGGCATCGATGCAGGCGGCGCACTGGATGCACTCGAACTGCAGGCCGTCACGGATGTCGATGCCGGTCGGGCAGACCTGAACGCACATGCCGCAGTCGATGCAGTCGCCGAGACCGTTTTCGGCACCGGTGGTGCCGCGCTTGCGCGAGCCGCGCGACTCGCCGCGATGGTGGTCGTAGGAGATGATCAGCGTGTCACTATCGAACATGACGCTCTGGAAGCGGCCGTAGGGGCAGACGTGCAGGCAGATCTGCTCACGCATCCAGCCGGCATTGAGATAGGTCGCCAGCGTGAAGAAGAGCATCCAGAAGCCCATCCAGAAATCCAGCGTGCCGGTGATGATCTGGTGCCAGATGTCACGTACCGGCGTGAAATAGCCGATGAAGGCCAGGCCGGTGGCCAGGGCTACGATGACCCAGCCGGTGTGCTTGACGGTGCGGCGCAGGAACTTGCCGACGCTCATCGGCGCCTTGTCCAGTCGCATGCGCGCGTTGCGGTTGCCCTCGGCCTTCTCCTCGATCCACATGAAGACCTTGGTCCACACGGTCTGCGGACAGGTGTAGCCGCACCAGACGCGACCGGCGAACACGGTCACGGCGAACAGGGTGAAAGCAGCGATGATGAAGAGCCAGGACAGGAAGAAGAAGTCCTGGGGCAGGAAGGTCCACCAGAAGATGTAGAAATGACGCTCGGGCAGGTTGAAGAGCACGGCCTGACGGCCATCCCAGTTCAGCCAGGGCAGCAGGAAGAACGCGGCCATGGTGATGGTCAGCGAGGCGTTGCGCAGGTTCTGGAAGAAGCCGGAGATGGAGCGGGCGTGAATCTTCTCGCGTTTGGCGTAGAGATCCATCATCTGCGGTTCATGGACCTTTACCGGGTCCGGTGACACATCGAGGCTGGGGATCTTCTCGCTCATAACACGTTCCAGAGGGAATCACGGAGCCAATATTCTACTCCCTTTTGAAACGAAACGGCCCGCGACAAGATGTCGCGGGCCGTGTCATGCAGCGGATTTCCTGGCGCGTGTCAGCGATGCGACAGGGAATACACGTAGGCTGCCATCAGATGCACGCGCTCCGGGCCCAGCGTGACGCCGAAGGCCGGCATGCGGCCGTTGCGGCCCTTGAGCAGGGTCTCGGTAACTTTCTTCTCGGTGCCGCCATAGAGCCACACGGTGTCGGTCAGGTTGGGCGCGCCGATGGCCTGGTTGCCCTTGCCTTCCGGACCATGGCAGGCGGAGCAGGGCGCGAACTTGCCCTGGCCAGCCTTGGCCAGGTCTTCATCGACCTGGCGACCGGACAGCGACAGCACGTAAGCCACCACTTCCTTCACGCCCTGTTCACCCAAGGTGTCCTTCCAGGCCGGCATCTGGCCACCACGCCCGTGGGTCAGCGTTTCCACCAGCTTTTCCGGCTCGCCGCCATACAGCCAGTCGCCGTCGGTCAGGTTCGGGAAGCCCGAGGCGCCGCGCGCGTCGCTGCCGTGGCAGAGGGCGCAGTTGTTGGCGAAGATGCGACCGGCCACCTTCATGGCGCGTTCGTTCTTGGCCAGCTCGGGAATCGGCGTGGCAGCAAACGAGGCGTACAGCGGGCCGAATTCCTTGTCGTATTCGGCTTCGTGCGCGGCCAGTTCGCCATGCGAGGTCCAGCCCAGCAGGCCGGGGAACTTGCCCAGGCCCGGGTAGAGGGCGAGGTAGCCCAGGGCGAACACGATCGAGCCCCAGAAGCAGTACAGCCACCAGCGCGGAAGCGGGTTGTTGTACTCCTTGATGCCGTCGTATTCGTGACCGGTGGTGCCATCATCGGCGAGGTCCGACAGGTCCATCTTGCGCGTCCACAGCAGCAGCAGGGACACGGCAACGATGTTGGCCAGGGCCAGAACGATGATGTAACCGCTCCAGAAATTACTCATTTTTGTGTATCTCCACTCGTCTTGTCAGCGCGCGGCTTGTACAGGGGATCGCTGTCCAGCGGCAGGCGGCCGTCGGCTTCGAAGCGCTGCTTGTTGGAGGGCTTGTAGGCCCACCAGCAGATCGACAGAAAGGCCACCATCGCGAAGATGGTGGCAATGCCATGCAGGGTGCCGCTGTCCATGATCAACGTACTCCACGATCCTTGAAGGCATGACCCAGTTGCTGCAGGTAGGTGATGAGGGCATCCATCTCGGTCTTGCCCTTCACCTGCTCGGCGGCATTGGCGATCTGCGCATCGGTGTACGGCACGCCGAAGTCACGGAAGGTTTCCATCTTCTTGGCGGTCAGCTTGCCGTCGAGGACGTTGTCTTGCAGCCACGGGTAGGACGGCATGATCGATTCCGGCACCACGTCGCGCGGATTGATCAGGTGCGCGCGGTGCCAGTCATCCGAGTAGCGGCCGCCGACACGGGCCAGGTCCGGACCGGTGCGCTTGGAGCCCCAGAGGAAGGGATGATCCCAGACCGATTCGCCGGCAACCGAGTAGTGGCCGTAGCGGGCGGTCTCGGCGCGCAGCGGACGCACCATCTGGGTGTGGCAGACGTGGCAGCCTTCGCGGATGTAGACATCGCGGCCTTCCAGGGCCAGCGGGCTGAGCGGCACAAGCGACTTCACCGGCTCGGTGGTTTCCTTCTGGAAGAACTGCGGCACGATTTCCACGAGGGTGGCGAAGCTGATCGCCACCACCGTGAACAGGGCCAGCAGGCCGACGTTCTTTTCTACCAGTTCATGCTTGGACGAAGCCATGATTCACATTCTCCTTCAGGCGGCCGGCAGGTCTTTCGGCGTGTCGCCGCGGACCGTCTTGAACACGTTGTAGGCCATGATCAGCATGCCGGCGAGGAACAGGGCGCCGCCGATCATGCGACCGACATACATCGGGTGGCTGGCCACCACGCCTTCGACGAAGCTGTAGGTCAGCGTGCCGTCACTGTTCAGCGCACGCCACATCAGGCCCTGGGTGATGCCGGAGATCCACATCGACACGATGTAAAACACGGTGCCGATGGTGGCGAGCCAGAAGTGCACGTTGATCAGCGAGGTCGAGTACATGCACTGGCGATCGAAGATGCGCGGAATCAGCACGTACAGCGAACCGATGGAGATCATCGCGACCCAGCCCAGTGCGCCGGAGTGCACGTGGCCAATGGTCCAGTCGGTGTTGTGCGACAGCGAGTTCACGGTCTTGATCGACATCATCGGGCCTTCGAAGGTGGCCATGGCGTAGAACGACAGGGCGACGATCAGGAAGCGGATGATGGGGTCGGAGCGCAGCTTGTCCCAGGCGCCGGACAGTGTCAGCACGCCGTTGAGCATGCCGCCCCAGGACGGTGCGATCAGGATCAGCGAGAACGCCATGCCCAGCGACTGGGTCCAGTCCGGCAGGGCGGAGTAGTGCAGGTGGTGCGCACCGGCCCACATGTAGACCGAAATCAGCGCCCAGAAGTGCACGATGGACAGACGGTAGGAGTACACCGGACGTCCGGCCTGCACCGGCACGAAGTAGTACATCATGCCGAGGAAGCCCGCGGTCAGGAAGAAGCCCACGGCATTGTGGCCGTACCACCACTGGATCATCGCGTCAGTGGCGCCCGAATACATCGAGTACGACTTCAGGAAGTCGACCGGCACGGCCATCGAGTTGACGATGTGCAGCAGGGCGATGGTGATGATGAAGCCGCCGTAGAACCAGTTCGCCACGTAGATGTGCGAGGTCGTGCGCTTGGTGATGGTGCCGAAGAACACGATCATGTAGCTGACCCAGACGATGGCGATCAGGATGTCGATCGGCCATTCCAGCTCGGCGTACTCCTTGGTGGAGGTGTAGCCCAGCGGCAGGGTCACGATGGCGGACACGATCACGGCCTGCCAGCCCCAGAACGTGAAGGTCGCCAGCTTGGGCATGAACAGCCCGGTCTGGCAGGTGCGCTGCACCACGTAGTAGGACGTCGCGAACAGGGCGGAGCCGCCGAAAGCGAAGATCACCGCATTGGTGTGCAGCGGACGCAGACGGCCGAAGGACAGCCACGGCGTATCAAAGTTGAGGGCCGGCCAGGCCAGCTGGGCGGCGATGTAGACCCCCAGTGCCATGCCAACGATCCCCCAGACGACGGTCATGATGGCAAATTGCCTGACCACCTGCATGTTGTACGCCGGCGTGGCGACTGACTGTGCATGGGACATACTTGCTTCCTGTTAACCAGTTTTGTGCGTCAAGAGCGTTCGCGACAACACACGCAGGCACAAGCATGGCGTGCTGGCAAAAGCCCCGCAATGCGGCTGTCGTTGGACACGACGACCGCGATTTTCGCTGCGAATCCGCCAGAGACGACGGATGCAGGAAAAGCGGCGCTATTTTAGAGCGCCAAACCAGCAAAGCGCACTGAAAAAGTGGGGGCATTCCGTTTTTTTTTGCGCCGCATCAGGTCCTTGCCGGGCAGAAATTCAGACCGGTATCCACAAGATGGCATGAAACATGCTTATGCGCCGGCATCGAAACGGTGCGGCAGCTCAACCGCTGCCCCCGGACTGTGCAAGCCCTGACCGGTGGCTGCACGGTCCATGCTGACGCGGTGGTATGATCTCGCCCATTGGTTCGCCAGGCGGACCGATCAATCGGGTTTCATTTGAGAAAACAAGAGGTTGCTCATGAAGATGATCACTGCCGTAATCAAGCCGTTCAAGCTCGATGACGTGCGCGAGGCGTTGTCGGCCATTGGCGTTACCGGTCTGACCGTGACCGAGGTGAAGGGTTTCGGTCGCCAGAAGGGGCATACCGAGCTCTATCGTGGTGCGGAGTACGTCGTCGACTTCGTGCCCAAGGTCCGTCTGGATCTGGCGATTGCGGATGATCAGCTGGATCAGGTCATCGAGGTCATTACCCAGTCGGCCAGTACCGGCAAGATTGGCGACGGCAAGATTTTTGTCACGGATCTGCTCCACGTGGTGCGGATCCGGACGGGGGAGACCAACAACGACGCGCTCTGACGTCGTGGCGGTCAGTCAACTGCAGGAGTGGTGAACATGGTGAGTCGTTGGATGGGTGCGGCACTGCCGCTGATGCTGGTGCCGGCACTGGGGCACGCGGAAGAAGTCACGCTGAATGGCGGCAACACGGCATGGATCCTGACGGCGACCGCGCTGGTGCTGTTCATGACCCTGCCCGGACTGGCCCTGTTCTACGGTGGTCTGGTGCGCAGCAAGAACGTGCTGTCGGTGCTGATGGCCTGCTTCGCCATCGCTGGCGGCGTCAGCATTCTCTGGTTGCTCGGCCTGTATTCGCTGACCTTCAGTGATGGCGGGGCGGCCCAGGACTGGATCGGCGGCCTGTCCAAGGTCTTCTTTGCCGGCATCGGCAAGGACAGCATGCAGGGCGACATTCCGGAAATCCTGTTCGCGGCCTTCCAGATGACCTTCGCCATCATCACCCCGGCGCTGATCATCGGCGCCTTCGCCGAGCGCGTGAAGTTCTCGGCCACGCTGATCTTCTCGCTGCTGTGGACAGCCGTGGTCTACGTGCCGGTGGCGCACTGGGTCTGGGGCGGCGGCTTCCTGGCGCAGCAGGGTGTCATCGACTTTGCCGGCGGCATCACCGTGCACATCACGGCGGGCGTCGCGGCACTGGTCGCTGCCATCGTCATCGGCCCGCGTCGCGGTTTTCCGAAGCAGGCCATGCCGCCGCACAACCTGACCATGACCGTCATTGGTGCAGGCATGCTCTGGGTTGGCTGGTTCGGCTTCAATGCCGGTTCCGCGCTGGCGGCCAACGGCTCGGCCGGCATGGCGTTGCTGGTGACGCACATCTCGGCCTCGGCAGGCGCGCTGGTCTGGATGCTCTGCGAGTGGAAGCGCTTCGGCAAGCCGTCGGTGCTGGGCATTGTCACCGGCATGGTCGCCGGCCTCGGCACCATCACCCCGGCATCCGGCAACGTCGGTCCCATGGGGGCGCTACTGATCGGTGTGCTGGCGGGCTATGTCTGCTTCAACATGACGCAGATCGTGAAAAAACGCTGGCAGATCGACGATTCTCTCGACGTTTTCCCGGTCCATGGCGTCGGCGGCATCCTCGGCTCGCTGCTGGTCGGCGTGCTCGCCAGCCCGGATCTCGGCATCTTCTCCGGCCAGGGGTTTGCTGGCAGCAATGCCAGCATTGCCGAGCAGTTCAGCGCGCAGGCGCTGGGCGTTGGTGTCGGCATCGTCTACACCGCGATCGCCACCTGGCTGCTGCTCAAGCTCACCGGCGTGATCACCGGCGGTCTGCGTGTCTCGGCCGAGCAGGAAACCGAAGGTCTTGATCTGGTGCTGCACGATGAGCGTGGCTACGACATCCACTGAACGGTGAAATGATCCGTTCTGGTGCGCAATGAGATCGAAATGATCTTGAATGGTGCATTGATGACCGAAACGCCCCCTTGCGGGGCGTTTCTCATTTGTGGCGCGCGCAGTTGTCAGGCCGGTTGTCTGCGTGTACGTTAGACCGCCCGGTCATTGCTGATTCCCGGCATTTTCATGACCCGGCTAACTTTGGAGAAGTAGAAAAATGGCAGCTTTCCTGTCCCAAGAGTGGTTTGCAAAGGTTGATCAACTGACGGCAGCTGCCGGTGACCTCAACGTGCCGGCATCGCTGGCCAATCTGGTGCTCAACGTGACCGCCACCGGCGCGCCGGAAGGCAACGTCGACATGGCACTCAATGGCGGCAAGTTCGAGCGTGGTCACAACGCCTCGGCTGGCACCAAGCTGATTCTGCCGGCTGACCTGCTGCGCAAGATCTTCCTGGAGGGCGATGCCGCCGCCGGCATGCAGGGCTTCATGAGCGGCCAGATCAAGGTCGAAGGCGACATGAGCAAGCTCATGGCCATGCAGTCGGCCCGTCCGAGCGAACAGCAGAAGGCCCTGTTCAAGCAGATCCTCGCGCTCACCGCCTGAGATATCCTGCCTGGGTGGCAGCGTTGCCTGCCTCATGAAAAAGCCCCGGTTCGTCCGGGGCTTTTTCATGTCCGGTGTCTCGTCCTGAATAAGGTTGACACTTTCCATGCTGTTTTCAGGAGAGTGCGATGAATGCTGAGGTGAAGCGGACGCAGGGGGATTACTCGCTGGCTTTTAAACTCGCCGTTGTCGAGCAGGTTGAAAAAGGCGAACTGAGTTACAAGCAGGCGCAGGTGCGCTACGGTATCCAGGGGCGGTCGACGGTTCTGGTCTGGTTGCGCAAGCATGGGCGACAGGACTGGCAGGGTGGATTGACCGCCAGACCCTATCGGATGCCCGCCATGTTAGACCCTTTGC
>NZ_ATUE01000009.1 GCF_000420045.1 Perlucidibaca piscinae DSM 21586
GCAAAGGGTCTAACATGGCGGGCATCCGATAGGGTCTGGCGGTCAATCCACCCTGCCAGTCCTGTCGCCCATGCTTGCGCAACCAGACCAGAACCGTCGACCGCCCCTGGATACCGTAGCGCACCTGCGCCTGCTTGTAACTCAGTTCGCCTTTTTCAACCTGCTCGACAACGGCGAGTTTAAAAGCCAGCGAGTAATCCCCCTGCGTCCGCTTCACCTCAGCATTCATCGCACTCTCCTGAAAACAGCATGGAAAGTGTCAACCTTATTCAGGACGAGACACCAGCCATGAAAAAGCCCGGTCATGCCGGGCTTTTTCATCACGCAGCCGATGCTGTCGTCAGTGCGACGGCTCGCTGACGGCACGGCGCTTGCGCATGCGGATGTTGAGCATTTCGACCAGCACCGAGAACGCCATGGCAGCGTAGACATAGCCCTTGTCGATGTGCTGACCGAAGCCTTCGGCAATCAGCAGGGTACCGACCAGCACCAGGAAGGCCAGAGCCAGCACCTTGATCGACGGATGATTCTCGACGAAATCGCCGATGGGCTTGGCAGCGAACATCATCACCACGACCGAGGCGACGATGGCGATGACCATGATCTCGACATCCTGGGCCAGGCCGACGGCGGTGATCACCGAGTCCAGCGAGAACACGATGTCGATGATGGCGATCTGCGCGATCACGCTGAAGAAGCCGGCGGTACCGGCGGCCATGGCCGAGGCCTGCTCTTCCGGGCTTTCGCCTTCCACGGTGTCGAAGATCTCGGTGGCACTCTTCCAGAGCAGGAACAGGCCGCCGCCGATCAGGATGAGATCGCGTCCGGTGACAATCACGTCACCCAGCTGGACCAGCGGCTCGGTCAGGCGCATGACCCAGGCAATCGACAGCAGCAGCGCGATGCGGCTGACCATGGCCAGGCCGAGGCCGAAGTAGCGCGCGAACTGGCGCTTCGCGGCTTCGACCTTGTTGACCAGGATGGACAGGAAAATGATGTTGTCGATGCCCAGCACGATCTCGAGCAGGCTGAGGGTGGCCAGGGTGATCCAGGCCTGCGGGTCGTTGATCCATTCAAACATGATGCGTTGCTCGCTCAGACAAAGTGGCAGATGTAGTCGACGCGCTCCGGCGCCTCGATCTGGAAGCTGGACTGTCCCGGCACATTGAAGGACTCGCCGGCGACGATGTCACGCCACGCCGACTCGCCCGGCAGCAGTACGCGGCAGCGGCCGCCGACAATCTCCATCACCTCCGGTGCGCCGGTGTTGAAGGTCAGCGTGGCGGGAAAGATGACGCCCACGGTCTTGCGGCTGGCATCGGCGAACAGCACGGTGTAGCTGACGCAGAGGCCGTCGAAGTAGACGTTGGGTTTCGTGATGACACTGACGTTGTCGAACTGGCTCATGGGTCTCCGCCCGGAAGTGTGGAACAAGGCGCATAGTCTAGGGCCTGCCGCAGGCGCCACCAAGAGCTGTCACCGGCTGGTCACGGAATCTTCACCGGCCTGCAGCCTGTTCATCGCGTGAGCGTCACATGCCCTGCCTAAGGTGGCGGCATGAAAACCAAGCCACTCCGATTTTCATGGCGGGCCGCGTTTGATGATGTCGTCAGCCTGCCCGAGCAGCCCTACCGGTCCGTGCGCGAGCATCTGCGAACCGGAGACGTGGTGCTGTTCTCCGGCCGCACGGCGGCATCCCGCCTGGTGCGTGGCTGCACCGGCAGTCCCTGGTCGCACATCGGCATGGTGGTGCGCCTGCCGGATCTGCCGCAGACGCCTCTGCTGTGGGAAGCGACGCGTGCCAGCAAGACCTGCGACATCGTGCAGGGCAGGGCCTTCGATGGTGTCCAGCTGGTCAGCCTGGATGAGCGCCTGCTCAGCTATCCGGGTGTCGCCGCCGTGCGCCGGCTGCAGGGCGTGACCCTGTCGGCGCAGGCGCGTGGCTGCCTGGAGCAGCTGATGGAGGCATGGTCGGCCAAGCCTTACCGCAACTTCGTGCGTCAGCATGTTGCCGGCTGGTGGTCAAGCGAGCCCGAGCCGGCGTTTGCCCAGGGCGGCTTCTGCAGCGAGCTGGTGGCGGAGGTCTATCGGCACTGGCGGCTGCTGCCTGCCGAGACGCCGGCGCACCATTATGTGCCACGCGATTTCGCCAGTGACGAGCTGGTGCTGCCGGGCGGTTCGGGTGCGCTGGCACCGGCCCGTCTGCTGACGGTCTGATGGCTGGTTTTTTGATCAACCCAGGCTTACTCCCGCAGGGAGAACTGCGCTAGGTTAGGGGTGAGGCAAAGCCTCATGCCGTCGTGGCGGTGCGACGTGGCCGCGCGACTTTCCTCCCTCCTGGAGAGCCCTGCATGATCCAGCGCGCTGCAGATGACACCCGCCCCCTGATGTACGTTCTCGACACCAACGTCCTCATTCACGACCCCAACGCGCTGCTGAACTTCGAAGAACATCTGGTGCTGATTCCGATGACCGTGCTGGAGGAGCTGGACAAGCTCAAGTCCGGCAAGGCCTCGGTGTCGGCCGAGTGCCGCGCTGCCATCCGGCTGATTGATCGCGTGCTCGGCGAGGCCCCGCCGGAACAGGTGCGCCGCGGCGTGCCGATCTGGCGCGACGCGCAGCGCATCCATCTGGGGACGCTGGCGGTGCTCATGGACCAGCCCGAAGGTGGGGTGCAGACGCTGGCCAACTCGCTCAACGACAACAAGATCATCAACGTGCTGGTGGCCTTGCAGCAGGGCCGGCCGGATGCGCGCGTGGTGCTGGTCACCAAGGACATCAACATGCGCCTGAAGGCGCGCGCCTGCGGTCTCGATGCCGAGGACTATGCCAACGACCAGCTGGTGTCGGACATCCGTCAGCTGTCCAAGGGCTATGCCGAGTTCACCGGTTCGTTCTGGGAACGCTTCAATCGTGTCGAGACCGTGCAGGCCATCGGCGAGACGCGTCATTACCTTAGCCGCGCCGACTGGAGCGATCCGGTGTTCGCCAACCAGTTCGTGGTCGACGAGCAGGGCTTCATCGGGCGCGTGCTCAGCGTCGACGATCAGCACATCGTGCTGCGCGACCTCAATCACGAGCGCCTGATGAGCCAGGAGGTCTGGGGCCTGCGTCCGCACAACATCCACCAGGCCATGGCGCTGGACCTGTTGCGCGATCCGTCGGTGCACCTGGTGTCGCTGACCGGCCCGGCCGGCTCCGGCAAGACCATCCTTGCGCTGGCGACGGCCATCGAGCAGAGCATCGAGGAGAAGCGCTTCAACAAGATCATCGCGACGCGCTCGACGCCGCCACTGGCCGAGGAGCACGGCTTCCTGCCCGGTACCGAAGAGGAGAAGATGGACCCGTGGCTGGGTGCCATCAGCGACAACATCGAGGCCCTGCACCTGCATGACGAGAGCCCCAAGGGCTCCATCGCCTACGTCAAGGAGCGCGCCAACATCCAGTTCAAGGCCCTCAACTACATTCGCGGACGCAGCTTCCAGAAGGCGCTGATCCTCATCGACGAGTGCCAGAACCTGACCCCGCACCAGATGAAGGCCATCATCACGCGGGCCGGGGAGGGCTCCAAGGTGGTCTGTCTGGGCAACCTGGCGCAGATCGACACGCCCTACCTGACCCCGACCAGCTCGGGTCTGACCTACATGTGCGAGCGCTTCAAGGGCTTTGCCCACGGCGGACACATCCAGCTCGAAGGCGTGCCGCGCTCGGTGCTGGCGGAGTATGCCGAGGCCAATCTCTGACGTGGCGGCGCGATCATCCGTTCATCTGACCGGATGGTCGCGAATCCTCGTCTGCACAGGGGGCGCATTCTTGATTGTGTCATCTTTTGGCTTTACCCTTCGCGGCGTCAGTGCCAGGGCGAACAAGCCGTCGAGCAGCGCAGCAACCTGACGCCTGGATGAGCCTCTAGCGGACCGTTGTGCAACAGTCAGACTAGGGGCTTTTGTCTTTTTTGTGACATGCGGGATGGATGCATATGCGCCTTTCAGATTACTGCTCGGACGCCGAGTGGGCCAAGATCAAGAAGCTTGCCGACGAGAAGGAGACGCCGTTCCTGGTTGTCGATCTCGAGATCATCAAGCAGAAGTACGAAGAGCTGACCGGCTGCTTCCCGATGGCCAAGGTGCATTACGCGCTCAAGGCCAATCCGGGCCAGCCTGTCATCGACCTGCTGCGCGACGTCGGTTCCAACTTCGACTGCGCCTCCATCTTCGAGCTGGACAAGGTGCTGAACTCGGGCGTCTCGCCGGACCGCATCTCCTACGGCAACACCATCAAGAAGGCGGCCCACGTCAAGTACGCCTATGACAAGGGCATTCGCCTGTTCGCCACCGACTCCAAGTCCGACCTGCAGAACATTGCCGAGTACGCGCCGGGCTCCAAGGTCTTCGTGCGCATCCTGGTGGAAGGTGGCGAGACCGCCGAGTGGCCGCTGTCGCGCAAGTTCGGCTGCCACCCGGACATGGCCATCGACCTGCTGGTGCAGGCCAAGAACCAGGGTCTGATTCCCTACGGCATCTCCTTCCACGTGGGCTCGCAGCAGAAGGACATCGCCGTCTGGGATGCCGCCCTGTCGAAGGTCAAGTACATGTTCGACTGGATGAAGTACGAGGAAGACGTCGAACTCAAGATGATCAACATGGGTGGCGGCTTCCCGGCCAACTACATCTCGGAAGTCAACCCGATCAACGTCTATGCCGAGGAAATCCTGCGCTACCTGCACGATGACTACGGTGATGACCTGCCCGAGATCATCCTCGAGCCGGGTCGTTCGCTGGTCGGCGAGTCCGGCGTGCTGGTGTCCGAGGTCGTCCTGATCTCGCGCAAGTCGCGTACCGACCTCAAGCGCTGGGTCTATACCGACGTCGGCCTGTTCCAGGGTCTGATGGAGACCATGGGCGAGTCGATCAAGTACCCGATCTACACCGAGAAGATGGACGAGTCAGGCAATCGTGACGGCAGCGTCGTGCTAGCCGGTCCGACCTGCGACTCCACGGACATCATGTACGAGAACGTCGGCTATCACCTGCCGCTCAGCCTCGCCGTGCGTGACCGCCTGTACTGGATGACCACGGGTGCCTATACCAACTCGTACAGCTCGGTGGAGTTCAACGGCTTCCCGCCGCTGAAGACCTACTACGTCAAGTAAGCGCGTGTGTGGTTCCTGAAGACGCCCGGCATCCGCCGGGCGTTTTTCATGGTGCGGGCGGCGGCCTGACACGCGCCTCCGCCTGATCCTGGCGATGTTCCTCGGCCAGATCGCGCGCCAGCTCCCGGTCGCGCTCGAACAGGTCCTCGAGCTCGATCATGGCCTGCTTGATGCTGGCGTTGAGCTCGGCCTCGTCCTGATAGATCGCCTGCTGGCGGCGCAGCAGCTCCTCGTCAAAGGACTTGAAACGTTCGATGCAGCGGCTGCTGCGCTCCTTGTCGTGACCCAGACGCAGCAGGACATCCTCGGCCATGGCCAGGCTGCTCAGGTAGGTCTCCCGGTGCACGACGTTGACGCCCATGTCGAGCAGCCGGTAAGCGTGCATGCGGTCGCGGGCGCGGGCATAGATGGGCAATCGCGGGTAGTGCCGGCGAATCAGCCGGGCGGTCTGCAGCGACTCCTCGATGTTGTCGATGGCCAGGATCACCAGCTTGACCTGGGCGATGCCGGCAGCGGTGAGCATGGCCAGGCTGTCCGGTCGTCCGTAGTAGATCTTGTTGCCCAGGCGACGCACGAAGTCGACCTGGCGGGCGCTGCTTTCGAGGGCGACAAAAGGGATGTGCTGCATGCGCAGCACCCGGGCGATGATCTGGCCGACACGGCCGAAGCCGGCGATGAGCACCTCCGGATGCGTGTCCAGCGTGATCTCGTCATAGTGCCTGGGCTCCTTGGCAGCCCAGTGCGGCGCGATGTAGCGTTCCAGCAGCCAGAAGCCCAGCGGGGTCAGTGCCATGGACAGCGTGACCACCAGCACCAGACGCTCGCCCAGCAGCTCGGGCAGCAGACCGAGCAGGGTGGCGGTGGTGAAGACAATGAACGCGAACTCGCCGCCCTGGGGCAGGGCCACGCCCAGACGGATCGCGGACAGCGTCTCGTTGCCGGTGGCCTTGCCGAGCGCGAACAGAATCACGCCCTTGAACAGCATCAGCACGAGCGCGGCAAGCAGCAGCCAGTGACCTTCCGAGAGCAGCAGCGGCAGGTTGGCGGTCATGCCCACGGTCATGAAGAACAGACCCAGCAGCAGCCCCTTGAAGGGCTGGATCTGGGCCTCCAGCTCGTGCCGGTACTCGCTGTCGGCGAGCAGCACGCCGGCGAGGAAGGCGCCCAGTGAAACCGACAGATGAATGCTGTGCATCAGCCAGGCGGTGCCGACCACGATGAACAGGGCGGCGGCCGTGAACAGTTCGGCAGTCTGGCTGGCGGCGATGGCACGGAAGGCCGGACGCACCAGGAAGCGGCTGGCAAAGAACAGGAAGAGCATGACCGCGAGCACATGCCACGGGTCTGGCGGCGTGATGGCGTGGGCACTGGCGGTGCTCGCGCTGACCAGCAGCGGCATGACCGCAAGCAGGGGAATCACGGCGATGTCCTGGAACAGTAGGATGGCAAACGATTCGCGCCCATGCCGGGTGGCGAGCTGGCCCTTGTCGCTGAGCAGCTGCAGGGCAAAAGCGGTGGAGGACAGCGACAGGCCCATGCCGACGATGAGGCTGGTTTCCACGCCGAGGCCGGCGAACCAGCCTGCCAGTGCCAGCAGGCTGCCGGTCAGCAGCACCTGCAGGCCACCCAGGGTGAGCACGGAATGGCGCAGGACCCAGAGCCGGCTGGGTTCGAGTTCGAGGCCGATGACAAAGAGCAGCATGGCGATGCCGAAATCGGCCATGCTGATCATGGCCTCCGGCTGGTCGATGATGTTGAGCAGGTGGGGGCCGATCAGCAGGCCCGAGATCAGGTAGCCGATGACCGAGGGCATGCCCAGGCTGCGCAGCAAGGGCACCACGACGAGGGCAATCGCCAGCAGCCATGCGATGGATTCAACGCCCTGCATGTCGTGCTCTCCGGTAGGCATCAGGTTTCTGGCAGTCTTTTTAGCACAGTGCAGCCGCAAATCCCCTTCCGTTGCTCATACCTTGTGTCAGGGCATGCCCCGAAAGCGAACGGCAAAGGCTATAATGCGGCGGTTTTTTCACCGTCCGAGAGTCGAGGCCCCGACATGAGCTACAACAACATTCCCGCCGGCAAGGATGTTCCCAACGACATCTACGTCATCATCGAGATTCCGGCCAACGCCGCCCCGATCAAGTACGAGATCGACAAGGATTCCGACGCGCTCTTCGTCGACCGCTTCATCGGCACCGGCATGTCCTATCCGGTCAACTACGGCTACATCCCGCACACCCTGTCGGAAGACGGTGATCCCCTGGACGTGCTGGTGGTGACGCCGTTCCCGGTCGAGCCGGGCTCGGTCATCCGCTCGCGCGTGGTTGGCAAGCTCAACATGGAAGACGAAGCCGGCATTGATACCAAGCTCATCGCCGTGCCGCACGACAAGCTCACCCCGCTCTACAAGAACGTCAAGGAGTACACCGATCTGCCCGAGCTGCTGCTGGGCCAGATCAAGCACTTCTTCGAGAACTACAAGGCGCTGGAGCCGGGCAAGTGGGTCAAGCTCACCGGCTGGGAAGGGGCGGAAGCCGCCAAGGCCGACATCCTCAAGTCGATCGAGGCCGCCAAGGCCTGATCCCGCCTGACAGCGGGTTGCGGTACCGGAAGCGCTGCCCACTGGCGGCGCTTCTGCTTTAAGCGGCAACATCCCCGTGGCTGGCTGGTCACAAATAAACCCCCTCATTGCCTGTTTGTCAGACAATTCATTGGTTGTTTACCGTTCATCCTCCCTATCATGGGTCACATCAGGAAGCCCGATGCCGGGTTCCGGAAAAGACCAAAGACCACTGATCAAGGAGAAAACATCATGGGCGAACTGAAGAATTTTGCTGCTGAACAACAGGCTGTCATCGAGCGCGCCAAGAACGCCGGTCGTCAGGCTTACCTGGCTGCCCTCGGCCTGGTTGAAGTGCTGAAGGCTGAAGGCGAGAAGCTGCAAGCCATCGACGTCAACGCCAAGACCGAAGAACTGAAGGCCAAGGCCCAGGAACTGAAGACCAAGCTGCAAGCCGTCGACGTCAAGGCTGAAGCCGGCAAGCTGCAAGCCATCGACCTCAAGGCCAAGGCTGAAGAGCTGAAGGCTCTGGCTCTGGAACTCAAGGGCAAGGTCCTGGCCGTGGATGCCAAGGCTGAAGTCGAAAAGCTGCTGGCCGAAGTCCAGAAGCTGTTCGCTGAACTGGTCGCCAAGGGCGAACAGCGCGCTGCCTGAACCGCGATTGCTGAACCTACTGTTTCATGACAGTACCCTCTTGGGGCGGCGCTAGCCGCCCCTTTTTTTTGCCTCGGCTCCGGCATCCGGCGTCTGCCATCTCTGTGCCGTGCTGCTCGCTTTGCTCCATCCCGTCAATGCCGTTGGTCAGCCGCCAGTTCCGCTGACGCCATTCCTGCTTTGGCTTCACCGCGCGCTGGGCTAGGCTGTGTCTCCCGAGTACGGGATGCACTCGCGCCAACAAGCAGGTAACCATGATGAACAACAAAACCATCGCCCGTCTGGGCCTGATCGCCGTCGCTCTCGGCGCCTCAACTGCCGCTTCGGCTCAGAAGTTCTGCGTCTATGACCCGGTGGGAGCCCAGGGTTCCTTCTTCGCGATGGCCAAGGACTATGCGCTCGCCGCCAAGGGATGGGGTGTGCCCAGTCTCGAGCTCAAGGCCTACACCGACGAGCGCGTCGCCGCCGAGGACTTCAAGGCCGGCCAGTGCGATGGTGTGGCCATCACCGGTCTGCGTGGTCGCGCCTTCAACCCCTATGTGGGCAGCATCGACTCCATCGGTGCGGTGCCGTCCTACAAGCACCTGAAAACCGTGATCCAGGTCCTGGCCAGTCCGCAGAGCGAAGCCAGCATGAAGCGTGGCGCCTATGAAGTGGTCGGCATCATTCCGCTGGGAGCTGCCTTCGTGTTCGTGCGTGACCGCAGCATCAACTCGGTCGAGAAGGCCGCCGGCAAGAAGATCGCCGTGCTCGACTTCGACAAGTCGCAGGCGCGCATGGTGCAGCAGCTGGGCGCCCAGCCGGTGGCATCGGACATCACCAACTTCACCACCAAGTTCAACAACGGCCAGGTCGACATCGTGGTTGCCCCTGGCATCGCCTACAAGCCCTTCGAAATGTACAAGGGTCTGGGTACCCAGGGCGCGGTCTACCGCTTCCCCCTTGCCCAGCTCACGGCCAACATGATGATCCGCACCGACAAGTTCCCGGCCGGCTTCGGGCAGAAGTCGCGTCAGTACGTGCTCAGCCAGCTTGGCACGGCTGACCGCACCATTGCCAAGGCCGAGGCGGACATTCCGGCCAAGTTCTGGCTCGATCTGAGCCCGGCAGACAAGGACAAGTACAACAACATGATGCGTGAAGCCCGTATCCAGATGACCAAGGAAGGCTTCTACGATCCCAAGATGATGTCGATGCTGAAGAAGGTTCGCTGCAAGATCGAGCCGGCCAATGCCGAGTGCGCCGACAAGCTGGAGTGATCCTGCGGGTGCATGGATGATGTGCTGAAAAAGCCGCCTTCGGGCGGCTTTTTCATGCCTGCAAGCTTCGGCAAGGTTGGCGACAGTCAGTGGCATAGAGTGGCATGTTGAAAATAGCGCCGCCATGCCGTCGGTGGTTGTGAGCACCATACAAGGAGTCAAGACATGCCAGCATTTGCATTTGCGCGGTTGCACCCTCCCGCAGCCCTTGTCCGGCTGCGCAGTGCCAGTGTGCTGTGCGGGCTCATGCTGCTGATGGCAGTGACGCAGGCACATGCCATGCAGATCTTCGTCGATGGGCCGTCAGGGGAGATCACGCTCGATGTCGAACCCAGTGACAGCATCGAGAACGTCAAGGCGAAGATCCAGGACAAGACAGGGACTCCGCCCGAGCGTCAGAGTCTCACCTTTGGCGGCATGGTGCTTGAAGATGGCAGGACGCTGGCGGACTACAACATCCAGAAGGAAGCCGTGCTGACCCTGGCCTTGCCTGGCATGCGTGACTTCACGGCGGTGCTGCGTGCGGCGCCGGCCACGTTGATGCTGCACAGCCAGGTGCGCTGGCAGCAAGGCGTGCTGTCATTGCGCGACACGGCCTCCGATGCGCGCGACATGGCAGTTCTGGTGTCGGCGCAGGGTGCCCGTCAGCGTGGAGGCAGAGGTGGCGAGGGCTACGACGCCAAGATCAATGACCTGCTGATCGGACGCACGTTTGCGGCGAATGCCGGCGGTCACTGGGGTGTCATGCTGCTGGCTGGTGACAGCGACTTCCGGGCGGGCAGCGATCTGGACGTGCAGGCAACGCAGTTTGGTGCCGCCCTGTTCGTGGAGCGTCAGCCGGCATCCGGTCGTCGTGTCTTTGCCCTGGCGGGCATGGCACACACTCGCTATCAGGAAAAACTCCGTGACACGGGGATGATCGTGCGTGATCGTGCCGAAGGTCGACGCGTCGACGGACTGCTGGGCATCGAGCAGGCGGTCGGATCGCACATGGCCTTTCGTTCCGTGCTCCGCGGCTCCACCGAGCGCATTGCACGGTCAGCAGTGCTTGATGAGCGACGCGATATCCACTTGGGGACGCTGGAGAACGCGGTGCGCGTGACGCCGGCGGCGCCGACCCGGTCGGGCATCTTCGTCTTGTCACCCTACCTCGAGGCCAGTCACACGCTGGTCACCGCGCCCGAGCTGCTCTCGCCAGGCACTTCGGGTCATGGCTTTGCGACAATTTCATTAGGCATCCAGAGTCACCCCGGCAGACGCTTTCCATTGGTCCTCCATGCCAGGGTGCAGCACAGCCGGGGACTGGATGCGTTTCGTGGCAATGGTTTGGATATTGGCGTCAGCTACGCGTTCTGAGACTGCTGCGGGCGCCTGTGGAATGTCCGGAAACGAAAAACCCGCCTCGATGTGAATTTTGGCGGGTTTTTTGTTGCCATGAAATGGCGTCGAGAGGTGGTGGCTACGGCTGGACTTGAACCTGCGACCCCAGCATTATGAGTGCTGTGCTCTAACCGACTGAGCTACGTAGCCAAACAAGCCGCGAATCTTAGTTTTCACTCCGGAGCCTGTCAAGGACTCCGCCGCAAAACCTCGACCTGCTGTCAGCGTGCCTCGTGCCAGAGCGGAATGCGTCCCGGCACCTGAAGGCCGGCGCTGGCTTCGGCATCCGGCTCCACCCACTGCGGGGCATCCGCACTCAGGGCATTGATCGACTCGACACGGGTCACGCGCACGTCGGCAAAGCGGCCGATCAGCGCGGCATCGCCGGGGAAATGTATCCAGCGCGTGTTCTCGGCGATGCCGATGAGCCAGCCGTCGAAGCGCGTCGACGGACGGTCCACCAGCACGCGCTGCACGCTGCCCAGCATGGCGTCAGTCTTGTGGGCGGTGTTGCGCGCGATTTGCGTCTTCAGTGCCTGCAGACGCTGTTTCTTGACGCTTTCCGGGGTGTCGTCGGGCAGTTCCGCCGCCGGCGTGCCGGGGCGCTTGCTGTAGACGAAGCTGTAGGAATGGTCGAAGCCGACGAAATCGATCAGGTCCAGGGTGTCCTGGAAGTCCTGGTCGGTTTCGCCGGGGAAACCGATGATGAAGTCGGACGACAGCTCGATGCCCGGTTTCGCCGCCTTGAGCCGGGTGATGATGTCGCGATAGACACTGATCTCGTGATTGCGCTTCATGGCCGCGAGGATGCGGTCGGAGCCGCTCTGCACCGGCAGGTGCACATGCGCGGCCAGCTCCGGCAGCTCGGCATGGGCGCGGATCAGCGCGTCGCTGAACTCCAGCGGGTGCGAGGTGGTGTAGCGGATGCGGCCGATGCCGGGCACGGCCGCGACCGCGCGCAGCAGCGACGCGAAGTCGCAGATGCTGCCGTCATGGCGGGGACCGTAGTAGCCGTTGACGTTCTGGCCGAGCAGGGTGACTTCGCGCACGCCCTGGCGGGCGAGCTGGGCAACTTCGGCGAGCACGTCGTCGAAGGGGCGCGAGACTTCCTCGCCACGGGTGTAGGGCACGACGCAGAAGGTGCAGTACTTGGAGCAGCCCTCCATGATCGAGACAAAGGCCTTGTGACCCTCCACCCGTGGCTCGGGCAGGAAGTCGAACTTCTCGATCTCGGGAAAGCTGACATCGACTTGCGACAGCCGGGTGCCGTCACCGCGCGTCACGGCGTCCAGCATCTCCGGCAGACGGTGCAGCGTCTGCGGTCCGAACACCAGGTCGACGTAGGGCGCGCGCTTGAGAATGCCTTCGCCTTCCTGGGAGGCCACGCAGCCACCCACGCCGATGACCACGTCGGGCCGGCTGCGCTTGAGCTTGTGCCAGCGCCCGAGCTCGGAGAACACCTTCTCCTGGGCCTTTTCGCGGATCGAGCAGCTGTTCAGCAGCAGCACGTCGGCCTCGTCCGGGTTGTCGGTGCGGCTCAGGCCATGGCTGCTGGCAAGCAGGTCGCGCATGCGGGACGAGTCGTACTCGTTCATCTGGCATCCCTGTGTCTCGATGTACAACTTGCCGGCCATGTCTGCGTTACCCGTATTGCCTGAGGGCGACATTATACAGGTATGCTTGGGCGAAGTCGGGCCGGGTGGCGGCAGTGCGGGCGAGGGCAGGGAGACAGCGGCATGACGTGGGTGGCGAGCAAGGGATGGCAAGGGCTGCTGGCAGGGGCGTTGCTGTGGCTTCCGGGGTCGCTGCCGGCTGCCGACGCGGACTGGCTGAGTGCGCGGGATGCCTATCGCCAGGGCAATGTGGCTGCGTTCACGCAGGCTGCCGATGCCTTGCAGGGCTCGGTACTGCAGCCCTATGTGCCGTACTGGCAGCTGCTGTTCCGTATCGAGACGGCAAGTGATGCCGAGGTGCGTCGCTACCTGGCGCAGCAGGCCACCCCGCTGCTGGCGCAGCGGGTGCGTGTCGAGTGGTTGCGTCGGCTGGCGAAGCGACAGGACTGGAAGACCTTTCAGCAGCATTTCGCCGAGCTCGACCAGGCCCCCGAGATCGAGCTGCAGTGCCTGTTCCTGCAGTCGCAGCTGGCGCTGGGTCAGCGCATGGATGCTGCCCGTTACAAGGACGCGGTATGGCTGACCGGCAAGGACCAGCTCTCGGTCTGCGACCCGGTGATCACGGCCTGGCAGAACCAAGGCGTGATCAGCGAGGAGGACCGCTGGTTGCGACTGCGTCTGGCGCTGGAGGCCGGCAGCCAGCCGCTGGTGCGCTTCCTTCTGCGCAGCCCGGAGGGTGAGCTGCCAAGCATCGAGGATCTGCGACTGGTGGCCGAGGCGCCGACCGAGTTCATCACCCGCGCCGACCTGGGTCGGCGCGATCAGCGCGAGCTGGCGGCCTGGGCTTACGGTCGCTGGGCGCGTCGTGACCTGCCGGCGGCGGTCGCCATGCTGGAGAGCGATGGCGGACGCCTGGGCAAGGAAGCTGCCGTGGCCTGGCGGCAGATAGCGCTGGCGGCGGCGCGCGAACTGGATCCGCGCAGCGAGCGCTTCTTCGCGCTCAGCGAAAAGGCCTGGTGGCCTGTGGCGCATCACGAAAACCGGTTCCGCCTGCTGGTACGTTACGGCCGCTGGCCTGAGCTGCTGGCGTTGCAGGAACGGGTGCCTGCCGCCGTGCGCGAGCGCCGTGACTGGCAATACTGGCATGCCGTCGCGTCGCTGCAGCTGCCCGGTGCGGCCCGTCATCGCCAGGCCCGCGAGACACTCTGGCAGCTGATCCGCCAGGATGACTACTATGGCCTTCTGGCGCGTGAGCAGCTGGGGCTGAGTCTACCCGCGGCGCAGACGCTGACGGTCGATCCGGTGGCCCGTGATCGTGTCCGTGCCAGCCCCGGCGTGCAACGCGCCTTGGCGCTGTTTGCCTTGAACCAGCGGGTTGATGCCAACAACGAATGGCAGCATGCCTTGCGTGGCGTTGACGAGGCCTTCCGGCTGGCGGCGGCCGAGGTTGCCGAACAGGCTGGCTGGCTGGATCGCGCCATACTCGCGGCGGAGCTGATGACCAATCCGGGCGATCTTGATCGTCGCTTCCCGATGCCGCATCGCGACCTGGCCGATGCCAGCACGCGAGATGCCGGACTGGAGCTGGCCTGGGTCTATGGTCTGATTCGCCAGGAGAGCCGCTTCATGCCGGCGGCGCGCTCGCATGCCGGTGCCGGTGGCCTGATGCAGCTGATGCCGGGCACCGCGCAGTGGGTGGCGGATCGTCTCGGCGAGCCCTGGCAGGCCGAGCGTGTCAACGACATTGCCACCAACATGCGTTACGGCAGCTACTACCTGCGTCATGTCCTCGACGAGCTTGGCCATCCGGTGCTGGCCACGGCCGGCTACAACGCCGGTCCGCGGCGGGCCCTGGCCTGGCAGGCCGACGTGCCCATGCCGGCGACGCAGTACGTCGAGAGCATTCCCTTTGGCGAGACCCGTGACTACGTGAAGAAGGTGATGACCAATGCCGTGCACTATTCGCGTCGTCTCGGCACTGGCGAGACCCGCCTGTTGAGTCGTCTGGGCAGCATTCCGGCGCGTCAGCCGGCGGTCATCGAGGGGCCTTGAATGCGTGCTGACTCCTCACCCAACGACCCGTTGCGCAGCCTGCGACTGCTGGCCTGGGGTGCGCTGCTGAGCGTGGCGCTGCTGCTTGGTGCTGTCGCCGCCTGGCGCGCCTTCATGCCGGTCGACAGCGGCCTGCCGGTGCTGCCGCTGGGCGGCGACTTCAGTCTCGGCGATGACAGGGGGCAGACCTTCCGGCTTGGTGACCAGCGTGGCCAGGTCGTGCTGCTGAGCTTCGGTTTCACCAGCTGCCCTGACATCTGTCCGCTGACCCTGGCGCGCTACCGTGCCGTGCTGGCCGGTCTGTCGCAGGATGCCGCACGCCTGACGCCGGTGATGATCAGCGTGGACCCTGCGCGTGATACGCCCGCGCGCCTGCATGAATACGTGCGCTACTTCCATCCCCGCATCATCGGACTGACCGGCACACCGGCCGAGCTGGCCGTGGTGGCACGCCGTTTCGGGGCGGTGATCCGGGTGCCGGCTCCCGGCGAGCCAGGCCAGGTCATGCACAGCGACTACCTGTACCTGCTTGATACCCAGGGGCGCGTGCGCCGTCTTTATGATCAGCAGGCCGGTGTCGATGCCATCGTCCGCGAGGTTCGAGCCCTGCTGCGCGAGGCGCGCTAGAAGCCGCCGCAGCGCGGCGCTTGCGGTGTCTGTCCTGCACTTGTCATGGAGATGTTATGAGCAACTGCTTCAGTATGCGGTCGGGTCTGCGTGTGGCGATCTGCCTGCTCGCGTTCGGGTGTGTCATCCCTGCCGCCGTGGCGGGCGTTAAAGCGACGGATGTCTGGATTGGCGAGGTGCCGCCCAGCAGCGACGTCGCCGCCGGCTATCTGGTGCTGCGCAACGAGGGCAGACAGCCCATGGCACTGACGGCAATCAGCAGTCCGGTGGCCAGACGTGTCGAATGGCATGACGTGCAGCATCAGGACGGCATGGTGAAGATGCAGCCGCGCCAGTCCGTGCTGCTGGCCCCCGGGCAGCAGCGCGTGCTGGGCCCCGGTGACAGCCATCTGATGTTGATCGGGCTGACACGGCCGCTGGCGCTGGGCGAGCGGGTCGCACTCACCCTGCAGTGGCAGGACGGCTCCCGGCAGACAGTGACGGCGACAGTGCGGCCACGTCCGTTGCCCGCCGCACCGGCAGCAACGCATCACCATCACCACGGTCATCATTGAAACGGGAGCAGGCATGCAGGGGTTGGCACGGGGAGTGATGGCGGGGATGGCCGGGGTGCTGCTGGCGGCCTGTGCCGATGAGCCGGCACCGGCCAAGGCGCGTCCGCTGCCGACCGTCGAAGTGACCGGCGTGCGCGAGATCGAGCGTGCGACCACGCTGTCCGCCATCGGTACCCTGCGCGCCAACGAAAGCCTGATGGTGCGTCCGGAGATCAGTGCCCGTGTGGTGTCACTGGGTTTCCGCGAGGGCCAGCCGGTGCGTCGCGGCCAGCTGCTGGTTCAGCTTGATGACGCCCAGGCGCGTGCCGACATGGCGTCGGTCGAGGCGGCGCTCGCGCTGGCACGGTCCGAGCTGCGCCGGGCCACGGCCCTGCCTGCGGATCTGATCGCCCGGCATGAGCTCGAGCGTCTGCAGGCCCAGCTTGCGATGCAGCAGGCAGCCCTGGCGCGTGCCCGCGCGGTACTGGCAAAAACCCGTATCCTGGCCCCCTTTGACGGTGTTGCCGGTCTGCGCCTGTTCAGTCCCGGCGAGGTCGTGCAGCCGGGCCAGGACCTGTTCTCGCTGACGGCCCTGCAGCCCATGAAGCTGGATGTGCCGGTACCGGAGAGTCGTGCCGGTGACGTCCGTGTCGGTCAGGTGGTGAGCGCCACGATTGCGGCACTGCCGGAGGCGGCAGTGACCGGTCGCGTCGCGGCCATGGAGCCGGCGCTCGATGCCGGGTCGCGAGCCCTGCGGCTGCGCGTGCTCATCGACAACCCGGGTGGTCGTCTGCAGCCGGGCATGACGGCCCGCATCAGTCTGGCCACCTCGGCACCCGTGCGGGTGCGCGTGGTGCCGGATCAGGCGGTGGTGCCCATGGGCGGCCACCAGGTGGTGTTCGTGCTTGGCGAGAAGAATGTCGCGACAGCTGTGGCCGTGCAGCCCGGGTTGCGCGTTGACGGCCTGACCGAGATCGGCGATGCCCTGGCGCTTGCGGCCCAGGTGGTGGTCTCCGGTCAGAACAAGCTCAACAAGCCGTCACAGCCGGTGCGTCCGATACCGTTCCCGGCCGGTGGCGCGGACGTCATGCCATGACCCTGGGTGAGCTCTGCGTACGTCGGCCCGTGCTGGCGACGGTGCTCAACCTGCTGGTGATGCTGGCCGGCGTGATGGCCTGGGATCGCCTTACCGTGCGCGAGTACCCCAACATCGACACGCCGGTGGTGACGGTGCAGACCGACTACCGGGGCGCCAGCGCCGCCATCATCGAGTCGACGGTCACCAAGGTGCTGGAGGACTCCCTGTCCGGCATCGAGGGCATCGACTTCATGACCTCGACCAGCCGCCAGGAAAGCAGCCAGATCACCCTGACCTTCAATCCGGAGCGCGACATCGACAGCGCCTCCAGCGATGTCCGTGACCGGGTCGCCCGGGTGCGCCAGCGCCTGCCGGAAGAGGTCGACGAGCCACGCATCAGCAAGGCCGAGGCGGATGCCCAGCCCATCATGTGGCTGGCGCTGTCGTCGACGCGGCACAGTCCGCTGGCCATCAGCCAGGTTGCCGAACGCCAGATCAAGGATCGCCTGCAGAGCATTGCCGGGGTTTCCGACATCCGTATCAACGGCGAGCGCCGGCCGGCCATGCGCATCTGGCTGGATGCGCCACGTCTGGCGGCCCTCGCGCTGACGCCTGCCGATGTCGAGACCGCGTTGCGGGCGCAGAACCTCGAGGTGCCCTCGGGGCGGGTCGAGGGTGCGGAGCGCGAGTTCACCGTGCTGGCGGAAACCGACCTCAACACCCCGGAGCAGTTCGCCGGCATCATTCTGCGTGACAGCGGCGGCTATCTGGTGCGCCTGGGCGATGTCGCGCGCATCGCGCTCGGCGCTGCCGACGAACGCCGCGCCACGCGCTACAACGGCCAGGATGGTGTCGGTCTCGGCGTCATCAAGCTGTCGACCGCGAATCCGCTGGAGGTGTCCAAGGGCGTGCGCGCCGCGATTCCCGACATCATCGCGCAGCTGCCCGAGGGCATGAACCTGACCCTGGCCTACGACTCCTCGGTGTTCATCGAGGAGTCCATTCAAAGCGTCGCCAGCACCCTCATCGAGGCCACCGTGCTGGTGGTGCTGGTGATCTTCCTGTTCCTGCGCAGCGCGCGCGCGACCCTGATTCCGCTGCTGACCATTCCGGTCTCCCTGCTCGGCGCCATGGTCTTCATGCAGGCCTTCGGCTTCTCGCTCAACACCCTGACGCTGCTCGCCTTCGTGCTTGCCATCGGTCTGGTGGTGGACGATGCCATCGTGGTGCTGGAGAACATCTACCGGCACATCGAGGAGGGCTTGGCGCCGCTGCAGGCGGCGATCAAGGGCATACGCGAGATCGCCTTCGCGGTGATTGCCATGACGCTGACGCTGGTGGCCGTGTTCGCGCCGCTGGCCTTCACCACCGGACGCACCGGCAAGCTGTTCACCGAGTTCGCGCTGACCCTGGCGGCGGCGGTTCTGGTGTCGGGCTTCTGCGCGCTGACCCTGTCGCCGATGATGGCATCGCGGGTGCTGAAACCGGTCCACGCGCAGCCACCGGCCTGGTCGCAGGCCATCGAGCGTTTTCTGGACGGTCTCTCGGCCGCCTACCGTCGCGCGCTGGATCGGGTGCTGCCACGGCAGGGTCTGGTCGCGGGCGTGGCGCTGGCCCTGCTGGGCCTGTCCGGCGTGGTCTACACCAGCCTGCCCAGCGAGCTGTCGCCCATCGAGGATCGCGGCATCATCATTGCCGCCGGCTCGGCACCGGAAGGTGCCACGCCCGAGTATGTCGCGCGCTATGCCGGTCAGGTCGAGGGCATCATCCGCACCGTGCCGGAGTGGCGTTCCACCTTCATGGTGCGCGGCTTCCCGGACGAGTCGCGCTTCATGAGCTTCAACCGCTTCGTGCCCTGGGACGAGCGCGAGCGCAAGACCCAGGAGATGGCGCCGGCTCTGGGGGCGCGCCTGTCCGAGGTACCCGGCCTGCAGGTCGCGCCCATCCTGCCGCCGTCACTGGGGCAGAGCAACCGCAGCAGTCCGGTCGAGTTCGTGGTGCAGACCTCGGCCGGCTACGATGAGCTCAGCGACACCCTGAATGCCCTGATGGATCGTGCTGCCGACAACCCCGGCCTGGTCAATGTCAGCAGTGACCTCAAGCTCAACAAGCCGCAGCTCTCGGTGCGTCCGGATCGCGACAAGGCGGCGCTGCTGGGCATTGCGGTGTCAGACATCGCCCGGGTCCTGGAGTCCTACCTGGGCGGTCGCGCCGTCACCACCTTCAAGCTCGACGGCAACCAGTACGACGTGCTGGTGCAGATCGAGGATGCCCAGCGCGCCGAGCCCGGCCAGCTGGCCGACCTGTTCGTGCGTGCCCGTTCCGGCGAGATGGTGCCGCTGGCCAACGTGGTGTCGGTCGAGGAGAGCATCAGCCCGTCCTCGCTGGGGCATTTCAACAAGCTGCGCAGCGCCACCCTGACGGCCAATCTCGCGCCAGGCTACTCGCAGGGCGAGGCCGTGGCGTTCATGGAGCAGGCCGCGCGTGAGCTCGGCAACCCGCGGGTGAGCACGGACTGGAGCGGGCCCACGCGCGAGTTCCTGGCTGCCAGCGGCACGCTGGCGCTGACCTTCGGTCTTGCGCTGGTGTTCATCTTCCTGCTCCTGGCCGCGCAGTTCGAGAGCTTCCGCCACCCGCTGGTGATCCTGTTCACCGTGCCGCTGGCCATGCTGGGGGCGCTGCTGGCGCTCACGTTCACGGGCGGCTCGCTCAACGTGTACAGCCAGATCGGTCTGGTCACCCTGGTCGGTCTCATCACCAAGCACGGCATCCTCATTGTCGAGTTCGCCAACCAGCTGCGCGCGCGTGGCGAGAACGCGCTGGTGGCGGTGCGTGAAGCTGCCGTGCAGCGTCTGCGTCCTATCCTGATGACGGCGGCCACCATGGTGCTGGGCGCGCTGCCGCTGGCACTCGCCAGCGGAGCCGGTGCCGAGGCACGTCAGCCCATCGGCTGGGTGATCGTCGGCGGCATGACCGTGGGCACGCTGTTCACGCTCTATGTGGTGCCGGCGGTGTATCTGCTGATTGCCGGTCGCGCACCGGTGCCTGTGTTGTCCGAGGCCGAGGAGGCTGCCCATGTCGCGCCCGTCCAATCCCGCTGAAGCCCTGCTGCGCAGCATGCGCGTGACCCAGGGGCTGCTGGCGCGTCCGCAGGTGGCGCGCCCCGGCAATGACCATTGGGATGGTCACCACTTCCGCAATCCCGGCACGCATACCGGACATGGCGTGAAGGCGGCCCTGCGCTGGATGGCGACCCGGCAGCCGGCGCCCTGGCCGCAATGGCGTTCGGACGGTCTGGATGCACGGCCGCAGGTGCGGCTGAGCGAGTCGCTGCAGGACTGGCGGGTGACCTTCGTCAACCATGCCACCGTGCTGCTGCAGATCGGTCCCTGGAACCTGCTTACCGATCCGGTCTGGTCGACCCGCTGCAGTCCGCTCAGCATGGCCGGTCCGCGGCGCGTCTGCCGGCCGGGCGTGGCGCTGCCCCATCTGCCACCCATCCATGCCGTGCTCCTCAGTCATGACCACTACGATCATCTCGACATCCGCACCCTGATCTGGATCTCGCGGCGTGACCAGCCGCTGATCGTCACCGGGCTGGGCGTGGGCTCGCTGCTGCGTGCCAACGGCATCACGCGCGTAGCCGAGTGCGACTGGTGGGAGTCCGTGAGCCTGGGCGACCTGCAGCTGCATTTCGTGCCGGCGCAGCATTTCTCGGGGCGGGGCGCGCGTGATCGTGACCGCACACTCTGGGGCGGACTGGCCGTGACCTGCTCCGGCGGTACCGCATTCTTTGCCGGTGATACCGGTTACGGCCCGCACTTTGCCGCCATTCGCGAGCGTCTCGGCACGCCCAGGCTGGCACTGTTGCCGATTGGCGCCTACGAGCCTCGCTGGTTCATGGCGCCGGTGCACATGAATCCTGACGATGCCGTGCGCGCTCATCGCGATCTGGGGGCACGGCAGACACTGGGCATTCACTTCAACACCTTCCAGCTCACCGATGAGCCGGTGGATGCCCCGGAGCGTGAGCTGCTCGCGGCCCTGCATGCGCATCATGTCGAGCCGGGTCGCTTCGTGGTGCTGCCCGAAGGCGGGGAGATGGATGTGCAGATGTGCGCGAACGTGCCGGCGTCGGCTCAGCTGGTCGGTGAGAACCAGGCCGACATGGCCGCTTCCTGAGCCGCTGCGCGGCGGGCGCCCACGGGTTGCCAGCGCTCCCAGGACACGGCTGCCTGCTGCAGGAAATCAAACAGCGTCATGTGGCGACGCAGCACGCGCTCGTGGCGATGCGGCAGCAGCGGATTGAACAGGCCGAGCGGGTCGAGCAGCTGACGCGGGTTCTTCTTCATCCACAGCCAGGAGCCCATCTCCAGGGTCAGCGGCAGGAAGGGCGGATGTCCCTGCTCGCGCGCCTCCTCATAGAGAAAGTCCCAGAGGTCGCCGTGCGTGGTGTAGCTCAGGCACTGCGGTTCCATCAGGTAGAAGCTGTGGTTGGGGTAGGTGCGCTGGAACAGGTCGCGCAGAGACCAGATCTCGGCCAGATGGGCCAGCGGCGTCTTGCGGCCGGCATAGGGAAACCACAGGCGGTCACGGAAACCGAAGCCGGAATGGCAGTCGATGCTGATGGCCACGCGGTGGCTGAACAGGCGCTGACGCACCACCCGGTACAGCGCCTCCGCTTCCGGCTGCAACACGCCGCCGGCGGGGCCCCGGTACCAGGGCAGGGCAGGGCTCAGGCGCTGGCCGCCGAGTGGCCAGGGCGCCTCCACCTCGGCATCGATGTCGGCATGGCGCATCAGGTCGACACCGGCCGGATTGGCCCGCGTGCCCTTGAGAAAGCCGCCGGGATTGACGATGGGCATGAACACCAGGCGGATGCGGCGCAGCTGCTCGTGCAGCGTGGCGTCCCACGACAGGCGCTCGACCAGGTGACTGAGGTAGGCGATCAGCACCTGGCTGCCGATGCGCTCGACGCCATGCACGCCGCCAAAGAAGCCCACGGCCGGCACGCTGGGGCTGCGGTTGCCCAGCGACAGGCACCAGACCGGCAGGCGGTGACCGTCGGCGTCGACATGGGTGACCACGTCGCACATGACATGGGCGCCAGCGCGGTCGATCAGGGCATCCAGCGCCAACAATTCCGGGTTGTTGGCGAGGCGGCTCATAACCAGTTGCGGCGCTTGAAGTAGAGGAAGGGCGTCACCGCCGACAGCACCATCAGGCCGATGGCGAAGGGGTAGCCGCCGGACCAGTCGAGCTCTGGCATGAAACGGAAGTTCATGCCGTAGATGCTGGCGATCATGGTCGGCGGCAGGAACACCACCGAGGCCACCGAGAAGATCTTGATGATCTTGTTCTGGTTGACGTTGATGAAGCCGAGCGTGGTGTCGAGCAGGAACTTGATCTTGTCGAACAGGAACGAGGTGTGCGCGATCAGGGACTCGGAGTCGCGGATGATGTCGCGCAGGCGTTCGCTGAGCTCGGCGTTGAGCATGCCCGAGCGCAGCAGCAGGTAGAGCATGCGCTGCAGGTCGACCATGGAGATACGCACCTTGCCGATGATGTCTTCCTGTTGCGCGATCTCGGTCAGCAGCGACTCCATGTCGTCGGTCTCGGCATTGCCGAGCACCTGGCTGCTGGTGACCTCGAGATCGGCGGCGACGCGCTCGATCATGTCGGCGAGGTTCTCCACCTTGGTCTCGAACAGGCCGATCAGGATGGACTTCGGATTGCTGACGTTGACCAGACCTTTGCGCGCGCGCAGGCGGAACAGGCGGAAGGCGGCCAGCTCCTCCTCGCGCAGGGTGAACAGGCGATCGCCGTTGAACACGAAGGCGGCCGAGATGTTGGCCGAGGTCTGGTCGGCGTAGTTCAGGAAGTAGGAGCTGATGTGCAGGCCGTCATCATTTTCGTAGAAGCGCGAGGTCGCCTCGATCTCGTAGAGATCGTCGATGCTTGGCAGCTCCTGCCGGTAGGCCGTGCGCACCCATTCGCGTTCCTCGTCCGTGGGGTTGATCAGGTCAACCCAGAGAATGTCCTGGACCAGGTCTTCGGCGGCATTGATGGCCACGGGTTCGAGCAAACCCTTGTTGAGGGTGAAGGCCATCAGCATGGCGAGAACATCTCCCGAGTGGTGACCGCATTCTAGCAATGCCTTGCGCGCGGCAGCCACCCGCCTGAGCATCCCCGGACAAAGAAATAGGTCGTGGCTCAAGGCGGCAGCGTGCGCGCCACAACCAGCGCCCGGACCTCGCCTGCGCCGGCCTCCGTGAGCACGCGAGCAAGCGCCGACAGGGTGGCTCCGGTAGTCAACACGTCGTCGATGACAAGCACGTTGCATCCCTGCAATGGCGGGCCCTGCCAGCTGAAGGCATCGGCCAGGTTGGCTTCGCGTTGCGCCGGCGACAAGGTTTTCTGCATTGCCGTGACGCGCCGGCGCTGCAGGCTGTCGGGCTGGTAACGCATGTGCTGACGGGTGGCCACGTCGCGTGCCAGCAGTGCCGCCTGGTTGTAGCCACGTTCACGCAGGCGTTGCGTGTGCACCGGCACCGGCACGACCAGGCTGTCCTGCCAGTCGGGCGGCAGGCGCGCGGCCAGCAGCTCTCCCAGTGCATCGGCAAGCGTCAGCCGGCCCTGGTACTTGAAGGCGGCGATCAGGGCATCGACCGGAAACTCGTAGCGAAACACGGCGGCCGCCTGCCAGGGTGGCGGATCGCGCTGGCACTCGCCGCAGCAGCGCGTGTTCACGGGTGTCTCTTCATGTTCAGGCAGGGGCAGGGCGCAGCGGCGGCAGCTGTCGTCCAGCCAGGGCAGATCATTCAGGCAGGCCGGGCACAGGCAGCGATCCAGGCAGCGTCCGCCACAAAGAAGGCAGTGGCTGGCTCGAACATTGTCAACCATGGCCTTGATCATGAGTTGACGATAGCGTGCCAGCCTCGCCAGAATCGGCCATTGCCGGCGCGGTGCCGGTCTTTCTGCAGGATGCCTGTCCATGTCCCAGTTCTCCGGCGTGGTGCGTACCGACTGGACGCGCCCGGAAGTGCGCGCCCTCTTCGAGTTGCCCTTCAATGACCTGCTGTTCCGGGCCCAGCAGGTGCATCGCCAGCATTTCGATGCCAATGCCGTGCAGGTCAGCACGCTGCTGTCGATCAAGACCGGCGCCTGCCCCGAGGACTGCAAGTACTGTTCGCAGTCCGGGCACTACGACACCGGCCTCGACAAGGAAAAGCTGCTCGCTATAGAGAAGGTAGTCGAGGAAGCCAGGAACGCTAGGGAAAAGGGCGCCTCGCGCTTCTGCATGGGCGCGGCCTGGCGCAGCCCGCGCGAAAAGGACATGCCCTACGTGCTGGAGATGGTGAAGCGCGTGAAGGCGCTGGGCCTGGAGACGTGCATGACGCTGGGCATGCTCGACGGCGGCCAGGCGCAGCAGCTCGCCGAGGCCGGTCTGGACTATTACAACCACAACCTCGACACCAGCCCCGAGCACTACAACCAGATCATCACCACGCGCAGCTACCAGGACCGTCTGGACACGCTGGCGCATGTGCGTGATGCCGGCATGAAGGTCTGTGCCGGTGGCATCGTCGGTCTTGGCGAGTCACGCGAGGATCGCGTCGGCCTGCTCACCCAGCTGGCCACGCTGCCGGCGCACCCGGACTCGGTGCCGATCAACCAGCTGGTGAAGATTGCCGGCACACCGCTGGGCGAGGTCGACGACCTGGATCCCTTCGAGTTCGTGCGCACCATCGCGGTCGCCCGCATCCTGATGCCGCGCAGCATGGTGCGTCTGTCCGCCGGTCGCGAGCAGATGCCCGAGTCGCTGCAGGCGCTGTGCTTCCTCGCCGGTGCCAACTCCATCTTCTATGGCGAGAAGCTGCTGACCACGGCAAACCCCGAGGCCGAGGCCGACCGTCGCCTGTTCCAGCGTCTCGGCATCCATCCGCGCGAGGAGCAGACGGTGTTCGAGCCGACGCTTGCGGCTGCGCCGGTCAACCGTCCTGCCTCGCTGTGGCGTGATGCCATGGCCACGGCCGGCTGACGCGACCGGACTGCACATGAGTCTGCCATCCGCCTGGGCACAGTGGGCCGACGCCGTCATCGCCGAGCGCACGGCTGCCGGCCTGCTGCGCCGTTACCAGACCCTGGCGTCGCCGCAGGGGGCCCGGGTGCTGCGTGACGGGCGCTGGCTGCTGAACTTCTGCAGCAACGACTACCTCGGCCTCGCTGCAGATGCGCGCTTGCGCAGCGCCCTGCAGCAGGCGGTTGCCGATACCGGCGTGGGTGCCGGCGCGTCGGCGCTGGTGTGCGGGCATCACCACGCCCATGATGCCCTTGCCGAAGCCTTGGCGGACTGGCTGGGTGTCGAGTTGGTGCTGCTGTTCGGCAATGGCTACCTGGCCAATCTCGGCGTCCTGCAGGGCCTGGCCGGACGTGACGACGCGATCTTCCAGGATCGTCTCAACCATGCCTCGCTGCTGGATGGCGGCCTGGCGTCGGGTGCCGCGCACCAGCGCTACCGTCATGCTGACGTGGATGATCTGCAGGCACGTCTGCACCGCACGCCGGCGCGCCGCCGTCTTGTCGTCAGTGATGGCGTGTTCAGCATGGATGGCGACATCGCGCCGTTGCCCGACCTGTTGCGGCTGGCACAGACGCACGAAGCCTTGCTGGTGCTGGACGAGGCCCATGCCTTCGGCGTGCTTGGCGAGCAGGGGCGCGGCAGCGTCAGCCACTTCGGGCTGGCGGCGGATGCCGTGCCTCTGCGCGTCGGCACCTTGGGCAAGGCCTTTGGTGTCTACGGTGCCTTCGTGGCCGGGCCGCGCGCATTGCTTGCGGCGCTGCAGCAGCTGGCGCGGCCGGGCATCTACACCACCGCCTTGCCGCCGGCGCTGGCCATGACCACGCTGACTGCACTGCAACTGGTGCGCGACGAGGACTGGCGACGCCAGCATCTGCAGAATCTGGTGCAGCGCCTGCGTGCCGGTCTGCTGGCCCAGGGCTGGACGCTGATGGCCAGCGACACCCCCATCCAGCCGGTGCTGCTGGGCTCTGCCGAGCGCGCGCTGGCGGTCAGCCAGGCCCTCGCGGAGCGCGCCATCTGGGTCGCGGCAATCCGTCCCCCCACCGTGCCCGCCGGTACCGCACGCCTGCGTCTGACGCTGACCGCAACGCACACCGATGCTGATGTCGACGCACTGCTCGATGCCATGGCGCAGCTGGCGCCAGCCCATGCCTGCCTGGAGGATGTTGCGTGACGCACGCCGATTCCCTGACCCTTTACCACGACACCTATGCCTGCACCGGTCCGGCCGGAGCCGCAGCGCCGGAGCTGGTGCTGCTGCATGGCTGGGGCCTGCACTCGGTGGTCTGGGATCCGGTCGTGCCGGATTTGCTCGAGCACTTCCAGGTCACCGTCATCGACCTGCCCGGCATGGGTCGCAGCCCGCTGCCGCGTCAGGGCCTGCAGCGTGATGACCTGGTGCGGCGTCTGCTCGCGGTGGCGCCGGCTCGCGCCGTGTGGATGGGCTGGTCGCTGGGTGGCGAACTGGCGCTGGCGGTCGCCGCGCAGGCGCCCCAGCGTGTGTCGGCGCTGGCGCTGGTCGCCACCAATGCCTGCTTCCTGCAGCGCGAGGACTGGCCCTGTGCCATGCCGGCCGCGGTCTTTCGCCAGTTCAGCGAGCTTTTCGCCGAGGATGGCGACGGCACCCTGTTCCGCTTTCTCGCGCTGCAGTGCCGTGGCTCCGAGCGCATGAAGGAAGACATCCGCTTTCTGCAGGAGATCGTCTACCTGCAGGGGCTGCCTGCGCCCAGGGCGCTGCGCGAGGGGCTGGATCTGCTGGCGGCGCTGGACCTGCGCCATGAGCTTGCGACGCTGCAGCAACCGGTGCAGCTGATTCTCGGCGCCACCGACTACCTGGTGCCGGCGGCTGCCGGCGACGCCCTCAAGGCCCTGCAGCCGACGCTGTCGCTGGCGGTCATCGAGGGCAGCGGGCATGCGCCGTTCCTGGCGCAGCCGGCGCTGTTCCTGGCAGCGTTCCGTGACTTCTGTCGCGAGCGTCTGGCGCTGGCATGCTGACCATGGCCATGACCTGGCAGGCGCGCGTGCAGCGTCGCTTTGATCGTGCGGCGTCGCGCTACGACGCCTGGGCGGGTGCCCAGCAGTCCTGTGTCGACGAGCTGCTGGCGTGGCTGGCCGGGGACATCCGCTGTGCCGGGTGCTGGCTGGATCTGGGCGCCGGCACCGGTCAGCTGGGCCGCCGCCTGCTCAGCCTGCCAGACATGGAGACGGTGCTGGCACTGGACCTCAGTCCCGGCATGCTGGGCATGGCGATGCACGGCAATGCCGGCGCGGCCATACTCCCTGTCTGTGCCGATGCCCTCGCGCTGCCGCTGGCCAGCCATGCGCTGGATGGCGTGGCGAGCAGCTTTGCCCTGCACTGGACCTGTGATCCGCCGCGTGCCTTGAATGAAATCGTGCGCGTACTCAAGCCGGCAGCACCTGCCTGCCTGGCCATTCCGGTATTGGGCAGCCTGCCCGGGCGCCCGGCGGATACCACGCAGGGCTCGGCCCTGCAGCCGCTGGCAGACTGGCGCGACGCGGCGATGGCGTGCGCGGTCATCGAGAAGGAGCGGGTGGTGACCTATGCCGACCATTACCCGCAACCGGATGACTGGCTGGATGCCGTGCGCGCCATGGGCATCACCGCGCGTCATGCCGGCCCTGAAGGCCTGGGCGGACGCCAGCGCCTGGCTGAGCTGCGGGATGGTCTCGAGGCCGTCCGCGAACCTGCCGGCATTCCCTTGCGCTACACCGTCTGGCAGGTACGCCTGAGAGCGCCTGCCAGCACGAACCAGACAGGATGAACAGGGCATGACCTCTGCGTATTTCATTACCGGTACCGACACCGATGTCGGCAAGACCCTGGTGGCGACGGCTTGGTTGCAGGCGGCCAATGAACGCGGTCTGTCGACGCTGGGCCTGAAGCCGGTGGCGGCAGGGTGCGAGCGTACTGCAGAGGGATTGCGCAATGCCGATGCCCTCGCGCTGCACGCGGCCAGCAGTCTGCGCCCGCTGTATTACGAGGAGGTCAATCCGGTGGCGTTGCCGGATGCCTGCTCGCCACATCTGGCGGCGCGCCATGCCGGCCGGCGGCCAACCGTGTCGCAGGTCGTCGGCTTCTGCCGTGGCAGCCTGTCGCGCCGCGCCGGGCTCACCCTGATCGAGGGCGCAGGGGGCTGGCGGGTGCCGCTGAATGACATCGAGTTCATGTCGGCGATTGCGGTCACGCTCAAGCTGCCGGTGGTTCTGGTGGTTGGTGTTCGTCTCGGCTGCCTGAATGCGGCGTTTCTCACGGCAGAGGCCATACGCCGCGACGGACTGGAACTGGCCGGCTGGGTCGCGAATGTGCGTGATCCCGGCATGCTGGCGCTGGACGAGAACATCGCGTCGCTGGCGCAGGGCTTGAAAGCGCCGTGTCTGGGGGTTGTCCCGGTGCTGGAGTCGCCGTCACCGGCAGCCGCGGCGGCATTCTTGACCAACCTGCCCTGGGCCGCAGCGTCTTGACCGGGGCTTGTTCAGCTGTACTGTACAAAACTCCTGTCATCATGATCTCCGGAAACCGTTACAGGGTTTTCGCAAATCGTGAACGGCCAGTCACAAACCAGAGTGTGTTGCTGTTCAGATTTTGACTAAACTCGAGCACTTCTGTCGGAGCCCGTCGCGTGACTGTCGTGATGTCCGGACTCCCTCAGTCAGACGGAACATACATTCCGGGCATAGCCCGGACACTTACCAGAGGTTTGACAACATGGCATTTCAATACAAGGCCCCGCAGCGCGACATGCAGTTCGTCATGCACGACGTACTTGGTCTCGAATCCCTCTATGCCTCGCTGCCGAAGTTTGCCGATACCAACCGCGAGCTGATCGACAGCGTGGTCGAAGCCGGCGCCCAGTTCTGTGAAGGCGAGCTGGCCCCGATCAACCGTTCGGGTGATGAAGAGGGCTGCACCTTCGACAACGGTGTGGTGACCACGCCCAAGGGCTTCAAGGAAGCCTATGCCAAGTATGTCGAACTCGGCTTCGGGGCACTGGCTGCCGAACCGGAACACGGTGGCCAGGGTCTTCCGCCCACCGTCGGCGTCGCCATGAGCGAGATGATGGGTACCGCCAACTGGTCGTTCGGCATGTATCCGGGTCTGTCGCACGGTGCCATCAACACCCTTGAGGAACATGGCACGCCGGAGCAGAAGGAGGTCTACCTGACCAAGCTGATCTCGGGCGAGTGGACCGGCACCATGTGCCTGACCGAGCCGCATGCCGGCTCCGACCTCGGCATCATCCGCACCAAGGCCGAGCCCAACGCTGACGGCTCCTACGCCATCACCGGCACCAAGATCTTCATCTCGGCCGGTGAGCATGACCTCGCCGACAACATCGTGCACATCGTGCTGGCCCGTCTGCCGGATGCGCCAAAGGGCACCAAGGGCATTTCGCTCTTCATCGTGCCCAAGTTCATGCCCAGTGGCGAGCGCAACACCGTGGCCTGCGGCTCCATCGAGCACAAGATGGGCATCAAGGCCTCGGCCACCTGCGTGATGAACTTCGATGCCGCCAAGGGCTTCCTGATCGGCCCGCCCAACCGTGGCCTGAACTGCATGTTCACCTTCATGAACACCGCCCGCATCGGCACCGCCGTGCAGGGTTTGGCCGCTGCCGAAGGCTCCTTCCAGGGCGCCCTCGAATACGCTCGTGACCGTCTCGCCATGCGCGCCCTGACCGGTCCGGCCAACCCCGAGAAGGAAGCCGATCCGATCATCGTGCATCCGGCCGTGCGTCAGATGCTGATGACCCAGAAGGCCTTTGCCGAAGGCGGTCGTCTGCTCTGCTACTGGCTGTCGACCCAGAACGACATCGTTCAGGGATCCACTGACGAAGAAGCTCGCAAGAAGGCTGACGAGCTGCTGTCCTTCCTGACCCCGATCGCCAAGGCCTTCCTCACCGAAGTCGGCTACGAGTCCGCCAACCACGGTGTCCAGGTCTACGGTGGCCACGGCTTCATCCGCGAATGGGGCATGGAGCAGATCGTCCGTGACACCCGCATTGCCCTGCTGTACGAAGGCACCACGCAGATTCAGGCGCTGGACCTGCTGGGCCGCAAGGTGCTGCAGACCCAGGGTGCCATGCTGCGCAACTTCACCAAGATCGTGCACAAGTTCTGCGAAGCCGAGGCTGGCAATGCCGCCATGGCCGAGTTCACCGGTCCGCTGTCCGCGCTCAACAAGGAGTGGGGCGATCTCACGATGCGCATCGGCATGAAGGCCATGCAGAACCCCAACGAGGCCGGTGCTGCCGCAGTCGATTACATGATGTACTCGGGCTACGTCACGCTCGGCTATCTGTGGGCCTGGATGGCGAAGGTCGCCCAGGACAAGATCGCCGCCGGTGAAGGCAACACCGCCTTCTACGAAGCCAAGATCAAGACCGCTCAGTTCTACTTCAAGAAGATCCTGCCGCGCACCAAGGGCCACGTCGATATCATCGACGGCGGTGTCGACGTGCTCATGCAGATGGATGCCGAGTCCTTCGCGTTCTGATCCGACTGAGGTGACACGGACCGGAGCCCGCGCATGCGGGCTTCTGTCCGTCTGCGACATTCCGTTTTCGCCGGTTTCCACGGCTTGACCCGGCGGCAGTGACCGCCCCAGAGAGAATCGACATGCCCGTCTTCAAGGCTCCCCTGCGCGACATGCGCTTCATCCTCGACGAAGTCTTCCAGGCCAGCGACATCTGGTCGCGTCTGCCAGCCCTGGCGGATGTGGATCGCGACACCGTCGATGCCATCCTCGAGGAAGCCGCCAAGTTCAACGAGAACGTGGTGTTCCCGATCAACCGCTCCGGCGACGAGGAAGGTGCCCAGTTCAACAACGGCGTGGTGACCACGCCCGCCGGCTTCAAGGAAGCCTTTGCCCAGTATGGCGAAGGTGGCTGGATCGGTCTTGGTGCCGATCCGCGCTGGGGTGGCCAGGGCATGCCCAAGATGGTCACGGTGATGACGGAAGAGATCCTGTTCGCGGCCAACCCCTCGTTCGCGCTCTACCCGCTGCTCGGCATTGGTGCTGCCCTGGCCATGTCGCAGCACGCCAGCACCGAACTCAACGAGCGCTACCTGCCCAAGATCTACTCGGGCGAATGGGCTGGCACCATGTGTCTGACCGAGCCGCATTGCGGCACCGACCTCGGCATCATGAAGACCCGCGCCGTGCCGCAGGCGGACGGCAGCTTCCAGATCACCGGGACCAAGATCTTCATCACCGGCGGCGAGCACGACCTGACCAGCAACATCGTTCACCTGGTGCTTGCCAAGCTGCCGGATGCGCCGGCCGGATCCAAGGGCATCTCGCTGTTCGTGGTGCCCAAGTTCCTCGTCAACGAGGACGGCTCGCTGGGTGCCCGCAATGCCGTGTCTGCCGGCAACATCGAGCACAAGATGGGCATCAAGGGCTCGGCCACCTGCGTGATGAACTTCGATGGCGCCACCGGCTGGCTGGTCGGTGAGGTCAACAAGGGCCTGGCCGCCATGTTCGTGATGATGAACTACGAGCGTCTGTCCATGGGCCTGCAGGGCATCGGTGCCTCGGAAGTGGCCTACCAGAATGCCGCCGCCTATGCCAAGGACCGCATCCAGGGCCGCTCCGCCCAGGGACCGCAGCAGCCCGAGAAGGCCGCAGACAGCATCCTCGTGCACGCCGACGTGCGACGCATGCTGCTCAAGGTTCGTGCCCACAACGAGGCCGGCCGCTGTTTCGCCATGTATGTCTCCAAGTACCTTGACCTCTCGAAGTACAGCGAGAATGACGCCGAGCGCGTCGCTGCCAATGACATCGTCGCCCTGATGACCCCGGTCGCCAAGGCCTTCCTCACGGATCGTGCCTTTGACGCATGCGTCGAGGCCCAGCAGGTGTTCGGCGGCCATGGCTACGTGCGCGAGTGGGGCATGGAACAGCTCGTACGTGATACCCGTATCGCACAGATCTATGAAGGTGCCAACGGCATCCAGGCGCTTGATCTCGTTGCGCGCAAGCTGGCGGCCAACGGCGGGCGCTTCATCGAGACCTATCTCGCCGAGGTGCGTGCGCTGATTGCCGAGGCAGCCGGAAATCCTGCCCTCGCAGGCTTCGCGCAGGCCACGGCCGCGGCTGCCGATGCGATTGCCGATGCAACCGCGTGGATCCTGTCGGTGGTGCGTGAGCGTCCCAACGAGCTCAGCGGCAGCTCGGTGGACTTCCTGCATGCCTTCGGTCTGCTCTGCTACGCGCACATGTGGCTGCTCATGGCCCGTGCCGCGGCCGCCGGTGACACGCCGTTCCACGCCGACAAGCTCGCCGTGGCGCGCTTCTTCTTCGGTCGCACGCTGCCTGAGCTGCACAGCCGGGTTGCCGCCGTGAAGGCAGGTTCAGACGACATCATGGCACTGGATGCCGCGAGCTTCTGAGCGCCTCGCTGAATGGTCAGGAAAGAGCCCCGCAAGGGGCTTTTTCTTGACAAAATCCTGACAACCAACCGACAGAACTCACTCGACGCCGGCGCCGCAGTTGTGCAAGCCTGAAACCGTGTGCTCGTGCACCCGTGTCGGAGGGCTGTCATGACTGGCTGGCTGGCTGGAACTGTCCGTGCGATTCCTTTGTGTCTGGCGGCTGTCGGCGCGCACGCTGCGGCAGAGCCGCCCTGCATCGAGCGGGATGCCAAGGGCGATTTCCTCGGCTGGGCCGACTACCCGCACTGTCTGGTCGACCTGCACTCGCAATCCACCGTGCGCTGGCTGGATGACTGGTTCGGTCATCCGGACGTCGAGGACCAGGCCAAGGTGTCGATGCGGGCCATCACCGAGCTGGTGATCGACGAGGAGGGCGAGCTCACCCCGGCCTTGCGTGTGCGTGCCAAGGTCAGGTTGCCGAGAATCAGCAAGCGCCTGTCGCTGGTGTTCGAGGACGAATCCCAGGAGTCCAGCCGCGAGCAGGGCATTCCCACTGTCAACGAGTCGGCGCTGGCCTTGCGCTGGCTGGCCTACAACCTTGATCGCCTGCAGATCGAGACCGATGCCGGGGTGCGCTCCGGTCCTGACCTGTTCGTGCGCGCGCGCTTCCGCAAGACCTGGTCGCTGGGCGAGCACGATGCCATCCGCTTTTCGCAGAGCGCGCGCTACAGCGTCGACGAGCGTCTGCGCGCGATCAACGAGATCGACTACACCCATGCCTTCAGCGCAAAGCGTGCCGGTACCCTGTATCACAACCTCGATCACCAGGAAGAGGACAGCGACCAGGGGCTGTTCTGGTCTCGTGGCGGCCTGATCAGCCAGACGCTCAGCCATCATGCGGCGGTGTCGGCCGGTCTCGGGCAGGAAGGGGTTACCAAGCCGGAGTGGCAGACCGAAAGCCGCTCCCTGTGGCTGCGCTACCGTCAGCGCATCTGGCGCGACTGGCTGTTCTACGAGGTTGAGCCCCGACTGACGCAGACGCGGGCGCGCGACTGGGATACATTACCCGCTATTGCACTGCGTCTCGAAGTACACTTCGGTTCTCAACGCCCGTGATGCCGGCTCCTGATCGAGCCGGCTGCCGTTTCTGCTGGTTGGATTATGACTTCTGCTGCCTTCATTCCGCGCGAGCCGGTGCTGACCGGCGGCTTCGATCAGTACGTCCGCTGGGGTCTTGACCCGCACAGCGGGCAGGCCTTCTGGCTGCGTCAGCAGACCTGCAGTCGCGTGCTGGGCCAGCCGCAAACCATGGAAGTGACCCTGGCCACCTTCCAGCGCAATGGTCGTCGCAGCGAGCTGGTGCATGACAGCGAGCGCCTGTCTCGCCTGCATCGCCGTCAGTGGCGCCAGCACGGACAGTGGGATGTGCTGCAGCACAACTGGAGCAGTGGCAGCTACCTGGCCGAGCGCGAGCAGCAGGTGCAAAGCCGGCTGTTCACGCCGGAGGGACTGGGCAATTGTCGTCTGCAGTCGCTGTCGGCGGCAGAGGCACCGCATCTGCTCGACTGGCCTCTGGGCAGCGTGCACTGGCAGCCCATGAGCTGGCGTGGCGAGGCTGCCGCCCAGGCGCTGGGCGTTTCCGGCAGCTTCCAGGGCGGCACCTGGCAGGCCTGGGGGCGCATGACCACGCCAGGCATGGCCTGGGTGCAGGCCGTGCACTTCACGGACCGTCCCGGTGTCAGCTTTCTCGGCATCGGTCAGACCCTGGCGGCGCAATGGCAGCAGTCCGAGCCGCTCTCGTTGAGCGTCGCCACGCTGCAGCTGGAAGAGGAGGTGATCCAGTTCGATCGCTGGTGGCCGGGCCCCACCGTCGATGCCCCGCGTCTCGACAACTATCGCTGGATGGCCACGCTGGTGAATGCGCGCTACCGCCTTCAGGTTCTTTGCGATGGCGGAAACTCCCGTCTGCAGCCCTGGCTGGCCATGAACGACGCGGTACCCGGTGGTGGTCTCCGGGTGCTCAAGATGACTCCGTTCGCCAGTCTCAAGCTGCGCCTGTTCGCGCGTGGCAGCGACATTCCCCTGCGTGAGCTGGTGGCGCCACATTGTCTGCTGATGACGGCGTTGCCGGGCAATGACATCAACCCCGACGGGCCGCGCGCCATCGCCTGAGTCAGCGCTTGGCGGCGCGTGTGGCGGAACCTGTCCAGGTCAGGATGGCGTTGCGCAGCGTGCGCATGTCCACCGGCTTGGCAATGAAGTCATTCATCCCGGCATCCAGCGCCTGGGCCCGCTGCTCGTCCGAGACGTGTGCGGTCACGGCGAGAATGGGCAGCGGCCGCCGGTGCAGCTCGCGCTCGCGCTGACGCCAGACTTGGGTGGTGGACAGCCCGTCGAGCTCGGGCAGGTCGCAGTCCATCAGCACCATGTCCAGCGCCTCATGCTCCATCAGCGACAAGGCAATCATGCCGTTCTCGGCGGTCAGCGTGTCTATGCCCTGCTTGCGCAGCAGGCCGACAATGACCTGACGCACCCAGGGGTTGTCCTCCACCAGCAGGATGCGCAAGGGCAGGCGCAGGCTCTGGCTGTCGATATCGGGAACATCCGTCCGGATGCGGACCTCCTCGTCTGCCGGCTGACGCACCGCAGGGGGCTCGATGGTCGCTGCCGGGGCGCTGACCCGGGTGTCAGTGCGTGACAGTGCCAGCAGCAGCAGGCAGCTGTGCAGCAGGTGGAACGGCAGCAGCCACTGATAAGGCTCGAAGGGAATCAGCAGCTGTCCGGTCAGCGACAGCGTCAGGGCATTGCGCGACACCAGCAGCAGGGCACTGGCCCAGAAGATCAGGTTGATGCCCTGTCCGGACTGACGTATGGCCGGAATGCAGGCCATGGCCATGACGATGCCGGGTAGCATGGAGACCAGCGTGAGCAGCGCCAGCGCATGCTGACGCTCCAGCACGACGCTGAGCATGAGGGCGATGGCCAGCGCAGCCTGGGTCAGCAGCAGGGCGTGATGCCAGAACGCCGTCAGCAGCTTGCGCTCGCTGAGCAAGGTCAGCACGAACCAGACGATGCTCATCTGCAGCAGCATCATGCACAGCTGCATGAGGCCGTGCTGAATGGTTGGAATGTCCAGCCACCAGGTGCTGGGCACGCCTCGATCGGTGAGCGCGCTGATCACCACCAGCAGCTGGATCAGGGTGAAGCTGGCGAGCAGGCTCCTGGAGTGCCGGCCGCCGTTGAGCAGCAGCAATGCGGCCGCCAGCGCCAGCGTCATGCCCAGGGCCATGCCATGCCAGCTTGACTGCCGCTGTGCCGCACTCAGGCTGGCCATTGGCGTCGACAGGGTGACGGCGGTATTGAGGGCATAGTCCGACTTGAGCTGGAACAGCAGTTCGGAGTCCCCCGGCGGGATGTGTACCCGGAAGGCATAGCCCAGGTGGTCGGGATCGCCGTTGCGGCCCTGATTGCTGGTGCCGGCCTTGCGCCACTGCCAGTTTCCATCGGCGTTGCGCGCATAGAGGCCGATCTGCCCGAGGGTGGCGCGGCTGAACTCCAGCAGACGTTCTTCTGCCTTGCCGGGGTTGTGCAGACGAAGGCGGAACCACCAGGTCTGGCCGCTGAAGCCGAGGTTGATGCGGTCGGTAAGGTGGGGCTGCCAGAGTGTTCGGGTATCCGGGGTGTTTCTGCCCAGCAGCTCCGAGGGCATCAGGTCCTCATCCAGCGTGGCAAAGTGGTCGAGCCAGCGCCCGAGCGCCACGCGTTCCGCATCGGCAGACAGCACCAGACGCTTTTCCGCCGCCGGCAGCGAGCTGCTGGCGAGCAGCATCAGACCGAACAGTGCAAGCCAGGTCAGGCATGAGGTCAGGCGTGAGGACAAGGCGGACTGGTTTGTCATGTCGGAAGACTACACCAGGCCGGCAGGGAAGGGCAGCTGCCCGGCCCCGAGTCGCTCGGGGCCGGGATGGCGGGTCAGCCGCGCGCGGCGGCCTCTGCGACGGTCAGCGCAGTCATGTTGACGATGCGGCGCACGGTGCAGCTCGGCGACATGATGTGTACCGGCTTGCTGGCGCCCAGCAGGATGGGGCCGACGGTGACGCCATTGCCGCTGGCGGTCTTGAGCAGGTTGAAGGAGATGTTGGCGGCATCGATGTTGGGCATGATCAGCAGGTTGGCCGAGCCCTTGAGACGCGAGTTCGGGAAGACCCGGTTGCGGATGTGCTCGTCGAGCGCCGCATCGCCATGCATCTCGCCTTCGACTTCCAGTTCCGGCGCGCGATCCTGCAGCAGCTGGAACACCTCGCGCATCTTGCGTGCGCTGGGCGTGTCCTCGTTGCCGAAATTGGAATGCGACAGCAGCGCGACTTTCGGGGTGATGCCGAAGTTGCGCACTGCTTCGGCGGCAAGCAGCGTCATGTCGGCCAGCTCTTCCGCGCTCGGATCAGGGTTGACGTAGGTGTCGGCGATGAACAGGGTGCGGTCCTGCAGCATCAGCACGTTCATGGCCGCGAAGGCCTTGGCGCCGGGACGCAGGCCGATGGTGCGACGCACGTAGCTCAGGTGCAGGCCGTAGTTGGCAAAGGAGCCGCAGATCATGCCGTCGGCGTGACCGAACTCCACCAGCAGGGCACCGATCAGCGTGGTGCGCCGGCGCGCCTCGCGCTTGGCCAGTTCCTCGCCGACGCCGCGACGCTCCAGCGTGCGGTGGTAGTGCTGCCAGAACTGCTCGTACTGCGGGTAGTTGTCCTGGTCGACGATCTCGATCTCGGAGCCTGCGCGCACGCGCAGCCCGAGGTGCTCGATGCGTTCCGTGATGACACCGGGGCGTCCCACCAGAATGGGGCGCGCCAGGCCTTCATCGACGATGATCTGCACGGCACGCAGCACGCGGTCATCCTCGCCTTCACAGAACACCACGCGCTTGGGCTGCTGCTTGGCCTTCGCGTACACCGGCTTCATGATGAAGGCCGAGTTGTAGACGAATTCGGACAGGCGCTGGCGGTAGGCGGCGAAGTCGGTGATCGGGCGTGTGGCGATGCCGCTGTCCATGGCGGCCTGGGCGACAGCCGGGGCAATCGCCATGATCAGGCGCGGATCCAGCGGACGCGGAATGATGTAGTCGCGACCGAAGCGCAGACTTTCGCCGAGCACCGCATCGGCAGACTCGGCGTGCGCCATGCGAGCGATCGCGTGCACGCAGGCAATCTTCATGGCCTCGTTGACGGTGGTGGCACCGGAGTCCAGCGCGCCGCGGAAGATATAGGGAAAGCAGAGCGCGTTGTTGACCTGGTTCGGGTAGTCCGAGCGACCGGTGGCCATGATGGCATCCGGACGAGCGGCCTTGGCAATCTCCGGCAGGATTTCCGGGGTCGGGTTGGCGAGCGCGAAGATGATGGGGTCGCGAGCCATCTGCTTGACCATGTCCTGCGACACGATCCCGGCCGTGGACAGGCCGAGGAACATGTCGGCACCGGCGAACAGGTCCTCCAGGGTACGGGCATCGGTCTTCTGGGCGAAGCGCTGCTTGCTTTCATCCAGGCCGCTGCGCTCGCTGTGGATCACGCCCTTGGAGTCGGTCACGAAGATGTTTTCGCGGCGCGCGCCCAGGGAGATCAGCAGCTCGAGACAGGAAATGGCGGCGGCGCCAGCCCCGGAGCAGACGATGCGGATGTCCTCGATCTTCTTGTCGACCAGTTTGAGGGCATTGAGCAGGCCAGCGCCGACAATGATCGAGGTACCGTGCTGGTCATCGTGGAAGACCGGAATCTTGCAGCGTTCGCGCAGCTTTTTCTCGACGTAGAAGCATTCCGGTGCCTTGATGTCCTCGAGGTTGATGCCACCGAAGGTCGGCTCCAGAGACGCGATGATGTCGACCAGCTTCTCGGGGTCGCGCTCGTTGATCTCGATGTCGAAGACATCGATGCCGGCGAACTTCTTGAACAGCACGCCCTTTCCTTCCATCACCGGCTTCGAGGCCAGCGGTCCGATGTCGCCCAGGCCGAGCACGGCGGTGCCATTGGTGATCACGGCAACCAGGTTGCCACGGGCGGTGTAGCGGGAAACGGTGGAGGGGTCGCGCTCGATTTCCTCGCAGGGCGCGGCGACGCCAGGCGAGTAGGCCAGTGCCAGGTCACGCTGGTTGCTCAGCTGCTTGCTGGGCGTGACGCTGATCTTGCCGGGCTGGGGAAACTCGTGGTAGTCGAGTGCCGCTTTGCGCAGTGCCTCATCCATAGTGTCTCTCGCTTGTACGGGGTGCTGTTATCAAGCGCCGGAGTATAGCATCGGCGTCCAGTACGCGGGTTATACAGGGCCGTTTCCGTCCGACTGACGGGTCTCGCTTTGGTGGCAGGCAGGCGCGTCCATGCTGGCGCCTGAGGATACGTGAAACGGAGGCATGAAAAAGCCCTCCGGAGAGGGCTTTCAGGTGCTGCCGGCAGTGTCGGGCGGTCAGCCGCGACCCTGTTCTCGCGCCACCGCACGGTAGCCAATGTCGCTGCGGTGGTATTCGCCCGTCCAGCTCACCTTCGCCACTTCGGCATAGGCGGCCGCCTGGGCTTCCGAAACCGTCGCACCGAGGCCGGTGGCGCAGAGCACGCGGCCGCCGCTGGTCACCACCTCGCCATCCTTCAGCGCGGTGCCGGCATGGAAGACCTTGGCATCCGCCGCTTCCTGGCCGAGGCCGCTGATCACGTCACCCTTGCGGATGTCGCCGGGATAGCCGCCGGCAGCCATGACCACGCCCAGCGCCGCACGCGGGTCCCAGTCGGCCTCGATCCGGTCCAGTTCACCGGCGATGCCGGCTTCCACCAGTGCCACCAGCGAGCTGCGCAGGCGCATCATCACCGGCTGCGTCTCGGGGTCGCCGAAGCGGCAGTTGAACTCGATTACGCGCGGCGCGCCGCTGTCGTCGATCATCAGGCCGGCGTACAGGAAGCCGGTGTAGGGATGGCCTTCGCTGATCATGCCGTTGACGGTCGGCATGATGACCTCGCGCATCACGCGCGCATGCACCTCGGCTGTCACCACCGGGGCCGGCGAGTAGGCGCCCATGCCGCCGGTGTTGGGGCCGGTGTCGGCATCGCCGATGCGCTTGTGATCCTGGCTTGTGGCCATGGCGAGGGCATTCCTGCCATCGACCATGACGATGAACGAGGCTTCCTCGCCCTCCAGGAACTGCTCGACCACGACGCGCGCGCCGGCCGAGCCGAACTTGTTGCCCGCCAGCATGTCGATGATGGCTTCTTCCGCCTCGGCCAGCGTCATGGCGACGATGACGCCCTTGCCGGCGGCCAGGCCGTCAGCCTTGATCACGATGGGCGCACCTTTCTCGCGCACGTAGGCGAGGGCGGCATCGGTATCGGTGAAGACCTGGTAGAACGCGGTCGGGATGTCGTGGCGTGCCAGGAAATCCTTGGCAAAGGCCTTGGAACCCTCGAGCTGGGCGGCGTGCTGGGTCGGACCCCAGATCTTCAGGCCGGCGGCACGGAAGGCATTGACCACGCCGTTGACCAGCGGGGCTTCCGGGCCGACCACGGTCAGCGCAATGCCTTCCGACTGCGCGAACGCGACCAGGGCTGCGTTGTCGAGGATGTCCAGCGCCACGTTGCGGCACTTGGCTTCGGTCGCGGAGCCGGCGTTGCCGGGGGCGACGAAGACCGTCTCGACGCGGGGATCCTGGGCCAGTTTCCAGGCCAGGGCATGTTCACGGCCACCGGAGCCGAGCAGCAGAATCTTCATGTTTCTCATCGCCTTGTTCAGGGGCCTTGCTGTTGCGGTGTGGCGGGGTACGTGGAAGACGCCGTGAACCCGTCCCTGGGGGCTCGCATGCGCCATCCATGGCGCATGACGCTTCCACGTACCCCGCCACACCGCAGCAGCAGGGCCGAGGTCAATTCGTTGCACCCGCTCGATGACGTTTCGGCGAGGCGCGGTGGTCAGTTCAAGGCACGGACACGTGCCGAGGTTGCCGGGTGGTGCCAGTCACTGTCCGGGACATCGTGCGCCATGGATGGCGCACGAGAGCCTACAAGGACGTACTCGCGGCGGTCCCGGACAGTGACTGGCACCATCCGGCAGCCGCTCCTCTCGATCAGTGTCGGAAATGCCGCATGCCCGTGAACACCATGGCGATGCCGGCTTCGTCAGCCGCCGCGATCACCTCGGCGTCACGCATCGAGCCGCCCGGCTGGATGATGGCCGCAATGCCTGCCTTGGCGGCATTGTCGATGCCGTCGCGGAACGGGAAGAAGGCATCCGAGGCCATCACGGCACCCTGCACCTGCAGGCCGGCGTGCTCGGCCTTGATGGCGGCGATGCGCGCGGAGTTGACGCGGCTCATCTGGCCGGCACCAACGCCCACGGTCTGGCGGTTCTTCGCGTACACGATGGCATTGGACTTCACGTACTTGGCGACCTTCCAGGCGAAGATCAGGTCGTGGATCTCGGCTTCGGTCGGCGCGCGCTTGGTCACGATCTTGAGATCGCTGTCCTTGATCATGCCCAGGTCCTGATCCTGCACCAGCAGGCCGCCGGTGACGCGTTTGAAATCCCACTGCGTGGCGCGCGAGGTGATGTCAGGCAGAGCACCGCAGGTCAGCACGCGCACGTTCTGCTTGGCGGCGGTCACGGCCAGGGCTTCCGCGGTCACGCTGGGGGCGATGATGACTTCGACGAACTGGCGGTCGACGATGGCCTTGGCGGTGTCGGCATCGAGTTCGCGGTTGAAGGCGATGATGCCGCCAAACGCCGATTCCGGGTCGGTGGCGTAAGCCAGGTCATAGGCCTTGCGGATGCCGCCTTCGGCATCCGGCACCACGGAGACGCCACAGGGGTTGGCGTGCTTGACGATGACGCAGGCCGGCTTGGCGAAGCTCTTCACGCATTCCAGGGCGGCATCGGTGTCAGCGATGTTGTTGTACGACAGCTCCTTGCCTTGCAGCTGCTTCGCGGTGGCAACCGAGGCCTCCTTGGGCGCGGCTTCCCTGTAGAAGGCGGCACGCTGATGCGGGTTCTCGCCGTAGCGCAGATCCTGGGCCTTGAAGAACTGGGTGTTGAAGGTGCGCGGGAAGGTATCGCGGGCAGCCAGGTCGCCCTTGGTCGAGCCAACCAGACCGCCGAGGTAGTTGGCGATCATGCCGTCGTAGCCGGCAGTGTGCTCGAAGGCCTTCACGGCCAGGTCGAAGCGGGTTTCGTACGACAGGCCGCCGGTGGCCTTCACTTCGGCCAGCACGGTGTCGTAGTCCGACGCGTTCACCACGATGCCGACATGGGCGTGGTTCTTGGCAGCCGAGCGCACCATGGTCGGGCCACCGATGTCGATGTTCTCGATGGCGTCAGGCAGCGTGCAGTCAGCCTTGGCGACGGTGGCAGCGAAGGGGTAGAGGTTGACCACCACCAGGTCGATGCCGCCGATGCCGTGCGCGGCCATGACCGCGTCATCCTGGCCGCGACGGCCGAGAATGCCGCCATGAATCTTGGGGTGCAGCGTCTTCACGCGGCCGTCCATCATTTCCGGGAAGCCGGTGTAGTCGGAGACCTCGGTCACCGCCACGCCCTCGCTCTGCAGCAGCTTGAAGGTGCCGCCGGTGGAGAGCAGGTGGACGCCGGCGGCAGCCAGCTCGCGGGCAAAGGCAACAATGCCGGTCTTGTCGGAAACGCTGATCAGGGCGCGCTGCACACGTTGGGTCATGTTCGGGCTCGGGTCGTGCTGAGGAGTATGAAAAGAAACGCCCGGACCATCACGATCCGGGCGTCGTCTGCCGGCTGTCAGTTCATCAGGCCGTGTTGCTTGAGCTTCTTGCGCAGCGTGCCGCGATTGAGGCCGAGAATCTCGGAAGCGCGAGTCTGGTTGCCGCGCGTGTACTCAAGGACCACTTCCAGCAGCGGGGTTTCCACCTCGGCGAGGACCATGTCGTAGACCTCGGTCGCACGTTCGCCATCCAGATGGGCAAAGTAGTTGCGCATGGCAAGCTCGACATGGTCGCGCAGGGTCTGGTTGGGGCGGGTGCTGGTGCTGGTCAGCGGTTTCTTGATGACGGACATGTCCATGCGTGTAACTCTCGAAAGTGTGCGGGTGTCAGGCGGCGGCCACGGGCCGCCGGTCGTCGACCCGGCGCAAAAAATACTCGCTGACCAGCGCGATCTGCTGGTCAGCCTCGGTCATGGCATTGAACTGCCGGCTGAGCGCACGGCCCTCCGGCAACGTGTCGGCATACCAACCCAGGTGCTTGCGTGCGAAGCGGACACCCAGGTGCTCACCGTAGAAGGCATGCAGGCTGCGCAGATGGCACAACACGATGTCACCGCATTCCTCCAGGGTGGGAGGAGGCAGTGAGTTGCCGGTTCTCAGGAAGTGAGCGATTTCACGGAACACCCATGGACGGCCATGGGCACCGCGTCCGACCATAATACCATCGCAACCGGTGTGCTCAAATACTCGCCGCGCCTTTTCCGCAGTGTCGATGTCGCCATTGGCCAGCACCGGAATGCTCACCGCCCGCTTGATGGCGGCGATGGTGTCGTATTCGGCCTCGCCGAGGTACTTGTCCGCGCGCGTGCGGCCATGAATGGACAGCATGCGGATGCCGGCCTGTTCGGCAATCTTCGCGATGGTGACGCCGTTGCGGTTGTCGCGGTTCCAGCCGGTACGCGTCTTCAGTGTCACCGGCACGTCCACGGCGGCAACCACGGCATGCAGGATGCGCTTGACCAGGGCCTCGTCCTGCATCAGGGCGGAGCCGGCGAGGCGATTGCAGACCTTCTTGGCCGGACAGCCCATGTTGATGTCGATGATCTCGGCGCCGCGAGCGACGTTCTGACGTGCGGCCTCGGCCAGCATATCGGGGTCGTAGCCAACAATCTGCACGGTGACCGGTCCCGGTTCGCCGCTGTGGTCAAGGCGGAAGCGTGACTTGTCGGTGTGCCAGAGACGGGTCTCGGATGACACCATCTCGGACACCACATGACCGGCGCCCAGCGACCGGCAGAGTTGCCGGAAGGGGCGGTCGGTGACCCCGGCCATGGGGGCCAGCGCCAGCGGCGTCTCGATCTGGTGCGGACCGAGCATGAGCGGTTGCAGGAAGCTCATCAGGGCTGCGGCGTCAAGGCGGCGCTGGCGAACGCCGGGTAGCTGCCATCAGCCGCCGCGCGCTGGCGAATGCCCACCTGTATCTGCACCGGCTGCTCGCCTTCCAGCAGGTCAACGGCGCCGGAGGCAGGCAGGTAGTCCGACGGCATCAGCTGGCGCGAGCCCACGATGTCGCCGGCCTCGTTCTTCATCTGCAGTTCAAGCACGGGCCAGGGCTGCAGGATGCGCGCGGAGTGCATGAGCACGGCACTGACCTGCCAGACGCCAGGCGTGGCGGCATCCGCCACCAGGTCGACTCGGCTGGTTTGCCAGACGTCACGCAGGACGGGGCGCTCCAGGCTGCTGCCCAGCGCGGTCACCACCGGTGTCAGAACCTGGCGCACACCGGGATGCGCCAGCCAGAGCGGGCGCAGCAGCCAGAGCAGCTGTGCCGCGATCAGCAGCAGGCCGAGCAGGAGCAGCCAGGACAGGCGCCGTGAGGGCGGGGTGGTGGTTGTCGCTTGCGGTGCCGTCAGGGGCGTGCCCGGGCGTGTGCCGGTGCTGGTGATCTCTGCCATGGCGCGTCCCCTCTCGTTCAATCCGGTTTCAGTGTCGACGGCCGGACAGGCGGCACCAGTCCTCGTCGCGGGTGGCGAGGCCGTCCATGTCGCACCACTGGCTATAAATAGCGCGTAATTCGTCCACTTGCGACAGGATGATGCCAGACAGCGCGATCTCGCCGCCGGATCGCAGCAGCCCGGTCAGGGTCGGCGCCAGCATGCCCAGCGGGCCGGCGAGAATGTTGGCGACCACGACATCGGCCCCCTGGCCATGGTTGAAGTCGGCAGGGAAGTCCTCGGGCATGAACATCTTGACGCGCTCGGCCACGCCGTTGCGCTCGGCATTGTCGCGGGTCGCGGTCAGCGCCTGCGGATCGAGGTCGACGCACCAGGCTTCGCGGGCACCCAGCAGCAGGGCGGCCACGGCGAGGATGCCGGAGCCGCAGCCGTAGTCGACAACGACCTTGTCCTTGAGGTCCAGACCATCCAGCCACTCCAGACACAGCGCGGTGGTCTGGTGGGTGCCGGTACCGAAGGCCAGGCCCGGATCCAGCAGCAGGTTGATGGCGTCGGGGCGCGGGGGGGGCGTCCAGCTCGGTACCACCCAGAGGCGGTCACCGAAGCACATGGGGTGGTAGTTGTCCATCCAGGCGCGTTCCCAGTCCTTGTCCTCCAGCACCTCGATGCGGTGTGGTGGCAGGGCATGGCCGAGCTCGGCCTCCATGAACTCGACCACGGCATCCATCTCGGAGTCGACCACGAACAGGCCGATTACACGGGTTGCGTCCCACAGCGGCTGTGCCCCGGGCGGTGGTTCCAGCAGGGGCTGATCCGCGGAGTCCTCCATCAGCACGGCGGCCGCCCCCACGGTCTCCAGCAGGGCTTCGTACTGAGGCGCATGCGCCTTCTGGGTCTCGATCTTGAGTTGCAGCCAGGACATTCGCGGGCTCCTTGGAAAAGACCGCGAAGTGTAGTCGTCTTGCTGGCGATTTTGTAGTCAGACGCTGGTCTGAAAAGGTATGAAAAAGGGGTTGTGCCCTGGGGCTGATGTCTGACGGAAGACATCAGCCCCAGGGCACAACCCCTTGACGCAGGCGGGTGTCAGCCCAGGCCCAGCTTCTTCTCCAGGTGATGGATGTCCACGCCGCCCTTGAGAAAGGCTTCATCGTTGAGGATGACGTCACGGTGCAGCGAGATGTTGCTCTTGATGCCGTCGACCACGATCTCGTCGAGCGCGTTGCGCAGGCGGCGCAGGGCCACGTCGCGGCTCGGGCCGTAGGCGATGAGCTTGCCGATCAGCGAGTCGTAGTTGGGCGGCACGCTGTAGCCGGAGTACAGGTGCGAGTCCATGCGGATGCCGGGGCCGCCGGGGGCGTGGTAGTAGTTGACCTTGCCGGGGCAGGGCATGAAGGTGCGCGGATCCTCGGCATTGATCCGGCTTTCCACGGCATGCCCGCGTAGCGTGATCTGGTCCTGGGTCACCGACAGGCCGAGGCCGGCGGCGACGCGCAGCTGTTCCTGGATGATGTCGACGCCGGTGATCATCTCGGTGACCGGATGCTCGACCTGCACGCGCGTGTTCATCTCGATGAAGTAGAAACGCTCGTTCTCGTAGAGAAACTCGAAGGTGCCGGCGCCGCGATACTTCATCTGCTCGCAGGCACGCACGCAGGCGGCATAGACCTCCTCGCGGATATGCTGCGGAATGCCGGGTGCCGGTGCCTCCTCGACCACTTTCTGGTGGCGGCGCTGCAGCGAGCAGTCGCGGTCGAAGAGGTGGATGGCTTTGCCTTCGCCGTCGCCGATGATCTGGATCTCGACATGGCGTGGATGGATCAGGAACTTCTCCATGTACACGGTGTCGTCACCGAAGGCGGCACCGGCTTCGGCCTTGGTGATGGCCAGCGCGTTCAGCACCTCGTGTTCTTCGTAGACCACGCGCATCCCGCGGCCACCCCCGCCGGCAGCTGCCTTGATGATGATCGGCAAACCGATCTTGCGTGCCATCTCGAGGGCGTCATCAGCGGTCACGGCGCCATCCGAGCCCGGCACGGTGGGCACGCCGGCCGCCTTCATGGCCACGATCGCTGACACCTTGTTACCCATCATGCGGATGGATTCGGCGCGCGGACCGATGAACCTGAAACCGGACTTCTCGACCGCGTCGGCGAAGTCGGCGTTTTCGGCGAGGAAGCCGTAGCCGGGGTGTATGGCCTGGGCGTCGGTGACTTCCGCCGCCGAGATCAGCGCCGGAATATTGAGGTAGGAGTCCTTGCTAGGCGCCGGACCGATGCACACGGCCTGGTCGGCAAGACGCACGTGCAGCAGGTCGCGGTCGGCCTTGGAGTAGACCGCCACGGTCTTGATGCCGAGCTCCTTGCAGGCGCGCAGGATGCGCAGCGCAATTTCGCCACGGTTGGCGATGACCACCTTGTCCAGCATGTCGGTGATCTCCGCTTAGACGATGGTGAACAGCGGCTGGTCGTATTCCACCGGCTGGCCGTCCTCGACCAGGATGCTCTCGATGACGCCGCCCTTGTCCGCCTGGATCTGGTTCATCATCTTCATGGCCTCGATGATGCAGATGGTGTCACCCGGCTTGACCGTGGCACCGATCTCGACGAAGCGGGCGGAGCCGGGAGCCGGCGAGCGGTAGAAGGTGCCAACCATGGGCGAGCGCTGAACATGACCATTGGTGGAGGGTTCGCTGGCGGCCGGAGCCGTGCCCTTGGTGCTGGCAGCAGCGGGAGCGGGCGCCGGCGCCGGTGCGGCAATCGGGGCCGGCATGGCGGCGGCTGCCGGCGGCAGGCTGTAGCTGACCGCGTTCGGTGCCCTGTTGCGGGCGATGCGTACCGATTCCTCGCCTTCGGTGATTTCCAGCTCGTCGATGCCGGACTCTTCCACCAGCTCGATCAGCTTCTTGATCTTGCGAATGTCCATGAAACTCTCCTCAATGAATTCAGTGGGCGCTGCGCAGCAGGCGCAGGGCATGAGACAGGGCCAGCTCGTAGCCGTGGGCACCGAGACCGGTGATCACGCCGATGGCCTTGTCGGACAGATACGAGTGCTGCCGGAACGGCTCACGGGCATGCACGTTGGACAGATGCACCTCGATGAACGGAATGCTGACGCCGAGCAGGGCGTCGCGGAGTGCCACCGAGGTGTGGGTGTAGGCCGCCGGATTGATCAGGATGCAGCGAGTGCCATCCTGGCCGGCCTGGTGTATGCGGTCGACCAGGGCGCCTTCGTGATTGCTCTGGAAGCATTCCAGGCTGACGCCGGCCTGTTCGGCCTGTGCCAGCAGACGCTTGTTGATGCTGTCCAGGGTCTCGGCGCCGTAGAGGCCGGGCTCGCGTTGTCCGAGCAGATTCAGGTTGGGTCCGTGCAAGACAAGCAGGGCAGGCATGAGGCGGGCTTCCTGAATGGATGTGATGTCCTGCAGCGGCGATGATAGCGGCCGTATGGCTGCAAATGGCAGCGATTGACGCCAAATGCCGGACAAGTTGCTCGGCAAGATAGCGAAAGCCCGCAGGCCAGGCAATCACCTTGCAGCACAGTGTGTGCTTTTTGGGACAAAGCCTGCCGGCAGCCGCCGAATGGCATGCGGAAGTCGCCATTCAGCCGGTCGTCGGTCGATGAACGGCAAGCCCGGTGACCGACTGGACACCGGGCAAACAAAGCTCCTACTCTCGGGTCCAGAAAGAACAAGAGGTGAACGCGCGGCGGGTCCGATCAGTCTCCCGGCTCATCACACGCCATGCAGTTCGTCCCGGCGGGTCAACCCCGACAGACTGGAGGGCAGGTTGCATGCGGAATTCCGTGGTCATGCGTTACGTTGCTGGCGTGTGTTGTCTTCTACCCCTTCCCGTGCTGGCAGCCTCAGGCTGGGACATGACGGCTGGCGTCACCGACATCAGCAACCAGGTCTTTTCCCTGCACCGCACCATTCTCTATATCTGCATCGCCATTGGTCTGGTGGTGTTCGGCATGATGTTCTGGTCCATCCTGCATCACCGCAAGTCCAAGGGGGCGGTGGCCGCCAATTTCCACGAAAGCACGACCGTGGAAATCATCTGGACGGTGATTCCCTTTCTCATCCTCATCGGCATGGCGATTCCGGCAACCAAGGTGCTGGTGGCCATGAACGACACGGCGGATTCCGACCTCACCATCCGTGTCACCGGTTCGCAGTGGAAATGGCATTACGAATACCTGACCTACGGGGATGACAAGGACGTCGGTGTCGGCTTCCTGTCCGCCCTGTCGACGCCGCGCGAGCAGTACGAGCGTCAGGCGGGCGGTTTCGGCAGCAGCAACCTGCCCGATTTCGAGAAGCACCCCAACTACCTGATCGAGGTCGATCGTCCACTGGTGATTCCCACCGGCAAGAAGGTGCGTTTCCTGGTCACGTCCGATGACGTCATTCATGCCTGGTGGGTGCCGGACTTCGCGCTCAAGCGCGATGCCGTGCCCGGCTTCATCAACGAGCTCTGGACCGAGGTTCCGGCCGGCAAGGAAGGGGTCTACCGCGGTCGCTGCGCCGAGCTCTGCGGCAAGGATCACGCCTTCATGCCCATCGTTGTCGAGGCGCGCTCCGATGCCGAATTCAAGACCTGGCTGAAGCAGGCCAAGGTGCGTGCCGCCGAGGAGGCCAAGGCCGCTGCCGCGTCCGTGGACTACAAGTTCCCGTCGCTGGATGCCGCCATGAAGGAGGGCGAGGCTGTCTACACCGCACGCTGCGCCGCCTGCCACCAGGTCAACGGCGAGGGTCTGCCACCGATGTTCCCGGCCTTGAAGGGCAGTGCCATGGCTACCACCAAGACGCGTCTGGGCGAGCACATCGACATCGTGGTGGCTGGCAAGAACGCCATGCCGGCCTGGAAGGCCATTCTCACCCCGCGCGAAATGGCGGCAGTGGTGACGTACGAACGCAACGCCTGGGGCAACAGCACGGGTGATCTGGTGCAGCCTGCGGAGATGGTCAAATGAGCGGAGAACACGTCTTGTCCCACCCGGCCCATGACCACGACCATCATCATGCGCTGAAGCCGTTCTGGCAGCGCATGTTCACCACCACCAATCACAAGGACATCGGCACGATGTACCTGGTGTTCGCCTTCCTGATGCTGCTCTGCGGCGGGCTGGCGGCCATGGTCATCCGTGCCGAGCTGATGTATCCGGGCATGCAGCTGGTGCAGCCGGACTTCTTCAACCAGATGACCACGGTGCATGGTCTGCTCATGGTCTTCGGCGCCATCATGCCGGCCTTCACCGGTTTCGCGAACTGGATGGTGCCGATGATGATCGGTGCCCCGGACATGGCCTTGCCGCGTCTCAACAACTTCTCGTTCTGGCTGCTGCCGTTCGCCTTTGCCATGCTCATCGGCTCGGTGGTGATCTCGGTCATGGGCGGCGGTCCGGCACCCAACTTCGGCTGGACCTTCTACGCGCCGCTGTCCACCACCTACGGTCCGGCTAGCACCGACTTCTTCATCTTCTCCGTGCACCTGATGGGCATCTCGTCCATCCTCGGCGCCATCAACGTGGTCGTCACCATTCTCAATCTGCGCGCCCCCGGCATGACGCTGATGAAGATGCCGCTGTTCGTGTGGACCTGGCTGATCACCGCGTTCCTGCTCATCGCCGTGATGCCGGTGCTGGCGGGCGTGGTCACCATGATGCTCACCGACCGTCACTTCGGCACCAGCTTCTTCAGTGCCGCCGGTGGTGGTGATCCGGTGCTGTTCCAGCACATCTTCTGGTTCTTCGGACATCCCGAGGTCTACATCATGATCCTGCCGTCGTTCGGGATCGTCTCGGCCATCATTCCGGTGTTCGCGCGCAAGCCGCTGTTCGGCTACTCCTCCATGGTCTATGCCACGGCCTCGATCGCCTTGCTGTCGTTCGTGGTCTGGGCCCACCACATGTTCACCACCGGCCTGCCGCTGGCCGGCTCGCTGTTCTACATGTACATGACCATGCTGATCTCGGTGCCGACCGGCGTGAAGGTGTTCAACTGGGTCGCGACCATGTGGCGCGGTTCGATCAGCTTCGAGGTGCCCATGCTGTTCGCGCTGGCCTTCGTGGTGCTGTTCACCATCGGCGGCTTCTCCGGACTCATGCTGGCCATCACGCCGGCCGACTACCAGTACCACGACACCTATTTCGTGGTGGCGCATTTCCACTACGTGCTGGTCACCGGCTCCCTGTTCGCGATCTTTGCCGGCGCCTACTACTGGCTGCCCAAGTGGTCCGGCCACTGGTTCAACGAGCGCCTCGCCAAGCTGCACTTCTGGAGCTCGCTGCTGTCGGTAAACCTGCTGTTCTTCCCGATGCACTTCGTCGGGCTGGCCGGCATGCCGCGCCGCTATGCCGACTACTCCATGCAGTTTGCCGACCTCAACTTCTGGATCTCCATCGGCGGTTTCTGGTTCGGTGCCAGCCAGCTTCTGTTCATTGCCGTGCTGCTGACCCTGAAGCGCCAGCCCAAGGCGCCGGCCAATCCCTGGCAGGTGACTGACGGCCTGGAGTGGACCGTGCCCAGCCCGGCGCCGTACCACACCTTCTCCGAACCGCCGACCGTGAAGTGAGTCAGGACATGGCCTCGTCACCATCGATCACCCGGCAGCTGTGCTGGCTGTCGGGTGTCGGCGTGGCCATGTTCGTGTTTGCGCTGTTCGTGATGCCGCCGATCTACCGGGTGTTCTGCGAGATCACCGGTCTCAATGGCAAGCCCTCGGCGATGGCGGCCGGCGAAACACCGGGTGTGGTGTCTGATCGAACCGTCACGGTGGAGTTCGTGACCTCGGTGGATGCCGGTCTGCCCTGGCAGTTTGCCGGTGACCGGCGCGTGATGACGGTACGACCCGGACAGATCAACCAGGTCTCGTTTCATGTCGTCAACGAGGCCAGCGAGGCCGTCACGGGGCGGGCCATCCCCTCGGTGGCGCCCGCGGCCGGCGCGGCGCACGTCAAGAAGACGCAGTGCTTCTGCTTCGAGGAGCAGACCCTGCAGGCAGGCCAGCGGCTGGACATGCCGCTGATCTTCTACATCGACCCGGATCTGCCCAGGCATGTCCGGACCGTGACACTGGCATACCGCTTCTATCGTCAGGCTGACCAGGCCCCGACGTTGTGACGCGAAACCCTGATACGAGGAGATGTGCGTGATGACCCACACCAGCAATCTGCCGCATGCTGACAAGCCGACGCACTACTACGTGCCGGAATCGAGTCCCTGGCCCATCTTCGGCTCCGCCGTGCTGTTCGTCTTCGTGCTTGGTGCCGGCAACATGATCCAGTCGCACAGCCAGTCGGGCATCGCCGCCAACGAGGGCACGCTGAACTTCCTGTTCCCGATCGGCCTGCTGGGCATCTTCGCCCTGATGTTCCTCTGGTTCCGTGACACCATCCGGGAAAGCATGGGGCACATGAACTCCCTGCAGATGGATCGTTCCTATCGCCAGGGCATGACCTGGTTCATCTTCTCCGAGGTCATGTTCTTTGCGGCGTTCTTCGGCGCCCTGTTCTACGCGCGTCAGTTCAGCGTGCCGTGGCTGGGGGGCGAGGGCAAGGGTGCCATGACCCACGAGGTGCTGTGGCCGCAGTTCCAGGCACTGTGGCCGCTGGTGAAGATGCCCAGTGGCGAGACCACGCAGGCCATGGGGCCGTGGGGACTGCCGTTCGTCAACACGGTGATCCTGCTGACCTCGTCGGTGACGCTGACCATTGCCCATCATGCTCTTTTGGTGGGCGATCGTCGTCGCCAGGTCGGGTTCCTGGCGCTGACCGCGCTGCTGGGCGTGATCTTCCTGGCCTGCCAGGTCTACGAGTACCAGCATGCCTATGCCGAACTGGGGCTGACCCTGGATGCCGGCATCTACGGCTCGACCTTTTTCATGCTGACCGGCTTTCACGGTCTGCACGTCACCATCGGCACCCTGATGCTCATCGTCATGACCCTTCGCTCCATGAAGGGTCACATGACGCCGGACAGCCATTTCGCGTTCGAGGCCTCGGCCTGGTACTGGCACTTCGTCGATGTTGTCTGGCTGTTCCTGTTCGTGACGGTGTACTGGCTCTGATCAGGTGCTGAGGCCGTGGGGCTCGATCAGGCCGAGCGCGCCCATGACGAACAGGGCGGCAACAATGAGTATGGACAGGATCACGCGTCGCTTCAGTGCCTGCAGCAGCTGTTGCGGGTCGCCCTTGGCGCCGCGTGACATGGCGCGCAGTGCAACCGCGAGTTGCCATACCACCAGGGCCAGTGCCAGCAGGATGAAAATGTTCAGCATGACGTGTCTCTCCGTTGTGATGTGAAGCGGAGTATAGGCATGGGGGATGTAGTGAGCCGGCCGCAGGCGACGAGCGGTCAACGCCGATGGGCGTGGGGCCCGTTGGCGATGGCGCTGGCCGGGCTGCTCGTGCTGCTGTCGCTGGCGTTCTGGCAGTGGCAGCGTGCTGCCGAGAAGCAGACCTTGCGTGATCGCGAGCAGTCGCGAGCCGGGCTGGCGGCGCTGGATTGGCAAGGCATGCGGGCGCTGGGGGAGGATGTCGCCGACCGGCCAGTGCGCCTGCAGGGCAGATTCGATGATCGGTTTCTGGTCGCGCTGGATAACCAGTTGCGCAAAGGGCGCGCCGGGCAGGAAGTGTTTGCCGTGTTTCACGCCGCGGACGGCCGTCAGGCCGTGCTCGTCAATCTGGGCTGGCAGCCCAGCGATCGTCAGGGTGGTCCCGCCATTCGTCGTCAGGTTCCCGCTGTGAGCGAGATCATTGGTGTTGCCGACCTGCCGCCGGCCTATGTCGTTGCCGGCGCGCCGCAGCGCGAGCGCGGACTCTGGCGCGCCGGGCGCATCGAGCCGGCGCATTGGGCGCAGTATTGGCAGCTGCCCTTGCTGGCGTGGACGGTCAGATTGTCGCCCGAGGTTCCTGGTGGCTATCTGCGGGACTGGGCACCGCGTACCACGCAGCGCATGGGACCGGATCAGCATCGCGGCTATGCCGTGCAATGGCTGGCGCTGGCACTGGCATGGTGCCTGTGCTGGTGGGCGTTCTGGCGGCATGCCGCCAGCGGGGAGGAGAGGTGATGAGGTCGGGGGAAACGCGTCGCCGGTCGGCGCGCTGGGTGCTTCTGGCCATGCTGGCCAGCGTGGTGCTGCCGCTGTGGCTGGGACAGGTGGCGTATGAGCGCGGCTGGTTTGCCGGCGGACAGACCAACAAGGGCAAGCTGCTGACGCCGCCGCTGGCGCTCACGACCTGGGTGCCCGGGGAGGCTGCCAGCACGTCATCCGGTCTTGCCTCACGCTGGTGGATCATCTACGTGGTGCCCGCCGACTGCGACGCTGCCTGCCGCAACAGCTGGGAGGCCTTGCCGCGCATGCAGGCCGGCCTGGGGCGCTACCGTGACCGTGTGGGCGTTCTGCTGATCAGTGGCGCCGGCAGTGCCGCCGTGCCGGATGCCCTGCGGCGCGATCCGCAGGTGCGCGTCATGCACAGCGAGCTGGCGGCTGCCGACCTGGCGGCCAGCGGTCGCTGGCACATCATGGATCCCATGGGCTGGATCATGCTGCGCTACGTGCCGCCGGCAGATCCGCATGCCGCCGTGCTGGCCGCCCAGGATCTGCTCGACGATCTGCAGAAGCTGCTCAAGGTATCCCGCATTGGCTGACTCGACTCGCGCACGTCTGGTGCAACTCTCCCGCCTCGCCGTTCTGCTGGTGCTGGTGGTCATCATCCTGGGCGCCTGGACGCGCCTGCGTGATGCCGGACTGGGCTGCCCGGACTGGCCGACCTGCTACGGCCATTACACGGTGCCCACCACGCCCGAGGCTCTGGCGCGCGCCAGTGCCCTCTACCCCGGTCAGGTGGTTGATCCGGCCAAGGCCTGGCCGGAAACCATTCATCGTTTCTTCGCGGCCGGCATCGGCTTCGTCATCCTGGTCATGGCCGGCTGGCTGTGGACGCTGCGACGGAGTCGCCCGGATCTGCCCTGGCGCCACGCCTTGGCTCTGCTGCTGCTGGTTTCCTGCCAGGGCGGCTTTGGGGCCCTGACCGTCACCGAGAAGCTCTATCCGCCCGTGGTGACCACGCATCTGCTGCTCGGGTTTGCGACCTTGACCGGTCTGGTGCTGCTCAGCTTGCGACTGTCCTCGGCCTTTGCATCGGCGGCACTGAGCCGTTCACGAGCGGCAGACTTGCGTCCCCTGGTGAGGGTGGCGCTGGTGGTGGTGTTGGCGCAGATCTTTCTTGGCGGCTGGACGGCAGCCAATTACGCCGCGGCCGTCTGCACCGATCTTCCGATCTGCCAGCCTGGCTGGCAGCAGGCCTGGAGTCCGGCACAGGCCTTTGCGCTGTTTCATCCCGATGACCGCTCCTTCGAATTTGCGCCGCATCTCGATGCCTCCGCCAAGGTGACCATACATGCCGCTCATCGCATCGGCGCCATGATCACCACCGTGGTTCTGCTATTACTGGTCTGGCGCCTGTGGTCGCAGGCCGCTTCCGGACGCTATCGCGGTTTCGCCATGGCGGTCGCGGGGCTGCTGCTGCTGCAGCTGGTGCTCGGCGTGATCAACGTGAAGGCGGGTCTGCCGCTGTGGAACGCGGTGGCGCACAACCTGGTGGCTGCCCTGCTGCTGCAGGTGCTGGTGATGCTGGCATTCGCCCTGCATCGTGACATGAGAAGAGGGTGAGCACGGTATGGCAACGGTAATGATGGCGCAGGCTGCAGCTCCCTGGCGTGCCTACTGGGCGCTGACCAAGCCCCGGGTGGTGGCCATGCTCATGGTCACTGCCGGTGTCGGCATGATACTGGCGCCGCATGCCCTGATGTCGCCCGGGCGGTATCTGCTGGTGCTGGCCGGGCTCTGGGCCGGCATGGCCTCGGCGGCCGTGATCAACCAGTGGGTCGATCAGCGCATCGATGCGGTCATGGCGCGCACCCAGGGGCGTCCGCTGGTGGCTGGCACGGTGTCCGGACCGGCGGCACTGCTCTGGGCCGGTTTTCTCGCGGCGCTCTCCATGCTCGTCCTGACGCTGTGGGCAAATCCGCTCACGGCCTGGCTGACCGCGCTGGGCATGGTTGGCTATGCCGGCATCTATACCCGCTATCTGAAGCGGGCCACACCGCAGAACATCGTCATTGGCGGTCTTTCCGGGGCGCTGCCGCCGCTGCTCGGCTGGGCCGCCGTCACCGGCGAGATGTCGGCACAGGCCTGGCTGCTGGTGCTCATCATCTTTGTCTGGACGCCGCCGCATTTCTGGGCCCTGGCGATCCACCGCCGCGACGAGTACGCGCGTGCCGGCATTCCCATGCTGCCGGTGACACATGGTGTCAGGCTGACCGCAGACTGTGTCTGGTACTACACCATTCTGCTGGCCATCGTGGCCGTGATGCCCTGGCTGATCGGCATGTCCGGCGAGCTTTACCTGGTGGTGTCCAGCCTGCTGTCGCTGCGTTTCATGCAGCAGGCCTGGCGCTTGCGACAGGGCGATGACCCTGCCCAGGCCATGCGTACTTTCGGGTTTTCCATCGTGTATCTGCTCGGATTGTTCGCGGCGCTGCTGGCTGATCATGGTCTGAACCAGCTGATGGGCTGAACGGCTTGACAAGATGCATTTTTATTGTTGCGTTGCCTGCCCAATCCGTGTCTAATCAAAAAGCCTGTGGGCACCTTCTCTACAAAACGCCATGTTCAATCATTTGCGCGCGTAGCGGATTGTGGGTCATGGGAATCCGATACAGTGTTTTTTGAGGTTGATTATGTCGCAGCGTGAGCAGGGCACCGTGAAGTGGTTCAACGATGCCAAGGGTTTCGGTTTCATTCAGCGCCAAGCTGGTGAAGACGTGTTTGTCCACTTCCGTGCCATTCGTGGCGATGGCCACCGCTCCCTGCGGGACGGCCAGAAGGTCGAATTCAGCGTGGTGAAGGGCCAGAAGGGCTTCCAGGCTGAAGACGTCCTGCCCCTGGACTGATGCACCGGTCAGGGCAGACCGTTCCGGTCTGCCCTGACACCCTCATCGGCTTTCTTCCAGCCGATTTCTCCTTTATTACCGCATCGGGAGCCGGGCTTTTCCCCCTGTCTTTCTCGGCCTCAGGTATTGGTATCGTGTTGGCCCGATGCCCAACCGAGTGTTTTCGAGTTTGACTATGCGCAGCAAACAACGCGTTGCCCTGCTGTATTCAGTGCTTGGCATGGCGTACGTTCTCAATGGCCTGTTCATGTTGGCCATTCCAGCCGTCTGGCTGTCCTTTTTCCCGTTGGCGTTTTCCGCTCCTGCATCTCTCGATGCCCTGCATGCCGTGCGTCTTCTCGGTACCGTGGAACTTTCCCTGGCCCCGCTGTTCTTCTGGTGTGCCCGCAATCTCAAGCGTTGCCGCTCGGTTCGTCTGGTTCTGACGCTGCAATCCGCTGGCTTTGCCCTCATGGTCGCCGTTTCCTTGCTGGCCCAGCCCCAGGTATCGACCCAGGCCTGGCTGTCACTGGCCATCCTCGCCATTCCGGCCCTGCTGCTGCTGCTGCTTGGCATTCCGCCGCGCACGGTGCGCGTGAAGGGGCCGCGCGAGTCCGGCGAGGTCAAGTGGTTCAATGCCAACAAGGGTTTCGGCTTCATTACCCGCGACAATGGCGACGACATTTTCGTGCATTACCGGGCCATTCGCGGCGAGGGCCATCGCACCCTGCGTGAAGGCCAGCGCGTTGATTTCTTCCTCAAGCGTGGTGACAAGGGCCTTCAGGCCGATGACGTGCAGGCACTGTGATGACGACACAGATGAATGACGAGATTGATGCACCCGCTGATGCCCATGCGCCAGCGCCGGAGGCTTTGCCCGAGGCGGTGGTGACCGATGAGCCTGAGGCTCCCGTGGTTGTCGAGGCGGCGCCTCGCGTGCGTTTCGCCGAGCTGCCGTTGCCGTCCGAGATCCTGCGTGCCGTGGATGATCTCGGCTTCGAGTTCTGCACCCCTATCCAGGGTCGTGTGCTGCGCTTCACGCTGGCGGGGCACGATGCCATCGGTCGGGCGCAGACAGGTACCGGCAAGACCGCGGCCTTTCTCATCACGGTGATTGCCGACCTGCTGAAGAACCCCATTCGCGAGGAGCGCTATGTCGGCGAGCCGCGTGCGCTGGTGCTGGCACCGACGCGCGAGCTGGCATTGCAGATCGCCAAGGACGCCGAGGGACTGGCCAAGTATGCCGACCTCAATGTCGTCACCCTCGTTGGCGGCATGGATTACGAGAAGCAGCGCCGTCAGCTCAATGACAAGCCGGTGGACATCGTGGTGGCGACACCGGGCCGTCTGATCGATTTCGCCAACAAGCAGGAAGTCCATCTCGACCAGGTCGAGCTGCTGGTGATCGACGAGGCTGACCGCATGCTGGACATGGGCTTCATTCCCGACGTCAAGCGCATCGTGCGTCTGACGCCGCCGAAGTCGCATCGCCAGACCCTGCTGTTCTCCGCCACGTTCACGCGCGATGTGCTCAACCTGTCGGCGCAGTGGACATTCTGCCCGGTCACCGTGGAGATCGAGCAGGACCAGGCGACAACGGAGACCGTCGACCAGAAGGTCTACATCGTCACCACCGATGAAAAGATTCCGCTGCTCTACAACCTGATCACCCAGCACAAGCTGGAGCGCGTCATGGTGTTCGCCAACCGCCGTGACCAGACCCGTCGCCTCACCGACGTGCTGAAGGCGCACAACCTGTCGTGTGCGCTGCTGTCGGGTGACGTGCCGCAGGAAAAGCGCGTGAAGACCCTGGACAACTTCAAGGCCGGCAAGATCAGCGTGCTGGTTGCCACCGATGTGGCCGGTCGCGGCATTCACGTCGATGGCGTCAGCCATGTCGTCAACTTCACGTTGCCGGAGCAGACGGATGACTACGTGCACCGCATCGGTCGTACCGGCCGTGCCGGCGCCAGCGGTACCAGCATCAGCTTTGCCTGCGAGGATGACGGCCATCTGATTCCCGAGCTGGAAGCCGCCATCGGCCGCAAGCTGGACTGCGTGCATCCGCCTGCCGAACTGCTGGCACCCATCCCTGAGGTGACGGTGATTCACGGGGCCTCCGGTGCCGAGCCGGCACCGCGTCGTCCGGGTGGTGGTGGTGGCGGCGGGGGCGGGCGTCGCCCCGGCGGCCCCCGTCGCCGCTGATCCTGTTGCTCGCGAAGCCCGGCCCTGTGCCGGGCTTCCTGTTTCCGGGCGTCGCGTCTACTCCGAAAGTCGCGTAGCGATATCCTGCCGATTCCGTAGTCTCGATGAAGTGGGATAGAGCCGCATGTGCAGCGTCTCGCAACCCGGACCAAGGAGTTGAAAATGACAAGACAAAGAAACTGGGAGGCCATAGCGGCCAGCCCGAAATTCCAGGCGCTGGTGGCGCGCAAACGCCGCGTGCTGTCCGGATTGATGCTGTTCTCGATCTTCTATTACTTCCTGCTGCCGCTGGGCGCGGCCTATCAGCAGGACCTGTTCAAGCAGCAGGTCTGGGGCCCGCTGAACGTTGGCCTGGTGTTCGCGCTGTCCGAGTTCATCGTGGCCTGGGGCGTCGCGATCATCTACTCGCGCATTGCCAACCGCGAGTTCGATGCTATGGCGGCCGAGATCGTCGCCGATGCGGAGGGGCGCTGACATGAGCAGAAAACTCTGGTTGGGCGGCCTGCTCGGTCTGGGCATTCCCGCCGTGGCACTGGCTGCGGAAGGGGCGGTAGCGCTGGAATACCGCTTCCTGACCTTCATGGTGTTCGGCGCCATCATCATGCTGACCATGTTCGTGACCTATGTCGCCTCCAAGAAGGTGCATTCGGCCTCGGACTTCTACACGGCGGGTGGCGGCATCTCCGGCCTGCAGAACGGCTGGGCCATCGCGGGTGACTACCTGTCGGCAGCCTCCTTCCTGGGCATCGCCGGCCTGATCTCGCTGTACGGCTATGACGGCTTCATGTATTCCGTGGGCTGGCTGGTGGCCTACATCACGGTGCTGCTGGTGATTGCCGAGCCCTGTCGCAACATCGGCAAGTACACGCTGTCCGACATCCTGGCCTACCGCAATGACCCGAAGAAGACCCGCATCGTCGGAGCCTTGTCGGTGATCACCGTGTCGACCTTCTACCTGACCGCGCAGATGGTCGGTGGCGGCGTGCTGGTGAAGACGCTGATCGGCATCGATTACGAGATCTCCGTGATGGCGGTCGGCGTGCTCATGCTGGCCTACGTGCTGTTCGGCGGCATGGTGGCAACCACCTATGTGCAGATCATCAAGGCCATTCTTCTGGTGGCGGCATCCATCATCCTGGTGATGATGGTGTGGGCGCCCTACGGCTTCAGCCTGCCCGGTTTCCTGGAAGCGGTGGTTGGTGATGCCAAGGTGCAGGCCCAGGTGGCCAAGCTGCTGGGCGACTCCGCTGGCAACATGACTGCCGCCGAGCTGGGGCAGCGCTTCCTCGAGCCGGGCCTGTATCTGAAGGATCCGCTCGATCAGCTCTCGCTGGGCATGGCGCTGGTCTTCGGTACGGCCGGTCTGCCGCACATCCTGATGCGTTTCTTCACCGTGCCGAATGCGCAGGAAGCGCGCAAGTCGGTGGTCTGGGCCATGGCCATCATCGGCGGCTTCTATGTCCTGACCATCTTCCTGGGCATGGGTGCGGCCATTCATGTCGGCTCTGCAGACATCGCCCTGATCGACAAGGGTGGCAACATGGCAGCACCGCTGCTGGCCCAGTTCCTGGGTGGCGGTGCTGACTCCATGTTGGGCAACTTCATGCTCGCCTTCGTCGCTGCCGTGGCCTTCGCCACCATCGTGGCGGTGGTGGCCGGTCTGGTGCTGGCCTCGGCATCGGCCATGGCGCATGACCTGTATGTCGGCGTCATCCGTGGCGAGCACGCCACCTCCGAGGAGCAGGTGCGTGCCGCCCGCATCTCGACGGTGATCGTCGGCGCCATCGCCATCGTCATCGGCATCGCTGCCAAGGGCCAGAACGTGGCACATCTGGTGGCCCTGGCCTTTGCGGTCGCCGCCTCCGCCAATCTGCCCTGCGTGCTGCTGACCCTGTACTGGAAGCGTTGCAACACCGGCGGCATCATCGCCGGCATGCTGATCGGCACCACGGCGGCCATCTCGCTGGTGCTGGTGTCGCCTAACATGACCTATCCGCTCAAGGTCAAGGCGGACGCGGCCAAGATGATTGCCGAGGCGCCGGAGAAGCGCGCCGGTCTGGAGGCCAAGCTGGCGGACGCCACGCTGTCCGAGCAGGCTCGCGGCACGACGACCAAGGCCCTGGCCAAGCTCGACAAGGATGTCATCAAGGCTGAAGAGGATCTGGTCAAGTACGCCAACGAAACGACCTCGCTAGTCGGTCTCGAGAAGCCCCTGATCGAGCTCAAGAACCCGGGACTGATCTCGATTCCGCTGGGCTTCCTGGCGGTGGTCCTGGGCTCCCTGCTCTATGGTCGTGACCGTCGTGCCGAGGAGAAGTGGACCGAGCTCTACGTGCGTCAGAACACCGGCATCGGTGCCAGCAAGGCCCAGGCCCACTGACCACGTCAGCAGCTGACTGAATGCAGAAGGGCGACCCGCGGGTCGCCCTTCTGCATTTGCGGCGGTGCTGGAGGTGTCAGCTAGCTGTTGTTGCCGGTGGCCAGAAGAAGTCGCGCGGATGGCGCCACAGGTGCTGTCCGATCAGGCGCAGCAGGGGCAGCCAGAGCCTGAACTTCACGCCGCGTGATTTCAGGGCCAGCATGAGTGCCAGCGTGAAGCTGACGCCGAGATTGGTGAGGCCGATGGCGGCGATGCCTGCGATGGTGAAAAGCGCGGTCTGCCAGGTGATCATGAAGTCCAGCGCGGCCAGTGCGTAGGCGAAGTTGGCGGCCGCGAACGCGATATGGCGGATGTCCAAGGGCAGGCCGAGGATGTAACCGATGGTCGCGGTGCTACCCAGCATGATGCCGAAATAGAAGTTGCCGGCCAGTGCCCCCAGGTTCAGGCGCAGATAGTGCGCCAGTCGCCTGCGCCCTGGCTCGGACAGCCAGCGCATCCACGGTGCTGCCGCGATGCGTTCAGGTATCTGCGCGTAGATGGCCTTGTTGTCGTAGTAGCCGGCAATCAGGCCGGACAGGAATAGGAAGAAGCCCGCGATGGCGGCATGGAACAGTGACAGGCTGTGCAGCGGATCGAGCTCGTGCAGCAGGCGCAGGGCCTTGGCCTCGCTGGCCGGGCTGCTGCCCTGAACGCCGGCCCAGAGCAGCGCGATGGACAATGCCACCGGAAACGCGATGCCGATGTTGCCGAGGATGGCGATGAACTGGCTGCGAAACACGCTGATGCACAGCAGGGCCAGTTCGCCCAGGTGTTTTTCGGCCTGGCGCCGGGGCAGGCCCTCGACGCTGGTGGCCAGATGCGAGGCGGTCATCGCCGGCTGCTTGGTGGCGACCGTGCCATGCACCATGTGGATGAGCATGAAGCCCAGCGAGTAGTTCATGCTGTGCAGGAAGGCCTGGGTGAAGGGGGCCATCACCAGACGGGCGCTGAGCACCTTGAGCAGAGCCATGACAGCGATGATCACGCCGCCCTTGGCCGCTGACAGGCCGAGCTGGCGGAAGTCCTCGCGTCCGGTGGTGATGTAGTGGTCACCAGTCTCGCTGGCATGCTCGGTGATGTTGCGTGCCAGCAGCTGCGTGTTGCGCGACAGCAGGGCGCGTATGCTGTGACTTTGCAGCTCGCCAGCGGCCAGGGTTTGCCAGCACTGGGCCAGCAGCAGCGGGGCGTTGCTGTCATCGGCGTCGAGCAGCGCGAGGATCAGCTCGAGTCTGTCCAGCGACTGCTCCAGGCGCACCAGCACGGTGGTCAGGCTGACGCTGACGCCCTGACTGCCGGCGAGCTTGCGTACCCGGCGTATGACCTCGCGGCATTGCGCCATCAGCACGTCGATCTGGCGGGCATCGATGGCGTCAAGGTATTGTTCCAGGAGGAGCCCGTTCTGCTCGCGCACATAGCGCTCGGTCTCGGCATTGAGCGCCAGAAACGGCGACTCCAGTGCTTCCACCACCGGGTAGCTGCGTACCAGCTCCGGCTCCAGCCCCAGTGCGCTGATGCGGTGTGCCAGCACGCGCAGCGCCTCCAGCTGTTGCTGACGGGCATGGGTGGCATGTGCGGGCGTGTCGTGGCAGTGGCGCAACAGGGCAAACAGACTGCCCCAGAGCTCGCCGGGAATGTCGCCTATCCAGTGGCTGTCCTTGCCGCGGCGGGTCAGGCGCGAGAACAGGTCGCTGAGCGAGCTGTCATCCTGCAGCGGCGGGATGAGGCGCTCGCCAAGGCGGCGCCAGATGCCGCTGGTCACGGTTTCGTTGCCGAGCAGGCCAATGTCGGTATAGAGCCTGATCTGGCGATGGCGCCCCATGATGGCGCCCAGGTAATGGCAGAGCGCATCGCGATAGATGGCGTGCTGCGACAGCGTCCCGTTCAGGATCTGCAGGCGCAGCATCGCGGCGTCGCTGTTTTCCCGTGCGGACGGACGCAGGTAGTCCATGAGTTCGTGCAACGGCTCCAGCGAGCTGGCGGTGGGGTCGGCGATGAAGCGGTCAAGGCAATCCAGCAGCATGTACGAGGTCTCGGACAACAGGCATGTCAAAGGCTAACCGATGCGGCGTGCAAGAGGGCAGTGATGGTGTTGCGGATCGATCCGGATGGGGTGGATCGTGAAGGAAGTTACCGACCACGCTGAGACCAGCTGAAGTGGTCGGGATAGCAGGATTCGAACCTACGACCTCTACGTCCCGAACGTAGCGCTCTACCAGACTGAGCTATACCCCGTGCTTTCCGACAGTGGCCTGTCTTCAAGTGGCGCGCATTCTAGCACGTGAAACGGATTTGAAAAGGGGAATCAGTGTGTTCTTGCCAGTGCCAGGCGCGCCAGATGCATCAGCGCATCCCGGTAGGGGCTGGCCGGCAGGGCGTCGAGTGCCGCGATCGCCGCATCGGACTCGCGCGCCGCGCAGGCATGGCTGTATTCCAGCGCGTCGCAACGCTGCACCAGGGCGATGATGGTGTCGAGCTGGTCGAGGCCGCCATCACGGATGGCATGACGGATCAGGTCGGCATCCGCCGGCGCCAGCACCTGCATGGCACGGATCAGCGGCAGGGTGGGCTTGCCCTCGGCGAGGTCATCGCCGACGTTCTTGCCCATGACATCGGCGCTGCTGGTGTAGTCCAGCACGTCATCGACGATTTGGAAGGCGGCACCCAGGTGCTGGGCATAGGCGGCCATGGCCTGACGGTATTCGGGCGTGGCCAGGGCGGCGGAGCATTCGGCGGCGGCCTCGAACATCTTCGCGGTCTTGCCGCGAATGACTTCCAGGTAGCGTGCCTCGGTGGTGTCCGGGTCGTGCTGGTTGATCAGCTGCAGCACCTCGCCCTCGGCGATCACGCAGGTGCCGTCCGACATGATGTCGAAGATGGCCTGGTTGCGCAGGCTGGCGATCATCTGGAAGGCCTTGGACACCAGGTAGTCGCCGACCAGCACGGCGGTAGGATTGCCCCAGCGCGCATTCACCGTGGGGCGTCCGCGACGCAGATCGGACATGTCGACGACATCGTCGTGCAGCAGGGTGGCGGTGTGCAGCATCTCGATCAGCGCGGCCACCACGACATGGTCACGACCCTCGTAGCCGCAGGCACGTGCCACCAGCAGGGAGACCAGCGGACGCAGGCGCTTGCCGCCGCTCTGCACGATGTATTCGCCCACTTCGCTGACCAGCGGTACGCGCGACTTCAGTTGCGCGGAGATGCAGGCATCGACGGCCTGGAAGTCGTCATGCACGAGGGTCAGGATGTCTTTGAAGTCCATGGGCGAACGCGAGGCGAGGTCAGCTTGAGATGGCCGCGAGTCTAGCACAGCCGGCCTGCCTGTCGCCCCGTGACGGCTCAAAAGGTCAGGGTGGCGGTGATGGTGTCGCTGTAGCTGCCGCCGGCGACATTCTGCTGCGCCGGGATGCGTCCGTAGACCGTGAAGTTGACGTTGAACGGCAGCAGGATGGTGGTGATGTTGATGTTGCTGCTCTGCGAGTTGGCCCCGCTGCCCCACAGCACCAGACGGGTGATGTCCTGGTACAGGTTGTAGTTCAGGGTGTTGGCTGCCTGGGTCATGTGCCGGGCGCTGCTGTTGCCGCTGGCCCCGGCCGACAGGGCGATATTGAGGGTGACGATTTCCAGCAGGCCGGACGTGCAGCTGACCGTCAGCGTGCCGGAGGCATCGCGCGGCAGCACGGTGAGCGGGTTGTAGTCGCCGAAGCTGACCGGCGTGGTGCTCAGCGAGCAGCTGGCGGCGTGGATCTGGCCGGTGGCGAGCAGCAGGACAAGACTCAAGGCGCGAACTGACATGTGACCTCCGTGGCGCTGTTGTCGGCAGGAGCTGGCAGTGACTCGATGATGCACTGGCGGCCGTCAGGAAGCTGCAACCGGATACGGGCTCCGACCCAGCCCTGTGGCAGCCACAGCAGTCCGTCATTGCCGCTGGGCAGCTCGCTGGCCTCGCGGTCGCGGCTGACATGACTGCCGGCGGGCAGCGCACCGCCATCCGGCAGCCGGACGTGCCAGCGTTGCGACCAGTCACTGACCGGCAGGGCGAAGCTGACCAGGCCGGCTCCGCGTGGCGGGCGCACCTGTTGTTCACTGTGGCTGATCTGGTGGCTGAGCGGGATGTCGGCGGCCTCCAGGCGGATCTCGCTGGGGTGATAAGGCCGTACACGACTGACCAGGAGACGCCCGTTGGCCTGGGTTTCTCCCATGGCCTGGTTGTCCTGGTAAACGCGTATGCCGGGCAGGCCGGCATCGACAATCAGCCAGCTGTCCTGCAGGCGCCGTCCCCAGCCCAGCAGTCCGGGTGACCAGTTCACGGTGGTATCCAGGCTGGCCAGCAGGCTGCGACTCAGGTTGCTGTGCTCGCTGACCACGCTGCCGGTACCGCGCTGACCGTCATAAAGCGCGCTCAGCGTCGTGCGCTGCTGATCCCGGCTGCGCGCCAGTCCGGCTCTCAGACTCCAGTCCTCCTCGGGTCGCCATTGCCATTGCAGCTCGGCGCCCAGCGCGTGTTCGCTGTCCTGTCTCAGGCTGGCGGACAGACTCTGGCGGGTGCTGATCCAGCGGTAGGCCGTGAGGTTCTTCTGCCAGCCCTGGCTGGCGACATGGGTGGCGCCCAGGTTGAGCTGCCAGCCCGAGTGCCAGCTCTTCTGGATGGCGAGGTTGTTCAGCGTCAGGTCCTCGCCGATGCGTCGGGTTTCGTCGATGCGGGCAATCGATGTCTGCATGCCATGACCCCAGTCGCGTGCGGCATTCACGGTGATCCGCCGTGCGATGGCGCCGGCGTCGCGACCCAGGGTCAGGTGCTCTGGCGAATAAGTCTGGAAGCCGGCCTGCCAGCTGCTGCGCTGCGAGCGCCAGCTCTGGCTGAAGCCGGCCATGTGACCGCCACCGGCCTCGCGGTCCGAGGACAGTCCCAGCTGCAGATTGCTCAGGCCGAGTCGAACGCTGCTCCAGAGCCAGTCGCTCTGCAGGATCTGCGACTGCTCAAGCAGGTCGGTCTGCAGGCCGGCGGTAAGCCGGTCGCTGAGGCCCTGGCGCCAGCGCCCGCGCACAAAGCCTTCCTCGTACCGGTCATTTTCCTGGCCCAGGGCCAGTCGCTGCTTGCCGATCAGCAGGTTCCAGTCGGTCAGCCCCGGTCGCAACAGCTGCGGGCTGCTGTAGAACGGTTCGCTGATGCGGACTTCCCGACCGAGCCGGTCCCGAGTCACCACCGACAGCTCGCCGTAGCCGGAGCTGCCCAGCTCGGGGCTGAGCAGGAAGTCGCCGGCCTGCAGCGGTACCCGCTGGCGCAGCTGGTTGTCGACATAGATCTCGGCCATCGACGGCAGCAGGCTGGTGCCGGCAATGCTGGGCAATGGAAAGGTTGGCAGCTCGGGGTGCTGGCTGAAGTCGCTACCCCAGGAAAGACCGCCGCTGAGCAGACGGTTGCCTTGCAGGTCGGTGCTGACCTGGTCGCCGATCAGCAGGGTTTCGCGGCGCCCGGTCAGATCCCGGCGCCATTGGCTGTCCAGACGTACGGTGCCTTCCGGCAGAAAAAGGTGGCGGCTGCGCGCATAGCCCCAAGGGCTGCTGACGCCAAGCTCGGCATCCGTGGCCAGGCGCGATGCGGTCTCGGTGTTGGCACTGGCGGTCAGCCCCAGATTCAGGGTGCCGGCCCAGATGGCGGGCAGCACCTGCAAGCGGCTTTCGGTATCGCGTTGCCAGTGCTGGCCGGGCAGCTCGGCGGCAATCTGAAGACGGGCGTCACAGGCATCAAGGCGGTGCGCAATGCCTGTCAGCGCCAGCCAGCTCTCGTTGTGCAGCAACCGCGTCGTCGAGTCGCTCGCCGGAGAACGGCCCGTCCAGTCCGCATAGCGGGAGGCGGGTACCCAGACCGTGCCATCGTCACCAATCAGGATGCGGCCATCGCGGCCCTGATCGTCCGGACGACTCTGAACGGACACCACCTGGATGCCCGGCGCCAGCGATTGCGTGCAGGCCGAGTCAAACCAGGCCGCGTCCGTCATGAGTCGTGATCACGTCACTGCTCGGCATGCAGGGCATGGGGCGGGGTCACGGCATCACTGGTCATCGCCACCTGGCCATTGACTGCCAGTCCGGCCGGCACCGTGAGCACGCGTGTGGCACCCGGCAGCACATAGAGCTGGGTGTCGATCCGTTGCGTGTCGGCACTCGGGCTGGACAGCGTGACCTGCTGGATGCGTGCGTGGCGCTCACCCTGGTTCTCGATCACCAGTCTGGCCGTGTCGGCAGTCTCGCCCGGCTGCCAGCGCCAGCGCAGCCGCGAGTCGGCAAGCGGGCTGGCCGGCATGAACAGTGGCAGCGACAGGCGCATGGCCAGACGCAGACGCGTGTCGGTGGCGGCAGCCGGATCCGCCGGGGCTGGAAGTTCGCTGAGCAGCACGCGCCAGCTGCGCTCGCTGCTGGCGCGGCTCGGGGTCTGGCGCCAGCCGATGCGCACGATCTGACGACTGCCCGGTGCCAGCTTGAAGATGGCCGGCGTGATGATCAGGTCGTTGTCGTCCTGCAGGAGGTCGGCATTGTTGACCTGCAGCCAGCGCTTGACGTCGGCCTGAACGGAGACGCTCTCCGTGTCCTGGTTGGTCACCGTGAGCAGGGTTGTCGGCTTCTGTTCGGTGAAGGTCAGGCGGGTGGGGGAAATGTTGAGAGTGGCCCCCAGGACGGCTGGTGACAGGGTGGCGAGGGCGAGCAGCATCAGTGAACGGATTTTCATGGCTGGCTCCTTACCATTCCACTGTCATGGTCAGGGTGTCGCTGTAGCTGCCGGCAGGCACATCCTGGCCAGCGGGGATGCTGCCGTAGATGATGTGCGGGACGGCGGTCAGCCCTAGCCCGACTCCGGCCACGCCCGGTGCCGAAGAGGGCCAGGGGGTGATGTTGACGTCGCTGTAGACTTCGTAATCAAGGTAGTTGGTGCCGGCGTCCTTCATGCGTCGTCCGGTGTGGAGGCCGTCATTGATGGTCAGCTCGTAATCCGTGAGCAGCGTGCAGGTGACATTGGCGGTGGTTTGCGCGAGGTCCGGAAGCCCGCTGGCCGGGTCATAGGCGCCAAAAGCCAGGTCGGCAATGGCAGCAATGCTGCAGGACGAGACCACGTTGGCAGTGACCTGGAACGGCTCGGTATCGACGGCTGCCAGGCTCTGGCTGGCGCCTACCGCAAGCGGCAGCGCCAGCAGGGCGCGTGCGACAGGGTGACGACAGGTGAAGATGGCCATTTCATGCGCTCCTGTGACAGGGACTGTACAATGTCAGTATGTCACTCGGTGCTGCAGCGAAATAGCCGACTTCTGTTCCACTTGCGTGCGTTTGTCGTGTGTCTGCCGCCGTCTGGCTGGTTTGACGTCACTTGCGCTGACGTCGAAATTTGCCTAGAATCCCGCCCCTCGAATTTCTCGGAAGCGGGTGCGCACCACGGCGCACGAACGCGAGCCTGCCGGATCACCGGTATTGAGGCCCGGACCCGTCCCGATAGATGCTTTAGGAGCAGGGTATGTACGCGGTAATCAAGAGCGGTGGCAAGCAGCACCGTGTGGTCGAAGGCGAGCGCCTCAAGGTCGAACTGCTGGCTGTCGAGCCGGGCCAGACCATCACCTTTGAAGACGTCCTGATGGTCGTCAACGGTGACAACATCCAGATCGGCACCCCGGTTGTCGCCGGCGCCAAGGTCACTGCCGAAGTGCTGGACCACGGCCGTCACGACAAGGTCCGCATCGTCAAGTTCCGTCGCCGCAAGCACTACCGCAAGCAGGCGGGTCACCGTCAGTACTACACCGAACTGAAGATCACGGGCATCAGCGCCTGATTGGCGTGATCGCTCTTAGCGAGAGGTAATTCGACATGGCACACAAAAAAGCAGGCGGTTCCACCCGCAACGGTCGCGACTCAGAAGCCAAACGCCTTGGCGTCAAGGTCTACGGCGGCCAGCAGATCCAGGCCGGCGGCATCATCATCCGTCAGCGCGGCACCCAGTTCTGGGCTGGCGAGAACGTCGGCATGGGCCGTGACCACACCCTGTTCGCCACGGCGAACGGCGTGGTCAAGTTCGTGACCAAGGGCGAGTTCAACCGCAAGTACGTCGTCGTCGAAACGGCGGCCTGAGCGGTCAGCGCCCGAAAAGCCCCGCCTGTGCGGGGCTTTTTCATTTGCGGAGTGAAGTCAGATGCGGTTTGTCGATGAGGCGGTAATCAAGGTGGTGGCGGGCGATGGCGGCAATGGCTGCATGAGCTTCCGTCGCGAGAAGTTCATCCCCTTCGGCGGCCCCGACGGCGGCGATGGCGGCCATGGCGGCTCGGTCTGGGCCGAGGCCGACATCGGCGTCAACACCCTGGTGGACTACCGCTATACCCGCCAGTTCCGCGCTCAGCGCGGCGGTAATGGTCGTGGCGCCAACTGCACCGGCAAGTCCGGCGACGACGTCACGCTCAAGGTGCCGGTCGGGACCACGCTGCTCGATGACAGCACCGGCGAGGTGCTCGGCGACCTGACTCAGGACGGCCAGCGCATCCTGCTGGCGCGCGGTGGTCGCGGCGGCCTCGGCAACATCAACTTCAAGAGTTCGACCAACCGCTCGCCGCGCAAGACCACCGATGGCACCACCGGCGAGCATCGCGAACTGCGTCTCGAACTCAAGGTGCTGGCCGATGTCGGTCTGCTCGGCATGCCCAATGCCGGCAAATCCACGTTCATTCGTGCGGTGTCGGCTGCCAAGCCCAAGGTTGCCGACTACCCGTTTACCACGCTGGTGCCCAATCTCGGCGTGGTCGATGTCGATCGCACGCGCTCCTTCGTGATGGCCGACATTCCCGGGCTCATCGAGGGGGCGGCAGAGGGTGCCGGTCTCGGCATCCGCTTCCTCAAGCACCTGGCGCGTACCCGCTTCCTGCTGCATCTGGTCGACATCTCGCCCTATGACGGCAGCGACCCGGTGCATGCGGTGCAGGCCATTGCCGGCGAGCTGGAAAAGTTCTCACCGACGCTGGCTACGCTGCCGCGCTGGCTGATCCTCAACAAGACCGACCTTCTCGAGTCGCCCGAGGCGGTGGACGAGCGCTGCACCGACATCGTCGCCCGCCTGGGCTGGACCGGTCCGGTATTCCGTACCTCCGGCCTTACCCGGGATGGTGCCATGACCGTGTGCTATCGCCTGATGGAGGCCATCGAGGCGCAGCGCGAGGCCGAGGCGCTGGATCCGGCGCTGGCCGAGGCAGAGCAGGCCAAGCGTGCCCAGCTGGTGCAGGAAGGTCGCGACAAGATCCGCGAGCTGGATGTCCGTCGCGCTGCCGAGCGCCGCGCCCTGCGCCTTGGCATCGATCCGTCACAGCTCAACGATGACGACGACGATGACTGGAGCGAGGACGACGAGGACGCGCCAGAGATCATCTACCGGCCATGAGGCCGGCTGTCCCCGCTGTCAGTGCTTGAGCTGGCGGCGGGGAGTGCGCACAATCCCCGCAATTCTTTCGCAGGTGTCCGATCAGCATGTCTTCGCATCGTCTCCGTCTTTCGCAGGCCCGGCGCTGGGTGGTCAAGATCGGCTCCGCCCTGCTCACCGACGATGGTCAGGGTCTGGACCAGCAGGCCATGGCCGGCTGGGTGGCGCAGATGGTCGCGCTCAAGGCGCGCGGCATCGAACTCATCCTGGTGTCTTCCGGGGCGGTTGCGGAAGGCATGGTGCGCATGGGGCTGCGTCAGCGTCCCGAGGACGTTCCGGCCCTGCAGGCCTGCGCCGCCATCGGCCAGATGGGCCTGGTCCAGGCCTACGAGTCGCATTTTCGCGAGCATGGCGTGCGTACCGCACAGGTCCTGCTCACGCACGACGACCTCGCTGACCGGCAGCGCTACCTCAACGCGCGCAGCACCTTGCGCACGCTGATGGACTGGGGCGTGATCGCCGTCATCAACGAGAACGACACGGTTGCCACGGACGAGATCCGCTTTGGTGACAACGACACCCTCGGCGCCCTAGTCGCCAACCTGGTTGAAGCCGAGGCGCTGATCATTCTCACCGACCAGGACGGCATGTTCGATCGTGATCCGCGCAACGACCCCGATGCCGTGCTGCTGCCTGAAGTGCAGGCCATGGACGAGCGTCTGCTGGCGATGGCCGGTGGTGGCGGCAAGCTCGGGCGTGGCGGCATGATCACCAAGGTGCGCGCCGCCAGGCTGGCTTCGCGCTCCGGCTGCGCCACCGTGATTGCCAGCGGACGCGGCGAGCGCATTCTCGAGCGTCTGCAGCAGGGCGAGGTGCTGGGCACCTTGCTGCTGCCTGAGCAGGACCGCCTGGTGGCGCGCAAGCAGTGGCTGGCAGGCCACCTGCAGCATGCCGGGCGTCTGGTGCTGGATGCGGGAGCCGTGCGCGCGCTGCGCGAGGGCGGCCGCAGCCTGCTGCCGGTGGGCGTGCGTCAGGTCGAGGGCAGCTTCCAGCGTGGCGAGGTGGTGGCCTGCGTCGACGAGCAGGGCCAGCAGGTCGCTGTCGGCCTGGTCAACTACGGTGCCGACGAGGCGGCGCGCATTGCCCGTCTGCCCTCCGAGCGCATCGAGTCGGTGCTGGGCTATGTCGATGCGCCCGAGCTGATTCATCGCGACAACATGGTGCTGGTCTGACGCCCGTGCCATTGCCGGCCCCCCGGGTTTTGTTGGCCTTGCTGGCCGTCTACCTGATCTGGGGCTCCACCTACCTCGCCATGCGCTGGACCATCGAAGGACTGCCGGCCCTGTTCAGTGCCGGCTTCCGCTATCTGGTGGCGGGCTCTCTTCTCTTTCTGCTGCTGCGCTGGCGTCACCATGACCTGCCGACCCGTCGGCAGTGGTGTCATGCCGGTCTGGTTGGCGTGCTCCTGCTGCTGGGTGGCAACGGCGCCGTCGCCGTGGCCATGTCGCTGGGCGTGAATTCGGCGCTGTCTGCCACCGTGGTCGCCATCACGCCGCTCTGTGCCACGGTGTTTGCCGGGTTCTGGGGCTATCGTGCCGGTCGGCTGGAGTGGCTGGGCCTGCTTCTGGGGCTGGCCGGGGTCTGGCTGCTGGCGCAGGGGCAGGGACTGTCGGGGTCGCCGGCTGGGCTGGCACTGCTGATCTTCGCGGCATTGAGCTGGTCGTTCGGCTCGATGTGGGGCAAGCGTCTCGACCAGCCCGGCGTGTGGATGGCCTGCGCCGTGCAGATGCTGGTGGGCGGGCTGGCACTGTTGCTGACCAGCCTGCTGGCGGGTGAGCACTGGCGTTTGCCGGACAGCGTCGCCAGTGTCTGGGCACTGGCCTATCTGATCTTCATCGGTGCCCTGGTCGGTTTCTCGTCCTACGTGTATCTGCTGGCCACGGTGCGTCCGGCGCTGGCCACCAGCTATGCCTATGTCAATCCGCTGGTCGCGGTGCTGCTGGGTGTCTGGCTGGGAGGCGAGCAGGTTGACCGCCATGAGCTGGCCGGTCTGGTCGTCATTGTTGCTGGTGTCGTGCTGGTGTGCTGGCCGCGCAAGGATCCAACGAAAGTTGGTTGACTGACTGGTCACGTCTCGGGTATCACGGGTCACGTCCGATGCCCGTGCGAGAACCCACATGGCCCATTCCCTGCCGCTGATGCGTGCTCTTCCTGATGCCGGCGGCCTGCCCGGCATAGGCCATCTGCCTGCCATGCTCAGTGATCCGCTGACCACCCTGAACCGGCTGGAGTCCCGGCTTGGCCCGGTGTTTCGCACCCGCCTGCTGCGTGATGCCGTGGTTCTGCTCGGGCCTGACGCCAACGCGCGCGTGCTGCAGAACCGCGATGGCGAGTTTTCCAGTGCCGGTGGCTGGGGCTGGTTCATCGACCCGGTGTTTCCCGGCGCGGTCATGTCCATGGATGATCCTGCCCACCGCTTCCAGCGTCGCATCATGCAGGCCGCTTTCAAGAAGCAGGCGCTGGTGCGCTATCTCGACCACATGGGGCCGGAGATCGGACGCGTGCTCGGGCGCTGGCAGACCGGGGATGCCGTGCCGGTGTTTCCCGCCATCAAGCAGCTGACGCTGGATCTGGCCACGCGCGTGTTCATGGGGGTCGAGCCCGGGCCGGAGTCGGCGCACGTCGATCATGCCTTCATTGATGCCGTCGAAGCGCCGATTGCCCTGATCCGTTCGCCGATACCGCCGTTCAAGATGTGGCGTGGCGTGAAGGGGCGGGAGTATCTGGTCCGGCATTTCCGCGAGCTGATGCCGCGCAAGCGCGACAGCGATGCCCCGGACTTCTTCAGCCAGTTCTGCCAGGCGCGCGACGAGCAGGGGCGGCGCTTCAGCGATCAGGAGATCATCGACCACATGATCTTCCTGATGATGGCCGCGCATGACACCACGACCTCGACACTGACCACGCTGTTTCATGCCCTCGGCCGGCATCCGCAGTGGCAGGAGCGCCTGCGCGAGCGCAGCCTGGCCATGCCGGACGACACGCTCGCGTTCGATGACCTGGAGTCGCTGCAGGAAATCGACTGGTGCATGAAAGAGGCCTTGCGCCTGTATCCGCCTCTGACCTCGATTCCCCGCCGCACCACGCGTGAGGTCGAGTTTGCCGGTCATCGTCTTCCGGCCGACACCCTGGTCGGCGTGTTTCCCTTGCACACGCATTACATGCCAGCCTGGTGGAGCGAGCCTTACCGCTTTGATCCGGAGCGCTTTGCGCCGGCCCGGGCAGAGCATCGCGGCCATGCCTTCCAGTGGATCCCGTTCGGGGGCGGGGCGCACCGCTGCATCGGTCAGCATTTTGCCGAGCTGCAGGTCAAGGCCATCCTGCATCAGGTGTTGCGCCGTTTCCGCTGGCAGGTACCAGCGAGCTATCGTCTGCCCTGGCAGGCCATGCCGATCTCCAAGCCGCGCGATGGGCTGCCGCTTCGGCTTCAGCGTTTGCGCTGACACGGCGGTCTCGCCAGCCAATTTGATCCGGATCAAGGTTTTTCCGGCGCCTTCGTGATGTCATGCAGTCATCAAGACATGGCAAGCAAGGAGCGGAAAATGGAACTGCTGATGGAGCTGGGTGATTTTGGCGGCATGCTGTCGCTGGTGGTGATTCTGCTGAGTGCCCTGGCCATTCCCGGTGGCGTGATCTGGGCGTTGCTGCATCAGGTCAAGGGGCCGATCGAGCGTGCTCGCGAACCTGCTCCGCAGGCGCCTGAGCACCACTCCGAATGGCGTGACCAGCGTTACGCCGGCCACTGAGTAAGAGGGCGGTCTGGCCGGTGCGGCTCACGCACACTGGCTGCCACCCAGCCTGGCCAGACTGTTCTCGTCCACAATGTCGACATGCCGGCCGCTGACCTGAACGATGCCGCGTTGCTGCAGCGCGCCCAGGGTCCGGCTGACGGTTTCCAGTGCCAGGCCGAGGTGATTGCCGAGATCACCCCGGCTCATGGGCAGGCGCAGATGCAGCGGATCCAGCCGGCGCTTGCGATGGCGCTCCATCAGGCTGAGCAGAAAGCTGGCGACACGGCTTTCCGCGCTGTGCTGGGTCAGCAGGTGCATGCGCTGGTAGTCGGCGCTCATGGCCGAGCTCATGATCTGGAACAGATGCTGCTGCAACGCCGGCAGCTGGCGTGACAGCTGACTCATCGACATGATCGGCAGGGCGCAGAGCATGCTGCGTTCCAGTGCCACGGCCGTGGTGATGCACTGCGCCTGGCCGAGATGCTCCAGTCCCACCACCTCGCCGGGCAGGTAGAAACCGGTCACCTGTTCCTCGCCCTGGGCATCGACAATGATCGTCTTCACGGCACCCGAGCGCACGGCATAAAGCGCGCTCGCGGCATCGCCACGCGCGTAGACAACCCCTCCCTTCGGCAGCACCGGAATCTGTCCGACCGCATGCGCGACCTCCTCCAGCATCTGCTGATCGAAGGAGGGTGGAAAGCACAGCTTGCTCAGTCCGCAGTCCTGACAATGGACGGGTGTGGCGTTTGTGGTTGCGTTCATCCTGTTGTTCGTCCGAATTAGGCGCCTCGCAACGGATATCCGGTGTGTTGCCCATGGTGTGCTGTTATGTTTCGGCCTGTTACAGGCGACCGGCCGCCAGGCTGGCCGTCGTGTCATTCCCTTGCGGTGATAAACGCGCGCAGCCTGATAACAATAACCAATTCTGTGAACGAGGGAACTGTTCGTGATCGAAGCAGCCATTGCCGATTTTCAAGCCAACATGTGGCTTTATATCTCAATTCCATTCGTCAGCGGTCTCATCGGCTACGTCACCAAGGTGGTAGCCGTGCAGATGATGTTCCTGCCACTCGAGTTCATCGGCATCAAGCCGTTCCTGGGCTGGCAAGGCATCGTGCCTCGCAAGGCCGAGAAAATGGCAACCACGGCCGTCGACCTGATGACTCAGCGCCTGATCAAGCCGGAAGAGCTGTTTGCCCGACTTGATCCATTGCGTGTCGCCAGCGAGATCGAAGTGCCGATGACTGCCGCCGCCGAAGACATCGTGCGTGCCGTGGCTACCGAATACCAGCCCGGCCTCTGGGAGGGCATGCCCGAGTTTGCCCGCCAGAAGATCATTCGCAAGGTCCAGGCCGAAGCGCCGGCGGTGGCCTCGGAAATCATGCGTGCCATCCAGGGCAACCTGAGCCATTACTTCGACCTGAGACACATGGTCATTTCCAACCTGATGAAGGACAAGCGCCTGCTCAACGAGATCTTCCGCAAGGTCGGTCGCAACGAGTTCAAGTTCTTCAGCACCGCCGGCTTCTACTTCGGTTTCGGCATCGGCCTGATCCAGATGGTGTGCTGGGCGCTGTTCCGCGAGCCGTGGCTGCTGCCGCTGTTCGGCGGCTTCGTGGGTCTGTTCAGCGACTACGTCGCCCTGCAGATGCTGTTTCGCCCGATGCATCCGAAGAAGATCCTGGGCTACACCTGGCAGGGGCTGTTCCTGAAGCGTCAGCAGGAGGTCGCCGCTGACTACGCCGCCCTGATCTCCAAGCAGCTGCTGACGCCGTCGAACATGATCGAGGAACTGTTTCGCGGTCCGATGTCCGACCACATCATGGAGCTGGTGCAGCGCCATGTGCGCGTGCTCATCGACGAGCAGTCCGGCATTGCCCGTCCGCTGGTGGTCTACGCCGTCGGCAGCCAGCGCTACATCGAGATGAAGGCTGTCGTTGCCGAGCGCATTCTCGCCAAGCTGCCGGAAACCATGAAGCACATGGAGAGCTATGCCGAAGAAGCCATGGATGTGCGCAACACCCTGGTCACCCGCATGCAGAGACTGACCCCGGAAGAGTTCGAGGGCTTGCTGCGTCCGGCATTCAAGGAGGACGAGTGGATTCTCATCACCGTGGGCGCCGTGCTCGGCTTCGTGGTGGGTGAGCTGCAAGTCCAGATCATGATCTGATCCGGACATGAAGGGAACGAAGTCACAGGGAATGGGCGGTGAGATGAACAGCAGCAGGCGTGGGGTGCCGGTGCTGGCGCTGATTCTCGGCGGGTCGGTGCTGGGGGGGGTACTGGCAGGGGTCTGGGTGGTCGGCAACATCGATGCCAACCTGTTCCTGCGCGATCAGCAGGCTACGGTGCGCATTCCCGGTGTGGTGCCGGTCACGGCCGACATTCTCAACAATCTCGACATCGAGCTGAAGGGAGACATCACCACCACGGTGCCGGTCGACCAGATGGTGACGCTGCCGATCCGCGACACCCTGAACGTGATGGCCACGGTCGACCATGACATTCCGATCAAGATGAATGTGGCCATTCGTGACACCATCCGTCTTGATCAGGTCATCAAGGTCAACTCCAAGGTCGAGGTCGACGTGCTCGGCACCACCTTGCGCCTGCCCGTGCGGGGCGACATTCCCATCAAGGCGGACGTGCCGGTCACCATGAACGTGCCAGTCAACCAGCCGGTGCGCATGAAGTTCACGGCACCGGTGGCGGTGGACATGCAGCAGGCGTTGCGGGTGCCGCTGCGCACCAACATCGCCACCACCATTCCGATCAGCAGCCGGCTTGACGTACCCGTGCGTTCCGCAATGAACGCCAACGTGACCATTCCCGGACCGGTCGACACGGTCATCACCAAGGCGGATCTGAATCTGCCATTGCGCACGCTGGGCTTCTCCCGCAATCGCGATGAGCAGTCTGTTGTCGAAGCCGGGCCCTCCAGCGGCGTGGCGCAAGCGGGCACGCTGCCGGCCAGGACGGTGGCTGCCGAGGGGGCAGCGCAGTGACCGGGCGACGCTTGCTGCTGATCGGCGTGCTGGCGTTTGCCGGCAGCTTCATCGGATTCCTGGCCTACGCCCACCTGGCCTTGTCAATGTCCCTCCAGAAGCAGACCGGCGTGCTTCGCCTGCCGTCACAGCTTGACGTGGTGGCAGAGGCGACGCGCCCGGTGAAGATCGAGCTCAAGGGCATGATCAATGCCACCGTGCCCATTGATCAGGATATCAAGGTGCCCCTGACCGGTACCTATGACGTGCTGGCCGAGTCCCGCTCCAAGGTGCCGGTCGATTTCGTCATCAAGTACAACGGCATGGTTCCGATTCGCGGCGAGGCCTTCATCGAAGGCAGCACCGACCTGATCGTCAACAGCCGTTTCCTGCCATCGTTCCCGCTGCGCATCAAGCTGCCGCTGGACTTCGAAGCGCCGGTCGCGTTGAGCGTGCCGGTCAGGACAGTGCTGGACGTGCACTACAAGGGGCCGGTCAAGGTGGTGTTCAATCAGGACGTGACATCGCGCCTGAAGACCACGTTTGTCACCAGCTTCCCGGTAGATCGCGTGCTCGACACGCCCCTGAAGGCGGTCTTTGGCATGCGCCTGAAGCCACGCGTGGAAACTGTTCCGCTGGAGTTGATCAGGGCTGATCTGCGTATTCCGCTGAGTGCCATCGGCCTGGCTCGCAAGACGGCTGACGCCAACTGAGGTGTTGTCGAGGCGGCATTGCCGTGATGCAGACATGAAAAAACCGGCTCAAGGCCGGTTTTTTCATGTCCACGCGGAACGCGCTGGCGCAACCCGGGGGTCGCGCCGGCAGATCAGGCGAGGGCCTTGATCTGGGCGTTCAGGCGGCTCTTGTGACGAGCAGCCTTGTTCTTGTGGATGATGCCCTTGTCGGCAATGCGGTCGATGACCGGCACGGCGACGGTGTAGGCGGCCTGGGCAACAGCCTTGTCGCCGGTGGCGATGGCGTTGACCACTTTCTTGATGTAGGTACGCACCATGGAGCGCAGGCTCGCATTGTGCAGGCGCTGCTTGTCGTTCTGACGCGCGCGCTTCTTGGCTTGTGCAGAGTTGGCCACGGGGCGACTCCTGAAAAAACGGTTTAAGAGGGTTCCGGACCGGCGCTAGCCATATCCAAAATCAGGCGCGTAATGATGCCGAGCATCCTCAAGCAAGTCAACTGCGAACTGGTCATGGAACCGCGCTCAGGCTAAGATTCCGGCGCGATCAAGGAGTCGTCATGTCCAGCACCCCCCCCGTCAGTCCCCCACGCGGGCAGAATCTGTGGCGCTCCACCGCGATCGTCAGCGTGATGACCCTGCTGTCACGCATTGCCGGCCTGGTCCGCGACATGGTGTTCATGAACCTGTTCGGTGCCGGCAAGCTCATGGACGCCTTCCTGGTGGCGTTCAAGATTCCCAACTTCCTGCGCCGCCTGTTCGCCGAGGGCGCGTTCTCGCAGGCCTTCGTGCCGGTGCTGGCCGAGGTGCGCACCCAGCGTGGCGATGCCGAGGTGCGCCGCCTGATTGATCACGTGGCCGGTTCGCTGGGGGTGATCGTCGGCGGCCTGAGCGTGGTCGCCATCGTGTTCTCGCCGGCCATCATCTTTGTCTTCGCGCCCGGCTTTCGCGGCGACGAGATCAAGTTCGACATGGCAGCGGACATGCTGCGCATCACCTTTCCCTATCTGCTGCTGATTTCGCTGACCGCATTTGCCGGCGGCATCCTCAACACCTACGGCCGTTTCGGCGCCTCCAGCTTCACACCGGTGCTGATGAACCTGTGCATGATCGCCTGCGCGATCTGGATGGCACCGCTGCTCAGCGAACCCATCATGGCGCTGGCCTGGGGCGTGCTGATCTCCGGCATCGTGCAGCTCGGCTTCCAGTGGTGGCCGTTGCGCCAGATCAACCTGGTGCCGCGCTTCCGCCCTGACTTCAAGGATCCGGACGTCAAGCGCATCCTGACCCTGATGCTGCCGGCCATGTTCGGCGTCTCGGTCAGCCAGATCAATCTGCTGCTGGATACCGTGCTGGCCTCCTTCCTGGTCGAGGGCTCGGTGTCCTGGCTGTATACCGCCGAGCGACTCACCGAGCTGCCACTGGGACTGATCGGCATTGCCGTTGCCACGGTGATCCTGCCCACGCTTTCCGCCAAGCATGCCCAGAAGTCCGATGCCGAGTTTCGCGCCACCATCGACTGGGCGCTCAAGGTCATTGTCATGGTCGGCGTGCCGGCCTCGCTGGCGATGGGGGTGCTGGCCGAGCCGCTGATGGCCTCGCTGTTCCATCATGGCCGTTTCGATGACACTGACGTGGTGAAGTCGGCCATGGCGCTGCAGGCGCTGTCGGGCGGCATTCTCGCCTTCATGCTGATCAAGGTGTTTGCGCCGGCCTTCTATGCACGTCAGGACATCAAAACGCCGGTGCGCATCGGCATCATTGCCATGGTCGCCAACATGGTCTTCAACCTGATGCTGGTCTGGCATCTGGAGCATGTCGGCCTGTCGCTGGCCAGCACGCTGTCGGCCTTCGTCAATGCCGGTCTGCTCTACAAGGGGCTGCATCAGCGCGACATCTATCGTCTGGGCCCGGCCTGGTGGTTGCTGGCAGCGCGGTTTGCCGCCGCCAATGCGGTCATGCTGGCCGTGCTCTGGCTGATCACGCCGGAGTCATCCTGGTGGCTGGCGGAGCAGGGCTGGGGCCGGCTTGGCTGGGTGCTGCTGATCTGCGCTGCCGGCGCCGCCGCCTATGGCGTGGCGTTGCTGGCGGTCGGCTTCCGTCCGCGTGAGCTGCGACACCCATGAGCCAGCGTCCGGTCTGCCCAGCCTGTCCCGACCTGACCGGGCTTGCCGTATACTCGCCTGTTGCTGTGCTTTCAAGATGAGCGGCCCATGGAACTGATTCGCGGTCTACACAATCTGCGCGCACGTCACGTTGGCAATGCGGTCACCATCGGCAATTTCGACGGCGTGCACTGCGGCCATCAGGCCATGCTGGCGCAGTTGCGTGCCGAGGCGGAAGTGCTGCAGGTTCCGACCCTGGTCATGTGCTTCGAGCCTCAGCCCCAGGAGTTCTTTGCCGGCGACGCGGCACCGGCGCGCCTGATGACCGGTCGTGACAAGCTCGAGGCGCTGGCCGCCTGCGGTGTCGATCGCGTGCTGATGGTGCGTTTCAATGCCGCGTTCCGTTCCTACACCGCGCAAGGCTTCATTGACGCGTTGCTGGTGCGTGCGCTGGGCGCGCGTCATGTGCTGGTCGGCGATGACTTCCGCTTCGGGTGTGACCGCAGTGGTGATCACGAGTTGCTGGTGCAGGCGGGCAGTCGCCACGACTTTGCGGTGGGCCGCATGCCGACCGTGCTCTGGCAGGGTGAGCGGGTCAGTAGTACGCGTCTGCGCACGGCGGTGGCGGCGGCAGACTTCGCGCTCGCGGCCGAGCTGGCAGGACGTCCGTTTGCGGTGCAGGGGCATGTCGTGCACGGCGACAAGCTGGGGCGCACGCTCGGGCTGCCCACGGCCAATCTGCTGATGCGTCGCCAGGTACTGCCGTTGCGCGGCGTGTTCGCGGTCGAGGTCGATGTGCTCGGGCAGGATGGCCTGGTCCAGACCGGCCTGCCGGCGGTCGCCAATGTCGGTTCGCGCCCGACCGTGCAGGGGGTGCAGGCGCGCTGCGAAGTGCATCTGCTTAAATTCAGCGGCGACCTCTATGGTCGTCGCATCCGCGTCCGCTTCCTGAAGAAGCTGCGCGACGAGCAGCGTTTTCCGTCACTGGATGCGCTGAAGGCAGCCATCGAGGCGGATGTTGCTGCTGCCCATCATCATTTTGCGGTGTGAAGAGCGATACATGGATTACAAGACGACGCTGAACCTGCCGGAAACCGGTTTCGCCATGAAGGCCAGCCTGGCCACGCGCGAACCGGCCCGTGTCGAGGCCTGGAAGCAGCAGGGCCTGTACGCGAAGATTCGCGCCGCGCGTGCCGGCCGTCCGCAGTTCATCCTGCATGACGGCCCGCCCTATGCCAATGGCGACATCCACATCGGGCATGCCGTCAACAAGATCCTCAAGGACATCATCGTCAAGGCCAAGACCCTGGGCGGCTTCGATGCGCCCTATGTGCCGGGCTGGGACTGCCATGGTCTGCCCATCGAGCTCAATGTCGAGAAGCAGGTCGGCAAGCCGGGCGTGAAGGTCAGCGCGAAGGAGTTCCGCGAGAAGTGCCGCGAGTACGCAGCCTCGCAGGTGGCGCGCCAGTCTGTCGATTTCCAGCGTCTGGGCGTGCTCGGCGACTGGGACCAGCCCTACCTGACCATGAACTACACCCAGGAAGCGGACATCATCCGCGTGCTCGGGCAGATCGTCGGCAACGGGCACCTGCTCAAGGGGCTGAAGCCGGTGCACTGGTGCATGGACTGTGCCTCGGCGCTGGCCGAAGCCGAAGTGGAGTACCAGGACAAGACCTCGCCGGCCATCGATGTCGGCTTTGCCGTGGTTGATGCCGCCGACTTCTCGGCACGTGCCGGGCTGACTGCCGCTGGCAAGGCAGTCCCGACCGCCGAGCTGGTGATCTGGACCACCACGCCGTGGACGCTGCCGGCCAACCAGGCGGTCTCCGTTCACCCCGAGCTGAGCTATGTGCTGGTGCGCGTCAGCGTGGCGGGCGTGGCACGCCACCTGGTGCTGGCCGAGTCGCTGTGGGAGGGCGCTGTCGCGCGATACGAGGGCAGCGATGCCGAGGTGCTGGCCACATTCGCCGGCCAGGCGCTTGAAGGCCTGCAGCTGCAGCATCCGTTCCTGGCGCGCGTGGTGCCGGTGATTGTCGGTGATCATGTCACCGCCGATGCCGGTACCGGCGCCGTGCACACCGCACCCGGCCATGGCCAGGACGACTACGTCGTCGGCCGCCGCTACGGTCTGCCGGTCGACAACCCGGTGGACGGCAACGGCGTGTTCCTGGCGTCGACCCCGGTCATGCGCTCGGGTGCCGTGCTTGCCGGCCTGCACGTGAACAAGGCCAACGAGCCCATTCTCGACGAGCTGCGCCTGCCGCGTGGCGATGGTGCCGCGCCGCTGCTCTGCTTCAGGAAGCTCAATCACAGCTACCCGCACTGCTGGCGCCACAAGACGCCGATCATCTTCCGCGCCACCCCGCAGTGGTTCATCAGCATGTCGCAGAACGGCCTGCGCGATGCCGCGCTGGATGCCATCAAGCAGGTGCAGTGGCTGCCCGACTGGGGTCAGGCCCGCATCGAGGGCATGGTCGCCGGGCGTCCGGACTGGTGCATCTCGCGTCAGCGCACCTGGGGCGTGCCGATCACGCTGTTCGTGCACAAGGAGACTGGCGAGCTGCATCCGCGCACGGCTGAGCTCATCGAGCAGGTCGCGCTCAAGGTCGAGCAGGCCGGCATCGAGGCCTGGTTCGAGCTGGCCCCCGCCGAGCTGCTGGGTGACGAGGCTGGCCAGTACGACAAGGTCACCGATACCCTCGACGTCTGGTTCGACTCCGGCGTCACCCACACCTGCGTGCTCAAGCGCTTCAAGGGCCTGAGCTATCCGGCCGATCTTTACCTGGAAGGCTCCGACCAGCATCGCGGCTGGTTCCAATCCTCGCTGCTGGCCGCCATCGGTGCCAACGGCAGCGCACCCTACAAGACCGTGCTCACGCATGGCTTCACGGTGGATGGCCAGGGTCGCAAGATGTCCAAGTCGGTCGGCAACGTGGTGGCACCGCAGAAGGTCATGCAGACCCTGGGTGCCGACATCATCCGTCTCTGGGTGTCGGCCACCGACTACCGCGGCGAGATGTCGGTCAGCGACGAGATCCTGACCCGCATGTCGGACAGCTACCGCCGCATCCGCAACACGCTGCGCTTCCTGCTGTCCAACCTGAACGGCTTCGAGCCCGCGCGCGATGCCGTGCCGGCCGACCAGATGCTGGCGCTCGACCGCTGGGTGGTGGATGCCGCCGCCAGCCTGCAGGACGACATCATCGCGGCCTATGACGAGCTGGCCTTCCACCAGATCTATCACAAGCTGCACAACTTCTGTGTCGCCGAGCTGGGCGGCTTCTACCTCGACATCATCAAGGATCGCCAGTACACCACGCAGGCCGATTCGCTGGCGCGGCGTTCGGCGCAGACCGCGCTCTGGCACATCGCCGAGGCCTTCGTGCGCTGGGCCGCGCCCATCCTCAGCTTCACCGCCGAGGAGATCTGGGAGGTGCTGCCGGGCGAGCATGCCGACAGCGTGTTCCTGGCCGAGTGGCACACCGGCCTGGCCCGTCTGCCCGAAGACAAGCCGTTGCTGACGCGCGCCTACTGGGATCGCGTGCTGGCCGTGAAGTCGGCGGTCAACAAGCAGATCGAGGAGGCACGCAATCGCAAGGAGATCGGCTCCGGCCTGTCCGCCGAGGTCGAGCTGTTCGTGTCGGATGAGCTGCGTGACCTGCTGGCCCAGCTCGAAGACGAGCTGCGCTTCGTGCTCATCACCTCGGCCGCGCGCCTGCGTCCGCTGGCGGAGCAGGGCGGTGTCGCCACCGACGTCGACGGCCTGCGCGTGGCGGTGATGCCGTCCACTTACGTGAAGTGCTCACGCTGCTGGCACTACCGCGCCGATGTCGGCAGCGACCCGGCGCATCCCGAGATCTGTGCGCGCTGCGTGGCCAACGTGGCTGGCAGCGGCGAGGTGCGTCACCATGCTTAAGGCGCTTTTTCGCCAGCCCGGCAGCTGGCTCTGGCTGGCGCTTGCCGTTTATGCCCTGGATTACCTGACCAAGGTCTGGGCCAGCGAGAACCTGGTCTACGGCTGGAGCCGGGAGATACTGCCGTTCATGAACTGGACGCTGGCGCACAACACCGGCGCCGCCTTCAGCATGCTCAGCGAGGCGGGCGGCTGGCAGCGCTGGTTCTTCGTGGGTCTGGCGCTGGTGGTCAGCATCGGTCTGCTGATCTGGCTGTTCCGCCTGCCGGCAACGGCACGCTGGCTGCCGGTGGCGATTGCCCTGTTGCTGGGTGGTGCGATCGGCAACCTGCATGACCGCATCCTGCAGGGTTACGTCGTCGACTTCATTCATGTCTACTACGGTGACTGGCATTTCCCGGCCTTCAACATTGCCGATTGCGGCATCACCGTCGGAGCCATCATGCTGATCATCGACAGCCTTTTTCTGGAGCAGCGACGGGAGCGCAGCCAATGAACCGCATCGGACCCGGCAAGCGCGTCAGCTTGCATTTCACCGTGTCGCTGGGCTCCGGCGAGGTGCTCGACAGCACCCGCGAGCGTGAGCAGCCACCGACGTTCGTGTTTGGTGACGGCAGCCTGCTGCCCGGCTTCGAGCGCGCCATCGAGGGCCTGCAGGCCGGCGACCAGGGCCGCTTCACGATTGCCGCCGCCGACGGCTTCGGCCTCTGGCAGGAAGACAACGTCCAGCACTTTCCGCGTCACCAGTTCGGCGAACAGCTGCTCGAGCCCGGCATGGTGATGAACTTCGCCGATGCCAGCGGTGCCGAGCTGCCCGGCGTCATCAAGGACCTGCCCGACGGCGTGGTCGTGGTCGATTTCAACCACCCGCTGTCAGGGCGCGATCTGGTGTTCGAGGTCGATATCCTGCGCGTTGTCGATGCCGACGCCAGCCCCGTATCCTTGCAGTGATACAAAACATGTGAGTGTGTCTGGCGGGGTAAGGGGGGCGGAAATGATAGCGAAGCGTTTTTCCGCCCTCCTTACCCCGCCAGACACACCTCCTGGAGTTGAGTCATGGATATCAAGCTCGCCAACCCGCGTGGATTCTGTGCCGGCGTTGATCGCGCCATCGAGATCGTGAACCGCGCGCTTGAAGTCTTCGGTCCCCCCATCTACGTGCGTCACGAGGTCGTGCACAACAAGTTCGTGGTGGATGACCTGCGCAACCGCGGTGCGGTGTTCGTCGACGAGCTCGACCAGGTGCCGGATGACGCCATCGTCATCTTCTCGGCACATGGCGTTTCGCAGGCGGTGCAGGCCGAGGCGGCCCGTCGCGGCCTCAAGGTCTTCGATGCCACCTGCCCGCTGGTCACCAAGGTGCACATCGAGGTTTCGCGCTATGCCCGTTCCGGCACCGAAGCCATCCTCATCGGGCACGCCGGCCATCCCGAGGTCGAGGGCACCATGGGCCAGTACGAGACGGCGCATGGCGGCAGCATCTACCTAGTCGAGGACGAGGACGATGTCGCCCGCTTGCAGGTGCGCCATCCCGACCAGCTCGCCTTCGTGACCCAGACCACGCTCTCGGTGGATGACACCGCCCGCGTCATCGATGCCCTGCGCGCACGCTTCCCGGCCATCCAGGGGCCGCGCAAGGACGACATCTGCTACGCCACCCAGAACCGCCAGGACGCGGTCAAGACACTGGCCGGCCAGTGCCAGCTGGTGCTGGTGGTGGGCTCGCCGAACTCATCCAATTCCAACCGGCTGCGCGAACTGGCCGAGCGCATCGGTGCGCGCGCCTACCTGATCGACAACGCCGACCAGATCGAGAAGGCCTGGCTGGATGGTGTCGAAGCCGTGGGCGTCACCGCCGGGGCGTCGGCGCCGGAGGTGCTGATCACCCAGGTCATCGAGCGCCTGGAGAGCTGGGGCGGCCAGGCCCCGGAAGAGCTGGCCGGGCGTCCCGAGAACATCACCTTCTCCATGCCGCGCGAGTTGCGCATCCCCGTCAAGCTGGTCTGAGTGGCGGCACTGCGGTCCCGGGTCTAGCCTTTGAGATGACCAGGCTGGATTGCGGGGCCGCATCATGTCGAGACTGCAGGTATCCGCCGCTGCGCGTCCGGGCTGTGCCGGATTCTCCCTCGTTGAGTCACTGCTGGCACTGACCCTGCTGATGACGGCCATGACCGGTCTCATGCAGGCCCAGGCCGGCGCACTGATCAGCAGCCGCATCGCCTTGCAGCAGCAGGAGGCGGCGCTGCTCCTGCGCGATCTGCTCGGACGCTGGCAGCTCAACCGCGACGCTGCCAGCACCTACCTGAGCGCCTTGCAGGCCCCCCTGGAGGCGGTGGCGGCAGCCGATCCCTGTCTGACGGCCGCCTGCGCTCCCGAACCGCGCGCCAGTGCCGATGTCGCCGCGCTGGCCGAGTCCCTGCGCCAGCGCCTGCCGCAGCCCCGCTGGCTGCTCGAACCCTGTCTGGATCATCCCGGTCACTGCCTGCTGGTGGCCTGGGGCGGAACCGAGGCCAGCAGCGGCCCGGATGGTGCCTGTCTGGATGCTGCCGGCCAGCGTCATGCCAGCGCGCGCTGCCTGGTGGTGGTGTTGCCATGAGGCGTTTCGGCGAGCGCGGTTTCAGTCTCGCCGAGTGGCTGCTGGCGGTGTTGATCGGCAGCCTCATCCTGGCGTCGGCGTTGCTCTTGCTGCAGGTGCAGCTGCAGCACCTGACCCGGCTGCGCGTGCCTCAGTCTCTGCAGCAGGAGGCGGTCTGGCTGCTGACTCGCTGGCAGCACGGCGTCCTGCTTGCCGGGCAGGGAGGGGTGGCGGCGCTGGGTTGGCCGGAGCCCGGGCTGCGCGCCTGGTGGCCGGCCGATGGCCGGGGTGCTGGCACACCACGCAGTGACCAGCTGCTGCTGCAGCGTGTGCTGGCGCAGGCGGCCAGTGATTGCGAGGGTACCCTGGTCGCGGCGGGCCGCGTGCTCGTCGAGCGCTATCACGTGCGGGCCGACAGCAGCTCCTCCCAGCTGGTGCTGGCCTGCGATGGCGGCAGCTGCGGCGACGGCCTGTGCCAGCGCCTGGGCGATGCCGGCATCGCGCTGGCCTCCGGCATTCGCAGCCTGCAGGTGCTCTATGCCGTGCCTGCCGCCGGAGAGGCTCCTGGCTCATTGCGCTGGGTCGATGCGACCACCTTGCAGGCCCAGAACGAGACTGGCGTGCGCGGCATCCGCATCGGCCTGCTGCTGAGCGCGCCGGAGTCCGCGGGCGGGCAGCGTGTCTCCGGCGCGTGGTTCGGGCATGTGCTGGAGGCCGGACCGGGGCATGCCGGTCACTGGCAGATGACCTGGGAGCTGCCGCATGGCTAGCCGGCAACGCGGCCAGGTGCTGCTTGCGGTGCTGCTGCTGACCGGGCTGCTCGCGGCACTGGGTCGGCAGGCGTTGCAGGCGGTCTGGCTGCAGCAGCATCAGGCCGCCGGCGAGCGCCATCAGCTGCTGCATGACAGCCGTCTCCTGGCCCGCGTGGCCTGGCTGGAAGCCTTGCCGATTCCGGGCCTGGGCAACATCGACAGCGGCCAGCCCTGGCATCCGTTGCGCACTTCCGATGCCGTGCAGCTGCGCTGCGGCCACTGGCAGGATGCCGTTGGCGCGGTCTGCACCGGCGAGCTGGCGGAGACGCCGGCTGACTGGCAATGGCGTCTGCAGCGTCTGCCGGATACGGCGGAGTCGGCTGCCGAGGCCGCGACTGACACCACCGTCTTTGCCGCAGCCGGGCCGCAGCACTGGCAACTGGACGTGCTCGGTCGTGACGACGGCCGCCTCAGCGGCTGGCAGCTGCGCTACCGCCAGCTGGCGGCCCCGTGATGATCCGCCCGGGCGGTCGTCCGGCGTATGCCATGCGACTCAGGCAGCGCGGCGTGAGCCTGGTCGAGTTGCTGGTGGTGACCGCGCTGCTGGCCCTGACCTGTGTCGCCACCCTGGTGGACTGGCCCTACTGGCTGCGTCCCCAGCAGGGCCGGCAATGGCTGCTGCAGACACAGCAGGCACTGGTCCAGCTGCGCCTGCAGGCCATGCGCGAGCGCGAGGACATCACGGTCTGTGCCGCGTCCGGAGCAGCGGCCTGCACGGCGCGCTGGCAGGGCAGCTGGCAGGTCTTTGCCGATGCCAATCTCGACCAGCGCTGGCAGCCCGGCGAGCGGCGCTACCCGCTGGTGCCGGAACTGCCGGCGGGCTGGCATCTGCACTGGCAGAGCTTTCGCCGCGATCCGGTGCTGATCTGGCGCCATGCCGGCGATGCCGGGTTCAGCAATGGCACCTTGACCCTGTGCCCGCCCAGACCGCAGGATGCGGCCCTCATGCAGCTGGTGATCAGCCGCAGCGGCCGGCTGCGGATGGTGGTGCCGCTGCAGCTCGATGCGGCAGCCGTGCAGTCAGCCCGTTCGCGTTGCGGCTGGGGTGCGGGCCAGGGGGAGTGAGCATGCGTGTGATCGTGGTGGGGGGCGGCATCAATGGCCTGCTGGTCAGCCGGCGTCTGGTGCAGGAAGGCGTGTCGGTGCAGCTGCTGGAGCGAGGCGAGCCGGGGCAGGAGTCGTCCTGGGCCGGTGGCGGCATCGTCTCGCCGCTTTACCCGTGGCGCTATGCCGAGCCGGTGACTGCCCTCGCCAGCCATGCCCAGCAGGCCTATCCGGCACTGGTGGCGGCCTTGCGGGACGAGACTGGCATCGACAGCGAGCTGGAGCGCTGCGGCCTGCTTTTCGTCAACACCCCGGATGCCGAGCCCGCGCTGGCGTGGGCCGCCGGCCGCCAGATGCCGGTGCAGACGCTGACACGCGCCGAGCTGCATGCCGGCTGGTCAGGCCTGGCAGCGGATGCCGACACCGGACTCTTCTTTCCGACCCTGGCGCATGTCCGCAACCCGCGCCTGCTGCAGGCGCTGCAGGCCATGCTGGGGCGTCACCCGCTGGCGCAGGTGCTCATCGATGCCGAGGTCGAGGCGGTGCTGCCGGCTGCGGCCGGCCACGCTGCCGGGGTGCGCCTGCGCTCAGGGCAGCTGCTGCATGCCGATGCGGTGGTGGTGTGTGCCGGGGCCTGGACCGCGCAGCTGCTCGCCGGTGCCGGCGTGACGCTGCCGATCCGCCCGGTGCGCGGCCAGATGCAGCTCTACAAGACCGCACCCGGCTCCTTGCCGGGCATGATCCTGCGTGACGGGCACTACCTGATTCCGCGTCGTGACGGTCATGTGCTGTGCGGGTCGACGCTGGAGGATGCCGGTTTCGACAAGCACACTACCGAGGTCGCCGGGCAGGAGCTGGCGGCTGCCGTGCGCGCGATCTGGCCGGCCCTGGCGAAGCAGCCGCTGCTGCGGCAGTGGGCGGGATTGCGTCCCTTCGCGCCCAACGGGGTGCCCTTCATCGGGCCGCTGCCGGGACAGCAGGGGATATGGATCAATGCCGGCCAGTTCCGCAATGGTCTGGTGCTGGCACCGGCCTCGGCCGAGGTGCTCACGGATCAGCTGCTGGGGCGCCAGGGCCGGATCGATCCGGCGCCCTACCAGCCGGGCAGGGCGAGTCAGTCGCCGGAGGGGTGATCGCGGAACCAGGCGTCGCGATGCGCCTCGCTGCAGAACACCTTGCCGCGCGACTGCGTGCTTTCGCCGGCCGGCACGTGCACGTCGCAGTAGGCGCAGCGCTGCATGACCTGGGGCGGGGTGTCGGCAGGCGGCAGCTGTGCCGGTGGCGTGATCAGCTTGCGCACCAGCTTGTAGCCCAGCCACACGAACAGGGCGATCAAAAGCAAACGCAGGATCAGGGCCATCATGCTTCCTTCTGCTGGCAGTCGTAGTCGACTATCCTAAGGGACTTCCAGCCCACTGCCTACACCGTGACCATGGCCGACTCCCTGTTGCGCATCGCCGTTGCCCAGCTCAACCTGCTGGTTGGCGACATTCCCGGAAACACCGATCAGCTCATTGCCGCTGCCGTCACCGCGCGCGATGACCATGGCGCCGACCTCATCGTGTTTCCCGAGCTCAGCCTGACCGGCTACCCGCCGGAGGACCTGCTGCTGCGTCCCAGCCTGGCCGGGCGTGTCGAGGCTGCCGTGCAGCGCCTGCTGGCCGTGTCCGGCATCACCCTCGTGGTCGGTCTGCCCGACACCACGCCGGATGGCCTGTTCAACGCCACCTGGGTGCTGCGCGATGGCCAGGTGCTGGCGCGCTATGCCAAGCAGGCCCTTCCCAACGAATCCGTCTTCGACGAGCGCCGCTACTTCCGCAACGGTGACCAGCCGGTGGTGTTCGAGCATCTCGGGGTGCGCCTCGGCCTGCTGATCTGCGAGGACCTCTGGCAACCCGAGCCCTGCCGTCGCGTGCGCGAGGCCGGCGCCGAGCTGGTGCTCAATCTGAACGCCTCGCCCTATCACCGCGGCAAGGCCGAGGAGCGTCTGGCGCTGGCCGCCTTGCGCTGCCGCGAACACGGTCTGCCCATGGTCTACTGCAACCTCGTCGGCGGCCAGGACGAGCTGATTTTCGACGGCGGCTCCTTCGCCACCCAGGCCTCGGGCGAGGTGGCCCTGCAGGCGCCGTGGTTCGAGGCCGGTCTGCATGTCGTCGACTACGACATCACGACACGCCGCTTCCTGCCGGCGAGCCGTGCCGAGACTCCCGTTGATGAAGCGGCCGTTTACCGGGCGCTGGTGCTGGCGGTGCGCGACTACGTCAACAAGAGCGGCTTCAAGGGCATCGTGCTGGGCCTGTCCGGAGGCATCGACTCGGCGCTGACCCTGGCCATCGCCGTCGACGCCCTCGGGGCCGAACGCGTGCGTGCGGTCATGATGCCCTACCGCTATACCGCCGAGATCAGCCTGGAGGACGCCGAGGCCGAGGCGCGCACCCTGGGCGTGCACTACAGCGTGCTGTCCATCGCGCCCATGGTCGAGGCCTTCAGCGCCACGCTGGCCGACACCTTCGCCGGTCTCGGCAAGGACAAGACCGAAGAGAACCTGCAGGCGCGCTCGCGCGGCACCCTGCTCATGGCCATCTCCAACAAGCTCGGCTACCTGGTGCTGACCACCGGCAACAAGTCCGAGATGTCCGTGGGCTACGCCACCCTCTACGGCGACATGGCCGGTGGCTTCGACGTGCTCAAGGACGTACCCAAGACGCTGGTGTTCCGCCTCAGCGAGTGGCGCAACCTGCAGAGCCCGGAAGCGCCGCCCATCCCGCAGCGTGTCATCGATCGCCCGCCTTCCGCCGAGCTTGCGCCTGACCAGAAGGACGAAGATTCTCTGCCGCCGTACCCGGTGCTGGACGAGATCCTGCGCCGCTACATCGAGTGCGACGAGAGTGCCGCTGCCATCGTCGCGGCCGGCTTCGATGCCGACACCGTGCAGCGCGTGCTGCGTCTGGTCGACATCAACGAATACAAGCGCCGCCAGGCTGCGGTCGGCCCGCGCATCACGCCGCGTGCCTTCGGCAAGGACAGGCGCTACCCCATCGTCAACGGCTGGCGCATCGGCGACTGATTCGTCCCCGCGCGCTGGCGAACCTCGCCTGGCGTGACTAGCCTTCCCTGGCCGCGATTGCATGCCGGCCAGGGGAGGCCTCATGACGCTTGCCAGATCCATCGCCCTCGGCCTGTGGCTGATCAGTGCCGATGCCGCCGCGCAGCTGCTGCCACCCGCGCTGCCCTGGCTGTCTCCGCGCTCGCCGGCGCTCTGGCTGGGGCTGGATGCCGGCGTGGAGCGGGGTGCGTCTGCCGATGCGGCTGTCGACAACCCTCAGGCCGTCATCGCGGCCGCCCTGACAGCCTGGTTGCAGGCGCCCTCGAGCAGTGCCCGTCCCTGGCCTGCTGATGGCGTGCGCATCGGTGTGCTGGCCGTGCTGCCGGACGACACCGGCCATCTGCAGCCGCTGGTTGTGCACCCTCCAGAACCGCTGGATGTCACCCGGCACTGGCCCGAGCAGCCGGATCGGCGGCATTTCCGCCTGGCGGGCAGCTATCAGCTGCTGGATGCGTCAGGGCAGGTGCTGTCCTGGGGTGCTGACTGGCAACCCGGCCAGCGGCTGCAGTTCGAGATGCCCTGGCTGTTGCCTGCAGACGCTCTGCCGGCCGCGGAAGGCGTTGCCGGCATCCGCCTGCAGCTGCCGGCGCGTCTGCCGTCCGAGCAGCGGCCCCGACTGCTGCTCGACAACATGACGGCGCCGGGAGAGCCCGCGACATTCTCGGCCGAGCTGACCCTGCTTGCCGACACGGGCAGTGCACTGGTTGCGGACATGACGGCGTGGTGGCAGCAGTGGCGGCAGCAGCAGGGGCAGGGCGCTCTGCCTGCGCGCTGGTGGCGACTGCACCTGGTTGCTGACGGTGACACGCTGCCGGCCGGCGGCTGGCGTGAACCCGGCAGCGGCATGATGCCGACGCTGGATCTGTCCTGGCGCTGGCCATCGAGCATGGGTACGGCGCGCGCTCGTCTGCTGCGACTGCTGCCCACGCTGCTGCCGGACGCGGCCCTGCAGGCGCCGGCAGATGCCTCCGCCATGCTGGCGGGGTTGCAGCGTCTGCATCACGGCCAGCCGGTAGCGACGCTGGCCGCTGACTGGGCGACAGCGGTGGCCGTGCCGGCGGGCTGCGGTCACACCGGCACGCTGCTGCTGCAGGCTGCCATGCCTGACCCGGCAGCGACTGACCTGCAGGCAGCAGCCAGACAACCCTCGCAACTGCCTGATCTGCCCGTGCACGGGCTGGTACTGAGTGCGCAGCCGCAGCTGTGGCCGGGACTCCTAGCCTGGCAGCAGGCAGCGGCCGGACAGTGGCCAGAATTGCTGACACGCTGGGTCGACCGCCATTTGGCACCGGGCAGTCCCGGCCTCATCGCCGATGTCCAGCCACTGTCACCGGGGCGCTCGGCGCTGCTGCTGACGACGGCCAGCCAGGTGCCCGGCCGTTCCAGGCTGCAGGCCGCACAGGGCTGGCTGGCCTGTGCCGAGCTCGCTCCCTGCAGCTGGCCGGCGCCCTGGCCCGATCCGCTGCCCGGCAGCGATGCCGCGGCTGCCAGTGGCGCCTCGCCACGCTGGCTGGCGGATGATGGCGTGGCCTCGGGTGCCCTGTTGCCGCCCATGACGCCGGCAGCGTGGCCTGCCGCTGAACTCGACGCCCTGCTGACAGCGCTTGCACTGCCCGTCACTCCCACGATGCAGGCTGCTCTGCGCCATGCCCTGCAGGCCGTGACAACGCAGCCGCCACCCTGGCTGGGCACGGATCTCTTGCTGCCGGCAGCCTTGCCATCCGCTGCCGCGACGCCTTCCGGTCATCGCCTGCGCATGGGGCAGGATGGTTTGGTGCGGCTGCTGCGGCCATCCGGTGAGCCGGCCTGGCTGTGGCTGCCAGCGGCACTGCGCAGCCACTGGGCGCGACTGCAGCAGGATGCGGCACAGGCCGGTGAGTTTCCGCTGCCGGCACGCTGGCAGCTGATGACACGCCCGAGGCCGGACGGACGGGCTGACACGCATGCCTTCAACGTGCACGGCGGGGTCATGCTGGCGCTGCACTGGCAGGACCCGGAACAGCCGCGTCTGGCCTGGCGGCATGTGCCTGATGCGCTGGGGCCGGTGCGCCATCTCAGCCTGTTCACCACCGTCAGTGCCGACGGCCCCAGGCCCTGGCTGCTGGCCGCTCACGACAGTGGCGCAGTGTCGCTGCGTGACGGCCTTGACGGGCGTCTGCAGTGGTCAGCCATGGCGGAGCCGACGCTGGCACCCTGGCAGGTGCTGATGCACGACGCCCTCGGCTTTCTCGCCTATGCGCCGACGCGCTCAGGCAGTGTCTGGCGCCTGCAGGGGCGACCCGCAGAGCCGGGAGGTCTGCATCTGCAGGTGGCGGCACGGCTGGCGCCGGCAGCGGCAGCTACGGCGGACTGGCTTGATCAGGCGCGCCTGTCACTGGCCTGGCAGCGCGTCGGCGTGCAACGCCTGCCGCGACTGGCGCTGGTGGCGAGCAGCCTGGATCTGTCGGGCCAGACTGGCGTCGGGGAGGGCATCTGGGCCTGGCATGACCACAGCTGGCCGCAGGGTGACGCCGTGCGGGCTGAGTCGTTGTCGCACTGGTCACCGGACCAGGCTCTGGCGCCGGCGACAGCCATCGGCTGGCACCGACCCTGGGCAGTGGCTGGAACCCGCGTTGTCAGCGCGCCGGGCTGGCTGCAGGGGGCACTGGTCGTGACCACGGCAAGCCCGCGTCAAGGCAGCAGCGAGTGCGCGCCACCGGTCTGGCAGCAACAGGCGCATCATCTGCCCTGGCTGACGACGGGGGTGACGGGGGTGACGGGAGAGGCGGGGATGGCGCGGGTTCAGACCCTGTCGGAGCCGGTGGCAGAGACTGCCACGGCGTTTGCGCATCTGGTGCCACAGCTGGCTGCCGACGGCAGCCTGTCATGGCAGGGCCCGGCGGCTGACTATCGCATCAGCCTGCCGGTGCCGGCGGCATGGCGCCAGCGCATCAGTCGCCAGCCCCTGCCGTTGCGGCCTTAGCTGTCCTTGCTGGTGGCCGCTGCCGGCATCAGCGCGGCGGCCTGGTCGGCGAGGTCCTTCATGCCCAGGGCACGGTAGCCACGCACCAGCAGCGTCAGCGCTTCCGGCACGGCGGCGCTTTCCGGGTAGTTTTCCACCACCCAGCGTGCGCGATTGACGGCGGCGACGGTGGCGCCGCGGCTTTCGTAGTAGCGCGCGACATGCAGCTCGGCTTCGGCGAACTGGTTGTTGAGGTGAATCATGCGCTGGCGGGCATCCGCGCCATAGGCGCTGTTCGGGTAGCGCTGCAGCATCTGGCGGAAGTCATCGAAGGCGACCCGGGCCTGGCCGAAGTCACGGTGGGCCAGGTTGATGGGCATGCGGCGCAGCAGGCTGTCCTGGTCAATGCTGAAGTTGGACAGGCCGCGCAGGTAGAGCACGTAGTCCAGGCGCGGGGAGTCGGGGTGCAGACGCAGATAGCGGTCAGCCGCCGTGATGGCGCCCAGGTAGTCGGCCTGCATGTAGCGGCCGTAGATCACTTCCAGCTGGGCCTGCTCGGTGTAGGAGCCGACCGGGTACTGCGACTCCAGGGCTTCGTAGCCGCTGACGGCCAGGCTGTAGTTGCCGGCCTTGAGGGCTTCATTGGCCTCCTTGTAGTAGGAGGCTTCGGTCTTCACGGCCATGGGGCCGGTCGAGGCACAGGCAGCAAGGGCCAGCGGCAGGCTGACAATCATGACGCGACGCAACAGCTTGTTCATGGATTCGTCCAATGGTGAGCACCAGGGCGGGTGCACGGGTACAATGGGGCTATTAAACACCAGCTCGCCGAGCCCGCCAAACCATGTCGCACGCAATTTCCCTGAATGCCGTCGTCCCCCCCGAACTGGCAGGGGCACGTTTCGACCAGGCGGCCGCCCAGCTGTTCGCCGAGTATTCCCGCGAGCGCCTGAAACAGTGGATCCAGGACGGCACGCTGACGCTTGACGGCCGCGCCGCCAAGCCCAAGGACAAGGTCATGGGCGGCGAGTGCCTGCGCGCAGAGGTCGAGCTGGCCGACGAGACTCGTGCCGGCGCCGAGGACATCCCGCTCGAGATCCTGCACGAGGACGAGGATCTGCTGATCATCAACAAGCCGGTGGGGCTGGTGGTGCATCCGGGGGCCGGCAACGCCAGCGGCACCCTGATGAACGCGCTGCTGCATCATGATCCCGAGCTGGCCAAGCTGCCCCGCGCCGGCATCGTGCATCGTCTCGACCGTGATACCAGCGGCCTGATGGTGGTGGCGCGCAACCTGATCGCGCACGCCAGCTTGGCCGAGCAGCTTGCCGACAAGCGCGTCTATCGCGAATACGAGGCGGTGGTCTACGGCAACATGACGGGCGGCGGCCAGGTCGATGCCCCGATTGACCGTCACCCGCACGACCGCGTGCGTATGGCCGTGGTGCCCGGCGGTCGTCCGGCCGTGACCCATTACCGCATCCTGCAGCGCTTTCCCAACCATACCCATGTGCGTTTGCAGCTGGAGACTGGTCGCACCCACCAGATCCGTGTACACATGGCGCACATCGGTTACCCGCTGGTGGGCGATCCGGTCTATGCCCGTCTGCGCTTCCCCAAGGGGGCCAGCGAGACCCTGCTCACCTGCCTGAAGACGTTCCAGCGCCAGGCCCTGCATGCCCGTCGCCTCGGCCTCGTGCATCCGCGCAGCGGCGAGCAGTGCCTGTGGGAATGTGAACTGCCCGATGATTTCCTGCGCCTGCTCGACGTGCTCAAGCAGGACGCCCAGCCAGCCACTGCCTGAGCGACACCCGTCATGAGTGATGACCTTCTGCGCCATGCCCTGAGACCGGACTGGCCGGCTCCGGCCAACGTCCACGCCCTGGTGACCACCCGTCTTGGCGGTGTCAGCACGTCGCCGTACGACACCCTCAACCTCGGTGATCACGTCGAGGATGCCCCGGCTGCCGTGGCCAGCAATCGTGCCCTGCTCGAGCAGGCGCTGCAGGCCGTCGCGCCCGCGCAGGCGCCGCAGTGGCTGAAGCAGGTGCATGGCATCCGCGTGTTCCATCCCGATGCCGAGGCGGCGGTGCGTCGCGCGCAGATTCCCGAGGCCGATGCGGCCTGCACCACGCTGGCCGGCGTGCCGCTGACGGTCATGACCGCCGACTGCCTGCCGGCCTTTTTCACCGACCGCGCCGGCTCCCGGGTGGCCGTGGCCCATGCCGGCTGGCGCGGGCTCTGCGATGGCGTGCTGGAGGCCACCGCGGCCGAATTTGCCGATCCTGGCGAGGTGCTGGTCTGGCTGGGCCCGGCCATCGGTCCCGAGGCCTTCGAGGTCGGCGGCGAGGTGCGTGCGGCATTCATGGCGCATGATCCGGCGGCGGCCGATGCCTTCCGGGCGGTGCCGGGCACTGCCGACACCTGGCTGGGCGATCTCTATCTGCTCGCGCGTCAGCGCCTGGCGCGGGTTGGCGTCACCGCCGTTCATGGTGGCGGTCTCTGCACGGTCAGCGATGCGCAGCGTTTCTATTCCTTCCGTCGCGACCGGGTTACCGGCCGCATGGCCAGTGTCATCTGGCGAGTCGAGGAGACAACATGACCCGGGTCGTGGTGGTCTACCACAGTGGCTACGGCCATACCGCCGTGGTGGCACAGTGTGTTGCCGAGGGCGCTCGCCGGGTTGACGACGTCTGTGTCTCGGTGATGCCGGTGTCTGCCCTGGACTGGGACCTGCTGGATTGCGCCGATGCCCTGGTGTTCGGCGCACCGACCTACATGGGCAGCGTCTCGGCCGCCTTCAAGCAGTTCATGGACGACACCTCGCGCATCTGGTTCCGCCAGGGCTGGCGCGACAAGCTGGCGGCCGGCTTCGTCAACTCCGGGGCACTCAGCGGTGACAAGCAGGTCGCGCTGCAGCAGCTGCAGACCTTCGCCGCCCAGCACGGCATGCACTGGCTGAGCTTTCCCCTGCAGACCACCGGCACCGGGCCGGACGACCTCAACCGCCTGGGCTGCAACAGCGGCCTGATGACCCAGTCCGACAACGCCGATCCGGCGCTGACGCCACCGGCCGGCGATCGCGAGACCGCCGCCTGCTTCGGCGAGCACATCGCGCGCTGCGCGCAGCGCTGGCGACGAGGGGCAGATCACCTTCCGCGCTGAGCGTGCTACGTTTCTGATACAGAGTGGGGCCTTTTCTGTCTTGAAATGACAGATTGTCATCCACATCTCTTGAACAGGCGCAGCCCCTTCTGAAGTCTGCGCACGGATTTTCAGGAGACCATCATGCGTCCGGAACGATTTACCGCCAAGCTGCAGACCGCCTTGTCCGATGCCCAGTCGCTGGCACTCGGGCAGGACCACAGCAGCATCGAATCCCTGCACCTGCTTATCGCGCTGCTGCAACAGGGCGATGCCACCCTCATGGGGCTGCTCGCCCGCGCCGGTGCCGACACCCGTCAGGCCCTGACCCTGGCGCGCCAGCAGCTCGCCGATCTGCCCCGACTCACCACCGCCACCGGCGAGATCGGCGCCGGTCAGGACCTCATGCGCGTGCTCAACCTGGCCGACCGCCAGGCGCAGCAGCGCAAGGACAGCGTCATCACCACCGAGCTGGCCGTGCTGGCCATGCTGGAAGGCAACAGCCAGGCCGGCCAGGTGCTGCGCAAGGCCGGTGCCCTGCCGGAAAACCTGAAACGGGAGATAGACCAGATGCGTCAAGGCGATTCCGTTCACGATGCCGGTGCCGAGGATCAGCGCCAGGCGCTGGCCAAGTACACCATCGACCTCACCGAGCGCGCCGCAGCCGGCAAGCTCGATCCGGTCATCGGCCGCGACGACGAGATCCGTCGCACCGTGCAGGTGCTGTCGCGCCGCACCAAGAACAACCCGGTGCTGATCGGCGAGCCGGGCGTGGGCAAGACCGCCATCGTCGAGGGCCTGGCGCAGCGCATCGTCAACGGCGAGGTGCCCGAGAGCCTGAAGTCCAAGAAGGTGCTGTCGCTGGACATGGGCGCCCTGATCGCCGGCGCCAAGTTCCGCGGCGAGTTCGAGGAGCGTCTCAAGGGCGTGCTCAAGGAGCTGTCCGCGCTGGAAGGCCAGGTCATCCTGTTCATCGACGAGATCCACACCATGGTCGGTGCCGGCAAGGCCGATGGCGCCATGGATGCCGGCAACATGCTCAAGCCCGCGCTGGCGCGTGGCGAGCTGCACTGCGTCGGCGCCACCACGCTGGACGAGTACCGCCAGTTCATCGAGAAGGATGCCGCGCTCGAGCGCCGCTTCCAGAAGGTGCTGGTCGACGAGCCCTCGGTGGAGGACACGGTGGCCATCCTGCGCGGTCTCAAGGAGCGCTACGAGCTGCACCACGGCGTCGACATCACCGACCCAGCCATCATCGCGGCCGCGCGCCTGTCGCACCGCTACATCACCGACCGCAAGCTGCCCGACAAGGCCATCGACCTGATCGACGAGGCCGCCTCGCGCATTCGCCTGGAAATGGATTCGCGGCCCGAGGCCATGGACCGTCTCGACCGCAAGCTGATCCAGCTCAAAATGGAGCGCGAAGCCCTCAAGCAGGAGGAAGATGCCGCCTCGAAGCAGCGTCTGGTCAAGCTTGACGAGGAGATCGCCCGCATCGAGAAGGAGTACGCCGAGCTCGATGCCGTCTGGCAGCGCGAGAAGGCCTCGGTGGCCGGCGCCCAGGGCATCAAGGAGCAGCTTGAGCAGGCCCGCCTGGACTTTGACGCCGCGCGCCGTGCCAATGACTTGGAAAAGATGTCGCGCCTGCAGTACGGCGTCATCCCCGACCTCGAGCGTCGCCTGGCCAGTGCCCAGTCGGCGGGCGAGGGCGACCAGCCGGCCATGACCCTGCTGCGCAGCAAGGTCACCGATGCCGAGATCGCCGAGGTCGTCGCGCGTGCCACCGGCATTCCGGTCGCGCGCATGCTGGAGGGCGAGCGCGAGAAGCTGCTGCGCATGGAAGAAGTGCTGTCGGCGCGCGTGGTCGGCCAGGACGAAGCCGTGAAGGCGGTCTCGAACGCCGTGCGCCGCGCCCGTGCCGGCCTCACCGACCCGTCGCGCCCGAGCGGATCCTTCCTGTTCCTGGGCCCGACCGGCGTCGGCAAGACCGAGCTCTGCAAGGCGCTGGCGAACTTCCTCTTCGACAGTGAAGAGGCCATGGTGCGCATCGACATGTCCGAGTTCATGGAGAAGCACAGCGTGTCGCGTCTGGTCGGCTCGCCTCCGGGCTATGTCGGCTACGAGGAGGGCGGCACCTTGACCGAGGCGGTGCGTCGTCGTCCCTATGCGGTGATCCTGCTCGACGAGGTCGAGAAGGCGCACCCGGATGTGTTCAACATCCTGCTGCAGGTGCTCGAGGACGGCCGTCTCACCGATGGCCAGGGCCGCACGGTCGACTTCCGCAACAGCCTGATCGTGATGACCTCGAACCTGGGCGCCGACCTGATCCAGAGCCTGACCCAGGCCGGCAGGCTGGATGAGGTGCGACCGGCGGTGATGGAAGCGGTGGGACGGCACTTCCGCCCCGAGTTCATCAACCGCATCGACGAGACCGTGGTGTTCGCGCCGCTGGGCGAGGGCCAGATCAAGGCCATTGCCGAGATCCAGCTCGACCGTCTGCGCGGCCGTCTGGCCGATCGCGAGCTCAAGCTGGTGCTCAGCGATGCCGCCATGGATCAGCTGGTCGCGGTCGGTTTCGATCCGCTGTTCGGGGCGCGTCCGCTGAAGCGGGCGATCCAGGCGCGCATCGAGAACCCGCTGGCGGATCACCTGCTGCGCGGCGACTTTGTCGCCGGCGACACCATCCAGGTCGACGAGGCCCACGGTGCGCTGCTGTTCAGCAAGGCGCGCCTGCACTGAGCCCGTTCACCCGCGCGAACGGATCAGCGACCCGGCAAGGCATGTGCAGGATTTGTTTCCTGCACATGCCTTGACATTTCATGAGCTTGCGTAAAAAATCACCACCTTCATGGCGGGTGCCGATCCCCTGAACACCCTCAGCACGTCGGCGCCGGAGTCTGGTACTCCGCCGGGGTGACGCTGACATGCGTCATTCCTCTTCCTCCTCTCGCGGCTCGCTGCGCACACCCGTTGCCAGCATCCCGCAGCCTCCACCCCGAGGCCGACCGAGGCGCGCATCTGCCCCCATGAGATTTTTCGATCGTGCTAGAATCCTGCGCCCAAACGCGCAGGGTCTGGCTTGGCCATTCTTTTTTCAGGGTGAATCGTGGAACAGTTATCCGGCGGTGAAATGCTCATTCGCGCGCTCGCAGACGAGGGCGTGGAATATCTCTTTGGTTATCCTGGCGGCGCTGTGCTGCACATCTACGACGCCTTGTTCCAACAGGACAAGGTCAAGCACATCCTGGTCCGCCACGAACAGGCTGCCGGCCATGCCGCTGACGGCTACGCCCGTGCCACCGGCAAGGTCGGCACCGTGCTGGTGACCTCCGGCCCCGGCGCCACCAACACCGTGACCGCGATTGCCACGGCGTACATGGACAACATCCCGATGGTGGTGATCTCCGGCCAGGTGCCGTCGCACCTCGTCGGCGAAGACGCCTTCCAGGAAACCGACATGGTCGGCGTCAGCCGTCCCATCGTGAAGCACAGCTTCCAGATCCGTCACGCCTCGGAAATTCCGGGCGTGGTGAAGAAGGCGTTCTACATAGCCGCCTCGGGTCGTCCGGGTCCTGTCGTCATCGACATTCCCAAGGACTGCACCAACCCGAACGAGAAGTTCGATTACGAGTACCCGGCCAAGGTCAAGCTGCGCTCCTACACGCCGCCGGGCCGTGGTCACAGCGGCCAGATCAAGAAGGCCGTCGACGAGCTGCTGGCCGCCAAGCGTCCGGTGATCTACGCCGGCGGCGGCGTGGTGCAGGGCAACTCGGCCCACCTGCTCACCGAGCTGGTGCGCACCCTCGGCTACCCCTGCACCAACACCCTGATGGGCCTCGGCGCCTATCCGGGCAGCGACCCGCAGTTCATCGGCATGCTCGGCATGCACGGCACCTACGAAGCCAACATGGCCATGCACCACAGCGACGTCATCCTCGCTGTCGGCGCGCGCTTCGATGACCGTGTCACCAACAACACCGCCAAGTTCTGCCCGGGTGCCAAGATCATCCACATCGACATCGACCCGGCCGCGATCTCCAAGACCGTGCGCGTCGACATCCCCATCGTGGGTGCCGTCGAGCCCGTGCTCACCGAGATGCTGGCGCTGGTCAAGGCTGCCGATACCAAGCCCGATGCCGCCGAGCTCAAGCTCTGGTGGGAGCAGATCGGCCAGTGGCGCGCTCGCCACGGCCTGCGCTACGAGCCGGCCCAGCCCGGCGAGATGAAGCCGCAGCAAGTGGTCGAGATGCTCTACAAGGTCACCGACGGCCAGGCCTACGTCACCTCCGACGTCGGTCAGCACCAGATGTTCGCGGCTCTGTACTACAAGTACGACCGTCCGCGTCAGTGGATCAACTCGGGCGGCCTCGGCACCATGGGCTTCGGCCTGCCGGCCGCCATGGGCGTCAAGCTGGCCTTCCCGGATGCCATCGTGGCCTGCGTCACCGGCGAAGCCTCGATCCAGATGAACATCCAGGAGCTGTCGACCTGCCTGCAGTACGGCCTGCCGGTGAAGATCGTCAACATCAACAACCAGTCGCTGGGCATGGTCAAGCAGTGGCAGGACATGCAGTACGAAGGACGTCACTCGAGCTCGTACATGGAGTCGCTGCCTGACTTCGTGAAGCTGGTCGAGGCCTACGGCCACGTCGGCATGAAGATCACCGATCCGGCCCAGCTGGAATCGAAGATGCGCGAAGCCTTCGCCATGAAGGACAAGCTGGTCTTCCTCGACATCTACGTGGACCCGAGCGAGCACGTGTACCCGATGCAGATCGCCAAGGGTTCCATGCGTGACATGCTGCTGAGCAAGACGGAGCGTACCTGATCATGCGTCGTATCATTTCCGTGCTGCTGGAAAACGAAGCCGGCGCCCTGTCGCGCGTGGTGGGCCTGTTCTCCCAGCGCAACTACAACATCGAAACCCTGACCGTGGCGCCGACCGACGACCCCACGCTGTCGCGCATCACCCTGACCACCAGCGGTGACGAGCACAAGATCGAGCAGATCACCAAGCAGCTCAACAAGCTGATCGAAGTGGTCAAGGTCGTCGATCTCAGCGAAGGCCAGCACATCGAGCGCGAGCTCATGCTGATCAAGGTCAAGGCCGTGGGTGCCGTGCGTGCCGAGATCAAGCGCACCGCCGACATCTTCCGCGGTCACATCGTGGACGTGACGCCCAGCGTCTACACCATCCAGCTGACCGGCCCCAGCGACAAGCTGGACGCCTTCATCGAGGCGCTGTCGGAGACCTCGATCCTGGAAGTCGTGCGTACCGGCGTGTCCGGCATCGCGCGTGGCGAGAAGGTGCTCAGCATCTGACGTTGCGTGGGGTGGTGGATTGACGAGAAGGCCCGCGAAAGCGGGCCTTTTATTTAGGTTACTTTTTGATGCATGTGAACTTTATTTCTGCCTCAGGGAATTGGCCTAATGATCTGGGGACTAAATCTTCATTTATTATTTTTAAGTCCGTGTTTTTTTCTTTGCAAAAATTGGCTGCCTCATTATAGGTTTTCTTCTTGACGCGACTGAGTGAGCCAAATGCCCCAGTGTCGCGCCGTGCAATTGAGTATATGTCGTCGCCTTTTGTCATTACTCCCGAACTGGTTTGGCATCCACTAAAAGATAGTGCTATAAGTGCAATAAATAATGTATTAATAGTGCTTCTCATTTTATTTCCTGCGCCCTCTCGGCTTTTATTTTATCCTTAAGCATGATATACATGCTTTTGTTTTTTTCTATGCCTTTAATGTAGTAAATTATGTCTTCATCATTGCTTGTATAATCAATCTCATAGCCTTCCATGTAGAGTTTCAGTCTGGCCATGCAAACATCTTCTTTGTATGTTTTATAGTAGCTGGTGTCTCCAGATAGATAAAATTGGATTTTTTCTGATGAGTCTATTGATCTCTTGCAGTCAATATAAATTCTTTTTTCGATATCTGAGTATTCTGCGCAGCCTGTGAGGAAAATTGATGTAAGTAAAGCTGTTTTTGTTTTCGATACCAATGTTGTTTTCCTGATGCTGAAGGAGTTTCTGTTAGCCGCTAAGCTGGGGAAAGTACATAAAATAAATGACTTCGCTTCCGGAATAATAGTCACGATTGACATTTTTACCTTCCTGTGTAGAACGCTCAGCATATTTCTGCCTAATTCTCTGAAGAACATGCTTTGCAGGAACCGAACGATCAAAGCCACTCGGCACAGAGCATCCGATAATGCGCTCCACAAACTCTCCCCAACGGTAGGCATTTTCATGCCTAGCAATTTTGATATTCTGTGTTCTCAGGTGTGGCTCTGAATTTTCATACCAGATTGTGTGGTCGGCGGATTCTCTCGGTCGGAAGTCGCTGGGATTAGGTCGCCAAAATATTGCATGCGCCAACGCCTCTCTGCGCCACTTACGATTTATGAAGGTTGGAAGACAGTAGTAGATCTCAGGGCAAGCCAATACCGCCGATGCTTGCCCTTTAGGGTTTGATAGGCTCCACCAGAGCTTGGAAAAAAGTGTGCCCGTAGTCTTTCTAGATAGATGCGGGCGTTTGTACTGAATACCGACCAGCTTTCCATTTGCCAAAAGTGCCTCATCAGAAGGCCACGTCTTTTCATCTGCGGGGGACACTGCAAATGTCGATACAGTTACTCCTAGACGGAGAAAGTAATCTTCAATCTGCTGTGTAATCCATATTTCAAACTCTCGCTCAAGAGGAATGCCAAAATGCGGATTTAGCACGATGTTACTCCTTCTCAGCTAACTTGATTCAGGGGGATAATTCGCGGAGCCTAACTGCGGTTGACTCAGTGCCATAGCTGTCGCGATATGTCCAGTTATTATTAGTCATCGAAAGAATCTTGTCCCTCTCCACGTGTCCAACTCCAATCATATCCGGCTGATTTGTCTCCAATACCTCGGTGATCAACGTATCGCCCTCAATTCGCCACTTTGATCTAATACGAAAGTCGATCTTGAAGTCGAAAGCCACTATTGAGCCGATATGCTCAACAGTATGGTCTGATGAGTACTTTGAGACACCCGAAGTAATAAGTCCCTCCATATCCAACTTCTCCGACCACGAGCCAAGAATGATCTTCTCCATGTCAGCTACAGATTGCGGCTCTATTGCCATGGAAAGACTTGCGAAGCTGAGCAATACAAACAAGAGCAGAAGACGATGCACAGTAGATCTCCCTAAATGAATCTATACCGCAGCACTGCGGCGTAATAATCGCAAGTTGCTGCATAAGACGGAGGGGGGGGGGAGGGAAAGAAATCCAGAACTATCAGCTTCTTGGAAAAACAGATACAGCACTCCCTGCCGCCAAATACCGCTAATCCACTGTTGCCGAGCATGCCACCTGTTTTCGGCTGGAGCAATGCGGTTTGTCGTGATCACATTTCATGCTGGCAAGGGGTGAACTGTAACCCTTTACAAAAGATGAGCGCGGGGTGCTGTGCCCCTGCTCGCACCGCTTGAACCGCTGCCGTTTTCCTACCAAGATGCATGCGACACGATCGGAGCATGAGCATGTCAGCCACTGCAACCCTCTCCAGCAAGTACCAGATCACCATCCCCATGGTCGTGCGTGAGGCGCTTCACTGGGAGGCGGGCCAGGAGCTTGTATTTATCCCCAATGGCAAGGGGGTGCTGGTCATGCCGGCGCCGGAGCTGGCTCAGTTGGTCGGCATCGCCGAGAGCGCGAGCACGCAAGACTACCGTGGTCGTCAGGATCGCTTCTGATGTCAGTAATGTAGCTGCATTGCGAACAGTGACTTGCAGCCTGCCTCAGCGCGTTGAAGTCGACACCGGCTTGATCAGGCTTGCTGCCGGAATGCCGAACATCTCATGCAGCTTCCAGATCATCGGCAGTGTCAGCACACGCTTGCGATTGAGAATCTCGTAAACCCGGTTTGATCGTCCGATGGCCGGCTCCAGATCCTTCACCGTCAGCCCCGACTGCTCCATGCGAAAGCGGATGGCTTCCACCGGGGCGGCAGGTCAATCGGAACGTGTTCAGCCTCATGCGCTTCGATCATCGCCAGCAGTGCAGTGAGGGCATCGGCGTCAGCTGAGCCCTGTTCGGGTTCCTTGCCAAACCAGAGCGAGGCCTGTGCCAGTGCATAGCGGTAGTCGGCTTCGGTGCGTATCGGTGTGATGTTCATGTCCTGGTCTCCTGTGCGCTTTGCACCAACCCCTCCAGCACCGCCCGTTCCTTCGCCGGCAGCGGCCCGGACTTCTGCAGGGCAAAGTCGAAATACACCTGCACGGCCTTGCCGCGTGCCACCACGTGCCCGTCCTGGCTGGCTTCATGGCAGACCACGAACGAGGAGGTGCCGATGCGCTCGATCCAGGTGCGCACGCTGACCTCGCGGCCGTAGTGGATCTGCGCCACGAAGTCGACCTCGACGCGGGCGAGAATCAGGCTGAGCGCCTTGATGTCCAGTTCCGGCGTGAAGATGCGGAAGACGGGTTCGCGCGCCGTCTCGAACCAGCCGCTGACCACGGTGTTGTTGATGTGGCCGAAGGCGTCGGTTTCGTAGAAGCGCGGCATGAAGGTGGCGTTGAACATGGCATCCGGTCAGTCGTGGTAGTGATCATGGTCGTGGTCTGCGATTGTGCCGCATTTGCCAGGCCCTGGCGTCGGGCATCTGGCGTCTGGCCGCAGGCACGACAGGGTCAGCCGGCGCGGCGGTTCCAGAACGCGTTCACCAGCGGTTCCCGGAGGCGCTTCTCCAGCGCGAACAGGCCAATCTCGAGTCCGGTCAGCGACGGCGCGATCTCGTAACGCCGGATCAGCCCGGCCAGCGGGCTGTTGTCGAGCACGATGCGCGGCACCACGCCGATGCCGAAGCCCAGGCTGACCATGCTGACGATGGCCTCGTTGCCGGCCACCTGCGCGTAGATGCGCGGACGTATGCCGTGGCCGCGCAGCCAGCGCTCGATGCGCGCACGCGCCAGACCATCCTCGGACAGGATCATCGGCACCTCGCGCCAGTTCTCGGCGCTCGGCGTCTGCACCTGCTCGTCGTTCAGCAGCTGCGGCGTCACCGGCCCGATGAAGCAGAGCTCGGTGCGCGCGATGGGCTGGAAGGCCACGCCCGGCGGCAGGCTGTCGGGGCGGGCGCCGATGCTGATGTCCTCATGTCCGTTGCGCACGCGCTCGACGGCGCGCTCGGCGTCGCCGGTGTGCAGCTTGAGTTCGATGTGCGGATGGTCTTCGCGGAAGCGGCTGAGAATGTCGTAGAGAAAGCTGTAGCTGGCGGTCACCGAGCAGTACAGGCTGAGTTCGCCACGCAGCGTGACCTGGTCGGCCTGCAGGGCCAGTCGCAGACCGTCCCAGCCGCGCAGGGTCTCGGCGGCGTATTCGCGGAACAGGCGGCCTTCGCGGGTCAGCGACACCGAGCGGTTGTCGCGCAGGAAGAGCGGGGCGCCGACGCTGTCTTCCAGCTGCTTGATGGTGCGGCTCAGGGCCGACGGGCTGACGTGCTGTTCGCGGCTGGTGCGGCCGAAGTGCAGGGTCTCGGCCAGGGCCATGAACAGGCGCAGGCTGTGCTCATCCATGTCGTTTCTCTTTTTGGCATGTTGCGTTGCATTTATATCATTTTACGCAATGCGCGGGATGTCGTACTGTGCGCGTCCAGGATTTCCGTGACCACCACGGCCATCCACCCGTTCATTCCATGCTCGCTGAGGCAGACATCATGAAAGTGTATTACGACAAGGACGCAGACCTTTCCATCATCCGTGGCAAGAAGGTCGCCATCATCGGTTACGGCTCGCAAGGCCACGCCCACGCCCAGAACCTGCGCGATTCCGGCGTCGACGTCACCGTCGGCCTGCGCAAGGGTGGCGCTTCCTGGTCCAAGGTCGAAGCCGCTGGCATCAAGGTCGCCGAAGTCAATGACGCCGTGAAGGGCGCCGACGTCGTCATGATCCTGCTGCCGGACGAGAACATCCCCGAGGTGTACGCCAACAACGTCGCCCCGAACATCAAGCAGGGCGCCACCCTGGCGTTCGCTCACGGCTTCAACGTGCACTACAACCAGGTCGTGCCGCGCGCCGACCTCGACGTGATCATGGTCGCGCCGAAGGGCCCGGGCCACACCGTGCGTTCGGAATACCTCAAGGGTGGCGGCGTGCCGTCGCTGATCGCGCTGTACCAGGACGTCTCCGGCAATGCCAAGCAGATCGCCCTGTCGTACGCGGCTGCCAACGGCGGCACCAAGGGTGGCGTGATCGAGACCAACTTCCGCGAAGAGACCGAAACCGACCTCTTCGGCGAACAGGCCGTGCTCTGCGGCGGCGCCGTGGAACTGGTGAAGATGGGCTTCGAAACCCTGACCGAAGCCGGCTATGCTCCGGAAATGGCCTACTTCGAGTGCCTGCACGAACTCAAGCTGATCGTCGACCTGATGTACGAGGGCGGCATCGCCACCATGAACTACTCGATCTCGAACAACGCCGAATACGGCGAGTACGTGACCGGTCCGGAAGTCATCAACGAGCAGTCCCGTGTCGCCATGCGCAACGCCCTGAAGCGCATCCAGACCGGCGAATACGCCAAGATGTTCATCCTCGAAGGCAAGACCAACTACCCGTCCATGACGGCCCGTCGTCGCCTCAACGCCGCTCACCCGATCGAGACCGTCGGTGCCGAACTGCGTTCGATGATGCCCTGGATCCACAAGAACAAGCTCGTGGACCAGAGCAAGAACTGATCTCCGGATCGTTCCGTCCCGCCGGCCTGCCGGCGGGGTGTCGAGAAAACGCGGCCCCGGCCGCGTTTTTTTATGCCTGCCGCACGGCTGTCATGCCGCCACGGCATCCTTGCATCGGCAATTCTGCGTCACAGGCCCGCCGAGGCTGGTCTCGGCCGGTGCCTGTCATTATGATCGGTGCCATCACTGCAGAGGACCTCTCATGTCACACACCCCGCATGACCACGACGATCACAACGGGCTTACCTTCGAGGTGGTCGAAGACGAGCACCATGAGAGCGGTCAGCGAACCCGCCACAGGGGGATCTACCTGCTGCCCAACCTGTTCACCACGGCAGCGCTGTTTTCCGGTTTCTACGCGATCATCTCGGCCATGGGCGGCAACTACATCGCGGCCGCCATGGCCATCTTCGTCGCCGGTCTGTTCGACGGCATGGACGGACGCATCGCGCGCCTGACCAACACCCAGAGCGCCTTCGGTGCCGAATACGACTCGCTCTCCGACATGGTCAGCTTCGGCGTCGCGCCGGCGCTGGTGATGTTCAGCTGGGCACTGCAGTCGCTGGGCAAGCTGGGCTGGATCTGCGCCTTCCTGTACACCGTCGCTGCCGCCTTCCGCCTGGCGCGCTTCAATGTCCAGCTCACCGTGGTCGACAAGCGCTACTTCATCGGTCTCGCCAGTCCGCTGGCGGCGGCCATCGTGGCGGCCTTCGTCTGGGTCGGCGTCGAGAACGACCTGCTCAAGGATTCGCCGGCGCTGCCCTGGCTGGCGGCGGCCGTGACCGTGGTCTCCGGCTTCCTGATGGTCAGCAACGTCAAGTACTACAGTTTCAAGGAACTGGATCGCAGCCGTGTTCCGTTCGTTGTCATGTTGCCTATCGTGCTTGTGTTCGGCATCGTGATGTACAACCTGCCCATCGGCATTCTCGCCATGTCGCTGCTTTACGCAGTTGCCGGCCCGGTGGCAGCCCTCTGGAACCGCTGGAGGGGCAGGACCAGCTGAGGCAAGCCATGTTCATACGCCGATCGGATCCGAGTCTGCCGCGCCCCAGCGAAATCACTCCCGAATCGGTGTATCTCGAGCGGCGGCACCTGCTCAAGCAGCTCGGTGTCGCCGGACTGGGCCTGGCTTCGCCGGGCCTGGTGGCTGCGGCAGGGCAGGGCGCTGCCGGCGCCCGTCCTGCTCCCGCCAATGCCTACACCGCCATCGCCGATCGCGGCAATCTGCCCCCGTTTCTCGCCAAGGCGCTGGCCGCCCGTCAGCGTGTCACGCGTCCGTTCAGTGAAGCCCTGACGCCTTACGAGGTGGTGAGCGGCTACAACAACTTCTACGAATTCGGCTTCGACAAATCTGATCCGGCGCAGAACGCGCGCAATTTCCGTGTCGAGCCCTGGCGTGTCCGGGTCGATGGCGAGTGCGAGGCGCCAGCCGACTACACGCTGGAGGACCTGCTTGCGCCGCACACCCTGCAGGATCGCATCTACCGCTTCCGCTGTGTCGAGGGCTGGTCCATGGTGGTGCCCTGGGTGGGCTTTCCGCTGGCCGACCTGATTCGTCGCATGCGCCCGACCAGCAAGGCGCGCCATGTCGAATTCACCACCCTGCATGATCCCCAGCGCATGCCGGCACAGCATACCGACCTGCTGGACTGGCCCTATGTCGAGGGCCTGCGACTGGATGAGGCCATGCACCCGCTGACCATGCTCGCGGTCGGTCTATACGGGCGCTCGCTGCCGCCGCAGAACGGTGCTCCGTTGCGTCTGGTGGTGCCGTGGAAGTACGGCTTCAAGAGCATCAAGTCCATCGTGCGCATCCGCTTTCTGGCGCAGGCGCCGCGCACCACCTGGCAGCGCATGGCGCCCGAGGAGTACGGCTACTACGCCAACGTCAATCCTCGTGTCGATCACCCGCGCTGGAGCCAGGCGCGCGAGCGCCGCCTGCCGACCACGTTCTTCTCGCCGAACTGGCGCGAGACGCTGCCCTTCAACGGCTATGCCCGGGATGTCGCGACGCTGTACCGCGGCATGGATCTGCACCGTCATTTCTGAGTGGTCCACGTGAGTCGGGAGCAGGGCATGCAGTCGTCGGTTCGTTCACGGATGCCCGCCTTCTTGCCCTCCTGGCCTGTTGTCGTGGCCGGACTGCTGGCTGTGCTCTGGCCGCTGCTGATGCCTGCCACCGACTTTCTCATCGATCCGGCGCGTGCCTGGGTGCATCACACCGGGGAGGTGGCGAGCTGGCTGCTGGTGGCCACCCTGGCCATGACGCCGTTGCAGCGTCTCAGTGGCTGGCCCGGCTGGATACGCTGGCGTCGTGCCTTCGGCCTGCTCATGGCGCTGGCGGCCAGTCTGCATCTGCTCGCCTTTGCCGGACTCTGGCAGGGCTTCGACCTGCTGCGTCTGGCCGATGAAACCGCGCGCCGGCCCTATCTCTGGGTCGGGCTGTCAGCCTGGTTGCTGCTGCTGCCGCTGGTATTCACTTCGACGCAGTCGGCGCGTCGTCGTCTGGGTCTGCGCTGGCAGCGACTGCATCGTCTGGTCTACGTGGTTGCCGTGCTGGTGATCTGGCATCAGGCCTGGAGTCACAAGCTCGGTCTCTTCGGGGTCTGGGTGGTGGCGCTGCCGCTGTTCCTTTTGCTTTTCTGGCGCGCGCTGCCGGCCGTTCGTCGCGTGGCTGGACGTTTAATGAACGGATCGCTCGCGAAGTGATCATCGGGTTCTGTTTTTGCCGAAAAAACGCGCACTCGGCGAGAGATTTCGAAAAGTGTGTTGACGGGTGGAATTGGCGGCCTATAATGCGCCCCACACCGACGCACTGAGCGCGGTGATGCAGAAAAAGATGTTGAAATTCAACGACTTGAGTATGCTGGCTGAGTGGTTTGATGGTGACCCTGAGGGGTTGCAAAATCGGCTCTCAGCGTCAGCAACGTGATGCGAAATTAAATTGCAAAACGGTGTTGACACGGTGGAGGGATTCACTAGAATACGCCTCCTCGCAAGACGCGCTGCAGACGATGCAACGACGAGTTCTTTAACAGTTTGATCAGACAACTTGTGTGGGTTTTTGCAGTTGTGAAGAGCATCGATAGATGAACTTTCAACGGCAATTACTTACTCGTGAATTCATGAGCAAGACCAATTGTTCCGTTGAGCCAAGCTTGGTGGCCTTAAGCCACTAGTTGAAAAATTAAACTGAAGAGTTTGATCATGGCTCAGATTGAACGCTGGCGGCAGGCTTAACACATGCAAGTCGAGCGGGGACTTCGGTCCTAGCGGCGAACGGGTGAGGAATGCTTGGGAATCTGCCCAGTAGCGGGGGATAACGTTTCGAAAGGAACGCTAATACCGCATACGCCCTACGGGGGAAAGGGGGGGATCTTCGGACCTCTCACTATTGGATGAGCCCAAGTCGGATTAGCTAGTTGGTGGGGTAAAGGCCTACCAAGGCGACGATCCGTAGCTGGTCTGAGAGGATGATCAGCCACACTGGAACTGAGACACGGTCCAGACTCCTACGGGAGGCAGCAGTGGGG
>NZ_ATUE01000010.1 GCF_000420045.1 Perlucidibaca piscinae DSM 21586
TATCAGCAGCTGCATGAGCGTCATGGCATACGCTGTTCGATGACAGACGGCTATGACTGTTACCAAAATGCCCTGGCGGAGCGGGTCAACGGCATCTTGAAGTGCGAGCTGCTGTTGCAGCGTCCACATGACCTGCTGGAGGCAAGGAAAATGGTCATGGAGTCGGTGACCATCTACAACCAGGAGCGTCCGCATCTGGCGCTGAAATACAAAACGCCCGATGCAATGCACCGGGCGTTTTGAGAGAAACAGGTGTCAACCTATTTCAGGACTGGACACGGTCGTCGGCTCAGAGCATGTTGCAGAGTGCCAGCAGCCAGTATGCCAGGATACCTGTCTGTGCCAGCCACAGGTTGGCGCGCAGGAACACGAAGGCCGGCGCGATGCTGATCACGTGCACGCCACTCTGGGCCAGGCGCAGCCCCAGAAATACCATGGCGAGCGGATCGACGACGGCGAGCTGGCCGGTGGCAGCCGCTACCAGCACCACCACCGCGAACAGCGGCAGATTCTCGACACAGTTCAGGTGCGCGTGATGACAGCGGGTGACCCATGCCGGGTCGGCATGGGTGGCGGCTTCGCGGGTCCAGGCATTGGCGGGCGCTTTGAAGCTGAGTACCAGGGCTACCCGGTAGCTGACGTAGGCCAGCGCGAGGGCCAGTGTCAGCGCAGTGAAACAGAGCAGGGCACAGAGTGCCGGGGACAGGGTCATGTCGGTCATGGGCGTATCTCGCGAGTAGGGGTTGACTCTGACATTACGCAGAGAATTGCCAGCAAACAACCATTTGTCGGATATTGACGCTGAGCGTGCTCAGCCGTTGCGGTAGATCTGCGCCCAGATGCGGTGGCCGAGCTGGTCGTAGGCGCGCACCGTGTCGAGGAAGGTCTGGCGCGCCTGCGCGTCGACCAGCGGCTCCGGCAGCAGCGGGTCATAGACCACCGCGCGTATGGCCTTGCTGCCCATCAGGAAGCATTCGCGCGCGGCGACTTCCGGTTCCAGGCTGTCGGCATTGGCCATCCAGGTCGTGAGCTGTTCATGCAGCTGGCGATACTGCTGGTTCAGCTTCCGGCCATCCCAGAGAGTGTTCAGACGCGTCTGGTCTTCGCGGCTCCACTGGCTGCCGACGAACAGCGGGGCGGCATCGGCCATGCCCAGCACGGTCAGGCGATGGCGTATGGCGTCGAGGTCGGCGACCAGGTTGTCAGGGCGCACATAGAGGTCACGTTCCAGCTCGCGGAAACCCAGCATGCTCAGGGCACGCTCGCGGTAACGCAGGGCAGTGCGGTCGCTGCGACCGAGGTGTCCGGTGTGGATGACCAGGTAATTGCCGCTCCAGGCCCGCAGGCGCTGTTCCGCGGAGCGCCAGGTGGCGACGTCGCCGGCCAGTTCCATGGCGGCTGGCGCGAGCTGGTAGCTGCCCCGGCCGGCAGCGAGAATGAGCCCGTCCGCAGACAGGCGCACCAGCGCCACGCGCACGGAGTTCTCGCTGATCTCGAAGATGCGGCAGGCGGCGATGGCCTCGCGGGCGGTCAGGGGCTGTCCCTGGGCGGCCAGCAGCAGATCCAGGACAAGGTGTCGGGCATTGAGCTTCATGGTCAGCGACTGTAACAAAAAAGCCCTGTGCTGTGAGAACATGCCTGCAGACGTTTCAGGAGTATGCGCATGTCGGTGTTGAATCTGGTGCGGGAAGGCGCGGTCTGGGTACTGACCCTGACCGGTGGCGAGAGCCGTTTCAATGACACCTCTCTGGCGGCCTGGTTGCAGGCCCTGGACACGGTGGAGGCGGGCGAGGGCAATGCCGCCCTGGTCATCACCAGTGCCGATGCCAAGTTCTTCAGCACCGGCATTGATCTGGAAGGGGTGGTCGGCGAGTTCGGCCAGGACTACCTGATGCAGACCTTCGTGCCCAGGCTGGACGCGTTTCTGCTGCGTCTTGCGCGCTTCCCGATGCCGGTGGTGGTGGCCATGAACGGTCATGCCTACGGGCTGGGCGCGCTGGTCGCTGCCACCGCCGATGTGCGCCTGATGCGTGCCGATCGAGGCCGTTTCTGCTTCCCCGAGGTCGACATCAAGCTGCCGTTCACGCCGATCATGTCGGATGTGGTCAAGCTGCTGCCGAGTCCGGCGGCGGCCTGGCAGATGGCAGCCACCGGGGTGGCCTGGGGTGGTCAGGAGGCACAGGCGGCAGGTGTCATCGACCAGGCGCTGTCAGCCGAAGAGCTGCTGCCGACCGCGATTGCCATGGCCACGGCGCTTGCCGCCAAGGATCGCGCCACCTATGCCGTGATCAAGCGTCAGTGGCGAGACCGCTTCGATCGCCATCTCTGAGCCCTGCCAAGGAGATCCGACATGCACGACCATTCCGGGAACCCGCAGCATCCTGCCAGTGACACGACGCCGTTGACCGGGCTGCCGGCCGTCGGCGTTGCCGCACAGGCTGAGTCTGTCGAGCCGGTGACTGAAGACAGTCTCTGGCAGAAGATCACGCGCGCCGCCAAGCGTGCCGGCCGCGAAGTGGTCGAGAAGGCCCTGTGGCTGCACTACGCCGCCCAGCGCCCGGAGACGCCGGCATGGGCACGCACCATGATCTATGGCGCGCTGGCCTACTTCATCCTGCCGGTGGACATGATTCCCGACGTGGTTCCGCTGGCGGGCTATACCGATGATCTCGGCGTGCTCGCGGCCGCTGTCGCCACGTTGGCGGTCTACATCAACCAGGACGTCAAGGACCAGGCCGCGCGCAAGCTGCAGGACTGGTTCGGCTGAAGCCCTTCTCCCAGTGTGAGCACCCCGTGAAATGAGTACCCATGTTGCCGTGATCGGCAGTGGCATGGCCGGTCTGGCCGCTGCGCGCCTGTGTCGAGATGCCGGATGCCGCGTCACCGTGTTCGAGGCCCAGGCCCGGCGCGGCATGGATGCGCACAGCATTTCCCTGCAGGGCGGGCTGGTGGACGTGCCGCTGCGCGTCATGAGTCCGCTGGCCTGGCGTCATGTCATCGCGCTTGCCGAGCGTGTCGGCGTGCAGACCTATCCGGTCAATACCTACACCACCTGCAGCTGGCTGCCCGGCGACACCTGGTTTCGCAGCAGCCGCGTGCCGCTGCTGAACTGGCCCGTGGTCGGCTCCTGGCGCTACCTGAATCGCAGCAGCTGGCGCCTGCTCACGGGCTTCCGCACGCTCGGCAAGGCCCGCGAGGCCATGCGCCGCGATGGCCTCGGGCACATCACGCTGGCAGAGTTCCAGCAGCGCTATCCGCAGGATGCGCTGTTCTGGCGCGGCCTGGTGCTGCCCATCCTGACCACCATCTGCACCTGCAGCGAAGAGCATCTGATGGCCTGGCCGGCCGGCGACCTGCTCGATCTGCTGGCGACCATTGTCCAGGGGGACACGCTGCGCCGCCTGAAGGGTGGCACTCCGGCACTGGTCGACGGGCTGGCACGAGACCTGGAGTTTGTCAGCGGCAGCCCGTTGACCGAGGTCAAGGCTGTGGCCGGTGGCATGCAGGTACGCAATGCGCGTGGCGATGTGGCCCGGGTCGACACCGTCATCGTCGCCACCCAGGCCAACCAGATCGGCTTTCTCGATGCCGCCGACTGGCCGCGCGAGCACCAGTGCCTGAGTGCCATCCGCTTCGATCATGGCGAGCTGGTGGTGCATCGTGACACCCGCTTCATGCCTGCCGACCGCCGTGACTGGAGCGCCCTGCATTACCAGATGCGTCCGGATCTTTCCGAAGCCATGTTCACGGTCTGGGTGAATCCGGTCGAGAACAGCCTGGGCAATGACGATCCTCCCGTGTTCCAGACCTGGAATCCGCTGTTCGCGCCGGATCCGCAGAAAGTCATCGTGCGGGTGCCGCTGGCGCGGGCGGTGGTGCACGGCGGCACGGCATCGGCGCTGCAGGGTCTGTCAGACCTGCATGGCGAGCCTGGCCGGCAACTGTTCTTCTGCGGCTCCTGGGCCTATCCGGGCGTGCCGCTGCTGGAGTCGGCAGTGCGTTCCGCGATTGCCGTGGTGCAGCGCCTCGGCCTGCAGCCGGAGCCGCCGCTGTCGCTGTCGGCATGAGCGACCGCCGCAGCCCGTCGCTGGCCTGGACCAACCTCGGCGACTGGGCGGAGGGTGACGATTTTCGTGCCGCCTGCGCGCGTCTGGCACGGCGTCACGCCGAGGCGGTGAGTCTGCAGCCCTCGCATCGCGTGCTCGATCTGGCCTGTGGTCGCGGGGCCAGCCTGGCCCTGTGGTGGCAGCTGGGCGTGCGTGAGCTGACCGGGCTGGATGCCGATGCCGAAGCGCTGCGGTCAGCCCGCGAGGGCTTGGCTGGTCACGGCCTGGTGACCGACGGCGCTGCCGGCGTGACGCTGCTCTCCGGTCGACACGACCAGTGGCCGCCGGTTCCCGGTCTGCTGCCGGCCGCTCATGATGCTGTCGTCTGCATCGATGCCGCCTATCACGCGAGCAGCGCCGATGCCTTCCTGCGTACCGTGGCGCATGTGCTGGCGCCTGACGGCCGTGCCGCCTGGAGCACGCTGGTGCTGCGCAGTGAGCCGGGCTGGCGTCTGCGTCTGCTGCTGCGCGCTGCCGGCATCCCGTCCGCCAGCCTGTGCACGCTGGCCGACTGGCAGGCGAGGGCAGACCGGCACGGGCTGCTGCTGGAGCCGGTTGCCGCGCTTGACGCCGAGGTGCTCGACGGCTTTTCCACCTTTGCGCGCAGTGCCGTCACCGCGACGCCGGCACAGGCCGACGCGCAGGGCTGGTCTCATGTGCCGCGCTGGAAGCTGGCGCTGACCGGCCGTCTCTGCCTCAGCCTGACGGCCTCTGGTGAAATCGGTTATATGCTTATGAAAACTCGCCATAAGACCTGATGCCGACAGAACTGCGCAAATACCGTAAAATGCGCGCCCCAGCCTGCGGCTGATGCCATTTCCAGGAGTCGAGGAAGACCATGTCGGCGTTCAATGAAGAGAAAGTGCTCACTGTCCATCACTGGAATGACACTCTGTTCAGCTTCACCACCACCCGTGACCAGAGCCTGCGTTTCAAGACCGGCCAGTTCGTCATGATCGGCCTGGTGGTGAATGGCAAGCCGCTCATGCGCGCCTACTCGGTGGTCAGTGCCCACTACGAGGATCACCTCGAGTTCTACAGCATCAAGGTGCAGGATGGCCCGCTGACCTCTCGCCTGCAGCATCTGCAGCCCGGTGACACCCTGCTGGTGTCGCGCAAGCCCACCGGCTCCCTGATCATCGACAACCTCAAGCCGGGCAAGAACCTGTATCTGCTGTCGACCGGCACCGGTCTGGCACCGTTCATGAGCGTGATCCGCGACCCCGAGTTCTACGAGGCCTTCGACAAGATCATCCTCACCCATGGTGTGCGCTGGAAGAGCGAGCTTGGCTACTTCGAGCACATCACCGAGGAAATGCCGGAAGACGAGAACTTCGGCGAGCTGGTGCGCGAGAAGCTGATCTACTACCCGACCGTGACCCGCGAGGACTTCGAGCGTCAGGGCCGTCTGACCGACCTGATCGAGTCCGGCCAGCTCTTCGAGGACATCGGCCTGCCGCCGCTGAACCCGGAAACCGACCGCGTGATGATCTGCGGCAGCCCGAGCATGCTCAAGGATCTGGTCGAGATTCTCGAGAAGCGCGGTTTTGTCGAGGGCACCAGCCATGCCCCGGGCGACTACGTCATTGAACGTGCCTTCGTCGAGAAATAAGCGCGTCTCACGCCCTACATAATAGGAGGCTGTCCATGCCGGCCCTGTTGCTGCTCATCCTGCGCATCGTGGTGATGGCCATCCAGATCGCCGGCATGATGGCGTTCTTCAATACCGTGCTGGGCTGGGGACAGTTCGCCACCTTCCTGTCGTCGTTGCTGGTGGCGCTGTTCATGCCGCTGCTTGGCACCTTCCTAGGTGCCTACGGGGCCTGGCAGGTCTGGGACTGGTCCTGGTGGCTGGTGTTGCTGGTGTTCCTGCCGAGTCTGGCGCTGTCACTGATGACCCTGGTCGGCGTGGGTGCCGCCGGCCTGCTGTCGGCCCTGTTCCTGCGCAAGCGCCTGCAGGCCGGTTCCGGTCGCCCGGCAGATGCCGGCCAGGGCAGCACCATCGAGGGTGAGGTGCTCAGCTCGCGCGTCGACAGTGATCCGTCGGAGCGTCGTGACTGAGTGACTGCCATGGTCTGACCCGGCAATGCCGCGCATGCTAGCCTGAGCGTGATTGGCATGCGGAGTCGGACATGGAGAGCGCGTTCACGTTCCTCGGTGGTCTCGGGCTTTTTCTGCTCGGGATGACCCTGATGACGGATGGTCTCAAGCTCTCTGCCGGACAGCTGCTCGGCAAGCTGCTCGAGCATGCCACGCGTACCCGGCTCAAGGCCCTGTGCAGCGGATTCCTCATCACCACCCTGGTGCAATCCTCCAGCGCCGTCACCGTGGCCATCATCGGCCTGATCAATGCCGGCGTACTCAGTTTTCGCCAGGCGCTCTGGGTGATTTTCGGCACCAATGTCGGCACCACCATGACCGGCTGGATCGTGGCTCTTGTCGGCTTCAAGTTCAGGATCGAGACCTTCGCGTTGCCCATGATCGGTGCCGGGGTGCTGCTCTACCTGACCGGAAGTCAGACCCGGCGCGCCGGTCTGGGCCATGCCATCGCGGGTTTCGGCTTGCTCTTTCTCGGGCTGTCCTTTCTCCAGGAGGCCTTTGCCGGGCAGGCGCAAACGCTGCAGCTGCCGACGGGCGTGGGGCTTTCAGCGGTACTCATGCAGGTGCTTATCGGCATCCTGATGACCATTCTGATGCAGTCCTCGAGCGCGGCACTGGCCATTACCCTGACCGCTGCCAGTGGTGGCATGCTCACGATCGAGGGAGCGGCGGCCATGATCATCGGCTTGAACGTCGGCACCACGGTGACGGCATTGCTGGCGGCCATCAATGCCACCAGCAATGGCAAGCGTGCCGCCATGGCTCACCTGGCATTCAATCTGGTGACGGCGCTGGCTGCCCTGCTGATGCTGCCCTGGCTGTTGACGGTGCTGTTGCAGATGCAGCATCTGCTGCTGGACGCGCCGGGCATGGCGACGACGCTGGCCCTGTTCCACACCGCGTTCAATCTGCTCGGGGTCATGCTGATGTGGCCGATATCGGACCGTCTGGCGAACTGGCTGCTGGCACGCTTCCACAGCCACGATGATGATCTGGCACGTCCCCGCTTCATCGATGACAACATCGCAACCGTCACCAGCCTGGCCATTCCTGCCGCCGAACTGGAAATTCACCGGCTTGGCCGTCATGTCGTCAGGGCCTGGCTGGACACGCTGGATGCCGAGCATCTGCCTGCCTCTGGCAGCAGTCGCGGCAGCGCCGCGTGCCTGGCATTGAGCCAGCAGATCGCATCCTTCCTGATACGTACCAGCCGCCAGTCGCAGAGTGCTGCGGATGCCGACAGCCTGGCCCGGCTGCTGCAGATCAAGCGACGTTATGACGGCATGACCGGTCTGCTGGCCACGATGTCCGATTTCCAGCCGGGGCAGGCCGGCGAGTCTGCCCTGCTGGAGACGGCAAGACGTCTGCTTCAGCGCAGTCAGCCAGGTCAGGACGAGCGGCCACCGTTGCCGGAAGAGGTGCGCGAGTTCGATGTGCTCTATGCTGCCAGGCGTCTGGCATTGATGATGCAGGCTGCACGTGGCGAGGTCGATGTCCTTGCCATGGAGGATCTGCTCAATCACCTCAGCGCCCTGCATCAGGCGGTGCTGAAGGCAGCGGATGCCATCAGCCTGATGCGGGCGGACGAGGGCGAAGCTTCTTCTCTGACCATGCCCGTGGCAGCGGAGGATGCCGCGCGCTGAGCCCTGCGTCAGCTGCTCGCGGAGATGGCGGCATTCACCGCCATCATCACGACCACCACCATGACGATGACGAACACGATGCCGGCAATGATGAAGCTGCGCGGATTGCCGTGGGTGAAGTCGCGCACCCGGTTGGCCTCGTTCTGAACGCCGAACCAGGCCCGGAACACGCTCGCCAGCACGCCCAGCGGACCGACACTGCGTTCTGTCAGCGAGCCTGATGTGGCGTGCTGTTGGTCATCAGGGGCGGCGGGGGGCTGGCTGCCAGCGGACATGGCATGACTCCTGTCCAGGTCGTGTTATCGTCATCTGACCATGACGCATTTGCCCGGGTCTGTCCATGTCAGTCACCAAGCGCATTCCTTTCTACACGCTGCTGCAACTGCCCGACGCCATGGCGCTGCTGGCCTGCACGCCGGATGGCATCTGTGCGCTCTCGCTGGATGACAGCGCCGAACCGCTGGAACGTGGTCTTTTGCAGCGCTGGCCGACCGCACGCAAGGTGGCGGGCGAGCCCGGAAGCGCGTCATCGGGTCAGCACACCGAGGCTGGCGAGCGTCTGCTTGTTTCGTTGCTGCCGCGTGTGCAGGCGGCGCTGAACGGGGCAGCCGATCCGCAGGCGGGTCAGCCCTGGCCGCTGGATCTGCAGGGCACACCCTTTCAGCTGGCCGTCTGGCGCGCCTTGCGCGAGATTCCGGCTGGCAGCACGTGCAGCTATGCCGAATTGGCCACGCGCCTGGGCAGGCCGTCGGCGGCGCGGGCAGTTGCCGGAGCCTGTGCCGCCAATGCGGTGGCGGTGCTGGTGCCATGCCACCGCGTAGTGCGTGCTGACGGCAGCCTGTCCGGTTATCGCTGGGGCGTGGCTCGCAAGCAGGCCTTGCTGGCGGCCGAGGCGGCTGGCGCCAGCGGCGTCTGACGCGTCAGTCTCCGGCAGGCAGCATGCGGCTGTGCTGCCTGCCCAGCCTGCTCAGGCTGCGGCGGCGGCGCCGGCAGCGGTCGCGGCTGCCGCTTCCGCCGGGCGCAGTTCGTGCGATGCCAGCGTTCGCACATGGCCGGCGATCAGGTGCCGGTTGTCATGCTGCCAGGGGTGGAAGTCCGGACGGTAGTAGTCCAGGTACTGCGGAATGATGCGGGTCAGGAAGCCCGGCTTGACCAGCATGAATTTCGCGAAGCCCAGCGCGGCGCGCCAGTCGCCGAGCTTGCCATCGTGCTTGAGCAGGCTGTGTTGCATGCGCAGTGTCACCAGCAGGAAGAAGAAGGTGGCCAGCGCCATCGAGCGTACGCGCAGCCAGTAGTCGCCATCCACCGCTTGGTAGACGTCGAAGGCCACGGCCTTGTGCTCGGTCTCCTCGACCGCGTGCCAGAGGAACATGTCCGAGTACACCCCGGCGATGTCCGCGATCACCTCCTCGCGCTCCAGCAGCAGATTGGCGAGGATGGCGGTGAAATGCTCGAAGCCGGCGGTCATCGCCAGCTGTTCGCGCGGTGACCACTTCTTCTTTGCCCAGGCCAGGGCGCCCTTCATGAACTTCAGCTTGTTCTCCAGCGGCAGCCCGTGCTGGTCGATCAGGGCCTGGTTGAAGGCCTCATGCTCCTTGCCGTGATTGGCTTCCTGGCCGATGAAGGCGCGGATCTGCTCACGCAGCAGCGGGTCCTGGATCTGCGATTCGAAATGGCGCACGGAGTGGATGAAGAAGCGCTCGCCATCCGGGAAGGTGGTCGACAGCGCATTCAGGAAGTGGGTGATCCAGGCGTTGTCCTTGTACCAGTAGCGGCGCAAGCCGCTCATGTCGTAGTCCATGCGGCGTACGCGGATGCGCAGGGGAGTCTTGCTGGTCATGGCCGGGTCCTCAGTCTGTTCATGGGGTGCGCGTGCGAGCGCGACCGGGTGCAAGGGCAGGGAAGATGCCCATGAGCTGACTGTGACTTGCCAGTCGCCTTGTCTGAAGGGTAATGTCTGCCGAAAATCGGTCATTGACGGCCACTTCTGGGGTGGTCAGGGCAAGGAGCAGGCATGACTACGGCGCGGCGCGGTGGCGAGGAGACCCTGTCCGGACATTACCTGGCCATGGCCTGCCGTCATGCCCGTCAGCGCGGCCTGCCGGTGGACGCGGTGCTGGCCGGCACCGGCCTTGACGAGGGTGGACTGGAGCAGCCCGGTTGCCAGGTGCCGTTGCCGGTCTGTCTGCGCCTGTTTGGCAACCTGCTGTGTCTGGATCGCGATCCCGGCATCGGTCTGGCTCTGGGGCGCCAGCTCGACATACGCAGCCACGGCTTCCTGGGCTATGCCATCCTCTCCAGCCGCAGCATCGGCGAGGCGCTGGACCTGTGCATACGCTATTTCCGCACCCGTACCAGCCTGTTCGAGATACGCCTGTTCCGCGAGGACGACATGGCGGTGGTGCAGCTCGACGAACGGGTGCCGCTGGGGCCGCTCGGCCCGGTCCTGCTCGATGCTCTGATCACCCTGATGGCGATGGGTGGCGCGCAGCTGACCGGTCGCGACTTCCAGGGCGTGGTGCGACTCACCCAGTCACGCCAGCCGCATCATGACAACTGGCCCGAGCTGGCGCGTGCAACGCTGCTGTTCGAGGCTGCCTTCAACCAGTTCCGTTTTCCGCGTATCGGTCTGCAGCTGCCGGTCAGCCATCCTGATCCGCAGCTGCTGCAGATGGCTACTGCGCAATGCGAGGAGGAGCTCAAGCGCCTGCATGACAGCGGCGGCCTGCTTGCCGAGGTGCGTCGTCTGGCTCGGCAGCATCTGGCCGGAGACGCCTCGCTGGAGCGCATCGCGGCCGATCTCGGGTTGAGCGAGCGCACGCTGCGTCGCCGGCTCGCCGAGCTCGGTACCAGCTACCAGATGCTGATCGAGCAGCTGCGCCGGGGCCGGGCGGTGGAGTTGCTGCTGCACAGCGCGCTCAGCGTGGAGCAGATCGCGTCCGAGCTGGGCTACGAGGATCCGTCCAACTTCGGCCGCGCCTTCCGGCGCTGGACCGGGAAGTCGCCGAGGGCGTACCGGGCGGCGCGGGGGTGAGCGGTCTCAGCCCTTCCGAAGCAGCCTGCGGTATTCCTCGGTGACCTTCTCGTCGAAGGCCGGATAGGCCGGCGCCAGCTGCTCCAGCGCGCTGACCAGCAGCTGGGCGACGGCGCGCCGGGCCAGGCCCTTGTCGTCGTTGGGAATCAGGTGCCAGGGCGCCTCGACGCAGTGCGTGTCGCGTATGGCTTCCTCCATGGCCTTGAGGTAGCTGCTGCGCTGCTTGAAGGTGGCGATGTCGGAGGGGTCGAACTTCCAGCGCTTGCGCGGTTCGTCCAGGCGCTTGAGCAGGCGGCTGCGCTGTTCTTCCTCGCTGGTGTGCAGCCAGACCTTGATGATGCGCGTGCCGCTGTCGCTCAGGTGCTGCTCCCATTCCCGGATCAGGCGCGCACGCGCGCTCCAGAATGCGGTGCTCTTGGGGGCATCGGGCAGGAAGCGCTCGGCGAGCAGGGCCTCGTAGTGGCTGCGATTGAAGAAGGCAACCTCACCCTTGGCGGGCAGCCGGCGCACGATGCGCCAGAGAAAGTCGTGCGCGGCCTCTTCCGGTGACGGCTTGCCGAATGACCAGGCATGGAAACCGGCCGGGTCCAGACCCTCGGAGAGTTCGCGGATCAGGCTGTCCTTGCCGCTGGCATCGAGGCCTTGCAGTATCAGCAGCACGGCATGGCGACGATTGGCCCAGAGCTTGCGCTGGGCTTCCTCCATGGCCAGCAGCAGGGTCTTGAGCTCACCCAGGCTGACGCGCTCCTCCTCGCTCATGACGGTGGCCAGACTGGTCAGCCGGGGGCGGCCGCCTTTCCAGCGCCAGCGGTTCTCCGGGGCATCGGGCATGGGGCAGGGTCTCCGTGGGGCAGGTCGCAGGGGGGTATCCGGCTACTTTGCCGTGTTCATGGCGGAGCCACAAACATTTCACGCTGCCGGTGTCGCGGGGGCCGTGCTTTAATCGGCGTTTGGCCGGCGCAAGACAACCACAAGGAGCTGGGTGTGACGACAGTGTTCTTTCTGCATGGCATGGAAAGCGGTCCGGACGGGTTCAAGATCCAGGCCATGCGGCGCACGGTCGAGGCGCTGGGGTTGCGCAGCGAGGCACCGGACTTCCGTTTCAGCCGCGATCCCGAGGCGCGCGCGGCGCATCTGCTGAGCCTGTTGCCGGTCGGCGAGGCGGTGCTGCTGGTCGGTTCCAGCCTGGGCGGCTTTGTCGCCGCACGCGTTGCCGGACAGGCGGAGGCAGCGGGGCGCGAGGTGGCTGGTCTGTTCCTGCTCTGTCCGGCCTTCGATCTGCCGGGCTATCCGCTGGACCGTCCCGGGCAGCCGCTGCGCGGGGCTGCCGTGGAGTTCGTCCATGGCCGTCATGACGACGTGGTGCCGCTGGACAATTCGCTGCGCGCGGCGGCGGCCTGGCAGGCCGTGGTCACCGTGGTGGACGACGATCATCCCCTGCATGCCAGCATCGATCTGATCTGCGAGCGTTTGCAGGGATTCGTGCGCAGGCTCACGGCATGAGCCTGCCCTCTGCCAGCCTGTTCGTCATCATCCTGCGGATTCTGCCCTGTTCATGACCGACCACGAGATTCGTCCAGGCTTCATCGTTCTGCACAGCCATCGCCTCGAGCACCTGCGCGATGTCCTGGTGCACTGGCTGCGCGCCTACCCGCTGGGCCCGCTGGAGAACGAGGTGGTGCTGGTGCAGAGCAATGGCATGGCGCAGTGGCTGAAGGCCGCGCTGGCCGCCGATGCCGAGCCTGCCCGTGCCGGGCAGCCGGCAGGCCTGGGCATCTGCGCGGCACTGGAGGTGGTGTTTCCGGCGCGCTTCCTGTGGCGTGCCTACCGTGACGTGCTCGGGCACGAGGCAGTGCCCGCGACCTCGCCGCTGGACAAGCAGCCGCTGCTCTGGCGCCTGCTGCGCGAGCTGCCGGCCTGGCTGGACGAGCCCGTGCATGCTCCCTTGCGTCGCTTCCTGCAGGACGATGCGGATGGCCGCAAGGCCTGGCAGCTGGCGCAGCAGATTGCCGACCTGTTCGACCAGTACCAGGTCTACCGGCCGGACTGGCTGGCCGACTGGGCGGCTGGCGATGACCGTCTGCGTGGTGATCCGGCGCGTGCGGTCAGCGAGCCGCAGCCGGTACCCGGACGCGAGCGCTGGCAACCGGCGCTGTGGCGCGCGCTGCTCGACAGCCTGGCCCGTGACGGTCTCGCGACCGATGGTCACCGGGCAGCCTTGCACCAGCAGTTCCTGGCCGCGCTGGCGGCTGCCGACCGGCGACCCCGGCAGCTGCCCCGGCGCGTGATCGTCTGGGGTTTGTCGGCGCTGCCGCGTCATGTGCTGGAGGCCCTGGCCGCACTGGGTCGGCACTGCCAGGTCATCGTCGCCATGGTCAATCCCTGCCAGTTCTACTGGACCGATCTGCTGCAGCCCCGGCCACGCCGGCACGCTCTCAGGCCCGGTCTGCCGCCGGTACTGGCCGAGCACAGTCTGCGTGATCACGCCAATCCGCTGCTGCTGGCCTGGGGCCAGCAAGGTCGTGACACGCTGGCCATGCTGGCCGACTACGATGATGCCGACAGCTACCGGGCGCGTTTTCAGGGCCTGGGCCAGCGCATCGACCTGTTCGACGCCGAGCCTGCCGACACGCTGCTGACCCAGCTCCAGGCCGCCGTGCGCGAGCTGCAGCCGCTGCCATCCACGCCGGCCGGACGTCTTCCGGTGGCGGCCGGTGATGACAGCCTGCATTGCCATGTCGCGCACAGCCGCCTGCGCGAAGTCGAGGCCCTGCATGACTACCTGCTGCGGCGTTTCGATGCCGCCCGCGAGGCCGGCCAGCCCCTGCACCCGCAGGACGTGGCGGTGATGGTGCCGGACATCCGCGATTACGCGCCGCTGGTGCAGGCCGTGTTCGGTGCCGACCCGGACACGCGCCTGCCGTTCGCCCTGCTGGACAGGCCGGTCAGCGATCAGGCGCCGATGCTGCGTGCGCTGACCTGGCTGCTGGGTCTGCCTGATGCACGCTGCACCCTGCTCGAGCTCTGGGCGGTGCTCGATGTGCCTGCCATTCATGCCCGCTTCGGTCTGGCTGCCAGCGATCTGCCACTGCTGCGGCGCTGGTTCGAGCAGGCCGGTGCGCGCTGGGGGCTGGATCCGGCACATCGCCGGGCCTGGGGCATGCGCGAGTCGCTGACCGCGAACACCTGGGCCTTCGCGCTCGATCGTCTGCTGCTGGGCTATGCCGCCGGGGATGCCGACGCGTTTTCCGGTGTCTGGCCGGAGGCGGATTTCTCGCCGCTGGATGCCGCCTTGCTGGGACCGATGGCGCAGTTTCTGCAAAAGCTCAGCGACATGGCCGCGCAGCTGCAGGCGGAGCGCCCGGTGGCGGAATGGGCGGTGATCTTCCGCGCGTTGCTGGACGATTTCCTCGCCCCGGACACGCCCGAGGATCTGCGTCTCCTGGCGCGTCTGCAGGAAGAGCTGGCGAACTGGCAGACGCTGGCCGGTGCGGAGTTGCGGCTGTCGCGCAGCGTGGCGGTCGACGCCTGGCTGGAACGGCTGGAGGAGGGCGGCATGAGCCAGCGCTTCCTCACCGGCTGCATTCATGTGGCTACCCTGATGCCGATGCGGGCCATCCCGTTCCGTGTCGTCTGTCTGCTCGGGCTCAATGATGGCGAGTTTCCGCGTCAGCGGCCGCCGGTCGATTTCGACCTGATGGCGCTGGCGCCACGGGCCGGTGACCGTTCCCGACGCCAGGATGACCGCTACCTGTTCCTCGAGGCCCTGCTGTCGGCACGTGACCATGTCCTGCTGAGCTGGGTCGGCCGCAGCGCGCGCAACAACCAGGAGCAGCCCCCCTCGCTGCTGGTCGGGCAGTGGCGTGACTACGTGCTGCAGGCCTGGCGCTGCGCCGATACTGATCCTGACGATGACAGCCCCGCTGCGCAGAAACGGCTCTGGCAGCAGCTGCATACCGAGCTGCCCCTGCAGCCCTTCAGTGCGCGTTATTTCCTGCCCGGCACGTCACTGCAGACCTTTTCCCGCAGCTGGCGCGACGCACTCGACCCGCTGCCTGCCGAGGTGCCGGCGGTGTCCGAGCGGCGTCTGCCCGAGATGCCGGTGACCGCCCCGGAGCTGTTGCGCTGGTGGCGCGATCCGGTGGCCAGCTTCTGGCATCACCGGCTTGATGTGCGCTGGCCCCGTGCCGATGAGCAGGCGCCCGAGCACGAGCCCTTCGTGCTTGACGGGCTGCCTCGCTACAGCATCCAGGACGAGTTGCTGCAGGCCTTGCTGCTGCCGGATCCCGAGCCGGTCTGGCAGCAGATCCTGCAACGTCGCGCCGGCAGCGGGCAATGGCCGCTGAGCGGTTTCGGCGAGCTGGCCAGCCAGGCGCTGGATGAGCAGGCAGCACGGCTCTGGCAGGCGGCCGAGACACTGCGCCAGTCCGAGCCGGTGGTGCAGCGCACCCGCCAGGTGACGCTTGCGGTCGCTGACTGCCCGGTGACCATTGAGCTTCCGCCGCCGCTGATCCGGCGCGGGCCGGATGGCGAGCTGACGCTGTGGGGCCTGACCGGCTCGCGCGTGCATGACAGCAAGGGCGGGGTGACGAAGTTTGCCGCGCTGATGCCGTTCTGGCTGGACCAGGTGTTGCTGGCGCAGAGCGGCCAGTCGCTGCCCTGTGCCGTGCTCAGCGGCAGCGGCCTGCTGCGCTGGCCAGCATTGCCGTCGCCGCTGGCCAACCAGTGGTGCCGGGACTTCGTGGCGGCCTGGCTGGCCGGGCAGGCCGAGCCGCTGCCCTTGCCGCGCGATGCCGCCTTGGCCTTTGCCCGCAAGGCCATGCCTTCGGCCCGGTCACGCGGCGAGGCAGCCGTTGATGTCGAAAAGGCCATGGCTGCTGCCGCCACCGTCTATGACGGCGAGGACCGCGCAGCGCGGCCGCCGGCGCCTCCGATGATCTGGGCCTATCCCGATTTTGCCGCCGTGTCGGCCTGCGGACGCTTCCAGCAGGTCGCCGAGCAGCTGTATCTGCCCATGGTGAACTGGATCCTGTCTGCGCAGGGAGACAGCGATGACTGAGTTCGTGCAGCAGACCCTGCAGCCGCTGAGCTTTCCCTTGCACGGGCTGCGCCTGGTCGAGGCCAGTGCCGGCACCGGCAAGACCTGGACCATCGCCGCCCTGTATGTGCGGCTGGTGCTGGGGCATGCGCCCCGGGGCGAGCACGGCGAGCCGGCCCGGCTGCCGCCCGAGATTCTCGTGCTGACCTTCACCGAGGCCGCTGCCCTCGAGTTGCGCGACCGCATCCGGGCGCGTCTGGTCGAGGCCGCGCTGGCATTCCGGCGCGGCAGCAGCGAGGAGCGCTTCCTGCACGATCTGATGCAGGATTATCCGGAGACCGCGCTGCGCGAGCAGGCCGCGCTGGTGCTTGAGCGCAGCGCCGACTGGCTCGACGAGGCTGCCATCAGCACCATCCACGCCTGGTGCCTGCGCGTGCTGCAGCAGCATGCCTTCGACAGTGGCAGCCTGTTCCGGCTGATCCTGCTGCAGGATCTCGGCGTCTGTCGCGAGCAGGCGGTGCAGGATGCCTGGCGCCAGCTCTTCTACGGCCTTGAGCGCGAGCGCGCGGCCGTGGTGGCGCGTCTGCTGGGCAGTCCGGAGGCACTGGCGCAGCGTCTGCGCCCGCTGCTCGACAATGCCGATGCCGCGCTGACCCTGGCCGGTGTGCCGGCAAGCGCCGAGGTTGATCTGGCCTGGCAGCACTGGCAGACCCGGGACAGGCGGCGTCGCCAGGCCCTGCAGGAACTCAGGCAGACCTGGGTGACGGCGCGGGAGGCGGTGCTCGCCAGTCTGCAGGCGGCCGATGACGGCAGCTGGCTGAATCGCAAGAGTTTTCCGGCCGGGCTGGCGCCACGGCTGGATGCCGCCATGGCCGCCTGGAATGACGAGGAGGCAGTGCCGGAGGCGGTACTCAAGTATCTGCCGGAGCGACTGCAGAAGGCGGCACGCAAGGGTCAGCCGGTGCCCGAGCATCCCTGGCTGGCGCGTCTGGCGGATTGCCAGCAGCTGGCCGATGACCTCAGGGATGGCGAGCATGACCTGCTGGCAAGCCTGCTGCTGGTGCTGCGTGACACGGTCGCCAGCCAGCTGCAGCGGCAGTTGCAGCGGTTGTCGGCGATGGGCTTTGATGACCTGCTCAGGCGAGTCGAGCGGGCACTGCATCAGCCCGGCGGTGAACGCCTGGCGGAGACGCTGCGGCGACGCTATCCGGTGGCCCTGATCGACGAGTTCCAGGACACTGACACCCTGCAGTTCCGCATCTTCCAGCGCCTGTATGGCGACGCCGGACAGCCCGCCGCCGCGGCGCGCTGCCTGCTGCTGATCGGTGATCCCAAGCAGGCCATCTACAGCTTTCGCGGTGCGGATCTGCCGACCTATTGGCAGGCCAAGGCGCTGGCAAGCACGCCGCATTTTGCCCTCGGCCGCAATTTCCGCTCGACGGAACCGCTGGTGGATGCCGTCAATGCCTTCTGGGGGCATGCCGAGCGCAGCCTGACGGGAGGCAGCTTTGCCCGCGACGGCAGTGCCGAGGGCCTGCGCTATCACCCGGTTGTCCCCAATGGTCGGCACGAACGTCTGCTGCAGCGCGGCCCGGCGGGCTGGGTCGAGGTGCCTGCCATGCAGCTTGCCTGCGATCCGGATGCCGAGGTGCTGTCAGCCGGCCGTGCCCGTGACGTGCTGGCCCTGGCCTGTGCCGCGACCATTGCCGGCTGGCTGGCACAGGCGCGTGCCGGTGACCTGGGCTTCAGTGCGGATCCCGGTCCCGACAGCACCGGGCTGCGCCCCCTGCAGCCGGGTGACATCGCGGTGCTGGTGCGCAGTCGCCACGAGGCTGCCAGCGTGCGTCGCGCCCTGCATGCCCTGGCGCTGCCCAGCGTCTACGGCTCCGATCGCGACTCGGTCTGGGCCGGTGACGAGGCACTGCAGCTGCAATGCTGGCTGGAAGCGCTGGCCTCGCCCGAGGATGAGCCGCGCCTGCGTCTGGCGCTGGCGACTCCGGCGCTGGGGCGCAGCTGGCAGGCGCTCGAGCGCTTGCGTCATGACGAGCGTGCCTGGGAAGACGAGGTCTCCGCCTGTCGCGAGCTGCAGCAGGTCTGGCGCCAGCAGGGCGTGCTGGCCGTGTTGCGTGCCTGGCTGTTCCGCCACCAGGTGCCGGCCCGCCTGCTGTCAGCGCAGCAGGTCGATGGCGAACGCCAGCTCACCAACTTCCTGCATCTGGCCGAGTTGCTGGCACAGGCTGAAACGCAGGTGCAGGGCGAGCAGGGTCTGGTGCGGCATGTGCGTAGCTGCCGCGAGGCGGCAGTGCAAGGTGCGCAGGATGACACCGTGCTGCGTCTGGAAAGCGATGCCGAGCGCATACGCATCGTCACCCTGCACCAGTCCAAGGGCCTGGAATATCCCGTCACCTGTCTGCCTTTCCTGGGCCTGCCCGGCGCATCGGTGCGTGACTGGCTGCGCTATCACGATGCCGATGACCGCCGCGTGCTGGACCTGCAGCCGCAGGTGAAATCATTGCGGCCGGGCGCCGTCGACGCTGCGGAGCGCCATCAGCGCGAGCAGTTGCAGGAGGACCTGCGCCTGGCCTATGTCGGCATGACGCGGCCGCAATCACTGCTCTGGCTGGCCCTGCTGCCAGCCGCCGAGGGCACGAGCAAGTCGCAGGTGCTGCAGCGCAGTCCCTGGGCCTACTGGCTGGCCGGTGCCGCCAGCGTCAAGGCCGAGGAACTGCCCGCTTTGCTGACGGCGCTGCAGGCTGAGGTGCCGGGGCTGGTGTCGGTCCCCTGGCCTCTGCAGGGTGAGCCGGCGCCGGCCTGGCACGCCGAGGCCGGTCCGGCGCTGCGTCCGGCCAGCCGCTTCGGCGGTCTGTCGGGGCGTGGCTGGCGCATTGCCAGCTACAGTGCCCTGCGCTTCATGGCGCTGACCGGGCATGGCCATGGTCTGGCCGAGGGCGTTACCGATGTCGCTTCGGTGCAGACCGCTGCCGACGACCGCTTTGCCGAGCAGGTTCTGGCCGAGCTGGCCGGATTGCCGCGCGGTGCCGAGATCGGCACGTTCTGGCATGACCTGCTGGAGTGGGCGGCCGGGCAGGGCTTTGCCCGGGCAGCGGCAGACCCGGCCGGTATCGCCGACGAGGTGCGCCGGCGCTGCCAGCAGCGTGGCTGGGACGAGCAGACACGCCCCTTGACCGCCAGCCTTCAGCACTGGCTGGCCGCCGACATGGCCTTGCCGGGCGGTGGCCGGGTGGCCTTGCGCGATCTGGCCAGCTACCAGGCTGAACTGGAGTTCTGGTTTGCCGTGCAGGACAGCCGGGCCGAGGCCCTGGATGCGGTGGTGCGTGCGCAGGTGCTGCCGGGGCTGCCGCGTCCGGTGCTGGAGGCACAGTCGCTCAACGGCCTTTTCAAGGGCTTCATGGACCTGGTGTTCCTGCATGACGGGCGCTACTACGTGGCTGACTACAAATCCAATCACCTCGGCGACAGTCCCTCCGACTACGCGTCCGAGCATTTGCGTGATGCCATCCTGACGCATCGCTACGAGCTGCAGTACAGCCTGTATCTGCTGGCCCTGCACCGGCATCTGCAAGTACGTCTGCCGGACTATGACTATGACCGCCATGTCGGCGGCGCGGTCTATCTGTTCCTGCGCGGCTGGGGCGAGGCGGGACAGGGCGTCTTTGTCGACAGGCCGTCACGCCAGGTGATCGAGGCGCTGGATGCCTGCGTTCGCGGCAATGCCGCTCCGGCGGGAGCACAGGCATGAGCGACGTACGCCAGCAGGACCTGTTTCCGGCACCGGCACTCGCGCTGGATGATGACCTGCCCATGCCGTTGCCGCCGTGGCCGGCGCTGGCAGCCGGCCTGCTGCAGACAGGCGAACTGCGTCCGCTGGATGTCGCCCTGGTCGACAGCCTGTGCCGGCATGCGCGCGGCGTTTCGGTGCTGGCCTGTCTGTTGACGGCACTGACCAGCCGGCAACTGGGGCAGGGCCATGTCCGTCTCGCGCTGGAGCAGCTGCTGCAGGAGCCGCACCGGCAGCTCATGCATGCCGGCGCACTGGCCGTGCTGGATGATGCCCGTCGCCGGCGTGGCGGCGGCAGCTGGTCTGACCTGCTGCAGGACTGTGCCTGGCTGACCGCCAGTCCGCGGCGCGACACGTCGGCGCCGCTGGTATTGCAGGATAGTCATCTCTACCTGCGGCGCAGCTGGCAGGACGAAACGGCCGTGGCTGCCGCGTTGCGCCAGCGCCTGCAGCCGGTTCTGCCGTTGCCGGCATCGGCAGCCCTGGCTGCCTGGCTGGACGAGCTGTTTCCCCGCAAGTCTCAGCCAGCGGATGCGGCCACGCCGGCACCGGACTGGCAGAAGCTGGCCTGTGCCCTGGCCGTGCGCCAGCGTTTCACGGTGATCACGGGCGGGCCCGGTACCGGCAAGACCACCACCGTGCTCAAGCTGCTGGCGCTGCTGCAGCGCCAGGCCCTGGCGGCCGGCGGCGAGCCGCTGCGCATCCGTCTGGCGGCCCCGACCGGCAAGGCCGCTGCACGCCTCAACGAGACCCTGACCGGTGCAGTGGCCGCCTTGCCCGTTGCCGATGCCATCAAGGCGGTGATTCCGGTCGACGTGGCCACGGTGCATCGGCTGCTTGGTGCCCAGGGCGAGTCCCGGCGTTTTCGTCATCACGCCGGCAACCGGCTCGCGCTGGATGTGCTGGTCATTGACGAAGCCTCCATGCTGGATCTGGCCATGATGGCGGCGGTGCTGGCTGCACTGCCGGAATCGGCACGTCTGATCCTGCTCGGTGACAAGGATCAGCTGGCCTCGGTCGAGGCCGGTGCCGTGATGGGCGATCTCTGCGCCGGCGCCGTCGATGGCCGTTATGACCCGGCGCTGGCGAGCTGGCTGGGCGAAGTCAGCGGCGAGGATGTCTCGCCCTGGCAACGGTCCCCGGGCGCATCCGTCGAGGCGCTGGATCAGCACGTCATCATGCTGCGTCACAGCTATCGCTTTGCTGCCGATCGCGGCATCGGGCGACTTGCGGCGGCCATGCAGGCGGGTGCGGCAGCCAGCCCCGGACAGCTGCAGGCGGCAGCGCCCGAGGTGGGCGAGTGCCTGCCCGACCAGCTGGCGCAGCCTTACGACGTCTATCGCCGCTGCCTGGCCGAGCGGCCGGACTCCGGCGATGAGGCCGCTCAGGCAGCCTGGCTGGAACGACTGTTCTCCGCCTTCGAGCGCTATCGCATCCTGGCTCCGTTCCGTCAGGGCGCGGATGGCGTCGCGGCGCTCAACGAGGCGCTCGACAGGCGCTGGGGGGGCGAGCATGCCGGCAGCTGGTATGCCGGTCGCCCGGTCATGGTGACCCGCAACGATGCGCGTCTGGGTCTGATGAACGGTGATGTCGGCCTGACCCTGTGGTCGTTGCCTCGCGATGGCGAGGAGCCACGCCTGCGCGTGGTCTTCCGGGATGCTGCCCGGCATGGGTGCTGGCGCTGGCTGCTGCCGGCGCGTCTGCCGGCGGTGGAGACGGTCTATGCCATGACCGTGCACAAGTCGCAGGGTTCGGAGTTCGAGCAGGTCACGCTGGTGCTGCCGGCCATCGGTCATGAGCGCCTGACGCGCGAGCTGGTGTATACCGCGCTGACGCGGGCGCGTCGGCGCTTTGATCTCTGTCCGGCCAATGAGGCCGTCTGGCTGACAGCACAGGCTCAAGTTACAGAGCGGGCTTCGGGTCTGGCACAATCGCTACGCGACGTAACACAAGACACGAGGTCTTGACCAAGCTGCGACGGAATGCGTAACCCGGCATAACAAAGGTCCGGCACGTTTGTCCTACCATGCCCTGACGCAAGGCATGGCAGGCTGATCGACGTGACTCGGCCATGCCCGCAACAGGGCAGGGGAAAACAATGCACGCATTCCGGACAACACCATGGGACCGTATCGGTCGAGTCACGCTGCTCAGCTTGCTGCTGGCTGCCTGTGGTGGTGGCGGAGGCGGCGGTGGTGGGGGCGGCGGTGCCAGCTCAAGCTCAGCGCCAAGCACACCGGCCAGTCCGGTGAGCAGCAACAGCTTCAGCGTGACGGTGGCACCGGATGGCCAGTCCCGTGTCATCAATGCGCCCTGCGCCATCACCCAGAATCTCGGTGACGCCCGCAATGACGGCCTGCGCGTTGCCAAGGTCAGCTGGCTGCAGGTGGTCGAGCAGGATGCCTCCGCGCCGGATACGCGCCTCACCGGTGGCAAGCCGCTTCGCGTGCGTGTCGATGTGCTGGCCAGCAAGTCAGGTGTCAGCCAGCCTGCCACGCGACAGCTTCAGGTGTTCAATCCGGCTACCAGCAGCTGCACCACCATTACCCTGAATGCCCCTGCCACGGTACCGACCTCGGCCAACCAGGAAAACCTGAGCACGGCCTATGTCGCTGACATCGACGGCAGCCTGGTCAAGTCCGGCATGAGCATCGCCGTGGTCGTCGATGACAGCAGCGGACGCTCGGCGACCGAGGCCGATCGCACCTTCGCGGTTTTCACCCCGCGCGTGACCACGGCCACCACCCAGAACGTGCGCATCATTCCGCTCACCTTCCAGGGCCAGACCGCCAGTGTGCCGTCATCGGAGATCGTCAACGACCTGCTCGAGCGCATGTTCCCGATCACCACCGTGAATACGGTCGTCGGTGCTCCGGTGGCAATCGACAATCTCGCCACCAGCGTCGGCGGCCTGCTCTGCGCCGTGGGCAGCATCACCAGCAGCCTGGGCATCAATCTGCTGCCGAGCTGCAGCCCGGCGGTTGGCAGCGTCGACCTGTTCCGTGACGTGCTGGATCGCGTCAACGACGTCTGTCTGTCGGTGAATGCCGGCAACAGCAATGCCCGAACCGCCACCAAGTGCATCGGCCTGCTGCCTGACAACATCATCTTCAAGGAGTCGCTGGACCAGAACGGCACCTATGTCGGGCTGGCCTTTGTCGGCGGCATCACGCTGATCGCGCGTGACTTCACCACTGTCGATGTGTCCGCCTCCGGCCCGTACAACGCCTCGCACTGGATGACCGACGATGCCGTCACCGTGGCACACGAGTTCGGCCACCTGATGGACCTCGATCATGCCAACTGCGGTGGTGCCCCGGGCCTGGATCCCCGCCTGTACACCGACGGCCGTCTCGGCGGGGTCGCGGGCTATGACAACATTCGCGGCTTCTATTTCTCCGGTGCCTACCGCAACTTCGCGAACCAGCTCCTGTTCGCCGACGTCATGTCCTACTGCACCAAGGAATGGACGTCGGATCGCGGCTACCTGTCCATGCTCAACTACCTGGTGCCGGCAGCCGAAGTGCAGACCGCCAGTGCTGCCCGCGTCAGCGGCGGCGATGCCTCGCCGCGCTGGGTCAAGGCCTCCCGCCGCAACAACCAGTGGCAGCTGACGCCGGTGCCGTTCGTGCCCTCGACCCTGAGCGCCTCGGCACTGAGCGCCGAGCTGCAAACCGCGAACGGTACGGTCACCGTGCCGCTGCTCGCGCCCGAGCTGTCGCTGCCGCTGCCAGCCGCCGTCACGGACCGGGGGCCCTACTTCTTCAACCTCGCCGACCACGATGTCAGCAGCATTCGTCTGCTGCGCAACGGCAGCCTGCTGCAAGACGGCCTGACGCTTGCACCCTGAGCGTCTCCTGCAGGGCAGGGCTGCTGTGCCGGGTCGGACAGCAGCCGCCGAGCGCGGCAGTCAGTGCGCCCTCAGCCCTTGTCTTGCCTTGTCCGCTTGCAAAAGAGGGATGCCAATTTTCCGGCAACACGCTAGCCTAGGCCGATAAAGAACTGTCCATACAGGTCGGGTTCGCGTCACAGCCGGGGTTGCCATGTCCTTGAAGCCACTTTCTCCTGCGGATCAACTGTTTCTCTGGCTGGAAAAGCGGCAGCAACCCATGCATGTCGCCGGCCTGCAGCTGTTCACCTTTCCCGAGGATGCCGGTCCGCGCTACATCCGTGACCTGGTCGAGGAGATGCGCAGCTTCAACACGCCGCAATCGCCCTTCAACAAGCGCCTGGTCAGCCGTTTCGGCCAGTACTTCTGGGAGGAGGATGACCAGTTCGATCTCGAACACCACTTCCGTCATCGCGCCCTGCCCAAGCCCGGTCGCATCCGTGAGCTGCTGTCCTACGTGTCGTCGGCACACAGCAACCTCATGCACCGCGAACGCCCGCTCTGGGAAGTGCATCTGATCGAGGGCGTGCAGGGGCGCCGCTTCGCACTCTACAGCAAGGTGCATCACGCCATGTTCGATGGCATCGCCGCCATGCGCATGGGCAGTCGTGCCCTGACCACCGATCCGGACGAGCGCAACCTGCCGCCGATCTGGGCCATGCCGCCACGTCGTCGTCCGGCCGGTCTGCAGATTCCCAATCCGGTTGAAGTGGCCACCGGACTGGCACGCTTCACCGCCGGCATGAGCAAGCAGGTCGCGACCATGCCGGCCGTGCTCGGCGAAATTGCCAAGGTGGCGCGCAAGTCACGCCGTGATCCGAACTTCGTGTCCTTCTTCCAGGCGCCGCCCAGCCTGCTCAACAGCAAGATCACCGGCTCGCGACGCTTCGCGGCGCAAAGCTGGCCGATGGCGCGTTTCAAGGCGGTGGCCAAGGCCTTCGACTGCACGCTCAACGATGTGGTTCTGGCGGTTTGCGGCAGCGCCCTGCGCAACTATCTGATCAGCCAGCAGGCATTGCCCGACAAGCCCCTGATTGCCATGGTGCCGGTGTCGCTGCGTCGTGATGACAGTTCGGAAGGCAACCAGATCGCGATGATCCTGGCCAATCTGGGCACGGAAGTGGCCGATCCGGCCTTGCGTCTGAAGCGGGTGAAGGATTCGGTGCAGGAAGCGAAGAGCCGCTACAAGGCCATGAGCCCGGCGGAGATTCTGAATTACACGGCGCTCATGATGGCACCGGCGGCGATCCAGCTGATGACCGGGCTGGCGCCCGGCCTGCAGCCGTTCAACGTGATCATTTCCAATGTGCCGGGCCCCAAGGAGCCGCTGTACTGGAACGGGGCGCGCCTGACCGGCATGTATCCGGTATCGATTCCTGTCGATCAGGTCGCGCTCAACATCACGCTTACCAGTTACGTGGACCACCTGGAGTTCGGTTTGACGGCCTGCCGTCGAACCCTTCCCTCGATGCAGCGCCTTCTCGATTACCTCGAGCAAGGCCTTCGCGACCTCGAGGTTGCTGGCGATCTGCGCTGAAGCTGTCGCCACGCGGCGCCGGACGCGGGCCACCTTCGGTCCACGGACGCGTGTCGCGCGGGGCGGCATCGCTGCGCTGACGGAAGTCCTGCTGCGGGCGACGATCGGCGCCCGGGCCGCCGCGACGGAAAGCCGGACGGTCACCCATCAGGGTCTTGCGGTCAAAGGCGCTGCGCTCGTGGGTGGCGACGCCGGCACGGTTGCCGATGGACTCGTCACTGCTGGGAGCGTTGTCCCACTGGCGTGATTCGCTGGCGCCGTAGTCACGGCGCGGGGCGCGATCTTCACGCGGAGCCGACACGCTGAAACGGTCGCCGCGCGGGGCGAAGCGGTCAGCACGGCGCTGTTCGCGACGGCTGTCATCCTGACCCTGGCCGTAAGCGGCACGCGGGGCATCGTCACGGCGCGGGTAACCGCCGTCGCGCTGGCCCTGGTAGCCGCCGTCACGGCGACCTTCCGGACGATTCTCGCCGAAGCCCTGGCCACGACGTTCGCTGAAGCCACGGCCGCTGCCGCCGCCATCGCGACGCGGACCACGGCTGGCGCCGTCACGGTCCTTGTACTTGGGTGCCGGGCGCGGTTCCATGCCGGGGATGGTCAGTTCCGGAATGCTGTTGCCGGTGTAGGCGGCGAGGCGCTGCAGCTTGCCGCGGTCACGACGGTTGACCAGGCTGATGGCGGTGCCGTCACGACCGGCGCGGCCGGTGCGGCCGATGCGGTGCACGTAGTCTTCCAGCACCATCGGCAGGTCGAAGTTGAACACGTGGCTGATGCCGGCGACATCGATGCCGCGAGCGGCCACGTCGGTGGCGACCAGGCACTTGACCTGACCATCCTTGAGTGCGCGCAGGGTGCGGTTGCGCGCCGGCTGCTTCATGTCGCCGTGCAGGGCGGCGGTTTGCACGCCGAAGCCGCTCAGCTCCATGGACAGCTCTTCCGCGTCACGGCGGGTGGCGGTGAACACCACCGACTGGTTGACTTCGGGCGCCGCCAGCAGCTTGAGCAGGATGGCCTTCTTGTGCTCGATGTCGTCACAGAAGTACAGGCTCTGGGTGATGTTCTCGTGCTTGGTCTTCTGCGAGGTGACGGAAATCCGTTCCGGATTGTTCATCACGTTCTCGGCCAGGGTGGCAATGCGATCTTCCAGGGTCGCCGAGAACAGCAGGGTCTGACGGTCTTCCGGCGCGCGCGAGGCGATCAGCTCGACGTCCTCGATGAAGCCGAGGTCGAGCATGCGGTCGGCTTCGTCGAGCACCAGCACCTCGACGCGCTCCAGGCTGATCTGGCCGCGGTTCATCAGGTCGAGCAGGCGACCCGGGGTGGCCACCATGACGTCCACCGGACGCTGCAGCGTGCGCTGCTGCTGCTGGTAGTTCATGCCACCGAGGATGCTGGTGGTGTAGATGCGCAGGCGCTTGCCATAGTTGCGGGCAGCGGTTTCGACCTGGCGGGCGAGTTCGCGCGTCGGGGTCAGAACCAGGATGCGCGGGCCCTTGCCCTTGCCGCCCGGCGTCTGGGTGATGCGATGAAGGCTGGGCAGCAGGAAGGCTGCGGTCTTGCCGGTGCCGGTCTGGGCCGAGGCCATCACGTCACGGCCGGTCAGGGCAACAGGGATGGCCTGGGCCTGGATGGCGCTGGGTTCGGTGTAGCCGGCTTCGTTGAGGGCGGCCAAAAGGGCATCATGCAGCTTGAGGTCTGCAAAAGTCATGGACACAAGTCTATCCTCGCGGGTCTGCCCGCGGATGTGAGTAGTAAACAGCTGACCGACGGATTCGGTGTGGGCTGACGGTAATATCGTCGCCAACCAACCAGAGAGACTGCGAGGAGGTCTTGAGAGTGACCAGGGCAGTACTTAAAAAGGCAGGCACGATGGGCCGCTAGCTGCGGCGGGGCGAAGTATAGAGATCTGCTGCCTGAAAAGCGAGCGTTGTTTTCAGTGCGGTGGCCATCCGATGAACGGTCATTGCGAATTCGATCAAAAATGGTACATTAGTACCACATTAAAACGACACATCATCTGTCACGGCACGAGGGGAAAGGCATGAGTACGGCATTGATCACCGGAGCGTCCAATGGCATCGGTCTGGAGCTGGCGCGTCGACTGGCGCGTGATGGCCATGACGTGATCCTGGTGGCGCGCAGCGTCGGCAAGCTGCAGGCGCTGGCAGACGAGCTCGCGGGCCAGTACGGCATCCAGGCCGGCGTCATCGGCCAGGACCTCGGCTACGAAGGGGCGGCGCAGGAGCTGGTCGACAAGCTTGGCGACCGTCGTGTCGACATGCTCATCAACAACGCCGGCTTTGGCGAGTTCGGCACCTTCATCGAGGCCGACATCGCGCGTCTGAACCAGATGATCCAGCTCAATGTCGCGACGCTGACCGCGCTGGCGCATGCCTTCGGCCGCCGCATGGCAGCCCAGGGCGGTGGCCAGATTCTCAACGTGGCGTCCATCGCCGGCTTCATGCCGGGGCCGGGGGCGGCGGTCTACTATGCCTCCAAGGCCTACGTGCTGAGCTTCTCCGACGCCCTCAATTACGAGCTGCGCCACAAGAATGTCACCGTCACCACCCTGTGCCCGGGCCCGACCGACACCGGCTTTGCCAGTGCCGCCAACGCCGAGGCTTCCGCCGCCTTCAAGTGGCCGATGCTGTCGACGCTGGACAGCCTGGCCGATTACGCCTACGAGTCGCTGAAGGCCCGACGCGGCATCGCCGTTCACCGCTGGCTGATGAAGATCATGGCGTTCAGCGTGCGACTGGCGCCACGCTTCCTCGCCAACGCGATCTCGGCGCACAGCATCGGTTTCAAGCGACGCTGAGACAGGGGCGTCTGCCTGTTCGTGCTCAGGTGGTGAACCACGGGTGCTGCTGCACCCGTGCCACCAGATGATCCATGAAGGCGCGCAGGGCGGTGGACATGTGCTGGCGACTGGGTGTCATTGCCCACAGCTCGCCGTTGCGCACGACATGCCCGGAGAGCAGCGGCACCAGCCTGCCGGCAGCCACCTCGGTGTCGGTGAGAAAGGCTGGCAGCATGGCAATGCCCAGACCGGCGCGCACCGCATCCATCTGCAGCACGGCATTGTTGGTGCTGAAGCGACCATGCACGGTGACGCGTCGCGGGTGAACGCGGCCGCTGGCATCCGTGTCGTCCACCATCAGGATGTTTTCGTGCGGCTGCCGGAACAGGACCAGCTGGTGCCGCTCGAGCTCGTCCAGGCTGGCCGGCGTGCCATGGCGTGCCAGGTAGTCGGGGCTGGCGTAGAAGCGCCCGCAGAGCATGCCCAGGCGGCGCCCGATCAGGTTGGCGTCGTTGAACTGGCCAATGCGCAGACCCAGGTCAACGCCTTCCTCGACCAGGTCGACCATGCGTCCGGAGAGATCGGCCTCCAGCGTGACATCGGGGTGGCTGGCAAGAAATTCGCCCACCACGTCGCCCATGAAGCGCATGCCCAGCTCGACCGGCATGGTGATGCGCAGATGCCCGCGCGGGCTGCTCTGCCAGGCACTGAGTTCGCGGCAGGCATCGTCGACGGCATCCAGGCTGTGCCGTATGCGGTCGTAGAAGCGCCGGCCGGCATCGGTGAGGTGCAGGCTGCGGGTGGTGCGTTGCAGAAGGCGCACGCCGAGGTCCTGCTCCAGACGAGTCAGCGTTCGGCTGACGGATGATTTGGGCAGCCCCAGGCGTTCCGCGGCGGCCGTGAAGCTGCCGTCCTCGACGATGCGGATGAAAACTGCCAGATCATTCAGTTGCATGGAGGATTTGCCCGGCGCGGTGGTCTGTGGCAACACTAGAGCCAGGCTTGCCGGTCGGCAAGTGCCGTTTCGGGATGGCAGGGGATTTGCTGCCGTTCGCATGCCATGGAGACACCGGATGTCACTCAATCGCACCATGATCACCACGCTGGATGGCCTGGCACGCCGTCCGCGAGTCGATGCCGCGCTGGCCTTGTCGGCGCGCGCCTTGCTGTCGTTCATCTTCATCGCCGCCGGTTACGGCAAGCTGGCGGGCTACCACGACACCATGGCCTGGATGGAGTCCATGTCCGTGCCGGGAGGCTTGCTGCCGCTGGTCATCCTGGTCGAGCTGGGTGGCGGCCTGGCCTTGCTGCTGGGGTGGCAGACGCGCCTGGCGGCGGCTGCCCTGGCGGTTTTCTGCGTGCTCAGCGGCGTGCTCTTTCATGCCGGTCAGGCGGACGATCTGCAGCAGATCCTGTTCATGAAGAATCTGGCCATGGCCGGAGGGTTGCTGGCGGTCGTGCGTACCGGTGCCGGCTGTCCGTCCGTCGACAAGACGATGATTTCATAAAAATCGGAAGTGAATTTGTGCAAAAATTCAAACTGGTGTTGTTTTTGAGAGAGACATGGAAGCCCCCAACCGACTTCGCAAGCCTTCCCAGGCGCGTACCCTTGAGCGCGTCAATCGAGCCATCGCAACGGCCGAGCGGCTGATTCTGGAGCGCGGCCCTGAAGAGGTCTCGATTCCGGACATTGCCGAGGCATCCGGTGTGCCGCGCGCCAGTCTTTACCAGTTCTACGCCAACAAGCACCAGCTCTTTGCCGCCATCACCGAACGCCAGCTCGCGCGTGTGCTGGAGTACATGCAGACGGGTGCCAAGGCGCTGGCGGGATATCACTGGCGTGACACCATTCCGCTGCTGATCCGTGGCGTGTCCGGGCATTTCAACCAGAATCCGGTGGCCAGCATCCTGATCCTGGGCTGGCCGGTGAGTCGGGCCACCTTCCAGGCCCAGGGCGTGACCGTGGACAACATCGGCGCTGCCGTGCATGACATGCTGCTGACCACGACGCCCCGGATTGATCTCAGCCGGCATCCCTCGGCCACCACGGTCGTGGTTGAAATCAGCTTTGCCTGTCTCAAATACGGCTATTACCGCGAAGGGGTCATCTCGGAGGCCATTCAGGAGCAGGCGGTGCTGGCGGCCACGGGCTACATGGAGCAGTTGCTGCCTGTCGAGCTGCGTCACCCAGCTGCCAGCTACGTATCACCGACTGCTTTGCACGCACCGGCATCTGCTTGATCTGCCACTCCAGCTGCCGGGCAATGCGCTGACTCGGACAGGGTGTGCTTGCCACCAGCGCCAGGGGCGGAAAACTGCGGGTGAAGCGTGCGCCTCGTCCCTGCACATGGGCTTCATAGCGGCTGCCGACGTCGGTCGTGATCCCGGTGTAGAGACGCTCTCCGTTGCAGTTCAGCACATAGACCCACCACAGCTTCATGGCTGGGAGTGCTCACTGCGGAAGACGCTGGCTGATCTCGTCCAGTCGCAGGCGCGTGGTCTGCAGATACACCTCGCCAATGCTGTAGGCAGTCAGGTTGCCCTCCGGGCTCTGGTCATGGCTGCGCCGTATCAGTTCCTTGCGTGTGGCCAGCCAGTGCTGCTGCTCGCGCAGGGCCGCCGGAACCTCTTCTTGCGGCAGGTTGGCCAGATACTCGATGAAGGTCAGATAGAGCTGGGTATCGTAGAGCGTGTTCAGGTTTGCCAGGGTGGCATTGAGCTCGCCCGGTGGCAGGTCGGTGATGAGAATTTCCTCGAGCTGATCGATGGCGTCGTCGATGTTCGGTTGCCAGTCGGCAATGGCCGAGCGCGTTGCCTTGTGCTCGGCGCTGGCCTCGTCCAGCGGCAGGGCGGGAGCTGTTGCTTCCTCGACCTCGGCCGGTGCCACCAGCACGGCATCCGCATCGGTCTGCGATCGACTCATCAGCTGCTGCACCCCCAGGTAGGCCAGCGCCGTCACCAGATAGGCGCAGGTGCCCCAGAGGACGGGTTTCAACAACGGTGACGCCATGACACGCTCCAGACCGGGGATGAGCTATCCACATCACTATCATACGTCAGCAGGGAGCCTTGGTCAGGCCATCAGTCGCGCGGCAGGGGATGAATGCGAGCATGACCGCCATCGACGCCGATCTGCTGGCCAGTGATCCAGCCGGCATCCGGTGACAGCAGAAAGGCGATCAGGGCGGCGATGTCGTCAGGCTGTCCCAGGCGCTGCATGGGGTTGACCTTGGCCTGGCGGGCGGCGCTTTCCGGCGTGCCGGTCAGTCGTGCCGTGAGTGGCGACACCGTCAGGCCGGGGTGCACGCAATTCACCCGTATGCCCTTGTCGGCATAGCTGGCGGCCGTGGACAGCGCCAGGGCCGCAACTGCTGCCTTGGCGGCGGCAATGCCCTCGTGGTTGGGAAAGCCGGCCTCGGCAACCAGCGAACCGATCAGCACGGCGGACCCGGGCCGGCGCTGGCTGCGCACGTGCTGCACAAAGGCGCGCAAGGCACAGGCAGCGGAAAAGTAGTTGACCTGCATGAGGCTGACCAGGTCGTCATCACGGGTCAGGTGCAGGGGGCGGATCAGCGTGCTGCCGACAGCGTGCGCGAAGCCGTCAAGCGGACCCAGGGCATCACTCGCCTGTGTCAGCTGGGCATCGGCGACGCCGGGCAGCGAGAGGTCCCCGGTGAGCAGCACATGCGGCACGCTCAGCTCACTGGCCAGCGACGCCAGGGCGTCCTGGTTGCGACCGCTGAGGGCCAGTGCGTGGCCCTGCTGCGCCAGACGCCGGGCGAGGGCGCCGCCAATGGCGCCGCTGGCGCCGGTGATCCAGATGGTGGCCATGCTGTTTCTGCTCCCTAACGTTTTGCCGAGTCTGACCTCGGCGTGGCGATTGGCCAGTGGACAGGACGGAACAGCGGACAGCCTGGCGGCGAATCAGGCGCGGGGATTGTCCGGTCGCCATCCCGGTCCGGAAACGCTATGTTCATGATCATTCAGAAAGACGCGAGTTGCCCGATGCCCGACATGTCCTCCCGTCTCAGCGAGCTTTCGCTGGGCAGCCTGCAGACCCTGTTTGAAACCTTGCATCCGCCATCGTTTGCCCTTTGTCACGGCAATTTCCGCGCAGACTTCATCGGTCCGGCCTGGCTGCGCATGACCGCGCCACCCGCCATTGCCGCCAGCGGCCTGCGCGGCTGGCGTGGCAAGTGCTTCCTTGAGGCCGGGCAGGCCGTCAACCGCGTGATGCGGGGTGGTCGCGAAGAGCAGGTGCTGCCGATGACGGCAGCGATACGACCTTCGTTGCGCGATGACACGCCGGTCCTGGCGTTGACCTACGGCGCCAGCTCCCCGCTGCCCTGGCGATTTGTCTGCGACGAGGTGCGCCAGCTCGATGAGGATCACCTGTTGGCCATGACCGTCATCGACCTGCCGGGCCTGCGTCGCCTGGGCTTTCCTTTCCTGCTGACCCGCGAACGGCCATGAGCCCTGTCTGGCATGCCCGCTGCGTGACCTGGCTGCCTCGCGCCGGCGTGCTGCCGTTTCTGCTGGCGCTGTCCGCACTGGCACTGGGGCAGCAGGCGCTGCCGGTGCTGGGGCCGGTGCTGCCTATCGTGCTCGGGTATGGCGTGGTGATCGCCGCGTTCATGAGCGGAGCCCTCTGGGGGCAGGTCGTGATGGAGCCGGCGGCGGCCATCTGGCTGCTGTTCAGCAACCTGCTGGCATTGGTGACATGGGCAGCGGCAGTATGGCTGTCGCCGCAGGCGGCACTGCCGGTGCTTACCGTGGTGTTCGTGGCGCTGTGGCTGGCTGACCGCCAACGCTGGCGCGCCGGTCGCGTGTCATCACGCTACTGGCGCATACGCTGCGAGGTGACCGCGCTGGTGGTGCCGGCCGTGCTGGGGTGTGCGGCACTGGCGTGATGCCCTGAGGCTCACTTGCCGAAGCGTTGCGCGATATGCCCTGACATGCTCTGTGCCAGAGCCGTTTCGGCGACAAACACCTCGCCCAGGCCTTCCTCCTCCAGCAGTCTGGCCTCGGTGCCGTTGTTGGCGCGCACCACCACGGCGATCTTCGGATTGAGCTGACGCGCGATGTCGACCATGGTGCGCACGTGCAGGGTGTCCGGCAGGGCGATGACCAGCATGGCGGCACGATGCACATGGGCCTGGATCAGCACGTCCGGGGTCGAGGCGTCACCCGTGACGGCGGGAATGTCATCGCGGCGCAGATCGTCGATGTGTTCGCGATTCTGGTCGGCGACCACGAAGGGAATGCCGCGTTCGCGCAGCGAGCGGGCGATGCGGCGACCGACACGGCCATAGCCGACCAGCACCACCTGACCGGTGAGCAGTTCCTCGTCGGTGGTCATGGGCAGCTGGGCCAGCGGGTCGTTGCTGCGCTCCAGACGCCGGGCCAGGCTGGAGTGCGAGCGCACCCAGCGCTGCACCGGCTCGATGGCGGCGAACATCAGCGAGTTCAGCGCGATCGAGATCAGCGCGGCGGCCAGCACCAGGCTCTGGCCTTCCACCGGCAGCAGCTTGAGGTAAACGCCGAGGCCGGCCACGATGAAGGCGAATTCGCCGATCTGGGCCAAGCTGGCGCCGACCGTGAGTGCGGTGTTCAGCGGATAGCGGAACAGCAGCACCAGCGCGATGGCTGCCAGCGTCTTGCCGAACACGATGATGGCTACCACGGCCAGCAGATGCAGCGGCTCCTCCCAGATCACGCTGGGCTCGAACAGCATGCCCACCGAGACGAAGAACAGCACCGCAAAGGCGTCACGCAGCGGCAGCGATTCATCGGCAGCGCGGTGGCTGAACTCCGACTCGCGCATCATCATGCCGGCGAAGAAGGCACCCAGCGCAAACGAGACATCGAACAGCTTTGCCGAACCGAAGGCGACGCCCAGTGCCACCGCGATCACCGTCAGCGTGAACAGTTCGCGCGACCCGGTGCGCGATACCCACCACAGCATGCGCGGCAGCAGACGCTTGCCGATCACCAGCATGAACACGACGAAGGCGGCGACCTTGGCCAGGGTGATGCCCAGGGTCAGCAGCAGGTCGCTGGTGGCGTGGTCGCTGTCACCCGCGGCGTTTGCAGTGAGCAGGGTAGCCAGTGCCGGCATCATCACCAGCACCAGCACCATGGCCAGATCCTCGACGATGAGCCAGCCAACCGCGATCTGGCCATTGATGGATTTCAGCAGTCCCTTGCTCTCCAGGGCACGCAGCAGCACCACGGTGCTGGCCGTGGACAGGCAGAGACCGAACACCAGACCCTCGACCCAGCTCCAGCCCCAGCTCATGGAGACGGCCATGCCGAGCAGGGCGGCGACACTGATCTGCACAATGGCGCCGGGCACGGCGATGCGCTTGACGGCCATCAGGTCGGCGAGCGAGAAGTGCAGGCCGACACCGAACATCAGCAGCATGACGCCGATCTCGGCAAGCTGGGCAGCGAGACTGAGGTCGGCGACAAAGCCGGGCGTGGCCGGTCCGATCACGATGCCGGCGACCAGGTAGCCTACCAGCGGCGGCATGCGCAGGCGGTGCGCGAAATAGCCGAAGACCATGGCCAGCCCGAAGCCGATGGCGAGGATGGCGATCAGGGAAACGTCATGGGGCATGCAAGGGGTATCCTGGTCAGGGTGTCGTGATTGTATCGGCTGCAGCCGGCCTGTGGACAAAACGCGCGACAGCGGGCATTTGTTCACTGACCCGGCGGATGAAATGCCCACACGATATGCAGGTCATCCACAGGAGTTCTGACATGACCGATCGTCGCACATTCCTCAAGCTGGTACCCGCCGCCTGCGTGGGCATGGCTGTCTCCCCGGCTGCTTTTGCCAACTCGCCCAAGCTCAAGGATACCGATCCGCAAGCCATCGCGATGGGCTACAAGACCAATGCGGCACAGGTCGACAAGGCCAAGTCGCCACGCTATGCCGCCGGCCAGAAGTGCGCCAACTGCGTGCTGTTCCAGGCCAAGCCGGGTGATGCCTGGGGCCAGTGCGGCATCTTTGCCGGCAAGCTCGTGGCTGCCGGTGCCTGGTGCAACGCCTACGCCAGGAAGGGCTGATCGCGACGCACGCCGCACGAAGACGTGCTGGAGCCCGGCTTTTGCCGGGCTTTTTTTATGGCAGATTCCCGGCTGCCCGCTATTTTCCGTCTTTCGTCGGATTTTGTCTCGGTGTCGCCGGGTGCCTTGTAATATCCCGCCTCGGATGCTTTGCTTGCGAACGCCGCAGACATGGCCAACAACACAACAAGAGCGGGCCTCATGAGCAACAATGTCTTTGATTACATCGTGGTGGGTGCCGGTTCAGCCGGCTGCGTGGTGGCCTCGCGCCTGACCGAGGACGCCAATGTTCGCGTTCTGCTGCTCGAGGCGGGCGGCCCGGACACCAGCGTGCTCATCCATGCGCCGGCGGGGGTGGTCGGCATGGTGCCGACCAAGCTCAACGTCGCCGGTTACGAGACGGTGCCGCAACCCGGTCTCAACAACCGTCGCGGCTACCAGCCGCGCGGCAAGGTCATGGGGGGCAGCTCGTCGGTCAATGCCATGTGCTACGTGCGTGGCAATGCCTGGGACTATGACCACTGGGCCGTGCTCGGCAACCCGGGCTGGTCATTCAAGGACGTGCTGCCGTATTTCCGCAAGTCCGAAGACAACGACACCTTCGATGACGAGTTCCATGGCAAGGGGGGGCCGCAGGGCGTGACGCTGCCCAGCGATGCCAGCGACCTCAACCAGACCTTCCTGCAGGCCTGTGCCAACCAGGGCATTCCGACCATTGCCGACTGCAACGGGGCCGACCAGTTCGGCGCCTTCATGTACCAGCGCACCATCAAGGACGGTGAGCGTGTCAGCACCGCCAAGGCCTTCATCACCCCGCACCTCGGCCGCCCCAACCTGACCGTGCTGACGCATGCCCTGACCGAACGCATCCTCGTCGAGAACGGGACTGCCATCGGTGTCAGGGTGCGTCTGAAGGACGGTGTGCAGGACTTCATCGCCACCGCCGAAGTCATCGTCAGTGCCGGCGCCTTCGGCTCGCCGCAGCTGCTCATGCTGTCCGGCATCGGCCCGGCCGCGCACCTGCAGCAGAAGGGAATCGCCGTCGTTCATGACCTGCCCGGCGTGGGTCGCAACCTGCAGGATCACATCGATTACGTGATGACCTACCGCATCCCCAGCGACACCGAAAGCTTCGGCTTGTCTCTGCGCGGTGCCGTGGCGGTGACCAAGGGCATCCTGCAGTGGCGCAACGAGCGGCGCGGCATCATCACCAGCAATTTCGCCGAGTCCGGTGCCTTCTTCATGAGCAAGCCCGGCCTTGATGTGCCGGACATGCAGCTGATCTTCATCCCGGCCATCGTCGATGACCATGCCCGCAAGTTCCATCTCGGTCATGGCTACAGCTGCCACCTGACGCTGCTGCGTCCGCGCAGCCGCGGCTCGGTGACCCTGGTCGACAGCAACCCGGCGACGGCTCCTGCCATCGATCCCGGCTTCCTTGTCGAACCCGAGGACCTGGAAGATCTGGCGCGGGCCGGCCAGATGATGCGACGCATTCTCGAGGACAGCGCCTTCGATGCCATTCGCGGCAAGCTGCTCTACGACGTCAAGGCCGATGACCTCGAGGACATGAAGCGCGACATCCGCAACCGTGCAGATACCCAGTACCACCCGGTAGGCACCTGCAAGATGGGGCCGGCCAGCGACGGCATGGCCGTGGTCGACCACGCGTTGCGCGTACATGGTTTGCGCAATCTGCGTGTTGCCGACGGCTCCATCATGCCCCGTCTGGTTGGCGGCAACACCAATGCTCCCATCATCATGATCGGCGAGAAGCTGGCCGACATGCTGCGTCGGGAACATTGACCGGCGTCTGTGCCTGTGCGGGCAACAGTGCTACCCTCGAATGAGGTTGGGGATGTCTGGGTATTCAAGATGCGCAAACCGCTCGCACATGGCGTGATCCTGATGGTGTCTGTTCTGCTGGGCGGCTGCCTGGGCGGAATTGACACCAGCTCCCAGTCGTCGGTGCCGGCCGTGACGCAGGAAAAGAAGCGCCACAGTGCGCTGGCCGTGGCGCGTGCCCTGACCCGGGTGCTGGGCCCGAACGGCATCGAGGTGCGACACATCGGCCCGAGTCATCAGGTTTTGGTGGTCATGAACGGGGTGCAGGGGTTCCCGCTCGGGCAGACCACCCTGACGTCGGTCATGCAGGCATCGCTGGACAAGATCGCACGCGTGCTCAACCAGGTGGAGTACAGCCAGGTGCTGATCACCGGTCATACCGATGACATCGGCAGCCAGAGCTACAATGCCGAGCTTTCGCGCGATCGCGCCCGCATGATGCTGGATTACCTGAGCCAGCGCGGTCTGCCGCGCAGTCACATGCTGGCCATCGGCAACGGCAAGCTGTTCCCGGTGGCGGACAACGCGACCGAGGCCGGGCGAGCCGCCAATCGCCGCATGGAAATCAGCATTCAGCTCGTGCCGCGTTGATCGTGCCCGTCGCCGCCCGGCGCCAGCAGCACGCAGCGGGTTTCAACATCCTCGCGCGCCTGTTTTCCGTAGCCGGACTCCTGCTTGCACTGGGGCAGCTGTCGGGCTGTGCCGGGGTCAAGGTCAAGGCCGTTGACGGCACCGACTACCTGACCCAGCGCCGCGGCGACGTGCTCACCACCGGCAAGCTCAGCGCGGACACGCGCACCGCCCTGCAGGTTGTCGGCATTGTCGAGAAGACCTGCCTGCAGGCGCTGGTCAGCTGTCGGGAGGCCCTGCAGCAAAGCACGGGTCTGGATGCCGAGCGCCGTCATGCCGCACTTTCCGAACTCTGGCTGCAGCAGGCGCAGCGCGGCGGTCTGGCGCTCAACGATGGGCGCCGCGTCGATGCCTATCTGCAGTCGGCGCGTCATGCCTATGTCTACCTGTTCCACAGCGAGCGGGCAGCCAGTGTGAGGGCTTTCGAGGACCGCCAGACCCAGGTTCGCGACTACTACAACTTTGCCTTGCAGCAGGTGCTCACGGCCCTGTTCGAGAAACCGTTGCCGACCTGGACCGAGCAGGCGGCACGCAGCGGGCGATTCGAGTTCGAGTATGCCGGCTGGCGCATCGCCGGCAGCCTCAGCGACGTGCGTCTGGCGCGAGGTCGTCTGCTGCCCGCCAGTCTGCTGCCGGCGGCCTCGCTGTCATTTGCCGGACTGCGCAACCAGTACCGGCGTGACGGTCTGGGTGCCGAGATGGTGGCGGTGACCGGACAGCGCGTGGTCGAGAGCAATGGCCGTGACCGCACCTTGTCCTGGCATGAGACGCCGTTTCCTGCGCTGACCGCGATTGCCCGCTTCGAGGGGGACGATGCCGACGCCATCCTGTCGAGTCAGCGCGTCGAGATCTCCGGCTACGATCCTTATCGCCAGGCACGCGTGAGCGTTGCCGGCCAGCCGGTGCCGCTGGCGGCCAACTTCACCTCGGGCTACGGACTCTGGCTGGCGCGCTCCGGGTTTGCCAGGCAGTCGCTGCTGACCCTGTTCGGGCGCGGTGACGTGCTTGATTCTCCGCAGATCTACCTGCTGCAGCCCTTCGATCCGAATCGTCGCATTGTCATCATGCTGCATGGTCTGGCCAGCAGTCCGGAAGCCTGGATCAATGTCGCTAACGAGGTGCTGGGTGACGAGACCCTGCGTCAGCGCTACCAGATCTGGCATCTGTACTATCCGACCAATCTGCCGGTGCCGTTCAACCACAAGGCCATTCGCGACGTCATCGTGCAGGCCCTGCAGCACTTCGATCCGGCCGGACAGTCGGCGGCCAGTCGTGACATGGTGCTGGTCGGGCACAGCATGGGCGGGGTGTTGTCGCGCTTGCTGGTCAGTCGTGCCGACGAGGGTGACTGGGAGATCTTCCGGCAGCATCTGCCGCAGGGCAGCCAGCGTCAGCTGCCGCGCAAGCTCAAGCCGTATCTGACCTTTGCGCCACTGCCCATGGTCAGTCGCGCCATCTTCGTGGCGGCGCCGCATCGCGGCACGGCCTATGCCGATCGGGGCATTCCCCGTGCCCTGGCCAGTCTCGTGCGATTGCCGGTGTCCAGTGTCGCCCGCCTCAAGGAAATCGGCCAGATACTGGTGGATCCCGCCGGTACCAGCAGCGTCAGCCTGAGCCGGCCATTGAACAGCATAGACAACCTCAGTGATCGTGACCCGTACATCCAGTGGGCCGCGCAGTTGCCGGTCAGTCCCGGCGTGATCTATCACAGCATCATGGGCAACGACACGCCAGACCAGCCGCTGCAGGACTCCAGCGACGGGGTGGTGCCGTATCGCAGTGCGCATCTGCCGGGAGCTGCATCCGAGCTGGTGCTGCCTTCCTGGCACAGCGTGCAGGAGACACCGCAGGCGATTGTCGAGATTCGTCGCATCCTGCAGGCCCATCTCGAGGGGCGCGTGGCCCGGGCTGACGCGCAGTGAGGCGCTGGCTGCGCTGGTTTCTGCAAGGGCTGATCTGTCTGCTGCTGCTGGCGCTGACGGCTTGGTCCGTGCTGGCGGTGCATTTCCGTCTGGCCCTGGATTCGCCCTGGCTGCAGCTGGCCATGGTGCTGGTCGGCCTGTCCGGCGTGGCGGCCTGCACGGGCGTCTGCTGGTCGCGCCGGCGCCGTGTCCTGCTGGGCGGCGGGCTTCTGGTTCTGTCCGTGACCGGTCTCTGGTGGCAGACGGTGCAGCCCTCCAACCAGCGTGACTGGATGGATGAAGTGGCGCATACCCTGACCGGGGAGGTGCGTGGTGATGAGCTGCTGCTGCACAACGTGCGCAATTTTCACTGGCGCAGCGAAACCGACTACGACATCCGCTGGGAGACGCGGCGTCATGACCTGCGCCAGCTGCAGTCCGCCGACCTGACAGTGACCACCTGGGGCATGCCGGCGATTGCCCACATCATGGTGTCGTTCGGCTTTGCCGATGGCCGTTTTCTGGCGTTCTCGGTGGAAACGCGCAAGCAGCGTGGCGAGGTCTATGACGAGCTGGCCGGTTTCTTCAAGGAATACGAGCTGAGTGTGCTGGGGGCTGACGAGCGGGATGTCATTCGTCTGCGCACCAATGTCCGTCATGAGCAGGTCTCGCTCTACCGGCTGGCCCTGAGTCCGCAGCAGCAGCGTGCCTTGCTGCTGGAATACGTGGCGACCGCCAATGCGCTGGCGCGCACGCCACGCTTCTATCATGCCCTGACGGCGAACTGCACGACCGTGGTGTTTGCCATGGCACGGCAGATTCTCGGTGATCTGCCGGCGGACTACCGGATTCTGCTGACCGGATACCTGCCCGGTTACGTCCAGGAGATCGGCGGCTTGATGCCGGGCTACACGCTGTCCGAGCTGTCCCGGCGCGGAGCGATCAACGACCGGGCTCTGGCTGCGGATCGATCAACGGATTTTTCACGCCTGATCCGGGTTGGGGTTCCAGGCTGGGAGCCTCTGACTTCGTCACCCCATTGACCGGCTGATGCGGTACGGCGCCCCAGCGATTGCGTCTGGTCTGACCACGCCGCAGGGTCAGCTACACGCCGATGTGCAGCACATTGAGACCAGGCACCAGCAGCAGCAGCGCCCAGACGCCGGATTGGCCGATGTCATGATGACGTCTGATGGCGAGACCGGCGATGTAGGACAGCCAGAGCAGCATGCTGTAAACGAACAGCGGCCATTCCAGATCCAGCGACACGCCCAGTGCCAGGAACAGCTTCGATGCCAGCAGGCCGTAGCCGAGCACAAGGATCACCAACGAGAAGCTGAGCCGGACCAGGTAGTCGATGCGGCTGAGGCGTCCCCGGCCATGCAGCAGCGGCAGCAAGCGCCAGAGCAGCAGCGACAGCAGCACCCCGAGCAGCAGCCATTCCAGCGGATGTTGCGAAACACTTTCTGCGAGACCGAGTGCGTGTTGCATGAGCACCACCTTGGTTGTAGGGAATTTCCTACAAGAGCTGTAGTCATATCCTGAATATGGCCGCGGATCAAGCTGACGAAACTGGATAGTCACTTTTCAAGTGACTGTTATGAATGAATTAATTTTTTGATCGTAAGCAAGTTTTCCAGCGTGATGCATTTCGGTGAGGTTGTGTTGCGTTTCTGCAACCGTAAAATGGAACCCATGCCAAGGAGGCAGATCGCAGGAAGCGGTCACGCAGCAGGACGCTGCAGACAGGGAAGAGGGCCGGAGTGCCCATGCTCAGGGATGGAGCATCAAGGACGATTCCTCGCCAAGGATGGCGATGAAAATGAAAAAAGGACCGTAAGGTCCTTTTTTTATGCTCGCGATTCAGATCCTGATGTTGCCGGACCTGACAGCGGTTCGGCAGCGGATACCGAAGTACCCGCTGCCGGTCAGCGTCAGCGCGTTTCGCCGTCGAGGCTGAGGCGACCACCACCGAACACGGTGAAGGCAAGCAGACCACCGGCCATGGCCAGGTTCTTCATGAACATGATCTGCTGCATCTGGTCGGCACCGCCGTGGAAGATCACGCCGGAGACGATGCTGAACACGGCCAGCGCGAGTGCAGCCAGACGGGTCTGGAAGCCGGCCACCAGGGCCAGGCCGCCACCGATCTCGAGCAGGATGACCAGCGGCAGCAAGGCGCCGGGCAGGCCCATGGATTCCATGTAGCCGGCGGTGCCGGCATAGCCGTCACCGAGCTTGCTGACGCCGGCGCTGATGAAGATGGCAGCCATCAGGATGCGGGCGGCGAGAATCAGGACGCTGTTGAGGGCGGGCTGGGCAACCACATCGGCAACAGTCTGGTTGATCTGACGGAAAAGATTCATGGTGTTACTCCTGGCGATTCGGGGGTGTGGGGGCGTTGTCCCTGAAGCAAATCCTATGGGGAGTGATGAGGGAGCACTAGTCCATCTTTTCGGGACAGATTGTTGCTTTCAAGAAACCAATCAGCCCCCCGTGACATTCATGAAGCGCACCAGCTGCACCTGATCAGTCTCGAATTCGTGGCGTGCCGGCTTGCTCTGCAGCGCCGTGTGCAGCGCGTGCAGCAGCGGCTGGTCATCCTGGGGATGCTCACGCAGCAGGGCACGCATATCCAGTCCCTGCTCGTGACCGAGGCAGAGCAGCAGGCGGCCGTCTGCCGTCATGCGCAGGCGGTTGCAGCTGCCGCAGAAATTCTGCGAATGCGGCGATATGAAGCCCACGCGAGTGCCCGGGTGGTCGCTCAGGCGCACATAGCGTGCCGGCCCGCCACTGCGGTGATCGCTGTCTTCGAGACGGAAGTGCCGCTCCAGCTGCCGGCGTATGTCGGCACTGGCCATGAAGTTCTCGCCACGGGCGCGACCGACCTCGCCCAGCGGCATCTCCTCGATGAAGCTGATGTCAAAACCCTGTGTGATGGCATAGCGCACCAGGGGGACGATTTCGTCGTCGTTGCGTCCGGCCATGAGCACCGTGTTCAGCTTGATGCCGGCAAAGCCGGCATGGCGCGCGGCGTCGAGACCGGCCAGAACGCGCTCCAGGCGACCGTGTCGTGTCAGTTGCCGAAAACGTTCCGGCTGCAGGCTGTCGAGACTGACATTGATGCGGCTGACGCCAGCGGCGGCCAGGGGGGAGGCGAGCTGCTCCAGCTGCGACCCGTTGCTGGTCAGCACCAGCTCGTGCAGGCCGGGCAGGGCGGAAATGCGCTGGCAGAGCGTGACGATGTCAGGACGGATCAGCGGTTCGCCGCCGGTGAGACGGATCTTGCGGATGCCGGCACGCACGAACAGTGCGGCGGTCCGGTACAGCTCATCCGCGCTCAGCAGTGCCTGCCGGGGCATGAAGGTCATGTCGTCGGCCATGCAGTAGATGCAGCGGAAATCGCAGCGGTCGGTCACCGACAGACGCAGATAGTCGATGTGGCGGCCCAGTCCGTCGACCAGGGCAGGTTCCGGGTGGCTCGGCAGATGCCGCGAGGTCATGTCGGTCAGACTCCTGATGGTCGGCATGACACGGTACAGGCCCATGTGCCGCTGGCAGCGGGGCACGACGCACGCTGCCGGTTCGCCTGCAGAGCAGGAAGCGTGCCAGTGTGGTCAGGCAGGCGAAATGCCGACAAGGCCTGCATCCGTGCTGTCAGGCGCGGATGTCTTCACAGTATGCCTGCTCCGGTGCAGGGCAGGCGAGCGCTAGCTGCGCCGTGCTGGTGCGATGCACGATGCGCCCGGGCGGGGGCGCAGGTGTCAGGACGATGGCATGTCCCTTGCTTGGCATTGACGGATCCAAGGAGTGACTCCGTGCGCAAAGCGTTCGTCCCGCCCGCATCCCGACCCGTGTCCGCCGAATCCCGGTCGGCACGGACACCGGTGGCGACTGCGCTGGCGGTCATGCTGGTTGATGATCAGGCCCCTCGTGCGGCCCTGCTGGAGCAGGCGCTGACTGACCAGGGCTTCGTCGTGGTTGCCCGCCTGAGCAGTGCCCAGGGGCTGGTGGAGGCCGTCGGCCGGCATCAGCCCGATGTCATCATCATAGATGTGGACTCGCCGGATCGCGACACGCTGGACACCATGGCCGTGCTGCACCGGGACGCGCCACGCCCGGTGGTCATGTTCACTGCGGATGGCGACAGCGCCACCATCCATCGCGCCGTGTCGGCAGGTGTCAGCGCCTATGTCGCCGATGGCCTGCAGACGGCACGCGTGCGCCCCATCATCGACGTTGCCATTGCCCGTTTTCGCGAATACCAGGCCTTGCGCAACGAGCTCGAGGCCACGCGCACCCAGCTGGTCGAGCGCAAGCGCATCGACCAGGCCAAGGCCGTTCTGATCAAGACCCGTGGCATGAGCGAGGAGCAGGCCTATCACGCCATGCGTCGCATGGCCATGGATCGCGGTCAGCGCCTGGGCGAGGTGGCGGCCAACATCCTCGCGGTCATGAATCTGCTGGAAGGGGAACGCCATGGTTGAGAAGTGCCGCCTGCGCCTGGGCTACATGCCGCTGACCGACTGTCTGCCACTGGTGGCGGCCAGTGCCTGGGGGCTGTTTGCCGACGAGGGACTGGAGGTGACCTTGCAGCGCGAGACCTCCTGGGCCGCCTTGCGTGACCGGGTCATGGTGGGTCAGCTCGATGCGGCACATATGCTGGCCCCCATGGTGCTGGCCGGCAGTCTCGGACTCGGTGGCTTGAAGGTGCCGCTGCTGACGGCCTATGCCCTGGGCCGGAACGGCAATGCCATCACCGTGTCGCAGGGCGTGTTCGACAGCGTGCGCGAGGCTGCCGAGGCTGACACGGCCGAGGGCTGCGCGCAGGCGCTGGCGCGCGTGGTGGCAACGCGACAGCGCAACGGACAGCCGCGTCTGGTATTTGCCGTGGTGTTTGCATTTTCCTCCCATGCCTATCTGTTGCGGCACTGGCTGGCTGCGGGCGGGCTGCACCCGGACCGTGACGTTGATCTGGTGGTGCTGCCGCCATCCCAGATGGCGGAGCACCTGCGACTCGGACACATCGACGGCTTCTGTGCCGGCGAGCCCTGGAACAGCCTCGCGTTGCAGACCGGAGCGGGCAGGGTGCTGCTCAGCGGTCACCAGATCTGGCCGAACGCACCCGAGAAGGTTCTCGGCGTGACTGCCGAGTGGGCGCAGCAGCATCCCGACAGCCATGCCGCCCTGGTGCGCGCCCTGCATCATGCCGGTCAGCGCATCCGTGCCGATCTGCCGAGCGCGCTGGCCTTGCTGACGGCTGAGGATCATGTGCCGGTGGCGCCGGATTGCCTGGCGCTGGCGCCATCCGGGAGGCTGCCTGGCGGCCTGGCGCAGCTGCCGCTGCCGGCGGAGCACTTCCATGTCTTCTCCGGCGGACCGACCAATGTGCCCTGGCCATCGCATGCACGCTGGTTTCTGGCGCAGATGCAGCGCTGGCGTCAGCTGCCTGACGGCGTGGGTGACCGGGTGGTGCAGGAGTGCTGGCGCAGTGATCTGTATCACCGGTTTCTTGCCGGTTTCTGCGACCCCGCGCTGATCGAGGATGCGAGCGCGGCCGGCAGCGCGGCAATGGCATCGGCGCGCTGAACCAAATCGGCGCGAACAGGTGCGCATTTGGTGCGGTGAGCTTCCGGAGAGGGCTGGAGGTTTGCGTGACTATCATCCATCTACATGATTTTGAACTGATTTAAATGTTGGCACGATATCTGCCTTGATTCATCTGCCACACGGTCAACGGTGATCGTGGAGCACACAGATTGGCAGAGCAAAGGCGCTCGCAGTTCGGACCACGGTCCCGGCTGCGGGCGCTTTTTTTTGGGTCTTCTTTTCATGTTTCAAGGAGCACTGGGATGATGCGTAAATCGATACTGCCAGCTGCGCTGGCGCTGATGAGCGTGCTGCCGATGACGGCGCTGGCGAAAGTGGGCCAGGCGGAAAAGTCGGAGCTGACGTTCGGGTTCATCAAGCTCACCGACATGGTGCCGCTGGCGGTGGCCTACGAGAACGGCTATTTCGAGGACGAGGGCCTGTTTGTCCGTCTCGAGGCCCAGGCGAACTGGAAAGTGCTGCTTGACCGGGTGATCTCCGGCGAGCTGGATGGCGCTCACATGCTGGCCGGTCAGCCGCTCGGCGCGACCATGGGCTACGGCACCAAGGCGCACATCATTTCCGCCTTCACCATGGACCTCAACGGCAATGCCTGCACGGTTTCCAATGCGGTCTGGGCCGACATGAAGAAACATGTGCCGATGCAGAACGGCAAGCCGGTGCATCCGATCAAGGCCAGCGCCCTGAAGCCGGTGGTGGATGCCTATCGCGCAGAGGGCAAGCCGCTCAAGTTCGGCATGGTGTTCCCGGTCTCCACGCACAATTACGAGCTGCGCTACTGGCTGGCGGCGGGCGGGGTGCACCCCGGTTTCTACGCGCCGCAGCGTGGTGACACGGCCGGCACCCTGAAGGCGGACGTGCCGATCTCGGTGACGCCGCCGCCGCAGATGCCGGCCACGCTCGAGGCCGGCACCATCAATGGCTACTGCGTGGGCGAACCCTGGAACCAGCAGGCCGTGTTCCGCGGCATTGGCGTTCCGGTGGTGGCCGACATGGCGATCAACAGCAACCTGGCCGAGAAGGTCTTCGGTGTCAGCAATGAATGGGCCAGCAAGAACCCCAACACCCATGTCCGCGTGGTGAAGGCGCTGATCCGTGCCGGCAAGTGGCTGGACGAGAACAACAATGCCAACCGCAAGGCGGCGGCGAAGATGATCAGCAAGCCGAACTATGTCGGTGCCGATTACAGCGTCATCGACAACAGCATGACCGGTGTCTTCGAGTACGAGAAGGGAGATGTGCGGCCGGCTCCGGACTTCAACGTGTTCTTCCGCTACCACGCCACCTACCCGTACTACTCGGATGCCATCTGGTACCTGACCCAGATGCGTCGCTGGGGCCAGATTCCGGAAGCAAAGCCGGACAGCTGGTACATGGACATGGCGAAGAAAGTGTTCCGTCCGGACATCTATCGCCAGGCCGCTGCCGAGCTGATTGCCGATGGTCACATGAAGGCAGGGGAGTTTCCGGACTTCGCCAAGGAGACCGGCTTCCGCTCGGTCAAGGCCAGCCGCTTCATTGACGGCAGAAGCTTCGATGCGCGCAAGCCCAATGCCTACATCGACAGCTTTGCCATCGGCCTCAAGGGCAAGCAGACCCCGTAACACGCAGGAGATTCCGTGATGACTCGTCCCGTCCTTTCGATGGCCCTGGCCGGCGGCTTCTGCCGCCGGCTCCACCCGACGGCACTGCTGCGCCTGCTGTGGGCGCCGGTGCTTGGCTTGGTCGTGTTCCTGGCCAGCTGGCAAGCGGTGTCGCAGCAGGTGGTGACATCGCTGGGCAGTTTCCCGGGGCCGCTGCAGGTGGTCGAACAGGCTGGCAACCTGGTGGCCGAGCACCAGGCCCAGCGTGAACGCGAACGTGCCTTCCTGGCCAGGCAGGAGGAGCGCATAGCCGCCCGCCTGGCCGAGGAGCCGGACTGGCAGCCGGAGCGTCGCGCCTACACCGGTACGCCGACCTTCGTCGACCAGATCCTGACCAGCCTGAAGACGGTGCTTGCCGGCTTCGTGCTGGCCTCGCTGGTGGCGATTCCCCTGGGCATCGTGATGGGGCTGAGCCGGATCGTGCATGACGCGATCAATCCGGTGGTGCAGATCTTCCGCCCGGTGTCGCCACTGGCCTGGCTGCCGCTGGTGACCCTGGTGGTGGCGTCGGTCTACGACAGCGAGGATCCGATGTTCGCGCGCTCGTTCGTGGTGTCGATGATCACGGTGACGCTGTGCTGCCTGTGGCCGACCCTGCTCAACACGGCCGTGGGGGTTACCACGGTCAGTGCCGACCTCAACAACGTCAGCCGGGTGCTGCGTCTGGGCTGGTTCACGCATGTTCGCCGCATCGTGCTGCCCTCGGCCATTCCGATGATGTTTGCCGGTCTGCGGGTGTCGCTAGGAATTGCCTGGATGGTGCTGATTGCCGCCGAGATGCTGGCGCAGAACCCGGGCCTGGGCAAGTTCGTCTGGGACGAGTTCCAGAACGGCAGTTCGGAGTCGCTGAGCCGGATCATGACGGCCGTGCTGGTGATCGGTCTCATCGGTTTCATTCTCGACCGCGTCATGCTGCTGCTGCAGCGCCGTGTCGACTGGCAGAAGACAGGAGTCTGACCATGAAAACCCTGCTGGAAATTTCCGCCCTGGACATGAGTTTCGAAACCCCCAAGGGCCGCTTTGATGCACTCAGCGATGTCAGTCTGAAGATCGGCGAAGGCGAGTTCGTGTCACTGATCGGGCACTCCGGCTGTGGCAAGTCGACCGTGCTCAATCTGGTCGGCGGGCTGCTGCAGGCGACCCGGGGCGGCATCATCCTTGACGGTCGCGAGGTCCGCGAGCCCGGTCCGGAGCGTGCCATCGTGTTCCAGAACCACTCGCTGCTGCCCTGGCTGACGGTCTGGGAGAATGTCGAGCTGGCCGTGAAGACCGTGTTTCGCGGCCTCAAGAGCCGAGCCGAGATGCATGACTGGATTGCTCACAACCTGGCCCTGGTGCAGATGACGCATGCCCTGCACAAGCGCCCTGGCGAGATCTCCGGGGGCATGAAGCAGCGTGTCGGCATCGCGCGTGCGCTGGCCATGCAGCCGCGCGTCCTGCTCATGGACGAGCCCTTTGGCGCGCTTGATGCGCTGACGCGAGCCCACCTGCAGGACACGCTGATGGACATCCAGCGCGAGCTCAACAACACCGTGATCATGATCACCCACGATGTCGACGAGGCCGTGCTGCTGTCGGACCGCATCGTGATGATGACCAACGGGCCGGCGGCCACGGTCGGCGAGATCCTCGACATTGACCTGCCGCGTCCGCGTGATCGTCTGGCGCTGGCTGACAACCCGCGCTACGTGCAGCTGCGTCATGCCGTGCTCGAGTTTCTCTACGAGAAGCAGCGCAAGGTCGAACCGGCCTCTGCGGAACGGCGACCGGTGCTGGCGGCGGCAGGTTGAGCACCAGCGGGCCTGTGCGCGTCGCAGGCCCGCTGGCAGTGCACGCTGGCACTGCCGCAGAGCATTTTGTACACTTGATTTCGGCATGTTGTTGATTTTGAAGATTTAAAATTATGGCATGACACTTGCTGTATGTGTTGTGTGCGCAGCCCGACGAGGGGCTGCCGAAACAATCCGATGACAGGGCAATGGCGCTCACCACATGGATCACACCATGTCGTGGGCGCTTTTTTTTCAGGGCCGGATGCCGGCCGGAGAGGTGAGTGTGCTGCAACCCCTGATGCCGATGGCAGTTGACGTGAGTTCTGTTGTTTCCACCCCCAGTGAACGTTCGAGGATGACCCCCATGAAGCGATTGACCCCTGTCGTTCTGCCGCTGTGTGCCGGCCTGCTGGCGCCAGCCACGGCCCTTGCCGGAGACAGCCTGGTGTCGGCCATTGCCGACGGCAAGACCACCCTTAACCTGCGTCTGCGTCACGAGCAGGTTGATGATGACAAGTTCGACAAAACTGCCCAGGCCAGCACCCTGCGTGCCCGCCTCGGCTACCTGAGCAAGGACTGGCATGGCATCGGCTTCGGCGTCGAGCTGGATCATGTCCAGCATCTCGGTGGCCAGCGCTTCAATGACACGCGCAACAAGGAAGTCGAGTTTCCCATGGTGGTTGACCCGGATGGCACCGACCTCAACCAGGCCTTCCTGACCTACAAGGTCGCCAAGTCGACGCTGACCGCAGGGCGCCAGCGCCTGAACATGGGCAACCAGCGCTGGGTCGGTGGCGTGGCCTGGCGCCAGAACGAGCAGACCTTTGATGCCCTGCGTCTGCAAAGCAAGGCCATCGACACGGTCGACATCGACTACGCCTATGTCGGCAAGACACGGCGTGTATTCGGGCCGCAGGACGGTGTGCCGCCAGCCGATCTCGACAGCGACCACCACCTGGTTACCGTGAACTGGCAGCCGCTGAAGGCGGTGACCCTGGGCAGCTATGCCTATCTGCTCGATTTCGATGAGATGCCCGAGATGTCCTCGCGCACCGTCGGCGCGCTGGCCACCGGTGCCGTGGCGCTGAAGCCGGTGACTCTGGATTACCGTGTCGAGGCGGCTCGTCAGGATGACTATGGTGACAACGCCAAGGACTTCGAGGCCAGCTACCACCACGTCGTGCTTGGCGCCAAGGTCGCCGGTGTGCGTGCCTTCGTGGCCGAGGAGCGCCTGGGAGCCGACAAGGATGCGGGTGTTGCCCTGCAAACGCCGCTGGCAACCCTGCACGCCTTCCAGGGCTGGGCGGACAAGCTGATGACAACCCCCAAGAGCGGTCTGCGTGATCGCTATGTCGGTGCCAGCACCACGCTCAAGGGCACCGCGCTGACGGCGGTCTGGCATGACTACGAGGCCGATGCCGGCTCTGCCGAGCTGGGCAGCGAATGGAATCTGCAGGCCAGCCACACCTTTGCCAAGCGCTACACGCTGACCGCGAAGTACGCGGACTACCGTGCCGAGACCTTTGCCAAGGATACGCAGAAGGTCTGGCTGATGGCGGAGGCCACGTTCTGAGCGTGATGAAGCGGAGTCTGCTCCGAGCGTAATGACCGTGCCGGCACCTGGTGACAGGTGACCGGCATTGTTGTTTTTGGGGAACAGATCGGTGCTTTTTTCGGTATTTATGAGTTCAATGCCGAAAAATACACTGGCCCTGTACTCACCAAGACCCGCAGGTGCCTCACCATGAAGATTCTCCAGATCAATGCCAGTGCCCGCCGTGACGGCGCCAACTCCACCCGCGTCGCCAATCGTGTGGTCGAGCGTCTGCAGGCGGCACATGCCGATGCCGTCGTGACCCGTCGCGACTTTGCCAGCAACCCGCATCCGGTGCTTGACGAGGCCGCCCTGGGCGCGCTGTTCACGCCCGCCGATCAGCGCACGGCAGAGCAGCAGGCCCGCGTCGCGCTTGACGATGCCCTGATCGCCGAGGTGCAGGCCCACGACGTGATCGTGCTCGGCGTGCCCATGTACAACTTCGGCGTGCCGGTGCAGCTCAAGGCCTGGATTGACGCGATTGCGCGTGTCGGCGTGACCTTCCGTTACACCGAGACCGGCCCGGTCGGCCTGTTGCAGGGCAAGACCGTCTATGTCGCGCTGGCGCGTGGCGGCATCTACCGCGACACGCCGAACGACTCCCAGGTGCCCTACCTGAAGGCGGTGCTGGGCTTCCTCGGTCTCACTGACGTGCGTTTCATCTACGCCGAAGGCCTGAACATGGGGCCGGAAGCGGCCGAGCGCGGTTTTGCCCAGGCCGAGGCGGATCTGGAGGCGGTGCTGGGCTGAGGTCAGGTCGGTCTGCCCCGGGCGGCATCGCGTCGCTCGGGGAGGGCAGCTGCTGACGGATGTCGGGTTTCACGCAACCGTCATCCGGCTGTCATGACATCTGACTAGAGTCGCGGTCACTTCGCGACGCGAGCCGGATGCCTCCATGAAACGACGTGACTTTGTTCGTGACAGCCTGCTGCTCAGCCTGTCATTGCCCACCCTCGTGGCCTGCACCGACGAGCAGGCCGGCGACCGCCTCGGCGCCAGCGCGCAAGGCGTGGTCTCCACCCGACAGCTGCAGCCCGGGCAGGTCAATCCGCTGCTCGCCAGCCAGGCCTTTCCCTACGGGGTTGCCAGCGGTGATCCCACGGCTGCCAGCGTGATCCTGTGGACAGCGGTGGCGCCGCGTGACACCGACGTGGCCGCCATTCCGGTCAGCCTCGAGTACGTGGTCAGTCCTCTGCGCCTGGCGTCCGAGACGGCGTGGACTGATCTCTTTGCCACGCAGCCGGTGCGCCGTCTGGGCGCCTTCATGGCGCTCAAGGAACGCGACTGGACCATCAAGATCGACCTCGGTGACGTCGACCTGTATCGCGACATCCGCTTTGCCGAGGGCAGCATGGCCGCACTGCCGGCCGCCAGCTTCATCTACTACCGTTTCCGGGCCGGTGACCAGGTCTCGCGCACAGGCCGTGCCCGCACCCAGCCCGCCGGTCGTGCCGAGCTCGCGCGCTTTGCCGTGGCCAGCTGTTCCAACCTGCCGGAAGGCTTTTTCAGTGTCTATGACCTGATCAGCCAGGATGACGCCCTGGACTTCGTGGTTCACCTCGGCGACTACCTCTACGAATACGGCGAGGGCGAATACGGTACCGGTGCCGATCTGGTGCGGGATGGCGAAAGCCGCGTGCCGCAGCCGGCCACCGAGATGATCACTGCCGCCGATTACGTGCAGCGCCATGCCCAGTACAAGCGCGATCGCGAGCTGCAGCGTCTGCACGCACAGTTTCCGGTGATTGCCATCTGGGATGATCACGAGATCACCAACGACAGCAACCGTGATGGTGCCGAAAACCATACCGAGGGCGAGGAGGGCAGCTATGCCGAGCGCAAGGCTGCCGCCATCCGTGCCTACTTCAACTGGATGCCCCTGCGCGAGCAGTTCCCGCGTGATGTCGGCACCCTGGCCCCGGATGCCCGCGAGGTCATCTACCGGCGTCTGCGTGTCGGCGACCTGATGGACCTGATTCTGCTCGACACCCGCATCGTCGGGCGTGACCCGCAGCCGGCCGTGCCGGCCATTGATCCGTCCCGTCACGACCCGCAACGCTCCCTGCTCGGTCCGGCACAGCGCCAGTGGCTGCAGCTGCAGCTGCTGCTGGCGCGCAACGAAGGCGCGCACTGGACCTTCCTGGGGCAGCAGGTCATGTTCGGCCAGCTCAACCTGGTCGAGTTGCCGCAGATCCGTGCCATGGACCAGAAGCTGCTGGGCAATCTGGTGGCCGTGAACATGGACCAGTGGGACGGTTACACCGCCGAGCGCGACCGGGTGCGTGACTTCGTCAAGGCCATCGGCCTGCAGAACCTGGTGGTGCTGACCGGCGACATCCACACCAGCTGGGCCATCGAGCTCTACGAAAATCCCTTCGTGCTGGCGGGCGGCGTGCTCGAGAAGCCCTTCGGTGTCGAGCTGGTGGCACCGTCCGTGACCTCGCCAGGCTTCCCGGACGGGGTGGCCGAGCTGGTGTCGGCAGTGATTCCGGCTGCCAACCCGCACATCCGCTACAGCGAGCTCAAGACCCGTGGTTATGTCCAGGTCGAGGTCACCCGCGAGCAGCTGCGTGCCACCTGGCGCTATGTCAGCGACATTCGTGATCCGGCACGCATCGGCGAGGAGGATGTCGGCAAGCGCCGCGTCTTCGAGGTGCGTTCCGGCAGCAACCGCCTGAACGAGATCTCGGGCGCCCCGAGCACGCCGCTGAGCGGCGAATTCATTCCCGGCCAGGTGGAGACACGCGCATGAAGCCGCTCAAGATTGCCTTATCGGCCGTGACGATGGCCCTGCTGCTGAGCGCCTGCGCCGATGACGAACGTCGCGTGCAGGGTGATGGCATGGGCGGCGTCGGCAACGAGGTCATCACCGACCCCGACGACACGGCGGGTGGTGGCAGCCCCTCGCCGGACATCGATGCCGGCAATGGCAGCGGCCCGGGTGCCGGGAGCGGCAATCCGCCCAGCGGGCATGTCCCGACCACGTCCGGCGTGTCCCCGGACATCGTGCGCTTCCTGGTGATGGGCGACAGCGGCTCCGGCTCGGATGGCCAGATGGCCACGGGTGCCGCCATGGCCGACGTCTGCGAGGCCAAGGGCCGCGAGACGGCCGTGCGCGCGCTCAGCCGCGAGCAGGCGATACGCCAGGGCTGCCAGTTCGTGCTCGGTCTCGGCGACAACATCTACGAGTCCGGTACCACCACGGCCCGCGATCCGCAGTTCTTCGACAAGTTCGAGAAGGCCTACCTGACCTTCCCGGCCGAGCTGCCGTTCTACATGGTCTCCGGCAATCACGACAACACCGCGCTGTTCGGCGGCGACGGTGCCGGCAACGCGCGTGGCGAGACCCAGGTGCAATACACCTATCAGTCCGTCGACGGCACCGGCAGCGATGCCGCCAACCCGCGCAAGACCCCGCGCTGGCGCATGCCTGCCCGCTACTACGATGTCAGTGCCGGCGGCACCCGCAGCGAGCCGCTGGTGCACCTGTTCGCCATCGATTCCAACCAGATTGCCGGTGGCTTCCCGGATGCCTCGGCCGACTACCGCTACAGCACCTACGGCCTGCGTCAGCTCGACTGGCTCAAGCGCGGTCTGCGCGAGAGCCGCGCACGCTTCAAGATCGCCTTTGCCCATCATCCCTACCTGTCCAACGGAGATCATGGCAACGCCGGCAACTACGACGACCTGATTGCCGCCGAAGCGGGTGTCGCCACGGCATCGCCCGCGGCACCGTCGCTGCAGGCAGCACTGCTGCCGGTGCTGGCCGGCCAGCGCTACAAGGACTTCCTCGAGGAGGCCATGTGCGACGTCACCGACCTCTACGTCAACGGCCATGACCACGACCTGCAGTGGCTGACGGCAGTACCGTCCTGTGGTCGTACCGAGTTCGTGGTTTCCGGTGCGGCCGGCAAGATGCGCTCGGTGGGGGATGCCCAGCGCAATCTGGCCCGCCTGCAGCGCTATGACCGCTACGGCTTCTTCTGGATGGAAGTGCGGCTGGACCGTGTCAGCAACCGGCCGGAGCTGGTCAGCGAGCTCTACACGGTGACGCCCGGCAGCGACGGCGCCAGTGCGTCCGATGCCGCGACACGCAGCGGCAGCGTGACTCTGAAGCGCATCGACGGCAGCGTCGAGCGCACGCTGGCCTATCGCTACCGCCGCGAATCGGAGCCGGCACCGGTCGCCGGCACGGCCCTGCATGACTACCTGAGCCGTTTCGGGGAGCAGAACACCCTGTTCAGGCTGCGTCAGCGCCCGCAGGCAGGCCTGCCGCCCTCGTCCGCGTTTTCGGCGCAGTCGCCATTCAATCAGTGCAACGGCGCGGCACCTGTCACGGCCGCTCTGCGCCGCGAATCGGCGGTGACGCCGGCAGCCGGTCCCCTGGATCCGCTGCAGGCTGTTTTGCAGCCCGGTCTGCAGGCAGCTATCTCGGCACAGCCCACGGCAGAGGGGCAGCAGCTGCTGAGCGTTCTGGCGGATGCCAGCCTGGCCGGTCTGGACATGGCGGATGTCCTGCTGCAGGCGGCCATCGACAGCGCCTCCAGCCCGGATCAGGCGGCTGCCTTGCAGCAGGCCGCCGCACGTGACGTGCTGCGCCGCATGAGTGCCCTGGGCAGCAGCCTGCAGGCCGGGTTGCCGGCGTCGAGCAGCCTGCCGGAACCGTTGCGCAGCCTGCCGCAGATGGTCAGTCGCTACCAGGGCGAGGTGGCGGCCGCCGAGGCGGACAGTGCCTGCCCGTCCGGCGATCTGGGGGCGGTGGTTGCCCCGCTGGTGCGGTTGTCGCGCAACCTCGCCAATGTCGCGGAAGGCGCCGAGCGTGCCTCGGCCGAGGTGCCGGTGCTTGGCGGTGCCACGCGCCTGCTCGCCGGGGTGCTGGGCAATGTCTCCTCATTGGTCGTGGCAACGGGAAGCACCCGTACCTCGGCCATCAACGACACCCTGCTGGGCACGGCGGATCGCCTGCTCAGGGACGTGGCGCTGGACGTGGTGCCGCTGCGCACCTTCGCACCGGCCCCGGTCGTGGATGGCGTGACGGCCGTTCCCGTCGCGCTCTCCGGTGCCGTCCTGCTGGTCTCGCGAGAAATCACCTATCGCCTTGATCAGCTGCTGCAGCCGGCGCTGTCACCCCTCGCTGCGCTGGTCGATACCCTGCTTGCCACGCTGGGGGTGCGCCTGGACGACTGACGCCGGTTGTCACAACAGCCTCTACGACCTTCCGCCTATGGCAAGTCGCGCGCAAAGCGCGTCAAGTAGAGGCTTTCCCCGGAGAGCCTCGTCATGACCTCGATCTATGACCGCGACCTGCCGCGCTGCGCGGCCAATCACGATGCCATGACCCCGCTGGCGTTCATCGAGCGCACGGCGGCGGTGTATCCGCAGCGACTGGCCATCGTCCACGGAGCCCGCCGGCTGACCTGGTCCGACACGTATGCGCGTTGCCGTCGCCTGGCCTCGGCGCTGGCAGCGCACGGCATCGCGCGTGGCGACACGGTGGCTGCCATGCTGCCCAATGTTCCCGCCATGATCGAAGCCCACTTCGGCGTGCCCATGGCCGGTGCCGTGCTCAATGCCCTCAACACCCGCCTCGATGCCGCCAGCATCGCCTTCATGCTGGATCATGGCGAGGCGAGGGCGGTGCTGGTCGACCCCGAGTTCAGTGCGGTGCTGCAGGAGGCGCTGAGCCTGCGCCAGGTGCAGCGTCCGGTGCTGGTGATTGACGTTGACGACGCGCTTCACGTGGGACCGGGTGGCCGCATCGGCAGCATCGAGTACGAGGCGTTTCTGGCCGGTGGCGATCCGGCCTGGGTCTGGCAGGGCCCGCAGGACGAATGGGATGCCATCAGCCTGAACTACACCTCGGGCACCACCGGCAACCCCAAGGGCGTGGTCTACCACCACCGTGGCGCGGCCATGAACGCCATCTCCAACATCCTGGAATGGGACATGCCCAGGCATGCCGTCTATCTGTGGACGCTGCCCCTGTTCCACTGCAACGGCTGGTGCTTCCCGTGGACGCTGGCGGCCCGTGCCGGCGTCAATGTCTGTCTGCGCAAGGTCGATGCCCAGCTCATCTTCGACCTGATTCGCGCCGAAGGCGTCACCCACTACTGCGGCGCTCCCATCGTGCACAACCTGCTGGTCAATGCGCCATCCGCGATGAAGGCGGAAATAAGCCACCCGGTCAAGGCCATGGTCGCCGGAGCCGCGCCCCCTGCCGCCATGATCGAGGGCATGGAGGAGATGGGCTTCGACATCACCCACACCTATGGCCTGACCGAGGTCTACGGACCGGCGGCAGTCTGCGTCAAGCAGGCTGACTGGGATGCGCTGCCGGTGGGCGAGCGCGCGGCCCTGAATGCCCGCCAGGGCGTGGCCTATCACCTGCAGCGCGGCATGACCGTGATGGACCCCGAGACCATGACGCCGGTGCCGGCCGACGGCGAAACCATGGGCGAGATCATGTTCCGCGGCAACATCACCATGAAGGGCTACCTGAAGAACCCGGCCGCCACCGAGGCCGCCTTTGCCGGCGGCTGGTTCCACAGCGGCGATCTTGCCGTCATTCACCCCGACGGCTACGTCAAGATCAAGGACCGCAGCAAGGACATCATCATCTCCGGTGGCGAGAACATCTCGTCGATCGAGGTCGAGGATGCCCTCTATCGGCACCCGGCCGTGCTTGCCGCTGCCGTGGTCGCCCGTCCCGATGCGCAGTGGGGCGAGACGCCCTGCGCCTTCATCGAGCTCAAGGCCGGTGCCAGCGTCAGCGCCGAGGACATCGTCGCGCATTGCCGCCAGCACCTGGCCCGCTTCAAGGTGCCGCGCGCCGTGGTCTTCGGCGAGCTGCCCAAGACCGCCACCGGCAAGATCCAGAAGTTCGAGCTGCGCAAGCAGGCGGGCTCGGCGACCGCGATCGACGTCTGAGTGCGTCATTTCCGGGAGTTTCAGGATTCCTTTCTGAACTCACTGGGTGTTTTTCCTGTCCAGCGCTTGAAGGCCCGGACAAAATTGGCCTGATCGCTGTAGCCCAGTTCGGCGGCAATTTCCCCGATCGACACCGTCTCGTGACGGAGCTTGAAAGTCGCACGGCTTCTGCGCGTCTCATCCATGAGCGTCTTGAAGTGCATACCCTGCTCCTGCAGCCGGCGATGCAGCGTGCGAGGTGTCATGTTGAGCGTGCTCGCGACCAGCTCCTGCGCATGAGGCTCGGCCAGATGCTTCTGCATCAGGCGACGGATCCGCGTGACGAGATCGACGCTGCGTTCGGCAGCTTCCAGCTCGTCGCGGCAGCGTGAGGCAGCAAGAGCCACCAGCTGCGGATCTGCGCTGGGCAGGGTAATGGCCAGCCAGACGGCAGGGAAGCGGATGGCGGTGCTTGCGCAGTCGAACCGGATACGGTTCCCGGTAATGGCACGCAGCCCGAGATGATGCGGCTGCTCCGAAAATGACAGCTGGAGTTCGGTGTCCTGCAGCGGCAGATTGCCGAGCAGATCATTGCCGATGGTGAAGAAACTGGCCAGCAGCAGCTCGATGATGCGGGGGAACCACGACCCCAGCATGCCGTTGTCACTGATCTCGAGTATGGCGTGGCTGTCCTGCCGCCCGAGCTGCAGTTGCAGGAACTGTGTACGGGTGAGCGTGTAGCGATGCACCAGTGCCAGCGCCTCGCCGAGATTGGCGCTTGCCTGCACGGCATAGCCCAGAAAACCGTGGTTGCCGAGCTTGAGCTGGCTGCCGAGCTCAAAGGGCAGGCTGGGCGATGGATCGAGGTCATGCAGGTTCTGCACGATGACCAGCAGTGCCGGCAGCGACACGAGATAGTCCGGGTATTGCTCAAGGTCCTCGAGGCGGATGCTGGTGCCATGCAGAATCTGTTCGGCACTGAACCCGCGCCTGTGCATGAAGCGCAAGGTGAAAAGTACGTAATGGCCGACCAGGACGCCTTCCGTGGCCTTCAGCGCGACACCCATATCTCGTCTGCTAATGACAAAAACTTGTCTGACCATAACCTTTCGTCGGCCTGACCATCAAGTCACATTCCTCACTGTCACATTGATTGACGACATTGAGGAGGTGGCTTCATGGCCAACCGCAAGACATCAAGCCAGGCATCCGCCGTGGTCACCGGCGCCGGCAGCGGCATAGGGCGAGCCTTTGCGGTCGAGCTGGCCGCACGTGGCGGGCGCGTGGTCTGCGCCGACATCAATCTCGCCACGGCTCAGGACACGGTTGATCTGATCGACGCTGCCGGTGGCAAGGCATTGGCCGTGCGCTGCGATGTCAGTCTGCTGGCCGACGTCGAGGCGCTGGCGGTGGTTGCTGAAGACTGGCTGCAGGGACAGGTCGATCTGGTCATCAACAATGCCGGCGTCGGTGCCGGTGGACAGCTGATCGGCGAGACGCCCATAGCCGACTGGCAGTGGACGCTGAGCATCAACCTCTGGGGTATTGTGCACGGTTGCCATGTCTTCGCGCCAAAGCTGCGTGCGCTGGGTCATGGCGGCATCATCAATGTCTGCTCCACCGCCAGCTTCGCGGCGGCGCCGAAGATGGGGCCCTACAACGTCAGCAAAGCCGCTGCGTTGGCACTCAGTGAAACGCTGGCGGCCGAGATGGCCGGTACCGGCGTTGCCGTCACGGCGCTGTGCCCGACCTGGGTGAAGACCAACATCGCCAGCAGCGGCCGCATCAGCGCCAGCTCGTCACGTCTGGCGGAAAAGCTCATGGCCCGTTTCGGCGTCGCCCCGGAGCGCGTCGCGAAAACCACGCTCGATGCCCTCGACCGCAGCCGTCTCTATGTCCTGCCGCAGCTCGACGCACGCATGGTCTGGCGCAGCAAGCGTCTTGCCCCCGCGCTTTACGCCTCCGGGGCCGGCCTCATCAACCGGCTCGCCGGTGACCGTATCTGAATCTGTCCATCAAGCCGTTCAAAGGAGTACAGACATGGCTGCAATCGACCTCGACAAGATGCTGGAAAAGATCAAGGCCAGCCAGTGGGCCCTCGCTGACATTGATTGGGATGCCCCTGGTGCGGAGCTGATCACGCCCGAGCAGTGGCCGAAGTTGAAGGCGTTCATGGCGGACCTGATGTGGATCGAGCATGTCGGTGCGCGTGGCTTTGCCGCCATGGCGAAGAAGGCACCGAATGACACGCTGAAGGAGATCTACGTCTATTTCCATGCCGAAGAGCAGCGTCATGCCAATGCCGAAATGGCGCTGATGAAGCGTTGGGGCATGCTTGACGGTGACCAGATTCCTGAGCCCAACATCAACCTGCGCCTGGTCATTGAGTGGCTGGATCGCTACAGCGACGAGATGCCGCTGGAGGCGCTGGGTTCAGTGATTCCGATGCTGGAGATCGCGCTCGACGGCGCGCTCTGCAAGTTCCTGCTCGACACCGTGGCTGACCCGGTCTGCCACCAGGCCTTCGCCCGCATCAACGATGACGAATCGCGCCACCTCGGCGTCGGCTTCCATGTCCTGGAGATGCAGGGACACGGCAAGGTCTATCGCAATCTGCTGAAGATGGTCGCTACCTTCGCCGACCCGCGTCTGCTCCTCGGCATCCTGTCCTATGTGCCGTTGCTCAACCGCATGCGTGACAACATTGTTGCGCTGGGCCTCAAGGAAGAAAGTCTGTACGCCGCCATGGACAAGTTCCGCAAGATCGGCGGCCGCACCGAGCAGGGCCGGCGCAACCCCTGGTACCAGGTCATCAGCCGTCATGGCGGCTGGGTCACCAATCGCCAGAACCGCCTCTATCACGTGCCGGTGGATGCCCTGGTACGTGCCACCGACTTCATCCCGAAGCGCGTCATGCCGCCGATTCCGAGCTGGGTCAAGGAACTGACCTGGAAGCCGGCCGCCTGAACCTGTCTTCAGCGAGAACCGAATCATGAATGCAGAAGTGAAAATCCCCGCAGCGCGTCCACGCAAGGCGAAAGCATCACCTGCCGATGTCGCGGTCTGTGAAGTCCTCATCATCGGTGCCGGTTTCGGCGGGCTGGGCGCGGCCATCCGCCTGCGCCAGAAAGGCATCACCGACATCATCATTCTCGAACGCGCGGACGAAGTGGGCGGGACCTGGCGCGACAACACCTACCCGGGTGCCGCCTGCGACATTCCATCCAATCTCTATTCGTACTCGTTCGCGCCGAATCCGGACTGGTCGCGGGCCTATTCGTGCAGCGGCGAGATTCTCGACTATGCCCGCCACCTGGCAGACAGCAATGACCTGCGGCCGCTGATCCGTTTCGGCCGCACGGTCAGCGAAGCGAGCTTTGACGATATAGCGGGTCACTGGCTGGTGACCACCAGCCAGGGCGAGCAATTTCGCGGCCGTTCACTGGTCATGGCCTCCGGCGGTCTCGCCAACCCGAGCCTGCCGAAAATTCCCGGCATCGACAGTTTCGAGGGCAAGCGCATCCACAGTGCGCGCTGGGACCACGACTATGACCTCACGGGCAAGCGCATCGCCGTGATCGGCACCGGCGCCAGCGCCATCCAGATCATTCCCGAGCTGGTCAAGGTCGCGGAGAAAGTCACTGTCTTCCAGCGCACGCCGGGCTGGGTCATGCCACGCATGGACTATCGCTCGCCGGAGTGGAGCAAGGCCCTGTTCCGTGCCGTGCCGGCGACGCAGAGCCTGCTGCGCAAGGCCCTGTACTGGGGACATGAGTCGATGGCCTTCAGCTTCATCTGGAGCACGCCGATGACGCGTGTGGTCGAGCGCATCAGCGCCGCTTTTCTCCGGCATCAGGTCTCCGATCCTTGGCTGCGCCGCCAGCTCACGCCGGACTTCCGCATCGGCTGCAAGCGCGTGCTGATGTCCAGCGAGTACTACCCGGCCCTGCAGAAGCCGAACTGCAAGCTCATCACCTGGCCGATCGCGACCATTTCGCCCAAGGGCATCCGCACCGCCGAGGGCGTCGAGCATCAGGTCGACTGCATCGTCTTCGCCACCGGTTTCGACATCTGCAAGGCCGGCACGCCCTTCACCATTCGCGGCCTGCAGGGCCGCGTGCTGGCCGAGGAGTGGGCGCGCGGCGCGCAGGCCTACAAGAGCGTGAATGTCTCGGGCTATCCCAACCTGTCGTTCATTCTCGGGCCGAACTCGGGGCCGGGCCACAACTCGGCGCTGGTCTACATGGAGTCGCAGATCGGCTACATCGTCGGCAGCATCTGCCGCTTGCGCGAGCAGGGCCTGAAGCTGCTCGACGTCAGGCCGGAGGTGCAGCGCCAGTACAACCGTGCCATCCAGAAACGTCTTGCCCGCACCAACTGGAATTCGGGTTGCAAGAGCTGGTACCTGACCGAGGACGGCTACAACGCCACCATGTATCCGGGCTTTGCCACCCAGTACGCGGTCCAGATGGGTCATTTCAATCCGAAGCACTACCGGGCGGAGACGGTCTGATGACCGCCGAGGGCGACTATGGCCAGCGCGGCCTGAGCAGGTGTTTCCATTGCTGAAAAAAACCAAGGAAGAGACATGAAAAGCAGAAAGATGGTCATGGCGTTCCTGCTGGCAGCAGTACTGCCGGTGACCGCGTTTGCGGGTCAGAAATTCTGTGTCTTCGATCCGGGCGGAACCAACGGCCCGGGTTATGGCTATGCGCGTGATTACGCGGTCGCTGCCAAGGGCTGGGGTGTCACTCTCGATCTCAAGGCTTATACCGACGAGCGCCTGGCAGCCGAGGATTTCAAGGCCGGCCAGTGTGACGGTGTCGCCATTTCGGCCTTGCGTGGTCGCCAGTTCAACAGCTACGTCGGCAGCGTCGACTCGATCGGTGGTGTTCCGGGCTACCCCCATCTGCGCGCCGTCGTTGATGTGCTGAGTAGTCCGAAATCGGCGGACAAGATGGTGTCCGGCCAGTACGAAGTGGTCGGCATACTGCCTGTCGGCGCCGCCTATGTCTTTGTTCGCGACCGCAGCATCAACTCGGTGGATAAGGCGGCCGGCAAGAAAGTTGCCGTACTCGACTACGACAAGTCGCAAGCACGTCTGGTGCAGCAGATGGGCGCACAGCCGGTGGCTTCTGAAATCATCAATTTCGGCTCCAAGTTCAACAATGGCCAGGTCGATATCATTGCCGCGCCTGCAGTCGCCTATCAGCCACTGGAGTTACACAAAGGACTGGGTTCAACAGGGGCCATCTACCGTTTTCCGCTGATCCAGCTGACGGCGAACCTGATCGTTCGACATGACAAGTTTCCGGACGGTTTCGGGCAGAAATCGCGTTTCTATATCCAGAGCCAGTTCGATCGTGCCGTTCAGGTTGTCAATCAGGCCGAGAATGCCGTTCCGCAAAAGTACTGGCTGGATATTCCCGAACCTGACAAGAAAAAGTACGAACTGATGATGCGCGAGGCGCGAGTCCAGCTCACCAAGGAGGGTTTTTATGATCCGCGCATGATGACGCTGCTGAAGCGCGTGCGCTGTAAGGTCAAGGCCAGTGCAGCCGAGTGCAGCGAAGCCGTGGAGAACCAGTGATGAGCATGCATGTTCCCTATATCGCCAGCCCGCTCCAAGCACGCATCCCGGCCGAGCTGGAGGGGTTGTTCCAGCGTTCGCGCAGCCACCTCATTGATGCTGACAAGAAGCTGGGGGGCGAGCTGCTGACCGAGACCTACTGTGACCTGATTGATGCCTGTTTCACACACCTGCTGGAAGACATCAACCGCACGCATCCCTCGAAAGTGCTGCTGGAGGCCCAGACGGTCGCCGAGGACATCAAGGCCAAGGCCCGGCACTACGTCGGCTGGGTCATCGGCTTTCTCGCCAATGACCGTTTGCCGCCGGTCATCGCCCATTTTCACGGTCTGGTACACACCCTGGACCTGGGTGATGGCGACAAACCCTACATGGCCTTCAATATTTCGCCAAAACTGGCCGCCGAGGCGCAGCGCGTGCTCGCCACTCTGCATGACGGCAGTGCCACCAGCATTGACGAGGGCATCGAGCTGCTGATCGAAGCTGTGGAAGAGGCAATTGTGCCGCTGGCGATGCACCCCAAGGATCTGATGAAGTTCAACTTTATCGTCGACAGGACGCTCGATGGCGTCATTGCCCTGATCCGCAAGTTGTTCACGCGCATGTTGCGCAAGCTGGCACCGCATCTTCCACGCGAACTGTATCCGCGTGTCGCTGCGCATCTTGAAACCTTTTTGATCGTGTCAACACATGGAAATGAAATCGATGGAGCGGTTCACTGTGAAGGAAGGCAACAACCTGCTTGAGCGCGAGTTCATCACGGCCGTCGGTCCGGCCTATCTGGCGCGTGCCCGTGCGCCGGACCCGGAGCGGGTCAGGCGCTGGCGTTATCGCAGCTTCCTGCCGCTGCTGAACCGGCTGCATGGTACGGTCACCGGACTTTCCAGCCGGCACGGCATGATTGCCGGCCAGCGCGTGGTCTGGCTCGAGGGTGGTAACCGCGCGGGGGAAGCGGTCGTGCTGGTGCACGGCTTTGGCGCCAGCAAGGAGAACTGGCTGCCGTTGCTGCCTTTCCTGGCGCGCCGCTACCATCTCTTCCTGATCGATCTGCCGGGCTGGGGCGAGAGCCAGTTCGACGCATCCGCGCGTTACGGCATGGATGACCAGGTCGCGCGTCTGGCGAGCTGGATGCAGCATGTCCTTGACCGGCCTGCGCATGTCGTCGGCAGCTCCATGGGCGGTGGCGTCGCCGGACTGCTGGCAGCGCGTCATCCGGCGCAGGTCAGGACCGTGACGCTGATGAATGCCGCCGGTGTCGCCGGCGTTGTCCGCACACCCTTCGAAGATGGCTTGGCCGAGGGTCGCAACGGACTCATTGCCCACAATGCCAGAGGCGTTTTCGACCTGCTTGCCACCGTCATGTCGAGCCGGGCCTTGGCCATGGTCATGGCGCCGGGAATGTACTGGGATCTGGTGTCACGTCGTCATGTCAACGAACATCTGTTCCGCCAGCTCATGGAGAACGAACCGGATCCGGAGCTGGCGGCCTTTTCTGGCGTCGAGGTGCCGACGCTGGTGCTCTGGGGTGTCGACGATCAAGTGCTGCATGTCACCTGCGCCGATACGTTTCGTCAGCTCATCCCGCAGGCGCAGGTGAAGCTGCTGCACGGCATCGGCCATCTGCCCATGGTCGAGACACCGCGGGTGACGGCGCGCGCCATGCGCAAGTTCTGGCGCGGATCAGGCAGTTCCTGAAATGCATTGCGATGGGGGGGAGGGCAGCAGCTCTGGCAGTTAGCAAATCTTCTTCATTTGCATGGTGAGCACTTCATGTTTCCCCTGGAGCTCGGCGCATTGCCAGCACATCCTCCAAGGTTCGTGTCGCCAATTCGCGTCAACATCTGACCCTATTTCATGAAGACCTGCCTCGTGTCCACCTGACCTGAGCCCAATGAAGAGCTAGCGTTCGCTGACTGGCGCAAGCACAAGGGGTGAACCCGGCATGGGGACCGCACGCATAATCTGGCTGGCTCTGCCGGCATTACTTGTGATGTTGCTGCTCAGCCTGGCCGGCAACTGGACCGATGCCATCCGTCTCGGGGCACTGTCACTGCCCGGCGCATGGCTGTTCTGGCTGGCCGCCCGTCAGCGTCGCCGCTGGCTGGGTGTTGCTGCCAGTGTCTGGCTGCTGGTGTTTCTTGCCGATGCCCTCGTACGCGCCAGCATCTGGTGGTTGTATGGTGCCGATGTCACCTCGCGTCTGGTCATCGAGGCGCTGGCCAACACCACCCTGCGCGAGTCCCGCGAATTCCTTGTGGGGCAGGCATACCTGCTGGTTCCAGCCCTCGCCGGGTTTTCGGTTCTGACCGGCATCTATCTCTGGTCATGGGTCGTCTGGCGCAGGGACATGATCGTCGTATCGACACCCCCGCGCCTGACGTCTCCGGCGCGAGTCCTGGCCGGTTTCCTCGCGTTGCTGGCGGTCGCCGCCTATGCCATGAACCCGTCACGTGATCTGCATCCGTTGCCGTACTGGGCTGGTGTCCACGAGGCAGTGGCCCGCCAGCAGGCTGAATGGCAGACATCGGCCCGCTGGCATGCACGCTGGGATGCCAAGGCGCGTGAGGACCTGGTGCGCCTGCCGGATTTTTCCGAGCGCAAGACCCTGATGCTGGTGCTCGGGGACAGTGTCACCAGCGACAACCTCGGTGTCTGCGGTTACCCGCGTGACACCACCCCGGCACTCACCCGGCGGCTGTCACAGCTCACGGTCTTCTGCGATGCCTACGCCGCCGCGCCAGCGACCATCCCGTCACTGGGCATGAAGCTCACCGGCGAGGATCTGCACACCAGCGCCCACCAGCACCGCAACCTGATGGCCTATGCCCGCCAGGCCGGGTTTCGGGTGTTCTGGATCAGCAACCACGATGACCGCCTGATCGCTGCCCGCTATGGCGCCTATGCCGACGAGGCGTTCTATGCCAACACCCGTTCAGGCCGCAGCAGCACCTCGCTGGACGAGCGCGTGCTGCCTGCCGTCGAGTCGGCACTGGCGCATCCGGCAGCGCGCAAGCTGGTGATCGTGCATCTGCTGGGTGCCCACCCCAATTACGCCAACCGTTACCCTGCGAGGTTCACGCACTTCAGTGCTGCCAGCAACGACCGCGTTGAGGCCCAGCTGTCTGCGGCCGATCGCGGTCCGCTGATCCGCCAGCTGCGCAACCAGTATGACAATGCCCTGACCTACCACGACTGGATTCTTGATCAGCTGCTCAATCGTCTGGAAAGCAGTGCCAGTGACCGGCCCCGGCGCTTTCTCTATGCTTCCGATCACGGCAACGAGGTCGGTCATGAGCGAGATTTAGCGGGCCACAGCCCCACGACCGTCGCCGGATTCCGGGTACCTGTGGTGATCTGGCGCAGTGACGGGAAAGGGCAGGGCGTCAGCCGCACGCGTCTGCTCACGGATGATCTCGATCACGCTGCACTGCACCTGATGGGACTGGATTGTGCCGACAGCCGGCAAGAGGCTAGCTGGGTGGAACCCGGCTATGCGTTTGAGCCGCCGGCGCGCTGGCCGTTGTGGCAGCAGGACTCCTGAACGATATGACTGCCTCCGTACTGTCATGATATCGCCAACGGAATGACATGCTCGGCTGGCAGCATGTTCGGATCACATGATCCGGATCCACTGCCATGCCTCGTTCCGTCACCCGTGTCACGCCACCCCGCCTTGTTCTCGCGTCGCTTGCCTCCGCCATTCTGCTTGCCGCCTGCGGTGGTGGCAGCGATGCCGGCGGACCGGCCGCGCCCATCCAGGTGTCGCTGGCGAAGATCGGCCAGTACCAGCATCTGGGCGGGCCCTCTGCCGCCGAGATCTCGGCCTTCGACCCGCGCAGCGACCGGTTGTTCGTGGTCAACGGGGCACTGGGCTCTGTCGATGTGCTGGACCTTGGCAACCCGGCAAGTCCGCAGCTGATCGACACCCTCGATGCCCTTGATCTGGGTGCCGGCCTGGGCGCCGCCAACAGCGTGGCCGTCTACAACGGCGTGGTGGCGGTGGCACTGCAGGCAACAGTCAAGACCGACCCCGGCAGCGTGGTGTTCCTGCGTGCCAGCGACCTGGCGGTGCTTGCGACCGTAACGGTGGGCGCCCTGCCCGACATGCTGACGTTCACGCCTGACGGCCGTGCCCTGGTCGTTGCCAACGAGGGCGAGCCGAACAGCTACAACCAGCCTGACTCGGTGGATCCGGTCGGATCCGTCAGCATCATCCGTGTCACCGGCCTCAGCCCTGCCACTTCGTCCATCACCACCCAGGTGCAGACCGCCGGGTTTGCTGCCTACGACAGCCAGCTCGACAGCTTGCGTGCGGCCGGCGTGCGCATCTACGGTCCCAATGCCAGCGTCTCGCAGGACCTTGAGCCCGAATATCTGACCATCTCGACCGACAGCCGAACCGCGTGGGCCACGCTGCAGGAGAACAACGCGATTGCCGAGATCGACCTGGCCTCGGCGACCGTGACCCGGGTCCGGAGTCTGGGCAGCAAGGACCACAATCTCGCTGGGGCCGGCATGGACGTCAGCGATGAGGATGGCGTTTCCAACAGCAATAGCGGCACGCCCGCCATCCGCATTGCGCCGGTGCCGGTTCGCGGACTCTACCTGCCGGATGCCGTCGCAAGTTACCGGGTCAATGGCGTGAACTACCTGATCACGGCCAATGAGGGGGATGCCCGCGAGTACGTCGGCATCAATGCCGATGGCCGCGAGGATCTGCGTGTGCGTGGCTACTGCGGGGCGCTGGATCCGCTGGTGTTCGGCGATGCCGGCAACCAGATCCTCGACTCCAATCTGGGTCGTCTGCGCATCACGGCCATTCCCAACGGCGGGCTGAACAGCAAGAACGGCAGCGGGCAGTGCAACCAGCTGTTCTCGCTCGGCAGCCGGTCGTTCTCGATCTGGAATGCCGACAGCCTGGTTCAGGTCTACGACAGCGGTGACGAGTTCGAGCAGCGCACGACAGCATTGCCGAACGTGATGTTCAACGCCAGCAACGACGACAACGCGCTCGACAGCCGAAGCGCGTCAAAGGGTCCCGAGCCGGAAGGGGTTGTACTGGGTACGGTGCGCGGGCGCACGCTGGCCTTCATCGGCCTGGAGCGGATTGGCGGCATCATGGTCTACGATGTGACCGATCCGGCGTCGCCACGCTTCCTGAGCTATGCCAACCCGCGCATCGGGGCGACCGGCGATCGCGGTCCCGAGGGGCTGACCTTCATCAGTGCGACGAATTCGCCGACCGGATTGCCGTTGCTGGTGGTCGGCAACGAGACCAGCGGCACCACAGCCGTGCTGCAAATCAGCGCCAGCAGCCTCTGAGCCGGCGTCGTGTGCCGGTGAGCAGCCGGCACATCGGCGCTGCACCGGGGTGATGCGGCATTCATTGCCGCATACCGCATGCTGCGTCACCCCCGGGAAATGCCCGGACCTGGAAACGAAAAAGCCGATCAGGAATATTGCCTGATCGGCTTTTTCATTGAATTGGCTCCCCGAGCTGGACTCGAACCAGCGACCCAATGATTAACAGTCATTTGCTCTACCGACTGAGCTATCGGGGAATGTCGTAGCGGGGGCGAATGATAGAGACCGACTGCATGGTGGTCAAGCCGCGTGCATGGTGTTTGCTCACAAAAACAGCGTGCCGCGATCGTTCCCGCACGTCATGACGGACCGGGCAGCGTCGTTTGTCCGGGTGCCTGGCGGAAGTGGCTGCGCTATAGTGGTGCATCATGTGCCAGGGACACGGGAGGCGTCGGTCGCGCCCATGGAAATCCATCGCGTCAACACGGCACGCTTTGCCGGACTGGTCTGTCCGCTCAGCGAGCGCCCCCTGCGCTGGGAGGATCAGCCCTGGTCCCCAGGCAGCGTCGTGGCGGGCGTGCTGAGACCTGGCGAGCTGGAGATCCTGCAGCAGGTCGAGAATGCACAGCTGGCTACGGCATGGAGCAATCATGTCCGGCCGCAGCAGCAGGACGGGAGGCCGCTGTCGGCCTGCGGCCTGCTCTACGGATTCCAGTTTCCCGGGCTGGTGGCGCTTGAAGTCACCCGTCCCGACGCCCCGTGCTGCCATCCTGATGCCACCTCCTACGTGTTGCTGCCTGGCGAATGGCTGGGGCGTCTGCGCTGGCTGACGCGCTGACGCGGCGCGGTCGTGGCGCCAGCGAGCGAGCAGATCATGCGCATCAATGCGGATTTCACCCGTCCGGCCCGGCTCCTGCCAGACGAGCAGTGCTGGGTGCCGTAACCTCAGTCCGGTGTCACCCGGGTCATGCTCGACCGTGTCGGCGAGGAGAAGGCGCGCGCAACCAGCCGGGTGCGCTATCAGGCCGGTTCGCGCTTTCCGGCGCATGACCATCCCGGAGGCGAGGAAATCCTGGTCCTGTCGGGCACCTTCTCGGATGAGAGCGGTGACTATCCGGCGGGCTGGTACCTGCGCCATCCGCCAGGTTCGCGTCATGCCCCGTTCAGCCGTGATGGCACCGAGATCTTCGTCAAGCTCTGGCAGATGTCGACCGGCGAGCGGGACGTGGTCAGAGTCGACACGCGCGACCCCGCCCGATGGCACGAGACATCGCAGGGCCGGGACTGCCTGCTGCATGACTCGGAGGACGAGCGGGTCCGGTTGTGCGTGCTTTGCCCCGGCAGCGTCATGACAACGCGGCCGGGGTGGCACCACGAGCTGCTTGTGCTGTCGGGCGAGATGACGGTGGCAGGCAATGCCCTGCCAGCCGGCAGCTGGCTGCGACTGCCGCCCGGGCAGGACATCCTGCGTGCTGACTGCGCACAGGGTGCCACGGTGTACCTGAAGCAGAACCGCCGTCTCATTTCACCGTGATGACGTCGCGGTGCATGGGCGCCAGCAGGGCCAGCACGTCGGTCTGGAGGGCGAACGGCACCCCCTTGGCCTGCATGCTGGCGATCAGCACCTCCACCAGGGCATTGAAATGCGCCTTGGTGATGGTCATGCCGGCGTGCGCGCTTTTCATGTCCTGGCCGGCGTATTTGCAGGGCCCGCCTGTGGCTTCGCAGACCTGTTCGGTAAGCAGGGCGGAGAGACGAATCGCGTTGGTGTTGCGGAACTGGTCGCCGATGCGCGGGTCCGCCGCGACACGACTGACGAAATCATCCATCACGGCGCGGATGGACTCCTTGCCGCCGAGCTTGTCGTAGAGGGTCGTGGCAGTGGCCGTGGAGGCCAGTGCCGGTTGCGCAAGCCCCACGCAGAGGGCAATCAGCATCAGGGATTTCTTCATGATTGGTGGCTCCTGTCAGTAGGAAAACTGGGCGGACACGTAGTAGCCGGTCTGATCGCGGTTGCTGGTCGTGGCCGGCACGATGCGACCCAGATCGACGTAGCCCGCAGTCAGGGAGACGTTCTTGCGTGGTGCCCAGGCCACGAAGACGTCCTTCCAGTCGTCGGAGGCAAGGCCGTTGCGACCACCACCCACGGGACGAAGCTCGAGGTTGTCTGGCATGGCACGGTATTCGGCACCTACTGCGAGGTTGTTGCGCAGCAGCTTTGCCACCGACACTTCTGGCATGATCTGGTATCCAGAGCTGCCATTGGCACCGAAGCCAAGCAGACCGTTCTGATTTGCCTCAGTGGCGCGAAGCGTGGCATTGATCAATACGGCGGGCTTCAAGAACAGTTTGGTGGCGCTGACGTAGAAATCTGTGCCGCTGGTGTCGGCACCTACACTGTTGAGAATGCCTTCGATCCTGTTGCCGGCGTCCAGACGCTTGTGCTGCACGCCGACGGCAACCTGCGGCAGCCAGGTGTCAGCGTCGAGGATGGCTTCGCCGAGCACACGGTACTTGACCCCGACGATGACCTGGTCAAGCTCCTGCCCGGGTGCGCCCAGCTGGCGGCTGGTGGGGCCGGTGTCCAGCGACTGGCTGCCTACGGAGAACTCCAGCCGGTCATCCCAGGCCACCATGGCGCCGAGGGTGTCGAGGCGATAGTCCTGGGTGCGTGCCTGCGAGACATTGGCGGCCACGCCCCACTCGTTGTCAGTGGCCTGGGTGCCGATCAGGGCCCAGGGCGTGAGTCCGCCGCCGCCGCTGCCTTCGATGGTGCTGACACCACCGGTCAGCACCAGCTTGCCGCTGGCAGAATGGGCAGCGGGTGACAGGCCCAGGGTCACGGTGGCGACAGCGAGGCCCATGGCCTGCAGAACATGTCGTGTCGGTTTCATGAAGTCACCTGTGTTCGATGTGGCAGGTCGCCGGGGCATCCGGCGCCAGTGACGTCATTGAACCGGTGTCGGTGCGGTCGGCGATCCGTCGACCTGCGGAGCGGATGATCTGCCGTTCGGCAGAGTGGAGAGGATTCGGATGGCGACGAAGACCCGCCTGACCACGGCAGGATCGACGAGGAGTTCAGTCGGTCGGCTGCTGGCAGGCCTGCTGCTTGCGACGACTGCCGTGCCGGCAGCGGCTGACCTCGCGTCCGTGCTGAACCAGCGCTGCGCGACCGGGAGTCATGCGGCGCCGGTGGTGCTTATCCACGGCACCTTTGCCAGCACGCGGCGCGCTTTCTCCAGCCTGGCGCCCGCGTTGCACGGTGATGGGCACTGTCTGTTCGCGCTCAATTACGGACGCCGGGGACCGCTGGGGCCGAACGGGATTGATGACGTGTCGCGCTCGGCGGCGCAGGTGCGCGAGTTCGTGCAGCAGGTGCTGGAGCGAACCGGTGCGGCACGCGTCAGTCTGGTCGGGCATTCGCAGGGCGGCCTGCTGGCTTTCATGGTGGCCAATGAGCCAGCGCTGGCAGGGCGGGTGGCGCGTCTGGTGGCCGTCGCACCCAGCATCAACGGCACCGACCGGGTGCCGGCGGATCTTGCGCTGCCGCATTGTCCGGCCTGCATGCAGCAGGGACGCCAGTCAGCGTTCATCCAGGCGCTGCAGCGCCAGCGGCGCAACCCCGAGGGGGTGCAGAGCCTGATCGTGGCCACGGCCAACGACCGCGTGGTGACTCCGGTGGCTGCACAGTTCCTGCAGGAGCCCGGGGTGCGCAACCTGCTGCTGCAGGATCTGCACCCGGGGTTGCGGGCGTCGCACTCCGGCGTCATGCATACGCCGGAGCTGATTGCCGTGGTGCGCGACTTTCTCGCGCCGGAGGCGGGAATGAATGCTGAACGCGCCCCAATAACGGCAACGGCAACGGCAACGGCTCAGCCAGGCAGTGGGCAGGAGTGAATCATTTTTGAGGCAAGCCCAGTGCCTGCCGGCGGTAGGTGGACGGCGTGCGCCCCTGCCAGTGCCGGAACGCCAGGGTGAAGCTGCGGCGCTCGCGGTAGCCGAGCTTGAGCGCGATGCTGTCGATGTCCAGCGCGGGGTCGCGCAGCATGGTGCAGGCCAGTTCCTCGCGCAGGCGGTCGCGCAGATCGGCATAGCCGGTGCCTGCCGCGCGCAACTGGCGCTGCAGAGTGCGCGGATGCACATGCAGGCAGGCCGCGACGCCGGCCAGTCCGTCACCGAGCAGGGCGGGCTGGCGGCGTAGCAGCACCTCGACCTGCGAGCTGACGCCAGGCGCCACGCCGTCACCCAGCATGCGTCGACGTATGGTTTCCTCGGCGGCGGCATGGGCCTGGGGCAGGGCACCCGGCAGCCTGCCATCGAGCAACCGGCTGTCGCCGTGCAGGGTATTGTCGTCAGCGCCGAAGCGCACCGGACAGCCGAACCAGCGCGTGTAGGCATCGATGCTGCCGTGCGGCGCATGACGGAAGTCGATGGCGCGAACCACCGGCGCATCCGGTGCCACCACCCGGCCCAGGTGCACGGCGACTGCCGTCATCAGCTCGATCAGCAGCGGGTGATCGTGCAGGCGAGGTTCGTCACTGCGCACGCGCGGGTGCAGCAGGGCCTCGGGGGCACGATCAACGATCTCGAAACCCAGGCCCGGATGCACCAGCACCGGTACCCAGTCCAGCAGGCGGTGCAGCTGGCGAAGGGTGGTGGCACTGGCGAGGAAGGCGGCCACCGCCGGCTGGCCGTCGAAATTGAAGACATCGGCGAGCGCGAACACGAAACGTCCCTGCGTCGTGCCGGCCTCCAGCTGTTCGATCAGCGCTGCCACCAGCGACAGCGGCCAGGCCGGCGGATCGCCGTCACCGGTGTGCAGACCCAGCTGCAGGCTGGCCAGCACTGGCTTCAGGTCGCTGCCGCTGCGGGCGGCGGCCATGGTCAGCAGGCTGAGAAAGTGCAGTCCGAGGGCATGGGCCATGATGTCGCCATTTATTCCTTTTCTGTCGCGATACTATCCCTTGTCGGGCGCTTCTGTCGCCACAATCAATCCGTCACCTGTCGGGATGGAGAACCCCACCATGGCGCGTCATGCACACAAGGAAACCATCGTGGTCCGCAAGGATCTGGATTTCGGCCTGGATTCGGACGACATCCCGCGTTACTGGATGGCCGGCGATGCCTACCGCACCCGCGTCTTCGACGCCATCCAGGCCACCTTCCCGGATGGCGAGCGCTACTTCATCTCGGCGGTGCGCGCCTTCCGCGACCGCATCCAGGATCCCGAGCTGCTGCAGGCGGTGAAGGATTTCACCATGCAGGAAGGCCAGCACGGCCAGGTGCACACGCGCTACAACGAGCGCCTGCGCCGCCAGGGCATCGATGTCGAGGCCTTCGTCAAGCACACCCGTGCCATGTGCGACGGTCGTCTGCAGCGTCTGTCGCCGGAGTACAACGTGGCGCTGACTGCCGCGCTGGAGCATTTCACCGCCATGATGGCGGACCTGTTCTTCGCCGAGAAAGCCGTGCTCGAGGGTGCCGATCCGCGCGTGCGCGCCATGTTCGCCTGGCATGCCATCGAGGAGATGGAGCACAAGTCGGTGGCCTATGACGTCATGCAGCAGATTGCCGGCGTTGGTTACTTCACCCGAGTCCTGGCCATGACCCATGCCACCGCCTCGTTCTCGCTGTATTCCGTGGTCGCACCCTGGTTCATGCTGGCGATGGACGGCTACACGGTGCGCGAGCGCGTGTCGCTGTACGGTCGCGGCCTGGGCTGGCTGCTGGGCCCGCGCAAGGGCGTGATGCGTCGCCTGCTGCCGATGATCGCCAGCTACTACCGTCCCGGCTTCCACCCCGAGGACCTGCCCACGGTGCACAACTACGGCGCCTGGGTGGCAGCCTATGCCGAATCGGGCGACCCGCTTGCAGCCGCCGACGCCATGCATGCGGCGGCGGCCTGATGCCCGTGACGGAGCATGCGCTGCATGTCGTTGACGTGTTCTCGGCGCAGCCCCTGCGCGGCAACCCGGTTGCCGTGGTGCTGGATGCCGAGGGCCTGAGCACGGCCGACATGCAGGCCATCGCGGCCTGGACCAACCTGTCCGAGACCACGTTCGTGCTGCCGGCCGATCATCCCGACGCGGATTACCGGCTGCGCATCTTCACGCCGCGCGGCGAGCTGCCGTTCGCCGGACACCCCACGCTGGGCAGTGCCCACGCCCTGCTGGCCAGCGGACGCTTGCGTGCCCGCCAGGGTGAGCTGGTGCAGTCCTGCGCGGTGGGGCAGATACGCCTGCGTGTCGAGGCTGCTGACGTGCCAGCCGAGGCAGATGACAGGACGGCAGCTGATGCAGCGACATCCGTGCAGCGTCTGGTGCTGACCTTGCCTGAGGCCAGGCTGCAGGACGTGTCCGAGGAGATGGTGGCGACGCTCCAGCTCGTGCTGGGGGCCGCACTGCGCACGGGGTGCGTGCCGAGCGTGGTCGATGTCGGGCCACGCTGGCTGGTCGCCGAGCTGCCGTCCGTGCAGGCACTGCTGGCCCTCACGCCGGATCAGGCGGCCAGCGCGCACCTCGAGCAGCGCCTGTCGGTCACTGGTATCACCGTGTTCGCGCGCGCGCCGGGGGAGACGCTGGCGCTCGAGGTACGTTCGTTTGCGGCCTCCAGCGGCATCAGCGAGGACCCGGTCTGCGGCAGCGGCAACGGGGCGGTGGCGGCCTTTCTGCAGCTGACGGGCATGCTGCCAGCGACAGGTGCGCGTTACGTCGCGCGCCAGGGGCGCTGCGTCGGCCGCGACGGCCAGGTGCATGTCCACGTCACCGGCACCGGTCGCATCGAGGTCGGCGGCGACTGCGTCACCACGCTGGCGGGCGTTCTGCGTCTGCCGGCCCCCCTGTGAATCGCTTCAAACTGACGTTTCAGCCCGGCGCGCGTTTGCGCTGACGGCGCAGATCTTCCAGCGCCACCGTCAGCAGTTCCTCGATGGTCGGGTGATACCAGGGCAGCTCCAGCAGACTGTTTATGGTCTCGCCACGCGTGATCGCCAGCGCCAGCAGATGGCCGAGGTGCTCGCCGGCCGGCGCGAACAGCGCGGCCCCGAGCAGGCGGCCGCTGTCGCGGTCGGCATAGAGACGAATCATGGCCTGCATGCTGTCCAGGATGCGCAGACGTCCGTTGGCCTCGCCCGAGGCGGTGCCGATCAGTGCCGTGGCCGGATCCAGTTCGCCATGGCGCAGGCCGACATGCACGATGTCCGGGTCGCTGAAGGTGATGCTCAGCGGCACCTGGCGCGGTGCTGGTGATGTGGCTCCGGCATTCACGTGTCCGGGCGTGTCGGCGGCTGCGGCTCTGGCTGCCAGCACCGTGGCTGCGGCATGGCGGCCGGCGCGCCGGCCCTCGTCGGTGGCCTCGTGGAACAGGGTCCGGCTGGCGTTGGCATCGCCGATCACGTAGACCGGATGGCCGGCGATCTTCAGGGTCAGCGGATCGATGTCAGGCAGGCCGCGCGATGATGTCGCGATGCCGGCGGCGGCAAGATCCAGCCCGGCCAGATTGGGGCGACGTCCGGCGGCCACCAGCAGGGCATCCACCGTGGTCTCCTTCTCGCCTGCGCGCAGTCGCACGCCATCCGCAGCCGGCTCGGCCGTTGCCGGCTGGCCCAGCCACAGCGTCAGCTCCCCGGCCACGCTGGCCTGCACCCGCTCCGACAGCACCGGATCGTCGATGCCGGCGAAACTGCTGGAGCCGGCCAGATGTACCTGTACCCCGAGACGGCTCAGGGCCAGACCCATCTCCAGCCCGAGCGCGCCGGAACCGATGACGCCGATGCGCGCCGGCAGGCTCTCCTGCTCGAACAGGGTGTTGGTGGTCAGGCAGCGATCGGCCACCGCCTGCAGGTTGTCGGGCAGGAAGGGCGTGGAGCCGACCGCGAGGATGACCTGCGCCGCCGTGACCACGACCTCGCCCTCGGCGGTGCTCACCGTCAGCTCGCCGGCTGCCGTGAAGCGGGCGCGACCGTTGATCAGCTGATCGGCACCCAGCTTGCGCGCGGTGCCGGCAGCAGCACCGGCAAAGTGGTCACGACCCTGGCGCAGCCGTTGCCAGGTCTGCCCCAGGTCGATGCGCAGGTTTTCCTGGCCAGTCATGCCCCAGTCGGCCATCTCGCGACGCGTGCGCCACAGGCTGGCGGCGTGCAGCGCCAGCTTGGAGGGCATGCAGCCGACGCGGGCACAGGTGGTGCCCAGCGGACCGTGATCGATGAGCACGTAGGACAGGCCCGCGCGGCGGGCCTCGCTGATGGCGAACATGCCGGCAGTGCCGGCGCCGACGATGGCGACATCCACATCAAGACGCATGGCTGAGGGACTCCTGGTAACGTGTTGGCCGGTGAAAACGCAGGGTCACACCATGCGGCAGAAGGGGCAGGCCGGACAAGTCGCGGGCACAAAAAACCGCCGCGACCCGGACGGGTGGCGGCGGTTCCTGATCAGCGGCTCAGCCTTCGATGGCTTTCTTGATGCGAGCCAGCGCGTCTTCCAGCACCGACATGGCGGTGGCGTAGGAGATGCGCATGTGACCGTCGAGACCGAAGGCCGAGCCCGGCACCACGGCAACGCCGACGGTGTTGAGCAGGTGTTCGGAGAACTCCAGGTCATTCTTCAGGCCGAGCTTGGCGATCGCGCCCTCGACGTTGGCGAAGGCATAGAAGGCGCCGTCGGCCGGCGAGCAGGACACGCCCTCGATGGTGTTGAGGGTTGCCACGACGTAGTCATGACGCTCCTTGAAGGCCTTGACCATCGGCACAAGCACATCCTGCGGGCCGTTCAGCGCGGCTTCGGCGGCGACCTGCGAGATCGAGGTCGGGTTCGAGGTGGACTGCGACTGCACATTGGTCATGGCGGCGATGAGCTTCTGCGGACCGGCGCAGTAGCCGATGCGCCAGCCGGTCATGGCATAGGCCTTGGAAACGCCGTTGAGCACGATGGTGCGGTCGTACAGGTCCGGTGCCACGGTGACGATGTTCTCGTACTTCTCGGCGGTCCAGATGATGTGCTCGTACATGTCATCGGTGGCGATGAGCACGTGCGGGTGCTTGCGCAGTACCTCGACCAGGGCCAGCAGCTCGGCTTTGGAGTAGACCATGCCGGTCGGGTTCGACGGCGAGTTCAGCACCAGCAGACGCGTCTTCGGCGTGATGGCGGCTTCGAGCTGGGCGGCAGTGATCTTGTAGCCCTGCGACTGCGGGCACTCGACGATCACCGGGGTGCCGTCGGCAATGATCACCATGTCCGGGTAGGAAACCCAGAACGGCGCCGGGATGATGACCTCGTCACCCTTGTTGAGCAGGGCCAGCGACAGGTTGAAGAAGCTCTGCTTGCCGCCGCAGGACACGAGGATCTGGTTTGCCGCGTAGTCCAGGCCTTGGTCGCGCTTGAACTTGGCGATGATGGCCTTCTTCAGGCCCGGGGTACCGTCGACGGCGGTGTACTTGGTAAAGCCCTTGGCGATGGCTTCCTGAGCTGCCGCCTTGATGTGCTCCGGGGTGTCGAAGTCCGGCTCGCCGGCACCCAGGCCGATGATGTCGCGGCCGGCGGCCTTCAGCTCGGCAGCCTTCTTGGTCACGGCGAGGGTGGGCGAGGGCTTGATGCTGAGCACGCGTTGCGAGAGCTGGATGTCCAAGGGTATCTCCTGGTGATCAAGTGGGCCGGGGATCACCCGGCTGCCGGCAGGCAAAACGGCGGAATGATACCGGATCGACGGGGTCACGAAAACCGCTGCGTCCCCAGAATCGGCGTCAACAAAGGTCGTACGCCGGCGGCCTCGATCTCGGCCAGGAAGCCTGGCAGGTCGACACCGGGCAGCAGGTCGGGCTCGGCATGCACGGGTGTCAGCATGGTGTCCCAGTGGCAGGGGATGATCCAGCGCGGCTGCAGCAGCCGCACCACGTCGCGCACGTAGTCCGGGCGCGCCTGGCGGCCGATGGCGCAGAGGCAGACGATGTCGCAGCGGTGCCCGGCCAGTTCCTCCTCGATGAAGTCGGCCGAGTCGATGTGCATGACCGTCAGCGGCCCGGTGTCCAGCAGCCAGTTCAGCACCAGACCATGCTTGAGCTGATGCATCCGCGGCGGCCAGGGCGGCGGCGCGTGCAGATCGCCGGGGAAGGGGATGCGCCCGAAGATGCGCCCGTGCCGGGACGGAAAACCACGCAGTGTCCAGGTGCCGGAGGCGATGTCCTCGCGACCGGCGGTCTCGACCAGCTGTGCCTCCGGCAGGCCGGCGGCGCGTCCCACCATGGCTGTCGATGACGAGCCGATCAGACGCGCACCGGTCTGCCGGCACAGCTCGGGGCCGTCCAGGATGTGATCGTGGTGGGCATGCCCGATGAGCACGTCATCCGCTTCCGGCATCAGCGCGGCAATCAGGTCGGCATCCGGCACCAGGGGGCGGGTCAGCGAGGTCAGCAGGTCCGGACGGGTGACGTAGGGGTCCAGCACCACCGTGTGCGTGCCGTCGCTGACCACGAAGCCGGCCGTGCCGAGGTAGCGGATGCTCAGGCTGGCCTGCCCGGCGACAACCGTGTTCTCGACATAGGGCAGGGGGACGGCTGGCTGCAGGCCGGTCAGGCGCTTGAACAGGGACATGGCGAGTCACTCCGGCAGGGGCATGAGCCTGCTTATACCGGAAAAACGTGGCTATCGGATGAACCTGCTCGGGGATGACGCTCAGGCGTGATGCGGGCGAACGTCGTAACGATGTTGGCCAAGGCTCGTCGTTCACGTGTCGCCCGCCCGCGGACCGGCTAGACTGGGGGTTTGCAATCACGGCGGGGCGGGATCATGGCGGATGACGGGCTGAGCGAGGGACTGTTCCGGGTCGAGTCACGCTACCAGCCAGCCGGCGACCAGCCGACGGCCATCGCCGGTCTGGTGCAGGGCGTCGAGGACGGTCTCAGCCATCAGACCCTGCTCGGCGTCACCGGTTCCGGCAAGACCTTCACCATGGCCAACGTGATCGCCCGGCTGCAGCGCCCGGCCATCATCATGGCGCCCAACAAGACCCTGGCCGCCCAGCTCTACGGCGAGTTCAAGGAGTTCTTCCCGCACAACGCGGTCGAGTACTTCGTCAGCTACTACGACTACTACCAGCCGGAAGCCTACGTGCCGTCGTCGGACACCTTCATCGAGAAGGACGCGGCCATCAACGAGCACATCGAGCAGATGCGCCTCTCCGCCACGCGCGCGCTGCTGGAGCGGCGTGACGCCATCATCGTCGCCACGGTGTCGGCGATCTACGGCCTCGGCGATCCCGAGGCCTACATGAAGATGCTGCTGCATGTCGCCCGTGGCGACCGCATCGACCAGCGCGGCCTGCTGCGCCGCCTCGCCGAGCTGCAGTACACGCGCAACGACATCGAGTTCTATCGCGGCCACTACCGGGTGCGCGGCGACATCATCGACATCTTTCCGGCCGAGTCGGAGGCGCAGGCGGTGCGCATCGAGCTGTTCGACGAAGAGGTCGAGGCGATCTACTGGTTCGACCCACTTACCGGTGAAGTGCGCCAGCGCGTGGCGCGCGTGACCATCTACCCCAAGACCCACTACGTGACACCGCAGGAGCGCATCCACGCTGCCATCGAGCAGATCCAGGTCGAGCTCAAGGAGCGCGTTGAGTGGTTCCGCGCCAACGACAAGCTGCTCGAGGCCCAGCGCATCGCCCAGCGCACCCAGTATGACGTCGAGATGCTGCAGCAGCTGGGCTATTGCCAGGGCATCGAGAACTACTCGCGCTACCTGTCAGGGCGTCCGGCAGGGTCGGCGCCGCCGACGCTGTTCGACTACGTGCCGCCTGATGCCATCCTGCTCATTGACGAGTCGCACGTGACCGTGCCGCAGATCGGCGGCATGTACAACGGCGACCGCTCGCGCAAGGAGAACCTTGTCAACTACGGCTTCCGCCTGCCCTCGGCAATGGACAACCGGCCGATGAAGTTCGAGGAGTTCGAGCGCATCTCGCCGCAGACCATCTTCGTGTCCGCGACCCCGGGCAACTACGAGCAGGAACATGCCGGCAACGTGGTCGAGCAGGTGGTGCGCCCCACCGGTCTGGTCGATCCCGAGGTCGAGGTGCGCCCGGCCTCGACCCAGGTCGACGACCTGCTGTCGCAGATCAAGGCACGTGTTGCCGTCGAGGAGCGCGTGCTGGTGACCACGCTGACCAAGCGCATGGCCGAGGACCTCACCGAGTACCTGCGCGAGCACGGCACCAAGGTGCGCTACCTGCACTCCGACATCGACACCGTCGAGCGTGTCGAGATCATCCGCGACCTGCGCGTGGGCGAATTCGACGTGCTGGTCGGCATCAACCTGCTGCGCGAGGGCCTGGACATGCCCGAGGTATCGCTGGTGGCCATCCTCGATGCCGACAAGGAAGGCTTCCTGCGCTCCGACCGCTCGCTGATCCAGACCATCGGTCGCGCCGCCCGCCACCTCAACGGCAAGGCCATTCTCTATGCCGACCGCATGACCGGCTCGATGAAGCGCGCCATCGACGAGACCGAGCGTCGCCGCGCCCGGCAGATCGCCTTTAATGCCGAGCATGGCATCGTGCCGCAGGGTGTCAGCCGCTCGGTCAGCGACATCCTCGAGACCTATGCCGGGGCCGCCGCTGCCAATGGCGCCGGCTCGCCCGGACGCGGCCGCAAGGGACGAGGCGGCGAGCGTCCGGGCAGCGAGAAGGCGGCCGACCTGCGTGACCCGAAGCAGCTGGTGCGCCACATCGAGGCACTGGAAAAGGACATGCTGGCCAAGGCCCGCAATCTCGAGTTCGAGGAAGCCGCGCGTTTGCGCGACGAGATTCACGGGCTGCGTGAACGGCTGATGGTGGCGGGCTGAGCGATCGCTGGCCGGGAGCCGGAAACGAACAGGCCGCGATCAGAGATCGCGGCCTGTGGTGTTGCGGAGGTTCTGACGGATCAGAGCACGAAGTCGGACAGTGTGATGCTGGCGGTGCCGGTCAGGGTGATCTGCAGCTCAGCCGTGGCGACATTGCCATCGGTATCTGCCCAGACAATCACGTTTGCACCGCTGGTATGCCAAGTCACGCCATTGGCCACGAGACCGTTCAACTCGCCACCCCAGGCGAAGGCGTCATTGGTGCCGGAGGTCGCGGAGTTGGCATCGAGGGCCGACAGGTCGATCGTGTCGTTGCCTGCGTCATTGAAGTCCGTGATGGTGTCGCCGATGTCTCGGGTGGACAGATAAACAAAGATGTCGTTGGCACTGTTGCCGGTCAGAGTATCTGAACCATAGCCACCGATGATTACGTCGTCATCGGCGTCACCACTGATGGTGTCATTGCCGGACCCGCCATACAGAGTGTCTGTAACGGAACCACCGCTGATGATGTCATTGCCTTCGCCACCGAAAATCGTGTCGATGCCATTGCCACCATTGAGCGTGTCATTGCCGCCAAGTCCGTACAACGTGTCCTTGCCGTTTGACGAAGTCCCATCCCCCTGAACACCGAAGCTGTCAGCGTTGTTGGTGCCTGTCCATACAAACGAGCCGTTACCCACTGCGCTGCCACCGGTATCAAAGTCATTCGGATCGTCATTGCCCGCATAGACTGCAGCAACCGTGACAACAGCAGGTGCCTCATCTGCACCATTGATGGTGACGGAGATGGTTTTAGAGGCCGTGCCATCCGTGCTGGTTACCGTGAGTGCATCGGTGACGATTGATGCACTGGTCAGTGCCTGGGTCACGGCGCGTGTGTTGTCCAGCGTGTAGGTCCAGGCACCGGTTGCCGGATTGAACGTGAAGCTGCCATAGGTACCGTTCAACGAGGCAGGGGTCGAGAAGGTTTCCGGGCTGTCCGGGTCATCGACGCTCAGTGTGCCACCGACCTGGTTGAGAGCGGCGTCTTCTGTCACCGTGCCGGTGCTGGCACCGGTGATCACGGCGGCGTCGTTGGTGCCGTTGATGGTGACGGTGATGGCCTGCTCGGTGCCATCCACCGACTTCACGGTGAAGGTCTCCTCGACCTTGTCGCCGACGTTCAGGGAATCGAAGGCGCTGTTGGCGGTGAAGG
>NZ_ATUE01000011.1 GCF_000420045.1 Perlucidibaca piscinae DSM 21586
AGTACTGCTCACGGGTATATCAGCAGCTGCATGAGCGTCATGGCATACGCTGTTCGATGACAGACGGCTATGACTGTTACCAAAATGCCCTGGCGGAGCGGGTCAACGGCATCTTGAAGTGCGAGCTGCTGTTGCAGCGTCCACATGACCTGCTGGAGGCAAGGAAAATGGTCATGGAGTCGGTGACCATCTACAACCAGGAGCGTCCGCATCTGGCGCTGAAATACAAAACGCCCGATGCAATGCACCGGGCGTTTTGAGAGAAACAGGTGTCAACCTATTTCAGGACTGGACATGGACGACGCAGCGGGGACGATCGCCCGATGATCAGGTCTGGCGCAGCAGCTGCACGCTGGCCACGCCTGCCAGGGTCAGCAGCAGCGAACCGAACACATGCAGGCTGACATGCACGACAGTCTCGCCCCAGAGCTGGCGCTGCAGCAGGCTGACCGCCTCAAGCGAAAAACTGGAAAACGTGGTCAGGCCGCCAAGCAGGCCGGTGACCCAGAACAGGCGCACGGTGTCGGACCAGCCCGGCTGCAGCAGGCCCCAGCCCATGAACATACCAATGACGTAGGCACCCAGCCAGTTCGCCGCCAGCGTACCCAGCGGCAGCAGCGGCCACAGATGGTTCAGACCCAGGCCCAGCAGCCAGCGCAGCAGCGCCCCCAGGGCAGCCCCGGAGGCGACCGCCAGCGCGCCGGCCAGATTCACGCGACCGCCTCGCCATGACGCGCACGCAGGGCCGCCAGCAGCTTCTGGTGGATGCCGCCGAAGCCGCCGTTGCTCATGACCACGATGGCATCACCCGGCTCCGCCTCGGCCACCAGACGCGCGATCACCGCCGCGATCTCCGAGGCCACCTGTGCCGGCACCGGGCTGGCCGCGATCACCGGCTGCAGGTCCCAGTCCAGGCCCGCCGGCTGATACCAGATGACCTGGTCGGCAGCCGCCGCGGACTCCGCCAGACCATCCTTGTGCGTGCCCATGCGCATGGTGTTGGAGCGCGGCTCGATCACCGCCCAGATGCGCCGTGAGCCGACCTTCTCGCGCAACCCTTCGAGGGTGGTTCGGATGGCGGTCGGATGGTGCGCGAAGTCGTCATAGACCGCGATGTCACGGACACTGCCGAGCAGCTCCATGCGCCGCTTCACGCCCGGGAAGGCCGACAGCGCGGCAGCCGCCGTCGCCACCGGCACGCCGACATGGTGTGCCGCCGCGATGGTGGCCATGCCGTTTCGCACGCTGTGCATGCCGGTCAGCGACCAGTGCACGGTGGCGGCCTCGCCATCACGATGACGCACCGTGAAGGCGCTGCCATCGCTGGACAGCACCTCGGCCGTCCAGGTGGCCGGCTCGCTGCCGCCCGGCGCCGAGGCCAGCGCCAGGCGCTCGACCGGGGTCCAGCAGCCCTTGGCGATCACCGCATCCAGTGCCGGTTCGTCGGCCGGCATGAGAATGCGCCCCTGACCGGGAATGGTGCGCACCAGATGATGGAACTGGCGCTGGATGGCGGCCAGGTCCTCGAAGATGTCGGCGTGGTCGAACTCCAGGTTGTTGAGGATGGCCGTGCGCGGGGCGTAGTGCACGAACTTGGAGCGCTTGTCGAAGAAGGCCGAGTCGTACTCGTCGGCCTCGACCACGAAATAGCGGCCGTCGCCGAGACGGGCGCTGGCCTCGAACCCCTGCGGCACGCCACCGATCAGGAAGCCCGGCGCCAGTCCGGCCTGGTCCAGCACCCAGGCCAGCATGGTGGTGGTGGTGGTCTTGCCGTGGGTACCTGCTACCGCCAGCACATGGCGTCCCTGCAGCACATGCTGCGCCAGCCAGCCCGGCCCCGAGGTGTAGGCAATGCCCTGGTCGAGCACGTACTCGACGGCAGGATTGCCACGGCTCATGGCATTGCCGATCACCACCAGATCCGGGTGCGGCTGCAGATGTGCCGGATCATAGCCCTCCTGCAGGCGTATGCCCTGGGCTTCGAGCTGGGTGCTCATGGGCGGATAGACCCCCGCGTCACTGCCGCTGACCTCATGCCCCAGGGCCTTGGCCAGCACCGCCAGCGAGCCCATGAAGGTGCCGCAGATACCGAGGATGTGAATGTGCATGGGTCAGTTTCCTTGCGGCGGAGGCGGCAACAGGTCAGGGAAGAGCATGGCGGCCAGGGCCATGACGGCAAACAGGGGCGCCAGCGCCAGGAAGAAGCCCTTGAAACGTGACACGTCCAGTGCCTGCTGATAGACAAAGGCGCGCGCCGACAGGCTCCACAGGGTCATGACGATCTGCAGCACCACGGCCACGCCGGTGAAGGCACCGCCCTGCGCCTGCAGGAGTACCAGCGGCGACGCGATCAGGGTGATCAGGGTGTCGATCAGCACCATGCCGGCATAGGCCTGCACCCAGCGGTTGTGCCAGCCGCGCCGCTGCAGCAGCAGCCACAGCCAGCCGGCTTCGGCCGCCAGCGCCATGGCCGACAGCTGCAGCACCGGCTTGTCGAAGCCGCTGCCGGCCAGTTGCTGCAAGGCCACGCCGAGCAGCAGGTTGAGGATGACCAGGGGCAGGATCAGGCGCGGCGCATAAGGCAGGGCCTCAGGTCCGGCACGGAAGCAGATCAGCTGCCACCCCATCGACAAGATCGCTTTCATCGCGCACTCTGGGATTCATGAATGACGCGGCGATTCTCGCAAAGCCGGGGCGCCTCGTCACTCGATGACTGCAGCTGTTTTTCCGGGGATGACATGTCACGCGAACCCTTGCCCACCGATTTCCGGCCATTCTGGCGCTTTCTGCTCGGCATCTTTCTGCTCACGGTCGCCATCGGCCTGGTCTCGCTGGCCACCGGGCTTGCCCTGTCCCGCTGAATGCTGGAAAATGCGCGGTTTTCAACCGCACCGGCACCTCTGACATGACCGTTTCCTCCTCTGCTGCACAGCCTGTCGTGGGCATCATCATGGGCTCCCAGTCCGACTGGGCGACCATGAGCCATGCCGCCAACACGCTGCGTGACCTGGGCGTGCCCTTCGAGGCGGAAGTGGTGTCGGCGCACCGCACCCCGGACAAGCTCTTCGCCTATGCCGAAGCCGCCCAGGGTCGCGGCATCCAGGTCATCATCGCCGGCGCCGGCGGTGCCGCCCACCTGCCCGGCATGTGCGCCGCCAAGACCGCCCTGCCGGTGCTCGGCGTGCCGGTGCAGTCGCAGGCCCTGAACGGCCTCGACTCGCTGCTCTCCATCGTGCAGATGCCCGGTGGCGTTCCGGTCGCCACGCTGGCCATCGGCAAGGCCGGCGCCATCAATGCCGCCCTGCTGGCCACCCAGATCCTGGCGCTCAACAACCCGGCACTGCGTACGGCCATCGAGGCCTTCCGCGAGCGCCAGACCGAGACCGTGCTGGCCAACCCGGTTCCGGGCGAACAGGGAGCCTGACCATGAGCCTGCGCATCGGTGTCCTGGGTGGCGGCCAGCTGGGTCGCATGATGGCCCTGGCCGGCTACCCGCTGAACCTCTCGTTCGCGTTCTATGACAAGGCTGCGGACTGCCCGTCGGCGGCGCTCGGCCCGCGCTTCGGCGATGACGACTACAGCGATGAAAGCCTGCAGGCCTTCATCGATTCGGCCGATGTCTTCACCTACGAGTTCGAGAACATCCCGACGCGCTGGGTCGAGGCCATTGCCGCCCGCAAGCCGGTGTTCCCGGGCGTGAAGTCGCTCGCCGTGTCGCAGAACCGTCTCAACGAGAAGCGCCTGTTCGCCGACCTCAACATTCCCTCCGCTCGCTACGCCGAGATCCGCGAGGAAGCCGACCTGCGTGCCGCCGCCGAGGGCCTTGGCCTGCCGCTGGTGGTCAAGACCGTGACCGAAGGCTATGACGGCAAGGGCCAGTTCCTGCTCCGCGATGCCGAGCAGATTCCGGCCTGCTGGGCCGAACTGGGCGGCCGCGTGCCGCTGATCGCCGAGGAATTCGTGCAGTTCAAGCGCGAGCTGTCGATCATTGCCGTGCGCGGCCAGGATGGCGCCACGCTGTTCTACCCGCTGGCCGAGAACCACCATCACCGCGGCATTCTCAGCCATTCCGTGGTGCCGGCGCCGCATCTGGACGAGAACACCCAGCTCACCGCGGAACGCTACATCTCGTCCATCCTGCACGAGCTTGGCCATGTCGGCGTGCTCACGCTGGAGCTGTTCGAGACCCGCCACGGCCTGCTCGCCAACGAGACCGCCCCGCGCGTGCACAACTCCGGCCACTGGAGCATCGAAGGCGCGCACTGCTCGCAGTTCGAGAACCACGTGCGCGCCGTGGCCGGCCTGCCCCTGGGCTCGACGCGCGCGGAAAAGCCCAGCGCCATGCTCAACATCATCGGCCGTCATCCGGTCAGCGCCGACGTGCTGCGCATCACCGACGCGCACCTGCACCTGTACGGCAAGAGCGAGCGCGAAGGTCGCAAGCTCGGCCACATCACCGTGACTGCTGACTCCTATGCCGAGCTGGGCATGCGCGTCAGCCGCCTGGCCGATGCGCTGCCCAACCCGATGGCCCTGACCCTGTCGCGCTGAGCCGCACAGGCCGGGGCTGCAGTCCCGGCCTGGCCATATGACAGATGCGTCAAAAGCAACAATCCGTTCGCTATACTGGTATTTATCTGAAAACACCTCGGATCTAGGCTCTGCTCATCACCTGAGAGGAGACCCGTCATGATCCGCATCCATCGCGCCGCCGAGCGTGGCCACGTCGACCACGGCTGGCTGCAGGCACGCCATTCCTTTTCCTTCGCATCCTGGTACGACCCGCGCCACATGGGCGTGTCGGCACTGCGCGTGATCAACCAGGACCGCATCGCGGGAAAGCGCGGCTTCGGCCAGCATCCCCATGACAACATGGAAATCCTGACCTATGTGCTGAAGGGCCGTCTGCAGCACATGGACAGCATGGGCAACCACGCCGTCATCCATGCCGGCGAGCTGCAGCTGATGAGCGCCGGCACCGGTGTCGTGCACAGCGAGATCAACCCCGGTGACGAGCCGGTGGAACTGCTGCAGATCTGGCTGCTGCCGAACCAGCAGAACCCGGCTCCGCGCTATGCGCAGAAGCAGTTCCCGCGCCTGCCCGGCCTGCATTGCCTGGTGGCGCCGGATGGCAGCAGCGAGGATACTCTGCCCATCCGCCAGGACGCGCGCATCTACCGTGGCATCCTGGGTGCCGGGGAAAGCGTGCAGCATCCCGGTTGCGAGGACCGCGTGATCTGGCTGCAGATGATCACCGGCAGCGTGCAGGTGGGCGACGAAACCCTCGAGGCCGGTGACGGCGCCGAGATTCGCCAGTCTCATGCCCTGATGCTGACCGCCACGCAGGATGCCGAGTTCCTGATGTTCGACCTGCCCTGAGGAGAGTTGCATGCCGTCACCCCTGAACGATGCCGCGCTGAACCAGCTGTTCCGCGACGCTCGCACCACCAAGTACTGGCTTGATCAGCCGGTCAGCGACGACATCCTGCACCAGCTCGCCGAGCTGGTGCTGCAGGGACCGACGGCAGCCAATTCGCTGCCGGCACGCCTGCTCTTCGTGCGCAGCGCCGAAGGCAAGGCGCGTCTTCGCCCCTGTCTGGCGCCAGGCAATGTCGAGCAGACCATGGCGGCACCGGTCACCGTCATCGTGGCATACGACCTGGACTTCCCCGACACCCTGCCCGCCCAGTTTCCGTATGTCGATGCCCGCAGCTGGTATGTCGGCAACGACGCACTGATTCGCGAGACCGCCTTTCGCAACGGCAGCCTGCAAGGCGCCTATGTCATCCTCGCGGCACGCGCCCTGGGCCTGGATGCCGGCCCGATGTCCGGCTTCGATGCCGCCGCGCTGGATGCCGAGTTCTTCCCCGGCGAACGCGTGCACAGCAACTTCCTGATCAACCTCGGCCATGGCGACCGCAGCCGCCTGCATGCCCGCGTTCCGCGCCCGGCCGTGGCGGCCGTGACCCGCTGGCTCTGACACAGCGCGTCGGCAGCGCTGCCTGTGCGCTTGACGCCGCCAGGTGATGGCCTAGGATGGCTTCATGACAGGGAGACGCCATGACTGACACGCCGCCAGAATCCAGCGCCCCGTCGCGTCGTGCCGGCAGTCGCTTCCTGCGCCTCGCCGGCATGACCGCACGCATCAGCAGCGACGTCGCGCGTGACCGCTGGCAGCGGCTCTGGCACCGGGACGAGGATCGCACGGCATCGGATGCCGCACTCTACAGCCGCATCGGTCGTGACATCGCGCAGACGCTGGGTGAGATGAAAGGGGCCGTGATGAAGGTCGGCCAGGTCGTTTCGCAGTACCGCGACGTGCTGCCGGCCGAGCTGGTGGATGCCCTCACCCCGCTGCAGAAGGACTCGCCGCCGCGCCCTTTCGCCGAATTGCTGCCTCGCCTGCAACAGGCACTGGGCAAGGACTGGCGCGACCACTTCAGTGACATTGACGAGACCGCGCTGGCATCGGCATCGATTGCCCAGGTGCATCGTGCTCGCACCCGCGACGGCAGCGCCGTGGTGCTGAAGATCCAGTATCCGGGCGTGGAAGAGGCCATAGACAGCGATCTGAAGCAGCTGCGCCTGGCCCTGAAGATTGCCCGCGTGCTGCCGGTTTCCGGGCATCTGCTGGACGCCCTGTTCGACGAGATTCGCGCCAGTCTCGAACGCGAGCTGGACTACGGCCTGGAGGCGATGGCCATCGAGCGCTTCCGCCAGTTTCATGCCGACCAGCCACAGGTCGTGATTCCCGCCGTCATTGCCCCGCTGAGCAGCCGCCATGTGCTGACCCTGAGCCACGAGCCCGGCGACCCGCTCAGTTCGCTCGACGCGCGCTACGACCAGGACCGCCGCGACGCGCTCGGTCGCCTGCTGTTCGACACCCTCGCCCGCCAGCTCTACCAGCTGCATTGCCTGCACTGCGACCCGCATCCCGGAAATTTCGCGGCGCGCCCCGACGGCAGTCTGGTCGTGTACGACTTTGGCTGCATCAAGGAACTGCCGGACACGCTGGTGCAGGACTATGCCGCCCTGACCCGCGCTGCGCTGGCCGGCGACCCGGCCGCCGTGGAAACCGGACTGATACGGCTGGGCGCGCGCAACACGCAGCATGCCCCGAGCCTGCCCGGCGACTTCTATCAGCCCTGGCTGCAGCTCGCCGGCGATGTGCTCGCCGACAGTCCGGTGGATTTTGCCACCATGCCGCTGGCCGAGCAGGTGCTGCGCCTCAGCCGCAAGGCACTGCCGCAGTGGCGCGCCTTCCAGCCGGTACCCGATCTGGTGCTGGTGAACCGTGCGCTGGGCGGGCACTACTGGAATCTGCGCCTGCTCGGTGCGCGCATTGCCATGCGCCCGTTGCTGTTGCCCCTGGCAACGGCCCCGCAGTCATGAAAAAGGGCGTCATCGACGCCCTTCTCGCTCACCGCCTGCCGGCAATCCCCGCCGATCTCAGCGCGGCGGATTCTCCGGCACATAGTAGACATTCCCACTGCTGGTGGTGATCTTGCGCATGCCGGGACGATCGCTGCCGGACGATGTCGTCGTCGAGGCAGACGCCGATGCCTGGCCGGAGGCCGGGGCCGGGGCCGGGGCCGCTGCAGCCGGCTGTGTCACCGGTGCCGTGTTGCGCTGCACAGGCTGCGCCGGCGGGAAGTAGTACGGCGATGGCGCTTCGGGTGCGGTCGGGCTGAACGGACGCGCAGCCGGGTCGGCCGCGACCGTGGACGGCACGTAGGCCGGCGTGCCGGCACTGCTGCGCGCGCTGCTGGTACGGGTCGGTGCCGGCACGCTGCGTGACTCGCTGCGCACCGGCTCGCTGACCGGCAGCGACTCCGCCACGATGGGCTCGACCGGCTGCACGGCATAGGTCACCGGAACATCCTCGGCCAGGCTGGCGCTCGCAGGCTGGGCAGCGGGTGCCGGACGTGCTGCCGGCTGCTCGCGCACCACCAAGGTTGTCGCACTGGTCGAGGAGGCCTGCGGCGCACGCGTCGAAGGCTGCAGATCGGCACGTCCGTCACGTTGCACGCCACCTTGGTAGATGTCGTTGATGCGCTCGGGCAGACGGGTGAAGCGACCTTCGGCATCAACACCCAGATCAATGCGACGCACCGACTCGTACTGGCGTGCGGTCAGGGCAGTGGCCTGGGCGGCATCACGCAGGATGGTCGGCTGCAGGAACACCAGCAGATTGCGCTTGATGCGCGTGTCGCTGGTGGCGCGGAACAGCACGCCGAGACCGGGGATGTCGCCCAGCAGCGGCACCTTGCTCACCGACTTCTTGACGTCGTCCTGCACCAGACCGCCAAGCACGATGGTCTGGCCGTCATCGGCAAGAATCGTGGTCTTGATCGAGCGCTTGTTGGTGATCAGGTCGGAGGAGCGGATGCTGTCCGCCGAGGGCACCACCGAAGACACTTCCTGCTCGACATCGAGTCGCACCGTGCCGCCTTCGCTCAGCGACGGGGTCACCTTCAGCGTGATGCCGACGTCCTGACGCTCGATGGTGGTGAACGGATTGCTCAGGCCGGAGCCCTGGGTGCCGGTGGTGCCGGTGATGAAGGGCACATTCTGGCCCACCACGATCTTGGCCTCCTGGTTGTCCAGGGTCATGATGCTGGGCGTCGACAGCAGGTTGGCATCCGCCACCGACTCCAGGGCCTGGATCAGCGCACCGTAGAAGGTGCGATCGCCGTTGCGATCCTTCTTCGAGCTGCCGATGGCGATGGCGGCGCCCTGGCCGATGCCGGCCTGCGACGGGTCGCCGGTCACGGCGGCGGTGGCCAGATTGACCAGGCTGGCGCCGGCATTGTTGAAGTTGATGATGCCGACCCCGTTGGCGGGGTCACCCGAGGCCCACTGCACGCCAAGCTGGGCGGCATTGTCGCCGGAGACCTCGACGATGGCGGCCTGGATCAGGACCTGCGAGCGACGCGTGTCGAGCTCGGCGAGCACCGCCTCGACCTGGCGGATCTGCGCCGGACGGGCACGCACGATGAGGGCATTCTGGCTTTCATCGGCGATCAGGCTGGCGTTGCCGACGGTGATGGTGGTGGTGCCGGGATCGCGGGTGTTACTGCTGCCGGCAGAGCCGTCGGCATTGCTGGAGACATTGACGCTGCTGCTGCCGGCCGCGGTGTTGGTGGAGACCTTGTCATCGCCGCTGACCAGCACGCCCTTGAGAACCTCGGCCACCTGACGGGCATTGGCATACTTGAGGCGGAATACCTTGACGTTGTCAGCGCTGGCTTCCGGCGCCTCGTCGAGGCTGCGGATGACGGCACGGACGCGGTCGCGCAGGGCGCGATCGCCGCGCACCAGCAGCCGGTTGGAACGCTCGTCGACGACGATGCGCACGCGTCCGGAGCCACGAGCCTCCTTGGCGCCGGCGGCCGGCGCACCGGCCTCCATGGTTTCGAGCACGCCGAGCAGATCGGCAGCGCGGCCATTGCGCACCGGAATGATCTCGATGGCGTCATCCGGATCACCATTGTCGAGCTCGCGGATGATGGCTTCCAGCGCCTGGGCATTGCCGGCACGGTCGGAAATGATCAGGGCATTGGCCCCCGGCACGGCGGCCATGTGCGCGAACTGCGGCATCATCGGGCGCAATGCCGCCATCAGCTCGTTGGCATTGGCCTGGCGCAGCACGATGACCCGGGTCACCAGCTGCTCGCCACGACCGCCGGAGTCAACGCGCACGCCCGCCTGGCGGGCATTGGTGTCAGGCAGGATCTTCACCACCGGGCCGTTGCTGACGGTGGCAAAGCCGTTGATGCTGAGCACGCTCTGGAACAGCTCGTAGAGCTCGTCCGCCGACATGGCACGGCTGGACACCACGGTGACGGTGCCCTTGACGCGCGGATCGACGACAAAGTTGCGGCCGGTGATCTCCGCCATCTCGTTGACCAGCGCGGAGATGTCGGCATCCTTGAGGTTGAGCTTCCAGGTCTTCTCGGCCCAGGCCGGCGTGGTCGCCAGCAACATCATGGCGAGCGCCAGCGGCTTCACGGTTGAGTTCTTCATCGGCTTTATAATCGCTGTTCCAAAGTGATTGTCTGCGTGCCGCGCTGAACCTCCACGCGTGCACTGCCTGCGGACTGCAGCTGACCCAGGGTCTGCTGATCCGCTTCAAGATCCTTGCCCACGGACTGGCCGTTGATGCTGACGATGCGATCGCCCGGTTGCAGTCCGTAACGCTTCAGCATGTCCTTCTGTGCCGTGATGCTCACGACATAGCCTTGCGAGGTGCGGCGCAGACCCATCTGGCGCAGGGCCGCCATCGGCGAGCTGGCAAAGTTGCTGACCGCCTTGTCGAGCGCGTTGACCGTGTCAGCCGCCCTGCCCGGCTGGCCAGGCGGTGGCGACACCGGCTTGTCGGCGGGCTTGTCAAAGCGCAGGATCTCCTCGCGCCCATTGCGATCAAGCACCACCTGGGTGGCCTCGACACGCGCCAGACTGGCACCGCCGGGCAGCTGGTCACCCGGCTTGAAGGTCTTCACCAGACCATTGCCGCGTTCGGCGATCATGGCCCGTGAGGACGCCGGATCGCTGCTTTCCATGACCCCGTCAAGACGCAGCTGCAAGGTGGTGTCGGCGACCGTGGCCTGCTGCGGTCCGCTGTTTTCACCGAACAGGCTGGCGACCTGGGCCGGGCTGCTGCTGGCTGCCGCAACCGGCGCCTGGACTACCGGCACGGGCAGCGGCTGTGCCGGACCGGACAGCAGCAGCCATACCAGGCGGCCCAGCTGCCAGGCCAGAACCACCGCCAGCAGCAGCAAGGCCGCCAGCGCCAGCGGCTTGTCGCCATGCGCGTCCCAGAGTGCACGCAAACGGGTCATCTCAAGGGCTCCGAGACAGTCAGCACCACCAGGTCAGGGTTGTTGCGGCCGGCATAGCCGGGCTTGAGCTGCAGCAGGCGTTCGCGCAGCTGCCACTGGATGCGGTTGTCAGCGGTCAGGGTAACGGTCGCGAGCGCGCCGTTGCCGGCACGCTGGCTCAGCTCGCCGACGAGATTGCCGTCGACCACACGCCAGCGCCAGAGTGCCGGTGGCAGCACCAGCGCCTGAACCTGTCCCTGCATGTCCAGGCGGAAAGGGCCGCCCGTCGTGCGCAGCTCCCCCTCGCCGCGCCGCCAGGCGCCGCCATGACGCCGGGAGAAGACCAGCGCATCACCCTGCCAGCCGGGCAGCACGGCACCCGGGCCCAGCCATTCGGCCGGTCCGGCAGGAATGCTCACGCCGGACAGCGCCAGACGCCAGGACAGCGGCCCGCGCTGGTAGGCGGCATCCGCCTGCAGAGGGCCCTGCACGCGTGCCTCGACACCCAGTCCGAGCAGAAGCAGGCGTGCCGGCTGCCAGTCCCAGGCCACATGCCAGCCCTGCTGACGCAGTTGCAGGATGGCCTCGCCGGTCGCCAGCGAGCCGGAGACGGCCTGCACCGGCAGCGACGGCTGCAGCCAGCGCAGCACACGCTCGCCGGGGGCATGCACGAGCAGCGACAGCATGCCGACCAGCACCACGGGCAGAATGAAGAGAACGGTGCGCAGACGCCTGGACAACAGTGGAACCCCACAGTCAGTGACCGGCAAATGCGCCGGAAAAACGATCTGGTCGATCATAACCCGAAGCAGGCATTCTGCTCAGGGGCTTTACATGAAAACGACAAAGGCCGATCTCTCGCGAGTCGGCCTGCCTGGCGATCACCGCTGCCGCGGTCAGAACGGAATGTCGTCGTCAAAGTCCTGCATGGCTGCCGGTGCGGCCGGACGTGCCGGCGCCTGCTGGCGCGGCGCTGACGCACGCGGCGCGGCGGCCGGCGCATCGAAATCGGCATAGGCCGGCATGGACTGGCTGTCGTCACCGCCGTCGAAGCCTGCACCAGCACCGCCACCGCCGGACTTGCCATCCAGCATCTGCAGGTTGCTGCCCTTGATTTCGGTGCTGTAACGGTCCTGCCCGGTCTGCTTGTCCTGCCACTTGCGAGTGTGCAGCGAGCCTTCGAGGAAGACCTTGCTGCCCTTGCGCAGGTATTCGCCGGCGATCTCGGCAAGGCGACCGTAGAACACCACGCGGTGCCATTCGGTCTGCTCCTGCATGGCGCCGGTGTTCTTGTCCTTCCAGGACTCGCTGGTAGCGACGGTGATGTTGGCAACCGCACCGCCCGAGGGCAGGTAGCGCACTTCGGGGTCACGCCCCAGATTGCCGATCAGGATGACTTTGTTGACGCCGCGCATAGCTTTCTCCGCATGCTTGTTCTTGGATGTTCTGCATTCAATGTAGACCAGGCGGGTGGCTGCCGCCACTAGGCCTGGACAATTCTCACCGGCCACGCATTGACCGGCCCGGGCTGCCACAGACGACGGTCGATCTTGACATGAATCACCGCCTCGTCGGGCAGCACGACAACCTCATGCACCCCGGGCAGCTCGCGCAGGATCTGCAGCTGCTCCGCCGACAGCGGCCCTTCCAGCGGGGTGATGGCAAGCCCGTGCAGGCTCAGCGGCGGCGCCATGCGCCAGGCTACCGCCAGCCAGCCCAGTGCCAGCACGGCGAGCACGCCATAGACCGCCGGCATCGCCAGCCACTGCGGCAGCACGCCGCCAAGCACGCCGCCGAGAAAGGCGCCGAGGAACTGGCTGGTGCTGTAGATGCCCATGGCCGTGCCCTTGCCGCCTGCCGGACTGACCTTGCTCACCAGCGACGGCAGCAACGCTTCCAGCAGATTGAAGGCGAGAAAGAACAGGGCCACTGCCAGCACAAGGCCGGTCAGCCCCTGGTACAGGCAGGCAAGCACCGCCATGGCAACGGCCAGCAGGGCGATGGCCGACCAGAACACCTCACGCAGATGGCCACGCTTTTCAGCCAGGATGACCAGCGGAATCAGACCCACGAAAGCGGCCAGCATCACCGGCAGATACAGCCAGCCATGCTGGCTGGCCGGCAGCCCCGCCGCCACCAGCTGCGGCGGAATGATCACGAAGCAGGCCGTCATCACCAGGTGCAGCACGAAGATGCCGACATCCAGGCGCAGCAGCTCGGGGTGGCGGAGCATGGTCAGCAGCTGCTGGCCATAGTGAACCGGCAGCTGCTGACGCGGGCGCTCGACATGCGGCACCTTGAGCAGGCAGAGCGCAATGCCGGCCAGGCCCATGGCCGAGGTCGCCAGAAAGACGCCGGACAGCCCCACCCAGGACGCCAGCCAGGGCCCGAGAATGAAGGCAACGGCAAAGGACAGGCCGATGCTCATGCCCACCGTGGCCATGGCACGCGTGCGATGCTGCTCGCGCACCAGGTCGGACAGCAGCGCCATCACCACGGCCGAGATCGCGCCCGCCCCCTGCAGGAAGCGCCCGAGAATGACGCCCCAGATCGAGGTGCTGAGCGCCGCCACCAGGCCGCCGAGCACGAACAGCGCCAGCCCGATGACAATGAGCCGGCGACGATCGAAGCGATCCGCCCAGAGCCCGAAGGGAATCTGCAGCAGCAGCTGGGCCAGCCCATAGGCGCCCACGGCCAGACCGACCAGTGCCGGCGTGGCACCCGGCAGACCGGCGCCGAACACCGACAGCACCGGCAGCAGCATGAACAGGCCGACCATGCGCAAGGAGAACAGTCCCGCCAGCGTGCTGACCGCAGCACGTTCGGCAGGAGAGTACGCAGACATCAGGACACCCCGTGCAGACATCGTTTCAGAAAAGTTGCCAAGTCTATCAGGAGCGCTGCCGGATGCGGTGGAACAAGCGCGTCTGTCCGCTGCGGACGCCGCCGGCTTATGCGTATACTGGTCGTTTGTCATTGTGCTGCGAGCGGGCATGAACAGCATCACCGTGCGTGGGGCGCGAACCCACAACCTGAAGAACATCGACATCGAGATTCCGCGCGACAAGTTTGTCGTGATCACCGGCCTGTCCGGATCGGGCAAGTCCTCGCTGGCCTTCGACACGCTTTATGCCGAAGGTCAGCGACGCTATGTCGAATCCCTGTCGGCCTATGCGCGGCAGTTCCTGGCCCTGATGGAAAAGCCCGATGTCGATCACATCGAAGGCCTCTCGCCGGCCATTTCCATCGAGCAGAAATCCACCTCGCACAACCCGCGCTCGACCGTCGGCACCATCACCGAGATCCACGACTACCTGCGCCTGCTGTTCGCGCGCGTGGGCACGCCGCGCTGCCCGGATCATGGTGTCGCCCTGGAGGCGCAGACCGTCAGCCAGATGGTGGATCAGGTCCTGGCCATGCCCGAGGGCAGCGCGCTCATGCTGCTGGCGCCGGTGGTGCGCGAACGCAAGGGCGAGCACCAGCACGTGTTCGAGAAGCTGCGTGCCGACGGCTTCGTGCGCGCCCGCATCAATGGCCTGGTCACCGATCTTGATGACACCCCGGCCCTGGACAAGCAGAAGAAGCACAGCATCGAGGTGGTCATCGACCGCTTCAAGGTACGTCCCGACCTCGGTCTGCGTCTGGCCGAATCCTTCGAAACCGCCTTGCGTGTCGCGGACGGCCTGGCCTGGGTGATTCCGCTCGATGGCGCCAGCGAGCCTGTCGTGTTCTCGGCGCGCTACAGCTGTCCGCATTGCGGCTATGCCCTGACCGAGCTGGAGCCGCGCCTGTTCTCCTTCAACAATCCGGCCGGCGCCTGCCCCACCTGCGACGGCCTCGGCGTCAAGCAGTTCTTCGACGCCAAGCGCCTGATCAGCCGCCCCGAACTGTCGCTGTCCGAGGGCGCCATCCGTGGCTGGGACCGACGCAACTTCTATTACTACGCCATGCTCGAAGCACTGGCGACGCACTACGGCTTTGACCTCGACACGCCTTGGGAAGGTCTGACGCCGCGCGTGCAGCAGGCCCTGCTGCACGGCTCCGGCAAGGAGGAGATCGCCTTCACCTACATCGGTGACCGCGGCAAGCAGGTGATGCGTCAGCATGCCTTCGAGGGGGTGCTCACCAACCTGGAGCGTCGCTACCGGGAAACCGAGTCCAGCAGCGTGCGCGAGGAGCTGGCGCAGTACCTGAACACCGCGCCCTGCCCGGATTGCGAAGGCTCCCGTCTGCGTCGCGAGTCGCGCCATGTCACCATCGGTGACACCACCCTGCCGGCGATTGCCCGCCTGCCCATCGCGCGCGCCAACGCCTACTTCGCCGATCTGCACCTGACAGGCGCCAAGGGGGCCATTGCCGAGAAGATCCTCAAGGAGATCCGCGAGCGCCTGCAGTTCCTAGTCAACGTCGGTCTCGACTACCTCAGCCTCGATCGCTCCGCGGACACCCTGTCCGGCGGCGAGGCGCAGCGCATACGCCTGGCATCGCAGATCGGTGCCGGTCTGGTCGGCGTCATGTACGTGCTCGACGAGCCCTCGATCGGCCTGCATCAGCGCGACAACGAACGTCTGCTGCAGACCCTGATCCACCTGCGCGACCTCGGCAACACCGTGCTGGTGGTCGAGCATGACGAGGATGCCATTCGCGCCGCAGACCATGTCATCGACATCGGACCCGGCGCCGGCGTGCATGGCGGCCAGGTGATTGCCTCCGGCCAGGTCGCTGACATCATCGCGGCACCGCAGTCCCTGACCGGCGACTACCTGTCCGGGCGTCGCCACATCGGCGTGCCCGCAACCCGCCATCGCGCGCGCGACGGCCAGGTGCTGAGACTGGCAGGCGCGCGTGGCAACAACCTGCGCAACGTCACCGCCGAAATCCCGCTGGGCGTGATGACCTGCGTCACCGGCGTCTCCGGCTCCGGCAAGTCGACCCTGATCAACGGCACGCTCTACCCCGTGGCCGCCATGGCGCTGAATGGTGCCGCCGAACGCAACCCGGCCGAGCACGATGCCATCGACGGCATGGAGCATCTGGACAAGGTCGTCGACATTGATCAAAGCCCGATCGGGCGCACGCCGCGCTCCAATCCTGCCACCTACACCGGCATCTTCACGCCGGTGCGCGAGCTGTTTGCCGGCACCCAGGAAGCGCGATCTCGCGGCTACGGTCCCGGGCGCTTCTCCTTCAACGTCAAGGGTGGCCGCTGCGAGGCCTGCCAGGGCGATGGCGTGATCAAGGTCGAGATGCACTTCCTGCCGGACGTCTACGTGCCCTGCGACATCTGCAAGGGCAAGCGCTACAACCGCGAAACCCTGGACATCCGCTACAAGGGGCGCAACATCACCGAAGTGCTGGAGATGACCGTGGAAGCGGCACGCGAGTTCTTCGACGCGATTCCGGCGCTGGCGCGCAAGCTGCAGACCCTGATCGACGTCGGCCTGTCCTACATCACCCTGGGCCAGGCGGCGACCACGCTCTCAGGCGGCGAGGCCCAGCGCGTCAAGCTGGCACGCGAGCTGTCCAAGCGCGACACCGGCCGCACCCTCTACATCCTCGACGAACCCACCACCGGCCTGCACTTCCATGACATCCAGCAGCTGCTGACCGTGCTGCACCGCCTGCGTGATGCCGGAAACACCATCGTGATCATCGAGCACAACCTGGATGTCATCAAGACAGCCGACTGGCTGATCGACATGGGGCCGGAGGGTGGTGATGGCGGCGGGATGATCATTGCCTGCGGAACACCCGAGGCGGTGGCAGCAAATCCGGCATCGCATACCGGACACTTCCTCGCGCCGCTGCTGAAGCAGCGACACTGACGCCGCACCCTCGCCCTGCCGGATCAGCGGGGCGAGGCCGCAGCGCGCGGACGCCAGAAAGCAGAAAACCGGCCACAAGGCCGGTTTTCCGTTACTGAGGCAGCCGACACGAACGCTGGCGGCTTCAGCTGAAGCGCTTACTCGGCGTCGACGGCCGGACCGGCGATCTGACGATCAACCAGTTCGACGTAAGCCATCGGCGCGTTGTCGCCCGGACGATTGCCGGCCTTCAGGATGCGCAGATAGCCACCGTTGCGCTCCTTGTAGCGCGGGCCCAGGACCGTGAACAGCTTGCCCACGATTTCCTTGGAACGCGTACGCGAGAACGCGAGACGACGGTTGGCAACGCTGTCGATCTTGGCGAGCGTGATCAGCGGCTCTGCCACGCGACGAAGTTCCTTCGCCTTGGGCACAGTCGTGCGAATCAGCTCATGCTCGAACAGCGAGATGGCCATGTTCTGGAACATGGCTTTGCGATGGCTGCTGTTGCGGCCCAGTTTTACACCACTCAGACGATGACGCATGGCAGTTTTCCTACACTAATACAGTTGCCGATCAACGACCGCGAAAATTCAGGCGGTCGTCGTTGCGGAGGCTGGCCGGTGGCCAGTTGTCCAGGCGCATGCCCAGGGAAAGACCCTTGGAGGCCAGGACATCCTTGATTTCAGTCAGCGACTTCTTGCCCAGGTTCGGCGTCTTCAGCAGTTCCACTTCGGTGCGCTGGACCAGGTCACCGATGTAGTAGATGTTTTCTGCCTTCAGACAGTTGGCCGAACGGACCGTCAGTTCGAGATCATCCACCGGACGCAGCAGGATGGGATCGACATCACTGCCTTGCTGCGGAATCACGGACGGGCTGTCGGTCTCGAGATCGACGAACACCGAGATCTGCTGCTGCAGAACCGTGGCAGCGCGACGGATCGCTTCTTCTGCCTCGATGGTGCCGTTGGTTTCGAGATCGATGACCAGCTTGTCGAGGTCGGTGCGCTGTTCGACACGCGCATTTTCCACGACATAGGCGACACGACGGATCGGGCTGAACGAGGCATCCAGCAGCAGACGGCCGATGGGACGGGTGTCCTCGTCGTCGTAGCGGCTGTCAGCCGGCTCGTAGCCGCGACCACGGGCGACACGCAGCTTCATTTTCAGATGCGCGTTGTTGCCAAGCGTGGCGATCACGTGATCCGGATTGACCACTTCCACATTGTGCGGCAGCGACAGATGGGCGGCAGTGACCACGGCAGGGCCAGTGACATCCAGCGCCAGCACGGCTTCCTGCTGCTCGAACAGCTTCAGGGCCAGGCCCTTCAGATTGAGCAGGATCTCGATGACGTCTTCCTGCACGCCTTCGATGGCACTGTATTCGTGCTCAACGCCGTCGATTTCGACATCGACAACGGCTGCACCCGGCATCGAGGACAACAGGATGCGGCGCAGCGCGTTGCCGAGGGTGTGACCGAAACCGCGTTCCAGCGGCTCCAGCACGACCTTGGCACGCGTGGCACTGACGGCCTGCACAGCAATGCTGCGCGGCGTCAGAAACTCATTGACCTGTGACATGGATGACACCCTCAATCAAGCGATTACTTGGAATAGAGTTCAACGATCAGGTTTTCGTTGATTTCCGAGGACAGATCAGAACGCTCCGGACGAGCCTTGAAAGTCCCTTCCAGCTTGCTGGTATCAACCGACAGCCAGGCCGGCACGCCACGCTGACCAGCCAGTTCCAGCGCGTTCTTCACGCGCAGCTGGTTGCGAGCCTTTTCATGCACGGAGATCACGTCGCCCGGGGCCACCTGGATCGAGGCGACGTTGACACGAACGCCGTTGACCAGAATGGCACGGTGGCTGACCAGCTGACGTGCTTCGGAGCGCGTAGCACCGAAACCCATGCGGTAGACCACGTTGTCGAGACGCGATTCGAGCAGTTGCAGCAGGTTCTCGCCGGTCGCGCCCTTGAGACGGGCAGCTTCCTTGTAGTAGTTGCTGAACTGACGCTCGAGCACGCCGTAAATGCGGCGCACCTTCATCTTTTCACGGTGCTGCGTGCCGTAGTCAGACTGGCGACCCTTGCGGGAGGCGCCATGCTGGCCGGGCGGGGTGTCAGCCTTGCACTTGGTATCCAGGGCGCGGACGCCGCTCTTCAATTGAAGATCGGTGCCTTCGCGACGGGAGAGCTTGCACTTGGGACCAATATAACGAGCCATTTTCCCAGTCTCCTCTTACACGCGACGCTTTTTCGACGGACGGCATCCGTTGTGCGGAATCGGGGTCACGTCAGAAATGCTGTTGATTTTATAACCCACGGAGTTCAAGGCACGCACGGCAGACTCGCGGCCCGGGCCCGGCCCCTTCACCAGCACGTCCAGGTTCTTCAGGCCGTATTCCTGAGCTGCCTTGCCGGCAACTTCAGCGGCAACCTGTGCTGCGAAAGGGGTGGACTTGCGGGAACCGCGGAAGCCCTGACCACCGGAGGTGGCCCAGGCCAGTGCATTACCTTGGCGATCGGTAATCGTCACAATGGTGTTATTAAAAGAAGCATGAATGTGCGCGATGCCGTCGGAGACCTGTCTGGTCACCTTCTTGCGAGCGCGCGAGTTGTCCTTTGCCATCTTTTAGCTTCCGAGTTCGGCAGAATGAATGAAATTATTTCTTGACGGCTTTGCGCGGGCCCTTGCGGGTACGAGCATTCGTCTTGGTGCGCTGACCACGGACCGGCAGGCCGCGACGGTGGCGCATGCCACGGTAGCAACCAAGGTCCATCAGACGCTTGATGTTCATGGACACTTCACGACGGAGGTCACCCTCAGTCGTCACCGTGGCCACTTGAGCACGGACCTGATCCAGCTGGGCATCCGACAGTTCCTTGATCTTCGTTTCCGGCGCAATGCCAACGGCGGAGAGAATCTTCGCCGAGGTGGTGCGGCCGATACCGAAGATGTAGGTCAGGGAAATGACCGCATGCTTGTTATCAGGAATGTTGACGCCGGCAATACGAGCCATTGACCTTTACTCCACTTTCTTCGTGTCAGACCGGTTATTCGGCAAGGCGCGAAAGGCGCAAGAGTCTATCGACTCATCACGCCGAATGCAACCGGGTACTGAGATTAACCCTGGCGCTGCTTGTGGCGCGGTTCCGCGCTGCAAATGACACGCAGGCTTCCATTGCGGCGCACAATCTTGCAGCTGCCACAAATCTTTTTCACAGAGGCTTGAACTTTCATGGTTCACACTCCAACAAAAACTATCGAATGAAACGGCATCAACGAATGGCGCCGGCCGGGCCGATGCCCTTCAGGTTGGCCTTCTTCATCAGCGAGTCGTACTGATGCGACATCAGATGCGACTGGACCTGGGTCATGAAGTCCATCACCACCACCACCACGATCAGCAGCGACGTACCACCCAGATAGAACGGCACGTTGAAGGTGACCTGCAGGATCATGGGGAGCAGACACACTGCCGTGATGTACAGCGAGCCGATCAAGGTCAGACGCCCCATGACCGTGTCGATGTAGCGACTGGTCTGCTCACCGGGACGGATGCCGGGAATGTAGGCGCCAGACTTCTTCAGGTTGTCCGCCACGTCACGCGGGTTGAACACCAGCGCCGTGTAGAAGTAGCAGAAGAAGATGATCAGCAGCGCGAACAGCAGCAGATACAGCGGCTGGGCCGGAGCCAGCAGCAGCGAGATATCCTGCAGAACACGCTGCACGGCATTCGGATTCGGCGACTGCGCAAACCACTGACCCAGACTGGCCGGGAACAGCAGCAGCGAGCTGGCGAAGATCGCGGGAATCACGCCGGCCATGTTCAGCTTCAGCGGCAGATGGCTCTGCTGCGCGGCAAACACCTTGCGGCCCTGCTGACGCTGGGCGTACTGCACGGTGATGCGACGCTGCGCACGCTCCATGAACACCACGGCACCCACCACGACGATGGCAAGCACGGCAATGACCAGCAGCGCGATGACGCTGATCTCGCCCTGACGCGCCGACTCCATGGCCATGCCGATGGCACTTGGCATGCCCGCCACGATGCCGGCGAAGATCAGCATGGAAATGCCGTTGCCGACACCACGCTCGGTGATCTGCTCGCCCAGCCACATCATGAACACGGCACCAGCCACCAGACTCACCACGGCAGGCACGTAGAAGGCAACGCCATCACTCAGGGTGATGCCCTGGGAGATGAGACCTGCCGACATGCCGATGGCCTGGACAAAGGCCAGGATCACGGTGCCGTAACGGGTGTACTGGTTGATCTGGCGACGGCCTGCCTCGCCCTCCTTCTTCAGCGCTTCCAGCGACGGAATCACGGTCGCGGCCAGCTGCATGATGATGGAGGCCGAAATGTACGGCATGATGCCCAGCGCCAGGATCGACATGCGCTCCAGAGCGCCACCCGAGAACATGTTGAACAGACTCAGGATGGTGTCCTTGTTCTGGTCAAACATCTCGGCGAGGCGCTGCGGATTGATGCCCGGAACCGGAATGTGCGCACCGAGGCGGAACACCAGCAGGGCAAACAGCAGGAAGCCGATGCGACGCCAAAGCTCGGACATGCCTTTGCGCATGCCGGGAGCTTGCAACATGTCACGTGCTTGCTGGGTGCTGCGGGCATTCGCCATGGGAGCTTATTCCTCTACCTTGCCACCAGCGGCTTCGATGGCAGCGCGAGCACCCTTGGTGACCTTGACGCCGGTCACGGTGAGCGCACGGTCAACACCACCGGACAGCACCACGCGAGCGCGGGTCATGTCCTTGCGAACGATGTTGGCGGCCTTCAGGGTTTCCAGCGACACGACATCACCTTCCACCGACGCGATTTCGGACAGACGAACTTCAGCGGTCACCTGCTGCTTGAGCGACGTGAAGCCGAACTTCGGCAGACGACGGTACAGGGGCATCTGGCCGCCTTCGAAGCCCGGGCGAACCTTGCCCTTGCCGCGAGAGGTCTGGCCCTTGACGCCGACGCCACCGGTCTTGCCGAGGCCGGAACCGATGCCGCGACCACGGCGCTTGGGAGCGTGGGTCGAGCCTTCGGCCGGCTGCAGATCATTCAGTAACATGATTACTTCTCCACCTTCACAAGGTAGTGAACCTTGTTGATCATGCCGCGGTTGGACGGGGTATCAACAACTTCCACCGTGTGACCGATGCGGCGCAGACCCAGACCCTGCAAGCACAGCTTGTGGTTCTTGAGCTTGTGTGCGCTGGAGCGCACTTGCGTAACCTTGATGGTGCTCATCGCATTACCCCAGGATTTCTTCGACGGTCAGGCCGCGCTTGGCAGCAACCTGTTCCGGCGTGGTCATCTTGGCCAGACCCTTGAACGTGGCATGCACCACGTTGTTGGCATTGGTCGAGCCGTAGCACTTGGCCAGCACGTTCTGGACACCAGCGACTTCGAGAACGGCGCGCATGGCACCGCCGGCGATGACGCCAGTACCTTCCGAGGCCGGCTGCATGTAGACGCGGGTGGCGCCATGCTGGCCGTTGATCGGGTGCTGCAGGGTGGAGCCGTTGAGCTCGACCTGGATCATGTTGCGACGGGCAGCTTCCAGAGCCTTCTGGATGGCAGCCGGCACTTCACGTGCCTTGCCGCGACCGAAACCGACGCGGCCGTTGCCGTCGCCAACCACGGTGAGTGCGGTGAAGGCAAAGATCTTGCCGCCCTTGACCGTCTTGGAAACGCGGTTGACTTCAACCAGCTTCTCGACGAAACCTTCGTTCTGTTCAAGCTTAGCCATGATTCAACCCTTAGAATTCCAAACCGGCTTCACGCGCGGCATCCGCCAGCGCCTTGATGCGACCGTGATACTTGAAGCCGGAACGGTCGAAGGCAACCTTCGACAGACCAGCGGCCTTGGCGCGCTCGGCGATCAGGGCACCCACCTTCTTGGCGGCATCGACGTTGCCGGTCGAACCGTCACGCAGCGAGGCATCCAGGGTCGACGCCTGGGCCAGCACCTGCGAGCCATCGGCGGAGATGATCTGGGCGTACATGTGGCGCGGGGTACGGTTCACACACAGGCGAATGGCGCCTTGTGCACGAATCTTCAGGCGCGTGGCGCGCGAACGACGCACACGAGCAACTTTCTTTTCGTTCATAGCGAGTCTCTACCCCGTTACTTCTTCTTGGCTTCCTTACGCAGGATGGTTTCATCCGCGTAACGAACACCCTTGCCCTTGTACGGCTCTGGCGGACGGTAGCCACGCACGTTGGCGGCCACCTGACCAAGCAGCTGCTTGTTCACCGACTTGAGAATGATTTCGGTCGGCGTCGGCGTTTCGGCCGTGACACCTTCCGGCAGCTCGTGGTCGATCGGGTGCGAGAAGCCGAGCGCGAGGTTGAGCACCTTGCCCTTGGCAGCAGCCTTGTAACCGACACCAACCAGTTGCAGCTTGCGCTCGAAGCCGGCAGAGACACCGATGACGAGATTGTTCATGACGGCACGGGCGGTACCGGTCTGCATCCAGGCAGCCTGCGAATCTTCACGCGGGCTGAGCTTGAGCTGATTGCCGTCCTGAGCCAGCGACACGAGATCATGCAGACGCGTGGTCAGCACACCCTTGGCGCCCTTGACCTGGATATCCTGGCCATTGATGGTCACTTCCACCCCAGCAGGGACGGTGACCGGCGATTTAGCAACACGAGACATGTTCAGGTCACCTTACGAAACGACAGCGATGACTTCGCCACCAACGCCAGCAGCACGTGCGGCGCGGTCGGTCATGATGCCCTTGTTGGTGGAGACAATCAGCACGCCCAGGCCTTGCTTGACGCGCGGCAGTTCGTCCTTGCCCTTGTAAATGCGCAGACCGGGACGGCTGACACGCTTGATCTCTTCGATGACCGGCTTGCCTTCGAAATACTTGAGAGCAATGGTCAGCACCGGCTTGACATCAGCCGACACGTCGGCGGAGGCAATGTAGCCTTCGCTCTGCAGAACCTTCGCCACCGACAGCTTCAGCTTGGACGACGGCATGCCCACGGTCGGCTTGCCGGCACGCTGGGCATTGCGGATGCGGGTCAGCATGTCCGCAACGGTATCTTGCATACTCATTCTAGAATCCTCTTACCAGCTGGCCTTGACGACGCCAGGGACATCGCCACGCATCACGGCTTCACGCAGCTTGATACGGCCGAGGCCGAACTTGCGGAAATAGCCATGCGGACGACCAGTGATGCCGCAACGGTTGCGCAGACGCGACGGGCTGGAGTCACGCGGCAGCTCCTGCAGACGCAGGATGGCTGCCCAGCGATCTTCTTCGCTGGCAGTCACGCTGGCGATGGTGGCCTTCAGCTCCGAACGCAGCTTGGCGTACTTCGCGACCAGCTTTTCGCGCTTGGCTTCGCGATTCAACATGCTCTTCTTAGCCATGACTCAGCCTCACTTGAACGGGAACTGGAAGGCACGCAGCAGCGCGCGACCTTCTTCGTCGGTACGGGCCGACGTGGTGATGACGATGTCGAGGCCGCGCAGGCGGTCGATCTTGTCGTATTCGATTTCCGGGAACACGATCTGTTCCTTGATGCCGAGGCTGTAGTTGCCACGGCCATCGAAGGCCTTGGCACTGAAGCCGCGGAAGTCACGGATACGCGGGATCGTGATGCCGATCAGGCGATCCAGGAATTCGTACATCATGTCGCCGCGCAGGGTGACTTTGCAGCCGATGGGCCAGCCGTCGCGGATCTTGAAACCGGCGATGGACTTGCGGGTGAGCGTGACAACAGGCTTCTGACCAGAAATCAGCTGCATATCGGTCACGGCGCCGTCGATAAGCTTCTTATCCTGGCTGGCACCGCCCACACCCATATTCAGAGTAATCTTCGTGATGCGAGGAATCTCCATCACATTCTTGAGACCCAGCTCCGCTTGCAGCTTCGGAGCGATCTCGTTCTTGTATACAGCTTTCAGTCTGGCCATCTCAACCAACCTACCTTACTTGACGTCGACGACTTCGCCGGTGGACTTGAAGACGCGAACCTTCTCGCCATCTTCCAGCACCTTGTAGCCGACGCGGTCTGCCTTCTGGGTGGCCTGATTGAACAGGGCCACATTGGAGATATCGAGGGACGCTTCGCGCTCCACAATACCGCCCTGCTCGCCACGATTCGGGTTCGGCTTGACGTGCTTCTTCACCAGGTTGACCCCGGCGACGACGACACGGCTTTCGAGCACGCTGACGACCTTGCCGCGCTTGCCCTTGTCCTTGCCCGCGATCACGACGACTTCGTCATCACGCTTGATCTTTGCCATCACTAGTTCCTCAAAGCACTTCAGGCGCCAGCGAGATGATCTTCATGAACTGCTCGGTACGCAGTTCACGAGTCACCGGCCCGAAGATACGGGTGCCGATCGGTGCCTTGTTGTTGTTCAGAATCACAGCGGCATTGTCATCAAAACGAATCAGCGAACCGTCCGGACGGCGGATACCTTTCTTGGTACGCACCACCACGGCGTTCATGACATCGCCCTTCTTGACCTTGCCACGCGGAATTGCTTCCTTGACCGTGACCTTGATGACGTCACCGACCGAGGCGTAACGACGGTGGGAACCGCCCAACACCTTGATACACATGACGCGACGAGCGCCGCTGTTATCGGCGACTTCGAGCATCGTTTCGGTCTGAATCATCGCTCTCTCCAAACCCTAAAAAACGGGGCCCCGACACGCGGGGCGCGAAATGCTAACTGATGCGGCAATCTGCCGCAAGTCAAACTCAGCGAGCGTCGGCCTTCTCGACCACATCCACCAGCGTCCAGGACTTGGTCTTGGACAGCGGGCGGCACTCGGAGATCGTTACAATGTCGCCTTCCTGGCAGACATTCTGTTCATCGTGCGCATGCAGCTTGGTGGAGCGCGTGATGTACTTGCCGTACACCGGGTGCTTCACGCGACGCTCGATGAGCACCACAATGGACTTGTCCATCTTGCTGCTCACGACCTTGCCGGTCAGCGTGCGCTGGTTCTGGGACTGTTCCGTCATGATCACTTACCTTCCTTCTGGGTCAGGATGGTCTTGATGCGGGCAATGCCCTTGCGGACCGCAGCAATCTTGCTGTTCTGGGTCAGCTGACCAGTAGCCTGTGCCATGCGCAGCGTGAACTGCTGACGCTGCAGGTTGCCGAGCTCCTTGTTCAGGTCCTCGACGCTCTTTTCGCGCAATTCTTTGGCGTTCATTACATCACCGTCCGGGTCACAATGGTGGTCTTCAGGGGCAGCTTGGCAGCAGCCAGCAGGAAGGCCTCACGAGCCAGTTCGTCGGCGACGCCTTCGATCTCGTAAAGCACCTTGCCAGGCTGGATCTCGGCGACCCAGTACTCCACGCTGCCCTTGCCCTTACCCATACGCACTTCAAGCGGCTTCTGGGTGATCGGCTTGTCCGGGAACACGCGGATGAAGATCTTGCCGCCACGCTTCACGCGACGGGAAATGGCACGACGAGCCGCTTCGATCTGACGCGCGGTGATGCGACCGCGCTCAACCGACTTCAGAGCGATCGTGCCGAACGACACCGTGCTGCCACGCAGGGCGAGACCGGTGTTGCGGCCCTTGTGGACCTTGCGGAACTTTGTACGCTTAGGCTGTAACATCTCTCAACCCCTTAGTTCTTCGGTCCGCGCTTCTTGGCGGGACGGGCCTCTTCCACCGGCGCCGGTGCAGAAGCCTGCTCCATGCCGCCCAGGATCTCGCCCTTGAAGATCCACACCTTGACGCCGATGCAGCCGTAGGTGGTTTCAGCGCGAACGATCGAGTAGTCGATGTCGGCACGCAGGGTGTGAAGCGGCACGCGGCCTTCGCGGTACCATTCGGTACGAGCGATTTCAGCACCACCCAGACGACCCGACACTTCCACCTTGATGCCCTTGGCGCCAGCGCGCATCGAGTTCTGCACAGCGCGCTTCATGGCGCGGCGGAACATGACACGACGCTCGAGCTGCGAGGCAATGCCTTCGGCAACCAGCTTGGCATCGAGATCCGGCTTGCGGATTTCATCGATGTTGACCTGCACCGGCATCTTCATGATCTTGGCAACATCACGACGCAGACGCTCGACGTCCTCGCCCTTCTTGCCGATCAGCACACCCGGACGCGCGGTCGAGATGGTGATGCGGGCATTCTCGGACGGACGCTCGATGAGGATCTTGCTGACCGAGGCGTTCTTCAGGCGTTCGTTCAGGAACTCACGCACCTGGAGGTCGGCGAGCAGGAACTCGGCGTACTGCTTCGGGCTGGCGTACCAGTTCGCGTTGTGCTTCTTGACGACGCCCAGGCGAATACCGATCGGATGAACTTTCTGACCCATTTCCTAAGCCCCTTACTTGCCTTCAGCCACGGTGACGGTGATGTGGCAGGTACGCTTGCTGATGCGATCAGCGCGGCCCTTGGCACGCGGCTGAATGCGCTTCAGCGTGATGCCCTCATCCACACAGATCGTGGCGACACGCAGTTCGTCCACATCCGCACCCTGGTTGTGCTCGGCGTTGGCAATTGCCGACTCGAGCACCTTCTTAACGAAATGCGCAGCCTTCTTGTTGCTGAATGCCAGAGTATTCAGCGCCAGCTCGACCGACTTGCCGCGAACCTGGTCGGCGACAAGGCGGGCTTTCTGGGCCGAAATCGGCGCGCCACGCAATTTTGCGATCGCTTCCATCATGCTCTCCTTATCGCTTCGACTTCTTGTCGATGCCGTGACCACGGTAGGTACGGGTCGGCGCGAACTCACCCAGCTTGTGGCCGACCATGTGCTCGGTCACGAAGACCGGCACATGCTGCTTGCCGTTGTGCACGGCAATCGTCAGACCAACCATTTCCGGCAGGATCATCGAACGACGCGACCAGGTCTTGATGGGCTTCTTGGAATGTGCGGCCGCTGCTGCTTCCACCTTGACGAACAGGTGGGTATCAACAAACGGACCCTTTTTCAGTGAACGAGGCACAGTGATTCTCCTCTACCCATTACTTGACGCGACGGTCGCGGACAATCATGCCGCTCGTGCGCTTGTTGTTACGGGTCTTGTAACCCTTGGATGGCGTGCCCCACGGCGACACCGGCTGCATGCCCTTGTTGCGACCTTCACCACCACCGTGCGGGTGATCGACCGGGTTCATGGCCATGCCACGAACCGTCGGACGCACACCACGCCAGCGGCTGGCACCGGCCTTGCCGAGCGAGCGCAGGTTGTGTTCGCTGTTCGACACCTCGCCGAAGGCGGCGCGGCAGTCGACATGGATCTTGCGCATTTCGCCCGAACGCAGACGCACGATGGCGTAGGCGCCGTCACGACCCAGCAGCTGCACCGAGGTACCGGCGGAGCGAGCCAGCTGAGCACCCTTGCCAGGCTTCAGCTCGACGCAGCACAGCGTCGAACCCAGCGGCATGTTGCGCAGCGGCAGGACGTTGCCGTTCTTGATCGGAGCGGAGTCGCCGGACAGAACGACATCACCGACCTGCTGGTTCTTCAGCGCGATCATGTAACGACGCTCGCCATCGGCATACTTCAGCAGCGCGATGTGGGCAGTGCGGTTCGGGTCATACTCGATGCGCTCGACGGTGGCCGGAATGCCATCCTTGTTGCGCTTGAAGTCAATGACGCGGTACAGCTGCTTGTGGCCACCACCAATGTGACGCGTGGTGATGTGGCCGTTGTTGTTGCGACCACCGGTACGCTTCTTGGATTCGACGAGCGGCGCGTGCGGACGGCCCTTGTGCAGATGGGGGTGAACCACCTTCTCGACGAAACGGCGACCCGGCGAGGTCGGTTTGCACTTTACGATTGGCATGTCAGTTCTCCCGGCCCTTACTCAGCTGCGCCAGCGGCGGCGAAGTCGATGTCGTAGCCATCCTTCAGAGACACGTAGGCCTTCTTGAAGTCCTGGCGACGACCGAGGGAGCGGCCGAAACGCTTGTTCTTGCCCTTGGTCAGCGTGGTGTTGACGCTCTCAACCTTGACGTTGAACAGCGATTCCACAGCCTTCTTGATTTCCAGCTTGTTGGCGTCGCGACGGACCTTGAACACCAGTTGACGATGCTTGTCAGCAATCATCGTGGCCTTCTCGGAGACATGCGGCGCAAGCAGGACTTGCAACAGACGTTCCTGGTTCATCCCAATTCCACCTCAAGTTTCTTGGCAGCCGGCACCGACAGCACAACCTTCTCGAAGCCGATCAGGCTGACCGGGTCGATGGCGGTGGTGTCGATCACGTCGACATGGGGCAGGTTGCGCGCGGCGAGATACAGGTTCTCGTCGACGGCATCCGTGATGATCAGCGCATTGCTGACGCCCAGACCGTTGAGCTTGGCGAGCAGCGCCTTGGTCTTCGGGGCATCGACAGTGAACTCGTCAACCAGCACCAGACGCTCCTGGCGAACCAGTTCGGCGAGGATGCACTGCATCGCGCCGCGGTACATCTTGCGGTTGACCTTCTGCGACCAGTCCTGCGGACGGGCAGCAAAGCTCTTGCCGCCGCCACGCCAGATGGGGCTGCGGATCGAGCCGGCACGGGCACGGCCCGAACCCTTCTGATTGAACGGCTTCTTGCCGCCACCGCTCACTTCACCACGCGACTTCTGCGCCTTGGTGCCCTGGCGAGCGCCAGCGAGATACGCCACGACGACCTGGTGAACCAGGGCTTCGTTGAATTCCTTGCCGAAGGCGACTTCGGACAGCTCGACGGCCGATCCGGAAACAGTCTTCAGGTTCATGTTGTTCTCCCTCAGGCCTTCACGGACGGACGCACGATGACGTCGTAGCCGGTGGCACCCGGAACCGCACCCTTGACCACCAGCACATTGCGCTCGGCGTCGACGGAAACGATTTCCAGACCCTGGATGGTGACGCGCTCGTCACCCATGTGGCCGGCCATCTTCTTGCCCTTGAACACCTTGCCCGGGCTCTGGTTCTGACCGGTGGAGCCATGGACACGATGCGACACGGAGTTGCCGTGGGTGGCATCCTGGGTGCGGAAGTTCCAGCGCTTGACGCCGCCCTGGAAGCCCTTGCCCTTGGACTGGCCGATGACATCGACAGCCTGACCCACTGCGAACAGCTCGACGGTAAGCTCACCACCAACTTGAAGGTTGGCAGCCTCTTCACCCGCGAGACGGAATTCCCACACGCCACGGCCGGCAGCGACATTGGCCTTGGCGAAGTGACCGGCCTGAGCCCTGGTCACGCGCGAAGCACGACGCTCGCCAGTGGTAACTTGCACCGCCTGGTAACCATCGGTTTCCAGCGACTTGATTTGCGTAATGCGGTTCGGACTGACTTCGATCACGGTAACCGGAACAGAAACACCGGCTTCCGTGAACACGCGAGTCATCCCGCACTTGCGACCGACTAATCCAATAGCCATTTATTCAGACCTCTTTGGCAACACAGCCCCTGACGGGACTCAATGCTGAACGATCAACCCAGGCTGATCTGGACATCCACGCCTGCGGCGAGATCCAGCTTCATCAGCGCATCAACGGTCTTGTCCGTGGGCATGACAATGTCCACGAGACGCTTGTGCGTACGGATTTCGTACTGGTCACGCGCGTCCTTGTTGACGTGCGGCGAGGTCAGTACGTTGAAACGCTCGATGCGGGTCGGCATCGGGATCGGGCCACACACCTGGGCGCCAGTGCGCTTGGCGGTTTCCACGATTTCCAGCGCTGACTGGTCGATCAGACGGTGATCGAACGCCTTCAGGCGGATGCGAATTCTCTGGCTAGCCATTCCAGCAACTCCAAAGCGAAAAAGAACTAGCCCACCACAGGACTATCCCCATGGAAGGCTTCTCACAAACCGGCCCGGGAACGATGCCCCGGATGTCACACCACCCTGATATTTCAGGGGTTGCGTATAGTAGTGGCTGAGCAGGAATCATGCAAGGGAAATCCTCACCTGATCCTGCTTTTCCACCACGACTCCCTCACGACCTGGATCGTGAAGGAAAGAGGCGCCCCGGATCACTCCGGCGCGCCTCCTGATCCCCGCCTCAGGCGTGGATCTTGGCGACGACGCCGGCGCCGACGGTGCGGCCGCCTTCACGGATGGCGAAGCGCAGACCTTCTTCCATCGCGATCGGGGCGATCAGGGTGACGTCCATCTTGATGTTGTCACCCGGCATCACCATCTCGACGCCTTCCGGCAGCTCGATGGCACCGGTCACGTCGGTGGTACGGAAGTAGAACTGCGGACGGTAGCCCTTGAAGAACGGGGTGTGACGGCCGCCCTCTTCCTTCGACAGCACGTACACTTCCGATTCGAAACGGGTGTGCGGCTTGATGGTGCCCGGCTTGGCCAGAACCTGGCCACGCTGCACGTCTTCACGCTTGGTGCCACGCAGCAGAACGCCGCAGTTCTCGCCAGCACGACCTTCGTCGAGCAGCTTGCGGAACATTTCAACGCCGGTGCAGGTGGTCTTCACGGTGTCCTTCAGACCCACGATTTCCACTTCTTCGCCGACCTTGACGATGCCGCGTTCGACACGACCGGTGACCACGGTGCCGCGACCGGAGATCGAGAACACGTCTTCGATCGGCATCAGGAACGGCTTGTCGATGGCGCGCATCGGTTCCGGGATGTAAGAGTCCAGGGTCTCGATCAGCTTGACGATCGACGGGGTGCCGAATTCGCTTTCTTCGCCGTTCAGGGCCTGCAGGGCCGAACCGCGGATGATCGGGGTGTCATCGCCCGGGAACTTGTACATGGACAGGAGTTCGCGAACTTCCATCTCCACCAGTTCCAGCA
>NZ_ATUE01000012.1 GCF_000420045.1 Perlucidibaca piscinae DSM 21586
CCGGGCACCATCAAGCCGCACACCCGTTTCGAATCGGAAGTGTACGTGCTGTCGAAGGAAGAGGGCGGCCGTCACACCCCGTTCTTCAAGGGCTACCGTCCGCAGTTCTACTTCCGTACCACCGACGTGACCGGTGCCATCGAGCTGCCGGAAGGCGTCGAGATGGTGATGCCGGGTGACAACATCAAGATGGACGTCACCCTGATCGCCCCGATCGCGATGGAAGAAGGTCTGCGCTTCGCCATCCGTGAAGGCGGCCGCACCGTCGGTGCCGGCGTCGTCGCCAAGATCCACGCCTGAGGCGAAACTGCAGCACCGGCCCGGATCGCGTGATCCGGGCCGCTACATCACAGGCCAGTAGTTCAATTGGTAGAGCACCGGTCTCCAAAACCGGGTGTTGGGGGTTCGAGTCCCTCCTGGCCTGCCATTTTCAAGCGCGGTAACGCGTTTTTGTCGTGTCTGAGAGTCTGATTTATGTCGGCACCGGTCGAGACAGTTCGTGATCCGGCGAATGTGATCAAGTGGATTGCGGTGGTGGCGCTGCTGATAGCCGCCACGCTGGTGAATCGTTTCCTGCCTGAGCTGTCAGTGGTCTGGCGTGCGCTGGCTATGGTCTCGCTGGGTCTGGTCGCGCTGGTGCTGGCCTTGCTGACCCAGCAGGGCAAAGCCTTTGTCGATCTGCTGCGTCAGGCGCAGGTCGAATTGCGCAAGGTTGTCTGGCCGACAAAGCCTGAAACCTGGCAAACCACCCTGATCGTGCTCGTCGTCGTGCTGGTCATGTCGCTCCTGCTCTGGGGCATGGACTCGTTGTTTGGTCTGGCCATTTCGGCCGTGATTGGTTGATCGGAGGAAACATGAGCATGCGTTGGTTTGTGGTGCACGCCTACTCCGGTTTCGAGAAGCAGGTCATGCGCTCGCTGCAGGAACGTGTCCGTCTCGCCGAGATGGAAGATCAGTTTGGCGAGATCCTGGTGCCGACCGAAGACGTCGTGGAAATGAAGAACGGCGTCAAGCGCAAGACCGAACGCAAGTTCTTCCCGGGTTACGTGCTGGTGCAGATGGAAATGAACGATGCCACCTGGCACCTGGTGAAGGAGTGCCCCAAGGTGCTCGGCTTCATCGGCGGCAAGGCGGACAAGCCGGCTCCGATCACTGATCGCGAAGCGGACATCATTCTCAACCGCATGCGTACCACCACGGATGCGCCGCGTCCCAAGACCCTGTTCGAGCCGGGTGAAGTGGTGCGTGTCAATGACGGTCCGTTCGCGGACTTCAACGGCACGGTCGAGGAAGTCAATTACGAGAAGAATCGTCTCCGCGTGGCGGTGATGATTTTCGGTCGCTCGACCCCGGTCGAGCTGGAATTCACTCAGGTCGAAAAGGCCTGAGTCAGGCAGCGTCAGCTGCCACCACCGACGGATAGGCCGTCGGTATCACAACGGGGAGCCGCAAGGCGCTTGTACCCACGGAGCATGTCATGGCCAAGAAAATCGAAGCCTACATCAAGCTGCAGGTTGCTGCAGGCAAGGCAAACCCGTCGCCACCCATCGGTCCGGCTCTCGGTCAGAAGGGCGTCAACATCATGGAATTCTGCAAGGCCTTCAACGCCGCCACGCAGAAGATGGAAGTCGGTCAGCCGATTCCCGTCGTGATCACGGTCTATTCCGACCGTTCCTTCACCTTCGTCATGAAGACCCCGCCGGCAACCTACCTGCTCAAGAAGGCCGCTGGCCTGAAGAGCGGTTCGCCGCGTCCGAACAGCCAGAAGGTCGGCAAGGTCACTCGCGCCCAGCTGGAAGAAATCGCCACCATCAAGAAGGCCGACCTGACGGCCGCTGACATGGACGCCGCCGTGCGTACCATCGCCGGTTCCGCCCGTTCCATGGGCCTCGATGTCGAAGGAGTCTGATCATGGCCAAGCTGAGCAAGCGTCAAGCCGCCATCAAGGCGCAACTGGTTCCGGGCAAGTTCTACAGCATCGAAGAGGCCGTGGCCCTGCTGGGTTCGCTGCCGCCGGCGAAGTTCAAGGAATCCATCGATGTCGCCGTCAACCTCGGCATCGATCCGCGCAAGTCTGACCAGGTCGTTCGTGGCGCCACCGTGCTCCCGGCCGGTACCGGCAAGACCGTGCGCGTTGCCGTGTTCGCCCAGGGTGCCAACGCCGAAGCCGCCAAGGCTGCGGGTGCTGACATCGTCGGTTTCGACGACCTGGCCGAGTCCATCCTCGCCGGCAACCTCGACTTCGACGTCGTCATCGCTTCGCCGGACGCCATGCGCGTGGTCGGCAAGCTCGGTACCGTGCTCGGTCCGCGCGGTCTCATGCCGAACCCCAAGGTCGGCACCGTGACGCCGGATGTGGCCACTGCCGTCAAGAACGCCAAGGCTGGTCAGGTTCGCTACCGCGTCGACAAGGGCGGCATCATCCACGCTCCGGTGGGCCAGCTCGGCTTCGCAGCCGATGCCATCCGCCAGAACGTCGAAGCCCTGGTCTCCGACCTGAAGAAGGCCAAGCCGGCTACCAGCAAGGGCGTGTACCTGCAGAAGGTCACCCTGTCGACCACGATGGGCCCGGGTCTGGCCATCGATCTGTCGACGCTGGCAGCTCAGTAAGAAACATTCGTGGCCGGCTTCGGCGGGCCACGTTCGGACTTTGAATTCGCCTCTTCGGGGGCGGGCGTCAAAGACCACAGGCGCCGACGGCTTCGGTCAGTCGGCTTAAACCATCAGCCTGGGCAGACGCGGTGTGGTTTCGAGGCAGTCGCTTTGTAACCCCCGCGCGCAGCTAGCGCTGCAAATGGGGTCGGCGGGTTCGCCCGCCGATGAAACATAGTTTAGGAGGTTACAATGACTCTGCGACTCGAAGGTAAGAAAGAGATCGTTGAAGCGGTAAATCAAGCCGCTTCGACCGCTTTCGCTGCTGTCGTTGCCGACTACCGTGGCCTGACTGTTGGTCAGCTGACTCAGCTGCGCAGCCAGGCTCGCGAGAAGCAAGTGTATCTGCGCGTTGTTCGCAACACGCTGCTGCGCCGTGCGCTCGCCGGTACGCCGTTCAACGTCTTGGATGACTCGCTGGTTGGTCCGACCATCATTGCGCTTTCGCTGTCCGAGAACGACATGGGCGCTGCTGCCCGTATCTTCCAGGATTTCCAGAAAGACAATCCGAAGGCCCCCCTGGCCGTCAAGGCGCTGTCCATCGACGGCAAGCTCTATGGCGCCAAGGAAATCGACGTTGTCGCCAAGCTGCCGAACCGTGAACAGGCTCTGACCATGTTCGCATCCGTGCTGCAGGCTCCGATCTCGAAGTTCGCCCGACTGATGACGTCGGTGAAAGAACAGAAAGAAGCTGCCTGATCACTGCCTGATCACCACACCAATTTAAACCCTCTGGGAGATTGAAAATGGCTCTGTCCAAAGACGATATTCTGAATGCTGTTGCCGAAATGACCGTGATGGAACTGGTCGACCTGATTTCGGCTGTTGAAGAGAAGTTCGGCGTGTCCGCCGCTGCCGTGGCTGTTGCCGCTGCTCCGGGCGCCGCTGCTGCCGCTGCTGAAGAACAGACCGAATTCAACGTCGTGATGACCAGCTTCGGTGGCAACAAGGTTGCCGTCATCAAGGTTGTGCGCGAACTGACAGGCCTCGGCCTGAAGGAAGCCAAGGACCTCGTTGAAGCTGCTCCGAAGGCTGTCAAGGAAGCTGTGTCGAAGGACGAAGCTGCTGACATCAAGAAGAAGCTGGAAGAAGCTGGCGCAACCGTCGAAGTCAAGTAAGTCTTGGCTCTATGGTGCGACGCTGGCTGATGCCAGTGTGCAGCATGGCTGGAGGCTCATGGAGCCTCCGGCCTTTTTCCGTTAATACGGACTGTTGTTGAAAACCGGCCAGAGTGCCGGCCTCAGGGATGACGCGGATTCCTGAGGCCGTCACTTTGCTGAACATGAAGTGACGCCCTTTCACAAGGCTCGAGCACAGTTTGAGGACCCAGATGGCATACTCATATACCGAGAAGAAACGCATCCGAAAGAACTTCGGCAAGCTCCCGGCGCTGATGGACGTGCCTTATCTGCTGGCTATCCAGGTCGATTCCTACCGGTCGTTCCTGCAGGACGGCAAGACCCCCAAGGGCCGCGAGGACGTGGGTCTGCAGGCCGCTTTCCGCTCCGTGTTCCCCATCGTCAGCTACTCGGGCAATGCCGCTCTCGAGTTCGTCGAGTACACCCTCGGCACGCCGATGTTCGATGTCCGCGAGTGCGTTCTGCGTGGCGTCACCTATGCCGCGCCGCTGCGGGTCAAGATCCGTCTGATCATCTATGATCGGGAAGCCTCGGTGAAGACCATCAAGGACATCCGCGAACAGGAAGTCTACATGGGCGAAATCCCGCTCATGACCGAGAACGGCACCTTCATCATCAATGGCACCGAGCGTGTCATCGTGTCCCAGCTGCATCGTTCCCCGGGCGTGTTCTTCGATCACGACAAGGGCAAGACGCACTCGTCCGGCAAGCTGCTCTACAACGCGCGCATCATTCCCTACCGCGGTTCTTGGCTGGACTTCGAGTTCGACCCCAAGGATCTGGTGTTCGCCCGTATTGACCGTCGCCGCAAGCTGCCGGCCACCATTCTGCTGCGTGCGCTGGGCTACAGCTCGGAAGAGATGCTCGAGATGTTCTTCGAGTCCAGCACCATCCACATCGATGCCGACGGCTTCAAGCTGGATCTGGTGGCCGAGCGTCTGCGCGGTGAAACCGCGCTGTTCGACATCACTGCCAAGGGCAAGGTCATCGTCGAGACCGGCCGCCGCATCACCGCACGCCATATTCGCGAGATCGAGAAGGCCGGCCTCACCCAGCTGGACATCCCGGCCGAGTACCTGTTCGGCAAGGTCACCAGCAAGACCCTGGTCAATGAGTCCACCGGCGAGATCATTGCCGAGTGCAACACCATCGTCAGCGATGACCTGCTCAAGAAGATCGTCCAGGCCGGCATCAAGGCCTTCGAGGTGCTGTACACCAACGACCTTGACCGTGGTCCGTTCATCTCCGACACGCTGCGCTCCGACCCGGCGCGCACCGAGCTCGAGGCGCTGGTCGAGATCTATCGCATGATGCGTCCGGGCGAGCCGCCCACCAAGGATGCCGCCGAGAACCTGTTCAAGAACCTGTTCTTCTCGTCCGAGCGCTATGACCTGTCGGCCGTCGGCCGCATGAAGTTCAACCGCCGTCTGGGTCGCAACAGCGACACCGGCGACGGCGTGCTGTCGCGCGAAGACATCGTCGACGTGCTCAAGGGCATGATCGACATTCGCAACGGCAAGGGCGAGGTCGATGACATCGACCACCTCGGCAACCGTCGCATCCGCTCGGTCGGTGAAATGACCGAGAACCAGTTCCGTGTCGGTCTGGTGCGTGTCGAGCGTGCCGTCAAGGAACGCCTGTCGATGGCCGAATCGGACAACCTGATGCCTCAGGATCTGATCAACGCCAAGCCGGTGTCGGCTGCGATCAAGGAATTCTTCGGTTCCTCGCAGCTGTCGCAGTTCATGGACCAGAACAACCCGCTCTCGGAAATCACCCACAAGCGCCGTGTCTCGGCGCTCGGCCCGGGCGGTCTGACCCGTGAGCGTGCCGGCTTCGAAGTCCGTGACGTGCACCCGACCCACTATGGTCGTGTCTGCCCGATCGAGACCCCGGAAGGTCCGAACATCGGTCTGATCAACTCGCTGTCCAGCTTTGCCCGCACCAACGAATACGGTTTCCTGGAGTCGCCGTACCGCAAGGTCATCGACGGCAAGGTCACCGACGACTACGTCTACCTGTCCGCCATCGAGGAAGCCGAGCAGGTCATCGCCCAGGCCGATTCGCAGGTGGATGGCAACGGCATGCTGGCCGGCGATCTGGTGGCCGTGCGCCACAAGAACGAATTCACCGTGATGGCGCCGGAAAAGGTCACCTACATGGACGTGTCGCCGCGTCAGGTGGTCTCTGTCGCCGCATCGCTGATTCCGTTCCTCGAGCACGACGACGCCAACCGCGCCCTCATGGGTTCGAACATGCAGCGCCAGGCCGTGCCGACCCTGCGTTCGGAAAAGCCGCTGGTGGGTACCGGCATGGAGCGCTATGTCGCCCGTGACTCCGGTGTCTGCGTCGTCGCCCGTCGCGGTGGTGTCATCGACTACGTCGATGCCGCCCGCATCGTGGTGCGTGTCAAGGACGAGGAAGTGGTGATCGGCGAAGCCGGTGCTGACATCTACAACCTGACCAAGTACACCCGTTCCAACCAGAACACCTGCATCAACCAGCGCGCGCTGGTGAAGGTCGGTGACGTGGTCGAGCGTGGCGACATCCTCGCCGACGGTCCTTCCGTCGACATGGGCGAACTGGCGCTGGGCCAGAACATGCGCGTCGCCTTCATGCCCTGGAACGGCTACAACTTCGAAGACTCCATCCTGCTCTCCGAGCGCGTGGTGCAGGAAGACCGTTTCACCTCGATCCACATCCAGGAACTGTCGTGCATCGCGCGTGACACCAAGCTGGGTGCCGAGGAAATCACCGCTGACATCCCGAACGTGGGTGAGGCCGCGCTGTCCAAGCTGGACGAGTCCGGCATCGTCTACATCGGTGCTGAAGTGAATGCCGGTGACATCCTGGTCGGCAAGGTCACGCCGAAGGGCGAGACCCAGCTGTCGCCGGAAGAGAAGCTGCTGCGCGCGATCTTCGGCGAGAAGGCCTCTGACGTGAAGGATTCGTCCCTGCGCGTGCCGTCCGGCACCAAGGGCACGGTCATCGACGTGCAGGTCTTCACCCGTGACGGCATCGAGAAGGATGCCCGCGCCAAGGCCATCGAGAAGGAACAGCTCGACGCCTATCGCAAGGACCTCAAGGAAGAGTACCGCATCTTCGAAGAGGCCACGTCCGCGCGTCTGCGCTCGGCGCTGATCGGCCAGAAGGTCAACGGTGGTGCCGGTCTCAAGAAGGGCGCCGAGGTCAGCGAAGCCGATCTCGACGGTCTGGACCTGGCCAAGTGGTTCGAGCTGCGTCCGGTTGACGAGGGCGTTGCCGAGCAGCTGGAGAAGGCCCAGGCCTTCCTGTCCGAGCGTCAGGCCGACATCGAGGCCAAGTTCGAGGACAAGAAGCGCAAGATCATGACGGGCGATGACCTCGCCCATGGCGTGCTCAAGGTCGTCAAGGTCTATCTGGCCGTGAAGCGTCGCATCCAGCCGGGTGACAAGATGGCCGGCCGTCACGGCAACAAGGGTGTCGTCTCGATCATCATGCCGGTGGAAGACATGCCGCATGACGAACATGGCGAGCCGGTCGACATCGTGCTCAACCCGCTCGGCGTTCCGTCGCGCATGAACGTGGGCCAGATTCTCGAGACCCACCTGGGCTGGGCCGCCAAGGGCCTGGGCCAGCGCATCGGCGAAATGCTCGACGAGCAGCGCAAGGTCGCCGAGGTGCGCAAGTACCTCGACCAGATCTACAACAGCGTGGGTGGTCAGCAGGAGCAGATCGGCTCCCTGAGCGATGACGAGATCACCGCGCTGGCGCAGAACCTGCGTGCCGGCGTGCCCATCGCCACGCCGGTGTTCGACGGTGCCCACGAGTCCGAGATCAAGGCGCTGCTCAAGCTCGCCAATCTCAATGCCAACGGCCAGCAGTGGCTGTACGACGGCCGTACCGGCGAGCGTTTCGATCGCCAGGTCACAGTCGGCTACATGTACATGCTGAAGCTGAACCACCTCGTTGACGACAAGATGCACGCACGTTCGACCGGTTCCTACTCGCTCGTCACCCAGCAGCCGCTGGGCGGCAAGGCGCAGTTCGGCGGTCAGCGCTTCGGGGAAATGGAGTGCTGGGCACTCCAGGCCTACGGCGCTGCCTACACCCTGCAGGAAATGCTGACGGTGAAGTCGGACGACGTGAACGGCCGTACCCGCGTCTACAAGAACATTGTCGACGGCGATCACCGCATGGATCCGGGCATGCCGGAGTCCTTCAACGTGCTGGTGAAGGAAATCCGTTCGCTCGGCATCAACATGGAACTGGACAACGAGTAAGCCTGACGCGTGGCGGCGTCGCCGGACCCGGTCCGGGACGCCGCCCCCACAAGTTGCTTTGGGAGAATTGCCTTGAAAGATCTGCTCAGCCAGCTGCGCAACCAGGGTCAGGTGGTCGAAGAGTTCGACCGCATCCGCATCGGTCTGGCCTCGCCGGACATGATTCGTTCCTGGTCCTTCGGCGAAGTGAAAAAGCCGGAGACCATCAACTACCGCACGTTCAAGCCCGAGCGTGACGGCCTGTTCTGCGCCAAGATCTTTGGCCCGATCAAGGACTACGAGTGCCTGTGCGGCAAGTACAAGCGCATGAAGTTCCGCGGCGTCATCTGCGAGAAGTGCGGTGTCGAAGTCACCATGGCCAAGGTGCGTCGCGAGCGCATGGGCCACATCGAGCTGGCCTCGCCTACCGCACACATCTGGTTCCTGAAGTCGCTGCCGTCGCGCATCGGCCTGCTGCTGGACATGACGCTGCGTGACATCGAGCGCGTGCTCTACTTCGAGAGCTTCGTCGTCATCGATCCGGGCATGACCACCCTCGAGAAGGGCCAGCTGCTCAACGACGAGGAGTACTACACCGCGCTCGAGGAGCATGGTGACGAGTTCGACGCCCGCATGGGTGCCGAGGCCATCCAGGCCCTGCTCGCCGACATCGACCTCGACGGCGAAGTCGTGCGTCTGCGCGAGGAAATTCCGGCCACCTCGTCGGAAACCAAGCTCAAGAAGCTGTCCAAGCGCCTCAAGCTGGTCGAATCGTTCCTGAACTCGGGCAACAAGCCGGAGTGGATGGTCATGACCGTGCTGCCGGTGCTGCCGCCGGACCTGCGTCCGCTGGTGCCGCTCGATGGCGGCCGCTTCGCGACCTCCGACCTGAACGATCTCTATCGTCGCGTCATCAACCGCAACAACCGTCTCAAGCGTCTGCTCGACCTGAGCGCTCCTGACATCATCGTGCGCAACGAAAAGCGCATGCTGCAGGAAGCCGTCGATGCGCTGCTCGACAACGGTCGTCGCGGTCGTGCCATCACCGGCACCAACAAGCGCCCGCTGAAGTCGCTGGCCGACATGATCAAGGGCAAGCAGGGTCGCTTCCGTCAGAACCTGCTCGGCAAGCGCGTCGACTACTCCGGCCGTTCCGTCATCACCGTGGGCCCGACGCTGCGTCTGCACCAGTGCGGTCTGCCCAAGAAGATGGCGCTGGAACTGTTCAAGCCCTTCATCTTCGGCAAGCTGCAGGCCCAGGGCCTGGCGACCACCATCAAGGCCGCCAAGAAGATGGTCGAGCGCGAGACCCCGGAGGTCTGGGACATTCTCGCCGACGTGATCCGCGAACATCCGGTCATGCTGAACCGCGCCCCGACCCTGCACCGTCTCGGTCTGCAGGCGTTCGAGCCGGTGCTGATCGAAGGCAAGGCCATCCAGCTGCACCCGCTGGTGTGTACCGCCTTCAACGCCGACTTCGACGGTGACCAGATGGCCGTTCACGTGCCGCTGACGCTGGAAGCCCAGCTCGAAGCGCGCGCGCTGATGATGTCGACCAACAACATCCTGTCGCCCGCCAACGGCGAGCCGATCATCGTGCCGTCGCAGGACGTGGTGCTCGGCCTGTACTACATCACCCGTGACAAGGTGAACGCCAAGGGCGAGGGCATGATCTTCGCCGACTTCGCCGAAGTGACCCGCGCGCTCGGCAACAAGGCCGTGGAAATCCACGCCAAGATCAAGGTACGCGTGCGCGAAGTCACCATCAATGACGATGGCGAGAAGGTCGAGCGCAAGTTCCTGGCCGACACCACGCCGGGCCGCTGCCTGCTCTGGAACATCGTGCCGGAGGGTCTGCCCTTCGACCTGATCAACCAGGCCATGACCAAGAAGAACATCTCGCGTCTGCTCAACAGCTGCTACCGCGTGCTCGGTCTCAAGGACTCGGTCATCTTCGCTGACCAGCTGATGTACCTCGGCTTCGCGCAAGCCACGTACTCGGGCGTGTCGGTCGGCATGGAAGACATGGTCATTCCGGCCGAGAAGGAAAAGATCATCAATGCAGCCGAAGAGGAAGTGCGCGAGATCGAAGCCCAGTTCGGCTCCGGTCTGGTCACCAAGGGCGAGCGTTACAACAAGGTCGTCGACATCTGGTCGCGTACCAACGAACTCGTCGCCAAGGCGATGATGGACAACCTGTCGACCGAGAAGGTGACGGCGAAGGACGGCTCGATCCAGGATCAGAAGTCGTTCAACTCGATCTACATCATGGCCGACTCCGGTGCGCGTGGTTCCGCCGCCCAGATCCGTCAGCTCGCCGGCATGCGCGGCCTCATGGCCAAGCCGGACGGCTCCATCATCGAAACGCCCATCAAGGCGAACTTCCGTGAAGGTCTGACCGTTCTCCAGTACTTCATCTCGACCCACGGCGCCCGCAAGGGTCTCGCCGACACCGCGCTGAAGACCGCGAACTCCGGTTACCTGACGCGTCGTCTGGTTGACGTTGCCCAGGATCTGGTGGTCACCGAAAACGACTGCGGCACCGACAACGGCGTGCTGATGACGCCGCTCATCGAAGGTGGCGACATCGTCGAGCCGCTGCGCGAGCGCGTGCTCGGTCGCGTCGTGGCCAAGGACGTGGTCAAGCCGGGCACCGAGGAAGTGCTGGCTCCGGCCGGTACCCTGCTCGACGAGAAGTGGGTTGATCGCCTGGAACTGGCTGGCGTCGACGAGGTCTACGCGCGTTCAGTGATTACCTGCAACACCCGCTTCGGTGTCTGCTCGATGTGCTACGGCCGCGACCTGGCCCGTGGTCATCGCGTCAACATCGGCGAGGCCATCGGCGTCATGGCGGCGCAGTCGATCGGTGAACCGGGTACCCAGCTCACCATGCGTACCTTCCACATCGGTGGTGCCGCGAGCCGTGCCTCGGCCGTCTCCAGCGTGCAGATCCGCAACGACGGCAAGGTCCGCTTCCACAACATCAAGACCGTGCAGCAGGCTGGCGGCAACCTGGTGGCGGTTTCCCGCTCCGGCGAGATCGGCATTGCCGATGCCCGCGGTCGCGAGCGCGAGCGCTACAAGCTGCCCTACGGCGCGGTGATTTCCGTGGCCGACGGCCAGGAAGTGAAGGGTGGCCAGATCGTTGCCACCTGGGACCCGCACACCCACCCGATCATCACCGAGCAGGCGGGCCGCGTGAAGTTCGCGGACATGGAAGACGGCATCACCGTGCGTCACCAGACCGACGAGCTCACCGGTCTCACCAACATCGAGATCATGGATCCCAAGGATCGTCCGGCGGCTGGCAAGGACCTGCGTCCGGCCGTGCGTCTGGTCGACGCCAAGGGCAATGCCATCAACATCGAAGGCACGGATCAGCCGGTGCAGTACTTCCTGCCGCCGGGCTCCATCACCGCCCTGCAGGACGGCACCACCGTCGGCATCGGTGAAGTGGTTGGCCGTATTCCGCAGGAATCGTCCAAGACCCGTGACATCACCGGTGGTCTGCCGCGCGTGGCCGACCTGTTCGAAGCCCGCAAGCCGAAGGAGCCGGCCATCCTCGCCGAGAAGAGCGGCCTGGTCAGCTTCGGCAAGGAAACCAAGGGTAAGCACCGTCTGATCATCACGCCGGATGACGGCAGCGATGTCTACGAAGAACTGATTCCGAAGTGGCGTCAGATCAACGTCTTCGAAGGCGAGCGCGTGTCGCGCGGTGAAGTCATCTCCGATGGCCCGCAGAACCCGCATGACATCCTGCGCCTCAAGGGCGAGACCGCGCTGGCGACCTACATCGTCAACGAAGTCCAGGACGTCTACCGTCTGCAGGGCGTGAAGATCAACGACAAGCACATCGAGGTGATCATTCGCCAGATGCTGCGTAAGGTCGAGATCACCGAGAACGGCGACAGCTCCTTCATCAAGGGCGAGCAGGTCGAGCTGGCTCGTCTGCTCGACGAGAACGAAGTGCTCAACCAGTCGGAGAAGTTCCCGGCTCACTATGAGCGCGTGCTCATGGGTATCACCAAGGCCTCGCTGTCGACCGAGTCGTTCATCTCGGCGGCTTCCTTCCAGGAGACCACGCGTGTCCTGACCGAAGCTGCCGTGACCGGCAAGGAAGACGACCTGCGCGGTCTCAAGGAAAACGTCGTGGTGGGTCGTCTGATTCCGGCCGGTACCGGTTTCGCCTACCACGCCCAGCGTCGTCAGCAGCGCCTCGATGCCCTGGCCCAGGCCAAGGGACCGAGCGCCGCCGACGTCGAGCAGGCATTGTCTGACGCCCTCAACTTCGAGGGTTGAGACAGAAGCGGGCGGTCCGGCTTCCTTGACGGGTGGCCGGACTGCTCATAGAATGCGCAACCCCGAAAAAGGAGCCACGCTGGCTCCTTTTTGCGGTGCGTTTTTTCAACGGGAGAGAAAGAGCCGCTATGGCAACCACCAACCAACTGATCCGCAAGGGTCGCCAGGCACTGGTCGAGAAATCGGGCGTGCCGGCACTGAACGGCAGCCCGCAACGTCGCGGCGTCTGCACCCGCGTCTACACCACCACCCCGAAGAAGCCGAACTCGGCTCTGCGCAAGGTGTGCCGTGTGCGTCTGACCTCGGGTTTCGAAGTCAGCTCCTACATCGGCGGTGAAGGCCACAACCTGCAGGAACACAGCGTTGTTCTGATCCGCGGCGGTCGTGTCAAGGACCTCCCGGGTGTGCGTTACCACACCGTTCGTGGTTCGCTGGACTGTGCCGGCGTCAAGGGCCGCATGCAGTCGCGTTCCAAGTACGGTGCCAAGCGTCCCAAGAAGTAATTCGCGGGCGCAGTAAGGCCGGGCATTCCGTCCCGGATCACCCTGAAGTTTTAATGAAAGGTTAACAGTGTCATGCCAAGAAGAAGAGTAGTCGCAGCACGCGAAATCCTGCCGGATCCCAAGTTCGGTAGCACCACCCTCGCCAAGTTCATGAACCAGGTCATGGAATCGGGCAAGAAGTCGACCGCTGAAGCCATTGTCTACGGTGCGCTGGATCGCATCGTCGAGAAGAAGCAGGGCGTCAACCCGGTCGAGTTCTTCGAGACGGTGCTGGACAAGCTGCGCCCGATGGTTGAAGTCAAAGCTCGCCGTGTCGGCGGTGCCACCTACCAGGTGCCCATGGAAGTACGCCCCTCCCGTCGTACTGCCCTGGCCATGCGCTGGCTGGTGGACTCCGCACGCAAGCGTTCGGAAAAGACCATGGCGCTGCGCCTCGCTGGCGAGCTGATGGATGCTGCTGAAGGCAAGGGTGCTGCGATCAAGAAGCGCGAAGACGTGCATCGCATGGCCGAAGCCAACAAGGCTTTTGCCCACTACCGTTTCTAAGTCCGGCCTGAGGATATCCCAGTGGCAAGAACTACCCCGCTTAACAGATACCGCAACATCGGTATCTCGGCGCACATCGACGCCGGCAAGACCACGACCACCGAGCGCATCCTGTACTACACGGGTGTCAACCACAAGATCGGTGAAGTGCACGACGGCGCCGCCACCATGGACTGGATGGAGCAGGAGCAGGAGCGTGGCATCACCATCACCTCCGCAGCGACCACCTGCTTCTGGTCGGGCATGGCGAACCAGTTCGACAAGCACCAGATCAACATCATCGACACCCCGGGCCACGTCGACTTCACCATCGAAGTGGAGCGCTCGATGCGTGTCCTCGACGGTGCCTGCATGGTCTACTGTGCCGTCGGTGGCGTGCAGCCGCAGTCGGAAACCGTGTGGCGTCAGGCCAACAAGTACAAGGTGCCGCGTCTCGCCTTCGTGAACAAGATGGACCGTACCGGTGCCAACTTCTTCCGCGTCGTCGAGCAGATGAAGGTCCGCCTCGGCGGCAACCCGGTGCCGCTGGTGGTACCGATCGGTGCCGAAGAGAACTTCGAAGGCGTCGTCGACCTCATCGTCATGAAGGCCATCTACTGGGATGAAGCTTCCCAGGGCATGAAGTTCGAGTACCGCGACATTCCGGCCAACCTGGTTGACGTCTGCAACAAGTGGCGTTCGAACCTGGTTGAAACCGCCGCCGAAGCCTCCGAGGAACTCATGAACGAGTACCTCGAGAACGGCGACCTGAGCGAAGAGCAGATTCACCAGGCCATCCGTCAGCGTACCCTCGCCGGCGAGATCCACCCGATGCTCTGCGGCACCGCGTTCAAGAACAAGGGCGTGCAGCGCATGCTCGACGCCGTCATCCAGTACCTGCCGGCGCCGAACGACCTGCCGCCGGTCAAGGGCATCCTGGATGACAAGGCCGAATCGGAAGGCGAGCGCGTCTCGTCGGACGAAGAGAAGTTCTCGGCGCTCGCGTTCAAGATCATGAACGACAAGTTCGTCGGCAACCTGACCTTCGTGCGCTGCTACTCGGGCGTGCTGAAGTCGGGTGACGCGGTCTGGAACCCGGTCAAGGGCAAGAAGGAACGTATTGGTCGAATCCTGCAGATGCACGCCAACCAGCGTGAGGAAATCTCGGAAATCCGTGCCGGTGACATCGCCGCCTTCGTCGGTCTCAAGGACGTCACCACCGGTGACACCCTGTGTGACGAAGATCACGTGATCACCCTCGAGCGCATGGAGTTCCCGGAGCCGGTCATCTCGGTCGCCGTCGAACCGAAGACCAAGGCCGACCAGGAAAAGATGTCGACCGCACTCGGCCGTCTCGCCAAGGAAGACCCGTCCTTCCGCGTGCGCACCGACGAAGAGTCCGGCCAGACCATCATCTCCGGCATGGGCGAGCTTCACCTCGACATCATCGTCGACCGCATGCGTCGCGAGTTTGGCGTCGAAGCCAACATCGGCAAGCCGCAGGTTGCCTACCGTGAAACCATCCGCAAGGCGGTGGAGACCGAAGGCAAGTTCGTGCGTCAGTCCGGTGGTCGCGGCCAGTACGGCCACGTGCTGCTTCGCCTCACGCCGATCTACGGCAACGAGGAAGGCAAGGACTACGAGTTCGTCGAAGAAGTCGTTGGCGGCACCGTTCCGAAGGAATACTTCGGCGCTGTCGACAAGGGCATCCAGGAACAGATGGCCAATGGTGTGCTCGCCGGCTATCCGGTGGTCGGCATCCGCGCCACCCTGTATGACGGCTCCTACCACGACGTCGACTCCAACGAAATGGCGTTCAAGGTCGCAGCCAGCATGGGCTTCAAGAAGGGCTTCATGGACGCCAGTCCGGTCCTGCTCGAGCCGATCATGAAGGTCGAGGTGGAAACGCCGGAAGATTACATGGGCGACATCATGGGTGACCTCAGCCGTCGTCGTGGCGCGCTGCAGGGCATGGACGATCTGCCGGGTGGCACCAAGGCCATTCGCGCCGAAGTCCCGCTGTCGGAAATGTTCGGCTACGCCACCGACATGCGCTCCATGTCGCAAGGCCGTGCCACGTACACGATGGAGTTCGCCAAGTACGCGGAAACGCCGAAGAACGTCGCTGACGCCATCATCACCAAGTACACCGCCAAGCGCAGCGCTGGCGAATAACTGTCAGGCGGGTCGGCATGTGCCGGCCCGCCGTCATCATTGAAGGAGCCAGAACATGGCAAAGGCAAAGTTTGAACGCAACAAGCCGCACGTGAACGTCGGCACCATCGGTCACGTTGACCACGGCAAGACCACCCTGACCGCAGCAATCGCCACCAACTGCGCCAAGCTGTACGGTGGCGAAGCCAAGGGCTACGACCAGATCGACTCGGCCCCGGAAGAAAAGGCCCGCGGCATCACCATCAACACCGCGCACGTCGAATACGACAGCCCGATCCGTCACTACGCCCACGTCGACTGCCCGGGTCACGCTGACTACGTCAAGAACATGATCACCGGTGCGGCCCAGATGGACGGCGCCATCCTCGTGATCGCCGCCACCGAC
>NZ_ATUE01000013.1 GCF_000420045.1 Perlucidibaca piscinae DSM 21586
AGCGTCCGCATCTGGCGCTGAAATACAAAACGCCCGATGCAATGCACCGGGCGTTTTGAGAGAAACAGGTGTCAACCTATTTCAGGACTGGACACAGGCGACAGCGATCAGCGCTTGTCCACCGACACGAAGTCACGACGGGTGTAACCCGTGTAGAGCTGGCGCGGACGGCCGATCTTGTACGGGCCGCTGTGCATTTCCAGCCAGTGCGAGATCCAGCCGACGGTGCGGGCGAGGGCGAAGATCACGGTGAACATGGAGGTCGGAATGCCGATGGCCTTCAGGATGATGCCAGAGTAGAAGTCGACGTTCGGGTACAGCTTGCGCTCGATGAAGTACGGGTCGCTGAGGGCGATCTTTTCCAGCTCCATGGCCAGGGCCAGTTGCGGATCGTTGATGCCGAGGGCGGCGAGGACTTCGTCGCAGGTCTGCTTCATGACCTTGGCGCGCGGGTCGAAGTTCTTGTAGACGCGGTGACCGAAGCCCATCAGCTTGACTTCCTTGGTCTTCACCTTCTCCATGAACGGCTTCACGTTCTCGATGCTGCCGATCTCGTCGAGCATCTGCAGCACGGCTTCGTTGGCGCCACCGTGGGCCGGGCCCCAGAGCGCGGCGATGCCTGCGGCGATGCAGGCGTACGGGTTGGCACCGGTGGAGCCGGCCAGACGCACGGTCGAGGTCGAGGCGTTCTGCTCGTGGTCGGCATGCAGGGTGAAGATGCGGTCCATGGCCTTGGCCAGCACCGGATTGACCTTGAAGTTCACGTCAGCCGGCACCGAGAACATCATGTGCAGGAAGTTCTCGGCATAGCCCAGGTCGTTGCGCGGGTACACGAAGGGCTGGCCGGCGGTGTACTTGTAGCTCATCGCGGCAATCGTCGGGATCTTGGCGATCAGACGGATGGCAGTGATTTCGCGGTGCTTCGGATCGTTGACGTCGAGGCCATCGTGATAGAAGGCGGACAGGGCGCCGACCACGCCGCACATCACGGCCATCGGGTGGGCGTCACGACGGAAGCCTTCGAAGAACTTGCGGATCTGGTCGTTGACCATGGTGTGGTCGGTGACGAGCTTGGTGAATTCAGCCTTCTGTGCGGCATTCGGCAGTTCGCCGTTGAGCAGCAGGTAGCAGACTTCCAGGTATTCGGCCTGTTCGGCGAGCTGGTCGATCGGGTAGCCGCGGTGCAGCAGAATGCCCTTGTCGCCGTCGATGAAGGTGATCTTGGATTCGCAGGCCGAGGTGGCCATGAAGCCCGGGTCATAGGTGAAGTAGCCCTTGGCCAGCACATCCTTGACGTCGATCACGTCCGGGCCGAGGGTGCCGGAGGTCACCGGCAGGGACAGGGTTTCATCGCCAATGGTCAGCGTCGCGGTCTTTGCCGTCATCTACGGTCTCCTGGAAGGGGGCAGGCAGCACGGCATGGAGGCGCACTGCGGAAAGCGCGGCTAGCTTAAATCACGAGGCAGAATTGTCAATCAAGGCGACTCCCGCCTGGCTGCCACTCATACTGAAGTCGAAGACAATGGTCGGACGGAAAGCATGAAAACCGCAGGTAGCCCGTTTGTATTACGGTTTGTGCGGGATTATACTTTCGCGTCGATCTTGCAGGCGCCTGAATTTACTGGATTTATCCTTTGAAATCAGGGGCTTGACAGGGTTTCCCTCTTGCCAAGCCCTTCGGGCCAGACCAACAGGATGCACTTCTGTGAAAACCAACAGACCCGTCAACCTTTCGTTGGCAACCGTCATTGAGGTCAATCTCAAGTCGCCGGTCGCCGTCGCCTCCATCCTGCATCGCCTTTCGGGCATCTTGCTGTTCTTCGTGGTTCCCGGCCTGCTGGCCCTGCTGAACTGCTCCCTGGCCTCGCCGGAAAGCTTTGCCGAGGTGCAGACCCTGCTCTCCGGCACGGTCGCCAAGCTGGTTCTTTTCGTGGCCCTTGCCGGTCTTGCCTATCACTTCCTGGCCGGCATCAAGCACCTGGTCATGGACTGGGGCGTCGGGGAAACCCTTGAAGGTGGGCGTGCCTTTGCCAAGGCCATGCTCGTGACTGCAGCCTTCGCCATTGCGGCGATCTTTGTGTGGGTGGTGCTGTGATGAAGAGTGCAACCAGTTTCTCGCGTTCGGGTTTGTCCGATTGGCTGGTCCAGCGTGTCAGTGCTGTCATTCTCGCCGTGTACACGGTGGTGCTGTTCGGCTTCATCGTCTGCAACCCGGGCATGAGCTACGAGACCTGGCACGGTTTCATGACCAATGATGCGATGCGCATCTTCACCTTGCTGGCTCTGCTGTCCTTTGTCGGTCACGCATGGATCGGCATGTGGACGGTTTTCACGGATTACCTGACCTCGCGTCAGATGGGTCCGAAGGCAGACGTGCTGCGTCTGCTGGCACAGGTCGCGATGGGCATTGCCCTGTTCGTGGTCATTGTCTGGGGCATTCAGATCATTTGGGGCAACTAAATCATGTCGAAAATGCGTACCGTCAATTTTGATGCCGTCATCGTGGGTGGTGGCGGCGCCGGCATGCGCGCCTCGCTGCAACTGGCCCAGTCCGGCTTCAAGACGGCCTTGATCTCCAAGGTGTTCCCGACCCGTTCGCACACCGTCTCCGCCCAGGGCGGCATCACCTGCGCCATCGCGTCGGCCGATCCCAATGACGACTGGCGCTGGCACATGTACGACACCGTCAAGGGTGCCGACTTCATTGGTGACCAGGACTCCATCGAGTACATGTGCTCGGTCGGTCCGCAGGTCGTGTTCGAGCTCGAGCACATGGGCCTGCCGTTCTCGCGTACCGAGGAAGGCCGCATCTACCAGCGTCCGTTCGGTGGCCAGTCGAAGAACTACGGCGAGGGCGGTCAGGCTGCCCGTACCTGTGCCGCGGCTGACCGTACCGGTCACGCCCTGCTGCACACCCTGTATCAGCAGAACCTGAAGAACAACACCAAGTTCTACATCGAGTGGCTGGCCCTGGACCTGGTGCGCAACCAGGACGGCGCCGTCTGCGGCGTCATCGCCATGGATATCGCCACCGGCGAAACCGTGTTCTTCAAGTCCAAGGCCACCGTGTTCGCCACCGGCGGCGCCGGTCGCATCTACTCGTCGACCACCAACGCCCACATCAACACCGGTGACGGCGTCGGCATGGCGGCACGTGCCGGCATTCCGCTGCAGGACATGGAAATGTGGCAGTTCCACCCGACCGGCATCGCCGGTGCCGGCGTGCTCGTCACCGAAGGCTGCCGCGGTGAGGGTGGCTACCTGCTCAACAAGGATGGCGAGCGCTTCATGGAGCGTTATGCCCCGAACGCCAAGGACCTCGCCTCGCGTGACGTGGTGGCCCGTTCCATGGCGACCGAGATCCGCGAAGGCCGTGGTGCCGGTCCGGATGGCGAGTACGTCTACCTGAAGCTCGATCACCTCGGCAAGGACGTGCTGCACAGCCGTCTGCCGGGCATCTGCGAACTGGCCCAGACCTTCGCGCATGTCGATCCGGTCAAGGAACCGATCCCGGTCATCCCGACCTGCCACTACATGATGGGCGGCATCCCGACCAACGTTCACGGCCAGGCCATCAGCGTCGATGCCCAGGGTCGCGACCACATCATTCCGGGTCTCTACGCCGTTGGCGAAATCGCCTGCGTGTCGGTGCACGGTGCCAACCGCCTCGGCGGCAACTCGCTGCTTGACCTCGTGGTGTTCGGTCGTGCCGCCGGTCTGCACATCGAAGACGCTCTGCGTCAGGGCATGGAGCAGCGTCAGCCGTCCGAATCCGACGTCGAGCGCGCCCAGGCACGCACGGCACGCTGGGACAGCTCGGTCAGCGGCGAGTCCGTGCCGGCCCTGCGCAAGGAACTGCAGAAGACCATGCAAAGCGCCTTCGGCATCTTCCGTCGCGGCGAAGACATGGACAAGGGCGTGGTGGCTGTCGCGGAACTGCGCGAGCGCATCGGCAAGGCCAATCTGGCTGACAAGTCCGGCGCCTTCAACACGGCCCGTGTCGAGGCCCTCGAGCTGGACAACCTGCTCGAGACCGCCGAAGCCACCGCGCTGGCTGCCCAGGTTCGTACCGAATCGCGTGGTGCTCACAGCCGTGAAGACTATCCGGATCGTGACGACGAAAACTGGCTTGCCCACTCGCTGTTCCTGCCGGAACAGAAGAAGGTGGTCAAGCGCGCCGTCAACTTCGCGCCCAAGCAGGTCAAGGCCTTCCAGCCCAAGGCCCGTACTTACTGATTCAAGGTGACCGACATGCTCAAAGTCAGCATTTATCGCTACAACCCGGAAACGGACCGCGAACCGTACATGAAGGACTACCAGATCGACACCCAGGGTCGCGATCTGATGGTTCTGGACGTGCTCAACCTGGTCAAGGAACAGGATGATTCGCTGGCCTATCGCCGTTCCTGCCGTGAGGGCGTCTGCGGTTCCGACGGTCTCAACATGAACGGCAAGAACGGCCTGGCCTGCATCGTGCCGGTGTCGCAGGCGACCAAGGGTGGCAACCACCTGATCGTCAAGCCGCTGCCGGGCCTGCCCGTGGTGCGCGACCTGGTCGTCGACATGACCATGTTCTACACCCAGTACGAGAAGGTTCAGCCCTACGTCATCAACGACACGCCGGCGCCGGCCATCGAGCGTCTGCAGTCCCCGGAAGACCGCGAGAAGCTCGACGGCCTCTACGAGTGCATCCTGTGCGCCTGCTGCACCACGAGCTGCCCGTCGTTCTGGTGGAACCCGGAAAAGTTCCTGGGTCCGTCGGCGCTGCTGCAAGCCTGGCGCTTCCTGGCGGACAGCCGTGACACGGCGACTGCCGAGCGTCTGGCCAAGCTGGACGACCCGTTCTCGCTGTTCCGGTGCCGCGGCATCATGAACTGCGTCAGCGTCTGCCCGAAGGGCTTGAACCCGACCAAGGCCATCGGCCATATCCGCAACATGCTGCTGACCCAGGCATCCTGAGTCAGCACGCAGGGGCAGGGCGGCCCTTCGGTTGCCCTGCTGCGGAGCACAAAACCCGGCGAAATACCCTTTCGCCGGGTTTTTTATTGCCTGTCATCGGACAGTTTCATTTTTCGCCGGCTGCCACTTTGGTAGTGGTTCCTAGCCTCCGGCATTCGCGCTAGTATCGGCCAGTCCGCAAGGTCGGGTGCCCGGTGCGCCGGGTCTTGAGCAGGGTCGTTTCGTGTTGGCTTGGTTCTTGCTATCAAGTCGCGGTTTCGGCACTGCCGGACGGTTGAATGCACCAGATCTTGCCTAAAGGCGACGTGGTGTGGGTCGCGGTGCCTCATAAAGGTGCTGCGGTAATGTCTGAGAGTGTGTGGCAGCCGGATGGTCGGGCTCAAAGCGCCTTCCACACCTCTGTTTGGGATAACAACTATGCAAGACGGCCAGATGCAGCGGCAGTGGAGCACTTCTCAGCTCTCTGCCGAGAATGCTGCCTATGTCGAAGCGCTTTACGAAGAATACTTGGTGACACCCCAGTCTGTGCCCGAAGAATGGCGCAGCTATTTCGAGAAACTCCCGCGCGTCAACGGCATCAGCCAGGACACGCCGCACCAGGGTGTGCGTGAGCAGTTCCTGCTTCTCGGCCGCAACAGCAGCCGTGCCCGTCCGATGGAAGTTTCCCGCGTCAGCACCGACCACGAGCGCAAGCAGGTGGGTGTGCTGCAGCTGATCGCCGGTTACCGCAACCGGGGTCATCAGTGCGCGCAGCTCGATCCGCTGCGCCTGATGCCGCGACAGCGTGTCTCAGACCTCGATCTCGCCACCCACGGCCTGTCACTGGCCGATCTCGATACCGTCTTCCATACCGGCAACCTGGCCATCGGCAAGGAAGAATGCACGCTGCGTGAAATGGTCGACGCCATGGAGGCGATCTACTGCCGCAGCATCGGCATCGAATACATGCACATCGTGGATACCGCGCAGAAGCGCTGGATCCAGCAGCGACTCGAAGGCATGCGCGGAAACCCTGCCTACGCCCCCGAAACGCGCAAGACCCTGCTCGCCGAGCTGACTGCTGCCGAAGGCTTGGAAAAGTACCTGGGCACAAAGTACGCCGGTGCCAAGCGTTTCGGTCTCGAAGGTGGCGAGTCCCTGATTCCGATGCTGTCCGAGATGATCCAGCGTGCCGGCAGCTATGGCACCAAGGAAGTCGTCATCGGCATGGCACACCGCGGTCGACTCAACACCCTGGTCAACATTCTCGGCAAGAACCCGGCTGACCTGTTCGAGGAGTTCGAGGGCAAGGCACTGACCACCAAGGGCTCCGGTGACGTCAAGTATCACCAGGGCTACTCGTCCAACATCGAGACCCCGGGTGGCGAAGTTCACCTCGCCATGGCCTTCAACCCGTCCCACCTTGAAATCGTGTCGCCGGTGGTCGAAGGCTCGGTGCGTGCCCGTCAGGATCGTCGCGGCGACACCACCGGTCAGCTGGTGCTGCCGATCAGCATCCACGGCGATGCCGCCTTCGCCGGCCAGGGCGTGGTCATGGAAACCTTCCAGATGTCGCAGACCCGGGGCTACCGCACCGGCGGCACCGTGCACATCGTGATCAACAACCAGGTCGGTTTCACCACCAGCCGCATCGACGACGCACGCTCCACCGAATACTGCACCAGCGTCGCCAAGATGGTTCAGCCGCCGATCTTCCACGTCAACGGTGACGACCCGGAAGCGGTGCTGTTCGTGACCCAGATGGCGCTGGACTACCGCATGGAGTTCAAGCGCGACGTCGTCATCGACATGTACTGCTACCGTCGCCGCGGCCACAACGAGGCCGACGAGCCGTCGTCCACCCAGCCGCTGATGTACCAGGTCATCAACAAGCTGCCGACCACCCGTGCCCTCTACGCGGAGCATCTGCTCAAGGCTGGCGTGATCCAGGCTGGCGAGGCCGACACTCTGGTCGACGCCTACCGTCAGGCCCTCGAGTCCGGCGAGCACGTGGTCAAGAAGCTGGTGCGCCAGCCCAACAAGTCGCTGTTCGTGGACTGGACGCCCTATCTCAACCATCCGGTGGTGGACGAGTGGGACACCGGCGTGCCGATGGCGGTGATCAACGAGCTCGGCAAGCGTCTGGGCGTGATTCCGGAAGGTTTCGTTGTCCAGCGTCAGGTGCAGAAGGTGCTCGAGGATCGCCAGCGCATGTGGTCCGGCAATCTCGAGCTGAACTGGGGCGCTGCCGAGGTCATGGCCTACGCGACCCTGCTCAAGGATGACACCCTGGTCCGCATCACCGGCCAGGACGTCGGTCGCGGCACGTTCTCGCATCGCCATGCCATCATGTACAACCAGAAGGACAATTCGCCCTTCTGCCCGCTGCAGCAGATCGCGCCCAGTCCGCGCCGCTTCGAGATCTACGACTCGCTGCTGTCGGAAGAGGCGGTGCTGGCCTTCGAGTACGGCTATGCCACCACCACGCCGGGCGCCTTGATCATCTGGGAAGCCCAGTTCGGCGACTTCGCCAACGGTGCCCAGGTGGTGATCGACCAGTTCATCTCCAGCGGTGAAACCAAGTGGGAGCGCCTCTGCGGTCTCACCATGCTGCTGCCGCACGGCTTCGAAGGCCAGGGTCCGGAGCACTCCTCGGCGCGTCTTGAACGCTTCCTGCAGCTGTGTGCCGAACACAACATCCAGGTCTGCACGCCGTCGACGCCGTCGCAGATCTTCCACCTGCTGCGGCGTCAGGCCGTGCGTCCGCTGCGCAAGCCGCTGATCATCATGTCGCCGAAGAGCCTGCTGCGTCACAAGCTGGCGGTATCGCCGGTGGAAGAGCTGGTCAGTGGCCAGTTCCGCACCGTGATTCCGGAAACCGACGCGCTCGATCCGGCCGAGGTGCGTCGCGTCATCATCTGTGGCGGCAAGGTCTACTACGACCTGCTCGAGAAGCGTCGCGAGCTGGGCATGACCGATACCGCCATCATCCGCGTCGAGCAGCTCTATCCCTTCCCGGATCGCAAGCTGCTCGAGGCCCTGGCACCGTATGCCAAGGCCGGCGAGGTGTTCTGGTGCCAGGAAGAGCCCATGAACCAGGGCGCCTGGTACAACACCCGTCACAACCTGGAACGCGTCATGCGCCAGTGGAAGCCGGCCCTGACCATCCAGTACGCCGGTCGTCCGTCGTCGGCGGCCCCGGCCTGTGGCTCGGTGTATCTGCACGCGAAAGAGCAGGCGGCCCTCGTCGCCTATGCCCTCGGCATTCCCTCCGCTTAATGGCCTAGCCCAAGGAAACGCATCATGAGTCTGGAAATCAAAGCCCCCGTGTTCCCCGAGTCGGTCGCCGACGGCACCGTGGCCACCTGGCACAAGAAGCCGGGTGAAGCGGTATCCCGCGACGAGCTGCTGGTCGACATCGAAACCGACAAGGTCGTGCTGGAAGTGGTCGCGCCTGCCGATGGCGTGCTCTCGCAAGTGCTGAAGAACGAAGGCGACACCGTGCTGTCGCAGGAAGTGCTGGCCATCTTCACCGCCGGTGCCGGTGCCGCTGCTGCCCCGGCCGCCGCCGCGCCGGCTGCTGCCGCTCCCGCTGCAGCGCCGGTTGCCGCTGCTGTCGCCGGTCCGGCCGCACGCCTGGCGGCCGATGCTGCTGGCGTCGCGCTCGACACCGTCGCTGGCACCGGTGCCGGTGGTCGTGTCACCAAGGCTGACGTGCAAGCCGTGGTCGCCAGCAAGCCGGCTGCCCCGGCCGCTGCCGCCGCCCCCGCACCGCTGTCCCTGGCAGTCGGCGAGCGCGTCGAGAAGCGCGTGCCCATGACCCGTCTGCGTGCCAAGGTCGCCGAGCGTCTGCTCGAGGCCAAGCAGTCCACCGCCATGCTGACCACCTTCAACGAGGTCAACATGAAGCCGGTCATGGAGCTGCGCAAGCAGTACGTGGAGCGTTTCGAGAAGGTGCACGGCGTCAAGCTCGGCTTCATGTCCTTCTTCATCAAGGCCGCCACCGAAGCCCTCAAGCGCTTCCCGGCCGTGAACGCCTCCATCGACGGCAATGACATCGTCTACCACGGCTACCAGGACATCGGCGTCGCCGTGTCGTCCGACCGTGGTCTGGTGGTGCCGGTGCTGCGCAATGTCGAACACATGAGTATCGCCGAGATGGAAAAGGGCGTGCTCGACTTCGGCAAGAAGGCCCGTGATGGCAAGCTTGGCATCGAGGACATGACCGGCGGCACCTTCACCATTTCCAATGGCGGTGTCTTCGGCTCCCTGCTCTCGACTCCCATCCTCAATCCACCACAGACCGCCATCCTCGGCATGCACAAGATCCAGGACCGCCCGATGGCCGTGAACGGCCAGGTCGTGATCCTGCCGATGATGTACCTGGCCCTGTCCTACGATCACCGCCTGATCGACGGCAAGGAAGCCGTGAGCTTCCTGGTCGCCATCAAGGAACTGGTTGAAGATCCGGCCCGTCTGTTGCTGGAAATCTGAAGAGAACTGCACGCATGACACAAAAAGCAGATGTGGTGGTGATTGGCGGCGGACCCGGTGGCTACGAGGCCGCCATCCGCGCCGCACAGCTCGGACTCTCGGTGATCTGCATCGAGCGTCGCATTCACAAGGGCAAGCCGGCCCTGGGCGGTACCTGCCTCAACGTCGGCTGCATTCCGTCCAAGGCGCTGCTGGATTCCTCGCACAAGTACCACGACCTCAAGGCCGGTTACGCCAAGCACGGCATCCAGTTCGGCGAGGTCAGCATCGACATCGCCGCCATGCAGGCACGCAAAGACAAGGTCGTTGACACCCTGACCGGCGGCATCGCCGGTCTGCTCAAGGGCAACGGCATCACCTGGCTGCAGGGCAGTGGCAAGCTGCTCGCCGGCAAGCGCGTCGAGTTCACCCCGCACGAGGGTGAGATCGAGGTGATCGAGGCCGGCTCGGTGATTCTCGCCTCCGGTTCCAAGCCCATCGAGATCCCGGTGGCTCCGCTGGTCGATGATCTGATCGTCGATTCCACCGGGGCCCTCGAGTTCACCAGCGTGCCTGCCCGTCTCGGTGTCATCGGTGCCGGCGTCATCGGCCTCGAACTGGGCTCGGTGTGGTCGCGCCTGGGCTCCGAGGTGGTGGTGCTGGAAGCGCTCGACGTCTTCCTCGCGGCGGCCGACCGTGCCATTGCCAAGGAAACCCAGAAGACCCTGACCAAGCAGGGCCTGGACATCCGCCTCAGCGCCCGTGTCACCGGTGCCAAGGTGGTGGATGGCAAGGTGCATGTGACCTATCAGGATGCCGCAGGCGAGCACAGCGAAGTCTTTGACAGACTCATCGTTGCCGTCGGCCGTCGTCCGGTCACTGCCGGTCTGCTCAGCGTCGACAGCGGCGTCAGCCTCGACGAGCGCGGCTTTGTCCATGTCGATGGCCAGTGCCGTGCCTCGGTGCCGGGCGTCTATGCCATCGGTGACCTGGTGCGAGGCCCCATGCTCGCGCACAAGGCCATGGAAGAGGGCGTGATGGCTGCCGAGCTGATTGCCGGCCACCATGCCCGCTTCAACTATGACCTGGTCATTTCAGTGATCTACACCCATCCCGAAGTGGCCTGGGTGGGTCTCAGCGAAGAACGCGCCAAGGCCGAAGGCTTTGATGTCAAGACCGGCCAGTTCGCGTTCGCCGTCAACGGCCGTGCACTGGCCGCCGACGACAACGCGGGCTTCGTCAAGTTCGTTGCCGACAGCAAGACGGACCGTCTGCTCGGCATGCACGTGATCGGCCCGGGTGCCGGCGACATGATCCACCAGGGCCTGATCGCCATGGAGTTCGGCGCCAGCGTCGAGGATCTGCAGCTCATGTGCTTTGCCCACCCGACCCTGTCGGAGGTGGTGCACGAAGCCGCGCTGGCGGTGGACGGGCGTGCCATTCACGCCATCCAGCGCAAGCGCAAGTAACCTTTTTCAAACGAGTGGTGATGACACAATGAATCTGCACGAATATCAGGGCAAGCAGCTGTTTGCCGAGTATGGTCTGCCCGTGTCCAAGGGTTTCGCCGCCTCCACGCCGGAAGAGGCCCGCGCGGCCGCCGAGCGCATCGGTGGTTCGGTCTGGGTGGTCAAGGCCCAGGTCCACGCCGGTGGTCGCGGCAAGGCCGGTGGCGTCAAGCTGGTGAAGAGCCTGGATGAAGTCGAGGCCTTTGCCCGTGACAAGCTGGGCACGCGTCTGGTCACCTACCAGACGGATGCCAACGGTCAGCCGGTGACCAAGATTCTCGTCGAGACCTGCACCGACATCGCGCGTGAGCTCTACCTCGGTGCCGTGGTCGATCGCGCCACCCGTCGCGTGGTGTTCATGGCCTCCACCGAAGGCGGCGTGGAAATCGAGAAGGTTGCCCACGAAACCCCGGAAAAGATCCTCACCGTCGCGCTCGACCCGCTGGTCGGCCCGCAGCCCTACCAGGGCCGTGAACTGGCCTACAAGCTCGGCCTCAATGCCGAGCAGGTCAAGCAGTTCGTGAAGATCTATCTGGGTCTGGGCAAGATGTTCACCGACCTGGACCTGGCCCTGCTGGAGATCAACCCGCTGGTCATCACCAGCGAAGGCAACCTGCACTGCCTGGATGCCAAGATGGTGATCGACTCCAACGCCCTCTACCGTCACCCCAAGCTCAAGGCCATGTACGACCCGACCCAGGAAGACGAGCGCGAGCGCCGCGCCGCCGAGTGGGAACTGAACTACGTCGCCCTCGAAGGCAACATCGGCTGCATGGTCAACGGTGCCGGTCTGGCCATGGCCACCATGGACCTGATCAAGCTCAAGGGCGGCCAGCCCGCGAACTTCCTGGACGTCGGCGGCGGTGCCACCAAGGAACGCGTCACCGAGGCCTTCAAGATCATTCTCTCCGACAGCTCGGTGAAGGCCGTTCTGGTCAACATCTTCGGCGGCATCGTGCGCTGCGACATGATTGCCGAAGGCATCATCGGCGCGGTCAAGGAAGTCGGCGTCAAGGTGCCGGTGGTGGTCCGTCTCGAGGGCAACAATGCCGAACTGGGCGCGCAGAAGCTGCGTGAGTCCGGTCTCAACATCATTCCGGCCGCCTCGCTCAACGAAGCGGGCGAGCTCGTCGTCAAAGCTGTGGGAGCCTGAACATGAGTGTCCTGATCAACAAAAGCACCAAGGTGATCTGCCAGGGCTTCACCGGCTCGCAAGGCACCATGCACTCGGAGCAGGCCATTGCCTACGGCACCCAGATGGTCGGCGGCGTGACCCCGGGCAAGGGCGGCACCACCCACCTCGGTCTGCCGGTGTTCAACACCGTGCGTGAAGCCGTCGAACAGACCGGCGCCACCGCCTCGGTGATCTACGTGCCGGCCTCGTTCGCCAAGGATTCCATCCTCGAAGCCGTCGATGCCGGCATCGAGCTGGTGGTCTGCATCACCGAAGGCGTGCCTGCCATCGACATGCTCTACGTCAAGGAATACATCGTCCGCAAGGGCGGCGTGCGCCTGATCGGGCCGAACTGCCCGGGCATCATCACCCCGGGCGAATGCAAGATCGGCATCATGCCGGGCCACATCCACCTGCCGGGCAAGGTCGGCATCGTGTCGCGTTCTGGCACGCTTACCTATGAAGCCGTCAAGCAGACCACCGATCTCGGCTTCGGCCAGTCGACCTGCATCGGCATCGGCGGCGACCCGATTCCGGGCATGACCTTCATCGATGCCCTGCGCCTGTTCCAGGACGACCCGCAGACCGAAGCCATCATCATGGTTGGCGAGATCGGCGGTTCGGCGGAAGAAGAGGCTGCCGAGTTCATCAAGGCCCATGTCACCAAGCCGGTGGCGTCCTACATCGCTGGCGTCACCGCGCCGGCCGGCAAGCGCATGGGCCATGCCGGTGCCATCATCTCTGGTGGCAAGGGCACGGCAGACGAGAAGTTCGCCGCCCTGCAGGCCGCTGGCGTGAAGACCGTTGCCAACCCGGCCATGCTGGGTGCCGCGATTGCCGAGCTGACTGGCTGGAAGTGATTCCTGCTGCGTCAAACGGTGTCCAGTCCTGAAATAGGTTGACACCTGTTTCTCTCAAAACGCCCGGTGCATTGCATCGGGCGTTTTGTATTTCAGCGCCAGATGCGGACGCTCCTGGTTGTAGATGGTCACCGACTCCATGACCATTTTCCTTGCCTCCAGCAGGTCATGTGGACGCTGCAACAGCAGCTCGCACTTCAAGATGCCGTTGACCCGCTCCGCCAGGGCATTTTGGTAACAGTCATAGCCGTCTGTCATCGAACAGCGTATGCCATGACGCTCATGCAGCTGCTGATATACCCGTGAGCAGTACT